>NZ_CP170472.1:2500-2367500 GCF_042604635.1 Azospirillum sp. A26 | reverse complement strand
AGCCTCCTTGCGGGGTGACGGCGTACCTTTTGTATAATGGGTCAGCGACTTAGAGTATGCAGCGAGCTTAAGCCGGTAGGTGGAGGCGCAGCGAAAGCGAGTCTGAATAGGGCGACCGAGTTGCATGCTTTAGACCCGAAACCTGATGATCTAGCCATGGGCAGGTTGAAGGTGCGGTAACACGCACTGGAGGACCGAACTCACGCCTGTTGAAAAAGTCGGAGATGACCTGTGGCTAGGGGTGAAAGGCCAATCAAATCAGGAAATAGCTGGTTCTCCGCGAAAGCTATTTAGGTAGCGCGTCGGATATCACCTGCGGGGGTAGAGCACTGGATGGGCTAGGGGGGCGCGAGCCTTACCAAACCTAACCAAACTCCGAATACCGCAGAGTGCAGTCCGGCAGACAGACGGTGGGTGCTAAGGTCCATCGTCGAGAGGGAAACAGCCCAGACCGCCAGCTAAGGTCCCCAAATCACGGCTAAGTGGGAAAGGATGTGGGAAGGCCATGACAACCAGGAGGTTGGCTTAGAAGCAGCCATCCTTTAAAGAAAGCGTAATAGCTCACTGGTCTAGTTAAGCCGGCCTGCGCCGAAAATGTATCGGGGCTCAAGCCGTGTACCGAAGCTGCGGATGTGATCTTTCAGATCACGTGGTAGCGGAGCGTTCCGTAAGCCTGCGAAGGGTGTCCGTGAGGCCGCCTGGAGGTATCGGAAGTGAGAATGCTGACATGAGTAGCGACAAACAGTGTGAGAAACACTGTCGCCGAAAGTCCAAGGGTTCCTGCGCAAGGTTAATCCACGCAGGGTGAGCCGGCCCCTAAGGCGAGGCCGAAAGGCGTAGTCGATGGGAACCACGTTAATATTCGTGGGCCTGGCGGAGGTGACGGATTGGAAAGCGTGTACGATCTTATCGGATTGATCGTGCTGTGGACCGGTTCCAGGAAATAGCCCCGCCTTATAGACCGTACCCCAAACCGACACAGGTGGACTGGTAGAGTATACCCAGGCGCTTGAGAGAATGGTGTTGAAGGAACTCGGCAAATTGCCCTCGTAACTTCGGAAGAAGAGGGCCCCGTTTGGACGCAAGTCCAGGCGGGGGGCACAGACCAGGGGGTAGCGACTGTTTACTAAAAACACAGGGCTCTGCGAAGCCACACAAGGCGACGTATAGGGTCTGACGCCTGCCCGGTGCCGGAAGGTTAAGAGGAGGAGTGCAAGCTCTGAATTGAAGCCCCGGTAAACGGCGGCCGTAACTATAACGGTCCTAAGGTAGCGAAATTCCTTGTCGGGTAAGTTCCGACCTGCACGAATGGCGTAACGACTTCCCCGCTGTCTCCAACACCAACTCAGCGAAATTGAACTCTCCGTGAAGATGCGGAGTTCCCGCGGTCAGACGGAAAGACCCCGTGCACCTTTACTACAGCTTTGCAGTGGTGCTAGGGACTTCATGTGTAGGATAGGTGGGAGGCTTGGAAACATGGGCGCCAGCTCGTGTGGAGCCAACCTTGAAATACCACCCTTGAAGTCTCTGGCATCTAACCGTGGCCCGTTATCCGGGTCCGGGACCCTGCATGGCGGGTAGTTTGACTGGGGCGGTCGCCTCCCAAAGTGTAACGGAGGCGCGCGATGGTGGGCTCAGAGCGGTCGGAAATCGCTCGACGAGTGCAATGGCATAAGCCCGCCTGACTGCAAGACTGACAAGTCGAGCAGAGACGAAAGTCGGCCATAGTGATCCGGTGGCTCCACGTGGACGGGCCATCGCTCAACGGATAAAAGGTACGCCGGGGATAACAGGCTGATGACTCCCAAGAGTCCATATCGACGGAGTCGTTTGGCACCTCGATGTCGGCTCATCACATCCTGGGGCTGGAGCAGGTCCCAAGGGTTCGGCTGTTCGCCGATTAAAGTGGTACGTGAGCTGGGTTTAGAACGTCGTGAGACAGTTCGGTCCCTATCTGCCGTGGGTGTCGGAGTTTTGCGAGGATTTGTCCCTAGTACGAGAGGACCGGGATGGACATACCTCTGGTGCACCGGTTGTCACGCCAGTGGCATGGCCGGGTAGCTAAGTATGGACGGGATAACCGCTGAAAGCATCTAAGCGGGAAACCCACCTCTAAACCAGAGCTCCCTTGAGAGCCGTGACAGACCATCACGTCGATAGGAGGCATGTGGACCGGCAGCAATGCCTGAAGCTAAGCCTTACTAATCGCTCGATCGGCTTGATCTCGACACCACAAACCGCGCCATGCGCAGCAGCAAGCCTGCTCCAAAGCAGTGCTTGACCAGCGCACAGCCGTTCGATACATCCTCCTCACTTGCACTGAACAAGCATACAGCGCTTTCGGTAACAGCGTCGGTCTTGTGCCTCGGTGACCTGGTGGTCATGGCGAGGTGTCAAACACCCGATCCCATCCCGAACTCGGCCGTGAAAAGCCTCCGCGCCAATGGTACTGCGTCTTAAGACGTGGGAGAGTAGGTCGCCGCCAGGTCGCTCAGGCACAAGAGACGCTCCTTACACAAAGCGCGCATGCTTGCATCTTCACCAAATCCATCATCCCACATCGAGACATCCGCGGGGTGGAGCAGCCCGGTAGCTCGTCAGGCTCATAACCTGAAGGCCGCAGGTTCAAATCCTGCCCCCGCAACCAAATCAACAAGAAGCTCGCCGCGCTCACGCACGGCGGGCTTCTTGCTGTTTGGATTGAAGTCCCCGCACCCACTTGTCACGACCCGCGTTCCCTGACCCGTGGTCATTGCGGTTGCGCCGTGGGGGCGGCATGTCGTACCCATTTCGCAAGTTGCATCCACGCGGATCCCCCCCGCTGCGCATGCTTTTCCAGTGTGTGCACAAGCTGCGAGCAGATGGCGAGCCCATGGCCAAGCGCAAGGTTTTCGACGATTTCGATCCGGCTCCGTCCGGTCCCTCCGTCTCCGAGACTCTGCGTGCGACGCGGATGGCGCATGGCTATGACCTGCGCGACGTCGCGACGATGCTGCGCATCCGCTATCCTTACCTACTGGCGATCGAGGAAGGGCGGTATCAGGAGCTGCCGGGCAGCACCTATGCCATCGGTTTCCTGCGCTCCTATGCCGAGTGCCTGGGTCTCGACCCGGACATGGTCGTCACCCGCTACAAGGAGGAGGCGGCCGGCAGCGTCCGCCGCCAGGAACTGTATCTGCCGACTCCGGCCGCCGAAGGGCGGGCATCGGGTGGAACGCTGCTACTCGGCACGCTGGTGCTGGCTGGCATCGTTTATGGCGGCTGGTACTATCTGTCGGCGACCGACCGGTCGGTGGCGGACCTCGTTCCGACTTTGCCGGACCGTCTGGTCTCGCTGCTGGACGGCGTGCCGGCCAAGCCGGCCGAACAGGTGGCCGACCAGTCCGCAACGTCCAGCCAGCCCGGTGCCGAACCCGCCGTCCCGGCACCAGCGATCACGACGCCGGCCCAGACCACAGCTCAATCTCCGGCGAACACTGCCCCAGCCAGCCCAACTCAGGCTGGATCTGTACCCACCACTTCGGCACCGGCCGCAACGCCGTCCACCGCCGGCAAGCCGCCGCAGACTGCCGCGTCCACTGCCACGCCAGCGCCGGCGACTCCGCAGGGTGGTACGGCCAAGCCGCAGGCCGGTACCCCCGCCGCCGGGCTGCCGCCGGCCCAGTCGCCGCTTCCCTCGGCCAACGCGCCCGCTGCCAACCAGACGGGTGGGCAGAGTATCGTCAATGTACCGGCGCCGCCGGCCGAGGACGATGACGAGGCGTCGCCGCAGGATCCGACTCCGCTGAACGCCGCGGCGGCCCCTCCGGCTGCGCCCGCGGTTCCGGCCGCGTCGGTTCCGGCCAACGGCAAGGTTTATGGCACGCTGAACACCAATGCGAAGCTGATCCTGAAGGCGACGCAGGAAAGCTGGCTTCAGGTGCGTGATGGGAGCGAGATCGTCTTCACCCGCGTGTTGAAGCCGGGCGATACCTTCCGCGTTCCTGACAAGCCCAACGTGAAGATCCGCACCGGCAACGCCGGTGGTCTGGTGGTGATGGCCGACGGCGGTGAAAGCCCGCCACTGGGCTCCGTCGGGCAGGTGCTGCGCGACGTCGCCATCGACGGTCACGGGGTCGTGCGGCGCTGAAACCGGCCGGTGAAGGGGCCACAGCCATGCGTCGGCGGCGCCCCACCAACCCTGACCCTTGAATCCCGGGCGCCGGAGCGCACTTCTGGCCTGATGCCGGCTGCGCTAGGATGCGGCACCCGGTTCCGTTTTGCTGTCCAGAGGCTGACCTGAGATGACCGTGCGCGCCTACCGCCAGATCCTTCGCCGCAAATCGCGCCAAATTCGCGTCGGCAACGTGCTTGTCGGCGGTGATGCGCCGATCTCGGTCCAGACCATGACCAACACGCCGACCACCGACGTAAAGGCCACGGTGGAGCAGATCCAGGCGGCCGAACGGGTGGGGGCCGACATCGTCCGCGTCTCCTGCCCCGACCGCGACTCGGCTCTGGCGCTCAAGGACATCGTGCGGCAGGTGAAGGTACCAATCGTCGCCGACATCCATTTCCACTACAAGCGCGCCATCGAGGCGGCGGAGAGCGGTGCCGCCTGCCTGCGGATCAACCCCGGCAACATCGGCTCGGCCGAGCGGGTGCGCGAGGTGGTGAAGGCGGCCAAGGATCATGGCTGTTCGATGCGCATCGGCGTCAATGCCGGCTCGCTGGAACAGGACCTGCTGGAGAAATACGGCGAGCCCTGCCCGGAGGCGATGGTCGAAAGCGCGCTGAACCACGCGAAGATCCTGGAAGACAACGATTTCCGCGAGTTCAAGATCTCGGTGAAGGCCTCGGATGCCTTCCTGGCCGTCGCCGCCTATCAGGGCTTGGCGGAGGCCTGCGACTATCCTCTGCACATCGGCATCACCGAGGCGGGCGGCCTGCGCGCCGGAACGGTGAAATCGTCGATCGGGCTGGGCATGCTGCTGTGGTCGGGCATCGGCGACACGCTGCGCGTTTCGCTGTCGGCCGATCCGGCGGAAGAGGTCCTGGTCGGATACGACATCCTGAAGTCGCTGGGGCTGCGCCGGCGCGGCGTGACCGTCATTTCCTGCCCCAGCTGCGCCCGGCAGAACTTCAACGTCATCAAGACGGTGGAACTGCTGGAGCAGAAGCTGGCCCACATCACCACCCCGCTGACCCTGTCGGTGATCGGTTGCGTCGTGAACGGTCCGGGCGAGGCGCGGGAAACCGACATCGGTCTGACCGGCGGCGGCAACAACACCCATCAGGTTTATCTGTCCGGCGTTACCGACCACCGGCTGAAGGATCAGGACATCGTCCAGCATCTGGTCGGGCTGGTCGAGAAGAAGGCGGCGGAGATCGAGGCGGCGAAGGCCGCCGCAGAGGCTGCCGAAGCCGAAACCACCCGAGAAACCAAGCGAGACGTGGCCCCCGCCGCGGAGTAAGCTGCCCGGAATTCGGGCAGGGACAGCGATCCGCGGCGTGACCACCACCTCCTACCTCGTCATCGGTGCCAGCCACCGGACCTGCTCCGGCGTCGTCCGCGACCGCCTGTCCACCGACGAGGCGGAAGTGGCGGGAATGCTGGAGCGGCTGCGTGCCGTGGGGGTGGGGCAGGCGCTGTGGCTGAGCACCTGCGACCGGGTGGAGGTGCAGGCGGTCCATGAACGCCCGAACGAGGCGGCCCTGGCGATTGCCGAGGTCATGGCCGACCGCGCCGGCCTGTCGACATCCGATCTGGCGCCGCAGCTCTACACCCGCACCGGCATCGACGCTGTGCGCCACCTGTTCGCGGTGGCCTGCTCGCTCGACAGCCAGATCGTCGGCGAACCCCATATCCTGGGCCAATTGAAGGCGGCCCACCGCAGCGCTTCCGGTGCGGGGCTGACCGGACCGGAGCTGGAAGCGGTTCTGCAGGCAGCCTATGCAGCTGCCAAGCGGGTGCGGAGCGAGACGCCGATTGCGGAGGGCGCCACCTCGTTGGCCGCGGCAGCCATCCAGGTGGCGCGCGACCTGCACGGCGACATCAGGCGCTGCGGCGCTCTGCTGGTGGGAATGGGCGACATGGGCGCCCTGGTTCTGGAGGGGCTGCGCGAGGCCGGGCTGCCGCGGCTGACCGTCGCAGCGCCGGTGGATCGGCGGGCGGAAGCGGCGGCCCGGCGGCTCGACGGGCATTTCGCTCCCTGGGCCGATCTGGAGACGGCGATGACCGGCGCCGATATCCTGGTGACCGCGGCCGGGCTTGGGCGCTATATCCTGACCGCTCCGATGATGGAGACGGTGTTGAAACGCCGTCGCCGCCGGCCGGTCTTCGTGGTCGATGCCGCCATTCCGGCCGATGTCGATCCGGCGGTGGCGGGTATGGACGGCGCCTTCGTCTATGATCTGGCCGATCTGGAACGGGCGGCGTTGCAGGGCCGGGTTGGACGCGAGGCGACGACCCAGGCGGCCTGGATGATCGTGGACGAGGCGGTTGCCGCTTTCGCCCGAGACCGTGCGGAACGCGCCGCGGTGCCCGCGGTCGCGGCGCTTCGCAGCCATTTCGAAGCGGAGCGGCGGCGCCTGCTGGCCGGGCATGCCGATCTGGATGCGGCGTCGGCGACGCGGCTGCTGGTCAACCGCCTGCTGCACGCTCCATCGGAGGCGCTGCGGGCGCTCGCTGCCGATGGCAGTGGCGAGGGGCTGGCCGAACGGGCGGCGGCTGAACGGCTGATGTTCCGCCTGTTCGGGCTGGATAGGCTGACCGCTGCCGCATTGGAAGAGAACGAACGGGATAAGGACGAGCGACGTGAGCCTGGACGAGAAGTTCGATAAGGTGATGGCCCGGTACGACGAGCTGCGCGACACGCTTGCGGCCGGCCTTGTCGAGTCTGGCGACTTCGCCCGGCTGTCCAAGGAATATGCCGACCTCACCCCGATTGCCGAGGCCATCGCGGAGTTGAAGAAGGGCCGCGCCGAGGCCGCCGATCTGGCGGAAATGATCGCGGCGATGATGGGCGATCCCGGTGCCGATCCCGAGATGAAGACGATGGCGGAGGAGGAGTTCCACGTCCTGACCAAGCGCATCCCGGATTTGGAGCGCAAGGTGCAGATTTCGCTCCTGCCCAAGGACGAGGCGGACGAAAAGAACGCCATCCTGGAGGTGCGGGCCGGGACCGGCGGCGATGAGGCCGCACTGTTCGCCGCCGAGCTGTTCGAGATGTACCGCCGCTATGCCGGCCTGCATGGCTGGCGCTTCGAGGCGATGGACGTCAGCGAGACCGGCATCGGCGGTTACAAGGAGGCCACCGCCAATATCACCGGCCGCGGCGTGTTCGCCCGGCTGAAATTCGAGTCCGGCGTCCACCGCGTCCAGCGCGTGCCGGCGACCGAGGCGCAGGGCCGCATCCACACCTCGGCCGCCACCGTCGCTGTGCTGCCGGAGGCGGAGGAGGTGGACATCCACATCGACGAGAAGGATCTGCGGATCGACGTCTTCCGCTCCTCCGGTCCCGGCGGCCAGTCGGTCAACACCACCGACAGCGCCGTGCGCATCACCCATCTGCCGACCGGGCTGGTGGTGAGCCAGCAGGACGAGAAGTCGCAGCACAAGAACAAGGCCAAGGCGCTGAAGGTGCTGCGTGCCCGGCTGTACGACAGAGAGCGGGCGGAGAAGGACGCTGTCCGCGCCGCCGACCGCAAGAACCAGGTGGGCAGCGGCGACCGCTCGGAACGCATCCGCACCTACAATTTCCCCCAGGGGCGGGTGACCGACCATCGCATCAACCTGACGCTCTACAAGATCGACAAGGTGATGGCCGGGGAGGCACTGGATGAACTGGTCGACGCCCTGATTGCCGAGGACGAGGCCGCCCGGCTGGCGGAGCTGGGGTGATCGCATGAACCTCCGCACCCTGCGTGCCCAGGCCGAGGCGCGGCTGCGCGAGGCCGGCGTCGATACGCCGGAACTCGACGCCCGCTATCTGCTGGAACATACGCTGACCCTTACCCGCACCGACTTCATTACGAAGGCGGAACGGCTTATCCCCGATGCCGATGCTGCCCATGCCCTGGCGTTGGTGGAGCGGCGTGCGGCGCGGGAGCCGGTGGGGCGCATTCTGGGGCACCGGGAGTTCTGGACCATCGATCTCGCCCTCAACCCCGACACGCTGGAACCGCGGCCGGACACCGAGACGGTGGTGGAGGCGGTTCTGGCCGCCATTCCCGACCGGAAGGCTCCGCTGCGCCTGATCGATTTCGGAACCGGAACGGGTTGTATCCTGCTGGCGCTGCTGTCGGAGCTGCCGAATGCCACCGGTGTCGGTGTCGATCTGAGCCCGCTGGCGGTGGAGGCGGCAGCCGGGAACGCCGACCGCAACGGGCTGGCGAAGCGCGCCCGCTTCCAGACCGGCGACTGGGCCAAGGGGATCGAAGAGCGTTTCGACATCGTGGTGTCGAACCCGCCCTACATCCCCAGCGCCGACATTGCCACGCTGGAGCCGGAGGTGCGGGAGCATGACCCGCTTCGCGCGCTGGACGGCGGGCCGGACGGGCTGGAGCCCTACCGCATCCTCGCCGCCGAATTGCCGCGTCTGCTGGTCCCCGGCGGACTGGTCGCGTTCGAAGTCGGGCAGGGCCAGGCGGAAGACGTGGCGACGCTGGCCGGGGCGCAGGGGTTGGGAGACACCGCGATCCTGTGTGACCTTGGTGGGGTAAAGCGCTGTGTCAGGGCTCGGAAGAGCCTGTGAGGCGGCTGCCCATCCAAAAAAACGGTTGGATCGGCAGGCTTTGGCGGGTAGTGTGCGGTACACGACCGCGAACCTAAGGCCTGCGGAGCAAGAATCTCGGATGGTTTTCTGCCGAGCGCTGACCGCCATGGCCTGCCGCACGCGATGCGGACGCGTCGTTTGAACCCCGTGAGCGACCCATGGAAATCGTCCATGGCGGGCTCGGTGGCCGGGCCGCAAGGCCGGATGGCCGCCGGAGCGTTCCGGGGACTGCGCTTCTCTTGCATGGGGCCTTAAGAGCCGAATGAGACAGGGACCGAACTCCAGGCGTTCGCGTGGTCGTGGCAACAGCGGCGGCGGGGGCAGCGGCGGTGGTGGCGGCGGCGGGGGTGGCAGTGCCGGCCGGCGCCAGAACGTTCCGCTGCGCCACCAGACCTTCGACAGCAACGGCCCCGACGTCCGCATCCGCGGCAATGCGTGGCAGGTGCAGGAGAAGTATCAGGCGCTTGCCCGCGACGCGATGTCGTCCGGTGACCGGGTGCAGGCGGAAAATTACCTGCAGCATGCCGAGCATTACCTCCGCATCATCAACCAGATCCAGGAATCGGAAAACCGCCAGCGCGGTGGGCAGCCCGGCAATGGCCACGGCCACCAGCCGCAGATGTCTTCGCATGGTGGCGACGAGGACGAGCAGCCGGCCGAGGATGAGACCGACGGCGAGGAACGGGCGGCCGTGAACGCCTGATATGTGACGCTTACCTGAGGTGACGTTTATTCGGCCGGCGCGACCGGGTTGCCCACTGCGATCCGGCCGCCGCCGGTCACCCGGGCGCGCAGCAGCATTTGGTTGTGGCCATAGCCGCGTTCCATGATGTTCGTCAGGCTGAGGTCGGCGACGCCGGTATCCGGGTTCACATCGTTCCCGGGCGTGCAGTCGAGCGCCTCCACCACCTCCAGCGTTGCCGCACCGACGGTCAGGGTCCTGCCGACCCAGCCGCGCTCCGCCCAGGGATCGATGCCGTCCACCAGCAGGTTGGCGCGCAGGCGGCGGGGATCGACCGGCTGCTTGGCGATCCGCTCCTCCAGGTCGCGCAGGCTGGCGAGGTTCAGCAGCGTGACCGACGGTTCCTCGCTGTTGCCGAAGCCGCCCTGCTGCGCTTCGATCAGGCGGGGCATGCCGGGGACGATCCCGGCCAGATAGGCGGCGAAAAACTGTTCCAGCAAGTTGCGGCCCATCGGCTGGTCCAGCCGGCCGCGCGACACCTGCCGGCCGCCGCGGCGGATGATCAGCGCCTGCGTCGCCTCGTCGAACTCGCTCTGCAAGACCGCCAGCTTTTCCGTCCGGTCCAGCGTGAAGAAATCCGACGGCAGGCGCCAGCCCTCCGTCTCGGTATCCAGCGCGGCCGGGCCGTGCAGCAGCCCGTAGCGGCGGTCGAGCGGAATCGCCCGACCGGCGGTCAGTTCGATGGCGGGAAGGTCCTGGCCGCTCATCCCCTTGACGGGATAGCGGCGGATGACGGTCAGTGTGGCGTTCATTGCACTGCACAATGAAAGGGCTGGAGCGTCCCTGTCAACCGATGCGGTGCCTATTTCTCACGCTGCGGCTGGGGTATGGCAGGCCGGATCGCCCGAACCGCCCGCTCCACCCCGTAATCTGGTGCCGCTACCAGCGTTCGGCGACGGGCCGGCGGCCAAGAAATTCCTCCAGCCGCCGTCCGGTGGCCGGCGACAGGTCGGTCGGCAGCCGGTCGAGCGGGAAGAATCGGGTTTCGACGATCTCAACACCGTCGGCTTTCGGGCTGCCGCTCCAGCTGCGCACGACATAGACCGCCACATGGTCGCTCGCCCCGTTGCGGAAGCGGGCGTAGATGGCGAAAGGCTGAGCAGGGCGGTCGGCGATCAGCCCCACCTCCTCCCGCACCTCGCGCCGCATGGCGTCGACCAGCGTCTCTCCCCGCCCGACACCGCCGCCCGGCAGATGCCAGCCATCGACATAGCTGTGCCGGATCAGCAGGACGCCGGGCGATGCCGGGTCCGCCTCGTCCAGGATGATCGCCCTCACCCCCATGGTCAGCGGCCGAGTCAGCCGATGCCACACTCCGCGCAGGCTCCAGGCGAGACGAAGCAGCCGGCCCGTCATGCTTCTCGGAATCGGCTGGCCGGCGGATGCCGGTGTCGTGCTGGTCGGGGAACCGGAGGCGGCCAGATCGGTCATGATGAAATCCGGAACGGGGGCCCTTGGAAGGCGGAAAGGCGGGATGACGGCAGTCTAGCCGCGGCCGGGAGGGATGGTGTAGGGGGCAATCGGCGGGTCGCGCGCTACCTCTTTTTCCCGGTCCTAGCCGGTCTGGAGGAGGCAGGTGTGGCCGCGTTTCTCCACCGATAACCTTTCCACGCAGATGGTCTTGCATGGCCTTCGGCCTTGCCTACATCTTCGGCAGCATCCTTGCGGATCGCACAGTTGCGTGGATCACGTTGACCGGGCTGCCTCGCGGACGGTCGACAGGAGAAGGGGAGCATCATGGATTTCGAGCAATACACCGAGCGCAGCCGCGGGTTCATTCAGGCCGCGCAGACCCTGGCCGTGCGCCGTGGGCATCAGCGCCTGACCCCGGAACATCTGCTGAAGACGCTGCTGGACGACAAGGAAGGGCTTGCCGCCAACCTGATCCGCGCGGTGGGCGGCGACCCCAAGGCGGCCCTGTCGGCGGTCGATGCCGAACTGGACAAGCTGCCGAAGGTCGAGGGCAGCGGCGCCGGTCAGCTCTACCTGACGCCCGAACTCTCCCGTGTCTTCGAACAGGCCGAGAAGGTCGCCGAGAAGGCCGGCGACAGCTTTGTCACCGCCGAACGCATCCTGCTGGCGCTGGCGATGGCCGATGGCACCCCGTCGGGCAAGGCGTTGAAGTCCGCCGGCGTGACGCCGCAGGCGCTGAACACCGCCATCAACGACATCCGCAAGGGCCGTACCGCCGACAGCGCCAGCGCCGAGCAGGGCTATGACGCACTGAAGAAGTACGCCCGAGACCTGACCGCCGCGGCGCGCGACGGCAAGCTCGATCCCGTCATCGGCCGTGACGAGGAAATCCGCCGCACCATCCAGGTTCTGGCCCGGCGCACCAAGAACAATCCCGTGCTGATCGGCGAGCCCGGCGTCGGTAAGACCGCCATCGTCGAGGGGCTGGCCCAGCGCATCGTCAAGGGTGATGTGCCGGAAGGCCTGAAGAACAAGCAGCTGCTGTCGCTCGACCTCGGCGCGCTGGTGGCGGGCGCCAAGTACCGCGGCGAGTTCGAGGAGCGGCTGAAGGCCGTGCTGTCGGAAATCCAGGCGGCGGCCGGCGAGATCGTCGTCTTCATCGACGAACTGCACACGCTGGTCGGTGCCGGCAAGTCCGACGGCGCGATGGACGCCTCCAACATGCTGAAGCCGGCGCTGGCGCGTGGCGAGCTGCATTGCGTCGGCGCCACCACGCTGGACGAGTTCCGCAAATACATCGAGAAGGACGCGGCGCTGGCCCGGCGCTTCCAGCCGGTCTTCGTGTCGGAGCCGACGGTGGAGGACACCATCTCCATTCTGCGTGGCCTGAAGGAGCGCTACGAGGTCCACCATGGCGTGCGCATCACCGACAGCGCCATCGTGTCGGCGGCGACCCTGTCCAACCGCTACATCACCGACCGTTTCCTGCCCGACAAGGCCATCGACCTGATCGACGAGGCGGCGAGCCGCCTGCGCATGGCGGTGGACAGCAAGCCCGAGGCCATCGACGAGCTGGACCGCCGCATCATCCAGCTGAAGATCGAGCGCGAAGCGCTGAAGCGCGAACAGGACTCCGCGTCGCGCGACCGTCTGGTCAATCTGGAGCGCGAGCTGTCCGATCTGGAGCGGGACTCCGCCGAACTGACCGCCAAGTGGCAGGCCGAGAAGGACCAGTTGCAGGGCGCGCAGAAGATCAAGGAGGAGCTGGAGAAGGCCCGCACCGAACTGGAGACGGCGCAACGCGACGGCAATTGGGGTCGCGCGGGCGAACTGGCCTATGGCGTCATTCCCGGTCTGGAAAAGGCGTTGAAGGATGCCGAGGAGCATGCCAGCAGCCGCATGCTGAACGAGGAGGTGCGCGATAGCGACATCGCCGCGGTGGTCAGCCGCTGGACCGGCGTGCCGGTCGACAAGATGCTGGCCGGCGAGCGCGAGAAGCTGCTGGCGATGGAGGACAAGCTGCGCGGCCGGGTCATCGGCCAGGATGAGGCCATCGTCGCCGTGTCCAACGCGGTGCGCCGGGCGCGGGCCGGGTTGCAGGACCCGAACCGTCCCATCGGCTCATTCCTGTTCCTCGGTCCGACCGGTGTCGGCAAGACCGAACTGACCAAGGCGCTGGCCGAGTTCCTGTTCGACGACGAGACGGCGATGGTTCGCCTCGACATGTCGGAATATATGGAGAAGCACTCCGTCGCCCGCATGATCGGCGCGCCTCCGGGCTATGTCGGCTATGAGGAGGGCGGGGCGCTGACGGAGGCGGTGCGCCGCCGACCCTATCAGGTCGTGCTGTTCGACGAGGTGGAGAAGGCCCACCCCGACGTCTTCAACGTGCTGCTGCAGGTGCTGGACGACGGCCGGTTGACCGACGGGCAGGGCCGCACGGTCGATTTCCGCAACGTGGTCATCATCATGACCTCCAACCTCGGCTCGCAGGCGCTGGCCGAGCAGGCGGAGGGCGAGGACAGCGCTGCCGTGCGCGACGAGGTGATGGAGGCCGTCCGCGCCCATTTCCGGCCGGAGTTCCTGAACCGCCTGGACGAGATCCTGCTGTTCCACCGGCTCGACCGCCGGCATATGGGTGGCATCGTCAAGATCCAGCTCGGCCGCCTGACGAAGATGCTCGCCGACCGCGAGATCACGCTGACGGTGGACGAGGCCGCAACCGAATGGCTGGCCGAGGCCGGCTATGACCCGGTCTATGGTGCCCGTCCCCTGAAGCGGGTGATCCAGCGCGAGTTGCAGAACCCGCTGGCGACCCTGATCCTCGAGGGTCGCATCAAGGACGGCCAGACGGTGGCAGTCGGTGCCGAAGGCGGCTCCCTGACCATCGACGGCCAGCCGGTGAGCGGGCTGGTTCGCAAGGCGTAAGGATGAAGGCCCTCTCCCAACCGTGGGAGAGGGCTTTTTTCGTCAGTAAAACGGCGCCCCTAACCCTTCCGCCTCCAATGCGACCTTCACAGCCGGACGCTCCAGAACGCGGGCGAGGTAAGGTCCCAGATTGTCCAGCGTACGTGCCGGGCGACCCATGAAGCGGGTCCAGCGGCACAGCATGAACAGGTACGGGTCGACGGCGCTGTACGTGTTGTCCAGCAGCCACGTACGTCCTGCAAGCGCGCGGTCAAGCCCGTCGAAATGACCGTTCAGTCGGGTTTCGGTCGCCGCCTTGAAGGCGGCCTGCGCTTGCGCGCCCTCGACGTATCGCTCGGGGTAGAAGTACAGCAGCATCTCGGCCTGGACGCTGTTGGTCAGATAGACCAGCCATTTGTAGAACTCCGCCCGCTCGGGCGTGCCGACCGCCGGGGCCAGTTTTGCCTCCGGATGGCTGTCGGCCAAATGCAGGCAGATGGCGGCGGCCTCGTACAGCACCAGATCGCCGTCGACCAGCGTCGGCACCCGGCCGTGCGGGTTCAGCGCCAGATAGGCGGCGCTTCTGTGCTCCGCCTTGTCGCGGTCGAGCAGCCGCAATTCGAAAGGTTCGCCGATCTCGCGCAGCAGGATGTGCGGTGCCATCGCGGCCGTGCTGACCATACCGTAAAGCGTGCGCAAAGCGGTTCCTCCCTCTCGTCGTTCCGGTCAAGCTGTCCCATCCGATTTCACGTCCCGCCAGCGTCTTGCGCGCATGGCACGGATGACGGCGAAGCGGGTTTGTCGAGTGGCGAAACTGTGCGTATGATCGGCGATAGTGTTTAACAAATCGAACACCTTGCGGTGAGCCATCGCGGCCATCCAGGGGGAACGAACCCGACAAGACCGAACAGGAAGACCCACTCCATGACCGCTCCGGGCAGCACCGCCGGCAAC
The DNA here is from genome assembly GCF_042604635.1 of Azospirillum sp. A26. Classification (NCBI taxonomy): domain Bacteria; kingdom Pseudomonadati; phylum Pseudomonadota; class Alphaproteobacteria; order Rhodospirillales; family Azospirillaceae; genus Azospirillum; species Azospirillum sp. A26. Next base: position 2,352,728 of record NZ_CP170472.1, on the reverse strand, counting down.
TCTGCCGCCAGCCGCGACAAGGCCTTCGTCCTCCATCCTTACACCAACCTGCATGCCCATGAGACGCAGGGGCCGATGATCATCGAACGTGGCGAAGGCATCCACGTCTTCGACGACGGCGGCAAGGATTACATCGAGGGCATGGCCAGCCTGTGGTGCGTCTCGCTCGGCTGGGGGGAGGAGCGGCTGGTCCAGGCGGCGACCAAGCAGATGCGTCAGCTGTCCACCTATCACATCTTCGGCCACAAGTCGCACGAGCCCGGCATCGATCTGGCCGAAAAGCTGATCGGTCTGGCGCCGGTGCCGATGTCCAAGGTCTTCTTCGCCAATTCAGGCTCGGAGGCCAACGACACCGCGATCAAGCTGATCTGGTACTACAACAACGCGCTCGGCCGGCCGGAGAAGAAGAAGATCCTGTCGCGCCAGCGTGCCTATCACGGCGTGACGGTGGCGACCGCCAGCCTGACCGGGTTGCCCAACAACCACCGCGACTTCGACCTGCCGATCGCCCGCATCATCCACGGCGATTGCCCGCACCATTATCGCAATGGGCTTGAAGGCGAGAGCGAGGAGGCCTTCGCCACCCGTCTGGCCGAACAGCTGGAGGCGCTGATCCTGGCCGAGGGGCCGGACACCATCGCCGCCATGTTCGCCGAGCCGATCATGGGCGCCGGCGGCGTCGTGGTTCCGCCCGCGACCTACTTCGCCAAGATCCAGGCGGTGTTGAAGAAATACGACATCCTGCTGGTCGCCGACGAGGTGATCTGCGGCTTCGGCCGTACCGGCAATTTCTGGGGCAGCCAGACCGTCGGCATGCAGCCGGACATCCTGACCTGCGCCAAGCAGCTGTCGTCGGGCTATCTGCCGATCTCCGCCGTGATGGTGAGCGACGCCATCTATCGCGCCTGTGTCGACGAAAGCCGGAAGATCGGCACCTTCGGCCATGGCTACACCTACTCCGCCCACCCGGTGGCGGCGGCGGTGGCGCTGGAAACGCTGAACATCTACGAGGAACGCGACATCGTCGGCCATGTCCGCTCGGTCGCCCCGGCCTTCCAGTCGCGGTTGAAGGCGCTGGCGGACCATCCGCTGGTCGGCGAGGCCCGCGGCATCGGCCTGATCGGTGCGCTGGAACTGGTGGCCGACAAGGCGACCAAGACGCCTTTCGATCCGCCCGGCCGTGCCGGTGCCCTGGTCAACGGCTTGACCCAGGACAATGGCCTGATCGTTCGCGCCATGGGCGATTCCATCGCGCTCTGCCCGCCGCTGGTGATCTCCGAGGCGGAAATCCACCAGACCTTCGACCGGCTGACCAAGGCGCTCGACGCCGCGGTGCCGGTTCTGCGGGGTTAGGGATCGGCCGGGGATAGGGCCTCCGTCCTATCCCCGCCGCAGATGCATCTTGCCCAGCCCGCCCAGCGCGTCGAACAGTTGGCGGAACTGGGTGAGAAATTGCTCCCAGGTGACCTTGGCGGTCGGTTCGATGGCGGCGTGCAGGGCGCCCAGGCTGGTCCTGCCATCGATCCGCGACAGGATCGGGCCGGCCAGCCGGGGCAGGGGAAGCGACACCACGCTGCCCATCAGGTCGAATTCCAGGCTGCCGCCGGGGGGCACCGCCTTTGCCACGGTCCTGCCGTCGATGTCGCGCAGGACCGGGAACACGTCCGGCCCGTCCGGCTGGATGCGGGCGGCCTCTAGGTCGGCGGGACGCAGCAGATAGGCGATGTGCTTGGTGAAGGCGCCGGTGATGCGCTCGGTCCAGGCGGCGCGCTCCAGCATGGTCAGCCCCGACAGCTGCTTCAGGACGCGGGCGTCCTTAACCCACAGAGAGGGCTCGTAGCGCAGCGGGTCGATCAGCGTCGCGACGGCGAGCCCGGCGCTGTCCGCCAGCTCCACCAACTGCGGCACGCTGTAGGGGCGGTCGCAGCTGTGCAGCAGCAGATCGTAGAGATTGGCGTCGGCCAGCCGGTGGTCGCCGATGTGCGGGTTGTTCAACAGCCAGTTGGCCGGCGGCAGCGCCTGGATCAGCCGGCGGGCCAGCGCCACCTTCTCGGCCGGCGGCAACCCCTCGGTCATGCCGCGCAGAGCCTCCTGCATCGGATAGACGCCGGTGCGGCCGTAGGGTGCGTAGACCATGATGCCGATGCCGCCGCCGGGCGCCAGCGCACCGGCCAGCGAGCGCAGGCCGGCAGACGGGTCGTCCAGATGGTGCAGCACGCCGCAGCAGTCGATGTAGTCGAACGGCCCCGCTTGCGCCGTGACCTCGTCCAGTTCCAGCAGCGACCCACGTTGGAAGTCGATGTTGGTCAGCCCGCGCGCCCTGGCCCGCGCCTCGGCGACCGCGCGACTGGCGTCCGACAGGTCGATGTAGGTGATGCGGCCGGGGTTCCCGGCATCGGCCATCTGCTGTGCCAGCATGATGGTGCCGTCCCCCGTGCCGCCGCCGGCCACCAGAACCCGCAGCGGCTTGCTATGGTCGATCCGGCCGCCGAAGACATGCTGCACCAGCTCGTCCAAATGGCTGGGCGAGCCGGTGATCAGCCGTCCGGCCTCGTCGGACGGATTGCGCGCCGGATAGGGATAGGCTTCATACTGGGCGCGCAGGTCGTCGATGCTCATGGGAACCGCTCAACGGGAAAAATGGGCGCGGCGACCATAGCACCGCACCCGCCTAATGACAGCCGTTCGGTGGTCAGGGTTCAGTCGGCCAGGGGAACGCAGATTTCCGTCAGCCAATCGGCCGGCGGCAAGGCCCGTGGGTTGTTGAGATACTCCTCGTAGCAGGGGGCGTCTCCCGGCGCGTGGCCGCTGTTGGGCAGCCACTCGCCGTAGAGCCAGCGGTAGACCGCGCCCAATTCGGCATAAGGTCCCTGGTGCCGGACCACGGCATGACGCCCGCCGGGAATGTCCACCACGCGGATCACCTCATCCTCGACGACGCCCAGCTCCAGCATCAGCCCGGCGAAGGAGCGCAACTCCTCCGGCCTCACCGATTCCGGATCGTCGTAATAGATGGCGAAGCTGCGGGTGCCGGGGCCGGTCAGCCCCTGCTTGGACGCCCAGGTAAAGAGCCGGTCGAAGCTGGTGCCTATGGTCATGTAGGGGCCGGTGTGCGGCAGCCCGACGATGCGGTGGGCGGGAAGGTCGCGGATTTCGACGTCGTGCATGCTGTCCTCCATCTGGTGGTTGGCTGGGACTGGAGGATTGAGCCGTCCGCGCTTGCGGTAGGCGGCCGGCGTCACGCCATAGCTCTGCCCGAAGGCGCGGGTGAAGGCCTCGACGCTGCCATACCCCGCCCGCCGGGTGATGGCCGGCATGGCGATGCTGTCGCGCACCAGATCGCCCGCTGCCCGGTGCAGTCGCAGCCGGCGCAGGGTCTCCGCCGCCGTCTCGCCGGTGATCGCCCGGTAGATGCGGTGGAAGTGGTAGGGCGAGAAGCAGGCGACCTCCGCCAGCCGGCCGAGGTCGAGTGGTTCGTCCAGATGCGCGGCGATGAATGTCACCACCCGTTCGATCCGGTCGCCGTAATCGAGCCGTGTACCGGGCTTGGCCGCAACCGCGGAACACGGCACGGGGCACACTGCCGTTGCGTCGGCGGAGATGCTGTCGTTGGTCGTGGCGTTGGTCATGGGCATGACATCCTCCAGTCCCGCCGATGCTAGCCGGCAGCCGCTTGATCGCGCTTGCGGAGTTACGCCGCCGGCCAGCCAGCTGCCGGCCGCACCTCGCCCACCCGCGTGCCGGCGCGGTTCAGCAGCGGGGTGGTCAGCAACTGTGGTACGCGCGCCCATTGCGCCTCGGTCAGCGCCTGGGTCGAGCGGATCAGGGCGGCCAGCGCCACCTCGCGGGCACGGGCGGCGCCATCCTCGATCTTCAGGGCGATGCCGATGCCCTGCTCGGGGATCACGACGCAGCCGACCCCTTCCGCCCCGCCCTTGACCAGCACGGCGCCGCCGGCCGCTTCCATCAGCGCCGTGTCGAAGGTGCCGGTGCCGCCGATCAGGAAGGGGTGCTTGCCCCAGGCGGCGGCGATGCGGGTGACCGCCTCGGCCCGTGCGTCGGGCAGGTCGACCGGATCGGCGATGCGGGCCATGGCATAGGCGATAGCCCCCAGCGGGATGCCGATGGTGGGGATGGAGCAGCCGTCCACGCCCCAGGGCGCGCCGAACAGGTCCTGGCCCGTCATCTGCTCCATCACGCCCAGGATGCGCTGCTGCACGGGGTGTTCGTAGCGGACATAGCCCTTCAGCCGCTCGCCCCTGTGCTTGGCGGTCGTCAGGAAGCCGCTGTGCTTGCCGGAACAGTTGTTGTGGAAGGCGGTCGGCGGCTCGCCGCGGCGGACCAGATCCTCGGCGGTGGCGGGATCGTAGGGGATCTGGGCGCCGCATTCGTAATCGTCGAGCGTCAGCCCGACCCGCCCGGCCCAGGACCGCACCAGTTGGGTGTGGCGCGCCTCGCCATTGTGGGAGGAGCAGGCGAGCGCCAACTCCTCATCCCCCAGCCCGAAGGCGTCGAGCGCGCCGCTTTCCACCAGCGGGATCGCCTGCAGCGACTTGATGGCGGAGCGCGGGTAGACCGGTGAGTCGATGTCGCCCCAGCGTGCCAGCACATGGCCGCCGGCATCGACGATGCAGGCGCGGGCGCGGTGGACCGACTCCACCAGGCTGCCGCGCGTCACCTCGACGATGATCGGGCTTTCCGCCGGGCCGGACAGGTCGGCACGGCCTTCGGCGCTCTCGCCATGCTGGTGGCCGTGATGGTGGGAATGGCCGTGGTGGTGATCGCCGCCGCAGCAGGAGGAATGGTCGTGAGGATTGTCTGGGCTCATGCCGGCAAGCTTGCCTCGGGCGGGCTGCGGCGGCAAGCTCCCGCCCGGTCATATCCTTACCAAGATCAGCGGGCTCTTCATGCGTGGCTATTTCGGAATCGGAGTGGAGCGGATCAGCAAGCCGGGCAATGTCGGCAACCTGATGCGCACCGCCCATGCCTTCGGCGCTTCCTTCTTCTTCGCCATCGATCCAGAGCCGGACCTGCGCGAGACGAAGCTGGTCGATACCTCCGGCGCCACGCTGCACCTGCCGCTCTACATCCACGAGCGGGTGGCCGATTTCACCCTGCCCAGGGACTGCATGCTGGTCGGGGTGGAACTGACTGACGACGCGGTGGAACTGCCCAGCTTCCGTCACCCGTCGCGCGCCGCCTATGTGCTGGGGCCGGAGCGCGACAGCCTGTCGCCCGCCCTGCTGGCGCGCTGCGACCATGTGGTGAAGATCCCGATGTCATTCTGCATCAATGTCGGCGTCGCCGGGGCGCTTGTGATGTACGACCGCATGATCTCGCTCGGACGCTTTGCCGAGCGCCCGGTGCGTCCCGGCGGCCCGCTGGAGGGGCCGGCCCAGCACAAGCATGGCAAGCAGATCATGCGCAAGGAGGACCGCCGCCGACGCATCCGCGGCGAGCAGAAGCCGGTCGCCGACGACAGCGACGAGTAAGGATGCGGGATCAGAGCGGCAGCGGATCCTCCCCGGCGACGGCGCAGATCCGCTGCACCACCGCGGGCTTGGGCACTGACAGCTTGCCCTGTTCGAAGGCCACCACCTGAAGCCTGCCATGCACCGCCTCCAGCAACTCGCCCCGCCGCAGCAGGAAGTCGGGAGAGGACGGGCGGCCGAAGCGGGCATTGCCGTCGGCGAAGGTCTCGTAGATCAGCACGCCGCCCGGCTCCAGCGCCGCCAGGATGGCGGGGAAGAGCGGGCGGTGCAGGTAGTTGGTGACCACGATCCCGGCGAAGGTGCCGTCAACCGACAGGGAGTTGGGGGAAATGCCCGAGTCGCCGCTTTCCAGGTCTGCCTGAACGAGGGCGACGTTCGCGCTGCCTTCCAGATCGGCGACGCCGCCGAGGTCGCGGTCCAGCCCCATCACCGGATGGCCAAGGCGATGGAACAGGCGCAGATGCCGTCCGCCGCCGCAGGCGAGGTCGAGCACCGTCCCGCCCGCCCGCACCAGCGGGGCGAATCGCTCTACCCAGGGGGAGGGCGGCGACAGCGGATGGGGTGTGGGCATGGAGAAATTCCCTTATCCGGACTTTTTTCGATGGTGTCGGGAACGATATCACAGCAGGTACGCACGCATGGCCCGTCCGGCGTTTGACGGCGCGGCCCGGCCGTGCTGAATTAGGGCGATTCCCGAGTCGCGCCGCAACCCGGACCGGCGTGCCCGGGCTTGTCTTTCCTGCTGCGGGTCAGTTGGGGCTTGTGGGGATATGATCCTCTTCGCGTTGAGATGCTCGGCCGACCACCAGTTCGAGGCGTGGTTCCGCAACGGTGCCGCCTATGACGAACAGGCGGCGGGCCATCAGATCGCCTGCCCGATCTGCGGCGACACCGTGGTGGGCAAGGCGCCGATGGCCCCGCGCATCGCCAAGGGCGTCGCCAAGGCCGCCGACCGTGCCCGCGAACAGGCCGAGGCCGTCGCGGCGAATGCTCCGTCGCTGACGCCGCCGGCTGCTCCCGCCATTGCGGTGCCGGTCCCCCTTCCGGCGCCGATCCCCGCACCGGTCCCGCTGCCGAACGCCGCCGATGTGGTTGCCGCCCTGCCGCCGAGCCTGAACGACGCCCAGCGCGAGGCGGTGGCGGAGGTGATGCGGCAGCTGACCGAGGTGCGGCGCAGTGTGGAGAAGAACTGCGACTATGTCGGCGACCGTTTCGCCGAGGAGGCGCGACGCATCCATTACGGCGAGACCGACCCGCGTGGCATCTATGGCGAGGCGTCTGACGAGGAAGTTTCCGAACTCCACGAGGAAGGTGTGACATTTCACCGCATCCCCTGGATTCCACGCACCGACTCCTGAAGGGCAGCCGGTCCCTGCAGGGTGGCGCCACTGCGCGGCCCTGCGACTGATTCCCAACGAAACCGTTTGAAAAGCTGACTGTTTGGAAGGCGCGCCCGGCAACGGGGGCGCCTTTGCCGTATGGCGCTACAGCCTTGCCCAGGCTTGCTTTTTCGAGGCCGTCCGCCCCCTCGGAACCCACCCCATCGACCAAGGTAGGGGGTGCGCCCAACAATGATCTGTATCAAACAATTGGGCAGGTCAAGGGCGTACGAATTACGGGAAGAAACCCGGACGCGACCGCCCGGACGGCAAATGCCCGCTGATCCCGAAGACCCTGTCTTGATGGATCGCCGAAGGCTGCCGGCACTCGATGAGGGGACGCACATGAGTCAAAGCGCACAACGGATTGTGAACAATCCAAAGTTCCAGGAACTGGTGGCGAAGCGGTCCGCCTTCGCCTGGACTTTGTCGATTGCCATGCTGGTCATTTATTTCGGTTTCATCCTGCTGGTGGCGTTCGGGAAAGAGTTCCTGGGCACGCCCATCGGTTCGGGCGTTACCACCTGGGGCATGCCCATCGGCGTCTTCACCATTCTGTCCGCCTTCATCCTGACCGGCATCTATGTGCGACGGGCGAACGGCGAATTCGATGAACTGAACCGCCAGATCCTGGAGGAAACCAAGTGAGGCGCGCCGTCATCACCCGCATCGCCAGCACGGCCGCCGCGACGGCCGCCGCGGCCGGCACTTTGGTTCCCGCCTCCGTCTATGCCGCCGGCGCCGTCGACGGCGCGGTGCAGAAGCAGGCGACGAACGTCTCAGCCATTGTGATGTTCCTGGTCTTCGTGCTGTTCACGCTGGGCATCACCTACTGGGCGGCACGGCGCACCAAATCGGCCAAGGACTTCTACGCCGCCGGCGGCGGCATCACCGGCTTCCAGAACGGCCTTGCCATCGCCGGCGACTACATGTCGGCGGCCTCTTTCCTCGGCATTGCCGGCTTGGTGTACGCCAACGGCTTCGATGGCCTGATCTACTCGGTCGGCTTCCTGGTCGGCTGGCCGCTCGTGCTGTTCCTGATCGCGGAGCGGCTGCGCAACCTCGGCAAGTACACCTTCGCCGACGTCGCCTCCTACCGCTTCAAGCAGACGCCGATCCGCACGCTGTCGGCCTGCGGCTCGCTGGCGACGGTCACCTTCTACCTGATCGCTCAGATGGTCGGCGCCGGCAAGCTGATCCAGCTGCTGTTCGGTCTCGACTACATGTTCGCCGTCATCATCGTCGGCGTGCTGATGATCGGTTACGTGACCTTCGGCGGCATGCTGGCGACCACCTGGGTGCAGATCATCAAGGCGGTGCTGCTGCTGTCCGGCGCGTCCTTCATGGCCTTCATGATCCTCGCCAAGTTCGGCTTCAGCCCCGAGGCGATGTTCAAAGCCGCCGTCGACGTTCATCCGAAGGGTCTGGCCATCATGTCGCCGGGCGCCTTCGTCACCGATCCGGTCGACACCATCTCGCTCGGCCTGACCCTGATGTTCGGCACCGCCGGCCTGCCGCACATCCTGATGCGCTTCTTCACCGTCTCCGACGCCAAGGAGGCCCGCAAGTCGGTCTTCTACGCGACCGGTTTCATCGGCTACTTCTACATCCTGACCTTCATCATCGGCTTTGGCGCCATCGTGCTGATCCTGGGCAAGGACGCCAACGGTGCCTATCCATTCCTGACCGCCGCTCCGGTGGAAGGCGTCAAGGCGGCTGTCGCCTCGGTCATCGGCGGCACCAACATGGCGGCCATCCACACCGCCCATGCGGTCGGCGGCGACCTGTTCTTCGGCTTCATCTCGGCGGTCGCCTTCGCCACCATCCTGGCGGTGGTCGCGGGTCTGACGCTGGCCGGCGCCTCGGCGGTCTCCCATGACCTCTACGCCTCGGTCATCGCTCGTGGCCGCGTTAACGAAGCCGACGAGATCCGCGTGTCGAAGATCACCACGGTCGTGATCGGCATCGTCTCTATCGTTCTGGGCATCGCCTTCGAGAACCAGAACGTCGCCTTCATGGTGGGTCTGGCTTTCGCCATCGCCGCCTCGACCAACTTCCCGGTCCTGCTGATGTCGATGTTCTGGGGCAAGATGACCACCCGCGGCGCCGTCATGGGCGGTGCGATCGGCCTAATCTCCGCCTGCGTCATGATCGCGCTCGGACCGACGGTGTGGAAGGCTGTGTTGGGCCACCCGACCGCCATCATCGGCTATGCCAACCCGGGTGTGTTCTCGATCATCCTTGCCTTCGCCGGTATCTGGTTCTTCTCGATCACCGACAACAGCGCGCAGGCTGAGAAGGAGCGCCGCGACTTCGAGGACCAGTATGTCCGGTCGCAGACTGGCCTGGGTGCCGAGGGTGCGTCGGCCCACTAAGCGGTTGTCGATCAAACGATCAGGCGTTCGAACGAACCGGGCGGAGCAATAAGACCAGGGAAGGGACCGCGTCTCGCACCGCGTCCCTTCCCCCCTTCGGGGAAGGCTCAAGCCCGTGCGGTGACCGAACCACGCCGCCAAATGTCGCACCCGCTTCCGGCCTCGGGCTCGGCGGGTGTATCCTGGAAAGCGCCTCCGGATCCGGTCCGGAGGTGCTTTTTTATGCCCGCTCTTCCCGATGCCCCGCCCTCCTGTGACGGAGCCTGCCCGTGCAGCACGCGATGCCGACCGCCTCCCCGGACTTCGATTTCGGCCAGCCCCCCTTCGACCTGCTGACCGACGATCAGCGGGCGGTGCTGGCGGGGGCGCTGGACATCGCGCTCTACCCGCGCGATGCGGTCCTGCTGTCGCGGGAGGAGCCGACCGATGCGATGTTCGTCGTGCTGCGCGGCACCGTGCAGGAACGCCGCGGCGGCGAGGTGGCGGCGGTCCATGGACCCGGCGACCGTTTCGGCTTGCAGGCTCTCTATGGCGCCGCGGGTGCCGGCGCTGGCGGCAGTTCCGCCCGTCGTTTCGTCGCGGCCGAGGAGTGCGCCTGCCGCCTGATCCCGCGCCCCGCTCTGGAGGCGCTGGCGGCGGAAAATCCCGAGTTCGGTGCTGCCATCCTCGGCGATTTCGCCCAGCGCATGCGCGATCTGGCGGCCTTGCGGTCCAACCGCGAGATGGCGGCGCTGACCATGGCGCGCATCCGGCAGGCCTATCTCCACCCGCCACTGTTCCTCGACGCCGCCGCCAGCCTGCGCGATGCGGCCGAGGCAATGCGGCAGAACCGCGCCAGCAGCGTGCTGGTGCGCGGAGCGGACGGAGCGGTGGGCATCCTGACCGGCACCGACCTGCGCGACCTCGTGGTGCTGGACGGCCGGCCGGTGAGCGAGCCGGTCGGGCCGCTCGCCCGCTACGGACTGCTGACGCTGGATCGCGACGACCTGCTGTTCAATGCGCTGGTGCTGATGACCAAGCATGCGGTGCGCCGGGTGGTGGTGACGGAGAAGGGCGCCATCGTCGGGCTGTTGGGGCAAAGCGACCTGCTGGCGGTGCTGTCCAACCATTCCCAGGTCATCGGGTTGCAGGTCGAGCATGCCACCGACCCCGCCGACCTGCGCCGGGCCAGCCGCTCCATCGTCGAGCTGATCCGCACCCTGCATGCCACCGGGGTCAAGGTCTCCTTCATCGCCGATCTGGTGACCGAGCTGAACCGCCGCATCTTCCGCAAGCTGTTCGAACTGCTGGCCCCGCCGGAGCTGCTGGCCAACAGCTGCCTGATCGTGATGGGAAGCGAGGGGCGCGGCGAACAGCTGCTGAAGACCGACCAGGACAATGGACTGATCCTGCGCGACGGCTTCGACTGTCCCGAGCTGCCGAGGATTGCCGCCGATTTCACCCGCCATCTGGTGGAGTTCGGCTATCCGCCCTGTCCCGGCAACATCATGGTGTCAAACCCGGACTGGACGCGGCCGCTCGCCGGCTACAAGGACGCGCTGTTCAACTGGGTCCACCGCCCGGACGAGGCGGCGCAGATGAACCTCGCCATCTTCTACGACGCCGCTCCGGTGGCCGGCGACACCACGCTGCTGGCCGAGGCGAAGGACTATCTGCTGAGCCGGTTGCAGGACAACCAGATGTTCTTCACCCAGTTCGCCCGCCCGGCCCTGTCCTTCGACACGCCGAGCGGCCTGTTCGCCACTCTGTTCGAGCGGCGCCGGGCGGAAGCGGTGGACATCAAGAAGGCCGGCATCTTCCCCATCGTCCATGGCGTGCGGGCGCTGGCGCTGGAAAAGCACCGGGCGGAAACCAATACGGTGGAGCGCATCCAGGTGCTGGCCGAACTGGGGGCGCTGGACCGCAAGATGGCCGCCGATCTGGTGGAGGCCTTCACCATCCTGTCGACCATCCGCCTGAAGGCGCGCGTCGATCTCCCTGAGGAGGAAGGAGCGGAACAGGCGATCGACAACCTCGTCCACCCGGACCGGCTGGGCAAGCTCGACCGCGACCAGTTCAAAGACTGTCTGGGTTTGGTGAAGAGCTTCAAGGAACTGATCGCCCATCATTTCCGCCTGAACCACTGAGGCGGCGACCATGGCGCACTCCGATCACACCGACGCCGACCGCCGGGAGCATGTGGCGGTCCATTGCGAGGCGACCAGCTTCGATCCCGAGTCTGCGAGGCCGCTGACCTTCGCCGCCATCCGCATCCGCGGTCCCCGCATCCTGACTGGCAGCGCTCTGCTGCTCCATCCCGGCAGCGACATCGGAATGGCCGAGGCCGGCGCCCTGCTGCATGCCTTCATCGGCGGCCGGCCACTGGTCGGCTATTACCTGGATTTCTCCGTCGCCATGGCGGAACGCCTGACCGGCCGCCCGCTGCCGGAGGAGCGGACGGAGGTGTCGAGCCTCTATTACGACCGCAAGATCCGCAGCCTGTCGAAGCAGGCGGTCGATCTGCGGCTGGACAGTCTGGTCTATGACCTCGATCTGCCGGTACGGCCCGACGGCGCCTTCGGCATCGCGCTGACCGCAGCGATGGCGTGGCTGCGACTGACACAGGACGGGCGCTGAGGAGACGCGGACGGGTCAGAACCCGATCCGCTCCACCTCGAAGGCACGGTCGTGGGTCAGCGACGGCACCATGCCGCGGGCTTCCGCGATGCGGTCGAGGTCGAGGTCGGCGGTGATGAAACCGACATCGGTGCCGGCATCGGCCAGCACCTCGCCCCACGGCGCGATCAGCAGGGAATGGCCGTAGGTCTGGCGGCCCTGGTCGTGGCTGCCGGTCTGGGCCGGGGCGACGACGAAGCAGCCGGTCTCGATGGCGCGGGTGCGCAGCAGCGTGTGCCAGTGGGCACGGCCGGTCGGCACGGTGAAGGCGGCCGGCACCGTCAGGATCGACGCCCCCGCCTTGGCCAGCGCCCGGTAGAGATAGGCGAAGCGCACGTCGTAGCAGACGGTCATGCCGATACCGCCCCACGGGCTGGAGGCCACGACTGCCCGCTCGCCCGGCCGGAAGGTGGCCGACTCGCGGTAGGATTCGCCGTCTTTCAGCGTGACGTCGAACATGTGGATCTTGTCGTAGGAGGCGACGACCTGACCCCCGGCATCGAACAGATAGCTGCGGTTGGCGGCGCGTCCGTCCTCCAACAGGACATGCAGGGTGCCGCCCAGGATCCAGGCCCCGGTTTCCCGCGCCAGATCGGCGAAGAAGGGAATGCCGGGATGCTCCGCCTCGCTGCGGACGCGCTGCATGGTCTTGTCGCGGCCCTGGACGATCCAGCCGACATTCTCCGGCAGGGCGATGAGGTCCGCCCCGGCGTCGCGGGCGCGGCGGACGAGATCGCCCGCCGCCCGCAGGTTCGGCTCAAGCTCCGTGCCCGCATTTACCTGGATGCAGGCGGCCTTCAGCACGCCAGTGCCGGTGGCGACCCCGCTCACGCGGCGATGCCGAGCAGCGGGTCGAGCTTGCCGGCACGATCCAGCGCGTGGATGTCGTCGCTGCCGCCGTACGGCTTCCCGTCGATGAAGACCTGCGGGACGGTGGTCCGGCCTTCCGACCGCTCGATCATCTCGCTGCGGCGGCCCGGCTGGGCGTAGAGGTCGATTTCCTCGTATGTCACGCCCTTGCCGTCGAGCAGGCTCTTGGCCCGCATGCAGTAGGGACAGAAGGGCGTGGTGTAGATGACGACGTCGGCCATGCCACTGGGCTCCTTTTGGACGTGGAGAAACTATAAGGTCAACCCACGAGGGGCGCCAGACGTTGCAGCCCGCGTGCGACGCCGGTCAGCGTCGCCGGCCGTAGCCCTTTTCAAGCGTCAGCGCTGCACCACACGCGCCAGGGTCAGCACGTCGACCCGCGCCGCCCCGGCGCGCAGCAGGACCCGCGTGCATTCCGCCAGCGTCGCCCCGGTGGTCATCACGTCGTCGATCAGCACCAGCCGCTGTCCGGTCACCTGGTCCTTTGCCGATTGTCCCGGCCGCAGGCGGAAGGCGCCCTTGACGTTGCGGTGGCGCCCCTTGCGGTCCAGCCCGCCCTGGGTCGGGGTGGACCGCTGGCGTTGCAGCAGGTCGGGCGTGGCGGGGATGCCGCTGTGCCGCGACAGTGCCTGCGCCAGCAGGGCCGCCTGGTTGTAGCGGCGGCGGAACAGGCGGCCGCGGTGCAGCGGCACCGGCAGCAGCCGGTCGGCATCCGCCAGCAACTCCTTGCCGGCCCGCGCCAGCCAGATGCCATAGGATTTTGCGGCATGGATGCGGTCGCCATGCTTGAAGCCGAGAACCAGTGGCCGGCTGCCGTCGTCATAGGCCAGCACGGCACGGGCGCGGGCGAAAGGCGGCGGGGCCGCCAGACAGGCGCCGCACAGCGCGCCCTCCTGCGCCTCATACTCGAAGGGAAGGCCGCAGCAGGCGCACAGCGGCGGGGCGATGAAGGTCAGCTTGACCCAGCAGGCCGCACACAGGCCGCCCTGCCGGTCCACCGCTTCGCCGCAACTGAGACAGCGCGGCGGCAGCAGCGCGTCCAGCAGCAGGGTCGCCGCCCCGCTGGCGATGCGGCCAAGTCCGGAAAGGGGCGCTGGCGCCTGCATCGGCCAGACCCGTCACTGCAGCATGGCGATGCGTTCGAAGATCACCGCCGTATAGTCGCGCAGCGCCAGATAGATCGCCGGGCCGGTGGCGAACAGAATCAGCAGGGTGGCGAAGAACTTCATATCCTGCTGCAACGACGACTCGTTGATGTTGGTGGCGCTCTGGAACAGCATCAGCCCGGCCGACAGCAATGCCGTGATGCCCAGCGTCGGCAGCGAGATTTTCAGGATGACCATCAGCGCTTCATGACTGACGGAAATAGCCTCGTCGATGCCCATTCCGATGCCTGTCCGGTTTTCCTCCCATTCGGGAGCGGTGCTGTGGAGAAGGTTGCTGGGCTGCAAGTGTAGCACGGTTGTCGCGCCGTCGGGCTGGGGTATAGTGCGGCCATGACAAGCCCCGACAGCATGACCGTCTTCGACCGTGCGCTCGTCCGCCGCCGCCGCGACCGCGCCGTCGCCGAATTCACCGACCACGCCTTCCTGTTCGAGGAGATTGCCGACCGCCTCGCCGACCGGCTGGAGGACGTGATCCGTCCCTTTCCGCTGGCGCTGGACGTCGGCTGCCACGATGGGGCGATGGGCCGGATCCTGAAAGGCCGCAAGGGGATCGAACGGCTGGTCGCCTGCGACCTGTCGCCGGATTTCGCCCGTGCTGCCCTTGATCCCAGCAACCCCGCCGTCGCTGCCACCGTCGCCGCCGACGAGGAGTTCCTGCCCTTCGCCCCCGGCAGCTTCGATCTGGCCGTCAGCAATCTCAGCCTGCACTGGGTCAACGACCTGCCGGGCGCCCTGGTGCAGATTAGGCAGGCGCTGAAGCCCGACGGCTTCTTCTGCGCCTCCATGCTGGGCGGCCAGACCCTGGCCGAGCTGCGCCGCTGCCTGTACGAGGCGGAGATGGAGGTGTCGGGCGGCGTCTCCCCCCGCGTGTCGCCCTTCGCCGAGATCAAGGATGCCGGCGGGTTGCTGCAACGTGCCGGTTTCGCCCTGCCGGTGGTCGACAGCGACGTGATCACCGTCACCTATTCCGACGCCTTCGCCCTGATGCGCGAACTGCGCGGCATGGGCGAGACCAATGCCGTTCTGGCGCGCCGCAAGGTTCCGGCAACCCGCTCCATGCTGTTCGACGCGGCCCGGCGCTATGCCGAGCTTTATGCCGAGCCGGACGGGCGGATCCCGGTGACCTTCGAAGTGCTCTATCTCGCTGGCTGGTCGCCGCATGAGAGCCAGCAGCAGCCCCTGAAGCCCGGCAGCGGGCAGGTTCCGCTGGGCGACGCGCTGAAGGGCGGCGGTATCCACTGAAACAGGCTGAGGGGCTGGTTTACGCAACCAGCTTCCAGGCCATCCAACCCAGCACCCCGGCGTTCACCAGCATGATCGCCGGGGCGACGCGGGCGACCGCGGTGCGCCAGGTGCGGCCGGCGATGTGGCCGGCCAGCCCGACCGCCAGCAGGCTCGGCACCGTGCCGAGCGCGAAAGCCGCCATGCCGAGCGCACCGGTCAGCGCACTGCCGCTCGCCGCCGCCACCGCGATGGCGCCATAGAGCATGCCGCAGGGAATGAAGCCCAGCGCTACCCCCAGCCCATAGCCGCGCCAGCCCGTCGGGTTGCCGAACAGCGGCCGGGCAAGGCCGGACACCCGTTCGCTCCACCAGCGCTGCACCCGATTGCCGCCGAGTGACGGCGCCTTGGGGAGCCAGGACAAGACCCCGCGCGCGGCATAGCCGAGGAAGAACAGCGCCGCCAGCGCCAGCAGCGCCACCGACAGCCAGCGCAGTCCCGGCAGCGCCCCGACATGGCCGGCGACCGAGGCCGACAGCGCGCCGACCAGCGCATAGGTCGTCGCCCGGCCGGCATGATAGGGCAGCACCGCCGCCCCGGTCAGTCGCCGGAACTCCGACATTGCCGACAGCGGCACCCGCTCCAGCCGCGCCGACACCTGGGCCAGCACGAAGGGGCCGCACATGCCGGCGCAATGGGTGGTGCCGCCGACCAGTCCAGCGGTCAGCAGGGCCAGCAACAGCCCGCCGTCGCGGTCGATGACCACGGCGCACTGGTTCAGTCCGGCATCCAGCAGCGACAGGGCGTCCAAGGCAAAGCCTCTCCGGTTCGGGAACTGGCGGCGATCTTAGGGGGAGGGGAGGGGGGACCCAATGACGTGGGTCAATGGCGGACGGGCTTGCCGGGGTGTGGGGCAAAGCGACCGCGGGCAATTCTGTGCCGGTCGCTTAACCCCACGCTTCTACGCCAGCAGGCGGGCGATGGGCGGGCGGCTGGGGTGAAGGACGACGCCGTCATCGGCCGGCTCGACCTTCGCATCGGGATAGGCGGCCAGCGCATATTGCAGGGCCTGGACGAAGCGCGGCTTGAAATGCTTCATCTGGTCATAGCCGGCACCGAACTGCGCATAGAGCGACGGCCAGGAGATCGGCTGCGGCCGGCTCAGCGAATGCAGCCGGTAGGCGAGCCAGACATAGAGGTCCAGGCTCAACGAACGGTCCTTCAACTGCCGCACCGCTTCCTCCAGCAGGGGAACCGGATGGTCGCGCAGGGCCTGGAAGAAGGTCTCGTCCAACTGGACTACGTCGTTCCACAGCGTGCCCTGGCGGTCGTCGCCGAGAGCGTCGTGGAAGATCAGACCGCGCTTGACGATGCCGCCCTTCTCGAAAACGTCGGCGTCCTCGCCGTCCCAGAAGAACTTCAAGGAGCAGGCGGAGATGCGCAGCGACTGTTCGCGGAAGCCACGGAAGGTCTCGCCGCCGACGCTGATGCCCATCCGGGTCAGCCAGTCGCGCATGGAGCGGCCGAGTTCGACTTCGCGGCGGCCGGTGCGTACGGCCTGGGTTTGCAGATAGATCAGGATCATCCGCGCCCGCGCGCCATAGGGCACGCCGAACAGCTTCATCTTGCCGTTCACCTTCAGCCGGCCCGGTTCGACCAGCAGCGTCACCTGATGGCCGCGCTTTTCCCAGGGCATGTCGTCGGCCAGCTTCTTGTGCGGCAGGCTGGTCAGGCAGAAACCGCTGTAGGTGATGCCGAGATGCTGGTTCTCGTCCGCCAGGATGTCGGCGGCGATGTCCACCAGCGTCCGCTCTTCGGGCCGGACCAGGGCGCGCGCCTTGTCCCGGCCATGCTCGATCACGAGCTTGTGTATGTCGCCCATCGCGCCCTCACCCAGATGTTGTGGCATCCTGGTGAGCGGCGGCCGATGGAGTCAATGTGGGGTTAGGCGACCGTGCTAGTCGACGGTTAGTTGTTAGACTTATTAGTTGAGTCGCCGCTTGTCCCCATGGGGAAACCCCGAGTCGCGCCGCTTTTCCCCACGAATCCGCCGCTTTTCCCCAAGGGGATCAGGGTGGGCAAAGAGGCACGGTCGCTTTTCCCCACGGGCTGCGAGCGGCGACTCGCGATGGTTGCGGCGGGACTCGGGGGACAGGCGGGCGGTCGCTTAACCCCACGGCCGGGAAAGGGGAGCACCCGAAGGCGACCACCCCCTCAATGGCTCATCAGCACCGGAACCGTCATGTGCTGCAACATGAAGCGGGTCATGCCGCCCAGCACCAGTTCGCGGAAGCGCGAACGGCCGTAGGCGCCCATCACCAGCAGGTCGCAGCTTTCGTCGGCGGCCATGTTCAACAGGGTGTCGCCGGGTTCCACCACGTCGGTGGCGACATGGGTGGCCTCCACGTGGCAGCCGTGGCGGGACAGATGGCGGGCGATGTCGGCGCAGGGTTCGTCGCCCAGGCCGTTCGGGCCGGGCTTCGGATTGGCCGCCATCACCACGACGCGCTTGGCGGCGGTCAGCAGCGGCATGGCGTCGCCGATGGCGCGCGCCGCCTCGCGGCTGCCGTTCCAACCGACCAGAACCCGCTCGCCGATGCTGGAGAAACGGCCGGCATAGGGCACGACCAGAAGCGGCCGGCCGCATTCGAACAACAGGTCCGCCGGCTGGGCGACGAGCTGGTCGCGGTCGCGGTCCGGATCGGGCTGGCCGACCACGACCAGATCGGCATAACGGCCGCGCACCGCGGCGGCGATGGTCGGATCGGTTTCCTGCTCCAGCCATTCGGATCGGTCGGTCATGCCGTGGAGGCGCATGACGTCGTCGAAGGCCGCCTGCATCCGGTCCGTCTGGTCCTTGCGGCTCTGGCGGCGGCTTTCACGCAATTCCTGCGGGATTTCGGCTTCGATGTAGCCGGGGAGCACCGTGTCGGTGAAGGCATAGAGCGCGGTCAGGTGCGCATCGCACCGCGCTGCGAGCCGTGCTGCGAGGTCGAGACGCGCTGCGGACGCGGGCGTATCGTCGACGACGACCAGGAAGTCCTTGAGAGCCATGGCGTGGTTCCTGCCCAGAATGGTGATGGCTGCCCGTCATTGGGGCTTTTCATCATGGGATTTGCGGTAAGGCGGCGCCGGGTCGTGCGTCATCCTCACATCGTTATCCCCACTTGTCTTGGCAGTATAAATCCGCGCCTGTCCGCCGATGTCCTTCCATTACAGGGCACAGCCATGCCTTTGCCGCGTTCCTGCACCGCACAAGACTGATCGTTCGCCGAACATTCGACTTGGAATGCAATCGCAGGCCGCAGATACCCCGATAAAAAAACGAAATCCATTCTTCTATTCGCACAGTGAGGAGCAGAAAATCGGGATTGTGCGTTCGGCGATGGTGCAACCCGCACTTGAATGAATACTATGATATGCCCATGGACATGCAGCCGTGTCTCCGATGGATGGGCTATAGAAACGTTCAAGCTCTGTTGCACTAAGGCAGCTTTGGTTTTGACGGGCGGGTGACACTTCGCGTAAGTGTTGGGTATCGATTTCCTGATGAGTACCCCACTCTATCCTCGCCATGAGTCCTGATCCCCGAATCACCGCGCTGGCCGACGCTTTATCGGGTGCCACATCCGGCGCGCCGGGGCTCGATGCCCTGCGTCAGATTCTCGACGCCATGACGGTGAAGGTGGCGTTGATGGACCCGCAGAGGCGGCACATCTACGCCAACCGCGCCTATTTGGAGATGATGGGGACAACTCTGGAGAAGGCGGTCGGCACCACCATCGGCGACCTGCTGGGGCCGGATCTTCTGCGCAACACCGACGGGGCGGCCAAGCGCGCGCTGGCGGGCGAGACGGTGCAGACGGAAGGCTGGATCACCCAGGCCGACGGCCAGCAGCGTTACGTCACGCGGCTTCATGCGCCGCACCGGGCGGAAGACGGCGCCATCGCCGGCTATTTCGTCATCCTGCAGGACATGACCGAACGCCGGCAGGTGCAGGACGACCTGTTCCGCCTCGCCTATTACGACCCGGTGACCGGGCTGGCCAACCGCCTGATGCTGCTGAAGCATATGGCGGACTACCGCAACATGGGCGAGCCCTTCACCCTCGTCATCCTGGACATCGACCGCTTCGCGGAAATCCGCAGCAGCATGGGCCAGGGCTTCGCCAACGAGGTGCTGGACGGTCTGGCCCAGCGGATGGCGGCGCAGGCCGCCGCCTTCGACCTGATCGCCCGCGTCAGCGACCATGCCTTCGCCATGCTGGCCGGCGGCGCCTGCGACCGGCCGGTGCTGGAGGGTGCCATCGAAGAACTGGCGGCGGTGGTGCGCTCCGCCCGCTCCAGTTCGGGCGGCACGGTGTTCCTGTCCGCCAGCATCGGCGTCGCCATCGCGGCCCCGACCCACGAACGTCCCGACGACGTGCTGCGCGATGCCGAGATCGCCACCGCCCGCGCCCGTGAACAGGGCGGCGGGCGGCAGGCCTGGTTCGACCCGGCGATGCACTCCCACGTGGTCGAGCAGGTGCGGCTGGAGCACGACCTGCGCAGTGCCCTGGACAGCGGCAGCGACCTGTGGGTCGCCTATCAGCCGATCGTGGAGATGGTGACCGGCGGGCTGGCGGGGTTCGAGGCGCTGATGCGCTGGAACCACCCGGAACGCGGCAACATCCCGCCCGGCATCTTCATCCCCATCGCCGAGAGCACCGGTCTGGTCGTGTCGCTCGGCACCTGGGTGCTGCGGCAGGCCTGCTTGCAGATCGCGGAGTGGCAGGACCGCCGCGAACCGGGCTCAGCCCCGCTGTTCATGAGCGTCAACCTGTCCACCCACCAGCTGTCCGACCCCAACTTCGTCCAGGTCGTGCGCGAGGTTCTGCGCGAAACCGGGGTGGAACCGTCCTGGATCAAGCTGGAGCTGACGGAAAGTGCCGTGATGGACAAGGCGGAACAGTCGATCCGCCTGCTGCGCGATCTGCGGACGCTGGGCATCAAACTGTCGATCGACGATTTCGGCACCGGCTATTCGTCGCTGTCCTACCTGCACAAGCTGCCCATCGACAGCCTGAAGGTCGACCGCTCTTTCGTCTCCGCCATGCACCAGTCGGAGGAAAACCGCGCCATCGTCCGCATCATCATGGATCTGGCGCGTCTTCTGGGCTTCGACGTCATCGCCGAGGGCATCGAGACCAGCGCCGACGCCAACCTGCTGCGGGCGCTGGCCTGCGATTATGGCCAGGGCTACCACTTCGCCCGCCCGCTGCCGTCGGCGGACGCCGGAAAGCTGGTCGGCGGGGAGTTGCCGTGGCAGATGCCGCGGTGAGGGTGGCGGTCTGACGCCACCGCCTGCCTTCTACTTCCCCCGAACGAACTTCGGCGTCCCCGCCGTGCCGGGCAGCAAGCGGATCGCGTAGGGGCTGGTGCGCATCTGCGCCACCGCCTGGGCGGGGCCGGGCACCATCTCGTGATAGCCGACGATCAGGTCGGCGCCCTTCTGCTGCACGCTGTCGATGGCGACGCCGTAGCCGGCGCTGTCGCGCGGCCCCAGGAACACCGCCACCGCCATCCGCCCGCCGGGCAGGGAGGACGGGGCCGGCTCGCCGACCCGTGCCCACAGTGCCGACCATTCGCCGCTGTCGCGGGCGACGACATAGGCGCGCTCGGCTGCGCTGCTGTGGTCGCCCTGCCAGACGGTGCCGGCCTCCGCCTGCGCCGGCAGCAGGTTGCCGTCGGCGCGGTCGTTGCCGCCCTGGCAGGAGGCCAGCAGAAGGGCAGGGGCGAACAGCAGCGGGATCAGATGTGGGATTGGATGTGGGGTCAGGCGGGGACGGGACGGCAGCTTCATGGGACGGTCAAGCGCTCCGCGGCAGGATCGTCTCGACCAGCGACGCCCAATAGCTGGCACCGGTGGTCAGGATCGCGTCGTTGAAGTCGTAATGCGGGTTGTGCAGACGGCATGAGGACCCAAGATGCCCGCCATGGCCAAGCCAGATGTAGGCGCCTGGCCGCTCCTTCAGCATATAGCCGAAATCCTCCGCCGCCATGGTCGGGTCCGGCGCCCAGACCACATTCTCCTCGCCAACCACCTTGGCGGCGGCGGCGGCGGCGATGCGCGCCTCCGGCTCGCTGTTGACCGTGGCGGGATAGCCGGGGCGGAAGCGCAACTCCGCCGTGGCACCCAGACCTTCGGCGATGCTGGTGACGAGGCGGCCGAACTGCTCCTGGATGCGGCTGTGGTTCTCTTCGGAGAAGGTGCGCATGGTGCCGCGCATCCGCGCGCTGTCGGGGATGACGTTGGCCGCGGTCCCGGCCTCCACCACCGTGATCGACACGACGGCACTCTCGGCCGGGTTGGTGCCGCGGCTGACCAGGCTCTGCGCCGCGGTGACGATGTGGGCCGACACGAGGACCGGATCGATGCCGCGATGGGGCATGGCGGCGTGGGCGCCGTGGCCGGTCACATGGATTTCGAACTGGTTGGCCGCGGCCATCACCGGGCCGGGATGTACGGCGATCCGGCCGGCCGGAAGCTCCGGCCAATTGTGCAGGCCATAGACCTGCTCGCAGTCGAACTGCTGGAACAGCCCGTCGTCGATCATCCGTTTCGCCCCACCCAGGCCTTCCTCGGCCGGCTGGAAGATGAAGTGGACGGTGCCGTCGAAGTTGCGGGTCTCCGCCAGATAGCGGGCGGCACCCAGCAGCATGGCGGTGTGCCCGTCATGGCCGCAGGCGTGCATCTTGCCGGCATGGCGCGAGGCATGGTCGAAGTCGTTGGCCTCCGGCATCGGCAGCGCATCCATGTCGGCGCGCAGCCCGATGGTCCGGCCGCTGCCGGTGCCCAGCCCCGTCAGCGTGCCGACCACGCCGGTCCCGCCCAGGCCGCGATGCACCGCGATGCCGAACTCCGCCAGCTTCGTGGCGACGATGTCGGAGGTCCGCTTTTCCTCGAACCCCAGTTCCGGGTGGGCATGGATGTCGCGCCGCCACGCGGTCATGTCGTCCTGGAAGGCGGCGATGCGGTTGTTGATCGGCATGTCTCTGACGTCTGGTTGGAACGGCCGGAGGACGTTCGGGGAAGACCGGGTGAGGAAGGCTGAGGGTCGGGGACCGTCCGCTCAGCCGGAAGCGGCCAAATCGGGAACCGACATTCCGCGCTGGACCGCCGGCCTTGCGGCGACGGTGTCGTGCCAGCGCTTCAGGTTGGGGAACCGCTCCAGCAGTCCGCCGCCCGCCACCGCCGCGGCGGCGATGAAGGGGAAGCAGGCGATGTCGGCGATGGAGTAGGAGGCGCCGGCCAGATGCTCCGCCGCGCCCAGGCGCTCCTCCAGCGCCGCATAGCAACGCATCAGCTCGCCCTTGTACAGGTCGATGGCATGGGGGATGCGGTCGGGGGAGCGGGCGGCGAAGCGCTGCATGTCGATGGCGGTGGGGCCGAGGTCGCTGATGCCCAGCATGAACCAGCTCATCGCCTCGGCCCGCTCGTCCTCATCCTCGGGCAGCAGCCGGCCGGTGCGCTCGGCGAAATGCAGCAGGATGGCGCCGGAGCCGAACAGGCGCCGCACCCGGCCGCCCGGAAGCTCTTCCGCCAGCGCCGGGATCTTGGTGATCGGGCTGACCGCCAGGAAGTCCGGCCGCTTGTTCTCGCCGGCGGCCAGATCGACACGGTGGACGGTGTAGGGCAGTCCCAACTCCTCCAGCAGGATGGAGGCCTTGCGTCCGTTGGGCGTGGGAAAGCTGTAGAGCGTGAGCATGCTGTGACGGTCCCTGCGCTCCGTCCGGGGGCGGATCCCTGGGAGCGATGGCGCCAGTCTGGCCGATTTGCGCGGCGAACGCCAGCGACAGCACTGCCGATCCGGGCCTTCCATCCGTCAGGACTAGAGTGTGATCGCTTCAAGCGGAATCGCTTGAAGCGTGAATCGCACGGAAAACCAAAAGCCTAGAGTCTGTCTGGTGCTTCAAGTAAGCATCAGACAGACTCTAGAACAGCGGGGCGCAGCCGTCCGGCTTCACGATGCGCGTGGCCGACGGCGGGTTGGCCGCCAGCTTCGCCGCCGGGCGGATCGGCCGTCGCACCAGCTCGCCCCCGCAATTCGGGCAGCGCTCCCCCGGCAGGCGGGCGCGGCAGTCGGCGCAGAAGGTGCATTCGAAGGAACAGATATAGGCGTCCGTCGCCTCGGGCGGCAGGTCGCGGTCGCAGCATTCGCAGTTGGGGCGCAGGTCCAGCATGGCACGGTCTCCGGCTCGGGGGTGTGCCAGGGAGAATAGCGGGCTTCGTGCGCCGGGGTGAGTGGCGCTAATGCCGGTGGGCGTCAAAATCCCGCCAAAGCGACATGCGCTCCCGTGCCCTCCGGGAGGGGAGGCTACATCGCCTCCGCCCGGCGGCCGAACAGGGCACGCAACTTGCGGCCGATGGCGCCGCCCAGCATGCCGTGGCCGCCCCCCGCCTTCGGGAACCAGCCGGGGTCGTCGGTCTGGAAGCGGCGGACGACATGCACGAAGGCATCGACGACGTCGGGGTCGAAGTCGCGGCCCGACCGTTCGACGATCCAGGCCATCGCATCCTCCACCGCCCAGGCGCTGCGGTACTGGCGGCTGCTGATCAGCGCATCGAACACGTCGGCCACCGCCATGATGCGGGCGCCGATGGGGATGGCGCTGCCGCGTAGCCCCTCCTGATAGCCCGATCCGTCGTAGCGCTCATGGTGGTAGCGTGCGATCTCCGCCGCGATGGACAGCAGCGACCGGCCACGCAGCGGCACCGCCGCCTCGGCCAGGATGCGGTGGCCGATCTCGGTGTGGCGCTGGATCATCTGCATGTCGATGCCGGTCAACTCGCCCGGCATGCCCAGCGTCTCGTCCGACACGCTCAGCATGCCGACATCGTGCAGCAGGGCCGCCAGCCCGACCTTCTCGACGAAGTCGGCGTCAAGCTCGTCCCGGAACTTCTCGCGCTGGTGCAGCTCGCGGGCGATGGAGCCCACCAGCTTCTCGATGCGCTGAAGATGGCCGGTGGCGGCGTTGTCCTTGTATTCGGCCAGCGCCCCCATCGCCAGGACGGTCGCCTTCTGCGAGGTGTTCAACTCCTCGATCAGCAGGGCGTTCTCAAAGGCGATGGAGCATTTGTTGCGGAACAGCTCCATCAGCTGCCATTCGCGGGCGGTGCCGTCGTTGCGGCCCTCGACATAGATCATGCCGGTGATGCCGCCGTTGGCGCGCAGGCGCAGCGCGCAGAAATCCAGCTCGATGATCGTCTCGCTGCTGGGCGACAGCCGCTCCAGCGCCGCCTCCACCCGCGGTTCGCCAAGCTCCGCGACCTCCACGTCCTTCCATTTGGCGAAGCGGCCGGTGGAGGCGCGCACGCGGATCTTGCGGTCGCGCGGCAGCGTGTCGCCCTGGATGCACAGGAGCGCATGGTGGCCGATGCCGAGCAGTCCGACGACGCGCGGCAGGATGTTGGGGAACAGCACGTCGGGCGTGCGCATCTCCAAGAGGCCGGTGGTGGCCACCAGCATGCGGGCCAGCCCCTTGCGTCCCGCCGCCAGCGCCTGGAGGCTGGCGAAGGTGCGCAACTGGCCGGCGACGGCGGTGCGCAAGGCGCGCGGCGTCAGGTCCGCCTTGACCCGCCAGTCGCCGACGTCGTTGGCGGCGATGGCCTCATCCTCGCTTCCAGCATTCCCGCCTTCGGTTTCCGCATCCCGCTCGTCGGTGCAGACCAGGATGCGGGTGCGCTGGTTGCCCAGTTCACGCCGCAGATAGGCCACCAGTTCCAACCCCGCCTTCGGGCCTTCCAGTGCGGTCTCCAGCAGGATCAGGGCGGTGTCGGGATGCCGCTGCAGGGCGTCGCGCGCCTCGGCGGCGGAGGTGGCGCCGGTCAGGTCGACCCCGGCGCCGTCGATCGACAATCCTTCCACCGCCGACCGTGCCTTGGCCAGCAGCGACGGATCGGAATCGACGACCAGAACCTTGAACGGTGGTTTGGCGACCGGATCGGCCATCTCCGGCCGTGCATCGTCGTGGAGCATGGCATTCCCAGCAGTTGCGCGCCTGTGGTACGCGTCCGGCAAAGTAATCCCATTGCGTGATTCATTCAACCGACGACAAGTGCCGCCAAGACCTCCGATGCTAGCAGGCTGGGGTTGACCGGCTTGGAGATCACCCGCGACACACCCAGCTTGGCGAAGGCGGCGGAGGTCAGTTCTGCCGGCACCTTGTCGTCGATGGCCGACAGGATGACCACCGGCATCTCCGGGCGCAGCGTCCGTGCGGCCTTGATGACTTCGAACCCGTCATGGTCGGGCATGATGATGTCGGTGAGGACGAGGTCGAACTGTTGGACGTAAAGGATGCCGATGGCTTCCGGGGCGCTGGCGCACAGGGTCAGGTCATGGCCTTCAGGGGTCAGGATCGCGCGGATCAGGTTGCGCGTGACCGGATCGTCTTCCACCACCAGTAGCTTGGCCATGCCAATCCCCGTCGCGTTCATGCCGGGCGCAGGTATAGGGTGAACCCCTGGTTACGCCAGCGGCAAGTTTATGACCCGCCATTGTGCTTGTGCGTGTCAAAATGTCACGCGGCGAGCAGGGCGGCCTGTGAGAAACGAGCCTGCACCGGCCCGGCGGTCTTGGAATGGTCAGTCCGTTTGGGGTAGTGTCCGCCCGCACCCCACGGACCAACAACGAGCAGACGCAAGACCGATGTTGCTTCCCAACGCCGTCCGCCGATTTGCCGGGGCCGTCTTTGCCGGTTCTGTCGTCTCTTCCATTCTCGCCGCCGGCTTTCTGGCTGCCGGCGTGACCGCCGCGCCGGCCGCCGCGGCCGACCCGCGCCATCTCGGCACCTTCAAGGACTGGAACGCGTTCCTGTTCGAGGAGAAGGGCCAGAAGGTGTGCTACATCTCCAGCCAGCCCAAGAAGTCGGAGCCGAAGGCGAAGCGCGGCGACATCTACACGCTGGTCACCCACCGCCCGGCGGAAAAGGCCTTGGATGTCGTCAGCGTCATCGTCGGCTATCCGTTCAAGAAGGGCAGCGAGGCCGAGGTCAGCATCGACGGCAAGGACTTCAAGCTGTTCACCGACGGCGAGACCGCCTGGGCCCGCGATGC
This sequence comes from Azospirillum sp. A26, assembly GCF_042604635.1. NCBI lineage: Bacteria > Pseudomonadati > Pseudomonadota > Alphaproteobacteria > Rhodospirillales > Azospirillaceae > Azospirillum > Azospirillum sp. A26. The sequence continues at coordinate 2,326,472 of NZ_CP170472.1, read as the reverse complement.
CGACGCCGACCGCGCTGTGACCGCGGCGCTGCGCAACGGCAAGCAGATGGTGGTGAAGGGCGTGTCCGGCCGCGGTACCAAGACGACCGACACCTACAGCCTGGCCGGTGTCGGACAGGCCTATGACGCGATCAACGAGGCCTGCGGCGTGAAGCGCTGATCGCCGCAGCGGATTACTTGGTCTTTTTGCCTTCGAGTCTTTTGACTCCGCGCGCTCATGGCCCTATGTAATGGGGCCATGAGCGCCTCCAATCATGCCTCCGCCTTCGTTCTGCCGGCGACCGATGCCGACGGACGCAAGAACCTTGTCGGCCTGTCCCGCGAAGAGCTGGAAGCCGAGATGCTGTCGATCGGCCTGGAAAAGTTCCGGGCACGCCAGCTCTGGCACTGGCTCTACCATCGCGGCTCCACCGATTTCGCCGAGATGACCACACTGGCCAAGCCGGTGCGGGAAAAGCTGGCCGATGCCTACATCGTGGCACGGCCGACGGTGGTGACGGATCTGAAGTCGGCGGACGGCACCCGCAAGTGGCTGCTGCGCATGCCCGACGGGCAGGAGGTGGAGAGCGTCCACATCCCCGAAGAGGACCGCGGCACGCTCTGCGTCTCCTCCCAGGTCGGCTGCACGCTGACCTGCCGCTTCTGCCACACCGGCACGCAGCGTCTGGTGCGCAACCTGGACGCGGCGGAGATCCTGGCGCAGGTGATGCTGGCGCGCGACATGCTGGGCGAATGGCCGGCACCGCCCGACGGGCGCATGCTGTCCAACATCGTCATGATGGGCATGGGCGAACCGCTGTTCAATTACGACAACGTCGCCAAGGCGTTGAAGATCGTGATGGACGGCGACGGCATCTCGATCTCCAAGCGGCGCATCACGCTGTCGACCTCCGGCGTCGTGCCGATGATGGAGCGTTGCGGCCAGGAGTTGAACGTGAACCTCGCGGTCAGCCTGCATGCGGTGACCGACGAGCTGCGCGACATCATCATGCCCATCAACCGCAAATACCCGCTGCGCGAGCTGATGGACGCCTGCCGGAACTATCCGGGCCTGTCGAACGCCCGCCGCATCACCTTCGAATATGTGATGCTGAAGGGAATCAACGACACGCCGGCCGATGCGCGGGCGCTGGTGAAGCTGCTGGAAGGCGTTCCGGCCAAGATCAACCTGATCCCCTTCAACGAATGGCCGGGCGCGCCCTACGAGCGGTCGACCGCGAAGGCGATCCAGGTGTTCGGCGACATCGTCAACAATGCCGGCTATGCCAGCCCGGTGCGCACCCCGCGCGGCGAGGACATCATGGCCGCCTGCGGCCAGTTGAAGAGCGCCAGCCTGCGCCTGACCGCCGCCGAACGCGCCGCCATCGCCAACGTCATCGCGGAGAAGGACGCGGCGCTGGCGTCCTGACGACCGACGGGCGGAATTCCCGCCCCGCCGGCTGCCGGTTGGCGTCAATCCTTGCGCCGGTAGATGCGCATCCAGCCATGTTCGGAGACGCCGGCAAGCTCATAGCCGGCATCCAGCTGGTCCAGTGTCAGCCTGGCGCCGTCCATGCCGGCGCGCTGCGGAGACAGCCCCCAGACCAGGACATAATCGACCCGGATGGTGCTACGCATACCGGCCATCAGGAACTCGTCGGTCGGCGGGGTCTCCGGATTGGCGCCGTTGCCGCGCAGATGGATGTAGGGATCGGCGTCGGGCCGGTAGCGCACCGGGAAGTTCGGCGTCGACGCCTGATAGATGTTCAGATCGACCAGCGGGCGGCTCGCCACGAAGCGTGACTGCGGATGGCCGACGAAGTTCAGGCGGAAGCTGTCCTGCAACCCGTCCGGGCTGGCCTTCCATCCGGTGAAGTCGAGCAGCAGCATGGTCCGCCCCGGCTCCAACTGCTGTGCCACGCTGTCGAACTCCGCCAGATAGCGGCTGTTCTGGTGGTTGTGGACCATGTTGATGACCAGCAGCCCGGCGGTTGCGGTTCCGGCGACTGCCACCGTCGCCCGGCGCAGCGCGCTCCAGTCGGTGGCCACCGCCAGCCACAGCATCAGCAGCAGGTAAGGGAAGATCTGGATGCGCTGCACCGCCAGCCCGCCGCCGGAGGTGCTGTTGGGAATGGCGTAGCTGAACAGCAGGACCAGCAGCGCTCCGGCCAGCATTCCGTTCAGAGCGCCATGCTGCGCAGCCATCCGTCCCTGCCGGCGGCGGAAGAGGAAGAGTGCCGCCGTGGCGAAGGGCAGCAGAGCCACCGGCAGGGCGAACGCCCCTTCCCAGCGCGTGTGCGACAGGATGACGTTGCCGTAGACCAGCATCTTGGTCCGGTACCAGAGGTCCGGCCCGAACTCCACCTTCTGCCCGGTGTTGCGCAGGATGAACAGCAGCGTCAGCGCAACGATGGGCAGTATTGCCGCCGCGAAGGCGGCGAAGGGCACCCACAGCCGGTTCGCCTCCGGCTTGTCCGATGTCCGCAGCCCCGACGATCCCAGGTGGCGACGCTCGCTCCACAGCACCCACATGCCGAACCCGCCCAGGCTCAGGCACAGCACGATCGCGGCGGTGAGGTGGGAGAAATAGGTTACCAGCCCCAGCAGGGTCATCGCCAGCGTCCGGCGCGGCGTCATCGTCGTCCAGTGGTGCAGCGCATAGCCCAGCGCGACGAACAGCCAGACCAGACTGAAGATGAAGTTGTACAGACCGAGATTGAGCGGCCAGGAGAAGACGAAGGGCAGGGCATACCAGGAGAGCGGCGCGTTGCGCGGATTGACCGCCGTCACCGCGTAGCGGAAGGCATAGGGAAGTCCGATCACATAGCCGGTCAGCAGAATCTTCTCGGCGGTATAGGGATCGAAGACCTGAAGCAGTGCCGCCAGGATCGGATAGATGAACCAGTTGGGCTCGCTGTGGAGGTTGAGCATGAAGTATTGGGACAGGATGGGGTCGGCGGTGTCCGCCGCCAGCACCGTCAGCAGGTGCGCCATCGCGACATGGACGCCACCGTCGCCGAAGCTGAGCCGCGGAATGCTCCACAATGCCAGCACCAGCAACGATACCGCACCCGCGAACAGAATCGCCTCGCGCGATTTGCTGGGTGCCGCTCCCAATGCGCCCGGTCCGAGGGCATCGGGTCTGAGACCGAACGCCGCCTCCCTTGAATGCACCATTCCGGTTCCTTATCCCCGCAGCCAGGAATGCGCCGAAAATCAGTGAATGCGGGGAACACTGAACCCTGCCGGAAAAGACTGTCCATTGATCTTCCGAACAGAGACCGGTCTGCGCTGGCCTTTTGGACAGTTGCTGTCGCTCGATTACTTGAAACGATTGACAACTTTTTCTTCCGCGTCCGCGATTTTGGGAGGGCTGCAACCGTCGGCGGCGTCTGCCGCTGGCAGGGGTGGGCGGTATTGCGGGTGGCAGGCAGCGGGGAATTGCGAAGGCCCTTGTGCTGTGACAGGGTGTCGGCACCTTCGCCAACCAGATCCGGCTCCAGCATCGGCATGCCCGCCCCCATCGAGGACATCATCGCCAAGGCGATCAAGGATGCCGACAAATCCTTCTTCAACGAGGATTATGCCAAGCAGGCGAAGGCGGTGACCGCCGCCCTGAAGAAGGCGGGGTACGAGGTGGCGCCGGTGAAGCCGCCGCCTGGGCTTGTCGAATGGGCGAAGGACAACATTCCGTTCGGTCGTCTTCGTCCCGCGGAATTGATTACACAGATGTACTCGATGATGGTCGAGAACGTGCGCCGCTTCGACAAGTAGCGCCGGCGCAAGCGCGGCGGTCCCGGACTGTCCTCATTGGCTGGTATTACCACAGGACCCGAAGGCCGTTTCTTTTCAGCCACTTCCCGCGCTGCGCCAAAATCGTCACACCAGCACTTTCGGCCACCCCCCGCCGTTGACTCGGATGCTGCGTGAGCGTAATTCATTGCGCCAACCAATAGGACGGGACAGCCGTCCCAAAAGGGCACGCACCACCCAGCCGCCGCGGCAATCGTCATGTTGCGCCGCGTCCGGCCGCGAACAGAGGACGACGCAATGGCAAACGGCAGCGGTCGGCCGCTCTCCCCGCACCTTCAAGTCTACAAACTCCCGTTGACCGCAGTCATGTCCATCACGCACCGCATCACGGGCGTCGGGCTGGCTGTGGGCACGCTTCTGCTGGTCTGGTGGCTGGTCGCCGCCGCTGCCGGTCCGGAAGCGTTTGCGCGCGCGCAGGGCTTCATCGGCTCCTTCTTCGGCCTGCTGCTGATGTTCGGCTGGTCGGCGGCGCTGTACTACCACCTGTGCAACGGCATCCGCCATCTGGTCTGGGACGCCGGCAAGTCGTTCGAGCTGACCGATGCCGACCGCAACAACAAGGTCGTCCTCGGCGCGACGGCAGTGCTGACCGTGCTGACCTGGATCGTCGGCCTGGCCGTGTGGTGAGGAGATAAGACATGGCGTCCAATAGCAAGACCCTCCGCTCGCCGTTGCAGGTCGCACGCGGTCTGGGTTCCGCCAAGCATGGCACCGAACATTGGTGGTCGCAGCGTCTGACCGCGATTGCCCTGGTCCCGCTGACCGTCTGGTTCGTCTTCGGCGTCATCCGTCATCTGGGTGCCGATCACGCCGCCTTCATTGCCTGGATGAAGTCGCCCTTCTCGGCCGTGATGATGATCCTCACCGCCGTGGTCACCTTCCACCACGCCCAGTCCGGGCTCCAGGTGGTCATCGAGGACTACGTGCATGCCGAATGGCAGAAGATGGCGCTGATCATCGGCGTCAAGTTCCTGTCCTTCGCCCTGGCGGCGGCCTGCGTGCTGGCCGTCGTGAAGATCTTCATCGGAGCCTAACGACCATGGCGACCGCCTACAACATCATCGACCACACCTATGACGTCGTCGTCGTCGGCGCCGGCGGCGCTGGTCTGCGCGCGACCTTCGGCATGGCCGAAAAGGGCCTGAAGACCGCCTGCATCACCAAGGTGTTCCCGACCCGCTCGCACACCGTGGCGGCGCAGGGCGGCATCTCGGCCGCTCTCGGCAACATGGGCGAGGACGACTGGCGCTACCACATGTACGACACCGTGAAGGGGTCGGACTGGCTGGGCGACCAGGACGCCATCGAGTACATGTGCCGCGAGGCCATCCCGGCGATCATCGAGCTGGAGCACTATGGCGTGCCCTTCTCGCGCACGCCGGAAGGCAAGATCTACCAGCGCGCCTTCGGCGGCATGACCGCGCAGTACGGCAAGACCCAGGCCTACCGCACCTGCGCCGCCGCCGACCGCACCGGCCACGCCATCCTGCACACCCTCTACCAGCAGTCGCTGAAGCACGAGGCGGAGTTCTTCGTCGAATACTTCGCGCTCGACCTCATCATGGAGGACGGCGTCTGCAAGGGCGTGCTGGCCTGGAACCTGGACGACGGCACGCTGCACCGCTTCCGCGGCCAGCTGGTGGTGCTGGCGACCGGCGGCTACGGCCGCGCCTACTTCTCGGCGACCTCGGCCCACACCTGCACCGGCGACGGCGGCGGCATGGTGCTGCGCGCCGGCCTGCCGCTGCAGGACATGGAGTTCGTGCAGTTCCACCCGACCGGCATCTACGGCTCCGGCTGCCTCATCACCGAGGGCGTGCGCGGCGAGGGCGGCTACCTGACCAACTCCAACGGCGAGCGCTTCATGGAGCGCTATGCCCCGTCGGCCAAGGATCTGGCGTCGCGCGACGTCGTGTCCCGCTCGATGACCATCGAGATCCGCGAAGGTCGCGGCGTGGGTGAGCACAAGGATCACATCCACCTGCACCTCGAGCACCTGCCGCCGGAGATCATCCACCAGCGCCTGCCCGGCATCGCCGAGACGGCCAAGATCTTCGCCGGCGTGGACGTCACGAAGGAGCCGATCCCGGTTCTGCCGACCGTCCACTACAACATGGGCGGCATCCCGACCAACGTTCACTGCGAGGTTCTGTCGCCGACCGCTTCGAACCCGGACCAAGTGGTGCCCGGCCTGATGGCGATCGGCGAGGCCGCCTGCGTGTCGGTGCACGGCGCCAACCGCCTGGGCTCCAACTCGCTGCTCGATCTGGTGGTGTTCGGCCGTGCGGCCGCCATCCGCGCCGCCGAGATCGTCCAGCCGGGCAAGGCTCCGTCGGTCAAGCCGGATGCTTGCGACAAGGCGCTGGAGCGGTTCGACCGCATCCGCAACGCCAAGGGCTCGATCAAGTCGGCCGACCTGCGGCTGGACATGCAGCGGACGATGCAGAACAACTGCGCCGTCTTCCGCACCGGCGAGGTCCTGGACGAGGGCGTCAAGAAGATCGACGCGGTCTATGCCAAGAAGGGCGAGATCGCCATCTCCGACCGTTCGCTGGTCTGGAACTCCGATCTGGTCGAGGCGCTGGAACTGGACAACCTGCTGGGTCAGGCGGTCGCCACCCTGCACTCCGCCCAGAACCGTCCGGAAAGCCGCGGCGCCCATGCCCGCGAGGACTATCCGAACCGCGACGACGAAGGCTGGATGAAGCACACCGTCATCTGGGTCGCGGACAATGGCGAGACGAAGATCGATTACCGCCCGGTCCACATGTACACCCTGACCGACGAGGTCGATGTCTTCCCGCCCAAGGCCCGCGTGTACTAAGGCCCGCCGGATAAAGGAAATCAGCCATGGTTGAATTCAACCTGCCAGCCAACTCCAAGGTCGGCGTCGGCAAGACCGTCAACGTCGCGAGCGGCGCCAAGCGGGCCAAGACCTTCAAGATCTACCGCTGGAACCCGGACGACGGCCAGAACCCGCGTGTCGACAGCTATGTGGTCGACCTCGACAAGTTCGGGCCGATGATCCTCGACGCGATCATCTACATCAAGAATCAGGTCGACAGCACGCTGACCTTCCGGCGCTCCTGCCGCGAGGGCATCTGCGGGTCGTGCGCGATGAACATCGACGGCACGAACACGCTGGCCTGCCTGAAGGCGATCGAGGACGTGCCGGGCGACGTCAAGATCTACCCGCTGCCGCACATGCCGGTGGTGAAGGATCTGGTCCCCGACCTGAATCACGTCTATGCCCAGCTCGCCTCGATCAAGCCGTGGCTGCAGTCGCAGTCCCCGGCCCCGAGCCGTGAGCGGCTGCAGTCGCCGGAGGACCGCGCCAAGCTGGACGGCCTCTACGAGTGCATCCTGTGCTTCTGCTGCTCGACCTCGTGCCCCAGCTACTGGTGGAACGGCGACCGGTATCTCGGCCCGTCGATCCTGCTCCAGGCCTATCGCTGGATCGCCGACAGCCGCGACGAGATGACGGGCGAGCGCCTCGACAACCTCGAGGACCCGTTCCGTCTCTATCGCTGCCACACCATCATGAACTGCACCAAGGCGTGCCCGAAGGGTCTCAACCCCGCCAAGGCCATCGCCGAGATCAAGAAGCTGATGGTTGCGCGCCGCTGATCGCGGGTAAGCGTTTGCGACATGGAAAAGGCGCCCCCTCGGGGGCGCCTTTTTCGTTTGTGCAGCTTCAGACGAAGTCCGGGTCGGTCGGTCGCGACGGCGGAAGGTCGTTGCCGGGAGCCGGGCTGTCGGTGGTGCCGGGGCCACCGGGATTGGGCAGGTCGGGGTTGTCGGTGCCCGGCAGATCGACGCCGGGAATGTCCTCGTGCGGGCCCGGGAAGGGGTTGGGCGGGGCGGCGCTGAGGCCGGGATCGGTGGTCGGCATGGGCTGCTCTCCCTCTGTTGGTCAGTCTCGGTTGCTCGCTCTCCCCTATCAACGGCCGAAGCCGCAATCCGCTCCATCGCACGGGACGATTGCGTGCGCACCGGTTGACCGATGGCGGCGAGGGGGTATGCTCTTCGGGAGATCACCAACGACGACGAACCACGAATGGGCGGTGCCGGCCGGCGGCGCCCAGCGTAGGGACACATTTTCTTTCTAGGGAAGGACCAAAATCATGGGCGGCATGGCAGGCCAGGCGTGGAGCTGGATCCAGGGCGAGTGGGTGGAAGGCAATCCGCCGATCGTCGGACCGCTGTCCCACACGCTGTGGCTCTCTTCGACGGTCTTCGACGGCGCGCGCGCCTTCCAGGGCGTGGCCCCCGACCTGGACCTGCACTGCGCCCGTGCCATCCGGTCCGCCCAGGTGATGGGGCTGGAGCCGATGGTCACCGCCGGTGAGATCGAAGAGCTGTGCTGGGACGGCATCCACCGCTTCCCCAAGGAGGCGGAGCTGTACATCCGTCCGATGTTCTACGCCGACGACGGCTTCGTCGCCCCGGCGCCGGAGAGCACGCGCTTCGTCCTGTCGATCTACGAGGACCCGCTGCCGCAGCCGACGGGTTTCGCTGCCTGCATCTCCACCCGCCGCCGGCCGATCCCGACCATGGCCCCGACCGAGGCCAAGGCCGCCTGCCTCTATCCCAACGCCGGCTTGGCGCTGACCGAGGCGCGCAAGCGCGGCTTCCAGAATGCCATCATGCTGGACGTCATCGGCAATGTGGCCGAGTTCGCCACGTCCAACATCTTCATCGCCAAGGACGGGGTGGTGCGCACGCCGGTGCCGAACGGCTGCTTCCTGAACGGCATCACCCGCCAGCGCATCATCGCCCTGCTGCGCAACCACGGCGTGACGGTGGAGGAATGCACCCTGACGCCGCAGGACGTTCTGGAGGCCGACGAGATCTTCTCCACTGGCAACCACGCCAAATGCGTGCCGGTGATCAAGGTGGAGGACCGCAGCCTCGCGGCAGGACCGCTGTTCCAGCGGGCGCGGGCGCTCTATTGGGAATATGCGTTCCGCTGAGCTATAGCGATCGGATTCACGCTTCAAATCGATGCCGATTTTATGCGATCCGATCGAGCAGCGCCACCGCCGCCCGGCGGTGATGGGCCAGCGTGGCGGCCAGCCGGGCCAGCCACGCGTCGGTCCCGCAGCTTGCGGCGGTCAGGGCGCCGCGGCGCCGGGCGGTGGCGAGGCGCGCTTCCGCCGCGAGCGTACTGTGCAGGCGGAGCGTTGCGGCGCGTTTGATCGCGTTGGCGCGGCTTGGCGTCATGGGTGCGGTGAAGGCTGTCCAAGTGGGCGGCACGGTCCATGGAATGGACGGTACCGCCTGTCGGGATGTGCGGTAAAGGGAAATTTTCCTAGGACTGAGCGGTGACCATGGAGGCGTCTACCCCCACGCTCACTGGCTTGCCCAGATGATCCGTGCCATCCAGGCGACGTCCGACATCGGGATGCTGCGGTCGGGGTGGGCCCGGTTGATCGACAGCAGTTCGATCTTGGTCGCCGTCTCGCGGATCAGCTGTTTGGCCATCACCTCGCCGCCCTTGGTGCGGACGACGACGCGGTCGTTGCGGCGGATCTGCGCGGCAGGCGAGACGATGATGGTGTCACCGTCGCGATAGACCGGCTCCATGCTGTCGCCGGAAATCTCCAGCGCATAGGCATGCGGGTCGCCCAGACTGGGGAACAGCAGCTCGTCCCAGCCGCTGCCGGCGGGGAAGCCGGCATCGTCGAAATAGCCGGCCGACCCGGCCTGGGCATAGCCGATCACCGGAACCCGCTGCAGCGGGGTGGTGCCGGTGCCGTCGCCGACCAGCGACACGAATTCCGACAAGGAAGCGCCGGTGGCGTCCAGCACCTTGGAGATGCTTTCCGTCGACGGCCAGCGCAGCTTGCCGTCGTTGGTGGTGCGCTTGCTCTTGTTGAAGGTGGTCGGGTCCAGTCCGGCGCGCCGCGCCAGCCCGGAGGCGGAGAGCCCGTGCTGTGCCGCGAGGCGGTCGATGGCCCGCCAGATGTCCGTATGTTTCAGCATGGGACGATAATCTCATAAAGCGGCGACAGCGTCCCTAGGAACTTTTTCATAAAACCATTGACCGCAGGCAATGGGCGGAACATAACGCAAACAGAAGACGCGGCTGCGACGTAGGTCCGGCGTCTCTCTTCTCAAAAAATCCGAAGCCGCAAGGAGACCAGCATGCTGCGTCCGGCCGCCCCCGTTTTGCCCGCAACCAGCGTTTCCCGGACCGTTCCGCTGAAGCCGGAGCCCTACAGCGTCGAGGGCCAGCCCTTTGCCGACGCGGAGGAGGCGTGGTTCTGGGCAGTGCAGGCGCATGACGCCAAGGCGGCTGGGGCGCGGATTACCGCCGGCTGTGGGCAGGTCGCGCGGCCCTGCGAGCCGCAGGACCTTCTTCAGGTGGTCGACCGCCTGTACCGGGCGCGCAAGCTGATGCGCGATCACCTGCATGTGCTGGTCCATTACGGCCGCCGCCAGAGCGCGCCGGAACTGGACCGGTTCCGCGAACAGCGGGCCCATTCGCTGTGGCAGGAGGCGTTCACCGTGATCGCCCCGGCGCTGCGCAAAAAAGGCATTGCGCGATGAGCGCGCCCCCCTGGACCGCGGCCTGGATCGTCTATCGCGGCGAAGCGCCCCTGTGGTGGCTGCGGTTGCTGAAGCCGGGCTTCCGCCATTGTCTGGCCCTGCTGACCGACGGGCGGCGCTGGGTGGCGGTCGATCCGCTGGCCGGCTTCACCGACATCGCGGTGCTGGACCTGCCCGCCGACTTCGACCTGCCGGGCTGGTACCGCGCCCAGGGGCTGACGGTCGACGCCGCCCCACTGTGCCGCCCGGCCGGCCCTGCCCCCTGGGGGCCCTTCACCTGCGTCGAGGCGGTCAAGCGCCTGATCGGCCTGCGTGCCCGCCGGGTGCTGACCCCCTGGCAACTGCACCGCCACCTGACTGGAGGAGACCGCACATGCCCGCATCCGCAGCCGTGAAACCGTCCGCTCGGCGGAAGGGTGACCTGTCGGAACCGGAAGCCCTGCTGGAGCGCTACCGCGTCGCCCGCGACCGGCGCAGCGTGTGGGAAAGCCATTGGCAGGAATGCTACGACCATGCGCTGCCCAATGGGAGGCCCTTCCGCGGCGGTGGCACGCCGGGCGAACGCCGGGTCGACCGGCTGTTCGACGGCACCGCCCCCGACGCGGTGGAGCAGCTGGCCGCCAGCCTGCTGTCGGAACTGACGCCGCCCTGGTCGCGCTGGTTCGGCTTCCAGCCCGGTCCCACCCTGACCGGAACGGAGCGCGACCGGGTCGCTCCGCTGCTCGACCGTGCCGCCGGTATCGTCCAGGCCCATTTCGACCGCTCCAACTTCGCAGTGGAGATTCATCAGTCCTTCCTCGACCTCGTCGCCGTCGGCACCGCCAGCCTCCTGATGGAGGAGGCGGCCCCCGGCGCCCCGTCCAGCCTGCGCTTCACCGCCGTGCCGCTGGCCGAAGCGGTTCTAGAGGAGGGGCCGGACGGACGGCTCGACGCCACCTTCCGCCGCAGCGAGGCGACGCTGGCCCAGATCCTTCAGCGCTTCCCCGGTGCCGACCTGCCGGACGAGCTGCGGAAGCAGGCGGCCGGGGATCCCGACAGCCGTTTCCCGCTGGTCGAGGCGGTGCTGCCCGACGGTACGGCCTATCGCTGGGGCGTGGTGCTGGACAGCGGGCTGGCCGAGCCGTCCTGGCTGGCACAGGGGCGCTTCGCCCAGTCGCCCTTCGTCAATTTCCGCTGGTTGAAAGCTCCTGGCGAGACTTATGGCCGCTCTCCGGTGATGAAGGCGCTGCCCGACATCAAGACCGCCAACAAGGTGGTGGAGTTGGTTCTGAAGAACGCCTCCATCGCCGTCACCGGCATCTGGCAGGCCGACGACGATGGGGTGCTGAACCCCACCACCATCCGGCTGGTGCCTGGCACCATCATCCCCAAGGCGGTCGGGTCCGCCGGCCTGACGCCGCTGGCCAACCCCGGCCGGTTCGACGTGTCGCAGCTGGTGCTGGACGATCTGCGTGGCCGCATCCGCCATGCGCTGCTGGTCGACCGGCTGGGGCCGGTGGAGTCGGCGCGGATGACCGCGACCGAAGTGCTGGAACGCTCGGTCGAGATGGCGCGGCTGCTGGGCGCCACCTATGGCCGCTTGCAGGCGGAGCTGATGACGCCGCTGGTGCTGCGTGCGGTGTCGATCCTGCGCCGGCGCGGCGAGATCCCCGACATCACGGTGGATGGCCGGCTGGTGGAGTTGCAGCACCGCTCCCCGCTTGCCCAGGCGCAGGCCCAGCGCGACGTGCAGGCGACCCTGCGCTGGCTGGACAGCGTCAAGGCGCTGGGACCGGAGGCGGAGGCCACGGTGGACGCGGCGGCGACCGCCCATTGGCTGGGCGAGGCCTTCGGCGTGCCGGCCAAGCTGATGCGGGCGCAGGTTGCCGGCGCCGGGCTGGACGCCGGAGCGGGTGCGGGTGGCTCCAATGGCTGACCGCCCGATGATCGAGCAGTCTGGCTGGGACTGGCTGGAGGCGACGCTTCCTGCCGATCCAGATACTACCGATCCACAAACCGCTGTGGCAGCGGACGCCGATCCGGCGCCCAGCTTCGCCCGCTGCTTCGCCGGACGTGACGGAGAGCGGGCGCTGGCGGTGCTGCGGGCGATGACGCTCGACCGCGCGCTGGGTCCCGACGCACCGGAAGCGGCGCTGCGTCACCTCGAAGGGCAGCGCCAGCTGGTCGCCACCATCCTCGCGCTGGTCGCGCGGGGACGGACCGGCTGACCGGCGGTATTGCCGACCTTTTTCCCTTCCTTGCAGGAGTTGATGATGGCCGACACTCTGCTGACCGAAACTGCTGCGCCCGTTCTGACCGATGCGGTCCCGGCGCTGCCGATCCCGGAGAAATTCCGCGATCCCAAGACCGGCGCCCTGCGTGTCGAGGCTCTGCTGAAATCCTATCTGGAACTGGAGCGCCGCCTGTCGTCGCAGGGGCAGTCCCGGCAGGCGCCGCCGGACACCGCATCCGAGTCCCCCTCGCAGACTGCTCCTTTCGATCCGACCACTCTTGATTTGGCCGCGCTCGACCCGGCACAGCGCCGTCGGCTGCTGGGCGCGCCCGAGACACCGGACGGTTACAGCATCGCCTGCGACCATGGCCTGTTCCAGCCCGATCCGGAAATCAACGGCCGCCTGCACGAAGCCGGCTACACCGCGGATCAGGCGCAGCTTCTCTACGATCTCGCCGCCGAGCGGATGGTGCCGCTGATCCAGACCATGGCCGCCGAATTCCAGGCGGAGCGTGAGGTCGAGCGGCTGGTCGCCCGGTTCGGCGGAGAGGAGCGCTGGCGCGAGGTGTCGCGGCAGCTGCTGGCCTGGGCCGGCAAGACCCTGCCTCCCGCCGCGGTGGAAGGGCTGGCGACCACCTACGAAGGTGTCATGGCGCTCTACGCGATGATGACCGGCAGCGAGCCCGCGGCGCTCTCGATGGCCGGCAAACGCGCGGGCGGCGGCGAGGGCGAGGCGGAGTTGCGCACCCTGATGCGCGACCCGCGCTATTGGCGGGAGCGCGATCCGGCGGTGATCGCCCGCGTCACCGAAGGCTTCCAGCGCCTTTATCCCGGCCAGGGGTGAGGTGAAGCGGTGCCGGCGGCCGCTCCCCCCGCTATTTCCCATGTGGCGGAGCGAACGGCCTCCGGACCGAAGGGCGGAGCAGAGACAAAGCGTCGCAGCATGCAACCTTCGTATGGGTTGGACAGACATATCTTGCGCGTGCGAAGAAAAATTGCGTTGCACGACTGAAATGAAGTCGTCACCTTCCCTTTCACATCACTAACCGTCCGTTTATCGAACGGACCAGAGAGCGACGCCAGGCCCGATGACGCTGCGCCGCAAGATCCGCTGGCTGACCTGGATCGGCCTGATCGGCTGCCTGACGGCGGCGATCCCCGCGCTCTACCTGCTGCGGCAGGGCATGATTGCCGAGCGGGGCCAGCTTGCCGCCGCCCTGGTGGAGTCCGCCGGGCTGCTTCTGCGGGATCTGGAACAGTCGGCGGCATCCGGTGCGATCTCCGGCGACGAGGCGCGCGACCGGGCGCGGACGGCCCTGCTGGCCCTGTCGGCCAAACCCTTTCATGTCAAACTTTTCACGGACGGCGTGGTCCCGCCGAACTGGCCGGCCATCGACCGCGCGGTGACGGCGGAGGGGCGGTTCGAAGCCTGGGGCTGGGCCATCGCCGCCGCCGGCGACATCGGCGACCTCGATCGCGATTTCCTGATCGAGGCGTCGGGCTTCCTGCTGTTCCTGGCGGCGTTGCTGGTGCTGAGCTGGCCGGGATCGCTGTTCCTGTCGCAGCATGTGGTTGGACCGCTGGAAGCGCTGTCGGACCGCATGCGGCTGCTGACGGAAGGGCGGACCGACATCGACATTCCCGGCCGCGAGCGCCGCGACGAATTCGGTGCGATGGCCCGCGCCATGGAATTCTTCCGCCGCTCCGCCATCGCCCTGATCGAGCGGGACGAGCGGCTGGCCGGCATCATGAACAATGTCGGCGAGGCGATCCTGCTGGTCGATGGCCGCGGCCGCATCGAGGAACACAACCCTGCCGCCGTCGCCCTGTTCGGCGTGTCTGCCGGGGACCTTTGCGGCCGACCGCTGTCCAGGCTGTTCGCTGCTTCCGACCGGGCGCGGATCGATGCGCTGCTGGCCGGTATGGCTGCCGACACCGGCGTGCCCGAGCCGGTGCGGGAGGAGGCGCTGGGGATCGACCGTGCCGGAAGCGGCGAGCGGATCGACGCTTCGCTCAGCGTGTCGCCGCTGGTGGTGCAGGGGCGGCGCGGCTTCGTCTGCGCGCTGGCCGACGTGACCGAGCGGGTGCGCCATGAACGTGAACTGATGCGGCTGGCCACCCGCGACCGGCTGACCGGCCTGCCCAACCGCGCGATGATCGAATCGCTGCTGGAAGCGGCGGTGGAGCGCAGCCGCCGGTACCGGCGCCCCTTTGCAGTGCTGTGCCTGGATCTGTCGCGCTTCAAGCTGATCACCGACACGCTGGGCCATCAGGCCGGCGACGCGCTGTTGCAGGAGGTTGCGCAACGGATCGTCGCCTCGGTGCGCGCCGCCGATCTGGTCGGCCGCATCGGCACCGACGATTTCGCCGTGTTGCTTGAGGAAATCCGCGACGCCGACGAGGCGGCGGCGATTGCCGGGCGCATCCTGGACGCCTTCGACGCGCCGGTCACCCTGCCGGGCTGCGAGCATTATGTCCGGCCGGCGGTCGGCATCGCGGTCTACCCGACCGATCTCGCCGGGGGCGGCGCCGCCGAGGGACACAAGGATGGCGACGACCCGCAGGCACTTCTGCGCGCGGCCGAGACGGCGCTCTACGCCGCCAAGCGGATGGGGGGACGCCGCCATGCCTTCTTCCGCCCGGAACTGGCCGAACAGGCGCGGCGTCAGCTGGCGCTGGACGGCGATCTGCGGGCGGCGCTGGCGCTGAAGCAGTTCCGCCTGCATTACCAGCCCAAGGTGTCGCTGATCGATTTCTCGCTGGAAGGCTTCGAGGCGCTGCTGCGCTGGGAGAAGCCGGGGGAGGGGCAAGCTCAGGGAACCATGATCCCGCCCGGCGAGTTCATCCCGGTGGCCGAGGAGACCGGCTTCATCGTCCCGCTCGGCGACTGGGTGCTGGACGAGGCCTGCCGCCAGATGCGCGAATGGCTCGATGCCGGGATGGAGCCGGTGCCGGTCGCCGTCAACATCTCGCCCAAGCATCTGCGCAACCGCAGCGCCGAGGATTTCCGCCGCATCATCGACCGTCACGGCCTGCCTCCCGGCCTGATCGAGCTGGAGATCACCGAAGGTGCGGTGATGCAGGATCTCGATCACGCGCTGGCGGTGCTGGCGGCATTGAAGGCGATGGGGATCCGGGTCGCGGTGGACGATTTCGGCACCGGCCATTCGTCCTTGAGCTATCTGAAGCGGCTGCCGATCACCACGCTGAAGATCGACCGCTCCTTCATCAACGGTGTGCCGAACGAGCGCGAGGACGCCGGCATCGTCTCCACCATCATCGCCATGGCCGACATGCTGGGCCTGCATGTGGTCGCCGAAGGGGTGGAGAAGACCGAGCAGGCCAACTTCCTGCGCCACCACAACTGCACCCAGGTCCAGGGCTGGCTGACCGGCCGCCCGGTGCCGGCCGACGCCGCCTGCCGTCTGCTGCTGGAGCGTCTGCGGCAGACGGCTGCGTTAGGGGCTGCCTGAAACCGGAACCGCCTTGCGCCGCGGGCGGGGGACCGTCAGTTCGGCCAGGGTGACCGGGCGGAAATTCCAGACATCGACGCCGACGTCGATCTGCCGGGGTTGCGGCTTCAACTGGCCGTGGCTGTGGCCGTGCAGGTTCAGCGCCTTGCGGTGCATGCCGTTCCAGGTGCGGAAGGCATAATGGCACATCACCAGATCGATGCCGTCCAGCGTCAGTTCGGCGTAATGCCCGACGCTGGCCCAGCCGGGCAGCGTCAGCGTTTCCGGGCCGTCGTTGTTGCCGGCGATCAGATGCTTGGTGCCGTTCAGCCGGCCGAGCAGGGCGGCCATGGCGTCTGGCTTCATGTGCAGGGCGAAATCGCCGAGGTGCCAGACCTCGTCGTCGGGGCCGACGGTGGCGTTCCAGTTCGCCTCCATCGCCGCGTCCATCTCGGCGGTGGATTCGAAGGGACGGCGGAAACGGCCGCGGGCGCCGCCATGGCCGAAATGGGTGTCGCTGGTGAAGTATACGGTCATCGATCGGTCAACGCCGGCGCGCCGCCGGCGGTTCCCGCAGTTGGGATCCTCCGTTGGGCGCGCCGCCGGATCCCAACTCAGTGCTTGTGATCGCCTGCTGCCGGGTCGAGGAAGCGGTGCAGGTGGACGATGTAGTAGCGGGTGTGGGCGTCGTCGATGGTCTGGCCGGTGGCGCCGCGCCATGCCTTGTAGGCGTCCTCATAGCTCGGGAAGATGCCGACGATGTGCAGCTTCGACGGATCGACGAACTGGTCCGAGTCCGGACGCACGAGTTCGCCGCCGAACACGAGGTGGAGGAGCTGTTTGTCGGGCATGGCGGGGTCCTTATAACCGGGGTGATTGGGGAGTTATGGCTGTCTTTGCGCCGGCAGGCCGGCTGATGCGTCGCATTCTCATATCCGTCGTCCGGGCGGCGCTTCAAGCCTGTTGACACATCCATCGACCTTTGCCACCACGGGACCGCGGCGTTTTCAGGATCAGGATAAAGAATCCGTCCATTTGCCGCAGATGACGGGGGCCGAAAACATGGCCGAACACTGCGAGGATCGAGCGATGGCAAGTGGTCATACCGCGACTCGGGAGAAACATCGACGGGAGCTGCGGGTCTGGGACCTGCCGACCCGCCTGTTTCATTGGGCGCTTGTCGCCGCGGTGGCGGCTGCGATTCTGTCTGCCGAGCTTGGTGTGCTTGCCGTTCATATGTTAGCGGGTGAAACAGTTCTGATCCTCGTGCTGTTTCGGCTGGTCTGGGGCGTGGTGGGCAGCCAGACCGCCCGCTTCGCCGAGTTCGTGAAGGGACCGGGGGCGATCCGCGACTATCTGAAGCGCTCCCGCGCGGGTGGGGAAGCCGCCTTCACCCTGGGCCACAACCCGCTGGGCGCGCTGATGGTGGTGGCGCTTCTCTTGGTGCTGCTGGTCCAGGCGGGCAGCGGCCTGTTCACCAGCGACGACATCCTGGTCGACGGTCCGCTGGTGCCGCTGGTATCCGGCGCCACGGTGGCGCTGCTCAGTTCGCTGCACCGGCTGCTCGCCAACGGCATCTTCGTGCTGATCGGGCTGCATGTGGCCGCGGTGTTCTTCTATCTGCTGGTCAGGAAGGACAATCTGATCCGTCCCATGCTCACCGGTCGCAAGCCCCTGCCGGCGCGGCTGGCGGCGACGGAGCCGCGCCGTGCCCCGGCGGCGCTGGCGCTGGCGATCCTGGCGGCGTCCGCCGGACTGGTCTTCCTGGTGCTGCGCACCGCCGGCTGAAGCCGCCGGCCGATCCTGCCGGGCTGGCCTGCCAGAACGCCCTCCGCCGCATATGCCATTGGTTGTGTGCGACAATGCGCCGTCTGGGGTTTGACGCCTTCCAGTCTAGAATGACTCTAGATTGATCCGCACAAAACGCCACGAAACCAATGATGCCGGCCCGATTTCCCGGATCGATCGACCTTTGCCTGGATAAAGCTTCAGGTTGTGGTGGGATGTCGGCCGGCCGGGGGACTGCCAGTCATGCACGCACACACCGGACACCGGCCGACCGCTGGACTCAAAAACCTTCTGGTCGCCGCCACCGCCGCCTTGGGCATCCTTGCCGCCAGCGCCGGCACCGCGCCGGCCGCCGATCCGTCAGTCGCCAATCCGCCGGCTGCGGGTGGCGACGCCCTGATGGGCCGGGCGCGCGAGCTGTTCAAGCCGTTGCCCGCCACCCTGCCCGTGGTCCGCAACAACGCGGTCACCCGCGAGAAGATCGAACTGGGCAAGATGCTGTTCTTCGATCCGCGCCTGTCGGCCAGCGGCATCTTCTCCTGCAACAGCTGCCACAATCTGGGGCTCGGTGGCGTCGACGGGCTGGAAACCTCGGTCGGCCATGGCTGGCAGAAAGGGCCGCGCAACGCGCCGACCGTGCTGAACGCCGTGCTGAACATCGCCCAGTTCTGGGACGGCCGCGCCGAAGACCTGAAGGCCCAGGCGAAGGGGCCGATCCAGGCCGGCGTGGAGATGAACAGCACGCCCGACCGCGTGATGGCGGTGCTGAACAGCATTCCCGCCTATCAGGCCAAATTCGCCGACGCCTTCCCGAACGAGAAGACCCCTGTCAGCTTCGACAATGTCGCCATGGCGATCGAGGCGTTCGAAGCGACGCTGACCACCCCCGCCGCTCCGTTCGACCAGTATCTGGATGGCAAGGCCGACGCGCTGACCGACACGCAGAAGGCCGGTCTGGAGCTGTTCATCGACAAAGGCTGTTCCGGTTGCCACAACGGCGTCAACGTCGGCGGCCACGATTACTTCCCCTTCGGTGTCGTGACCAAGCCGGGGGCGGAGATCCTGCCGCCGGGCGACAAGGGCCGCTTCGCTGTCACCAAGACCGCCGACGACGAGTATGTTTTCCGCGCGCCCACCCTGCGCAACGTCGCGCTGACCGCCCCTTACTTCCATTCCGGCAAGGTGTGGGACCTGCGCCAGGCGGTCGCGGTGATGGGGTCGAGCCAACTCGGCGCCACCCTGTCCGACCAGGAGATCGACAAGATCACCGCTTTCCTTATCGCATTGACCGGCCAGCAGCCGCGTGTCGACTACCCGCTGATGCCGGCCAGCACCCCAGCCACGCCGCAACCCGTCTTCAAGTAAGTCCTGTCCCGAAGAAACCCCGGAAAAAGAAAAAGCCCTTCCCACGGCGGGCGGGGAAGGGCTTTTCCGTCGGAAGCGCCGCTTATTCGGAACGGTAGCGTTGGTGGCAGGCCTTGCAGCTGTCGGCCATCGCGCCGAACGCCTTGGCCGTCGCGGCCTTGTCGCCGGAAGCGGCAGCGACCTTCAGGGCCTGGGCGGAGGCCTGGAGGCCCTGCGCCTTGGCGGTGAAATCGGGGAAGTTGGCCCAGATCACTTCCTTGGCCGCCGTTTTGCCCTTGTCGGAGCCGGGCGGGAACAGGCTGGGGATTTTGGCGGCGAAGGCGTCGATGCGATATCGGTGACCGGACCGATGGCGGCGAGGTCGCCCTTGCCCACCGCGTCCTTGATCTCGCCCATCGCCTTCTTGTAGTCCTCGAACCCGGCCTTGCGGGTCTGGATCACGTCCTGGGCCAGAGCAACGCCGCCGTTCAGCATCAGCGCGGCCGATGCCGCAAGCACGATACGGGAAAACACGGTTCTCATCCCTTCGTTGAATTTTGTCCCCAACGCCAGACCTTACACACCGCAACGCCAAAGCTGTCAAGTGAAGCGGCCATGGCGCTGCCGTGCCGTCATGGCGTTCATTTGTGCTGTAAGAAATAATGCTGCGAAGGGTCGGGAGCGGGATTTGCCGGGGCTGCGGGTTCAATCCGCGGACGGTTGGAAATACCCGCGGGCACGGTCCGGTACAGCACAGCCACAGGGCGGAAAAACCGCCGAACCGCACGGCTTTCACCGGCCGACCGGCCTTGCAACCGGGGTAGAGCGGAAGTAAGGTCCGGCCTCGCGCCTTCCACCCGGAGGGGCAGGCGTCTCGACGACGTCTCCGCCACACCGTCTCCATAGCCCTGAGGGGGCCCATCGCCATGTCGATCATCGCGTCCCGCCTGTCCCGCATCAAGCCGTCGCCGACCATCGCCGTGACCAACAAAGCCCGCGAACTGAAAGCGGCCGGTCGCGACGTCATCGGCCTGGGTGCCGGCGAGCCGGACTTCGATACCCCCGACAACATCAAGGCCGCCGCCATCAAGGCGATCGAGTCCGGTGACACCAAATACACCGCGGTGGACGGCACGCCCGCTCTGAAGAAGGCGATCTGCGCCAAGTTCGAGCGCGAGAACGGCCTGAAGTACACGCCGGAGCAGATCACCGTCGGCGTCGGCGGCAAGCAGGTGCTGTACAACGCCCTGATGGCGACGCTGAACCAGGGCGACGAGGTCATCATCCCGGCGCCCTACTGGGTCAGCTATCCGGACATGGTCGAACTGGCGGAAGGCACGCCGGTTGCCGTTTCCTGCCCGGCCGAGCAGGGCTTCAAGCTGCAGCCCGCCGATCTGGAAAAGGCGATCACGCCGAAGACCAAGTGGCTGATCCTGAACTCGCCGTCGAACCCGTCGGGTGCGGCCTACACCCGCGCCGAGATGAAGGCGCTGACCGACGTGCTGGTCAAGCATCCGCATGTCTGGGTGATGACCGACGACATGTACGAGCACCTGCTCTATGACGACCTGGAGTTCGTCACCCCGGCCCAGGTCGAACCGTCGCTGTACGACCGCACCCTGACCGTCAACGGCGTGTCGAAGTCCTACGCGATGACCGGCTGGCGCATCGGCTATGCCGGCGGCCCGAAGGAACTGATCAAGGCCATCGGCGTCATCCAGAGCCAGTCGACCTCCAACCCGACCTCCATCGCCCAGGCCGCCGCCGTCGAGGCGCTGAACGGTCCGCAGGACTTCATCAAGGAGCGTGGCGAGGCCTTCCGCCAGCGCCGCGATCTGGTGGTGTCGATGCTGAACCAGGCCAAGGGCCTGCATTGCCCGAAGCCGGAAGGCGCCTTCTACGTCTATCCGTCCTGCGCCGGCACCATCGGCAAGACGACCCCGGACGGCAAGGTGATCGAGACCGACGAGGATTTCGTGACCTACCTGCTGGAGTCCGAAGGCGTTGCCGTCGTCCAGGGTTCGGCCTTCGGCCTTGCCCCGCACTTCCGCATCTCCTACGCGACCTCGACGGAAGCGCTGGAAGAGGCGTGCAAGCGCATCCAGCGCGCCTGCGGCAACCTGCGCGACTGATCGCGTCCGCAGGACCTGAACAAGGAAAAGGGCCGGCTCCGCAAGGGGCCGGCCCTTTTCCTTTGGGCGCTACTTCGCGGCGATCATCCTGTCGCGATCATCCTGTCGATGGCGCCGAGCGTGAATTTCAGCACCGCTTCGTCGGCCAGCTTGCCGTCCTTGATCTTCTCGCCGACGCCGCCGATCACCACCTGGGGGCCGCCCAGCAGCTTGGCCGGAAGCGCCAGCAGCGTGTCGTTCACCTGCTGGTGCGCCCGCACGCCGCCGGTGAAGGCGGGGGAGTTGGAGATGACCAGCACCGGCTTGCCGATCAGTGCCGACTTGCCATAGGGGCGCGAGGCCCAGTCCAGCGCGTTCTTCAGCACGCCCGGCATGCCGTAATTGTATTCCGGCGTGACGATGACGACGCCGTCGGCGTCGGCAATGGCCTGACGGAAGGCATGCACCTCCGCTGGGGCGTCGGGCGTATCGATGTCCTGATCGTAGAGCGGCAGGCGCAGGTCGCGGATGTCCATGCTGGCGCCGGCCGGCAGGGCGTCCTGCAATCCGCGCAGGATGGCCAGCGAGTTGGAGTTGCTGCGCAGGCTGCCGGGCAGGCCCAGCAGTTTGGCACGCACCGTTGCATCGGTCATGAAGCGGTTGCCTTTCCTGTAGTCTTCGGTCCGTTTTCTTACGGGCAATTGCCGGTCCCGGTCCAGTCGATGGAGTTGCGGGACGGACACAATGGCGCTGAAATGGTCGGTGCAGGCCCGGCTTTCCAACAGGTCCAGCTTTTTCCAAGAGGACATGGCCGCGTTGCCATCGGGGCAAGCCCGGAAGGGCAGTTCGTCCCGGCTGTGACCATCTTGGGCTGCGACTGTTGATTGGCTGGATGACTACCCACTTAGAGGCCACACAAAGGGTAGGACGCGCCACCGTGCGCGGCCATCGGATTCGGGCTTCGGTTCTGACGGACCGGAAAAAAGGGGAGGCGACATGGCGACGCGGCGACTGGATCGGGACGATCACGTCCGGAAACATCTGGCGCTGATGCTGCAGGAATGGCAGGAGATGACCGGCCGCGACATGGCGACCGCCACTGCCGACCAGCGGCTTCAGCAGTGCACCACCCTGCTGATCGATCTGCTGGGCGAGGCGGAACGCGCCGACGAAGCCGCCATGGCGGAAGTCTGAAGACATCGCCTCATCCGAAGGCACCATATCGACGGTTGCAGGAGCGACCCCGACCCCGGCGGGGGGAGCCGCCCCTGACCGATGCGACGGCCTTACTGGGGCGCCATGCGGATGGCGCCGTCCAGACGGATGACGTCGCCGTTCAGCATCTCGTTCTCCAAGATGTGCGGACTGTAACTTTCAAGCACGGCACATAACACGCACCCGTTGAATTTCCTTGGGTTCTCGACTTTCTTCGGCACAATGCGTAACATTGCGTCATGCTACCAAACGCGACGCTTGTTACCCAATTTGTTACCCGCGCCACGCCCAGGAAGTCCGATCATGCCCAAGGTGAAGTTGACCACGAAGACCGTGGAGCACGCCAAGCCCCCAGCACCGGGGGCACGCCTCGAACTCTTCGACGTCTCAATGCCGGGGTTCGGCCTTCGAGTTGGGGATGCGAACAAGTCGTGGTTCGTGTTCTATCGCCATGAGGGGAAACAGAAGCGTCTCACCCTCGGCCATTATCCGGCCCTTGACCTGGGCAAGGCACGGGAGAAGGCGGCTACCGTTCTGGAAGCCGTCGAAGCTGGCATTGATCCTGCGGCGGAGAAGAAGGCCGCCAAGGTGCAGGCGAAGGCGGCCGAGGCGCAGAAGGAGGCAACAGGTTACTTTCCTGGCTCTTTCGGTGGTTTGGCTGATCTCTACTTCCGGCAGGAATGCCCGTCTCTGCGCAGAGGGAAGGAGGTGGAAGCCATCGTCAGGCGGGAGGTGCTCCCTTCATGGAAGGACAGGGCTCTCGTCGATCTGCGTCGCCGCGATCTGGTGTCGCTGCTGGATCCGATCACCTCCGCTGGCCATATCCAGAAGGCGCACAAAGTCCGGGAGATCACCCTCCGCATCGTGAATTGGGGCGTTGACCGCGGCGACTTGGAGGCGAACGCTCTTGCGAGCCCTAGCCGCGGGCGAAAGCGCGGCGGCTCCCTCCAGCGCCAGAGCCGGGACCGTGTGCTTACCTATGAGGAATTGCGGGACATCTGGCTTGCGTGCGACGAGATCTCGGGAACTTTCCCAGACATGGTGAAGGTGCTCATGCTGACCGGTCAGCGGCGCGACGAAGTGAGCGGGATGCAGCGCGCCGAGCTGGACCTGGATGCGGGCGTCTGGACGATCCCCTCTGACCGGTACAAGACCGGGATCGTCCATGTCGTGCCCCTAGTGCCGGCAGCGTGCCAGATCATCAAGCGGCAGGCCCGCGTCTCCGACAAATTCGTGTTTACCACTGTGCCGGAGGCCGGGTTCACCGGCTATAGCTGGGCAAAGGCGGTGCTGGACAAGAAGATTAACGAGCGCCGTCGGGAATCGGGCGTGGAGGACATCCCCCGGTGGACGCTGCACGACCTGCGTCGCACGCTCCGCACCGGGCTGTCCGAATTGCGCATTGGAAGCGATGTCGCTGAACGCGTCATCGGGCACGTTATCGGCGGCGTGCGTGGGGTTTATGATCGGCATTCATATATGGAAGAAAAGAAGGACGCCTTGGAAAAATGGGCGTCCGTAGTGCTTGACGCAGTCAAGTCTAAGGTTCGTGACGCTCCATGAAATCAACAATTTTATCAAGACTTTCGATTAACGAATATCCATACCCCCCTCTCAGCCCGAGTTCTCCAGAGAGAAGCCTTAACTTGACCAGTGCATCGCCGTAAGTTGCAGGGGTGGCTTTGTGGATTGCGCAAGCCAAATCAGACGCCCGATCTGGATCGGCATTTTCTATGGCGCGCTCGGCATCCGCAAATGTCAGCCCGATCCTGGGGAGTTCGGAAGTTACAGGAATCGGAGGCGGTTTCTCGTTTTCCACCAGAGTGGGCTTGCGCTCTGGCGGATCGGGGATATTCTCGGGTTCGATCTTCATGGGCTTGCTGTAGCCTCCGTGTGGATCGCGTCGCGATCTGGTTTCGTATGGATCCGGATCGGACATGGCGCCCAGCTGCTCCAACAGCTGGGCGCTTGTCGTTTCCGGAGTGACGGGAACGTATGCTGAACAAACTTAAGCCGTACCTCGAGCCCCGTCACCCCCTTTCCAAAAACGCGAGTCGGCCGCATCCATCTCAAGCAGCGCCGCCCGCACCTCGCATTGAGCTGCGTCATTGAGCAGCATGGCGACCGACGCGGCCGACAGCTTGCCGGCCAGCGCCAGGGCATCGGCCCGGTCGTTGGCGGCGCGCTGACGGAGCTGACCCGGCGTCAGATGGTCGACGTAGAGACCGACTTGCGGGGCATAGCAGTCCTTGCCACCGCCGATTACGGCGGTATGCTCTTTCGTGATCATCGTTGCTTCCTACGGCTTCGGGTGATCGTCTGGGCTGGGTGACCAGCTTGGACAGGGCGCCCGCCTGTTGACGCAGGCGGGCGCCCATCAGCTGCGGTTAGGCGGCCTGGAGTTCATCGATCAGAGTCGGAGACACAAGGCATGTCGCGGCCGAGCGGAAGCCGCCGCGATCCGAGCGGTAGTCGGCCGGCAGATCGATGCCGCGCTTCGCGAAGGCGGCGCGCGTGTTTTCCCAGGTGGCATCGAACTCCGGCGTGCCATAGGCGCGCGGATCGTGAACCAGAACGCGACCAGCGCCGAGGATCGCAGCGCTCACCCGCAGCAAGCCGGCGGTGTCGCTCACCAGATCGTGGAGCGCCTTATCGGCACCTTCCGTCATCGCATGCGCACGGCCAGTATCTTCGGTGGCGTGCAGCAGCACCAGCAAATCGGCCCAGCAAGCCTCCATCTCGGCCGGGGCCGTACCCTTATCGAGCATTGCCTGCTTGTACGGGGAAAAGTCGATGTTCGCGACCTTGATGCCCATGCTCATGCTCCTCAGTGTTTGCGCCCTTTGGGGGCGCGGGTGATTGCCGCTATCCCGGTCACGAGACTGGCAATGCCAGCCAAGTCGGGGGTGGCAAAGCTGTGCTTCCGAAGCTTTTTCTTGGCGTCGTCGACGCGGCGATAGATTGTGCTTGGCGCAAATCCGTGCCGGTCCGAAAACTCAACTACAGATTCCCCTGCGCCGATGCCGACCAGCGCTTCTGCCTCGGCTGGCGTGGTGCCCAGCGCTTGACGCACTGCGGCGCCGACCTCGGATAGGTCTTCGCCGAACCGAGCGGTCGCAATGATGGCGGTGCCCGGAGACTGGCCCGTGCTGATCGCCATGATCAGAGGATCCTGTCGAACGCGGCGAATGGGGACGTAGGCCGCGGGGACAACGCCGCTCGCAACGCTCTGGATGGCGTGCCTCAGCACGAGATCGTCGCAAGCGTCCGTCGCGCCGATCCCGTTCCCATCGACACTCAGCAGCCCATTCGCGAGGCCCAGCATTTCGAGGAAGCTGGAATTGGCGTGCAGGATGCTGCCTGTCCGGTCAACCAGCGCTACCGCAAGCCCCAGGCTATCAAGCGCCCACTCAAGCCCTCGGATTTCCTGGCGCAGGCGAAGCATGCGCATAACGCCCGTGCAAGTTTCCAATCCATGGAAATAGTGCTCAAGCCCGGCAACTTTCATGTCGAGGCGCGCCTGTACACTGACGCCATTATCTAGGCGAAAGTGGGATACAAGCATCTTGCCCCATTTGTAATTATTTACCCAATCAAGATTTGGGCTGTTCTCTCGAACCTCAATTGCACGACGAAGCCACTTTTCGGGAGTTTCTTTTGCCACCGGATTTCCGGTCATCCCCCTGTCCAACAACCGCCAAAACAGAGATGAGTAAGTGTCGTCATGATTGTAATCGCAGCAAGGCATCAGCTGCCGCTGCGCGTGGTTGGCAAGCAGAATGCGGTCGTCGCTGCTGAATGCCACCACAGCGCCGCCCGCCGCATCCGTGACGCGAACGATTTCGGCTATCGGGGCCGGCAGGTCGTCGATGCGATCGAGGAAGGACATGGCAGTGCTCTTTGGTCGCTCTCAACCCAAGCTAACATTACGGTAATAGAGGGGACACATAATTTTATGGCAATTGAAAGATGATCCCAACCAAACGAGGCGCATACTCGGGTAATCTTCCCTTTTCAACTTTCTACCACTAAAGAAATAGACGTCAATAATTTTAATGATACAGTGATATTTTCTTGATATGCGGGAAAGAAATGACTCATTTTCTACGATACTATTCTCGGGAGCCATCTTTTCATCGAAAAAATGTTATTTCAGGATCATTCGATCCGGAGCGAGGCGGCCGGCTGTGATCTACCCTACGGGAATCACCTAACTGCAACCTGCCGTACGAATTCTCTAAAATTTCAGTCTGGAAACGAGTGTAACAAATTGTGACGACAATCGCCGTTGCCGGTCGGATCCGACGCTGGTAGGGGTTGTTCACCCCCACACACGATACCGACTCGGAGCGAAATGCTTCCCTCGTCCGTTCAAGCCGCTCTTTGGGCGCTCGCCTCCGCCATCACCTTCAGCGCCTCGTCGGCAGCAGCGAAGTTCCTCGGCACCAAGCTGCCCACCGCCGAGCTGGCCTTCTTCCGGGCTGCCGCCGGGGCTGTGGTGCTGGTGATGGTGTGGCGCCTCGTCGCGGACCTGGGCAAGGCGAAGGACCCGGTCGGCTACCTGCTCCGGTGCGGCCTGGGGGTGCTGGCGCTCTACTGCTTCATGTATGCGCTCGGCAATGCGCCGCTCGCCCTGGTGTTCCTGATCTTCTTCACCCGCGCACTCATGTTGCCCATCGCCGCCCAACTGATGCTGAGCGAGCGGTCCGGCCCGGTCGTGTGGGTGGCGGTGGTGATCGGCTTCATTGGCGCAGCCATCCCCCTGGTGCCGGCCCTACAGGAGCCGGAACAGGTCTGGGGCGTGCTGGCGGCCATGGTTGCGGCTGTTGCCACCGCAGGCAGCCAGACAGCCGTCCGCAGGCTGACGGAGGCCGGCAACGCGCCGGCCCTGATCGTGCTGATCTATTCGGCCGCGTCGGTGCTGGGCACCCTGCCCGCCGCTCTGCCGGGCTGGGTGACGCCGCCTGCTGCGGACTGGCCGGTCCTGGCCGCCCTGGGCCTGTTCGGCGTCGCGGCGCAGTACACCGCGGCCAAGGCGTTCAGCCGGGCCACGGTGGGCTTCCTGGCGCCGCTGGACTTCCTGGCGGTGCCGGCCGCCGCCGGCTTAGGCTGGCTGCTGTTCGGCGAGGTGCCGAGCATGCTGACCGGGATCGGCGCGGTGATCGTCCTGCTGGCCGCCTTCGTGGTGGTTTCCTCCGGCAATGCCGGCCGGTCAAGCCATCCGATGAAGCGCCTCGCGGAAGTATGAGACAGCCGCCACCCTCAATGCACTGGTGAGCGGCGCGGTTCCGCGAGTCCTGTCGATCTCAGATATCAGGGCGATGATGCTTATCCCGCGCCGCCGGGCCATGTCGTCCAGTGCCTTCCAGAAGCCCGACTCCAGCTTCACGCTGGCACGTCGGCCATTGATCTTCATTGCCCGGCTGATCATCGGCATATCCCGTAAGTTTTATACATACGATCACATGTATTTCATCGGGACGCCTCTGAAATGATTCGTGTGTGCCGGCCGAACCGATGCGGGGGCCACCCGCTGGGAGCGGCCCCCGCCGCAGTTCAGCGCGCCACCCCCTTCACCTTCTCGAAGGTGCGCCCGAGCGCCAGCCCCATCCCGCCACGCTGCTGGAGCGCATCGTCCTTGGCCTGCGATCCGGCCGAGCTGCCGAACTCGAAATCGAAGGCGGTCCCGATCTTGCCGGCCAACAGCATCCCCACGCCGATGATGAAGCCGCCCACCGCGGTGTTGCCGTCCACCTTTCCCAGCACCAAGGTGAGGACACAGGCAACCACCCCGACGACGGCAATACCGATCAGCACGTCCGGGCGGCTGTTCCGCCTGCCGGTGGTGAGATAGGCGAGATCGTGCGCCCGCGCCGAGGCTCGGTCGTCATTATCCAGGGACAGTCGCTTCGTCACCTCGGCCATTTCCCCAAGCGCCCGCTCGGTCAGTGCCCGCTGGTAATCCGCCAACTTGGTCGGGTCCGCTTGCAGGGCCTGCGCCGCCTGCTGCATCGAGGCTTCATCGGTGATGGTGATGCCGGTGGCCTTGGCCGCGGTGTCGATGGCTGCCTGCGCAACTGCTGTGGTGACCGCCTTCGCCGCCGGCTGGGCGTCGTCGCTGAACAGCGAGCCGACGGCATCGCCAAGCAGCGGAATAAGGTAGGTGGCTGCGAGGCTGAGAAGTCCGAACATGAGATGCCTCCTTTCAGGCATGAAAAAGCCCGCGGCCGGGATGGCGCGCAGGCGGATGGATTGTCAGGTGGATGGAGTGAGGGCATGCTGGGGAGCCACAGGGAGGTCAGCATGCCGAAGCCGCAGTACAGCAACCGATCCGCCGTGCAGAGGCATCTGACGCAGGATCAAGTCCTGTGTCTGCTGGCGGCCAGTCCGGACACAGGAGAAATCTGTGCGCAGAGAGACCCAATCCTGCCCGGCTGGCTTCTGGTTGAGTGCTATGATCTGGGGCTGGTGATGCCCGGCGAGGAGCCGGGCACATGGAAACTCAGCCCGGACGGGTGGGACGCGCGGATTGCGTTGTTGTCCGACTGAGGCGCTCAGCCGGCGTCGAAGTTGGTCAAGAAATGTCTTTCGCTTCAAAGATCGCTCGCAATGCCATGAGCAAGGCGTTAGCGGGCATGGGTTTGTGCAATAGAACGGTCGTACCGGGGGTGTCGCCTGTCAGGTCCCGCACCCCGCCAGCAGGAGGATCGGCCGTCACCACGACGATTGGCAGGCACGGCCATTCGGCGCGCAGTTCTCGGATCATACGTCGGCCATCGCACACAGGCATTTTGAGGTCGGTTACCACCACATCGAACGGTGCTGCGGCAAATGCCCTTAGTCCGTCTTTCCCGTTGTAGGCGCAGGTCACGGAATAGCCGACGGCTTCACATGTTTCGGCAAGTCCCAACAAGACAAGACCATCATCTTCTACAATTAAGATCCGAAAATGTTGCAAAATCATCATGGTATCCGTGATCCATGGTTGAGAACGAGCGCAAGGCCATTGTCATGACCATAGTTTGCGAAATTCAAAATGCGCTCAACTTGCGGTCAACCCGAATATGGTTCCCAATCGGATATCGACGTGGCTGTATACGTTTTCTCTTTAAGTCGCGTTCGCAGCCAGTGGCGAACAGGCTATTCCCCACCCAACCCCGCGGTTCTCTTCGCCTAGCGTCGGGGCGTTGATGGGCGGGATACTGACGCCCATGATGATTGCCCCTCCTTGTGGGCATAAAAAAGCCGCCGGGCGGGAGGCCGGGCGGCTGGTTGATGTCGGAAGAAGAAAGGCCACCCGGTGAGGGGCGGCCTTGATTTGGGAGAAGCTGGGATCGACTCTTTAGCATCCCTTCACTACCATCAGGTGCGTCACAAGCCTGATGGAGTAATCATGCGCTTTTCCAAGCCTCCCCCGCCACCACCAGTTACTAGAGGAAGCCCAGGTGCTGGCCCACCGCGGCCACCCATGCCCCCACCCCCGCCCCCTCAGCCACCCAAGAAATAAGGGCGGCGGCTGGGGCAAAGACTGCCAACCAGATGGCCGTCATCATATGGCGGCCATCTCGGGCGAGGCATTCCTCGTTGAAGTTGATTGAAGTTTGATATGTCTCTGCATCCCAACCGAACGAGCGTTGCGCAGGGCCTGCCATGTATTCGGTATCGCCATAAAGCAATTGAGGATGTTTGCCAGGGGCATGCAGGGGGATGGGGCGCGCCTGAGTTACACACAAGATGCAGCTGAGCCAAAAAAAGAGTGCGGCGGTAAAGGCAGGCGCGGTCAAGCCTGCGAACAATGGAGATCCTGATGCGGAGGCAATTCCCGCACCAACTGTTGCTGTGGTGGCTGTTGCTGTGATGCTGGCAAACGTCATCGCTCTTTGAACGGTAGCCAATGAGATTGTCATAAGGGCTGCGGTTCTAACCTCTCCTTGTCGAGAGATTTCTTTCGCAATTGCTTCGGGAACGCCCGTCCAATCCGGTCCATTTACATCGTGTTCAGACATAGCTCAACCCTCGCTTCGCAAAATAAGTGTATCGCAGTCAGGGAGCTTCGTCCTCAAGTTCATCTAAGTTGGGCGCCGCCCCGTTAAAGTTTACCCCTCCATGAGCCCGGCCAGCCCGCGTTCCCACATGGCGGCCTCGGCATCGCGGCGGGTCAGAAGCCCACCCACGCCCGGCCAGAGCCGCTTCATCGCCCGGAACTGCGCCGGCACCTCGTCCAACCGGCCGGCGGCGATCAGGTCCCGGATGGCCCGCATCTCGCGCCGGCTGTCCCAGGACGCCTTTCCCTGTTCGCCCATGCCGGCGCCGCGGTTGTAGACGAGACTGACCAGCGGGCCAAAGCACAGGGGCGGAAGGTCGACCGAGTCGGGGAAAGCATCGACAGTCATCCGCTCGTACTTCGGCAGGGTCCGATCCCGGAAGCAGGCGTAGGCCGCATCCCAGGGCACGACGACGCTGGACAGCTTGGCAGCAGCGTCCTTAGCCGGCATGCCGGACACGCCGCAAGCCCGCTCCAGCAGGGCGCGCGAGCCCGGCGGCATGGTGGGCCAGTCCAGCACCAAGTCGTCGGGATCGTGGTGGGCAAGGTCGTAGCCGATGCCGATGGTCACGCCGCTCTCTCCGCCCGGCCATGTCGGGTGGACGTAGCGCGCTTCATAGGTGCGGCGACTGGTCACCTCCGCGAAGACGATCAGGTCGACCGCTTCGGGGTGGGTCAGCGGCGTGACGGTGATGGCGCGCGGGATCGCCGCGCCGGTGGGCATGGTGGTCATGGTCGTCTCCATGGTGGGGAATTATGCGTTACAGGGCGTCCGTAACGCTTCTACCGCCGGTCGGCCGGCGGCAACCGCAACAGCCCGGCGGACAGCCCACCGCGGGCTTTGGTCAGAAGAAGGGCGAGCAGCAGGATAGCGGCGTCTTTGTCGCCGCCGCAGTCGGCCAGCGCCTGCTGCTCGGCCGGGGATGAGCCATCGGGCATGGGGAACCTCCGGGCACGAAAAAGGCCGCTCGCGGCGGCCGGGTTGGTCGGGGGTTGGAGTGTTGTCGCGCTACCAAGTGATGGTCTTGGTTTCGCTGTCGGCCCAGGTCAGGCCGCCGGGGAATGCGATAAGCGTCCAGTTTGTGAGGTTCTGGGAGCCGAAGACTTGAAACGACGTGGGTGCCCCCAGCCCCGCGGCGGCAGTCATGACTACGCCGCTGACCCCAACGGAAGCACCTGCGCCGAGGTACAGTTGGAGCCATGGAAAGCCATCTGGCCCGGCAGATGACCAAAGGTTCGCTGTGCCGTCGAAAGCCTGCCAAGGATAGTTCGCATCGGAGTAATCAGAGGCCGATACAACCAGCGGCGCTGGAGAGTTAGCTCCTGTCATATTTACGGCCGGTATCTGAGCGCTGCCAGATAGAAACCTCAACTCTCGAATTTGATAATTATAGTTTCCTCCCCCTTGCTTCGACTGGCAAGAGATCATGAATGCCGACCATCCACGGCGCGTGGGTAGAGTGGCAGACGGACTGAGTGCATTCAGGAGCATGGTCAGGCGTCCGTCTGCGCCGCGATGGTCAGGTAGAGCCTGACGCCCAGCAGACGCGCCGACGAGGTCAGCGTGTCGCCGCCGGCCGCCGCGTCCCGGTAGACTTGGAAAATGACGCTGTCCATGGCGGCGGGGTTGCCCGCGATGGTCATAGCTGCTGTGGCGCCGGTCAGGTGGGCTTGGCTGGCGGTCAGCAGGGTGTCCGTCACCGTGACCGCCGATCCGAAGGCCGCATCCAGCGCGTCACCATCACCCACCGCAAGGCCCTGGATGCCCCAGATGATGGAGCCGCTACCCGTCAGGGCGGTCCACACAAAATGCGCAGTCACCGTTCCAAGGTTCCAACTCTTCGGCATGGCCACCATGAATTGCCCGTACTGCGCTGTGTTCGGGTCGAAGTCATAGCCGGCCATCAACACCTTGTTGGTGGTTGTTTCGGTGCTGTTGTAGATCGGGCCGCTGGTGACGCGGCCGATCATGCCGATAGCGGGCAGCCAGATCGTATGGAGCCCCTGCTGGATAGAGGTCGTCACCCCAGCCTGCGCCGCGGTGACGGCGGCCTGCACGGTCGTCAGGCTGGTTTGCATGCCGGGCACCGCGTCGACGCGCTGCTTGTCTAGCGGTCCCATCATGCCGGCTACCGTGGGAGAGGCGAGTGGAATAGTCACGGCTGGAACCTCCGGCGCGGGTTAGCGATGTCGGTCAGGGTGAAGGGCTCGGCGGCGACGACAATGGCGGCCCAGGCGTCAGGATCGGCGCCGACACGCGGGCCGCGGATGTTGGCATGCCACCGCTCGTCTATGTCGGCGGGTTCCGTCACCTCTCCGGTATCCGGATCGAGCACAGGGGCGGTCAGGGCGAGCGGGCCGATGGGGTCGAAGTCACACAGCGGGCCGGCGGTAAGCCATCCGTCGCCCTGACGCAGCATCGGCAGGGCGTCGATAAGCGCGGCCTCAGTGTCCGCGCGTAGGCGCAGGGTCTTGGGCATATCAGCCTCACGCGGTTAGGAGTTGCAGAGTCGAAGGCAGTGCGCGAGACCACCCCACAAATCGGCGGATATGGCCTCCGAGCGCAGTCGCACCGCCGCTGCCGAGCTTCAATTGGGTGACGCTCGGCACGGAGCCGCTGGTATCGGTAACGACCGCGCCGCCATTGAGGCAGGCGGCGAAGGCGTTCGCTTTCCACGATATGGCAGCGCGGAATGTTGTGCCGGCAGTCATGTTGCCGAGCACAAGCGTGGCCTGCGCTACCCCCCCGACGTACACCTCCGCCCACAGAGCGGTTGAGTTGGGGATACCGATGATCCGGATGAAGTTGTTGAACGTGCCGTCATCGAGCTGGATCACGGCAGGGTATGTCGTGGTGACCTGCATATCGGCCTCCACATAGATCGTTCCTTCAGATGCATTCCACCCGGGGATGTTGGACACTGCCAGCGAGTTGACATCGGCCGCGCGGTTGACAGTGGATGAGGTGGTGACGATCCTCGAAGTGGGGAACGCACCAGCTTCGAGCTGCGCGCCATCGGTGATGATGTACGTGCCGGCCGACGGCGAGCTGCCAATGGAACCTGCTGCCGCGAGGTAGGTGAAGCCGGCCGGTGCAGTGAAGCCGGATGCCGTGGTATCGCTGATCCAGCAGAGGTAGTAGCCCCCGTACAGCGGAACGATCCCGAACCCGGCCGGCGCAGAGGCGTCAGTATTGGCGACCACCGTCCCGCTGGACAGGTCAAATACCTTGCCCACATAGGACGACGAGCCGACTTGCAGGCGAAGACCAGCCTGCGTCAGGGTGCCGGGTTTCAGCACGTCGTAGTAGACGTATCGTGTGGAGCCGGAGCCAGACACTGCCTGCGTCGTGTTGACAAAAGCCCCGGTTCCATCGGCGACAATCCGGTCAGCCGCTGCCGTGCCGTCAATGCCGGTGTCGCTGTTCTCCGAGATCGTGCACCGCGTTTTAGACCACGCTGCATTGCTGCGCGTGCGGCTGTAAGTCAGCAGGTTGGTCCGCGCCTCCTCCACCAGCAGCCCCCGGAGGGCGGCAGTCACAGGGTCGTAGTCGATTGGCGGCGTGCCGGCGGCAACGCTGGTCAGAAGGCCCGCCTTGTCCGTCACCCACTTGGAGGACGATCCGGTGATGACCCCAGCCGGGACCGCATTCGGGCCGGAGAAAGGGAAATCGAGGATGGGCGGGATGCCGGCGATCTCGTATGGCTGCACATGCTGAACGATGCCGGCCACGGTGTTGGCGGCGGCAACAGCGATGCCCGCTTGCGTGGTGGCGGTTGACGCGCTGCCGGCCGCTGCGGTTGCCGACCCGGCGGAAGCGGTCTGGCTGGCGGAGGCGGCGGAGGCTGAGGCAGCCGCCCCCTGTTGTAGCGTGGTGACCGCCGCTACTCGGTCGGACATCTCGGCGATGCCGTCGACGAACAGGTTCTCCCACTGGTCGCGGGTCACCCCATCGGCGCCGGCCTGGGTTTTCTTCTTGTGGCCGAAATTCGTACCGAGGTCGTCGCCGGTGTAACTTTTGCCCTTGAGCATCACCATGGTCAGAGAACTCCTTCAAAGGCGAACGGCACCTGATCGTGACTGCCGGTCACGACGCTGAAGGTGCCGGGATCGGTATTGCGGACGAGCTGGCACATGCGGGTCCAGTCGACGCCGCGGCCAGGGAACGGCAGGAAGAGGAAGGGGACGTCCAGGTCGTACTCTTCCAGGGCGTCGTACATCCACTGGCGGGCTTCATCATTCGGCAGGTAGGCCAGGGAGCCTTTCCACACCTGGGGTGCCGGCAGCCGGTTGAACTCCTTGTGGCCGCACTCCGCCTCCACGCTGGTGGTGCGGAAGCGCAGGCCGTAGGACAGGTCAAGCGCCGGAGCGATAGACACCTGATGCCCGAGCGCGATCTCGAACATGCGGATCCGAAATGGCCCAATGGACGGATTATCGCGTCGCATGGTCACGCGGATCGCCTGAACCATCACCGGGGTCGGCAGCCACACCGGCCGGACCGGTGCGCGCCTCAGCGCCCGCTTTCTGGCCGGCAGCTTGCCGGTCCAGAACGACTCGTGCTCGAACGGCAGGGCCGACCGGTCGTAGACGATGGGCCAGAACTCTTCGCCCAGGATCGAGCCCACCGGCTCGTGCATGTCGTGATCGGCGAACAACTCGATGTCGAAGGTGTCGTCGCCGTCGCCATTGTGCCCGACGAAGGCAAGCAGACCGACCGGCACCGGCGTCAGCGAGCGGGCGATGAAGACGGTGTCGGACAGGTTTCCGGTCGCGGTTTGCCCCAGCCGGTACAGGGGCATGCTGCCGAGGTTCGACACCGGCCGGTCGGGGTCCCAGGGGGCGCCGCCGGCCTCGAACACGAACTGTCCGGTCCAGCGCTCCAGGCCGATGATCGCGGCGAGGTCGCTCATTCAGGTGCCTCCATCAGGTCGAGTTTCATGCTGCGGCCTTCCATTTCGCGTCCGTTGACGCGCAGCGTCTTTCCGTCGGACAGCCCGTAGCGAGTGGACTGGACGGCGATGTCCAACCCCGGCCGCGCGATGCTGGTCTCCGGCGTCAGGTCGGCGGTCAGGGTGAAGCGGTCGCGGAGCTTGGAATGCACAGCGAACAGCCGCTGGGCGAGCGCGAGGGCGTCGGCCCGGTAACGCAGCGCGGTCTTGATCGGCAGCCGGCGCTCCCCCCACAGGGCGATGACGGCCGGGTCTTTGCCGTCGCCCGTGGTGGGCCATGTCGCGGTGAGAGCCTCGCTGGTGATCTGCGTCCGAACATCGGCGCCGCCCACGGGGTCGGTTGCCGAGGTGCTGTCGCCGGCAAGATCGCCGGCATCGAGCCGCCGGTCGCGCGGCGCGAAGGTCACATCAACACCGCAGACCGGTAGGCCGCGGGTGTCGTCACCGCTGACCACCAGCTCCAGCGAGGTGTAGGGGACATGGCCAAGCGGGGCATCCTCGTCGATGCCGGTCAGCCGCCGGAAGGTCAGCGCCGGCTCGCCCGCGGCGGCCCCGTCGTAGGTGATGCGCCACAGGCCGAGGTCGTCGTCGTGATAGCCGGCGACGCCGCCGCACAGATCGTCCAGGACCTCCCGCTTGGTCTTCTCCGAGGTTCCGGCCCAAACTCCCGCCTCCCAAGGGCAGGCAGTGTCCAGCGCCGCCACGTCGGCAGCCGAGATGTCCAGCGAGCCATACCCACAGTCTTCGATCAGGATCCGCCGCCAGACCTGCGCCAGCGTTCGGTCGGCTGCCGTTGCTCCCTCCCACGCCGCCAGGGTGAAGACGCCACCCTGCGAACCGAAGGTGGTCTTGCACCATGCCCCGTCCCCGCCGGACCCGTCGTACCAGTTGAAGGTGCCGGACGCGGGGCTCGCGGCCTGGAGCGCGGCCAGCGTCGAGCACTTCACGCCGACAGCGATGGGGGCGCCTTTGTTGCGGCCATCGGCGACGCCATGGATGAGGCGGTCGCTGATCTGCCGAAGGTCCCCGGCGTTGTTGGTGGGCACCGGCTCGATCTGCGGCCGGTAGCCGCGGAGGCGGGGACGAGGCTGGTCCTTCAGCCCCTCGCCGCCGACCGTGGACATGCCGCCCGCCCCGGTGCCGGGATATGTGGACGACTGCCACCGGCTGTCCAGATCGGACAGCTTGCCGCGCCACCTGAACAGCACGTCTTCCGCATTCGCCACCGGCTGCTCCACCGTGCCGGTTCTCAGCACGGTGGCCGTCGAATAGGCCGCAGTCGGCCCCTCCACCACCAGCTCGCGCGCCAGTCGGCCGAAATAGGCGTAGCGGCGGAGGTGATCGAGGCGGCCGGTGTTGGCGATCTTGACCCACCCCATTTCCCGGTCGGCCGCGCCGAAGGACCGGCCGTCGCCGTGAAGGGTGACGGACCCCATGGCGTAGCCGTCGGCGGCGATGATCGGCTCGAACGGGCCGGGGCCGCTGGAGTGGTCATATTCCTCGTTGGCGAAGCGCAGGGTGCCGGCGGCGAGCTTCCATCCTGCATGCACCCCGCCTCCCCCCGTCGCCTTGACCGACAGGGTGAAGCCGGCGGCGGATGCATCCACCACCAGCCCGTCCATCCATGCCTCGGAGCCGTCGGCCGCCTCCACCCGCAGCGTCATCCATGTGGTGGCCTGCGGGCCGGCGGTCTGGACGAAGCTTTTCAGCCCCGTCCCGACCGCGTGGCTGCTGCCGGACGTGCCGCCGACATAACAGCCGATTTCTACGAGGTGGATCATGGTCATGCTGCCCTCCGCACGTTCTGCTCGCGCTTCAGCGCCGCCTCGGTGCGGGCGTGGCCTGCGGCGTTGATGGCGATGTCCTGTTCGGTCAGCGCCGCGTGACCGCGGGCGTCGCGGCTCCGCTCGGCCCGGAGCATCTGCACCTCACGGGTGAGGGCGT
Source organism: Azospirillum sp. A26 (assembly GCF_042604635.1). Classification (NCBI taxonomy): domain Bacteria; kingdom Pseudomonadati; phylum Pseudomonadota; class Alphaproteobacteria; order Rhodospirillales; family Azospirillaceae; genus Azospirillum; species Azospirillum sp. A26. The sequence continues at coordinate 2,289,066 of NZ_CP170472.1, read as the reverse complement.
CGATCCGGTCCAAGAACGGGGTGAGGTCGATCTGCTGTGCCGGCGCCGCCTGCCGGGACGGGGTGAAGGCGGCATAGCTGGCCGGCATGCGGTCATTGGCTGCGGACTGCCAGAGGCTGGCGATCCGCACCGAGTCGGCACTCGACGCGACCGCCGCGCCGCCGCCCTGCCACAGCAGCTCCGGCCCCTTTTCTCCGACCCACACCGCACCGGGAGGGGTTGCCATGGTGCCAGTTGCGAAACCGGGGATATGCCGCGTCCCCGCCAGCACCTCATTGATGCCGGCTCGTATGAACCACTCAGCTAAATCAAAGCCTGGATTGGCAGCACGCGCGGCCTGGATATCCGGGAATTGACCGAAATTCGCCTCGATGTCTGCGGCTGTGAAAGCCAGCAAGCGCCGCCGCTTGTCGGCGGTGGAAACCTCAGACTCGAAGCTGCCTTCTTTCCCGGAGGCGGTCGCCAGCCAGATGTTGAAGGACTCGTCAATGTCCCCCTGCCATCCTATTTGCCGGGCAACACCCAGTTGATCACTGGCCGACAGGCCGTCCCATTGCGCCTGCACCGCGGCGGAGGCGGCATAGCGAGAGGTGTTGACCGTGGTCGGCTGAGAGGTGCCGGGCGTCGTGCCCGTCAACCTCTGGAGCGGGGACAGCGCCGCCTGCCACACGGCATAGGATTGATCCATCACCCCTTTCAGGTCGGAGATGGCGCCGTACTGCCGCTCGCCGATCCGGGCAGCATCGGCCCGCTGCCGCTGAAGCTCTTTCAGCGAGGCCTGGGCTGCCTGTAGCTGTTGATCGGCGGTGTCGCCGGCAGAGCCGGTTGGCGCAGTGCCGAGCTGGTCGAACACCGTGCGCACCCGGTCATAATCCTCCCGGTTGCTGTTGGCGAAGTAGGCTTGCGCCAGCGACACCAACGACGGGCCGAGTTGCTGGAGGAGCGATTGCGCCGCCGTCTTCTCGGTGTCGCTGGCCGTGCTGCTGGTAGCAGTGCTGTAAGCTGCCTCGAACTGCCGGCGGGCCTCCAACAGCTTGTCGTAAGCACCGAGCGGGCTGGTGTCGCCGAGCGCCAGGCTGTCGTATGCCTGCCGGAACTGCCTTGCGACGGCGGCGGCAGCGACGGCTCCTTCCTGGAGGTTCGTGATCAGGTCCTGCTGAGAGGTGATCTGCTGGTCGTAGGCAGCCACCACGTCCGCCTGGGCCAACTCGAACGCCTTCAGGCCGCGTTCGGCCAACTGGACCTGTTGAAGCTGGGTGGTGTCCCTCCCGGCTTCCTGGGCGGTCCTCAGTTCCTGGCGCTGCTGCTCGTCCAGGGTGATCAGCCCCGAACCGCGGGCATTCCCGACCGCCGCCTGCATCCGGGCCGAGACGCCGGAGTTGAATGTCCGGGTCGCCTCCGCCGTGGCGTCGTTCAGGGCTTGGAGCGCCGCCCGAGCCGCGTTCACCACCTCGGGCGTGTTGCTGAACGCGGTGATGATCTGTTGCAGGCTGGTGCTGGTGATGCTGCCCGACTTGACCAGCCCCGCCATGTTGTTGGTGAGGGTTCCGGTGACCTTCGCCATCTGGTCGGCGCGGGCGGCGCCTTCCGGCCAGAGCGAGTTCACATCGTCGACCGCGGTCTTGTAGCTGTCGATCAGCGTGACCGCGCTGTCGTATCCCTCCTCTCCCTTCGACTTGCGGAATGCGGTGTCCAGCGTGTCGCTGTAGCTGCCCTGTTCCTGCCGCAGGGCATTCGAGAAACCTTCGTTCAGTTTCGCGGCGAGTTCGTCGCCGACGATGCCGACGCTGTTGAACGCCTTGACCAAATCCGTGGCCGTGTTCGACCACTTTCCCTTGAGCTGCTCGACCTTCTTCTGTTCTGGGCTGGTCTCGACGGTGACGCCGGACACTTCATCCAGCAGGCGCTGCTTGACCGCGCCGAGCGCCTGCATCTGCTTCATCGCGCCATAGAGACCGTCAGGAACGGTCTGGCCGGCGGCAATATAGGCGTCGGCCGCCTTCGCCATGTCCGAGGCGAGCTTGTCGAAGTCCTTGCCAATCGGGCTGAAGGTGTTGTTGCCGAGGCTGACGACGATGTCGTTCAGCTCTGAAACCCGACTCCGGACCAGACCGACCGCGGTGAACTGTTCGTCCAGCTTCTCAGCCTTCTGCCGCTCCGCCGTCTCCTGCACCTGCCGGGCAGCCGTTGCGGTCGGGATGCCGAGAGCAGCCGCCCGCGCGTTGGCCCCATCCAGCGCCCGTTGCAACACCTCCGGGATCGCACCGGTTGTCTTGAGCAGTTGCTGCGCCGCGGTGTCCAGTTGCTGAAGCGCTATCGCCGGATCACCGACTTGGCTCCACAGGATGGCCGCGGGGTTGTCCGCCAGCTCCTTCACGCTGATCCCGCCGCTGCCCGGATCGCCGACGCGCGCCGATCCGACCATCTCCGACGTCAGCTTGCCGGTGGGGTCCGCCTTGATGGCGGCGGTCAGGGCGGCGAGCGTGCTGTCGATCTCCGCGGCCGAGGCGCCCTGCCACGCCCCGAAAGACCCGCGCCCGCCGTTGGCGGCCACGGCCCGCTCTCCGATGGTACCGGCGGTGCCCGATACGGCGCTGGTCTGGTCGCCATAGTCGTGGCTGACCGCCGCGGCGGTGCCCCTTTCGCCGGTGATCGCCTCCAGCATGCCGGTGAGGCCCGGCCCGATGGTCGAGGCGGCAGCCGACAGGGCGGCAGCAACGGCGGTCGGGCCGAGGCCGATCAGCCCGGCCATCGCCTCTGTCTGCGTGGCGGTGTTCTCGGCATTGTCGCTCTGCCAGCCGGCCAGATCCGACACCCAGCCAGCGATGTCGCTGGTCCAGCCGCTGATGTCGTCGGCAAAGCCCGAGATGGCATCTACCAGCCCGCCGAGCCCCCAGCCACCACTGTCGTCGTCGTTGCTGTCTCCGCCGCTGCCGGCTCCGCCCCTCGACCCGCCGGTATCGCTGACGCCACCGGTCTCCCCCTCAAGAAACATCGGCAGGCCGGTGCTGGGATTGGTCTGCATGCCGCCCAGCGTCTGGCGCATCCACGCCAGCTCATCGGGCCGGACGTGGACCAGTTCCGTGTCGGCGCCGATGCCTTGCGCGGCCAGCATCTGAGCGCTTTCGCGAGCGTTCCAAATCCTCTCGCCACCGGCCAGTTGGACGACTTCCGGCCCCTCTTCGCCTACGATGGCCCATCCCGACGGCGCGGAGACCGTGCCGCGAGCGAACCCCGGCAGCTTGGCGCCTTTGCTGACCGCGAAGACGGTCTGAGCATTGTCGACGAATTGGGTCAGGGTCCGACCAAGCGTGTTACCGGCCTCCACCCCGGTCTGAAACTCGCTGAAAAGGTCGGAAATGGTGGATCGGAGCGCCTGGACTTGGGTGTTGAAGCCGTTCGCGAACTCCAGATGGTTGAGCATGTCCTCCAGCGACACCGCGCTCTCGTGCGCGATGGCGTAGGCGATCTCGGGCACGCCCGATTTCATGCCCTTGAGGATATCGAGCGCCGCCTGCTCGGCAGATTTGTTCTTGCTGTCGATGTAGCTGTCGGCCGTTCCGGGCTTCAGGTCCAGCCGGGCCGCAATGTCATTCAGGCCCTTCGCGACCTTCGAGGCATCAGAGTTGAAACGGGTCGCATCGCCGTCATTGTCCTGAGCAGAGGCACCGAGCGCATACTTGCTGTTGCCCTGGAGAGTGATGTGCGAGATCGAGTATTTCTCGCCGCGATCCTTCGCACCCGTCACGGCTGACAGCAGTGCGCCGGCCGCCATCATCACGCCGCCGACGATCTGGCCGCCGGGGATCATCGCCACCACGCCGCCGGCCATCATCAGGCCGCCGCCGATCTTCTGGCCGGCGGTCGCGCCTTTCTGGGTTGCCGTCATGGCGCCGCTTGCGATCCCGCCGACGCCTTGCAGGGACTGCCCCCACGTCAGCCCACCCGACTGACTGGGGTTGACCCATTGACCGTTCTTCCAACTGCCCCCTTGCCCGGCGTCGAACAACGCCTGCGGGCTGGTGTCCTCGAAGATCGGACGGTCCAGCCACGATCCACCGGCCCCCTTCACCGACGGTGCAAAGGACGTGCTTCCGTCAGCGTTCTTGATCACCTTCTGTTGCTGGCCGGTGCCGCTGAATAGCCCGCTGATCCAGTCGCCGGCTCCGCTCAGCATCTTGGAGAGGCCGCCGAGGAAGGTGTCCGCGCCTTCTGTCGCCGCCGCACCGAAGGCGGTTGCGCTGTCGCCCGCCTTGGTCAGCCCATCGGTGGCAGCGGCGGCACCGTCGCCCATCGCAAGGCTGTGGGCCTTGAGGGAGGAGGATGCGCCGTCGGTGGCGCTGGTCAGCCCGAGAGTGCTGTCCACCCACGACTGCTGACTGGCGGCCATCGTCTGGGTGCTGTCGGTGGCGGTGTGCTGGACCTCCACCGCGTCGACCTGGGCTTGGCGGGCGCGCTCCTGCGCCGCGGTGACGCCGCTGGTTGCCCGGCTGGCCGTCTCCATGGCGGAGGTGCCGCGGTCGTAGGCGCCCTTGGTCGACATCACGGAAGCGACATAGGCGTCGCCGCTGGTCTTGATATGGCCGCTGTATGTGGACAGGGCCTTCGACACGTCGCCGCCGGCTCGGTCAAGGTGCTCGCGCAGGATCCGGGCCGATGCCTCCATGTTCTGCTGGGCATCGAGCGGATTGGTGATGCCGTATGCCTTCCAGTTGGCCGGCATCACCTGACCCAGCCCGGCCGCGCCAGACTTGGGATTTACGGCGTTCGGGTTCCACGACGACTCGCGGGTGATGACCGCCTTGAACAGGCTAGCATCCAGCCCGTATTTGCCGGCGATCTGATCGGCCATAACTTCCAGCCCGGCCGCGCTCTTGACCGCCACCGGCAGGGGTTGGGCGTCGGTCGCACCCATCCCACCCATGCCGGCGGCGTTCGTGACCAGCACCGGCACGGGGGCTGTGGACGCCCGGCGGGCCAGCTCCTGGAAGCGTGCGAGGTTGCCGCCTGGATCGGCCGCCTTCACAGGCTGAACCGCACTGTCGCCGACCGGTGTCGGCGACAGCAGCTTGGTCATCGTGCCCTGGACCCACGTCTCCAGAGGCTTCGTGACGAAGCTGCGGAGGAACACCCGCTCGATGTCCTTCACCAGCGACTTCAGGACATCCGAGAACTTTTCCCCGGACAGCAGCGCGTTCTCGAAACCGGTGGCGATGGCAGAGGCAAAATCGCGGCTGGTTGCTGTGGCATCGGCAACGCGCGCCTGATACTCGGCGACGGCGCCGGCCTGGGCGACCCAGGCGTCACGGGCCTCCTTCGGCGCCTGCTGCCAATCGGCCGAGTCCTGCACCTCCAGCGTCGCCTTCATGATGGCGACGCCGCGCTCCCGCTCGGCATTGCTGGAGCCCAGCAGGTCGTATTCGGCTCGGGCGAGCTGGAGATCGCGGTTCTGCGAGCGGATTGTGTTGTTCACCCGCGCGATAGCGTTCTGGGCTTCCAGCGCGCGGGTGCCCACTTCGATGGCGCGGGCGCGGTCGGACTCCAGGCCGACGCCTTCCTTCAGCGCCTGCGCCCTGGCCTTGTTTTGAATGGTCGTTTCTGCGACCGCGGCGGCGGACACTCCCTCGGCATCGGCCAGCCGGCGGGCCGCCTCGATCTGCTCGGCAAGGTCGCGGTTCCATGCCGCCTGCTGACCTGCCAGGGCCGCCATGGACTTCTGCAGGTCGGCCTGCGCCAGGGTGCGGGCGCGGGTCGGATCGATGCCGCGGGCGATGTTCTCCGCATAGACGTTCTGCGCCTGGGCCATCGCCATGGCGATGTCACCGCCCTGCGCCTGCGCGGCGGCCAGCCGGCGGGCGGCATCTACGGCAAGGGAGGACGTCTTGACCGATGCATCGACCTGCGCCGACCACTCGATCATGCCCTTGGTGTAGGCGTCACGTTCGGCTCGATCCGCCTTCTTCCAGTCGTTGCTCTCCCGCAACACCTTGAAGAACACGGCCTCGGCCTGGGCGGCGATGATGGCCGGCTGGGACAGCGACGCGGTGGCGGCGGCAAGCGCGCGGGCGTCGATGATCGCTTCCTGCGCCGTGCGGTGCCGGTCGGCAGCCTCGGCCGCGTATTTGCGGTCAAGGGTGGTGTTGATCGTCGCAGTTTCGCCCTGCGTCAGGCTGTCGCCCGGCTTGGCGCCGCGCTTCGCCAGGGTGGCCTGCCGCTGCTGTTCGAAGTCGCGCATGCGGCCTGCTGCGGCCTCCATGACGCGGGCCTGTCGCTCGGTCTCTTCGGCGAACGCCTGGGTCGGGCTCAGCGTGTCGAGAAGCTGGCGGCGGTAGAGCTCAAGGAGGCGGATAGCCTCCTGTTTGGACACCGCGCCGAGTTCTTCCGCCCGCGCCACCTGCTTCGTCCGGTTCTCCAGCGCCTCCTGCGCGGCGATCACCGGGTCGACCGAGCGGGCGAACTCGTCCATGGAGTGCGAGACGCGGACGAACTCCGCCCGCACACCGTTGGCCCATCCCTGGATCGAGTCGTCCCGCTCCAACTGCTCCAGGCGGGCAAGCTCGTCTTCGTCGGCGCGGCGGCCGGCGGTGGTCAGGTAGCCGCCCGAGCCATTCAGAGACCATTGCAGACGCTGGATTTGTTCCTGCCGACTCGGACCCTGCTCGGCCCTGGCAATCTCATCGACCCCGTCGGAGACGAACTTCTTGAGGTTCTTCCAGCCCTGTTCGAGGGCGCCCAGCTTCTCTGCCGCTCCTGCCGCGCGGTTCTCCAGCCCCTGAAGGAGGAGCTGCTGGGCGCGCTCCAGCTCACCCTGGGCCTGATAGTTCTTGATGACGCGCGCCTGGGCGGCGTCGAACAGCCCGTAACGGCTGGTCAGCTCGTCCACCGCCTTGGACGGATCGGAGAACAGTTTGGCGAGGTCGGAACTCGCCTCGTCCGTGTCCCGGCCGGTGACCAGCGCCCAATCCTTGGTCGCCTTGGTCAGGTCGGACAGCATGCCCGCGCCGATGCGGCCGGTGCCGGCGAAGGCGGTGACCATCTCGCGCGCCGAGGCCTGGGAGACCCCGGCAGTTGCCGCCACCTGATCGGAGAAGTCGGCGAACTGCCCGGACGCGACACCAACGGCGCCGCCGGTCAGTCGGACGGTCCGGTCGAACTCGCGCACGTCGCTGTTGAAGCGGGCGGCGCCATAGGCGACGGCCCCCAGAGCGGCGCCGATGGCGAGCACGGGCGCGGCCAGGAGGGCGAAGCGGGCGGCGGCGACCACCGCCTCCTTGCCGGCGGCCATCAGGCCGTCGAAAATCTGCGGCCCCTGCTGCACCAGGATGGTGAGGGCGCTGGTGCCGCTGTAGGCCTGGACGGCGATGTCGGAGAGCTGCGGCGAGAGGATTTGCAGGGCGCGCGTGTGGGCGGTGGCGCTGCGGGCGGCGCCAGTGAAGGCGGCCTGCTGATCCTGCAACGATTTGGTCAGCCGCGTGTATTGGGCGTCATCGATCTTCTTCGCGGCGAGCGCTTCGTCCAACTGCTTCTGCTGATCGGCGAAGCGACGCTGTGCGGCGGCGGCCGGGTCCAGCTTGTCCAGGAGGCGCTGAAGCGCCTGGGCCTCCTGATCGGCCCCCTCGAACACCGAGGCGGAGCCGGCGGCGGAGGTGCGGCTCGCGGTGTTGACGCCCAACAGCCGGTTGAAATGCTCCTGAGCGTCGGCGGCGCGCTGGGTCGCGCGCTCGCGCTCGATCATCTGCTGGGTGGCCTGTTCGGCCTGCTCCTGGGCACGACGCTCGGCGTCGGCGCGCTCCTTCTCCGCCCTGACCAGCGGATCGTAGGCGGCGGCCACCTCGCCGAGGATGCGGACGCGCTCCTGTTCGGCGACGTTCGCCTGTTCGAGGATGCGCGTAACCCGGTTCATCTCTTCGATGTACCGCCTCACCTCGGCGCTGCTGCCGTTGTAGCGGCTCCGCACCCGGTCGAGTTCGTCGGCAAGCGCCGCCTGGGCCTGGGCTTCCGTCTCGGCCGCGCGGGCGCTTTCCTCCGCGCGCTGCCGTTCGGCCCGCGTGACCGGGTCCAGCGCGTCGGCGATGGCCTTCAGCGTGGCCGCATACTCGTGGCCGGTCACCCCGGCGGCATCCATGACCTTTGAGACGCGGGCCACCTCGTCCCGGTACTTCGCGGCGGCGGCATAGGCCGGGTCGTACTGCCGGCGGACCTGCTCCAGGCCCTGGGCAGTGGCGGCGGTGGCGCGGGCCATCTCCGCTGCCGCCTGGGCTTGGGCATCGGCCGCCGCCTTGGCGGAGCGGGCCGTCTCGTCGTAGCGGAGCTTGGCCTCGCCGATGACGCGGTTCGCCTGCTCCTGGGTGATACGGCCGGCATCGACGGCCCGCTGCGCCCCCTCCTGAACCCGCTTCACCCGCTCCCATGCGTCGGTGTAGACGCCGAGCGACCGGGCGATGGCCGAGAAGTCGCGGCCATAGCTGGCGAGACGGCGGGAATTGGACTCCACAGAGTCCCCCACCTTGTCCATCCGGGCCTCGATCTGGTCGAGCGTGTTCAGCGCGCCCGAACCGTCGACGGTTAGGGAGGCGATCTTTTCTTCGGTCATGGGAGCCTCGTCGGAGGGGCGGCTATCGCGCCTGGATGGCGATGGCGGGGTATGCGGCGGCCTCTTCCAGCCCCTCCAGCCGCAGCCAGAGGAACCGGGAGGTAACGATGGAGCCGTATCGGCGGGAGACGGTGGAGGCGACCAGCCGGAACACGCCGTCGGGCGCCTGGTCAGACAGACCCCGTTCGAGCTTCGCTGCGTAGGGCTGGGCGTTGGTGACGACGAACTCGGCGCGCGGGTCCAACCGATCGATGAAGGTCAGGTCCGCGCCGTTCTTCAGGGTGCCGACCTCCTTCCCGTCGCAGAACAGGAGGTGGCTTTCCTCGAACACCCTGTCGTCCGGGTCGTAGATGTCCACCGGCGACGACTGGCGGAGCTGTTCCGCCGCGAAGCCGAGGATCGTCCGGATATAGCTGAACTCGAAATACGCGATGCCGGCCGGGCCGATGGAGGCGATGGGCGCCCCCAGCTTCCCGTCGATCCATTGCTGGTAGGTGTCGGGCTGCGCCTGGACGAGGACGCGGCCCAACTCCCGCTTGACCGTCTCGGCAAGCGCCCGCTGGACCACGTCCTCGGCACCCTGCCGGAGGACGCGAACCACGCGGTCGATATAAAGGGAACGCGCCATGGGGGCCTCATGCTGCTTTCTGGCCGCGCGACTTCCTCACGGCGTCCAGCAGCGCGCCCGAGGCCTTTCCGTCCGGGTAGATTTCCAGTGCCCGGTCGATGCTGGCCCGGATGTCCGAAACATCGGCCTTGGTGATGCTGCCGGGCCGTTTGCTGCCCTGAAGCTCATTCTCGAAGGCGCTCATGATCGCGAACGCCTCCATCATCTTGACGCTTTGGTCCATGCTGGCCGGACCTTCCGGCAGATGACCCGCTCCCATGCCGCCCTGGAACAGGCGCCACAGGTGCAGCATGGACCAGCACCAGGGTTCGAGGCGGTCGCGGGGGTTGGTGCGGTAGGTCTCCCCACCAACCCGCCACGGCCCTATCGCCTCGCCGTCGTAGCGTTTCGGATCGGTCGCGACGGCAACGGCGATCTTTAGGAGTTTCCCTCCCGGCCCCGCGCGGTTCCCAGATCGTCGAGCTTTTGCAGGATGGCGTCGATGTCCGAGGGCGGGATCAGGGCGATGCTGTCCTCGGTCGCCATCTGGAAGGCGTCACCTTCCGACCGCTCGACGCTGAAGTCCTCGGCGCCGGGCAGACCCGACAGGCCGGCGACATAGAAGCGCAGGCGCAGCATGGTCAGACCGGCGGTGTGGGCCTTGCGCAGCTTCAGGATCTTGCGGACCTCGGGCGAGTCGCTGGTGCGGGCGAACAGGTCTTCGAACAGACCGACCACTGCCTGGGGAACCTTACCGCCGCCGGTCTCGCGGAACGCCTTGTCCAGGGCCTGGAAATCCGGATGGGCGGTGGTGACGCCGTATTCGTCTCCCGCGCGCTGGACGGCTGCCTGGATGGCATGCCACAGCTTGCGGTCGGTCGGAGCCAGCGGGACGTCGTAATAGCACTGGTCGAACTGGCTGTTGATGCGGAAATTCGGCACCCGCAGCAGGTAGACCGGGCGCACCGTCAGCTTGCATTCGTCCTCGTCCACCTTGGCGATGCTGGTGCGCAGGGTGCCGAGCAGGCCCTTGTCTCCCTCCAGCGCCACGGCCTTAGCCTTGGCATCTTCCTCGCGCTTGGCGGCGGTGTCGGCGGCAGTCTGGGCCGCCTCCTTGGCGGCATTGGTGCGGGCTTCGTCCTCGGGCGCGCCAGCGGCCAGACCGGACAGCAAGGCGTCCAATTCGGCCTTGGCTTTGGCGGCGGTCGCAGCGGCTTCGTCGGCCGCGCGACGGGCGGCGGTCGCCTCGGCCTCGGTCTCGGCCAGCTTCTGCTCGGCGACCACCAACATCTCGCGGCGGTTGCGGGACTGGCTGGCGAGCAGATCGAAACGGAAGAGGCCTGCGGAAAGCGGAAGGGTGCTCATGGTGTCGTCTCCGGGATAGACGGTTCGTCGGGAAAGGAAGGGGCGCAGATCAGGAGGCCGTCAGGCCCTTGGCAGTCCAGAAGACAGCGGTTTCCAGGGCTTTCAGGCCCTCGCCGAAGTAGTCCGTGCCGAGGGATGCGCCGCAGAGCAGTTCGCCGGGTTCGAGCGCGACCACCTCTTGCGGCTCGGTGATGAAGTCGACGGTGGCGTCGAGTTGGACGTCGGCGCCGATGGCGGCGATCAGCGGGTAGCGCAGATCGCGGGCGCGCTCGATCAAGGCTTCCAGTTCGGCAGCCTTGGCGTTGATCTCGGTCAGCAGGGCAGCGGCTTCCGGTGGCGGGGCGACCGGCGCAGCAAAGCGGCTGCGCGGCGGTTCGCCGATGGTGCGGAAGAAACCCTTGCTGCCGATGGAAAGGGCGACGGGGCCATTGGCGATGTCTTCGATCTTGGACATGGATCGTCTCCAGGATAGGCGGGATTGATCGCGACAGGGCGGAGGCGCATCCCGGACGCCTCCGCCCCACGCCTCGCGGGGGCGGTCAGCCTTACGGCCAACGGGTTTTCCTGGTCCGGGTCAGGGGGAGGCGTTACGGCGCCGCCATGTAGACCGGCTGACCGCTGGACTTGATGGAGCAGGAGAACTGCTCGGCGTTGCTGTCTTCGCCGCTGCGCTCATACTGTTCGACCACGAAGGTGCCGACGAAGCTGTCACCGTGACCGCTGATGAGCTGGGCCTCGATGTAGCCGCTGGCGCCCTGGGCCATGGCCGCGTCCCAGACTTTGCGGGCGCCGGGGGTGCGGCTGTCGAACACGCCCTGGAGAGAGATGGACAACTCCTTGGCGCCGCCGCCGGGCAGATACTCTTTCCAGCCGTTCGAGGCGACGTTGGTGATGTCGACGGGCGCCGCATTCAAGGTCATGCGGGTGGACTTGGCGCCGCCGATGGTGAGGAAGGTCGGCGGGGACTGCCCATCGCTGATCTTCAGCGTGAAGAGGCGGCCGGTCTCGGCGTCGATGCTCGTGGTAACAGCCATGTGGTGGGCTCCTTAGGAAACGGCGCGCACGGCGATGACTGCCGCGGTGACGCTGGTGGTGGACGAGTAGGTCAGCGAGACGCGACCGGTGGATGCCTCGTTGAAGGCCTTGGCCGGGAAGGGGCCGATCAGGCGGTCGCCGCCGGCCGGAACCGCGACGGTGCGGGCGGGCTTGGACACCGGCCCGTAGCCCGGCACGTCGGGCGCGGTGTTGCGGGACTTCACCGTGACGGTGATGGACGAGCCGCCGCCGTTCTTGACGTGGGCGACCTCGGTTCCCGTGTTGGTGAAGCTGTCGCCGGACACTCCGGCGGCGGCATAGGTGAGAGCGGCGCCCGTCTCGCTCGTCTTCTGGGCGGTCAACTGAGCCATACGGCTTTCTCCAACGAAAAAAGCCGCCGGGCGGTGGGCCGGGCGGCGGGGGAAGGTGTCTGTGGCTGGAGGGGTCAGCCCTCGATGCGCTCCACGCGGAAATCCACCTGCACCGGGATGGCTATCCACTGTGCGGCACTGGCGGCGGTGTCGGCGCCGCGTCCGTCCAGGCTCACGGTGCCCAGCACGGCGACCTGAACGACGCGGACGCCATAGTCGAGTGCGGCGCCGTCGACATGGGGGCCGTACAGGGCCGCCACCTTGGCGACCTCCACCAGCAGAGCCTCCTCTTCGACGCCGAGCGGCGCCTGGACGAGGATTTGCAGCATGCCGGCCCCTTCCCAGAGGGCCGGGCCGGTCTTGCCCTGCCGCTCCCAGGTGATCGAGACGCGGGCATGCACAGTGTCGCCCTTGGGCGGGGTGAAGGGCTGCCCCCTCAACCCGATCCGGTCGGCGGGGATCGGCCCGCCGGCGAGCGGAGCGCGAAGGGCGCGGGACACGGCGGCAACATCGATCATGTGGCCCGCACCTCCCAGGCGATGACGCTGCTGCCCGAGCGGTGCGCGGTGACGCTGGCGATCTCCAGATCGTCACCGTCCACCATCAGGAGGTTTCCGGCCGCCGGTCGGCTGGGCAGCCCGGCGGCGAGGATCAGGTAGCGGCCGTTCGTGTCCACCACGGACCCGACAAAGCCGACGGAAGCAGACAGCGGGAACGCCCGAACCGGGCTGTCGGTGGCCCATGCCGGCGAAACCGCCGTCCCGGCCGCGACAGGGGCCGCCAGCGCGGGGGAAATCGGCACCGCCGCAAAGGTGCCCGCGACGGCGACAACCGCACCAGCGGCCACATACGAGGCGGCGTGGCCCGGCAGGCTGAAGGCGTCGCCCGGCTGCACCTTGCCGGAGGCCAGCGTTCCCGAAATCGACAGTTCCACCGCCCCTGCCACCACATCCTCCGCCACCACCCACTCCGACCCGCGGGGCGGGCTGGTGTCGGCAGAGAGACGGATGGTCGCCGGCAGGCCCCATCCCGACATCAGGCGCCACCGCAGCCCCTGCGGGTCCGTCTCCAGCGGGAACGGCACCGGCGGGGCGTCGATGGCATAGGCCGTACCGTCAACCTCCAGCGTGCCGCCGACGGCCGGCGTCACCTCGGCGCGCAGCAGGTCGAAGCAATGACCGTCGACAGGCAACTCCAGCGCGCCGAACCGCAGCGGCTTGGTGGCGCGCATGACGCGGCAATCCGCAGCCGGCCCTGCCGGAGGCGTGTGGACCGCCGGCAGGCCGAGCTTGCGGAACTGCACCGCCATGTGACGGGCGAAGTCCATTGAGACCTCCAGAAACGCGAAAGGCCGCCCGAAGGCGGGCCGCCGCGAGGTTGCGGAAGGCGCAGATCGGCGCGCTTACTTGGTCAGTTCGAACAGGGCGCCCGGTCGCAGGCAGACGGTCAGCGGGTTGGACTGCGCCTCCATCGTCGCCTGCCGGCTGGTCTGCTTTTCCAGCGGCATGTGGGCAAAGACCGGGGCGCCGGGCATGTTGGTATGGCCCATGATGTCCGGCGGGCCGAAGATCATCTGGAACAGGCCGGGCGCGCCGTAGGGGAACAGGCGCGCCCTTTCCTTGTCGATGCCGACTTTGCCGTCCTTGGTGCCGCGATAGTTGACCCAGGTGATGCCACCATACTCGAACGACGTGTAAGCCTTCGTCTGGGTGAACACATCGCTGTCGCGGCCGGTGTCGCGGTTCTTGCGGGACGCCTTCACCTCCTTGTTGCTGTAGATCTCGTCATAGTAGTTGTCGCCGCAGAGCGCGACCGGCCGCATGGCGGTCACCGGAAGACCTTCCAAGGCGTCGGTCATCAGCCGAACCCAGGCGGTGCAAGTCTTCTCGAAGGTGCCGCCGTCGGCCGTCAGCGTCCCGAAATTCACGTTCAACGGAACGGGCGGCGCGATACCGAAGAAGTCGTACCAGTTGTAAAGCTCCGACCCGTCCTTATCGACCACGATGCCATGGATGCCGCCCATGCGGTGGTACTCGTGGGTCAGCTCGATGCGCGCTCGCAAGCCGAGCGGCCCCTCCATGCGCTCGTAAACGGCGTCGGTGACCGACTGCAACTGCGACTGGCCCATCATGTTGGCGGAGTTGATCGCGTCCTGGACCTCGTCGGCGGTGACGACATCCTGGATCGCGACGTGGGAGACCTCGGCCGGCTTCATGCGCGCCTTGGCGTGCGTGGTCGTCTCGGGCTCGGAACCGCGCGGGCTGGTGCCCACCACCTCCAGGGCACCGCCGCGTTCGCTGATGCCGATGGTCTTGGTGGACACGCCACGGGCGAAGAACAGGCCCGGCAGGGTGCCGAGGAAGTTGGGCGTGTAGGGCACGTTGTTGATGTGCGCCGACAGCGTCATCAATTGGAAAGGGGTTCCCGCGAAGGTGTTCGCGAGGGTCGTGTTCGGGAACGAAATGCCCATTGCGGGGTCTCCTTAGCGGACGATGGTGCCGAGAGCGGCGAGTTGAGCCGCAGCGGCGGCCTTCTGGTTGTCGGTAGCGCCGGAGAAGAAGGTCAGGAGCTGGCCGTTCACCTCGCAATCCCGCGCGAAGATGACCGCGGGGCGGTGGCCGGCGGTCGCATCGACGTTGTCGTACAGCACGGCGACCGCCGTCTCCGAACCGTCGATGTTGGCCGGGTTCCAGAGCTTAAGGCGGTTGGAACCGGCGGCCACGACGATCTTGAACTGGTCACCCGCCGCGAAGTCCGCCGCGCCATCGGCGATGGTGAAGGTCAGGCCGCCGCCGGTGAAGGCCGCGCCGACCGCGCCGGTGCCGGCGTTCACGCCGTCCGGGTCCTCCATCTGGAAGGCGCCGCCGTTGGTGGCCGGCTCGATGAAGGTCACGACGTAGACGCCGGGCTTGGCCGCACCGACGGTGATGGTGCCGACGGTGCCGTTGCCGGCGTTGCCGACCTTGGCGGCGGCAGCGGCGGCGCCCACCGTCACCTTGCCCAGCACAGAGCCGGCCACGTACTTGGAGCCACCCTCCAGCGTGATCGTTTCGCGGGACCGGTATCCCTGGGCTTCGGAAAGAATGAACTCGCCGGTGCCGATGCCCTCATAAACCCAATCGCTCATGGCTTAGCCCTTCCGCTGGATGCCGTTCATGCGGGCAAAAGCGCCCTTGTAGTCGATCATCGAAGCCTGCGGCTGGCCGCCGGCCGGCTTGGTGGTGTCGATATGCGTGTCGGTCGACGCCTTCAGGTCGGTCAGGATGCCGCGGGCGGCGGTCTCCGAGACGCCTTCGCCGATCAGCCGGCGGGCGGCGGCCTCGGACACCTGAAGGTCGGCCGCGGCCTTGACGATGTTCTTGGCCTCCTCCAGCCGGGCGGTGACCGCGGCGTTGGTGACGGGGGAGGTCAGCAGCTTGGCGGTCAGTTCCGGAAAGCCGGCGGTGTGGCAGGCCGTGGCGATCTCCGCGGGGGTGGCGTTGGTCGCCGGGGCGGGCTGGTTGATGGGGGGCGTCGTCATCGAACGATCCTCGGGCTGTTGATGCGGGGGTGCCGGCGGTGCCGGCGGGGTGGGTGTGGCGCTGAACTTGGCGGCCACGGCCTCGGGAACCTTCAGGATCCGGCCCGGCTGGACCGTGGTGAAGTTGGTGGCGTCGACCGAGTCGGTGACGACGTCGCAGAAGCCGAGTTCCTTGGCCTCGGCTGCGGTCATCCAAGTCCCGCCGTCGGTCAGCAGCTCATCGATCTTCGCATCGTCCAGGCCCGTCTTGGTGCGGTAGGCGGCCACCAGGGACTTGCGCATCTGGTCCATGATGCCGGCCACTTCGCGCAGATCGTCGGCCGTACCCGAGGCGTACCAAGAGACGTTGTGGACCATCATCATGGCGTTGCTGGGCATCTCGACCGTGTCGCCGGCCATGGCGATGACGGAAGCGATGGAGCCGGCGAAGGCGTCGATCTTGACGGTCACCTTGGCCGGGTGGGTGCGCAGCAGGTTGTTGATGGCGAGGCCGGCAAAGAACTCGCCGCCGCCCGAGTTGATGCGGACGGTCAGGTTCGGGACGTTACCCAGAGCCTTCAGGTCGTTGGCAAAGTCGGTTGCGCTGGTGCCCCAATAGCCGATCTCGTCATAGAGGAAGATCGTGGGGGGCTGTTGACCGTCGCCATCGGCGGCGGCCTTGATGTCGTACCATTTTGCCATGGTCACGGTTCCTGTTCAGGGTCGGTGGGGTCGAGGGCGGCGGGCTTCTTCTTCGGTGCGCCACGGCCGGGCAACTTCAGGCGCTGCTCGCGCGCCAGGTCATCGGCCGCCGTCTGGTCGACCACCTCGGCATCGTCGCCGCGCGCCGCGATCTCCATACTGCGGGCGGTGAGACCGCCTTCGATCTCCGACAGCACGGCCTCCACATCCTGTTTCGGGTTCAGGTATTCCCAGCGCTCCGGCACAAACATCACGCGGTAGAGTTCCGCGTCGGAGACGGACTTGGGCACCTTGATTGCCCCGCTGCCCACGGCTACGGCGATCCAGCGTTTGACGATCGGTCGAACGAACTGCTGGGCGAGCAGGTGGAATTGCCACTGCCGGGCGCGGCGCTTGAAGGTCGCGAAGGCCGCGCGATAGGTGCGGTCGTTGGCACCCTTCCAGTCGCCGGACAGCTCCTCATAGACCAGATCGGCCGCAGCGGTGACCGATTGGAACGAGGTTCGCATGAACACCTCGTCCTGGCCGGCGGTCTCCTGCCAGTTCGTGAACTGAACTTCTTCGCCGATGTCCAGATACTGCATGGTGCCCGGCTCCAGCGCCACCGCCGGCATATCGCCCAGCTTCTCGCTGATTTCGCCCCATGCCTGCGCCAGCTCCTCGCCGGTGGCGCCGGCTGCGCTCTTGCGGACGAAGCCCACCAGCATCGCCAGGATTTGCTTGCGGGTGATCGAGGCATCCTGCCACAGCCCGACCTGCCGCAGCGTCGTCATCGCCGCCGCGAGCCACGGCAGGCCACGAAGTTGTCCGATCCGGGCGACGTTGAACATGTGCACAGCGTCGCCAGCCGGTACCCGCACGAGGTCGGTAGGGTTCGGCGCCGAAGCCATCAGCGGCACCGCGTCGCCGGGATGGACGCGGTGCATCCAGTAGGCGACCCGCTGGCCGAGCGGGTTCCGCTCGATGCCCTGGACGACGCTGTTCTGGCCGTTGGGCTGGCTGTAGGAGATCGGCACCTGCTCGGTCGGGATCAGCTGCAACTGGAGTGGCACCGGCAGGCCGTCGGACATGCGACGCGAGCGGAAGCGGCCGAACACGTCGCCGGCTTCGCCCATCTCGTTGACCGCCAGAGCCTGCATGCCGTAGGCGCACAGCACACCGTCGGCATCGGCAACCGCCGTCCAGGCGTCCCAGGCCTCATGCAGGGCCTCGCGAAGGGCCGGGTTCTTGGTCAGCCACCGCGGCTTCATTCCCGTGCCGACGATGTGCGTGCCGAACAGCGACAGCGCCTTGCGGGCCTGGGGGTTGTTCCGCGCCAGATCGCGGGAGCGCTCCACCAGTCGCTGCTGGTCGGCCTGGACGATGCTGTTCGGACCGAGCGCCAGGGGCCGCCATCCGGCCATCCGTCGGGAGGTGGAGGCGGCATGGTGGGCCGGCGTCGGCCCGGCTGGGGCGTCAGCGTTGTTCCTCGGCACCGCGGAAGTAGGCAGGTAATCGCCGCCCTTCACCCTCACGCGGATTTCGGCCGTCCGCATGGTCAATACCCCGTCCGCGGGCCGAACCGGAACGCCCGGTAGACCGGGCCGGAGGCGCTCCGGGCAGCCTCACCGGCCATTTCCCGGCGCATCGACCGCAGTTCGGACAGGTTGGCCTGCCCATAGGTGGTCTCGGTCCCGTCGGCGTAACGGACGGTGACGACGCGCTCGCCGGCCACCAGGGCGCGGATCGCATCGTCCACCGCCGCAACGTCATTCTGTGTCCAGGTCATGGGGCACCTCTCGACCGCATCCAGTTGGACCGCCCAACCTTACGGGTTGGGGGCTTCTTCGCTTCCGGCGCGGCGGCCGGCTGTTCAGGCTCGGGGGCGGCCTGCTGCGCCTGCTTGTGGGTGGCGATCCGCTGCCCCTCCGGGGTGTCGGCGCGGATGACTGGCATATCGGCGACGGCGCCCACCCTCAGGGCCTCGCGGTCCAGGTCCAGGCGGTGCTGCATGACCAGCCCCCACAAGGCGGCGTAGGCGTAGACGCGGCAGTCGAGCGCCTCGTGGGCGATGCCGCGCTTCGGCTCCCACACGCGATAGCGCCGGCCGCCCCGCTTCTTCGTCACCAGCCGCTCGCCGGTGAGCTGCTCGAAATAGCCGGCGTCACGCTCGGCCGGAAAATGCATGTAGCCGGGGCCCGGCACCTCGATCTGAAGGCGGGACGAGATGGTGTCCTTCGCCGCGTTGGTGCCGATGATCACCGGCTTGTAGGCGCTGCTGCTGCGCCTGTTCGCCTTGCTGGTCGGCCACACCGGCTGCCGCTGGCCGCTGGTCTCCGACGCACCCTTGATCGCCCAGACCTTCCGCAGCCGGCGCGGCTTGCAGAACGCATAGACCTCCTGGGTCCGATTGCCGTCGCCGGAGTCGACGCATACGGCGGCGGCCACGAAGGGGCGGCCATCGGCCCGGAACATCGGCCGTTGCAGCACCTCGTCCAGATGCTCCCACACCGCCGGCAGCGCCGTGTCGCCCTCCAGCACCAGATAGCCCAGCGACCACGACTCTTCCCGCCGGCCCCAGCCGACGATCTCCAGCTCGATGCGGTCGCCCTGGATATCGACGCCGATGGTGATGACCACCACGCCGTCCGGAACGTCGCCCGCCCACACCTCCCGGCGCTCCATGAGGTGCGACGGCTTGATGTCCCGACCGACCCGCGGCCGGTAGGGCAACGCGAGCTGGGTGTTCCAGAAGGTCTGGAGGGCTTCGTCGTCCCCCTGGGCGTCGATCCACTTCCTGGCGATGGCGCTGGGCTTGTCCTTGCCCCATGCGCTGTAGAGCTTGGAGGCCTGGAACCCCGCATGCTCGTTCGGCACGGCCAAGCCCCCGCAGCACGGGCATTTGGCGCGGTAGATGGCGAACAGGTCCGACTCCTGCCACTCCCAGACCGCGGCGACGGGGTCGGGCGCCTCCGGATCGGCCTTACGCCGGGTGACTGCCCGCGCATAATCGTCCAGCGGGGAGAACGGTCGGTCGCAGCAGGTGAAGGGCCGCGTCTGGTGCCACCGGATCGTCTCCAGCGCCTCCAACCGCTCGCCCTCGGACCAACCGGCACCGCACTCTTCGCAGTAGATGCGGGCCGTGGCCGTCTGATGCTCCACCACCTCGCCGCGGTCGTTCCGGACCTTCTCCCACTGGACGTGCTTGAAGAAAAGTAACCCGTTATAATTCAGTTGCTTACGGAGATTTGTTGCGCTCTTGCTCCGCTCAGCAGTGACGCGGCGCGGTCAACAGCGTGCCGAGCGGCGTCGTCTTCGGGGAACAGGTGTCCATACGTGTCCATCGTCAAGGAGATGGATGCATGCCCGACGATGCGCTTGATGTGGAGCGGTGGCAGACCTTGTTCGATCAACAAGCTGACGGCGGCATGGCGAAGGGCATGGAAATGGTACTTCGCCCCACCGTCCTCACTAACAAGCCCGGCCGCGATGCAGAGGGGCCGCCAATACCAATAGTACATGTCATCGGGCTTCAAGGGCGTCCCGCGGTTTGTCTTCATAACCAGACCAGTCGCACCCTCGCCAAGCTCCACTTGCAGTTGGAGAAGCGCGGCCCGAACTGGCGCGGCCATGGGAATATCCCGAACACCAGCCCGACTCTTCGGAGCCTTCAAACCATCAATCACCGAATAACTGTGACGCACAAGAATAACATTCTTATCAAAGTCAATGTTTTCCCATGTCAATCCGCATATCTCGCCACGCCGCATTCCAGCAAACAGCCCCAGCATCACCATCACTATCCGGCGATAGTGCGCCATGTGATGTTCATTCGCACGCCGCACTGACAAGTATTCAAGGATACTGCGCAATTCTTCTTTGGTCGGGATTTCGATCCTTTCCGGTGTCGCGCCGGGAACGCGAGGCGGTTGATCCGCCATCGGGTTGCGCTTTAACCAGCCGCGCGAAACAGCGAAGGTGAGGACGTTGCGAAGAACCAAAACAATTCGCGTGACTGTCCGGCGGGCGTATTTCAACCCCTTCTCGTTCACGAAATCTTGTATCTCCAAGGAATTAATTTGATTTATCCTTCTCGCGCCGAAACTATGAACGATATGTTTCTCGGCGATGATCTTGTAGCCATAGAGCGTTCCACCGGCCATGCGATCACCTACTTTCCGTCGCCTATCGCAGTCTCTAAGATATTCATCAACCGTATCCTTCATTGTCAGCGTGCATCTGTCAGGAGTGTGAATGCCATCATTGATTTCACGTTCGATCTTGAAGCGGTATGCGTCCGCTTCTTTCTTTTTCTCGAATGTTTTCATGCGGCGTTTGCCCGATTGATCCACATAGCGAACCACCCACGCCTCTTTTTCTTCTTGGTTGTGTTTCCATTTGCGCTTGGACACAGAAGCCATGATCGACACTCCAGGGGGAAAGGGTGCGGCGCCGGGTGCCCAGCGCCGCGAAGGTGGGTTTCAGAAGCCGCCGCTTACTTGGGTGCGGTCGGCGGTAAGGAAGGCATTCCGGCGACGATGCCGGCCGATTGAAGGCCACGCCGCGCCGGCTCGGCCAGCGCATCGGCGATCATCGACACCACGGAGGCGCGGGCGCCGTAGAGCGGCCAGCAGTCCGGGTTGCAGGCTTCCTCCGTCACCTCGTGCAGCAGGGCAGCCAGCGCCAGGGCATCGTCCATGCTGGTGAGGGGGCCGGCGGCAGCCAGGGCCAGCCGGAACCGCTCCGCGAGGATGGCGAGATCCGCCTCCAGACGGTCGTCGTTGGCGTGTTCGGTCCAGGCCTCTAAGGAGGCTCCCCAGCGGCCGGCATTGAACACCTTGACGGCTCCGCCGATTGTGGCGGGCGCCTCGGTCTCTGGACCGGCCGGGGAAGGCTCACATGGCTCCGCGGCCATTGCCACCCTTGCCGCTTCCTCTGCGGCAGCCTTGGCCTTGGCGAGCGTCGGTTCATCGCCCCGGATGATGAACTCGTTCCCCAGCAGCCGGCAGAGCGACCACAGGAACGGGGCCTCGGGCGTGTCCGGTTCGTCCTGCAGGATCACGTCCAAGAAGAAGGGACCGACGATGGTGCAGTCCATGACGGTGTACCGGGAGGCGAGGGACCGCGCTCCGGGCTGTTCCCGCCAGAGGATGGGCGCCCCGGCGTCGAGCCACCCCCGCAAGTTTCTTTGGGGGGTAAATCCCTTTAGGGGGTAAGGAGGTTGAGGGGGTAACGTCGTTGAGGGGGTGCCCGGAGGGAGCGGAACAGCACCCCCCTTCTCGACCAGCTCCGCCATGAAGTCGCGCAACAGATCGACGGCTGCGAGCGTTTGCTCTCCGGGGATCGCACAGGACAGGCCGGTTTCCTCGCAGGCCAGTCGGTTCAACATCGCCAGCGCATCGGCCAGGGTCCGGGGCGGGGTGGTCAGGATGGCGTCGATCAGCTCGCGTGCCACGGCGCAGTTGAATTCGGCCTCCCGTTCAGCCTCATCCCCCTTGTTCCACTTCCTGTTCGCAGCGGCGAGCAAGGCGACCACCTCGGCGTCAGCATCGGCGAAGGTCATGGCCTCGACAGAGGGAAGGCGGGTCGATTGCATCAGGTGGTTCATTGGGCACCCCCGGCCTTCTTGGCATTCTGGATCATCGCCCACAGCGTCCGGCCGATGCAGTCCCCCTCCAGCTTGGCGGCCAGCGCCTCCGACACGTCCTCATCGTGGACGGCGGAGTTCCAGGCGTCTTTCGTGTCCATGTGGCAGGCGAAGACGTAGCGGAGTTGAACCTCCACGCCCTCCATGGTCCGGGCCTTGATCCTCTCGATGCGGTCGGCCAGCGTGTCCATGATTGTCTCGTAGGGCTTGCCATCCTCATCCGACGCGACTTCGAAGGCGGTCGCGGCGGCGGTGTAGCTGTCCCACGCGAACAGCAGCTCGGAGTCCGGGTGGGGCCGGCTGAGCATGACCGGCTCGGTTGGCGGGCTGGCGGGCTGGCGGGCGAAGCTATAGTCACGCATAGGCCACCTCCCGGATTTCGGCGTTACGACGGGCCGGCATGGGGGCGGGAGCGGCGTCTTCCCGCTCGGCAAGGCCGGCCTCCCACAGCCGGCCAAACTCCACCAGCGAGCCGCATTCGGTCTTGTCCATGATCCGCTCGCGGTGAACCTCGACCGTCTTCTGTGCGATCCCCAGCTTGAAGGCGATCACCTTGGATGCGTCGCCGCAGCAGACCAGCCGGGCCACGTCGAGTTCACGCGGGGACAGGGCGGCAAGGCGGCGGGTGGCGTTCTGGACGCGGGTGTTCGGGTCAAGCATGGGGCACCTCCAGCTTGATGCCCTCAAGGGTGTCGATGGCTTCACGAGCCTTCGCCATGTGCTCCTTCAAGGCGTAGAGCAGATAGCCGAGATGCTCGGTCAGGTCCTCGTGCGGGCCGATGGCGGTAGCCAGCCGGGCCTCGTAAAGCAGGAACATGAGGTTCACTGCGCAATCTCCGGAGCGGATCGCGTCGGAGAGGTGCAGGAGCGGCCCGTAAGTCTCAGGCACAGCCGCCTCGAGCAGCATCTTCTTGGGGGCGGGCTTCTTACCCATGGTTCACCCCCCGGCGGGCGATCTGGCGTTGACGGTAGCTCGGCAGACGGCCGAAGGCGGACACAGCGTCCAAGGCCTCGGCCAGCGCAACGGACGGCGCCGGGGCGCGGTCGAGCACACGGGGGGATTTCGGGAGGGGAGACTTGCAACGGCGAACGGCTCTTGCGTTCGGCGATTGCGTTGCTAAAATCAGGGCGTGAGAAGGCATTTGCCGACAGCTCCCTTAAGCTGGGCGGTGAATTCAAGGGCCGATTGGGTGTTCCCGCACCTAATCGGCCCATCTCGTTTGCGGGAAGCGAGTCCCGCGACTCAGTGGTTAGCGTCCGGTCTGGATCGTCATGGGCAATTCTCCCCTTTGGATAGTTGTTGTGATTTCATCCCAACGGATTGGGATGACGTAACATTAGACGCACATGCACCTTGCTGGCAATGGGCCCCATACACCACTGTCCCAAAGGATCTGGACAATGCTGGGCGTTTCGACGGTGACAGGGACACAACTCCGCATGGCCCGAGCTGGCCTGGAATTAACCGTTCGTCAGGTTGCGGAAATCGCAGGCGTCAATCTGAACACTGTGCATCGGATTGAGCGAGGTCACTCCGCCATGCACGACACCATTTTGAAAATTCAATCCGCGCTTGAGGCGCAAGGCGTTGAATTTATTGCTGATGGTGTGCGCATCCCCCCACGTCAGCCCTAGCAGCCGAGGGGCGAAGGGGTACAAACATGGCGAGGCAAGTCCCTGGCCTATTGCGCCGTACGGGATACGGGGTATGTTCGGTGTTGGTCTTCATGGCTTTCCAAGGGCTCGTGTGGATCGGTCACAGTTTGAGAAATCGGGCTGTTGACAGGACGCCCGGCTGTTAGCGCAGCCGGGCGTTCGTCGTTTCAAGTCGTCCGTCAAGCGATCAGGCGTTCAACTGCACCCCAGCAACCGGTCGCGCCAGGACGAAGCAGGTTGCAGCGGATCGCGCGTGCCCGGTATCGCTCCGGTAGTCGGCGGAAAGTTCGATACCGCTCGCCGCGAACGCCTCGCGCGTAGCCATCCAGGCCACGTCGAATTCCGGCGTTCCATAGACGCCCGGCACATGACACAGTTCGACGCCTTCGCCAAACGGGTACAGATCGCGACCGCCCAACAAATGATGAAGCTCCCGATCCGCATCTTCCGTCATGGCGACCGTCTTTCCGCCTGCAATGGCTCGCAGAATGATGCCGAGGTCGGTGGGCTCGTTCATTTTTCCAAGTAAGATTTCCAAGGAACTACTCCATCAGCGTTGTTGCCCCGGAGGGCGTGAGATTGCCGAAATTTTCGTGACAAGTCGGGCAATGCCGACCAAGTCATCTACGGCAAACTTTGAGCGTCTGAGGCTTTCTCGGACGCGGTGAATTTGGTTATACACGGTCTTTTCTGCGCCATTTCGCTGATTGGCGATCTGAGACACAGATCGCCCCAAGCCAATGCCGACCATCGTTTCTGCTTCTGCCGGCGAAATCCCGAACGCCTGCCTAATTGAATTACAAAGGGAGGCGGCGTCTTCTCCGAACCGAGATATAGCCACAACGGCGGTGCCTGGAATGCTGCCCGCGCTGACGGCGGCAAGTACTGGGGCCGTGCGCGAGCGAAGCGGGAGGATCATTGAGTCCACCGCCCCAACGGCTGCATTCTCAATTACTTGTCGCAAGACCATGTCGTCGTATGGATCCGCGGCATAAATGCATCCGATCTCATCGATCCGGACGTGATCTCCTACATCCAACAGATCGGAAAAACTTGAGTTCTTATAAATGACTTGCGCTGATTTTCCCACAAGGGCCAGTGATATGCTGAGGCTGTTAAGAACAGATTGATATTTTTCACGATCATTAATTATATTCAGTGCAAGAGAGACGCCAAATCCGGCCCCATCATGGCCTATAATGCTATCAATTCCGGATTTTGTTATATCAAGCCTTGCTTGAATGCTAATTCCATTGTCCAGAATAATCTGAGAAATTAGCATTCTTCCCCAACTGTATGTATTAATGAAATCCAGATTGGGACTGTTCTTTCTTGTCTTGATGGCAGCTTCAAGCCACCCGCTCGGATCATTGAAAGCTAATTTGTTTCCAACCATACCCGCATCAAGAACCTTCCAGAACAAGCTTGAATATGTTTCGGAAACGTAGTCCGAGCAGGGCATCAGCTTTCGCTGTCCATCACTCGCCCAAATCACCTCATCATTGCGACCATAAACCAGCACAGCGCCTCCAGCCGCGTCAGCCGCGCTCACAAGGTTTATGGCTGGTATGGTTAGGTCGCTAAGGGATTGAGTTTGCATATTAATCAATGCCTGAGGTTGATATATGATGTTAGCTTAACACGTCATTATGCTTTGTCATGGGTAAATTTCCCCTCAATCGAAGAATAGGCGTGCATAGGCATAAAGAAGAACAACCTGTCCCCTTCGGCCAATCGGAACCCGTCTTGCCCGCCTCGGTCTCGTAGATGCTGGGGCCGATTTCACCGGCAAGGATGCGCCCCGCGGCTAGCACCACCTCATGTCGCCCCTTTCCCTTCCGTCCTGAACCGCCCCATGCCCAGCGCAGACAGGCAACGATCCGACGCGGCCACATCCACCTTGTCGCCGGCCATCGTCAGATGCCCCGCCTCGCTCCATTTCCCCACGGCAGGCCGGGAGACGCCATGCCAGCGGGCATAGTCGGCTTTCGACATGATGCCGGTGCCCAAGGCGGGGGCCGGTGCAGCCGTAGCCTTCGGCTTGGTCGGGGTCTTCGTGCTCGATGCCTTCGGGGACGGCGGAACCCCTCCCCCCTCCAATGCGGCCACCCGCTGGCGCAGTTCGCCCACGGCGGCCTCCAGCGCCACCACCCGATCCTCTGAAGGCTTCGGGGATGGGGCCGGGACGGCGGCGGACAGAAGGTTCTCCAGCGCGCCCGCGAACCCGTCCTCCGCCTTCAGCCGGGCAGCCACGCGCCGCACGAGATCCGCATGATCCGGCCGGAGCCGGACATTCACCTGTTGTGTGTCGGCGGCCATAGCTTTCCTCTCGGTTGATGCAGCTAGCAGGACGCTAGCATGGCTCCTAGCATTTGGACACAGACTGCTAGGATTTGCTAGCGTCTCTGCTACATGATTGAAAATACTACTTGCATTGCAGGTCCCAGGCGAAGGGCGCGGCCCCTTGATAGAGCGCGGTCGCAGCGCCCACAGCGAAGGGTTGCCCCTCGAACGTCACCACATCCCCCAGCTTCGGCGCATCGGTGCAGCCGGCGGCGGTCAAGCGATCCTGCATGACGATGATGCGCCGGGTTCCCGTGGCGATGGCGCCCGCGAACGTGTCGTCATAGCCCGCCATCCCGGCCAACAGGGAATAGTCGCGGGCGAAGGTCAGTGTCACAGGCGCCCCGACAGCAGCAGGCGCAGCCAGCGCTGGGGCGATGCCCACTCCATCGAAGCGCCCGGATGCAGCCTTCGTGGTGGTGGTGATGGTGCAGACCATGCTCCCGATGGTCACGCGGTCGCCCGGCCGAAGCTGGCCGCTCGCCAGGGAGCCGGCAATAGCGATCGACACCGCGCCGGCCCCCGCTGCTGCCGCCAGCTCCCATTCGCTGCCCCTTGGCGGGTTCTGTGTGTCGCCGTCCCCGGCGTAGCTGCGATACCGGATCGGGGCGCCCCACAGCACGCCACAGCTCCACACCAGCCCGTGCGGGTCATCCTCGGGGTGATAGGGCGTGCCGGTGATGGTGTAGGTCATGGCGCCCACCTGGAACACGCCCCCGGTGGTGGGAGCGGGCACGTCCGATGCCCGCACGTCGAAGGTCAAGCTGGAGAGGTAGACCGTCACCGGGCCGAACTTCACCGGCTTGCCGCCCCCCTCCCGGATGATGCGGCAAGGGGTGGGCGATCCGGCCGGCGGGGTGTAGGTCGCGGCCTCCCCGAAGGCGAGGAAGGCCGGCGCAACGGCGAAGCGGTCGAAGTCGATCATGGAGCACCGGAGGGGAAGAGGAAGGGGTGCGGCCTTCCCCGGCCGGGGATCGGGCGGGCCGCACGCCCGTCACATGTGGCGGATCAGGACGCGGCGACGGTGGACACGCCGTCCAGGCGCACCTTGACCGTCCCGGCGGCGTTGCCGGCGGCCTCGATGGCGGCCCCGATGGGATAGCGGCCAGCGCCGGGCGCATCGCACCGATGGTTGGTCGCATCCCAGGACACCAAGCCCCCGGCGGCAATCACCGCCGTGCCGAGCTTGGGCAGCTCGTAGACGCCCACCGTGGCGATGGTCAGGGCCTCGCCCTCGGCTGCCGTGGTCGCAGCCACGCCGAACAGCGCGCCGACGATGACACCGCCCCCGCTGGTGACGCCGCCGGCCGGGGCGGCGACGGTGAGCGAGGCGCCGTTCTGAATGAAGGTCTTCATGGGTCAGATCCCCTTGCTGGATGAAACGCGGATGAGGGAGACGCGCGGCACGGTGCCGGCGGCGTCGATCTGGCGGTTAAGCGCGGCCAGGGCGGCGGCCATCTCAGAGTCGCTCTTGAACTCCGTCTCCTTGCCGCCGTAGACCACGCGCCGGGCGCCGCTGTAGCGGGCCGCCTGGAGAGCGTCCCGCCACGCGATGAGGTCGGCCAGCGCCGCCACGGTCAGGCGTTCCCGGCGTTCTGGTGAGCGCCCCGGAAGTCGATAACGCCATAGCCGAAGTCGAGACCGGCCCGGACCTTGACGGACTGGCTATCGAAGTCGGTTTCCGTCTTGATCTGCGGTCCCTCGGAACCTGCGACGTAGCCATAGACCACGGTCGGGCACAGGGCGGGGTCGGCCATCACATACCAGCCGTTGCCGGTGATGTTGGCGTCCACCACCAGTTCCATCAGCCCGGCCCACGGGTTCGTGTCGCCCGCCTTGGTCGGGGTGATGCTGGCCAGGACTTGCCGGCCCTCCAGCTCCTTGTCCGGCCCGACCACGAGGAAGCGCGGCGCCAGATTGAGCGGGATGCCGTCCAAGGACTTCATCTTGCGCAGCGCCGCCACCGCCGCCCCGACGCTGGCAACGGTGATGGCGGACCCGGCGGCGGCCTTGTTGGCGTGGTCGGCGTGGAACAGGGCCTTGCCGTCCGACAGGACCGGGTTGGCGGTCAGCAGCCCGTAGACGAGACGGTTCTCGTCGGCCGCCGTGCGGATGGCGATCATGCTGGAGAAGTCCGAGAGCGCCGACAGGTCGTCGTTCACCAGGGCGCGGCGGCCCAGAATGATCCCGGTGGCGAACTCGGCGGCGGACACCTGTTCACGGTTCTCCGACATGGTGCCGTAGTTCACCTCCCCCGACTCGGCCAAGTTCTTGAAGGCGGGAAAGTCACCCACCCGGAGGAACTTGTGGGGCTTGAAGTCGGTGAAGCCGCGCCGGGCCGCCCACTGGCGATAGGTCGGGTTGGCGGCGGCGTAGCGCGCCAGCAGGATCTTGTTGCCGGCGTCGGCCAGCAGCAGCGGGAAGTCGCCCGTGGTGTGCGCCCCGATAGCGCGTTCCATCAATGCGTTCTGGTCGAAGCGGTTGAAGCGCTGGCCGCGCGCCACCGCCAGTTCGCCCACCATGTCGAGCGCCCGGTGTCCCATGAACTCGCGCGCCCGGCCCTCGGGCTTGACCAGGCCGGGGCACAGCCGGGCGGCCAGCGCGTCGGACATGCTGCGGCGGACGGCGCTGGGGTCGGTGTGGTCGGTGCCGACCGTGATCGGCGCCGCGGTGGTGATGGTGACGCCGCCGCGCCGGGTCAGCTCGGCAAACGCCGCGGTGCGGGCGGCGTCCACCGTGGCGCCGCCATCAATCTGCCCGTCGATCCAGGCTTGATCCAGCCCAGCCACACGGGCCATGGAGCGGATCTCCGCGTTCACCGCCGCGCGGGTGTTGGGGTCGCCGGCCGGGGCCGGGGTGGTGATGGTAATGGTCTGCGCCGGGGTGTCGGCCGTCGCCGCCGTCGGGGTCGTGGTCATGGTGTCCTCGTGTGAACGAACGATGGCGCCCGCATCGACGGGCACCGGGGTGAAACTCAGCTCGTAGGGTTCCCAGGCGACGGCGCGGAAGACGCGCAGGCCATCGCGGCGCCCGGCCAGTTGCCACTTCGTGACGCGGTAGCCGAGCGAGACGCCGCGCACGATCCCGTCGCCAACGTCGGCCATCAGCTCATCGGCAGCCGGCTTGCGGGAGAAGCGCACGGTGGCGACGATGCGCCCGCCGGCCGCCAGCGCCGCAGCATCGACCACACCAACGGCGTTATCGGTCGTGGCGCGATGATCCTTCAGCGCCGGCCCGCCGATGAAGCGCGCGAGGTCCGCGCCGGCCGCGTCCAGTTCCTCAATCCAGGCTTCCGCCGTGCCATCCGGTGCCGGGGCCTTGCGAACGGCCGGGGCCAGCCCGGACAGGGCCACCACATCGACTGTGCGGGCCTCGCGGTTGAGCGTGGCCGGGGTGGCGCCGCCAAGGGCGCGGGTCAGGGTGTCAGTCATCGGAAGCGCTCTCTGGATCGGTGGGGGCGTTGTCGGTCGGGGATGGGAGCGCGGGTGCCGGTGCGGTGCCGATGCTCAATCCCAGGCGCTTGGCGCGGGCAGCGTCGGCGGCAATCTCCGCATCCACCTGTTCGGGGTCGTAGCCCAACCCCGTCACCACCTGCGCCCGGCTCTTGAAGCCGGCGTTGACCATCAGGATCTCGGCTTCGGCGTCCTTCTTCGGGTCCACCCACACGGGTTTCGGCGGCAGCCACTCGACTCGGTGGAACGCCGCCGGGTTGGCCTCGTAGGCGCGGAAGTCGATCAGCCCGGACAGAACCGCCGTGCGGATGAAGCGGTCCCACACCGGCCGGCAGAGCCGGTAGACGACGACGTTGTGCTGCCAGTGCTCCAGCCGCTTGCGGAACTCCACCAGCCCGGCCCGGATCGAGCTGTAGTTCACCCCGGACAGGTCGCCGGTCAGCAGCTCGTAGGGCACGCCCAAGCCGGCGGCGATGGCTTGCAGGTGGCTCTTGATGAATGCGCCGTAGTGCTCGCTCTCCTTCGGGTCGAAGAACTCCAGCGAGGTTCCGGGCTTCAGCGGAATGATCGTTCCCGGCTCCAGGCCGAAGTCCAGAACCCCGCCGGCCGTGTCGCCCGGCAGCCCGCCCGCGCTGCCGTCCGGGTCCACCAGCGCCGCGCACAGCAGGTTTGCCAGCTTGGCGCGCACCAGGGCGGCGTCCTGAAGCTGGTCAACCTCATGCACCGCCAGCAGTACCGGAGCCAGCCAGGACAGGCCGCGAAGCTGCCCCGGCTCCACCGCGTGGAACAGGTGGGCCATGTCCCGTGCCGGGATCGCCACCGGGTTCCACAGCTCCGCCAGCGGCGCCAGCGGATCGTCCGGCCGGGCCGGCAGCACATGGAAGGCGACGCGCCGGCCGGCGGCGTCGAACTCGATCCCGCCCCGGATGCGGTTGTCCACCAGCGCCGACAGGGTTTCGACCGGAACTTGCGCCGGGTGGATCGCCTGGAGCTGGAACGGCACCTCCAGCCCATCGCCGGGGCCGAAGGTGACGAAGCGGGCGAAGCTCTCCCCCGCCTCCACCATCTGGCGGACCATGAGCGCCTGCATGGCGTAGAAGTCGCCGAAGCCGTCCACGTCACATTGGTCGGTCCAACGTGCCCACAGGGCGTGCAGGAACTCGCGCGTCTGCGGATCGGGATGCTGTGAAGACGGCTTGATGCCAGCGCCGACGATGTTCGTCACCAGGGCGTTCACTGCCGCCGTGATGTGGGCATTGTTCCGGGCGAAATAGGCGGCCCGGCGCTGGATCGTTGCGGTGGTTGCCAGAATGTCGGCATTCAAATTGCGGACGGTGCGGGCGTTGCCCAGGCGCCCACCACCGGCCGCGTCGAGGGAGCGGCGCCCGGTTGTCATGGTGGAGAAAAGGCGGCGGACGGTCCCAAGCATCGGCGGTCCCCGGTGAAGTCGAGACCAGCAGAATACAGGACAGCATGCCGATGTTGAAGAAATTGATCCTAAATAGGATTATCAACCTCTTTGCAGATAGCTTGACCGGATGGGGCCGCGTGGGCGCACCGATGGCGCCGCGGTTGTCTGCGGCGACGCGGTTTGCGACGGCCCGGCCGGCGCCTCTGCCTTCAATGGAGCATCCATCAGCCGCGTCATTTCCCGCCCCAGGTCCAGGCCCATGGCATACAGCCCATGCAGCGCCGCCAGCGCATAGACGAAGCAATCCAGCGCTTCGTTGCGCGCCTTGTCGGGCAGCACCCATTCCCGCACCGGATGCCCCTTGTTGTAGCGCGTCACCACCCGTTCGGCCGTAAGCTGGGTGAACCACGGATCCGACAGCGAGGCGTCGAAGCCGATGTAGCCGGGCGCCCCCGCTTCGCCGTTGCGCAGACGCCCGTAGAGGATGCTCTTGCACTGGTCCACACCCACGGTGAAGACGTTCGCGCCGCCCTTGCCCTTGCCGGCCCGCTTCGGCCAGATCGGCACACCGGGGCCGCCGCGCCCCTTCACCGCCCAATAGCGCTCGCGGGCATGGGCGCGGCAGTAGGCGTAGACGGCGCTGGTGTGGTGCCCGCCGGAGTCGACACAGACGGCGCGCGGCACCAGATCGGGCACGGCGCGGCCATGCGGGATCGGCGTGTGCAGCAGATCGTCCAGATCGGCCCAGACCTGTTTCCCGCTGGGGTCGCCGTACAGGATGACATGGCGGAAGACGGTGGCGCGCTCCTCCGCGTGCCACGCGATGAACTGCGCCTCCAGCCGGTCGTCCTGAACGTCCACGCCCACCGTCACCAGCAACGTGTCCGCCGGCAAAACGCCGCCGTGGTCGATCCGCCGGCCGGGCAAGCCATCGTCCTTCAGGCCCTCGCCATCCTCCACCCGCCATGTTTCGGCCAGGACGGTGTTGACGAACACCCGCAGCCGGGGCGGGTCCTTGCGCGCCTTGGCATGCCAAGCGGCGATGGCGCCGTAGCGCAGCCAGGGCGAATAGAGACCGGAAATCCAGTAGCCGGCCATGGTCGAGTCTCCACCTTCAGCCGTTCCCCGCCACTCGCCGTTGCGAAGCTGTTCGGGCTTGTCGAAATCGTCATGGGGCCGCCCGCAGCTCGGGCAGACCAGCACGGCCTTTTCCGGCTGCCCCTTGGGCCATTGGATGTCCGCGAAGGAGATGACGAAGGCGTGCCCGCACTGAAGGCAGGGAACGAAATACTTCTGTTGGGAGGTCTCCAGATAGGCGCGGGTGATGCGACAGGTGCCCTCATCCAAGGGCGTGCTGGTCAACAGCGTCTTGGCCGTGAACGGGTAGGTGAATTGCCGGGCGGCCACGAGGTCGAGGACGTCGCCCTCGTTGGTCGATCCGGGGAAGGCGGACACCTCGTCCAGCAGGGCGAAGTTGATCGGGCTGGATCTCAGCGGGGCCGGGGCGTTCGCTCCGGTGATGATCAGATCCCCGCCCCCGATCAGGCGCTTATGGAATGTGGTGTTGCCGCGTTCGCGGCTGCGTTCCGGGATCAGGCGGGCTTTCACCTCGGGCACCAGGGCCAAGGCCGGATCGAGGCGGGACATGACGACGCGCTTTGCCACGTCGACCGTGGGCCACACGCACATGATTGGCTTGGGATCGTTGGCGATCCAGTAGCACACCGCCGACAGCAGCAACTCCGTCTTGCCGAGCTGGGCGCCAGCGCAGACCACAACCGTCTTGATGCCGCTGGTGGTGGACAGATCGTCCAGCGGCTTGCGGAAATAGGGCGTGGCATCGAAGGAGAACTTCCCCGGCATCGAGGTTCCGGCATCCAGCTTGCGGCGCGCTTCGGTCCATTCGGATGGCGACAGGTCCGGGGGTGGGGCCAGCCCGGCCGCGATACTCGATAGGGCGCGGGCTTCGATGTCAGCGCTCAACATGGGCGGCCTCCGACAGCTCGCGAAGATGGGCGGTCACGAACTTGCGCAGCACAGCCGTCAGCGTACCGCCGTCCACCTTGAGTTCCGCCGCCATGTTGGGAACCACGCGCTGCGCCCACGCCATCCAGGCATCCCGGTTGCGCCGGCCATGCTCGAACAGGACGCGGTTGATCTCAGCCCAGGGCGCCACATCGCCGCGGGCGAGTTCCAGCGCCAGCCGGGCGCGCTCCACCTTGAGCCATTCGTGTTCGGTGCGGGCGGCGATCAGGTTGCCGTCGTCCTCTCCCTCCGAGTCGTTGTCCCCCTCCACGGGGACGGGCACCGGGGGGACCAGGGCGGGGCGGGCCTTGGCCTTGGATTGGGCGACGCGCTGGGTGGGGTCGAGTTCGCGGCTCATCCACTCCAGCGCCGCGCCCACATCCACCTTGCCGTCAGGCGTGACGGGCAATCCCTTGGCGGCATATTGGGTGACGCGCGCTCGGCTCAGTCCGACGCGACGGGCGAAGGCAGCTTTCGTTTCAATGACGGGGTCGGCCATGAGGCACCTCAGGGGCGTTAAGAGGGGTGCGGCTTAGGGTTGTGCCCGTTAAGCCTTAACAGCGGTGACACGCTAGGAACGTGATGGGGCCGTCAGCCCCGACTGCCCTTGTCCGGCCGGGAAGGACCCATCCGACCCCACCCACCCCCGGCCCTGCGGCGGGCCTGCAAGCCCGCCAGGACGCCGTCCAGTTCGCTGTCACGGGCCGGAGGCTCTCCGATGGCCTTCAATGCTGCGTCGATGTGGGAGCGCCGCACAGGCCGGCTGTCGAAGATCGCGGGCGCGAGCGCTTGCTCGATCAGCTCAAGACGTGACAATGGGGCGCCGGTTGGGCTGCTGCCGGCCGAAGTCGGGGCGCAGCAAGGGGTTCGGGCTTTGCAGTCCGTCATGGGGATGTCTCCAGATTTTCAGGGATGGAACGAAATGGGAGCGCGGATGCGGCGCCCCGGATCAGGGCATGCGCTTGATGCGCCCCCGGTTCGGACCCAGCGCGCCGTCCAGATATCGCGAAACTTCGGCGGCCTCTTCCTCGGTCGGCGGGCGCCACTCGTCAGCCGGCCGGGTGCGCCCGTCAGCCTTGGCGATCAGGACGCAGCGGCGCTCTTCCTCCTGGATGGTCGCAACCCTCTCGTCAAAGAAGGCGCACAGCTCGGCCAGCGCCGGGAAGAACTTGAAGCGGTGGCAGCCCGCCTCCCGTAACGCATCGTCGCTGTAGACGAAGGCGGGATATCGCAGCATGGCCGCATAGGCGCGGGCCTGCGCCTCGATCTCCGACAGGGGCTTACTGCCGGCGGTCAGGGCGGCCAGCTTCACCAGCCACGCGAGCGGCACCCAATCCGCAGGCTGCGCTGCCAACGCGGCAGACAGGGCGCTGGCCCGGCTATTCGCCTCCCGGCGGATCGTCGGGGGCAGGTGTTGCGGACAGGTCCAAGTCCCAGGCAGGACGGTATAACCCTGGTCCGTCGTCCGCCCCACGTTGGGCGTCTCCAAGACCTTCGCCAAGGCGGGCGAGCAGTTGCTCAACTGCGGCAGCGCCGCGGGGTTCTTGTGCAGGGGAGCGGGTGTGTTGGCCATCGTGAAAACCTCCTTCCGTCAGCTCGGGCGGGTTGGTCCATGCTTCGGCGTTTAACCAGGTCGTGGGGTGCTTGGTGAACTTCGGGTCGCGGCCGGTGCGGTGGCAGTCGTCGGCATAGGCACGGGCCGCCATCAGCAGCACGGCAGGCGACGTCTTCCGCAGGGCGGCGCGATACGCCTTGCGGGCCTGCCCCGGATCGCGCTTGCGGGGATAGGCGGCGTACCAGTCCGCGAAGCCCTCGGGTTCGTCGTCGGGCGCGGTGTGGGTCCGCTTCGGTACGGCGGGCGCGGGAGAGTCTGTTTTCTCTCTTGGTGGATCTAATGGTGGGTTGGGTGCGGCTGCCGCACCGGTGGGGTGCGGCTCCTGCACCGGTGCGCTTTCTGCGCCGGTGTGGCTCCCGCACCGGTGCGCGTCCTGCGCCGGTGCGGTTCCTGCACCGGTTCGGCGCCCTGTCCGACGTTCGTCGTGAGGCTCGGCCATCTGCCCAAGCACGGTGACGTCGATCCGATATTCACGCGGACGGCGCCGGGAGAAATCGGCCTCACGGACCATCACCAACAGGCCGTCCGCCTCCAGGCGACGCAACGCCTCCTGAACGGTTCTTTCGCCAAGGTCGCAATCCCGCGCGACCGTGGGCACTGCCGGAAAGACGTTCGCGCCGTTATCGTCGGCGAAGTCACACAGCCTCACGAGAACGGCCTTGGCGGCCGCGTTCTTGAGGCGCACGCGCCATGCCGCCGCCATCAGGAAAATGCTCATTCATCGCCTTCCCCCTGGTCAGCCCGGCCGGCGGTCGGCTCCCATTCGGCATGCAGCCCGCCAAACATCTTGTAGGCCGCTCGCGCCGCCTCCATCAGCTGGTGCCGCATGGCGTTGTCCGTGATGAACACCGCGCGCCGCTGCGCCTCGGGGCCGGGGATCGTCGGCGGGTTCGCCACCAGCCCGCGCCTTCCGGTGCGGACCAGCGTGCAGCCCAGCAACGCCAGCCCGCCCATGGTGCAGTCGAAATAGGCCAGGATGCTCGAACCACGGTCCCCGACTTCACGGGGGCGGTGCAGGACGCGGATGCCCGTTATCTTCACCTCAGTCATTGGAGACGCCCTCCCTGCCAGCGTTGGCGACCGCGGCGAGCCAGCTATTCAGCTTCGACCGCAGGGCGCAGACGGTGCGCCCGTCCTCCATGGTGAAGGTCGGCAGCCGGCCGGACTCATGCAGGTACTTCGCATGGCGCCGGTCCACCCCCAGGTGGGCGGCAATGGCTTTCAGGCCGTAGCAGAGATCTCCCGCCGCGCTCTGTGGCGAGTTCGCCTTGTCCGTCATCTTGTTAGCTCCGTTTTCATGTCGCATCGTTGTCGCGTGGCCGTGCCTCGCGTCTTCCTAACCCATTGATTTTCTTCGGCCGTATCTGCCATGTCGGCTTCGGGACCGAGCAAGAAAAAAGCCCCCAAAATGGGGGCTATGGTACTGATAAGATTTGAATTTTCCTGGCTTTCAGCCTTCTCCCACTGGACGTGCTTGAAGAAATCCAGGAACTGGCGATGCCCGCAGCAAGGGCACGCAACCGTCGCCCGGCGCTGGTCCGACTTGGCGTAGCTGGCCGCGATGCGGCTCTCATCCTCCACCGAAGGGGAGCACACCCGAAGGGACAGGCTGTTCGTTTCGAATTTCGCCTGCCGCTCCTCGGCAAGGGCGATGCTGTCGCCTTCCTTGGTCGCCTCGTACTTGTCGATCTCGTCCGCCAGCACCACCCGGATCGGGCGAGATGCGAGGTTGGTCGGGGAGCCTGCGCCGACGATGGCGAGGAACCCGCCGGGGAAGCTCTTGAAGCCGATGGTCTCGTCCGAACTTCGCGTCTTCCGCGTTCCCACCAGCCGGCGCAGCACCGGGGTGGCGGCGATCATCGGCGTGATGCGCTCCTTCGAGAAGGCGTCGGCCGCGTCGTCCTTCGGCTGCACCAGCAGCATGGGGCACGGGTCCAGGTGGGCGAAGTAGCCGAACACCGACAGGAGCAGCGACGACTTCAGGATCTGCGTCGCGCACATCGCAGTGATCGTCCGAACGCCCGGCTCGGTCACCGCCAGCATCGGGCCGCGCGCCACCTCCTGCTTGGCCGTCTTCCACTTGCCGCCACCTTCCGTCTGGCTGTGCCGACGGAACCGGTCCGACCACTCGGGAACCGAGATCCGCGGCGGCGGGGCGAGACCGCGGCGCCACGCCAGCCGCAGAGCGTCGGCCTTACTCGCTTGGCTTGGCGAACTCGGGGTCCGGTTCGCCGATGTCGGTGAGGAGCGTGTGGACATAGCGCGTCAGTGCCCCCGTCACCTTGTCGGCCGGCTGCCCCAGCTCGGCGGCCAGCCGGGGTCCGATGTCGGTCGGCCAAGTCATGAGGGCCTCGCGGAAGCTGCGCGCCTGCTCGAACAGCACGTCCTTCGCCACCTCCATCTCAACGAGGCGGTCGGCAGTCTTCAGGAACTCCAGCACGCG
This sequence comes from Azospirillum sp. A26, assembly GCF_042604635.1. NCBI lineage: Bacteria > Pseudomonadati > Pseudomonadota > Alphaproteobacteria > Rhodospirillales > Azospirillaceae > Azospirillum > Azospirillum sp. A26. The sequence goes on along the minus strand of NZ_CP170472.1, from coordinate 2,252,323 downwards.
CACGCCAGCCAGGGCGTTCTCCTTGACCTGACCGGCCACGGCGATGCTGGCGAACTGGCCGTTGAGCAAGCGTTGGAGGAAGTCTTCGGCCGCGCTGTAATCCATCGGCGCGCTGCCGACGGGCGGGTGTGTGTAAACCGGCTCGGCGGGTGGTGGCTGTAAACCCGGCTGTAAACCGTCGTCGCCGGTTAACACCGGCGCATCGGCACCGGCAGCCTTCCCGAACCGGCCGAGACCAGCGTCGCGCATCTTCGCATCGCTGGCCCGCACATCGACCTTATCGCCTTGAAACACAAGGTAACCCTGGGTCTTCCATTTCCCCACGGCGGGGCGCGAAACCCCGTGCCGACGGGCGAAATCGGCCTGGGTTTCGTACGTTTCCTCCTCCGGGGAGGTGTAAACCGGATTTTGACCCCCATGGCTGGGGTTAGGCTGCGGTCGTCTACCCCAGACCCCGGTACTCCCCCCTCCAGGGGCCCCCGGCTTGCCGTCTGCCGTGCCGTCTGTGGCCCCGCCTGTGCGTCCTGTGGCTTTGCCCGCAATCCCCCTACCCGAGCCGCGAGCGCCGCTGCTGCCCGGCTTAGCGGCCCGCGGTGCCGGCTTCTTCGCCACAGCTCAAGTCCCCCTCGTTTCGCTCCGTCCGGGGAGGCTGACGGCCCCATCTGCGGACCTGGATTTCGATGCGGTCGCGTGCCACGTCGACGCCAGCGGTCAGAACGATGTCAGCGGCGGGCGCCCTCACCAGGGCCGTGAAGCCGTCCATGGCGCCCACAGCGATGCGCCCGTCAGGCAGGTCCTGCATCAGGGGGCGGACGAACCGGGAGGCGTCGGCGTAGCCCTCGGCGACAGCCTGCCGCTCCACGGCGTCGGCCAAGTCGGCGATGCTCTGGGACAGCGGCTTGCGATCCATGGTCAGCCCACCCGCTCCACCACGCCGACCGGCAGGCGGGCGATGATGACGGAGTTCTGTTCCACGATCCGCTCGACCTGCTCGGCGAGAGCATTGGTGGCCTTCGCCTGCTCGGTCAACGAGGCGATGACGAGCTGAAAGGTCTCCATCCCCGGCCCCTGTGCCGGGCGACGCGTCCAAATCCAGGCGATGGCGATGCAGGCAATGCCGACGACGGCGGCGACCTGGGCAGCCGGGGACAGGACGGAGATACGGGTCAGCGTTTCCCCGACATCGGGGATCGGTAGGTTTTCCATGTTCGGCGATCCCCAAATGACAAAACCCGCCGCGGAAGACCGGGCGGGTTGAATACGACATCGCGTCAGGGTGGCTTGCCCCACTGCGTCGGGACTATCAAAAAATACACGATGTCGTATCCGCGTCAACCCGAAAGTGTTAACTGCGCTCCTTCAGGCGTTTCTTGGCTACCTCGTACAGGTCCGGCATAGTCTCGCCCGTGGCAACCCATGGCTTCCCGTCGAGCGTGATGGAGCGCCACACACGCCGCAGCTCCTCCTGCCGGTCCTTCCCGTCCAGGTCTTCTGTCACCGTCATGGGCACCGGTATCCCGTCGCGCAGGACGTTCGTGCGAGTGACCGCCGCGGGCAGCCCGTAGGCATCCCCGACCGCATCCAGCCCGATCCGGAGGGCAACCTTGCCCCGCCGCACCACGGACTGCGCTTTGCTGCCAACGGCATCGGTGAGCGCCTGATCCTGGAGAACCACGCGCTCGACAAGCACCCATGGTGAAACCCCCTCGTACCACGCCATGGACTGGCACACCTCGCGAGCGAGGTTGAGGCGGCGGCTCGCTGCGATGGCGAAGTCCTCCCAATCGCGGGTGCCGCCACCATCGCACGCGACGTCGTCTTTCGCCTCCCTCGCCCCGGCGATGATCTTGGCATCTTGGGCCAGCCGGTCGCCGGCCTCCCACTGCCGCGTGGTCAGCAGGTCGCGCTGTCGGATCGTGCCGAGGGCCGTGAGGGCGCGGGAGCGCGTCCGGCCACCGGCCATGGTCTCCTCGTCCACCAGACCGCCATGGGCCTCGCGATGGTGGCGGGGCGTCTTGCTGGCCGAAGCGAGCGCCGCCTCGGCCTGGGCCATCTGGCTGGCGGACGTGGCGGCGCGCTTCCGGCTGAGCAGCACCTCCGTCACCAGCTCGGTCACGTCCTCCATCCCGCCGCCGTCCGCCTGCCGGAAGTGGCGGCGGGCAAGCACACGCCCCCGTTGCTCCACCTCGGCGGTGAAGACATCCGGAAGGTCCGCCCGCCTGTGGGCTGGAACGGTCAACGTGAGCACGACGGGCAAGGTGGCGGGGCCATCGTCGGCGGCAGGCGCGGCGGGTTTCGAAGCGGGTTTCATGGGAGCACCTTGGTCATCTGGGCTGTTGGCGGGGCGGGGCCACCGGCTCAAAGCAGCTCGCGTTGAGGCAGGATTTCGGCGATCAGGTCGGACGGCGCCTCGCATCGCCGTTCGTTGGGCTTGGCGCCCCAGGCGGGCAGCCAGACGGCCTTGTCGCGCCAGTCGGTCAGGCGCATCCGCCAGACGGTGCGGGTTGCCGGCGACGAGCGGCCGAACTTCGGCTCCTGCTGGACGGGCGCCGAAGGATCGGACAGGGAGAAGCCGCTGCGATCTGCGGACACGTCGGGGAAGGGCGCCGTGCGGGCCTGGATTTGCGCAGTCATCCGGTTGTCGAACCACGACAGCGAGCCAATCGGGTCCTGTTCGAGCTTGGCGCGGCGATCTTGGGCGGCGAGGAACACCCGCTCGCACAGGGCCAAGTCAGCCCCCCGGTCGATCCAGGCGGCGGCCACCTCCTCGTCGCCCTCCGCCGGACGACGGCGCGCATGCTGCGGTCCGAATGTCGCCACCAATGCGGCATCGAAAGCCGCGATGATGGCGCTCGGGCTGATGACGGAAGTTTCTAAATCCTCATTCGCGCCCGTGTTAGCAGCAGCAGAAGCAATAGCAGCAGATAGATCTGCCGCAAGATTTTTGCGGGGATGGGGCAAATCCTTTGCGGGGATGGGGCAAGAATTTTGGGGGGATGGGTCAAAATTCTTGGGGGGATGGGGCAAGTTTTTTGAGGGGGAGGGGGGCAAATCCTTTGAGGGGGAGGGGAAAGAATTTTGAGGGGGGAACTCAAGAATTTTGCCCCCTCCCCCCAAGGAATTTGAGGGGGGGTGGGGCAAATCCTTTGAGGGGATGGGGAAAGAATTTTGAGGGGGGGTATCGGCGCCCCGCATGCCGACGAGGCGCTCCAGAACGATGCGGTACTCGCGCGGCCGATGGGTGATTGGGTCCTCTTTCGCCACCAGCGCGAGGACACCGATATCCTGAAGCTCCGCCAGCGCGGCCCGCACGGTCGGGGGGGTAAGGGCCATCGCATCGCATAGGGAGGAGATGGAGGGGAAAATGCTCCCCCCCGCCCCATTCGCATACCGCACCATCCTCAACAGGACGAGCCTGGGCGTGGCTCGGATGCCCACGGCGTCCCACACCATGTCGGTCAGGTCTTTGGTCATCCGGGAAGCTCCAGCACGCTTGTGCAAGACGGGAAGGTCATCAGTCCTTTGCCAGCGCAGTTACGCGACCCTCCCTGCCAGCGCCTTGACGCGCGGATCGTGGATGTCTTCCGGGTACATCAGGCCCGAACTCCGCTCGTTGCGGATCAGGCGGTGCCGCATGCTGGGGTTGTTGATACGGTTGCCGGGCAGGCCTTCGTCCAGCTTCACCCAGGAGCGGGGGATGGCGACTTCGCCGAAATCGGTGCCGTAATAGCCGTTCCCGATGATGACGTTGTCGCCCTCCAGTCTCCGGACCCGGCCCGTGAGCACGTAGACGCCCAAGGCCTTCCAGGCGCCTAGGCGGACGTCGATGGTGTCCCCGACCATGAAGGGAGGCGGGATGATGATCGTCTGCACCGGCATGATGACCGAGGCGCGGACAATGGCCGGCGCGGCGAAGAGGCCGGCCAGGAAAGAGCGGCGGGTCAGCATGCGTCTTCCTCCATGAGCGCGGGATCACCCTTGGCCGCGTCGTGCATGTCCTCCAGCATCTCGCTGATTTCGGCGCGGGTAATCGGAGTGACGCGTGTGATGCGTAGCGCCAACGCCCATTCGGCGTTCGTCATGGTGTCGGGTTTGCCGGACCACCTGACGCAGTCCATCAACTCCTCCAGCGCGGTATGCTCGTTCCACTCGGGCTCTTCTCCAGCCGACATCTGCCCAACCATGGGCGTGCCCTTCAGGGTGGTATTGGGCGGTCGCATGCAGACCCAGCCGTTTCCGTCTCGGGCTGGGCGCTTGACCTCGTGACCCCATATCTCGCCGTGGGCGGACCGACCGCGCATCCAGCACGTCCGATCCCGGATCAGAAGGCCCGTGTAGCCTTCCCACCTTTCGGACAGGAACAGTTCGACGTGGCCAACGCCGAAATGGGCCAGCAGCGGGGCGGCACGCTTGGACAGCTTCTTCAGGATGCGGAGGTTCATGACTGCACACCCCCATGGGCGATGTCTTCCACCGGCCGGACGTACCAGTTGACGATCCCGTCTTCGTCCATCGTTCGACCCACGAGCAGACATCCCGGCGGAACGTCGCTGGACGGCGCGACCTGCGCCAGGATCGTGGCCGGGGACGCATCGGCCAGCTCGTCGGGCACCTCCTGGCGCACCCAGGCGGCACGGTAGCCGTGACTGGCCGCAACCATCTTGAGAGTGATGGCTGTGGCGTTTGCCTCGCTGTCGGTCGCACCGAGGGCAAGGTCCCACATGCGAGGAAGCCACTCTCCATCCGGGGAAACAACTCGCCCCAGCGGGTCTGGAGGGCTCGGCATAGCCGGCATGAGCGGCTGCTGACGCAGGCTGTCCAGCATCATGCGGAATTGGTGCGCGGCCTCCCGGTCATCGAACCGCCACCCCACCCACGGCAGCTCCGTGTCCGGGCTATAGGCGAATGAGAACCTGCCGCCTTCCGGGCGAAGGTGCGAATAGTCGGGGCGGGGGATCGGGGGCTTGATGGTCCCCGTCGACGCCTGCATCGTGGCGGAACCGGCCGCCACACTGATCTCCTCCAGTGCGGAACGGCGAAGTGCCGGCCAGTCCTTGTTGTTGTCAGCGAGCTTCTTGATCGTCACGAGCGTACCGGTCAGCGCCTCCGTGCTGGCCTTCAGCACGGGCAGATCGGTCTCCCGCCGGTTCCAGGCCTCGGCGGCAGCCTCCGGCGTCTTGAAGCCGACGATGCCCGACATTTTGAGACCACAGACGGCGCAACTGACGGAGTGGAAGCTGTCTTGCGACCAGCCGTTTTCCCGCACCGTGGCCGCATCATAGCGGACGATGCCGGGATAGGCCGGGCCAGCGCAGCAGGGGCATTCCCGAAGCGGGGGGGCCGTGTTGACGATGCTTTCCATGGGGTCAGCCCTCCCCGCCAGCGCTGGAGAGCGAGGGAGGCCATGCGATGCCCTCCACGCGCTTGCGCGCATCCCGCGTCGTCCAGAGGGGCGGCTGTTGGGTGTCGGAATGCGGCTTGACGGAGGCCAGCACGCGAGCGAAGACGCCCGACGCGGTCAGGTCCATCGGCTGCTTGGGAGACGACAGCTTCGGGCTGATGACCATGTCCCGCTTGATGCCCTCCATGAGCTGGCGCAGCAGCGCCGGGGATGCGCCAGCCGTGGCGATGCACAGCTCCTTCAGCCCTTCCAGCGCCAGGGTGTACGGCTGGAGGTATCGGACGATGATCGCCGTCCGGCATTCGTCGTCCGGCTCCACGATGTCGAGATGGAGGCCGAAGCGGCGCCAGATGGCCGGATCCACATCGTCGGAGCGGTTGGTCGCCGCCAGCATGGTGCCGGGGAACTGATCGATCTTCTGGAGGAGCGAGACGACGATGGCGTTGCGTTCCTGCCCCCCGCTGCTTTCGGCCGCCCGGCGCTTGGAGCAGAGCGAGTCGAACTCGTCCAGGAACAGCACGCAGCTGTCGGCCTGCTCAATGACGGCATCGAACAGGGCGTTGATGTTCCGCCCCGTCTCACCGAGGTAGCAGCTCGTCAGCGAGGCCATGTTGACCACCACGAGGGGCAGGCCCAGGCGGGCAGCGAGATGGTGCGCCAGCGTGGTCTTGCCGCATCCGGGCGGGCCGAACAGCAGGGCGGAGCGGCGGGGCTTGATGCCGACGGCTTCCAACTCCTTCACGGACCCCAGCTCGACGCGCCACTGGTGGACGGCGGCCCGGATCGGCCGGCTGAGAATGGGCGCCTCGGCGTCCTGCGGCATCAGCACTTCCGCAAACCGGCGGATGGTGGTGTTCGGAACAAAGGACTCGGCCATGGTCAACCCCGCTTCGAGAAATCGTCGTCTAAGTGCTGCCAGTCCTCTTCGGACGGCTCGGTATCGGCCGGCGGCTCCGGCGGCTTGCGCGATCCGCCACCCTTCCGGCCACCCTTGCCCTTACGGCCGGGAGCGGGAGCCGGGGCCGGCGCGGGCGGCGGCTGAAGCTCGGGCGGAATGTCCATCCCGTCGGACCCCGTCGCTTCGCACCACCCCAGCTCCCAATGGCCGCGGTTCGGGTCGGAGGCACCGAAGGGGTTGGCCGTGATCGGCACACCGGCCAAGCCGTCCTCGTGGCCCTTCGCTTTCGCCTCCTCCGGGGTCAACGCCACCGGCTGGCCAGCGCCGTCCCCAGCGCCTTCCGCGCCCGATCCGGCAGCGTCGCCGGCATCGCCCTCATCCGGCTTCTTCTGGTCGAGATGACGCTCCAGGTCCGTCTGGTCATCGTCGTCGTCATCGTCCGGCACCTCCTTCTTCCCCTTGGGTTTCTTGGGGTTCAGGGGGATATCGCGGTTGGTGGCGGGGCCTTCGCCGAGACCGAGGGCGTCCTTGTAAAGCTCGAAGATCGCTTCCTGTTCGTCCTGACCGGCCTTGTCCTTTTCGCGGGCGTCCATCCACGAGATGATCTTCCTGATCACCTTCGTGTCGAAGCCGACCGCCTTGGCCTCGGCGAAGATCGCCCTGATATCCTCTTGAATGGCCTTGATCTCGGCTCGCAGATTTCGAATGCGAGTGACGAAGGCCTTCAGCCGTTCGGCGGCTGTTCCGCCTACACCTGACATGACTTCACCTCGGTAATTCTAAGGTTGGGGTGCAGCGCCTCCAAAAGGCGCTTCTTCAATTTGTAGACGTCCGTCAGGTAGCCTTTGGCATCTTCAAGGACGAACGTGCCTTGACTTGTGCGATAGCTGAAATCGCCGATGTAGGTGCAGACCAGGACATCGTTTACGCGCAGCGGGAACTTCGGCTGCCGCACCAGTTCCCGGATCAGCCCCAGACGCTCCCGCTGGCGCAGGACGGTCCAGCGCTTGGCTTCCAGCGCACTCGCGAAGCTGATCCCGTCGACCACCGTCCGGCGGGCGCGGTACTTGCTCTTCGGTTGATCCGGCTGCGGAACGAGTGCGGGGTTGCGCAGGAGCTTCAGTTCGCGCTGTGCGATCAGGAAGGCCTCGATCTGACGCTGGGCCGATGGACCGAGCGACGGCACATGCACGCCCTGGCGCTTGCTGCTACCGCGACGGGCCATCACCACCTCCAGACGTAGGTCGGGAGGGTTGGCGCATGCAGGGCGACCAGCTTCGCGGCCAGCCGGTAGTCCGGCCGCGCCTTGATCCAGTCGCGCCACCAGGATTGCCGGCAGTCGCGGATCCAATGCAGGGCGGTCATCCGCCATGCGGGATGGTCCGACAGCGCGTAGAAGGCGGCCACCTCGATCCGATCCACGGCAGGATCGTTCAGGTGCTCCAACACCGCGGTCAGCGAGCGCGAGATGCGGGCGCCCATCTCCGACGGCTCCTCGCAATAGCCCGGTCCCGGCCGGCTACCAGCGCGAATAACCCCGTCGATCATGGACAGCAGCGCGGGCGTCCGCTGCCGCCAGCCCGGCAGATCGGCCACGCGTGCGCACCAGCTATCCAGCGCCCGAACGGCCGGCTTCGGCAGCCGGGAGACCAGTGCCGGATACACCGGCGGGAGGGCGGCCGGCAGCGGCTGGGGGGTGTTCGGTATCCAGTGGTAGCGCACCAGCAGCTCGCCGATGGACGGCTCGCCACCGGCCCGCTCCGCGTCTTCAGCGTCCAGGACGAAGGCGGCGCGCTTCTCCGGCCCGTGGATGCCGTGGTGGAGGGCGGTCGCGGCATGGCTCCACACCAGCCGCTCGCCGCCGGCACCATCGGAGACGACACCCACCTCCACGTCCGTTCCCCACGGCGTCTCAATGATGCGGCGGCCGGTCATCGCTCGCCCTCCGCTCCAACCGTCAGCCGGCGGCACAGCAGGGACGAACCGTCCACCTCGTCGATGACGCGGAAGCCGAGCCGAACCCACGAATGCGGACGCCTGCTGGAGACATGGACCAGGGCGGCGGGCAGGCCGGAGGCGATGACAGCCGCTTGGATGGCGTCCAGCCGGGTCTGGATCAGTTCGGACCCGACACCCTTGCCACGGTGGGTGGGCAGCGTCGCAGCCGGTCCCAGGGCCCAGGCGTGCCGGGAATAGCCCGACGGCCCATAGGCAGCGATGGCGACCGCCTCACCGCCCTGTTCAGCCACGAAGAACCGGCGGCGCTCGTACTGCATCATGGCGTAGAGCGCGCCCTGCGGCAGCCAGGGCATGAATGGGGCGAACAGCGGCGCCAGCGCGAGGGCCTCGCCCTCATGTATCGGGCGGATCATTGTGTCGACTCCGGGGTTTCGGTCGGGTGACCGGGGCCGAAAAGGGGGGTTGCACTGATGTCGGCGTTGCGCCGCCAGTCATCGTCCCGGTCGAAGCGCCGCTTGCTGCCCGGCGGAATGCGGACGAGACGAGTTTCGTTGGCGCCGCGGACCCAGACGAACCATGCGTAGGCCGTGGCGCTCGACGCCTTGCGCTCCAGTCTGCCCTCGACCATGGCAAGTCGCTCAATGAACGGGGCGTAGATGCTCAGTGGATGGGTTCTAAACAGAGCGTCTCGCTCAATACCCTCCATCCATGCTGAGCGAAGGAGAAGCGCTACGCCGGCCCGAGCGATGGACAGCGAGCGTCGAGCGAAGGCCTCACCGGCATGGAATGGTGGGTTAGTGATAATCCAGTCGACCGGTTCCGGCGGCTGCCAAAAGGTGCCAAGTCCTTCGTCAAGAAAATCGCCGGACTCACCATAACCGTGCGGGTAGACATCAGAGGCGTGGACTACGCCGAAGAACTCGCCGAGCGGTCGAGCCATGTGCCCCTCGCCGCAGGCCGGTTCCCAGCAGGTTAAACCGGACAGCGCGGAGCGACCGCCCAGCACCACTTCACATAGTGCTCGGGTGCCCCAAGGGGGGGTCGGAAAGTAATCCAAGCTGTCGGCCGCGACTGAGCGGCGCGCCATGACAGCCGTCGAGCGGTTCTGTGTCATGGCCCTACCTCACCAGCAGGGGCTGAACCAGCCCGTCGCGATAGACGAGGTCGAGAGGCACGTCGCCGGTCGGCTCGTCACCGTCCCATCCCTGCGGCCACGTCTCGGCGGCGATCAACTCGCGGATGCGGGCCTCCTCCTCCCGGTCGATCAGGTCGACGAGCGGCCGGTCCAGGCGGGCAGCGGCCTCGTTGCACTGCCCCTGGATGCCGAGCACCCGCTCCAGCCCCATCCGTCGGCCGTCCAGCGTGATCGGCCCCATGCGCTGTTTGTTCTTGCCGGCAGCGACATTGCCCTCGGCATCCACCCCAGGCTTCCGCAGGCGCCACTGCGGGAGGCGCAGTTCGCGGAACAGGGGCTTCAGGCCGGCGAGCGGCGCGAGGTAAGCCCAAGCCGGGTTCTTGAGCACCGTCTCCAGGGCAACGTCCCGGCTCGCCAGCGGACAGCCGGTGCAGCCGGTGCGCGCGTTGATCTCGGCCGCCTCGTCCCCTCCGTAGGCCACGGCAATGTCCGTGGTCGGCCAGCCCAGCGCCGGGGCCTCGAACATCAGCCAGTCCCAGACCTGACAGACCCGCCAGTGCAGGATCGGCGCAAGGGTGGCAATCCGGCCCCGGATGCCGGCGGCTTCGGGCAGCACCTCCTGATACCAGCCCTGGCCGCACTCGGCGCCGTCCTTGCCGCAGGAGAGCGCGATCCGGGCATCACGCACCGCAGACTCTCCGATGCGGACCCCGGTCAGCATCAGGATGGTGCCGGGCGTGCTGAACAGCATCTCGGCCAGCACCGCCTGCATCGGCTCGACCTTGATCTGGCGCGTACACCAGCGGAAGGAGTTCGAGGGCGGCGGAACGCCCCGGCCGAGCATGTAGACCAGCAGGCGCAGGTCCATCGGCGCCACGGCAATGCGGACGTCGATCCCGCGGTCGCGGAGCCGCGCCATCATCTGCTGGGCGGCATGCGCCAGGGGGATCAGCTCCATGCGCGTGTCGGCGTAGCAGACGGTGAGGGACTTCGGGGGCGACACCCGGCCGGTCTCGATCAGGTGCATGATGACGGTCAGCGTCGCCGAGCTGTCCTTGCCCCCGCTGTACGCGATGGCCCAGTGATCATGCTGGGGGCCGTAGGCCTGGAGGCTCTGCGCCGTCATGTCGATGGCGTCGGGCAGCGTGGTCCGCTGATCGTCCCAGAGGGTCGGTTGTGCGCGGCTCATGCCGTGAGTTCCTTCTTCCCCATGGGCCGGCCGCCCTTCCACAGGACGGGCACCAGCGCGGCCGGGAGGTAGAGGGGGTGCCAGGGCTGGCCGGTCTTCTCGCTCTGGCGCAGGGCGTGGGGGCGAACAGCGGCCCGACGCAGCAGCGCCAGCACGGTCTCGACACGCTGGGTGACCAGTTGCCGGGTTGCCAGCGAACCCTGTCCCGAACCGCCCCAGGCGCAGACGAACGTCCCGCCCAGCCGGCGGCAGGTGTTGGCGGCGGTATAGATCACGTCGTCGTTGCCGGGGCCGATGACGTCGCCGCCGGCCGCGTGCCGCTCGAACAGCTCGTCCGGCTCGGTGGCGCGGTAGGCGAACAGGTTGACGACACCGAACCAGGGGGCACGCCAGCGCGTGGCGAAGTCGATGCAGCGCCGAATGGTCGGATCGTCCTCGCTGGCATCGGCCGTGCTGGGGTTCAGCATGCAGAAGATCGCCGGAGCGCCGAGGTCGGCGAACAGGTCCACCTCCAGGTCCCGGCGGAGCCAGTAGCGGAAGCTGGTGCTGGGGGAGAGCACGGCGCGGGCGGCGATGCTCCAGTCCGCCGGCAGGGCATCACCCAACGGGGTGCCACGGGGCGGAATGGCGGTGCGGGTAGCCTCCATCATGACCGCGCCTCCATGGCAGGCAGAGTGGCGGCCAGCCGATCGATGTTGCAGCAGTGGACCGAGAACGTCAGCGCGACGACGAACGGGTTGGCATCCCAGGCAGAAGGGCCGTTGATGCTGTTCCAGAGGCTTTCGTACAGGGTGACGAACGCCTTGTCGGACTCTTCACACTGCTCGCCCAGCCCTTCGTCGCCGGGGAAGAGAGCCGGCTTTCCGTAGCCTCGCGGATGCCCGCCCGGCAGGAAGATGCCCTCCCACACCGCGTCATAGCCGCTGATGTCGTGGAGCCGCTGGACCCGCACATCTTCGACCACCAGCGTCAGGCGGCTTGCCCACCTGGGCATGTGGATGGATGGACGCCAACGGGTCTCAGCAACTTCCTCCGGTAACAGGCCATCATCGTGCGCGGACGCCCGGTACATGGCCTCGCCTTCGCAGCAGTCCTGATCTGACCAGCATTCCCGCACCCACAGCCGGTCACCGACCGCGTAGCGGATCAGGTCGACGTTGCCCGGCTTGAGAAGGAACGACGAACCGAAGACGCCCAAGGCGTCCAGCGCCGCGGGCTTGGTAATGATCCTCCTCGTCTGCGTCTTGCGGCCAGCGAGCAGCGCCTGGATCATCGGCGCGCTGAAGATGATGGGAATGTCTCGGGGCACGGGGTCAACCCTCTTGGGTTTCGGCCTGGACCTGACGGCGCGCGGCATTGACGGCGCGCTGCGTCCTGATCCGGGCAGCGTTGTTCTGGTAGGTGCGCCACAGGCGCGGCATGGTGCGGAGTTCGTCGCCGAACTTCCGCATGAGGCGGGCGTTCTCGGCCTCCAGTTGCTGAATGGAGGCCATCACGCGCGCCCCTTCAGAACCGGCACCCCGTCCCAAAGCTGGCCGTCCAGCAGCCGCCCGGCCGCCTTCTTGCCGAGGCGATCCATCACCCAAGCATCGGAGCCGTAGGCCATAAGGCCAGACGTGATCCCGCCATCCGGTTTCACGATGACTGACCGGCGCGCATCAAGCAGATCATCCCGCTCGGCGTGCCGGCGCGGCGCCCACTCGCCCCACTGCTTGAACATGTACGGGATGCCATGGGCGGCGCTGAAATCGCGGGCGGCCCGGTGCCAATCTGGATGGCTCGGCCGCGTACCGTGGCCGCTCTCACCGCCGGAAATGAGCCACTTCAGGAACTGCCACCCGGTCCAGTCCACCGCGCCCAAGGCGGGTTCGTAGCTGACGAAGGTGTGCCAGCCGGCGGCGGCGATCCGCAGCATGTGGGGGTGGCGCTCGTTCGCGCGTGCCTGGTCCTCGGCGGTGCAGCCGATCAGCACGTTCGGCAACGGCCACGGGAAGGGCGTCTCGTCGTCCTCCCAGCGCGATCCCTCGCGGTATTCGTCGTCAATGTGCTTGCGGACGGCGCCGAACAGCTTCCACACGCGGTCGGGCGTGTTCAGGTACTGCGCCGCCCTCTCCGGCCGCTTGGTCAGAACCTGGAAGGTGTGCCGCCCGGCCAGCGCCATCACCGAAAACAGGCGGTCCAAGAACTCGTCGGGGACAGCCTCGTGGAAGACGTCGCCCATGCTGGTCAGGAACCAGCGCGCCGGGCGCCGCTTGTTGAGCGGAGCCAGGATGTCGGCCTCCGACAGGTTCACCTTGCCGGTCCATTTGCCTCGGGCGCCCGAGCGGGTGGCGAGGCCGGCATACTTCGCCTGTCCCATGGCCTCCAGGCGGGCAGCCATGGGCGCGGCGTAGCAGTTGGCGCACGCGGGGGACAGCGCCGTACACCCGACGATGGGCGTCCAGGTGTGATCGGTCCATTCAATGGCGGAGCGTTCAGCCATGGGCCACCTCCTGGAACTGCTCGGGGATGAACGGGATGACGCCGGGCGCATAGTCGTAGATGTCGCGGTAGCCATGCCGGGGCATGCGGCGGTCGAACATGGCGGCGTGCATTCGGTGTTCGGCCAGCGCTTCGGCGCGAGCCTTGGCGACACGGTGTTCGTCGCCAGCCACCACCAGAGCCGCCCAGCGGTGGAGCGCGGCGATCATGTTGATCGCGTGATGCGACCAGCCATAGCTGCCGTAGAAGTCGCCTCCGCCGAGGTTGACGCAGAGGTCAACGGCCCCATCACGGTCATCCAGGCGACCGCGGAGGGTGTCCAGCAGGGAGCGACGGCCCTTCGCGGTGAAGATCTCGTCCGGCTTGTTCCAGCATTCTCCTACGGCGTTGTAGAGGCGGAGCCAGCCTTCCCAGCCTTCCGGCGCTTCAACTTTCACTGTGTCACGGCCCGGCCAATGGGTTTTGGCTTCCCGATCCTGATCGAGGGCCGACATCCAGCCATATTCAGGGGAGAAGACGCAGCGCAGCGGCTCCGGCCTGTCGATCCAGAACGGCCCACATTCGTCGGGGTCCTCCCAGGCTTCCGGGGTGCGCGGCTCGTTCTCGGCCCGCATGTCTTCCCGCCACTCACGCAGCGCATCCCGACGATCGATCAGCGAGGACTTGGCCTCACGGACAAGATCTTCGACCAGGGCGTCATAGGTCGCATCGGGATCGAACTCAGGTCTCAGGCTCGACTTGCCGAGAAGGTAATCGTAATCGCCCCGATGCACCCAGGAGGCCGCGTTCACCCATGTGTTCATGGCGTTGTAATGGGTGAGGGTGATTTCTCCGATATCACCGCCGACGTTGAGAATGCCCGGATAGCTCCAGGTCACCGTGAACCAGTAATTCCCACCCTTCTTTCCTTCGTGCGAAACGAGCCAGGACTTGGTATCCGCGGGGGCCAATTCATGTTTGCCGTACCGCTCGGTAGCGAGCCGTTTCAGGGCGGCGCTTATCTTCCGGTGATCCATGATCAGCCCTCCACCATTTGGGACGAGGTATCGACGGCCAGCGCCACGGTGACGGGCTGGACCCAGATCGGATCGGAACTGAGCAGGAAGCTCTCGCCGGACCAGGCAAGCAGCAGGGTCCGGGCGATCACGCCCATCATCGCGGCGGCGGCGTCGGGCGGGACCATGTTGCCGATGTGCTCGCGCCACAGGCTGTCCGAGGCGCCGGCCAACTCCAGGCCGGGGCTGTCGAAGTCGACCAGCGACTGAAGCGCCGCAAGTTCCAGGGTGGTGAAGGGGCGATGCCACGTCCCGTCCATGGCGCGGATGACGGCGACCAGCTGCTGGTTGGGAGCGGGGAGCGCCTCCGCCTCGTCTCCCATGGCCGGCCGGGGGTCGGCCACAGACCAGCGTCCGTTGTCGTGCTGGCCGGAGCCGGTGACTGCACCGCTGGTTTCGCCCATGCCCAGCACGCCGAAGTGGCCGCCGGTGACGTAGGCCTCGCGGCCATCCCGGAAGGCGTCGGGGCGCGGGTCGGCGACGGACAAGGCGCCGCTCCCCACGCGGTCGGAACCGGTGATCGTCTTGGCGGGGCCATCCCAGCCGGTGACGGCCATCTTGTTGGTATGGGTACCGTACCCGTTCTGATAGCGCGGGTCCGCCAGGGCGAAGGCCCCTTGGCCGGTGGTGGAGGCGCCGATCACCGTGCCGGCGGCCTCGCCGTACCCGGTGACGCGATACTTGCTCGCGTGGGAGCCAGCCGGCGGACGCGGATCGGCAACGCACCCGGCTCCGGCGGCGGGGTGGGTTGCCCCCGTGATCGTGCCGGCGCTATCGCTGTACCGCACCACGCGATAGACGTTGTGGTGTGTGCCGGGGCCGAAGCCCGGCCGGGGATCGGCAACCGAGAACGCTCCACCGCCAGGACCGCCGTTCGCCGTCACTGCGCCAGAGGTCTCATCCCACGCCTTGACGTCGTACTGCTGGTAGCAGGCGTGCCCTTCCCGCATGCGGGGATCGGCAATGGAGAATGCACCGGAGCCCGGCCGGCCGTTGGCCGTGACGGTCCCGGCGGGGCGCTCCCATTCGTTGACACCGAGGTAGCCGGTGCCTTCCCGCGTGCTGGTCACGCGCGGGTCCGCTACGCTGAACTTGCCGTTGGAGGGTAGAGACTCGCCGGCTACCGTTCCCGTCGCCTCACCCCACCGGCAGACGCCAAGAGCGCCGCCGCGCAAGGGGTATTCCGGCACGATCCCGTAATCGGTCAGCACGCCATTGGCGACGTTCAGCCGATTGAGGCTGCGCCAGTCCGATCCGGCTTCCACGAACGCCAGCCTCACCCAGGTCTTGAACTGGAGGCGCGGGACGCGGTGCATTGGGCCCCCGAGCGGATCACCCGGCAGGGGCAACCGCTCCAGCACCTCACCCACGCTGCGCAGCTTCCGCTTCGGCGGTTCGTAGAGGAAGGGCGGCACCTTTGCCGTGTGCCGGGCGACCATGAGGAAGCGCTTGCGGCTCTGCGCCAGCCCGCCGATCTCGCCGCAGTCGTGGGCGGTCTCGGCAATGGCATAGCCATAGTGCCGAAGCATCCCGGTGATGCGATCCAGCAGCCGGCGGGACCGTTGAGCGATGCGCGGCACGTTCTCGAACAGCAGGATCTCGGTCGGATCGTCTGCCCATGCCTCCATGGTCAAGAAGACGGCCCGCAGAGCCAGTTCGTTGAGCGCCACATACTTGGGCGCCTCGCTGGTCTTCGTGCTGATGAGGCCCGAGTTCCCTTTGCAGGGGGTGCTCATGAAGACGACATGCGGACGCTCGCCGCCGGCAGCCCGGCGGAAGTCCTCGCCGGTCGCTTCGCGCCAGCCGGCCGGCGGCTCATGTCCATGGAAGGCGGTGTACTGCTGACGGTCGAAGAGGTCGAGCAGCGTGCCCTTGGTGCCGGTCACCTTCTCCAGGCTGGCGAGCGCGAGCGGATCGACATCGACGCCGCCGATGCAGCGGGGCGCAGCCACCATGTTGCCCACGCGGGCGCCGCCCCGGTTGAAACCTTTGATGCCGCCGCCGATGCCGCAGCAGACATGGAAGTGTCGGATTTCTCTGACGTCCACGATCAGCCCTCCCGCGAGGCGGCCAGCGCCATGGACAGGGCGGGGGTGGTGACCGCCAGCTCGGCGAGCATCACCGAGGCCGACGCCTCGTCCGCCTCGCGGTCCTGGCAGTCGTCACAGACGCCGATCCGCGGGTCCAGCAGGGCGGCCTCGCCGCAGCAGGAGCAGTTGCCTTCAACGATCATCGGATCAGCCCTCCGCCTTCTCGCCGGCCCGAAGGCGGCGAGAGATTTCGGCGGCGCCCAGCGCGGTGCCGCGGACGGCGTCACGGATGGGGTCCTTCGGCTTCCACCAGCCGATTTCCCAGGGCCACAGGTCGCAAGGGGCGCCGGTGGGGTAGAGGTCGCGCACCTGCTTGGTGGCGCCGGCATTGAGCAGATAGACCCCACCGGCGGCGGCCAGAGAGCCGTCGGTGTGATGGTCGTCATGCTTGGTGCCGAACTGCTCGCGGTTCCGCTGGCCGGCCAACTCGGCGGCAACGAATTTCAGCGCGATGACGTCTTCGGGTGTCAGCCCCTCGGGGAGGGTCAGCATCATGGTCGACATGGAGTCGGTCTCCGGGATCAGCGGCGCCCGTGGGTGGCGGCACGCAGGGGAGCGGCCAGCGCGACGGGCGCGGTGTCTTCGATGGGGGAGGCGGCCTGTTCAGCGGCGGCTACAGCGCGGCGCAGGGCGGCGGCATAGGTGGGAGACTCGGCAGCGAGGGTTGCCACCAGCTCGAACACGTCGGACCAGATCAGGCCCACCGCGCACTTCCGGGGCTTGTGCCCGAGCAGCCGCATCACCTCGGCCGACACGTCACCGACAGTGCGGGGCGTGACGGTCATGAAGCGAGCGGCCAGCGTGCGGGCCTCTGCGGCGTCCAGCGCCGCCATGATCTGGGCCGGCAGGGTCATGCTGTGCCGCCTCCAAGGTTGCGGGAGGCAGCCCGGTTGAGTTCGGCCAGCACCTTGCCCATTCCGTCGGCGATCCGCTGCGTCACCTGGAGCGTCTCCAGGGGATGGGCGCCTTCGAGAGCGGCCATGCCCAGCACGTAGGCCGTCAGCAGCACCACGTTGATGACCCGCTCGGGCTCGATGTCGCCGCAACGCTCGGTCGCGTCCATCAAGGCGACCACCGGGCCGGCAATGTCCGGGGTGACCTTGCCAGCGCCCATAATGCGGGAGGCGGCGGCGTCGATCTCCGTCAGGTCGAACGGGGCAACGTCATTGAGGGGGGAACGTCGTTGAGGGGCCATTTCACCGCCCCTTCCGATCCAGGGCGGCGCGGATCGCACCCACCACCTTGACGGCCAGCCAATGCTTCGTGGAGGCGTAGTCCTTTCCCTCCACCTCCAGCTTCTCGCCCTCCACCTCCACGGTCACACCATAGAAGCGCATGGCGGTGTTGAAGCCGCGCTTGCGGGTCTGCCCGATCTCCATGGAGACCGTGCCGATGGGCTGACCGTCGAGCCGGACCGCGTCGTTCCAGATGTCCAAGTCCAGGCGGCTCTTGACCGACCGCAGGTGCAGCCCGTGTTGCAGGGGCTTCATGCCGTCTATCGGCTTGCCCTCGGCAACCTGCTGGGCTTGGCCCAGCAGCTTCGTCACCTCGTAGCCGGCGCGCTTCGGCACGCACTCCCACATGATGATCGGCTCGCCGGCCGCGCAGGAGATGCAGTGGAGCGCCGCCTGCTGGCCGTAGGCCGCCAGCGGCAGAGCGTCGGCGCCGTGCAGCTCACGCAAGGCCAGCTCGTAGGCGCCGTGGATGCTGACCGGCACCACAGACCCAGGCGCCCACCAGGGCGCGCATCCGGGTTCGTATTCCGTCGTCGATGGCGCGATCCAGCCGCGTTCGGTCAGGATGCGGGCCATCGTGGCGAGCGTGGCCGCGGTGTTGATCCGCGGCGATACGGTCAGGGCGGGCTGGTCGCAGTGCATCTGCGAACCATGGCCGTCGTCCTGATCCGGCGGGTGATGGGTGGTGAGGGCCATGGCGGCAGTCTCTGGTGAAGCGCCGCGCTCCCTCGGGTGGCGGCATCCCGGCGGGCTACCTCGGTTGCGCCGGGTATCCGCAACGGTCTGTGGCCCCACCCGGCGGTCAGGCGCGGGTAAGGGGCTGGAAAGGTGGCCGGCAGCCGCCGGGTTGCCGGCCATAAGTCTGGAGGAAACGCCACGCACCCGGATGGATGGAGGGTGCGGGCCTCGGACGCGGACGAGCCGCGAAACTGGTCAGGCCGGGGTCAGGTCACCTATCCGACCTGCCGCCCATACCCAGGCGGTGACAGGGGTCTTGAAATGCTGGCCAGGAGCTTCGAGGGCGAGCGTGCCGGCGACATCCTCCGTCACGCTGTCGATGCCGTGGCAGTGACCGGCCGAGCATTCGACGGAGATCGTCAGCCGGCCCGGCTGGGTGTCCCGCTCGATCCGGAGCGTTGCGGCGCCCATGGGGCGGAGGATGTGATCGCCCATCTGGTCAGGCATCCGCCGGCACGGCGCTGTCGATGCGCTTCACCAGATCGTCGACGGTGATGATCTCGTCGAATTCGCCGTCGTCGATCTCGACGCCGAACTCCTCCTCGATGGCGAACTGGATCTCGACAGCATCCAGGCTGTCGGCCCCGAGGTCGTCGAGAAAGCGGGCATGACGCTCGATAGGCGTGGGCTCGATCTCGGTGCCGATCACATCGGCCAGGAGCTTTTGCAGGCGTTCGAAGGTGGTCATTCGGGCAGGCCTTTCCTGTTCGCGCCGATAGGCGGCGCGGTGTGATGGATCGAATTGTGCAGTGGGGGAGAGGCTCAGTGCGCCGGCTGATGCGCAGGGCCGGGCGGGCGTCCGCGCTTGCGGGGCACCTTGGGCGGGTCGGGGGTGTCGTCGGGGATTTCGGCGGCGTCGGTCACGTCAGCAATGATGGGGGCGTGTAAGCCTCGAGTGCGAGACGCGACCCAGGCCACGATATCGCTTTCCATCCAGCCAACGGCATTCGCGCCGATCTGGACGCGCTTCGGAAACTTCTCAGCCTTTTCCAGCCGGTCGACATGCATTCGGCTGTAGCCGCCAATGCGGCTCTGCACCTCTTTGAAGCGCAGGATACGGTCGGGGGTGGTGCTCATGTGCCTGCCCGCTGGGTGATTGCGGAGGCGTGACGCTGTGTGCGATCACGTTATGCAGGGCATTATTTCCATCTGATAGATTTTCTGTCAACGAGAAAAATCTATCAGATGGAAATTGATGACGGCTCAAGCGTGAGCCTGAAACGGAATATCGAGAAACAGTGGACCTGTTACTGCTGATCTCTTCTAAGTTTTTCAAGTCTTGCCCGAGCGTCTTCCATATTGCTATTAATTTTCTCTACCAAAATCTGATCCATATGATCGGTAATTCCAAATAAAATAAAGTCGCTTGTTAGTCCTTTTTCAATGAGTTTTCGCAATCTATGTGGAGGTGGAGCATAACCATGCTTTAAATTAGTGGAATAAGTGTTTTGCGCTATTCCGAGTAAAGATGCCATATCTCCGTTTTTCATGCCAAGGTGTAATCTTATTGCCTCAAGTCTTGTAACATACTCGTCGTCAAACTTTTTTTGCTCCTCATCTTTTTTGGATGCCATCTTATTCCCCGTTCATTAATTTGAAAAATGCAAGACGCTTACTGGTCGTTACATCATTTCTGTCAGATAGATATAACATGGCATAACGCCGCCCAACAAGAACGGGATGGTTACACGTCGCGTAATGGTTGTTACCCGTTTGTTACCCAATAAATGTGAGGCGACCCACGCTAAGGGTCGCCCCTGGGTAACTGTCATGCGGTAAGTTATTGAGATGACATGCGAATGGCGCCGTCCAGGCGGATGACGTCGCCGTTCAGCATCTCGTTCTCCAGGATGTGCTGCACGAGGCGGGCATACTCCTCCGGCTTGCCGAAGCGCTTGGGGAAGGGGACGGTGGCGGCGAGGCTGTCCTGGACCTCCTGGGGCATGTTCAGCAGCATCGGCGTGCCGATCAGGCCGGGGGCCACCGTCATCACGCGGATTCCGTGGCGGGCGAGATCGCGGGCGGCGCAGATGGTCAGGGCGACGATGCCTCCCTTCGACGCGGCATAGGCGGCCTGCCCGATCTGCCCCTCATAGGCAGCGACTGAAGCGGTGTTGACGATCACGCCGCGCTCGCCGCTGTCCAGCGGGTCCAGCTTGGCCATGTCGGCTGCAGCCAGCCGCAGGATGTTGAAGCTGCCGATCAGGTTGACCTCGATCACCGACCGGAAATTCTCCAGCGGCATCGGGCCATCGCGGCCGACGATGCGCTGGGCGGGCGCAATGCCGGCGCAGTTCACCGCGATGCGGGCCGGCCCATGGGCCGAGCGCGCCTGATCGAGCGCCCGCTCGGCCGACGCGCCGTCGGTGACGTCGCAAACCAGACCCAGCCCGCCGATCTCATGCGCGGTCTTCAGCACCGCGTCCTCGTTGACGTCCAGCACGGTCACCTTGGCGCCGAGCCCGGCCAGATGGCGCGCCGTCGCCGCCCCCATGCCCGAGGCGCCGCCGGTGACGATTGCGGACAGTCCCTGGATGTTCATGGCATCTCCTCCTTAATTGCGACCGGTCCGCGCATGGCGCCGGCCTTGTGTCCAACAGGATGCGATCGCACTTGTTGTTTACCGGATGGCCACCAAACCATACCACACCGTATGGTGAGAGACATCATGCCGACGACGATGCCCTCTGCCATCTGCGAACGGGCCAATTCCAACAGGGATTCTCGCGTCCATGACCGCATCGTCCGTCTCCCCCTCCCTTGGCCGCTCTCTGGGCACCGGCACCGCGCTGACGGTTTCCGATCCCGACCGGGTCGAGCGGGACGAACGGCTGGTCCGCCGCCGCTTCTGGCAGAAGCTGCGCGCCAATCTGCATCGCGTTCCCTTTCTGGAGGAACTGCTGGCCGCCTATTTCTGCGCGACCGATCCGGCGACCCCATACCGGGCCAAGGCGATCCTGCTGGGGGCGCTGGCCTATTTCGTGCTGCCGGTGGATGCGGTGCCGGATTGGCTGCTGATCGCCGGCTTCACCGATGACGCCGCGGTGCTGGCCGCCGCCGTGCAGACCGTGCGCACCAACCTGACCCCGGGCCATTGGCTGCGGGCGAAAGAGGCCCTGCGCGCCGAAAAGGGCGAAGGGACGGAAAGCGCCGGCTAATTGGGCTTCGACCGAGCCATCTTGCGGCCGTCCGCCGCGTCGCAGTGCATGGTGTAGAGGGCGGAGCCGGCGATCACCAGGGCACCCACCCAGCCCCACAGGTCCATGGTCTGGCCGAAGACGATCCATGCGACGATGGCGGTGAAGGGCAGCCGGGCATAATCGTAGGGCATCATCGCCGAGGATTCGGCCAGCGACAGCGCCTTCGTCATCGCCAACTGCCCCAGTGTCAGAATGCCGCCCAGCAGCGCCAGCCAGCCCAGCGTGCCCAAGCTCGGCCAGGTCCAGCAGACGAACAGCGCCGGCACCAGGGCCATCGGGGTGACCAGCAGGCCGAGGAAGGTGACGATCACCGGAGAGCTGTCCTTCCGGCTGAGCAGCCGCATCTGCAGGACGGTGCCGGCCGCGGCGACGCAATGGATGACCAATGCCAGAAAGGCCAGATTGATCGGCGCCGCTCCCGGTCTCAGCACGATGATCACGCCGATCAGGCCGGCGCAGACCGCGGCCCAGCGCCGCAGCCGCACCCGCTCACCCAGGAGCACTGCCGCTCCTGCCGCCACGAACAGCGGGATGGCGAAGCTGACCGCCGTCGCGGTGGGCAGCGGGATTTGGGAGATGGCGTAGAACCAGGCGCTCATGGCGCAGAGCGAGGTCAGCGCCCGCGTCACATAGGGGCCGAGCCGCCGCTCCGCCAGCACCGCCCGGCAGGCGGGGGCGCCGGCCGTCAACGCCCAGGGCAGCATCCACAGCAGGCTGAACAGGTTGCGGAAGAACACGACCTCCAGCGGATCCATCACCGTCGAGGCCCACCGCACTGCCGTGTTGCCGATTCCGAACAGCAGTGCCGACAGCAGCATGAAGCCGGCGCCAAGCAGAAGCCGGTTGGAAGGCCTCCGCAGGCGGGGGGCGGCGTCCATGGAAGAGGCGGAGACGGTCACGGTCATCGTCCCTGGCAAGCCATTGGCGGATGGTCCGGTCCGGCTCGCAGGAGGCCGTTAGCGCAAACATGGATCCGTCAGGACCATCTGCGGTCGGACCACCTACGGCCAGCGCCGCGACAACGATCCTCCGAAGGAAACCTCGCCAGCGCAAGCAAAATACGAGAATGAGACGTTATTATACTCCCGTATGACGGGTAGCGATTCGGACGTTGTGAAATCCGGACTCTTCCTCGGTAGGACAGCCTATTCCGGGCTGCCGCCAACGGCGAAACGGTGCGGCAGGCTGATCGTGAAGCGCACGCCGGGATCGGTGTTCTCTATCGACAGGATGGCGTCCAGCTGTTTGGACAGGGTGTGGATCAGCCGCATGCCCAGGCTGCGGCTGCGGCGCCAGTCGAAATCGGGCGGCAGGCCGACACCGCGGTCGCCGACGATCATCTGCACGGTCTCACCGTCCCGCCGCAGCCCGACGACGATGACGTTCGTGTCTTCCGGGGTTCGGTCAGGAGCGCCGGCCTGCGATCCGGCTGTTACGCCGACCATGGTAGAGGCAAGCGGCCGGTAGGCGTGCTTGATGGCGTTCATCACCAGTTCGTTGGCAAGCAGGCCCAATTGCACCGCATGGTCGGTCGGCACTTCGACCGGCTCCACCACCAGTTCCAGCCGCCAGTTGCCGCCTTCGGAGCGGGCGGAGCGTTCCAACTCCCGGCACAGCTCGGTCAGATAGTCGTGGAAGGGGATGAAATGGACGTCGTCCACGCGGTAGAGCAGACGGTGGATGTCGGCGATGGCCTGGACACGGCGTCCGGCTTCCAGCAGATGCTCGCTCAACTGCGCATCGCCGACCGCCTGCCCCTGAAGGCTCAGCAGGCTGGAGACCACCTGCAGGCTGTTCTTGATGCGGTGGTTGGCTTCGCGCATCAGCAGATCCTTCTGCGCCAGCACCGCGTCGCGCTCGCCGATGGTCCGCTCCAGCGAGGCGGTGCGGTCTCGCACCCGCCGCTCCAGCTCGCGCTGGACCTGCCGGGCGGCGCCGGCCTGCCGGAAGCCGAAGACCGACAGGGCGGCCAGCGCCATGGCCGCCGCCGCTGCCAATCCGGCATAGGGGGCGATCAACCGCTGCCAGGACGCCAGAATCGGTGCCAGATCCAGCCGGACGACCACATGGACGGGCCAACTGTCGACCCGGCGGTGGGCGACGATGGTGGAAGCGTCGCGGGCGACGCCGCCGTTCGGCTCGATCTCGATGGCCCGGCGGGCGGTGTCGGACAGCGGGGTGGGCTCGGTAGAGCTGTCGGGCTCGCGCACCAGCACGTCAAGGCTGCCGGCCCGCACCAGGATCGTCACCGGCTCGTGCGGGAGGTCCAACTCCTTGTAGAAGCCGGACAGGTAGGACGGATCGATGGTGACCGAGGCGATGCCGCGGAAACCGCCATCCGGTTCGGACAGCCGGCGGCTGAGCAGGAAGGTGGCCTTGTTGGTCACCCGGCCGATGATGCGGGGGCCGACATGGGGCTGGTCGACCAAACGGCCTTGCTGCGCGTTGCGCTGATGAAACAGGAAGATCTCGCGGTCGGATGCATCGGAGTAGGGAGCTGGAAAGGCTGCCGTCGTCAGCCGCAGCAGTCCCGTCGCATCGTTCAGCCAGATGGCGTCCAGAAAGGGCAGCCGGGCGCGCTGGGCGTTCAGCTTGTCCCACAGGGCGCGCGACCCGGCAACCTCGGTCCAGGGTCGGCCGGCGCTTTCCTGGGCGGCGTATTCCACCAGCAGGTCGGCGGCATCGAACAGGCGGGCGGCATGTTCCGCCAGGACGCGGACGGCCGCCCGTGCGCGTTCCTGCGCCCCATCGATTGCCCGTTCGCGCGACTGCACCCCGACGACCACGGTGACCACGGCGAGGAACAGGAAGCCGCAGGCGGCCAGCCAGCCGATGGCGGCCTCCAGCCTTGGCTTGCGGAAAGGCAGCGTGCCGTCCGCAGCAATGCGTTCGGAACCGGCGGACTCGTCGGAAAACGGGGGGAGGGCGGGGCCATTCAATCGGCCGTTCCTTTCCCTTCGGTGCGGATCGCCATACAGGTTGTCGGGCGGGTGGGAGGAATCGTGGAATAGTAGCGCAGGGTTGGCTGCCAGTAACCTTATCTTTCGTAGACTCAAGGTTACGCTTGGCTCCGACAAGGCCGGCTCGGCGGCCGAAGCGGTTCAAAGGCCGAACGGCTTCAGCGGATCGAATCGTTGTGCAGCACCATCTCTGTCGCCAGCCGGGCGGCGCACAGGTCGGCCAAGGCGGTGCCGACCGACTTGAACAGGGTGATCTGGTCGTAGAAACGCCGGCCGGCCCGTTCGCCGCGGCCAAGTTCGAACAGGTCGCCGGCGATGTCGTCGGCGGTCAGCACGCCGGAGGCCAGCGGTTGCGCGATGTCACCGGCCTCAGCCGGCGTGCGGTCGCGGCTATCGACGAAGACGCGCGCGCGGCGGATGCACTCGTCATCGACCTCCCGCATCTCCGGCGTCACGCCGCCCAGCAGGTCCAGATGCTGGCCTGGCTGCAGCCAGTCGCCACGGATCAGCGGGCTGTGCGACGCGGTGGCGCAGACGACGATGTCGGCGCCACGCACCGCCCCTTCGAGGTCGGCGGTCGCCTCGATGCGGAATTTCGGTCGGTGGAAACGGGCGGCAAGCTTGCGGGCCTTCTGGGGATCGCGTCCCCAGACCAGCACATGGCGGAGAGGCCTCACCGCGGTGTGCGCCTCCACCAGCTCAAGGGCCAGCGGACCGGTGCCGACCACCAGCATCCGGTCGGCATCCGGCCGCGCCAGATAGGAGGCGGCGAGTGCAGAGGATGCGGCGCCGCTGCGACGGCCGAGCGTGGCGGAGGAGTCCATCAGAACCTGGGGCACACCGGTCTTGCCGTCGACCAGCAGATAGACGCCCTGGGTCAGGGGCAGGTCACTGCCGGCATTGTCGGGAAAGACGGTGTCGATGCGCAGCCCGATTGCCTGATTGACCTGCCAGGCGGGGGCGAGCAGCAGCGCGCCGTCACTGGCGCCATAGGTCTCGACCCGATGGCGGTGGGCCGGCGGGGCTTCCACGCCGGCGCGGAAGGTCTGCCGCAGGCGTTCGACCAGCATGCGGTGGTGCAGAACGGATCGAAGCTCGGCGCCGCTGACGGTGCGCATGGAACCCCCTCCCGCCGGCCGGCATGGCGTTCCGCCCCGATGAAAAGGGGCGGAACGCCTCAACTGACAAGGTTAATCGATGGCCCTGGCCCCGACGACGCTCAGTGAACGGTCGGCGCGCTGCCCTGGGTGGCCGCGACCGGCAGGGTGGAACCGGGCAGCGTGCCCGAAACCGGGCCGGAAACCGGGCGAGTGCTTTCGGCCAGACGCTTTTCGGCAGCGGCGGCGCGGGCCTGCGCCTCCTTCAGCTCACGCTCCAGATACAGCACGCGATTGCCCTCGCGGCGGGCGCGGCGGCGATGGCGGCGCTGGCTGTTCCAGACGATGAAGCCGCCGGCGACGAAGCCCACCACCAGCGCGATCAGCGTGGCCAGATACACCGGCGTTTCGAGCGTGAAGGGCAGCGGCCACAGCGACAGGGTCACGATACCGCGGTTGGAGATCGCGAACAGGATCGCGACGAGGGCCACGGGAATGGTGACGATCCAGGAAAGATGGCGCAAGGCTAAGGTTCCTTGAGAGTGATACGGCCGGAATACGGCGCGGGGACATGGCCGGACCGGCGCTCACTCCGTGTTCAGACGCTCGCGAAGCTGCTTGCCGGTCTTGAAGAAAGGAATGCATTTCTCGCCGACGTCAACCGATTCCCCGGTCCGGGGGTTGCGACCCGTGCGCGCGTCCCGCTTCTTGATGGAGAAGGCGCCGAAGCCGCGCAACTCCACCCGGTCGCCCCGCGCCAGTGCCTCGGTGATCTCGTCGAAGATGGTGCCGACGATCTTTTCGATGTCGCGCTGGTACAGGTGCGGGTTCCGCTCCGCCAGCCGTTGGATCAGTTCCGACTTGGTCATGACCGTTGACGTTCCCCCATTCGATGCGGGCACATTATGGTCGGATTGCGCCGCGCTTGGGACAGCAGCGTGCCACCGGGCGAATAAGGCGTCAAGCCCCACCCGCGGTGCTAAGCCGTTACGACACAATCGTTTTTCCGAACGGTGGAAGGTGTTTTGCCACCAAAGAGCCTGTCCCGATCAGGGCGCCCGGCGGCAATCTCCGGCATGGATCGTGACGGAAATTTGAAAGCAATCAACGGCTTCGCGAAAGAAAACCCGGCACCGGCTCAGGCTCCGCTCAGCCGCGTCCCTTCCAGGATGGCGCCCTCCAGCACCGCCGACGAGCGGTCGCAACCGGTCAGGTCGGCCAGGGTCAGGTCGCTGCCCTTCAGGTTGGTCTCGGTCAGCGAGGCGCCGGCCAGCCGTGCCCGCACCAGCGATGCGCGCATCACCTTGGCCCCGGCGCTGACCAGCAGCATGCCCAGGTTGGCGCCGTCCAGCCGGCTGTCGATCAGGATGGCGCGGTCCAGCTTCACCCCGCGCAGGTCGGCGCGGCTGAGATCGGCGGACCGCAGGTCGGCACCGTCGAATTGGGCGGCCTGCAACTGGGCGCCGTTCAGCCGGGCGTGGCGCAGCCGGGCGCCGCTGCCCTTGGCCAGCGTCAGGATCTTGCCCGTCAGGTCCGCCCCTTCCAGGTTCAGCCCGGTCAGGTCGAGCTGGCAGCCCTGCTTGCCGCTGGTGCCCAGCCAAATCATGTGCTGGCGCAGCATGCTGTCCAGCTGGTCCACCGGGAGGGCCGGCAGCTCGTCTGCGACGGATTCCTCCGGTTCGGGCTCCGCCGCCGCGGCCTGGAGCGGCGCCTGCCGGGCAGCAACGGCCTGCTCGTCGGTGCGGATCGCCTGCTCCAGACCTTCGGCGTCCAGGCTCGCCCCCTCCAGGATGGCGCCGCGCAGGTCGGAGCCGTTGAGGTCGGCCCCGCGCAGATCGGCACCGGAGAAGTTGGCCCCGCGCAGGTCGGTGCGGTCCAGCCGGGCGCCGGACAGCCGGGTGTTGGTGAAGTCCGCCGCCTGGGCGAAGCTGCCCGACAGCTTGGCCCGCGCCATGTCGGCGTTGGTCAGCCGGGCCGACGCCATGTCGGCGGGACCGGGGTCGAAGCCCACCACCTTCAGTTCGCCGGCGCTGTTGCGGTTGACCATGCTGCCATCGCGCAGGTCGACCTCCACCATGGTGGCGCCGTCGAGCTTGGCGCCGCGCACGTTGGCGCCGCGCATGTCGGTGCGGAACAGCCGCGCCTCCGACAGATCGGCCCCACGCAGGTCGGCGCCATACAGGTCGGCATGGTCCAGCACGGTGCCGCGCAGGTCGGCGTCGCGCAGGATGGCGCCGGCCAGATGGGCGCCCGTCAGGTTACGGCCAGCCAGCGACAGGCCGGACAGGTCGAAGAAGGGCAGATTGGCGCGGGCGCCGTTCGGACGCCCTTCGGCGAATCTAACATGACGCTCGCACACGCGGTCGAGCTGGTCCTGGGTCAGGCGGATGCGGGATTTGCCGTCTTGCGCCATGGCCGGTCACGCGAACAGGGCGTCGATGTCGGCCTGGGAGATCCCGCCGCCACCCGAATCGGCAGCCGGAGGGGGCGGCGGAGCCGGCTTCGCGACAGGAGGCGGAGGCGGGGATGGCGGGGGTGGTGGCGGGGGTGGGGAAGGCTCCACATCGGCCGGCAACGGCTCGGCCCGCTCCGCAACCCCCGGCACGCTGTCGAACAGCGCGTCGATGGCGTCCTGGGTGACTTCCGGCCCGCCCAGCTGCGGTCCGTTCAGCAGATGCGCGTCCGGCCGGGTGTCGCCCAGCTTGCGGTGGGAGGACACCTCGCCCGACGCATGCTGCTGGGGGTCGACGGCCAGCCGCTCGACGCCCCAGATCTCGATCATCGTGTTCACGCGCTCTTCGATGTAGCGCAGCGTGTTGACGACCTTGGTGGTGCGCTGGCCGGTGATGTCCTGGAAGGAGCAGGCGGTCATGATCTCGATGCACCACGCCTCGACCGCGTCGATCCGTTCGGCCAGATCGGCATCGTCGCGCGGGATCGACATGGTGATTTCCTGGATCTTCTCCGTGGCGTTCAGGATGTCGGTGGTGGCGCGTTCGGTGGCGGCGACGATCTCGTCCAACTCGCCGGTCGCCGCCTCGATGCGGTTGGACCCGGTGTCGGTCGCCTTCAGGGCCGCGATGTCGCTGCGCGCCTCGCGCACCACCTGGGTGATGGCGGTCAGTTCCTGCTGGATGCGCGGATCCTCGCCGGGGGCGAAGGCGGTGAAGGCGCTGGGCGAGGCGCCGCTCAGCCGGTCGACCTGGGTGCCCAGCTTGTCCACCAGCCGGTGGAACTCGTCGGAGGCGACGACGCGGCTGCGCCGGTCGCGCATGCGCAGGAAGGCCCGTCCCCGCGCGGTCTGCGACAGGGCCTCTTCCATCTGCAGATACTCTTGCTCGGTCAGTTCGAGCAGTGACCCGCCGCTCATAGCGCTCAACCCGTTCCTCGACAGCCGCGCCTTCCCGGCATCTCCGGGGCCGCGCCGACCGTCGTCCTATACCACCGTATTTCTTTACCGGGAGTTTCCGACGCCACCACGTTATCATCGATGCAGCGGATTTGGCGGGCAGGGGACATCCACGGAGGCCGGCTTGGCTCTGAAGGCCGTCGGACGGCCGACAGGCTTGAACAAACTTCGTTTTTATCCCAAATCAGCCCGGTCGACAGTCTTCTCGCCTTAGAAATTCCCGGTAGGAAAGGAACAGTCCATGAAGACGGCGGTGCGTCCGGTGGTGTTTGCGGCGGCGGTCGGGATTGCGGCGCTGACCGGCGGCGCGCTGGTGGCATCGGCCGACTCGGCGCTGGGCCGGATCGGCTCCACCATCGGCCTCGGCGCCTCGCCGGCCGAAGCGGCGCTGCCCCTGGGTGCGGTCGGCGGCGGCACCATCGCCCCGATGCTGGAGCAGGTGACGCCGGCCGTGGTGAACATCTCGGTGCTGAGCCAAGCGCCCCAGGCGGAAAACCCGCTGCTGCGCGACCCGTTCTTCCGCCGCTTCTTCAACCTGCCCGACCAGATGCCGCAGTCCAAGCCGCAGGTCAGCGCCGGGTCGGGCGTGATCATCGATGCCCGCAACGGTTATGTCGTCACCAACAACCATGTGGTGGAGAACGCGCAGGAGATCGCGGTCACCCTGAAGGACCGCCGCCGTCTGCGCGCCAAGCTGATCGGCCGCGACGCCGCCACCGACATCGCGCTTTTGCAGATCAAGGCCGACGGGCTGGCCGCGCTGTCCATCGGCGACTCGGACCGTACCAAGGTCGGCGATTTCGTCGTCGCCATCGGCAACCCGTTCGGACTCGGGCAGACGGTGACCTCCGGCATCGTCTCGGCAATGGGCCGCAGCGGGCTGAAGATCGAAGGCTACGAGGACTTCATCCAGACCGACGCCTCGATCAACCCCGGCAATTCCGGTGGTGCCCTGGTCAATTTCCAGGGAGAGCTGATCGGCATCAACACCGCCATCATCGGTCCGGCCGGCGGCTCGGTCGGCATCGGCTTCGCGGTGCCGGTCAGCATCGTCCGGTCGGTGGTGGAACAGCTGCGCGAATATGGCGAGGTGCGGCGCGGCCGGCTGGGCGTCGCCATCCAGGACCTGACGCCCGACCTTGCGGAAAGCATGAGCCTGAAGGGCGACGAGGGCGCGCTGATCGCCAAGATCGAGCGTGGATCGCCGGCCGACAACGGCGGCCTGCGCAGCGGCGACGTGGTGATCGCGGTCGATGGCCGGCCGGTGCGCAGCGCCACCGATTTCCGCAACCGCATCGGCCTTCTGCGCGTCGGCACGCCGGTGCAGTTGACGGTGATGCGCGAGGGCGGGCAAAAGTCGGTCACCGTCCGAACCCAGCGTTGACTCCACCCCAGCGTTGCCCCCCAACGTTGGCCAAAGTGAATGGACCGTCGAGGAGCCACCCCGTACCGGCATGATGCGTTCGAACCCTCCCCGCCGCCCGGCCGCTCCGCCGGCGCCCACGCCTGGCCGCAGCGCGGCCCAGCGGCAGCGCGAGATCGCGACGCTGCTGATGCGGCTCGACGCCATGCTGAAGCAGTCGGCCGAACTGGCCCAGACGGCGCGCGAGCGGGTGTCGGTCGGTGGGCTGGCCCGCTATCGCCGCTTCAGCCGGCGGGTGCGCGACTTCTTCGCTCTGGCCGCCCTGACCCAGGAGCGGCTGGACGCGGCGCCGGAGGAGATGGAGGATCTGATCGACCCCATGACCACCGCGCTGGAGCGTCTGCACGCCCGCATGGTGGTCCAGTTCGTGGAGGGCAGCGCCGCTTTCTTCGCCAGCTTCGCGCGGGTGAAGGCCCTGCCCATCGGCACCCATGAGATGTGCGGGGTGGAACTGCGCGGCGTCCTGGAAATCCGCAAGTTCCTGGACGACCCGCTCTACGAGGGGGAGCGTGGGCAGGCCCTGCGCGGCGAGGCCGACCGCATCGCCGCCCTGATCCGGCGGGTGATGGACCGCATCCCGCCGCTGCCCGATTTCGGCGACGAACCCAGCATCGGCCCGCGCGGCACGCTGAACAGTCCGCTGAAGGGCCCCAACGCCCATCTGCCGCCCGGCCGCGCCGCCGCCCGCCCGTCTGCCGACCGCTTGGCCGCCGCCCGTCCGAGCGGCATGCCGCCGGCCGCCCCGCCGGCCCCGAACCCGAGCACCGAGGTCCGCTCGCTCAGCCTCGACCAGTTCGAGGATGACGAGGAGGAGTAGGGAAGAGAGGGGCCGGACCGGCCGTCCCGCCCCCTCGGCGCCCTCTCTGCGTTCCCTGGGCGCTCAGCGTCGGTGCCTGCCCTCGTCCGCCGTCAAGGCGCCGACCGCCGCGCCGGCGGCACCGCCCAGCAATCCGCCATAGACGGCACTGCCACCGGTGACGGCACCGATGGCCGCACCGCCGGCCGCACCGATGGCGCCGCCGGTCAGCGCGCGGTTCTCGCGATGGTTCAGGTTCGAACAGCCGCCGAGCAGGGTCGCGCCGATCAGCAGCGCCATCGCCCCGGTGGTGAATGTCCGCGTGGTGGTCTTCATCGGTCTCTTCCTTCGAACACAGGCACGTCGATAAGTCGACCGCCACCCTGCCGTCAGGGCGGGAACAGGCGGTCAAGCTTATGTTTGGTGAGCGGCGCCGGTCCTTGCTGTGACCATTTCGGGGTATCGGCTCTATCCGGTCGGGGTGACCCACTCCTTTTGAATTGCAAGCGGCACGGAAGGTTGGGCGGATGTGCGGCATGGACCATGCGGTGCAGCGTGTACGTCAATTCCGGTGTCGAGCATCAAAAATAACATTATGATTATTATGGTTACCAAATGGTGTGGTAATACCAAATGAATTGTGTATGGGGTTTTACAAATAGTTCGAAATTTTTTGATGGAAATTTCTTGTGAGTTGGCTGGGAAATCCTTTAGGACCTCGTCCACTATCCCTTGGGGAAGACAGAGATCGGCTCCGGCTGCGGGCGTGCAGACGCGCAATGCTGAAAGGCCGACACGGGGAAGACCAGAGATGACAATCGACGACAGCGACTTAGACAGGAACCGGCCGCTCCGCTCGCCATCCGACTCTCCGATGGGGAGGATCATCGAGATGGCGTTCAGCGGCCTGTGGGTGATCCGGCGGCGGGGCGTCTTGGCGGAGATTGGTGGACGGCTCTACTGGTCCGACCGCGCTTCGCTGGAGCAGGCTGCCGCGCGGGCCGGAATTCCGCTGTCCGCCGATGTCGTGCACACCGGCCGTCTCGACACCGACTGCTTCGACCCCGGTCGCCGCTAGCCGGCCACGGATGGGGACGGTCCATTCACCTTCCGGGGGATGGAACAACGACGAACGGACAGTTGCACGGGCGGCAGGCTGCTCCCAATATCCGGAGGATCGGCAAAGGTCAGAACCGGCCGTCCCGCAATCTCCGTTTCATTGGGGCCTATGGAAGACATCGACCGCCAAAGAGCGCTTGCCTATTTCGAAAGGCTGGGAAAAGAGCGGGTTCGACTCTATACCGCCATCGACTGTGACCGTTATCTCGGTGACTGGCAGGTCCGTGAATTGGCCGATCAGTGGCTTGATGCCAAGAATGCCGAAGACAGGCCGCGCCAGTTGGGGTGGCCGCTGCTGCGGCGGCTGCTGTCCAACCGCCGCTCCTGACCCATTCCCATCTCACCCCCGCTCCGGAAACAAACCCAGCAGCCCTTCGCGCGAGGCGGCGCAGACGCCGCGTTCGGTGATCAGGCCGGTTACCAGCCTTGCCGGCGTGACGTCGAAGGCGTAATTCGCCACCGGGCTGCCGTCGGGGGTGAGGCGAACCGTCTCGATCCGGCCGTCGGCGGTGCGTCCGGTCAGCTCGCTCACCTCGCGGCCGTCGCGCTCCTCGATGGGAATCTCCCGAACGCCGTCGGCGATGGTCCAGTCGATGGTCGGCGAGGGCAGCCCGACATAGAAGGGCACGCTGTTGTCGTGGGCGGCCAGCGCCTTCAGATAGGTGCCGATCTTGTTGCAGACGTCGCCGGTCGCGGTGGTGCGGTCGGTGCCGACGATGCACAGATCGACCTTGCCGTGCTGCATCAGATGGCCGCCGACATTGTCGGCGATCACGGTGTGGGGAACGCCATGCTGCTTCAGTTCCCAGGCGGTCAGGCTGGCGCCCTGGTTGCGCGGCCGCGTCTCGTCCACCCAGACATGCAGCGGGATGCCCTGTTCGAAGGCGGCATAGACCGGGGCGAGCGCCGTTCCCCAATCGACGGTGGCAAGCCAGCCGGCGTTGCAGTGGGTCAGCACGTTGACCGGCTCCCCTGGTGCCTTGCGTGCCGCCGCGGCGCGGATCAATGCCGCGCCGTGCAGGCCGATGGAGCGGTTGATCTCCACATCCTCGTCGGCGATGGCCGCAGCCTCCGCCTCGGCGGCGCCGACGCGTTGCGACTCGGGCAGGGGGGCCAGCCGGCCGCGCATGCGCTCCAGTGCCCAGCGCAGGTTGACGGCGGTCGGGCGGGTCGCCAGCAGGGTGGCGCAGGCCTGTTCCAGACCATGGTCGCTGGCGTCGGTCCGCAGGGCCAGCGCCACGCCATAGGCCGCCGCCGCACCGATCAGCGGGGCGCCGCGCACCAGCATGGCGCGGATGGCGTGGGCGGCCTCCTCCAGGCTGGTCAGGCGGACGACGGCGAAATCGTGCGGCAGCCTGGTCTGGTCGATGATGGCGACGACACCCTCGCCGTCCGGCCAGATGGTGCGATAGGCCGTCCCGTCGATCCGCATAAAACTATCCTCCCCATGCCCGCCGGAGTCCTGCCAGGTCCTTACCAACGCGGGATGACTTTGTCGGCACCCCACAATAGGTGGTGGCCGCTGCCGCTTCAACACGGGTAGCGTTCGGCGGAACCGTCACCTGCCGGGCGGTGTTACCGTTTCCGGCTAAGAATGAAGTGGCCGTATCTCCAGATGGTTTCCGACACAATGCCGTTGCGCGCGCTGCGTTCCCAATCCTCTCCGCTTTACCGGCTGCCCGGTTCGGCGCTGGTCCTGATCGCCTGCACCGCCGCGGTTCTGCTGACCATCGGGCTGTCGGCCGTCTTCGCCTGGCGCGACCGCAACGAGGCGGTTCAGCAGGCGACCGGTGTCGCCGGCAACATCGGACTGCTGGCGGCGGAGCATGCCGCCCGCCTGATCGAGTCGGGCGACCTGCTGCTGACCCAGACGGCGACCTTGGCCGGTCAGGCCGGCACGCCGCTGCCCGACGATGCGGCGACCCGCGACCGCATGGCCCTGCTGGCGGCCAGCGCTCCCCATGTGGTCGGGCTGGAAATCCGCGACGCCACGGGCGCCCTGCGGCTGTCGAGCCTGCCGGACGCAGCGCCCGGCGCCGGCATGCCGGCGCTGAAGCCGAATGGCATGACCATCGGCAGCGGCCGGATGGGCAGGCGCGCGGTGGTTGTCCTGGCGCAGCCTCTGCCGGGCGGCACGGCCGTCGGCGCTGCCGGTGCCACGCCGCGCGGCTGGGCGGTGGCGGGGCTAGACGCGCGGGCCTTCCGCGATGTCTACCGCTCGCTCGACGTCGGCTACGGCCACAGCATCTCCATCATGCTGCCGGATGGAACGCCGCTGCTGCGCGAACCGGAGGGCGGCGGCACCACGGGCGGCAATCCCGGGGATGAAGCCGCCAGCCACGCCGACGACATCACCGTGACCCGTCCGATCGGCGACACCGGCTTGTCGGCCGCGGTGACCATCACCACCGAAAGCGTCCTGCGGCGCTGGAGCGAGCGGCTGTGGATTTACGCCGCCTTCGCCGCCGCGGCCTGCGCGACGGTGGCGGTGATCGGCGCGCTCGCCATCCAGCGCGCCCGGAAGGAGCGCGAGGCCGAGGACGCCCTGCAACACGCCTACGACACGCTGGAGGAAAACGTCCATCAGCGCACCGCCCAGCTGGAGCGGGCCAACGCCCAGCTGGAAGCGGCGGTGACCGACAAGGAGGTGCTGCTGAAGGAGGTTCAGCACCGGGTGAAGAACAACCTTCAGGTCATTTGCAGCCTGCTGCGCCTGCAAGCCGCCCGCATCGACGAGAGGGCGCGGCGCGGCTTCGACGAGAGCCTGCGCCGCATCCAGACCATGAGCCTGCTGCACGAGCTGCTCCACCGTTCGGCCGAGCCGGCGCACATCAACTTTGCCGACGCGCTGCGCCAGATGTGCGACGGGCTGGTCCGTTCCGACAACCCGACGGCCGCCCGGCTGGAGCTGGAGGCGCAGGACTGGATCGTCGATGCCGACCGCGCCACGCCGCTGGCCATCGCCACCAGCGAACTGGTGTCCAACGCCTTGCTGCACGCCTTCCCGCATGGTCATCCTGGAACGGTGCGCGTGCTGCTGGAGCGCGAGGAAAACGGCATGCGGCTGATCGTGCGCGACAACGGCGTCGGGCTGCCCGCCGGCATGCCGAGCCAGCACAAGCGCCCAAGCCGCGGCGGCGCCAGCAGCGGGCTCGGCCTTAATCTGGTGCAGGCGCTGTCGCACCAGGCCGGCGCCACGCTGAAGATCGAGCGCGACGGCGGCACCATCTTCACCCTGACCATTCCCAACCTGCCGGTCCGCCAGCACGCCAAGTCAGCGGCGTAAGGAAAGGGGGCGGACTGAAAACGGAAAGGGCCTCCCCATCCTGCCGGAGGGGGAGGCCCTGACCCTGTGCGGCCGACCGCCTTGCGGCCGGTGCGGTGACTACTCCAGCATGCTGCGCAGCATCCAGGCGGTCTTGTCGTGGATTTGCAGGCGCTGGGTCAGCAGGTCGGCGGTCGGCTCGTCGCTGCCCTGCTCGGCCAGCGGGAAGACGCCGCGGATGGTGCGGGCGGCGGCCTCGTGGCCTTCGACCAGCTGGCGGATCATGTCGTTCGCCTTGGGAACGCCCGCCTCTTCCTTGATCGAGGCCAACTGAGCGAACTGCGAGAAGCTGCCCGGCGCCGGATAGCCCAGGGCGCGGATACGCTCGGCGATCTCGTCCAGCGCGGTCCACAGCTCCGTATACTGGGTCATGAACATGGTGTGGAGCGTGTTGAACATCGGACCGGTGACGTTCCAGTGGAACGAATGGGTCTTGATGTAGAGCGCGAAGGTGTCGGCCAGAACCTTGTTCAGCCCTTCGGCGATGGATTTGCGGTCTGCGTCCGAGATCCCGATGTCGATCTTCATAATTCGATCCTGGTTGTTGGGTTCTGCATCATACCCCGGCTCTAGCGCGGCCGTAACCGGCCTCCGCCCCCGCGGCCCCGGGACAAGAGCTTGGGCGCAGGCGGATCGTTTCAAGTCCGATGCGACCAAACTTCGCGGGCATGCGATGAACCCCAGGACCCATACCGTCCTCTGCGTCCGCTCCCGTCAGCCCGCCCGAAGCCGGCCGATGAAGTTCGTCACCTCGCGGTTCAGCGTCACCGCCTGACCGTCCAGCAGTTCCGCGGCGCGCAGCACCTCGCCGGCGGCGGTGCCGGTTTCCCCGGCGCTGGCGGAGACGGTCGCGATGGTGTGCGAGACCTCGGTGGTGCCGGCGGCGGCCTCCTGCACGTTGCGGGTGATCTCCTGGGTGGCAGCGGCCTGCTGTTCCATGGCCCCGGCGATGGAGCCGACGATCTCGTCGATGCCGACCACCGTTTCGCCCACCCCCTTGATCGCGGTGACGGCGGCTCCGGTCACGCCCTGCATGGTGGCGATCTGGGCGCCGATCTCCTCTGTGGCCTTGGCGGTCTGGGTGGCGAGGTTCTTCACCTCGCTGGCGACAACGGCGAAGCCCTTGCCGGCCTCGCCCGCCCGCGCCGCCTCGATGGTCGCATTCAGCGCCAGCAGGTTGGTCTGGGCAGCGATGGAGTTGATCAGGCCGACGATCTCGCCGATGCGGTGGGCGGCGTCGGACAGCCCGACGACATGGGCGTTCGTCTCCTCAACCGCCCGCACCGCGCCGCGCACCATGTCGAAGGACCGGCGGACCTGATCGCCGATCTCGGCAATGGAGGCCGACATCTCCTCCGTCGCGGCGGCGGCGGTCTGGACACTGGCACCGGCCTGGGCGCTGGCGGCGGCGACGGTGGCGGCCTGCCGGTTGGCGCTGTTGGCGCGCTCCAGCATGCCGGCGGCGTTGCTGCGCACCTGATGGGCGCCGGAACCGACAAGCTGAACCACCTCCGCCACGCGGACTTCGAACAGGTCGGCCAGCTCCTGGATGGCGCGGCGCTTCTCCGCCTCGGCTTCCGCCTTCTGGCGCTGCTGGTCGGCGGTCAGCCGCTCCACCTCGCGGGCGTTGGTCTGGAACACCTCCAGCGCGCGGGCCATGGCGCCGATCTCGTTGCGCATCCAGCCGCCTTCGACCACGGTGTCGAGCTGTCCGGCGGCCAGATCGGCCGTGTTGCTCGACAGCCGCTGCAAGGGCCGGGTGATGGAGCGGGCGAGCAGCAGCCCGGCCGCCATCATCGCCAGCAGCAGCCCGCCCATCACCAGTGCGAAGTCGCGGCGGGCCGATGCGGCGGCATCGCGGGTGGCCTGGGTGGCGGCGGCGGTGGAGCGGCCGATCGCCGCCTGCGTCTCCATCACCTTGGCGGTCAGGGCGGCGAACTGGTCGTCGGTGTGGGCCATCATCGGGATGCCGATCAGGCGGTCGATGGCCGCCATCTGGTTCATCTCGTCCACCGCCTTGGCATAGGCGCCGATCCGCACCGACACCTCGTCCAGCATCGCCCGCTCCGCCTCGATCAGCGGCATGGCCCGCAGCTCGGCAATTGCGGCGCGCGCCTTGCCCAGGTTGGCGGCGATGGCGTCGCGCATGGCCTGGAGCTTCTTCTCTTCGATCCCGGACCCCGACAGGGCCAGATGCCGGGACACGTCGCTGTGGATGACGTAGGCGATGGCGACCAACCGGTCGATGCGGCCCAACTGTTCCGCCGCCTCGCGGTGGATGGCGTCCACGGCGCCCAGGGCCTGTTCCGACTGGCGGTCGGCCAGCGCCAGTGCCGCCACCGTCAGGACGATCCCCATCAGGGGGGCTGCGAACACACGGCCTGCCACCGGCAGGCCGGACAGACGCGCAAAGACACCGCCGCTCATGCTCACCCCCAACAGTTCCGCCCGCAACGGCCCCACCCGCTGCTCACCGCCTTACGCGAGAGCCGTCACTTGTAGATG
The DNA here is from genome assembly GCF_042604635.1 of Azospirillum sp. A26. Lineage (NCBI taxonomy): Bacteria > Pseudomonadati > Pseudomonadota > Alphaproteobacteria > Rhodospirillales > Azospirillaceae > Azospirillum > Azospirillum sp. A26. The sequence goes on along the minus strand of NZ_CP170472.1, from coordinate 2,214,308 downwards.
CCGACATAGGCGACCAGTTCCTGGCCCGGCACGCGCTTCACGTAGGTGATCTTCGGTTCGATCCTGTTGCTGGCGGGGTTCAGCCAGCGATACTCGACCCAGCCCTCGCCCTTGTCCTTGGCGACGGCCAGCACGTCCTGGACGATGAAGCGGCCGTCCGGGTCCTTGACGTTGATGACGCTCTGGCCGACGCCGGCCGGACGCGGCGGGTAGACCTTCCACACACCGGCGAAATCGATGACGTTGACGTAGATCTCACCGTTCTTGTACGGACCTTCGGCGTTGAACGCCTTGGCGGCCTCGTCCAGGCCCTGGGCGGCGATCAGCTCCGCCGCCTTCAGGGTGATGGACTTCGCGTCCTCCTGCGTCGGCTTGGCCTGCTCGGCGACGGCCGGGCTGGATAGCGGAGCGGAAACGGCAGTCCCGACGGCGATCAGGGCGACCGCCAGGAAACGAAACCACAGGCGCATGTGCATTTTCCCCAAGGATTGCGGGGCGGACGGCAGATGCCGCACGCCCCGGACATGTTTTATCCGGCCGTTATCGCCTTCGCGTGCGGCCATTTTCCCGTAAGGCTACTAGCAGAAGGTTTCATGCGTTTGTCCGTTGCATTTCCATGCGATCATATTGCATTGCAGCATAGCAATATTGCGAATAAGTGGTCGGCGGATGCGCTCTCCGGCGGTGTCGCCTTGCATTTGAACGTATTAGCTGTGCAGCGAGAACGGCTGGACGGGGTTGGACAAGCCATCCGCGCACCGATGCGGCTTATCGACGCATCGGTTGCTCCCGCAGTCCGCGCGTGACTGTTTGCCGCCCCTTTTTTCCATCGACAGCCGCGCCGTTCGGGTGGAGCATCGAAAGTCCGATGCGGGCGCCCCGCCGGCTCCGGGCCAGATGCGCTTTCCAGCGCCCGTCCGCCGCCGCCCGATCCGGACGCAATCTTCTGGAAGTGCCAAGTCTTTAAAGTGCCAGTCTGAAGTGCCACACGCGAACGGGCCGCCCTGGCGGCCGGCGCCGGCGGCCCCATTCCCGCCCTGGCCCCGTCCCCCCGGTCACGACAGCCCGAAGCTTCGACGGGAGGTGTGAATGCCGCATACGCAAATCCGGACGGCGCGCTGCGCGGCGCTGGTCGGCCCTTATCTCGCCGGCAAAACGACACTGCTGGAAAGCCTGCTGTTCGCCGCCGGGGCCGTCACCCGCAAGGGCAGCGTGCGCGACGGCAATGCCGTGGGCGACAACTCGCCGGAGGCGAAGGCCCGGTCGATGAGCACCGAGCTGAACGTCGCCTCCTTCGATTACCTGGGGGAACGCTGGTCGATCCTCGACTGCCCCGGTTCGGTGGAACTGGCGGGGGAGGCACAGGCGGCGCTGATGGCCGCCGACATCGCCATCGTGGTGGCGGAGGCCGCACCGGAAAAGGCGGTGCTGCTGGCCCCGCTGCTCAAGGTGCTGGACGATCACCGCATCCCGCATCTGCTGTTCATCAACAAGATCGACACGCTGGGCGATATCAGGGTGCGCGACGTCGTCGCCGCCTATCAGGAGGTCTCGACCCGCAAGCTGGTGCTGCGCGAGGTGCCGTTGCGCGAGAACGGCCAGATCACCGGGCTCGTCGATCTGGTCAGCGAGCGTGCCTGGCGCTTCAACCCGCACAAGCCGTCCGATCTGGTCGCCCTGCCTGACGGCGCCCGCGACTGGGAGACGGAGGCGCGGCAGGCGATGCTGGAATCGGCGGCCGATTTCGACGACGGCCTGCTGGAAAAGCTGCTGGAGGACATGGCTCCCGACAGTGCCGAGCTTTACGAGACGCTGGCGCACGAGTTGGCCGACGACCTGATCGTGCCGGTCTTCTTCGGGTCGGCGGAGAACGACAACGGCATCCGCCGCCTGTTGAAGGCCTTGCGGCACGAGGGGCCGGAGGTTGCCACCACCGCGGCCCGCATCGATATCCCGGCCGACGCGGCGGTGGCGGCGCAGGTGGTGAAGACGATGATGGGGTCCCATGCCGGGAAGCTCAGCCTCGCCCGCATCTGGCGCGGCACCGTCACCGACGGCATGACGCTGGGGGCTGAGCGGGTGTCCGGCATCTTCCAGCAGTTCGGCCGCGACCAGACCAAGGTGCCGCAGGCCGTGGCCGGCGATCTCGTGGCCCTCGGCCGGCTGGAGAAAGCGGCGACCGGCGACCGTCTGACCGAGAAGGCCAATCTTGGCCCGCCCGCCGACTGGCCGGCCGCCGCCCCGCCGGTGCATGGGCTGGCGCTCCGCGCCGAGAACCGCAATGACGAGGTGAAGCTGTCCGCAGCCTTGCAGAAGCTGCGGGAGGAGGATCCGTCCCTGACGCTCGACCAGTCGGCCGAGACCGGCGAACTGGTGCTGTGGGGCCAGGGCGACGTGCATTTGAAGCTGGCGATGGACCGGCTGCGCAGCCGCTTCAACGTCGCGGTGAGAGGCCAGCCGCCGCAGGTGCCCTACAAGGAGACGATCCGCAAAGGCACCGGCCACCATGCCCGCTTCAAGCGCCAGACCGGCGGCCATGGCCAGTTCGCCGACATCCATGTCGAGATCCGGCCGCTGCCGCGCGGGTCGGGCATCCAGTTCGAGGATGCGGTGGTCGGCGGCGCCGTGCCGCGCCAGTACATTCCCGCGGTGGAGGCCGGCGTGCGCGACGCGGCGGTGCGCGGGCCGCTGGGATTTCCGGTCGTGGATTTTGCGGTGGCGTTGACCGGCGGCCAGTTTCACGCCGTCGACAGTTCTGACATGGCCTTCAAGACGGTGGCGCGGCAGGCGATGGCCGATGCCCTGCCGACCTGCGAACCGGTGCTGCTGGAACCGATCCTGACCGTCACCATCGCGGTGCCCAGCGCCTTCACGCCGAAGGTTCAGCGTCTGGTCAGCGGACGGCGCGGCCAGTTGCTGGGCTTCGATGCGCGGCCGGGCTGGCCCGGCTGGGACGAGGTGAAGGCGTGCATGCCCCAGGCCGACATGCAGGATCTGATCGTGGAACTGCGGTCGCTGACCTTCGGCGTCGGCAGTTACAGCGCCGAGTTCGACCGGCTTCAGGAGGTGGTCGGCAAGGCGGCCGACCGGGCCGTGGAAATCCGCCGTGACATGCTGGCGGCACAATAGACAAGGGAACGCTCCACCACCCGGCTGGCGGGCGGTGGAGCGGTTCCAGCCTTACTTACCCGATCTTCTGCTTGGCCATCGCGCCCAGACGCAGGCGGAGCGCGTTCAGCTTGATGAAGCCTTCCGCGTCCTTCTGGTTGTAGACGCTGTCCTGCTCGAAGGTCACATAGTCCATCCGGTACAGCGAGTTGGGCGACTGGCGGCCGACGACCGTGACGTTGCCCTTGAATAGCTTCAGACGGACGGTGCCGTTGACCAGCGACTGGGTCTGGTCGATCAGCGCCTGGATGGCCAGACGCTCCGGGCTCCACCAATAGCCGCAATAGATCAGCTCGGCGTAGCGCGGCATCAGCTCGTCCTTCAGGTGGCCGGCGCCACGGTCGAGCGTGATGCTCTCCATCGCGCGGTGCGCCACCAGCAGGATGCTGCCGCCCGGGGTCTCGTAGACGCCGCGCGACTTCATGCCGACATAGCGGTTCTCGACCAGATCGAGGCGGCCGATGCCGTTCTCGCCGCCCAGGCGGTTCAGCTCGGTCAGCAGGGCCGCCGGCGACAGCGCCTTGCCGTCGATGGCGACCGCGTCACCGTTCTTGAACTCGACCTCGATGTAGGTCGGGGTGTCCGGCGCCTTTTCCGGGGCGACGGAGCGGGTGTACATGTCCTCGTCCGGCTCGACCCACGGATCCTCCAGCGCCTTGCCCTCGTACGAGATGTGCAGGAGGTTGGCGTCGGTGGAATAGGGGGCCTCGCCGCGCTTGTCCTTCGCGATCGGGATCTGGTTCTTCTCGGCGTAGTCCAGCAGCGTGGTGCGGCTGTTCAGGGTCCATTCGCGCCACGGCGCGATGACCGTGATGTCCGGGCGCAGGGCGTAATAGCCCAGCTCGAAGCGGACCTGGTCGTTGCCCTTGCCGGTGGCGCCATGGGCGACGGCATCGGCGCCGACCATGTTGGCGATCTCGATCTGGCGCTTGGCGATCAGCGGCCGGGCGATCGAGGTGCCGAGCAGGTAGGTGCCCTCGTAGAGCGTGTTGGCGCGGAACATCGGGAAGACGAAATCGCGCACGAACTCTTCGCGCAGATCGTCGATGAAGATGTTTTCCGGCTTGATGCCCAGAAGCTCGGCCTTCTTGCGGGCAGGCTCCAACTCCTCGCCCTGGCCGAGGTCGGCGGTGAAGGTCACCACCTCGCAGGAATAGGTTTCCTGCAGCCACTTCAGGATGACCGAGGTGTCGAGGCCGCCCGAATAGGCGAGCACCACTTTCTTGATCTGTTTGCCGGACGCGCCGCTCATGGGACTGCTCTTGCAGTAGAGAAAGGTAAGGCCGCGACCGTACGGCCTTTCCCGCCCGCCTTCAAGCCCTGCCGGCGCCGATCTGCCCCCGCGAATGACCGGAAACGGCTACTCGATCTTTTCGCCGGGGTAGGTGCCCCAGAAATCGGCGCGCTTCATCCAGCCGCGATAGCCCTTCACATCGACCTCGCACCACTCGTCGCGGCACTTCTTCAGCGATCCGATGACACCGGGCTCGGCCCGCGCCACCACGCCGCTGTCCCCGCGCGGTGAATCGTAGATCGCGCGGGTCTGGCCGACGATCAGCACACCACGGCGTCCGGACAGCGCGCTTTGATGCACCCAGCCTTCCGCCCCCTCCCAATCGCGGATGCGGCGCCAAGTGTCGAACTCCTGGATGATCTCCACCGGCATGTCCTTGCGCTTGAACACCCATTCGATGGGGTAGCTGCCGTTGGGGCCGGAGCGCAGGTTCACCTCGCCGACGCGCACGGTGACGAAGCGGGGGATTGGCAGGCCCGACGCATGGGTCGGGTCCTTCCCCTCCGCGGCGAGCGCCGCGCTCCCGCCGCCCGCGAAAAGCCCCGCCCCCAACCCCGCGATCAGGACCAGAGCGGCGAGGACGGAGCGGCGGCGGACAGGCATGACGGCACCGGAACAGGAATAGGGGAGGGCAAACCGGGCCGCACTATAGAGACCACCCGTTCGATAGGGCAAGCGCTGCCACCCCCTGCCGTCACCCCCGATGCCATGCCCCCGGACGGTGCGGCCGGCTTGCCGCAGGGTGGCCTTTCGCGACGGACTTCTGGACAGTCCAACGACCGCTTGGTATGGCAACCATGGACCGGAGCAGCCCGTGCCGAGACCTTCAGATGCGGGCAGCCGGGGCAAGGGAGGACCAGCACCGATGACCGACAAGAAGAAGCCGCTCGTTGTCGTCACCCGCAAGCTGCCGGACGTCATCGAGACGCGCATGATGGAGCTGTTCGACACCCGGCTCAATCCGGACGACGTGCCGCTCACCCCGGCCCAGATGCAGGACGCGATGAACATCGCCGAGGTTCTGGTGCCCACCGTCACCGACCGCATCGACCGCGCGCTGATCGAGGCCGCCGGGCCGCAGCTGCGGCTGATCGCCTCGTTCGGCACCGGCGTCGACCACATCGACCTGAAGGCGGCGCGCGAGCGCGGCATCGTCGTCACCAACACCCCGGGCGTCCTGACCGAGGACACCGCCGACATGACCATGGCGCTGCTGCTGGCCACCGCGCGCCGCGTGGCGGAGGGCGAGCGGCTGGTCCGCTCCGGCCAGTGGACCGGCTGGGGTCCGACCACCATGCTGGGCCACCGCATCAGCGGCAAGCGGCTGGGCATCCTGGGCATGGGCCGCATCGGCTCGGCGCTGGCCAAGCGGGCGCGCGCCTTCGGCATGTCGATCCACTACCACAACCGCCGCCGCGTCCATCCGGAGCTGGAGCAGGAGCTGGAGGCGACCTACTGGTCCAGCCTGGACCAGATGCTGGCGCGCATGGACATCGTGTCGATCAACTGCCCGCACACGCCGGCCACCTACCATCTGCTGTCGGAACGCCGGCTGAAGCTGCTGCGCCCGCACTGCTACATCGTCAACACCTCGCGCGGCGAGGTGATCGACGAGGTGGCGCTGACCCGCATGCTGTCGAAGGGCGAAATCGCCGGCGCCGGTCTGGACGTGTTCGAGCATGAGCCGGCAGTCAACCCGAAGCTGCTGCGGCTGGATAACGTCGTCCTGCTGCCGCACATGGGCTCCGCCACCATCGAGGGCCGCATCGACATGGGCGAGAAGGTGGTGATCAACATCAAGACCTTCACCGACGGCCACGCCCCGCCCGACCGCGTTCTGGAAGCGCTGCTGTAAGACGGGGTTGCCTTCCCCTTCGGACAGGGGAGGGGACCGGTCAGGACGCGGAGGCTTCCAGCGGGGCGGCTTCCCGTGCCGGCACCTCCTGCAGCTCCGCCTCCAGCCTTGCCTTCGCGGCGGCGGCCAGCTGCTCGTCGGCCTGGATGCGGGCCATGTCCTCCGGTGCGACGGCGCCGGCGGCGATCACCAGCTCGGCGAAATCGGACAGATAGACGCTGCCCTTGACGGTACGCTGGACCAGCACGTTGCGCTTATCCTCGGCATCGCGCTTGCGCTTGACGAAGCCCAGGACCGACAGACGGTCGAGCGCACGGGTCACCGCCGGCTTGGAAATGTTCAGCAGGGACGCCAGACCGCGCACGGTGTGCGGCGGGTCGGTCAGATAAACCTGGAGAAGGATCGCCAATTGCCGCGCCGACAGGTCCGGCGCGTCCTTGCGGACGCTGGCGACCAGCGCGGTGCGCCACAACCCGAGCGCCTTGAGGTTCCGTGCCATGCCTCCCCCCGGAAAGCCGCGTGCGGTTCCGCAACCGCAGCACGCGCCGCGAAGTGTCGCTTACCCGAACGATGCAGGCAAGACTTTCGCGTTCCCGGGAGAAGGACGGCGTCGGTGCCTGCCTACTTTCCGTCCCGCTTCAGCACCACCGGCTTGGCCGTGCCGGTGACCAGCAGGTTTCCGCCGGCGAGCGGAACGACGGTCAGGCTGCCACCGGCCGACACCGGGGCGAGGCTGACCGCCTGCTTGGCGGCGTCAGCGGCAAGTTTCACCCCGCCGGGGACCTGCTTGGGGTCGAAGAAGGCGTCCTCTCCCTGGCCGGCGACATCGTAACCCGTGCATTCGCTGCCTACGCAGATGCCGGTCTCGTCGATGCGCGCCTTGCCGGCGGGGGTGTTGAGGGGCGCGTCGTCCGCCCCGCCGCCGCTCCAACTCCAGCTGCCGCGCAGCCAGTCCGGCAGGCGGGTGTCCTTCTGGACCTCCAGATTATCGGTGATCAGGCCGATGCTGCCATTCAGCCCCTGGGCGGCCACCGCCTCGGCAATCCTGCGGGCTTCGGCGGCCGGGATGCCGTAGCGGGTGGCGATCTGCGGCGTCCAGGCCGTCACCGCACCGTCCACAGCCTTGCGCAGGCGGTCGCCCCAGCCGGGCGCGATCCAGCGCGGGTTGGACCAGCCGGAAGCATCCTTGATCAACTGGGCCAGTTGCGGGGCGTCGGCGCCCTGATCGGTGACGAACAGGCGCGGATCGACCGCCGACTTCATGCGGTCGATGCCCATCTGCCGGTAGGTGGCGAAGCGGATGGTGCCGGTGCGGTTGGAAGCCGCCTCCAGCATCGGTGCGAGCAGGTCGTCAACCGCCTTCCAGGCGGGGGTGGCGAGCAGGGCCTTGTCGTCGGGGCAGGCGGGATAGGCGCCGAAATTGTCGCGGTTGCTGCCATAGAGCGGCTCCATCGCCTTCCAGGCCGCCGCTCCCCGCTTTTCCATCACCGAACAGGGCCACGCCATCTCCACCTCGTCGGTGACGACGCGCAGCGCGGTGAGGAAGCCGTCGTCGGTGGCGAGATCGACCCCGGATGCCGTCTCGCGGGCATAGGAATCCTCGATGCCGGCGATGGCCTCGCGCAGCAGAGCCTCCGCCTTCACGCGGTCGAGCGAGGGGCCGAAGCGCAGCAAATAGGCATTCCATCCCTTGCCCAGCCCGCCGCGGATTTCGCCAAGCCGTTTGGCGGCGCCGGCCGGGTCGCCGGCGATGCCGTCGACGATGGCGGACATCGCGGCGACCGCCTTCGGCATCGAGTCGGACAGCGCGGTGCGCCGGGCGTCCAGCACCGGGCCGAGGCAAGAGCCGGGAGCGGCGGCGGTCGCACACTGGTTGCGCTGCGTCAGCCAAGCCCGCTGTTCCGTTCGCAGCCGGTCGCGGTCGGCGGTGGCGGATAGGTCCTGCAGCGTCTTGTAGAGGTCGGCGATCTCCCGGTCGGCATCGGCCAGCTTGGGATCGGCGCAGATCGCCTTTTCCACCTGCGTGGAGGCCGCCTTGCAATCGAAGGACGGCTCCGCCCTTGCGGCCCCGCCGACGACCATGATCGAGAATGCGGCCGCCCCCCCCGCGAGCATTGCGCCGCCGATGGACGGCGTCCCGCTTTTGCGCTTGTCCATAACCGCTCGGTTTTTCTCTGCCCGGCCCATCATGCCTTCCTGGGACTGTGATCCGCGGAAGATACGGAATCCGTTGCGGCTTGTCCTCTGCCTCCCTGGCAATTCCGAGGAGCGGCAATCAAAGAAAAGCACTCAAAGAAAAGCGACTGCGATTGCAGCGAAATGGCAGCTGGCCGCAGCCAGCACGAACAGGTGCCAGACGGCGTTGTTGTAGGGCATGCGATCCATCAGGTGGAAGACGACGCCGACGGTGTAGACCAGCCCGCCGGCGACCAGCAGCCACAGGGCGGGCGCCGACAATGCCGATCCAAGCGGTTCCAGCGCCGTGACCACTGCCCAGCCCAGCCCGAGATAGAGCGCCAGTCCCAGCCGGTTGAAGCGACCCGGAAAGCGCAGCTTGAGCGCGGCGCCGAAGGCGGCCCCGCCCCAGACGGCACCGCCCAGCCCGATCCCTTGGCCCAGCCCCAGCGTGAAGGGCGTGTAGGTGCCGGCGATCATCACGAAGATCATGGCATGGTCGATCCGCCGCAGCACCGCCTTGCCGAAGCCGGGCGGGGCGAGGTTGTAGGCGGCCGAGGCCGTCAGCATCCCCACCAGCCCCAGGCCGTAGACGGTCAGCGCCAGCGCCGTGTTGACCGGCACGGCGCCGGAAAACACACCTTCATTCAGCAGCCAGACGAAGCCGGCGAGGCCGGCGGTGACGCCGATGGCATGAACGACCGCATCGGCCCGCCGCTCACCGACGCTGTAGACGGGAAACTGGTGGGCATCCGGCATTGGCACACCGCTTCGGTCGACGCAAAGAGAGAAGTCGGCCGCCGGAATGGGGCCTGCGTCGAACATGGTGTGCCGGCAGCGGCCACGCCACCGGTCCTGTCCGATGGAAAGAACCCGGCGGGCGCTGCTTCGGCGAACCGCTTATGCCGGACGGAACGGCCGCGTTACGCCGTTATTCCGCTGCGAAGGCGACGGGCGCGGTGTGGCGGTGGCGCGGCATCGGCTCCGACAGGTTGGCGGCCTTGCGGAAGTAGCACAGGGCATAGACACGGACGCAGCCCGTGAGATTGTCGCAGTCCTGACGTTCTGCATCGATCTTCGACACCAGCTCGCTCATTGTCATGAACTCGCGGGCGCAGATTTCCTCAAGCGACTCCCACTCCACCGGCATCAGCTTCATGCTGGTCCGCTTGCCGTTCACTCTGATGTTGCGCATGTGCATGGGAGAGCCCTCCGTTGCTGATGCATAAATGGGTATGCGAAACGGTGGGGTGCATGCTGTGAAGTTTTTCACAGGGAAAACGACCTGGGGGGCCGTCGGCGAGCCAACCGGGCATTGTGGCGTCATCATGGGATCGGAGGTCGGCCATGACACGGAACGAAGCCTTGCGTGCGATCATGAACGAGGCGGCAGCGGCACGCTCCGCCCTGTGCGAGAACGAACTGGTCATCCGCTTGGACAACATCCTCGCCATTGCCCGTGCAGCGTTGGAGGAGCGAGACGGGGACGAAATGCCGCGGCCGCCGCACAACGAAAACGGCGGCCGGCCGGAGGGGCAGGGGTGAAGACACCGTAACGTTGGCAGACTGAGACAATTTGTCACTGTCGGTCGTAAATCCGTACAACTTCGCACACCTACGAATTGCATATGGGAGTAACCTTCCGGGCCTACCGCCGTCGTCCCCGGTCCAGGAAAATCCCGGAAGGCAGGCGGAGGGCTTCTCAAATCGAAATGGGACTTCCCAGGCAATGGCTCCGATCCCGACTCCGACCTGCATCCTGCGCGGCACTTACGTTCGTTCCATGTTCGGCGATGTACCCGTCGAAAGCCTGAAGATCGGCGATATGATCAAGTCGTCGGTGAGCGGCGAGTTCCGTTCGATCCGCTGGATCGGCCGGCGTCTGCTGGCAGGCTCGTCCTTCGATACCGAGCATCTGCGCAACGTCCATCTGCCGGTGCGGATCGCCCGTGACGCCATCGCCCAGAACTTGCCGGCTCGTGACCTCTACATCTCTCCCGGCCACGCGCTGCTGATCGGCGAGTACGGTGTTTCGGCCCGTCTGCTGATCAACGGCTCGTCGATCAGGCAGCTCGATGCGATGGAGGAGATCGAGTATTTCCACATCGAACTCGACAGCCATGACGGCATGTTTGCCGAGGGGCTGCCGGTTGAGACCTATCTCGAAGCCGACAACCGTCAGGCCTACGACAATGCCGCCGAGTATGAGGCACTGTATCCGGGAGACGATCCGCGCATTCAGGAGCCCTGTGTGAAGATCGACATCCCGCTGGCTGCCCTGGAGCGAATCCGCAAGAACGTGAACAAGCGCGCCGAGCAGCTCGAAACGGCCGAACTGGCCTGAAGCCGAGCTTGGCCCGCCTGTGGGCCGGAGTATCGAATGTAAGAGAGGGGCCGTCCTGTGGGGCGGCCCTTTTGCATTGGCGGAGGCCGGGGACGTCTACGAGCTTCACCCGCTTTGTTACGACTGCTGCCGAAAGCAGCCGGGTCTCATCTGCGGGATTATAGTGCCAGGTCTGCTAACAGTTTGCGCTATTGCGCCTACCTCCCCGATCACGCCGAAAGCCATGTCTAGCGCACCTTGAGTGCGGTCGACCCACTACGGCCCTGCGGCGGTTTCGTGGTGGCGGCGCGTGTTTTTCCATCCCTTCGATGCGCGCGACGCGGGCCGACCCGGCACTTTTGCCGCCTGTATGGCAAGAAGACACAACTCAAGAGATTTGAGTAAATTAGTTTTCAGTCCAACAACGATAGAAACATCATCGCGAAACAATCCACGTCCATAAGGGAGCCGCGGCGATCACCCACGGGTACGCGAGACGTCTTCGACCCCCGAAACGGATTTGTGGAAGGAACGACACGGCCATGACCACCATCCCGACGATCCCCAACGTCAACGCCGGCGGCAGCCTCGACATCATCCAGACCACCTTCAAGCTGTCGGCGATCTCCAACGCCGCCACTTGGAACAACGGCAACGCGACGCAGCTCCAGTCCGACCTGCTGACGCTGGTCGAGGACAATCTCGGCGCGAACTCGCCGCTGAAGCCCTACATCGGTTCCTGGGATCTCGTCTGGGGGCCCTGCGTCTTCCAGAACGTCGGCTCGACGGATGCCGACAACGCCATGTACGTCGCCTACAACGCCGACATCGACTATTACGTCGTCGCCATCGCCGCCACCAACATACAGTCGCTGTACGATTGGGAGACCGAGGACTTCAACGTCGGGCTGACCAACCGCGTCGCGTTCCCGAACGGCATCTCGGCGCCGAACTGCGTCAATCCCAGCAGCGTGACCGACGTCGGACTCGTGTCGCTGGGCACCGCCACCGGCGTGACCCATCTGCTGAGCATGAGCCCGCCGAGCGAGAACGTCCCCGGCTACGGCCAGAATCTCCAGCAGTTCCTGAAGAGCAAGGAGTCTACCGGCGCGACGCTGGTCTTCACCGGCCACAGCCTGGGCGGCGCGCTGTCCCCCACCCTGGCCTTCTGGCTCTACCCGCAGGGCAGCAACGACGGGCAGTTTTGGGCCAACGTGTTCGTCCTGCCGACCGCCGGGGCGACGCCGGGCGACCTCGACTTCGCCACCGCCTTCAACACGGCCTTCCCGCAGACCGCCGTCACCGGCACCAACGCGACCACCTACGACTACGCTTATTGGAACACGGTGATCTGGAACCAGTACGACACCGTGCCCCACGCCTGGTGCAACCTGAGCTGGGCCTCGCCGGGCCAGGCGCCGGGGAATGTGATCTGGGATCTGGTGCTCGGGACGACGACCCTGCACACGACCTACGTCAAGAGCTGCACCTGCCTGTACGGCCCGCTGTCCGGGCTGGCGCTCCAGGAAATCCCCTTCCTGATCGGCAAGGCGAACCAAGCCGCCGGCAACGTCGTCACCAACGACGTGGTGAGCAGCTCCTACACCCATCTGCAGAATCAGATGCTCCCGGCCCCCCAGCCCTCCCCGCCTCCCGGCGGAGTGAGCACGATCAAACAGTTCCTCAACTATCTGGGCCAGCAGCACATGACGGAATACGCCACGCTGTTCGACGTGCCGCCGGACCCGTTCAACGCCAACGTCAATTGGGGCGAGGCGCTGTGGAACGTGTTGGGCACGCTGATCGAGGATTTGTTGAAAGACCTGACGGTCACCATCGATACGGTGCCCACCGCCGGGGCTCCGGCCCCGACCGACGCCTGATCGACGGGCGCTCTCCGGTGCGGGCAATCGATCCGGGGCGTTGGCCGGCATCGTCACGGTCAGCGTGGTGGACGAGCACTTGCTCGCGCCGGGCCTGCCGGTGGCGCCAGGGGCGGGTGGCGAACCAGCCAAGTCAGGAAGCTTGGTTCCCCCTGAGTTCCCCCAGACCCTGCCCACATAAAAAAACCGCCGCTAACCCGATGGATTAGCGGCGAGTTGAACAGGGAGGCTTCACGTCTGGGAGACGCTGGGTCCGAGGACCCAACCCCGGAGGGGAGACCTCCGGGACGAAACATCAGATGCTGCGTCGCAACATCCAACGATCAAAATTTGACCATTCTGCTGCCAACTTTCCAGGCATAAATGTATAAATCTACCATGCAAGACACGCATGGCTTCTGAAGTCCCTTAGGAAGCTAATAAAAATGCCAAAAACGACGGCGGCGCTCCGGTAAGTTGGAGCACCGCCGTCGTTTTTGGCAATTCTCTTACGGGATCACTGAAAATGTTCGTGGTCAGAACGGAGTTTCTGCCACTTTTTTAACCAGGAAGTCGCGGAAGACGGCGATGCGCTTGGAATGGCGCAATTCTTCGGCATAAACGAAGTAGGCGTCGACCTTCGGCCCGTCGACATCCGGCAGGATCCGCGTCACGTCCTTGGAGAAGCTGTCGACCAGGAAGTCGGGCAGCGCACCGATGCCAAGCCCGCTCTCCACCGCGCGGTAGATGGCGTAGACGCTGTTGACCTGCAGGATCGGTTTCCGGTTGGGCGACGGATCGCCCATTTCCATGATCCAGTTGACGTTGGGGATCGGCGCCCGCACGTCGGGCGGGTAGGTGATCAGATCGTGGTTGTCCAACTCCGCCAGCGTCTTGGGCGAGCCCTTCTTCTTCAGGTAGCTCTGGCTGGCATAGAGGTGGAAGCGGATCGACATCAGGTGCCGCTGGATCAGGTCCGGCTGGCGCGGCGTGTTCATGCGGATGGCGATGTCCGCCTCGCGCATCGCCAGATCCAGCTCGTCGTCGTCGATCAGCAACGTCAGCTGGATGTCGGGGTAAATCGACATGAACTCGTTGATGCGCGGCGTCAGCCAAGTCGATCCGAAGGCGACGGTTGTCGTCACCCGCAGCGGACCCTTGGGATGCTCCCGGCTTTCGGTCAGCATCGCCTCGGTCATCGACAGTTTGGCGAAGACGTCGCGGGCGGTGCGGTGAAGCAGCTCGCCCTGTTCGGTCAGGATCAACCCACGGGCGTGGCGGTGAAACAGTGGAACGCCCAGGCTTTCCTCAAGCGCGCTGATCTGGCGGCTGACCGCCGACTGGCTGAGGTTCAACGTCTCACCGGCGTGCGTGAAGCTGCCGGCTTCGGCCACCGCGTGGAAGACCCGAAGCTTGTCCCAATCCATCATGCTGTCCCGCCCCGATGCGCAACCGCCCGGAGCCTCCCGTTTATCTTGAGGACGGCGCATGGCCGCCATGCATGTTTATAGCGGGAACGCGCCCGGAACGCACGCGCTAGTAAAAGCGATTCGCACGAAAATTAATCATGATCACAGGAGTTATTCTCATCCGAAGTCACAGCGATCCGGGCATATCCGTATAATGGATAGGGATGTTTGCCATGCTCGGAAACGGGGCAGCGGTCGTTCGCCCCCGTTTTGCTAATCCGCAGCGTCGGTCAGCGCGGCGGCCTTGACCGTCGCGCTGCGGGCATCGCCCGCCGGCTTGTCCGGACCGCGGCGGCCGATATGGCCGCTGATCTCGTCGCCGGCATCGGCGGGCAGGCGCCAGAAGGGCAGGCTGGAGGCGCAGGCCATCAGCCCCACCGTCAGGAAGGCGGGAACGAAAGAGGCCGGGGTCAGCGTGCCGCTCCACTGCACGGTCAGGTGAAGCGTGGTGGCGCCGACGGCGACGCCGAGGCTCATCGACAACTGCTGCATGACGCTGGCCAGCGTGTTGGCGCGGCTTGTCATCGGCTGCGGCACCTCGGCGTAGCTCAGCGTGTTCATGCCGGTGAATTGCAGCGACCGGAAGAAGCCGCCCAGCAGCAGCGCGCCCAGGATCACCAGATGCGGCGTGTCGGGGCGGAAAGCGCCGTAGCTGGCCAGGATCACGCCGCTGACGATGGAGTTCAGCGTCAGCACCGGACGGAAGCCGAAGCGGCGCAGGATCGGGCCGGCCAGCGCCTTCATGGTCAGGGCGCCCGCCGCTCCGGCGAAGGTGAGGGCGCCCGACTCGAAGGCGGTCAGGCCGAAGCCGATCTGCAGCATCACCGGCATCAGGAAGGGCACCGCGCCGATGCCGATGCGGAACAGGGTGCCGCCCAGCACCGATGCCCGGTAGGTTTGCAGCCGGAACAGCGACGGGTCCAGCACCGGCCGTGCCACCCGCCTGGCATGGCGCAGATAGGCCAGCGTCGCCAGCAGCGCCACCGCCAGCAGGATCGCCACCGCAGTGGCCGGCAGCAGGTCGCGTCCGACATTCTCGAAGCCGAACATGAAGGCGGCCAGCGCGACGGAACTCCACAGGAAGCCGCGGGCGTCGAACGGGTCGCGCTGCTCCTCCTTCAGGTTGGGGATCAGTGCCAGCACCAGGGCGATACCCACCAGCCCGATCGGCACGTTGATGAAGAAGATCCAGCGCCAGGAGGCATAGGTGGTGATCGCTCCGCCGACCAGCGGTCCCAGCGCCGGCCCGATCAGCGCCGGCAGGGTCATCCGCGCCATCGCCGTCACCAGCTGGTCCTTGGGCACGGTGCGCAGCAGGATCAGCCGGCCGACCGGCACCATCATCGCCCCGCCCATGCCTTGGAGGATGCGGGCGGCCACCAGCTCCGCCAGCCCGTTGGACAGGCCGCAGGCGATGGAGCCCGCCATGAAGACGCCGATGGCGCTGGCGAAGACGGTGCGGGCGCCGTACCGGTCCGCCGCCCAGCCGCTGACCGGCAGGAACACCGCCAGCGCCAGCATGTAGGAGGTCATCGCCAGACTGAGCCGCAGCGGATCCTCGCCCATCGACTGCGCAATCCCCGGCAGGGCGGTGGCGATCACCGTCGAGTCGAGATTCTCCATGAACAGGGCACAGGCGATGATCAGCGGGGTGACGCGCGACATGACGGACCGTCAGGCAGGGAGCGGAACCCTACGAATGTGAGGCGTCCCGCCGCATTGACCATCGCCCATGCGAAAGCCCTGCCATGCGTAAGCGCGGTCGGAGACGGATCACCCGGCCGCGGAGACGAAGTCCACCGCCGCCTGCGTATGCAGCCGCGTGGTGTCGAACACCGGGAAGCCCGGCAGGTCGGGCTGGTCGATCAGCAGGAAGATCTCGGTGCAGCCCAGGATCACGCCCCCGGCGCCGCGGCGGCGCAGATCCTCGACGATGCGCAGATACTCGGCCTTGGAGTCGGGGCGCAGATCGCGCCGCACCAGCTCGTCGAAGATGATGCGGTCGACAAGGGTCTGGTCGGCCTCGTCGGGCACCAGAAGCTCGATGCCGAAACGGTCGCGGAACCGCTCCGCCAGCAGGTCGGACCGCATGGTCGCCGCGGTGCCGAGCAGGCCGACCCGCTGCAGTCCGGCCTTCGCGATCGCTTCGCCCGTCGGGTCGGCGATGTGGATGAAGGGGATGCTGCGGCCGGCCATGATCGGCTCGACCACCCGGTGCATGGTGTTGGACACGCAGATGACCAGATCGGCGCCGGCCCGCTCCAGCGCATCGACCTTGCCGGAGAGATAGCGTTCGGCGCCGCTCCAGTCGCCGGTGCGGACGAAATGCTCGATGTTGCCGAAATTCACGCTGACGATGACGATCTCGCCGTTGTCCCAGCCGCCCAGCCGGGCATTCAGCCCGTCGTTGAGAAGGCGGTAATATTCACCGGTGGCCTGATTGCTCATGCCGCCGAGCACGCCGATGGTCTTCTGCGGCAGGGGGCGAACGGTTGGTTGGATCGTCATCGCGGTCAAGGCTCCTTATTGGCTCGTCCTGAACAGGCCGCCAGCCTTACCACGTCATCGCCCGGTGAACACCGGCTTCCTCTTTTCCAGGAACGCGCGGTAGCCCTCGCGGAAATCCCCGGTGCCGAAGCAGCGGTAGCATTCGGCGATCTCCGCCTCGGTCAGCGGCGCCGGATCGGACAGGCGGCGGACATAACGCTTGTGCAGGGTCGCGGCCAGCGGCGCGCCGGCGGCGATGCGCTGGATCGTGGCGGCGATCTCCGCCTCGAAGCCTTCATCCGGGACGGTGCGGTGGACGAGGTTCTTGTCCTTGGCCTCCGCCGCACCGAAGACGCGGCCTTCCAGCAGGATTTCCAGGGCCGCCGGACCGCCGGCGACGTCGGCCACCAGCTTCAGCTCCGTCGGTCCCATGGAGATGCCGAGCCGGCTGACCGGCACGCCGAAGCGGCTGCTCTCCGAACAGACCCGCAGGTCGCAGGCCAGCGCCACCGCAAGGCCGATGCCGCAGCAGGGGCCGTCGATGGCGGCCAGCACCGGCTGGCGCAAGGCACGCAGGCCATCCAGCCCCTCGTCCATCAGATCGCCGTAGCTCGCCCCCTGTTCGGGGCTGTTGCGCTCGCTTTCGAACTCCGAGATGTCGGCGCCGGGGGAGAAGGTGCGGGCGCCGTTGACGCCGGGACCGCCGCGCATGACGACGACGCGGGTTCCCTCATCGGCTTCCAGAGCGCTCCGGTGGCCGATCAGGGCGTGCCACATCGGCTTGTCGAAGGCGTTTAGCTTGTCCGGGTTGGACAGGGTCAGGGTCGCGACCGCTCCATCGCGGGTCAGGGTGATGGTGCCGGCCATGCCGCAGTCTCCATCCGTTGCCGTATGGCCGCGTACCATAGCGCCCCGCCGCCGGGACGCAAGCTGTCCGGTGCCGCGGTGCGGAACGGGTGGGCCGCAAGGGTGGAAGGGGAGGTCGCGAAAAAAGTGAGGGGAGGGTGAATTTTCCTCTTGCGGCGGAGGCCGTGTTTCCGTAGAAAGCGGCTCCCGGACGACGGGAGCGCGGGCGTAGCTCAGGGGTAGAGCACAACCTTGCCAAGGTTGGGGTCGAGGGTTCGAATCCCTTCGCCCGCTCCAGTTCTCCGGTAAAAGCGAAGATCAAAGGGCCGGGCGGCAACGCACCGGCCCTTCGCTTTTCCGGCCTCCGCGGCCCGGCAACGGGCTTTTGAAATCGCTGGGTATCCCGTATCGACACTGGCCGTCCGGCGCGCTAGATCCATACACATGACCGACACTTCCCTCGCCGCCCGCGGCGTTGCGCTCGACTTGCTGCGCGACGTGCTGCGCAAGTCCGTCCCCTTCGACGACGCGTTCGACGCGCATCCCGAACTGGCGGCGTTGCAGCCGCGCGACCGCGGCTTCGTCCGCCTGCTGGTCGCCACCGTCCTGCGCCGTCTGGGCCAGATCGACGAGATGATCCAGGCCAGCCTCGCCAAGCCGGGCCTGCCCAAGGCGGCCATCCACGACATGCTGCGGCTGGGCACGGCGCAGCTGGTGTTCCTGAACACCCCCGCCCACGCCGCCGTCGACACCGCGGTGGAACTGGCGGCAGCGCGCAACGCCGCCCCCTACAAGGGGCTGATCAACGCCGTGCTGCGCCGCATCGGGCGCGAGGGGGCGGAGATGGCGGCGCGGCAGGATGCCGGGCGGCTGAACACGCCGGACTGGCTGTGGCTGTCCTGGCGCTCCGCCTACGGCACCGCCCGCACCCGCGGCATCGTCGAGGCGCACCTGCACGAGGCGCCGCTCGACATCACGGTGAAGTCCGATCCGGAGGGCTGGGCGGAGCGGCTGGGCGCCACCCTGCTGCCGACCGGATCGCTGCGCCGTCCGACCGGCGGGTCGGTGACCGAGCTTCCGGGCTTCGAGGATGGGGAATGGTGGATCCAGGATCTCGCCGCCTCGCTGCCGGCCAAGCTGTTCGGCGATCTGGCGGGCAAACGGGTGTTCGACCTGTGCGCCGCCCCCGGCGGCAAGACGGCGCAGCTGGTGGTGCGGGGCGCGCAGGTCACCGCCATCGACCGCTCGGCCCGCCGGCTGGAGCGGGTGACGGAGAATCTGAAGCGCCTGCGCCTTGAGGCCGATGTGCTGGCCGCCGACGCCACCAGCTGGGAGCCGGAGGAGCCGGCCGACGCCGTGCTGCTCGACGCGCCCTGCTCGGCCACGGGTGCGATCCGGCGCCATCCCGACATCCTGCGGGTCAAGACGCCCGACGACATCGCCAAGCTGGCCCGCGCCCAGTCGCGGCTGCTCGCCCGCTCGGTCGAGCTGGTGAAGCCCGGCGGCACGCTGATCTACTGCACCTGCTCGATCCAGCCGGAAGAGGGGGAGGCGCAGGTCGCCCGTCTGCTGGAACAGGACAAGCGGGTGGAGCGTTGGCCTGTGACCGCCGACGAGCTCGGCGGCCTGTCGGAGCTGATCAACGAGGCGGGGGAGGTCCGCAGCCTGCCGGGCATGCTGGCCGATCTCGGCGGGATCGACGGCTTTTTCGTGGCGCGCCTGCGCCGGCGCCCGGACTGAAGCCTTGTGCGGTCCGCACCGCGGGATAAATCCCAGCCCCGTCTTGCGGTGCGGGCGGCGAATTGATACGACACGAGCCATGCTTCCGTCCGCGTTCTCCCGCACCGCATCATCACCCTCCGCCGGCTGCCGACGCCGCTTGCGGTCCTGAAGGAGTCGGCGCAGATGGGCGACGGGAACGGACGGTTTCGCAGCGGCATGGCGCGCCTTGCCTATGGGAACCCCCTCTACGCCCTGATGCTGGGCGGCAAGGCGCCGGGCGCGCTGGCGGTGATCCCGCCCGATCCCTGGCCGGGCGATACCGACAACGGCAATGCCATGCTGGCCGGCCGGATGAGCTTCGCCGGCCAGCCGGTCATGGTCGACCCCAACGGCGTGCCCAACTGGCGGCCCCAGGGCGTCAGCCCCGGCTGGCTGCGCGCCGCCCACGGCTTCGAATGGCTGCGCGACCTGCGCGCGGTCGGCGGCGACACCGCGCGGCGCCGGGCGCGGGTGCTGGTGTGGTCCTGGCTGGACCAGAACGGCGGCTGGCATTCGCAGAGCTGGGCGCCCGACGTGCTGGGCATGCGGCTGTCCAGTTGGATCGGCCTGCATGATTTCTACTGCGCATCCGCCGACGACGAGTTCCGCGCCCGGGTGTTCGAGAGCATGGCCCGCCAGCTGCGCCATCTGCTGCGGGTGGCGCCGGCCAAGCTGGACGGCGAGCGGCTGATCGGTGCGATCAAGGGTCTGCTCTATGGCGGCTATTGCCTGCCCGACCAGGACAAGGCGGCACGGGAGGCGTTGCGCCTGCTCGACAAGGAACTACCGCGCCAGATCCTGCCCGATGGCGGCCATGTCGAGCGCAACCCGTCGATCCAGATGCGGGTGCTGCGCGATCTGATCGACATGCGCGCCGTCCTGCGCGTCGCGAAGGAGGAGGTGCCGGAAACCCTCCAGCATGCCATCGACCGCATGACGCCGGCCCTGCGCTTCTTCCGCCATGTCGATGGCAGTCTCGCCCTGTTCAACGGTGGGCGGGAGGAGGAGCCGGCGCTGATCGACACGGTGCTGGCCCAGGCCGATGCCCGCGGCCGTCCGCTGAAGAGCGCGCCGCACACCGGCTTCGAGCGTCTGCTCGCCGGGCGCACGCTGGTGCTGCTCGACACCGGCGCGCCGCCGCCGGTTGGGCTGGACCGCACCGCCCATGCCGGCACCCTGTCGATGGAGGTTTCCGTCAACAAGGAGCGGCTGATCGTCAATTGCGGCAGCCACCCGTCCCAGCGCGGCCCCTGGCGCGCAGCGCTGGCCGGCACCTCCGCCCACTCGACGATGGCGGTCGCCGACACCAACTCGTCGGAGGTGCTGGAGAAGGGCGGGCTCGGCCGCCGGCCGACGCATGTCAGCTGCGAACGCCAGGAATCGGACGGGGCCATGCTGGTGGTGGCCACCCACAACGGCTACAGCAAGGGCTTCGGCCTGCTGCACCGCCGTCGCGTCTATCTGGCCGACAATGGCGAGGATCTGCGCGGCGAGGACACGCTGGAACCGGTGATCGGCGCTACCCCGCAGCCGCAGCCCTACGCCATCCGCTTCCACCTGCACCCCAACGTCCAGGTCGTTCCCGTCCAGGCGCAGGGCAATGGCGGCAACGATCAGGTGTTGCTGCGCCTTCCCAGCGGCAATGCTTGGCGCATGCGGGTGACCGGCGCCGTGCTGGAGGTGGCGGAGAGCGTCTATCTCGGCAGCGGGGAGGAGCCCCGCCGCACCCGGCAGATCATGATGCAGGGACAATGCGGACCCGAAGGGCTGACGGTGAAATGGGCCTTGCGCCGCGAGCGCAAGGCGGCGTAAATCGCGCCCATCCGCGGTGGCCGGGCCTATTCCCTTCGGGAGGGGTGTGGAAACACGGATGAACACGGGATTTTGGGGCACGGACGACCACGGGACTCTTCACGCCGTGCTTATCCATGTCCGTCCGGGCCAGCATTGGCCGGGTGGGCGGGGATAAGCGCAGCTGAGCGGCATTTCCGTGGTCGTCCGTGCTTTTCTTCTTCCGTGCTTGTCCGGGTCTCCCCGGTTGCCTGCGGCCTTATGCAATTCCCGCAGCGATCAGGATGACGCCATGAGCCCGCCCAAAGCCAACCATGCCCCCGCTCCCGACAAGGTCCGCATCGCCCGCGCCCTGATTTCCGTGTCCGACAAGGCCGGTCTGGTGGAACTGGGCAAGGCACTCGCCGCCCGCGGCGTCGAGATCCTGTCGACCGGCGGTTCGGCCCAGCGTCTGGCCGAGGCCGGCGTGCCGGTCAAGGAGGTCTCCGACCACACCGGCTTCCCGGAGATCATGGACGGCCGCGTCAAGACCCTGCACCCGCGCGTCCATGGCGGCATCCTGGCCCGCCGCGACATCCATGCCGACGCGATGGCGCAGCACGACATCCCCGGCATCGATCTGGTGGTGGTGAACCTCTACCCGTTCGAGGCGACGGTCGCCAAGGGTGCCGCCTACGCCGACTGCGTCGAGAACATCGACATCGGCGGGCCGGCGATGATCCGCGCCGCCGCCAAGAACCACGACTTCGTCGCCATCGTCACCGAGCCGTCCGACTATGAGGCGGTGATGGACGAGCTGGCGACCCATGACGGCTGCGTCACGCTGGCCCTGCGCCGCAAGCTGGCCCAGCGCGCCTATGCCCGCACCGCCGCCTACGATGCCGCCATCTCCACCTGGCTGGCCGGCCAGTTGGGCGAGACCTTCCCGCCGCGCACCACCCTGTCGGGCTCGCTGGCGCAGACCCTGCGCTATGGCGAGAACCCGCACCAGCAGGCGGCCTTCTACGTCACCGGCGAGAAGCGTCCGGGCGTCGCCACCGCCGTGCAGTTGCAGGGCAAGGAGCTGTCCTACAACAACCTGAACGACACCGACGCCGCTTTCGAGCTGGTGGCGGAGTTCGAGCAGCCGGCCGTCGCCATCATCAAGCACGCCAACCCCTGCGGCGTGGCGCAAGGGTCGAACCTGCTGGAGGCCTACAAGTCGGCCCTGCTGTGCGATCCGGTCAGCGCCTTCGGCGGCATCATCGCCGTCAACCGCAGCCTGGACGCCGGGACGGCCGAGGAGATCTCCAAGCTGTTCGCCGAGGTGGTGATCGCCCCCGACGCCGACGAGGCCGCCCGCGCGCTGCTGGCGACCAAGAAGAACCTGCGCGTGCTGCTGACCAAGGACGTGCCGAACCCGGCCGAGCCCGGCATGATGATCAAGCAGCTGTCGGGCGGCTTCCTGCTGCAGAACCGCGACAGCGGCCGCGTTAACCCGGCCGAGTTGAAGGTCGTCACCAAGCGCGCGCCGACCGAACAGGAGCTGGCCGACCTGCTGTTCGCCTTCCGCGTCGCCAAGCACGTCAAGTCCAACGCCATCGTCTATGCCAAGAACGGCGCCACGGTGGGCGTCGGTGCCGGCCAGATGAGCCGGGTCGATAGCGCCCGCATTGCCGCCATCAAGTCGGCCGAAGCTGCCAAGGCCGCCGGCCTGTCGGAGCCGCTGACCAAGGGCTCGGTGGTTGCGTCGGACGCCTTCTTCCCCTTCGCCGACGGCCTGCTGGCCGCGGCGGAAGCGGGGGTGACGGCGGTGATCCAGCCGGGCGGCTCGATCCGCGACAACGACGTGATCGCCGCCGCGGACGAGAAGGGGCTGGCGATGGTGCTGACCGGAATGCGGCATTTCCGGCATTGATGATGTGAAACGGGCCCTCTCCTTTCAGGGGGGAGGGCTCTTTCTCACGCCTCCGCCAGCAGGTCGTCAGAATCCTCGACCCGCTTCAGCATCGACTGCCGCAGTTTCAGCAGCGCCCGGTGCTCCAACTGGCGCACGCGCTCCTTGCTGACGCCCAGCTCCCGGCCGAGTTCCTCCAGCGTGGCGCCTTCCTCGCGCAGGCGGCGTTCGCGGATGATGGTGCGTTCGCGCGGGCTCAGTTCGCCCAGAGCCTCCGCCAGCCATTGCGACCGCGTGCTGGCGTCGCGCATGCCGATCACCACATCCTCGGGCGAGGGGCGCTGGTCGGCCAGGAAATCCTGCCAGTCGTCGTCGGAGCCGTCGGCCACCGGGGTGTTGAGCGACTGGTCGGAACCGGACAGGCGCATCTCCATCGCCTCGACCTCGGACACCTCGACCTTCAGTTCGCCGGCTATCCACTCGCGGCCTTCCCTGGTCAGGGGGGCGCCGCTGCCGTTCTGGGTGGCGCTGTCGATCTTGGCGCGCAGCCGGCGCAGGTTGAAGAACAGGGATTTCTGCGCGGCGGTGGTGCCGGTCCGCACGATCGACCAGTTGCGCAGGATGTAGTCCTGCATGGCCGAACGGATCCACCAGGCGGCGTAGGTGGAGAAACGCACCTCGCGGTCGGGTTCGAAGCGGCTGGCTGCCTGCATCAGGCCGACATTGCCTTCTTGGACGAGATCGCCCATCGGCAGGCCGTAATTGCGGAAACGCGATGCGGTGGCCACCACCAGACGGGTGTATGCCCGGACCAGCTGATGCAGGGCGCGTTCGTCGTTGCCCTCGCGCCATTTTCGGGCAAGGTCGAATTCGTGGTCGCGCGACAGCAACGGCTCGCGCATGGATGCCTTGATGAAGCTCAGATTTGCACGCTGAGTCTCCGGATCGTCGATGTATGCCATCCGTCCCTTCCTTCCCGTCTGGGCGGCATCGTGTTCCTTCGCATATCCCCGTACTATCGGGTCTTCACCGCTTTGCCGCCTGCCGCCGGTAGATGCCGTCGGGTTAAGACAACAAGCATGAGCGCGCCCTGTTGCGGAATCATACGCAGGTGTAGGGGGAGCGGATCACCGGAGAGCCAAAGGAATTCTTCCGGCGACCCGTTCACGGGTGGCCGGCGAGGGGCGGAAAGCGGAAACTCTTCACTGGTATTGCGCGAACTTACAGTCGGGCGGAGCGATTCGGCAGAACCTGAGGTTGGGTCACGCCTGGAAAAGGTCCAGCATCTCACCGAAAGAATCGAAGCAGGCGCAGACGAGGTAGCCACCGCGACCGCAGCCGCCGTCGAGCGTCACCGTCGCCGGTCCGACACCGACGCCGGGGCTTTCCGGCATCCAGTTGGGGTCGTAGCCGCGCACCAGACGGCTGAAACCACCATAGGGCTGCTCCAGCCGGGCGAAACCGGCGCTGCCCCACCAGAAGGCGTCGCCCTGGCCGGTCAGCGGGCGGCGGGGGTCGATGCCGGAATTGACCAGCAGCAGGCTTCCGCCGCCGCGGCTGCTGCCGGTCCAGCCCTCGCCGTCCCCAGCATCCTCCGAAAGCCCGTCAGAGGATCCGTCATCCGCGGCCCCGCCCTGCGATGCCGGGCCACCGGTATAGGCGGCGCGGCGCAGCGCATTGAACAGCTGCTCATGACCGGGCCTCGCGGCCACCGCCTGCCGCAGTTCACGCGTCCAGCGGCCCAGCATCACCGCCCCGCCGCGTGCCGCCGCCCTGCCGGCATCGAGATGACCGCCATAGGCCGCCAGCGTCGGCGCGACGCCCTGGCGCAGCATCCAGTCCAGCACGGTGCGCGGATCGGGAGCGAAATGGAGTTGCAGCAACTTCTGCCACATCTCTTCCTGCTGGCCACGCAGATAGACGATGTCGGACGCGATCATGCCCGGCATTGCCAGCAGGGCGATGCGGAAGGCAAGCAGCCGGTCGATGGTTTCCACCACCTGCTCGCCGAAGCCGATCATGTTGCCGAGATAGACCAGCCGGTCGCCGGGGCGGAAGCGCTGGCCGATGGCCTGATGGATCAGATCCAGCCGGTCCGGCTGTGCGTGGATGGCGCCGATGGCCCAGACCCGGCGCGGCCGGCCGAGCGACGCGAAACGGCTGTCATCCTCCAGGGCACCGACAATGGCGCCGGCGCTGGGGCCGGCAGGTCGGTTGGTCCGGCGGTTGGGAGGACCAAGGCGCGGCGGCAGACCCAAACTCGATTCCCTTCGACGTCGTTCGCGAAGTCGCTCCGACGCTGTCCGCCGGAAGGCGGCCGGAGTTTAGGCGTGTCATGCCGTGGAAACAAAGGCGAAAAACGAGACGGGCGCGCGGCGTGACGTAGCAGCCGCGCGCCCGTTCGTGTCACGGACGTATATGAGGAGCCCGGAAACCGGGACCTGGAATCAGGCGGCCTTGGACAGCACCGATTCCAGACGCTCCGTCGCCTTGGTCTCGTCAATCTTCTCGACGGCCGCCAGCTCGCGGGCCAGACGCTCCAGGGCGGCCTGGTAGATCTGGCGCTCGCTGTAGGACTGGTCGGACTGGTCGGCACCGCGGTACAGGTCGCGCACCACCTCGGCGATGGACACCGGATCGCCGGAGTTGATCTTGGCCTCATACTCCTGGGCGCGGCGGCTCCACATGGTGCGCCGGACGCGCGAACGGCCCTGCAGAGTCTCCAGCGCGACCTTGATCCTGTCCTTGGAGGACAGGCGGCGCAGGCCGGCGTTGCGGGCCTTGGTAACCGGAACCTTGAGCGTCATGCGCTCTTTCTCGAACGTGATCGCGTAGAGTTGAACCTCGAGTCCGGCAATGCTGTGGGTCTCGATCCCTTCGACCCGACCGACGCCATGAGCCGGATAAACGACGAAGTCACCGGCTTCGAAGTCAAGCTTGTTCGACATGTGGATTGGCTCTCACTTCTCGCGATCACGCCATTTTGCCGCCCCGGTGGAAGGGACGAAAAAGGACCCCGGACGATTATGGCGCCGTGGGGATGGGACCCATCCACGACGATCACAAAAGCCACAGGTCCTGGAACGATGGGAAAACCGGCAATGGCGCGGAGGCCGGCTCCGGGCGCGCATTATAGCGATGTTACGCCCGAGTTACAAAGGGAACGCGCAATCAACCGGGCGGAAATCGTCCATCGCCCGGCCATGGCCGCCCCGTCGATTTTGCATAGCAACATCGATGGGTGCAATCGGTTGATGCGGCCCGACTCGAAAAATCCTACTCGGATCGGGGGGCGGGCCGCATCGTCAGTCGGTCTCAGCCCGCCTTCGGGGAGAAATACTTCTCGAACTTGCCGTCCACACCCTTGAACTCGTCGGCGTCGGCCGGCGCGTCCTTCTTGCGGGTGATGTTCGGCCACTGGCCGGAATAGTCGCGGTTCATCTCCAGCCACTTGGTCGCGCGGTCGTCGGTGTCGGGGACGATCGCCTCGGCCGGGCATTCCGGCTCGCACACGCCGCAGTCGATGCACTCGTCCGGATGGATGACCAGCATGTTCTCACCCTCGTAGAAGCAATCCACGGGGCAGACTTCGACGCAGTCGGTGTACTTGCACTTGATGCAGCCGTCGGTGACGACGTAGGGCATGATCTCTTCTCCGCTGTTCCGGCCCGCGGTGCCAGCCGCGCGTCCGTGGTCCCGCTATCGCCCTTCGGGGCCGGTCGGAGCCGTTTCCCAGGAATAGGGCACGCGCATGGCACAGGGCCGGATGGCCAACCCGCGCCTGCCTAGCACGCCGCAGACGAGCCGTTCAACCCTGCGCGTGATGTGGGCGACCCTGTCGCACCCTGCATGGCACCATTCACGGCGATGGCCGGGTCGGGAGCTTGCGAGAACGCCTCCAGGAAGGCGCGCAGGCTGGCGGTTTCGATGGCGTCGGCACGCCGCACGAACTGGGTCGGCATGCGGGCCAGCGCGTCGGGCAGCGGCCGGGCCGCCAGCAGGTCGCGCCAGGGGGTGCGCTCGACGACGGCGCGCGGGATGACCGTCACCCCCATGCCGGCGCCGACGCAGCCCAGGATGGCGTCCAGCGCCCCGAACTCCATGACCCGGAAGGGCACGCGCCCGGCCTCGCGCATCGCCATCTCCGCCCGGCCGCGATAGGCGCAGGCCCGGCCGAAGGCGATCAGGGTGCGGCGCGCGGACTCGGTGGTCAGCCCGGCGGCCGGCTCGGCCAGCACCAGCTCCTCGTCGAAGATGCGCCGGGCGATCAGGTCGGGGTGGGCCACCTCGCCGCCGACGAAGGCGCCGTCCAGCCGTCCGGCCAGCACGTCTGCCAGCAGCGTCTCGGTCGGGCCGGGGGTGATGGTCAGCTCCACGTCGGGATGGTCGCGGTGGAAGCGGGCCAGGACCGGCGGCAGCCGCACCGCGGCAGTCGATTCCATGCTGCCCACCGCCAGCCGGCCGCCGCGCCCGGCCGCTTCCGCCACCGCGTCGCGGGCCTGGGCGACCAGCCGCAGCACCCGGTCGGCATAGCCGCTGAGCACCCGTCCGGCCGGCGTCGGCTCCATCCCGCGGCTGAGGCGGAGGAACAGGTCGACGCCCAAATCTTCCTCGAGCCGCTTGATCCGCGCGGTGACGTTGGACTGCACGCAGTTCAGCGCCTCCGCCGCCCGGCTGACGCTTCCGGTGTCGGCGACCGCCTTCACCACCCGCAAACCGGCCAGATCCATCGCGAGGCCTCCTTCCACTTCCCGTGCATGGCACCCATCACTGAAAGTGGAGCTTATCATCAGAACAATTCATTGGAAATGAGGGCGGGGCCGCGGCCATGATGGAAGCCAAATCAATCGGTCCGCCGGACGGTTCGTTCTGTCGAACAGTTCCCGGTCAAAGGAGCCGGCCGAAAAAACGAGAGGGCGTGGATCATGGTGCGGGTGCTGGTTGGCGGCCTGATCGGGCTTGCTATCGCAATGGGTGTCGCGCGGTTTGCCTTCACCCCGATCCTGCCGGCGATGCAGGAGGCCACCGGGCTGCGGGCCGACGGGGCGGGGCTGCTCGCCTCTCTGAACTATCTGGGCTATTTCGTCGGCGCGCTGGGCGCCGGGCTTGTGCCGCACGGCGCCACGCGGACGGCGGTATACCGGCTGTCGCTGCTGGTCAGCGTCGCCACCACCGCGGCGATGGGGCTGGAGTTGGGCAATGCCGGGCAGGCGATGCCGGTCTGGCTGGTCCTGCGCTTCCTGTCGGGAGTGTCGAGCGCCGGCATCTTCATCCTGGGCATCGCCATGGTGCTGGACACGCTGACGCGGCGGGGCGGCGAACGCTTCGCCGGCTGGCTCTACACCGGGGTGGGGCTCGGCATCGCGTCGTCGGGCCTGTTCGTCGCGCTGTTCGGCGACCGGCTGGGCTGGGCCGGCGACTGGCTGGCCCTGGGGGCGATCTGCGCGGTGCTTGGGCTGATGCCCGGCCTTTGGGTGCGCGACCCGCCGCCGCAGCCGCATACCGCCACGGCCGGGACGGCGGGGGATGCCGGTCCGGCGCGGCGGGGAGGACTGTCGGCGCCGCTCCTGCTGCTGACGCTCGCCTATTTCCTGGAAGGCGGTGGTTACATCGTGTCGGCCACCTTCCTGGTGTCGATCCTGAAGACCGATCCCGGCACCGCCGCGGTCGGCGAGGCCGCCTGGATGGTGGCCGGGCTGGGGGCGATGGGCGCCGGGGTGTTCTGGGCCGCGGTCGCCCGCCGGTCGAACAACTGGTGGTCGCTGATCCTGGCGCACCTGACCCAGGCCGTCGCCATCCTGCTGCCGATGACCGGATCGCCGACGGTGGCGGTCATTTCCGCGCTGCTGTTCGGCGGTACCTTCGTCGGCATCGTCTCCCAGGCTTTCGCGCTGGGGCGGCAGCTGTCGGCCGGCGCATCGGCCCGGGTGGTCGGGGCGCTGACCGCCGCCTATGGGCTGGGGCAGATCATCGGGCCGTTGCCGGCCGGGCTGGCGGTGACCCGCACCGGCAGCTTCAATGCCGTGCTGCTGGGGGCTGCGGCCGTGGTGGTGCTGGGCGCGCTGCTGCTGGCGCTGGGCATGGTGATCGCCGGACGACAGTCGTCGGCTGGGGCGGCATTCGCCTCGCCCAAAGCGTCATGAGGGGCAAAAGTTCGTAAGTATTCGAAAGGTCTGCCTGCGACAATCGGCGCCGGACTTGCTGCGATGCCGTTGTTCTCCCCGATCGTTTGCTTTGGCTACAGTCTGGTCCACAACAACCAGATCCCGGGGGAGTCGATGAAACGCAAGCTGGTTCCGGACGTCGTGAAGTCACAGGAACTGATCCTGGTGCCGGAGGATACCTCCGTCGCCACGGTGTCGAAGATGATGGCCGACAAGAACATCGGCGCGGTGCTGGTGGTGGACCACGGTGCCCTGATCGGCATCGTCACCGAGCGCGACCTGAACAACAAGGTGCTGTCCAAGGACCTCGACCCGTCGTCGGTGGAGGTCGGTGCGGTGATGACCCGCAACCCCGACAGCCTGCCGCCCGACGCCGACGCGGTCGACGCGCTGAAGCTGATGCATGACAAGCATTACCGGCACCTGCCCATCACCCAGGGCAAGCGCGCGGTCGGCATCGTGTCGATCCGCGACCTGTTCAAGGTCGCCTACGAGCATCTGATGGCCGAACGCGCCGAGGCGTGACGGGGGAAGGGGGCGTCGCGGACGGCGCCCCCCTTCTCTCCGTCAGTGCGCCACGCTGCGCTTGCGCCGGGCCAGCAGGTTCAGCGCCTCCACCAGGGTGGAGAAGGCGATGGCGAAGTACAGGTAGCCCTTGGGGATGTGGAAGCCGAACCCGTCCGCCACCAGCGCCACGCCGACCAGCAGCAGGAAGGACAGCGCCAGCATCTTCACCGTGACGTGACGGTTGACGAAATCGCCGACCGGGCCGGAGGCGAACAGCATCACCGCCATGGCGATGACGACGGCGGCGACCATCACCGGCAGATGGTCGGACATGCCGACCGCGGTGATGACGCTGTCGAGCGAGAAGACGATGTCCAGGAACATGATCTGGATGACCACCGAGGTGAAGGTGGCGTGCTTGGGCGCCGATCCGCCCTCCTCATGGCCTTCGACGGTGTGGTGGATCTCCAGCGTGCCCTTGGCCAGCAGGAACAGGCCGCCCAGGATCAGGATCAGGTCGCGGCCCGACACATCCCAGCCGGCGACGGTAAACAGCGGCTGAGTCAGCTGCGCCACCCAGGCGATGGAGGCCAGCAGCGCCAGGCGGGTCAGCAGCGCCAGCGCCAGGCCGACGCGTCGCGCGCTGTGCTGCCGCTCGGGGGGCAGCTTCGACGCCATGATCGAGATGAAGATGATGTTGTCGATGCCCAGCACGATCTCCAACGCGGTCAACGTCAGAAGGCTGGCCCAGACATTCGGGTCGGAGAGGAGTTCGAGCATGTAGGGGCGGGGCTCCGGCAGTCAGATGGCGGCAATCGGGTGGCGGTGGCCAGATGGGTGCAACCGACAGGTTTCACGCCGGCACCGCGGGGCGCCAGCGTGACCGCGACGACATGAGGTTGGCTTCGGCCCGCTGCAAGGGGCCAGTTCCATTTTCCCGCCTGCCTGCTCCCCTAACTTGCCGTTCTTTTACCGGCGTCTTACCGCCCTTTTGCCGCCGATCCCGCGACCGTGCGTTTCATCTCCAGAAGGCTGCCGTCCGCTGTCCCGCCGCCGTGCCGGGGATGCGGCCGAAAGGGGCCGGGTCGGCGTGCTCCACCTCGTGCCGCTCGACGGTCCGTCGGGTGGCTGTGATGCTGTCGGTCCGCTCGCTCCAGGCGCGCCGGCGGATCGCCATCTGAAGCCGGCAATCCTGGGAGCAGTAGAAGGGTGCCGGGCCGCGGGCGGACGTGCGGACGAATGGCCTGCCGCAGCAGGCGCAGTAAAGCGTGGTCATGGTCGTTTCCTCCGGAACGGGCGGCCGTTTGCCGGCCTTGCCCAGAGCCTAGCGGCTGATCGTCCAAGGGATGACCGGCCTTCGGCTCTGCTGATGCTGTTGGACGAATTGTGTCGGCTGGCCTCAGGCATCGCCAGCGATCAAAAGACATAAGCCCGGCTTACCTCAAGTATTCGAGACCGGAATTCGGAGCGGCAGCAGCAACTTAGATGCACAGGCGCGTCAATTCGCCGCGATGATCTGCCGCTCGTCCAGGCAGGGATTTTTCGACATTCGTGCCTTCCAACGGAAGCTCGGCGGTGCCATTTACTCCTTTCGGCCAACTGTGCGGAAAGACGAGACGCGATGACGCTGAGACGCCTCGCCACCTTCCTGAAAACCGAAAGCGCCAGCGGCGTGGTCCTGATGATTGCGGCGGTGCTTGCCCTGATCTGGGCGAACTCGCCGGCAGCCCCGCTCTACGATGCGATCCTGGCGATGAAGGTGGCGGTGACGGCCGGCGGCGTCGGGTTGGACAAGCCGCTGATCCTGTGGATCAACGACGGACTGATGGCGATCTTCTTCCTGCTGGTCGGGCTGGAGATCAAGCGCGAGGTGCTGGAGGGCGAGCTGTCGAGCCCGGCCAAGGCGATGCTGCCCGGCATTGCGGCTTTGGGCGGCATGGCGGTGCCGGCGCTGGTCTATTGCCTGTTCGCCCAGGCCGAACCGGGTGCTCTGCAGGGCTGGGCGATCCCGGCCGCCACCGACATCGCCTTCGCGCTTGGCGTGCTGGCCCTGCTGGGCAACCGGGTCCCCAGCAGCCTGCGCGTCTTCCTGCTGGCGCTGGCGATCATGGACGATCTGGGCGCCATCGTGATCATCGCCATCTTCTACAGCCACGGTCTGGTCCCGCTGGCGCTGGGGCTGGCGGCGGCATCGGCGGTCGGTCTGTGGCTGCTGAACCGGGCAGGGGTGCGGTCGCTGACGCCCTATCTGGTGCTGGGGCTGGTCCTGTGGGTGTGCGTGCTGAAATCGGGCATCCACGCGACGCTGGCCGGCGTGGTGCTGGCCTTCGCCATTCCCCTGCGGGTCAAAAACCGTGCCGGCAAGCGGGCACCGGACGCGCCGCTCTATCGTCTTGAGCATGCGCTGCACCCGTGGGTGGCCTTCCTGATCATGCCGGTCTTCGCGCTCGCCAATGCTGGCGTGCCGCTCGACGGCATCACCCCTGCCAGCCTGCTGGAACCGGTGCCGCTGGGCATCGCGCTCGGCCTGTTCCTGGGCAAGCAGGCAGGCGTCTTCCTGGCGGTGTGGATCGCCGTGCGGACCGGCGTGGTCGAGCGGCCGGCCCGCGCCAGCTGGGGCCAGATCTACGGCGTCGCCGTGCTGACCGGCATCGGCTTCACCATGAGCCTGTTCATCGGGACGCTGGCCTTCGCCGATCCGCATCATGCGGTGGCGGTGCGGCTGGGCGTGCTGACCGGCTCGCTCGCCTCGGCGCTGGCCGGCTATGCGCTGCTCCATGCCGCCGGCAGTGCGCGGGCACGGGAAGTTGCCCGGGCAAGCTGAGATCCGCCGGACCGGGATGGCCCCATAGGATCGCCGCAGGCGGCAGGCCGGCATGGTGTCTGCTGGGTGTGCGAACTTTGTGGCCGGAGGGTGGAACCGCAGGGGGGATCGGTGGGTTCTTCCCTTGCGGGGAGTCGCGCTGCGGGCGCGGGACCGCCTGATCGGGGGGACATGCGATGATCGACGCCATCCGCACACGCCGGCACGCCGTTGCCGAAGCGCCGCCGCCGGGCGCCACAGGCGGTTCGGTCCCCATCGATTTCCAGCGGCTGGAGCGGCTTCGCCGCCTGACCCGGCTGATGGACACCCGCTGGCGGATTCCCTTCACCCGCATCCCCATCGGGCTGGACGGCATCGCCAGCGTGGTTCCGGTGGCCGGCGACACGGTGACGGCGTTCGTTTCCGCCTACATCATCATGGAGGCCGCCCGCTTCGACCTGCCGAAGACGCTGGTGGCCCGCATGGTCTTCAACGTGCTGCTGGACTGGGCGGGCGGCTCGGTCCCGGTGCTGGGCACCGTGTTCGACATCGCCTTCAAGGCCAACCGGATGAACCTGAACCTGCTGCACGAGCATCTGGAACAGCGTCTGGCCGCCGCCGCCGCGAAGCGCTGAAGCGGCAGCCGCCAAAAAGGCGGCTCTTTCCGATCTTGACGTGGATCAAGGCAGGGGTGGGGTGGCTGCGGCACTCTGTCGCTCATGAACGCCATCACCGCCCTGGCCGTTTCGCCGGCCCCCGCCAACCCGTCCCATTCCCATGGTGTCGCCCACGGTGTCGACGCCGCGCTGCTCGCCAAGTATGACGGGCTGCGGGTGCCGCGTTACACCAGCTACCCGACCGCGCCGCACTTCACGCCAGAGGTGAACGGCGACGTCTATGGTGGCTGGCTGGAGGCGATCGAGCCGTCCCGCTCGGGATCGCTCTACCTGCATGTCCCCTTCTGCCAGAAGATGTGCTGGTACTGCGGCTGCCACACCAAGATCGTCGCCCGCTACGAGCCGATTGCGGAGTATCTCGACCATATGCGGCGCGAGATCGCCATGGTGGCCGACCGCATTCCCGGCCGGCTGGCGGTGCGCCACATCCATTTCGGCGGCGGCACCCCGACCATGATGGCGCCCGACGATTTCGAGGCGATGATCGCGCTGCTGCTCAAACGCTTCGACGTCGCCGACGATGCCGAACTGGCGGTGGAGATCGATCCCCGCACCCTGACGGCGGAGATGGCGGCTGCGATGGGCCGCGCCGGGGTCAACCGCGCCTCGCTGGGCGTGCAGGATTTCGACGAAACGGTGCAGCAGGCGATCAACCGCGTCCAGCCGCGCGCCGTGACCGAACAGGCGCTGGCCTGGCTGAAGGATGCCGGCATCACCAGCGTCAACCTTGACCTGATGTATGGCCTGCCGCACCAGTCGGTCGAGAGCGTCGCCCGCTCCGCCGAGATCGCGCTGGAGATGGCGCCCGACCGGCTGTCGGTCTTCGGCTACGCCCATGTGCCGTGGATGAAGACCCACCAGAAGAAGATCGACGAGTCGGTTCTGGCCGGTTCGCTCGGCCGCTGGGAGCAGTTCGCCGCCATTGCCGACACGCTGTCGGCCGCCGGCTACAGCGCCATCGGTCTCGACCATTTCGCCCGCCCCGGCGACGAGCTGGCGGTGCAGCAGGAGGAAGGGCGGCTGGGCCGCAACTTCCAGGGCTACACCACCGACGATGCCGAGACTCTGCTGGGCTTCGGCTCCTCCTCCATCGGCGCCCTGCCGCAGGGCTATGTGCAGAACGCGGTGCCCTTCGACCATTACGCCACCGCCATCGAGGAGGGCCGCCTGCCCACCGGCAAAGGCATCGCGCTGACTCAGGACGACAAGGTGCGGCGCGACCTGATCATGCGGCTGATGTGCGACCTGTCGGTCGACACCGCCGCCATCGCCCGTGCCCACGGCTTGCCCGAGTCCGCCTTCGATGCGGAGCTGGAGGGCATGGCCGATCTGGTCGCCGACGGCGTCGCGGTGGTGGACGGCCGGCACATCGATGTGCCGGAGAGCGCCCGTCCGCTGATGCGCATCGTTGCAGCCCGCTTCGACACCCACCTGTCCAAGGGGGCCGGACGGCACAGCCGGGCGGTTTGACGGCGTTCGGAGAAAGTCGGGCGGAGAAAGCTAGGCAAAAGAAAAGGCGGCCGGCGCCACCCGCCGACCGCCTTTCCCCGTGCCGCGCATCCGAACCCACAAGGCTACGCGGCAACCTCGTTGATGCCTTGCATCAATGTCCGCAGCATGTCGCCGCTGAGGCGGTTGGACGTGACGCCGCCCGTCTGCTGCTGCATGCCGCCATAGGCGGCCATGCGTTCCTGTTCCGACACATAGCCGTCCTTGTTGGTGTCCAGCGGGTCGTAGCCGGTCGTGCCGCCGGCTGCCGAGCTTGAAGCCGCGGAACTGGAGGATGCCGAACTGGAGGACGGGATCGAGGACGTGCTGCCGCTGTCCGAAGCGACGGAAGGGCCTGTGTCATTGGCGGGTGGCGGCGGGGGTGGCGGGCGGTTGGCGTCGGTCTGTTTCAGCGCGCTGCTCAACTCGTCCTGGGAAATCGACCAGTCCTCGTCGCTGTCGAGGCTGCTGAACAGCGACGCGGCATCGGTGCTCGACTGGCCGGCGGAGGTCAAAACGGACGTCAGTTCGTCGGTGCTGATGCCGCCGCTGCTGTCGCTGTCCAGGCTGGAATAGAGGTTCTGGGCGAACTGTTGCTGCATCGCGCTCGCCTGCTCCTGCGCCGCCAGCAGGGCGCTGCCGCTGCCATAGTCGAACTGGCTGGCGAAGGAACTGAATTCGGTCGTGCTGAGCGAGCCGTTGCTGTCGCTGTCCAGGCTGCCGATCAGGCCGTCGACGGCCGACGACAGTTTCCCGCTGTCGGAAGCGGCCGAGGTGCCGCCGAGCGCGCCCAGCAACTCGTCCTTGGACAGCGACGAGTCGCTGTCGGCGTCCGCCTTGGAGAAGAATTTCTGAAGCGTCGCCGTGCTGTTGGAACTGCCGAGGGAGGAGATCATGGCCGGATGCTCCCGTAAGGTGCCGTCGTGATGGTCAAGATACGCGGGGCGGCCTGGGACTCCTGCGCGGAACGGCGCCGAAAAAGATCGGATTTGAGATAATACTTCAAGATCGGGAGGTGCGCCTCAAAAAGCGCATAGCGAATCCGGCTGCGCTGCGGTGGCGAAAAGGGGGTTGCCTCCTGTATGGTCGCGCCGAAGGTCCACAACCCACCAGTTTACCCTCTCCGTTCGTCCCGTTCCTGCAAAGCACCGTTCCATCTCAAGGTGAGCGATGATCCGCCGTCTGCGTACCCTTCCCTTGATGGTGGCCCTGGCCACGCTGATGGTTCCCGGCTGTATGCCGTACCAGCGGACCCCCAATCCGCCGACCGTGCGGACCGCGCCCGATACCGGAACCGGGCTTGAGCCGATCTATGGAGAGTGGCAGGTGGACAAGCCGACGCCGGCCTATGCCCAGCCGGCGGGCGGCTCGGGCGTCATCGCCACGCTTGGGGCGGGTCAGGCGGTGACCACGCTGGGCCGGGTGCGCAACAGCGACTGGGTGGCGGTGAAGGTCGGCGGCTCCACCGCCTACGTCCGGCTGCATCTGCTGAGCCTGAAGGGCAACACGCCGCGCGGCACCCGTGGCACCTCCACCACCCTGGCGAAGCCCGTCGACAATGCCGGCCCGACCATCAAGGCCGCCCCGCGCGGCAAGATCGGCGCGGCGCCAATCGCCAACTGATCCCAGCGACGGCTGATTTCAGGACAGACGGCCCGAAAACAAGACTGGAGTCGCAGACTCCCGCTCGACACGCGTTCATGATAGAACATATCAGGAACATATACCTGTCGAGCGGAGCTGAGTCATGTCTGTCCCGTTGTCCCCCTCCCCATCTGTGGACGCGGCGCGGCGTAACCGTGCCGGACTGCTGGCCGACCTGCGTGCACGCATCCGGCGGCTCGAGGGAGCGGGCGGGGAAGGGGGGCGGACCCTGGCGTTCGGCATCGACTCGGTCGATGGCCATCTGCCCGACGGTGGGCTGCCGCTGGGCTGCCTGCATGCGGTGGTGGCGGACGACCCGGGGGCGGGCACCGGATTCGCCGCGGCGCTGCTGGCCCGGCTGGCGACTCCGAAAAGGCCGGCGCTGTGGATCCTGCGCGGGCGCGACCTGTATGCCCCGGGGTTGGCGGCCTATGGGCTGACGTCCGACCGGCTGGTCGCGGTGCGGGCGGTGCGGCCGGTCGATGCGCTGTGGGCGATGGAGGAGGCGTTGCGCTGCTCCACCCTGTCGGCGGTGCTGGGCGAGTTGGAGGGGCTGGACCTGACCGCAAGCCGGCGGCTGCAGCTTGCCGCCGAGTCGTCGGGGGTGACCGGATTCCTGCTGGACGCGAGCGCCGGCGCATCGGGCGGGCGCAACCCGTGGATGGCAGGCGGACGGATGGCAGGCCGGCGGGCGGAAGGGCTCAGCGCCGCAGTGACGCGCTGGCGGTTGAATGCCGTCCCCAGTCTGGATGAGGAGGGGGATGCGGCACCACGCCCGGCCGGAGGTCCGCCTGGGCTGGGGATGCCGCGCTGGTCGGTCATGCTGGAGCGTTGCCGGGGCGGGCGCCCAGGCAACTGGACCCTCGCCTGGGACGGGCAGGGCTGGCAAGACGTGGAGAAAGAAGATCGGGGCGGCCTTGGGCAGACCGCAGGACGCGAGTCGGGGCTATGGCCGGCCGGACAGCCGATGTCCGACAACCGACAGAATCGTTTGTCGGATCACCGCAAACCGGCCGTCGCCAAGCTGACTGCCGGTCAGTAGTCGGTCGCCCAGTCGGGCTCGTGGCGGCCAGGCTGCTCCGACCCGTCCGGCTCGGTCATCCAGCGCGGGTCATCCGCGTCCATCGGGGCGTAGAGCGGGAGCTGGCGGGCGAATTCCGCGCTGTCGGCATCGCGGCGCTGCTTCAGCAGGCGGTCGGCAAGGTGGGCGGGCAGCATGGCAGGTCTCCTTCTGAGCGCCGGATGGCACCGTGGATCAGCCTGACTAAGGCCGGTCCTGGCCCACCCGTCGTCCTGTTTGCCTGGATAATAACTACGCAAGTTCCAGGCCAGCTGTTAAGCGCGTCACACGAGTTCCATGACACACGACTAAGTCTCTACAAACGGTTTATACGAAGCCACTTGAACCCACATGAACAGGTATGACACGAGGGAGTCTTGAGAGGGGATCTGTCGTACGCGCCGTGGCGGCCATCGCTCTTTGGGGAGCAGCGCCGTCCTTGGTGTGAGATGTGTTCCCTTCCGCGTCATTCCAACCCATATTCGCGGCCAATCCCCTTCAAGGAATGCGTACCTCCCATGCACAGCGCCACCGCCCCCGATTCCTGCCCCACCTGCCTAAAGCCTAATCACCTGTGCATTTGTGAGGCAGTGCAGCCGATCGACAACGGCGTCTTCCTGCTGATCCTGCAACATCCGCAGGAGAAGCGGGAAAATCTGGGCACCGCCCAGATCGCCCATCTGCAATTCGCCAATTCGATGGTGAAGGTCGGGCTGAGCTGGCCGGGCCTGAAGCGCATCCTGGGGCGGGAGGTCGATCCCAAGCGCTGGGGCGTGCTGTATCTCGGCCCGGTGAAGGATGGCGGCGCTCCGCGGCCGGAGGTGGGGGTGGTCGACAGGAACGGCGAGCCGCTGCGCGACAGTGCGGAGATCCTGGAGGATCTGGAGGGCGTCATCGTCCTGGACGGCACCTGGAGCCAGGCCAAGACCCTGTGGTGGCGCAATGCCTGGCTGCTGAAATGCCGCCGCGTCGTGCTGAACCCGCAGTTCCGCTCGCTCTATGGGCAGGCGCGCAAGGAGCCGCGGCGCGACAGCGTCTCCACCCTCGAAGCCGGCGCCTTCCTGCTGTCGCGGCTGGAGGGTGACCAGACCATCATGGACACGGCACTGAAGCCCTTCTCGCTGCTGCTGAAGAAGCTGCGTGCGCCCCGCCCGCGTCCGGCGCTGCCGACCGACGCCGATGCTCCGGCGGCTGCTTCCGATGACGAGGGGGATGAGGAGGCCTGACGCCCGTTCGCGCGGCTGCAACCAACCGGCGGCTGCGCCGTTGATGAGGGGTGAGAGGGCCGGCGACGTCCGGCCGCATCGCCCGTCATCAACGGAAGAAGGAGAGGGTTCGTGCGAGGCATCCTGCTGTGGCTGGTCGGCATTCCAATCCCCGTCATCCTCCTGCTCTACCTGTTCAACATTCTTTGATCGGCCGGGTTGACGGGGCCGCGGCGCCCGGTGCCAAATGCTGGCCGCACATCCCTTCGATTTTCTTCCCCCGCAATCGAACGAGAGAATGATGGCCAGCGATTTCGTGCCTTTCGGCCTGACGGTCTGCGGTCTCAGCGAGCTTTGCAATTTCGGCGGCGGCAAGGTCAGCCATGTGCTATCGATCCTCGACCCCGACATGACGGAGCCGAGCGAGTTCGGCGACTATGGCGAGCATGAACGGCTGGAACTGCGTTTCCACGACGTCATCGAGCCGACCAAGGGCCAGATCGCGCCGGAACGGTCGGACGTGGAGCGCATCCTGGCCTTCGGCCGCGACCTGCTGGCCGAACCGGTGGACTGCCGCCATCTGCTGGTCCATTGCCATGCCGGCGTATCGCGGTCCACCGCAGCGCTGACCATGATCCTGGCCCAGGCGCGCCCGGAACTGCCGGCGGCCGATGCGGTGGGGGCTGTGGTCGCCATCCGGGCCCAGACCTGGCCGAACCTGCGGATGACCGAATTCGCCGACGAACTGCTCGGCCGCAAGGGCGAACTGGTCGCTGCCGTGCGCCAGCGTCACCGCACGCTCGGCAAGCAGCGCCCGGAACTGGTTCAGTTCATGATCGACAACGGCCGCATCCGCGAGGTCGAGGATCTGATCGACTGAGGGGACGGAGACGGCCCCTCAGCCCGTTCCTGCAACAGTCGGTCCTCAATACCCTGCCGGCTGACCGCCGAAGACGCCCTTCGCCCAGGCGCCGATGCGGTGGCGCCACTGTTCGTGCCAGATATAGACGCCGCCCTTGACCCAGTTCATCTGGATTGCGCGGCGCTGTCCTTCGAAGGGATAATGGCCGTGCCAGGAGGTGTCGCTGCGGCGGAAGCACATCAGCGTGCCTTCCTCCGGCGGGACCTCGGCGGCGTAATCCTCCAGGTTCTGGGAGCGCAGGATCCGCAGGCGGCCGCCGGTCGCCTCCCAGGGTGGGTTCATGTAGATCAGCACGGTGATGACCTTGCTGGCCGAATCCGGATGGATCTTGCCGTCGGTCGGCCGGCACATGCCGCGCGCCGTGAACATGGTCGGGTACTTCGACAGATCCACATCGAACTTGTCGGAGAAGGCCCTGCAGACCTCCGGTCCCTTCAGTTCGGCGATCATCCGGTCGAAGCTCGGCCCCTGGGGGAAGACGCCCAGCGGGATCGAGCCGGGCTTGTCCACCTTGGGATAGTCGCGGTGCAGCTCTTCAAGATACTCCCGCTTCACGAAACCCGGAACGCACAGGAAATCATAGGGATCGTGCTGCAAGGGGGTAGCGCGGAACTTGTCCAGATCAAGCATGGACATGGGTACGAGACTCCCAAAGAGCGTGCCGACGGTGGCTTTGCCCCCCAAAACCGGCGTCACTTAAACACGGCGGAAGTTTTATGCAACAGGTTTGTCGGGGAAGCACAATTCTTGCCGAGCCCGCCATTCGGGGCCGACATAGTTCACGATGATCGATTTGCGCACCCCGTCGATCGAACGTTTCTCGAAGCCATGCCAAGTGTTGCTTCCGGGGATGAAGATCAGCCCCTCGTTGAAGGCGTAGGGCGCGCGGGCGACGACCGTCCGGCTCTCATCCAGCACGTCGGTGCCCCAGTGCGAGCAGTTCGGCCCCTTCGAAAGATAGATCAGCATCGTGTATTTCTTGACGCCGATGTCGGTGTGCGGCTCCAGCCAGAAGCCGTCGGTGTCCTGGCAATATTCGATGCGCAGGCTGGTGCCGGTCAGGTCGACGTTGCAGGTCTTCTGGATCGCGTCCACCACCGGGCGGCTCTGGAAGGCCTGGGCCATCGTCTCGCACACCGCGTATCTGCCGCGGTTCTCCTCGCCGAAATAGGTGCGCGACGCGTTGTTGGTCTCGCGCTTGCCATAGGTGTCGGACACCGGGGGCGGTCCCCAGGGCAGATCGGCGATGGCATCGGCGGACTCTTCCGGCAGCGCCTCGGACAGCAGCCAGTGATTATAGGGCTGTTCGAACAGCCGGCTGTTTTCCAGGCAACGCAGGAAAGAGGCGGAAACGGCGTCGGGAGTGGTCATGGCGGCGGAAGTTCCGGATGGAAGGACGGCCCCGGACCGTGTTCGGTGAAACGGCCGGTTTGCCAGCGCTTATGGCATGGCCGGCGACCGAACTCCGCAGCAAACCGGTCGTACCAGCGGGGTGCGCGCATTGGTCGCGTCGCACCCCGCTCTCCCGTCACGACAGGCCGAATCGCCTGCGGTGGGCGGACAGGCGGCGGCGCACCTCTTCGGCCACCACCTCCGTCTCGTTCAGCGGCGCATAGTCCCAATGGTCCAGGGAGCCGTCGAAGGGCCGTGCGATGCCGTCCTGGTACAGACCGTCATGGAAGGCGCGGAACTTGGGCGATCCGCCCTCCAGCTCGATCACATAGACCGGCTTGCCGGTCGAGCAGGCCTCCGAAATCATCGACACGCTGTCGCAGGTCACCACTACGGCTTCGGCGAGGCCGAGATAGGCGAAGTAAGGATTCTCGCCGGTGCCGTCCCATACCTCCGCCGGCAGGCCGGACAGGCGGGCGCGCAGGATCGCCTCGTTGTCGGCACCGGTGCGGCGCGACGGGGTGACCATCAGCCCGGCACCATGGGTGCGGGTCAGGTTGGCCAGCCGTTCGGCCACATCGCCCATGATGGTGGGCGTCAGGCGGTAGACGCCGTTGTCGCCGCCGATCAGCACGGCGATGCGCGGGTGCGGCAGGTGCGCCAAGCGCGGGGCGAAGCGTTCGGCCGCGCCGGCCAGGATGGCGGGGGTCACCCGGTGCAGGGCGCCGCGGGTCACCAGCACGTTATCAGCGCGCAGCTTGTCGTGGCGCGGCACGACGATCAGGTCGAAGTGACGCGGGTTCATCACCGGATCCTGGATCTGGACGGTGAAGGTCCGGCCGCGCGACTGCTGGCGCACCGCCAGCGAGACGGCGATGGACTGCCGCCCGGTGCCGATCAGCAGGTCGGGCCAGGGCGGTTCCACCGGATCGCCGTTGGGGCCGGCGGCGAATCGGTTGCCGATGCGCCAGTAGGGAGTCAGCTGGCGCCAGGGCGTGCGCAGATGCACGCGCTTGACGACCGGCGTCAGGCCAAGCGACTCCGCCAGACCGATGCACTGGTTTTCCATGCCGGCCTTGCCGTCCGACACGACCCAGCAGGTCAGAGGCGCGCTGGTCAGAGGTTGCATGAGAACTCGGATCGTTGAAGCTTCGAAGGGAGGGAACGCCCCCGGGTGGGAGGGCTGCGGCGAAAAGACCGTTATCGGGGTTGCTCACCCTTGCGGGGGTTTCCGTCTTGGCGTAGACACCATGCCCGTGTAATATCCTTTCTCCAAATCATCCCCGGAGCGACCGAGTAAACCATGCGGCGGGTCAAACTCGACCGAATTGACCGTCGGATTCTGCGCGATCTGCAGAACGACGGCCGGATGACCAACGTGGAGCTTGCCCGACGTGCCGGCATCTCCGCTCCGCCCTGCCTGCGCCGCGTCCGCGCGCTGGAGGAGGCGGGATTCATCCGTGGCTACCACGCCGACGTCAACCCCGATGCACTGGGGTTCGGCGTCACGGTGTTCGCCCAGGTCGGCCTCAGCAGCCAGGCCGAAGCGGACCTAAAGAAATTCGAGGAGCTCGTCAACAGCTGGCCGCTCGTGCGTGAGTGCAACATGCTGGCCGGCGAATATGATTTCGTCCTGAAGATCGTGGCGGAGGACTGGGACGACTACCAGCGCTTCCTGACGACCAAGCTGACGGCGGCGCCCAACGTCGCCCATGTGAAGTCGGCCCTGTCGATCCGCACCAGCAAGCACACCCCCGGCGTTCCCATCGACGTCGATTCGCCCGACATCCCGGAAGGGAACGAGGACGACGAGGACGAGGAATACGCCGAGGACGAGGCCCAGACGCCCGCCCGCGCCACCCGGCGCTGAACGGGCGCTCGCTCGACCCTGTCCAAATCTACAAGGAAGATGCGGCGAGCGCCTGGATAAGGCCCGCCGCCGCTCCCCCCGCCACCACCCAGTGGATGGCCACCCCCCGGCGGGTCAGCGCGTAAAGCGCGCACAGCATGATGGCCCAGGCCCAGATCAGGCTGCCTGCCGTATGCTGCCCGTCCGGCAGCAGCACCGCCACTCCCAGATAGACGCCCAGGTTCAGGATCATCCCCACCACCGCCGCTGCGATGGCGGCGAGAGCCCCTGCGGCCAGGCGGTTGTGGATCAGCCGCTCCAGATAGGGAGCGCCGGCGAAGATGAACAGGAAGCAGGGCAGGAAGGTGACGTAGGTCGTCAGCGCCGCCCCCAGCGTTCCCGCCAGCGCCGGAGACAGCGCGCCCGGCCGGTTCCAGCCGGCGAAGAAGCCGACATACTGCGTGACCAGGATCAGCGGCCCCGGCGTCGTCTCGGCCAGTGCCAGCCCGTCGATCATCTCCCGTGGGCTGAGCCAGCCATAGCTGTCCACCGCCTGTCCGGCGATGTAGGGCAGCACGGCAT
Organism: Azospirillum sp. A26; assembly: GCF_042604635.1. NCBI lineage: Bacteria > Pseudomonadati > Pseudomonadota > Alphaproteobacteria > Rhodospirillales > Azospirillaceae > Azospirillum > Azospirillum sp. A26. The sequence goes on along the minus strand of NZ_CP170472.1, from coordinate 2,171,108 downwards.
AGGCGCCGCCGAAGGTGATGAAGGCGGCCTTGGTGAACAGCGCGGCGATGCCGCGCCAGGGATCGGCGCCGAAAGCCAGCAGGACCGCCCCCACCGGCACCACCCACAGAACCAAGCCCAGCACCAGCAGGGTCAGCAGCCGGCCGACCTTCGGAGCAGGCTCCACCGTCAGGTCGGTGGTGGAACCGCCGCCGGAGCCATTGTCGGAGCCATCGTCGCCCGCCGGATGCGGGTGGGCGAACCAGTGGCGGCCCGTGCGCGCCGCCACCCCGCCGACCACAGCGGCGACGCCGATCACCAGCGGGAAGGGCAGGTGCAGCAGCGCCAGCGCCAGGAAGGCGGCACCGGCCAGGGCGACGGCGGCCGGTCCCTTCAGCGTGCGGCGGCCCAGGCGCCAGACCGCGGCGGCGATGATCGCCACCACCGCCGGCTTGATACCGTCGAACAGCGCGCCGACCAGCCCGGTGTCGCCATGGGCGGCGGCGATCCAGGACAGGGCCAGCAGCACCAGCGCACCCGGCAGCACGAACAGCCCGCCCGCCACCAGCCCGCCGCGCCCGCCATACATCCGCCAGCCGATATAGGTGGCGAGCTGCTGCGCCTCTGGCCCCGGCAGCAGCATGCAGAAATTCAGCGCGTGCAGGAACCGGGTCTGGTCGATCCAGCGGCGGCGGTCGACCAGTTCGCTCTGCATCATCGCGATCTGCCCGGCCGGGCCGCCGAAGCTGGTCAGCCCCAGCCGCAGCCAGTAGAGGCAGAAGGCACGGAAGGACGGGAGGGGGGAGGGAGAATCGCTCATCGTCCCGCAGCCTAACTCAAACGCGGCGGCAGGGCAGCTTTCGCCATCGGGTTGGAGGGCTGACGGATGGGCGGACGACGCGTCCGCGGGGACAAATGCCGGGCGCCCATGGCCTTCCGCATCGCGGAGGTTTAATATTGCAACCGCGAGCGCCGCCGTCGGGGCAGGCGCCGGAGGTCGGGGACGCTGCAGAATGAAGGCTTCCACCCGCGGTCTTGCGGCTGTGTTGGGGGCGGTGCTGTATGCCGGTGCCGGGGGGATCGCGGCGGGCGTGATCGCGGTTGGGGGGCTGACCCTGTCGGCGGCGCCTGCGCAGGCCGCGGTCGGTGTCCATGCCGAGGAGATCGTGCGCTTTCCGTCCGTCGACGGCGATTTGACCGGCGGCAGGCCGACGATGCTGAGCGGCCGGCTGCTGCGCCCGGCCGGCAACGGCCCGCACCCGGCGGTGGTGATGCTGCATGGTTGCGGCGGCCTCTATGCCCGCAACGGCCGGGTGTCGCCGCGCCATGTCTGGTGGGCCACCCACCTGCAGCGGCAGGGCTACGAGGTGCTGATGGTCGACAGCTTCGGTCCGCGCGATGTGGAGGAGGTCTGCACCACCGCCCTGAAGGACCGTACCGTCCGCGCCACGGTGGAGCGCAAGCGCGACGCCTGGGCGGCGCTGGCTTTCCTGCGCAAGCGGCCGGAGGTGGACCATGACCGCATCGGTCTGATCGGCTGGTCGCAGGGAGCGAGCACCGTGATGGTCGCTTATGGCGCCGGCGAGGATGGACCGGCCGGGACCGAGGAGGGCGGCTTCCGCGCCGCCGTCGCCTTCTACCCCGGCTGCAAGGCGGCGTTGAGCAAGGAGGACTGGCAGCCGGATGGCCCGCTGCTGCTGCTGGTCGGCGGCAAGGACGACTGGACGCCGCCGGAGAGCTGCGTCGAGCTGTCCGGGCGCGACGGGGTCAAGGGCAAGGTGGATCTGGTGGTCTATCCCGATGCCTATCACGGCTTCGACGCGCCGGACGCGCCGGTGCGCAAGCGCAAGGACCTCGCCACTGCTCCCGGCGGCACCGCCCATGTCGGCACGGACGAAGACGCCCGCTCGGACGCGATCCGGCGGGTGAGCGACTTCTTCAGGGAAAAGCTTGGGGGATAAGGGGGGCAACCGCCCTCTCCCGGGGTGGGAGAGGGCGGTTGAAACGTCAACGGAACTCGACCGAAACGATCTCGTACAGCTTGGAACCGCCGGGGGTCGACACCTCGACACTGTCGCCGACGGACTTGTTGATCAGGGCGCGGGCCAGCGGCGCCTGGATCGACAGGAGGCGGTTCTTGATGTCGCTCTCGTCCTGGCCGACGATCTGATAGGTCGTCTCCTCGTCCGTGTCCTGGTCGGCCAGGGTCACGGTCGCGCCGAACTTCACGGTGTTGCCGGTCAGCTTGGCCGGGTCGATGACCTCGGCACGGCTGATCTTGTCCTCCAGCTCCAGCACGCGGCCTTCGATGAAGCTCTGACGTTCGCGCGCCGCGTGATACTCGGCGTTTTCCGAAAGGTCGCCATGTTCGCGGGCTTCCGCGATGGCTTTGATGACCGCCGGGCGTTCGGTGATCTTAAGGTGCTTCAATTCCTCCTGGAGGCGGTTGAAGCCCGCCGCTGTCATCGGAACTTTTTCCATGTTCGGTCCATCACCGCTTGCAGTCGTTCGACCTGTCCAAAGCGACATCAAGGACGAAGACGGCGCGGAGGAGGTCCGCCGCGCCGTCGTCCGTCCTTAATACGATCCGCTAAGGTACGACTGCAACGGGGCGACTTCAAGGCTGCCGTTCCGGAGTGCGGCAATCGCTTCCACCGCTGCGCGTGCTCCTGCCACCGTCGTATAGTACGGAATGTTGTAGGTCAGTGCGGTGCGACGCAGGCTGAAGCTGTCGGACAGGGCCTGGGCGCCTTCCGTGGTGTTGATGACCAGATGCACGTTGCCGTTGATCATGGCGTCGACGATGTGCGGCTGGCCTTCGACCACCTTGTTGATGGTTTCCGCCGGCACGCCGGCATCGCTCAGCACCTTGGCGGTGCCGGACGTGGCGAGGATGCGGAAGCCCATCTCGTGCAGCTTCTTGGAGATCACCGCCAGCGCCGGCTTGTCGTGGTCCTTGACCGAGACGAAGACGCTGCCCTTGACCGGCAGGGTGACACCGGCGCCGAGCTGCGCCTTGGCGAAGGCCAGCGCGAAGTTGTGGTCGAGGCCCATGACCTCGCCCGTCGACTTCATCTCCGGACCCAGCACGATGTCGACGCCGGGGAAGCGGGCGAAGGGGAAGACCGCTTCCTTGACCGCGGTGTGCGGCGGGGTCGGGCCGTTCAGCGTGAAGGCGGACAGCTTCTCGCCGGCCATGATGCGGGCCGCGATCTTGGCGATGGCGGTGCCGGTGGCCTTGGCGACGAAGGGCACCGTGCGGCTGGCGCGCGGGTTGACCTCCAGGATGTAGACGGTGCCGGCCTTGACCGCGAACTGTACGTTCATCAGGCCGACCACCTTCAGCGCATGGGCGAGCGCGTCCGACTGGCGGTTGATCTCGGCGATGGTGTCGGCCGGCAGCGTGTAGGGCGGCAGGGCGCAGGCGCTGTCGCCGGAATGGATGCCGGCCTCTTCGATATGCTCCATCACGCCGGCGACATAGACGTCGGTGCCGTCGCAGACGACGTCGACGTCGACCTCGATGGCGTCCTGGAGGTAGCTGTCGATCAGCACCGGGTTCTTGCCCGACACCTGCACGGCGGTGCCCATGTAGCGCTGGAGCCCGGCCATGTCGTGGACGATCTCCATCGCCCGGCCGCCCAGCACGTAGGACGGACGGATAACGACCGGGAAGCCGATGCGGCTGGCGACGGCCTCGGCCTCCTCCAGCGAGCGGGCCAGCCCGTTGGCCGGCTGCTTCAGGTTCAGCTCGTGCAGCAGCTTCTGGAAGCGCTCGCGGTCCTCGGCCAGATCGATGGCGTCGGGCGAGGTGCCCAGGATCGGGATGCCGGCGGCCTCCAAGGCGGCGGCGAGCTTCAGCGGGGTCTGGCCGCCGAACTGCACGATGCAGCCCAGCACGGTGCCGTTGCGCTGCTCGACCCGCACCAGCTCAACCACGTCCTCGGCCGTCAGCGGCTCGAAATACAGGCGGTCGGCGGTGTCGTAGTCAGTGGAGACGGTCTCCGGGTTGCAGTTGACCATGATGGTCTCGATGCCGGCCTCCTGCAGGGCGTAGACGGCATGGACGCAGCAGTAGTCGAACTCGATGCCCTGGCCGATGCGGTTCGGACCGCCGCCGAGGATGACAACCTTGCGCTTGTCGGTCGGCTCCGATTCGCACTCCGCCTCGCCGGTCCCGTCGGTCTCGTAGGTCGAGTACATGTAGGGGGTGGCGGAGGCGAATTCGGCGGCGCAGGTGTCGATGCGCTTGTAGACCGGGGTGACGCCGGCCATGCGGCGGGCGGCGGCGACGGCGGCTTCGGTGGTCTTGGCCAGTTCGGCCAGACGGGCGTCGGAGAAGCCCATCTGCTTCAGCTTGAGCCAGCCGGCCTTGTCGGTCGGCAGCCCGTCGGCGCGGATCGCCGCCTCGCGGTCGGTGATCGCCTTGATCTGCTCGAGGAACCACGGGTCGTATTTGGAGACGGCCTGGACCTCGTCCACGGTGAAGCCGTGGCGGAAGGCCTGGGCGATCACCAGCAGGCGGTCGGGGGTCGGGGTGGCGAGCGCGCCGCGGATGGCGGTGCGGTCAGGGTTTTCGTCCCCGCCGATCTTCACCTCGTTGAAGCCGGTCAGGCCGGTCTCCATCGAGCGCAGAGCCTTCTGCACCGACTCCTGGAAGGTGCGGCCGATGGACATCGCCTCGCCCACCGACTTCATCGAGGTGGTCAGCAGCGGCTCCGAGCCCTTGAACTTCTCGAAGGTGAAGCGGGGCATCTTGGTGACGACGTAATCGATCGTCGGCTCGAAGCTCGCGGGCGTGGTGCCGGTGATGTCGTTGGTCAGCTCGTCCAGCCGGTAGCCGACGGCCAGCTTGGCGGCGATCTTGGCGATGGGGAAGCCGGTGGCCTTCGACGCCAGCGCCGAGGAACGCGACACGCGCGGGTTCATCTCGATGACGATCAGGCGGCCGTTGGCCGGGTTGACCGCGAACTGGACGTTCGAGCCGCCGGTGTCGACGCCGATCTCGCGCAGCACGGCGATCGAGGCGTCGCGCATGATCTGGTATTCTTTGTCGGTCAGCGTCAGCGATGGCGCCACGGTGATCGAGTCGCCGGTGTGGACGCCCATCGGGTCGATGTTCTCGATGGCGCAGACGATGATGCAGTTGTCGGCGCCGTCGCGCACGACCTCCATCTCGTATTCCTTCCAGCCCAGCACCGATTCCTCGATCAGCACTTCGCCGACCGGGCTGGCGCGCAGGCCGCCGCGCACGATGTCCTCGAACTCCGCCCGATTGTAGGCGATGCCGCCGCCGGTGCCGGCCAGCGTGAAGCTGGGACGGATGATGGCGGGCAGGCCGACGAGCTCCAGCGCGTCCATCGCCTCGTCCAGCGTGCGGACCATGCGCGACTTCGGCGACTCCAGCCCCAGCTTGTCCATGGCGTCGCGGAACAGGATGCGGTCCTCGGCCTTGGCGATGACGTCGCGCTTGGCGCCGATCATCTCCACGCCGAGCCGCTCCAGCGTGCCGTCGTCGGACAGCGCCATCGCCGTGTTCAGCGCGGTCTGGCCGCCCATGGTCGGCAGCAGGGCGTCGGGACGCTCCTTCTCCAGGATCTTGGCGACGACCGCCGGGGTGATCGGCTCGATGTAGGTGGCGTCGGCCAGACCGGGGTCGGTCATGATGGTGGCCGGGTTGGAGTTGACGAGGATGACCCGGTAGCCTTCCTCGCGCAGCGCCTTGCACGCCTGAACGCCGGAATAGTCGAACTCGCAAGCCTGTCCGATGACGATCGGACCCGCGCCGATGATGCAGATGGATTTGATGTCGGTGCGTTTGGGCATGGGTCCGCTTCTCTGAAATGTGGTCAGCCGAAAACCCCCCGGCACCGGGGGACCGGAGACGGAGAGCGGGATGGGCATGTCGTGCAAGGCCCCCTTATAGGGGGTTCCGGGCCGGGGGGGAAGGGGTGGCATGGATGTCACCCTCGCATGACTGAATCTCGGGCACGGCACCGCCGCCCCATGCGGGTCTTGAACCGCGGGGGAAAGGGACGCATCAATTCCCCTTCTCCCATTTCGCATACCCATTGGAGATACGCCCCGATGAGCCACGCATTCGCCAAGGACAGCCGCGCCTGCGCCGCCTGCGTCTCGTGGGGCGGCGAGCGCGCGCTGTCGGAGGACAACACGCTGGTGCATGTCGCCCGCCACGGGGTGGAGGGGGAGTGCCGCACCGCCAGCAGCCAGGACTACCGCCGCATCACCAAGGGCTATCACACCTGCACCGCCTGGGCGCCGCTGCCGATGCTGAAGAAGCATGGCGGCCGGATCGGCCATACGCCGGCGGGGCAGGCGCACACGCTGGTCACCGCCGCGGCCTCGCGGCCCATTCCGCAGCCGGTTTCCCAGCCGGTGCCGGCGGCAGCGGCCTTCGCGTCGGCGCCGGTGGCGACTCCGGTGCTGGACCTGCCGCCGCCGCCCTGCCGGGCCGACGTGATCGATGCGGAGCAGACGCCGCAGGTCCGCATCCTCTACACCCATTGGGTGAGGCTGAAGCGCAAGCGCCGCATGCCCCTGGCGAGGGAAATCGACACCGCCCAGGTCCGGGAAAGCGTGCCGCGCACCGCCCTGATGGAGCCGACCGCCGACGGCAGCGATTTCGTCTACAAGTCCTGCGGCCGTGCCCTGCAACGCCGGCTGGCCGAGCGGCCGACGACACGGCGGGTGACCGACTGCCACCCGGAGCAGGCGGCGCGGCGCTGGCTGTCCGACCTGCGCGCCTGTCTGGAGAGCGGCGAGCCGCGCTGCCTGCTGGTGCGCGACGACCCGATGCTGCCGGGGGCAAAGTTCGTCGAGCTGCTGCTGCCGCTGGCCGACGTCGAGGGCGGGCCGGCGACGCGCGTGCTGGCTTACCGCCATGTGCCGGGTGGCTGAGGGGGCGGCGATGGGCGACATGCAAAGCAGAGAAGGGCCGAAGGGAGAAGGGCCCGGCCCGGAGATCGTCGGCGTCTGGCCGGCGGCGGTGTGGATCGTCGTTGGCGCCGGGCATTACCTGAACGACCCCGATCATTTTGTCGGCTGGAAGGGGGCCCTGTATTTCGTGCTGGGCACGGGGTTGGTGGCGCTGGTCGGCGGCATCGCCAGCCTGTCGGCCCGCCGCACCGTCGCCGGCATCCAGGAACGCCTGCTGAAGGAGGTCCGCCACCGCCGCGACTGGGCGAGCTGGTGGGTGGCTCTGGGCTTGCGCGGGCTGGTCGGGCTGGGCGAGGCGGTGCTGGTGACGCTGCTGGCGTTGTCGGTGGTGGCGATGCTGGGATGAGGCATTGCCGGTGGTTTCCCGTGAAACGCAAAGAGCCCCGCTCCTCTCGGAAGCGGGGCTCTTTGTTTGGCTGGATGCTTACTTCTGGCTGGTCTTCATGCTCCAGCCGGGCTCGATCCCCTGCATGTCGGGCAGGTGGTGGGCGATGCCCTTGTGGCAATCGATGCAGGTGTTCTGGCCGGTGAACAGATAGGTCTCGTGCATCTTCGCGGCGCGCGGATTCTGCTTGGTGATGTCCATCGAGTCCGCGCTGTGGCAGTTGCGGCACTCAAGCGAGTTGTTGGACTTCAGCCGTGCCCATTCGTGCTCGGCCAGTTCGCGGCGCTTGTCGAGGAACTTCTCGCGGGTGTCGATGGTGCCGAAGATCTTGCCCCAGACTTCCTTCGACGCCTGCATCTTGCGGGCGATCTTGTCGGTCCACTGGTGGGGGACGTGGCAGTCCGGGCAGCTGGCGCGCACGCCGGACCGGTTGGTGAAGTGGATGGTCTGCTTCAACTCCTCATAGGGATTGTCGCGCATCTCGTGGCAGCTGATGCAGAAGGCTTCCTTGTTGGTGGCCTCCAGTGCGGTGTTGAAGCCGCCCCAGAAGACGACGCCGGCGATGAAGCCGCCCAGCGTCAGGAAACCCAGGCTGAAATGGACGCTGGGGCGGGCGAACAGCCGCCACAGGCCCAGCAGGGCGGATCGGATCGTCATTTCTGGCCGCCTTGGGCATGGCCCAGGACCGAGTCGAAGTCTTGGAAGCTGTTGGGAACGATCGGCTGGGCGTCGGTCTGCGGCACATGGCACTGGGTGCAGAAGTAGCGGCGGGCCGCCACCGTGCCCAGCGTCTGGCCGTCACGGTCCTGGAAATGGGTGACCGACAGCATCGGCGCCTGCGAGCCGGCCGTGTTGCGGCGATCATGACAGGTCAGGCATTTGTTGATGTTCAGGTCGATCTGATAGTCGCGGATGGCATGCGGGATCAACGGCGGCTGATCGGCGTAGTTGCGCACGCGCTTCTGGTCGTCGGTGATCTCGCGGTGGGTCGCCTCGGCCGGGACATCCGTGGTGATCGGATGGTTGGTGGAGGGAACCTTGATTCCTCCCACCGTGCCGGTGGCGTCCGCCATCACGACGGGCTTGTCGGCGGCGACGACACCGGAGGTGACGCCGATGGTCAAAGCCGGGATGCCGGCCAGCAGGGCCAGCGCGGCGATCAGGAAACGGGTCTTCATGATGCCGGCACTCCTCAGGCGTTCACGACTGGCGTGATCTTGACCGCGCACTTCTTGTAGTCGGTCTGCTTGCTGATGGGATCGGTGGCGTCGAGCGTCACCTTGTTGATGAGGACCGTGTGGTCGAAGAAGGGGACGAAGACCAGGCCGCGCGGCGGCTTGTTGCGCCCGCGCGTCTCGACCCGCACCCGAACCTCGCCGCGCCGGGAGGTGACGCGCACCTCCTGCCCGCGCCGGACATTGAGTTCCTTGGCGTCGTCGGGATGCATGAACACCACGGCGTTCGGGAAGGCCTTGCGCAGCTCCGGCACGCGGAGCGTCATCGACCCGCTGTGCCAGTGCTCGATCACGCGGCCCGTCGACAGCCAGAAGGGATAGTCGGAGTCGGGCGCTTCGGCCGGCGGCTCGTAAGGCAGGGCGAAGACGTTGGCCTTGCCGTCCTTGTTGCCGTAGAAGCGCATGCCCTCGCCGGCCTTCACATACGGATCGGAGCCCTCGCGGTAGCGCCACTTGGTCTCCTTGCCGTCCACCACCGGCCAGCGCAGGCCGCGCTCCTGGTGGTATTGCTCGAAGGGCGCCAGATCGTGGCCGTGGCCGCGCCCGAAGGAGGCGTATTCCTCGAAAAGGCCCTTCTGGACGTAGAAGCCGGCGTCCTTGGCCTCTTGGTTGTTGTAGGTCGGGTCGAGGTCGGACAGTGGGAAGCGGTCGACCTGACCGTTGCGGAACAGCACCTCGTACAGGGTCTTGCCGCGCAGTTCCGGCTTCTTGTTCAGCAGGTCGTCCGGCCACACCTCCTCGATGCGGAAGCGCTTGGAGAACTCCATGATCTGCCACAGGTCGGACCGTGCGCCGTCGGGCGCATCGACCAGCTGGCGCCACAGCTGGGTGCGGCGCTCGGCATTGCCGTAGCCGCCCTCCTTCTCCACCCACATGGCGGTGGGCAGGATCAGGTCGGCGGCGAGAGCCGTCACGGTGGGGTAGGGATCGGAGACGACGATGAAGTTTTCCGGATTGCGGTAGCCGGGGAAGGTCTCCTTCGCCGTGTTCGGGGCCGTCTGCATGTTGTTGTTGCACATGACCCAGTAGGCGTTGAGCTTGCCGTCCTTCAGCATGCGGTCCTGCTGGACGGCGTGGTAGCCGACCTTGTCGGGGATGGTCCCCTCCGGCAGCTTCCAGATCTCCTCGGCGTGTTTGCGGTGCTCGGGATTGGTCACCACCATGTCGGCGGGCAGCCGGTGCGAGAAGGTGCCGACCTCGCGCGCCGTACCGCAGGCCGACGGCTGGCCGGTCAGCGAGAAGGGGCCGCAGCCGGGCTGGGAGATTTTGCCGGTCAGCAGGTGGATGTTGTAGACGAGGTTGTTGGCCCAGACGCCGCGGACATGCTGGTTGAAGCCCATGGTCCAGAAGGACACGACCTTCACCTTCGGGTCGGCATACAGCTCGGCCAGCGCCTCCAGCCGGTTCTTCGGCACGCCCGACAGCTCATGCGCCTTGTCCAGCGTGTAGGGTTCGACGAACTTGGCGAACTCGTCGAAGCTGATCGGGTCGGAGTCGTTGGCCTTGTCGGCGTTCTTCGCCTTCTTCTCCAAGGGGTTGTCGGGACGCAGGCCATAGCCGATGTCGTCGCGGCCGCGCTTGAAGTTGCAGTGCTTCTCGACGAACTCCTTGTTCACCCGGCCGGTCTTGATGATGTGGTTGGCGATGTAGTTCAGGATCGCCAGGTCGGAACCGGGGGTGAAGACCAGGCCGATGTCGGCGAGGTCGAAGCTGCGGTGCTCGTAGGTCGACAGCACGGCGACCTTGCAGCCGGGATGGCTGAGGCGGCGGTCGGTGACGCGCGTCCACAGGATGGGGTGCATCTCCGCCATGTTGGAGCCCCACAGCACGAAGGCGTCGGCCTGCTCCATGTCGTCGTAGCAGCCCATCGGCTCGTCCATGCCGAAGGTGCGCATGAAGCCGGCCACCGCCGACGCCATGCAATGGCGGGCGTTCGGATCCAGGTTGTTGGAGCGCAGGCCGGCCTTCATCAGCTTGGAGGCGGCATAACCCTCATAGATGGTCCACTGGCCGGAGCCGAACATGCCGACGGCGGTCGGACCCTTCTTCTTCAGGGTCTCCTTCCACTTGGCGGCCATGATGTCGAAGGCGGCGTCCCAGCTGATCGGTTCGAACTCGCCGTCCTTGTCGAACTTCCCGTCCTTCATGCGCAGCAGCGGCTGGTTCAGCCGATCCTCGCCATACATGATCTTGGACAGGAAATAGCCCTTCACGCAGTTCAGGCCGCGGTTCACCTCGGCCTTCACGTCGCCATGGGTGGCGACGACGCGACCGTCCTTGACGCCGACCATCACGCCGCAGCCGGTGCCGCAGAACCGGCAGGGGGCCTTCGACCAGGTCAGCTTGGCGCCTTCGCCGGTCAGGATATTGGCGGCGGACGCGGGCAGCGAGATTCCGGCCGCCGCGGCGGCGGCAGCGGCGGCTTGCGCCTTCAAGTAATCGCGGCGGGACAGAAACATGAGGAGGACTCCAGGTTCGGAGGAAATTCGGTCGGGAAAAGGCGGAAACGGCGCGCCTGGATGGGGATCCGGGTGACGGCCCAGGGGAGGGGCGTCAGGCTGCGTCGATCGCGTCCGCGGGTTCGTAGTGGTGGTAAACCATGGTGGTGGTGTGAACGCCGGGAATGGCGTTTAGCAGGGCGATGCGGTCGACGACCTCGGCCGCGCTGGCGGTGACCAGCGTCACCACCGCCTTGCCGTTCTCCGCGGCACACCAGTCCAGCCCGGCGACGGAGGCCGCCGCCTCGCGCACCGCGTCGGTGCGGTCGGGACTGTGCTGGATGACGAGGCTGGAGATGTGGACTTCGGGGGCGCGGGGCATGTCGGTCCTGGCGGAGCGCTGGGCTCAGTGGGTGAGGAGCTGGTACATCCAGATCGAGAAGCCGTAGGCGGAGACGGTGCCGACGGCGATCACCGGCCAGACCAGCACTGCCAGCGACAGGAACATCAGCCCTTCGGCCCGGCGGGTCGGGGCCGGTGCGGAGTCGGTCGCCTTCCGGTCGGACGGATGGGACAGGACGGGGGAGGTGATGGGCCTCATGGCGGCACTCTCGGTCGGAGCGGGAACAGGTCGAACCGGTCCCGGTGCCAACCCTCGCGGCTGGTCCTTAGGTACTGGTTTTCGGCCCTTAGTATCGATACTTTCTGGCGGGCGGGAATTGACTCAGGTCAACTCGGGCCATTTGCGGCCTGTGACGGAATGGCGCCTTCCGCCAAGCGGGCGCCACGGGCCGGGCTGCGCTAGACTGCGGTGGAGGTCTTCATCGAAAGCCTCGATCAGGAATGGAATGGGCCATGGATTTGCTGCGCTCCTACTGGTCGCCGGCCGAATTGGCGACCAACGGGTTGATCCTGCTGCATCTTTTGGGAGCCTTGGCGGTCGGGCTGCTGCTGGGGTACGAGCGCAGCTATCACGGGCGGGCGGCCGGGATGCGGACCTACGGGCTGGTCTGCCTGGCCTCGGCCGCGCTGACGGTGGTCAACGCCTACCCCTCCATGTGGTATGGCGGCATCGGGACGCAGGGGGCGCCACATGCGGCCGCCCTGGCCGGCGATCCGACGCGGGTGATCCAGGGCATCGTCACCGGCATCGGCTTCCTCGGCGCCGGGGTCATCATGCGCGAGGGGCTGTCGATCCGCGGCCTGTCCACCGCCGCATCGATCTGGGCGACCTCGGCCATCGGCATCGTCATCGGTCTCGGTTTCTATGCGGTCGCCATTGCCGCGGCGCTGTTGACCATTCTGGTGATGAGTTTGCTGCGGCCGGTCGAACGGCTGCTGCCCCACCAGTCGGTGCTTCACCTGACACTGGTCTTTCCGCGCGACAAGGCCCCGCCGCCGGAGGAGTTGCGGACACAGGCCAGGAAACATGGGTTCGAGGTGGTCGACTGGGCCTTCCACCTCGCCAACGGCAGCGGCCAGTTCGAATGCCAACTGGTGTTACAAGGGAGGGGCGATCCCGATCCGATGGCGCTCGTCAGCGCCCTTGCCTCCACCGACACGGTGGTGGAGTTCAAGCTGTCCCCTTCACGCATCTGACGACGGCCGGGAACCAGAAGAGTTGGAAAGACGAGATGCATATAAGCTTAATGTTTTCCTAAAACTTTATCTATATCGATAGCCCGCGATGATGAAGGACGCGAACAACGGCGGGAAATGGCGGGGCTGGAATCGCCGCCCTTCTGCCCGGCAGAACGGCCGTGACGGGCGCAATGCCGGTTCCCCGACCTCATCCGCTTCCTGTCGCCGGATGGCGGGGCCGATCGCCCTGCTGACGGCGCTTCTCCTGTGGTTTTCCGGCACGGCCGCCGCCACGGTCTCCGGCGTGGAGCCGCTTCGGCTCGGGCCAGCCACCGCCAGCGCCACCCTGGCCGGCCATTTCGCTCGGCTGGTCGATCCCGACCGCAAGCTTGATTTCGCCGCCATCCTGAAGGCCGACGCCGATGGGCAGATGGAACCGCGGGAGGATTTCCGCGGTGTCGGCCAGACCCGCGACATCCATTGGTACCGTTTCGACCTGATGCGCGAACCCGGTGCGCCGGCGGACTGGCTTCTGGAGATGGGCGAAGCCTATATCGACCATCTCGACCTCTTCATCCCGAAGGCAGGCGGAGCCGCGGGCCGGCCGCAGGACCCTGCCGCCTACCGGCTGGTCCGTTTGGGAGACTTCGTTCCATTCAGCCAGCGGCCGATGAAGACCCGGCTGCACAGCCTGCCGCTGACCCTTCCGGAGGGAAAGCCGGTCTCGCTTTACCTGCGTATCGATTCGGTCAGCGCTATCCGCCTGTCGGCACGGCTGTGGTCTCCCGCCGCCTATGTCAGCCACCAGACCAAGGATCTGCTGTTCCAGGGGGTTTTCCTGGGGGTGCTGGGTATTCTGGTCTTGGGTTATGTCGCGCTGGGCCTGCTTCTGCGTGACGGGGCGCTGCTGTCCTACACCGCCTATGTCGCCACGGTCTTCTGCTATTACTTGTTCGCCAACGGTATCGGCGCAACGCTGCTGCCGGATCTGCCGGGCTGGCTGATGAACCTGCTGGTGGGCAGCAGCGGCTTCCTCGGCTTTGCCACGGCACTGATCATGTGGGTCTATATCCTCGATTTGCAGACCCGGGCGCCGAAGCTGGCGCGTTGCTATCAGGGGTTGGCCCTGCTGGTGCTGCTGGCATTGCCGACGACGGTTTCACCGCTTTACGCCCTGACCAACCCGGTGGTGACCCTGTCGGCGCTGGTCGTGGTGGTGATCGCACTGGTGCTGACCGCACGCATGGCCTGGCTGAACCCGAGCGATCTCAGCCCGCGCTTCTATCTGGCCAGCACCCTGGTGTCGCTGAGCGGGCTGATCCTGGCCCAACTGATCCTGCGGGGCGCGCTGCCTGCCGATTTCTTCATCGCCGATCCCTATCAGGTCGCCTCGATGGTGGCGGTGCTGGTGCTGGGCACCGGTCTGGCCCTGCGCATCGGCAGGCTTCAGACGGAGCGGCTGCGCGCCCGGGAGGAGTCGGCCTTCGCCACCAAGCGGGCGGAGGAGCAGCGCAGCTTCGTCGCGATGCTGTCGCACGAATTCCGTACCCCGCTGGCCGCCATCGACAGCGCGGCACAGATGATCGAACTGTCGGGCGTGGTGGAGTCGCCGTCGGCGCTGACCCGCCTGCAACGCATCCGCAGCACCACCCACAAGATGGCGGAACTGGTGGATCTTTTCCTGTCTTCCGATGCGCTCGACCAGGGGGCGCTGGCGCTGAAGCCGGAACCGGTGGTGCTGGGCCAGTTGATGGACGAGGTTCTAGGCGGCCTGATGGAGACGGAAGCGGAGGAGCGGCTGGACCTGTCGATCGATGCTCCCCACCGCCCGATGCTGGTCGATGCGCCCTTCCTGGGGGTGGCCATCGGCAATCTGGTGCAGAACGCGCTGCGCTACTCGCCGGCGGACACGGCCGTCCGGGTGAGCGCCTTCGATGACGGAGGCGGCATCGTCATCCGCGTCGCCGACCGGGGCCTCGGCATGACCCCGGAGGAGGTGGAGCGGATCGGCTCGATCTATTTCCGCGCCTCGTCGTCGCGCGGAACCAAGGGATCGGGGCTGGGGCTCTACATGACGCAGAAGATCGTCGCCGCCCATGGCGGAACCCTGTCGGTGCAGAGCGAGCACAATGAGGGCTCGGTCTTCACCATCAGGCTGCCGGCCACCGACAGGCTCGCTGCGCAGTAGGGATGCCGGGTCAGTACAGGGTTTTCGGGATCCGCTCGGCCAGCGACCGGTCATAGGCGTCGCCGCCTTCGCGCCCGGCGCTGGCCTCGGCCATCAGGGCCCCCGCCGACGGCAGGCTGCGCCGCTCGATCTGCACCGCCGGGTCCCACAGGCGGGAGCGCAGCAGGGCGCGGGCGCACTGGAAGAACACCGCCTCGATGGTGACGACCAGCACCGACTTCGGCGCCTTGCCGTCGACGGCGAAGCTCTCGCACAAGGCCGGGTCGGTGTCGATCACGGCGCGGCCGTTGACCCGCAACGTCTCGTTCAGTCCCGGCACCAGGAACAGCAGACCGACCCGCGGATCGGCCAGGATGTTGCGCAGGCTGTCGATGCGGTTGTTGCCGCGGCGGTCGGGGATCAGCAGGGTACGGTCGTCCGCTACCCGGACGAAGCCGGCTTCGTCGCCGCGCGGCGAGGCATCCAGCCCATCCGGTCCGCTGGTTGCAAGAACGAAGAAGGGCGACGCCTCGATGAGCGCGCGGTAGCCGGGGGTCAGCGCCGGCACCTCCTTGGCGATGGAGGGAGCGGCCGGCTCACCATAGAGGGTTTCCAGAGCCGCGAGGTCGGCGATGGGGCGGCTCATTTCGCCTCCAGCAGGAAATAGACGAAGTCGATCGACGGCGCGTCCAGCCCGAACTGGCTCAGCAGCGTGTGGGCCTGCCCGCGATGGTGGGTCTGGTGGTTGAAGATATGGGTGACGATCTGGGCGAAGGGCAGCTCATGCGGCGTGCCGGCCATGCTGCGGTAGGAGAGGACCGACTCGAACCGCTCCGCCGGGGTGGCTGCCAGGACGCGCAGGAGCCGCTCGTCCTCCGCCTCGCGGGCGGTGCGCAGGCCGGCGAAATCGTCATGGAGGATTTCATCGAGCGACGACGGCTTCGGCCCCTCTCCCTCGATCCTTTCCAGCCACACCCGGTCGGCGACCAGGATATGGTTCAGCGTGCCGCGGACAGAGCCGAAAAAGGCGCCGCGGTCCTCGCGGAACTGAGCATCGGAAAGCTGCGCCGCGATCTGGTAAAGGCGGCGGTTGGCCCAGCGGTTGTAGCGGGCGAGGGTCTCGAAATGGGGCTTCGGGTCCATGGGGAGCCTTTTGCTTGCTTACTGTCGTCCCCCAACCGGAGGAGCCCTCTTCTCGACAGGGGAAGAGGTTCCTTCGGATGATCGATCACACGCCGGCGCGCTTGGCCGACAGGCCGGCGTGGGACAGCAGGACTTCGCGCTTGCCCTGGTGGTTGGCGGGGCCGACGACGCGCTCGGTCTCCATCCGCTCGACCAGACGGGCGGCGCGGTTGTAGCCGATCTGGAGCTGGCGCTGGATGAAGCTGACCGACACCTTGCCCTCGCGGACCACGAGGTTGACGGCCTGCATGTAGAGGTCGTCGCCGGTCGCAACCGAACCGCCGTCCTCGTCCTCCACCGCGGCGGCTTCCTCCTCTTCCTCGGTGATGGCGGTGACGTAGTTGGGGGCGCCCTGGGCCTTCACATACTGGACGATCTCCTCGACCTCCGAATCGGAGACGAAGGGACCGTGGACGCGGGTGATGCGGCCGCCGCCCTGCATGTACAGCATGTCGCCCTGGCCCAGCAGCTGCTCTGCCCCGGCTTCGCCGAGGATGGTGCGGCTGTCGATCTTGCTGGTGACCTGGAAGCTGATGCGGGTCGGGAAGTTGGCCTTGATGGTGCCGGTGATGACGTCGACCGACGGACGTTGCGTCGCCATGATCAGGTGGATGCCGGCGGCGCGCGCCATCTGGGCGAGACGCTGGATCGCCGCCTCGATCTCCTTGCCGGCGACCAGCATCAGGTCGGCCATCTCGTCGACGATCACGACGATGTAGGGCAGCGGCGTCGGCTCCGACGGCGTCAGGTCGAAGACGTTCTCCGCCTCGCCCGGCGCCGGGGCGCGGCGGGGCATCTTCTCGCCATTGGCGATCATCTCCGCCATGCGGGCGTTGTAGCCCTCGATGTTGCGGACGCCGAGCTTGGACATCGCCTCGTAGCGGCTTTCCATCTCGCGCACGGCCCAGCGCAGGGCGACGACCGCCTTTTTGGGATCGGTGACGACCGGCGTCAGCAGGTGCGGGATGCCGTCATAGACCGACAGCTCCAGCATTTTGGGATCGACCATGATGAAGCGGCAGCGCTCCGGCGGCAGCCGGTAGAGCAGCGACAGGATCATGGTGTTGATCGCCACCGACTTGCCCGAGCCGGTGGTGCCGGCGACCAGCAGATGCGGCATGCGGGCGAGGTCGGCCACCACCGGTTCGCCGCTGATGTCCTTGCCGAGGGCGATGGCGAGCTGGGCCGTGGTGTTGCGGAAGGCGTCGTGGTCGAAGCTTTCGCGCAGGTAGACCATCTCGCGCACCGGATTCGGCAGCTCGACGCCGATGACGCTGCGGCCGGGGACGATGGCGATGCGGGCGGTGACCACGCTCATCGAGCGGGCGATGTCGTCGGTCAGGTTGATGACGGTGGCCGACTTGGTGCCGGGCGCCGGCTCGAACTCGTAGAGGGTGACGACCGGGCCGGGGCGGACATCCATGATCTCGCCGCGGACACGGAAGTTCTTCAGAACGGTTTCCAGCATCCGCGCGTTGCGGGCCAGCACCGACTCGTCATGCTGCTGCACCGGGCGCGGCGGCGGGGTTTGCAGCAGGGAAACGGTGGGCAGCGAATAGACCGCGGGATAATCCGCCGGGGCGGCGGGCGCGCAGGGCACGGCGACTGTGGAAATGGAGGGAGCGGGCGCAGCCGGAGCGGGCGCGCAGGGGCTCGCCGACTCCGCCGCCGGGGCGGCTTCGCACGGGGCCGCGGGGGCCTCTGCCTCCGCCGGGTCGCGCGCCTCATAGGCCCATTCGACGCCCGACAGGAAGGCGAAGCCGGCGACCACCGCCAGCGCCTCGTCCGACAGGTTGGTGGAATAGACGGTCCCGGCGCGCGGCGTGCCGGGCAGAACCTCGACATCCCACAGCACGCGGCCGTCGGGGCGCGGGTTGGGGACGAGATTGAACGGGCGGCCGTTCAGCGCGCACCACAGATTGAACTCGTCGGCGGTCACCACCCCCGCCTGGGTCGGCGGGGCGGCGAGATGCGGCATACGCGGGCTCATGCCGAGGCTCCGGGCTTCTGAACGGTGAGGGGGACGGGACCGGAGGAGGAGCCGCCCGGCCCCAGGGACTGCAGGGGAGGACGTGCCGCCAGCTCGCGCGGCGTCATCTCGTAGGCGGCGACCAGCAGCTTGTCGATGCTGACGCCATCGCTGGACATCGGCAGCACCAGCCGTTCGAAGCTGCGGGTGCGCCCGCCGAAGACCGCGGTGTGGACTCGGGCGACAGGCAGCCGTTCGCGGCGCACCGTCTCATATTCCGGCTGAAGCAATGCCCGCTGTTCCGGCGGCAGGTCGTCCAGCGTGGCGCCCAGGCGCGACTGGCCGAAGGCGGTGGCCAGCGCCTTGCCGTAATAGGAATAGACGAAGGTGCCGGCTTCCTCCCCGATCACCTCGAAGACGGCGATGTTGTCCTTCCACGGCCGCAGGTCGGCCGGGGCGATGCTGCTGGGGACCGGCGGCCGGCCGGCGACGGATTTGGTGAGCCAGAATTCGAGCAGGCCGCTGAGATACGGCGTCGCCAGCTCGGTTCTTTCCTTGGTCATGACAATCGCAGCTGGACGGGCGGCGCTCCCGCGGGATGATGCCGCCGGAGCTTTCAAGAGCCGCCCGAACCATACCCGCAAGGGCCGGTGTGGCGCAACCGCAAGGGCTAAGCCCGTCAGGGACACCGCACCCCGGCGTTTACCCGTGTTTCATCAGGCCGCACAGGTGACGCCGGTGCCGCCAAGCCCGCAATAGCCGTTGGGATTCTTGGCGAGATACTGCTGGTGGTAGCCTTCCGCGAAGTAGAAGGGCGGAGCCTCGCGGATCTCCGTGGTGATCGGGCCGTAGCCGGCCTGGGCCAGCCGCTCCTGATAGGCCGCCAGAGTCGCTTCCGCCGCCGCCTGCTGGGCGGGGCTGTGGGTGTAGACGGCAGACCGGTACTGGGTGCCGACGTCGTTGCCCTGGCGCATGCCCTGTGTCGGATCGTGCGACTCCCAGAAGACGCGCAGCAGATCCTCCGCCTTCACCATCGCCGGGTCGTAGACGACGCGCACCGCCTCGGTATGGCCGGTGCGGCCGGAGCAGACCTCTTCATAGGTCGGGTTCGGGGTATGGCCGCCCTGATAGCCGACGGCGGTCACCCAGACGCCGGGAACCTGCCAGAACTTGCGCTCCGCTCCCCAGAAGCAGCCGAGTCCGAGGTCGATGACCTCCAGCCCCGGCGGATAGGGGCCGGTCAGGCGATGGCCGTTGACATGGTGCTGTTCGGGAACCGGAACGGGTTGGCTGCGGCCGGGCAGCGCCTCCTCCGGCGTCGGCAGCGTCGCCGGCTTGCGCAGAAAATGCCCCAGCATGGTCGGGTCTCCCATCATGACGATCCGTTGGAGGGACCTCTTATGTCGTGTGGCGGCCGGGCTGCGGCAAGGTGGCGCCAGGGGGAGTCGGCCCGCCGGTGAACCTTCGGGCTGTTTCGCGCGTTTGAGCTTGTGACCTGCTGGGAACTTGAAAAAAGGAGAGCCATCATGGCCAGCACCACCGACGAACGCCTGATCCAATCCCTCATCGACCATGGCCGCCGCAACGGCAACCGGCTGAGTGCCGAGGCGTTGGGCGGCATCCTGCCCGTCGACACGATGACGCCGGAGGAAACCGCCGCGGTGATCGAGCGGGTCGAGGCGGCCGGGGTCGAGGTTGAGCTGGACGATTCCCGCCTGATGCAGGGCCGGCCCAATCCGGCGCTGGCCCGGCAGGCCGGCGACTATCACCGTGGTGACGGCGTTGTCGACATGGCGAACCCGGCCGCCCCGGCGGTGTCGGCCCCCGGTGCGGTGCCGTCGCGCCATGGCTGGGCCGACGACATCGCGAACGGCCACGCCGGCGGCCATCATGCCGCCGTCCCCAGCTGGACGCGCAACGGCGTGGAACTGCTGCCGCTGGCGTCCGTCGCCCTGGTGGCGGTTGTGCTGATCGCGGCGCTCGGCTGAAGGCAGCCCTTACCCGGCGGTCAGGGCATGGATGAGGATGGCGGCGGTGGCGGCGACGTTCAACGATTGGACGCGGCCGCTGCCGGGGATGGTCAGCACCGCCTCGCAGGCTGCCAGCGTGGCCGGCGGAATGCCGTCCTCCTCATTGCCCAGCACGACCGCCGGCGGCTTTGCCCCCTGCTTGCCGCGCCATCCCGTCAGCGCGCCGGCATCGACCGTCGGCCGGGTCTGGTCCAGCGCCGTCCCGAACACCCGGTGGCTGGCGCGCAGCCGCTTCAGCACGGCCGGCAGGGCGGGGGCGCGCTCCAGCACCACCCATTCGAACCCGCCCTCCGCCACGCGATAGGCGGCTTCGGACGGCAATGCTTGGCCGGAATGGTCGGAGACCAGGACGCGGGGCAGGCCGAAGAAGGCGGCGGTGCGCAGGATGGCGCCCAGATTGTGCGGGTTGCCGACCCCATCCAGGATGAGCAGCGGCTCCGTCGCCCGGCGCGCGGCCTCGGTGTCGAACAGCGGCAGTGTCCGCGGCGCCATCAGCGCCACCACGCCGCCGTGCAGAACCGTGCCGGCGACTTTCGCCAGTTCCTCCGCCTCCACCATGCGGTAGGGCTTGCGGGCCGCCGCCATCGCCTTGCAGAAGGCACCGACCGCCGGTTTCAGCCGCTCGTCGAAGAACAGGCGCTCCACCCGCTCCGGCTCATGGGTGAACAGCGCGGACACGGCGGCCAGCCCGGCCACGCGGAACAGCTTGCGCGATTCGGTGGGTTCCGGGGCTGACGGTGCGGACGAGATGGCGGGGGCGGCGGTCCGGGAACGGGCGCGGCTGGGATGGGGCGGGCGCCCGCGCGGAGGCATGAAGGTCCTGTCTGTCTGGAAAGAGGCGGCCTGGAAGAAGGTGGCGGCTTACAGCAGCTTCACCACCAGGAAGCCGCCGATCAGCGCCACCGCGAACACGCTGGTGACGAGGGTGAGCCGCTTTTCGATGAAGGCACGGATCGGCGGGCCGAAGAAATACAGCAGCGCCGCCACCAGATAGAAGCGGATCGACCGCGAGATGATCGAGGCGCCGATGAACACCCACAGCGGCAGATGGGCCACGCCGGCTGTGATGGTCAGCAGCTTGTAGGGGATGGGCGTCATGCCCTTGATGATCAGGATCTCCGCCCCGTACTCGACGAAGGTGTGGCGCAGCTGCTCGAACTTGTCGGTCAGATGATAGAACTCGATCACCCAGCGGCCGATCGTCTCGTAGAGGAAATAGCCGATCATGTAGCCGGCGATGCCGCCGACCACCGAGGCCAGCGTGCAGATCGTCGCCAGCTTCCACGCCGCCTTGCGGTTGGCGATGACCATCGGCACCAGCAGCAGGTCCGGCGGCAGCGGGAAGAAGGAGCTTTCGGCAAAGGACACCCCGGCCAGCCAGGCGGTTGAATCCTTCGACGCGGCCTTGGCCATGGTCCAGTCGTAAAGACGCTTCAGCATGAATGGGCCGTCCTTCGTCGCTGCCGTTGCGGTGCACGAGGCCTCTTTTAGGCGCGACGGTGCCGGTGCGCCAGTGCCCAATTCGACCGCCCCCGGACAGGGAGAACCCGTCCGGAGGCGTTAGCCCGTTCCAGTGAAGCCGGTTCAGGCGGCGGCAGCGCCGGAGGGCAGCGCATTGGCATTTGCGGCGGGCGCCGCCGCCGGAGCCTCGTCCTTGCGCAGCGCGCCGCGCAGGCGCAGCAGGTTGGCGGCGGCACAGAAGGCGTCCGACGCCATGGCGAAGGGCGACATCACCAGCGCGTTGTGGCTGACCCAGAACCCACCGGCGACCAGTAGGAGAATGCGCATGCGCACGGCGTCCGACTGCCAGCGGGCCAGCGTGGAGAAGGTGATGCCCAGGCTGGACAGCGCCGACGGCAGGCCGGACCAGGTGAACAGCGCGATGGCGGCGACGCCCGGCACCGTCGCCGCGAAAATCGCGGTCTGCCATCGGCTGCGCCCTTCCGGCAGCGCCGCCAGCGCCTGCGCCACCACCAGGAGGCAAAGCGCCGCGGCGGTGTGCGCGCCCAGCAACATATAGTGGGTGATGAACATCAGGTTGGTGGCGGCCTGCCCGGCCAGCAGGGCACGGCGCTTCTTCATCAGCGGCCACAGGCACGAACCGGCGAAAGCGGCGGCACCGAAGGCGTCGGCAGCCGTGACGGGCAGGGGGAGGGACAGCATGGCGGGGGATCGGCTCGGGCAAAGGCACGGCGGTGCGGCGCCGCGGCTGCGGCCCGTCCGGATGCCGGATGAGGTCGGGGAAACGGGTTGTTGCCGTACGGTCACGCTGGCGCCGAGCTGCAACAGAGCCATATGTACGGTGCACCGTCCCGCCGCACCATCGGGCTTCCGGTTGCCCAGGGCTGCACTGCGCGCATGGAAGAAAAAACGGACGTCAGTGCTTTGGCAGGTTTCGGCCGTGACTTGCCGTGGCCACGACGATGACTTGACCGGCAACCAGGGCGGGTCAGCCGGCCGGCGGCTTCGTCCCGGGCGCGGTCCCATCCGCAGCGTCCTCTTTCAGCACCTCGTCCAGCCAGCGCAGATGCGGCTCGGCGGCCTTGCGCGCCTCCTCCTGGGTCTGGCGATAGCGGGCGACCACCTCCTGGCCCAGCGGGGTCAGGCCGGCGCCGCCGCCCTCACGCCCGCCGACGCTGGTGCGGATCACCGGTTCGCGGAAGGCGGTGTTCATCGTCTCCACCAGGAACCAGGCGCGGCGGAAGGTCATGTCCAGCGACCGCGCGGCGGCGGAGATCGAGCCGGTGCGGTCGATGGCTTCCAGCAGGGCGATCTTGCCGGGGCCGATGGCGCCCGACGGATGCAGGAAACGGACACGAAGGTCGGCAGGCATGGTGTTCCGATGCAAATCCGAAAGAGAGGGGAACAACCATGTGGAGGGTGACCCGCCTGTTCAAGCGACAAGTCGGGCAATAGGGGGAACCACCGATGGGATGCGCAATCGGCCGCACCCCCGGATGGCTTTCCAGTGCAGCTCCCCCGCCGTCGCGGAGTTACTCGGCCCCGGCTGCCTCGGCGAGGCCCAGGAAGGCGGGAAGCTCGTGGGTGATGACGTAGGTGGGAATGGGCGCCAGGAAGTCGCGCATCCGGCCCTTTTCCATGAAGCGCTTGCGGAAGCGGGAGTGGGTGAACAGCGTGCCCAGCTTCGGCACGATGCCGCCGGCGATGTAGATGCCGCCGCGTGCCCCCAGCGTCAAAGCGAGGTTGCCGGCGACGGTGCCCAGCATGGCGCAGAACATCTCCACCGCCTCGACGCAATGGGTCTCGCTGCCGTTCAGGGCGTTGTCGGCCACCTGCGCAGGGGTGAGGGCGGCCGGCTCCCGCCCGTCCAGGATCGACAGCGCGCCGTAGAGGTTGACGAGGCCGGGGCCGGACAGCACCCGCTCGGCCGAGACATGCTCGAAGCTCTTGCGCAGTTGGCCGAGCACGGCGCTCTCGCGGTCGCTGATCGGCGCCATGGTGACATGGCCACCCTCGCCCGACAGGGCGGTCCAACGGTTGTTGGCGCCCGGCACCAGGCCGGACACGCCCAGCCCGCTGCCCGGTCCCAGCACGCCGACGACTGCACCCGCCTGCGGCGCGCCCTCGCCGATCTGGCGGCGGTCCTCTTCGGCCAGACGCGGCACCGACAGGGCGACGGCGGTGAAATCGTTGATGACGACCAGCCCGTCCAGCCCCAGCGCGTCCCGCACCCGGTTGACGGAGAACTGCCAGACCAGGTTGGTCATGGCGATGCGGTCGCCGGTGACCGGCCCGGCCACCGCAAAGGCCCCGCGCCGCGGCCGGCCGGGGGTACCGACTGCCGCCAGCCCGACCGCCGTCAGATAGGCGGTGGCCGCATCCTCGATCGAGGCGTAATCGGCACAGCGCAGCACGCGGGTGTCGCGGACGATGCGGCCGTCGATCAGGCCGAAGCGGGCATTGGTGCCGCCGATGTCAGCGACCAGGATGGGAGCGGCGTTACCGGCGGTGCCGGGAATGGCGGGGGAGAGGTCGGCGGCCATGGATCCGGATCTGCGCTGTTGGTGGGCCGAGCGGATGCTCAGGTGACCGGAAAGTCATACGGTGCCCGCGTCAATGCGTCTACATAGCTTTCGCGCCACCAGTTGATGTCCTGCCGCCGCAGGGTCTGCATCAGGGCGGCGTGGCGCTCCTTGCGCTCGCCCAGCGGCATGGTCAGCGCCCGTTGCAGCGCGTCGCCGACGCCCTCGATGTCGAACGGGTTGACGATCAGCGCCTCGCCCATCTCATGGGCGGCACCGGCGAACTGGGACAGCACCAGCACGCCCGGATTGTCGGCGTCCTGGCAGGCGACATACTCCTTAGCGACGAGGTTCATGCCGTCGCGCAATGGCGTGACTAGCCCGACATTGGCCAGCCGGTAGAAACCCGCCAGGACACGCTGGCCGAAGCTGCGGTTCAGATAGCGGATCGGCTGCCAATCGAACTCGGCGAATCGGCCGTTGATGCGGCCGGCCATCTCCGACAATTCGCGTCGGATGGCGATATATTCCGGCACATCCTCGCGGCTTGGCGGGGCGACCTGGAGGAAGGAGACGCGGTTGCAATGCTCCGGGTAGCTTTCCAGAAGCTGTTCGAAGGCGGCGAAGCGCTGCGGCAGGCCTTTGGAATAGTCGAGCCGGTCGACGCCGATGATCAGCCGGCGCCCCACCAGGCTTTCGCGCAGCCGTTCGGCTTGGCGCGAGCGACCGGCGGTGCGGGCCAGGCTTTCCAGTGCCGGTGTGTCGATGCTGATGGGGAACACCTTCGCCATCAGGGTGCGGCCGAAGGCGCGGATCATCGCCGTCCCGTAGGCGCCGCGCTGCTCCACCGTGCCGTCGGTCTCGGTGCGGATGTAATCGCAGAAGCCGCGCAGGTCGGTGGCAGTGTGAAAGCCGACCAGATCGTAAGCGCACAGCTCGCGGATCAGGTCGCGGTGGTTGGGCAGGGCGGTCAGCAGCTCCGGCGGCGGAAAGGGCGTGTGCAGGAAGAAGCCCATGCGTTGCGAACAGCCGCGACGGCGCAACTCGTCGCCGAAGGGGATCAGGTGGTAGTCGTGGACCCAGACCATGTCGTCCGGGCGCAGCAGCGGCTCCAGCTTGTCGGCGAAATAGGCGTTGACCCTGGAATAGCCCTCGCGCGTGCGACGGTTCACCGAGATCAGGCCCAGGCGGTAGTGGAACAGCGGCCATAAGGTCTGGTTGGCGAAACCGTTGTAATATTCCTCATGATCGCGGCGCCCCAGATCCAGCGTGGCATAGGTCAGCTTGCCGGCTTCGGTCTTGGTCGGCTCCGCCTGGGACTCGCCGTCGACGACCGTTCCGCTCCACCCGAACCAGATGCCCCCGGTTTTCTTCAAGGCTGCCAGGATGGCGACAGCGAGACCGCCTGCGGCCTGCTTGCCCTCTTCCATAAGGGCGACCCGGTTGGATACGACGACGAGCCTGCTCACGATCTTCTTCTCCTTATTGGCCGCCGGCAGGGCGTTCCGCAGTCCGCAACTTCAGGGCCGCCCTGGCGGACACCCGGTATTGGACCACTGCGAAACGACAAAGGGCGGCCTTGGTTCCGAACCCCCGCCGTCACGCTCACGATAGCGGTCCGAAGGTACGGCACCCTTTGTCCTTTAGGGCAGTCAGTTTCACGAAAGGTCATGCTGCAGTGCAGCAAATTCGGCTGGGCCCTATCCGGTTCGCGGTATCTCCTGTCTCGATTAACGTGATGTAATGAATGAGAAATTCTTTTTGGTCTTGAAGCCGGGACGCCACGCGCTCATATTGTGCAGTGCGGCAACGGTCGCGCCTCGGCGTGGACGTTGGCGTAACGCACTTCTTGGGCGTTTCCTCCCTAGACTGAAGGCCGCGGGTTCGCCCGCGGCCCTTTTTTTGGCCTGACGGCCGGTTGGATGAGGCGGGAGGGTCAGCGCGGACCAAGCCCGTCGGGCGGCAGCAGGCCCAGCGTGTCGACCAGTTCGGTCATGTGGCGGGCCAGGGTGCCCAGATAGGGCAGGCGGGTCAGCGCCGCCTCGTCCATGTAGAGGTCGCGGGCGATTTCGATCTGAAGCGTGTGGATGCCCTGGCGCGGCCGGCCGTAATGGCGGGTGGTGTAGCCGCCGGCATAGGGGTTGTTGCGGTTGACCGCATAGCCTAGCCCGCGCAGGTAATCCTCCGCTGCGTCGATCACCGCCGGGGCGCAGGCATTGCCGAAACAGTCGCCCAACACGATGTCGGGGTGGGTGCCGCCGCGCCCGCCTCCCCGCCCACCTGTGGTGACGCTGCCCGACGGCATGGAATGGCAGTCGATCAGCAGGACATGGCCGAAGGCGTCGCGGGTGCCGTCCACCAGTTGGCGCAGCGCGTTGTGGTAAGGGGTGTAGCAGCGGCTGACGCGGTCCAGCGCCTCGGCGAAGCGCAGCTTGCCCTTGTAGATGTCCTCGCCGTTGGCGACCACACGGGCGATGGTGCCCAGCCCCGCAGCCACCCGGGGGGAGCGGGTGTTGACATAGGCCGGCAGCGGATCGGCGAACATCTCCGGGTCCAGCTCGTAGGCCTCGCGGTTGACGTCCAGATAGGCGCGCGGGAACAGGGCGCGGATCAGTGGCACGCCGAAGCCTGGAGCGAAGGCGAAGATCTCGTCGACGAAGCAATCCTCCGACTTGCGCAGCGCCCGGGCATCCAGGCGGGACGAGGCGAGGAACTCTGCGGAATACGCGTTGCCGCTGTGCGGCGACGCCAGCACGAGCGGCAGCCTCTGGCTTTGCGGGGCCAGAATTTCGAAGGCCGGGGCGTTGGGCAGCGGAGCGCTGGCGGCCGGGTCGGCACCGGCACCAGCGCCGCGTTGCGCGTCGAAGGAGGCGTCCATGATCGAATGATGTAATGGACGCCGGCCCCGGTGTCACGGAACCTCTGTTACGGAACCATCTGTGATGGGGCTGGGCGCCGTCCTGCCGCCGGCGGATAAAAAAAGCGGATGGGCGGTACGAAAGGGCTTGCGTGTCGGCAAGGAGGTCGGTATACACCCGCCCACGCCGGACGGACGACGCCAAGCGCTTCTCCGCCGGTCGCTACAGTGGGCGGTTAGCTCAGCGGGAGAGCACTACGTTGACATCGTAGGGGTCACTGGTTCAATCCCAGTACCGCCCACCATTCTGAAGGCCGCGAACCGGAACGGGTTCGCGGCCTTCGCCGTTTTGGGGCTGCTATTGGCGCTGCCGCACCTCTTCGGCGGCTGCATATCTGAACTCTGTCCGTCCGGACCGCAGCCCCTCGCCACAATCCTCCCTGCGCCGTACCATCCGGTCGGCAAACAAAGCATCGGGAGGATCTTTATGCCTGTCCATACCCTGCGCCGCAGCGGCCGGAGCCTTGCCGCAGCCGTCGGCGCGGTGCTGGTCTGTGCCGTCACCGCCCTGTCGTCCGCCGGTGCGTTGGCGCAAACCGCTCCGTCGGCATCGGCCGCGTCACAGCCGGCTGAAAGCTCGCGTCTGGATGCCGTTCTGTCGGCCGGTACGCTGCGCGTCGGCACCACCGGCGACTACAAGCCCTTCACCTACCTGAACCCGCAGACCCAGAAGTTCGAGGGCATGGACATCGACCTCGCCGATGCGATGGGCAAGGCGCTGGGCGTGAAGGTGGAGTTCGTGAAGACCAGCTGGAGCACTCTGCTGCCCGACCTGCTGGCGGACAAGTACGACATCGCCGTCGGCGGCGTCTCCGTTACGATGGAGCGGCAGAAGAAGGCGCTGTTCTCCGATCCGCTGATGCGCGACGGCAAGACGCCGATCACCCGCTGCGAGAACAAGGACCGCTTCCAGACCGTCGCCGACATCGACAAGCCCGGCGTCCGCCTGATCGTCAACCCCGGCGGCACCAACGAGAAGTTCGCCCGCGCCAACATCCGCACGGCGCAGATCGAGGTCCATCCGGACAACGTCACCATCTTCGACCAGATCGTCGCCGGCAAGGCCGACCTGATGATCACCGATGCGGTGGAGACGCGGCTTCAGCAGAAGCTGCATCCCGAACTGTGCGCCGTCCATCCGGACCAGCCCTTCGACTTCTCCGAAAAGGCCTTCCTGCTGCCGCGCGACATCGTGCTGAAGCTGTGGGTCGACCAGTGGCTGCACCAAGCGGTCGCCACCGGCCAGTATCAGGCGGTGTTCGATCGCTGGCTGAAGTAGCTGGTCCCGGCAACTGGAGATGCCGTTGTGCCATCCGCAGCGCGGCGGCATCTCCATGCGGCCGGATGGAGTTCCGCAACCATGCACCGAACCGGCATTTTATCCGACGCCCGGTGCAAATGCACCAAGGGCCCGGCGATTGCTCGCCGGGCCCTTGATCGATTTGGTGGAGCCAAGGAGGATCGAACTCCTGACCTCTACAATGCCATTGTAGCGCTCTCCCAGCTGAGCTATGGCCCCTTAACTCTGGGGGCCGGTCGTTTCCGTCCGGCCTTTGTGGAGCGGGATAATAGTCAGGCAGCGGAGTGATGCAAGCGGAAAATTCGTCCTTTCGCGCTTTTTTTCCATCACCCCGCCGGCCCTCCCGTCGCCACCGGGAAGGGCGCCGGTCAGCGCTCCTCCTCGTCCTCGCCCTCGACGTCGACGACCTCGTCCATGTCGTCCTCGCCGAGTTCGGACGTGTCCTCGATCAGGACATCGTCCTCGTCCTCGGCGGTGTCGTCGGCTTCTTCGATGTCGTCGACCGACATTTCGTCCTCGGCGTCCTCCAGTTCCGGAGTCTCGGCCTCAGTCTCGACCTCTTCCTCGTCCTCGGCCACGACAGCCACCTTCTTGGTGTCGTCGACCGGGGCCGGACGGGCCTTGCGGGACTTCAGCAGAGCCTCGGGATCGAACTGCGCGCCACAGCTCGGGCAGACCGGCGGGTCCTTGCGCATGTCATAGTAACGAGCGCCACAGCTCGGGCAGATGCGCTTGACGCCCCATTCGGGTTTGGCCACGCCACGTCCTCCGTCACAAAAATCAGGGGGGTTCTCAAGAGGCGCCCTTTGCCACGCCCTGCGGCGCTTGTCAAAAAAAAGATGAGACGAGCCGGCCGCCGCGGCGTCGCAGCGCCGGCGGGAAAGTGGTATCCCGCCCGGGCAGGGGTTGCCTTTACGTAGCGTTAACCATAACTCGCTAGAACGGACCTGCACACCGTGCAACTCCTCCATTTGGTTTCCTCCTTGAACTCGGGGCCGCTTTCGGGCGGCCTCTTTTCATTTGTGCAAGCTGGAGGCTGCCGGGTGGGCGGCCGCGGGACGCTTGGGCGGATGGCACCGGTACAGGTGGCGATTTGGCCCCTCTCGCATCGGGGCGGGGGCTGTGATAGGAACGGCGGCCACAACCGCTTCCCGTTCCGATCCGAAGGACCCGTCCCATGACGCACGCAAGGCCGCTGCGCTCCACCACCACCGGCGCGATCCGGGGCAGCATCCGCGTGCCCGGCGACAAGTCGATTTCGCACCGGTCGCTGATGCTGGGCGCCATCGCCGTGGGCGAGACGGTGATCCACGGCCTGCTGGAGGGCGAGGATGTGCTGCACACCGCAGCTGCCATGCGTCTGCTGGGGGCAGAGGCGGAGCGGAGCGACGACGGCCAGGGGGGCGGTGTCTGGCGCGTGCGCGGCGTCGGGTTGGGTGCGTTGCAGGAGCCGGCTCAGGTTCTCGACATGGGCAACAGCGGCACTGCCGCCCGCCTGTTGATGGGGCTGGTCGCCGGCCATCCGATCACCTGCGTCTTCACCGGCGACGCCTCGCTGAACAAGCGGCCGATGGCCCGCGTCACCAAGCCGCTGGAGGAGATGGGCGCCCGCTTCGTTGGCCGCTCCGGCGGACGCCTGCCGCTGACCGTGGTCGGCAGCGGCGACCTGATTCCGATCACCTACCGCCTGCCGGTGGCCTCCGCCCAGGTGAAGTCGGCGATCCTGCTGGCCGGCCTCAACACCGCCGGCGCCACCACGGTGATCGAGGCGGAGCCGACCCGCGACCACACCGAACTGATGCTGCGCCATTTCGGCGCCACCGTGACCACCGAGCGGCTGGAGGACGGCGCGCTGGCCGTCACCGTCACCGGCCAGCCGGAGCTGACCGGCCGCAGTATCCATGTGCCGGCCGATCCCAGCAGCGCCGCCTTCCCGGCGGTCGCCGCCCTGCTGCGGCCGGGCTCCGAACTGCTGCTGAACGACGTCGGCATGAACCCGCGCCGCACCGGCCTCTACGACACGCTGGTGGAGATGGGGGCCGACATCGCCTTCGAGAACCGTCGCGACCAGGCGGGCGAGCCGGTGGCCGACCTGCGGGTGAAGCACAGCGCCTTGAAGGGAATCGTGGTGCCGGCGGATCGCGCGCCGAGCATGATCGACGAATACCCGGTCCTGGCCGCCGCCGCCGCCTGTGCCGAGGGCACCACGGTGATGCTCGGGCTGAAGGAACTGCGGGTGAAGGAGAGCGACCGCCTCGCCATGGTGGCGGAGGGGCTGACCCGTTGCGGCGTGTCGGTCGAGGTCGGCGCCGACGACAGCCTGACGGTCCATGGCACCGGCAAGCCGCCGAAGGGTGGCGCCACCGTCCTCACCGCCATGGACCACCGCATCGCCATGAGCTTCCTGGTTCTGGGCATGGCGACCGAACAGCCGGTGTCGGTCGACGACGGCGCCTTCATCGACACCAGCTTCCCCGATTTCGTCGGGCTGATGAACGGGCTCGGCGCCGCGATCGTGGAGGCGTGAGGCCATGACGCAGCCGCTTTCCAACCAGGGCGCTCCGGCCGGGACCGTGGTCGTCGCCATCGACGGCCCGGCCGCCAGCGGCAAGGGCACCCTGTCGCAGCGCATCGCCGATGCCTTCGGCTTCGCCCACCTCGACACCGGCGTGCTGTACCGCGCGGTCGGCGTGTCGGTGCTGCGGGCCGGCGGCGATCCCGCCGACAATGCGGCGGCGGCGCATGCGGCCTATGACCTGCACCCCGAACACCCGATCCTGCGGGAGGTGGCCCTGCGCACCGACGAGGCGGCGCAGGCGGCCAGCAAGGTGGCGGCGGTGCCGGAGGTGCGGGCGGCGCTGCTCGACTTCCAGCGGCGCTTCGCGGCCCACCCGCCGGGCGGCGCGCCGGGGGCGGTTCTGGACGGGCGCGACATCGGCACGGTGGTCTGCCCCGATGCCCAGGCCAAACTGTTCATTACCGCTTCGGTGGAGGTCCGGGCCGAACGGCGACTCAAGGAGTTGCAGAGACGGGGGATTCCGGCTATATCCTCCGATGTCCTGGAGGACATGAAGACTCGTGATGCGCGCGACAGCCAGAGAGCGGTGGCCCCGCTCCGTCCGGCTGCCGACGCTTTTGTGCTTGATACGTCCGCTCTCGATGCCGATCAGGTGTTCTCGATGGCGGTCGCCCACATCGGTTCGAAAACCGGTCTGAAGCCCACGGCGTAACGCCGCCGCTTCCGACTTCCGTTGACGGGCCGCCGGTGGCGGCGCGAACGGGTCCGACTCCCTCCAAGGAAAACCATCAACCAAGTCGCCGGGCGTGGTGCCCGGCGCGGCGGTTCGGTCGAGGTCCCACCCGTTTTGCCGCGGGCGGGACCGGAACGGGGCTGCTTTCGCGCCACCTTTAGGAGTTTCAATGGCACAGTCACTGGCCCGCACGGTCGAAAAGGAAAGCTTCGCGTCTCTGCTTGAAGAGTCGCTGGGCGCGGCCGAGTCGCTCGAAGGTACGGTCGTCAAGGGACGCGTCGTCGCCGTCGAGAACGACATGGTCACCATCGACGTCGGTCTGAAGTCGGAAGGCCGCGTCGCGCTGAAGGAATTCGCCGTTGCCGGCCAGCCGCCCGAGCTGAAGGCGGGCGACACCGTCGAGGTCTACCTCGAGCGGATGGAAGACAAGAACGGCGAGGCGATGCTGAGCCGTGAGAAGGCGAAGCGCGAAGAAGCCTGGGCCCTGCTGGAGAAGTCGTTCAACGACCAGACCCGCGTCACCGGCGTCATCTTCGGCCGCGTCAAGGGTGGCTTCACGGTCGACCTGTCGGGCGCCGTTGCCTTCCTGCCGGGCAGCCAGGTCGACATCCGTCCGGTCCGCGACATCTCCCCGCTGCTGGGCACCCCGCAGCCGTTCCAGATCCTGAAGATGGACCGCTCGCGCGGCAACATCGTCGTGTCGCGCCGCGCCGTGCTCGAAGAGAGCCGCGCCGAGGCCCGTTCGGAACTGGTGGCCAACCTCAAGGAAGGCCAGATCCTCCAGGGCGTCGTCAAGAACATCACCGACTACGGTGCGTTCGTCGACCTGGGCGGCGTCGACGGCCTGCTGCACGTCACCGACATCGCGTGGCGCCGCATCAACCATCCGTCGGAAGCCCTGCAGATCGGCCAGACCGTCACGGTCCAGGTCATCCGCTTCAACCCGGAAACCCAGCGCATCAGCCTGGGTATGAAGCAGCTCGAAGCCGACCCGTGGGAAGGCGTCGAGGCCAAGTATCCGGTCGGCGCGAAGTTCAAGGGCCGCGTCACCAACATCACCGACTACGGCGCCTTCGTGGAGCTGGAGCCGGGGATCGAGGGCCTGGTCCACGTTTCGGAAATGTCCTGGACCAAGAAGAACGTCCATCCGGGCAAGATCGTGTCGACTTCGCAGGAAGTCGAGGTCATGGTCCTGGACGTCGATCCGCAGAAGCGCCGCATCAGCCTCGGCCTGAAGCAGTGCCTGGACAACCCGTGGGAGACCTTCACCGACAAGTTCGGTCCCGGCACCGAGCTGGAAGGCGAAGTCAAGAACATCACCGAGTTCGGTCTGTTCGTCGGCCTCCCGGGCGACATCGACGGCATGGTTCACATGTCCGATCTCGACTGGGCCAAGTCGGGTGAAGAGGCGATCGCCGAGTACAAGAAGGGCGACCGCGTCAAGGTCAAGGTTCTCGACGTCGACGTCGAGAAGGAGCGCATCAGCCTCGGCATCAAGCAGCTGGCCAGCGACCCGTTCGAGTCGGCCACCGCCGGCCTGAAGAAGAACGAAGTCGTGACCTGCACCGTGACGCAGGTGACGGACGGCGGCATCGAAGTGACCGTCGGCGAGGGCTACACCGGCTTCATCCGCAAGTCGGATCTGTCCCGCGACCGTTCGGAACAGCGTCCGGACCGTTTCGCCGTCGGCGAGAAGGTCGATGCCAAGGTTACCCAGATCGACCGCGCTTCCCGCCGCATCTCGCTGTCCATCAAGGCCCGCGAGATGGAGGAAGAGAAGCAGGCGATGGCCGAGTTCGGTTCGTCCGACTCGGGCGCCTCGCTGGGCGACATCCTGGGCGCCGCTCTGAAGCGCAAGCAGCAGAACGACGAGTGATCGCCTGACGCCATTCTCTTCGGCGGCAACGTCGGAGAGGGGGCTTAGCG
The DNA here is from genome assembly GCF_042604635.1 of Azospirillum sp. A26. Lineage (NCBI taxonomy): Bacteria > Pseudomonadati > Pseudomonadota > Alphaproteobacteria > Rhodospirillales > Azospirillaceae > Azospirillum > Azospirillum sp. A26. Next base: position 2,137,808 of record NZ_CP170472.1, on the reverse strand, counting down.
ATCTCCCGGTAGGGTAAGAAAAAGGCCGCGTCCCGTTTGGGGCGCGGCCTTTTTCGTTGCTCCATTTTGCTAATGCCGCCGCGGTTCCGGGCTGCGGGTCAGCGATGTGATGCTGTCGTCGTAGCGGAATTCGGGCATGTCGCGGACGCTGGCGGCCGTTACCTCGCGCAGATGGATCGCCTCGGTGCCGGTGCGCAGGTCGGCCAGGGTCAGGTCGGCCGCGATGTTCTTGCCGCCGAAGCCCAGAATGCCGCCGGAATGGATGACGATGTATTGGGCCTCGCCCTTGTCGTTGAGGATCACGTCGGTGACGGTGCCGATCTTCGAACCGTCGGCACCGAGGACACTGCGGTCCATCAACTGGTCGACGCTGGGACCGGTCTTGCGCTCCACCGCCGCACCAACGGCCGGAGTCGAGCCGTTGATGATGACGCTCTGGGCAGCCGCACCCGGCGGAGTCGCCATGCCGACAAGCAGTGTCAGTGCCGGCAATGCGAACCACATCTTGTGGGCGATCTTCAGCATGGGCGCTTCTCCTCCCCCCAAGGATCAATGGGATCGCGCGGGATCCATCTTGGCTCCACCCGCCTTAACCGGCGACGCTTGAAATAGTTGCGGGAAGGCCGCCCTCACCCCTCTTCCGTGTCGATCCACGGGCCGACCGGCGGCGACTCGAGGCCTGCTCCAGTCCGCGCTTTCGAGTCGTCCCTTGGATTCCGCCAATTTGCCGCGAGTCGAAGCGGAGAGAATCGGTGGTGTGTGCAATGGGGCACAGGTAACAAGATGTTGATTTCCATCGCGACGAAGCACTGGTGATTGGCCGCGCTTTGCGCTCTAATCAGGGCGTGGCGCCGTCCGATCCGGCATCGGCGGTGATTTGAGTGCCTACAGTTTGTGCCTCACGACCGCGATGCGGTCCGCCACCGCCCCTGAAAAAATTGCTTGGCAGGCGGGAACAGGATCCCTGGTGACGGGTTGAACACCACAAGATCAAGGTTTTGAGGGGTTCGGTGATGTCAACCACAATATCTAGCAGAGTGGGGCTTGCTTGCCCCGGTCGCGCTGGCTAGGATGCCGCTCACGTGACCCGGCCGGCCTCCAGCGGCGGCCCCGGTCGGCAGCACAGCGGCGACGACGGACAGCCGGGCATAGAGCCCCCTGTTTGTACGGCGCCATCTGCGTTGCCGGTCCGGACGGCGGATGAAGACCGCCGGCCGCTTCGACGGGACGGGTCGCACCATATTTCCATTTGAGCGCGCCGCGGCGGGCTCCAAGCAAGGGACAGTCTCATCATGCGGATTGAGCGTCGTTTCACGCACGAAGGCCAGGACGCCTACGCCAGCCTCGGTTTCCGCCAGGCGACCAGCGAGATCCGCAACCCGGATGGGACGATCGTCTTCCAGCAGACCGGCATCGAGGTGCCGGACAACTTCTCGCAGGTCGCCAGCGACATCCTGGCCCAGAAGTATTTCCGCAAGGCCGGCGTCCCCGCAGCGCTCCGCGCTGTGGAGGAGAACACCGTCCCGTCCTGGCTGTGGCGCAAGGAGGCGGACCAGGAGAAGCTCGCCGCCCTGCCGAAGGAAAAGCGTTTCGTCGGCGAGCATTCGGCCAAGCAGGTCTTCGACCGTCTGGCCGGCACCTGGACCTATTGGGGCTGGAAGGGCGGCTATTTCGACACCGAGGCCGACGCGCACACCTTCTTCGACGAGATGCGCTTCATGCTGGCCGCCCAGATGGCGGCCCCGAACAGCCCGCAGTGGTTCAACACCGGCCTGCATTGGGCCTACGGCATCGACGGCCCGAGCCAGGGCCACTTCTACGTCGATTTCAAGACCGGCCTGCTGACCTCGTCCGCCTCCGCCTACGAGCATCCGCAGCCGCACGCCTGCTTCATCCAGTCCGTCGCCGACGATCTGGTGAACGAGGGCGGCATCATGGACCTGTGGGTGCGTGAGGCCCGCCTGTTCAAGTACGGCTCGGGCACCGGCTCCAACTTCTCCCGCCTGCGCGGCGAAGGTGAGAAGCTGGCCGGCGGTGGCAAGTCGTCGGGCCTGATGAGCTTCCTGAAGATCGGCGACCGCGCGGCGGGCGCCATCAAGTCGGGCGGCACCACCCGCCGTGCGGCCAAGATGGTCACGGTGGACATGGACCATCCGGACATCGAAGGCTACATCGACTGGAAGGTGAATGAGGAGCAGAAGGTCGCAGCACTCGTGACCGGCTCCAGGATCTGCCAGAAGCACCTGACCTCGGTGATGGCCGCCGCCCAGTCGGGCCTGGACCCGAAGGAGAACAAGGAGCTCAAGAAGGCGATCCTCGCCGCCCGCAAGGATCAGGTGTCTGAGAACTACATCCAGCGCGTGATCCAGTTCGCCGGCCAGGGCTTCACCTCGATCGAGTTCAAGACCTACAACACCGATTGGGATTCGGAAGCCTACCTGACGGTCTCCGGCCAGAACTCCAATAACTCCGTGCGCATCTCCAACGAGTTCGTGCAGGCGGTGCTGGACGATGCCGACTGGAACCTGATCGGCCGCACCAACGGCAAGGTGGTGAAGACCGTCCGTGCCCGCGACCTGTGGGACAAGGTCGGCTACGCCGCCTGGGCCTGCGCCGATCCGGGCGTGCAGTTCGACAGCACCATCAACGAGTGGCACACCTGCCCGGCCTCGGGGCGCATCAACGCCTCGAACCCGTGCTCGGAATACATGTTCCTCGACGACACCGCCTGCAATCTGGCGTCGCTGAACCTGATGTCGTTCCGTCTGAAGGACGGCTCCTTCGACGTCGAGGCATTCGAGCATGCCTGCCGGCTGTGGACCATCGTGCTGGAAATCTCCGTGCTGATGGCGCAGTTCCCGTCGAAGGAAATCGCCCAGCTCTCCTACGAGTTCCGCACGCTGGGCCTCGGCTTCGCCAACCTCGGCGGCCTGCTGATGGCGTCCGGCCTGTCCTACGACTCGGACGAGGGCCGCGCCTACTGCGCCGGCATCTCCGCCGTTATGACCGGCGTCGCCTATGCCACCTCGGCCGAGATGGCGCAGGAGCTGGGCACCTTCCCGGGCTTCGAGGCCAACCGCGACCACATGCTGCGGGTCATCCGCAACCATCGCCGTGCCGCCAACGGCGAGATGAACGGCTATGAGGGGCTGGCGGTCGAGCCGGTGCCCTTCGTCGCCGACCTCTGCCCGGACCAGGAGCTGGCGCTCGCCGCCGTCCGCGTGTGGGACGAGGCGCTGGAACTGGGCGAGGCCCACGGCTATCGCAACGCCCAGGCCACCGTGGTCGCCCCGACCGGCACCATCGGTCTGGTGATGGACTGCGATACCACCGGCATCGAGCCCGACTTCGCCCTGGTGAAGTTCAAGAAGCTGGCCGGCGGCGGCTACTTCAAGATCGTCAACCGTCTGGTGCCGGAGGCGCTGAAGACGCTCGGCTACACCCCGGACCAGATCGAAGAGATCGCGCTCTACGCCGTCGGCCATGGCACGCTGAAGAACGCCCCGGGCGTGAACCACGAGGCGCTGAAGGCCAAGGGCTTCACCGCCGAGCTGCTGGAGCGGCTCGAGGGCAACCTCGCCACCGCCTTCGACATCAAGTTCGTCTTCAACCGCTGGACCATCGGCGCCGACTTCTGCACCCAGACGCTGGGTATCCCGGCCGAGACGCTGGACGCCCCGGGCTTCGACCTGCTGAGCCACATCGGCTTCAGCAAGTCGCAGATCGAGCTGGCCAACACCTTCTGCTGCGGCGCCATGACCCTGGAGGGTGCACCCTTCCTGAAGGACGAGCATCTGTCGGTGTTCGACTGCGCCAACCCCTGCGGCCGCATCGGCAAGCGCTTCCTGTCCTGGGAATCGCACATCACGATGATGGCGGCGGCGCAGCCCTTCATCTCCGGCGCCATCTCCAAGACCATCAACATGCCGAACACGGCGACGGTCGACGAGTGCAAGGACGCCTACCTGATGTCCTGGCGCCTGGGCCTGAAGGCGAACGCGCTCTACCGCGACGGCTCCAAGCTGAGCCAGCCGCTGCAGGCCGCCCTGCTCGACGACGAGGAGGATGGCGAGGCGGTCGAGGCGATGATCGAGGCGCCGGCAGCCGTCCGCGCCCAGATGGTCACCGAGCGCATCGTCGAGAAGGTGATCGAGCGGGTGATCGAGCGGAAGAGCAGCTCGCGCGAGCGTCTGCCGCACCGCCGCAAGGGCTACACCCAGAAGGCCAATGTCGGCGGCCACAAAGTGTATCTGCGCACCGGCGAATATGAGGATGGCCGCCTGGGCGAGATCTTCATCGACATGCACAAGGAAGGCGCCGCCTTCCGGTCGCTGATGAACAACTTCGCCATCGCGGTGTCGATCGGTCTGCAGTATGGCGTGCCGCTCGAGGAGTTCGTGGAAGCCTTCACCTTCACGCGCTTCGAACCGTCGGGCATGGTGACCGGCAACGACACCATCAAGATGGCGACGTCGATCATCGACTACATCTTCCGCGAGATCGCCATCTCCTACCTGAACCGCACCGATCTGGCGCACGCCACGCCGGAGGATCTGGTGCCGTCGACGGTCGGCAGCGGCGACAAGCAGGGCGACCTGCCGGACACCCAGGTACAGCCGTCCGACATCGTCCGCCGCATCGCGTCGACCGGCTATGTCCGCAACAACCTGCGCGTCCTGCATGGCGGCCAGACGGGCGGTCAGGTCCAGCGGGCCAGCGCCGCAGCGGCCTTCGCCGCCACCGGCACCGACACGGCGGCGGTCAGCGTCACCGCCTCGGCCGGCACCCAGGCGTCCGCCCAGGCGGCCATGTCGGCCAGCCCGGCGGTCGCCGCCGCCACTGTGCAGGGCCATGTTGCCGCCACCGCGGCCACCGGCACGGCCTATGGCGGCAGCACCAGCGACCAGCGCTTCGACCGCATCCGTGAGGCCCGCGCCCGCGGCTATGAGGGCGATCCCTGCGGCGAGTGCGGCAACATGACCCTGGTCCGCAACGGCACCTGCCTGAAGTGCGACAGCTGCGGGTCGACCACCGGCTGCAGCTGATCGAAGGACGGCGCTCCCGCCGGGGGCGCCATCCGAAGGCCAATGACGATGGGGAGGAAGTGGGAAACCACTTCCTCCCTTTTTGTTGTGCACGAACGGTTTCAGCGATGGCGGATTAGAACCGTTCTTGTGTGGCTGCAACGGCTTGGTCGAAGCGTGAGGAGCCTTGACCGTGCCGCGTGTGTTCATGTTAGCTGACTCTCCCGGGGGCGCCGACGCGGCGTTCCCGAAGTATGTCCGGAGGGATCAGGGGTCATGGATTCGGCCGCGACCGCGCTGGACGACCGTCTGCCGTCCGATCGCCTGTTGCGGGCAACCGCCGCGCAATGGAGCGCTGCCTTGGTCTGGACATCGGCCGACGGCACTATCGTCGGTGCCAACCCCGGCTTTGCCCGGCTGACCGGCCTTCCTCTGGAGACGCTGGTCGGCCGCTCGCTGCCCAACTTGCTCGATCTCGGTGGACGTGACTGGCAGGCGTTGTGGGACGGTGCGCGGGGGGATCATCCGCCGCCCGGTGCCGGCGCCTTGCGGATCCTGCGCCATGATCCGGTCCCGGTCGATCTGTTTTGGCAGCATCTGACCGACGGGGACGATGAGCTGCTGCTGTGCGAGATGCGCAACTATGACGAACGCGAACGGGCGGAGGCGGTTGCCCGCCTGCAGCAGAATGTTCTGGAACTGGTGGCGACCGGCCGGTCGCTGAAGCAGGTCCTGGATTTTCTCTGTCGGCAGGTGGAGGCCTGTGCGCCGGATGTCGCCTGTTCGGTGATGCTGTGCGATGACGAGAAGCGCTTGCGGGTGGCGGCGGCGCCGTCTCTGCCCGCCGCTTACATCGCCATCATCGACGGCTTTCAGATCGGGCCGGATGTCGGGGCCTGCGGCAGTGCGATGAGCCGGGGCTTGGCGGTCATGTCCGCGAACATCGCCGACGATCCGCATTGGGCGCCGTTCCAGGCGCAGACGCTGGCCCATGGGCTGGCGGCCTGCTGGTCCAATCCGATCAAGGGGCGGGATGCCCGCATGCTGGGCAGCTTCGCGCTCTATTACCGCGAGCCGCGCCCGGCCCCTCCCTTTCATCGCCGGCTGGTGGAAGCCTGCGTGCATCTGTGCGCGCTCGCCATCGAGCATGACCGGGCGCGGGCGGAGATCAACCGGCTGGCCTACTTCGACACGCTGACCGGGCTGCCCAACCGCCAGCTTCTGGCCGACCGCGCCACCGCGGCGCTGGCGCTGGCCGGGCGCACCCGGCAGCCGGTGACGCTGATGTTCCTGGACATCGACCGCTTCAAGACAATCAACGACTCGCTGGGGCATGCGGTCGGCGACCGTCTGCTGGTGGAGGTGGCGACCCGGCTGAAGCCGCTGTTCATCGAAGGCGACACGCTGGCCCGGCTGGGCGGCGACGAGTTCGTGGCGTTGCTGCCGGGCTGCGACGCGGCCCATGCCTCGCTGCTGGCCGAGCGGGTGCTCGCCGCCCTGGCGGTGCCGGTGACGGTGGCCGATCTGACGCTGACCCCGACCGCCAGCATCGGCATCGCCGTGCATCCCGACGACGGCATGGATTTCGACACGCTGCTGCGCCAAGCCGACGCGGCGATGTACCGGGCCAAGCAGGCGGGCCGCAATCGCTGCCACTTCTTCCGCCGCGACATGAACGAGCAGGCGGTGCGCCGGCTGGAGATGGAGGCGGCGCTGCGCGAGGCGCTCGACCGGCAGGAGGCGGGCTGTCCGGAGGAGGAGGCGCCGTTCGAGCTGTATTACCAGCCCCAGTTGCGGTTGAAGCCGAACTGCCTGCATCGGGTGGAGGCGCTGATCCGCTGGACCCACCCGCGCTGGGGAGCGGTGTCGCCGGTGGAGTTCGTGCCGCTGGCCGAGGAATGCGGGCTGATCGACCGGCTGGACAGCTGGGTGTTGCAGACTTCGGTGGCGCAGCTCGGCCGCTGGCGCGCGGCGGGGGTGCCGGTGCCCGGGCTGGCGGTGAACGTCTCCGCCGTCCGCTTCGCCCGTGGCGACCTGCCGGATCAGGTCCGCGCCGCGCTGGCCACCAACGGCATCCCGGCCAACGATCTGACGCTGGAGATCACCGAACGGCTGATGATGACGGAGGAGATCGGCGTCCATGACGCGCTGGATGCCCTGCACGCGCTGGGCGTCACCCTGTCCATCGACGATTTCGGCACCGGCTATTCGTCCCTGAGCTATCTGAAGCGTTTCCCGGTCGGTGAGCTGAAGATCGACCGCAGCTTCGTCAAGGAACTGGACATCGACGCCGCCAACCGGCCGCTGGTCCGCGCCATCATCCAGATCGGCGAGGCGCTGGGCCTGACGGTCGTCGCGGAGGGGGTTGAGCGCGAGGCCCAGCACCGCATGCTGGAAGCGGAAGGCTGCGCCATCGGCCAGGGTTATCTGTTCGCCCGGCCGATGGCGTCGGCGGCGCTCGTCAGATGGCTGGCGGGAGAGGGCAAGCACTGGGTCGAATGTCCAGCCGCCGCCTGCTTCAGCATCTGAAACATTTGCAGGGGAAATGGTCCCGTTTTTATTTGGATTTACGGGGTACTTCGGGCGCAATTCACCATTCGAATCGGTATTATGCGGATCCGCCGGAGTAATGGGGATGCGGGCAAGGATCTGGGCAATACGATATAGCCGCAACGCTCCTTTGCCGGCGAAGCGCAGGTCATCCTGTTCTAGACCACGCGACTGTCTTGTGTCCCAACGTTTGGGGCGATAGAAGGTCCATTCAGCGGCATGTGCGGTCAAGCAAACTGACCACGGTGTTCCGCCTTGCGGATTTCCGCCGGGTGGAATGTCCAGGGGACACAAGGGGAGCACCCGCACGCCGGACGACCATGGGGCGAGAGGAAATCCGCAATGGCGAGCCAGGGTGAATCCAAGTGGGTCTACAGCTTCGGGGCCGGTGCCACCGAAGGACGGGCCGATATGAAGAACCTGCTGGGCGGCAAGGGCGCCAATCTGGCCGAAATGGCCAATCTTGGCCTGCCCGTTCCGCCGGGCTTCACGATCACCACCGAGCTGTGCACCTATTTCTACGCCAACGGACGCTCCTATCCGGCGGAGCTGACGGCGCAGGTGAACGCCGCCATCACGCGGCTGGAACAGGCGATGGACGCCAAGTTCGGCGATCCGGCCAACCCGCTGCTGGTGTCGGTCCGGTCCGGCGCCCGCGCGTCGATGCCGGGCATGATGGACACCGTCCTCAACCTGGGCCTGAACGACGCGACCGCCGCCGGACTCGCCAAGCGGTCGGGTGACGGCCGCTTCGCCTACGACAGCTACCGCCGCTTCATCCAGATGTACTCCAACGTCGTGCTCGACGTTGAGCATCACCATTTCGAGGACATCCTCGACAACCACAAGCGCGACAAGTCCTACAACCTCGACACCGACCTGTCGGCCGAGGATTGGCAGGCGGTGATCGAGGACTACAAGAAGGCGGTTGAGCGCGAGCTGGGCCGGCCCTTCCCGCAGGACGTGCAGGAGCAGCTGTGGGGCGCCATCGGCGCCGTCTTCGATTCGTGGATGAACGCCCGCGCCATCACCTACCGCAAGCTGCACGACATCCCGGCCGCCTGGGGCACCGCGGTCAACGTGCAGTGCATGGTCTTCGGCAACATGGGCAACGACTGCGCCACCGGCGTGGCATTCACCCGCAACCCGTCGACCGGCGAGAACGCTTTCTACGGCGAGTATCTGGTCAACGCCCAGGGTGAGGACGTCGTCGCCGGCATCCGCACCCCGCAGCACCTGACCGTCGCCGGCAAGATCGCCAACAAGTCCGACCTCCCCGCCATGGAGGAGGTGATGCCGGAGGTGTTCAACCAGCTGAACGAGGTCCGCCTCAAGCTGGAAAAGCACTACCGCGACATGCAGGACATCGAGTTCACGGTCCAGCAGAACAAGCTGTTCATGCTGCAGACCCGCAACGGCAAGCGCACGGCGCCTGCGGCGCTGAAGATCGCCGTCGATCTGGCGAACGAGGGCGTCATCGACCAGAACGAGGCGGTCCGCCGCATCGATCCGGCCTCGCTCGACCAGTTGCTGCACCCGACGCTGGACCCCAAGGCCGACCGCAAGATCATCGCCAAGGGCCTGCCGGCCTCCCCCGGTGCGGCATCGGGCAAGGTGGTCTTCACCGCCGACGAGGCCGAGCAGATGGCCGGCAAGGGCGAGGCGGTGATCCTCTGCCGCATCGAGACCTCGCCTGAGGACATCCACGGCATGCACGCCGCCCGCGGCATCCTGACCAGCCGCGGCGGCATGACCAGCCACGCGGCGGTGGTGGCCCGCGGCATGGGCCGTGCCTGCGTGTCGGGTGCAGGCGACCTGCGCATCGACTACAAGACCAAGCAGATGTCGGTCCGCGGCGTCGCCGTCAAGGAAGGCGACATCCTGACCATCGACGGCTCCACCGGCGAGGTGATGCTGGGCGAGGTGCCGACGATCCAGCCGGAGCTGTCCGGCGACTTCGCCACCCTGATGGGCTGGGCCGACAAGATCCGGCGGATGAAGGTCCGCGCCAACGCCGAGACCCCGCTGGACGCCCGCACCGCGCGGAAGTTCGGCGCCGAGGGCATCGGCCTGTCGCGCACCGAGCACATGTTCTTCGACCCGGAGCGCATCCTGGCCGTCCGCGAGATGATCCTGGCGGAGGACGAGGCCGGCCGCCGCAAGGCGCTCGCCAAGCTGGAGCCCTTCCAGAAGAAGGACTTCGTCGATCTGTTCACGATTATGGCCGGCCTGCCGGTGACGATCCGCCTGCTCGACCCGCCGCTGCACGAGTTCCTGCCGAACACCGAAGAGGACATGGCGGAGGTCGCCCAGGCCACCGGCACCGATCCGCTGCGGGTGCGCCACCGCACCATCCAGCTGCATGAAGCGAACCCGATGCTGGGCCATCGCGGCTGCCGTCTGGGCATCTCGTACCCCGAGATCTACGAGATGCAGGCCCGCGCCATCTTCGCCGCCGCCGCCGAGGTCGCCAAGACCACCGGCGAGGCCGTCATTCCCGAAGTGATGATCCCGCTGATCATCACCCGCAAGGAGTTCGACATCCTCAAGGCGGTGATCGACCGCGCCGCCGAGCAGGTGAAGGCCGAGACCGGCGTGACGGTGGAGTATCTGACCGGCACGATGATCGAGATCCCGCGCGCGGCCCTGAAGGCCGGCGAGATCGCCGAGTCGGCCGAGTTCTTCAGCTACGGCACCAACGACCTGACCCAGACCACGCTGGGCCTGTCGCGCGACGACGCCGGCAGCTTCCTGCCGGAGTACCAGCGCCAGGGCATCCTGGAGCAGGACCCGTTCCAGTCGCTCGACGTCACCGGCGTCGGCGAGCTGGTGGAGATCGCCACCGAGCGCGGCCGCAAGGTCCGTCCGGACATCAAGCTCGGCATCTGCGGCGAGCATGGCGGCGACCCGGCCTCGATCTCCTTCTGCGAGAAGATCGGTCTGACCTATGTCTCCTGCTCGCCCTACCGCGTGCCGATCGCCCGGCTGGCGGCGGCGCAGGCGGCGCTGAACAGCGACACGGTCAAGCGCGACTGAGCCTGTTCGGGTAGCTGAAACGACGACGGCCCTCTTCCCGCAAGGGAAGGGGGCCGTTTCGTTTTGGGGGCGGAGTGGGGCGGGTGGAACAGCGTGGAACGGTTTTCGGGGGACTGTTCACTGTTCCACCCGGCGCCGCCGGGCATGGGTGGCGGCGGTGGGATGGAACGTTTGGAACAGGTTGGAACGGTTTTCCGGGGGGCTGTTCACTGTTCCATCCGGCGGGGCGGGTGCGCAGGAGGACGGGCGCAAGGGGGCGTGGCGCCATGGGCGCTGCATGCAGGACACTCCTCGGGCTGTGGCGGCTTTTAGTCCTATCATGGGGAGGGCCCTGTGGTAAGAGCGCTCGGAAAAACACCTTGGCCTGCCGCCCCTTGCCACCGCCGGATACCGGCTCAACTCTGTCCCCATACGCCTCAGCTTGCATCGTATCGGACGCGAGCGTCACGGATGTTTCCCTGATTGCTGTTCGCCCAGGTCACGAGAGTCATGACTGGCGCAAGAAGCGTCCGCCCGACATCCGTCAACTCATACTCCACGCGCGGCGGAACGGTTGGGAACAACGTCCGCTTCACCAACCCGTCACGTTCCAGTCCGCGCAAGTTGATCGTCAGCATTCGTTGTGAGATGCCGTCGATCCGGCGCCGCAGTTCATTGAACCGGATTGGGCCATCCTTGAGCGTCGCGATGATGTACAGGGTCCATTTGTCGCCGATGAGATCAAGGATTTCCCGAACCATCCGGCAGTCGTCACCTTTGCCGGGGGTGGGAAAATCAATGTTACCAAGTGTCATGAGAGTGCCTTCTTGCGAGAGACAGGGCAGTCATCTTAATAGCGTTGGTAACAAGAATTAACTGCCCTGTTCATCTCGGAGCAACCATGACAAACATCCTCCTCGTCACATCGAGCCCTCGTGGCGCCGAGAGCCTGTCCAGCCGCTTCGCGACCGAGATCGCCGAAGGCCTCAAGCTTCGCTTGGGCGGCACCCTTTTGACCCGCGATCTCGCGGCCAACCCACCGCCGTATATCGCGCAGGCCTATATCGCCGGCCGCGCCGCGGCCCCGGAGGCGCGCACGCCCGAGCAGGTCGAGGCGGTCGGCCTTGCCCAGCAGCTCGTCGACGAGGTGAAGGCGGCCAATGTGATCGTCCTGGGTTCGGGCATGATCAATTTCGGCCCGTCGTCTCAGCTCAAGAGCTGGTTCGATCATATCACCTGGCCGGGCGTGACCTTCGGTTATAGCGAAGCCGGCGGCCCGCAGGGATTGCTGACCGGCAAGAAGGTCTATCTCGTCACTGCCGCAGGCGGCGTCTTCTCGGAAGGCGACTACGCCCCCTTCGATTTCCAGACAGGCTATCTTCGCCACCTCTTGGGCTTCATCGGCCTGACCGACATCGAAATCGTCCGCGTGGAAGGTACCGTCTTCGGGTCTGAGGCGGCCAAGGCCGCCATCGCCGCCACCGAAGCCCAGGTTCGCTCGGTCTTGGAAAAGGCCGCCTGAAGCGGGCCGGCCGACTGCTCGGGCTGCGAGCGCGACCATGCATGTCTTCACCGACATCCCAACCAGCCCGGTAGGCGGCCGCTGACTTTGATGGGGGTGCTCAGATCAATCCAAGACTTTCCAAGACTTGCCGGCTCAACGGTCAGAAGGATGACATGATGCTGCAAATCGATCTTTACACCGAGATCACCTGTCCCTGGTGCATCATCGGGCATCACCGTCTCGATAAGGTCCTGGCGGAACGATTCTCCGGGCTGGACGTGGATATCCGTCACCATCCGGTCCTTCTGCTTCCCGATGCGCCAGCGGAAGGCCTCTATATTCCCGATCTTCTCCTCTCGCGCTACGGCGTGACCGATCCGAAGGCGGCGTTCGCCCGGCCCGAGGCGGAAGCACGGGCGTCCGGCCTTGACCTTGACCTGAGCCGCCAGCCCTGGACTTACAGGACGCAGCCGGCGCACGGGCTGATCCTTGCGGCGCGGGCACGAGGGACGCAGCATCGGCTCGCGGTCGCGATCACCGATGCCCATTTTCTGAAGGCAAAGAACATTTCGGACGCCGATGTCCTCGCGGATATCGCCGTGGCCTATGGGTTCGAACGCGAAGAAGCCCGAGCGATGGCGCTCGATCCCGAGCAGCACAGACGTGTCGAGCTTGAGGCGGCCCAATCGATGGCGGCCGGGGTCAGGTCGGTTCCTCACTTCGTCTTCGGTGGGCGCATCGCCATCAATGGAGGACGCAGCGAAGACGAGATCGCATCGGCCATCCGTCAGGCTGCCAGTGTCGCCGCGTCCGGTTAGCTGACCCGGCCCCCGCCTACCGCTCCCCAAGTCCCCGATACAGCTCCATATACTCCTCCGCCGGCCCGTGCCAGCCGAAGTCCCGCGTCATGGCGCGGCGCTGCATCGCCTGCCAGCGGTCGGGCTTGCGGTAGACGCTCATCGCCCGGCGCAGCGCCCACACCAGTTCCTGGCCGGTCGCGTTGACGAACTGGAACCCCGTCGCGCTGCCGTCGGCGCTCGCCGCCGGGTTGGCGTCGATCACCGTGTCGGCGAGGCCGCCGGTGCGGCGGACCAGCGGCAGGGTGCCGTATTTCAGGGCGTAGAGCTGGGTCAGGCCGCAGGGCTCCGAGCGGGACGGCACCAGGAACAGGTCGGCACCGGCCTGAATGCGGTGGGACAGCGGCTCGTCATAGCCGATGCGGACGCCGATGGACTGCGGATGCCACTGGGCAAGCTGGCGGAAACCGGCCTCGCTGGAGGCGTCGCCGCTGCCCAGAACCACCAGCTGGCCGCCCCACGACACCCATTGGCTGGCGGACTCCAGCACCAGATCGAGGCCCTTGTGCCAGGTCAGGCGGCTGACCACGGCGGCCAGCGGGGCGTCGGGGCGGCGGTCCAGGCCGAAGGCGGATTGCAGGTCGGCCTTGCAGGCGTCCTTTCCGCCCAGATCGTCGGGGGTGTAGCGGGCGGGCAGATGCGGGTCGGTCACCGGATCCCACACCGCGTAATCGACGCCGTTCAGGATGCCGGTCAGCACGTCGGAGCGGGTGGCGAGCAGGCCCTGCAAGCCGGTGCCGTGCTCCGCCGTCTGGATTTCGTTGGCGTAGGTCGGGCTGACCGTGGTCAGGCGGTCGGCGTAGAAGCAACCGGCTTTCAGGAAGCTGATGTTGCCGTAATACTCGACGCCGTCGACGCGGAAGCTGGAGGAGGGCAGACCGAGGTCGCCCATCATCCAGGGACCGAAGAGGCCCTGATAGGCGATGTTGTGGATGGTCAGCACCGTGCCCGGCCGGAAGGGCCCGGCAAAACGGTCGGGGCGCAGGGCCAGATAGGCGGGGATCAGCGCCGCCTGCCAGTCATGGCCGTGCAGGATGTCGGGCCGCCACCAGGGATCGTAGGAGGTCTCCGCCGCGAAGCTGGCGGCGACCCAGGCGAGGGCTGCGAAGCGCAGGGCGTTGTCGGCCCAGTCCTTGCCGTCCGGTCCCAGATAGGGGTTGCCGGGACGGTCGTACAGCGACGGCGCCTTCAGCGCATAGGCGAGAACCCCGTCGGCGGTGCGGCCGATGCACAACTGGGCGCGGTCGCAGCCGGGCAGGTCGGTGATCAGGTCGCCGACCTCGTGCAGGTTCTGCAGGCTGTTCAGAACGGCGGGATAGCCCGGCAGCAGCAGGCGGACATCGGCGCCGGCGGCGTTCAGGGCCGGCGGCAGGGCGGCGGACACGTCCGCCAGCCCCCCCGTCTTGACCATCGGGTAGCATTCGGACGTGACGTAGAGGACGCGCATCGGGAAGGCACTCGGATGAAAGGCGGGAGGGTGTGGACATGGTATAGCGCCGATGCGGGGCCGGTGGGGAGCCGGACCGCATCGGCGTGGGCCATGGGGCAGGGGAGGGCGGCGAAATGCCGCCTTATTCCTTCGGCAGCTTCTCGATCATCTCGCGGGTGATCAGGACGACGCCGCCCTCGCTGCGGTGGAAGCGCTTGGCGTCCAGCTCCGCGTCCTCGCCGACGACGAGGCCGTTGGGGATACTAACTCCGCGGTCGATCACCACCTTCTTCAGGCGGCAATGGCGGCCGATGTCGCATTCCGGCAGCACCACCGCCTCGTACAGCTCGCTGTAGGAGTTGACGCGGACCGAGCTGAACAGCAGCGAGCGGCGCACGGTAGAGCCGGAGATGATGCAGCCGCCGGACACCAGGCTGTCGATCGCCGTGCCGCGGCGGTTCTCGTCGTCGAAGACGAACTTGGCGGGGGGGAGCTGTTCCTGATAGGTAAAGATCGGCCAGTCGCGGTTGTACATGTTCAACTGCGGCGTGACGTGGCAGAGGTCGAGGTTGGCCTCCCAATAGGCGTCGATGGTGCCGACGTCGCGCCAGTAGGGGGCGTCGTCCGGCGCGTCGATGATGGCGCTGTCGGCATAGTCGTGGGCGATGATCCGCGCCCCGGTCTTCACCAGATGCGGGATGATGTCCTTGCCGAAATCGCGGCTGGAGCCGGGGGTGGCGACGTCGCGCTCCAGCTGTTCGTAAAGGAACTGGGCGTTGAAGACGTAGATGCCCATGCTGGCCAGCGCCATGTCGGGGCGGCCGGGCATCGGCGGCGGGTCGGCCGGCTTCTCGACGAAGTCGATGATGCGGCGCTCATTGTCGATGTGCATCACGCCGAAGCCGCTCGCCTGTTCGCGCGGGACCGCGATGCAGGGGACGGTGACGTCGGCCTTGCGGTCGATGTGGTCGAGCAGCAGCGCGCCGTAATCCATCTTGTAGATGTGGTCGCCGGCCAGGATCAGGACATATTCCGGCTCGTGGTCGCGCAGGATGTCGAGGTTCTGGTACACGGCGTCGGCGGTGCCCTGGTACCACTCGGTCTCGCTGACGCGCTGCTGGGCCGGCAGCAGGTCGCAGAACTCGTTCATCTCGCCGCGGAAGACGTTCCAGCCGCGTTGGAGATGGCGCAGAAGGCTGTGCGATTTGTACTGCGTCAGCACGCCGATGCGGCGGAAGCCGGAGTTGACACAGTTGGACAGCGCGAAGTCGATGATGCGGTACTTGCCGCCGAAATAAGTGGCCGGCTTGGCCCGCCGGTCGGTCAGCTGCTTCAGACGGCTTCCGCGTCCCCCGGCCAGCACCAGCGCCACCGCACGTCGCGGTGCGAGGCGCAGATCCCGTTTGTCGAGCATGGCCGTTACCCCCTTTGCCTTATTCTTGCGGCCGCTCGGCTGCGGCCAATCCATATGGAGGCGTTGACGGTGCCACATCTCGCCGCCATGTCCAATAGGCGCGGCGGACGGTTGGCATCGGCTTACCCGCCGCCAGAGCGCTTCCAAGTCCTAGGAGGAAAGGGGGAGCTATGCGCCACCCCTCCGAACGGACTGGGCGGAAGGAATAGAGCGCCGGACCGGCGCCGCTGCGATGCCGCCGCAATGAGCGGCTTGCAGGCCATTCTGTGCCCAAATTTTCATCATCTGCCGGAATGACAGCCAGAGTGCCGGGCAGAGGCGGGCCGAAATCGGGCTGCCGACCCTGACGTCCGGTCGAAAGCCCGGAATTTGCGGCGAAATGTCGGTTCCGAAATCTGCCCATTTCCTGTGCAAGCACCCGGTGCGACTCGTAGGAGGGTGCCCGTTCGGGGGTCCCGGCCCGAGACAACCCTGACGATTCCAAGCCGTTTTCGACTGGCACGCTTCTTGTAACGGTGGAGGCGTCCTTGGTCCCGTCCGCCGCCCCGTCTTTGCCGGGGACGGGGCGACCGGGACGGGGTCGCCCCAGTGCGGTGGCTTGAGCGCGGAACACCTCCGGTGCCGCGCCGGCCGTAAGGGGGTGGGAGCGATTTTGGAGAAAGAGGAGCCTCGATGAACCGTCTGTTCCTTATGGCCGCACCGATGATGGCGGTTGCTCTGGGCGCGGTCGGCATGCCGGCCGCAGCCCTTGCCCAGGATCCGGCGGCTGCCGCCGCTGCCGCGGCTGCGGCTGCCGCCGCTGCTGCCGCACCGGCGGCTCCGGCGCTGAATGGCGGCGACACCGCCTGGATGCTCATCTCCACCGCGCTGGTGCTGATGATGACCATCCCCGGCCTGGCGCTGTTCTACGGCGGCATGGTCCGCAAGATGAACGTGCTGTCGACGGTGATGCAGAGCTTCGCCATCACCTGCCTGATCAGCGTCCTGTGGTACGTCATCGGCTACAGCCTGGCCTTCACCGGCACCGGTGCCTATGTCGGCGGTCTCGACCGGCTGTTCCTCAACGGGCTCGACTTCACGAAGGCCTTCGTGCTGGGCGAGGCGACGGGTTCGGGCGTCCCGACGACGATCCCCGAGCCGGTCTTCATGATGTTCCAGATGACCTTCGCGATCATCACCCCGGCCCTGATCACCGGCGCCTTCGCCGACCGCATGAAGTTCTCCTCCCTGCTGGTCTTCACCGCGCTGTGGTCGATCGTGGTCTATGCGCCGATCGCCCACTGGGTCTGGTACCCGTCGGGCTTCCTGTTCGGCCTGGGCGTGCTGGACTTCGCCGGCGGCACGGTCGTGCACATCAACGCCGGCGTCGCCGGTCTGGTCGCCGCGCTGGTGATCGGCAAGCGCAAGGGCTATCCGAAGGAAGCCTTCATGCCGCACAACCTGGTGCTGTCGCTGATCGGCGCCTCGCTGCTGTGGGTTGGCTGGTTCGGCTTCAACGCCGGTTCGGCCCTGACCGCCGGTCCGCGCGCCGGCATGGCGCTGGCCGCCACGCACATCGCCACCGCCGGTGCCGCCATGGGCTGGCTGTTCGCGGAGTGGATCGTCAAGGGCAAGCCGTCGATCCTCGGCATCATCTCCGGTGCCGTCGCCGGCCTGGTCGCGGTGACCCCGGCCGCCGGCTTCGTCGACCCGACGGGCGCCATCGTCATCGGCATCGTCGCCGGCGTGGTCTGCTTCTGGTCGGCCACCAGCCTCAAGCACATGCTGGGCTATGACGACAGCCTGGACGCCTTCGGCGTGCACGGTGTCGGCGGCCTGATCGGCGCCATCCTGACCGGTGTCTTCGCCAAGATGTCGGTGTCCAACAGCGAAGGCGGCTTCGCCTCCGTCCTCCAGGCCGACCCGAAGGCCACGCTGGGCCTGCTGGAAGGCAACGCCGCCGCCGTCTGGATCCAGGTCCAGGGCGTCGCCTACACCGTCGCCTGGTGCGCCATCGCCACCTTCGTCCTGCTGAAGGTCGTCGATGTGGTCATGGGCCTGCGCGTCGAGGAAGATGTGGAGCGCGACGGTCTCGACCTCGCCCTGCATGGCGAGAGCATCCACTAACAACATCCCTTTCCCACGGGTCTCTCGCGAAAGGCCGCCGGTTCTCCGGCGGCCTTTTTCGTGTCCGATTGTTGCGCGGGGAGGAACGCTGTGGCGCGGGCGGGCCGGCTTCACGTCGGGGCCGCGAGGGACTACCTGTGGTGCATCGTCATTGTGTCCGCTTTAGGAGTTGCCGCCATGTCCGCCAAGCCAGCCGCCCCCGGTGTCCGTCCGGTGCTCGCCGCCGTGGAGGGCATGGCCACCTCCGACGGCGCCGGGGTCAGCATGACCCGCATGCTGGGCTCGCCGCGCCTGCGCACGCTCGACCCCTTCCTGATGCTGGACCTGTTCGGGTCCGACCGGCCGACCGACTATCTGGCGGGATTCCCCGACCATCCCCACCGCGGGTTCGAAACGGTGACCTACATGCTGGCCGGCCGCATGCGCCATGCCGACAACCATGGGCATGAGGGCGTGATCGAGACCGGCGGCGTGCAGTGGATGACCGCCGGGCGCGGCCTGATCCATTCGGAGATGCCGGAGCAGACCGAAGGGCTGATGCGCGGCTTCCAGCTGTGGATCAACCTGCCGGCCAGGCTGAAGATGACCGAGCCGCGCTATCAGGAGTTCCCGGCCGCCTCCATCCCGGTGGAGCGGCGCGAGGACGGGGCGACCGTCACCGTCATCGCCGGCGACACAGCCCGCGGCACGGCGGGCCCGGTGCGGGCCGAGGCGACCGATGCCCGCTATTTCGACGTGGCGCTGCCGCCGTCGGCGGCCTTCGCCGAGCCGCTGCCGGCCGGCCACACCGCCTTCCTGGTGCTGTTCGAAGGCACGCTGGATGTCGGCGGGGAGGGGCTGCTTTCCGGGCCGAGGGTGATCGTGCTGGGAGACGGCGAGCGGGTGGAAGCGGTCGCCGGACCGGAGGGCGCGCGCTTCCTGCTGCTGGCCGGCGAGCCCATCGGCGAGCCCATCGCCTGGGGCGGTCCCTTTGTCATGAACACGCGGGAAGAGGTGATGCAGGCCTTCCGCGACTTCGAGGAAGGCCGCATCTGATCCCTGGTGCGCGGCATCTCGTTCCTTGCACCCCCGCCACCGCCGGTTATCATGGCGCATTCCGTGTTAACACGAACGATGGCGGGGACGGGGCGATGCGTGCAAAGGGTCTGTGGGTCGGGTTCAGGGCGGTTGCGGCTGCTGGAGCATTGGCCCTGGGGCTGGCCGGAACCCTGGTCGCCGCCAAGCCCGCCGCCGCGGTGGACGTCTCCAAGGCCGCGGCGGATTTCGGGCCGGAGGGCGCCTGGACCAACCAGTGCGACATCGACCGGATGACCGACAGCAAGACCTGCCGGCTGATGATCTACCGCCTGTTCGACGACGGGAAGGATGTCGGCTTCGTCGCGCTGAGCATCATTCCGACCGGCAACGACTTCCACCTGTTCCTGACCACCAGCCAGGGTCTGATCGACCGCTGCGCCATCCGCGTCGACCGCCAGCCGCGCATCGAATCGCATGTGGCGACGCTGAACATGTGCATGTTCCCGAACTTCGTGTCCGGCCGCGTCGCCGACCAGTTCCGCAACGGCTCGACCATCCTGGTCCGCGTCAGCTCCCGCGTCGGCAAGCGCGACATCGATTTCCCGCTGAACGGCTTCTCCCGCACCTTCGAGGAGATGCAGCGCAGCCTGCAATGATGGTGAGGGGCCGGTCCCGGCCCCAACTCCGTCCTCACCCCCCTGGCCTTACCCCGGCAGCCGGTAGCCGGCCGCCGGCTCGTGCATCGGGCAACCGTTCCGTTCCATGCGGAATTCGGCGGAGCGGTCGTAGGCGAGGCGCCGGGCGCGCATGATCGAGCCCAGCGGCCGGTGCGCCGCCAGCCCATGCCAGGGGCTGAAGGACAGCCGGTCGTCGCCGGCGCGTGACCGTTCCTCGCTCCAGGCCGTCTGCGGCGGCACGGTGATGCGCGCGATGGTTCGGTAGGGGCTCAGATCCTCCGGCCACACCACGCTGGCATCCTCCACCGGCATGCGCTCCTCGTCGGTGCGCAGTTGGGCGCGCAGTTCCCAGACGGCCTCGTGGTCGCGGAAGAACTCCGTCACCGCCTCGCGGATGCCGTTCGGCTTGCCGTTGAGGTCCAGCGGCGCGTCGGCCAGCGCGGTCAGGTTCGGCGAGACCGGGACGATCGACAGCTTGGCGATGTGGGCGCCATGGCGCAATGCCGCCTGGCTGTAGAAGGTTTCGCCCAGGATGTGGGTTTCCGGGTGGCCGCCCAGCGTCTTCAGCGTCGCGCTTTCGCCGCCGAAGGCCTCCACCACCCGTTCCGCCACGCGCAGGCCGGCCGACAGCACCTTCTTCGCGGTTTCCGCCCGGTCGGTGGTGGCGGCCAGCAGCTTCAGCGTCGACAGGAACTGCCTGGCGTCGGGAGCCGAGAAGGCGGGGGCGTTGGCCATGACGAAATCCTGCGTGGCCTCGCCCTCCGACCCCGGCAACCGCTCGCCGGACACGCCCAGAACCTTCACCGCCAGACCGCGCGGGGTCGAGACGCTGTCGGGCAGGATGTCGCCCGGCGTCGTCGACAGCCGCAGGATCGCTGGATAGCTCTCCGCCTTCGCGAACAGTCCCTGGGCCAGTTCGGCCGGCAAATCGTCCAGCACATCCAGCCGGCCGATCAGCAGCCCGTGGCTCTTGGCATGGACGCTGCGGCTGGCATGGCCGCTGTCCTCGAAGGTCTTGGCGCTGATCGACAGCATCGTCTCGGCCAGATCGTTGAAGACCTGCGCTTCATCGGGACCCGGATTCTCGACCGACGGCGTAAAGGCCAGGGGGCTGGCAGTGCGCCGGGGGGTGGGCTGGGTGGAGGCAGCGGACACGGGCGGGGCTCCCGAAGAGGAGGAAAGGGCGGGGTGCAGCCCGGACAACAGCCGCGCACTGTCCTCTGTTCCGCAACGATGCGGCCGCGCTCTCCTGCGGTGACGGCGCGCAGGGCCGCCGGCAAGGATCCGCGATATCCTGGGCGGTTATTGTGCAGGTGCGAGAAGAGCCGGCGGCTGTTGCGGTTTACGCTGCAAAGCGAGAGAGCGGCCTGCGAAAATAATCGGCCGCGCCTCATGCGCGAGTATTTTGCAACTTCTCCAATTTCCTATGGAAAATTAACCATGAATTCCGGGGAAGTCCTTAGCAAAAGACTCTGGCGCCGAAATGACTGCGCTGCTTATCCTTTTGTCAGGAAAGGCCAAACCTCTTTACGCCTCCCGCGGCTGCCCGACACGCGGCCATCGGGGGGTGGCCGGACAAGCGAGCGAAGGGTGTCCCATGACCGGACGGAGCGTCATCTGGTCCTCCATATGGATGCGCGGCAATGTCCTGCTGCTGGGGCTGCTTGTGCTGGCGACCCTGTCGGTGCCGGCGGGCGGGCGGGCGACGCCGCCCAACAGGACGGTGCTGGTCCTGCACTCCTACCACCAGGGCTATGAGTGGACCGACGGACAGGCGGACGGCATCTCCGACATGCTGGCCTCGGCGGCGCCCAATGCGCTGGCAATCCCCTATTACCTGGATTGGAAACGCTTTCCCGACACCGCCGGGATCGAGCGGCTGCGGGCGCTGATCGCCTACCGCCACCCCAAGGGCACCGTCGACGCCATCGTCTCCACCGACGATGCCGCGCTGTCCTTCGCCCTGGATTTGCGGCACGAGATCTACGGGCCGGTGCCGCTGGTGCATGGCGGCGTGCTGCCGATCTCGGCGCGGCGGCTGACCGAGCATGAGGCCAACGTCGCCGGCATCGACGAGGCCAAGGACATCGAGGGCACCGTGCGCATGGCGATGGCCGCGAATCCGCGGCTGCAACGCCTGTTCATCCTGCGCGACGACACCGAGACGGGCCTGGGGCTGGACGCCGAGATCGAGGCGCTGGTCGCCGCCGGCCGTTTCCCCTCCGGGCTGGAGCGGCAGACCCTGCCGGCACTGCCCTTCGCCCGGCTGGAGGAGCGGCTGGCCGCCCTGCCGCCGGACAGCGCGGTGCTGCTGGGCACCTATGCCACCGACCCCGAAGGCCTGGTCCTGCCGCCCGAGCGGTTCCTGGAACTGATGAGCGAGAAGAGCAGCGTGCCGATCTACGGCTTGCAGGAATTCCTGCTGGGCCACGGCATCGCCGGCGGCAGCCTGCTGAGCGGGCAGGAGCATGGCCGCGCGGTCGGTCGGCTGGCCGCCGCCCTGGTGAACGGCGCGTCCATCGCCGGCCTGCCGGCGGAGCAACGCCAGTCGGTCGTCCGGGCCGCCGATTACGGCCGGATTCAGCGCTACGGGATCGATCCCGCGCGGCTGATGCCGCTCGACCGGCTGGTCGACAAGCCCTTCTCCTTCATGGAGACCTACCGCTGGCTGGTGGTGACGGTCGGCGGCGTGCTTCTGCTGCTGTTCGGCATGGTTCTGGTGCTGTCCCTCACGCTGCGCAGCCGGCGGAAGACTGAGGCGGCACTGCAGCGGAGCAACGAGGCGCTGACCGAGTCGCGCCGGCAGTTGCAGGCCAAGGTCGTCGAGCTGACCGCCAGCAAGGATGCGCTGCGCGAACGCGGGCGGTGGATGCGGCTGGTGGCGGAGGCTTCGCGCGACATCATCTGGACCTGGGACATCGTCAACGACGTCCGCGTCCTGTCCGGCCGGGTCGAGGAGCTGCTGGGCGTCGATGCCGCCAGCATCGATTCACGCGCGGCCTGGTTCGACCGCATCCATCCCGAAGACCGGCCGCTGGCGGAGGAGGCGTTGCAGCGCCACCTGTCGGGCGAACTGCCGGAATACCGGGTGGAATACCGGGTCCGCCACCGCGACGGCAATTACCTGTGGCTCTACGCCACCGGCAAGGTCCTGTTCGATGGGGACGGGCAGGGCGGGACAGCAGGGCGGGGGAAGCCGGTGATGATGGGCGGCTCCTACACCGACATCACCGGGCACAAGCGGCAGCAGGCATGGCTGGACCATCTGGCCCATTACGATTCCCTGACCGGCCTGCCCAACCGGCTGACGCTGGAACAGCATGTCGACCGGCTGATCGCCGAGACCAAGGCATCCGGCAAAGCCGGGCCGCTGGCGCTGCTGTTCCTCGACATGGACAATTTCAAGTTCATCAACGACGGCTTCGGCCACAAGACCGGCGACGAGCTGCTGATGATGCTGGGGCTGCGCATCCGCAAGGGTGCGGGCGACGGGCTGTTCATCGCGCGGCTGGGCGGCGACGAGTTCGTGGTGGTCGTCCAGGGGGACGAGGCCGGCGATCCGGCAGAGGTGGCGCAGCGGCTGGAACAGGCGTTCGCCACCCCCTTCCTGGTCGAGGGACAGCATTTCTTCGTCACATGCAGCGTCGGCATCGCCCGCTATCCCTGGGACGGACGCTGCTTCGACGATCTGTTGCAGAACGCCGACACCGCCATGTACCGGGCCAAGGACAGCGGGCGCGGGCGCATCTGCACCTTCACCGCCGACATGAACCTGAAGGTGGTGGAGCGCATGCGGCTGCTCAGCCGGGCCCGGCTGGCCTTCGACCGCCAGGCATTCACCGTCCATTACCAGCCGCAGGTGGCGACGCGCGACGGCCGGGTCCGCGGTTTCGAGGCGCTGGTCCGCTGGACCGACCAGGAGCTGGGGCCGGTGTCGCCCGACCGCTTCATTCCGGTCTGCGAGGATTCCGGCCTGATCGTCCCGCTCGGCCTGTGGGTGCTGGAGACCGCCTGCGTCGAGGCGGCGGGGCTGGCCTGCCGCGGGGCGGGCGAGGTGACGATGAGTGTCAACATGTCGGCGGTCCAGCTGGCCCAGCATGATTTCGTGCCGCGGGTCCTGGAGATCCTGGCCCGCACCGGCCTGCCGGCGAACCGGCTGGAACTGGAAATCACCGAGTCGCAGATGATCGGCTCGCTCGAAGCCGCCATCGGCAAGCTGAACGCGCTGCGGAAGGCCGGCATCCACATCGCACTGGACGATTTCGGCACCGGCTACTCGTCGCTGACCTATCTGCGGACGCTGCCGATCAACACGCTGAAGCTGGACAAGGCCTTCATCGACGACGTCCACCGCCGGCCCGATGCGCGCAGCATGGTGTCGTCCATCTCGCGCATCGCCCACGACCTGAGCCGCAGCGTGGTGGCGGAAGGAGTGGAGGAGGCGGCCCAGTGGGAGGTGCTGTCGCTGATGGGCTGCGACCTGATCCAGGGCTATTTCGTCAGCCGCCCGCTGCCGGCCGACCGCATCGACGCCTTCCTGGCCGCCTGGGAGGACCGGCGGGCCGGCCTGCCGGTGATCCGCGACGATGTGGTGGTCGGCATGCCCACCTCCGGGGCGAGCCGGCCGTCCCTGCCGATTTCGTAGGGGCCGATTTCGTAGGGTTGGAAAAGGAGCGATAAGCTTGCAGGATTCTTATCGGCCGTCATCCCCGCGAAGGCGGGGATCCAGGAGACTCTGCGGCAGGGCGGCTGAAACGGCTGAATTCCCGCTTTCGCGGGAATGACGGCCGAGAGAAGATCACGTTCGGAACCGGCGCGACGCGGCCGGCCTGACGCTCATCCGGCAGGGCATCCGGCGGTTCGCAAATCCTGAACGGGCAAACGCGAAACGCCCCGCAGGCTGGCTGCGGGGCGTTTTTGAACGCGGGGCTTTTGGGGCCGGAAGCGCCGGGCTCAGTGCCGCGTGCGGGCCGGGGTGATGTAGACGCCGTCCCAATCGACGCCGAACAGAGCGTCGTCGCCGGCCTCTTCGACCAGATCGTCATATTCGTGGGCTTCGATCAGCCCGAAGATGGAGGCGGTGCCGGAGGCGTCCAGGTCGCAGGTCACCACATGGCCGCCCACCTCGACGGAGGTGAAGAACACTTCCGGCAGCTCCATGCTGTCCAGGTCGGCGGAGACGGCGGCTTCGATCTCGTGGATGGAGCGGGCCGACAGCGACACGCGCAGCTTGGCCGCCTGGGAGGCCCAGACAATGCGCTTGACGTGTGCGGGCTCCTTCATCTCCGCGACGCCCGCCGCCTCGTCGCCTTGGCCGGCCATCGCAATCATCCGGGAAACCAGGGTCGAGGTGCTGCTGGGTGCGCGCATGAAAGCCTCCGCTCGTTCGATGACGATAGATTTGCGCGCAGGCGGTTAACGGGGTCTTAAGCCGGTACCGGGGCTAAAGCCTTACCACCGGGGGAGTAGTCCTATCCTATCGGTTTTAACGGCCGGCGAGTGCGGCGGCCACCCCTGCCGCAACCCGTGCGTTGTCGCGGATCAGCGCGATGTTGGCGGTCAGGCTGCGCCCGCCGGTGATGGCCTCCAGCGCCGCCAGCAGGTGCGGGGTGATGTCCTTGCCCTTGATTCGCCTGGCATCCGCGTCGGCCAGCGCCTGGGCGACCGCCGCCTCCATCGCGTCGGCGTCGAGTTCGTCGGCGGCCGGAATCGGGTTGGCGAGCAGCACGCCGCCCTCCAGACCGAGCTGCCATTTCGTCCGCAGGATTTCCGCCACCTCCTGCACGTTGTCACAGCGATGATCGACGGAGAGGCCGCTGCGGCGGCTGTAGAAGGCGGGAAATTCATCGGTGCCGAAGCCCAGGACCGGCACGCCGCGGGTTTCCAGCAGCTCCAGCGTCTTGGGCAGGTCGAGAATCGACTTTGCCCCGGCACAGACCACGCAGACCGAGGTGCGGGCCAGTTCGTCGAGGTCGGCGGAAATGTCGAAGCTGGTCTCCGCCCCGCGATGAACGCCGCCGATGCCGCCGGTGGCGAAGACCGGGATCCCGGCCAGCCGCGCCCCGATCATCGTCGCCGCCACCGTGGTTGCGCCGAGGGCTTTGGTCGCCAGGGCGACGGGCAGGTCGCGGCGGCTCAGCTTGCGCGCGGCATGGCCGGCGGTCGCCAGCCGTTCCAGCGCCTCGTCGTCCAGCCCGATTCGGATGCGGCCGTCCATCACCGCGATGGTGGCGGGGAGGGCGCCGGCGGCCCGCACCTCCGCCTCCAGCGCGCGGGCGGTCTCCAGATTGCGCGGATAGGGCATGCCGTGGGAGATCACGGTCGATTCCAGCGCCACCACCGGGCGCCCGGTGGCGAGCGCGTCGGCGATTTCCGGTGTCGGCAGCAGGATCGGGTGCATGCGCTGGGTCTCCGCTTGGAACGCCCTATATTAGGACGCATGTCCGCTGCACACCAATCCAAAGCAAGCCGTCCCCATCCCGACACCTGGATCAAGGTCCTGCCCGAGGGGCTGTATGTCGAGCCGGGGGGCTTCCACATCGACCCTGTGCGCCCGGTGGAGCGCGCGGTCGTCACCCACGGCCATTCCGACCATGCAAGGCCCGGCAACCGCAGCGTGCTGGCGACGTCGGGCACGCTCGCCATCATGCGCCAGCGGATGGGCGAAGGGGTGGGCGGCAGCCTGCAGGCGCTGGACTATGGCGAGACCCTGCGCATCGGTGACGTGACGGTGCGGATGGTGCCGGCCGGCCATGTGCTGGGCAGCGCCCAGGTGGTGATGGAGCATGCCGGGTCGCGCGTCGTGGTGTCGGGCGACTACAAGCGGCGGCTCGACCGCACCTGCGCGCCGTTCGAGCCGGTGCCCTGCGACGTCTTCGTGACCGAGGCGACCTTTGGACTGCCGGTGTTCCGCCATCCGCCCGATCTGGGCGAGGTGGGGAAGCTGCTGCATTCGATGGCGCTGTTCCCGGAGCGCAGCCATGTGGTCGGCGTCTATGCGCTCGGCAAATGCCAGCGGCTGATCACGCTGCTGCGGGCGGCGGGTTACGACCGGCCGATCTGGCTGCATGGCGCGCTGGAACCGCTGTGCCGGCTCTACAGCAGTCTGGGGGTGGAGCTGGGGGAGCTGCGGCCGGCGACGGTGGCGGCGAAGGAGGAGTTGAAGGGCGCGCTGGTGCTGGCCCCGCCGGCGGCGGTGGCCGACCGCTGGGCCCGGCGGCTGGCCGACCCGGTGGTGGCGGTGGCGTCGGGCTGGATGCGGGTGCGCCAGCGCGCCCGCCAGCGCGGGGTGGAGCTGCCGCTGGTCATCTCCGACCATGCCGACTGGGACGAGCTGTGCCAGACGCTGGAGGATGTCGGCGCGCCGGAGGTCTGGGTGACCCATGGCCGGGAGGAGGCGCTGGTCCATTACGCCACCGGCCGCGGCATCCGTGCCCGCGCGCTGGCGCTGATCGGCTTCGAGGACGAGGACTCGGAGGGAATGCCGGAGAAGGCCGGCGAAGGAGAGGCGTCGTGAACCGCTTTGCCGCGCTGATCGACGCGCTGGTCTTCATGCCGTCGCGCAACGGCAAGATCCGCCTGCTGGTCGAGCATTTCGCCACCGCGCCCGATCCCGAGCGCGGCTGGGCGCTGGCGGCGCTGACCGGGGCGCTCAGCTTCCGCGAGGCCAAGCCGGCGGCGATCCGCGAGCTGGCGGCGACCAGGGTCGATCCGGAGCTGCTGGCGCTGTCCTACGACTATGTCGGCGATCTGGCGGAGACGGTGGCGCTGATCTGGCCGGAGCGGCCCGAGCGGGCCAACAGCCTGCCGCCCAGCCTGGACGAGGTGGTGGAGGCGCTGCGGGCCGCCAAGCGCGGGCAGGTGATCGGGCTGGTGGAGGGCTGGCTCGACACGCTCGACTCGTCGGGGCGCTTCGCCCTCTTGAAGCTGATCACTGGGGCGCTGCGCATCGGCGTCTCGGCCCGGCTCGCCAAGACGGCGCTGGCGGAATGGGGCAAGGCGGCGCGGCCGGAGGTCAGCGTCGACGATGTGGAGGAGGTCTGGCACGGGCTGACCGCCCCCTATGCCGAGTTGTTCGCCTGGCTGGAGGGGCGGGCGGAGCAGCCGGCGACCGGGGCCGGCGCCGGTTTCCGCCCAATGATGCTGTCCCACCCGCTGGAGGAGGAGGACCGCGCCGCGCTCGATCCCGCCGCCTATGCCGCGGAATGGAAATGGGACGGCATCCGCGTACAGATGGTGGCGCGCGGGGGAGAGCGGCGGCTCTACAGCCGCACCGGCGACGACGTGTCCGGCGCCTTCCCCGACATCGTCGATCACATGAGCTTCGACGCCGTGCTGGACGGCGAACTGCTGGTGGCGCGTGACGGGGTGGTGGCGCCCTTCAACGATCTGCAGCAGCGCCTCAACCGCAAGACGGTGACGGCGCAGATGCTGCGCGACGGGCCGGCCTGGGTGCGGCTCTACGACATCCTGTTCGACGGCGAGGAGGATCTGCGCGGCCTTTCCTTCGTCGAGCGGCGCGCCCGGCTGGAGCGCTGGTACGAGGCGGTGCAGCCGCGCCGGATGGATCTGTCGCCGCTTGTGCCGTTCGACCGGTGGGACGAGCTGGTGGAACTGCGCGAAGGCGCGCGGGAGAACGGCATCGAGGGGCTGATGCTGAAGCGGCGCGACAGCGCCTATCTCGCCGGACGGCCGAAGGGGCCGTGGTTCAAATGGAAGCGCGGGGCGCTGACGCTCGACACCGTGATGATGTACGCCCAGCGCGGCCATGGGAAGCGGTCGAGCTATTATTCGGACTACACGTTCGGCGTCTGGCGCGGTGAGGAGCTGGTGCCGGTCGGCAAGGCCTATTCCGGCTTCACCGACGCCGAGCTGGTCGAGCTGGACCGCTGGGTGCGCAACCACACCACCCGCCGCTACGGCCCGGTGCGCGAGGTGGAGGCCGGGCTGGTGCTGGAGGTCGCCTTCGACAGCGTTCACCCCTCGAACCGGCACAAGAGCGGGCTCGCCATGCGCTTCCCCCGCATCCACCGCATCCGCTGGGACAAGCCGGCGCATGAGGCCGACCGGCTGGAGACGCTGGCGGCGATGGTGGCGGGGTAGGGCGGGACGCCCTACCGCAGCGGCGCGGTCACCACGTCGACGGAGGTTTCCGCCACGGTGCCAACCACGTCGACGGCGGTGCCGGCGATGCTGGCGGCACCGCTGGCCACGCCGGTGACGGCGCCGCAGCCGGTCAGCGAACCGCCGAGCAGCAGCAGGGCGGCGAGCGGAAGACGGCGGCGCGGGGCGGGGCGGCGGGACGTGGAGTGGCTGGACGTGGAGTGGCGGGACATGGCGTCCTCCAAAAAACCGGAAACGGATATGGGGGCGATTGCAGCACGCAATTCCGACCGAAAGGTTAATCCCGGCATTTGGCGCAAGAGCGGTGAATTCCGTCGTCCTGCGCTGTGGCGTCTTTTCAGGTCCGTGCCGAGTATTACAAGTAATTCACCGCGGTGTAATACCTTGATGTAGGTTCTCGCAAGGACGCGGATGGGTTAAAGGAAATCGGCATGGCTGTCATGAAGAATTCTCCGTCATCTGTGGATGTTTCTGCGTAGCCGTATTCAACTCCGGCCCCATATCTGGCTTGCCGACCGAGGAAAGATGTCTGCAATCGATTGACTGGTTGAGAAGGACACAGATGCGCGACGGATCCTTTGCCGATCTCATTGCCCCCTATGACCGGGTGGCGCTCGTTCTTCAGGGTGGTGGCGCCCTCGGTGCCTATCAGGCGGGCGTTGTCGAGGGGCTGTTCAAGCACGACATCCATCCGACCTGGGTGGCCGGCGTGTCGATCGGCGCCATCAACGCGGCGCTGATCGCCGGCAACCCGCCGGAGCGGCGCTGCGCCGCGCTGTCGGAGTTCTGGGGCCGCATCGCTCCGCCCTCGCCCTGGGAAGGGGCGGAGGCGCTGTGGCGGCGGCTCGATCCCGACGGCCCGTCGATCTCGGTCCTCAACCAGTGGAGCGCGTGGCGGACGGCGCTGTCCGGGCAGCCCGGCTTCTTCCGGCCGCGGCCGGCGGTGGAATGGGCGGCGGCCAGCCCCTTCGCCGGGCCGACCAGCTTCTACGACACAGCACCGCTGAAGAAGACGCTGGAGGAGCTGATCGACTTCGACCGGATCAACCGGGGCGACATCCGGCTGTCGCTGGGGGCGGTCGATGTGCTGACCGGAAACTCGATCTATTTCGACACCGAGACCCACCGGATCGGGCCGGAGCATGTGATGGCGAGCGGCGCCCTGCCGCCCGGCTTCGCCCCCGTCGAGATCGACGGCGGCTTCTACTGGGACGGCGGGCTGGTCTCCAACACGCCGCTCGACCATGTGCTGGAGGACCGGCCGCGCCGCGACACGCTGGTCTTCCAGGTCGATCTGTGGAGCGCCATCGGCCAGGTGCCGCGCGGCATGTCGGAGGTGCTGGAGCGGCAGAAGGACATCACCTATTCCAGCCGCACCCGCTTCAACACCGACAAGGTCACCTACGAGCAGACCCTGCGCAACCAGCTGGTGACGCTGCTCGACCGGCTGCCGGAGGATCTGCGGGACACGCCGGAGGCGAAAGCGCTGCGGAGCGCCGCCTGCGAGGCGGCGGTCAACATCATCCATCTGATCTACCGCCGCAAAAGCTACGAACGCGACAGCAAGGATTACGAGTTCTCCAACGCCGGCATGCGGGAACATTGGGAAAGCGGCCTTGCCGACACCCTCGCCACGCTTGCCCACCCGGACTGGCTGGCGATGCCGCCTCGGCTTAGCGGACCCGTCACGCACGACCTGCTGCGCGACGACGGAAAGCCGGAATAACCAGCCATCGTTGCCAGGAACCAACCGTTACCGACCTTTCGACCGAACAGGAGCGGACCCATGCGCTTGCAGGACAAAGTTGCCGTCATCACCGGGGCGGCGAGCGGAATCGGGCTGGAGATCGCCCGCACCTTCGCCCGCGAGGGTGCCAAAATCGTCATCGCCGACCTGAACCAGGCCGGTGCCGATGCCGCCGCGGCCAGTCTGGACCCCACGGGCAAACGGGCTCTCGGCGTCGCCATGGACGTGACCGACGAGGCCCAGGTCGATGCCGGCATGGCCCGCGCCGCCGACGCCTTCGGCCGCATCGACATCCTGGTCAGCAATGCCGGTATCCAGACCGTGGCGCCGGTCGAGCAGTTCGAGTTCGCCAAGTGGAAGCAGCTTCTGTCCATCCATCTGGACGGCGCCTTCCTGACCACGCGCGCCGCCTTGCACACGATGTACAAGCAGGGAAGCGGCAGCATCATCTATATGGGGTCGGTCCATTCCAAGGAGGCGTCGGCGCTGAAGGCACCCTATGTCACCGCCAAGCATGGGCTGATCGGCCTTGCCAAGGTGGTCGCCAAGGAAGGGGCGGCGCATGGCGTGCGCGCCAACGTGATCTGCCCCGGCTTCGTCCGCACCCCGCTGGTCGAAAAGCAGATCCCCGAACAGGCCAAGGAGCTTGGCATCTCCGAAGAGGACGTGGTGAAGACGGTGATGCTGAAGGAGACCGTCGACGGCGAGTTCACCACGGTCGAGGACGTCGCCCAGGCCGCCCTGTTCTTCGCATCCTTCGAGTCCAACGCGCTGACCGGCCAGTCGCTGGTCGTCAGCCACGGCTGGTTCATGCAATAAGCGTCGGGCAAGCCCGCCGGAACGGAAAAAGGCGTCGGGTCATCGGCCCGACGCCTTTTTCTTTTCAAGATGCACCGATCTGTTCAGGGGCGGTTTGCGCCCCCTCTCAGAACTCCTTCCAGTCGTCGTCGTCGCTGGTGCTGTGCTTCAGGACCGGGACCGCGGCGGCGGTGCGGGTGGAGGAGTCGCCGCGGGCGGGCGGCTTGGCCGTCGCGTGGACCGTCGCATGGGCCGTGCCGGTGCCGCGGGCGGCGGGCTTCGCCGCCGGCTTGGCGGTGGCGCGGGTGGGAGCCGGAGCGCGGCGGGTGGTGACCGCCGGTGCGGCCTGGACCGCCGCCATCGCGCGCGGCGCCTGGGCATAACCGAAGCCAGCCGCGCCGAAACCGGTTGAACCGAAGCCGGCCGCCTGATCGAACTTGAAGAAGCCGACCAGCGACTTGAGGTCGGTGGCCTGTCCGCTCATCGCCTGGGCGGCGGCGGTGGTCTCCTCCACCAGGGCGGCGTTCTTCTGGGTCATCTCGTCCATGTTGGCGACGGTCGAGTTGATCTCGTCCAGCGCCGTCGCCTGTTCGGCCGAGGCCGAGGCCATCTCGGCGATCAGCGTCGCCACCTGCTGCACGCCGGACACGATGCCCTGCAATGCATCGCCGGCCTTGCTGACCAGATCGACGCCGTCCTTCACCTGGGCGTCACTGTCCAGGATCAGGCCCTTGATCTCCTTCGACGCCTGGGCGGAGCGCTGGGCGAGTTGCCGCACCTCCTGCGCCACCACGGCGAAGCCGCGCCCGGCATCGCCGGCCCGCGCCGCCTCCACCGCCGCGTTCAGCGCCAGCAGGTTGGTCTGGAAGGCGATCTCGTCGATCACCCCGATGATGTCGGTGATCTTGCGGCTGGATTCCTCGATCCGGCGCATCGCCTCGATGGCCGAGCCGGCGACGCCGCCGCCCGATTCGGCGGACCCGCGGGCCTGGGCCGCCATCACGTTGGCGCGCTGGGCGTTCTCGGCGTTGGAGCGCACGGTCGCCCCCAGCTCCTCCATGCTGGCCGCGGTCTCCTCGAGCGAGGAGGCCTGCTGTTCGGTGCGGTCGGCGAGGTCGGAGGAGCCGAGTGACACTTCCGCGGCGGCGGCGGCGATGGTCTCGGCAGCCTGGGTGATCTGGCCGACGATCTCCGCCAGCCGGGTGGAGGTGGTGTTGACGTCGGTCTTCACCCGCTCGAAGGCGCCCTGGTAATCGCGGGTGACGCGGCGGTTCAGGTCGCCCTGGGCCAGGGCCGACAGCACCTCGCCCAGGTCGGCGATCACCGCCTCCACCGTGTCGGTCAGGCGGTTGATGCCCTCCGACATGGTCCTGTAGAAGCCGTCCTTGCCGCCCAGATCGATGCGGCGTTCCAGGTCGCCCTTCGACACCGCGTCGATCAGGGTGGCGATCTCCTCGCCGATGGCCTGCTCGCGGGCGCGCTGGGCCTCGGCGGCACGGCGTTCGGCCTCCAGCCTTTCGCGCTCTGCCTCGTCCATCCGCTTCTTCTCGATGGCGTTCTCCTTGAACACCAGCACGGCCTTGGCCATGCTGCCGATCTCGTCGCGGTTGGCGAGCGCCGGCACGTCCACCGTGAGGTTGCCGGCGGCCAGTTCCGTCATCGTGCCGGTCATCTGCACCACCGGGCGGACGATGGACCGCGCGGTGACCAGCGCCACCAGGATGCCGATCGCGAAGGCGCCAACCGCCATGCCGATCAGCAGGGTAGAGGTGCTCTCCATATCGTTCTGCGCGCCGATCAGCATCGCCTTGCGGGCTTCGGTCTGCGCGAGGATGATCTTGTCCACCAGCTTGGCGAATTCCTCCGCCTCCTGGACCATGGTGGTGAAGGCGAGCGCCTGGGCGTCGTTCACGGCAGTGACGACGCGGTTGAAGCTGTCCAGGTAGCGCCCGCCGATCTGCACCGCCTCCTCGGCGGCGCGCTTCTGCAGCGGGTCGGCCAGCCGAGGGGCGAGGGCCGAGGCGGCCTTGATGAAGCCGTCCATCCGGTCGCGCACCTCGTCCGCAGCCTTCGCCGACGGGTCGGTCAGGAAGCGCTGCGCGCTGAGACGGGCAAGAATCAGCGATTCCTGCGCTTGGCCGGCATAGGCGGCGGCTTCGAAGTCGCCGGCGGCGATGCCGCTGGTGACGACCCGGCTCAGCCCCTCGCGTGCCTTCTGGCCCAGCGGCATCAGCTCTTCCGACACCAGCCGGTCGCGCTGTTCGCGCAGTTTGACCAGCTGGTTGAAATGGGAGCCGTAGCTGTCGAACTGCTGGATCATCCGCTCAATGAGGGCGCGGCGTCCGGGATCCTGCGAGACGTCGCGGGCGGTGTTCAGCATCTCGCCCAGCTTCGTCTGTTGCGTCTGGATCGGCGCGATCAGCGCGTTGCTGCCCGAGAAGGAATAGTTGAGTACGTTGCGGCGCATATCCGAGACCGAGCCGTCGATGTCGGAGATCCTGAGCGAGTTGTCGGAGACCGACGCATAGCGAGTGAATCCGGTCTCCACCGTAGACAGGGACCGGACGCCTAGCGCTGCCACCAGGACGAGGAGGGCGAGGATCAGAAGGAAACCCACCTGGATGCGGGTGCCCACCTTGAAACGGCCGGCGAAGCTGGCGTTCTGCATGGTCAAATGCCTTGGTCTGCGGATCGGGTCGAACGCGATACGCCCGGCAGAGTAGAGGAAAGTGGTTTCCAGTCCGTTGCCATGGTGCAAGGAAATGCACGGAAAGCGCCCCTGGGGCGCGGCAAAATCGTGTCAAAGCCGTGACCCGGGGCTTTGACGATGCGGCAGCGGTCCCTAGGTTACGTCGCCTGCACAGCATTCGGGTGACGGTCCTTCGTGGGCCGGTCTCCCCGGGGCCGGCAGACATCACCGTAAAGGCTACTGAAAAATCCGATGCGCCGCAGCTTCCCGCCGACCTCCGACACCAGCGCCTTCACCCGCCCGTCCGGCGACCTGCGGGCCGCGATCCGCTCGCTCGGCCCCTACATCTGGCCGCGGGATTCCGTGGAAACGCGGGTGCGGGTGGTGCTGGCGATGCTGCTGCTGATCGGCGCCAAGGTCGCCAACGTCTATGTGCCGATCTTCTACAAGCATGCGGTGGACGCGCTGACCCCCGCCAGCGCCGGCGGCAGTGTCGGGCCGGTGGAGGGGGCGGGGGCGGCGGTGACCATCCCGCTGGGGCTGATCGTCGCATACGGCCTTGCCCGCGTGACCTCGCTGGTCTTCGCTGAGCTGCGCGACGCCGTCTTCGCCACGGTGGCGCAGCGGACCATCCGCCGGGTGGCGCTGTCGGTGTTCCGGCACCTGCACGCGCTGTCGCTGCGCTTCCATCTGGAGCGCCAGACCGGCGGCCTGACCCGTTCGCTGGAGCGCGGAACCCGCGCCATCGAATCGCTGCTGCGCTACACGCTGTTCTCCATCGTGCCGACGCTGGTGGAGATCGCGCTGGTTTGCGCCATCCTGTGGAAGCTGTTCAGCGTCTGGTTCGCGCTGGCGACCTTCGTCACGGTGATGGGCTATATCCTCTATACCTTCTTCGTGTCGGAATGGCGCATCAAGTTCCGCCGCCTGATGAACGACACCGACAGCAAGGCCAACACCAAGGCCATCGACAGCCTGCTGAACTACGAGACGGTCAAGTATTTCGGCAACGAGGAGCATGAGGCCCGCCGTTATGACGGCGCGCTGCAAAGCTACGAGAAGGCGGCGGTGCGCAGCCAGCAGAGCCTGTCGCTGCTGAATGTCGGGCAGTCGGCGATCATCTCGCTTGGGCTGGCGGCGGTGATGGGCATGGCCGCCAAGGGCATCGTCGACGGCAGCATGTCGCTGGGCGATTTCGTTCTGGTGAACACCTATCTGTTGCAGCTCTACCAGCCGCTGAACTTCTTCGGCGTCGTCTATCGCGAGATCAAGCAGTCGCTGATCGACATCGAATCGATGGTGACCCTGCTGGCGGTCGACCGCGAGGTGGCCGACGGCCCCGACGCCCGGCCGCTGGCGGTCGATGGGGCGGAACTGCGCTTCGAGGGGGTGGAGTTCGGCTATGACCCGCGCCGGCCGATCCTGAAGGATGTCAGCTTCACCGTGCCGGCCGGCAGGACCGTCGCCATCGTCGGCCCGTCGGGGGCCGGCAAGTCCACCATCAGCCGGCTGCTGTTCCGCTTTTACGACGTCAATGGCGGGCGGGTGCTGATCGACGGGCAGGACATCCGCGGGGTGACCCAGGCGTCGCTGCGCGCCTCCATCGGCATCGTCCCGCAGGACACGGTGCTGTTCAACGACACCGTCTTCTACAACATCGCCTATGGCCGCCCCGGCGCCAGCCCGGCGGAGGTGGAGCGGGCGGCGCGGCTGGCCCACATCCACGACTTCATCATGGCGCTGCCCGACGGCTACCAGACCACGGTGGGCGAGCGCGGGCTGAAGCTGTCCGGCGGCGAGAAGCAGCGCGTCGCCATCGCCCGCACCATCCTGAAGGACCCGGCGATCCTGCTGTTCGACGAGGCGACCAGCGCGCTCGACACCCACACCGAGCGGGAAATCCAGGCCAACCTGCGCGAGGTCAGCCGCGGCCGCACCACGCTGGTGATCGCCCACCGGCTGTCCACGGTGATCGACGCCGACGAGATCCTGGTGCTGGAGGCCGGCCGGGTGATCGAGCGCGGCCACCACACCGACCTGCTGGCCGCCCGCGGCGCCTATGCCGCCCTGTGGGCGCGGCAGCAGGAGGCCAGCCAGACGGCGACCGGCGGTGCATCTGCCGGGGGCCCGGCGCCGCTGCCCGGCGTGCTGGCGCCGACCTGAGCCGGAAGCGGGGAGCAGAGATCATGGGACCGGCAAGGCAGGCGCTGCGCGCCGCGACGCGGGAGAGCCACGACCGTCTGGACAAGGCGGAGCTGTTGCAGCCTCTGGTCCGGCCGGACATCACGCAGCCGCAATATGTCCGCGCGCTGGCCGTTCTCCACGGCTTCAACGCGCCGGTGGAGCGGAGGCTGGGGGAGGCCGGGGGAGACGGCGCGGCGCGGCTGGCGTTGCTGCGCGAGGATCTCCGGGTGCTGGGCGCTGATCCGGACGCGCTGCCGGAGATGGCGGGACTGCCGCCGCTGGACAGCGCGCCGGCCCGGCTGGCGGCGCGCTACGTGCTGGACGGCTCGGCCCATGGCGGACGGGCGATGCTGCCGGGGATCACGCGCGCGCTGGGCTACGACGCCCGGCGCGGCGCCCGTTTCCTGGCGTCGGACGGGCTGGACATGGCGGGTGCCTGGAAGGCGCTGATGGTCCGGCTGGAGGAGGAGCTTGCCGATCCGGTGGCCCTCGCCGCCGCCTGCGCCACCGCCGCCGGCCTGTTCGCGGCGCTGGAGACGTGGACGGCGGAGCAGTGGGTGGCGGATCAGAGGGCTTGAAACTGGCGTATGGCCCCATCCCTTGCTAGGGTGCCGGACCATTCTCATCCGGGTTCTGGAGACCGCCTTCCCATGACCGCGCCCGCCTCGCGCATCTATTGCTCCGTCGACACCACCGAGATCGACGCCGCCCGCCGCATCGCCGGGCAGGTGGCCGGGGCCGTCGGCGGCATCAAGCTGGGGCTGGAGTTCTTCATCGCCCAGGGGCCGGCCGGCGTCCGCGCCGTGGTCGGCGAGGACGGCCCGCCGCTGTTCCTCGACCTGAAACTGCACGACATCCCCAACACGGTGGCCGGCGGCGTGCGCGCGGCGCTGCCGCTGAAGCCGGCCTTCATGACCATCCACAGCGCTGGCGGGCCGGCGATGATGCGGGCGGCGGCGGAGACGGCGGCGACCGCCGGCGCCGACCGGCCGAAGATCCTGGCCGTCACCGTGCTGACCAGCCTGGACGAGGACGATCTGGGGGCGGTCGGGCAGTCGGTGCCGGTGGCCGATCAGGTGGTGCGGCTCGCCAGGCTGGCCAAGGCGTCGGGGGTGGACGGCGTCGTCTGCTCGCCGGCCGAGGTGGCGCTGGTGCGCGCGGCCTGCGGTCCCGACTTCATCCTGATGGTGCCCGGCATCCGCCCGGCCTGGGCCGCCACCAACGACCAGAAACGCTTCATGACCCCGGCGGAGGCGCTGGCCGCCGGCGCCGACCATCTGGTGATCGGCCGGCCGATCACCGCCGATGCCGACCCGGCCGCCGCCGCCCGCCGCATCGTCGCCGAAATCGAGGCCAGTTCGGGAGGGGCCGCATGACCGTCGCCGCCAAGATCTGCGGGCTGAGCGAGCCCGAAAGCCTGCGCGCCGCCGTCGCCGGCGGGGCGCGCTATGTCGGCTTCGTCTTCTATCCGCGCAGCCCGCGCGCCATCGCCCCGGCGATGGCGGCGGAGCTGGCGCGGCTGCTGCCGACCGGCGTGCGCTCCGTCGGGCTGTTCGTCGATCCCGACGACGAGTTCCTGGAGCATGTCACCGGGCAGGT
The DNA here is from genome assembly GCF_042604635.1 of Azospirillum sp. A26. NCBI lineage: Bacteria > Pseudomonadati > Pseudomonadota > Alphaproteobacteria > Rhodospirillales > Azospirillaceae > Azospirillum > Azospirillum sp. A26. Next base: position 2,100,075 of record NZ_CP170472.1, on the reverse strand, counting down.
GCCGCTCGACCTGATCCAGCTGCACGGTGCCGAGACGCCGCGCCGCATCGTCGAGATCAAGAGCCGCTACGCCCTGCCGGTGATGAAGGCAATCAAGATCGGCGGGCCGGAAGACCTGACCCTGGCGCTGGAGGCGGCGGAGGTCGCCGACCGGCTGCTGTTCGACGCCAAGCCGCCGGCCAAGGTGTCGGCGCTGCCCGGCGGCAACGGCATCGCCTTCGACTGGACGATCCTGGCCGGGCGCCGCTGGCCGCGGCCCTGGATGCTGTCGGGCGGGCTGACGGTGGAGAATGTCGCGGAGGCGGTGCGGGTCACCGGCGCCACCGAGGTCGACGTGTCGTCCGGCGTCGAGGACCGCCCCGGCCACAAGGACCCGGCGCTGGTCCGCGCCTTCCTTTCGGCGGTGACCGGGCTTTGAGGCGGGCTTTGAGGATAGTCCGCCGGAATAGCGTCCTGTTTTAGACGAATGCTTCGGCTTATCTTGATCGCATGGCGAGACCCTGCGCCGTCGGCTAGGATGCGCCCATGAGCGATTCCACCACCTTGTCCACAACCGAGGCGCTTGGCGCCGTGCTCGATGAGCATCTGCGCTGGATCGGCCAGTGGCAGCGCGCCGTTTTCTACCGCGACGGCCGCGGCGGGGAACGGTCGTCGGCCCCGGCCTCCTTCCAGACCTGGTGCCAGGCCGCCAGTCGCGAAGACCTCTTGCAGCAGCCGGCGGTGCAGAAGCTGGCGAACCTGCACGAACAGATGCACCGGCAGGCCCGGCTGATCCTGCTGAAGGCGTCGAGCGGCGAACTGCCGACCGAGTCCGAGTATGAGGGGGTGATCGGCCGTTTCGAGGAGTTCATGCTGCATCTGCGGCGGATGGAGCGCGCCTTCGGTGCCGCCGCCTCCGGCCTGGACCCGCTGACCGGCCTGCGCACCCGCCGCGGCATGGGCGAGGCGCTGGAGCGCGAGCACAACCGCTACCGCCGCACCGGCCAGCCCTTCTGCGTCGCGCTGGCCGACATCGACAAGTTCAAGGGCATCAACGACAGCTACGGCCACGACATCGGCGACCGCGTGCTGGCCGCCACCGCCGCCGTCATCAGCCGCGGCGTCCGCAGCTTCGACGAGGCCTTCCGCATGGGCGGCGAGGAGTTCCTGGTCTGCCTGAAGGAAACCGGGCTGGACGAGGGCTATGCGGTGATCGAGCGGCTGCGCGTCGACCTGATGCGCTCGCCGGTGGTGCTGCCCGACGGCCGGGTGATCCCGGTCACCGCCTCCTTCGGGCTGGTGGAGGCGGTGGCCGATCTGACCGTCGACGATCTGGTGGTCTGCGCCGACCGCGCGCTCTACCAGGCCAAGAATTCCGGCCGCAACCGGGTGATCCGCTACGGCATCGACCGTCCGGAACCGAAGGCGGCGGTGGCGACGGTGGGGCGGGGATAGGGACAAAGCGACGCTCCTCAGGAGCAGCCTCCGGTCAGCCCCCTTGGCCCCGGACCCCCAGGCGCGCTAGGATCGGGGCAACCTTACCGTCAGCCGCGATCCGGATTCCATGCGCACCCTGCCCGAATTTCCCAACCTGTTCGTCCTCGACCATCCGCTGATCCAGCACAAGCTGACCCATATGCGGAACAAGGAGCGGTCGACCGGCGGGTTCCGCACCCTTCTGCGCGAGATCTCGCTGCTGATGGGCTATGAACTGACGCGCGACATTCCGCTGACCACCGAGCGGATCGAGACGCCGCTCCAGCCGATGGACGCCCCGGTGATCCTGGGCAAGAAGCTGGCGGTGGTGCCGGTGCTGCGCGCCGGGCTCGGCATGTCGGCCGGCCTGCTGGAGCTGGTGCCGTCGGCGCGCGAGGGGCATATCGGCCTCTACCGCGACCACGACACCAAGCAGCCGCACGAATATCTGGTGAAGCTGCCGCCGGCCGACGGGCGGCTGTTCATCGTCGTCGACCCGATGCTGGCGACCGGCAACTCCGCCGCCCATGCCTGCGACGTGCTGAACCGCCACGGCGTGGACGACCAGAACATCCGCTTCATGGCGCTGGTCGCAGCACCCGAGGGCGTGCGCCGCTTCCACGAGGCGCACCCGGACGTGAAGGTCTTCACCGCCGCGCTGGACAGCCATCTGGACGAGAACGCCTACATCGTTCCCGGCCTGGGCGATGCCGGCGACCGCATGTTCGGCACCAAGTAAGGACCGCCGGGCAAGCATTGCCGACGCGACGGCAAGAACGGGGCGGGTGCCGGACGACGGCCCCGCCCCGTTTTTTTGCCTTTTCCCGCCGGGTCTCCGCAATCAGCCTGCGCCGTCAGCCGGCCGCAGTCGATGCTGGTGCCGGGGCCGGGGCCGGCTGCTGCACAGGCGGAAGGCCGAACTGCGCCAGCGCCTTGTGGTAGCCGATGTTGGGCGGTGCGTAGCCCATATCGCTGGCGGCGCGCTGCGGCACCGACTCGTGCAGGTTCTCCTCGCTGAAGGGCAGGACGCAGACCGGACGGTAATGGCGCGGCTGCACCAGTTCGCCGACCCCGTCCAGGAAACGGGCATAGGAATCGACGATGACGCCCAGGGCATTGTCGGGCGACACCTCCGGCACCCAGATGGGGTCGATGGCGAGGCCGCAGCCCTCGGCGTGCTCCATCATCCATTTCAGCGTGATGTCCGACAGCCTGTCGTCGTCATAGCCGCCGCCGACATTCGAATGGCAGCCGGCGAACCAGCGCTGCTCCATCCGCTGCGCCGGCTTCGCCTTCGGATCCCAGAGGTTGGCGGCGAAGGTCTTGCGATGCTCGTCAATCGCCAGCGCCTGGAAGGCATTGCGGACAAGGCTGCTGAGTTCGGTGTCGTGGAAGCCGTACAGATCCTGATCCAGCTGCTTGCAGATGCCGAGCGGCACGCCGAGCGCGCCCACCGTGTCCCAGACGCCGAGGAAATGGATCGGGATCAGCGTCGAACCGTTGGTGTCGCGGAACCGCTTTGCCTCCCCCACGTCCGGACCGTCGTCCCGCTTGCGGTAGAGCGCGTAGGCCTCGTCCGTCTCGCCCAGCCTGTCGGCCGGCAACAGCCCGGCATTGCGGATCAGCCCGACGAGGCTGCGGGCGGTGTAGGCGCCGCGTGAGAAGCCCAGGATGAAGACATGGTCGCCGTCGTTATAGTGCGAGGCAAGGAACCGGTAGCCGTCCTTGATCTTCTTGTCGAGGCCGAGGCCGAAGGCACCGCCGAGGATTTTGTCGAACCAGTCGTGGAGAAAGCCGCCCTTTTCATCGGTGCCGACGCCGGAATCGTAATAGGAAACCTGTTCGGTATTGTCGGGTGCGGCGCCGAGGACCGACTTGTAGAACTTCCAGACGTTGGTCGATGCCTCGTTGTCCGTGTCGGGCTGGCTACCGCTGCCCGGCTTGTTCCATGTTCCATCGAAACACAGGACGATCCGCTTGCCCATCTTCCTCTCCCCGTCGAACGAGTGCGCGCAGGAGATGATGGCAATGATATTTTTTCAACTTCAATAGATTTATCAAAATCGCCCGCAACCCCGAAGCGGAGGGCTGTGGGTGCCGCAACCGTATCCAGTCTGTGGAACAGGCCGATGGGTCGCGGCAGATATGCGCACGTATTCCCGGACCCCCACCATGGTTATCCGGGACGTTCGGACCATATTGCTGCCGATGAATCAAAGTCATCGCCAAGCCGATGCCCTGTCCGCGGGACGCCGACATGCGGCATCCGCAGGGCATGGGAGCCCGGCACTTGTGCGAAGGTCTCATGCGTCGGCGGCTTGATTTCGATCAATGCCGGGTGGCATGCCAGGAAGGATCATGCCATCCTCTTCGACGCGCCGGACGAATGGCCTAGCCCCTAAGTCTGAAACCGGTGCAGCCGACCGTGTGAATGAACGCGAACGGGAACGCGCGATGGATTACGAAACTTTCTTCCGCAACCAGATTGCGACCCTGAAGCAGGACGGCCGCTACCGCGTGTTCGCCAACCTGGAGCGCCACGCGGGCAATTTCCCAACGGCGACCTTCCGCGATTCCCATGGGCGCGAGCGTCCGGTCACGGTGTGGTGCTCCAACGACTATCTCGGCATGGGCCAGCACGCCAGCGTGCTGAAGGCGATGCACGACGCGCTGGACCAGGTCGGCGCCGGTGCCGGCGGCACGCGCAACATCTCCGGCAACAACGTCTACCATGTGCTGCTGGAACGCGAGCTGGCCGATCTGCACCACAAGGAAGCGGCGCTGCTCTTCACCTCGGGCTATGTGTCGAACGACGCGACGCTGACCACGCTTGGCAAGATCCTGCCCAACTGCGTGATCCTGTCGGACGCGCTGAACCACAACTCGATGATCACCGGCATCCGCAACTCGGGCGCCGAAAAGCACATCTTCCGCCACAACGACCCCAAGCATCTGGACGAGCTGCTGTCGGGCATCGCCCCCGGCCGTCCCAAGGTGGTGGCGTTCGAGAGCGTCTATTCGATGGATGGCGACATCGCTCCCATCCATGACCTGTGCGACGTGGCCGACAAGCACGGCGCCATGACCTATCTGGACGAGGTGCACGCTGTCGGCATGTACGGTGCCCGCGGCGCCGGCGTGGCCGAGCGCGACGGCGTCATGGACCGGCTGACCATCATCGAAGGCACGCTGGGCAAGGCCTTCGGCGTCCAGGGCGGCTACATCACCGGCTCCACCGCGCTGATCGACTGCGTCCGCAGCTTCGCCGCCGGCTTCATCTTCTCCACCTCGCTGTCGCCGGTGCTGGCGGCGGGGGCGCTGGCCTCCATCCGCCACCTGAAGCACAGCCAGACCGAGCGGGCGCATCACCAGGAACGCGCCGCCACGCTGAAGCGGATGTTCGCCGACGCCGGCCTGCCGGTGATGCCGTCGATGAGCCACATCGTGCCGCTGATGGTCGGCGATGCCCACCGCTGCAAGCGTGCCTCGGACGAGTTGCTGGAGCGGCACAACATCTACGTCCAGCCGATCAACTACCCCACCGTTCCGCGCGGGACGGAGCGGCTGCGCTTCACCCCGACCCCGCTGCACACCGATGCGCAGATGGGCATGCTGGTCGATGCGCTGCTGGATGTGTGGAGCCGGCTGGACCTGCGCCTCGCCGCCTGAGCGGGGCTGCTGGAAACAGGCCCTGAAAAACCCTTTTGGCGATAAGGACGTTTTGCCCCCTGGACAGACGGCACGCGCGACCCTACTTTGTGGGATAGCGTTGCGACCGGTTCGCAGCTTCAATGCTGCGGACCGGCCGTTGCCGCGCCGTCCTTTCCGTTTTTCCGGGGCTTCGCATCCAGCGGCTCGCCTAGGGGGTTCGCCATGTACCGTGACAACTCGCTGATGCCGAAGGAGGCCGTGCGCCTCGTCGTCCTGGGCACGCTGATCCAGGGCGGGCCGCTGCGCTACGCCGATCTGGCCGGCTCCGTCCGTCATTTCCTCGATCGCATGATGGGTCCGTCGCTGGACCTGATGGGCACCTCGCTGGAGATGCTGCGCTACGAGGGGCTGATCGAGGCGCTGGACGGCAGCGGCATGGAAGACAATGCGCTGCTCGGTCCGACCGAAACCGGCCGGGCGGAGTTCGACACGCTGATGCGCGCCAATGTCCGCGCGCCGTCGGCCGACGGGTTGAACAAGCTGGTCATCGCGCTGAAGCTGCGCTTCCTGCATCTGCTGGACGTCGAGTCGCAGCGTGACCAGATCGACAATCTGGTGGCGCTCTCCGAGACCGAACTGGCCCGGCTGGGCGACCTGAAGCGGGCGGATGTCGGCAGCGACGGCCATTTCGCCTCCTGGCTGGACCGCGACATCGCCCAGACGGAAGAGCGTCTGGCCTGGTTCCAGGCGCTGCTCGCGCGGCTCTGAGCTCCCTGTAGAACCAATGGTTTTGTTGCGCGCGGCGCGTCCTTTCGAATAGGGGCGCGCCGTGTCTGTTTCGGCGCAGGGATTTGGTGTACCTTCGGGTTACCCCTTTCCCTCCCCAGCCGGAATCCGCTCCATGGCCTCGCACATGTCGACCGACGACCTCGAAGACCGCTTGCGCATGGAGTTCGTGGACGACGCGCGCGATCGGCTGGAGCTGATGAACGCGTCGCTGGCGGACCGCGTGAAGGGCCAGCGCAGCGATGTGGAAACCATCGGCGTCCTGCGGCTGGAAGCCCACAATTTCAAGGGCATGGGCACCAGCTTCGGCTATCCCACCGTCAGCCTCGTCGCCCACCGGCTGGAGGATTATCTCAGCGGCCTGAAGCGGCTGGACGAGAAGCAGTTGGTCGATGCCCAGATCTTCATCGACCGCATTTCCGAACTGGTCGACCGCGCCGAACAGCCGCTGCTGGCCGAGACCAACCGGATCATCCGCGCCCTGCCGGTGCGCTATGAATTCCAGGTCACCGACGTCGATGTCCGCAACGTCGAGATCATGCTGGTCACCCCGTCCAAGGTCGTCGCCAAGAAGCTGGGGACGGAGCTGGCCGCCTGCGGCTTCCGCACCATGACGGTGACCGATCCCATCGAATCGATCAGCCTTGCCGTGCGCGTGCCGCCGGACATGGTCATCGCCTCGATGGTGATGGACGGCCTGTCCGGCCTGGACCTGATCCGTGGCCTGCGGGCGATGAGCGTGACCCAGCATGTGCCGATGGCGCTGTTGACCTCGCTGAACCTCGACCACCCGTCGTTGAAGGAAATCCCCTACGGCGTCTCCGTCATCCGCGTCGGCGAGCATTTCGGCGACGACTTCGCCGCCGTGGTGGCCAAGCACAATCTCGGCTGAGACCCCCTCTGCTGAACGTCATCGTCATATAGCGGCGCTTGCGTCGGCGGGAATCCCCATGTTAGGCGTCAAACCGGTCTCACAGGCTGGAGCAGCGCCCGAATGACGGAGGTTCTTCGCCGGTACGGCCCGGTTCTGACCGGGGTGATCCTGCTGGCCGTGGCGGTCTGGCTGGCTCTGCTGGTGCTGCTGCCGCAGTTGATGATGATCGGCTTCTCCTTCCGGCCGTCGCTGCCGCCATCCAAGATCGGCGGGCCGGAGGATGTGTTCACGATCAGGAACTACCTGACCCTGTGGACCAACCAGATCCATCTGTCGATCTTCCTGAAGACGATCTGGGCCAGCGCGCTGGTCACCGCGACCACTTTGGCCGTCTGCTATCCGGTTGCCTATTATCTGGCGCAGGTGGCGCCGAAGCGGCGGCTGCCGCTGCTGATCCTGATGCTGGTCGTGCCCTTCTGGATCAACGAGCTGCTGCGCACCTTCTCCTGGTACATCATCCTGGCCTTCAACGGGCCGCTGAACGCGATCCTGCTGTGGCTTGGCATCATCGACGAGCCGCAGCGCTTCCTGGGCGGCGACGCCGGGGTGATCGTCGGCATGGTCTATGTCTACATCCTGTTCATGGTCTTCCCGCTGTACAACGCCATCGAGTCGCTGGACCGCAACCAGATCGAGGCGGCGCGGGATCTCGGCGCCGGCTGGCTGCGCATCCATCGCAGCATCGTGCTGCCGCACGCCAAGCCGGGCGTCGCCGTCGGCTGCATCATGACCTTCATGCTGGCTGCCGGCAGCTATGCCGTGCCGGCCCTGCTGGGCGGGCCGAACAGCCGCTGGTTCACCGAGATCATCTACAACTGGTTCTTCGAAGGCGGGAACTGGAACCAGGGGGCGGCCTACGCCTTCATCCTGCTGGTGCTGTGCATCGGCTTCATCCTCGGCGCGATGCGGCTGTTCCGCGTCGGGCTGGCGGATATCGCGAAGTGAGCCTCAAGCCATGAGACGGCCCCAATGACCGCTGCCCGCTTCCGCCGCCTGCTGACCGGCGCCTATCTGGTCCTGTTCTTCGGCTATCTGTTCCTGCCGCTGGGCATCATGGCGGCGGCGACCTTCAACAGCAGCCGCTTTCCCACCGTGACGCCCTGGATGGGCTTTACGCTCGGCTGGTTCCAGGCGCTGTGGGACGACCAGCGCATGTGGGCGGCGCTGGGCACCAGCCTGCTGGTGGGGGCGGGGGTGATCGCGCTGGCCGTGCCGCTCGGGCTGGCGGCGGCCCTGCTGCTCGACCGGCTGCACAGCCGGGCCAAGACCGTTCTTTACGCGCTGATGGTGTCGCCGCTGCTGACGCCGGGGGTGATCGTCGGCATCTCGACGCTGGTGTTCTGGCGGGAGTGGTTCGGGGTCAGCGGCGGGCTGTTCCTGACCGTGGTGGCGCAATCCAGCTTCATCGCCGCCTATGCCATGCTGCTGTTCTCGGCAAGGCTGGAGCGGTTCGATCCGGCGCTGGAGGAGGCGGCACTCGACCTCGGCGCCACGCATGGGCAGGTGTTCCGGCGCATCACGCTGCCGTATCTGATGCCGGCGATCCTGTCGGCGGCCCTGCTGGCCTTCCTGCAGAGCTTCGAAAACTACAACACCACGCTGTTCGTGCGCGGGCTGGACACCACACTGACCGTCTACATCGCGACCAAGGTGCGCACCGGCCTGACGCCGGCGGTCAACGCGCTGTCGCTGGTGCTGATCGCGCTGACCGTCCTGGGTGCCGTCGTCTACGAGATCCTGCGCCGGCGCGAGGCGCGCCGGCAGGCAGGGTCCGCAGCGGCCTTGGAGCCGGCGTAAGCGTCAGTCCTCTTCCGCCTCGTCGGCGTCCGCCTCGATCTGGGCGGCGAGATCGCGCAGCATGTCGATGACGTCCTCGTGGCTGGTCTCGTCCACGGCGGCGTTCACCGCAGCCTCGATCATGGCGACGGCGATGTAGGGGCCGAGCGGGCCACCTTCCTTGATCGCCTCGTCCAGGTGCTTTTCGGCGATCGACAGCGCCTTTTCGAACAGCGCCTCGGCCGTCTGGTTGGTGGTGTCCTTGCTCATCGTCCGGTCCGTTGCGGAGGGTTGGTCCGACTCCAATAACACGGCCAATCGGGGATTGGCGCGGGAATTCGCGGGCCACCCTGGAAATATGGATGCGAACCGGGGCCGCAGGGCGCGAAGCCGGGCTTGCGCCGCTCCGGACCATACGCCACAGTCCGGAGATGCATTGACCTATACGGCAAGGAAGACGGCATGACCGGCACGCCCGACCTGAGCAAATCCGACCTGACCAGCCCCGGCATCTACCGCTTCTGGTGGGAGGAGCGCGTGCGCTTCAACGACCTGGATGCCGTCGGGCACGTCAACAACAACGCTCTCGGCGTCTATTTCGAACAGGCGCGCGTCGCCATGATCCACCAGGTCGGCGGCTTCACCGACGAGGTTCCGTGGACCGTCGTGCTGGCGCGCAGCCTGATCGAATACAAGGCGGAGCTGCTCTATCCCAACACGGTGCGCATCGGCGCGCGGACGCTGCGGCTGGGCACCAGCTCGATCACGCTGGGCTGCGCCATTTTCCTAGGCGACCGCTGCATCGCCACCCAGGAGGCGGTGGCGGTGATCGTCGACAAGGTTGCCCATCGCCCGACGCCGATCCCGGAACCGTTGCGCGCCAAGCTGCTGGAGGCGTAAAGGGAGGGCGCTCCAGACCCGCATCCAACGGACCCCCGACATGACGCGTCCCGCCAAGCGCCCCTTCGCCAAGGGGCGCCAGCCGACCCGCAAGACCGCCCCGCCGCCCCGTGACGCGCAGGAGATGGAGGTGTCCATCGCCGATGTCGGTGCGCGTGGCGATGGGATCGCCTTTGCCGAGGGGCTGCGCCTGTTCGTGCCCTACACGGTGACGGGTGACCGCGTGCGTGTACGTGCCGCCGACGGTGATGGGAAGGGGGAGGGCGTACGGGCCGAACTGCTTGAGGTGCTTGAGCCCGGCCCCGGCCGCCGGACTCCGCCCTGCCGCCATTTCGGTCGCTGCGGCGGCTGTACGCTTCAGCAGATGGACGATCCGACCTACGCCGCCTGGACCGTCGGGATGGTGCGCGATGCGCTGGAGCGGGTCGGGCTCGGCGATGTCTGGATGGAGCCGCTGGCGCGAACGCCGGCCGGTGCGCGCCGCCGCGCCCGCTTCGCGGCGCTGAAGCGCGGCAAGCGGGTCTGGTTGGGCTTCAACGAGCGGCAGAGCCACCGGTTGGTCGATCTGGAGGAATGCCCGGTCCTGTCGCCCCGCCTGTTCGCGCTGGTGGAGCCTTTGCGGACCCTGCTGAACGGTTTGCTGCCGGATGGCGGCGACGCCGATGTGGTGCTGACCGATCTGGAGGGCGGGGTCGATCTGCTGCTCGTCGGGCCGCGCAGCCTGGACCGTGCGGCGCGCGAGGTGCTGGTCGGCTTCGAGCCGGAACGCATCGCCCGCATCGCCTGGCAACCGACCGACCGCGCAGCAGCGGAGCCGGTGGCGAATCGCCGGCCGGCTTTCATCCGTTTCGCAGGCATTCCGATCCAGCCGCCGCCCGGCGCTTTCCTCCAGGCGAGTGCGGAGGGCGAGGCCGCCCTGGTCGCCGCGGTGCGTGAGGGAGTTGGGCAGGCAGGCCGCATCGCCGATCTGTTCGCCGGCATCGGCACCTTTTCCATTCCGCTTGCGCAACAGGCCGCGGTCCATGCGGTCGAGGGCGATGAGGCGGCGGTGGCGGCGCTCGGCCGTTCGGTGCAGGGGCTGCGGCTGACGGCGGAGCGGCGCGACCTGTTCGAGAACCCGCTGAACGCCAAGGATCTCAATCGTTACGATGCCGTCGTCTTCGACCCGCCGCGCGCCGGCGCCGCGGCCCAGGCGGCGGCGCTCGCCGGCAGCAAAGTGCCCCGGGTGGTGGGCGTATCCTGCAATCCCGCCAGCTTCGCCCGCGACGCGCGGGTGCTGGTGGATGGCGGCTATCGTCTGGTGAAAATCTGGCCGGTCGACCAGTTCCTGTGGTCGGCCCATGTGGAACTGGTCGGGCTGTTCGAGCGCTGAGGGAGCCCCGGATTACAGCGGGCGCCGTGCCTTCAGCGCCGCGGTCAGCGTGCCGTCGTCGAGATAGTCCAACTCGCCGCCGACCGGGACGCCGTGGGCCAGACGGGAGACCGACACGTCGGACTCGGTCAGGCGGTCGGTCACCACATGGGCGGTGGTCTGGCCGTCGACGGTGGCATTCAGCGCCAGGATGATCTCGCGGACCGCCGGGTCCTTAGCGCGCTCGGCGAGGCCGGCGAGGTTAAGATCGTCGGGGCCGACGCCCTGAAGCGCCGACAGCAGGCCGCCCAGCACATGATAGGTGCCGCGGAAGGCGCGGGTGCGTTCCAGTGCCCACAGGTCGCCGGCATCCTCCACCACGCAGATGACCGAGCGGTCGCGGGTGGGGTCGGAGCAGACGGTGCAGGGGTCGCGGCTGTCGAGGTTGCCGCAGACGGAGCAGGCGCGGATCGATTCGCCGGCCGCCGCCATCGTTTCCGACAGCGGAATCAGCAGGCTGTCCCGCCGCTTCATCAGATGCAGCGCCGCCCGCCGCGCCGACCGGGGGCCTAGTCCCGGCAGCTTGGACAGCAGCTGGATCAGGCGTTCGATTTCAGGTCCGATCATCGATGTGCAAATCCGCCTCTCCCCTCCGGGGAGAGGGGATTTTCACAAAAGACTGTCAGGATCAGAACGGCAGCTTGATGCCCGGCGGCAGCTTCAGGCCGCCCATCATCTTCGAGGTTTCCTCGGCGACGTGCTGCTCGACCTTCTTCTTGGCGTCGTTGAAGGCGGCGACGATCAGGTCCTCCAGAACCTCGACGTCCTCGGGATCGACGACGGACTTGTCGAGCTTGACCTTCTTCATCTCGCTCTTGCCGTTGACGGTCACGACGACCATGCCGGCGGCGCTCTGGCCGGTCACTTCGACCTGCTCCAGGCTCGCCTGCATTTCCTGCATCTTGGCCTGCATCTGCTGGGCCTGCTTCATCATGTTGCCGATATTTTTCATCGGTCAGTACTCTCCTTCGTCGTCGAGGGGGTAATAGACCCCGTCGTCCTGCTGCTGAACCATGAAATCGGGTGTCTCGCCGTCATCCGCAACCGCTGCACTCTCCGCCGCGGCAACTTCCGCAAGATCGCGGATGTCGATGATCTTCGCCCCGCTGAAAGCGTCGAGCACGGCGCGCACCACCGGGTTGGCTTCCGCCTCCGCCCAGGCGCGGTTCTTTTCGGCCTTGTCCTGTTCGGCCAGAGTCGGCTGGGCCGGTCCTTCCGACAGCGCGACGATCCAGCGCTGGCCGGTCCATTCGGTCAGGAACTGCCCGACCTTGGCCGGCAGGGTCGGCGGGGCGGCTGGGCGGAGCTTCAGCTCCAGCGTGCCCGGCTCCATGCGGACCAGCTGGACCGTCTCCATCATGTAGCCATAGAGTGCGCCTTCGCGCCGGTCGGAGAACAGCTGCACCAGCGCACGGAAGTCGTGCGGCATCGGCGACAGTTCCTCGCCCTCCGGGATGGCGGCAGGGGCGGCCATGGGGGCTGGGGCCGCCTGCGCCACGGGGGCGCTCTGCGGCTGGGCGGAGCCCATGGAGCGGGCGACGGCATGAGTGGACTGTGTGGCCACCGCGACCGGGCCGCCGCCGCCGCCGGGACCGCGGCCCATCGGCGCGCCGGCTCCGCCGCCATTGGCCTGCTGGGCCTGGAACTGGCGGATCAGCTCGCCCGGAGTCGGCAGGTCGGCGGCGTAGGACAGGCGGACGATCACCATCTCCAGCGCCTGCTGCGGCACCGGGGCGGCCTGTACCTCGTTCAGCCCCTTCAGCAGAAGCTGCCAGGCGCGCGTCAGCGCCGGCATGCCGAGCTTGGAGGACAGGCTGGCGCCCCGCGTGCGCTCGGCCTCCGGCAGGGAGGGATCGTTGGCGCTGTCGGGCACCACCTTCAGGCGGGTCAGATTGTGGACGAGATCGAGCAGGTCCTGGAGGATCACCACCGGATCGGCGCCGACGCGGTGCAGGTCGGCCAGGATGTCCATCGCCTCGGCCGGCTTGGCGGAGACGGCGGCCTCGAACAGGTCGATGACGCGGGTGCGGTCGGCCAGACCCAGCATGTCGCGCACCTGCTGCGCGGTCACGGTGCCGGCGGCCAGCGCAATCGCCTGATCGAGCAGCGACAGCCCGTCGCGCACCGACCCGTCGGCGGCGCGCGCGATCAGCGAGGCGGCGTCGCCTTCGATGCCGGCGCCTTCCATGGCGGTGACGCGGGTGAAATGCTCCTTCAGCACCTGGGCGTCGACGCGGCGCAGGTCGAAACGCTGGCAGCGCGACAGCACCGTTACCGGCACCTTGCGGATCTCGGTGGTGGCGAAGACGAACTTCACATGGCTCGGCGGTTCCTCAAGCGTCTTCAGGAGCGCGTTGAACGCGCTCTTGGACAGCATGTGGACCTCGTCGATGATGTAGAGCTTGTAGCGGGCCGAGACAGGCGAGTAGCGCACGCCGTCGATGATCTCGCGGATGTCGTCGACGCCGGTGTGGCTGGCGGCGTCCATCTCCATCACGTCGACGTGGCGGTCCTCGGCGATGGCGCGGCAATTGTCGCAGACGCCGCAGGGGCTGACCGTCGGCCCGCCGGTGCCGTCCGGCCCGGTGCAGTTCAGCGCACGGGCGATGATGCGGGCGGTGGTGGTCTTGCCGACGCCGCGCACGCCGGTCAGCATGAAGGCCTGGGCGATGCGGCCGGACTGGATGGCATTGGTCAGGGTGCGGACCAGCGCGTCCTGGCCGATCAGCTCGTCGAAGGTCTTCGGCCGGTATTTGCGCGCCAGCACCCGGTAAGCCTGCCCGGTGGCGGGAGCGGAAGCGGCGGTGATTTCGGCGGTGGTATCGGTCACGCGGCTGGCCTGTCGAAACGACGGGAGGGGAATTGCGGGCCGCAGGATAGCGTCCCGGCACCGCGCTGTCGCCGTCTGTTTCGTGCTGGCAATTTTTGAAGAGGGTGGGAGACTGGACGAACGACCCGAGCCGTAACTCGTTGCGGCTGCTTCCTTCCGGACCTGACCGGGTTGGCGAGGGACTCGTCCGACGCCAGTCTCCCGCCGCTGTTATGGGCATTTGCGCCGGCGGATGCAAGCGAAATGACAAGCTGCCCGATCGGCGACCAGTCCGATCAGGAGACAGAGAATTGGCACGCTCATCATTCGGCTGCCCGGTAAGTGAGGGAGCCGCTTTACATCCGCCTCCACGAAGTATGGCTCACCTGTCCAGCCAATCATTCAGCAGTATGGTTTTGCCATGTGATTGCTGGAATTGATCCGGAGGCTCCGCATTGGCGCTTACCCTGTGTCTTAGGAACTCCTCATGGCTGACCAGCATGGAGGGCTTGCGTGTGGGGGTGGGTTGTCTGGAGGAGGGGGTTGCTTCCAGTCTCTCGGTATCACCGATTTGTTGGGTATTTTTCAACATCTCTCGAAGTGCCTGTATTTTCTGCATGGTCTTTTTCTGATCGCTCTCGATGTTTTTCAGATATACTTTCACGAGATCGGTCGATCTCAGTTCTTTCCCAGACCAAGACGTTTCAAAATTGACCGGTTGCATCGGGCTTGGTTCCTGCAGATGTCCATTCCTGTCATAAACCCGGAGTGAGTCGTCAGTGCCGGATATTGAGAATCCTTGCGCGATCAATAGTCTGTCACTGGCCGCGGGTGGGAAGAGACCATCGGTCCCGGCCAGGGTAGGTTGCTGCAGCTGGCCATGACTTAAAAAGGCGAGCGGTCTTATCCTGGAGATTTCATCCAGATTTCCGGTAATCCTGTAGACTTCCTGTTCGATCCGGAACAGGCGCATCTGTTCCGTTTCAAGCACCGCCTGACTCGCCCGCACGTCTTGCAAAATGAAGATCAGGGCAAATGCGATCAAGCCGTGAGCGGCGGTTTGCCACCAAGTCATCGACATGATGAAAGCCTGCAGGCGCCTATGAAGAGGCATTGTCTCGCAAGCCTTGGCTTTCTCGTCAGCCTGGGGCGCCGGTAGGGAGTTGATGACTGACTTGATGCGGTTCAGCACGGTCTGGTGATCGATGCCCTGCTCATCCAGGCTGGTGCGCATCTCCTCCGATGTCGCCTGCAAGATCCGGTCGATGGCATCGCGACCGGTCGTACCCACCGATTCAAGGAGCTGGCTTGCGGGCGTCATTGACTCTGCATGAGCCCGGCAGCGGATTGCCGTAATCAGGTTGGCTGCGTTGATGCGGTTTGCCCGTGCAATGCGAAGAATTGCATCGCTGCTGAGAGTCTGTGCCTCCTCCTCCGTCAACTGGCTGCGCTTCTCTCCTTCGGTCTGGAGAATCGTTTGAAGCCGGTGTGCCGGCCCCAGCTTGTCGAACTCATCCTGCATGGATGCTACTCCTGCATGCTAGAGGCGCGCGAACCGGGTTTCTGCAAGATATTGCTCGACCGCGCGCTTCAAGCGTTTCTTGAGATTCTCAACATCCTTGACCGTGAAGCCCATCTGGTGGGCCAGATCAATGTTGCCGATTGCCTGTTCCTCAAGAAGAAGCTCTGCTGCAGACCGTAGGACTGGGTCGATTTTTTCAAGATATGAGAGAAGAGATTTCTTTTCGCTGTTGTATATGAATATCTGCTCTGGATTTGGTTCTTCGCCATTTGTGATATTGATGACGTTATCGTCATCAGTCGGCACTGTGGAAATATTTTCCGCCGATATGGCGGCGTGACTGATCTCGCTTGACACCACGCCAATGATATGTTGCAGAAGATCGCATTTGTTCGGATCCCAGCACCGTTGACCGGATATCGTCTTGATGATCGCGTCGCTGACGAAATCCTCCGGTGTCTTTCCTCCTGGGGGGGAGCCGTCACGTGCGCCACGCCACCGCATGCGGTTGTCCCGGTGTGTCGCATAGACGAGTGCCCGCAGGGTAATGTTCTCCCAGTTGAAGCAATTCCAGTCGATTGGCAGCATGAAAGCCCCTCCAGTTGAGGTTGCTCTGATGAATACTGCCTATGAGAGTCTAGGCTTTGCCGTCATGCGCGAAAAATACGCGAAAATTTTCACGAGGACTCGGATCGGGCGGCGTGGCGGAATCGGATACTCGTGTCGGCACACATGATGGAAGGGCGATCAAGCGGCGCTCGATTGCCTCCCTTGAACCGGAAGGAGTGCGCGGTCATGCTGCCTGGAATTTTCTACATCATTCTGTGCATCGGCTATGCATTCGGCTCTGTCGGTGCGCTTGGCTTGGCCACCTACTATCTGGCCCGCGTCGGAGCCGGCCACTGAGCCGGTGGCGAAAAGAAAAACGGCCACGGCATCCTCTGGGCTGCCGTGGCCATTCGACTTCAATCTCGGAGCCGGATCGGCGAAGCTTACTTCTTCAGCGCCGCCACACCCGGCAGTTCCTTGCCTTCCAGCCATTCCAGGAAGGCGCCGCCAGCGGCGGACACGTAGGTAAACTTGTCCTCGACCCCGGCATGGGCCATCGCCGCGACGGTGTCGCCGCCGCCGGCCACCGACAGCAGGCCGCCGGCCTCGGTGCGGGCCGCCACCAGACCGGCCACCGCGTTGGTGCCGGCGTCGAAGGGCTGAATTTCAAAAGCGCCGAGCGGGCCGTTCCAGACGACGGTCTTGGCGCCCTGCAGTTTCACGCCGAGGAACTCGACGGTGGCCGGGCCGATGTCCAGCGCCATCTCGTCGGAACCGATGGCGTCGAAGGCGACGACGCGGTTGGCCGCACCGGCCTTGAACTCCTTGGCGACGACGAAGTCCTTCGGCAGCAGGATCTCGCAGTTGGCCTCCTTCGCGGTCGCCATGATGGCGCGGGCCTGGTCGGCCATGTCCTTCTCGCAAAGCGAGGCGCCGACATCGGTGCCCTGGGCGAACAGGAAGGTGTTGGCCATGCCGCCGCCCAGCACCAGCAGGTCGACCTTGCGGACCATGTTGCCGAGCAGTTCCAGCTTGGTGGAGATCTTCGCACCGCCGACGACGGCGGCCACCGGGCGCTCCGGCTTCTCCAGCGCCAGCGTCAGGGCCTTCAGCTCGGCTTCCATCAGGCGGCCGGCGGCGTTCGGCAGCAGGCGGGCAACCCCCTCGGTCGAGGCATGGGCGCGGTGCGCGGCGGAGAAGGCGTCGTTGACGTAGATGTCGCCCAGCGCGGCCATTTCCTTGGCGAAAGCCGGGTCGTTCTTTTCCTCTTCGGCGTGGAAGCGGGTGTTCTCCAGCAGCACGATGGCGCCGTCATGGACCTTGGCGATGGCCTCCTTGGCCTTCTCGCCGACGCAATCCTCGGCGAAGGCCACCTTCTGGCCGACGGCGGCGCTGAGAGCGTCCAGCACGTTGCGCAAGGAGTTCTTGGCGTCCGGACCGTTCTTCGGGCGACCGAAATGCGACAGGACCACGACCTTGGCACCCTTGGAGGACAGCTCCTTCAGGGTGGGGGCGAGGCGGTCGATGCGGGTGGTGTCGGACACCTTGCCGTCCTGCATCGGAACGTTCAGGTCGGCGCGCACCAGCACCGTCTTGCCGCTCACCTCAAGATCGTCGATCGTGTTGAAATCGGTCATCGTCACACTTCCCCAATTATGGCCGGTCCCAACAGGACAGGCCGTTTCAGTTTGCGGGAACCCAACCACAGGCCTGCACGCTTTGCAACGCCCCAAGGGTGGGGCGAAATGGGGCATAATGACCCTGCAACGTCCTGGTTAAAGCCCTGACCGAACGCCAGGAACCGGCGGCGGAGTACAGCCGCCGCGCGCTGCAACCGCAGGCTTCTGCAACATTTCCGTAACTTGACCCTGTCCATTGGCTGTGCAAACACCCAACTGTAGGCCAATGGGCCGCAAAACGGGGGTTGAAGCGCAGGCGATGGCTGAGGCCGAGATCAACCGCGAGACGGAACTGAAGCTGGCGGCGAAGCCGGAAGACTTCGACAGGCTGCGCGCCGCTTCCGCCATCGCAGACCGGGCGTCCGGCCCGGCGGCGACACGGACCCTGGAAAGCACCTATTACGACACCGAGGAGCGCCGGCTCGCCGGGCGCAAGGTGACGCTGCGGGTGCGCAAGACCGGCGACGGCTTCGTCCAGACGGTCAAGTCCGCCCCGGACGAGGACGGGCTGGGGCGCGGCGAGTGGGAATGCGCGGTGACCTCCGCCGCACCCGACCTGACGCTGATCGCCGATGCCGACGCCATCGAGCTGCTGGGATCGCTCAGCGACTCGGAACTGCGGCCGGTCTTCACCTCCATCGTCGAACGCACCACGCAGGACGTGACGCTGGGCGAGGGCGACGGTGCCGCCGTGATCGAGGTCGCTTTCGACCGTGGCCGGATCGAGCTTCCCGACGGCCGGTCCACCGACCTTTGCGAGGTGGAGCTGGAGCTGAAGAGCGGCACGCCCGCGGCGCTCTACGATCTGGCGCAGGAACTGACGCAGGCCGCCCCGCTGCGGCTGGAGATGCGGACCAAGGCGGAGCGTGGCCATGCGCTGGCCAACGGCACGGCCGAGAAGGCGCTGAAAGCCGAAAAGCTGGTGCTCGATCCCGAGACGACGGTCGAGGGGGCAGTGGCGCGCATCGTGCGCGCCTGCATCGCCCACATGGTGGCGAACGAGGCGGTGACGCTGGCCGGCGAGGATCCGGAGGGCGTGCACCAGATGCGCGTCGCGCTGCGCCGGCTGCGCTCGGCCACCGCGCTGTTCCGGCCCTTCATTCCGGCCGCGCAATATCTGTGGCTGGTCGGCGAGATCAAGTGGCTGGCCGGCAGCCTGGGGCCGGCGCGCGACTGGGACGTGTTCGGCGAGGAGCTGCTGGCGCCGGTGCGCGACGCCTTCCACAAGGCCGACGGGCATGGCCGCTCGGCGGTCGAGGATCTCGACGCGCTGGCGGCGGCGGCCGAGGCCAAGCGGCTGCGCGCCTATGAGGGCGTGCGCGAGGCGATCCGCTCCGACCGCTACACCGCCTTCCTGCTGGGCGTCGGCAGTTGGGTGGAGAAGCGCGGCTGGCGCGACCAGCCGGTCAGCGAGGAGTCGGTGCGGCTGTTCCAGCCGGTGATCGGGCTGGCCGACCATCTGCTGAACAAGCGCCACAAGAAGGCCAAGCGGGCCGGGCACGGCTTCGCCCATCTGCCGGTGGCTCAGCGCCACCAGCTGCGCATCGCCTTGAAGAAGCTGCGCTATGCCGTGGAGTTCTTCCGCAGCCTGTATGACGACAAGCCGGTGCGCCGCTACATCCAGCAGATGGCCGCCTTCCAGGACGCGCTGGGCCATCTGAACGACGTGGCGACGGCGACGCGGCTTCTGCACGAGCTGCACGACGACGGCAGCCGCTCGGCTCCCGGCGAGCCGCGTGCCGCCGGCATCGTCATCGGCTGGCATGCCCGCGGCGTGGCCGACACCGAGGCGGCGCTGGTCGCCCTGTGGCATGATTTCATCGACACCAAGCATTTCTGGTCGAAGCCGGACGCCGGGGTGTAGAGTCCACGGCCATGCTCACGATCCTCGTCGCCAACATCAAGGGCGGCTGCGGCAAGACGACCGTCGCCACCCACCTCGCCGCCGCGTCCGCCGCGGCGGGCCTGCCCACCGTACTGGCCGACGTGGACCGTCAGCGCTCCTCGCTCGGCTGGCTGGAGCGCCGGCCGGAGAAGGCGCCGGCCCTGGTCGGGCTCGACTGGGCCAAGGACTTCACCGACACGCCGCGCGGCATCAAGCGGCTGGTGATCGATGCGCCCGCCGCGCTGAAGACCAAGCAGATCGAGGATCTGGTGAAGATGGCCGACATCGTCGTGCTGCCGGTGCTGCCCGGCGCCTTCGACGAGCAGGCGACCCAGCGCTTTCTGGTCAAGCTCGACGAGCTGAAGCGAATCGCGAAGAAGAAGACCACGGTGGCGGTGGTCGGCAACCGCATGCGCGCCCGCACCAAGGCCGCCGACCGGCTGGACCGGTTCCTGGGCGGCATCGGCCATCAGGTGGTGACGCGGCTGCGCGACAGCCAGATCTATGCCGACGCGGCGGAAAGCGGCCTCAGCCTGTTCGACATGCCGGGCAAGCGCGCCGCCGAGCATCGCGGCGACTGGCAGCCGCTGCTGGCCTACATCGACGGGGTTTGAGGGGAGCTCACCCCTGCTGGCAGCCCTCCCGGCGCCAGAGGGCGAGATAATCGTCCAGGCCGCGGCCGGGGATCTCGTCGAACCGGCGCTCCAGCGGCAGCAAGGTTTCCATGCGGTCGATGCGGAAGCTGCGGAACTCCCCGCGCAGCTCGCACCAGGCGCCGAGCGTCCATACCCGGCCCCAGAAGAACAGGCCCAGCGGCTGGACCGCGCGGGCGGAATGGGTGCCGTCCTGGCGCCGGTAGTCGAACATCACCACGCGCCGGGCGTTGATGGCGCAGCGCAGCACGTCCATCCGGTCGCGCAGGGCAGCGGGGAAGGAGAAGTCGGGGACGAAGACGCGGCTGTCGGCCAGTTCGCGCCGCCGCGCCTCCGGCACCACCGCCTCCACCTTGTCGAGCGCGCGGGCGGCGGCATCGGCGAGCGCGCCGCCGACCCAGGCGCGGGCGAGGCGGGCGCCGACGACCAGCGCCTCCACCTCGTCCTGGGTGAACATCAGCGGCGGCAGGTCGTAGCCATCGCGCAGCAGATAGCCGACGCCGGCCTCGCCCTCCACCGGCACGCCGGAGGAGGCGAGGTCGCGCATGTCGCGGTAGACGGTGCGTTCCGACACCTCCAGGCACCGCGCCAGTTCGGCAGCCGTCACCAGCCGCCCCTTGCGGAGATGCTGGACGATCTGGAACAGGCGGTCGGCGCGGCGCATGGCGGCGGCTCCGGTCGGGCAGGGTGCCGGTTGGATCAGTGCATCGAATAGAGGCCGACGCGGTTGCCCTCGCTGTCGATGAACTGGGCGAAATAGCCGATCTCGGGGGTGATCAGCGTCTTCGGCACGACGATGCGGGCACCGGCCTGCTCGGCACGGGCCAGCGGGGCGGACAGGTCGTCGCCGCCGTTCAGGTAGACGGTGGTGCCGTCGGCGCTCGGCTTGCAGGCCTCATGCTGGATCAGGCAGCCCTTGACGGCGTTGCCTTCGGCCGGGAAGACGGCCATGATCATGCCGCTGGGGCAGGGTTCCTGGACCATCTTGGCGGCGAAGACGGTCTCGTAGAAGCCGACCGCGCGGGCGAGGTCGGTGACCGGAATCTCGAACCAGGTGACGACGTGCGGGATGTTCATCGGAGTGGCTCCTGACAGCGAGTGGGGTGGATGTTCGTGGTTCGTGCCGGCACACCCTCTTGATAGCACGCCCCTCCTGACAGCGTGATGTCAGGAGCGATCGGCTCCCTCAATGAAAATTGCGGCCCTTGGGGAAGGGGCCTGCCGACGGGCTGTTCTCACCGGTCAGGTCGGCCAGCCGGTGGGTCAGGTCGATCAGTGTTTCCACGCGCAGATGCACCACACCCTCATGGTTCTGCACCCGGCCGGTGGCGGCCATCAGCCGGGCGGTCATGATCGGGCGGCGGAAGGTCTCGAAGGCGTCGGGCATGACGACGAGGTTGGCGATCCCGGTCTCGTCCTCCAGCGTGATGAAGACGACGCCCTCGGCGCTGCCCGGCCGCTGGCGGACCAGGACGAGGCCGGCGGTGGTCAGGCGGCGGCCGTCGCGCGTCTGCGCCAGCCGCTCCGCCGGGGTGATGCCGGGCAGGCCGTCGCGCAGCAGCGACAGCGGGTGGGCCTTCAGCGACAGGGAGAGGCTGCCGTAATCCATCACCACATGCTCGCCGAGCGCCATGGCGGGCAGGGGGGCTTCCAACTCCTCGGCCATCGGACCGTCGAGCCTCGCGAACAGCGGCAGCGGCTGGTCGCCCAGCGCCCGCACCGCCCACAGCGCCGCCCGGCGGTCGAGCCCGACGGAACGGAAGGCGTCTGCCTTGGCGAGCTTTTCGAGCGCCGCGACCGGCAGGCGGGCGCGGCGCCACAGGTCGTAAGGGTCGCTGTAGCCGCCGGCACGGGAGAGGACGACCGAGTCGGCGTGCTGCGGAGTGAAGCCCTTGATGAGGCGGAGACCCAGGCGGAGCGAGGACGGATTTTCCACCGCACAATCCCAGCCCGACAGGTTCACGTCCGGCGGCAGCACCGTCACGCCATGCTCCCGCGCGTCGCGGACGATCTGGGCGGGGGCGTAGAAGCCCATCGGCTGGCTGTTCAGCAGGGCGGCGGCGAAGATGGCGGGGTGGTGGTGCTTGATCCAGGCGGAGACATAGACCAGCAGGGCGAAGCTGGCGGCGTGGCTCTCGGGGAAGCCGTATTCGCCGAACCCCTCGATCTGCTTGAAACAGCGCTCGGCGAAAGCGCGGTCGCAGCCTTTGGCGATCATGCCGGCGACGAACTTGTCGTGGAACCGCTCGACCTGTCCGCTCTTGCGGAAGGCTGCCATGGCGCGGCGCAACTGGTCGGCCTCCTCGGCGGTGAAGCCGGCACCGACCATGGCGACCTTCATCGCCTGTTCCTGGAATAGCGGCACGCCCAGCGTTCTGCTGAGGACCGGTTCCAGCACCGGCATCGGGTAGGTCACAGGCTCCACTTTGCTGCGGCGGCGCAGGTAAGGATGGACCATGCCGCCCTGGATCGGGCCGGGGCGGACGATGGCGACCTCGATCACCAGATCGTAGAATTTCTCCGGTCTCAGCCGCGGCAGCATGCTCATCTGCGCGCGGCTTTCGACCTGGAAGACGCCCAGGCTGTCGGCCCGCCCCAGCATATCGTAGACCGCGGGATCGTCCTGGGGCAGGGTGGCGAGCGCCCAGCGTTGCCCATGCACCTGCTCGATCAGGTCGAAGGCGCGATGGATGCAGGTCAGCATGCCCAGTGCCAGCACGTCGACCTTCAGGATGCCGAGAGCGTCGATGTCGTCCTTGTCCCATTCGATGGTGCTGCGGTCCTCCATCGCCGCGTTGGCGACCGGGCAGAGATCCGACAGCGGGCCGCGGGTGATGACGAAGCCGCCGACATGCTGCGACAGGTGGCGGGGGAACCCCATCAGCTCGTTGGCAAGCTCCAGCGTGCGCTTGAGCCTCGGGTCGTCGGGATCGACACCGAGTGATCGGGCGCGCTCCTCGTCCACCCCCTGGCCGCTCCAGCCCCAGATCGAGCCGGTCAGCCGCGCCACCAGATCGGCCGACAGCCCCATCGCCTTGCCGACCTCGCGCAGGGCGCTGCGGGCGCGGTAGCGGATGACGGTGGCGGTCAGCCCGGCGCGGGCGCGGCCGTATTTCCCGTAGATGTACTGGATCACCTCCTCGCGCCGTTCATGTTCGAAATCGACGTCGATGTCCGGCGGCTCGCCGCGGGCGGAGGAGATGAAGCGCTCGAACAGCAGGTCGACTTCGGTCGGATCGACCGAGGTGATGCCGAGGCAATAGCAGACGGCGGAGTTGGCGGCGCTGCCGCGGCCCTGGCAGAGGATGTCCTTTTCCCTGGCGAATCGGACGATGTCGTGGACGGTCAGGAAGTAAGGGGCGAAGCGCTGCTCGGCGATCAGGGCCAGTTCGCGCTCCACCGTCTGCCGCACCGCATCGGGGATGCCGCCGGGGAAGCGGTCGGGCGGATAGCGCTTGGCCGCCCCGTCCCAGGTCAGGGCGATCAGCGTCTCCTGCGGGTCGCGGCCCTCCGCCACCTCGTCGGGATAGTCGTATCGCAGATCCTCCAGCGAGAAGCGGCAGGCCTCGGCGATCTCCAGGGTGCGGGCGACGGCGTCGGGATGGTCGCGGAACAGCCGCATCATCTCGACGGCCGGTTTCAGGTGGCGCTCGGCATTGGCGGACAGCCGCCAGCCGGCCTCGTCGATGGTGGTGTGGTGGCGGATGCAGGTCATCACGTCGGCCAGCGCCCGCCGCCCGGCGCCGTGATAGAGCACGTCGTTGGTGGCGACCAGCGGCACCCCCTCCGCCTCCGCCAGACCGGCCAGCCAGCGCAGCCGGCGGGCATCGTCGCCCTGGTAGCGGTGGCTCGCCGCCAGATAGAGCTGTCCGCGCGCCAGCCCGCTGCGCCAGGCGCGCAGTTCGCGCAGGAACGCCTCGTCGCGGCGGTCGGGGCCGAGCAGCAGCAACAGCATGCCCTCGGCATGGGCCAGCACATCGGTGCGGGCGATGAAGCACTCGCCCTTCGGCGCCCGCATCTTGCCCAGCGTCAGCAACCGCGACAGCCGCGCATAGGCGGCGCGGTCGGTCGGGTAGGCCAGCAGGCTGTCGGCATCGGTCAGGTCCAGCCGGCAGCCGATCAGCGGCCGGATGCCGGCCTTCTTCGCCGCCACATGCATCTGCACCACGCCGGCCAGCGAATTGCGGTCCGTCACCCCCACCGCCGCCAGCCCCAGCGCCGCCGCCGTCATCGCCAGCTCGTCAGGGTGCGACGCCCCCTCCAAAAAGCTGAAGTTGGTGGCGAGCTGCAACTCGGCGTAACGGATCATGACAAGGCTCCCCGGCGCGGGCACATGGGTGCGCACGGGGATGATAATCTGAAAATGGGACTTATGTCATCATTAAGGCAGGTTGTGGCTCTGCCGCCATATTGTCACCCAGTATAGGATTCAACGCCCATGACGGTGAAGCCCTTGTTCTCCGGGAAGCGGGCGTTGACCTTTTCGCGGGCCTTCTTCTCGTCGAGCGCCCAAACGAGGAAACGCCGACCGCGCTTCCAGCTGTCGAGCGCGGTGGGGATCAGGGTTGGGTTGACGCGGGTGCCGTATTCGATGTTGACCACCCGCAGGAGCCAGCCCTGGTCTTTCTGGGTGCGGCGGTCGTCCAGCACATAGATGCGGCGGTCGTTGGCGCCGGCGGCCTTCAGGCGCTGCTCCAAATCCTCACAGCCCAGCTCGACCATCGCCTTGCGGCGGCGAGCGTCGCGCAGGTCGCGGGCCTGCTGGAGCGTGACGCGGGCGATCTTCTTGATCCGCTCGACCTGCGCCTGCTTGCGCGACACCGCGGTGGCGATCCGCTCCTCCGACGTCTTCAGGCGGCGCAACGCCAGCAGCAGCGACACCGCCAGGGAGGCGAGGCCGACCAGACCGGAGAAAATGTAGGGCATGCTGTCCATGGCGGGTCCGGCTTTCGATGGGGGCTCAGCTGGCCTTGGCGACGGGGGTGTCGGCGGACAGGAATTCCTGCATCCGCGTCACGGCATAGCCGAAGGCGGGCGGGTAGCGCCGCTCGATCTCCGTCCGCGCCTCCGCCATCGAGCGGGCCCAAACCTCGATCATCTGCGGCTGTGCCCAGCTGGGATCGACCAGCGCATGCTGGCTCTGCTGGACGGCGCTGGTGCCGACATATTTGTTCACCACCATGGCGACGTAGCAGGGGCTGCCCCGGACCTCCTCGCCGACCAGACGGACCAGCCGCTCGCCGGACTGGCGAGCCTCCTCGATCTGGCGTTCCATCACCTTGCGGCGGCGCAGCACATCCTCGGCCGCACCGTCCAGATCCTTCAGTTCGCGGATGCGGTCACCGCGGCGGGCCTCCAGCTTCGTCTCCAGCTTGGCGCGGCGGGCGATGATGTCGCGCACCCCCTCCGACCCGTGGCGGCGTTCGATCGCGTGTTCGCCCAGCACGATGACGAGCTTGCCGATGCCGAACCCCAGCCCGGCCAGCCCGAAGGCGGTCATCAGCGCGTTGGTGTAGTCCTGCCACATGTGCGAACTCCCGATCGGAAATGGCATACGCCAGGATGTTTCCAACGATAGGAGTAACCCCTGGCCTGCCGCCGTTCAATCGCGCCGCTGAAACGATATTACACAGTCGGCAGGACGGAAGGCCGGGTGTGGCACCCTATGGCCCCGGCGCGCGCTCGACCCGGTTGCGGCCGGCTTGCTTGGCTGCATGCAAAGCGTGTTCGGCGCGGTGCAGGGTCTGTTCGACGCCGGGCTCGGCGGGAAGCCAGTTGGCGACACCGATGCTGGCGGTGACGGGGATCGTCCGCTCCTCCACCAGGATCGGGCTGTCGGCCAGGGCGGCGCGCACCCGTTCCGCCACCACCGCGGCGCCGGCATCATCGGTTTCCGGCAGAAGCACGACGAACTCCTCCCCGCCCGACCGCGCGATGTGATCGGAGATGCGGAGCGCCGCCCGGATCCGCTTCACCACCGCGCGCAGCACCGCGTCGCCGACGGCATCGCCATGGGCGTCGTTGACCGCCTTGAAGCCGTCGAGGTCGAGCAGGAAGACGCCGAGATGCCGGCCATAGCGCCGTGCCCGCGCCAGCTCCGCCGCCGCCAGTTCCAGGAAGCGGCGGCGGGTCCACACGCCGGTCAGCGGGTCCAGCGTCGCCATGCGGTTGAGGCGGACGGTCGCCTCCTCCAGCGCGCGGCTGCGTTCGGCAAGTTTTTGTTCCAGGGCTGCCAGATCGGCATAGGCGCGCAATGCCGTCACCACGCTGGTGAACAGCCGGCGCGCCGTCAGTTCGGTCTTGGCGGTGTAGCCGTCGATCTCATAGGCGAGGACCAGCTCCTCCTCCGGCACGCGGGCCGGCTGGCCGGTGCGCAGGACGATGCGGATGGCGCGGTTGCCCAGATCCTCGCGGATGCGGCGGGCCAGCCGCAGGCCGGCATCCTCGGTCTCCATCACCACGTCGAGCAGGATGACGGCGATGTCCGGGGTGTCGCGCAGGATGCGTTCCGCCTCGGCCGCACTGGTGCAGTCGAGCAGGCGGACGGGACGGTTGCGAAAGCGCAGCCGGGCGAGCGCCAGCCGGGTGACGGCATGCACCTCCGGCTCGTCGTCGGCGACCAGCACCAGCCAGGGCGGAGCGGCGGGGTCGGTGTCGCCGGTCCCGCCGGCCCCGCCGGAAAGATCCTGCGGGGTGGGAGACTCGTCCGAGGCGAACAGGAAATCGTTGGACATGGCTGCCGGCTCGGAACTGTCCACGGTGCACGCAGGAATGGAAGCACGGCCCCGGCCGCGATGCAACGGTGCCGAGTGCCGCGCCGGCGCTATGGCGTTCCGAACCCGTCGGGATGAAAATCACCGGGGATCGGTCGTGCCGGTGGCGCGTTTCGCCATTCGGTGCTTGCGCGGCCACGCCAAGCCACCTTAGGCATGGCTGTGCATCGAAATGATCGGAGCGGACCGGGTATGGAAGCAAGCATGGATGGGCGGGAGCATGCGGCCAAGCTGCGCGCGCTCGCGCTGGGGGCGCTGGGTGTCGTCTATGGCGACATCGGCACCAGCCCGCTCTACACGCTGCGTGAATGCCTGACCGAGGGCGGCGGCTTCCCGCTGACGCCCGAAGTCATCCTGGGCGTGCTGTCGCTGATCTTCTGGGCGCTGATCATCACGGTGACGGTGAAGTACGTCATCTTCATCATGCGCGCCGACAACCAGGGCGAAGGCGGCATCCTGGCGCTGACCGCGCTGGCGTTGCGCGGCATGCGGCCGGGGCACCGGCGGACCGGGGTCGTCATGGCGATCGGCGTGATGGGCGCCTCGCTGTTCTACGGCGACAGCCTGATCACTCCCGCCATCTCGGTGCTGAGCGCGGTGGAGGGCCTGCATGTCGTCGCCCCGGCCCTGGACAGCTATGTCATCCCGATCACGTTGACCATCCTGGTCGGGCTGTTCGTGCTGCAGCGATTCGGCACCGAGAAGGTCGGCAAGCTGTTCGGGCCGGTGATGCTGGTGTGGTTCCTGACGCTGGCGGTGCTGGGTCTGGGGCAGATCATCCGCTATCCCGGCGTACTGGGCGCGGTGTGGCCCGGCCATGCGGTGGAGATGCTGTTCAACCATGGCTGGCACGGCTTCCTGCTGCTGGGTGCCGTGGTGCTGGCGGTGACGGGGGCGGAGGCGCTCTATGCCGACATGGGGCATTTCGGCCGCAAGCCGATCCGCGGCGCCTGGTACAGCATCGTGCTGCCGTCGCTGCTGCTGTGCTATTTCGGCCAGGGCGCCCTGCTGCTGCACGAGCCGGAAGCCATCGAGAACCCCTTCTTCCATCTGGCGCCGGACTGGGCGCAGGTGCCGCTGCTGCTGCTGGCCACCGCCGCCACCATCATCGCCGGGCAGGCGGTGATCTCCGGCGCCTATTCGGTGACCCTGCAGGCCATGCATCTGCGCTATCTGCCGCGGATGGAGGTGATGCACACCTCGGAGCACGAGAAGGGCCAGATCTACATGCCGCAGCTGACCTGGCTGCTGCTGGCCGGCGTCATCCTGCTGGTTCTGAGCTTCCAGACCTCCAGCAACCTCGCCGCCGCCTACGGCATCGCGGTGACCGGCACGATGGTGGCGACCACGCTGCTGGCCTACAAGGTGGCGCGCTCGCTCGGCCGCTGGAAGCTGTGGCAGGCGGTGCTGGCGCTGGCGGTGTTCCTGACCGTCGACATGGCGCTGTTCCTCGCCAATCTGGTGAAGGTGGAGGAGGGCGGCTGGTTCCCGCTGGTGGTGGGGGCGGCGGTCTTCCTGCTGATGGCGACGTGGCGGCGCGGCCGCGAGGTGGTGCGCAAGCGGCTGGCCGAGGATGCGCTGCCCTTCGACATATTGCTGGAGCGGCTGAAGAGCGGGTCGGTGCAGCGGGTGCCGGGCACCGCGGTGTTCCTGACCGGCAACCCGCGCGGCCTGCCGCCGGGGCTGCTGCACAGCATGAAGCACTACAAGGTGCTGCATCAGCGCGTCGTGCTGCTGACCGTCGACATCGAGGACGTGCCGCATGTGCCGGACGAGCAGCGCTTCGAGCTGAAGGCGCTGTCGGCCGGGTTCTTCCGGCTGATCGTCCATTTCGGCTTCAAGGACGAGCCGGACATCCCGGTGGCGCTGGAAAGCAAGCGCATCCCCGGACTGCCGTTCGAGCCGATGGAGACGACCTATTTCGTCAGCCGCGAGACGCTGATCCGCAGCCATGGCAAGTCCGGCCTGCCGCGCTGGCAGGAGCCGCTGTTCATCTTCCTGTCGAAGCTGTCGTCCAGCGCGTCGGAGTATTTCTGCATTCCGCCCAACCGGGTGGTCGAGCTGGGCATGCAGCTGGAAATCTAGAGTCCGTCTGATGCTTATTGAAGCACCAGACGGACTCTAGTCTTTTGGTTTTTCGTGTGATTCACGCTTCAAGCGATTCCGCTTGAACCGATCACACTCTAGGGCAGGGTTTGCCGATACGGGCGGCGGGCGGGGGCAGTTTCTGCCGCCCCCGCCGGAAGGACACTCGCCTCATGCCGCTACCGGATGGTCAACACCGGACGGCCACTACCAGACAATGGACACCGGCGGTTTGTAGGCGGAGGCGGCGAACATCTGCCGCACCGCCAGTTCCAGCTTGATCTGCGCCTCCGACTTCTTGACGAAGGACAGGTCTATGTCGCCCAGGGACTTCACCATGCAGCCGGAGCGGCTGAGATTGCGGAGCGCCGCCTGAGACGACTGCTGTTTTTCCTCGGGAATGGCTGTGATCGTGGCCGATCCCTCCGGCGGGCGGACGACGTAGAGGTCGAATTTCGGCATGGGCACCTTCCGTTCTGACGAAACGTCGGGTGCACCACCGCAAAGGGCGGGCCAACTCTTGCGCCCGGCCAACTCTTACAAAAAGGTCAGCGGCGGACCATCGGCGCCAGATCCTTGCGGATGCCGGCATCGAGGCGGGCGTTCAGGTCCTCCATCATCCGGCGGGTGATGTCGAGGAAAGTGGCCTCGCGGTCGGCCAGCGAGATGTTCTCCGCCACGGTGGTGGAGTGGGTGACGGTGGAGCGGGTCACGCCGCGGAAGCCGCCATTGCCGGTGTCCGGCACCTCGCCGGAGATCTCCACCTCGATCCGGCCGTCGTAGCGCTGGGCCTGGTCGTTGGTGAAATAGCCGGTAATGCCCTTCTTGGTGGGCAGCGCCACCTCGACGATGCTGGCGTCGCGGATGGTGACGCGCACACGGCCCGTCCCGCCGGCCGCCTGCAAGCGCTCCGCCGCCCAGCGCCGCACCGCCTCGGCCGGCGGAACCGCGGAGCGGTCCTCCACATGCTTGCCGCCGACCGGGCGGTAGGCGTCGACCACGTCGATGGTGCCGGCATTCAGAACGATCGGCCCGAAATTGGCGAAGTCGACTGGACGGGGCGCCGGCCGCGGCGGCGCGCTCTGGCAGGCGGCGAGCAGGAGGGTGGCCATTCCGGCGGCAAGGGTGAAGCGGCGCGACAGCATGGGGGCTCCGGGTGAGGGAGGGTGGGTGGGCAAGTGCGGCGGCACTATAGCCGCCAAGGCGGAGGGGTGCATCCCGCCTATTCCGGTGAGCGCTTTTGGGAGTGCTTCAACCGTCCACGGCATCGCGCGGCAGGTCGCCGAGCAGGACCGGCAGGTCGCGGGCGCCATGAAGGATGCGCACGATCAGCGGCGGCCGGCGTTCGGAATTGTAGACGACGATATAGGGAAAGCCGGTCAGGCTGACGAAGCGATAGGGCGGGTCGGCCAGTTCCAGGCGCTGCGTTCCGGCCAGGGGATGAGCGCCGATGCGGTGGGCGGCGCGGGCCATGGTATCGCGCAACGCACGGGCGGCGCCGGGATTGTCCTGGGCGATCCAGCGGATTGCCGCCAGCAGGTCGCGGCGGGCCGCCGGCGACAGAGCCACGGCGGTCATTGGCTGCGGGAGTCGCTGCCGGGGTCGATGATCCGGTCGATCTCCGCCAGCATGTCGTCCATGGCGACGCTGCCGTCGCGGTCGGCCTCGGCCTCGGCCTGGAGCAGCATGGCGTTGAAATTTCGCCGCCGCTCCTCGGCATCCTGCAGCAACCGCAGCCCGGAGCGCACGACTTCGCTCACATTGTTGTATCGCCCGCCTTCGACACAGTCGCGGGCGAAGCGCTCCAACTCCGGTGTGAGATGCACATTGGTCGCCATCGCCGTCCTCCCTATGAAGGGTTCATGTCAAAGATTGACATAGAGTATGGGCGAGGGGAGCGCAAGCGGCCGGCCGGCGCCTTTCGGCAGCGGCCGGTCCTGCTCTGGTTACGCGCCATACACGCGGTCGAGATCCGCGTCGGTGAAGTGGTAGTCGGTCGAGCAGAATTGGCAGGTCACCTCGACCCGGCCGTCGTCGATCTTCAGCTCCTGCACCTCTTCGCGGGGCAGGCTGCGCAGCATGGTCTCCACCCGCTCGCGCGAGCAGCGGCAGCCGAAGCGCAGCGCGTTGCCCTCATAGACCCGCACGCCGTCCTCGTGGAACAGGCGGTAGAGCAGGTCGGCGGCCGGCAGGTCGGTCGACAGCAGCTCGTCGCCGGACACGCTGGCCATCAGCGCCATGGCGCGGCGCCAATCGTCCTCGTCGTCCGACGCGGTCAGGCCCTGTTCCTGCGGCAGGCGCTGGACCATGATGCCGCCGGTCCGCCAGGGGCCGAAGGAGCCGTCCGGCAGCGCCGCCCGGTCGACCGAGACGGTCAGGCCGGTGTCGATCTGCTCCGACTGGCGGAAGTAATGCTGGACGCAGTCGGTCAGCGTCTTGCCATACAGCTCGACGATGCCCTGGTAGCGGTCGGTGTCGGGACCCTGGTCCACCGTGAAGGCGATGTAGCCCTTGCCCAGCAGGGCAGCGGCCGGGGCGATGTCGACGTCCCGCTCGGCCTTGGCCAGCGCTTCCGGATCGAACTGGGCATAGGCGCGCACGTCGCCGACCGAGGTGACGTCGGCCACCATCAGGCTGATCGGCCCGTCGCCCTTGGTCTGGAGCGTGAAGATACCCTCGTACTTCAGCATGCTGGCGAGCAGCACGGCGAGCGTCGCCGTCTCCGCCAGGAAGCGGGCGACGGTGGGCGGATAGTCGTGGCGGGTCAGGATCTCGTCGATCGCCGGTCCCATCTTGATGATGCGGCCGCGCAGGCGCGACGCCTCGATCTGGAACGGCAGGACGAAATCATCGGTGAGCGGGCGGACGGACGGATCGTCCATAGGGCAGATTCCTTAAGACAGAGACCGGTTATGCAGGCGTAGGGCCGAAGATCGGGGTGCGGGGGGGCCGAATCAAGATCGGTAGAGCACCCATGCGAATTTGGCCCTCTCCCGCGGTGGGGAGAGGGCCAATCGAAGCGTCGACTGCAGGGATCGGGCGTGGACGGTCAGTCCAGAACGCCCATGCACCAGCCGAGGATGGCCTTCTGGGCGTGCAGGCGGTTTTCCGCCTCGTCCCAGACCACCGAATGGCGGCCGTCGATCACGCCGTCGGTCACTTCCTCGTTCCGGTGGGCCGGCAGGCAGTGCATGAACAGCGCCTCGGGGTGCGCGTGCGCCATCAGCGCCTCGTTCACCTGATAGGGGGCGAGGATCGCGGCGCGCTCGTCCACGTCGGTGTTGTGCATCGAGGCCCAGGCGTCGGTGATGACGCATTCGGCCCCGCGCACCGCCTCTTCCGGGCTGTCGGTGACGACCAGACGGCCGCTGCCCTCACGCTCGGCCCAGGCCAGCAGCTCCGGCGACGGGCCGTAGACGGTCGGGCAGGCCAGACGCAGCTCGAAGCCGAAGCGGACGGCGGCATGCGCCCAGCTGACCGCGACGTTGTTGCAGTCGCCGATCCAGGCGATGGTCCGGCCGTTGATCGGACCGCGATGCTCCTCGAAGGTCATCAGGTCGGCCATGATCTGGCAGGGGTGGGTCTGGTCGGTCAGGCCGTTGATGATGGGCACGCTGGCGTGGGCCGCCAGCTCATGCACCCGCTCCTCGCCGGTGGTGCGGACCATCACCGCATCGACGAAGCGCGACAGCACTCGGGCGGTGTCGCCGATGGTCTCGCCGCGGCCGAGCTGCATGTCGTCGGGCTTCAGCACCACGACATTGCCGCCGAACTGCTGCATGCCGACCTCGAACGACACGCGGGTGCGGGTCGAGGGCTTCTCGAAGATCAGGGCCAGCGAGCGGCCGGCCAGCAGGGTGGAATGGGCCAGCCGGTCCTTCTTCAGGTCGGCCTTGATGCGGACGGCATGGTCGAGCAGGCGGCGCAGGGTGGCGCCGTCCATCCGGTCGATGTCGAGGAAATGCCGAACCGTGCCGTTGGCGGTGTTGTTGTCGCCGTTCATCCCACGCACTCCTGCGCCGTCCGGTCGAGGATCCCGACGGCTTCGTTCACTTCGGCTTCGCCGATGTTCAGGGGCGGCAGCAGCCGCACCACATTGTCGCCGGCCGGAACCGACAGCAGGCCGTTGGCGCGCAGCTTCGCCACCACCTCGCCGACCGGCTGGCCCAGCTTGAGGCCCAGCATCAGGCCCTGGCCGCGCAGCTCCAGGAACATCGACGGATGCCTGGCGATCAGCTCCTCCAGACGGCCGCGCAGCAGGGCCGAGGTCTTCTGCACGTCGTCCAGGAAGCCCGGCGCCAGAACGACGTCCAGCACGGCGTTGCCGACGGCGGTCGCCAGCGGGTTGCCGCCATAGGTCGAGCCGTGGGTGCCCGCGGTCATGCCGGACGCCGCACGCTCGGTCGCAAGGCAGGCGCCGAGCGGGAAGCCGCCGCCGATGCCCTTGGCGACGCACATGACGTCCGGCGCGATGCCGGCCCATTCATGGGCGAACAGCTTGCCGGTGCGGCCCATGCCGCACTGGATCTCGTCCAGGAACAGCAGCAGGCCATGCTCGTCGCACAGCGCACGCAGGCCGCGCAGGAACTCCACCGAGCCGGCACGGATGCCGCCCTCGCCCTGGATCGGCTCGACGCAGATGCCGCCGGTGGCCGGCGTGATCGCGGCGCGCACGGCGTCCAGATCGCCGAACGGCACCTGATCGAAGCCGTCCAGCAGCGGGTCGAAGCCATGCACCAGCTTCTCCTGCTTGGCGGCCGAGATGGCGCCCAGCGTGCGGCCATGGAAGGCCTGCTCGAAGGTGATGATGCGGTTCTTCTGCGGGTTGCCGCTGTCATAATGGTACTTGCGGACGGCCTTGGCGCCGCATTCCCACGCTTCCGCACCGGAGTTGGTGAAGAACACCGTGTCGGCGAAGGTCACCTCGGTCAGGCGCTTGCCCAGGCTCTCCTGCCCGGCGACCCGGAACAGGTTGGAGGTGTGCCACAGCTTCTGCGCCTGCTCGGTCAGCTTCTCAACCAGATAGGGATGCGCGTGACCCAGGGCGTTCACCGCGACGCCTGCGGCGAAGTCGAGGAATCGTCGCCCGTCGGTCGCGTAGAGATACGGACCTTCACCGCGCTCGAAAACAACATCGGCGCGGGCGTATGTGGGCATAACGACGGGGATCACGGCTTTGGTCTCCCAAAAAAGGAAAATCCGGCGGCCAATGCCTGACCGCCGGGAACGGCAAATATCCGGGGATTGATGGGTTCTGTCAACGGACAGGGGTGAAAAAGCGCTGTTTTCGCAGCGTCTTCACGCCTTAAGCTTGTAGCCGGTCTTGAACATGCGCCAGGCGAGCCACCACAGACCGATATTCACGCCCAGCATCACCGCCACGCCCAGCCAGCGCGCCCCGTCGGACACCCCGATGAAGCCGTAGCGGAAACCGTCGATCATGTAGAAGAACGGATCGAAATGGGCGACCCACCAGAAGACCGGCGGCAGGGTGTCGACCGAATAGAAGGTGCCGGACAGGAAGGACAGCGGCGTCACCACGAAGTTGGTCACCGCGGCGATGTTGTCGAACTTCTCCGACCAGACGCCGCCGACCAGACCCAGCAGCGCCAGCAGCATCGACGCCATCACCGCATGGAAGATGACGAAGCCCGGATGCGGCATGTGCATCGGGATCACCGCCCAGATGGCGAGACCCGTCACCAGACCGACCACGACGCCGCGGGTGACGCCGCCCAGCACGAAGCCGCTGACCAGTTCCATCGGCGACAGCGGCGGCATCAGGATGTCGACGATGTTGCCCTGGACCTTGGCGATCACGACGGAGGAGGAGGTGTTGGCGAAGGCGTTCTGCACCATCGCCATCATGATCAGGCCGGGGGCCAGGAACTCCAGGTAAGGCGTCGGGCCGACCATCCGCACCGCCGCCCCCAGCGACAGGGCGAACACCGCGTAATAGAGCAGCGTCGTCACCACCGGCGCCCAGACGGTCTGCTGGTGCACCTTGATGAAGCGCCGCACCTCGCGTGCATAAAGCGTCCACAGGCCGATCCAGTTGACGGAACCGACATTGCGCGGCATGGGAGGAAGGGGAAGGGTCATCGCGTCACGATCTGCCTTTTGGGAACCGGCACCCGCGGTTTCGGCCCCCCTGGGGGAGCCGGGTGAGGGCCGGAACTGTTTCGCCAGGAAAGGGCGCCGGGTAGGTCACGGACCGCCAGTAAGGCCACGGACTGTACGTGCGGCCCGCCCATCCGGCAACCGCCGCCGCCGAAGGGACTGCCATGAACACCGACGATAAGCGTTCCGTTCCCCCCGCCCGGTCGCCGGCGAGAAAGCCGCCGAAGCGGGTCACGCCGCAGTATCTGGAGAACGCGGCGCTGTATTATCTGGAGCGCTTCGCCAGTTCGACATCCAATCTGCGCCGGGTGCTGATGCGCAAGGTCGACCTGTCGGCCAAGGCCCACGGCACCGACCGCGAGGAGGGGGCCCGCTGGATCGACGAGTTGGTGGCGCGCTATGTCCGCAGCGGCCTGCTGAACGACGAGACCTATGCCCGGATGCGCACCGAAAGCCTGCACCGCCGCGGCGCCTCCACCCGGCTGATCGCCCAGAAGCTGGCCGGCAAGGGCATCGGCCGCGACGAGGCCGACAAGGCGCTGGACAGCCTGCGCGAGGATGTCGGGCCGGACTTGGATTTGACGGCGGCGCTGGCGCTGGCGAAGCGGCGCCGTCTGGGACCCTACCGGCGGCCGGACCAGCGCGCGGCGCAGCGGGAGAAGGACATGGCGGCGCTGGGGCGCGCCGGCTTCGGCTATGAGATCGCCCGGCGGGTGGTGGATGCCGAGGATCCGGACGGGCTGCTGGAAGAGTAGGGCGCCAGCCGATGAAATGTTGAAGATGGAACGGCGTGGAACATCTTTCCGGAGATGTTCCATGGTTCACATCGCAAGAAATGAGAGGCCCGGAAACAGCAGGCCCTGAAATGACGAAACGCGCGGCACCCTTTCGGATGTCGCGCGCCGCTCTCTTACCGGGAGTCGGAATCGTCCTGTACGCGTCCTAACTTCTTCAGCGGAGCGGCAAGCGCCCCGCGTCAGCACACCAAACGCGCCCCAGAATCGGGGAAGCGATCAGGCCGCGGCCTGCTGCTTCTCCTGCGCCTTGGAGATCCGGCGCTTGATGCGACGGGCATCCAGGCTCAGCACCGCGTCCTTCGCATCGAGCAGGAAGGCGTCGAGGCCGCCCTTGTGCTCGATCGAGCGGATCGCGTTCACCGAGAGGCGCAGACGCACCAGCTGACCCAGGCTGTCGCTGAGCAGCGACGTTTCCTGGAGGTTCGGCTGGAAGCGGCGACGATTCTTGTTGTTGGCGTGGCTGACGTTGTTGCCAAACTGCGTGCCCTTGCCGGTCACGGAGCACCGACGTGCCATCGGACTGTTCCTTTATTTTAGCAAATGAAACCCGGTAACGGACGGCCCGCCGCCCGAAGGAGGCCGCTATATAGTCGAACAAAAGCGCCGTCGTCAAGCCTGTCTTCAAACCGGGAACCGCGATGAAACCGTTAAAGCCCGAGTCGTCGCGGTATTGTGGAGAGTCGAAGCGCGGCGGCCTCTTCGATCCGACGAAGAGACGAGCCGCGCCAATCTTGTGCCGACGGGTGTCAGTTCACGGTCGGCGAGGTCTTCGACGCCGGCTTGGCGGCCAGCGGCTTGCCGGGGCGGCGCTGCGCCGGCTTGGCCACCGCCTTCGCCTCGGCGGCGATTGCCGCGGCGGGGGCGGCCGTCTCGGCCTTCACCGTTTCGACCAGTTCCTTCACCGGAACCTCGACCGAGTCGGCGGCCGGAGCGGCAACGGTGGCGGCGACCGGAGCGGTCTCCGCGGCAACAGCCGGAACAGGGGCCGGAACCGGGGCGGCCTGCGGAGACTCGACGGCCGGAGCCGGGGCGGCGATTTCGACCTTCGGAGCCTCGACCTTCGGGGCGGCAATCACCGGGGCCGCCACCGGTGCCTCGACCTTCGGGGCCGGGGCGGCGACGGGGGCCAGGGTGGGGGCCGCCACGGGAGCGGCCAACGGGGCAGTCTCCGCGGCCGGGGCCGGCAGGGCGGTGATCTCGGCGGCGATCTTGGTGGAGACGTCCAGGAAGCCCTGCACGCTCTCGGTCACGCGGGCCTGGGTGGTGGACAGCCAATCGCGCTGCAAGGCCGCCAGATCGGCGGCGTTGCGGGCCTTGCCCAGCCCGGCGGCCAAGCGGCTGGCGTCGTTGACCGAGGCGGTGACGCCGTCGAACCAGCGGCGGTAGCCGTCCTGCACCAGCGTGGCGACGCGGGCGGACTTGGCGGCAGTGGTTTGGGCGTTGGTCTTGAACAGGGTCAGGACGTTGGCGGGGGTCGGCTGAGCGGTCATGGCGTTGTCTCCCGTAGAGCAAGGCATATTGGCGGAAACGGAAAGGCCGCTCCGGCGTAACCCCAGGAGACCGCGGGCACCCCGGCCCAAGCGACGAAGGCGAACCGACAAAGTCGAATCGGCGCACGTCGCCCCTTTCCCGCCCGGTGCAGAATAGCCCTACGGTTGGTGCGGTGCAACGGATTTGTTGCGGTGCAACATAAGCTGAACGGGTTATGCCCCGTTGGATCAGGCGGTTTCCGTCCGGTCGAGGAAGCGCCCGAGAAGGGTGTGGGCTGCCGCCGCCGGGATGGTGGTTCCGGCGGTCACCTCGGCCTCGAGTCGCGCCAGATCGGCCCGCACCGCCGGATGGGCGCGGAAACGGTCGATCAGCGTCTCACGGATCTCGCTCCACAGCCAGGCGCGGGCCTGTTCCGCCCGGCGGGTGGCGCGGGCGCCGTTGGCCTCGGTCAGCGCCTTGTGCTCGCCGATGGTGTCCCAGATCGTGTCGATGCCGATCTTTTTGAAGGCCGAGCAGCTGAGAACCGGGACCCGCCAGTCGCCATGGCGCAGCAGGGTCAGCGCATGGCGGTAATCGGCGACGGTGTGGCGGGCGGTGGCGGCGAGATCGCCGTCGGCCTTGTTGACGACCACGAGGTCGGCCAGCTCGACGATGCCCTTCTTGATGCCCTGCAACTCGTCGCCGCCGGCCGGCAGCAGCAGCAGCATGAACAGGTCGACCATGTCGGCGACCGCGGTCTCCGACTGGCCGACGCCGACCGTCTCCACCACGATCACGTCGAAGCCGGCGGCCTCGCAGACCAGCATCGCCTCGCGGGTGCGGCGCGCCACGCCGCCCAGCGTCGCACCGGCGGGGGAAGGGCGGATGAAGGCGTCGGGATCGCGCGACAGGTCGACCATCCGGGTCTTGTCGCCCAGGATCGAGCCGCCGGTGCGCTGCGACGACGGATCGACCGCCAGCACCGCGACCTTGTGCCCCAGCCCGATGACATGCAGCCCGAACGCCTCGATGAAGGTCGATTTGCCGACCCCCGGCACGCCGGAGATGCCGAGTCGCACCGAGTTGCCGGTATGGGGCAGCAGCGCCGCCAGCAGCGCCTCGGCGGTGACGCGATGGTCGGCGCGCGTCGATTCGATCAGCGTGATCGCCCGTGCCAGCGCGCGGCGGTCGCCAGAGCGGACGGCTTCGGCGAGGCGGGCGGCGTCTTGCGGGGCGGAGTCGGTCATGGCGGCGGCGCGTCGGTCTTGTGCGAGGGGAGCGGTACCCTACCCGAGGGAGCGGTTCGGGATAAAGCCCTTGGCACGGTGGCGGGTTGTCCCGGACGCTGTGGTTCCGGTGCGTGGCTTTTCCACGGATTTCACGGATTTAGACACGGATTTCACGGATTTTTTTGAACTTAGCGGCGCTTCGGCCCTTCACGAAGGGGGGCGGCCTTGGGCCGCGACATCCGTGAAATCCGTGTCCCAATCCGTGAAATCCGTGGAAATCTTGTCCGCACCTCCCGCGCCCAAGGAATCGCACGCACCCTACGTCCGCACCGCCGGCGACTCCACCGCCTCCAGGTTCAACGCGGCGGCGAGCAGGGCGCGGGTGTACTCCTCGCGCGGCTCCTCGAAGATGCGCTGGGTCGGTCCCTGTTCGACCACCTTGCCGTCCTTCATCACCATGACGTGGCTGGACAGCGCCCGCACCACCCGCAGATCGTGGCTGATGAACAGGTAGGCGAGGTTGTGGCGGGCCTGGATGTCGCGCAGCAGGTCGACGATCTGCGCCTGCACCGACATGTCGAGCGCCGAGGTCGGCTCGTCCAGCACGACGAATTTCGGCTTCAGCACCAGGGCGCGGGCGATGGCGATGCGCTGGCGCTGGCCGCCGGAGAACTCGTGCGGGTAGCGGTTGCGCGCCTCGGGCGGCAGGCCGACCTCCTCCAGCGCGCGGGCGACCATCGCCTCGCGTTCCTTGGCGTCGCCGATGCCGTGGATGCCGAGCCCCTCGCCGATGATCTGGCCGACCGACAGGCGGGGCGACAGGCTGCCGTAGGGGTCCTGGAAGACGATCTGCATCTCGCGCCGCAAGCCCCGCAGGCGCTTCGGCTGCCAGCCCTGGATGTCGGTGCCGTCGAAGCGGATGGCGCCCTCGCTGGCGTGTAGCCGCAGCAGGGCGAGGCCCAGCGTCGTCTTGCCCGAGCCCGATTCGCCGACGACGCCGACGGTGTGGCCGCGGCGGACCGCGACATCGACGCCGTCCACCGCCTTGATATGGCCGACGGTGCGGCGCAGCAGTCCCTTCTTGATCGGGAAATGGACCTTCAGCCGGTCGGCGGCCATCACCTCCGCCGCATCCTCGGGGGGCGACAGCGGGTTGCCGCGCGGCTCGGCCGACAGCAGCTTCTTGGTGTAGGCGTGGCGCGGGCGGATGAACAGGTCGTCGACCTTGGCCTGCTCGACGATCTCACCCTGGTTCATCACGCAGACGCGGTCCGCCATCTTGCGCACCACACCGAGATCGTGGGTGATCAGCAGCAGCGCCATGCCGAAGCGGCTTTGCAGATCCTTCAGCAGCGCCAGGATCTGCGCCTGGATGGTGAC
The DNA here is from genome assembly GCF_042604635.1 of Azospirillum sp. A26. Classification (NCBI taxonomy): domain Bacteria; kingdom Pseudomonadati; phylum Pseudomonadota; class Alphaproteobacteria; order Rhodospirillales; family Azospirillaceae; genus Azospirillum; species Azospirillum sp. A26. The sequence goes on along the minus strand of NZ_CP170472.1, from coordinate 2,060,211 downwards.
GTCGAGCGCGGTGGTCGGCTCGTCGGCGATCAGCAGGTCGGGCTCGTTGGCGAGCGCCATGGCGATCATCACGCGCTGGCGCTGGCCGCCCGACAGCTCGTGCGGGTAGGCGGTCAGCCGCTTTTCCGGGTCGGGCAAGCCGACGAGGCGCAGCAGCTCCAGCGTGCGGGCGCGGGCGGCGCTGGTCGACAGGCGCTTGTGCAGGAACAGGGTCTCGTTGATCTGCCGCTCGATGCTGTGCAGCGGGTTCAGCGAGGTCATCGGCTCCTGGAAGATCATGGCGATGCGGTTGCCGCGCACCTGCCGCAGGGTCCGCTCCTCCGCGCCCAGCAGTTCGGTGTCGCGGAAGCGGATCGAGCCGGCGGGGTGGTGCGCCATCGGGTAGGGCAGCAGCTGCAGGATCGACAGCGCCGTCACCGACTTGCCGGAGCCCGATTCGCCGACGAGCGCCAGCGTCTCGCCCTTCTGGATGTCGAAGGACACGCCCTTGACCGCCTGGGTCGCGCCGGCGCCCGAGCGGAAATCGACGCGCAGGCCCCGCACGGACAGCAGGTCGGGGTTGGGGGGCATCAGGCTCATGTCGGGCTCTTCACGGTCGTCATCGTCATTCCGCCGCTTCCTTGCGCGCCGCGGTGGCCGCGGCGGCCTCGCCGGGCAGCGCGGTCGACATCTGGGCGATGGTCTTGCGCGGGTCGAAGGCGTCGCGCACCGCCTCGCCGATGAAGATCAGCAGGCTCAGCATGATCGCCAGCACGAAGAAGGCGGTCAGGCCCAGCCACGGCGCCTGGAGATTGGCCTTGCCCTGGGCCAGCAGCTCGCCCAGCGACGGCGAGCCGGGCGGCAGGCCGAAGCCGAGGAAATCCAGCGCGGTCAGGGTGGTGATCGAGCCGTTGAGGATGAAGGGCATGAAGGTCAGCGTCGCCACCATGGCGTTGGGCAGCACATGGCGCACCATGATGGTCACGTCGCCGGCCCCCAGCGCCTTGGCCGCGCGCACGTAATCGAGGTTGCGCGCCCGCAGGAACTCCGCCCGCACCACATGGACCAGGGCGGTCCAGGAGAACAGCAGCAGCAGGCCGAGCAGCCACCAGAAGGTCGGCGTCACCACGCTGGCCAGGATGATCAGCAGGAACAGGGTGGGCAGCCCCTGCCAGATCTCGATGAAGCGCTGGAACAGCAGGTCGGTCAGGCCGCCGAAATAGCCCTGGACCGCGCCGGCCGCGACGCCGATGACCGACGAGAAGAGGGTCAGCACCAGACCGAACAGCACCGAGATGCGGAAGCCGTAGATCAGCCGCGCCACCACGTCGCGCCCCTGGTCGTCGGTGCCGAGCCAGTTGTCGGCCGACGGCGGGGCAGGCGCCGGGACCGGCAGGTTGTAGTTGATGGTGCGGTAGCTGTAGGGGATCGGCGGCCAGACCATCCAGCCCTTGGCGGCGATCAGGTCGCGGACATAGGGGTCGCGGTAATCGGTCTCCGTCTCGAACTCGCCGCCGAAGGTGGTCTCGGGGTAGGTGTGGAAGACCGGCCAGTAATAGTGGTTCTCGTATTCGATCAGCAGCGGCTTGTCGTTGGCGATGAACTCCGCCCCCAGCGAGACGGTGAACAGCACCAGGAAGATCCAGAAGGACCAGAAGCCGCGGCGGTTCGCCTTGAAATTGGCCAGCCGGCGCCGGGTCAGCGGAGTCATCACACCCTCCGCGAGTCGAAGTCGATGCGGGGATCGACCATCACATAGGTGATGTCGCCGACCAGATTCATGATCAGCCCCAGCAGCGTGAAGAAATAGAGCGTGCCGAACATCACCGGATAGTCGCGGTTGATTGCCGCCTCGAAACCCAGCAGCCCCAGCCCGTCGAGCGAGAAGATCACCTCGATCAGCATGGCGCCGGTGAACAGGATGCCTATGAAGGCGCCGGGGAAGCCGGCGATGACGATCAGCATGGCGTTGCGGAAGACATGGCCGTACAGCACGCGGTTCTCGGTCAGGCCCTTGGCGCGCGCGGTGGTGACGTACTGCTTGCCGATCTCCTCCATGAAGGAGTTCTTGGTCAGCATGGTCAGGCCGGCGAAGCCGCCGATCACCATGGAGAACACCGGCAGCGCCATGTGCCAGAAATAGTCGAGCACCTGTTTGTACCAGGGCAGGCTGGCCCAATTGTCCGAGACCAGCCCGCGCAGGGGGAACCAGTCGAAATAGCGCCCGCCGGCGAACACCACGATCAGCAGCACCGCGAACAGGAAGCTGGGGATGGCGTAGCCGACGATGACGACGCCCGACGTCCAGACGTCGAAGGGCTGGCCGTCGCGCACCGCCTTGGCGATGCCCAAGGGGATGGAGACCAGATAGACGATCAGCGTCGTCCAGATGCCGAGCGAGATCGACACCGGCATCTTTTCCAGCACCAGATCGACCACGCGGCGGTCGCGGAAGTAGCTGGTCCCGAAATCGAACACGATGTAGTTCGACATCATGTGGATGAAGCGTTCGTGCAGCGGCTTGTCGAAGCCGAACTCCTTCTCCAGCTGCTTGATGAAGGCGGGGTCCAGACCCTGGGCGCCGCGATACTTGCCGCCGCTGTCGCCGCCGGTCTGGTTCTGGCGCTGGGCGGCGTTGGCGTCGCCGCCGGCGCTGCCGCCGATGCGCGAGGTCGCTTCCACCGCGGTGCCCTGGACGCGGGCGATCATCTGCTCGATCGGGCCGCCGGGGGCGATCTGCACGATCAGGAAATTGATCACCATGATCCCGAACAGGGTGGGGATGATCAGCAACAGGCGGCGGATGATGTAGGCCAGCATCGCGGGTGTCCCGACCCTCCCCAGTCTTCTAAGGAAACGACAGCTTAGACCAGACTACAGGTCACGGTCCCGTGCGGCGTGCGCTGTTGGCCAGCTTGGCGTTCTTGTCGGCATCGATCCACCAGCTGTCCGGGAAGCCCAGGCCGTACTTTGGGGCAACCGTGGGATGGGAGAAACGGTTCCAATAGGCGACGCGGTACACCGTGTCGTGCCAGTGCGGGATGACGTACCAGTTCCACAGCAGCACGCGGTCCAGCGCCCGCGTCGCGGCGATCAGCGCCGGGCGGTCGGGGGCGGCGATCAGCGTCTCCACCAGCTTGTCGATGGCTGGGTTCTTGATGCCGATCGAGTTGCGGCTGCCGGGCTGGTCGGCGCGCGAGGATTCCCAGTAATCGCGCTGCTCGTTGCCGGGCGACAACGACTGCGGGAAGCGCTCGATGATCATATCGTAATCGAAATTATCGGTGCGGTTCTGGTACTGCGCGCTGTCGACCACACGGATCTGCGCCTCGATGCCAGCGCGCTCCAGATTGCGGACGAAGGGCTGGACGATGCGTTCCATGTCGGCCTGGACCAGCAGGAACTCGAAGCGGAAGGGCTGGCCCTGCGCATTCACCAGCTTGCCGTTCTTCAACTCCCAGCCGGCGTCTTTCAGCAGGCCCAGCGCGGTGCGCAGGTTGCCGCGGATGTTGCCGCTGGCGTCTGTCTTCGGCGGCTCGTAGGGCTTGGTGAAGACCTCGTCCGGGATCTGGCCGCGGAAGGGTTCCAGCAGCTTCAGTTCCTCAGGGGACGGCAGGCCGGTAGAGGCCAGTTCGGTGTTGGCGAAATAGCTCTTGGTGCGCTGGTACAGGCCATAGGACAGGTTGGCCCGCGTCCATTCATAATCGAACAGGTAGTTCAGCGCCTCGCGCACGCGGCGGTCCTGGAAGACCGGGCGGCGGATGTTGAAGACGAAGGCCTGCATGCCCTGCGGGTCCTCGTGCTTGATTTCCTCCTTGATGATCTGGCCGTTCTGCACCGCCGGAACATTGTAGCCGGTGGTCCAGTTCTTCGACGAATTCTCCAGCCGGAAATCATAGGCGCCGGCCTTGAACGCTTCGAACGCCACGTCGAGGTCGCGGTAATAGTCGTAGCGGATGCGGTCGAAATTGTAGCGGCCGCGGTTGATCGGCAGATCCTTCGCCCACCAGTCCTTGACCCGCTCATAGGTGATGGCGCGGCCGGCCTGCACGTCCACCACCTTGTAGGGGCCGCTGCCGATCAGCGGGTCGAGGGTGGTGGTGGCGAAGTCGCGGCTGGCGAAGGCATGCTTGGGCAGCACCGGCAGCTGGCCCATGATCACCGGAAGCTCGGGGTTGTTGCCATCCCGGAACGAGAATTTGACCGTCCGCTCGCCGGTCTTCTCCGCCTTCGTCACGTCGGCGTAATAGGTGCGGTAGAGCGGGTGGCCCTTTTCCTTGAGCGTGTCGAAGCTCCAGATCACGTCGTCCGCCGTGACCGGCTGGCCGTCGTGGAAGCGGGCCTCCGGCCGCAGGGTGAAGGCGACCCAGGTGCGGTCGGGAGCGACCTCGATGCTTTCGGCCAGCAGGCCGTATTCGGTGATCGCCTCGTCGCCGTTGCTGGTGGTCAGGGTCTGGAACACCAGCCCGGCCCCGGCGGCGGCCTGCCCGCGCAGGATGAAGGGGTTCAAATTGTCGAAGCCGCCGAAGGCCATCAGCTTGACCTCGCCGCCCTTCGGGGCGTCGGGATTGGCATAGTCGAGATGCTGGAAGTCCGGCCCGTATTTCGGCTTGCCGTGCAGGGCCAGGGCGTGGCTGCCCCCCGTCTTGCCCTGGTCCTGAGCCGAGGCAGGGGATGCCGGCAGAAGTGCTGCCGCCATCATCAACGCTGCCGCCGCCATACCGGTGCCCAGCCACCGCATCCGACCCGTCATGCCCGATCCCCTCCCTCGCTTGTTTTCCCGAAAAGCGTTCAGACCGATGGAGTTAGCGCCGCAATGGGGCGTCATCAAGGCTGCGCCGCCTTGCCGGCCGGATCGACCCACCAGGTCGCCGGGAAATTGGTGCTGCGATAGTCCTGATCGTATTTCGGCCAGACCGCGGGATGGGCCAGCCACGCCTTGTGGGCGACCCAGCTTTCCGGGTTGTGCCATTGCGGCACCATGTAGAACCCCCACAGCAGCACGCGGTCGAGCGCGCGGGTGGCGGCCTGCACCGAGTCGAGATCCCTGGCGGTCAGCGCCTTCTCGATCAGCGCGTCGGCCACCGGGTCATGGATGCCGGAATAGTTGGCCGATCCCTTGAGGCCAGCGGCGGCCGAGCCGAAATAGCCGCGCAGTTCGGTGCCCGGCGGGGTGAAGAAGGCGAGGTTGACGATGATCGAGTCGAAATCGAACTCGTCCAGCCGCGCCTGATACTGCGCGGTGTCGACCAGACGCAGGGACGCGTCGATGCCGACGCGGCGCAGGCTCTCGACATAGGGCTGGATGACGCGGGTCAGCGCGCCGGTGCCGTCGAGGAACTCGATGGCCATCGCCTCGCCGGTCTTGCCGTTGGTCAGCTTGCCGTTGCGGACCTCCCAGCCGGCCTCCTTGAACAGGCGGGTCGCCTCGCGCACCTGGGCGCGGTTGTTGCCGCTGCCGTCGGTGGTCGGCAGGGTGAAGGGCTGGGTCAGCAACCGTTCGGACAGCTGCGGCTTGAACGGCTCCAGCAGGGCCAGTTCCGCCGGGCCGGGCGGGCCCTTGGCGCCGAAGTCGGAGTTGGGGAAGTTGCTGAGCGTCCGCTTGTACTGGCCGTACAGGATGTTCTTCTGGATCCAGTCGAAATCGAACAGCAGGGCCAGCGCCTCGCGCACGCGCGGGTCGGCGAACTTGTCGCGGCGGGTGTTCAGGCGAAAGCCCTGGGCGCCCAGCGGCAGTTCGCTCGGCACCTCCAGCTTCCGGACGCGGCCGTCCTTCATGGCCGGGAAGTCGTAGCCGGTGGTCCAGCGCTGCGCCCGGTATTCGCCGCGGAAATCATAGGCGCCGGCCTTGAACGCCTCGAACATCACGTCGTCGTCGCGGTAGAAGTCGTCCTTCACGATGTCGAAATTGTAGAAGCCGCGCGCGGTCGGCAGATCCTTCGCCCACCAGTCGGCGACCCGCTCGTAGGTGATGGAGCGGCCGGCATCGACCGTCTTGATCCGGTAGGGGCCGCTGCCCAGCACCGGCTCCAGCGTCGTCTTGGAGATGTCGCGACCGTTCGACGTCCACCAATGCTTGGGCTGCGGCGAGAAGGTGGTGGCGAAGTCGATGATCGGCTTGATCTCCCCGGTGCCGGTCAGGGTGATCTTGAAGCGGCGGTCGTCCAGCGCTTCCACCTTGGCGGTGCGGTCGAGGAAGGACTTGATGAAGGGCGCGCCATGGGCCTGGATCGCGTCCCAGGTGAAGACCACGTCGGCGCTGGTGATCGGCGTGCCGTCATGCCAACGGGCGCTCTGGCGCAGCGTGAAGACCGCCCAGCCGTAATCGTCCGGCACCTCGACGCTTTCCGCCATGTGGGCGTAGGCGGCGTCCAGTTCCCAGCCGGACCCGACCATCAGCGTGTCGGAGATCAGCCCCAGCGTGCGCGGCCGCACCCCGCGCAGGATCAGCGTGTTCAGGCTGTCGTAGGTGCCCGGTTGCGATTCGGCCAGCCCGACCGACCCGCCTTTCGGCGCATCGGGATTGACATGGGGGAAATGGGTGAAGCCGGGCTGGAACTGCGGCTCGCCGAACTGCTTCAGCGCGGTGACGGTCCGGGTGGCGGCCTGCGCTGGCGTCAGGATCGCCGGCGCGGACAGGGTCAGGATCGTGGCGGCAATGGCGAGAAGGCGGCGCATCGGCGGTCCTGTGTGGGGAGCGGACGTTCTGGTTAGATTGCCACGCCCGCTTCCCGGTCAAGCGCAATTCCGGTTCTCAGGTCAGTTGCTTCGCGCCGTGCGCCAATGGTCGGCCATGCGGTCCATCAACTGGCGATAGCGGCGGTCGGTCCGCATCAGCCTGCGCACCGACTTTCCGTTGCGCGGGTCGGCCAGCATCCAGGCCTCCGCCGCCGCCTGATGCTCGGGATGGATCGACAGCAGATAGATCGCCGCCTGTTCCGGGGACGTAATGACCGTCTCCCGCATCCCCTCCAGGATGGCGCCGACATAGAGCGGCAGGACCTTGCGGAAATCCTCCGGTCCGCCGTCGGCCTTGCCCTCGGCCTCGGCGAGGTCGGGGGAAGCACCGCCGTCGGCCATCAGGGCGCTGCGTTCGGCCGCCGGCAGGGCGAAGAAGGCGTCGAGCCCGAGCAGCAGGTCGCAGACGGTTTTCTTGCGCACCATCCAGTTCGACCCGCCCGACACCCGTGCCGCCAGCCCCTCCAGAAAGGGCCGCAGCTTTTCAGGGGACGTTTCGAAAACGGAACGGGCGGGAGGGGCGATGGCGGTCATGTCTGGTCCCTCAGCCGGCCAACGTCGCCATGGCGTCCCGGTGGGTCTGGGCATCGCCGGCGGCGATCACCCGGCCGGTGGAGTTGGCGTCGAGCGGCTTGCCCTCCCAATCCGTCATCAGCCCGCCGGCCCCGGTCACCACCGGCACCAGCGCCGCGAAATCGTACAGCTTCAGCCCCGACTCGACGACGAGGTCGTAATAGCCCGACGCCAGCAGGCCGTAGCTGTAGCAGTCGCCGCCGTAGGACGCCGTCTTCACCTTGGCGGCGACGCGGCGGTAGGCCTCGTAGTCGCTGCCGGGGAACAGGTCGGGCGAAGTGGTGCCGAACATGGCGGCAGGCAGCCCGCCGGGGCAGGGGCGCACGCGCACCGGCTGGCCGTTGTGGGTGGTCGGGCGGCCTTCGACGCCGATCCAGCGGTCGCCGACGATGGGCTGGTCGATGATGCCCAGCACCGGGCGGCCCCGGTGCAGCAGGGCGATCAGCGTGCCGAAGATCGGCCGGCCGGTGATGAAGGACTTGGTGCCGTCGATGGGGTCGATCACCCACACCCATTCGGCGTCCAGGTTCTTGGTGCCGTGCTCCTCGCCATAGATGCCGTCGTCGGGGCGCTGGCTTTCGATGATGGTGCGGATGACGTGCTCGGCCTCGCGGTCGGCGATGGTGACCGGCGAGGCGTCGGCCTTGTCGTCGATGGCGACGGGGGTGCGGAAATAGCGGCGGACCACGCTGCCGCTGGAGTCGGCCAACCGCTGGGCGAGCGCCACCATCGGGGCGGGGCAGGGTTCGGTCATGGTCGCTCCTTGAGACTTTTGTCGATAGGGTTGCCGCATCCTAACGGCGCGGGTCCGCTGCGAAAACCCGAAAGGCTCCCGCTGCCGCTTGAGGGGAGGTCGCGGTTTCCGCCGGGCAGACCCTTCGCCGCTGGGGCTTTGCGCCCGGCCCGGCTTGTGGCAGCCTCGACGGGCCATGACGAACCGACCCAACATCTATGCCGCCGCGCCCATCGACCGCGCCTCCCTTCGCCGCAAGGACGAGGATTGGCTGACGGAGGCCTGGCTCGCTCCCGCCTCCCGCGTCCTGCCGATCTGGCAGACCAAAAGCTTTGTCGCCGGTCCGGAGGACGCGCCCCGCGCCGTCCTGCTGCCGGCGGAAGGGCTGGACGCGGTGCCGATCTTTCTCGGTCTGATGGATGGCACGCCGGTGTTCACCGTCGACCTGTCGATGGTCGAGGACCCGGACGCGCTGCCGGCCCTGCGCGGCCATGGCCGGTTCGAGGATCTGCGCGTCACCGGCCCGCTGATGCCGGAAGGGGAGGCGGCGCTGTGCGCCTACGCCCGCGGCATGGTGTGGTGGAACGCCCGCCACCGTTTCTGCGGGGTCTGCGGCTCCCCGGCAGCGACGGCGGAGGGCGGGCATGTGCGGCTTTGCACCAACCCCGACTGCGCCACCCACCATTTCCCGCGCACCGACCCGGCGGTGATCATGCTGGTCCATGACGGCGGCGACCGGGCGGTCCTGGGCCGGCAGAGCCGGTTCCCGCCCGGCATGCATTCGGTGCTGGCCGGTTTCCTCGAACCGGGCGAAAGCCTGGAGGACACCGTCGCCCGCGAGGTGTTCGAGGAGGTCGGGCTGACGGTGACGGACATCCAGTACCGCTCGTCGCAGCCCTGGCCCTTCCCGTCCTCGCTGATGCTGGGCTTCACCGCGCGGGCGACCAGCTTCGACATCGACACCGGCAACGACGAGCTGGAAAGCGCCCGCTGGTTCGACCGCGACTTCCTGCGCACCCACACCCCGGACGAGAATTTCCGCCTCGCCCGGCCCGACTCGATCGCCCACCGCCTGATCCGGGAATGGATGGCGGAGGGGTGAGGAATCAGTGGATGAACAGCTTCACGAAGATGCCGATCTGAAAGGCAAGGACGAAGCCGAGCATCCACTTCATCAGGTTCATGTCGGACTTTAGCGTTCCGACATCGTCATCCCGTTTGCTTAAGGCCTCAGTCCTCGCCGACGCGCTGGCTTTCCTGATAGCGGAAGGGGTTGGCCGGATAGACGCCCAGGATCTTCACCTCGCGGGCGAAGAAATCCAGCTCCTCCAGGGCGAGGCGCAACGGGCGTTCGTCGGGATGGCCCTCGACGTCGGCGTAGAACTGGGTCTGGGTGAAGTGGCCGCCGACCATGTAGCTTTCCAGCTTGGTCATGTTGATGCCGTTGGTGGCGAAGCCGCCCAGCGCCTTGTAGAGCGCGGCCGGCACGCTGCGCACACGGAAGACGAAGGTGGTGATCGTCTTGCAGGAGCCCTGCGCCGGCAGTTTCGGCTCGCGCGCCAGGATCAGGAAGCGGGTGGTGTTGTGGGTGGCGTCCTCGATCCCGCTCTTCAGGATATCCAGGCCGTAGATCTCGGCGGCGAGAGAGGAGGCGATGGCGGCATGGCGCGGGTCGTTCATCGCCGCGATCTCCTTCGCGGCGCCGGCCGTGTCGGCATGGTTGATCGCCTGCAGGCCCAGGCCGCGGATAGCGGTCTGGCACTGCGACAATGCCTGGATGTGGCTGCGCACGGTCTGGATGCTGTCCAGCGTGGCCCCCTTCGGCGCCAGCAGCTGGTGGTTCACCCGCTGGAAATGCTCGCCGATGATGTGCAGGCCGCCTTCGGGCAGCAGATAGTGGTTGTCGGCGACGCGGCCGGCGATGGAGTTCTCCACCGGGATCATCGCCAGCGACGCCCGTCCGTCGCGCACCGCGGAGAAGGCGTCCTCGAAGGTGGCGCAGGGCATCGTCGTCATGGTCGGCCGCGCGTTGCGGCAGGCCAGATCGGAATAGGCGCCGGGGAAGCCCTGGAAGGCGATGATGTTGGACGTGCCCATGAGCGGAATTCCCCCGGCGGATCTTAAATATGAGATCGATATATCAGGTGTGGCCCAGCCTTACGGCCGGATGTCATCGAGTTTCAGCCGGCCTGACGGCCGGTGAGGAGGGCGCAGGCGCGCTCCAGATCGGCGGGAGTATCGACACCCAGCGGAACCGCGTCAACGACCGCCGCGTCGATGCGCATGCCGTTCGACAGGGCGCGCAGCTGCTCCAGCCGCTCGCGCTGCTCCAGCACCGAGGGCGGCAGCGACACGAATCGCTCCAGCGCCGCCCGGCGGTAGGCATAGAGGCCGATGTGGTGGTAGAGCGGCCCGTCGCCGGTCGGCGCGGTGGCGCGGGTGAAATAGAGCGCGCGGCCCTGGCGGGTTCCGGCCGGCAGTTCCAGCACCGCCTTCACCACATTGGGGTTGGTCCGCTCCTCCTCCCGCGTGATCTCGGCGACCAGGGTGGCGATGTCGACCTCCGGGTCGGCCAGCGGGGCGAAGGCGGCGCGCACGCTCTCCGGCTCGATGGTCGGCAGGTCGCCCTGCACATTCACCACCGCATCGTGCCGCCCTTCCGGGTCGATCAGTTGCAGCGCCTCGAAGATGCGGTCGGAGCCCGAGGGATGGTCGGGGCGCGTCAGCACCGCGGTGCCGCCGGCGGCCTCGACCGCGCGGGCGATCTCCGGCTCGGCGCAGGCGACCACCACCGGGCCGATCTCCGCCTCCATGGCGCGGCGCAGCACATGGACGATCATCGGCGCGCCGAGGATGTCGGCCAGCGGCTTGCCGGGCAACCTGACGGAGGCCATGCGTGCCGGGATCACCACGACCGGGTTGGCCGGGCGGGCGACGGAGTTGCTGGCGGGGGCGTTGGTCGGCATGGCGCGGAAACTCCGGTGGGAAGGTCCGGTCAGATCACGGATCCGTGACATAACTGGCGCGGGTGAACCACGGACGCCGGGGCGGCGTCAAGGCCCGCAGAGCCTGCCTTCCCGCTGTTTTGCGATGCAGCGTAATGCGCAAGCAAATTAAGTGGTTGGTGACTGCGACAAATTTGTATGCGACCTTTTTTCGCGGTCCGCCGGGCTATGACAAGCTTCGGACCGCGGGCTATGGTAGCCGCGGCGCGTTCAGCCGCGGGCGGGAGAAACGCCGAGTGTACTGAAATCAGGGAACAAAGGGGCTCATCAATGAGCATGGAGTGGAACAAGGTTTTCGGTGCCGTGCTGCTGGCCGGGCTGATCGCGATGCTGGCCGGATTCGCGTCCAAGGTGCTGGTTCATTCGAAGCCGCTCGAAAAGAGCGTCTATGTCGTCGCGACGCCCGAGGGGGCCAGCGCGCCCGCCGACAAGGGTGCCGCTCCCACCGGTCCGGCGCCGATCGCGCCGCTGCTCGCCGCCGCCAGCCCGGAGGCCGGTCAGAAGGTCGCCAAGGCTTGCGCCGCCTGCCACAGCTTCGACAAGGGCGGCGCCGCCAAGGTCGGTCCGAACCTGTTTGGCGTCGTCGGCGGTCCGAAGGGCCACATGCAGGGCTTCGGTTACTCCGACGCGCTGGTCAAGACCGGCGGCACCTGGACCTATGACGAGCTGAACAAGTTCCTCTATGACCCGAAGGCCTACGCCCCGGGCACCAAGATGACCTTCGCCGGCCTCAAGAAGGACGACGACCGCGCGGCCGTCGTCGCCTACCTGCGCTCGCTGGCCGACAGCCCGCAGCCGCTGCCCCAGTAACCGGTTCCAGCATCAGGGTACCGGGCGCCGCCGCGGCCGGAAGAAAACGGCCCCGCTCTCGCAAGAGGGCGGGGCCTTTTGTTTGTCCGGAGTCGTGCTCGACCGGGCGCGCCGGGCCTACCGCCGCAGGCTGCGGGCGATCTCCAGATAATCGGGGTCGTTTTCCGGCGTCAGCCAGCCGTGGCGGATCAGGAAATCGGCCACCACCAGGGTCACGTTGAACTTCCAGTCGCCGGTGCTGCGCACCGACTCCGCCACCTTGTCGAGCGGCCAGAGGTCGAAGCTCTCCACCTCGCCGTCGGTGTTGACGGGGGTGAGGCCGGGCGGAAGCTCCAGATCGTAGACGAACAGGCGGTCGCGCTTCAGCCCGGCCGGCGTCTCCATGGTGTAGCTGATGGCGCCGACCGGCACGGCGCGCCGCGCGGTCCCGGCGTCGAGCCCGGCCTCCTCGGCCGCCTCCTTTTCCAGATTCTCCGCCAGGGTCAGGCCGATGGGCTGGCCGCCGGCGATCAGGTTGTCGAGCTGGCCCGGTGCCACCTCGCGGTCGCTGGCGCGACGGCCGACCCACAGAAGCAGGCCGCCGGCCCCATTGCCGGCGGCTTCGTCGCGGACGAAGCCGTTGATGTGCAGGCCATAGGCCTCGATCCCGAAGGCGCCGACGGCGGCACGGTCCAGCCGGGCCAGCGGCTCCGCCCCCCAGCGCGGCAGGACCGGGTAATATTCGCCGCGCAGCGCCTTGACCGTTCCCTGTTCCACCAGATAGGCGGCGGCATGGTCGAGCAGGGTGGAGCGCGCCTCGAAATCCCGGATCTCGGGCGCGATGGTCAGCCGGTCGGCGGTGACGACGAAGCCGGGATCGACCTCTGGCAGCGCCTCGGCCAGGGCATGGCGCACCCAGCCCACGGTGTGGCCGTCCAGCTCGAACGGGCGGAAGCCGGACAGGTCGTGCGCGTTGCACGCGCGGATGTGATCGAGGAAGCTCATACCGTCCATCTAAGCGGGGCGGACGGGCCGGTGCAACCGCTCATCAAGGGCATGGGCCAGAGCAGTGCGCACCCTCGTATTTTTGGACATCTTGCGCGTCTCCGGTTGCCATCGTACACAGGCCGGGTCACGAAATGACCGTCGGCGGCATTCCGCCGGCCGGTCGCTCAAGCGAAAGGGCGGGGCGTGGTGACTGACCGGTCGGCTGAGGGCGCTGCGGCAGGCAAGACGTCAGGCGAGACGGGGACGCCGTTCGGCGCCCTGTCGGTCCTGGTGGTCGAGGACGAATCCTTCACCCGCATGGTGCTGGCGAAGATGCTGGGCACACTGGGCGTCAAGGCGGTCCATCAGGCCGCCGACGGCGAATCGGGGCTGGCCGTGGTCGCTGCCCACGCGCCCGATCTGGTGCTGTGCGATGTGGAAATGCAACCGATGGACGGATTCGGCTTCGTCCGCGCCCTGCGCACCAGCGGCGAGTCGCGCCACAGCAGCCTGCCGGTCGTCTTCATGAGCGGCCGGGTCGATGACGACCGCAAAGCCCAGGCGCGCGACAGCGGCGCCCACGCGGTGCTGGCCAAGCCTGTCACCCCTGCGAGCCTGCGCGAGGCGCTGAGCATCGGGGTGAAGGCCTGGCAGCCGGTCTGAGGGGCGATGCTGACGGGCCATCCGGCGGAACGGCAGTCGGCATTGTCTGAAAGTCCGGTCTACCGCCGGAGATTGCTGCCGCCACTGGCGGCAAGCGGGGGGCGCCGGCCTGCCCTTAAAATTTCCCACCCCGTGGCAAGCGTGCCAAGCCATTGAAACAATTCGGTAATCCAGCGGTAGCCCCCCACCGTGCCGCGTTGGCGCCCCATCCTCACCCAATTTCCGCCTTGTTGATGAGCACGATTGGGACGCAACATGACCTCAAGGAAGTGTTGGGGGAGGTGTTGCGAGGCCGTGGCCGACACTGCGGCAGACCGCAAGCCCCCTTACCGGATATTGTTAAGGTTTGGAGTTCAGTATCGACGGTAAATCCCTGCGCCGTGCTTGGTCGAGGCGGTGCGTCTGCTTGAGGAGGCCGATGGCGTGACAAGGAGCGCCCGATGGAACCCGTATGGGTCGCATCGCACTGGGCAGTTCTTCCCGATCGGACGGGCAACGACGATTGCCGCCGGTTCCACGCCGTCACCGTCCGACACCGTCACACGTCTTTCCCCGAACCTTCCGACGCATGCGCGGCCGATACGCGCGTGGGTTGAGCAGGTGCGCTCGGCGCACCCACACCGGCCGCAGGACCTAGGTCCTATGGCTGAGGCCAGCTTCACCGCGGGCTTTCCGGCTATGGAGCCTGAGTGCCTGGAAAGCTCCAGGTGGAGCATTACATTCAAAAATGACTCGTTCGGGGGTCGCCGCGTCACGAGACGGACCTCTCCCGGCCTTCACAGGACCGTTCCTTACACCAGACCGCTGGCTTCTATCGCTGAGCGGGGAGGCTGCGGACCCTGCGCGGTCCGCGTCTTCCCTGGAGTGCCCCTTGGATCGCGGCATGCGCCGCGCCCTGCCGCCGCAGCCACCGGCGGCCCCCCGGCGCATCGGACCAGATAAGACGGAGCGACGAATGTTCCCGGCCGACGAACTGTTCACGCGCTACACGCAGAATTACGAGACCCGCCGCGAGACCGAGATGTCCCTGATGGACTATCTCCAGCTGTGCCGCGACGACCCGATGTCCTACGCCTCGGCCTCCGAACGCATCCTGGCCGCCATCGGCGAACCGGAGGTGGTCGACACGGCCCGCGACCCGCGCCTGGGCCGCATCTTCATGAACCGGACCATCAAGGTCTATCCCGCCTTCTCCGAGTTCTACGGCATGGAAGAGACGATCGAACGGATCGTCGGCTTCTTCCGGCACGCAGCGCAGGGGCTGGAGGAGCGCAAGCAGATCCTCTACCTGCTGGGCCCGGTCGGCGGCGGCAAGTCGTCGCTGGCGGAACGGCTGAAGTCGCTGGTGGAGAAATGCCCGATCTATGTGCTGAAGGCCGGCAAGGAGATCAGCCCGACCTTCGAAAGCCCGCTCGGCCTGTTCAACCCGGACGAGATCGGCGACGAGCTTGAGGAGCGCTTCGGCATTCCCAAGCGCCGCCTGACCGGGCTGATGAGCCCGTGGGCGGTCAAGCGCCTCGACGAGTTCGGCGGCGACATCAACCGCTTCAAGGTGGTGAAGCTCCACCCCAGCAAGCTGCGCCAGATCGGCGTCACCAAGACCGAGCCGGGCGACGAGAACAACCAGGACATCTCGTCCCTGGTCGGCAAGGTCGACATCCGCAAGCTGGAGATCTACAGCCAGAACGATCCCGACGCCTACAGCTTCTCCGGCGGCCTGAACCGGGCGACCCAGGGCATGCTCGAATTCGTCGAGATGTTCAAGGCCCCGATCAAGATGCTGCACCCGCTGCTGACCGCGACGCAGGAGGGCAACTATGTCGGCTCGGAGAACATCGGCGCCATTCCCTTCCAGGGCGTGATCCTGGCCCACTCCAACGAGGCGGAGTGGCAGACCTTCAAGAACAACAAGAACAACGAAGCCTTCATCGACCGCATCTGCGTGATCAAGGTTCCCTACTGCCTGCGGGTGGCGGAGGAGCAGAAGATCTACGAGAAGCTGGTCAACGGCTCCGATCTGTCGACTGCGCCCTGCGCGCCGGCGACGCTGGAGATGCTGGCGCGCTTCTCGGTGCTGTCGCGCCTGCGCGAGCATCCGAACAGCAGCGTTTACAGCAAGATGCGGGTCTATGACGGCGAGAGCGTCAAGGAGACCGATCCCAAGGCCAAGTCGATGCAGGAGTACAAGGACCAAGGCGGCGTCGACGAGGGCATGGGCGGCATCTCCACCCGCTTCGCCTTCAAGGTGCTCGCCTCGACCTTCAACTACGACTCGACCGAGATCTCGGCCGATCCGGTGCATCTGATGTATGTGCTGGAACAGGCGATCCGCCGCGAACAGTTCCCGGAGGAGACCGAGAAGAAATACGTCGAGTTCATCAAGGCCGAACTCGCCCCGCGCTACGCCGAGTTCATCGGCAACGAGATCCAGAAGGCCTATCTGGAATCCTACTCCGACTACGGCCAGAACCTGTTCGACCGTTATGTCGATTATGCCGATGCCTGGATCGAGGATCAGGACTTCAAGGATCCCGACACCGGCCAGTTGATGAACCGCGAGCTGCTGAACCAGGAGTTGACCAAGATCGAGAAGCCGGCGGGCATCGCCAACCCGAAGGACTTCCGCAACGAGGTGGTGAAGTTCGCCCTGCGCGCTCGGGCGGCCAATTCCGGCCGCAACCCGTCCTGGACCTCTTACGAGAAGATCCGCGAGGTGATCGAGAAGCGGATGTTCAGCCAGGTCGAGGATCTGCTGCCGGTCATCAGCTTCGGCTCGAAGAAGGACGGCGACACCGAGAAGAAGCACACCGAGTTCGTCTCGCGCATGATGACCCGCGGCTACACCGAGCGGCAGGTCCGCCGGCTGGTCGAGTGGTACATGCGGGTGAAGCAGGCGGGCTGAGGCCGGCGGGTTTGGACAGGTGGACCGAGGGGACGCTTAATTGCCGCGGGGCGGGGTGTTGCAACGCCCCGCGGCAACCCCACTGTCATAGAAAGCTGTCAGAATCCTAAGGCCGCGTGACGAAACGGGTGGGAGGGCCAGCCCCTTGATGAACATCATCGACCGTCGCCTGAACCCGCAGGGCAAGAGCCTGGCCAACCGCCAGCGGTTCCTGCGCCGTGCCAAGGAACAGGTGGTCAAGGCGGTCCGCGACGCCTCCGGAAAACGGGGCATCCAGGATATCGAGAACGGCGAGAAGGTGACGATCGCCGCCGGCGGCGTGCGCGAACCGTCCTTCCACCGCGCTGCCCAAGGCGGGGTGCGCGACTATGTCGTGCCCGGCAACAAGGAATATGTGGAAGGCGACACCATCCAGCGCCCGGACGGCGGCGGCGGTGGCCGCGGCAGCGAGGGCAGCGCCGACGGCGAGGGCGAGGACGAATTTCGCTTTGTCCTGTCGCGCGACGAGTTCCTCGACATCTTCCTGGAGGATCTGGAGCTTCCCGATCTGGTGAAGCAGAAGGTCAAGCAGTCTGAATCGCACACGCTGACGCGGGCCGGCTATTCGGTGTCGGGGTCGCCCGCCAACCTGAACCTTGTCCGCACCATGCGGAACAGCCTGTCGCGCCGCATCGCGCTGAAACGCCCGAAGCGCGACGAGATCCGCGAGCTGGAGGAGATGCTGCGCGAGGCCGAGGAGTCCGGCGAGGACGCCACGCAGATCCAGGCGTTGCGCGAACAGCTGGAACACATCGTCCTGCGTTCCCGCCGGATTCCTTTCATCGACCCGATCGACGTCCGCTACAACCGGTTCGAATCGGTGCCGAAGCCGATCGCCCAGGCGGTGATGTTCTGCCTGATGGACGTGTCCGGCTCGATGACCGAGCACATGAAGGATCTGGCCAAGCGCTTCTTCATGCTGCTGTACCTGTTCCTGCGGCGGCGCTACCGGTCGGTCGACATCGTCTTCATCCGCCACACCCACGAGGCCAAGGAGGTGGACGAGGAAACCTTCTTCTATTCCACCGAGACCGGCGGCACCGTGGTGTCGACGGCGCTGGAGGAGATGCAGAAGGTGGTGCAGGATCGCTACCCGCACAATGAATGGAACATCTACGCCGCCCAGGCGTCGGACGGCGACAACATGTCGTCGGACAACGCCAAGTCGGCGACCCTGCTGCGCGATGTCATCCTGCCGATGTGCCAGTATTTCGCCTACATCGAGGTGGCGGCGGAACACAATATGGGCCTGTCGGCGCTGGGCCGCGAAACCGAGCTGTGGCGTACCTACAAGCAGGTGCAGAGCCCGGAACGCCCGCTGGCGATGCGCCGCGTCCGCTCCCGCCGGGAGATCTTCCCGGTCTTCCGCGAGCTGTTCGCCCGCGAGAAGGCGGGAGCGTAAGGGGCGCCTGAGGGGATAAAGGGAAATCACCGCCCTCATCCCCCACAGGGGGCAGAGGGGCGGCAGGGGGAGATCGAGAATGACCGCTGTGATCACCAGACCCGAGGCGCTGCTGTATGACGGCGTCGAGTGGGATTACGACAAGATCAAGCGCGTCTATGACGCCATCGAGCACATCGCGCTGAAGGAGATGGGCCTCGACGTCTATCCCAACCAGATCGAGGTCATCACCGCCGAGCAGATGCTCGACGCCTATTCGTCCATCGGCATGCCGCTGATGTACAAGCACTGGTCCTTCGGCAAGCATTTCGCCCGCGACGAGATGATGTACCGCAAGGGCTATCGCGGCTTGGCCTACGAGATCGTCATCAACTCCAGCCCCTGCATCAGCTACATCATGGAAGAGAACACCATGACGATGCAGACGCTGGTGATCGCCCACGCCGCCTTCGGCCACAACCATTTCTTCAAGAACAACCAGCTGTTCCAGCAATGGACCGATGCCCAGGGCATCCTCGACTATCTGGAATTCGCCAAGACCTACATCGCCCATTGCGAGGAACGCTACGGCCATGCCACGGTGGAGCGGGTTCTGGACGCCGCCCATGCGCTGATGAGCCAGGGCGTGCACAAATACCCGAAGAAGCGCTCCGACCTGCGGACCGAGCAGCGGCGCGAGCGCGAGCGGCAGGAATATCAGGACCAGACCTTCAACGATTTGTGGCGCACGGTGCCCAAGACCGCCGCCGGCCCGCGCCCGGCCAAGTCGGTGTCGGAGCGCAAGAAGCTGCTGGGCCTGCCGGAGGAGAACATCCTCTATTTCCTGGAGAAGAAGGCGCCGCGGCTTGAGCACTGGCAGCGCGAGCTTCTGCGCATCGTCCGCCACATCTCGCAGTATTTCTATCCGCAGAAACAGACCAAGGTGATGAATGAGGGCTGCGCCACCTACGTCCATTACCAGATCATGAGCCGCCTGCACGAGACCGGCCAGATCAGCGAGGGCGCCTTCCTGGAGTTCCTGCATTCGCACACGTCCGTCGTGTTCCAGCCGGAATTCGACGACAAGCGCTTCTCCGGCCTGAACCCCTACGCGCTGGGCTTCGCGATGATGCAGGACATCGCCCGCATCGCCGAAAAGCCGACCGACGAGGACCGCCAGTGGTTCCCCGAGCTTGCCGGCCGCGGCGACGGCATGGCGGCGGTGCGCGAGGCCTGGGCCAATTTCCGCGACGAGAGCTTCGTCCTGCAATATCTCAGCCCGCATCTGATGCGGAAGCTGAAGCTGTTCAGCGTGCGCGACGACGCCGAAGACCCCTATCTGCTGGTCGATCACATCCACAACGAGCGCGGATACCGCGACATCCGCAAGAAGCTGGCCCGCCAGTACGACCTGGGCTATCTGGAGCCGGACATCCAGATCGTCGACGTCGATCTCGCCGGCGACCGCAAGCTGATCCTGCAGCACCGCGTCACCAACGGCGTGTTGCTGGACGAGAGCGACGCCAAGGCTGTGCTGCGCCACATCGCCAATCTGTGGGGCTACGAGGTGCAGTTGATCGAGGTGTCGGCGATCTCTGAGGCGATCCTGAAGGAGCACGCCGTCACCGCGCCCAGCGGGGTCGGCGTGGGTTAACGCCTTGCCCTCTCCCCCGGCCGCCGTACCGACGGGCCGGGGAAGGGGCGTCTCCCGGCTCCGGCGGACGCGACCTTTGCATCGGGCTCCGCTACACTTCCGGCCGATGGAGCGGCGGGAGGGGACGATGGCGGACGATCTGCTGGGCGGAGAGGGACCGGTCGGGCTGGTGAAGGCGCGGCACGGTTTGATGATGTACCGGCGGACCGACAGCGTCGTTGGCCGTTCGCTCGGCTATTACGGTGAATATTTCGAGCAGGAGGTCGCGCTGTTCCGCCAGTGCGTCCGGGCCGGCGACCGGGTGATCGACGTCGGCGCCAACATCGGCGCCCACACGGTGGCGCTGGCGCGGCTGGTCGGCCCCGCCGGCCGGGTGCTGGCGCTGGAGCCGGTCGACGCCAACCACCGGCTGCTCTGCGGAAATCTGGCGCTGAACGGGCTGGACTGGGCCGACGGCCTGCTGGCCGCCGCCGGGGCTGCCGACGGCATGCTGCATCTTGCCGCGGTGGCGATGGAGCAGGACGGCAATTACGGGGCGCTGTCGCTCGACGAACTGGCCGGCGACCGGCCGGTGCAGGTGCATCGCCTGGACGGGCTGGTCGGGGACAGATTGGCGGGGATCGGCCGCATCCGCCTGATCAAGATCGATGTCGAAGGGATGGAATCGGAGGTTCTGGAAGGCGCCCGTGGCCTGATCGCCCGCGACCGCCCGGTCCTGTATGTGGAAAACGACCGCCCCGACAAGTCGGCCTCCCTGATCCGCCTGCTCGGCGAGCTGGGCTATGCCTGCTACTGGTATCTGCCGGCCTTCCACAATCCCGCCAACTTCGCCGGCAGGTCGGACCCGATCTTCGGCTATGGGCTGGTCGACAACGGAACCGAGATCCACGGGCTGGGCATGGGGATCAACCTGTTCTGCCTGCCGGCGGAAGCGGGCGCGCGGATCAACGGCCTGCTGCCGGTCGCCGGTCCGGACGAGCATCCGCTGGTGCGCGGCCACAACGGGCGCTTCATCGGTGGCTGACGGCGCGGTGCCGTCCTGAGGACGGCCGAATCAGCGCTCCGGTTCGGGCTTGATGCCGGCTTCCTTCATGGCGTGCATCAGGTCCAGCATCACGGTGCTGATGTCGGGGAAGGACAGGGCCACCGCGTGGCGGTCGGGGTCGAGGCGCACCACATGGGCGATCTGCCGGCCGCCGACCCGATGGCCGGCCTTGTCCGGACGGCTTGTTTCCGGACCGGCTGCCTCCGGAATGTCCGGGCAATGCAGGTCCAGCCGCAGCTTGCCGCCGACGGCATGGGCGAACTCCTCCGGCGGCAGATCGACCAGCAGGCCGCGGGTCGACCAGTTGATCGTGGTGCAGCGCCGGCCCTCCGCCTCCACCGTCAGGACCGGATCGGCATAGCGGATGGCACGGCGGCGTTCGATCCCGTTCGGCGGCTTGGCGCCGACATCGTGCTGGTCGAGCCTGCGTTTGGCCGCCTGCTTGGTGCGGTCGTCCACCCCGTCCTTGCTGGTCATCAGCGTCGCCTGCACACGCCGTTCGACGCCGTGGCGGAACTCGTCGTCGGCACCCAAGCGCAGGGCCTTGGCGAAATGGTCCTTGGCCTGGGTCAGCAGCGCGTTGCGCCCCTTTTCGTCGCCGCGATGGCCGCAGCGTTCGGCCTGGACCAGCAGCGAATCGACGCTGCGCTGGTAGGCGCCGCGCTGGTAGATGCGGGACAGCTCGCGGAACTCGGCGGCGCGCAGGCTGGGGAATTCCCGGGTCTTCAGCAGCCCGGCCAGCGCCTCCGCCAGCGAGTTGACATGGGCGGGATCGCCGGTCTCCGCCTCCCGGCGCAGGATCCGGGCCGCCTCCTCCGCTTTGCGAAGCAGCTGATCTTCCAGTTTGCGGCGCTGGTCGGCGTCCATCACGGGCATGGCGCGGCCCTCCACACGGGCGGTCTCATCAGAATAGCCCAATTCGTGGGGTGCGTCAGCGGCCGGCTATGGTTAAGGGGACAGTTGAGGGGCGCCCCACTAGGATCGGACCGGATTTTCATTTGCCGGCCGACGGCCTTCTTATCTGCAAGGACAAACGGAACCGGCGGCGGGGAGCGGACAGGCGATGGGTAAGGACAGGAACGGGGCGGCCGGGGCGGATCCCGAATTGGCGGTGATGACCGTGGCGCTCGCCGGCCTGCTGGCAGAGGACAGCGCAAGCCCGGCCCCGGCTTCCACGGCGCTCGTCGCCATCGCCCGCGGCCGGGGCGCCGATGCGGAACCGGTGCGGACGCTGGTGCTGCGGCGGAAAGGGACGCATAGCGGGGCGACGGGCAGCGGAGCGGCGGGCGAAGATTTGGCCGACCGGCGGGCCCTGGTCTACAGCCTGACCAAGACCATTCTCGCCGCCGCCGTGCTGCGGCTGGTCGCCCGCGGCGTGGTCGAACTGGATGGGCCGGCGGAGCGCTGGCTGCCGGAACTGGCCGGCCGGCCGGGATCGGTCACCGTGGCGCAGATCCTGACCCATCGCGCCGGACTGCCGGATTATGGCGGACAGGCCGACTATCACACCGCCGTCGCCGCGGGTGCGGCGCCTTGGAGCGGCGACGAGTTCCTGGCCCGCTGCGGCCTGGAGGGGCCGCCGGTCGGCAGCTTCGCTTATTCCAACATCGGCTATCTGCTGATCGGCCGGCTGCTGGAGCGGGCGGGCGGCGCTCCGCTGGCGGAGGTTCTGGGACGCGAGGTCTTCGCGCCGCTCGGCCTCGCCAGCGCGTCGCTGCTGCGTGACCGCGCCGACCTCGACGGGCTGTTCTTCGGGGCGAGCCCGACCTTCGGCGGGGCTGCGGTGGCGGAGGCCTATCATCCCGGCTGGGTGTCGCATGGGGTGGTGGCGATGACGGCGGCGGATGCATGCCGCCTCATTCATGGATTGACCGAGGAGTATCTGCCGGGCCCGTTGCTGCGGCGGATGCGCGATGGGCTGCCGGTCGGCGGGCCGATGGGCGGGCGTCCCTGGGTCGAGCCGTCCTATGGGCTGGGGATGATGGTGGAACTGGACCCGGCGGCCGGTCCCTATTGGGGCCACACCGGCGGCGGTCCGGGGGTGACGCCGGCGGCTTACCACGCGCCGGGGCCGGTCCCGGTCTCCGTCGCCGTTTTCCTGGATGGCGAGGACGGGGGCCTTGCCGAATGGATGGCGGTGGAGGTGCTGCACCGGCTGCGCAGTCGGTAAGGGAGCGGGGCACCACATCCTCCGCTTGTTCATGGCCTGCTTGTTCATGCCGTTCTTGTTCAAGGGTGTCGCGATCCCATCTCCTCTCCAGGGGACAATTCCCCGCTTCCCGGCGTAGGCTTGGGAGAGAAGACGGTGCCGGGCGAAACCGGCAACCGGGAGCAGGAACCACTGGGGGAGGAACCGCGCGATGGGAGATGCCGCCCGCAAGCTGCCCGATTATCCATGGCTGGCCTCGTACCCGCCGACGGTCGACTGGGCCATGCCAGTTCCGGTCCGGCCGCTGACAGACCTTCTGGAGGGGGCGGTCGCCCGCCATGGCGACAAGCCCTGCCTGAATTTCCTCGGCAAGCGCACCAGCTACCGCGAGTTGGGCCGGATGGTCGACCGCGCCGCCCGCGGCTTCCAGGCCATCGGGGTGGGCAAGGGGACGCGGGTCGGGCTGTTCCTGCCCAACACGCCCTATTACGTCATCGCCTTCTTCGCCATCCTGAAGGCCGGCGGCACGGTGGTGAACTTCAACCCGCTCTATGCCGAGCGCGAACTGGTCCATCAGATCGGCGACAGCGACATCGACCTGATGGTCACGCTGGACCTGAAGCTGCTCTACGACAAGATGGCGCGGATGCTGGCCGAGACCGGATTAAAGCGGCTGGTGATCTGCCGCATGGCCGACATTTTGCCCTTCCCGAAGAACTGGCTGTTCCCCATCGCCAAGAAGGCGGAGATCGCGGCGATCCCGCGCGACGACCGCCACATCCCCTTTGCCACGCTGATCGCCAACGACGGCCGGCCGAGCCCGGTTGTCCTCGATGCGCGCGAGGATGTCGCGGTTCTGCAATACACCGGCGGCACCACCGGCGTGCCGAAGGGTGCGATGCTGACCCACGCCAACCTCTACGCCAACACCATCCAGTGCGCGACCTGGTACGCGGCGAAGGAGCGCAAGCCGGGCGAGGGCGGTGCGGAAGACGGGCAGGAGCGCATGCTGGGCGTGCTGCCGCTGTTCCATGTCTTCGCCATGACCGCGGTGATGAATTTCGGCCTGCATCTGGGGGCGGAGATCATCCTGCTGCCGCGCTTCGAACTGGAGCAGGTGATGCGCACCCTGCAGAAGGAGCGGATCACCCTGTTCCCGGCGGTGCCGACCATCTACACGGCGATCAACCATCACAAGCACCTGACGGACTACGACCTGTCCTCCATCCGCTTCTGCATGTCGGGGGGCGCGCCGCTGCCGCTGGAGGTGAAGGAGGCGTTCGAGCGCACCACCGGCTGCACGCTGGTGGAGGGCTATGGACTGTCGGAATGCTCGCCCGTCGCGACGGTGAACCCGGCGGTGCTGCACAGCGATAAGAAGGGCTCCATCGGCTTGCCGCTGCCCGGCACGATCATCGAGATCGTCAGCCTGGAGGAGCCGCGCCGCGTCCTGCCCCCCGGCGAGAAGGGCGAGGTCTGCATCCGCGGGCCGCAGGTGATGAAGGGCTATTGGCGCCGCCCGGCCGAAACGGCGCAGACGCTGATCGACGGGCGGCTGCACACCGGCGATGTCGGGATCATGGACGAGGACGGCTACACCACCATCGTCGACCGCATCAAGGACATGATCCTGTGCAGCGGCTTCAACGTCTATCCCCGCAATGTGGAGGAGGCGATCTACCTGCACCCCGCCGTTGCCGAATGCGTGGTGGCCGGCGTGCCGGACGAGTATCGCGGCCAGACGGTCAAGGCCTATGTCCGGCTGGACGACGGCCAGAGCCTGACCGCCGAGGCGCTGATCGCCTTCCTGAAGGACAAGCTGTCGCCCATCGAGATGCCGAAAGTCGTGGAATTCCGCCAGGAGCTGCCCAAGACCATGATCGGAAAGCTGTCGCGCAAGGCCCTGCTGGACGAGGAGCAGGGCAGGCGCAACGCCGGGAAGGGTGGCGCCGCATGAGCGCTGTTGAGCGGAAGGCGGTGCGTGTCCGCATCCAGGGCAAGGTGCAGGGGGTGTGGTATCGCGGCTGGACCGTCGACCGGGCCGGCACGCTCGGCCTGACCGGCTGGGTGCGCAACCGCAGCGAAGGCACGGTGGAGGCCCTGTTCGCCGGTCCCGCCGACGCCGTCGACCGCATGCTGGAGGACTGCCGCCGCGGCCCGCCCTCGGCAATCGTCCGCGACGTGGTGTCCGAACCGGAGCAGGATCCGGGCATGGCCGGATTCGAGCAGCGGCCGACGGCGTGAGCCCTGCGTTAGCCTTCCGCTAACCATGATGGCGGCATGCTGGCGGTGGACGCGGGTTTTGGGCCTTGTGGTTGAGGGGCGACGGCCGGGATGACCGCCAGCAAATCGGATGTGGCCGGGATGAAGGCCATGCTCACTGGTGTCTTCGCCAAGGCGGCGAAGGCGAAGGACAAGGCTGGGGACAAGGCTGGCCGCAAGCCGGGGGCCGCCCCGGCTCCGCAATCCTCCACTGTGGCGGGGCACGACCCCGCCGTCCGTCTCAGCCTGGGGCCGGGGGCGGTGGAGGGGGCGATGGAGGATGCGGCGGCACGCCCGTTCCAAGCCCCGGCGGGTGACGATGACCTTGCCGACCGGCTGGACCCCGCGATCCGGGCGCTGGCGCGCGATCTGGGGCGGCTGCTGACCGCCTTCGGGATGGGCGGGAGCGAGGGCGCAGTGGCGGAGACGGCGCTGGCTGCCCGCTTCGGCGATGCGGAGCGCCGGGCCGCTGTCGCGGCGCTGGACGGTCCGGCCGGTGCGTTGCAGCCCTTGGCAGACGATGCCCGGCAGGATGTGGCGGTCGAGCTGAGCGGGATCGGCCTTGTCCTGTCCGATGGGACGGCGGGCTTGCGGTTGGACAATGCGGCCCTTGCGCTGGCGCGGGTGCCGGCGGAGGAGAAGGGGGAGGGGCTGGCGGCCATGCTCGGCGCCCTCCGCTCCGCTATCAGGCCGGGCAAGGGGTTGACGGTCGAGACCGACCGGGTCGCCATCGACGATCTGGGCCGGGTGATGGAGATTCTGACCGCGGCGATAATCACGCCGCCGCAAGGTCTGGAAGGCACGGTGACGCTGTCGCCCTTGGGTGCGCCTGCCGATGGCGGGGCGATGGAGCTGGCGCTGACGCTTTCGGGCCGGCTGGGAGAGGCGGCGACCGCCGCACCGCCCGAATGCAAGCCGGCAAAGGAGCGACCGCCCAGCAATGCGGTGGTCAATGCAGTGGGCGAGGGGAAGGAGCGTGGGTTCGATGTCCGGATTTGATGTGCGCTTCCTGGCGGTCCTTTCCTTGTGCGCACTGGCGCTGCCTGGGGCCGCCCCGGTGCTGGCCGGTGCGCTGGAGCGGACGGAGCCCGGCCATCAGGCGCCGCCGCAGCCGGGGGGCAACCTGCCCATCGCGCCGCCCATCGTGCAATATGCGCTGCCGTCGCAATGGATGACGATCCGCTCCAAGGAGGACTGGCGCAAGGCCGGCACCTTCGAGAAGGAGCTGAGCAAGGACTGCGCCGCCCTGCGCTTCGGCGAAATCGAGCCGATGCGCTTCCGCGCCTATTACAAGGGCGAGGTGCTGGGCGTCGCCTTCGGCCATGGGCTGAACCTGCGCGACCCCGGCAAGAAGGCCGACCGCAAGAAGATCTACCTGTTCCGCAACGGCGATTCGACCAACTGCACCGTTCAGTCGATGGACAACAAGGACCCGCGGGTGAACCCCGCCGGCAACCAGGCCGCCACCCCGGCCGCCGGCGGGTTCAAGAAGTATTAGACTTCCGACTCTTCCCGCAGCGGGCCGCCGAACACCTCCGGCCATGCCGCGATCAGGGCGGAGTCGACATCTTCCATCGTCACCAGCTGGCCCAGCGCCACGATGGAGGTGACGCCATGGTCGGCGATGCCGCAGGGGACGATGCCGCCGAAATGGGACAGGTCCGGCTCGACGTTCAGGGAGATGCCGTGGAAGCTGACCCAGCGGCGCACCCGCACGCCGATGGCGGCGATCTTGTCCTCCTGCCCCTTCAGCCCGCCATAGGGCTGCTTGTCGACCCAGATGCCGACGCGCCCCTCGCGCCGCTCCCCCTTGATGTTGAAGGAGGCGAGCGTGCGGATGATCCACTCCTCCAAGTCGCGGACGAAGCCGCGGATGTCGGCGCCACGTGCCTTCAGGTCCAGCATGACATAGGCAACCCGCTGTCCCGGCCCGTGATAGGTGTACTGGCCGCCGCGGCCGCTGCGGTAGACGGGGAAGCGGTCGGCCTCCAGCAGATCCTCGTCGCGCGCGCTGGTGCCGGCGGTGTAGAGCGGCGGATGTTCCAGCAGCCAGACCAGTTCCGGTGCCGTGCCGGCGCGGATCGCCTCGACGCGCGCCTCCATCTCGGCGATGGCGTCGGGGTAGGGCACCGGCTCGTCGGAGATGCGCCACTCGATCGGCTGCCGGGCGGTGGAAGTCTCGGCGGGCTGACTGGCGGAAAGGCTGGCAGGCTGGCTGATCAGGGAGGTCATTCGATGGGGTCTCTGGCGCTATGGGCGGCGGTGCCGGCAAGGGTCCGTTGGACCGGCCGGAGGGCCGTTCCGAATTTTTCTTCGCAGAAGATGATTGTAGCGCTTGATCGACCGTCGGGAAGCTGATATCTACCCGCTCCACCCGATGAGGCGCGCAAGCGAGCGTCGGGGACTACCAGCCTGATGCGGTCGTGGCGGAATTGGTAGACGCGCAGCGTTGAGGTCGCTGTGGGGCAACCCGTGGAAGTTCGAGTCTTCTCGACCGCACCACTCTCCCATGCAGATGGGACCATCCCGGGGATACGGGAAAGACGAAAGGCCCGCAGGTCGCAAGACCGAGCGGGCTTTTTCGTGTCCGGGCTCCGGGGCTATCCGGGCTCCGGGCTGCGCCATCACCCCGCCAGCGCGTGCAGCAGCTTCGATGCTCCGCCCGCGGCGCGGCGGACATCCTCGAACAGCACCATCATCTCGTAGATCGCCAGGAAGGCGCCGCTGTAGAACCAGGGGCGCCAGCGTTCCTCGATCCAGGCGACCAGCCGGTGGACGCCGTCCATCGGCAGCAGGCGGGCGACCGCCACGGCGCTGAGGATGCCCAGCAGCGCACCGCCGGTGACGTCGCCGGGGTAATGCAGGCCGAGATAGACCCGCGGCAGGGAGATCACCAGCGCCGCCCACAGGCAGGCCAGCAGTCCCCATGGGCGGGAGGCGCGGACGAAGGTGGCGGCCAGTGCGAAGCCCAGGGCGGCATTGTCGCTGGGGAAGGAACTCCAGTTCTTCAGCGCCTCGCGGCTCTGGCCGATGGGCGGGACGAAGGGCAGGCCGGCGTCGTGCAGCGGCCGGGGCCGGGCCGGCATCACCGCCTGGATCAGGATGGATGCCGCCACCGCCAGCACCACGGCGGCGATGGCATCCACCACCAGCCGGCGTCCGCCCTGCGTGTCTTCCCGGCGGAACCACAGCCACCATAGCGCCGCACTGAACAGGCCGAGCTTGACCAGATAGATGTTGGCGATCCCGCGCACCGCCATGTCCAAGGCCGCGCTGTGCCCGGCAAACTGGTTCAGCCAGAGCAGCAGCGTCTGGTCGAGGCGATGCAGTGGCTCCACACGGCGTCTCCTCTGCTGGACGGGGGAGGGGAAAGTGTTGCGGTTATATGACAGGGGCGGTCAATGGAGCATCGGAAGGCGCCATCCGGGTCAGGGGCGGCGGCTTCGGGGTGCCTCTCCCGCCGGTGCGTCGTGCTGGTACCGGGCCATACACTCCCGATTGCAGACAGCGGGCGGCTTCATGAGATGAAGAAGCATTTGGTATCGACATCGATAACATGAAGAAAATATAATCGGCTGAATGATGCTGACAGAGAACAATTGGCCCGCTGTTTGTCTGCCCTACTCTTGCCGCCTATCGAAAGTGGTAATATCCTGCACTGCGAAAGCCGGAATGAATGGCGCTGCGCCAGACCATTCCAGACGCGGATTGCACGGGGGATTTTATGGCGACTGTCGTGATGATGAAGCACCCGCAGACGGGGCTTACCAAGAAGGGTCTGGTCGGATTCAGCTGGACCACCCTGTTCTTCGGCGGCTTTCCCGCCCTGTTCCGCGGCGACTGGGGAATGGGGCTTCTCCTGACGCTGCTGGCCTTCTTCACCGGTAACATTTCCAGCATCATTGCCGCGTTTCTCTACAACAAGAGCTACACGTCCAAGCTGATCGAGAAGGGCTATGTCTTCGCTGACACCGAGGCGCTGAACAGCCTGGCCCGCGCCAAGCTCGGCGTCGATACGGCCGCTGCGGTGCCGAACCCGACCTGATCGGTCGTGACCGTTCGATCTCGAGGCGGAAAAGACGAAGGGCGGGGCACGGCGCGGCACCGCCCTTCGTCTTTTCCGGCCCCTTGTCCTTTTCAGCGGAACTCGATGTAGCGGTCCAGCGTGGCGCGGCGTAGCGCGCGGACGATGTGAGGGGGCGCGCCGCTGGCGACGATGTGGCCGCCGGCCTCCCGGCAGCGGTTGGCCAGGATGAACATCATCCCGATGGCGGCGGAATCGATGAAGGTGACGAAACGCAGGTCGATCCGGGCCACCGGTTTGGCTGCGAAATCCCAGTCGCGCAGCATGTCATGGAAGCGGTTGCCATCCTCATAGGTGCAGCGGCCGGACAACAGGATGCCGTCGCAACCATCGACGTTGGTGAAGGCATACTCCATCGGCCCGTCCAGTCCCTCTCCCCATGATGCGGTGCCTGCAATGCGCCGCCGGCCCATGGGAGCATGAAGGGTTGCTGCGGTGCAAGGGTATGGTGGCAAAAGCGGCCGGGCCGGCCGGCCGGTGCCGAAGCAGGCTGGACAAACCGGGGCGGCGCCTCTATGTCGGGGTCGCTTCCGCCGACGCCGGTCCCGCTCCTGTGCAGCGGGCCTCCGGGAACCGGCCGGAAGGCTTCCACAACCCGCAAACCCCGAACGCCGCCGGCCACCGTCCGAGGTCGCGGAGGTGCCAGCCTTTCCCTTGCCGCCGTTCCCTCGCCGCGGGACCTCCGGCATTCCGGCTTGGCATCCGGGGATTGCATCGTCGAAGGGAGGGTGCCGGCATGCACACCGATCCCCATGCACCGGTTCCGCGGGCGGACAGTGCCGCCAGCCCCCATGGCCACGGCCTGGAGGCGGAGGACGAGCGTCGTTACGGCGTCGAGCCGGAGTTCGTCGGGGAGATCGCCGGCCTGCTGCGCGCCCGCGAGCGCGATGCCGTGCTGGCGCGGCTGGATGGGCTGCATGCCGCCGACATCGCCGACCTGATCGAACAGGCGGAGCCGGCCGAGCGTGCCGACCTGATCGACCTGCTGCCCACCGAGCTGGACGGCGAGGTGCTGTCCTATCTGAACCCGAACCTGCGCGAATCGCTGATCGGGCGGTTCGAGCCGCAGGAACTGGCCGACGCCGTCGCCGACCTCGACACCGACGATGCGGTCGAACTGATCGAGGATCTGGACGCGGAGACGCGGGCGCAGATCCTGGCGAAGCTGCCCGACGCCGAGCGCGCGCTGGTTCAGGAGAACCTGACCTACGACGAGGACAGCGCCGGCCGCATGATGCAGCGCGAGCTGGTCGCGGTGCCGGAATTCTGGACGGTCGGCAAGACCATCGACTTCGTCCGGGCGGCGACCGACACGCTGCCGGAGGATTTCTACGACATCTTCATCGTCGACCCGATGCACCGGGTGGTCGGGGCCGTGCCGCTGTCGCGCCTGCTGCGCCAGCGCCGGGCCGTGCGCATCGCCGATCTGGTAACCGGCGAGGTCGACGCCATCCCCGCCACCATGGAGCGGGAGGAGGTGGCGAACCTGTTCCGGCAATATGCCCTGGTCTCCGCTCCCGTGGTCGATGCCGCCGGCCGGCTGATCGGCGTCATCACCGTCGACGACGTCGTGCGCGTCATCGACGAGGAAGCGGACGACGATCTGCGCAAGCTGAGCGGGTCGGGCGACAGCGGTGTGTTCAGCGGCATCGGCGACATCGCCCGCAGCCGTGTCGGCTGGCTGACCATCAACCTCGGCACCGCCTTCCTGGCCTCGGGCGTCATCTCGCTGTTCGAGGGCACCATCGAGCAGATCGTGGCGCTGGCGGTGCTGATGCCCATCGTCGCCTCGATGGGCGGCAATGCCGGCACCCAGACGCTGGCCGTCGTCGTCCGCGCGCTGGCGACGCACGACCTGTCGTCGGCCAATGCGATGCGCGTGGTGGGGAAGGAGCTGCTGGTCGGGCTGATCAACGGCGGCATCTTCGCCGTGATGGTCGGGCTGATCGCGCTGGTCTGGTACGGCCCGCTGATCGGCGTCGTCATCGGGCTCGCCATGATCATCAATCTGGTTGTGGCGGGCTTGAGCGGAGCGCTGATCCCGCTGGGGCTCGAAAAGCTGGGGGTCGACCCGGCGGTGTCGAGTGCGGTGTTCCTGACGACGGTGACGGATGTCGTCGGGTTCCTGGCGTTCCTCGGGCTGGCGTCGGTGTTCCTGCTGTAAGGAGCAGGATGGAGGGCGATTGCGCCCCCTGCCTTATCCATTCCCCGCCCCGTTCGACCGAGGAGCGGGCCGAACGGGGGGAGGGGTGGAAAAGGGTAAAGGAATGGAGAGGCGGGAAGGAGCCGGGCCTCAGCCCAGCCCCTTCTGACCCATCTCCAGGAACTTCTCGCGGCGCTTGGCGCGCAGGGTGACGCCGTCCAGCCCGTCCAGTTCGCCCAGCGACTCCTCGATGCAGTCGCCCAGCTTCCTGATCGTCTCGGCCGGGTCGCGGTGGGCGCCGCCGATGGGCTCGCTCACCACATGGTCGATGACGCCCAGCTCCTTCAGGTCCTGGCTGATCAGGCGCAGCGCGATGGCCGCCTCGCCCGCCATGTCGGAGCTGCGCCACAGGATCGACGCGCAGCCTTCCGGCGAGATCACCGAATAGATGGCGTGTTCCAGCATCAGCACGCGGTCGGCGGTGGCGATGGCGATGGCGCCGCCCGAGCCGCCCTCGCCGATGACCGAGGCGACCATCGGCACGTTCAGCCGCAGGCAGCGCTCGATGCTCTTGGCGATGGCCTCGGCCTGGCCGCGCTCCTCCGCCTGGACGCCGGGGAAGGCGCCGGCGGTGTCGACCAGCGAGACCACCGGCAGCTTGAAGCGGTCGGCCAGATCCATCAGGCGCTGGGCCTTGCGGTAGCCTTCCGGCTTCGCCATGCCGAAATTGTGGCGGACGCGGGTTTCGGTGTCGTTGCCCTTTTCCTGACCGATCACCACCACGGACCGGCCGCGGAAGCGACCCAGACCGCCGATGACCGCGCGGTCCTCGGCGAAATGGCGGTCGCCGGCGAGCGGCGTGAAGTCCTCGATCAGACCATGCACATAGTCCAGGCAGTGCGGCCGGTTGGGGTGGCGGGCCACCTGTACCTTCTGCGCGGGCGTGAGCTTGGCGTAGGTCTGCCGCAGGAGCTTGTCGACCTTGGCCTGCAGCTTGGCGACCTCGTCGGCGATGTTGATGTCGCCGGCGTTGGTCAGATGCCGCAACTCCTCGATCTTGCCTTCGAGCTCGGCGATGGGCTTTTCGAATTCCAGGAAGGTCTGCATGCCGGACACAGGTGGTTGGCGAGGCGCACGAAAAATCGCGCGCTTGGTAGCACGCCCGGCGCGCCTGCGCCACAGCGGAAAGGTGCGGGTCACCCTGGGAAGGGTTCCGCGACGAACCCACAGGGTTTATCCTCATCGGCCGGGAAATTCCAAGCCTAATCGTTGTCCCGGTTGATCGAGGCGATCCCATCCCATGCACTCCTTCCCCCCACCTTCCTTCCCCCCGCCTTCCTTCAAGGACCATTTCTCCGGCCATGCCGGCGATTACCGCGCGTTCCGGCCGACCTATCCGCCCGGATTGGCCGCCGCCCTGGCCGATGCGGCACCGGCGCGCGGGCTGGCCTGGGACGTCGGCTGCGGCAACGGGCAATTCTCCGTGGCACTGGCCGGCCACTTCGCGGCGGTCCAGGCCACCGACGCCAGCGCCGAGCAGATCGCGCAAGGCCAAGCGCACGATCGCGTCCGCTATGCCGTCGCCCCGGCGGAGGAGAGCGGCCTGCCCGACGGCTGCTGCGACCTGATCGTCGCGGCGCAGGCGGCGCACTGGTTCGACCTCGGGCGCTTCTATGCCGAGGTGCGGCGGGTGGCGAAGCCGGGGGCGGCGGTGGCGCTGGTCTGCTACGGCCGGCAGTGGCTGGACGATCCCGTGCTGGACCCGGTGGTGGAGCGGTTCCACAACGGCACGCTGGGACCTTACTGGCCGGCCGACCGCTGGAAGGTGATCGAGGGCTATCGCGGCATGGACTTCCCGTTTTCGGAGCTGCCGGTGCCGCCGCTGGCGATGGAGGCGGTGTGGCCGCTGCCGCGCCTGCTCGGCTACATGAACACTTGGTCGGGGGTGAAGGCAGCGACCAAGGCGCTGGGCAGCAACCCGCTGGAGGGTTTTACCGAAGAGATCGCGCCGCTGTGGGGCGATCCGGAGACGGAGCGGCGGATCCGCTGGCCGCTGACGGTCAGGCTGGGACGGGTGGGGTAGGGGGCGCTGCACCCCCTACGGCGTTTCCCCTTTACGCCCCCTCCGCGACCACGCGCTCATAGGCCGGCAGGGTCAGGAAGTCGGTGAAATCCTCCCGCGCCACCAGATCGCGGAACAGGGACGCGGCATCGGCGTAGCGGCCCTTGGCATAAGCATCAACGCCGACGCGGGTTTCCCAGGCCGACAGCTCCTCGGCGACGATGCGGTCGACGAGGTCCAGCGTCACGGCCTGACCGTCGTCCAGCGCGGTGCCGGTGTGGACCCACTGCCAGACCTGGGTACGGCTGATCTCCGCCGTGGCGGCGTCCTCCATCAGGTTGAACAGCGGGACGCAGCCCTGGCCGCGCAGCCACGCCTCGATATAGCCGATGCCGACCGCCACGTTGTTGCGCAGGCCCGCCTCGGTCTTCGGCCCGGCAGGCACCGCCAGCAGGTCGGCGGCGGTGACGGTCACGTCGGTGCGCTTGCGGGCGATCTGGTTCGGCGTCGGCATGTAGGCGTCGAACACCTCGCGCGCCACCGGCACCAGTCCGGGATGGGCGACCCAGGTGCCGTCATGGCCGTTGGACGCCTCGCGCTCCTTGTCGGCGCGCACGCGGGAGAAGGCGACCTCGTTGGCCTCATGGTTGTCCTTCACCGGGATGAAGGCGGCCATGCCGCCGATGGCCGGCGCGCCGCGGCGGTGGCAGGTCCGGATCGCCAGCTGGCTGTAGGCCGACAGGAAAGGTGTGGCCATCGTCACCTCCGCCCGGTCGGGCATGACGGCGGCGGGGTCCTTGCGGAACTTCTTGATGAAGCTGAAGATATAGTCCCAGCGGCCGCAATTCAGGCCGGCGGAATGCTCGCGCAGTTCATACAGGATCTCGTCCATCTCGAAGGCGGCGAGGATGGTCTCGATCAGCACCGTCGCCTTGATCGAGCCGTGCGGCAGGTGGAGATACTCCTCCGCCACCAGGAAGACCTCGCGCCACAGCCGCGCCTCGAAATGGCTTTCCAGCTTGGGCAGGTAGAAATAGGGGCCGCTGCCGCGGGCCAGCAGTTCCTGCGCGTTGTGGAAGACATGCAGGCCGAAATCGAACAGCGCGCCCGACATCGGCTCGCCGTCCATCAACACATGGCGCTCCTCCAGATGCCAGCCGCGCGGCCGGACCTTGAGCACCGCGGTCTTGTCGCTGAGGCGGTATTTCTTCCCGCTGGCGGGTTCCTCGTGGGTGATGGTCCGGCGCACCGCGTCGCGGATGTTGATCTGCCCCTCGACCAGATTGGTCCAGGTCGGGCAGGTGGCATCCTCGTAATCGGCCATGAAGACTTTGGCGCCGCTGTTCAGCGCGTTGATGACCATCTTGCGGTCGACCGGGCCGGTGATCTCCACCCGGCGGTCGAGCAGGTCGACGGGCAGCGGGCTGATGGTCCAGTCGGCCTCGCGGATCGCGCGGGTTTCCGGCGGGAAGTCGGGCTTGTGGCCCTGGTCGAGCAAAGCCTGCCGCTTGGTCCGCACATCCAGCAGCCGCAGCCGTTCGCCGCCGAAGCGCCCCTCCAGCTCCGCCAGGAAGGCCATCGCCTCCGGCGTCAGGATCTCCTCGAAACCGGGGTTGATCGGACCGCGGACCTCAAGACCTGAAATAATCGGGCCGGACATGCTGGTGGCCATCGTGCTGCTCCCCATCCCATAGCGTGGCGAACCGCTCTCCCGGCGGTTGGGCGACTGGTATAACACGGGAAACGGGCGGTCCGGGGACGGCCTAAGGTCGCAGATGGGCGGGCGGGATCAGCCCGTGCTTCTTCAGCATGCCGCGCAGCTGGTGATAGCCCAGCCCGAGAGCCTCGGCGGTCTGGCGCTGGTTGAAGCGGTTGCGCTCCAGCGCGTCGCGCAGGATCGACGCCTCGAAGGCGCGGACCTGATCGAGGATGCCGCCGTCGAAGGTGGAGACAGGAGCGGGGGCTTTCGCCTGGGGAGAAGCCGCTTCCGGACGGGCCGCCTCCATGCGTGCCGTTGGGGCGGCGGCCGGACGCCAGGGCGATTCGAAGGGATCGAGGACGATGTGGTCGAGCGGCTCGTCGGGGTCGGCGGCGGCGACGGAGCGCTCCACCGCGTTGCGCAGCTCGCGCACGTTGCCGGGCCAGTCATGGGCGCGCAGCCGGTCCAGCGCGTCGTCGGTGAAGCCGGGGAACAGCGGGCGCTGCAGCTCGCGCACCATGCCATGCGCGAAATGCTCGGCCAGCGGCGGGATGTCGTCGGGGCGGGCGCGCAGCGGCGGCAGGGTCACCACGTCGAAGGCCAGCCGGTCCAGCAGGTCGGCGCGGAAGCGACCGGCGGCGGCCAGTGCCGGCAAATCGGCGTTGGTGGCGCCGACCACCCGGACATCGACGGTGGCGGTGCGGCCGCCGACCCGCTCGATCTCGCCATACTCGACGGCGCGCAGCAGCTTTTCCTGAACGGCCGGGGAGGCGGTTGCGATCTCGTCGAGGAACAGGGTGCCGCCGTCCGCCTGCTCGATCCGGCCGATCTGGCGGCGGGTGGCGCCGGTGAAGGCCCCGGCCTCATGCCCGAACAGCTCCGAATCCAGCAGCGACTCCGGCAGGGCCGCGCAGTTCACCTTGACGAAGGGGCGGTCCCATCGCTGCGACAGGTAGTGCAGGCGGGCGGCGATCAGCTCCTTGCCGGTCCCGCGCTCCCCGATCACCAGCACAGGGCGCTCCAGCGGTGCCACCCGCGACACATGGGTCAGCGTGGCGAGGAAGGCCGGCGATTCGCCGAGGAGGGAAGGCGGAGTAACCGTCATCGTTGATTTCGCCATCAGTTCGCCGATATGGCGATGATATCGCTTGAATGGCGATACGGCAATGCACGGGTCCTGCTGGTCCGGCGCGCCGAATGTCCAGGCGCTTCAACGGGTTGGTTGCCATTCGGCGGAATTGGCACGGCGGTTGCGATAGCTCTGTCATGGCAAGGAGGTCATCCATGAGCGACTTCAGCGATTTCCGCCGCCGCTACGGCGGTGACCGCTTCAACGCTTCGCAGGGGCGCCCGCTGGCGCGCCGCGTGCGCAACTATCTCGCCACCCGGCCGGCCGAAAGCTGGCTGTTCTTCTTCGCCGGCATCGTCGCCGGCGCCATCCTCGGCTGATTGACGGGACACGTATCATGAGCATCTTTTCGCGCCTGACCGACATCGTGCAGTCGAACCTCAACTCCCTGCTCGACCGCGCCGAGGAGCCGGAGAAGCTGATCCGCCTGATCATCCAGGAGATGGAGGACACGCTGGTCGAGGTGCGCTCCTCCACCGTCAAGATCATCGCGGAGAAGAAGGAGATCGAACGCCGCGTCGCCGATCTCCGCCGCGAGCGCGACGAATGGGACCGCAAGGCCGAAGTGGCGCTGACCGCCGGCCGCGAGGACCTCGCCAAGGGCGCCCTGATCGCCAAGTCGAAGGTCGCCGAGCAGGCCGACACGCTGACCGAACAGCTGGTGCAGGTCGAAGCGGCCCTGACCAAGGCCAACGAGGACATCGGCCGCCTGCAGGCCAAGCTGACCGACGCCAAGGCCCGCGAGAAGGCGCTGGTCGCCCGCACCCAGACCGCGGCCAACCGCGTCAAGGTGCGCGGTGCCCTGCATGACGAGCGCATCAACGAGGCGCTGTCGCGCTTCGAGCAGGTCGAACGCAACCTGGACGAGCTGGAGGGCCGCGTCGAGTCCTACGACATCGGCCGCACCAAGAGCCTGACCGAGGAGATCGCCGAGCTTGAGGCGAGCCAGAAGGTCGAAGAGGATCTGGCCGCGCTGAAGGCCCGCATCGCCGGCCGCCGCAACGGCTGACGGTGGATCGGACCCGGCTGGGGTGGGGCGGTGACGCCCCGCCCATTCCCCTCACGACAATAAGAAGGCCCGACGACCATGGGGTTCCTGGGTTTCGTCCTTGCGGTGCTGTTCCTGGTGGTGGTGGCGCCGGTCTGGATCGTCTTCCACTACATCACCAAATGGCGCTCCCAGCGCGGGCTGTCCGCGCAGGACGAACGGCTTCTGGCCGAACTGTGGGAAATCTCCAACCGGCTGGA
Source organism: Azospirillum sp. A26 (assembly GCF_042604635.1). Lineage (NCBI taxonomy): Bacteria > Pseudomonadati > Pseudomonadota > Alphaproteobacteria > Rhodospirillales > Azospirillaceae > Azospirillum > Azospirillum sp. A26. Next base: position 2,022,947 of record NZ_CP170472.1, on the reverse strand, counting down.
GACCCGCGTCCATGCGCTGGAACGCGTGCTGGACGCCGAGGCGCCGAACTGGCGCAACAAGCTGTGACGGTGTCTCGCCGGCTGTAGCGCGCCTTTTCAGGCTGTGTCATTCAATTCTTGGGAGGAGTCATGGACCGCGCGTCCCCTTACGACTCGCCGAATCCGCACCGGCTCTACCGCGACCCGCAGCGCGGGGTGCTGGGTGGGGTGTGCACGGGCATCGCCGATTACTTCGGGATGCAGCCGGGCGTCGTCCGGCTGGCGATGCTGGTCGCCCTGTTCTTCTTTTCGGTTCCGCTGGTGATCGCCTACGTGATCGCGCTGATGGTGCTGCCGGTGCGTCCGCCGCAGCTGTACCGCGATGCCGAGGAAGAGGCGTTCTGGCGCACGGTGTCGACCAAGCCCGACCGCACGCTTGCCGGTCTGACCCAGCGCTTCCGCGACATGGAGAAGCGGATCGTCGGCATGGAAGCCTACGTCGCCTCGAAGGAATTCGAGTTGAACCGCGCGATCCGCGATCTGGATCGCTGATTGCCCCGGGATTACCCTTGGATTTCCCTGTGTCAGTCCGGTCCGCCGATCCCCGACCGGGGTCGGGGGGCCGGTGACGTCAGCGCCGCTGGCGGCGCCGGTCGCGGACGCGGATCGGAATCGGTTTGGGTGTCGGCATCGTGGCGATCAGACCGGCCAACGCCGCAGCCGTCGCCACCGCACCACCCAGCAGAACGAGATCCATCATAGGCCCTCCACCATCGAGATCCCCGCGTTCACCCACATGGTGAAGCAGATGGTTACAACATGGTAGCGAAAAGAGTGGCTGACAACATCTCCGACACTGCGGTCGCCCCCAGGTCATAACGATATGTCACACCGGTAGGGGACACCCGCGCCGGCGTCCAAGCCTTGATCCAAATCACGGACTGGGCCGTTATTGGTCGAAAGGACAGAGCGCCGTCTTTTCCAGATGGGAAGGGATGGCGCCTTTGTCGAATCCCCGCCTTGTGACGGAGCCCGCCCCGATGTCCGACAGCAGCCTTCCGCAACGCGCCTCCCGTCGGCGCAAATCCCTGCTCCGCGGTGCTTTGATGCTGAACGGGGCGTCGGTGGTGGTGACGGCGCTGCTGTTCGTCCTGCTGCTGTCGCTGGTGGCGGCGCCGATGGGGCTGAACGCGCCCGGTGCGCGGATGGCGCTGTGGGCCCGGCTGGCGCTGTGGCCGGCGCTGCTGCTGTTCGGCATGGTCGTCGGCGTGATGGCGATGCGTGGCCGCACCCAGGCCTTCAACCCGATCGAGGATCCCGAGTCGCGCGGCCAGCGTGTCTGCCAGCGGGTGCTGGCCAACAGCGTGGAGCAGTCCGCCATCTTCATCCCGGCTCTGGCCGCCCTGGTCGCCACCCTGCCGCAGCCCTCGCTGGGGGCTGCGGTGGTGGCGACCGGGCTGTTCGTGCTGGGGCGGCTGCTGTTCTGGGCGGGGTATCTGGTGCATCCCTTCGCGCGGGCACCGGGCATGGCGATGACGCTGACCGTCAATCTGATCGTGCTGGGCTGGGCCGTTCTGCTGCAACTGGGCGGGATGCAGCCCGGCTGACGGGCTTGTCCGCCGCCCTCTTTTCGGTTGGTGGAGCGCTGGCCGGAGCCGCGGTCTTCGCCAGATGCAGCCAGCGGTTATAGGCCTCCACACTGACCGGCGCCCGGTGCTTCCGCCCGATGCGGACGATCTCCGGCAGGGCCAGCAGCACCTTCAGGTCGGTCAGGCGCGGGCCGTTGCGCAGATTCTTCCAGCTGTTGCCGGCCCAGGTGCGGGCCAGCCGCCACGCCATCAGCGCGGAGGGGCAGCGCGCCACCTCGCGGATCAGGTCGTTGCGGTGGTTGTAGAAGCGCTCCATCCCCGGCTTGCGGCCCTTCTCGCTCTTGTCGTGGTAGACCATGATGTCGGGCAGGGCCACGACGCGGTAGCCGGCGCCGACCAGCCGCAGGCAGCGGTCCTTCTCCTCGCCCTGGCGGTAGAGTTCGGGCATGTAGAGGCCGACCTGTTCCACGGCGCTGCGACGCAGCAGATGGCCGCAGCCGACATACCAGGGCACATCGAACGGAGCGGCGCCCTTGGGGAAATAGACCAGCCCGTCGCGCGTCTCGATGTTGCAGGCGACGGCGGCGACCTCCGGATTGTCCTCCAGATAGGCGACGCAGCGGGCCAGCCCGTCGGGATCCTCGAACCAGCTGTCGTCGTCGACCGACAGGATGCAGTCGCCGGTGGTGTTCACGAAACCGAAGTTGCGGGCCAGGATCAGCCCGCCATTGTGCGGCTGGCGGACGTAGCGGACGGTGGGGAACTCCGCCCGCATCATCGCACCGGTGCCGTCGCTGGAGCCGTCGTCGATGACGATGATCTCCATCGGCGGGGTGGTCTGGGTCATCAGCCGGGTCAGCGCGATGCGCAGCTCCGGCCCGCGGTTGTAGGTGGCGATGACGGCGCTGACGCTCAGCGTCATGACGGCCTCCTTCCGACGTAGTTGGGCGGTGCCACCACCGGGCGAAGCGGGTCGTCATCCAGGATTCCCCAGGCGCGCAGCGCCCGTGTCAGCCCGATCCACAGCAGGATCGGCAGCAGCGAGAAGAAGCCGAACTTCACGATGGTGATGTTGCCGTCGCGGAACCATTGCAGGCACAGCGGCAGGAAGGCGCAATAGAACAGCACGGCATAGCGGTTGCGGAATCCGCTGGTCCAGAACCAGCGGTGCAGGCGGCCGAGGATCAGGCCGACCACCACCATGGTGACGACCATGCCGATCCAGCCGGCGCTCATCCAGCCGTCGCCGGGCAGCGAGGTGGTCAGGTTGTAGAAGACGCCGTAGTCGTTCAGGTCCACCCATTTCACCGGCGCGCCCACCGGCTTGCCCGGCCACAGCAGGCGCGGGATCGGCTCGGTGAACAGCTGCAGATACTGGGTGAACCAGGTGTAGGTCGCCGACTGCTTCGGCACCACCCACAGGATGTAGGCGAGGAAGTCGAAGTTGGCGAGATCCTGGCCGGCCAGCGCGTCGAGCGCCCGGCCGCTGCCGCTGCCGCCGTTGAACTTCAGCAGGACGGAGGCGGGCGCGTCGCCGGCCAGCACGTCGCGGAAGGCGTCGCGGTTGTTGCCCAGCACGGTGAACAGCCCCATCACCGGGATGGCCGCCAGCACATGCCACAGCCGGAACCATTTGGTGCGGCTGCGGTACAGCATCAGCAGCACCAACCCGAGGATGCCCATGATGATGGCCCAGCGGCCCCAGCCCAGATAGGCGCGGTAGGCGACGAAGCCGGCGAAGGGGATGAAGGACAGCGGGTGGAAGCGGCAGACCCAGATCAGCCCCAGCGTCAGCGGCAGGCCCATCGAATGGGCTTCCGCGATGTAGCCGGTGGTGTTGGTGTAGATCGGCTGGCCGGTCAGCGGGTCGCGTTCCATCTGCACGTCGCCGGTGCCGTCGAAGCTGGCGCCGCCCTGGCGCTGGACCGCCGAATAGATGGCGAGCGGACCCAGCAGCGCCGCGGTGGTCAGGAAGGCGACGATGTCGACGCGGTCGAAGGTGAAGACCGGCGCCGGCTCGCCGTTCGGGGTCCAGTCGGGCCGGACCAGACCGGCCCAGATGCAGGCGGCGGCGAAGGCGATCAACGCCACCGAACTGACCACCAGCGTCATGACGAACTGCTGCTCGCTCGGCCAGAATCCCATGAACAGCCAGACATCGTCGAAATGCTGGGTGTGGACCAGGACCGGCCGCATGACGAAGACCAGGGTGTGGAAGATCAGGTACAGCGTCAGCGGATGGAACATCGACGCGCTGCCGGAGCTGAGGTACACCGCGGTCACCAGCACCAGCACCAGGACCTGCGCGATCAGCGCCATTTCGATCATCGGCAAACCGTCCCCGGTTGTAGGCTCCGCCTGAACAGACGGGCACTCCGCAGGCAAACGGGTACGACCGGCCGGTCAGGCTAGGATGAAAAGCCAGCCTATACGTCCCGTCCCGGTCGGGCAGGTGTGCAGAGGGCGTGGCCCCTTCGCACCCGCACACCCCCTTCGCGCTTTTGCCGGTGCGGTTGGCCTGGGTCAGTCTCCCCCCTTCGGCGGCATCTGCCGCTGTCTTGGAGGAGGTTCTCCCATGTTCCGTTCCCAACCTCGTCTTCTGAGTGGAGCGGCCCAAATCCTGCCTCGGGTTCTGCTGACGTCTGCGTTTCTGCTGACTGCCGCCGGATGGGGGCCGGCTGTGGCAGCGGAGACGACCTTCTACGTCTCGCCCACCGGCAACGACCGCTGGTCGGGACGCCTGGCCCAGCCGTCGGCCGACGGGCGCGACGGTCCGTTCGCCACGCCGGCCCGTGCGCTGGCCGCCGCCAAGGGAAGCGGCCCGGCGACCGTGCGGCTGCATGGCGGCACCTATCGGCTGACCGCCCCGCTGGTGGTGGATGCGTCGCTGCCGGGGCTGCGGCTGGCCGCGGTGGACGGCGAGCAGCCGGTGCTGTCGGGGGGCGAGGCGGTCGGCGGCGCGCAGACGGCCAACGGCGTGCTGTCGGCGCCGCTGGCGCGCGATCCGGCGCTGGACGTGTCCATCGGCGGGCAGCGTCTGGACGCGGCGCGCAGCGGCGACTTCACGCCCGGCGATCCGCGCAGCGGCTGGTTCCCGGCCAAGGCGGTGCAGTCCGATCCCAAAAACCAGGGGAGCAAGCGGCAGATGCGGCTGCCCTCCGGCGTGCTGAAGGCCGGCTGGGCTGGGCCGGGGGTGCGGGCGCAGGCGCTGGACCGCGAACGGCTGTCCGACGATCTGCTGGGGGTGGTGTCGGCCGACCCCGGCGGGCTGCTGAGCTTCGACGGCGACGGGCAATATCCGTACCGCGACGGCTCGACCGTCCGGCTGCTCGGCCATCCCGACTTCCTGACGCGGCCGGGCGAATTCGCCTGGGACGCCAGGGCGAAGCGCCTGCTGGTGAAGCCGCCGACCGGGCTGAACGCCGCGGGGGCGGATCTCGTGGTGGCGCGGCAGCCGGTGCTGCTGCGGCTGGACAATGCCCGCAACGTGTCGGTCGAGGGGCTGACCTTCACCGACGTGCCGTGGGACGGCAACGCGGTGGTGGTGAAGGGCGGCAGCGGGACACGGGTCGCCGGCAACCGCTTCGCCCTGGTCGGCACCGCGGTGATGCTGGACGGCGCCAGCCGGACCGAGGTGTCGGGCAACCGGATGGAGCATCTCGGCCGGTCCGGCGTGGTGCTGGCCCCGGGCAGCAGCGACAACCGCATCCTCGCCAACCGCATCAGCGACATCGGCGAGGTGCGTTTCTTCAGCGGCGGGGTGATGGGCGCCGGCATCCGCAACACGCTGATCGCCCACAACGACATCCGGCGGTCGGCCCGCTACGGCATCTCGATCAAGAACTGGAACCCGCAGACGGTGAACAGCGACAACACCATCGAGTTCAACCGCATCCGCGACACCTCGCGCCAGACCGCCGACGCCGGCGCCATCGAGATGCTGGGCCGCAGCGGCAACGACACCCGCAGTTTCGTCCGCTTCAACGACATCCGCGACACCGGCGGCCTCGCCACCGATGCGCAGGGGCGCTGGCTGGCCCGCTACAAGGGGTTCGGCATCTATCTCGACGACATGACCAGCGGCGTGACGGTGCAGGGCAACCTGCTGGAGAACACCGGGATGGCGGCGATCTTCCTGCATGGTGGCGACAACAACCGGGTGGCCGACAACATCACGGTGATGAATGACGGCAAGGACCGCTTCCTGCGGCTGGAATGGGTGCCCAGCGCCGGACAGGCCGGGCGGATGCACGGCAATGTCGCCGACGGCAATGTGGTGGCCGGCCCGTCGCCGAAGGAGCAGCTCGTCAACAGCCTGTCGGGCGGCGAGTACCGCATCGACAACACCCGGCTGGAGAGTGCCGCCCCCGTTGCGGAGGCGGCCGGGGCCGCCAATGCCGCCAGGGCAGCGGCTCCGCCGGCCAACGCGCCTGCCGGGGGGCGTTTGCTTGACCGCCTGCTGGCGATGAAGGAGCTGCCGCTGGACCGCGTCGGGCCGGAGGGGATGCGGTAGGGTTGTGACACCCAATGGGGAAATGCTGGCTTCGGTGGACGGGAGACCGCTGACGCCAGCGTCTGTCCCATAAAGAAAAAGCGCCCTTCCCGGTGGGGAAGGGCGCTTTTTTCGTGCGTTGCAACGATCCCTTACACGGTCGCCGGACGGGCCAACGCCGGGGGGATGTCGGTCGGTTCCATCACCGGGACGGCCACCGTCGGGGTCTTCCAAGTCAGGCTGTCGAAGGCGCCGCAATGGCCGCACAGACCGCCCCAGTTGTGGCTGACCGCGCCGCAGGAGCTGCAGGTCCACACCGGATCCTCCGGCGCGTTGGCGGCCTGGGCCAGCCAGTCCTTCGCCGCCTCCTCGTCGTGGCGCTCGCCGCGGTCCAACTCGGCCATCAGGCGGTAGGCGCGGCGGGTCGGGCCGATCTCCATGGCGCGGTTCAGGTGCTGGCGCGCCTCGCCCCACAGCTGGGCATCGATGGCGGCCTGGGCGACGGCGAGGTGGGACTCGGCCGAATCGGGGGCCTGACGCACCAGCTTCTGGAACAGACGCACGCGGGTCAGCGCGTCATAGCTGGACACGATGGTCCGGTAGATGTCGGCCAGTTCCGGGTGCGGCGACTGGCGCCAGGTCCGCTCCACCACCTTGGCAGCCGGCTTCAGCCGGTCGGCGGCGACCTGGAGACGGGCCAGACGCACGGCGGCGGGGACGAAGCCCGGCATCATGTCGTGCGCCGCCTGGGCATGCGACAGGGCGGCGTCGGCGCGGCCGCGGCGCTCCGCCTCGAAGCTGCGCTCCAGCAGCAGGACGGCGCGGTGGCGGCGGCCCTCCTCGGTCGGGATCGCCCCGGTCTGGATCGCCTGTTGCAGGGTGCCCTCGGCGGCAGCCCAGTCGCCGGCCTGCGCCTCCAGGTCATAGAGCGTGCTGAGCAGCCAGGGCGTGTTGGGCTGGAGCCCGCGCGCCTTGCGGGCGAGGTTCAGCGCCTCCACCCGGTCGCCCGACTTGATCGCCTGGGTCAGCAGCCCGCGCATGCCGAGGAAGGCGGTTTCCGGCCGTTCCAGCATCGCTTCGAAATACTGACGGGCGGCGCGCTCGTCGCCCTGCAACTGGGCGGCCTGAGCCGACAGCAGCATGGTCAGCGGCGGCTCGTTCAGCAGGCCGTCGGCCTTGCGCGCCATCTTGCGCGCGGTCGGCGCGTCGCCGGCGGCGATGGCGACCATGCCCTGGGTCAGGGCACGGTAGCCGCGTTCGCGGCGGCGGGCCCGGCTGTGGCGGCGGAGGCGCTGGGGCGTGCGGATCATGCCGCGGAGCAGGCGGTAGCCCAGCGCGGCGATGCCCAGCGCCACCAGCGTGACCAGCAGGGCGACCCAGAAGGGCGCCTCGACGGCGTAGCCCAGCCAGTGGACGCTGACGGTGCCGGGACGGTCGGCGAGCCAGATCGCGGCGGCGATGACCACCGCGACCTTCAGAAGGAACCAGAGGGCGCGGATCATTGGGCCGTCCCCTTCCCGCCGGCGGCGGTGGTCATCAGGGCGATGGCGCGGTCGTTCAACTGGCGCGCGGCCTGATCGGCGGCCACGCGCGCCTTGGCGTCGGCCAGCCAGGGGGCGGCGGTCTGGGCGGCCGGACCCTGGAGGGTCGACAGCTCCTCCACCGCCTTGGCCAGATTGCCGGCGGCGAGAGCGGCCTCGGCACGGGCGACGACGGCGTCGGCGGTGGTGCCGACCACCCCGCCGCCCTCGCGGCGCACGGTGACCAGGGTGGACAGCTTGCCGACCGCCGAATCGATCCAGCTGTTGCCCTCGCCGCGGATTTCGGCGCGGACGATCTCGCCGGCCAGCGGCTGGAAGCGGTCGGTCAGCTGGGCGCGGGTCGGGATGCCCTTGGCGGCATAGGGCGCCACGGCGTCGAGCGGCTGGGTCACGCCGGCATCGGCGATGTTGAGCGCACGGACGGCCTGGAGGTCCTGCTGGAACGGCTGCCCGCCCGACAGCGAGGCGCGCAGCTGGCCGGCGGCCAGCACCAGCGCCTGGGCGGCGGTGGCGGCATCCTGCCGCTCGCTGACGGCCTGGTTGACGCTGGTGACCTGCTGCTTCAGCGAGTCGACCTCGCCACGCAGCTGCTGCGCGGCCTGGGCGTTGCCGGAGGCGGCGGTGACCTTCTGCTCCAGGGCGGCGAGGCGGTCGGCCAGCGCCTTCTGGGCCTCGGCGGCGCTGGCGGCGGCACCGGTGTCCGGGGTGGCGGCCGGGCGCTTCTCCAGCGCATCGATCCGCTGGGTCAGTGCGGAGACGTCGACGCTTGCGGTGCCGTTGCCGGCGGCGGCCGGACGCTGCTCTAGCTTGCCGACGCGGTCGGCCAGCTGCTGGATCTGCGAGCGCAGCGCCGGATCGGCCGGAGCGGGCGCGGCGCCGGAGGCGGCGGACGGCGGGGATGCCGGCCAGCCGGGCAGGGCCGGACCCCACCAGGGCTCCGACAGGGCGGCGGCGCCGACCAGCAGGGCCACGACCGACAGGGCGGTGGCGAAACCGCCGCCGGAGCGTGGCTCCTCGATATAGGACGGGGTCGGGGCGATGGTCGGACGCACCGGCTCGGCATCGGCGCTGCGGCTGTAGCCCGCGCTGCCGGTGGTGCCGGAGGGCGTCCAACTGGTGGTTGAAGAGGTCGTCTTCGTCCCGCCCGACTTGATGGACTCCGGCTTGATGGCGTCGGCCTTCGCGCTCTCGACCTTCTCCGCGCCGCTCTTCGGCAGGTCGCTTTTCGGCAAGTCGCTCAGGCTGTCGGTGGCGCCGACCGGCGTGGCCGGCGGGATCAGGGCGTCGGCGGATTGCAGCTCGGTCACCGCACCGGCGGTCGCGCTGGGGGCCGGGATGTCGGTGCCGGAGATGGCTCCGGGAATGGTGTCGGCCGGGGAGGCGGCCGGGATCGGCTCGACCACCGGAACCGCGTCGATCGTGGTGACGGACGCAGCGGCGGGCGGGATGATGACGGCGGCCGCGGAGGCATCCGTCGGACGGTCCTCGCTGGGGGTCGCCGCGTCCAGGTCGGCGTCGTCCAGCTTGATGCGGTGCTTGGCGGCGGCGGCGCGCAGGTCGGCATGGCGCGCCAGCGGGATGGCGCCGCGCTTCTTCCAGCCCTGCACCGTCGTCACCGGGGTGTCCAGCTTGTGGGCCATCGGGCGGATGCCGCCGAAACGTTCGACGATGCGGTCGACCGCCGCATTGCCGGTGCTGGCGCCGTCGCCGTCACGGTCGGTGCCGGGGCGTTCGGAGCCTGGACGAGAGGTCATGGGCTGTACCTTCGGTTCGCTGTTGTTCGTTGTAACGTCACAGCCCCCTGACCGGTCCCCCTCGTCCCCCGTACGGCTGACCCGACCATCCGAAAGCATCGGAGGCGTAAGCCGTACGGCCGGACCGCGCCGGTGTTACCCGGCGACCGGCAACAGATCGAGCAGAGAGTCCTGCTCCGGCCGAGCCGCCACCCGTACGCTTCGCCACGGCATCTCTCCCTGTCCGCCGTACGCACGGGCAGCCTCCGCGACCGCGGGGCTGAGGCAGAACGCATCGACCGTACGACAACAGTCGACCAGCCCCGCCTCGGCGAGCAGCCTAACAAAGGATGCCGCGGTACGGGGAGAGAAAAACAACACGCCGTCGAGTGCGGACGTACGCAAAAATGTCGCGGTATCGTCCGAGAGGGTTAGCGCGGGTACGGCATCGTACATCACGCTGCGCCGCAGCGTGAACCCATCCGCCGCCAGCAGGCCGGCAAGGTCGCCCGCCACCTTGCTTCCCGCCACATGCAGGAGCGTCCCGGCGGCCGGATCGCGCAGCGCCCGCACCCGCTCGGCCAGCGCGTACACGTCGCCCGAGGCGCTGTCGACGTGGCCGAAGCCGGCTACCCGCGCCGCCCGCGCCGTGGCGTCTCCGACGGCTTGCACCGGACGGTCGCGCCGGCTCGTACGTTTGGCGTATGCGCGTACGCCGTTTGCGCTGGTGAACAGCAGCGCTTGTACGTCCGAAAGGTCGGGTTCCGGCCCGTCGAGCCAGACCATCGACAGCATCGACTCCACCGCCACCGCATGGCCGAGCGCTTCCAGCCGGCGGACCAGCGGCTCGGCATCCTCGGCCGGGCGGGTCACCAGCAGGCGCGTACGGGGGGAGCGGCGGGATGGTTCGGGCTGCTTTTCCGTCATGCGGAAAACCTGACCGGAGCGGGGGATCAGTGGGGTGAGGCGGCGAAGAAATCGGGTGGCAGCTGTGCCCGGATCTCGGCGCCGGCATCGCGCCCCAGCGACTCGGCATCGGCCGACCGGCCGCGGCGTTCGGTCCGGAAGATGATGCTCCCGTCATGCGACAGCACCTTGGCACGCAGATGCAGCCCGTCGCCGTCCAGCATCGCCAGCGCGGCGATGGGCGTGCGGCAGGAGCCGTCCAGCGCAGCCAGCAGGGCGCGCTCCGCCGTGACGCGGACCATGGTCTCGGCACAGTTCAGCGGGGCCAGCAGGGCGCGGGTGGCGTCGTCGTCGCTGCGGATCTCGATGCCGATGGCGCCCTGGGCCACCGCCGGCAGCATGGTTTCCGGTTCCAGCACCGCGGTGATGCGGTCGGTCAGGCCGAGGCGGCGCAGGCCTGCCAGCGCCAGCAGGGTGGCGTCGACCTCGCCGGCGTCGAGCTTGGACAGGCGGGTCTGCACGTTACCGCGCAGCGGGAAGATCTTCAGGTCGGGGCGCAGTTCCAGGACCTGGGCCTGACGGCGCAGGCCGGCGGTGCCGACCACGGCGCCGGCCGGCAGATCGGCCAGCCCGCAGCCGGTGCGCGAGAAGAAGGCGTCGCGCGGATCCTCGCGCGGCAGCAGGGTGGCGATCTCCAGCCCGTCGGGAAGCTGGGTCGGCACATCCTTCATCGAATGGACGGCAAGGTCGGCGCGGCCGTCGAACAGCGCCTCCTCCAGTTCCTTGGTGAACAGGCCCTTGCCGCCCGCCTCCGCCAGGGTGCGGTCGAGGATGCGGTCGCCGGTGGTCTTGAAGACGACGATCTCGATGGCGCCGGGCGCGGCGAGATGCGGATGGGCGGCGATCAGGCGGTCGCGGGTTTCATGGGCCTGCGCCAGCGCCAGCGGGCTGCCGCGCGTCCCGATACGGAGCGGGTGGGTCGTCATAGGGCGTGTTCTAGGGGATCCGCGCAGCTTTGCAAGGATTCGTCTGCCCTCCATACGTAAGATTGAGGCGGATCAAATCTGCGGATCGAATGTCGGGCGCGCAGCCGCCCGCAACTCCATCCTGTACCCGGACCGCCAAGGCGGCTAATTTGGCGCCATGATCGTTCTTGGAATCGAAACGAGCTGCGACGAGACGGCCGCCGCAATCGTCACCGACGCGCGCGAAATCCGCGCCGACGTCGTGCTGTCGCAGTTGGACGACCACACGCCCTATGGCGGCGTCGTCCCGGAAATCGCCGCCCGCGCGCATCTTGAGCATCTGGACGGGTTGATCCGCCGCGCCATGGCCGAGGCCGGGATCGGCTTCGGCGACCTCGACGCGGTGGCGGCCACCGGCGGGCCGGGGCTGATCGGCGGCGTCATCGTCGGCGTGATGACCGCCAAGGCCATCGCCGCGGCGCGTGGGCTGCCCTTCGTCGCGGTGAACCATCTGGAAGGCCACGCGCTGACCGCGCGGCTGACCGACAATGTCGCCTTTCCCTACCTGCTGCTGCTGGTGTCGGGCGGCCATTGCCAGTTGCTGGCGGTCGAGGGGGTGGGGCGCTATCGCCGGCTCGGCACCACCATCGACGATGCGGTCGGCGAGGCGTTCGACAAGACCGCCAAGCTGCTGGGGCTGGGCTATCCCGGCGGGCCGCTGGTGGAGAAGGCGGCGGCGCGAGCCACAAACCCGGCCCGCTTCGAGCTGCCGCGGCCGATGCTGGGGCGTCCGGGCTGCGACTTCTCCTTCTCCGGGCTGAAGACCGCGGTGCGGCGTCATGTGGAGGAGTTGGGCGGCATGTCGGGCGGCGTCCTGTCGGATGCGGATCGCGACGACCTCGCCGCGGCCTTCCAGGCGACGGTGGCGGAGGTGCTGGCCGACCGCTGCGCCCGCGCTATCCGCCGCTTCCAGGAGGACCATCCGCAGGGTGGCGCCCTGGTGGTCGCCGGCGGCGTGGCGGCCAACAAGGCGATCCGCAGCCGCCTGTCGATCCTGGCGGAGACGCATCGCATGCCGTTCGTCGCCCCGCCGCTGCGCCTGTGCACCGACAATGCGGCGATGATCGCCTGGGCCGGGATCGAGCGCTTCCGCATGGGCGAGAGCGACCCGCTGAACTTCGCCCCCCGTCCGCGCTGGCCGCTGGACCCGAACGCCGCGCCGGTGATCGGGCGCGCAGGCGTGGGGGCGGGGGTGAAGGCGTGACGAGTGTGCGCATACCCCTCTGTTTCTTATGCGTGAGTAAAGCTCCATGAGTGCCTTTTCCATCTCCTCCCTCAACCGCATCGGCGTCGTCGGTGGCGGCGCCTGGGGTACGGCGCTGGCGCTGGCGGCGTTGCGGGCCGGGCGCGAGACGCTGCTGTGGGCGCGCGAGCCGGCGGTGGTGGAGGCGATGAGCATCCGCCGCGAGAACCGCGATTACCTCCCCGGCGTGCCGCTGCCCGATGCGCTGCGGGTCACCGGCGAGCTGGCCGATCTCGGCGGCTGCGACGCGGTGCTGCTGGTATCGCCGGCCCAGCATGCGCGCAGCGTCACCGCGCGGATGGCGCCGGTTCTAAAGCCGGGGGCACCGGTCGTCGTCTGCGCCAAGGGAATCGAACTGGACAGCCACGCGCTGATGAGCGAGGCGGTGGCGGCATCGCTGCCGGCCGGCAATCCGGTGGCGATCCTGTCCGGTCCGACCTTCGCGGCGGAGGTGGCGCGCGGGCTGCCGACGGCGGTGACGCTGGCCTGTGCCGACGAGAAGCTGGGCACGGCGCTGGTCGCGGCGCTGGGCAGCCGCACCTTCCGGCCCTACCGCTCGGACGATGTCGTCGGCTCGCAGATCGGCGGGGCGGTGAAGAATGTGCTGGCCATCGCCTGCGGCGTGGTCGAGGGGCGGCGGCTGGGCGACAATGCGCGGGCGGCGCTGATCACCCGTGGGTTGGCGGAGATCACCCGGCTGGCGCTGGCGCTCGGCGGCCGGGCGGAGACGCTGATGGGGCTGTCGGGGCTGGGAGACCTGACGCTGACCTGCTCCAGCCTGCAATCGCGCAACATGTCGCTGGGGGCGGCGCTGGGCGAGGGCAAGGCGCTGGCCGAGATCCTGGCGGTGCGCCGGTCGGTGGCGGAGGGCGTCTATACCGCCGCCGCGGTGGTCGGGCTGGCCGGGAAGCTTGGCGTCGACATGCCGATCTGCGCCGCCGTCGACGCCATCCTGAATCGCGGCGCCGGGCTGGACGAGACCATCGACGGGCTGCTGTCCCGGCCCTTCCGCGGCGAAGGCGTTTAAGGGACGGAGAGATCTGCGGTCGTCATGGTCGCGTACTGTACCGCGGAGCACCCGGCCGGTCGGGTGCCGCCAGGGGAGAGCGGGGAATGACGGCACGGCGACGGTTCGCGCGTTGGTCCACAAGCTGGTCCATAAGTTGGTCCGCAAGGATGATCGCCCCGGTGACGCTGCTGGCGCTGGCCGCCATGGGATCGGGCGCGGGGACCGCTACGGCCGGGGAACTCCGCGCGACTGTCCGCAACGTCAAGCCCAACCAGGGCAAGGTGATGGTCGCGCTGTTCGACAGCGCCGAGGCGCAGAAGGCAAAGGCGCCGCGCGCCGGCTATTTCGCCGCGGCGCTGGGGACCGAGGTGCAGGTGGTGTTTCCGGATCTGCCGGCGGGGCGCTATGGGCTGATCGCCTTCCAGGATCTCGACAACAATGGGGAGATGGCGACCGGCCTGTTCGGCATCCCGGCCGAGCCGCACGGGTTCAGCCGCTCCGCCCGCGGCAGCTTCGGTCCACCGGGTTTCGACGATTATGCCGTGGCGGTCGGGGCCTCCGGCGTCGCGACGACGGAGATCCGGCTGGTCGAGTGACGGGCCGGCGGCGGCGTCCTCATACGTGCGCCACCAGGAACAGCAGCCGAGATCGACGACGGTCCGCGGCTTTGGGGAGAAGGGAAGCGCCGCCGTCAAATCCATGACGGGACGGCGGCGCAGGACATCGATGGTCGCAAAGGCGTTGGGGGTCGCCGTTGTGGCACCCGCTTCGTTGGGCGCCTGCCCCCGGGTGGTTCACCCGGCCTTCGCGTTACCGGTCGCTTGGCGCGACGGTCAGTGGGCGGAGCCCGGACGGTCGAAATAGCGGCCGATCGACGCGAAGATGAAGAGCACGCAGCCGAGGAAAACGATCAGGCCGCCGGCCGCGAAGGCTTCGTCCGCCGCGCGCGAGGAGGCGAGCAGCCCGACGAAGGCCATGATGCCGGCGAGGATGGGGTTGATCCAGAAGGAGAAGGCTTTCACGTCGCGGAGTCCTTTCAGAACAAGGCGTTGGCGGTGGGGAAGCGCCCGCCTCCCGCCCCGCCGGGCTGCTCGCGAACGCTTCGGCTTTGAAGGAATTCTGCGGGACGAACCCGGCAGAATCAATGCGACACAAACGACTTGTGCGCTGCAACGGCTACCGCACCGCGGTCCGCATTGCATTGCGGTATGTCAAGGGCGAAGGCCGTTCCGGCGGCGTCGCTTTCCACCAGCCGCAGCTCGCCGCCATGGGTGCGCAGCACCTCCCGCGCGATGGCGAGGCCGAGTCCGATCCCGCCGGCCCGCGCCGATCCGGCGAAGGGCTGGAACAGGTTCTCCCGCGCCCGCGGCGCCAGTCCGGGTCCATTGTCGGCGACGGTCAGGGTCAGCCGGTTTGCCGGTTCGGCCTGGATGGAAAGGCGCACCCGGTCGGCGCCGGCCTGCACCGCGTTGCGGCCGAGATTGACGAGTGCACGGCCAAGCTGGGCGGCATCGACCTGCGCCAGCGTGCCGGCGGGGACCTCGTTGACCCAATCCGCTTCGACCCGGCCGCCGTCGGGCCGGGCGGTGGCGAGAACCTCGGCCCCGACCTCCTCCACCAGCCGGCGCAGGTCCGTAGGCGCGGGAGAGAGCGGCAGGACGCCGTCGCGGGTGAAGGACAGGGTCTGGCTGCACAGTTCCACCGCCCGGTCGAGCGAGGCGACCAGCCGCGGCGTCACCCGCCGCACCTCCGGATCGGCGCTTTCGGTCAGCCGCTCCGACAGGAGGGAGGCGGTGGACAGGATGCCGCGCAGGTCGTGGTTGATCTTCGCCACCGCGGTGCCCAGCGTGGCGAGCCGCTCGCGCTGGCGCAGGGCGGCGCGCACCGTGCCCTGCATGGCGGCCAGCTCGCGCTCCGCCACGCCGATCTCGTCGGCGCGGGTGCCGGGCACCAGCGGTGGGGCGCCGTCGGGGTCGCGGCGGAAGGCGACCACTTCGGCGGTCAGGCGCCGCATCGGCCGCACCAGCAGGGCATGCAGGGTGACATAGACCAGGATCGCCGCGATCAGCGAGATGGCGACCGACACCGCCAGGATGCGGCGGGAGAAATCGAGCATGGCGTCGATCAGCGGACGCTCGTCCATCGTCACCTCGACGCGCTGGGCCGGGTCGTTGGGCGACCGGTCGATCACCCGGATCACCCGGTTGCGCTGCGGCCCGATGCCGCTGCCCAGAGCGCCTTCCAGGGCGAGCCACAGGGCGTTGCCGGCATCGACGAACTGCATGCCCATGCCGGTGCCGCGCAGGTCGTACACCGCATCGGCCTGCGGCGGCATCGGGCGCGACAGCATGTAGACGCGGGCGCCCGGCTGGATCAGGTCGATGACGTGGGTGCCGGTGTAGGCCAGCAGCTTCGCCTGAAGCTCCTTCGTCACCATCAGGTCGGGGGCCGCTTCCACCGACAGCGCCGCGATGTGGGCGGCGGCCAGCCGCTCCTCCAGGTAGCTCATCCGGAAGCGCGCGATGGAGGGGGCGTAGATCAGCACCTCCGCCAGCAGCACGAACAGGATGGTGAGCAGCAGAAGCTTGGCCGACAGGCTGGTCGCGACGGTGGGGCGGGGCATGGTGGCTCGCTGTGTGCCGGATGTGACGGCGGGCAGGACGCGTGACCTTACGCGCCGGACAGTCATCTACTACACTAAGCTGCCTTCAACGGCTCGGATGTCGGAAGGCGGCGGGAGCGGAGGACATGCGATGCGGAGCTTTCTGAAATACGAAGCGGTCGCCACCCTGGAGCGCAATGCGGCGCTGACCGCGGTCGCCGACGCGCTGGGGGCCGCCGGGGGCTGGATCGTCGACCACACGCTGTTCTCCGACGTCATGGCGACCGTCCGTTTCGCGCTGCCGGGCGACCGGACCGGACTGTTCGAGACCGCGCTGGCCGATGCCGGCCTCAGGGTCGAACCGGCCGCGGTGACTGCCGGTGCGGAGGAGGTGAACGGGGCGATCACCCTGACCTTCGCCCGTGGAACCGGCGATCTGCGCCGGGACGTTCCCGCTTTTTCCTGACGCCTCCATTCCGCACGGCGCAAACTTGTCCTCTGGCGTTACCGCTTTGGCGTTGGTAAGACAGGCGCCATGAGCGACCTTGCCCGTCACATCGACACCCTGTCGCGCGCCAACGTGCTGTGCCTTGGCGACGTGATGCTTGACCGTTTTGTCTATGGTTCGGTGGACCGGGTGTCGCCGGAGGCGCCGATCCCCGTCCTGCGCGTGGACCGCGAAGTGCCCAAGCTGGGCGGCGCCGGCAATGTCGCCGCCAATCTGGTGGCGCTGGAGGCGGACTGCCGCTTCGTCTCGGTGGTCGGGCGCGACGGCGTCGGCACCGATCTGCTGGCCCTGCTGCGGCGCGAGGGCGTCAGCGACGGCGCCATCGTGATGGAGGACGGGCGCCAGACCACGGTGAAGACCCGCTTCATCGCCGGCCAGCAGCAGCTTCTGCGCACCGACATCGAGACGGTGGTGCCGATCACCGTGACCGACCGCGTGCTGGAGCGGGTGCGCGACCTGCTGCCCGAGGTGGGCGGCGTCATCCTGTCCGATTACGGCAAGGGCGTGCTGACCGACGAGCTGGTGGTGGCGGTGATCGCCGCCGCGCGGCAGGCCGGGCGCACCGTGGTGGTCGATCCGAAGGGGCGCGACTACCGCCGCTATCGCGGGGCCGACATCGTCACGCCGAACCGCAAGGAGCTGATGGAGGCGACCGGCCTGCCGGCGCGCACCGACGAGGAGGTGATCGTCGCCGCCCGCCACCTGATCGCAACCTGTGGCATCGTCGCCGTCGTCGCCACCCGTAGCGAGCAGGGCATGTCGGTGGTGACGGCCGAGGATGCGGTGCATCTGCCGGCCGAGGCGCGCGAGGTGTTCGACGTGTCCGGCGCCGGCGACACCGTGGTGGCGACGCTGACCGCCGCGCTGTCGGTGGGGATCGATCTGGTCGATTCGGCGCGGCTTGCCAATCTGGCGGCCGGCATCGTGGTGGGCAAGGTCGGCACGGCGGTGGTCCGCTCGGCCGAACTGCTGTCCGGCCTGCACGAGCAGCAGTGGCGCCATGGCGAGGAAAAGGTGCTGACCCGTGACGCCGCGGCGGAACGGGCGGAGCGCTGGCGGCTGCGCGGCAAGCGGGTCGGCTTCACCAACGGCTGCTTCGACCTGCTGCACCCTGGCCATATCGCGCTGCTGAAGCAGGCCCGCGCCGCCTGCGACGTGCTGGTGGTCGGGCTGAACAGCGATGCGTCGGTGAAGCGGCTGAAGGGCGAAAGCCGGCCGGTCCAGAACGAGACGGCCCGCGCCACGGTTCTGGCGTCGTTGGGCTGCGTCGATCTGGTGGTGATCTTCGGCGAGGACACGCCGGAAATGCTGATCCACGCCCTGCGCCCCGACGTGCTGGTCAAGGGCGCCGACTACACCATCGCCACGGTGGTGGGGGCGGATTTCGTCCAGAGCTATGGCGGAAAAGTGGTGCTGGCCGAGCTGGTCCAGGGACAAAGCACGACCAACACGATCAAGCGTATGAAGGGCTGAGACGATCCGGCGCGCATGGCGGACCAGCGTCGTTTGTCGCTTGTAACCGTCCGATGCATGTCCTATCTGTGATTAGTCGACGTTGCTCTGGGCTTTGTTATTCTGATCCGTTCACACGGATTTGGGTCTCTTCCCCGAAGTGAAATTGATGCATCTGCGCAAACTCGCGTAGTGCAACGCCAGGAAGGGAACTGACCCATGGCTATCGGTACCGTCAAGTTTTTCAATTCGACCAAGGGCTTTGGCTTCATTCAGCCGGAAGACGGCACGCCCGACGTGTTCGTCCACATCTCCGCTGTCGAGCGCGCTGGCATCAGCAACCTTGGTGAAGGCCAGAAGCTGTCCTTCGACGCGATCCGCGATCCGCGCCGCGGCAAGGTTGCGGCCGAGAACCTGCGCGCGCTCTGAGCGCAGCAGGTTCGAAGGGAAAGGGCGGCTTCGGCCGCCTTTTTTTGTACCGGAATTCGGGAGCGCCGCAGCCGGGACCGTTTGTCCCTGGCGCCGCATCGCCATTTTTGGCGGCCTGTGCCCGGTACGGGATTTGTTCGATGGCCTGCCTTGTGGGCAAGGCCGACCTCACGAAATGGATGGATATGAACGGTTTTAAGAATGCAGGGCTTTCCGAGCGTCTGGCCACCGCGGCAGGCGCGAAAAAGGCGCTGTTGGAAAAGTTCAAGGCGCAGCCCGGGGTGAACGATCCGGTTTTCGCCGAGCGTGAGGAGGCCCGCCGGGCCATCCGCGTCGCCCGCGAGGCCCGCGAGGCTGAACGCAATGCCGCCCGCGATGCCCGCAAGGCCGCCGAACAGGAAGCGTTGAAGGCCGAACAGGAAGCGCAGGCCGCCCGCGAGGCGCTGGCGGTTCAGGAGCTTGCCGAGCAGGCCAAGCGCCAAGTGGCGACCGCAGCAGAGGCGAAAGCCGCCCGCGACGCCCGCTACGCCGCCCGCAAGGCCAGGAGCCGTTGAGGCGGATCGCGGGACGTCGGCAACCGATGAGGCCCGCGGCGCCGATCCTCTAACACAGCAATGGCCTCCCATGCGGTTCGGATCGAACGCATGGGAGGCCATTGCTTTTTGGGGTCGGCTCCGGGGGAGTTTCCCGGAGCCGCCGAAGGCTTCGGACTTACATCTTCTTCTGGACGTTGTCGGCGCCACGCTCGATGGCGCGGCCACCGGCCTGCACGTCCTGGCCGGCGCCCTCGACCGTGTTGCAGGCGGCCAGCGTGGTGCCCAGCAGGGTGCCCAGGACGGCGAGCAGGGCGAACTTCTTGATGGTGGTCATGGCGGTGGTCTCCGTTGCGGTGGCGCTGTGATGCCGATTTGAACGCAAGCGGGGCCGTAAAGGTTTCCGGAATCGGAAGGGGAGGGGCCTTGCGCAAAAGGGGTGCCCTTCGCTTCCATGCCGGAATGGACTACATTGGCACTGTTCCCGAACGCCATCGTCCGGATCGGAGACCGCCATGCCGCTCGCCCGCCGCTTCACCCCGCTGACGACCGTCGAGGAATTCCTGGCGATGGAGTTCCGGGACGACGCCCGGTATGAACTCGTCGACGGCGGGATCGTCGGGCAGGGCCATCCCAGCCGGGCGCACAGCACCCTGCAAGGCGCGCTGACACGCCGGATCGGCAATTCGCTGGAAGACCGGAACCGCCGCACCGGCCAATCTTGTGTCGTTTTGCCGGAAGCCGGCGTCCGCCCGCATTTCGACCCGACGCACAATTACCGGGTCGCCGACCTTGCCGTGACCTGCGAGCCCTTCGACCCGGACATCCCCTACACCACCGCCCCGGTGCTGCTGGTGGAGATCCTGTCGCCGACGGAGGAGAAGGCGCAGCGTGCCAAGCTGCATGCCTATGCCGCCATGCCGTCGGTGCGCGAGATCCTGTTCCTCGACTCCCGGACCATCCGGGCGGAACTGCACCGCCGCGATTCGGACAATCTCTGGCCCGCCGCACCCGAGGTGCTGGAGGAGGAGGGGAGGCTGGTGCTGGAGACCGCCGGCCTCGACATGCCGCTGGCGGAGCTTTACCGCGACCTCGGGTTCTGAGCGCCGTCCATTGGGCAACCCTGCCTCCAGAGACGAAGTGTCCCGTTGCCACGGGGCGTGAGCGCGGGCATAAATCGCCCCGCGGATGATCCCGCGCGCCCTCCCCGCTGGATGGGACGGCTTTTGGCAACGAGCAAGAATGGCGAAAGGAAAGCCTCTCATGGCTGAAAGCACTTTTGACGTCGTTGTGATCGGCGGCGGCCCCGGCGGGTATGTCTGCGCGATCCGCGCGGCGCAGCTCGGCTTCAAGGTCGCCTGCGTCGAGAAGCGGGGGACGCTGGGCGGCACCTGCCTGAACGTCGGCTGCATCCCGTCCAAGGCTCTGCTGGCGGCGTCGGAGAAGTTCGAGGAAGCGGCCCACGGCCTCGCCAAGTTCGGCATCAAGGTCGGCGGCGTCGAACTCGACCTGCCGGGCATGCAGGCGCACAAGGACAAGGTCGTCAAGGACAACGTCACCGGCATCGAGTTCCTGTTCAAGAAGAACAAGATCGCCTGGCTGAAGGGTGCCGGCAAGATCACCGCCGCCAACACCGTCGAGGTCGAGGGCGTCGGCGCCATCACCGCGTCGAAGGCGATCGTCATCGCCACCGGGTCGGACGTGACCCCGCTGCCGGGCATCGCCATCGACGAGAAGCGCGTGGTGTCCTCCACCGGCGCCCTGTCGCTGCCGGAGGTGCCGAAGCATCTGGTCGTCATCGGCGGCGGCGTGATCGGGCTGGAGCTGGGCTCGGTCTGGGGCCGTCTGGGCGCCAAGGTGACGGTGGTCGAGTATCTCGACCGCGTGCTGCCGACCATGGACAACGAGCTGTCCAAGCAGGCCCAGCGCATCTTCGCCAAGCAGGGCATGGACTTCAAGCTGAGCACCAAGGTGACCGGCGCGTCCGTGACCGGGACCGGCGTGACCCTGACGGTCGAGCCCGCCGCCGGCGGCGACGCGCAGACCATCGAGGCTGACGCCGTCCTGGTCGCCATCGGCCGCCGCCCCTACACCGAGGGCCTCGGCCTGGAGGCGGTGGGCGTCGAGCTGGAGCGCGGCCGCGTCAAGATCGACGGCCATTTCCAGACCAACGTGCCGGGCATCTACGCCATCGGCGACGTGGTCGAAGGCCCGATGCTGGCCCATAAGGCCGAGGAAGAGGGTGTGGCGCTGGCAGAGCAGCTGGCCGGCCAGAAGAGCCACGTCAACCACGACCTGGTTCCCGGCGTCGTCTACACCTGGCCGGAAGTCGCCGCCGTCGGCAAGACCGAGGAGCAGCTGAAGGCCGCGGGCGTCGCCTACAAGGCCGGCAAGTTCCCGTTCACCGCCAACGGCCGCGCGCGTGCCGGCGGCAACACCGACGGCTTCGTGAAAATCCTGTCGGATGCCGCCACCGATCAGGTGCTGGGCGTCCACATGATCGGCCCGAACGTGTCGGAGATGATCGGCGAGCTGGTGCTGGCCATGGAGTTCAGCGCATCCGCCGAAGACGTCGCCCGCACCTGCCACGCCCACCCGACTTTGTCGGAAGCGGTCAAGGAAGCGGCCCTGGCGGTGGACGGCCGTCCGCTGCACATCTGATCGGCTTTTCGACCTGACTGCTGGTGGCGAGCGCCCTCTCCCGCATGCGCGGGAGAGGGCGTTTCGTTTCAGGCATGTGCCGGGCGACCGGATTTGAGGAAGGACAGTGCCCGTTCCGCAGCTTCGCGCGTCATGTAACGCTGCCCGCCGGCGGTTGGATTGATGTCGGTCGCCGCCGCGTCGGCATAATCCGGAACCAGCCGCTCGACCCGGTCGATGACCTTGTCCAGGCGATCCTCCACTTCAGGCAGGCAGGTTGCCAAGCCGGCGGGATCCCGGTCGAGCACCGCCGCCAGATCGAAGAGATCGCGGATCTTGAAGGAAGATGGCGGATAGAAAATCTTCTTGATCGCGATTTCCCATGGCGTTTCGATCAGGATTTCTTCGCCATCGAACGTCCAGGGACGTGTCGGAGTCTCCGTGCGCCGCCCGGCGACGATGAAGTCGATTTCGCCGCCTTCCAGATTGAGTTTGAGGTAGTTGCCCGGATATTCGAACCCACGCCCCGCCAGCAGTGCGCGGGTGGTCGCGTTGCGTGCTGGGGTCAGGTCTCGCAGCACGTCGGAGTCACGGACGAAGATGTCGATGTCGTAGCTGACGCGGTGGTCATACTGGACGGCGAGCGCAGTGCCGCCGAAGCTCCAGCGCGGTCTGTCCGGGAGCGACCGTAGCAGACGGAGGGCGTCCGCGAGCAAGGCAGGTCAGCGTGAGGGCGGCCATTTCCTCGATCCAGGGATGGCTTCTTCCATCGGTCACGCCCCATATATCAGCCGCCCGGTCCAGCTGATCGAAATCCACCACGCCGGCCAGCACCAGATCGTGCAGCGCCTCGATCGACACCTCGTCGAACAGGGCTTCGATGTGCGGGCGCCAACGCGGATCGGGGCGGTCGGCGCCGAGGCAGTCGAGCAACGTCGCCTCGTCCATCGCGGCCGGACGGGGGGCGTTGATCGTGCCAAGCACGAGGGCAACAGCCCGGCGGGCCCGCTCCGACAGCGTCACGTCCGACATTTCCATCTCCGGCCAGCGGCCCATAGTGTGGGGAGATGGCGAAGGGGCGTCAACAGCCGGAACGGCGGCGGGCGGCAAAGGCGGCGGATGGCAAGGGCTCCCCCGCCCTCCGGCAGGGGAGCCCGTCTGCACGTGCAGCCCGTCACGCCGCGCGGATGGTCGACAGGAAGCCGTTCACCGCGGTGCGCAGGCGGCCGGCGTCGCCGGCAAGCTGGCCGGAGACCGACAGGACGTTCTCGGCGGAATGGCCGGCCTCGACGGCGGCGCTGCGGACGTCGGCGATGGTCTTCGTCACCTCCTGGGTGCCGCTGGCGGCCTGCTGGACATTGCGGGCGATCTCGGCGGTGGCGGAGCCCTGTTCCTCCACCGCGGCGGCGATGGCGGTGGAGATCTCGTCGATCTGGGCGATGATGCCGCCGATGCCCTTGATCGCGCCGGCGGTCTCGCCGGTGACCCGCTGCATGCCGGTGACGTGGCCGGCGATCTCCTCCGTCGCCTTGGCGGTCTGGCTGGCGAGGCTCTTCACCTCCTGGGCCACCACGGCGAAGCCCTTGCCAGCCTCTCCGGCGCGGGCGGCCTCGATGGTGGCGTTCAGCGCCAGCAGGTTGGTCTGGCTGGCGATGTCTTGGATCAGCTGTACCACCGTGCCGATCTTCTCCGCCGCCTCTGTCAGGCTCAGGACCTGGCCGTTGGCCTGCTGGGCCGCCTCCACCGCCTCGCGGGCGATCTGGGCGGACCGGTTGACGCTTTCGCCGATCTCCTGGATCGAGGCCGACAGCTCCTCCGTCGCGCTGGCGACGGTCTGCACGTTGCTGCTGGCGTCCTGGGAGGCGTTGGCGACCACGCCGGCCTGCTGGCTGGTCTGGGTCGCGGTGGCGGTCATCGTCTGGGCGGTGCCGGTCATCGACTGTGCGGCGCGGTCGACGCCGTCCACCACGTTCATCACCTGGGCTTCCAGAGTGTCGGCCAGTTGCAGCATGGCCTTGCGGCGCTCGGCATCGGCCCTGGCTTGATCCTCCGCCCGCTGGTCGATCATCCGCTTCAACTCGGCCATCATCTTGCGCAGGGCCTCGGCCAGCGCGCCGACCTCGTCGGACTGCCGGATGTCCAGCGTCTGGTCGAAGCGTCCGGCGGCGATGCCCTCGGCGAAGGCGACGCTGGCGCGGATCGGCCGGGCGACGCCGCCGGCGACCATCCACATCACCGCGACGGCACCGAGCGCGACCAGGGCACCGACGGAGACCTGCCAGAGGATGTTGGAATTGGCCCGCTCCCCAAGCTCCGTGGACAGCGCCATGCCGTCAGCCAGCACGATGTCCTTCGGCACTTGGACCAGCACGGCCCACGGCTTCTCGGTGTTGCCGAGCGTGATGGGAGCGAAGCTGCGCAGCATGTTGGTGGAGGCTTCGATATCGACATGCGGCTTGCCCGCCTGGACGCTCGCCAGATCGGCCTGCCAGGAGGCGTCGAAGGTGGAGATCGACTGGCCGATCAGGTCGGGCCGGGCGCTGTGGGCGACGATCAAACCCATGTTGCTGATGATGACAACCTGGCTGCGGCCGTTGAACACCGCGGCGCTGACCTTCGTCGACAGCTGCTGGACGAAGTCGAGGTTGAAGTCGGCGCCGGCCACGCCGCGGAACTTGCCGCCGATGACCACCGGAACCGACAGGGTCGCCAGGAACACCTGTTTGCCCTGCACGATGTAGGGCAGGGGGTCGAGCACGCTTTCCCGCCCGGTCTCCTGCGGGCCGATGTACCAGCCGCCCTTCGTCACGCCGTTGGGGTGACGGTCGCGGCTGTCGTACTCGACCAGCGGCTGCATGGCGATGCGGCCGTTCTGGTCGCGGTTCCAGTAGGGGATGAAGCGGCCGGTGGCGTCGGTTCCGGTCTCGCGGCGTCCCCGGAACTCCTCGTCCCGGCCATCGAGCGCGTCGGGCTCCCAGGCCGAATAGGTGCCGTTGAACAGCGGGTTGCGCTTCAGCACCGACAGCAGCACGCCGTTGAAGGCCTCACGCCGCCGGTCCAGCGGAACATTGCCGGGCGCCCCGTCGTCGGCGAGGCTGGAGAAGCCGCTTGCCATTGCCCGTGCGGCGTTCAGCGCGGTGTCGAACTCCGACCGCAGCAATCCGGCCTGGGTGGCGGCGAGATTCTGCAGGGACTCCGTCGTCTTGCTTTCGAGGATCCGTTCGACGTTCCCGGTGACGAACTCATTGCTTGAGCGGGTCGACAATACGGCGAAGCCGACCAGCACGGCGACGGTGCCTGCCAGGCAGAAGCCCGACAGCACTGCAATCTTCGATTGGATGGATTTCGTCTGCATAAAGTCTTTCCCCCGTCTTCGCCACATGGATGGAGGGAACTGTCGATCTTCAAAATTAATGGTAGGTTAACGAGAATTAAGGGGTCAAATCTCGTCTTTCGGCCTTAAGTATTATCTCCGAGCTGTTCTGTCAGATAATTTAAAGAATTTGGCGGAGGAGGTTTGAAAGTCTTAGAAAGTAATTTTGTTTCAATTGAGGGATTCTATCGTGAGCGTCGGCATTCAGCTTGCTGCCCCACGGCGCGTAACGCCGACATAAGCCTAGAAATGAATACCCCAATATGCACAGGCGCTTAGAGGCGGCGAGCGTCAGCCTTTGCGCGCCCGCGGATGGGCATTGCGGTACACATTCATCAGCTGCTCGTTCTCGACATCCGTATAGCGCTGGGTCGTGGAGAGCGACGCGTGGCCGAGCAGATCCTGGATGGCGCGCAGGTCGCCGCCGTCCGCCAAAAGGTGGGTCGCGAAACTATGCCGCAGGGCGTGCGGGGTGGCGCTGTCCGGCATGCCCATCAGGGCGCGCAGTTTCTGCATCTGGTGCTGGGCGACGCTGGCGTTCAGCCGGCCGCCGCGGGTGCCGACGAACAGGGGGCCGTCGGGCGCGAGCGTAAAGGGGCAAGACTCGATATAGGCGCGCACCGCGTCCGTCACCGCCGGCAGGACGGGGATCATGCGGTCCTTGCGCCCCTTGCCGGTGACGCGCAGCGTGTCGCCCAGCGGGGCGTCCTTGCGCGCCAGCCCCAGGGCTTCGGAGATGCGCAGGCCGCAGCCGTAGAGCAGGGTGAACAGGGCGCGGTCGCGCTTGCCGATCCAGGGCTCCTCGCGGTCGCGCTCGGCCTCCTCCAGCAGGCGGTCGGCGTCGATCTCGGTCAGCGGGCGCGGGGCGGGGCGCTTGACCTTCGGGGTCGCCAGCGTGGCGACGGCGGGGTTGTGCAGCCGGCCGCTGCGGTCCAGCCAGCGGAACAGGTTGCGCACCGACGCCAGCTTGCGCGCCCGGCTGGCCCCGACCAGCCCGTCCATCGCCAGCCGGGACATCCAGGCGCGGAAATCCACCGCCTTCAGGTCGCCCAGATCGTTGAGCGAGGGCGGCGAGCCGCCGCGGAATTCGGTGAGGAAGCGCAGGAACTCTCCCACATCGGCGGTGTAGGCCGACAGGGTGTGGCGGGAGACCGCCTTCTCGCTCTCCATCCAGCGCCGCCAGTGAGCGAGCGCATCCTGGACATCGGGCTTGGCGGAAAAACCCAGAACTGGTTCGGTCACGCCGGCAGCTCCAGCCAGCCGCGGATCACCCGCTCGATCACGCGGGCGAGGAAGCCGACCAGCTCGGTACCCTGGCCGCTGTGGAAGGTGTCGGGTTCGCGACTGCCGAAGGCGAGCAGCCCGTCGGGCGTCTCGCTGGAGACCTGGATGCGGATCAGCGCCTCCGACCGGACGAGGCCGGCGCCGGGACCGTAGATCTCTGGATCGCCCTGGATGTCGGTGTTCAGCACCACGTCGGCGCGGCCCAGCCGGTCGGCGATGGCGCCCGGCTCCACCACCCGCACGCCGGAGCGGTGGACATGGGGGATGTCGGTACCGTTGGATTCGATGACCAGACAGGCGACGTCGAGGTCGAGCAGGACCGCGAGGTCGGTGGTGATGGTCTGGATCAGCTGTTCGAAGCTCTGGGCATCGAGCAGGAACAGAACCGCGGCATGGATGCGGTTCTGGCTGTTCAGGTTGGCCCGGCTGGTGCCGATCAGCTCGCGCTGCTGGTCCTTGAGGGTGCGGACCTCGGCGCGCAGCCGGTCGACCATGAAGGCCTGGAGGTCCACCACCCCACGCCCGCGGTCGAGCGACGGCGGGGTCAGATGGTGGACCAGATCGGCGTTCTGGGCCAGGAAGTCCGGGTGGGTCCGCAGATAGGCGCGCACATCCTCCGAAGAGAGCGTCGACGCCTGACGCGGGGGGTGGCCCGGTTCGCGGCCCCTGTCGGCCATGATCGCTCCGGCCCGCCTTACAGGATCGACTGGCCGGTCTTCTTCCAGTCCTCGACGAACTGGGAGAGACCCTTGTCGGTCAGCGGGTGGTTGAACAGCTGCTTCAGCACCGACGCCGGCGCGGTCACGACATGGGCGCCCAGGCGGGCGGCCTTGACGATGTGCATCGGGTTGCGGATCGAGGCGACCAGCACCTCGGTCTTGAAGGCGTCGTAATTGTTATAGATCTCGCAGATGTCCTTGATGATGCCCATACCATCCTGGCCGATGTCGTCCAGGCGGCCGACGAAGGGCGACACGAAGCTGGCGCCGGCCTTGGCCGCCAGGATCGCCTGGGCGGGGGAGAAGCACAGCGTGACGTTGACCATCGTCCCTTCGGACGAGATGATCTTGCAGACCTTCAGGCCGGCCGGGGTCAGCGGCACCTTCACCGCGACGCGGTGGGAGATCTTGGCGATCTTGTGGGCCTCGGCGAGCATGGTCTCGAAGTCGGTGGACGCCACCTCGGCGCTGACCGGACCGTTGACCACGTCGCAAATCTCGGCCACGAGGTCGAGGAATTGACGGCCGGACTTGGCGATCAGGGAGGGGTTGGTGGTAACACCGTCCAGCAGACCGGTATCGGCCAGATCGCGGATCTCGGCGATGTCGGCGGTGTCGACGAAGAACTTCATGACGAAGGGTCCATGCTTGCTGATGTTGACCGGAACCGGCCGCGCCGGAAAGCTGACCGACGCGCCGTCCCGCCCGGTGCCCGGGACATGAGGCCACTCTAGCCGATGCGTTCGATTTCCGCCAGTTCCGCCCCGGGCTTTCAGGGGGATCTTCTTGGGGACGTGCCCGAAACGGGGCAGCCCGAAGGCGATTCCGCGGCAAATTCCGCGGATTTCCCGGCGAAGCCGCAGCAGCGCGGGTCGGACCGCCGCGTCGCCGTGCTGCTGCCGCTGCCCCTGCGCGAGGCCTACGACTACCGCGTGCCCGACGGAATGGAGCTGGTTCCCGGCGATTTCGTCGAGGTGCCGCTGGGGCCGCGCCGGCTGATCGGCGTGGTCTGGGGTCCCGGCGCCGGGACGGTGGAGTCCGGCCGGCTGAAGGCGGTGGTGCGCCGGTTCGACGTGCCGCCGATGACAGAGGTCGGCCGCCGCTTCGTCGAATGGGTCGCCGCCTACACCATGACGCCGCCGGGCTTCGTCCTGCGCATGGCGGTCAGCGTGCCGTCGGCGCTGGAGCCGCCCAAGCCGATGCTGGCCTATCTGCGCAAGCCGGATGCGGAACCGCCACCCGGCTTCAAGATGACCGACCCGCGCAAGCGCATCCTGGCCCTGCTGATGGATGGGCCTCCGCGCACACCGGCGGAGCTGGCCGAGGAGGCCGGCTGCGGCGTGACGGTGGTGCGCGGGCTGGCCGAGGCCGGGCTGCTCGACCCGGTGATGCTGCAACCGACGCGGCTCGGCCGGCCGGACTGGCGCCGGCCCGGACCGACCCTGTCGGCGAACCAGCAGGGGGCGGCCGACGATCTGCGCGAGCGGGTGACCTCGGGATGCTATTCCACGGTCCTGCTCGACGGCGTCACCGGATCGGGCAAGACGGAGGTCTATTACGAGGCGATCTCCGCGGCGCTGGAGCAGGGCAAACAGGCGCTGGTTCTGCTGCCCGAGATCGCGCTGTCGGCCCAGTGGCTCGACCGCTTCGCCCGCCGCTTCGGCGCGCCGCCGGCGGAATGGCATTCGGAACTGACCGGGGCGCAGCGCCGCGACACATGGCGCGCGGTGTCGAAGGGCGAGGTGCCGGTGGTGGTGGGCGCCCGCTCGGCGCTGTTCCTGCCCTATCCCGATTTGGGCGTCATCATCGTCGATGAGGAGCACGACTCCGCCTACAAGCAGGAAGAGGGGGCGATCTACCATGCCCGCGACATGGCGGTGGCGCGGGCGCATCTCGGCGGGCTGCCGATCGTGCTGGTGTCGGCCACGCCGTCGCTGGAGACCAAGGTCAATGCCGACAGCCACCGCTATGCCCGGATCGAGCTGCCGTCCCGCCATGGCGGCGCCGTGCTGCCCGATGTCGAGTTGGTCGATCTGCGGCGCGACCGCCCTCCGGCCCGGCACTGGCTGGCGCCCAGCCTGCGCAAGGCGCTGACCGACACACTGGCCGGCGGCGAACAGGCGATGCTGTTCCTGAACCGCCGCGGCTATGCCCCGCTGACCCTGTGCCGCGCCTGCGGCCACCGCATGCAGTGCCCGAACTGCACGGCGTGGCTGGTCGAGCACCGGCTCGCCCGCAAGCTGCAATGCCACCATTGCGGTTTGCAGCAGCCCTTGCCCCATGCCTGCCCGGACTGCGGCGAGGAAGGGACGATGGCCGCCTGCGGTCCCGGCGTGGAGCGCATTGCCGAAGAGGTGGCGGAGCTGTTCCCCGACGCCCGCGCCGCCATCATGGCGTCCGACACCCTGCACGGCCCGCGCGCCATCCAGGAGATGGTGGAGAGCATCGGCCGGCACGAGCTGGACATCATCATCGGCACCCAGGTGATGGCCAAGGGCCACCATTTCCCGATGCTGACGCTGGTCGGGGTGGTCGATGCCGATCTGGGGCTGAACGGCGGCGACCTGCGGGCGGCGGAGCGCACCTACCAGCTGCTGCATCAGGTGGCGGGACGGGCCGGGCGCGGCGAACGGCCGGGCCGGGTGATGTTGCAGACCTTCATGCCCGAACATCCGGTGATGCAGGCGCTGGCCGCCGGCGACCGCGACGGCTTTTATCAGCTGGAGGCGGAGATGCGGCTGGAGGCCGGCATGCCGCCCTTCGGCCGGCTGGCGGCGCTGATCGTGTCGGGCGAGGACCCGACGCTGGTGGAGCGGGTGGCGATGGCGCTGGGCCGTGCGGCACCGCGCAGCGACACCGTCCATATATTGGGGCCGGCCCCGGCGCCGCTGGCGCTGCTGCGCGGACGGCACCGCCGCCGCCTGCTGATGAAGGCGCCGCGCAGCACCCAGGTTCAGCCGCTGATCGCGGAGTGGCTGGACCGGGTGGAGATCCCGCCGGCCATCCGCGTGCAGATCGATGTCGATCCCTACAGCTTCCTTTAGGTGCGGTTAAGGCGACCGGACCAAGCTGCGGCGAATTGACACGATGCGATCCTGTGGGCGATCCGGCATGGCACCTGTGACGTTTGGTCCATTGCACAGCGCGGGACATGGTATTACCACGGCAGGGATGGTTCCGAATCGAAACATCCCTGTCGGGATGAAACCCGCGGAGCCAAACGTCACAGGGACAGGGTCGGGCTGATGGTCGGCATGCTCTCCAAGCTTCGTCTGCGCGTTCAGCGGCAAACCCTGCTGACCGTGCTGCCGGTTCTTCTGCTGCTGGTGGTCATCGCGTTCGCCGCCGGCGCTCCGGCCCGCACCCGCGGCACCGACGCCGAGGCGCTGACGATGATCGACCGTGCCCAGCAGCTGCTGGAGCGGATCGGTCCGGACGCGGCGGCCGAAGCGTTTGCCGGCCATGATAGCGCTTTCACCGACCGCGACCTCTACCCGATGCTGCTGGACGACAAGGGGGTGATGGTCGCCCATGGCTGGACCGCGACGCTGAACGGGTCGAACCTGAACGAGCTGCACGACATCGAGGGCAAGCCCTTCATCCGCGAGGCGCTGGACGGGGTGGCGCGCGACGGACGGACCGACGTCACCTATCGCTGGATCGATCCGCTGACGGGACAGGTCGCGCGCAAGACGATGCACGCCCGCCGTCTGGTGCTGAACGGCAAGCCATACATGCTGGCGGTTGGCGTCTATCGCTGAGGTGGCTCGTATCGCCGAGGTGTTTGTGAAACCGGTGCGGCGGGTTGCCGCACGTCACTTTTTTACATGGTGAAATTTCAGGGCGGCCGCCGGTCTTGGCCTGAGGCGGGTCAGAAAGCCCGCGGGCGGCGCGGGCGCCAGATCGACAGGCAGTCCGCGGCGCTGTCGCCGGCGCCGATGCCGTACCAGCCCGACCGGTCGTGGAAGGACAGGCTGTAGCGGCCCTTGGCGTCGCGTTCGAAGCGGAAGACGGGGCGGTCCACCTCGGGCAGCAGCACCAGAAGACGGTCGTGATCGCGTCCCGACTCGCGCAGCACACCGACCCAATGACCGTCGCGAATCTTCGGTTCGGCCACGGTGGCGAAGGCATCCATATCGTCCGGGGTAAAGCGGGCGCGGCAGAACTGGATGACGGTCGCCCCGCGCTCTTCCCCGCGGGAGCCGGCGCCGGCGGCGGTGTCCGCGTCGGCAGTCGCAACAGTGTCGGTCGTCGGCTGGATGGTCATCGCGGATAAGGTCCCTGGTCGCCTGGAGCGGCTGCGGCGGGGCAAAGTGACGGGAAACCAAGGTCGGATCGCCCACCCGCGCGGTTCCGGCCGACCGTGGATCAGATTGGTTAACCTTGAATTAAACAGGCAATAGGGCCACATCGAAGTCACAGCCGGTATGACCAGTCGAGAGCGACTCGAGTCATTGGCGAGCGCAGTTGCGACCAATGATTCCGCAGTTGCTCAAAACGCCGCAGCCAAATTGTCCAGACCCCGTTGCGTGGGCGCGATTCCTGTGATATTGGACCGCTCGCTTTCGCGGCCGGGGTGTTTGTGCCTCGGGTTGACACCCTATAAGGCCGCCGAATTCACCGTCTACCGAACTCAATTCGAGGGATCAGGTGGCATCCGAAGGAACAGGCGTATCCGAACTCGCCGCGCGTTACTCCATCGCGCTGTTCGAGCTTGCGGACGAAAATCAGGCGTTGGACACGGTCGCGAGCGATCTGACCACGCTGAAGCAGATCCTGGCCGAGAGCGCTGACCTCCGTCGCCTCGTCCGCAGCCCCGTCATCAGCCGCGCCGATCAGGGCAAGGCCATGGCCGCTGTCCTGGACAGCGCCGGCGTGTCCGATCTGACCAAGCGCTTCATCGGGCTGGTGGCGGCCAACCGCCGCCTGTTCTCGATCGACGGCATGATCGAAGGCTTCCTGGCCGAACTGGCCCGGCGCCGCGGCGAGGTCACGGCGCAGGTCACCTCGGCCCAGCCGCTGAGCGATGCCCAGCGCAACGCCGTCATCGACGCGCTCAAGGCGTCCATCGGTTCCAAGGTGCTGGTGAACACCTCCGTCGATCCGGAGTTGATCGGCGGCATGATCGTTAAGTTCGGCTCGCGCATGGTCGATACCTCGGTGCGAACGAAGCTGAACAAATTGCAACTCGCCATGAAGGCCTCAGGGGGATCAGTCTGATGGATATCCGCGCCGCAGAAATCTCTGCGATCCTCAAGCAGCAGATCGCGAATTTCGGGACCGAGGCGGATGTCGCCGAGGTTGGTCAGGTCCTGTCGGTGGGTGACGGCGTCGCCCGCGTGCACGGCCTGGACAACGTCCGCGCCGGCGAAATGGTCGAGTTCCCGGGTGGCCTGCAGGGTATGGCGCTGAACCTCGAGACCGACAATGTCGGCATCGTGATCTTCGGCGACGACCGCGGCATCAAGGAAGGCGACACCGTCAAGCGCACCGGCACCATCGTCGACGTTCCGGTCGGCCGTGGCCTGCTGGGCCGCGTCGTGGACGGTCTGGGCAACCCGATCGACGGCAAGGGCCCGCTGGTCGACGTCACCCGCACCCGCGTGGAAGTGAAGGCCCCCGGCATCATCCCGCGCAAGTCGGTGCACGAGCCGATGCAGACCGGCCTGAAGGCCGTCGACAGCCTGGTTCCGATCGGGCGCGGCCAGCGCGAGCTGATCATCGGTGACCGTCAGACCGGCAAGACCGCCGTCGTCATCGACACCTTCCTGAACCAGAAGCCGATCAACCAGGGCGACGACGAGAGCAAGAAGCTCTACTGCATCTACGTCGCCGTCGGCCAGAAGCGCTCCACCGTCGCCCAGATCGTCAAGACCCTGGAAGACGCCGGCGCCATGGAATACTCCATCGTCGTCGCCGCCACCGCGTCGGAGCCGGCTCCACTGCAGTTCCTGGCGCCGTACACCGGCTGCACGATGGGCGAGTATTTCCGCGACAACGGCATGCACGCCCTGATCGTGTACGACGATCTGTCCAAGCAGGCCGTCGCCTACCGCCAGATGTCGCTGCTGCTCCGCCGTCCGCCGGGCCGCGAAGCCTACCCGGGCGACGTGTTCTACCTCCACAGCCGCCTGCTGGAGCGCGCCGCCAAGATGGGCGACGCCCATGGCAACGGTTCGCTGACCGCCCTGCCGGTCATCGAAACCCAGGCCGGCGACGTGTCCGCCTACATCCCGACCAACGTGATCTCGATCACCGACGGTCAGATCTTCCTGGAAACCGGCCTGTTCTACAAGGGCATCCGCCCCGCCATCAACGTCGGTCTGTCGGTGAGCCGCGTCGGTTCCGCCGCCCAGATCAAGGCGATGAAGCAGGTCGCCGGCACCATCAAGATGGAACTCGCGCAGTACCGCGAGATGGCTGCCTTCGCCCAGTTCGCCTCGGACCTCGACGCCTCGACCCAGCGCCTGCTGGCCCGTGGCGCCCGTCTGACCGAGCTGCTGAAGCAGGGCCAGTTCCAGCCGCTGCCGGTTGAAGAGCAGGTCGTGTCGATCTTCGCCGGCGTGAAGGGCTACCTGGACGCCATCAAGGTCGAGGACGTCAACCGCTTCGAGGCCAAGTTCCTGTCGGAAATCCGCGCCAAGGGCGCCGATATCCTGGCGGCGATCCGCACCGACAAGCAGATCACCTCGGCGACCGAAGAGAAGCTGAAGGCTTTCCTCGACGGCTTCGCCAAGGTCTTCGCCTGACCGACCGCGCGCGGGGGCGGGAAACCGCCCCCCACCGTCTTAAAGACGGTCACGGAACGACCTCGAGCGGAATTGAAGGGCCGGCATGCCTAACCTCAAGGACCTAAAGAACCGGATCGCGAGCGTCCAGTCGACGCGCAAGATCACCTCGGCCATGAAGATGGTTGCGGCTTCCAAGCTGCGCCGCGCCCAGGAGCAGGCGGAAGCCAGCGGTCCCTACGCGGAGCGTATGGGCCGGATGCTGTCGTCCCTGGCCGCCAACGTGCAGGACAGCGGCAACGGGCCGAAGCTGATGACCGGGACGGGCGCCGACAAGGTGCATCTGCTGGTCGTCATCAGCTCCGACCGCGGTCTGTGCGGCGCCTTCAACGGCTCCATCGTCCGCGAGGCCAAGCGCCAGATCACGCGCCTGCAGGGCGAGGGCAAGACCGTCAAGGTGCTGACCGTCGGCCGCAAGGGCCGCGACCAGCTGCGCCGCGAGTTCGCCTCGCTGATCGTCGAGAGCTACGAAGATGTCGGCCGCCGCCGGCTCGGCTTCAGCGACGCCGACATGGTGGCGACGAAGGTGCTGGCGATGTACGACGCCGGCGAGTTCGACGTCTGCTCGGTCGTCTTCAACAAGTTCAAGTCGGCGATCTCCCAGATCGTCACGGTTCAGCAGCTCATTCCGTTCGCCGTCCCCGGCGAGGCGGTCGCGGCTACCGACGAGGTGAAGCCGCTCTATGAGTTCGAGCCGGACGAGGAGCAGATCCTCGCCGAACTGCTGCCGCGCAACCTGTCCATCCAGATCTACCGCGCCCTCCTGGAGAGCGCCGCGTCCGAGCAGGGCGCACGGATGACCGCGATGGACAACGCGACGCGCAACGCCGGCGACATGATCAACAAGCTGACGATCACCTACAACCGGACGCGCCAGGCCTACATCACCAAGGAGCTGATCGAGATCATCTCCGGTGCCGAGGCCCTGTAACGGCGGCATCCGACCCGTAGGGTCAAGCCCATTTGCGCCGGCGACGGCATACCGACACTTACCGAGTTCCTAGGGAGCTTTACTCCATGGCCACCACCAATTCTGTCGGCAAGATCACGCAGGTCACGGGCGCCGTCGTGGACGTGCAGTTCAACGGCGACCTGCCGGCGATCCTGAACGCCCTGCACACCCAGAACGACGGCAAGACCCTCGTTCTGGAAGTGGCGCAGCACCTGGGCGAGAGCACGGTCCGCACCATCGCCATGGACAGCACCGACGGTCTGGTGCGTGGCTCGGAAGTGACGGACACCGGCAACCCGATCGCCGTGCCGGTCGGTCCGGAGACGCTCGGCCGCATCATCAACGTCATCGGCGAGCCGATCGACGAGCGCGGCGCCGTCAACGCCGCCCGCACCCTGCCGATCCATCGTCAGGCCCCGGACTTCGTCGACCAGTCGACGGACGCCGAAGTGCTGATCACCGGCATCAAGGTCATCGACCTGCTGGCCCCCTACGCCAAGGGCGGCAAGATCGGCCTGTTCGGCGGCGCCGGCGTCGGCAAGACCGTGACGATCATGGAGCTGATCAACAACGTCGCCAAGGCGCACGGCGGTGTGTCGGTGTTCGCCGGCGTGGGTGAGCGTACCCGCGAGGGCAACGACCTCTACCACGAGATGATCGAGTCGGGCGTCATCAAGCTCGACGGCCCGGGCTCCAAGGTGGCCCTGGTGTACGGCCAGATGAACGAGCCGCCGGGCGCCCGCGCCCGCGTCGCGCTGAGCGGCCTGACGCTCGCGGAATACTTCCGCGACGAGGAAGGCCAGGACGTGCTGTTCTTCGTGGACAACATCTTCCGCTTCACGCAGGCCGGTTCGGAAGTGTCGGCCCTGCTGGGCCGCATCCCGTCGGCGGTGGGCTATCAGCCGACGCTGGGCACCGACATGGGCGCCCTGCAGGAGCGCATCACCTCGACCAAGAAGGGCTCGATCACCTCGGTGCAGGCCATTTACGTGCCCGCCGACGATCTGACCGACCCGGCCCCGGCCGCCTCCTTCGCCCACCTGGACGCCACCACGGTGCTGTCGCGCTCGATCGCCGAAATGGCCATCTTCCCGGCCGTGGACCCGCTCGACTCGACCAGCCGCATCCTCGACCCGCGTGTCGTCGGTGAGGAGCACTACGGCGTCGCCCGTTCGGTGCAGAAGGTTCTGCAGACCTACAAGTCCCTGCAGGACATCATCGCCATCCTGGGCATGGACGAGCTGTCGGAAGAGGACAAGCTGGTCGTCGCCCGCGCCCGCAAGATCCAGCGCTTCCTGTCGCAGCCGTTCCACGTCGCCGAGGTGTTCACCGGCACGCCGGGCGTGCTGGTCCCGCTGGAAGAGACCATCAAGGGCTTCAAGGGCATCGTGAACGGCGACTACGATCACCTGCCGGAGGCCGCCTTCTACATGGTCGGCACCATCGACGAGGCGATCGCCAAGGCCAAGAAGCTGGCCGCCGCCTGATCCCACACCAGGGATTGCGGCATTCCGACCCGGCCCCATCGCCCTTGTGACGAGGCGTGAGACGGCCGGGCGGAAATCGACATCAGCACACCCCCTCCCCCCGTCAGCGGGGGAGGGGGTTCCTATGAAGAGGCACCAGGAAACCCATGGCCGATAAAGTCGAATTCGAGCTGGTCTCGCCGGAAAAGCTGCTGAAGTCGCAGCCCGTGGACATGGTCGTGGTGCCGGGTTCGGAAGGCGATTTCGGCGTCCTCGCCGGTCATTCGCCGATGATCTCGACCGTGCGTCCGGGTGTCATCGACGTCTATGAGGGCGACCGCATCGTCGACCGCGTCTTCGTCGCCGGTGGTTTCGCCGAGGTCACCGAGGCCCGCTGCACCGTCCTGGCCGAGGAAGCGGTTGCGCTGACCGACCTGGACCGCGCCGCGGTCGAGAAGCAGATCAAGGACCTGTCCGAGGATCTGGACGACAGCAAGTCCGATGCCGAGCGGGCCGCCGCCGAGTCCAAGCTGGCCGTCGCGCGTGCCAAGCTGGATGCGCTGAGCCAGGGCTCCGCTCACTGAGCGGTAGCGGCCGTCGACCCGGTCCCTGGCAAACGGCGTATATCTCTTCGGTCGAACGGGCGGCTTGGGCATCCAGGCCGCCCGTTTGCGTTGCGACTTGGTTGCATCGCGGTGAAGACCGACTACATTCGAAGGCCTGAACCGTGAACCCTGCTGCACCCGATAAGCGGGCGGGGACACAGGCACCAGGGAACCCTTTCCCGATATGACCCGGCCGCGGAGATGCGGCCCAAGACGAGGCGGTAGAGCGGAACATGGCGCGTGCGCATTGGCGGATCGACGAGCTTCCCTGGGACCGTTTCGATGCCGGGAAGATCGACCCCGATCTGGTTCCCCTGATCAAGGCGGCGGCCCTGGTGGAATTCAACGCCGACGACTACACCGCCTATCTGTGCAACGTCTTCAACGACGATCCGGAGTTCCAGGAAACCGCCCGCGGCTGGGCGGTTGAGGAGGTCCAGCATGGCGAGGCGCTGGGCCGCTGGGCCGAACTGGTCGACCCGACCTTCGACTTCCGGGCGGCGGTCGAGCGCTTCCGGGCCGGCTATCGCGTGCCGATCGACCTCGACGCCTCGGTCCGTGGTTCGCGCACCGGCGAGATGATCGCCCGCTGCATGGTGGAGACCGGCACCAGCTCCTATTACGCCGCCATCGGCGATTCGACCGACGAGCCGGTGTTGAAGGAGATCTGCCGCAACATCGCCGCCGACGAGCTGCGCCACTACAAGATCTTCTACACCTACGCCAAGAAGTATCTGGACCGCGAAGGGCTGAACAAGGTCCAGCGGCTGAAGGTGGCGCTGTCGCGCATCGGTGAGTCTGAGGACGACGAACTGGCCTATGCCTATTACGCGGCCAACGCGCCGGCCGACGCCGTCTACGAGCACAAGCTCTACAACGCCGCCTACAAGCGCCGGGCGTTCGGCCGCTATCGCCGCAAGCATGTCGACCGCGCCATCGCCATGCTGTTCAAGGCCTGCGGGCTGAAGCCGCACACTCGCCTGTGCAGCGTGGCGTCCCGCGGGGCCTGGTGGTTCATCGACCGTCAGGCGCGGAAGCTGGCGGCACAGGCCGTCTGACGCTCTCCGGGCGGGCCGGGCCTCGGGAAAGGTGGCGGCGGCGGTCCCTTTGGGGTAGCCATTACCGCGCCAACCACCCAGAGAGGGTCTCGGAGACATGAAGCTCTATTACAAGCCGGGCGCCTGTTCCTTGTCGCCGCACATCGTCCTGCGCGAAGCCGGGCTGCCCTTCGAACTGGTCAAGGTCGATCTCGTGACCAAGACGCTGGCCGACGGCAGCGATTTCCGCGCGGTGAACCCGAAGGGGCAGGTGCCCACCCTGGCGCTCGATGAGGGCGGCACCCTGACCGAGGGTGCGGTGATCGTGCAGTACCTCGCCGACAAGGTGCCGGCCAGCGGCCTGATTCCGGCGGCCGGCACGATGGAGCGCTACCGCGTGCAGGAGCTGCTGAACTTCATCGGGTCGGAACTGCACAAGGGCGTCGTCCCGCTGTTCCCGATGTTGAACGAGGTGGTGTCCGACACCCACCGCCAATTCGCGACCAAGGTCCTGAGCGGCAAGCTGGCGGTGCTCGACCAGCAGCTTGCGGGCAAAGCCTATCTGACCGGCGACAGCTTCACCGTCGCCGACGCCTATGCCTACACGGTGCTGAGCTGGCTGCCGCGCATCAAGTTCGACCTGTCGTCCTTCCCGAACCTGACGGCCTTCGCCGAACGCGTCGCCGCCCGTCCGGCGGTGCAGGCGGCGCACGCTGCCGAAGCCCAGGGCTGAGCATCGGCCGCTCTCCTCGATGAGGACCGGATGAAAAAAGGCCCCGTCTCCTTGGAGACGGGGCCTTTTCCTTGTGGGCGCGCTGTCGGGGTCAGGCGGCGTTGGGCTTGCGCCGCATCGGGGTGTTGCCGCCGGGGGTGCCGGCCGCACGCGGCGCCTGCTTGCCGCTGCCGCTGCCATGGCTGTTGCCATGCGACACGGCGTGCGGGGCCGGGCGGCGGTCGTGGCGGTTCTGGTCGTTGCGGGCGGCGTCCGGACGCGGGCCGGCCGGCTTGCCGGCCTTCTGCGGTGCCTTGGCGGGCTGCTGGGCAGCCTTGGGCGCCGCCTTCGGCGCGGCGGGGCGGGCCTGCTGCTGGTTGCGGTTGTTCTGGTTGCGGTTGCTGCCCGGCGCTTTGGGGCGGGGCGGCGGCTTGGACGAGGCGTGGATCTGCGCCACCTCCACCGCATGGTAGGGGTGGGTGGTGTCGGCCGGGATCGGCTGGCGGATCGTCTTCTCGATGTCCTTCAGATAGCCGACCTCTTCATGGTCGCAGAAGGAGACGGCGCTGCCGTCGGTGCCGGCACGCGCGGTCCGGCCGATGCGGTGGACGTAGCTTTCCGGCTCGTTCGGCAGGTCGAAGTTGATGACGTGGCTGATGCCGTCGATGTCGATGCCGCGCGCGGCGATGTCGGTCGCCACCAGCGCCCGCAGCTCGCCGTTGCGGAAGCTCTCCAGCGCGCGGACGCGGGCCGACTGCGACTTGTCGCCGTGGATGGCGTCGGCGGTTATGCCGGCCTTCTTCAGATGGTCGGCGATGCGGTCGGCGCCATGCTTGGTGCGGGCGAAGACGATGGTGCGGGCCATCGTCGAATCTTCCAGCAGATCGGCCAGCAGGCGGCGCTTGTCGGCGCGGTCGACGAACAGGACGCGCTGGTTGATGCGCTCCACCGTGGTCGACTGCGGCGTCACCTCGATGCGCTCGGCATCGGTCAGGATGCTGTTGGCAAGGTCCACCACGGCGTCGGGCATGGTGGCGGAGAACAGCAGGGTCTGCCGCTCCTTCGGCAGCACCGCGACCACCTTCCGCACATCGCGGATGAAGCCCATGTCGAGCATGCGGTCGGCCTCGTCGAGGACGAAGAACTCGATGGTGCCGAGGTTGACGTGGTTCTGCGCCATCAGGTCGAGCAGGCGGCCGGGGGTGGCGATCAGCACCTCGACGCCGCGGGCGATGGCGGAGACCTGCGGGCTCTGGCCGACGCCGCCGTGGATGACGGTGCGGCGGATCGGCAGATGGCGGCCGTAGGTGGTGAAGCTGTCGCCGATCTGCAGCGCCAGTTCGCGTGTCGGCGTCAGGATCAGGACGCGCGGCGACTTGGCGGCCACGCGCTTCTTGTTCTGGAACAGCCGCTGCAGGATCGGCAGCGTGAAGGCGGCGGTCTTGCCGGTGCCGGTCTGGGCGAGGCCGAGCATGTCGCGGCCGGCCAGCAGAAGCGGGATGGCGCCGGCCTGGATCGGCGTGGCCGTGGTGTAGCCTTCCTCGGCGACGGCGCGCAGAAGAGGCTCGATCAGGCCGAGGCCGGAAAATTCGGTCATGGAAGTGATGGTCCTGGTCACCAAAATGGGGGCCGCGCCAGGAGGGAGCGGCCGGGCTTGCGCGCTCCGCGGCGGGTTGGCGCGGAGCCGTCGGGCGGCGGGCGATCGGGTGCCTGCACGGGTTTGCGCGGCGCCGGGCGCCGTCCGACCCTGGACAGATAGGGCCGGTGGCTTGATTTGGCAAGCAAACTCGGCGCGCGGCAGGGGTGCGCCCTGCCGGTTCGCCCGAACAGGCGGAGGCTTGGCGGCACGAAAGGGGCGCGGACCGGCTCCGCCCTCTTGCGGCATATCGCCGCGCCCCGATGCCGTCTGTGGAGGCTTACGGCTTCTTGATCACGCCGCAGGCGAGACGGTCGCCGGAATTGCCGGCCGGCTGGCTGAGATAATCGTCGGGCTGGGCGTGGACGACGATCGAGGTGCCGCCCTGCTTGAACAGGCCGTCGGCACCGTCGGTCAGGGTGACCATGTGGGTGATCGCCTCGAACCCGGCCTTGCCGGCCTCGTTGGCCCAGATGTTGGGCAGCTCGCCGTAATGCATGTGCTCCGCCTCAAGCCCGTGCTTGGCGCCCTGGGCGGCGAAATGGCCGCCGGCCGCCTTGAAGTCGGGGGTGCAGGCGCCGTTTTCGTGGATGTGGATGCCGTGCCAGCCCGGCGGCAGCCCTTCCAGCTGGCCATGCACCAGGATGCCGTGCGGGAATTTGGTGAAGGTGACGGTGCCCAGCGGCTTGCCCTGCGCGTCGGCGACGGCGGCCTGGGCGGCGGGAGCGGGTGTCGGGGCCGTCGGGGGAGTGGATTGCTGGGCCAGGGCCGGAGCGGCAGCCAGCGACAGGCCGGCGAGCAGCAGGGCCGGGGTGAGGGACAGGGTGCGGGGCATTCTGGTGGGTCCTCCGTCTTGAGTGTTGGCCGTCTTGAGTGTTGGCCTGTTGGCCGGCACGCCTGGACGGCCGGCGGGGTGACGACTTCACGCCGCTGCGAAACCGCTCTGGGATTGCGAACGGTTTTCAGTATGATGGGGGCATCGGCAAGCAAAGACCAGGGTTGGGGTTATGACGTCGCGTCTGGAAGCGTTGTGCATGGAAAAGGGCCTGAAGATGACCGGCCAGCGTCGCGTCATCTCACAGGTGTTGTCGGAGGCGGACGACCACCCCGACGTCGAGGAGGTGCATCGCCGCGCCGTGCAGATCGACCCGCGCATCTCCATCGCCACCGTCTACCGCACCATGCGGCTGCTGGAGGACGCGCAGGTGATCGAGCGCGTCGACCTTGGCGACGGCCGCGCCCGCTATGAAGAGGCGACGGCGGACCACCACCATCACCTGATCGACACCCGCACCGGCCGGATCATCGAATTCGCCAGCCCGGAGCTGGAGGCGATGAAGGAGCGGATCGCCCACGAGCTTGGTTACAAGATCGTCGGCCACCGGCTTGAAATCTACGGGGTGCCGCTGGACGACGCGGCCGACGGCGCCCGGGATGAGGAGGAGCGTCCATGACCGATCCCCGTTTCCCCGAGGCCGACCAGCCCATCGCCGAGGCCATCGCCTGCCGGGATGCGGTGCAGCGCTGCTACTCCGGCCTGTGCCGCTGCGGCCAGCCGGAGCGCTATGCGCTGGAGGCGGCGGTCACCGTCTACCGCTACCACCATCCGGAGATTCCGCCGGCCCAGGCGGAGACCATCGTCAGCCATTGGGTGGCGGGGCCGGTCCGGCATTGAGGCTCCCGGCGGCAAGACAGTCGCCGGCCGGCAGTTTTATGAAAATAGTCCTTGATCGCTGCCGCATAAAATCCTAAAACCAACCCTGTCAAGGCGACGGGTCCGCCCCCGGACCTAACGCCCGACAGCACCTAAGCTCCCCCCTCGCTTCGGTCCGAAAAGGGCCGGCCGGACACTCCCGAAGTCCGGCCGGCCCTTTTTGTTTTCGCGTTTCGCCCGCGGCCGGCGCTGCGTCCTGCACGCACCCCCGACAACCGGGTGGCGGAACGAATCCCCCCGCCATGGTCCCCGCGGGATCCGCAGGAACGCGAAAGGAAATTTTCCCTATGTCGACGAGCATCGCCCAGGCATTCGTCAAGCAGTTCGAGCGCGAGGTCCATGAGGCTTACCAGCGCATGGGCTCCAAGCT
Organism: Azospirillum sp. A26; assembly: GCF_042604635.1. Lineage (NCBI taxonomy): Bacteria > Pseudomonadati > Pseudomonadota > Alphaproteobacteria > Rhodospirillales > Azospirillaceae > Azospirillum > Azospirillum sp. A26. The sequence continues at coordinate 1,980,610 of NZ_CP170472.1, read as the reverse complement.
GCGCAACACCGTGCGCGGCAAGAACAATGTGCAGGGCGCCTCCACCGTCTTCCAGAAGGTCGGCAAGGGCGCCGCCGCCACCAAGTCGCGCCACGGCGCGGTTCCGGTGATGAACCTGGACCACACGCCGGTGGAGTGCGCGCTGTACGACTTCTATGCCGGCGACTGGGTCGACCGGCTGGACGAGCTGAAGACCAACATCGACGAGCGGCAGATCATCGCCAATGCCGGCGCCTACGCGCTGGGCCGCAAGACCGACGAGCTGCTGATCGCCGAGCTGAACAGGTCCGTCAACTACGCCGGCAGCGCCGCCGACGGGCTGACCAAGGCCAAGATCCTGACGGCCTTCGAGATGATGGGCGAGGCCGACGTGCCGGACGACGGCCAGCGCTATGCCGTCGTCGGCTGGAAGCAGTGGAGCCAGCTGCTGGGCATCGAGGAGTTCGCCAGCGCCGACTATGTCGGCTCCGACGAGCTGCCCTGGCGCGGCACCCAAGCCAAGCGCTGGCTCGGCACGCTGTGGCTGCCGCATTCCGGCCTGACGCTGAGCGGCAACGTCCGGCTCTGTCACTGGTACCACAAGACGGCGGTCGGTCATGCGGCGGGTGCCGACGTGAAGACCGACATCACCTGGCACGGCGACCGTGCGGCACATTTCGTCAACAACATGATGAGCCAGGGCGCCGCGCTGATCGACACCAGCGGCGTGGTCACCCTGCGCTGCCTGGAGAACTGAACGGAGGAGGGTGAGCATCCTTTCAGGCACTGAAGCCGCCACGGTGTGAGGCGATGTCTGGCCCGCCTCCGTCCCCGTTCCGGCGGCCTCGATCGGAAACTGCCAAGACCCAGGCGAAACTCGCCCGCATCACGATTTGGCGTTTGAGGTGGACGGCATTGGCCAAGTCAGCCGTGTCCGCTCCCGTCCTTATGTGGCGTCCGGTGCCCAGCCTCAACCCGTTCAATCCACTTATGGAGAGCTTTCATGACGACCTGTTCCTGCCTTGTCCCCACCGGTGCCCTTCTGGCTTTCGGCGGCGCCATCGCGCCAGCCGGCTATCTGCTGTGTGACGGCAGCGCAGTCGACCGCACGACCTACAGCGATCTGTTCGCTGTTCTTGGCACGGCGTTCGGTGCCGGAAATGGCACGACCAGCTTCAACCTGCCGGACCTGCGCGGACGCGTTCCCGTCGGCAAGGACGATATGGGAGGGACGGCCGCCAACCGGCTGACCTTCGCAGGCTCCCACATTGCCGGAAACACGCTCGGGGCATCGGGCGGCGCCGAGACGCACACACTGACGCAAGCCCAGATGCCCAATCACTATCACGCAGTCTATCCGCACGCCGGTTATGTCTTGCCGTCGTCCGGCACGCGCGGGGCGGGCAGCGAGGATCCTTACGCCACGTCCAACGTTTCGTCGTCCGCCACCAGCAGCGTCGGTGGTGGACAGGAGCACAACAACACGCAGCCGAGTCTGATCACCACTTATATCATCAAGGCATAAAGCAGGGTTTTCTGGACTGGGCACCAAGTTCCATGCCCCTCCCTCTTGCTGCTGTCTTCATGTTCTCCGTGACGAAGCCCACACGCTGAAGGCGGCCCAGCACTTCCGATGCACCGTAGCTTGCTGGCCGAATTCCTTGACCCGGCGTGTCGCGAGCTATGTCCCAGCCCTTATTTACGGAGTCTTCGATCCATGGCCTATGCGTCCAAGGATTTGAGCGTGCTCGCCTATGCGAACGGCTTCACGCTCTGGCACTACACCACCCATGACGTGGCGACCGACGTCGATACCGCCGGCTATTTCAACGCGGCGGCCGACCTGCTGCGGGTGGGCGACATGCTGCTGGCCAACTGCGCGGTCGGCAGCGCCACCCCCGCCACCGGCGTGCTGGTGGTGGCGGCCAGCGCCAGCGGGGCGGTCGACGTCGCCAACCTGACGCCGTTCGGTGGCGTCAACAGCGACTGATCCGCCGAAGGGAAGGGCGCCGCACCGACGGCGCCTCCCGCTCGCCTTCCGCTCCATGCCCGCTACCCGGAGACATGTCCATGGCCCTGACCGCCATCGGCCTGTGCGGCCGTGCGCTGATCAAGCTCGGCGCCACCGCCATCGCCTCCTTCGAAGACGGCTCCGCCGAGGCGGAGGTGGCCGCCGCGCTTTACGGGCCGACGCGCGATGCGCTGCTGTCGGCCAACGCCTGGAGCTTCGCCAGCGTGCAGGCCACGCTGCCGCGGCTGGCCGAGCCGCCGGTCGCCGATTACGCCTGCGCCTTCCAACTGCCGGCCGGCTTCCTGCGGGCGCTGGGAGCGGGCGGCGGGGGGCGGGGGCGTGGCCTGTCCTACCGCATCGTCGGCCGCACGCTGCTGTGCGATGCCGGCACCGTCACCCTGTCCTACATCGGCCGCCCGGCGGAGGAGGATTTCCCCGCCTTCTTCGACCAGGCGCTGATCGCCCGGCTGGCTGCCGAGTTCTGCCTGCCGCTGACCGAAAGCTCGACGCGGGCTGAACTGCTGGCCCAGCAGGCCGAGAGCGAATTCCGCCGCGCCCGCCAGATCGACGCCCAGCAGGACAGCCAGCCCGGCTTCGAGGACTTCACCCTGATCGACGCGCGAGCCTGACGGGGAGGGCGTGATGGGACGGCTGCATCAGGTCAAGACCAACTTCACCGCCGGTGAGGTGTCGCGCCGCCTGCTCGGGCGCGGCGACCTCAAGGCCTACGACAACGGCGCGCTGGCTTTGCGCAACCTGTTCATCGACCCGACCGGCGGGGTGACGCGGCGGTCGGGGCTCGCCTTCACCGCGCTGGCGCGTGGCGACGGGCGGCTGGTGGCGTTCGAGCGCAATGCCGAGCAGACCTATCTGCTGGTCTTCACCGACCGTTGGATCGACGTGTTCCAGGGTGGCACCCGGCTGGCGTCGGTCGCCGCCCCCTGGACGTTGACGCAACTGGCGCAGATCACCTGGACGCAGAGCGCCGACACGCTGCTGGTCTGTCATCCCGACCTGCCACCGCGCAAGCTGACGCGCGGCGACGATGGTGGGTGGACGCTGTCGGACTGGGTCTTCGCGGTCGAGGGCGAGCTGGTGCGCGTCCCCTTCCACCGTTTCGGCGATCCGGCGGTGACGCTGACGCCGTCCGGCACCGGCGGCGCGATCACGGTCACCGCGTCGGCTCCCGTCTTCGATCCGCGCCAGGACGGCACCCGGATCCGCATCAAGGGCAAGCAGCTGCTGGTGACCGGCGTGGTGTCGGCGACGCAGGTGAATGCCACGGTGAAGGAGGCGCTGGCCGACACCCAGCCGACGACGCAGTGGGAAGAGCAGGCCTTCTCGGTCCATCGCGGCTGGCCGGTGTCGGCGGCCTTCCATCAGGACCGGCTGGTGATCGGCGGGTCACGCGACCTGCCCAACCGGCTGTGGCTGTCGCGGTCCGCCCAGATCTGGAATTTCGATCTGGGCGAGGGGCTGGACGATCAGGCCATCGAGTTCGGCATCCTGTCCGATCAGGTCAATGCGGTGCGCGCCGTCTTCTCCGGCCGGCATCTGCAGGTCTTCACCTCGGGCGCCGAGTATATGGTGACCGGCGACCCGCTGACCCCGCAGAGCATGCAGGTCAACCGGCAGACGCGCATCGGCTCGCCGATGGACCGCGCCATCCCGCCTCGCGATGTCGAGGGGGCGACGCTGTTCGTGCCGCGCAACCGGCGCGAAATCCGCGAGTTCCTCTACACCGACACCGAGGCGGCCTATCAGGCGAACGACCTCGCCCTGCTGGCCCGCCACCTGATGGCCGGCCCGCGCGACCAGGATTACGATCAGAACCGCCGGCTGCTGTTCGTCGCGATGGAGGACGGCACGCTGGGGGCGCTGACCGCCTACCGGGCGGAGGATGTCACCGCCTGGACCCTGCTGGAGACCGACGGGGCGGTGCGCTCCGTCGCCGCGGTGGGAGACGAGGTCTACACGCTGGTCGAGCGGCGCGGGGTGTGGACGGTCGAGCGGTTCGACGACGCGCTGAACCTCGACACCGCCGTCACGGCGGAGCGGGGTGAGGCAACCGCCGTCTGGAGCGGGCTGGCGCATCTGGAGGGACGGACGGTCGCCGTCGTCGCCGACGGGGTGATCCGCAACCCCGCCACCGTCCAGGCCGGCAGCGTCACGCTCGACCCGCCGGCGCGCAAGGTCGAGATCGGACTGCCCTACACCCACCGGATCGAACCGCTGCCGCCCAACCTGCTGGGACAGGCGGCCGGGGCCGACATCGTCCGGCTGGTCGCCGTCACCTTCCGGCTGGAGGAGACGGCGGCGTTGCGCGTCGATCTGGGGCGCGGGTTGCAGGAACTTCCGCTTCACCGGCTGGGGCCGCAACCGGCCAGCGGGGTGCCGCCGCGGGTGTCGGGCGACCGCCGGGTGCGGGCGCTCGGCTGGCGCCACGACACCGATGTCCCGCTGTGGCGCATCGAACAGGATGCGCCGCTGCCTTTCACGCTGCTTTCCGTGACCATGGAACTGAAGGTGAATGACTGATGGGTGGAATCACTCCCCTCGTGACCACGGCCCTGCCGCTGGCGAACTCCGTCATCGGCACCGTGCGCAATGCAACTGCTGGCCAATCCACTGTTGGCCAGTCCAGTGCCGCAGCCCAACAGGCCGCCGCCCAGCAGGCCGCGGCTGAACTCGACTACAAGCGCCAGCAGGATGCGGCGCAGGCCGCAGCCGCGCAGGCGGCGCTGGAACAGAAATACCGCGAGGAGACGGCGGCGGCCGAGCGCAACGCCCAGGCCGCGGCGACCGCCCGCCAGCAGCAGGCCCAGCTGGAGGCCGAGGCGCAGGCCCGCCAGTGGGCGCATGACGCCGAGTTGCGTCAACAGGAGCAGGAGCTTCAGCGCCAGAAGGACGAAACCGCGACGGCTGCCGCGGCGGCGGCGCGGGCCAAGGAGATGGACGATTTCCGCGGAGCCCAGGAGCAGACGTTGGCCCAGCTGCGCGCCGGCCAGGAGGAGACCGTCCGCGCCAGGGAGACCGACGCGCAGACCCAGCTCGCCCAGTTGACCGCCGCGGCGGATGCTGCCGAACAGCGCCGGCTGGCCGCCTTGCGCCAGGCGGTCAGCAAGACCCGTGCCGGGTTGGGCGCGCGTGGCGTCACCGCCCAGGACGGGTCGGGCGAGGCGATCCTGCTGGGGCTGACCAACTCCAGCGAAACCGAGCGCAAGGACGCCCAGGCGACGGACCAGCTGAAGCGCGCCGCCATCCAGCAGGGGCTGGACGATGCCAAGCGCCGCAACCTGCTGGAGTTGTCGCAACTCGCCGACCGTCAGCGACTGGAATACATGAGCAAGTTCTTTTGAGGAACGGCTCCACCGCCCGGAGACCCCCCGATGTCCACGCCGCTTCTCATCCCGCGCGGAACCCCGCGCGTCCAGTATCTCGCAGACGGCATGCAGCGGGTCTTTACCTACCCGTTTCCGATCTTTGCCGGCGAGGATCTCCAGGTCTTCCTGGGCGCGGCGCTCCAGAGCACCGGCTATGCGGTCAGCGAAGCCGGTGCGACCGCGGGCGGCGCGGTGACCTTCGCCGCCGCACCGGCCGAGGGGACCGTCGTGCTGCTGCGCCGGCGGCTGCCCATCGAACGGCGCAGCGATTTCGGCGAGAGCGGGCCGCTGCCCGCCGCCGCCCTCAATGGCGAGCTGGACCGGCTGACGGCCATGCTCCAGCAGGTGGCGGGCGATCAGGAGCTGATGCTGCGCTATGGCGACAGCGACCTGCCGGCCTCCCCCCTGCTGCCGGAGCGGGGGTTGCGCCAGGGCAAGCTGCTGGCCTTCGACAGCGCCGGCAACCCGACGATCCGCCCGCCGGTGGACGAGGAGGCGCTGGCGACCTATGTGCCGCCGGGGGCCGGGGCCACGGCCCGGCCGGTGCGCGACAAGCTGGCCGATTTCGTGTCGGTGAAGGATTTCGGCGCGGTGGGCGACGGGCTGGTCGACGACACGCTGGCCTTGCAGGCGGCGCTGACCTCGGCCCGTGCGGTGTTCGTGCCGCCGGGCAGCTACCGCATCGCCAACACGCTGACGCTCGGCCACGGCCAGACGCTGTATGGGGCGGGGCAGGCGTCGGTGATCCGGGGGGCGTCGAACGGCTTCGACCTGATCCATCTGCCGGACGGCTACGCCACCCTGTCCGGTCTGCGGCTGGAGCAGGGCCGGGCCGGGGTGCGGCTGTTCGGGCGTGACGGTCCTTGCGTGCAGAACAGCCTGACCGACCTGACATTCTGGGAGCCGGAGGTGGGGCTGGTCTTCGATGGCTATACCGACCCGAATCTACCCTGCTATTGGAACAACATCGCCCGCGTGCTGGTGGCGCGGCCGTCGCGCCATGGGGTGTGGCTGACGCGGACGGGGGCGGGCGACACGCCGAACGCCAACCGCTTCCAGGCCGTGCGGGTCTATTCGCTGTCGGCGCCGATGAGCGGCTGCGGCTTCTTCGTCGAGCAGGGGCGCTTCAACAACGCCTTCTTCGACTGCGAGGCCAACCTGTGGCCCGAGGCGGAAGCCTGTTTCCGTGTCGGCGCCGTCACCGACAAGACGCTGATCGTGAATTTCTACGCCGAATCGCTGGGCGCCCTGCCGAACCTGCAGCTGGATGCCGGGTCGGTGGAGACGGCAATCGTCAACCTGTTCTCCGCCGCCGCCGGTCCGGCGATCCTCGACCGGTCGGGCGGGCGCTATACCGCGGTCAATGCCGGCTATCCGGAGAAGAACCGGCTTCAGCGCAGCCGCATCACTGAACTGGTGGTGGAGGCGCTGCGCTACGACACCGAATATGTGGAGCCGGCCGGGGGCGGGGCGGTGGCGCTGGACCTGACCAGTTCCGTCTATCTGGCCAGCGCCTATGCCGGGGCGGTGGAGTTGCGGCTCCCCAAGGCCGAGGACGCCAACGGCCATGCGGTGACGATCAAGCGCACCGATGCGTCGACCAACCCGCTCACAGTGACCGAGACCGGCGGGCCGGGGCCGGACGGGCGGGTGCTGTCGCTGGGCAACCGGTACGACTTCGCGACGCTGGTGTCGAACGGGGCCGGCTGGTGGATCGTCGCCGGCAACAACCCGCCCGGCAACGCCCGCTATCACGAGGCTCCCGGCCTGTTCGAACCGGACCTGAACCAGCAGCTCTATCTGGTCAGCGCCTGGAACGGGGCGGTCGAGGTGCGGTTGCCGGCGCCCTCGGCCCCGCATGCGGTCGGCCGCACGGTCACCATCAAGAAGTCCGACACCGGCGGCAACCGCGTCACCGTCACCCAGGCCGGTGGCGGCGGGCCGGACAGCGAGGCCATCGCGCTGACCGCGCAGGGCCATGCGGTGACGGCGATGTCGAACGGCGCCGGCTGGCACATTCTGGGGCGGAATCCATGAAGGAAAAGGACGATGACGGTTTCCGCGCCTTCGTCCAGGGCTGGAACGCCATGGTGGAGTTGAAGACCCCCGCCCACCATGCGCGGATGGCTGGCTGGCTGGAGGATCATATAGCCGGGCAGAGCCGGCGCATGCTGCTGATGGCCTTCCGCGGGTCGGGCAAATCGACGCTGGTCGGGCTGTTCGCGGCCTGGCTGCTGCTGCGCGATCCCAACCGGCGGCTGCTGGTGCTGGCCGCCGACCTGAAGCTGGCGATGAAGATGGTGCGCAACGTCAAGCGCATCCTGGAACGCCATCCCGATTGCAGCCACCTGAAGCCGCCCTCATCGGTGCGGGACCAATGGGCGGCCGACCGCTTCACCGTGGTGCGGCCGATGGAACTGCGCGACCCGTCGATGGCAGCGGCCGGCATCGGCGGCAACATCACCGGCAGCCGCGCCGACGTGGTGATCTGCGACGACGTGGAGGTGCCGCGCAACGCCGACACCGCGGTGAAGCGCGCGGCCCTGCGCGAGCGGCTGTCGGAGCTGGAGTATGTGCTGGTGCCGGGCGGGGCGCAGCTCTATGTCGGCACGCCGCATGCGCAGGACAGCCTCTATGCCGAGGAGAGCGACGACGGCAGCCCGCCCTTCCTGGACGGGTTCGAGCGGCTGGTCCTGCCGGTCTACACCGAGGATGCCGAGGGCAACCGCAGCTACGCCTGGAAGGAGCGCTTCGGCGAGGCGCATGTCGCCCGCATCCGCAAATCGACCGGTCCCAACAAGTTCACCAGCCAGATGCTGCTGCGCCCGGTCAGCGTCACCGACGGGGTGCTGAATGTCGAAAAGCTCGGCCGCTACGACGCGGAGCTGGAGTATCGCGAGACGCTGGGGCGCGCGGTGCTGACGCTGGACGGGGTGAAGATGGTCTCCGCCACCTGCTGGTGGGATCCGGCCTTCGCCCGGCCGGCGGGGGAGGGGGACGGCAGGTCCAAAGGCGGCGACGGCAGCGTGGTCGCCGCCGTCTTCGCCGGGGAGAACGAGCACTTCTACCTGCATCGCGTGCTGTATCTGTCCGTCGACCCCAGGGCGGAGGAGACGGAGGCCGACCAGCAATGCATGCAGGTCTCCCGCTTCCTGGCCGACAACCATCTGCCGGCGGTTCACATCGAGATCAACGGTCTCGGCCGTTTCCTGCCCGGACTGCTGCGCAAGCGGCTGCGCGATGACCGGCTGGCCGCAGGCGTGGTCGAGCAGAACAGCCGCACGCCCAAGGCGGCGCGCATCATCAAGGCTTTCGACGCCCTGCTGGCCGACCGCCGCCTGCTGGCCCACCGGCAGGTCTGGCAGACGCCGCTGATCCGCGAAATGCGCGACTGGCGCCCGGATGGCCGCTACCGCGGGCCCGACGACGGGCTGGACGCGGTGGCCGGCTGCCTGGGCGCCGAACCGTACCGCTTCGACCGCAGCACCACGCCACCCGACCGCCGCCCAGACTGGCGCGGTGCGGCGGCTGTGGTGGCCCCTGCGGACTGGGAGCTTTGAGTCGTTTCCACACCCACACGAACGGGAGACCCCAATGCATGAATCCCTGACCGCAGGCCTGGATCTCGCCTGGTGGATCACCGCCGTCGAGTTGCCGGCGCTGGGCGGGCTGTTCTGGCTGATCGCGCGGGTGCGCAAGGATGCGGACAGCGCGCTGGACGATCTGCGCAACCGGGCGGAGGAGGCCCAGGCGCAGGTGCGCGAGAGCCTTGCCGCATACAAGCTGGAGGTCGCGAAGACCTATGTCTCCTTCGCGACGCTCAAGGATGTCGAGCAGCGTCTGACCGACCATCTGCTGCGGATAGAGACCAAGCTCGATTCGGGCTTCATGCCGTTCGAAGGCGGACGGCGCTGACCGAGAGGGCGGGTCAGTCGGCGTGGTGGATCATCGACTGGTAGATCTTCCAGGCGATTTCGACCGACACGCCGCCGGCCCGCGCCCCGGCCGCCAGCATGGTGGCGCTAGGCTTCAGCGGCACCGCGGTCTGACCCGGCTCGCACAGCGCGCCCATGGCGGTGACCGACGCGCCCAGATCCGTTTCGCAGGACGAGGTCTTCTTCAGCAGGCTCATGGAGATGGCGTTCATGGCGGATCCTCCGTTGACTTGCTTCTGTCACAGCAAAAGCGGTGCCAACCGCCCGAGGCGGTCCAAATCCAGGAATTCCAGGGGATTCGCGGGGGGTTGAGCGGGCAATGCCCATAATCCGATGGCGAATGCCGCCGCCGAATTTCAAAAATACCCGCAAAATGCCGAATAGTTTCGAGTGTGCTTTGCAAAATGCAACGCGCGAAGCGTGCGGAATTGCAATCGGGGAGTCGATCTTGCGTTGTGCCATCAATCGCGATCCGCGAGATGGGACCTGTTACCGCCAAGCTGCGGCTTCGAGGTCTCTGGCCGCTGGGCATGCATTGCGTTAGTGTCCGACCGTCATGACCGACCGAATCATTCACCACATGTGCCGTGCGGACGAGTGGGACGCCGCCCGCCCGGCCGGCCGCTATCCCGGCTCGTCCCAGGATGTCCAGGACGGCTTTATCCATTTCTCGACCGCCGCACAGGTGGTGGAGAGTGCCGCCAAGCACCGCGCCGGCCAGGACGGCCTGCTGCTGCTGACGGTGGACGCCGACCGGCTGGGCGACGCCCTGCGCTGGGAACCGTCGCGCGGCGGACAGCTGTTTCCGCACCTCTACGGGCCGCTGCCGGTGGACGCCGCGCTGCGGGTCGATCCGCTGCCGCTGGGACCGGACGGGCGCCATGTCTTCCCGGCCGGCTTTCCCTTCACCCTTCAGGACCTCGTTCCGTGATCGACCTCTATCCGCTTGCCGGGCCGCTGCTGTTCCGCTTCGACCCTGAGACCGCGCATGGCCTGACCATCAAGGCGCTGAAGTCCGGATTGGTCCCGCCGGCCCGCGGCAGGGACGAGCCGGCGCTGCACACCCGCGTGTGGGGGCTGGACTTCGCCAACCCGGTCGGGCTGGCCGCCGGCTTCGACAAGAATGCCGAGGTGGTCGACGCCATGCTGAACCTGGGTTTCGGCTTCGTCGAGCCCGGCAGCGTCACCCCGCGGCCCCAGCCCGGCAACCCGCGCCCCCGCCTGTTCCGGCTGGTGGAGCAGCGCGCGGTGATCAACCGCATGGGCTTCAACAACGAGGGGCTGGAGGCCTTCGCCCAGCGGCTGGAGCGCCGCCGTGACTCGGCCAAGCGGGCGCCCGGCATCGTCGGCGCCAACCTGGGCAAGAACAAAGACACGGTGGACGCCGCCGACGACTATGTGATCGGCCTACGCCGGCTGGCGCCGCTGGCCGACTATCTGGTCGTCAACGTCTCCTCCCCCAACACGCCGGGCTTGCGCGCGCTTCAGGGCCGCGACCCGCTGCGTGCCCTGCTGGAACGGGTGCTGGAGGCGCGGGCGTCCTGCGGCCTGACCCGCAATCCGCCGCTGCTGCTGAAGATCGCCCCCGACCTGACGGTGGAGGACAAGAGCGACATCGCCGCGGTGGCGCTGGAGTCCGGCATCGACGGGCTGATCGTCTCCAACACCACCATCGCCCGGCCCGACAGCATCCCGGCGGCGATGCGCAGCGAGGCCGGCGGCCTGTCCGGCCGTCCGCTGTTCGAGGCCTCCACCTCCGTCCTGCGCGAGATTTATGCGCTGACCGGCGGCAAGCTGCCCATCGTCGGCGTCGGCGGTGTCGCGACCGGAGAGGACGCCTATGCCAAGATCCGGGCCGGCGCCTCGCTGGTGCAGCTCTATTCGGCGATGGTCTATGCCGGACCGGCAGTGGTCCACCGCATCCGCCGCGAACTGGCGGAGCTGCTGCGCCGCGACGGCTTCCGGTCGGTGGCCGACGCGGTGGGGGTGGATCACCGCTGATTCCGCGCAGGGCGGAGCCGGCGGCGGCGTAGCATTAACGGATCGTCAAGCGGGTGTCCCGACAGTGGGTCCCACGGTTGGAACCCCCGCAAGGTCCGCATCATGCTCCTGCCGGAGGCTGCGAACCCGTGAAGGCCCTGACCGCCGACTTCCGCCCCGGTACCGCCGTCCCGACCAGGGCGGTGCCCACCACCCTGGTTCCCATGATGACCCTGCTGACGCACCTCGTCTATGCGCTGGCCTACCTGATCGCCGGCGGTTCGGCCGGTGCGGCGCTGTGGGCGCTGCGTCCGGAGGCCGACCCGCTGGTGGCGTGGCTGGTGGGCGCGCTGGTGGTGCTGGCCGGCGCGCTGGTCCATGAGGCGGTGACGCGGCTGGAGCGTGAACGCAAGGCCGCCCGCCGCATCGCCCGCCTGAACGACCGGGTGGAGGAGCTGGCCCTGCTGCTGGAGCGGCGGCTCGCGGCCGATCCCGGCGCCCAGACGGACGGCGGGGTGCGGTACGATGCGGTGATGCAGGAGGTGAAGCTTCTGCAGTCGCTGGTCGCCCGCCTGACCGAGCGGCGTGCTCCCCGGCCGCCGGCCGCCAGTGCGGAGCGCCGTCCCGCGCCGTCCGCAGCGCCCTCTGCCGTGCCCATTCCCGCCGCGCCGGCCCCGATGGACGATGCGGCGGTGCTGGAGGCGGTGCGCGACGCGCTGAAGGCCGACCGCATCGACGTCTATCTCCAGCCCATCGTCAGCCTGCCCCAGCGCAAGCATCGCTTCTATGAAGTGTTCTCGCGCGTGCGGGCAGCCGACGGGCAGCAGATCATGCCCGACCGCTATCTCGACATCGCCGAGCGCGAGGGGCTGATCGCCACCATCGACAATCTGCAGCTGGTGCGTTGCGTACAGCTGATCCGCGAGACGGAACGGCGCCAGCACGCCATCGGCTTCTTCGCCAACATCTCCGCCGCAACGCTGGCCGATGCGGAGTTCATGCGCCAGTTCCTGAACATGATGGCGCAGAACCACGCCCTGGTGCCCAAGCTGGTGTTCGAGCTGAGCCAGCATGCCGTGAGCGCGGGCGGGGCGGTGACGATGGGCATCCTGTCGCAGCTGGCGCGGCTGGGCTTCCGCTTCTCGATGGATCAGGTGACCGACCTCGCCATCGACCTCGACCGGCTGCTGCGCCACGAGTTCCGCTGCATCAAGCTGGACCGCGCGCTGGTGCTGGATCCCGCCAATGCCGGGCGCATCCGCGAACTGCGCCACCGCTGCGCCGCCGAAGGCATCGACCTGATCGTCGAGAAGATCGAGACGGAGAACCAGCTGGTCGAGGTGCTCGACACCGGCTTCGACTTCGGCCAGGGCTATCTGTTCGGCGAACCGCGGCTGAGCCGGAAGCCGGAGTGAGGGCGAGGGCAGGTGTCCACATGGGACCGATGCCGGGTTGTGGCGGCAATGCAGCGTTGGTCTGTCCACACCCTTGATTTCCGCCACCGCGCTTGACATTCCCCCACGCGGCGATGGAAATTTCGCGTTCCCGGCCAAGTCCGGGCACCCGATGCGGGTGAGACCAACACTAGTAAATGGTGACTTCGGTGACGTCCAACATCGCCATCACGCTGCCCGACGGCAGCGTGCGGGAGTTCGACCGGCCGGTGACGGGGCTCGAGATTGCCCAGTCCATCGGTTCGCGCCTGGCCAAAGATGCGCTTGCCGTCAAGATCGACGGCACGGTGAAGGACCTCACCACCACCGTCACCACCAACGCCAAGATCGAGATCGTCACGCGCAACCACGGCGACGCTCTCGAGGTCATCCGCCACGACGCCGCCCATGTGCTGGCCGATGCGGTGCAGAAGCTCTATCCCGGCACGCAGGTCACCATCGGCCCGTCGATCGCCACCGGCTTCTACTATGACTTCGCGCGCGACGAGCCGTTCACGCCCGAGGATCTGGAGAAGATCGAGGCGAAGATGCGCGAGATCGTCGGGGCCGACATCCCCATCGTCCGCGAGGTCTGGGACCGCGACGAGGCGGTCGCCTATTTCAAGAAGCTCGGCGAGCATTACAAGGCCGAGCTGATCGAGGCGATCCCGCAGGGCGAGCCGGTGTCGATCTACCGCCAGGGTGACTGGCTGGATCTGTGCCGCGGCCCCCACGCCATGACGACCGGCAAGGTCGGCCAGGGCTTCAAGCTGATGAAGGTGGCCGGCGCCTATTGGCGCGGCGACAGCCGCAACCCCATGCTCCAGCGCATCTACGGCACCGCTTGGCGCGACGAGAAGGAGCTGAAGGCCTACCTGCACCAGATCGAGGAGGCGGAGAAGCGCGACCACCGCAAGCTGGGCAAGGAACTCGACCTGTTCCATGTCCAGGAAGAGGCGGTCGGCTCGGTCTTCTGGCATCCGAAGGGCTGGACGCTCTACCAGACGCTGGAAAACTACATCCGCACCAAGCTGAAGTCGGCCGGCTACGTCGAGGTGAAGACGCCGCAGCTGATCGACAGCTCGCTGTTCAAGGCGTCGGGCCACTGGGACATGTATGGCGACAACATGTTCAAGGTGGAGGCCGACGGCGGCGAGAAGCTGCTGGGCATCAAGCCGATGAACTGCCCCGGCCACGTCCAGATCTTCCGCCACGGCCTGCGCTCCTACCGCGACCTGCCGATCCGCATGGCGGAGTTCGGCGCCTGCCACCGCAACGAGCCGTCGGGTGCGCTGCACGGCATCATGCGCGTGCGCGCCTTCACCCAGGACGACGCCCACATCTTCTGCACCGAGGATCAGGTGCAGAGCGAGGCGGCCGAGTATTTCAAGTTGCAGCTCGGCGTCTACAAGGATCTGGGCTTCGACAAGATCTCGGTGAAGCTGGCGCTGCGTCCGGACGTCCGCACCGGCGCCGATGAGCTGTGGGACCGGGCCGAAGGGGCGCTGGCTCAGGCGCTGCGCGATGCCGGGCTGGAGTATGAGGAACTGCCCGGCGAGGGCGCCTTCTACGGCCCGAAGGTGGAGTTCCACCTGACCGACGCCATCGGCCGGACCTGGCAGTGCGGCACCTTGCAGTACGATCCGAACCTGCCGGAACGACTCGATGCCAGCTATATCGGCGAGGATGGCGCCCGCCATCGTCCGATCATGCTGCACCGCGCGATCCTGGGGTCGATGGAGCGCTTCATCGGCATGCTGATCGAGCATTACGCCGGCAAGTTCCCGCTGTGGCTGTCGCCGGTCCAGGTGACGGTCGCCACCATCACCAGCGAGGCCGACGGCTATGCCGAGGAAGTGGCCAAGCTGTTGAAGCGCAAGGGCCTGCGCGTCGAACTCGACACCCGCAACGAGAAGATCAACCTGAAGGTCCGCGAGCACAGCCTGCAGAAGGTGCCGCTGATGCTGGTGGTTGGAAAGCGTGAGGCCGAAGAGCGTACGGTCGCGCTCCGCGTGCTGGGTGGCAAGGATCAGGAAATTCTTGCCCTCGACGCGGCGGTTGATAAACTGCTTGAGGTTGCGAAATCGCCCGCCGGCGAGACCGTGACCGATTCGCCATTCTAACAGACCGCGTGACGCCGCCGGCCGCTCCTCTGGACGGCCGGCTTCCACGTGGTTTCAGACCACGGAGAAGCGTCCATAGCCAGGATCCCGTCCGAAGCCGCCCCGACCCGCGATGGCCCGCGGGTTAACCGGGAGATCTCGGCTCGTTCCGTCCGTCTCGTCGGTGCAGATGGCGAGATGATCGGGGTGGTGTCGTTGCGCGATGCTTTGCTGGCTGCCGAGGATGCCGGTCTCGATCTGGTCGAGATCGCTCCCCAGGCGGAACCGCCCGTCTGCAAAATCCTCGACTATGGCAGGTTCAAGTACGAGGCGCAGAAGAAGGCGAACGAGGCCCGCAAGAAGCAGAAGATCATCGAGGTCAAGGAGATCAAGCTCCGGCCGAACATCGATGACAACGACTATGACGTGAAGATGCGTTCGGCGCGCCGTTTCCTTGAGGAAGGCGACAAGGTCAAGGTGACCCTGCGCTTCCGCGGCCGGGAAATGGCGCACCAGGATCTGGGGATGAATGTGCTGGTCCGCGTCCGCGACGAGCTGGAGGCGCTGGCGAAGGTCGAGCAGATGCCGAAGCTCGAAGGCCGCCAGATGGTCATGGTGCTGGCCCCGCGCTGACCCGTGGTGATGTTGTGAAAAAGGCCCGTCCGGGATGCCGGACGGGCCTTTTCATTTGTGGTGACGAGGGAGTTGCCTCAGCGCAGCGGCCGGTCGTCGAGGATGACGACATAGCAGGTGTGGCGGGTGAATTTGGCGCAGTTGTCGAGTGCGGCGCGGCGGGCGGCGTCCTCGCTCGGCATGCCGGACTTCCAGCCGAAGGCGCCGTCCTGCGACACGGCGAAGGCCTTGCGTCCGGCCGCCGAGACATAGGCGTCGAACTTCTCGCGTCCGGCGGTGGACAGCTCCGGCGGCGGCTCCAGCCTGACGCGCGTGCCGCGCGGCCCGTCCGGCGCGACAGCCATCGGGGCGGCCATTGGGGCGGTAGCCGCCATGTCGGCGGCACCGCCGGACGGCCGGTCGTTGAGATAGGCGATGCGGCAGCCCTTCTGGGTGTGCGACATGCAGTTTTCCAGGGCGCCCTTCTGCGCCTCGTCCAGGCTGCGCAGGCCGGACTTCCAGCCGAAGGCGCCGTCGGGCGAGACGGCGAAGGCCTTGTTGCCGCCGGCTTCGACATAGGCGGGGAATTTGGCCCGGTTGGTGGCCGACAGTTCCGACGGCGGCGGGAGTGCCGGCAGCGAGACGGTGATCGGCGTGCCGCGCGGCGCCAGCCCGGTCTTCGTCAGGAAGCCGTCGACCATCGGCGTCCATTGCGGGATGGCGGCGCTGAAGAAGGAATGCCCGTCCTTGCCATTTGGCGGCGCGGCGATGAACTCCGCCCGCCCGCCCGCCTGGGTGAAGGCCTCCCACAGGCGCCGGGCGAGGTCGGGGCCGAAGAACAGATCGTTCTCGGCATAGATCCACAGGGTGGGAACGCGCGACGTGCGGCCCATGGTGCCGAAGGCGCCGACCAGCCGGTCCTCCTGGCAGACCTGATTGTCGGCGATGGAGCCGCGGCCACCGGCGAAGCTGATGACCGCCTTCAGCCCCGGCGGCGGATCGGCGCTGAGCGCGATGCTGGCGAGCCCGCCGGCCGACACGCCCACCGCCAGGATGCGGCTGGCGTCGGCGAAGGGCTGCGCCGCCACATAGCGGATGGCCTGCCGCAGATCCTCGGCGCTCTGGCGGGCGGAGCGCAGATAGTCCGGGTTGTTGCAGGAACCGGTCGTTTCGCTGTAGGGGCCGTCCGACCCGCCATAGCCGCGCCGCATCACCGCCACCACGGCCCAGCCGCGCCGCGCGAACTCGCGTGCTTCCGGCAGGTAGCGCAACGGCGTCATCTGTGCCCGTTCCGCCGCGTCGCGTGGCGTGCCGTGACTGAGGATGGCGATGGGGTAGGGGCCGGGCCCGTCCGGCCGCAGCAGCATCGCCTCCAGCGTGGCGGATGTGCCGTCGGGGAAGCGCGCCGGGATCGGCAGCGCCGTCTGCGTCAGACCTTCGGCCAGGGCGGGACCGCAGCACAGCAGCAGGAAGAACAGGGCGAACAGGCGGCGCAGGGTCATGGCGGGAATCATGGGCTGGCGCAGTCTCCGCAAGGGAAGGGCTCTTGCGCCTTTGTACGCCATCCTGGGCTTGGCGTCAGCGGGGAGGTGGAGGGGAAGAGGCGGCTGACGACTGCCCCCTCCCTGACCTTTTCCCTCTACTCTATCCCCTGCCGCGCCACGCGCAGCGCCTCGGCCAGAACCTCCGCGTCGCCGATGTGGTTGGCGAGCAGCAGGATCAGCTTGGCATTCAGCCGGGTGCTCTGCTCGGGCGTCAGATCGCGGTGGCTGTCGATCAGCAACTGGTAGACGTCGTCCGGGCTGGCGAAGCGCTGCTCGGTCATCAGTTTGGCCATGGGAAGGGCTCCGAAAAAATCAGGAAATCAGCGGCTGACCACGTGGCCGACCGCGCGGTCCAGCGCGGCGGACAGCGCCGCGGCGTCGAAGCGGCGCCAGCGGGCGGCGATGTGCTGGTCGGGGCGGATCAGATAGACGCTGCCGGGGGTCAGGTCATAGCGCTCGCGCAGCCGGCCGGCGCTGTCCACCAGCTCCCCGGCGATGCCGCGGCGGCGGTCGGTCACCGCGTGCCAGACCAGCGGCAGCGGCCCGGCGGCAAGGCCGTCCAGCGCGTCCGCCACCTCTGCCGGAACTCGCCCGTCGCCTGCGGCGTAGAGCACGGTGAAGCGGCCGTCCAGCGCCTCCATCAGCCAGCCGGACAGGCCGTCACGCTCCACCGGCGCGTCGGTGGCCGGGGCGCCCGGCACCATCCTTCCGGCGAAGCCGTCGCCGTCCGGCGTGTTCAGCGGGCTGTCGGTGTAGGTGGTGGGGGTCGACAGGCGGCCGGAATTGACCAGCGCGCGGGCGAAGGGCTGGTCGACCGCCAGTTCCAGCACGGCGTCGCGGAAGACGCGGCTCATCTCGCTCTTCGGCGTGATGAAGTCGGTTGAGCGGGTGGAGTTCAGGATATTCTCCTTTGCCGCCGCCACCCGCTCGTCGCTGTAGCTGTCCAGCAGCGAGTCCGGCGCCTTGCCCTCCAGCACCAGCGCCAGCTTCCACACCAGATTGTCGGCGTCGGGCACACCGCTGTTGGCGCCGCGGGCACCGAAGGGCGAGACCTGATGGGCGCTGTCGCCGGCGAACAGGATGCGGCCATGGCGGAACCGGTCCAGCCGGCGGCACTGGAAGGTGTAGACCGACACCCATTCCAGCTCGAAGGGCGTGTCGGCGCCCAGCATCGCCTGGACGCGCGGGATGACGCGCTCCGGTTTCTTCTCCTCCTCCGGGTCGGCGTCCCAGCCCAGTTGGAAATCGAGGCGCCAGACATTGTCGGGCTGCATGTGCAGCAGGGCCGACTGTTTGCGGTGGAAGGGCGGGTCGAACCAGAACCAGCGCTCCGCCGGGAAGTCGGCCTTCATCACCACGTCGGCGATCAGGAAGCGGTCCTTGAACACCTCGCCCTGGAACTCCAGCCCCAGCATCTTGCGCACCGACGACTTGGCGCCGTCGCAGGCGATGACCCAGCCGGCCTCGATCGCATGGACGCCGTCGGGCGTCTCGACCTGAAGCACGACATGGTCGGCCTCCTGCTTGGCGGAGATGACGCGCGAGAGCCAGCGCAGGTCGATCAGCTCGCTCTTGCGGGCTTGCGCGACCAGGAAATCCTCCAGGTAATATTGCTGGAGGTTGATGAAGGCGGGGATTTTGTGGTCCGGCTCCGGCAGCAGGTCGAACTGGTAGACCATGCGGTCGCCGTTGAAGACCTTGCCGATCTTCCACACGACGCCCTTGTCGATCATGCGCTGGCCGACGCCCAGCCGGTCCCACACCTCCAGCGCGCGCTTGGCATAGCAGACGGCGCGGCTGCCGACGCTGACGGTGTCCTCGGCGTCGAGCACCACCACCGGCACGCCCTTGCGCGCGAAGTCGAGTGCCGCGGTCAGCCCGACCGGGCCGGCGCCGACGATCACCACCGGATGGCGCCGGACACTGCCGGTGCGCTGTTCGTCGGAGGGTGTGAAGCTGTATTTCGGATAGCTGAAGGTCGCGTGCATCGGGCGTTTCCTCCCCCGGAAACAATGATCGCCGAAAGGCGGGACTGGGCGCGTTGGCGGATTGTTATTGTTGCCAACGATACAGTTTCATTTGATACCAATCAAGCCCTGCCATCGCTCCCGGCAAGGGGGCCAGTGAAGCGATACAGGTATGTTCACTGTGACGGAAAATCAGTATCGCGTACAGCCTGCGGCGGTGTAGCCTTGCGGCAAAAGATCGGCCGCAGACAGCCGAACAAGACAGCCGAACAACGACACCGAGGAACGCCCGCTCATGACCGCCCCGACCGCCTTTCCGACTTTGCCGCGCCCGACCGTCTACGCCATCGACGGCGTGATCCCGGTGATCGATCCGACCGCCTTCGTCCATCCCTCCGCCGTGCTGATCGGCGACGTGGTCGTCGGGCCCGGCTGCTATGTCGGTCCCTGCGCCAGCCTGCGCGGCGATTTCGGCCGGATCGTCCTGCACCGGGGCAGCAACGTTCAGGACAACTGCACGATCCACGCCTTCCCCGGCCATGACGCCATCGTCGAGGAGGACGGCCATGTCGGCCATGGCGCGGTGCTGCACGGCTGCGTCGTCCGCCGCAACGCGCTGGTGGGCATGAATGTGGTGGTGATGGACGGGGCGGAGGTCGGCGAGGAGTCCATCGTCGCCGCCATGGCCTTCGTCAAGGCCGGCTTCGTCGTGCCGCCGCGCACGCTGGTTGCCGGCCTGCCGGCCAAGGTGATGCGCGAGCTGCGCCCCGACGAGATCGCCTGGAAGTCGGAGGGGACGGAGGAATACCAGCGCCTCGCCCGCCGCTCGCTCGCCACCATGGTCGCCTGTGCGCCCCTGGAGGCGGAGGAACCCGGCCGCGGCCGCGTCGATGCCGGCACCAGCCAGCCGCTGCACAAGGTGAAGGGGGCCTGACCGGCTCCCTTACTCGCCCGCGGCTTCTGCCTGCGCGCCAACCGGCGCCGGACGGGTGGCGAGCTGGTCGGCGCGGGCCTGGAGCTTCGACAGCAGCGTGTCGAGCTGCGCCCGCTCGTCGATCGACAGGGCGTCGGTGACCTCTTCCTCGTAGGTCAGCGCCATCGGCACGATCTCCGCATAGATCGCCAGCGCCTTGGGCGTCAGGGTCAGCAGCGCCTTGCGCCGGTCGGTGTCGCCCGACTCGCGCAGGATCAGCGCCGAATCCAGCATGCGGCTGATGGCGCGGCTGACCTGCACCTTGTCCATCGCCGTGCGCTGGGCGATCTCGCCCGCGCTCATCGTCTCGCCGCCGCCCAGCACGGCGATGATCCGCCATTCCGGGATCGTGATGCCGAACCGCTTCTCGTACAGCTTGGCCAGCGTGTGGCTGACCGTGTTGGCCAGCACCGACAGCCGGTAGGGCAGGAAGCGCGTCAGATGCAGCGCCGGCAAATCCGTCTGGCCGGATGCTGAACTGGCGGAAGCGGTGCGGGAACGGCGGGCAGGCGGCATCGGCGGCGCATCGTCTGTGGGGAGGGTCGCGGGTGCCCCATCCTGCGCTGTAATTTGGCTCTTGCAACAGTTTCAAACGAAACTAAAATGGCGGCAACGGAACAAGCCTGCCGGCGCCCGATGCGGAAACGTCCGGCGGCAGTGAGTGGGGAAGCGCCATGAAGAACTGGATTTCGTTTCCGAAGGTTGAGGGCACCGCGTCGCGTCAGGCCCATGTCCGGCTTCCCGCCGGCACCTACGAGCGCGAAATGGGACGCGAGGGCTTCTTCGGCCCGGCGACCCAGATGCACCATGCCCACCCGCCGACCGGCTGGACCAGCTTCGACGGGCCGCTGCGGCCGCGCGCCTTCGACCTGAACCATGTCGACACCATGCCCGGCTGCCCGCTGGAGGCGCCGGCCCTGATGGGCAACGGGGCGACCCAGGTCCGGCTGTGGCGCTTCAAGGGCAGGATGGACCATCTCGTCCGCAACGCCGACGGCGACGACCTGCTGTTCTTCCACCAGGGCGGCGGCCACCTGTTCTGCGATTACGGCCATCTGGAGGTACGCGAGGGCGACTATGTCGTGCTGCCGCGCAACACCTGCTGGCGGCTGGAGACGGATGAGGCGGTGATGGTGCTGATGGTGGAGGCCACCAACGACGCCTACAAGCTGCCGCACAAGGGGCTGGTCGGCACCCATGCCATCTTCGATCCGGCGGTGCTGGACGTCCCGGCGCTGGACGATGCCTTCCAGGCGCAGAAGCACGAGCGCGAGACCCTGGTGCGGGTGAAGAAGCGCGGGCAGCTCTGTGCCATGACCTATCCGTTCAACCCGTTGGATGCCGTGGGCTGGCATGGCGACCTCGCCCCGGTGCGGCTGAACTGGCGCGACATCCGGCCGCTGATGAGCCACCGCTACCATCTGCCGCCGTCGGCGCACAGCACCTGGATATCCTCCCGCTTCATCGTCTGCACCTTCGTGCCGCGTCCCATCGAGTCGGACCCGGAGGCGCTGAAGCTGCCCTACTACCACTCGAACGAGGATTTCGACGAGGTGCTGTTCTATCACCGCGGCCAGTTCTTCTCGCGCGACAACATCCATCCCGGCATGGTCACCTACCACCCCTCGGGCTTCCCGCACGGGCCGCACCCGAAGGCCTACGAGGTGGCGCAGAAGTTCGAACGCAAGGAGACCGACGAGGTCGCGGTGATGATCGACACCCGCGATCCGCTCGACGTCTATCAGGCGATGGACGGTGTCGAATGGGGCGGCTACGCCGACAGCTGGAAAGCGAAATGAGCGGCCAGAAAGCCGCCGGACGCTGAATTCCGAGGAAGGGAAGAGACGAATGAAGCTGGCAAGTTTGAAGGCGGGCGGGCGCGACGGCACCCTGGTCGTGGTGTCGCGCGACCTGACCCGCGCCGTCCCGGTGCCGGAGATCGCCCGCACCCTGCAGGCGGCGCTGGACGACTGGACGGCGCTGGCGCCGAAGCTGGAGGAGGCCTATCGCGCGCTGAACGCCGATCCGTCCTCCGGCCGGCCCTTCGACCCGGCGCTGGCGGCCTCGCCGCTGCCGCGCGCCTACCAGTGGGCGGACGGGTCGGCCTACGTCAACCATGTGGAGCTGGTCCGCAAGGCGCGCGGTGCCGAGATGCCGCCCAGCTTCTGGACCGACCCGCTGATGTATCAGGGCTGTTCCGACAGCTTCCTGGCACCGACCGACCCGATCCTGGCGGCGACCGAAGCCTGGGGCATCGATTTCGAGGCGGAGATCGCGGTCATCACCGGCGACGTGCCGATGGGCGTTTCGGCCGAGGCGGCGCGCGGGCAGATCAGGCTGCTGATGCTGGTCAACGACGTCAGCTTGCGCAACCTGATCCCGGCGGAGCTTGGCAAGGGCTTCGGCTTCTTCCAGTCCAAGCCGGCCTCCAGCTTCTCCCCCGTCGCGGTGACGCCGGACGAGCTGGGCGAGGCCTGGGACGGCGCCAAGCTGCACCGTCCGCTGGTGACGACGCTGAACGGCGAGCCCTTCGGCAAGCCGGATGCCGGGGTCGACATGACCTTCGACTTCCCGACCCTGATCGCGCATGCCGCCAAGACCCGCCATATGGCGGCCGGCAGCATCGTCGGCTCGGGCACGGTGTCGAACAAGCTGGACGGCGGTCCCGGCAAGCCGGTCGATGCCGGCGGCGTCGGCTATTCCTGCCTTGCCGAGCTTCGGATGATCGAAACCATCGAGCATGGCGCGCCGAAGACCCCCTTCATGCGCTTCGGCGACCGGGTGCGGATCGAGCTATTCGACGCCGCTGGTGCCAGCGTGTTCGGCGCCATCGACCAGCAGGTGGTGCGGTACGACGGGCCGTAAGGGACGGCTTCCGCACCGGTGCTCGGTCATTGTCCTGGGTGTGGGACAAGACGCCGGCGGGGCTTTTTCGCTCCGCCGGCGGGCTTTTTCGCAGTTGCAGCAATACCGTTCGCTTGGCCTCCCAGCCACGGCACCCGGTCCGGAAGCGATCCAAAGGTTGCGCCGGCAATCGGCAAATCATGAGAATTGACGTGCCTTCCAACCGTTATCGATTATAAGGTGCCGCCCCTTACCCCTATTTGGCACCGCCTTGGCGCTATTCCGGAACATTTGGCCCGGAGCGCTTGGCGGACCGGAAAAAGGCGTGCGGCATGAAGGCTCGGTTCAGGACGAAGATCATCATCGGCGTGGCGGCGGTTCTGGCGGCGGGCGCCGCCGCGGTGACGGCGGTGTCGCTCACCCTGTCGCGCGACGCCGGGCACAAGGCCGCCCAGACCCTGGCGGCCGAGATGGCGGACCGCCATGGGGCGCGGGTCGCCGCCGACCTGGCCGCAGCACTCGACGCCGCCCGTGCCGCCGCGGCCCTCGTGGAGGTCGAACGGTCCACCGGAACCCCGCGGCGCGAAACGGTGAACCGCTACCTGGCCCGTGTGGCGGAGGCCAACCCGCTCTATGCCGGGGTGTGGGTGGACATGGCCGACGACGGGTTCGACAGCCGGGATGCGGCGTTCGCCGACCATGACCGCTCCACCGAGATTCTCGGCCTGCCCAAGACCGGCCGGATGAGCCTGCTCTGGCTGCCGGGGGACAAGGGGGTCCATGCCGACGACAGCGAGGGCTATCCCTTCGCGGATGTGCAGGAGAAGGAATATTACAAGTCGGCCGCCGCCGCCCGAAAGCCGGTCCTGACCGAGCCCTATCTCGACGATTTCACCAAGCGGCTGATGACCAGCGCCGCGGCCCCGGTGATCGACGGGACGGCAGGCGGGGGGCGGGTGATCGGCGTCACCGGGGTCGATATGGCGCTGAGCGGCCTGACCGATCTTGTCCGCTCGGTGAAGCCCTATGGCGACGGTTTCGCCGCGGTGCTGACCGGCTCCGGCCTCTATGTCGCCCATCCCGACGACGGCAGGCTGTCGAAGACTGCCGATGACCTGCCGGAGGCCGCCCGCCGCGCCGTCGCCGAGGGCCGCGCCTTCGACGGCCTCGTCATGCTTGCCGGGGCGCCGCATTATCTGCGGCTGGCGCCGGTGCGCTTCTCCGGCGCGGAGGGGGCCTGGTCCTTCATGGTGGCGGCGCCGCAATCCAGCGTGATGGCCGATGCGAACCGGCTCGCCGTCCTGATCGTGCTGGTCAGCCTCGGCTGCGTCGCGCTGGGATGCGTGGTGGCCTGGAAGGTTGGCGACGGCATCGCCCGGCCGGTCAGCGCCGTCACCGTCGCCATGGACCGGCTGGCGGCCGGCGATCTGGCGGTGACGGTGCCGGGTGCCGACCGCGACGACGAGGCCGGCGGCATGGCCCGCGCCGTCGAGGTGTTCAAGGAGGGGCTGGTCCGGGCGAAGGAACTCGACCGCCAGCAGCAGGCTGACTGGCATGCCAAGGAGGCCCGCGTCGCGGCCCTGGCCGACTTGCAGAAGGGCTTCGAGGTCCGCGTCGGCGGTCTGACCGGGGCGCTGGCCTCGTCCGCCCAGCAGCTCGAATCGACCGCCCGCGCCCTGACCGGCATCGCCGACCAGAGCCTCGGCCGGTCGGAGCAGGTGGCCGCCTCCGCCAGCGCCTCCGCCGACAGCGTGCAGACCGCCGCCGCGGCGACGGAGGAACTCTCCGCCTCGGTCCAGGACATCGGCCGGCAGGTGGCGGAGTCCGCCCGCATCGCCGATGCCGCGGTGTCCGACGTGAAGCGGGCCGACGAGGCGGTCACCGTTCTGGCGGAGAGCGCCGAACGGATCGGCGCCGTGGTGGAACTGATCAACTCCATCGCCGGCCAGACCAACCTGCTGGCGCTGAACGCGACCATCGAGGCGGCGCGCGCCGGTGAGGCGGGCAAGGGCTTCGCCGTCGTGGCGTCGGAGGTCAAGGGCCTCGCCAACCAGACCGCGCAGGCGACCGAGGACATCGTCGGCCAGATCAAGGGCATCCGCGATGCGACGCAGGAGGCGGTGACCGCCGTCCATGGCATCAACGAAACCATCGCCCAGGTCAGCCGCATCGCGTCAGGGATCGCCGCGGCGGTGGATCAGCAGGCGGCGGCGACCCAGGAGATCGCCCGCAGCGTGATCCGGGCGGCCGACGGGGCGCAGGAGGTCAGCGGCGGCATGGGCAACATCCGGGCGGGTGCCGGCGAAACCGGTGCGGCCGCCGACCAGCTGCTCGCCGCCGCAGCATCACTCGCCGGCCAGTCGAAGGACCTGACCCGCGAGATCGACGGCTTCATCGCCGGTGTCCGCAAGGCCTGAGGTGCCTGTTTCCCGTTATCCAACCGCCATCAGCCGGTCGGCCGGCAGCGTTTCCGGGATGTGCTGCGAGACATAGCCTTCGCTGTGGAGCTGGTCGTCCCTGGCGCCCAGCGCGCGGGCGGCGGCGACGCAGGAGTCGACGAAGGCGGGGCTGCCGGCGGTGAAGATGGCGTGGCCGGACAGGTCGGGGAACAGGCCGGGCAGGATCGCCGGGATGCGGCCCGTCAGATGGCCGGCGGCCTCTTCGCGCGTCAGGGTCACCTTGACCTTGAAGTTGCGGTATTTGGCCTGCCAGTAGCTCAGCAGACCCAGCTCATACACGTCGGCTCTGGTGCAGGCGGAGAACAGCAGCGTCACCGGCGGGCGATAGCCGCGGCGCAGCGCCGCGTCGGTCAGCGCCAGGATGGGAGCGAGGCCGGAGCCGGCGGCCATGCACAGCACCGGGCTGTCCACCGACGGGTCGCCGATGAAGGTGCCGTAGGGGCCGGACAGCTTGACCATGCTGCCGACCGTCAGCGTGTCGTGGATCCAGCCACTGGTCGGGCCGCCGTCGACGCGGGTCACCTGCAGCACGATCTCGCCGTCCGGACGGGGCGCGTTGGCGATGGAATAGCAGCGCGGCGGCGCGCCGGCGGCGGCATCGCCCAGCATCACATACTGGCCCGGCCAGTAGCGCAGCGGCTGGCCCAGCGGGCGCAGGCGCAGTTCCACGATGCGGGGCGTGCGTGGGATGCGGTCGGTGACGACGAACAGCACGTTCTCGCGCGGCGGGAACAGCTTGGGCTGGGCGTCGGCGGTGCCGTATTCGATCACCAGCTCGTCGGAGATCGGCTTGGCCATGCACATCAGGCCATAGCCGTCCTTCCGCTCGGGTTGGGACAGCGCCATGTCCAGAACCATGCCCTGGTCGAACTGGCCGCTGAGGACCTTGACCTTGCATTCGCCGCAGGCGCCGGCGCGGCAGTTGTTGGGCAGGGCATAGCCGGCCTGTTCCAGCGCCGACAGGACGGTCTCGCCGTCACGGCACTCGACCGTGCGGCCCGAGGGGTGGAGGCGGATGCGGCTCACCGGCGGGATCCTTGGACGGGATTGGAGACGTGATACCCCCTTCCCTGACCCTCGAAGAAGGGCAGGGAAGGGGGTGGGAGCGTTCAGACAGGCCTGCTCAGAACACCGGGATGATCTCGTCCATGTCGACGTCCCGCACTTCCTCGCCGGTGATGCCGACCTCGGGGATGGCCGGGAACGGGATGTCGTAGCGGTCCAGCACGCCCTTCAAGTTCAGCATGGCGTTGCGCCAGTTCTCCTTCTTCGCCTCGTAATCCGGGATGTGGAAGCCGGCGTTGCGGGCGATGGCCTCGGCCTCGCGCTGGGTGGCGATGAAGTCGTCGGGCAGGTCCCAGAACTGGGGCGGCGGTTCGAACAGGACGGCAGACAGGAACAGGTAGCCGGCGCGGATCTGCTTGGTGATGATCGAGCGGTCCTCCACCGCCAGATGGGGATAGTCGCGCTCCATCACCGACATGCAGATCGCCATGTGGCGGCCCTCGTCGCGGCCGATGTTGCGGAAGGCCTCCTTGAACACCGGCTCGCTGCAACCGGCCGCCATCTGGTGGAAGATGGTCGCCGCCGCGATCTCGCCCATCAGGAAGGAGCTGAACAGCACGGCCAGCGAGTATTTCGGAACCGCCTTCTTGTAGCCGTCCCAATAGCGCCCGCCATTGTAGTAGAGCCAGTGGGCGTTCTTCTGCAACCGGCGGCCGAGATCCGTCTTCGGCTCGTAGGTCAGCGGGCTGGTGGCTTCCAGCAGCCTGGTGATGGCGAGGCCGCACATCTGCTCGTGGTTCTGCTCGTCGCGGGTGACCGAGAAGAAGCAGCGGCGGACGGGGTCCTCCTCATGCACCTCGTAGGTCTTGATCAGGGCGTGGGCGAAGACCGGCGGGGCGGAGGCGTCGAACACCGACAGGATGGTCCACCAGTAGGCGATGGCCTCCCGCTCCTCCCACGAATAGCGCGACACGTCGAAGCTGTCCCAGGGCAGCTTGGCCGGGTCCCAGTTCTCGCGCTGGGCAGCGGCATAGACCTCTTCCAGCTTCTTGGTCTGCGACACCCAGGACAGCGGGTAGACGTTCGGCTGCGGCGTGGCGGGGGGCAGCTCCATCGTGTTGGCGATGGGGGTGTAGTCCTTGGACATGGGGGCGTCTCCTCCGGGGCTTTTCGGCGGGCGCTCACATTTCCATCGGCGCCCTGTGGTCTTTATATGACACAGAAAATTCTCGCTATCAATGATATCTGTATCGCTTCAATTCAGGGAATTACCTAGGTAATCCATTGATTTGAAAAGATAATCGTGGGGAGGCTGCGAATTGATCCAGATCAATTCGTTCGCTCAAGCAACGAAAATCGCGGGATAGGTATCGGGATGCCCGGCGGGCAGGGCCGCGTTCAGGACCGAACGAGGACGGGAATGTTGCCGCGCACCATGTCGCGGGCGGCGGGGTCGACATCGGCGATGATGCAGGCGTGCATGTAGGCGCGGCTCAGCACATCGCGCGCGAAGCCGGCCCCGTGCGACCGTTGCCGGAATTCCTCGCTGCGCATCGGAG
Organism: Azospirillum sp. A26; assembly: GCF_042604635.1. Taxonomy (NCBI): domain Bacteria; kingdom Pseudomonadati; phylum Pseudomonadota; class Alphaproteobacteria; order Rhodospirillales; family Azospirillaceae; genus Azospirillum; species Azospirillum sp. A26. Next base: position 1,952,824 of record NZ_CP170472.1, on the reverse strand, counting down.
TGCCGAAGATCGCCTGCCAGAAGGTCGGCGTGTCGAGCGGGCCGAAATTCATCGCCCAGAAACCGAATTCGGGCGGCCCACCCGAAGTCTCCCGCAGCAGCGGCGTCACGTCGCGATGGCGCGGGTCGTCGACGATGCGGGCGAACAACCGGTCCACCGCCTCCGCTTCGCCTTCCAGAACCTGGAGGAAGATGCCCCCGAACTCGACCAGGAAGCCGGTGATGCCCTGTTCAGAGTTCTTGCGGGCGCTGAACAGACAGATGTCGGCAAGCGCACTGTAGGGAAGCCGGTCGATGGCCTCGCTGCGGTAGACGATGGTCAGCATCGACAGCTTTCCAGCCTTCGGTCGATTGGGGACGATCGTCGACTGTATCGTCTTTTTCTGGGCCGGACCTGTGGTGTTTTGGTGTGGCTGCTCTCAGGACGCCGGAACCGCTCGATCCGGGAATGCTTATATTAGCTGGCGACAATGGTCTCCAGCCCGCCGAACCGGCCCTGGAAGGCGGGCTGGGCTTCCGGCAAGGGGCCGTTGGCGGTGGTCGCCGCCTGCATCAGGAAGGCTTCCGACGGGCCGGCGAGGCGGCGGTAGAGGTTGCGGGTCAGCATGCGCGATTCCTGTCCCGGCCAGTCCGCCGGCAACAGGTCGGGCGGCAGCATCGGGTCGCGCAGCAGGATGCGGCGGAAATCGTGGATCATCAGCGTGCGCAGGACGAAACAGGCGGCCGGGTCGGGCGCCTCCGCGGCATCGGCCGCCGCCCAGACCGGACGGAAGTGATCCAGAAACGCGGCATAGTCGTGTTCGAGCTGATCGATGTCCCAGCAGCCGCGCACCAGATCGCGCAGCGCCCCGAACCCCTCCGCCCGGTCCAGGCTGGCCTTCATGTGGACGATCCTGTCGGCCACGCCCAACTCCGCCAGCGAGCGGTGCATCGCCGCCTCGTCGCAGTTGGGGTGGGCGTAGACGGTGGCCGACGCGGCGCCGAAGCCCTGCCAGGTCAGCTCCCGCCGCAGGGCATCCCGCGTCTCGGCATCCAGCGCGTTGGGCGGCACCATCAGCAGGTCCCAGCCGCGGTCCCATTCCCGGGCCAGCGGAGCGTAGATCCGCCGTTCGGCCGCCGCGAAGCGTTCCTTCCCGCTCTCGGTGACGCGGTAGAAGCTGCGCCGGCCGATCTGGGTGTTGGTCAGCCAGTCGTCCTTGCACAGCCGGAAGACCGAAGTTCGGATGATCCGCTCGCTCATGCCGAACCGGTCCATCAGCTCGATCAGGCTGCCCAGCCACAGCGATCCGCCATGCGGCAGCACCGCGTCGCCATAGACGGTGATGATCAGCGACTTCGCCCGCGGCGCGATGGTCTCGGTCAGCTGGGCGGCAAGGTCTTCGGGGCGGCGCGGGCGGGCCATGCGGAGGGGGCGTCCTTATCGATGCGGCTGGCGTCGTGTGTTGAAGCGGGGGTGCGCGACGGAGTTGTATACGAAACCCGGGGCCGGTTGGGCCAGTGCCACGACAGCGCGGGCCGGGAGGCGGAAAGCAGGTCCGCCGCCGATAGGAGGCAACCCGGACTTTCCGTTTGACAATCATTAATGTGATACACTAGGTTGGCATCTCAAAGTAAATTTGTGTCATAAAACGAAATGACGATTTCCCGGTGCCAAGCTGGAGGGATCGCAAAGGAAAGGGGAAGCAGGTGGCAACATCCGCAATTCGATTGTGGTTGCGCTCGCTGAAATTTTTCTTCCGAAACCATTTCGTTTGAAACATTATGTGCGGCAAATCGTTCCGCAGCGCCTGGATCGGGCCGCCGCCCGGTCCGGCGACAAGCGGGACAGCATCAGGGAGGACATCATGCGCAATCGCCTGCTTGCCACCATCGCCTTCACCGCCATGGCCGCCATGACGGCGGTGTCCGGTCTGATGCCGGGGGTCGCCCAGGCCGCGGACCCGATCAAGATCGGTGCCATCGTCTCTGCCACCGGCCCGGCCTCCTTCCTCGGCGACCCGGAGAAGAAGGTGCTGGAGCTGTATGCCGACCGCATCAACAAGGCGGGTGGCGTCGGCGGACGGCCGGTGCAACTGACCGTCTATGACGATGGCGGTGCGGCGGACAAGGCGGCCTCCTTCACCAAGCGCCTGATCGAGAGCGACGGCGTCGACGTGATCGTCGGCGGCACCACGACTGCGGCGACCATGGCGGCTGTGCCGCTGGTGGAGCGCGCCGGCGTGCCCTTCATCTCGCTGGCCGGCGCCGTGGTGATCGTCGAGCCGGTGAAGAAGTGGGTGTTCAAGACCCCCCACACCGACCGCATGGCGGCGGAAAAGGTGATGGAGGACATGAAGAAGCGCGGGCTGACCAAGCTGGCGCTGCTGTCGGAGGACAGCGGCTTCGGCAAGTCTGGCCGCGAGCAGACCGTCGCCGTCGCCAAGGAGCGCGGGATCGAGCTGGTCGCCGACGAGACCTACGGCGCCAAGGACACCGACGTCACCGCCCAGCTGACCAAGGTCAAGAACAACGCCGCAGCGCAGGCGGTGCTGGTGTTCGGCCTGGGCCAGGGGCCGGCGGTGGTGACCAAGAACTACCGCCAGCTCGGCATCTCGCTGCCGCTCTACCAGTCGCATGGCGTGGCATCGAAGGAATATATCCGGCTGGCCGGTGGTGCCGCCGAGGGTGTGCGCCTGCCGGCCGCCGGTCTGGTCGTCGCGGCACAGCTTGCCGACAGCGACCCGCAGAAGAAGGTCGTGACCGAGTTCACCAAGGTCTACGAGGACAGCTTCAACACCGAGGTGTCGACCTTCGCCGGCCATGCCTATGACGGGCTGATGATCGCGCTGGACGCGGTGAAGCGTGCCGGCGGCACCGACAAGGCCAAGCTGCGCGACGCCATCGAGCAGACCAAGGGCTATGTCGGCACCGGCGGCACCGTGACCATGAGCGCCAAGGACCACATGGGCCTGACGCTGGACGCCTTCCACATGGTGGAGGTCCGCCAAGGCGATTGGGCGCTGGTGAAGTAAACCGGCGGTCCGCTGTTATTCCCTCTCCCCCCTGGGGAGAGGGTTAGGGTGAGGGGGATGCACAGCGTGGCTTTTTTCGACAAGCGACGCCGTAGCCCCCCGTTCAATCCACCCCACGCATCCCCCTCACCCCGACCCTCTCCCCAGGGGGGAGAGGGGGAATTGTGCGCGGGGAGAACATCAGGAACCCAACGATGTTCGCGGAACTGCTGCAATATCTGCTGTCGGGGTTGACCATCGGCGCGATCTATGCGCTGGCGGGGCTCGGCTTCTCGATCATCTACAACGCCAGCCACGTCATCAATTTCGCCCAGGGCGAGTTCATCATGATCGGCGGCATGGCGTCGGCCACCCTGACGGCGTCGGGCGTGCCGCTGCCGCTGGCGATCATGATCGGCTGCGGCGGCGCCATGCTGGTCGGCGTCCTGGTGGCGAAATTCGCGGTCGAACGCGCCCGCAACGCCTCCACCGTCACGCTCATCATCATCACCATCGGCGCCTCGATCTTCCTGCGCGGCGTCGCCGAGCTGGTCTGGGGTAAGGATTTCAAGCGGCTGGACGCCTTCTCGGGCGAGACGCCGATCCAGATCCTGGGCGCCTCGATGCAGCCGCAGTCGCTGTGGGTGGTGGGCACGGCCGGCGTGCTGATCGTCGCCATCGGCCTGTTCTTCGCCAGGACGCTGACCGGCAAGGCGATGCTCGCCACCTCGCACAACCGGCTGGCCGCACAGCTGGTCGGCATCGACGTGAAGCGGGTGGTGCTGGCCTCCTTCGCGCTGTCGGCGGCGCTGGGCGCGGTCGGCGGGGCGGTGGTCGCCCCCATCACCTTCTCCTACACCGAGATGGGCATCATGCTGGGGCTGAAGGGATTCACCGCCGCGGTTCTGGGCGGGCTCGGCCATGGGCCGGGCGCGGTGGCCGGCGGGCTGATCGTCGGCATCGCCGAGGCGCTGGGCGCCGGCTACATCTCGTCGGCTTACAAGGATGCGGTGGCCTTCGTCATCATCCTGGCCGTCCTTCTCTTCATGCCGAACGGGCTGTTCGGCAAGCGCGGCACCGAACGGGTGTAAGGATTTATCCCCGATGAACGCACTCCTTCACGGGCGGCTGACCGGGCTTCTGGCGCTGGGCGCGGTGATCGCGGTCCTGCCGGCCTTCCTGCCCAACAACTTCTATCTCGACATCGCCATCCTGGCCGGCTTCAACGCCGTGGTCTGCGTCGGGCTGAACCTGCTGATCGGCTATGCCGGGCAGATCAGTTTGGGCCATGCCGGCTTCTTCGGCATCGGCGCCTACGCGTCCGGCGTGCTGGTCGGCACCTACGGCTGGCCGCCGATTGTGGCGCTGCTGGCCGGCGCCGTCTTCGTCGGGCTGCTGGCCTTTCTGGTCGCCAAGCCGATCCTGCGGCTGAAGGGCCATTACCTCGCGATGGCGACGCTCGGCATCGGCATCATCGTGTCCATCGTGCTGCGCACCGAAAGCGGCCTGACCGGCGGCCCCGACGGCATGATGGTGGAGCCGTTCAGGATCTTCGGCGTCGAGCTGTATGGCGAGAAGGTCTGGTACTGGGTGGTCGGCGTGCTGCTGGTCGGCGTGGTCTGGCTGTCGCTGAACCTGATCGACAGCCCGATGGGCCGGGCCTTGCGCGCCGTCCACGGGTCGGAGGTGGCGGCCGAGGTGGTCGGCGTCGACACCGCGCGCTTCAAGGTGATGGTCTTCGTGCTGTCGGCGGTGTTCGCCAGCGTGGCCGGCAGCCTGTTCGCCCATTACGCCGGCCTGATCACCCCAGCCAAGGCCGACTTCTTCAAGTCGATCGAGCTGGTCACCATGGTGGTGTTCGGCGGCATGGCCTCGACCTTCGGCGCCGTCGTCGGTGCGGTGGTGCTGACGCTGCTGCCTCAGGCGCTGACGGTCTTCCAGGACTACCAGCAGATCGTGCTGGGCGGCATCCTGATGGCGACGATGGTGTTCATGCCCAAGGGGCTGCTTCCCACCCTGGCGGCGCTGCTTCCGGCGCGGAGGCGGGCATGAAGATGCTGGCGACCACAGACCTCTCCCCGGACATGACCGCACAGGCCCGCCGCGTCGGCCCGCCGATCCTGAAGGTGGAGCATCTCAGCCGCGAGTTCGGCGGCGTGCTCGCCATCGGCGACCTCAGCTTCTCCATCGCCGCCGGCGACATCCATTCGATCATCGGGCCGAACGGCGCGGGCAAGACCACCCTGTTCAACCTTGTGACCGGCGTTTACAAGCCGTCGGGTGGCCGGGTGCTGTTCGACGGGGCCGACGTGTCGGGCATGGCGCCCTACAGGCTGGCCGCCCGCGGCATGTCGCGCACCTTCCAGAACCTGCAGATCTTCTTCAACATGACGGCGCTGGAGAACGTCATGGTCGGGCGGCACCTGCACCTGAACACCCGGCTGCTGCCGGCGCTGTTCCGCGTGCCCTCGCTGGTGCGCAAGGACCGCGAGGCGAAGGACCGGGCGGCGCAGCTGATGGCCGATGTCGGGCTGGAGAAGTACGTCGATGCCGACGCCGCCTCCATGCCCTACGGCGCGTTGAAGCGTCTGGAGATCGCCCGCGCGTTGGCGTCGGAGCCGAAGCTGCTTCTGTTGGACGAGCCGGCGGCCGGTTTGAACGCCACCGAAAGCCGCGAGATCGACGAGGTGATCAAGACGGTGGCGGCCGGCGGCGTGACCATCGTCCTGGTGGAGCATGACATGAAGATGGTGATGGGCATCTCGCACCGGATCACCGCGCTGAACCAGGGCCGCATGCTGGCCGAGGGCACGCCGCAGGAGGTGGGGGCCAACCCGGACGTCATCGCCGCCTATCTCGGCGCCGCACCGTAAGGAGGGCCACCCATGCTTCTGGAGATCGAGGGACTCAACAGCCATTACGGCCGCATCCACGCGCTGAAATCGGCCAGCCTGACCGTGCGGGAGGGCGAGCTGGTGGCGCTGGTCGGCGCCAACGGGGCCGGCAAGACGACGCTGCTGCGCACCCTGTCCGGCGTCCATCCCGCCAGCAGCGGGCGCATCACCTTCGACGGCTGCGACATCACGGGCATGAAGGCGTCGCGCCGCGTCGCCGAAGGGGTGGTGCAGGTGCCGGAGGGGCGGCAGCTGTTCGGACCGCAGAGTGTGGAGGACAATCTCCGCCTCGGTGCCTACCGCCGGGGCAGCGGCAAGCCGGACGACGACATCGACCGGCTCTACGAGATGTTCCCGGTGCTGAAGGTCAAGCGCGACCAGCCCGCCGGCACCCTGTCGGGCGGCCAGCAGCAGATCGTCGCCCTTGGCCGCGCGCTGATGGCGAAGCCGCGCCTGCTGCTGCTCGACGAACCCAGCATGGGGCTGGCGCCGCTGCTGGTCGCGGAGATCTTCGACGCCGTCCAGCGGCTGAAGCGCGAGGGCACGACCATCCTGCTGGTCGAGCAGAACGCCCATGCGGCACTCGCCATCGCCGACCGCGGCTATGTGATCGAGACCGGCGAGATCGTGCTGAGCGACAGCGGTGCGGCCCTTCTCAGCAACGAGCGGGTGCGGCAGGCTTATCTGGGGCTTTGATAGGCTCCGATACAGGATCGCCGCCGCAAAACCAAAACGGACCCAATCCCGTGAAACTCCACACCTACTTCCGCTCCTCCGCCGCCTACCGCGTGCGCATCGCCCTGAATCTGAAGGGCCTGACCCCGGACCAGGCCTTCGTCCATCTGCGCCGGGGCGAGCAGGCCAAGCCGCCCTATGCCGACCTCAACCCGGAACATCTGGTGCCGGCGCTGGAAGTCGACGGGCCGGACGGTCATCATGTGCTGACCCAGTCGCTCGCCATCATCGAGTATCTGGACGAGACGCATCCCACCCCGGCGCTGCTGCCGGCCGATCCGCTGGGCCGGGCGCGGGTGCGGGCGCTGGCGCTGGCGGTGGCCTGCGACCTTCACCCGCTGAACAATCTGCGGGTGCTGAACCACCTGAAGACCATGGGCCACAGCCAGGAGGAGGTCGATGGCTGGTACCGGCACTGGATCGCCGTCGGCCTGACCGCGCTGGAGGCGCAGCTGGCCGGCGATCCGCGCACCGGCCGCTTCTGCCATGGCGACGAGCCCGGTCTGGCCGACATCCTGCTGGTGCCGCAAATGGCGAACGCCCGCCGCCTGGACTGCCCGCTGGACGGTTATCCCACGCTGCTGCGCATCGACGCGGCCTGCCGTGCCCTGCCGGCCTTCGCCGCCGCCCTTCCGGACCGCCAGCCCGACGCCGAGGCCTGAAACGCCGCCATCTGCCGGCATCGCAAGCCCGACCTTTGTCCCCGCCAGATCACACTTTTTCCGTTGGTGTTAGCGGTTTCGCGACATCCTTCCGTGGTATAGAGGTAACGGGAAATCGGGTGGGGACGGCGGCCGGGCGATGTTGGGCAACTTCTCTTCGATGGCGTACGATCTTGCCGAGAACATCGCGGCGAGCGCCTTCGTCGTTCTTGCCTACACGTTTCTGATCCGCCGCTCCGGCGGCTGGAGCCTGTACACCCGCCAGATCGTCTTCGGCGCGGTGATGGCGCTGACCGCCATCTTCTCGATGGTCCACCCCATCCACATCGGGCCGGGCATCTTCATCGACGCGCGGGCCCCGCTGGTCGGGCTGAGCGCGCTGTTCGGCGGTCCGCTCTCCTCCGCCATCACCGCGGTGACGGTCGCGGGATACCGCATCGTCCTGGGCGGGGTGGGGATGGAGGCCGGCGTCGCCAATGCGCTGCTCTCCTTCCTGACCGGCGTCGGCTTCGCGATGTGGTCGAAGCGGCGCGGGATGGCGATGGGCGTCGGTTCGCTGCTGGGCTTCGGGCTTCTGCTGACGCTGGTGTCGACGTCGACCCTGCTGCTGCTGCCCAGCTGGGAGCTTGCCCTGCAGGTGGGGCAGCGCACGGCGCCGGCGCTGCTGGCCATCATCCCGCTCGGCACCCTGTTCCTGGGCGGCCTGCTGCTGCGCGAGCAGCGCCACCACGACGCCGAACGGCGGCTGGGCGAGAGCGAGGCGCGGTACCGCCTGCTGGCCGACAACGCCACCGACATGATCCTGGAGATGAAGGCCGACGGGGCGGTGCGCTACCTGTCGCCGTCGGTGCGCGACATTCTGGGCCACGACCCGGCGGAGATCGTCGGTTCCGCCCCGGCCAACCTGCTGCATCCGGACGATCTCGATAGTGCGGCGATGGCCTTCGCCGGGTTGCAGCCGGGGTCGCCCCCCGTCACCTTCACCCACCGGCTTCGCCACCGCGACGGCCATTACCTGTGGGTCGAATCCAGCATGCGGCCGACGGTGGGGTCCGACGGCGGCTTCGTGGTGGTCGGCGTGGTCCGCGACGTGACCGAGCGCAAGCGCTACGAGGAGGAGCTGTCCGCCGCCCGCGCCGAGGCCGAAGCGGCCAACCGCGTGAAGTCGGAATTCCTGGCGTCGATGAGCCATGAGATCCGCACGCCGCTGAACGGCGTCATCGGCTTCGCCGATCTGCTGCTCGGCACCGAGCTGACGGCGGAACAGCGCCAGTATGTGTCGCTCCAGCGCGAGGCCGGGCGCGGGCTGCTGGCGATCATCGGCGACATCCTGGATTATTCGAAGATCGAGGCCGGCAAGCTGGAGTTGGAGGAGCGCGCCTTCGACCTGCATCGGCTGCTGCGCGACTGCCGCGACCTGATGAGCAATGCCGCCTCGCAGAAGGGGCTGTTGCTGCAACTGTCGCTGGGCGGCACCGTTCCGCGCTATGTCCGCGGCGACGAGGCGCGCATCCGCCAGATCCTGCTGAACCTCGTCGGCAATGCGGTGAAGTTTACCGAACGCGGCTCGGTGCTGCTGTCGGCCGGGCTGCTGTCGGGGCAGGAAGCCGGCGAGGGGGAGGCCGTTCCGGTGGCGCATGTGCGGCTTTCGGTCAGCGACACCGGCCCCGGCATTCCGGCGGCCGATCAGGCCAACCTGTTCCAGCGTTTCAGCCAGGGCGACCGCTCCACCACCCGGCGCTATGGCGGCACCGGGCTCGGCCTCATCATCTCCAAGCAGCTGTCGGAATTGATGGGCGGTCATATCGGCGTGCAGAGCAGTCCGGGGGTGGGCAGCACCTTCTGGTTCGAGCTGCCGCTGCCGGTCGCCACCGCGCCGGGGTTGTCCGCCGTCGAGCGGAAAAATGCGGCACCGACCCGCAGCGCCCGCATCCTGCTGGCCGAAGACGTGCCGATGAACCAGATCGTCACCTCCTCCATCCTCTGCAAGGCCGGTCATACGGTCGAGGTTGCGGAGGACGGCATCCTGGCGGTGGAGGCGATGCGCCGGGGCGAGTTCGACCTCGTCCTGATGGACATGCAGATGCCGCGGATGGACGGTTTGCAGGCAACCGCGGCGATCCGTCAGCTTGGCGGGCGGCGCGGCGCCGTGCCCATCATCGCGCTGACCGCCAACGCGCTGACCGATCAGCTCCAGCTTTGCCTGGATGTCGGCATGAACGACCATGTGACCAAGCCGATCGAGCGCGACACGCTGCTGTCCGCGGTCGACCGCTGGCTCGACGTCGGGACGGATGGGACTCTGCCGGAGGGGGATGCCGTGGAAGAGGCGACGGTGCTGGCCGGGGTGGCGCCGGTGTCGGACAGCGCGCCGGTGCTGAACCGCGCCACGCTGGACACGCTGGCCGAAACGCTGGGCGCGGACGTGCTGCCCCGCTTCATCGCCGGCACCCTGGCCGAGCTGGCCCTGCGCACCGACCGCATCGGCGAGGCGGACTCGTCGAAGGCCGCCGCGGCCGACGCCCATGCCATGGTGTCGCTGGCCGGCAATGTCGGCCTCCTGGAATTGTCGCGGACCGCCCGCAAGCTTCAGCATGCCTGCGAGCAGCAATGGCCGGATGAGCCGGTGCTGAAGATCGAATTGCGCGATGCCGTCAACCGCGCCTCCTCGGCGCTTCAGGCGGCGCTGCCCACCCTGGGCGTGGCGGTTGAGACGGCCCGCTGAGCCGTCCCCCTACCTGTTGACGATCAGGGCGACGCCGGCCACCGCGACCGCGGCGCCGGCCCAGGCGCCCAGCGACGGGCGCTGGCCGGTCAGCAGCCACATCATCGGCAGGATCAGGACCGGGCTGAGCGCCGACAGGGTGGCGACCACGCCGGCATTGCCGTGGGCGAGCCCGACCAGCAGCAGCGTCATCCCCAGCCCGACGCCGAGCAGCCCGTTGCCGGCGATCTGCAGCATCAGCTTCGGCGTCAGCCCGCGGGGGACCAGCAGCCCGCCGAGCCCACCGGCGCCTGCCACCGCCGCGCCGCCGTTAACCCCGGCGCGAACAGCCGACAGCACGCCGATGGCCGTGAACATCAGAGCCGCCGTGGTGACCCGCACCGCGGCCGACGCGATCGGATCGGCGCCCGCCGTCATCACCGGCTTGGCGATGATCGAGCCGGCGGCCTGACCGACCGCCGCCAGCAGGCAGACCGACACGCCGGCCAGCAAATTGCCCTGGATCGCCTCCCAGCTGTGGGTGGAGCCGGAGCGCAGGGCCACCGCCAGCATCACCCCCAGCGTGACCAGCGCAACGCCCAGAACGGTCCACGGCCCCAGCGCCTCCCCCAGCAGGGCATAGGCCAGCAGGGCGGTCAGCGGCGCGTTGGCGGCATAGATCACCACGTTGCGGCGCGGCCCCAGCCGGCTGAGCGACCAGAACAGCGCCATATCCCCCACCACGATCCCCAGCAACCCCGACAGTGCCAGCGTCAGCGCGGCCCCGGTGTCCAGCGTCTGCCAGCCGCCCAGCAGGGTGGTGGCGACCAGCAGGGCCGCGGCGACGATGGTCAGGCGCACGCGGTTGAAGGCGATGGAGCCGAGCACCCGCACCGGTCCGATGGCGATCAGGCCGCCCGCGGCCCAGCACAGCGCCGCGCCCAGCGCGGCCATGTTGGCGATCATGATGGAACTGCGGACCGTTGGTTGAGGAGGGGGACAGGCACTCTACAGCCGACGCCCTCTGCCTGCGAAATGAGCAAGATGCATGGCCGGGCAGATCTTCGACCGGTCTGCCGGAACCGTGCCCTGCCCACGACCGTTGATTCCATCGGAACATGCCCCCCGAGCGGGATCGCCATGGGCCTGACCGGATGGACATGCTCAACCCGAGGGGCCAACCCCCGAGGAGCCAACCCGAGGAGCACGCGACCGATGCGGACAAATTTCACAAGGTTCGGCCCCGTCGCCCTCGTCATGGCGACCGGGCTCCTCGCCGCCCAGGGGGCGGCGGCCCAGATGGGTGCCGCGGCCCAGGCGAGTTGCGGCGCGATGGTGGATCAGTTCGCCGCCGATCTCGGCCTGTCGACCGAACCGCCGCCGGTCGCCGTCCCCGGTCCTGGTGGCGGTACCGGCACGCCTGGGCTGTCGGGCTCCACCCCGCGCGACGAACCGGGGTCCGGCAGCGGCAGCGACCGGCTCGCCCAGTCCGGCGGCATGGTGGCGCCGCCCGCCGTCGGCGACCGGTCGGTGGTCGAGCCGCCGGCCATCGGCAGCAACATGCCGACCGCTCCCTCCATCAGCCCCCAGGCCAACTCGCGGACGCCGCCGGACAGCGGTCCGGGCGGTTCCGGCGGCGGCGACGGGCTGATGGGGCAAGCGGCGCGGAACGCCCAGGTGGAATCGCTGGTCACCGCCGCCCGCAGCGCCGCCCGCGACGGCGACGAGACCCGCTGCATGACCAGCCTGAACGATGCCCGGCGCCTGTCGCGGACCGCCCCCGGCGGTCATGGCGGCTGATGACGTCACTTGCCTTATCAATGATTTTGAGGAACCGCGCATGATCTTCGAACTTGGACCCTATCCGCCAGCGCCGTCGCGCGAACCGTCGGTGCCGGATGACTCGATGCCGGTGCCGGGCGATCCGGCGCGTCCGCCGCTGGGAGAGCCGCCGGGCCCGATCCCGGTTCCGCCGCGTGAACCGCCGCCGGCGCCGGACCGTCTGATGGACCGCCTGATGGGCTGAGGACGGTCCATCGGGCCTCACGGGTGTGATTTAACGGCCTGTCCGGCTTATTCGGAGCGGTCCCGACTTGCCAAGAGCGCGCGGACGGGCGATGTGTCAGGGGTTGGCGTCCACCGGTCCATGAGATGGACCGGCAAGGGCGCCGCTTCTGTTTGCCGGAGTTCGGGTTTCCCATGCACAATCAGCCGCCCCGCAGCCACGTCTATCGCCAGCCCAACGTCGTCGCCACCCAGGTGACGGCCACCGTGAAATGGTTCAACCCCGAACGTGGCTACGGCTTCGTCAAGGTCGGCGACAGCGGCAAGGACGCCCTGCTGCCGGCCTCGCTCGTCGTTCCCGCCGGCCACACCACGCTGCCGGACGGCGCCACCGTCGTCGTCGACCTTGTCGAGGATCGCAAGGGCCAGCAGGTCAGCGTCCTGCACTCCGTCGATCTCTCCACCGCCGCCGCCCCGGCCCGTCCGCAGGGGCGCGAGCGCAGCTTCGGGGACCGCGGTGATCGGGGCTTCGGTGACCGGGGTGGGGATCGGGGCGGTGACCGCGGTTTCGGTGCGCGCCGCGATGCCGGCGGTCCGCGTGACCGCGGCTTTGGCGACCGTGGTGGTGATCGCGGCGGCGACCGGGGCGGCTTCCAGAGCCGCAACCAGGATCGCGGTTTCCAGGACCGGGGCCAGGACCGTGGTTTCCAGGACCGGGGCGGTCCCCGCCGTCCGCAGCAGGCCAGCGGTCCGACCAGCGAGATGGGCGCCACGGTGAAGTGGTTCAACGGCGGTAAGGGCTATGGCTTCGCGCAGCCCGACGACGGCGGGCGCGACGTCTTCATTCCGGCCCGTGCGCTGGAGAGCGCCGGCCTGCGCGGTCTGGATGACGGGCAGCGCGTGCGCATGACCGTCCGCCAGGGCGAAAAGGGCATGGAAGCGGTCAGCCTCAAGATCGAGTGACCGCTTCCATCCAGTGATCAGCTGTCCGACGGCACCGAGGACTGGCCCAGATGCGCCGCCGCTTCCCGCTGGTTGCGGGCGGCGGCGTCATCGGGAACGGCCAGCCCGGCGTCCGGACTGTTGACGCGGGGACCGCCGGAGTTGCGGCGGTCCTCCTCCTCGATCTCGCGGGCGGCCTGCGCCCAATGGTCGAGATGGCGGTCATCGGGCCGCCCTTCCTCTTCCCAAAGCCGATAGGCCCGGTCACGGACCCGTGGGTCGTCGGGACCCAATGTCTGTTCCATGATGGTTGGTTCCTGTTGTCGAGGGAGGTCGCTCAGGCCCGGTCCGGCTCGGAGGGGGAGGAAATCCGTTCCAGCGTGTCCTGGACCGCGCGGTCGTTCTTGGCGTCGGTGGCAAGGTCGCCCAGCGAGACGATGCCGGTCAGCCGGTCGTTGCGGTCCACCACCGGCACACGCCGGATCTGCTGGCCGGCCATCAACTGGGTCACGCTTCCGACCGGGTCGTCCTCGTAGCAATAGCGCGGATTGGCGGTCATCACCTCCGACACCTTGCAGCGGTCGGGCTGCTTTCCGGCGGAGATCGCCCGGATGGTGATGTCGCGGTCGGTCACCACACCGATCAGATCCCGTCCGTCGCAGACGGGCAGGATGCCGACGTTCAACTGGTCCATCAATTGCGCGGCCCGGCGGATGCTGTCGTCGGGCCGGACCGTCTGCACGTCGCGGGTCATGATCTCGCGGATTTTCATGCGGGGGCTTCCTGAAGCAATGGCGGGGGGAGCAATGACAAGAGGCACAGGGGCAAGAGGCACAGGGGTGGAGGTCAGGCTGGGCGGGGGACGCGGTACTCCTGTCCCGTCCTCAACAGATGCACCGGTCCGCCGTCCCGCTCAACCTACCCAGTAGAGTGGATCCACCCCGAAGAGCAGGGGGTGAAGCATCAGCATCCCACCATAAGCGGCAAGCCCGCCGATCAGTCTTGCCGGCCCCATCTCCGCCAGTCCGCGCAGCGCTCCGCGCCAGCCCTGCGGCCCGGCCAGTGGCAGCAGCGAGGTCTCGTCCCGGTAGGCACGACCGGCGGCGCTGCGGCGCAGCACGATTTCGTTCTTCACCAGCGCGAACAGGGCAATGGCCGCCATGGTGCCGAACAGCAGCACCCGGCGCCCGTCGCCGGTGGCGTTCAGGTGCGCGCATGCCCATAGCAGCAGCGCCAGGCTACCCGGCGCACGGGTCAGGCGGTAAACGCCGCGGGGCGGGTTCGGCGCGCCCTGGCTGCCGAAGCGGGTGGTGACGCGGGCGACCAGCAGCAGGAAGACGACGGGCATCGCCACCGCCACCAGCGGGGCGGCCCAGTCGAAGGGCGTGAACAGCACCTCCCCGCCGTCGGCAGCGCGGTAGGCCAGCACGAACAGGGTCAGCGTCAGCAGCGAGCCGACGGAATGGATCGTCACGAAGCCGCCGCGGCCGAGCCGGGCGATCAGGGCGGGCCGCACCCCCGGCCAGGACGGCAGGGCATGGCTGAGGAACAGCAGGGCGGCGGCGAGGGCGAGGGATGCGGTCATGATGGAGACACTGAACCGTGTACGAACGGCCTCTGCCTTGATTGGGGTCAAGATTGGGGTCAGGGGGGATGGAAAAACGGGGAACGCCGGCAAGGCCAGCACGGTTCACTGGAGACGGCTTTCTCCTCACCGACTCTTTGTGGACCCAATGACCGAGTGGATCATCCAGATCGTGCAGCAGTTCGGCTATCTCGGCATCTTCCTGATGCTGATCCTGGCCCGCGTGCTGCCGCCGGTGCCGGCGGAAACGGTGATTCCGCTGGCCGGCATGGGGGCCGCGACGGGGGAGTTCAACCTGCTGCTGGTGGCGCTGGCCGCCGGGGCTGGGTCGGCGGTGGGGGAACTGGTGTGGTACCTGCCGGCCCATTGGATGGGGCGCGAGCGGTTCGAAGCCTTCCTCCGCCGCCACGGCCATTGGCTGACGGTGAAGCCCGAGCAGGTTCACCGCGCCACCGAGTGGTTCGCCCGGCGCGGCGGCGTCGCCGTTCTGCTGTGCCAGCCGCTGCCGGGGTTGCGTACGCTGATCTCGGTTCCTGCCGGGGCCTGCGGGCTGCCGATGGCGGTGTTCCTGCTCTATGCCGCCGCCGGGGCGACGCTGTGGTCGCTGGTGCTGGCCGGCACCGGCTATCTGGTGCGGGTCGGTTTTCCCTGGATCGCCGACTGGATGGTGCCGGGGGCGCTGGTGCTGTTCATCGTCCTGCTGGCCACCTATGTGCTGCGGCTGGTCCGGCACCGGCGCGACAACCGCCGGGCGGAGCGTGAAGGAATTTCGCGCAGCGGCGGCTGAACCGGCGCGGAACCTTCGCCCGTGCTGGCGCGTTTGAGGCGCAAGACATCCCGAAAGGACGTGGCCGAAAGGACATGACTTGAGGGGGACACGACCTTGGCCCGCCCCCGGTTTCCGGCGTGAAGCCCGATCCGAAAGGAACCGACCAGATGACCCGCAAATCCGCAATGACGAACCGGTGGCGAGCCGCCGCCGTTTTGTCGGCGGCGCTCGGCATGGCCGCCTGCGCCTCCGACGTGCCGCCGCCCACCGCCCAGCTCGGCGCCGCGTCCCAGGCGGTGCAGGAGGCCGAGCGCGCCAACGCCCTGCAATACGCCCCGGTGGCGTTGCAGAGCGCCCGCGACAAGCTGGCCTCCGCCGACAAGGCCATGCGCGCCGACGAGCGCACCCGCGCCCGCCGCCTCGCCGAGGAGGCCCGCGTCGATGCCGAACTGGCGACGGTGACCTCGCAGCGCGCGGTGACCCAGCAGGCCGCCACCGCGGTGGCCAAGTCCGCGATCCCCAACAATCCGCGGTCGGCCGCCGCGCCGGACGTGGCGCCGGTCTATAGCGGCTCGACGCTGGGCGGCACGCCGTCCGGCGGGGCCGGCTATGGCGGTTCCGGGATGAGCGGCTCCAGCTATCCGGCTCCGTCCGCGGTTCCGCCGGCACCGGCCGGTTCGCTCGGCACGGTGAGCGGCTCTGGGGTTGGGACCAGCGGCGGCAACAGCTGGGGCTACAGCTATCCGGAGGTGCGTCAATGACCGCGTTCGCTTCCCGCCGCATCCCCGTTCTCTCGGGCCTCATCCTCGCGGGTCTCGGCCTCGGGCTGGCCGGCTGCGCCACCCAGCCCACCGACAGCGCCGCCCTGACCCAGGCGCGGCAGGATTACAGCCTCGCCGCCGCCAACCCGCAGGTCGCCGGCAACGCCCCGCTTCAGCTGCGCGACGCCGAGACGGCCTTGCGCCGAGCCGAGGCGATGCGCGACCAGGGCGCCGATGCCGCCGAGGTCGATCACCAGGCCTACATCGTCAGCCGCCGGGTGCAGATCGCCCAGGAGACGGCCGGGGTGAAGGGCGCCCAGACCGTGGTCGCCAACGCCGACACCTACCGCCTCCAGGCCCGCAACACCGAGCTGGAGCAGCAGCTGCGCGACCTCCAGGCGCAGCGGACCGAGCGCGGTCTGGTCATGACGCTGGGCGACATCCTGTTCGCCACCGGCCGGGCGGAACTGACCCCCGGCGCCTATGAGCGCATCGACCGGCTCGCCCAGTTCCTGCAATCCCAGCCCGGCCGCACCATCCGGATCGAGGGCCACACCGACAGCACCGGCAGCGACACCACCAACCTGCGCCTGTCGGAGGCCCGCGCCAACTCCGTCCGCGATGCCCTGACCATGCGCGGCGTTTCGCCGGCGCGCATCGTCACCCAGGGCATGGGCGAGGCGCAGCCCGTGGCCGCCAACAACACCGACGCCGGCCGCCAGCAGAACCGCCGCGTCGAGATCGTCATCTCCGACGACGGCCGCGTCGCGGAAACGCGATAAGTCCAGACATGGAAATCCCCTCTCCCACGGTGGGAGAGGGGATTTCGGAAAGCGGGCCCGCCTCTTGCGTGACGGTCAGTCGCGCGCGGGGCGGGCTTTTTCGCGTCCGCTCCGGATCACGCTCCAAACCCCGGCGGCCAGCCCGACCGTCAGCAGAGCGGCAGCGGCGGCGCGCAGGGCGGAGCGCGGCGGCGGCGGCAGACGCTTCCACGGCGCCCAGGCCTCGTTCGGGTCGTCGGGATCGGCGATGCGCAGGGCGGCGAAGGCCTGTTCGGTCAGGCTGGGATCGCTGGCGGGCAGTTCGGCCAGCCGGCGGCCGGACTGCGGGCAGAGCCGGTCGATGGCGGCGACGACGCTGCCGGCCGCTTGGATTTCCGCCTCCAGCCGGGGCTGGTCGATGCCCATATGCTCGGCCAGCAGGCGGTTGCGCACGCCCATGATCGCGGCCTCCGCGCTGGTCCGCTCCGGCCCGTCCTCCCGCGGCGCCTCGATGGTCAGGTCGCATTCGCTGTCGTAGCCCATCGAACGGTTGTTCAGGTTGGACGAGCCGATGCGCAGCAGCCGGCCGTCCACCGCCACCACCTTGGAATGGACGATCACCGGCCCGCCGCCCTCCGTCACCGGAGTCAGGGCGCGCAGCCGGCCGAAGCGGTCGGCTGCGCGCAGGCAGCGCAAGGCCACCGAGCGCGGCGTGTCCATCGCCATGCGGTCGAACCAGCTCGGGCTTTCCATCGACACCACCAGCACCACTTCCGGCCCGTCGGGCTCGGCCAGCCGGCGGGCCAGCGCCTCGGCGACGCGGGCGGAGGCGAAATACTGGTTTTCCAGATAGATGGTGCGCTCGGCCGCGGCGATGGCGGCGAAGGTCAGCGCCTCGCTCTCGCGGATCGCCCGACGATCTTCGGTCTCCGGCACGGTGCGGGAAATGCCGATCCGCGCGTTGGTCAGGATCGGGCTGGCGCAGTCGGGCAGGGAACAGTCCGGCCAGGGATCCTGATCGGCCCGGTCGGTGTCGGGCGGCGGGCAGGGCTCCAGCACCTCGCCGGTGGCGCAGCGCCAGCGCTCCCTCGCCAGTTCGGACAGGGCACGGGCGGCATCGCCGTCGACCATCATCATCACGTCGTGGCGGGGACCATAGGGTTCGCCGTTCGGGCAGCGGCGGCGCGGGTCGTCATCAAGATGCTCCGACGTGTCCCAGCGGTCGAAGGAGAAGTCCATCCCGCCGCAGAAGGCCAGGGCATCGTCGATCACCAGCAGTTTCTGGTGCTGGGCGGCGCCGACCGGCAGTTCCCCGTCGAGCCGGGCGTTCAGCCGGTGGCCGGTGCTGCGGTCCAGCCGCTCCAGTGGCTCATGCGGATGGTCGAGCGCGATGGGAAAGGGCATGTCCCATTTCAGCGCCCGGACATGCAGCCCGGGCCGCGACCGCATCAGCCGGGCGAGGAAGCGGCCCAGCGTCTCGGAGCTTTCGGGATCCAGGCGCATGCGCGGGTCGATGTCCCAGCCGACCAGCAGGATCGACCGCTTCGCCTGTTCCATGGCGGCGCGGGCGGCAAGGAAATAATCGGCGCCGTCGACCAGCACCGCCACCCGCCCGGCACGTTCGGTCCGCCAGCAGGTCTGGCCGGGACGGAGCACCGGGTCGGAGGTTCCGATGGCACTGGAAGGATCGGGGGGCATCGGGGGTGTTGCGGAATGATGGGGGGCGGAATGTCGGGTGGCATCCTGGGAGGCGTCGGGCAAGGCTGGAACCCTCATTGAAAACGCGTCGGGAGGCTTTGCGCGGACCATCCGCCTCGCGGCTTGAACCCTATGGCGCACCTGTTGTTCCCGCTTCGCCGGCTGTGCGTCGGTGGCTCGCCGAAGGAACCCGACGGGCGCGTCCTTGCCCCTCTTTTGCCGGCGTTTTTCCAAAAAAAGCGCATGGACCGACCGAGATCATGCCCCGATTGCCCTGTTCTAAACCCATGAAAGACAACGACGCCCTGGCCGGACGCCGATTGCGGCTCCAAACACGGCGTCCGTCCCGTTCCAAAGACGCCCAAATGCGAGGCGTTGCCACCATGAAGGAGTTCGAGGATGCGTAACCTGATGATCGGTGCTGTTTCGGCAGTTCTCCTGATGGCCGCCCCGGCCATGGCCCAGACCGCTCAGCAAGCCAACCCCGGCGCCCTCAAGGGCAGCGGCGCATACACCACCGCTCCGAGCAGCACCACCAACGTCGGACCGGACGGCATCGTCCACACCCCGCCGGGCGCCACCACCTCGCCGTCGGCCGGCTCCACGACGGGCGGTGCGGGCATGTCGGGTTCGACCGGCACCACCGGCACCATGTCGGGCTCCTCGACCTCGCCGGTGCCGGGTGTGACCACCGCCCCGTCGGGCATGGGCAACAACACCGGCAGCAACGTTCCGCGCGACAACCAGACCGCGACGGGCACCCACTGCCCGCCGGGCACCCCGAACTGCGGCCCGGACAACGGCGGCAGCCAGTAACATCTTCTCTGCAGCAACAGCGCGGGCGCCCCGGAGCCATCCCTCCGGCGGCGCCCGCGTCGTTTCCGGTGCCGTGATCCGTCTCAATCGGATATGCAGCCGAGTGCCGCTGCGCCGACGGGATCAGCTTGTTAAGTTCAGCCTGAGTCGAAGATCAGTTTGAAGGCTGGGGGTTTCCAGCCGGATGCTCAGCCGGATGCGCGGACCGACCGGCGGGTCGGAACTTCCACGAATTCGTCCAGCGGAGCGGTTCCGGCGGCGGTGTCGACCAGACGGCGGAACAGGGCCTGCTGCCGGCTGTCGGCGACCAGATATTCCGGATGCCACTGCACGCCGATCATGAAGGGCTCGTTCGGCGCCTCGATGCCCTGGACGACGCCGGCGCGTTCGCGGGCGACCACGCGCAGACCGTCGCCGACACGATCCACCGACTGGTGATGCAGGGCGTTCACGCGGCATTCGGCGATGCCGAGGATGCGGTAGAGCCTGCTGTCCGGTGCGATCCGGATGCGCTTGCGCGGCAGAACGGTGCGCATGTGCGGCGCTTCGTCGTAGACCTCGTGGATGTCGACGTGGAGCGAGCCGCCGCGATGGACGTTGATCATCTGGGAGCCGCGGCAGATGCCCAGCACCGGCAGCCCTATCTTGGCGGCGCAGTCCAGCGCCAGCATCTCCAGCCGGTCGCGTTCGGGATCGATGCGGATGTGCGGGCGGGCGGATTCGCCGTAGAGCGAGGCGTCGATGTCGTCGCCGCCGCCGACGACCAGCGCGTCCAGCCGGTCGATGGGGAAGGGTGACTCGGCGGTGATGCGGACCGACGATGCACCGGCCCGCCACAGGGCAAGCCGGTTGGCCATGGCGGCGATGCGGCTGCCATGGATCGAGGCGGTGATGCCGACCAGCGGCCGGGACCTGCCGACGATGGCTGCCATGGAAAACTCCCCTCAGCCGGCCTGACGGGCGGCGCCGTCGACCCCGTCGACTTGCCCGGTCCTGTCTGTCCCGGCGTCCGCCTCGGCGCCGTGAATGCCCGGATTGGCGGCCAGCACGGCGTCGATGCGCTCGGCCCAGCCGTCGAGTTGCTGTGCTTCGGCTGCCCGGCGGTAATCCGTGCCGAGGCCATCCAGCAGGGCGCGGTCGGCGGCCAGCCGCTCCACCGCCACCCAGCGGTTCCAGTCGGCGGCGAGCGACCATTTGGGGTCGCTCAACCGCGCGTTCGGCAGCCGGTAATGGAAGGTCGGGCGCGGGCGGATATGCGGATCCTCCATCGCCGCAGCCAGACGGTCGCGGTCGAGATGGGCGAACAGCGGGAACAGGTCCAGCTCGCGGTTGCGGGTTGGGTTGTCGGCCAGATAATCGTCGATCAGCCCGCCCAGGTTGGGACGATAGCCGGGATCGACGACCTTGGCGGCATAGGGCGTCGGGAAGGCGGCGATGAACCCGGACAGGCGCCGGGTGACATCGACCCGGATCTCCCGCCGCAGCCAGGGGGCCAGCAGCAGGAAGGCCTTCAAAGTGTCCAGCAGGTAATCGCCATCGGTTCGCGCCACCTCCGGATTGAAATGCAGGCCGAAGGCGAACAGCGGGCTGGCCTCCGTCCCGGCGGCACCCAGCGCGCGCAGGCGGGCGACCATCTCTTCCAGCTCCGGCATCTGCTCCACCGTCACCGGCGGGGCGGCGATCTCGAAGGGCATCACCAGACTGCCGATGTTGCCCCACAGCGGCCGCAGCGGGTCGAGGATCGCCGCACCCCCCTTGCCCTTGTGGGCGGAGCGCATGTCGAGTTCCACCGTGAAGTCGCCGAGCCGCGTTTCCGTCACCAGACATCGGTGCGGGTTCTCGACGGTGACGCTGCCGCCGAACAGCCGGTGCACGCAGGCTGCGGCCGACGGCGCGTCCAGATCGGCGAATTCAAGTTCCACCCCCACGCGGCGCGGCGTGCCCTGGGACGTGGTGCGGAGCGGGGGGAGGAGGAATGGTGTGGTCATTGCAAGGCTTCAACAGCCCATCCCGCAGCCTGTTCCATCGGCAGCCTGTTCCATCGATGGAGCAGCGTCTGTATTGCAGTTGCATGGGAAGTCCTTGAACACAGCAACGACGCGAATTCAAGCAGGCTGCGGGACATATCCCTTTCGACCGTAGCCACTCGATGGTGGTATGTTTTGGTTTTTGATGTAAATGCCCTGCGATTGACGGCAAATTGGGAGAGGATAACAGCCCTTCGATCGGGTTCTCCCCTCTGTTCCGGCCCATTCTTTTCTAAATTAACCGGCGCTTAACCATAAGTGGGTTAGCGATAGGCCTGCCGCAGGGTGGCGCATCCATCGTTCCATCCGGTCTGCTTTGCGGAGGAGCCTCGTCTAAGCCATGACCCTTCTGGCACGCCTCTTCATCCTGGTCCTGCTCGCGGTCCTGCCGGCGATCGGCATCCAGATCTACAGCGTGCTCGAACAGCGGGCGGAGCGCGAGGGCGAGGTGACACTCCAGGCCGAACGGCTTCTCCGGCAGGTCGAAAGCGAGCATTTCCGTCTCATCGACAGCGCCCGCCTGATGGTCACCGCGGTGACCGAGGCGCGCTTCCTGCGCCGGGGCGAGATCGACAACTGCCAGACTTATCTGGAACGGCTGGCCACCCGTTCCGCCGATTACCGCACCCTGTCGATCACCGATACCGAGGGGCGCATCCTGTGCAGCGCCGATCCGTCGCGCATCGGTGCCTCGCTGAGCGTCCAGCCGCATTTCCGCCGGGCGATGGCGCAGGGCCGCTTTGCCGTCGGCGAATGGACGATCACCCATTCCGGCGCCGATGGCGGCGAACTGCCGGTCGCGGCTCCCTATTCGGACAGCGACGGCCGGCGGGCCGGCGTGGTCGCCCTGTCGCTCGACGTGCCGCGGCTGACCGCCCTCTTCGCCTCCCGTCCGATGCCGGACAACACCACCCTGACCGTCGCCGACCGCTCCGGCACCATCCTGGTGAAGCTGCCGGGCACCCAGGGCCGGGCCGGCGAACGGCTGCCGGACAGCTATCTGGGGCTTCTGTCGGAACGGGAAGCCGGCGTGACCCTGCTGCCCGGACTGGACGGCGTGTCGCGCATTCTCGCCTTCTCTCCGCCGTCCGCCGGCATCCGCGACCTGTTCATCAGCGTCGGCGTCGACCGTGGCGCCGCCATGGGCGCGGTGGACCGCGCCACCCGTGACGGGCTGCTGATGACGCTGTCCGGCTTCCTGGTCGCCGCCGCCGCCGCCTGGATCGGCGGCACCCTGTTCATCCGCCGCCCGGTCGATGCGCTGGTTTCCGCCGCCCGCGACTGGAGCGAGGGCAAGACCGCCACCCGGGTGAAGCTGTCCGACCGCTCGTCGGAGATCGGCCAGCTCGGCTACGCCTTCGACATGATGGCCGAACGGCTGGAGGCGCGCGAAGCGGCGCTGCGCCAGTCGGAAAGCCACATCCGCGCCGTGCTGGACGCGCTGCCGGCCTATGTCGGCGTGCTGACGCCGGACGGGGCGGTGGCCCAGGTCAACCGCGCCGCCGCCGATGCCGCCGGGCTGCCGCCCGCCCGCATCGTCGGCCGTCCCTTCGACGAGATCTGCTGGCTGTCCTTCGACGAGGCCGGGCGGGAGCGGCTGCGGCAGGCGCTGGCGCTGGGCGCCGGTGGACGGTCCTCCCGCTTCGACGCCGGGCTGCGCGTCGCCACCGGGCGGGACACCGCGCCGCGGGAGATGACGGTGGACGTCAACCTGACCCCGATGGTCGATGCCGACGGCCATGTCACCCACCTGATCGCCACCGGTATCGACATCACCGAACGCAAGCGCACCGAGGAGGCGCTGCGCGTCGCCGAGGAGCGCGTGCGCACCGGTCTGCGCAATTCCGGCGTGGTGGTGCTCAACCAGGACCGCGACCTGCGCTACACCTGGGCGCATTCGGAATGGCTCGGCTTCTCTCCCGACGCGCTGATCGGCCGTACCGACGCCGACCTGTGCAGCCAGCGCGAGGATGCCGACGGCATGATGGCGCTGAAGCGTCGGGTGATGGAGAGCGGCGTCGGGGCGCGGGAAGAGGTGCGCATCCGCTGCAAGGGCGAGGACCGCTTCTTCGACCTGACCATCGACCCGCTGCTCGATCCCGCCGGCCGTGTGGAGGGCGTCACCTGCGCCGCCGTCGAGGTCACCGACCGCAAGAAGGCCGAGGCCGAACTGCGCCGTGCGCGGGAGGAGGCCGATCAGGCCAACGACGGCAAGTCCAAGTTCCTCGCCGCCGCCAGCCACGACCTGCGCCAGCCGGTGCAGTCGCTCTATCTCTTCACCGCGGCGTTGAGCGACCGGTTGCAGGGCCATGCGGCTCTGCCGATCCTCGACAACATCCGGCAGGGGCTGGACACGCTGAAGAGCCTGCTGGACGGCCTGCTGGACATGTCGCGGCTGGAATCCGGCAAGATCGTCGCCACACCGGTCGAGGTGCGGCTGAACCAGATGCTTGGCCGGCTGGTCGCCGAATACGGCCCGCGCGCCGCCCAGAAGGGGTTGGAACTGCGCGCCGTGCCGACCCGCGCCTGGGTCCACACCGATCCGGCCCATCTGGAGCGCATCCTGCGCAACCTCGTGGAAAACGCGCTGCGCTACACCACCAGGGGCAAGGTGCTGCTGGGTTGCCGCCGGACGCCGTCCGGCATGCGGGTGGAGGTGTGGGATACCGGCGCCGGCATCCCCGCCGACCGGCTGGAGGACATCTTCGAGGAGTTCACCCAGTTGGGCGAGCGCAGCGAACGCGGCCTCGGCCTGGGGCTGGCCATCGTCAAGCGGCTGTCGCGGCTGCTCGGCCATCCGGTGACGGTGCGCTCGTGGGAGGGCAAGGGGTCGGTCTTCGCGGTCGAACTGCCGCGGGTGATCCTGGGCAACCCGCGTCCGGCCAGCGGCACCGCCGCCGCCGCCGCGACGCTCGCGCGCCGGTCCGTCGCCAACGATGCCGCTGCGGCCAACGACCGGGGGCAGGCGATCAGCGCCATCGCCAACGCCTTCGGTGGCGGGCGGAGCGCGGGCGGGGCGACCAGGACGATTACCGCGCCGGCTGCGGCCGCAACCGGCGCCGGGGCCGGGGCCGCCAAGGGCATGGTGCTGGTGATCGACGACGAGGCGATCATCCTGCTCGGCCTCAAGGCGATCCTGGAGGGCTGGGGCTATGACGTGCTGACCGCCAAGTCTGGCGATCAGGCGCTTGAGCGGCTGCGTGCCGACGGCCGCTGCCCGCAGATCGTGCTGGCCGACTACCAGCTCCAGCAGGGCCGCACCGGTCCGGAGGCGGTGTGTGCCGTCCAGACCATGCTGGGCCAGTCGGTTCCCGGCATCATCCTGACCGGCGACACCAGTTCCGAGCGCCAGGAGGAGGCCGAGCGCCGCGGCTTCCGCATCCTGCACAAGCCGGTCTTCCCCAACGACCTCCGCCGCATGATGGCGAGCGCCGGGGCGGCGTGAGGCGCCGCTTCGGTTGCACCGACAGCGAAAAGGGCCGCTCCCCATCGGGAGGCGGCCCTTTCCTTATTTGAACTCCGGCAGCCTTACTTCGCCAGATTGCGCAGCACGAAGTTCAGCACACCGCCGTTCCGGTAATATTCCACCTCGTCCAGCGTATCGATGCGCAGCAGCAGCGGGTGGGTCTCCACCGTGCCGTCGGCGCGGGTCAGGGTCAGGGTGACGTCCTTGCGCGGGCGCAGGTCCTGTTCGATCCCGGCGATGTCGAAGCGTTCCGACCCGTCCAGCTTCAGCTCGTTGCGGGTCAGGCCGTCCTTGAACTGCAAGGGCAGGATGCCCATCCCGACGAGGTTGGAGCGGTGGATGCGCTCGAAGCTTTCGGCGATCACCGCGCGGATGCCCAGCAGCCGGGTGCCCTTCGCCGCCCAGTCGCGGCTCGACCCCGTGCCGTATTCCTTGCCGGCGACCACCACCAGCGGCACGCCTTCGTCGGCGTAGCGCATGGCGGCGGTGTAGATCGGCAGCCGTTCGCCCGACGGGTAATGCTTGGTCTCGCCGCCTTCCACGCCGGGGATCAACTCGTTGCGGATGCGGATGTTGGCGAAGGTGCCGCGCATCATGACTTCATGGTTGCCGCGGCGGGCGCCGTAGCTGTTGAAGTCCTGCGGACGGACCTGATAGCTCAGCAGATACTCGCCGGCCGGGCTGGTCTTCTTGATCGAGCCGGCGGGGGAGATGTGGTCGGTGGTGATGGAATCGCCCAGCACCGCCAGCGCCCGCGCGCCGCGCACGTCCGACACCGGGTCCGGCGTCTTGGTCAGGCCGGTGAAGAAGGGCGGCAGCTTCACATAGGTGGAGCCGTCCTGCCACTGGTAGGTCTGGCCCTCCGCCGTGGCGATGGCCTGCCACTGTTCCGGACCCTTGAACACGTCGGAATAGCGGCTGCGGAACATCTCCGCGGTCAGCGAGGCGTCGATGGCGTCCTGCACCTCGCGGTTGCTCGGCCAGATGTCCTTCAGATAGACCGGCTGGCCATCGGTTCCGGTGCCGATGGGGTCGGTGGTCAGGTCGATGTTCAGGTTGCCGGCCAGCGCATAGGCGACGCACAGCGGCGGCGAGGCGAGGTAGTTGGCGCGGGTGTGCGGGTTGACGCGGCCTTCGAAGTTGCGGTTGCCCGACAGCACCGCGCCGACCACGAGGTTGCCTTCCTCCACCGCCGCGGCGATGGTATCGGGCAGCGGGCCGGAGTTGCCGATGCAGGTGGTGCAGCCATAGCCGACGATGTTGAAGCCGATGCGGTCGAGGTAAGGCTGCAACCCGGCCTTGGCGAGATAGTCGGTGACCACCTGGGAGCCCGGCGCCAGCGAGGTCTTGACCCACGGCTTCTGCTTCAGTCCCTTCTCGACAGCCTTCTTGGCCAAGAGGCCGGCGGCGACCAGCACCGCCGGGTTGGAGGTGTTGGTGCAGGAGGTGATGGCGGCGATGACGACGGCACCCTGTTCCAGGCTGTAGTCGGCGCCCTTCACCGCAACCGCCTTCTTCGGGTCGTCAGCCTTGTAGGCCTCGCTCATGTCCTTGACAAAGCCCTGCGCCACCGCCGACAGCGGCACGCGGTCCTGCGGGCGCTTCGGGCCGGCCAGCGACGGCTCCACCGTGCCCATGTCCAGTTCGAGCACGTCGGTGAAGACCGGGTCGGGGCTGTTCGGCTCGCGCCACATGCCCTGGGCCTTGGCATAGGCCTCGACCAGCGCCACGCGGTCGGGGTCGCGGCCGGTGAAGGTCAGGTAGCGGATGGTCTCGGCGTCGATGGGGAAGATGCCGCAGGTGGCGCCATACTCCGGCGCCATGTTGCCGATGGTGGCGCGGTCGGGCAGCGTCATGCTGTCCAGGCCCGGCCCGAAGAACTCGACGAACTTGCCGACCACGCCCTTCCTGCGCAGCATCTGGGTGACGGTCAGCACCAGATCGGTGGCGGTCATGCCTTCCTTCAGCCGGCCGGTCAGTTTGAAGCCGACGACCTCCGGGATCAGCATGGAGATCGGCTGGCCCAGCATCGCGGCCTCCGCCTCGATGCCGCCGACGCCCCAGCCCAGCACGGACAGGCCGTTGACCATGGTGGTGTGGCTGTCGGTGCCGACCAGCGTGTCGGGATAGGCCACCGGCTTGCCCGACGGGTCGCCGTCGGTCCACACGACCTGGGCCAGATATTCGGTGTTGACCTGATGGCAGATCCCGGTGCCCGGCGGCACCACGCGGAAATTGTCGAAGGCCTTCTGGCCCCAGCGCAGGAACTCGTAGCGTTCCAGGTTGCGCTCGAACTCCAGATCGACGTTCTTCTGGAAGGCGTCGGCGCCGCCGAAGTAATCGACCATCACCGAATGGTCGATGACCAGATCGACCGGGACCAGCGGGTTGATCTTCGTCGGGTCGCCGCCCAGCGACGCCATCGCTTCCCGCATCGCCGCCAGATCGCAGACCGCCGGCACGCCGGTGAAGTCCTGCATCAGCACGCGCGCCGGGCGATAGGCGATTTCACGGTCGGACCGCTTGTCGACCAGCCATTGGGCCACCGCCTTCACGTCGTCGACGGAGACGGTGCGCCCATCCTCGAACCGCAGCAGGTTTTCCAGCAGCACCTTCATCGAGAACGGCAGCCGCGACAGATCGCCGAGACCCGCCTCCTCGGCGGCCTTCAGGCTGAAATAGTCGTAGCTCTTGCCGCCCGCGCTGAGTGAGCGGCGGGTCTTGAGCGAATCCTGACCGGTGAAGGTGGTCACGGGAAAGACTCCTTGGCTTCTGTGGCTTTTGGACCCGGCAGTCCGGATCGTGGCTTTCGGTTCGGGCGGGCACCGGGGCGGATGCCTGGGGGAAGATGCTTCTCGTCGGATGGGCTGGGGATGGACCGGACGGCCGCCGGACAGAGCGGGCCATACAGCCAAGATGTAGGGCGCGAGCCCGGTCTATCAACGCACCGAATGTCCCCTGCCGCAAGGCGAGGCGGAAGTCCAATCCAGGGGCAGGACTTGGCGTGTGCCTGGATACTGGAAACGATTACGGTGCGGTGGTCCATACATTACAAAGTTTTATGCCGTCCGGAATTGCATATGGCTTTCAGCGAGTGGCTTGTCCGGCTAGTCTGCCCGCGGCGACACATGGACGGAGGCGGGCGGTGACGGGCAAGGGCGGTCTTTGGGAGATGGTCCGCACGGTCGCGGTCGCGGGGCTGCTGGCCGTTGGCGCCCGTTCGGTGGTGGCGCAGCCTTTCCACGTCCCGTCGGGATCGATGGAGCCGACGCTGGAGGTCGGCGATTTCCTGTTTGCCAGCAAATTCCCCTATGGGTACAGCCGCTATTCCTTCCCGCTCGACGCGCTTCCCATCTCCGGCCGGGTTCTGGGCCATGCACCGCAGCGCGGCGACATCGTGGTGTTCCGCCTGCCGCGCGACCCGGAGCAGGTCTATGTGAAGCGGCTCGTCGGGCTGCCGGGCGACGTGGTGCAGATGCGGAGCGGCATTCTGCATGTGAACGGCCAGCCGGCGGCGCTGGAGCGCGTGGAGGATTTCGTCGAGACGGGAGCCGATGGCGCCCGCCGGACCATCCCGCAATATGTGGAGCATCTGCCGGGTGGTCCGGCGCACCGTGTCCTGCATGTGGCCGGGCGCGATGGTCTGGACGACACCCCGCCGCTTCGGGTGCCGGATGGCCATTACTTCATGCTGGGTGACAACCGCAGCAATTCGCTGGACAGCCGGGTTGCGGCAACGGCCGGCGGCGTCGGCTTCGTTCCCGCCGAAAACCTCATCGGCCGTGCCGACCTGCGGCATTTCTCCGTCGATCCAACCGCGCTGGACGACTTGGCCCACTGGCCGGCGGCCCTGCGGCTGGACCGCATCGGGCTGATCCGCTGATCTGCCCTCACGCCATCCTATGGGGCGGGCTTCGTCAGGCGGGTTTCATCGCCACGTAGCGGACGAAGCGCAACCCGCTGCCCAGCACCCGCAACCGTGCCCACCATAGCGCCAGTTCGCGCTTCAAGGCGGCCAGTACCGGTGCCGGCGGCGCGGCGGCCGCCAGCGTGTCGGCCAGCTTGCGCACGCGGTCGATGATGTGGCGGCGGTGCAGCTGGGTCAGATCCTCCGAAATGCGGAGGTCGAGGTTGCGCTGGGTCAGTTCGTCGGCCATGCGGGTGGCGGTCCAGGGATAGACCTCCATCGGCTCCTCCTCCCGCCAGCCGTTCCAGCTGTCCCAGGAGCCGGGGGTGCCGTCGATCACATAGTCGTACAGGGCGATGCCGCCCTTGGGCTTCACGCAGTCGCCGAGCCGGTCGAGAAACAGGTCCTTGTCGCGCACGCGGTGGAGAATGCGGTCGGCCATCACCAGGTCGAAGTTGCCGGCTTGGTTGAAATGCTCCGGGTCGTAATGGGCGATGGGTGCCTTCTTCGACAGGCCCAGCGCCTTCGACCGGTCCATCGCCAGCTTCGCCAGCAGCGGCGACGGCTCCAGCCCGGTCACCCAGGTGTCGCAGCTTTGCACCAGCGCGCGGGCGGTGCCGCCCAGGCCGGCCGACAGGTCCAGCACGCTCTTGGCCGGGTTCAGCCCGAAGGACCGGACGGAATCGACCAGCCACGCCGCTTCCTCCGGTCCTGTCATGTCCTGGCCCCACAGAAGCTGCGCCCCCTCGCTGCGCGCCGGCGACCAGACCGGCTCGCCGTGACGGTCGAGTTGCATCAACGCCAGCCGGTCCAGTTCCGGGTTGCCGGTGGGCGGTGCCGGCAGCGCGATTGTGCCCGACGGCGCTGGAGGGGTGGCGCCACCGACCGCATCGACCGGGCCGGGCTGGCGGCGGCCCGCCAGAGCGCGTGGGTCGGCCCGGTTCGAAATGCGGGGCAGGCGGGACAGGTCATAGCCTTCCCACCACGCAGCCAAACGGATGCGCCAGTCGGGATTACGCCACCGTTCCAAATCCTGCGGACTGATCTGCGGCACCACGCATCTGCCCTTTCCAGGTCAAGCGGCGGATCACCGATCTACCACTTTTGGGTATAGTAACGACATCCGGCACCGTGATTTAGAAGTAGGTTGGCCTGATTTGTCTGTCAAGAAACCATTATTTAACGATTTCGACTTCGTTTTCGCCAATTGTCGGAAAATTTTACCGGTTTTTGTCTGTCCACCTGCTCTGTGCGGCCATTGCGGCAGCCGGGGCGCCTCCCTATACTCCCGTCGCAACCGACGAAGGGGGCTTCGCGTGCCGATCGAAACCGGTGAATCCACCGGCAATCCCTGGACCGTGCTGACCAGCACGACGAAGTATGAGAATGCCTGGATGGAGGTGGTCGAACACAAGGTTCTGACCCCGAAGGGCTCTCCCGGCATCTACGGCGTCGTCCATCCCCGCAGCCTTGCCACCGGCGTGGTGCCGGTCCATGCCGACGGCACGGTGACCCTGGTCGGCCAGTACCGCTTCCCCCTGAAGCAATACAGCTGGGAAATCCCCGAGGGCGGCGGGCGCAAGGGCGTCGAGCCGCAGGAATCCGCTGCGCGCGAGCTGCGCGAGGAAACCGGCCTGACGGCGCGGCGCTGGATGCCGCTGATGACGCTGCACCTGTCCAACTGCATCACCGACGAGGTGGCACACACCTTCGTCGCCTGGGATATGGAGCAGGGCGAGTCCGCCCCCGACGAAACCGAGGTGCTGGCTGTGCGCCGCGTCCCCTTCGCCGAGGTGATCGACATGGTCCTGGCCGGCGCCATCACCGACGCCATGGCGGTGGCCAGCCTGCTGAAGCTGCGGGTGCTGGCGGCGGAAGGCGCGCTGCCCGAGGATCTCGCCGGCATTCTCCGCGCCTGACCTGTCAGCTAACTCGACCTGCCACCAACTCGGACCTCCATGACCGTCATTTCCGGCCACGCCGTCGCCATCGATTTCGAGACCGCCAACGAGACCCGCACCAGCGCCTGCTCCATCGGCGTCGCCTGGATCGAGAACGGCCGCGTGACCGGGACGGAAGAGCATCTGATCCGCCCGCGCGAGCCGCGCTTCAACCCCTTCAACAGCGCCATCCACGGCATCCGCGAAGAGGACGTGGCCGACGCGCCCGAATTTCCGGAGGTGTGGGCGAGCCTGCGCGAACGGGTGCAGGGCCGGCTGATCCTGGCCCACAACGCCGCCTTCGACCTCAGCGTGCTGCGCCATACCCTGACCGACTATGGCTTGGACCTGCCGGCCTGCGACTATCTCTGCACCGTCATGATGGCGCGCCGGGCCTGGCCGACCCTGACCGGACACCGGCTGAACCATCTGGCCGATTTCCTGGGGATCGCGCTTCACCACCATCATGCCGGCAGCGACGCCGAGGCCTGCGGCCGCATCGCGCTGGCGGCGGCGTTGGAGATGGGACTGGGCGGCTTCGGTGAGATCGAGCGCACCGGCATCCGGCTGGGCCGCATCGCCCCCGGCGGCTATTCGCCCTGCAAGGGCGGCAAGGCGCCGCCGCCCCGCCCGCGCGTGGTGGCGTGAAGCGTCAGCCGGCGCTTTCCCCCCCAGCTTCCCCTGCGTTCAGATTTTTGCGATCGGCTTTACGCTTCAAATCGATTCCGATTTTTCGCGATCCGATCTAGGCTCCCGCTCCACCGTGTGAAGGAGCGAACCGCATGCTGTTCATGTTCCATTGCGTCGACAAGGCGGGTGCCGCCGATGTCCGCGCCGCCAACCGTACCGAGCATCTGGCCTATCTGGAGGCCAATGCCGCCCGCATCTTCGCCGCCGGCCCGCTGCTGTCGGACGACCAGAGCGGCATGGTCGGCAGCCTGCTGATCGTCGAATGCGCCGATGCCGCCGCCGCGCAGGCGTTCGCCGACGGCGACCCCTATGCCAAGGCCGGCCTGTTCGACAGCGTGACGATCCGGCCCTGGCGCCGCGTCTACCCCAAGGCCTGAGCGGGAGAGCGCTGGCGATGGCCTACTGGCTGGTGAAATCCGAGCCGTTCAAATATTCCTGGGACCGCATGGTCGCCGATGGCCGGACCCATTGGGACGGAGTGCGCAATTACCAGGCGTCCAACAATCTGAAGGCGATGGAGGTGGGCGACCGCGCCTTCTTCTATCACTCCAACGAAGGGCTGGAGATCGTCGGCATCGTCGAGATCGTCCGCACCTATTACCCGGACCCCAGCGACGAGTCCGGCCGCTTCGGCATGGTCGACGTGGCCCCGGTGATGCCGGTGAAGACGCCCGTCACGCTGAAGCAGATCAAGGCCGATCCGCATCTTCAGTCGATGGCGTTGGTGCGTCAATCGCGGCTGTCGGTCTGTCCGGTCACCGACGAGGAGTGGGCGCGGGTGTGCGATCTGGCAGGGGTCGGCGTACCGGCTTGAGGGGCGGAGCGGGGCGAAAGCGGCCCCGCTCTCCGCTGCCCGGTTCTTCGCTACCAAGCTCTTCGCAGAAAGACCTACTCCGCCGCTTCCTGCATTGCCGCGTGGAAGTCGTTGGTCGCCTGCAGCATGCGCCGGGCGATGTCCGCCATGCCGGCGGCCGAGACGGCGCCGATGGGGCTGCCGAGCGTGCGCAGCGTGGCGTCGATGGCCATCAGGCTGGTGCGGTCGGCCATTCCGGCGAGACGGTCGCTGCGGTCGCCGGCTTTCGGAAGATCGTCCGCGTTCGTGGTGCTGGGCATTGCGATCCTTGCCGCCGCTGATCGTTACCGTAATGCAGCAACTCTATAGCTGCCGGCGGGTTAAGGTCGGGTTAAGCAAGGGATCGTCCGTTACAGGACAGACATCCCTGCCGCATGCCCCGCATGCTGCGCCGCGGCGCGGCGGATGGTCGCGGAGCCGGCCTGCCGCCCGTCCGGCCCGGCTGGCGGCGCGGTCACGGAGACCTTGGCATGCCTCGGTATGCTTGGAGAAGAAACAGTCTCGCGCTGCAAAATCAGCGACACAATCCTCCTTTGGTCGGGGGGCCTGCGGGGGCCGATCTGCTTGTTCGTCCCGCAACTTGTGTGGATAATGCCGCTCAATTCCGGGCGGCGGCCCGCCGCCCTCCAATCATCTTCCGGCCAATTCGGAAGCACCACGGGGGAATCGCACTCAATGACCGACAACAGCTTCTTTCCGGTGAAGCCCGAGATCGCGGCCGCCGCCCACGTGAATGCGGAAGCCTATGCCCGCATGTACGAGCAGTCGGTCAAGGACCCCGAGGCGTTCTGGGGCGAGCAGGGCAAGCGGCTCGACTGGATCCAGCCCTACAGCAAGGTGAAGGACGTCAACTTCAACGACGACGTCCACATCCGCTGGTTCTACGACGGCACGCTGAACGTGTCGGCCAATTGCATCGACCGCCATCTGGCGACCCGCGGCGACCAGACCGCGATCCTGTTCGAAGGCGACGACCCCGGCGTTTCCAAGGCCATCACCTACAAGGAACTGCACGAGAAGGTCTGCCGTCTCGCCAACGTGCTGAAGAAGAACGGTGTCAAGAAGGGCGACCGCGTCACCATCTATCTGCCGATGATCCCGGAGGCCGCCTATGCGATGCTGGCCTGCACCCGCATCGGCGCCATCCACTCCATCGTCTTCGGCGGCTTCTCGCCCGACAGCCTGAAGGACCGCATCGTCGACTGCGACAGCCATTTCGTCATCACCTCCGACGAGGGTCTGCGCGGCGGCCGCAAGGTACCGCTGAAGGCCAACGCCGACAAGGCGGTGGCTGGCGCGTCGGTGGTCAAGCATGTTCTGGTGGTCAAGCACACCGGCGGCACCGTCGCCTGGACCGAGGGCCGCGACCTCTGGTACCACGAGGAGATGGAGAGCGTCTCCGCCGACTGCCCGCCGGAAGAGATGAACGCCGAGGATCCGCTGTTCATCCTCTACACCTCCGGCTCGACCGGCAAGCCGAAGGGCGTGCTGCACACCACCGGCGGCTATCTCGTCTATGCGTCGATGACCCACCGGTATGTCTTCGACTACAAGGACGGTGAGGTCTACTGGTGCACGGCCGACGTGGGCTGGGTCACCGGCCACAGCTACATCGTCTATGGCCCGCTCGCCAACGGCGCCACCACGTTGATGTTCGAAGGCATCCCGACCTACCCGGACGTCTCGCGCTTCTGGCAGGTGATCGACAAGCACAAGGTCAACATCTTCTACACCGCCCCGACCGCCATCCGCTCGCTGATGCGTGAAGGCGAAGGCCCGGTGAAGACGACCTCGCGCGCCAGCCTGCGGGTGCTGGGTTCGGTCGGCGAGCCGATCAATCCGGAAGCGTGGCTGTGGTATTACAATGTGGTCGGCGACGCCCGCTGCCCGATCGTCGACACCTGGTGGCAGACGGAAACCGGCGGCATCCTGATCAGCCCGCTGGTCGGCGCCATCGGCCAGAAGCCGGGCTCCGCGACCAAGCCGTTCTTCGGCGTCCAGCCGGTCGTCGTCGACAATGAAGGCCAGATCCTGGAGGGCGAGACCGAGGGCAACCTCTGCATCGCCGATGCCTGGCCCGGCATGATGCGAACGGTCTATGGCGACCACGAGCGCTTCATCCAGACCTACTTCTCGACCTTCGCCGGCAAGTACTTCACCGGTGACGGCTGCCGCCGCGACGCCGACGGCTATTACTGGATCACCGGTCGCGTCGACGACGTCATCAACGTGTCCGGCCACCGCATGGGCACTGCCGAGGTCGAGAGCGCGCTGGTCGCCCATCCGAAGGTCGCCGAGGCCGCGGTCGTCGGCTATCCGCACGACCTGAAGGGCCAGGGCATCTATGCCTACGTCACGCTGAACGCCGGCGAGACGCCGACCGAGGAACTGCGCAAGGAGCTGGTCGCCTGGGTCCGCAAGGAAATCGGCCCGATCGCCTCGCCCGACCTGATCCAGTGGGCCCCCGGCCTGCCGAAGACCCGTTCGGGCAAGATCATGCGCCGCATCCTGCGCAAGATCGCCGCGAACGAGCATGACAGCCTGGGCGACACCTCGACGCTCGCCGATCCGGGCGTGGTGACCGACCTGATCGACAACCGCATGAACAACGCCTGACGGCGGGTTTCATGAGAAAGGGGCGCTCCGGTGGAGCGCCCCTTTTTCTTTGTCGTGTCAGGCCTTTGCCTTAACGGCCCCGGCCGTCCTCACCGCTCCGGCAGCACCAGCGGGGCGGCGGGGGAGATGGTGAAGGCGGTGGGGGAGGGGTGGCGCTCGACGATCCGCTTGCGGGCGTCTTCCGCGCTATCGGCGGCGACGGCGTAGGTGCGGATGCCGGTCCAGGGGGCGGTGGCGTCCAGCGCCTCCACCGCGACATACCACAGCGGGCCGCTGGACCGGGCGACGCGGTCGACGCAATAGAACTCCATCGGCGTCAGGGCGTCGTCGTCGGTGACGGCCGACTGCAGCGACAGGATCTCGCCTTCGACCTCCGCCGCCTCGCGGCGCAGGCCGGCGAGGGTTTCCTCCGCCTCCACCCGGCGGACCGAGGCGAGCTTGGCGTAGTTGGCATAGACGCCCAGCCGTTCCTTCAGTGCGGTCAGCTTCTCCGACTGGCGGCGGGCGCGGATGCCGAGGATGCGCTCGGCCAGCACGCCGATGACCAGACTGGTGACGGCTCCCAGAAGCCAGACGGGGCTCATGGTGCGGAGGCCCTGGCAACAGCGTCTTCGTCCGCCTCCTCGCTGGAAACGGTGACGCCCACGCCCTCGTGAAAGATGTTGCGGGTCAGCATCTGGGCGGCGGCGAAGTCGGAGGCCCAGACCTGTGCCTCGTTCCCGAAGCGCCAGATGGCGGGGTGGACGACCGCCTTGGCATCGGGCCGGGCGGTGAAGCCCGGCGCCATCGCCAGACGGAAGGTGAAATGGTTGCGCCCCGGCTCATGCCGGCCAATCTCGTGGATGAAGCGGCGCGCGGCGGCGGTGCGCTTGCCGCTGCGGCGGTTGAGGACCAGCCTGTCGGTCGACAGTTCCACCAGCCTTGCCTTCGTCGCCTCGATTTCGGCCTGCATGGCCTCCAGCTCATTGGCCTGGAGTTCCAGCGCGTCGCGTTCGGCGGTCAGGGCAGCGCCGCAGCGTCGGATTTCCCGATCCGTCCGCAGGATCAGGCCGCGGCGGATGACCAGAAACAGCAGGGTGGCGCCGATGCTGAACAGCGCCAGCAGCATTTCCGACGTCATACGCGCCCGCTCCGCAAACCATTCGGTATTGGGGGAGTTGTAGCGCAATCCGCCTGGGCACGCATCACAAGCAAGTGCCTTATGGGGCTAAAAAACGGCGCCCCGCAGGGCGCCGTAGTCTTCAGTCAAGCGGACGGACGGTCATTTCCTCTCGCCGATGGCGGCCTGGGCCGCCTTCACCAGATCGGGGCCGATCTGCTTGGCCCACTTGTCGAAGACCGGCTGGGTGGCGGTCTGGAAGGCCTTCTGCTGCTCCGGCGTCAGGCGCACGACTTCGACGCCCTGAGCGGTGATTTCCTTCAGCAGGCTGTCGTCCTCGGCGGTGATGCCCTTGCGGGAGATCGCGACCTCTTCCGCGGCGGCCTGGACGGCGGCGGCGCGCACGGCCTCCTGATCCTCCTTCGACCAGCTGGCCCAAACCTCCTTGTTGACGACGAAGATCAGCGGATCGGCAACGTAGCCCCACAAGGTCAGGTTCTTCTGGCCCAGCGTGGCGAGCTTGGCGGCGACGAAGATCGCCAGCGGGTTTTCCTGCCCGTCGACGGCGCCGGTCGACAGGGCCGGTTGCGCGTCGGCCCAGCTCATCTGCGTCGGGTTGGCGCCCAGCGCCGTGAAGGTGTCGAGATAGAGCGGCGAGCCGACGACGCGGATCTTCAGCCCCTTCAGGTCGGCCGGCGTGCGGATCGGGTGCTTGGAGTTGGAGATTTCGCGGAAGCCGTTCTCGCCCCAGGCCAGCGGCACCACGTCCTTGGTGGCGAGCAGGTCGAACAGCGTCTTACCGACCTCGCCCTGGGTCAGGGCATCCAGCGCCTTGTGGTCGGGCATCAGGAAGGGCAGGGAAAAGAGGTTCAGCTCCTTCACCTGCGGCGACCAGTTGATGGTCGAGCCGACCGCCATGTCGATGGTGCCCTGGCGGAGCGCGGTGAACTCCTTGGTCTGGTCGCCGTTCACCAGCGAGGTGCCGGGATACATCTTGATGGTGATGCGGCCGCCGGTCTTCTCCTTGACCAGTTCGGCCCAGCGGTCGCCGCCGACACCCCAGGGGAAGGGCTTGCCCAGAACGGTCGAAAGCTTGTACTCCGCCTTGTAGTCGGCAGCGTTCGCCGCACTGGCAACCAGAGCCGGAACCGTCAGCGCGGCCAGCGCGATGCCGGCGAGCAGAGCCTTCAGCGATTTCATGCTTATTTCCTCCCAAGCGCCCTATACGAAAGATACGGATCGGGATCGTACAGATGCACGCAGGACTGTTCCACGCGCAATTTGAAGCGACCGTCCGCGGTCCGAACAATGCGGCCATGCGGCTTGCCCTCATGCTCGGCGCTTGCACCTGCCTAGTCCTGCCGACGGCAGGCCTCGCCCAGGGATTGCCCGGCCCGGCGACCCCGATGGGGCCGAACCCCAGCGAGTGTGAAATCCAGGCGGCGCTGCTCGGCACCACCGGACCCGACTGCCCGCCGGTGGCGATGCAGCGGCCGGCCGCCCCGCCGCCGGCCACGTCCGCCGCCGCCCCGCCGGGCCAGCGGCCGAGCCCGGTGACGGTGCCGCCGCTGCCCGGCCCGACCGCCATGCAGGCACCGGAACTGCGTGCCGCCTTCCGGGTGGAATTCGACTTCAACTCCGCCGTCATCCGGCCGGAATCGCGGGAGATCCTGGACAAGGTGGCGGCGGTGATGGGAACGGCCGGCACCACCCGCTTCCGCATCGTCGGCCACACCGATGCGGTGGGCGGCGACGCGGCCAACCTTGCTTTGTCCAAGCGGCGGGCGGCGGCGGTGGTCGAGTATCTGGTGTCGCGCCACCATATCCACGCCGACCGGCTGGAGGCGTCCGGCATGGGCGCGCGGGACCTGCTGCTGCCCGACCAGCCGAAGGCGGCGGCCAACCGGCGGGTGGAGATCGTCAATCTGGGCGGCTGAAGTTTTTTCGGATCCGCCGGGAACCTTCGGCGGGGTGGGGTGTTGCGCAGGAGCGCCGACGGGCCTTTGGCCCTGTGCGCCCCTCCCTCCAACCCCCGACCCCAACCCCTGACCGGGAGAGCCGATGCCGGATCACACCCCCATTCCCATCGACAGCCACCGCATCGCCGACGACGAGGTCGGCAAGCCGGCGGTCTTCGGCGCCATCCTGTCCGGCCAGCCGCTGGAGATTCACCGCAACATCTTCGAAGGCGACTACAGCCGTTTCCGGTCGGGGGTGTGGCAGTGTACGCCGGGCCTCGTCGCGATGAAGGACTGGCCCTATCACGAGTTCTGCGTCCTGCTGTCGGGCCGGGTGATCATCACTCCGGAGGGCGGAACCCCGCGGGAATACAAGGCCGGCGACGCGCTGGTGCTGCCGATGGGCTTCACCGGCACCTGGGAGATCCTGGAGACGGTGCGCAAATACTATGCGGTCCAGGCGCGCCAGCCGCTGCTGCGGCGGATGAAGGCGCGGGTGAAGGGCTGGCTGCGGCCCGATAAGGAGAATGGGGGCGCCAAGGGCGGGCCGGCGGCGACTTCGCAGCCCGGTACCGCGTTCTGACACCTCGCCATCCGCCGGACGCCCGTGTTAGGGTCCGCCGCGCCGTCTGCCAGGACGGCCCCCGTGCAAGACACTGACACCGGTGCGTCCCATCATGACCCAGGCCCCCCGTACCCTCACCGAGATCGCCGAAGCGCTGGGCGCCGCGGTCGAAGGCGACGGCTCCCTCACGATCCGCCGCGCCGTCCATCCGTCGGAAGCGGACGGGCCGGAGGATCTGGCGCTGGCGATGGACAAGGATCTGCTGGCCCTGCTGCCCGGCAGCAAGGCGGTCGCCGCTGTCGTCGCCGAAGGGGTCGAGGTGCCGGAGGGCATCAGGGGCCGCATCGTGGTCAAGCGCCCGCGCTACGCCATGGCCGGGATGCTCGACATCTTCGAACGTCCGGTCCATGCCGAGCCGGGGGTGTCGCCGCAGGCCTATGTGGCGCCCGACGCCGTGGTGGCGCCCGATGCCTCCATCGCCCCCTTCGCCTATGTCGGCCCGCGCGCCCGCATCGGCGCCGGGGTGGTCATCCTGCCGCATGTCACGGTCGGGGCCGATGCGGTGATCGGCGACGGCAGCCTGCTGCATCCGGGCGCTCGCATCGGCGAACGGGTCGAGATGGGGGCGCGCTGCATCGTCCATCCCAACGCCGCCGTCGGCAATGACGGCTTCAGCTTCGTCACGCCGGAACCGGGCAGCGTCGAATCGGCCAAGACCACCGGCCGCGTTGTCGGCACCAACGTGCTGATCCGCCGGGTGAACTCCATCGGCACCGTGATCATGGGCGACGATGTCGAGATCGGCGCCGGCGCCACCATCGACCGCGGCACGGTGACGGCCACCCGCATCGGCAACGGCACCAAGATCGACAACCTCGTCCAGATCGGCCACAACGTCCAGGTCGGCACCAACTGCATGCTGTGCGGCCATGTCGGCATCGCCGGCAGCACGGTGATCGGCGACCGCGTGGTGCTGGCCGGCAAGGTCGGCGTCGCCGACCACATCAAGATCGGCAGCGACGCGGTGGTGGCGGCCAATTCCGGCGTCGGCATGAACATCCCGCCGAAGTCGGTGTGGATGGGCTATCCCGCCGTGCCGCGCGCCCGCGCCTTCGAGCAATACAAGGGACTCGCCCGCCTGAAGCGCCTCTTCGCCGACGTCTCCGACCTCAAGGCGCGCCTGACCGCCATCGACGGCGGCCCGGTGAAGGCCGAGGCGGAGCCGGCGGAGCAGCAGGAATAGGCCGGCGATCCGGCCGTCTTCGCCCGTCATCGTTCAACCACAATCGTTCCCATGACCTCCGGCCAGAACCCCACCCGTGAATCGATCCTTGGCGGCCCGGCCGTCATCCTGGTGCAGCCGCAGCTCGGCGAGAACATCGGCGCCTGCGCGCGTGCGATGCTGAATTGCGGGCTGACCGACCTCCGGCTGGTCAAGCCGCGGGACGGCTGGCCGAACCCGAAGGCGAATGCCGCGGCGTCGGGGGCCGACCTCGTCATCGACAATGCGAAGATCTTCGAGACGACGGCCGAGGCGGTCGCCGATCTGGAGTCGGTCTTCGCCACCACGGTGCGCACCCGCGACATGATCCAGCGCTTCGTCACCCCGCGCGTCGCGGCCGGCGAGATGCGGGAGCGCTATGCCGCCGGCCAGAAGGTCGGGGTGATGTTCGGGCCGGAGCGCACCGGGCTGTTCAACGACGACCTGACCCTTGCCCAGACGCTGGTGACGGTGCCGCTGAACCCGGCCTTCTCCTCGCTCAATCTGGCGCAGGCGGTGCTGCTGATCGGCTACGAGTGGTTCCAGGCCGGCGACCGCACGCCCGACCGTTTCCTCCACACCGGCCAGACCCGCCCGGCGACGATGGCGGAGCGGGTGAATTTCTTCGAGCGTTTGGAGGCGTCGCTGGATCGCACCGGCTTCTTCACCAGCGAGGCGAAGCGCCCCTCGATGATCCGCACCCTGCGCAACGCCTTCGAGCGGATGGAGATGACCGAGCAGGAGGTGCGCACCCTCCACGGCGTCGTCACCGCCCTGGTCGAGGGCGACAAGCGGAAAGGCGGGAGTTAAGCCGTAAGCACCGCTATAGTGGGCGTCCATGGACTATGCGTTGCAGAACATGGATGTCGGGCTGGTGCTGCTGGACAGCGCGCGGCGGGTGCTGGCCCTGAATCCGGCGGCGGTGCGGCTGCTGGGGGAGCGCGCCGCCGGGCTCGTCGGCGCCTATCTGCACGACCTGCACCCGCCCTCCCACCGCGCCAAGGTGGAACTGCTGATGGCCGCCGCCACCGATCCCGCCGCCCCGGCCTCGGCCTGTTCGATGATGGTGGCGCTGCCCGGCCGGGTGCTGGTGGTGAAGGCGACCACGCTGGCGCCCGCCACCGCGGCGGGGGAGGGCAGCGCGGTCACCGCCCTGATGCTGATGGAGGCGGCGCGGCCATCGGTGGTCGATGCGCAAAACCCGCAATCGCAAGCTCCCGCATCGCAGGCGCCTGAACCGCTGGTCAAGCTGCCGGTGGAGAAGGGGCAGGGGATTGTGCTGCTCGACCCGGCCGATGCCGTCTATCTCCAGGCCGACGGCCATTACACCACCGTCCACACCGCCGATGGCGCCTTCTTCTGCGGCCTGCCGCTGTCGGAACTGGAGGCGCGGCTCGACGCCCGGTCCTTCGTGCGCACCCATCGCGGCTATATCGTGAACCTGCGCCACGCCCGCGCGGTGGAACGGCAGGATGGCCGCGCCGCCTTCGTCATGGCCGCCCCCGGCGCCCCCCGCGTGCCGGTCAGCCGCAACCGGGCCGAGGCGCTGAAGAAACGGCTGGCGCTGTAGCAGCGTCCGTTCATGCAGCGATCCCGCCATTCGCGCAGGCCGGATGCCGCTGGTGCAGGGCCGCTTGATCGCAGGCGTGCCGGTGGGGAAGCATCGGACCAATCTTCCCCACCCCTGCCAACTGGAATGAGGAGCCCGCTTCCGTGGACAGCATCGACGCGCCCGACCGCTATGTCTCGTTCAAGGGGATCGACTGCGAAGGCAACAGCCGCCGCATCATCGACCGCCTGTACATGCACATCGACGACCCCGCCAAGACCAACGCCTTCTGGGAGCGGTTCCGCGCCAAGCTGGCGGTGGCCGAGGACCCGCTGAAACGGCAGGCCGACGGGCTGTGCCTGCTCTGCGCCAACATCTATTACATCGCCGACCTGTTCGAGGAGCATGACGACGAGGACGGGCTGGCGATGCTGCGCCAGTTGGAGGACGAGTGCTGCTGACCTGTCAGGGCCTGGGAGCCGTTCTGGCCGCCGGCTCCCTCTCGGCATCCTTGTCCGCCGCGGCGTAGGCGACGCGCCAGACCGTGCCGGAGGCGTCCTCGGCGATCAGCAGGGCGCCGTCGCCGGTCACCGCCAGCCCGCTCGGCCGGCCCCAGACCTTCGGGGTCTCGTCGCCCTCCGCGGCACTCCCCGTTGCGGTCCCCGTGGCCGGGGTGACGCGGAAGCCGGTGACGAAGGTCTCATAGGTGCCGGTCGGCCGGCTCTTGTCGAAGGGCGCGGTGTCGAAGGGCACGAAGGCGATGGCGTAGCCAGTCGGACGCGAGCGGTTCCACGACCCGTGCAGAGACACGAAGGCGCCCATGCGATAGCGCTCCGGGAAATGGGTGGCGTCGCCGAAGGCCAGCCCGATCGGTGCCGAATGGGCCTGGAACAGCAGCCCCGGCACCAGCGCCGCCTTCACCAGATCGGGCCGCCGCCCGGCAAGGTCGGGCTGCGGGTTGTCGCCGATGTAGGAATAGGGCCAGCCATAGAAGCCGCCCGGCTTCACCGCCGTCAGGAAATCGGGAACCAGCTGGTCGCCCAGCCCGTCGCGCTCGTTGACGACGGCATAGAGGTCGCCGGTGCCGGGCTTGAAGGCAAGGCCGACCGCGTTGCGCAGGCCGGCGGCGTAGGTGCGCTGGCCGCTGCCGTCGATGCGGAATTCCTGGATGGTGGCGCGCGGTTCCGGCTCCACCCCAATGTTTCCCTCCGATCCGATGCCGACATAGAAGTGCCGCCCGTCCGGCGCCACCGCGACGGAGCGCGTGGCATGGCCGCCGCGTTTGCCGAAGGCGCCCTCCGGCGTCAGCCGCCGCCGTTCCCCCGCCTGGGTCGTCCCGGCGGTCCAGGGCAGCCGCCACACCCCGGCCAGATCGCCGACCAGCACCGCCCCGTCATGGAAGGCGAGACCGAAGGGATGGTCGAAGCCGTCGGCCCAGACCTGGGCCATCTCCGCCCGGCCGTCGCCGTCGGCATCGCGCAGCAGGGTCAGGGTGCCCGGCCGCTGCTGGGCCACCAGCACGTCGCCGTTGGGCAGGACGAGCAGGTTGCGCGCATTCTCGACATGGTCGCGGAACAGGGTGACGGTGAAGCCGCGCGGCGCGCGCAGGGGCTGCTCGGCGGGGCGTTGCACCAGCACCGCCTCGTTGGCGACCGCGGGTGTGGCATAGGGCTTCGGCAGGGTTTCGATCCGCACATGCACCTCGGCGCCGACCGTCTGCATCGGGTCCGACCGCACCGGCCCGGTCAGCGCCGATTGCGCCAGGGCCGGCTGGATCAATGCCGACTGGAGCAGGACCGGGCCGGCGGCCAAGGCCAGCAGTGTGGCGAGTAGGAAAGGCTTGGGCG
This sequence comes from Azospirillum sp. A26, assembly GCF_042604635.1. Taxonomy (NCBI): domain Bacteria; kingdom Pseudomonadati; phylum Pseudomonadota; class Alphaproteobacteria; order Rhodospirillales; family Azospirillaceae; genus Azospirillum; species Azospirillum sp. A26. The sequence continues at coordinate 1,909,726 of NZ_CP170472.1, read as the reverse complement.
GCAGGGGGCGGCGGTCGGCCATCGGACGGGCGCTTTCACGGCGGAGGCGAGGGCGAAGGGGGCGGGGCGGGCATGACAAATATCGGACGTGAATATGGGGACGATGCCCCAGCCGTTGTACGAACGCAGGCGGTGCAAGGGGGGCTGTACCTGAGGGGTCCCCCGCAAGCGCCGGGTGTCGCGAACGCCGCCCTTGCGCACATCAAGTTGCTTGCGGACGCAGCCGGCGCCAGACCATACTCCGACCGATGTAGGCGGAAGGACCGGCGGGCGGCGCCGGTTGCCGGCGGCGGTGCGGCGACAACTCTGCAATGATGGACAGACACCCGATCGACGCTGCGGCACTCACGCTTTCCCCCACCCGCACCCGTCTGCTGCTGGCCGCGGCCTTCGCGCTGATCGCGCTGCTCGGCGCCGGCTTCTGGGGCTATGTCGTCTGGGCCGACCGGGAAGAGACGCTGCGCCACGGCCGGGAGCAGGCCCAATCCACCGCCCGCCTGCTGCAAGAGCATGTCCGGCGGACGGTTGCGACCGCAGACCTCGTCATCAGCCGTGCGCAGGATCTCATCCGCCATTACGGCATGCCCGGCCTGGACACCAATCGCGAGGCCTGGATCACCGTCCGCGACATGGTGGACAGCCTGCCGGAAATCGCGGCGCTGTGGATCGACGGTGCAACCGGGGACGCCGTGCTGACCAGCAGGCAATATCCGACACCACGCGTCAACGCTTCGGATCGCAGCTTTTTCAAGGCGCATCTCGACGGGACAGATTTCCATGTCGGCGAGCGCATCACCGGCCGGCAGACGGGGACGGAGTTCTTCACCGTCAGCCGTTCGATCATGCTGGAAGGCCGCTTCCAGGGGGTTGTTCATGCCAATGTCGACCTCGACTATTACAGCCAGCTCTACGAAAGCCTGGATCTCGGTGCCGGTTCGGCGATTGCGGTTATCCGCACCGATGGAAAACCCGTGCTGCGCTTTCCCGCCAGCGAGCCGCTGGACGGCCCGGACGGGAGCGTCGTGCTGCGCCACGCGGCCGATGCAGCCATCGAAACCTTCGAGGCAGACGGGCCGAGGCCGGGGAGCAGGCGCATCCTGTCCTACCAGCGGGTGCCGAACCTGCCGCTCGTCGCGTTCGTCGCCCTGTCGGAGCGGACGGAACTGGCGCCCTGGCGGGAGCGTACGCTCCGGGGCAGCATCCTGGTCGGGCTGGCGGTGCTGGCCTGCGCCGGTCTGGCCTATATCGCGCTGCGCAGCCTGGAGCGCGAGGTGGCCGGGCGCCGCCAACTGGCCGACACCAACGCCGAGCTGGACACCAAGAAGAGCGAGCTGGAAGTCGCCAACGAGGCGTTCGCCAGCGCCAACCGCCGTTTGAACCTGATCCTGCATTCGGCGTCCGACAGCATCTGCGGCGTCAACCGCGACGGGACGATCACCTTCGCCAACCCCGCCACCTCGGCGCTGACTGGCTATTCCAACGAGGAGCTGCTGGGCGGCAACCTGCATGCGCTGATCCATTCCCGCCGTGCCGACGGCAGCCATTTCCCGGCGCTGGAATGCCCGGTGACCGAGGTGCTGCTGAGCGGGGAGAGCCGGCGCGGGCTGGAGGACACCTATTGGAGCAAGGCGGGGACGCCTTTCCTGGTGGAGTACACGGCCTCCCCGATGCTGGCCGACGGCAAGGTCGAGGGTGCCGTGGTGGTCTTCCACGAGATCGCCGAGCGCAAGCGGGCGGAGGCGGCGATGCAGCGCGCCCGGCTGGCGGCGGAAGCGGCGAGCCGTTCCAAGAGCGAGTTCCTGGCCAACATGAGCCACGAGATCCGCACGCCGATGAATGCGATCCTCGGGCTGATCCACCTTTTGCAGCAGACCGAGCTGAATGGCCGGCAGGCCGATTACGTGCAGAAGGTGCGGGTGTCGGCGCAGTCGCTGCTGGGCATCCTGAACGACATCCTCGACTTCTCGAAGGTGGAGGCCGGCAAGCTTGAACTGGAGCGGGTCGATTTCCGGCTGGACGACCTGTTGCAGACGCTGGCGGTCATCGTCGGGTCGGCCGCGCAGGAAAAGGACATCGACGTCCTGTTCTCCGTCGCGCCGGACGTGCCGCTGGATTTGATCGGCGATCCGCTGCGGCTCCAGCAGGTCCTGATCAACCTCGCCGGCAACGCCATCAAGTTCACCGAGGCGGGAGAGGTCGTGGTGTCGGTCGGGGTGCGGTCGCTGGGCGACGAGCGCACGGTGCTGGAGTTCGCCGTGCGCGACACCGGCATCGGCATCGCGCCGGAACAGCGCGACCGGCTTTTCCAGGCCTTCAGCCAGGGCGACAGCTCCACCACCCGGCGGTTCGGCGGCACCGGGCTGGGGCTGGCGATCTGCGCCCGGCTCGTCCGGCTGATGAAGGGCGCGATGGATGTGGAGAGCGAGCCCGGCAAGGGCAGCGTCTTCCGCTTCCAGGCGGAGTTCGACCGTCATCCCGGCGGGGCTGCGGCCGGCTGGCCCGACTCCCACCCGCGCCCGGTGCCGCGCGACCTGACCGTGCTGGTGGTCGACGACAACCCCACCGCGCGCGAGGTGCTGGGCGCCATCGCCACCGCCTTCGGCTGGACCGTCACCGCCTGTTGCGACGGCCAGAGCGCCATCGCCGAGCTGGAGCGTGCCGCTGCGGCAGGCCATGCCTACGACATGGTGCTGATGGACTGGAAGATGCCGGGGATGGACGGCATCGAGGCGGCGCGCCGCATCCGCGCCGACGTCCATGCCGGCACCCCCATGATCATCGTCATCAGCGGCTATGGCCGCGAGCGGCTGGGCGCCCGCTTCGAGGAGGCCGGGATTTCAGGGTTCCTGGTGAAGCCGGTCACCGCCTCCACCCTGCTCGACGCCGTGACCGTCGCCTATGCCCAAGCCGGGCATGGCGCGTCTCTCCTGCCATCCCCGGTTCCGGCGCCGTCCGGCGGCAGCGGGTTGGGCGGGCTGAGCGGGCCGGCCTGGGACGCCAGCCGGGCGCTGCATGGCCGCCGACTGCTGCTGGCCGACGACAACGACATCAGCCGGCAGGTGGCGTTCGAGATCCTGGAGCGCGCCGGCGCGTCGGTCACCACGGCGTCGACGGGGCGGGAGGCGTTGGAATGCGTGCGCGCGGCCGGCCAGCCGTTCGATGCCGTGCTGCTCGACGTGCATATGCCGGACATGGACGGCTTCGCCGCGACTGCCGCGATCCGCGCGCTGCCGGGCGGGCAGCAGCTGCCGATCATCGCCATGACGGCAAGCGCCCTGCCGGAAGACCGGCAACGCTGCCTCGACAACGGGATGGACGCCCATGTGCCGAAGCCGCTCGACCTGCCGCAGCTGTTCGCCACGCTGGCCCGCTGGATCGGGCCGCCGCTGGTGGCGGTGCGGCCCTGCGCGCCCTGCGGTGCCGGCCCCGTCCCGCTGCACGGCGACGCCATGCTGACGCGCGCCCCGGCTCCGCCGATGCCGGTTGGCCGTCCCGCCGGACCGCTGGCCGATTTGCCCGATGGATTGCCGGGCATCGACCTTGCCGATGCGCTCAACCGGCTGGGCGGGGACACCGACCTGTTCCGCCGCTTCATCGGCCAGTTCGCCGACGGCTATGGCACCGTCGCCGAACGGATCGCCGCGGCGGTGGACGGCAACGATCTGGCCACGGCCAAGTCCATCGCGCATGAGCTGAAAAGCGTTGCCGGCAACCTCGGTGCGCGCCGCCTGTCGGTCGCCGCCGACGCCTTGCAGGTCGCCGTCTACAGGGACGATGCCGTCGCGGCTGCGGCCCAGGTGCCGGTGCTGCGCAGCGAACTGGCGCTCGTGCTGGAAAGCGCGCAGCGGCTGCGTGCGGCACCCGGCGGAAAGATGGGACCGGCGGGAGGGCCGGGGATGCCAGGCCGGTCGGCGGAGAGCCGGGCGCAGCTGGCGAACCGCCTGCCTCAATTCGCAACTTTGCTGCAAGAGAGTAACTTCGCAGCGGCGGAGGAGTTCGCTATGCTGGCGCCGTTGCTGACGGACTGGGTCGAGCCTTCGACGATGAAGGGGCTGTCCGCCGCCATCGACGGTCTGGACTTCACCAAGGCGCTTGGGATCGTGCAGCGGATCGCGCGAGACCTCGGCCTCCCGTTAGCGACGGTCTGAACGCGCCCATGGCCGACCTCCGCCCGAAAATCCTGGTGGTGGACGATATCCCGTCCAACGTCCATGTGCTGAGTCGCATCCTGAAGGACGATTACGACATCTATTTCGCCACCGACGGCGAAAAGGCGCTGGATCTGGTCCAGGCGCGGATGCCGGATCTCGTCCTGCTGGACATCATGATGCCGGGGATGGACGGGTTCGAGGTGTGCCGGCGCATCAAGGCCGATCCCGCCATCCACGACATCCCCGTCATCTTCATCTCCGCCAAGAGCGAGGTGGAGGACGAGACCCGCGGGCTGGAGGTGGGGGCTATCGACTTCATCACCAAGCCGATCAGCCCGCCCATCGTGAAGGCGCGCGTGCGCAACCATCTGCTGCTGAAGCGGCAGACCGACCTGCTGCGCAGCCTGTCCTTCCTGGACGGGCTGACCGGCATCGCCAACCGCCGCCGCTTCGACGACGCGATGGCGCGCGAATGGCGGCGCTGTGCCCGGTCGAACCTGCCGCTGTCGCTCATCATCCTCGATGTCGATCATTTCAAGGCCTACAACGACCATTACGGTCATCAGGCCGGCGACGAATGCCTGCGCATGGTGGCCGAGCTGCTGTCGGACCGTGCGCGGCGGCCGAGCGACCTCGTCGCCCGCTATGGCGGCGAGGAGTTCGTCTGCCTGCTGCCGGAAACCGACGGTCCCGGCGCCGTCCGCGTGGCGGAAGGCTTCCGGACCGGCGTCGTGGAGTGCCGCATCCCGCATGCGCAGTCGCCGGTCATCCCCTATGTCACCATTAGCCTGGGGGTCGCCACCGTGATCCCGTCGGCCGAGGACAGCCCCGAACAGTTGGCTGAGATGGCCGACCAGCTGCTCTACCGCGCCAAGCGCACCGGCCGCAACCGCGTGCAGGACGCCATGGTGCCGGCGCTGTGACGGCGCCGCTGCCGGGCCCGTCCTTTTACGATGTCCGCGGCCGCGGTTTCCCGCGCCGTGCGCCGCTGGCGGATGGCTGGAACTGGATCGGCCGCCGGGTCGCCGTGCCTGCCGCAAGGATCCTGCCCGTGGCGGACTGCGGCGGGCTGCGGCTGGCCGACGCCGTCGCTGCGCTGGGGGACTGGCCCCCGGCCGGCCGTGCCGCGGTGGACGGCTATGCCGTGGCGGCGGCCGACACGCTCGGCGCCGGCTCCTACAACCCGGTGCCGTTGACGGCGGCGGTTGCGGTGAGCGCCGGCGACCCTCTTCCGGCAGGCTGCGACGCGGTGATCCCCTATGAGGCGGCGCAGGCCGTCGGCCCCTTCATCGAGGCCATCGACGCGGTGGCGCCCGGCAGCGGGGTGGAGCGACAGGGCGCCTGGACCACCGCCGGAAAGGCGCTGTTGCCGGCCGGGCGGCGCCTGCGCCCCGGCGATCTCGGCCTGCTCGCCGCCGCGGGGCATGACACCGTATCGGTCCTGCCGGCACCGCGGCTGCGGATTCTGATGGCCGGAGGTCCCAAGGCCGGCGCGCCGGAGCAGGTCGCGGCCATGCTGGCGGCGCTGGTCGGGCGCGACGGCGGGGCCGTCGAGGCGGTCGAGGTCGTGCCGGCCGACCCGGATGCCCTGGCTGAAGCCTTCGCCCGGCCGGGCGCCGACCTGATCCTGTCGGCCGGACGAACCGGCACCGGCCCCGACGATGTGGCGGCGCCCGCCCTGGCCCGGGCTGGCCGCATCGACCTGCACGGCATCGCCATGCGGCCGGGCGGCAGCGCCGGGCTGGGTGTCGTCGGCGACGTGCCCGTCCTGCTGCTGCCGGGGGAGCCGATGGCGGCGCTGGCGGCTTACGAACTGCTGGCCGGCCGCGCGGTGCGGCGCGCTGCCGGCTTGTCGGCCGATCTGCCTCATGTGACGGTCCGGGCGGTGACGGCCCGCAAGCTGGTGTCGGAAATCGGCTGCCTCGACCTGCACCGGGTCCGGCTGGACGGGGACGGCAGGGTGGAGCCGGTGGCCTCGCCCGGCTGGCCGGGGCTGGCGGCGGCGGCGCGGGCCGACGGCTTCGTCCTGATCGGCGCGGACAGCGAAGGCGTGCCGGACGGCGTTCCCGTCACCATGTACAGGTTCGACTGAGAGGCGAGGACGTATCCCGCCGCTCTTATCCAGCAAGGGTTTGCCGCGTGCACAGTTCCGACCGCAGCCGCGAGGACATCCGCCGTTTCGTCGCCCAGGCCGCCCGCCAGGACCAGTTCCTGGAGGTGGTCAGCGGCGAGGAGGCGCGCCCCCGCTTCCACCGCCATCTCGACCTGTCGCCACGGGGGGAGGAGCGGGTGCCGCTGTCGGCCTCCCTGGGGCGCGTGCTGTCCGCCGATGTGACGGCCGATGTGGATGTTCCCGGTTTCGACCGCTCGGTGGTCGACGGCTTCGCCGTGCGCGCCGCCGACACGGCGGGTGCTGCCGAGGACCGGCCGGTCGCCCTGCGCCTGAACGACGAGGTGCTGGCCGCCGGCCATGCCCCCGAACTGACGGTGGAGCCCGGCACCGCCACGGTGATCGCCACCGGCGGCATGCTGCCGCGCGGCGCCGATGCCGTGGTGATGGTGGAGACGACCGAGGCGGTGGAGCGGCCCGACGGCCTGTTCGTCACCCTGACCCGCCCGGCCACCCCTGGTGCCTTCGTCGCCGCCGCCGGCTCCGACATCGGCCGCGGCGAGGTGGTTCTGCGCAAGGGCCAGTTGCTGACCTCGCGGGAGATCGGCGTGCTCGCTGCCATCGGGCTGGGCGAGGTCGCGGTGGTGCGCCGGCCGCGCGTCGCCATCCTGTCGACCGGCGACGAGATCGTCGCACCCGGCCAGCCGATCCGCACCGGAGCGGTCTATGACAGCAACGGCGCCATCCTGGCCGCCGCCGTCGCCGAACTGGGCGGCGAGCCGGTGCCGCTGGGCATCGCCCCGGACGAGGACGAGGCGCTGGAGAGGCTGGTCGCCCAGGGGCTGGAGTGCGACGCGCTGCTGCTGTCGGGCGGCACGTCGAAGGGGGCGGGCGACCGTTCCCACCGCATCGTTGCGCGGCTGTCGGACCCCGGCATCGTCGCCCATGGCGTGGCGCTGAAGCCGGGCAAGCCGCTGTGCCTCGCGGTGACCGGCGGCAAGCCGGTGGTGATCCTGCCGGGTTTCCCGACATCGGCCATGTTCACTTTCCACAGCTTCGTCGCCCCGGTGATCCGCGCCCTGGCCGGCCTGCCGCCAGCGCTGGCGGAGGAGGTGCCGGCCACCCTGCCGGTGCGGCTGGGGTCGGAGCGCGGGCGCACCGAATATGTCATGGTCTCGCTGGTCCATATCGCCAATGGGGGCACCGGCGGGGACGAGCTGGCGGCCTATCCGCTGTCGAAGGGGTCGGGGGCGGTCACCGCCTTCAGCCATGCCGACGGCTTCCTCGCCATCGATGCCCAGGCCGAGGCGGTGGAGGCCGGCACGCCGGTGTCGGTCCAACTGCTTGGCCGTTCACTGACGCCCGCCGACCTGATCGTGGTCGGCAGCCAGTGCATCGGCCTGAATGCCGTGCTCGGCCGCCTGATCGGCGAGGGGATGACGGTCAAGGCGCTGAATGTCGGCTCGATGGGCGGGCTGGCGGCGGCCCGGCGCGGGGAGTGCGACATCGCCCCCGTCCATCTGATGGATCCCGCCACCGGCGCCTACAACACGCCGTTCCTGGCACCGGGTCTCGACCTCGTCACCGGCTACCGCCGCATGCAGGGCATCGTCTTCCGCCGCGGCGACCCGCGGTTCGAGGGGCGGACGGCGCAGGAGGCGGTGGCCGCGGTGGCCGGTCTGGCCGACTGCATCCTGATCAACCGCAATGCCGGCAGCGGCACCCGCATCCTGACCGACCGGCTGCTGGGGCCGGCGCGGCCGACCGGCTATTGGACGCAGGCCAAGTCTCACAACGCCGTCGCCGTCGCGGTGGCGCAGAACCGTGCCGATTGGGGCGTCGCCATCGAAACCGCGGCGAATCTCTACGGGCTGGGCTTCCTGCCGTTGCAGGAGGAGCATTACGACTTCGTCATCCCCGCCGCCCGCCGCGACCGTCCGGCCGTCCGCCGCTTCGTCGAGGCGCTGGAGATGCCGGAAGTTGCCGACGCCCTGCGCGCCATGGGGTTCATCAGATAGAGCCGGTTCGGCCCGCTCATCCGGCTAAATCGAACGAAATGCCGCAGGTCGGGTTTTTTCGTGATCCAGCGGTCGGACGGTTGCGTACCGAAGGTCACGATGCGACATACAGCCCGGTGTGAAAGCCCGTGGGGTGCAGGATTGACGCAGAGGTCTTGAAAACGGGGCGGCTGCCGCGAATTCCGGGAATGGGTGCCATCCCCGGCTTGTGCGGAAGCCGATGTTCCCCTTGAATGGGACCATGCAGGACCAGCACACCCCCGCGGCCGACATGGCCCCCAGCCTGGAAGACCTGCTCGTCGCCGTAGGGCGCGAGCGGGACCGCCAGGCGTTCGGGGTTCTGTTCGGCCACTTCGCGCCACGGCTGAAAACGTATCTGCGCCGGTTGGGATGCGATTCCGGCGCGGCGGAAGAGCTTGTTCAGGAGGTCATGCTGTTGGTCTGGCGTCGTGCCGAAACCTACGATCCGATCCATGCCTCGGCCGGCACTTGGGTGTTCACCATCGCCCGCAACAAGCGAATCGATGTGTTGCGGCGCGAACAGCGGCCGGAGATCGACCCCGACGATCCCGCCCTGGTGCCCGAACCCGATGAGGCCGCCGACCGCCGGATCGAGGCGAAGGAAAGCAGCGGGCGCCTGCGCGCCGCGCTGAAGGATCTGCCGCCGGAACAGGCCGAGCTTCTGCGCATGGCTTATTTCGAGGACAAGCCGCACAGCGTCATTTCCGCGGAGCACGGCATCCCGCTCGGCACCGTCAAATCGCGCCTGCGTCTGGCGATGGAACGCCTGCGCCGGTCGCTGAAGGATGTCGGATGAGGCATTTCCGATGAACCGGCCGAGCCACCACCCCGGCGACACCCTGCTGATCGACTATGCCGGCGGCGCCCTGTGCGAGGGCGCGTCGCTGGCCGTCGCCACCCACATGGCTTTCTGTCCCGCCTGCCGCCACGCCGTGGCGGAGATGGAGGCGGTCGGCGGCGCCCTGTTGGACGATCTGGAACCGGAACCGCTGTCCGATGGCTGCCTGGAAGCGCTGATGGCCCGCCTGGACCATGAGCGGCCGGCGCCTTGCCGCCCGGCCGTCAAGCCGTCGGTGCAGCAGTCGCGCTATCCGGAACCCCTGCGCAGCTATCTGCGCGGCCGGCTCGACCGCGAGGGGCGGCTGGGGGCGGGCGGTTGGCGGTTCCTCCAGCCGGGCATGCGCAGCATGGAGCTGCTGTCCGGTCCGGACGGGACCACCAAGCTGATCCGCATGAAGGGCGGCGTCGGCGTGCCGGTGCACACCCATGGCGGTATCGAGCTGACCGTTGTGCTGGAGGGCGGTTTCTCCGACGAGTTCGGCGCCTTCCTGCCCGGCGACATCGCCGTCGGCGACCCGTCGCTGATCCACCGGCCGGTGTCCGACCCGGAAGGCTGCCTGTGCCTTGCCACCACCATCGGCGGGCTGCGGATGACCGGGCCGCTGGGGCGGCTGTTCAACCGGTTCGTGAAGCGGTTCTGAAGGAGAGGCCAACCCTCCGCCTATCCTCCCCCGCCCGGCGGGGGAGGATCAAGGTCGGAGCGTTCGAGCCGGCCCTTTACGCCGCGACCGCCACGCGCCCGTCGCGGGCGCGCATCAGCAGCCAGACCACCGAGACGCCCAGCAGCTTCGAGGCGAAGCTGGCGGCCCAGACGGTCGGATCCCAGACGTCCAGCATGCCGAAGAAGATGGCGGTGTCGACCGGCACCGACAGGGCGGCGCTGATCCACAGCCGGTCGCGCAGCGGACGTCGGGTGACGGTGAAGACCGCCCAGTCGATCATCTCCGACACGGCGAAGGCGACAACGCTGGCGGTGGCGACGAAGGGGTCGGTCAGCAGATAGGACAGCACGGTGCCGCTGAGCATGGCGGCGAGCGCCCAGTGGCCGAAGCGCACCTGCACCATGTCGCGCAGGATGAAGATCAGGCCGGCCCAGCAGGACCAGACCAGATCCAGGTGCGGAAACAGGCTGAAGGCGAAGTTGATGGCAAGAATGCTGCCGATATAGGCGGCGAGCCAGAGCATGGCGATGATCCTCCGAGAGCGGACCCGCGGCAATACGGGCGCTGATGACCGGAGCCGGCCCCGCGTGAATGCGAGCGCCCCGAAACCGCTCTAGCTAACAGAACATCGCCATGCTGGGAAGGTGCCGCGTGGCCCTTCGCGCCGACTCTCAGACCGGCTTCGCGTCGCCCTTCATCAGGGCGTAGGTGTAGCTGTCCACCAGCGCCTCCATCGAGGCCTCGATGATGTTGGTGGACACGCCCAGCGTCGACCATTCGGTGCCGTCGGTGCGGGCGCTGCGGATCAGGACGCGCGGCATGGCGCCGGTGCCCTCCTTGGCGGCCAGGATGCGGACCCGGTAGTCGGACAGGCTGACCTTGGCCAGCGCCGGATAGGCCGGCTCCAGCGCCTTGCGCATGGCGACGTCCAGCGCATGCACCGGGCCGTTGCCGTCGGCAACCTCCATCCGCACGGCATCGCCGACCCGCACGCGCACCACAGCTTCCGACTCCACCACCATTTTGCCGACCGCGTTGTAGCGGCGTTCGTCGGTGACGTGGAAGCGCAGCAGTTCGAAGAAGCGCGGCACCTCGCCCAGCTCGCGCCGGACCAGCAGTTCGAAGCTGGCCTCCGCCGTGTCGTAGGCGTAGCCGTCGCTGTCGCGCTGCTTGACCAGATCGAGCAGGCCGGCAAGGCGGTCGTCCTTCGCATCCACCGCCATGCCGATGTCGCGCAGCCGCACGATCAGGTTGGAGCGGCCGGCCTGGTCGGACATGACGATCTGGCGGCGGTTGCCGATGGCTTCGGGTGCCACATGCTCGTAGGAGGACGGGTCCTTCTCGACCGCCGAGACATGCAGCCCGCCCTTGTGCGCGAAGGCGCTGGCGCCGACATAGGGAGCGTGGCGGTTGGGCGCGCGGTTCAGCCGGTCGTCGAAGGCGCGGCTCAACTGGGTCAGGAGATGCAGATCCTCGCGGCGGATGCCGGTCTCGTAGCCCATCTTCAGCATCAGCGTCGGGATCAGCGAGACGAGGTTGGCGTTGCCGCAGCGCTCGCCCAGCCCGTTGATGGTGCCCTGGATCATCCGCGCGCCGGCCCGCACCGCGGCCAGCGAGTTGGCGACCGCATTCTCGGTGTCGTTGTGGCAGTGGATGCCGAGCCGGTCGCCGGGGATGCCGTGCGTCTCCACCACCTCGCGGACGATGGCGTCGACCTCGTGCGGCAGCGTGCCGCCGTTGGTGTCGCACAGCACGATCCAGCGCGCCCCGGCCTCGAACGCCGCCCTGATGCAGGATACGGCATAGGCCGGGTTGCGCTTGTAGCCGTCGAAAAAATGCTCCGCGTCGAACAGCGCCTCGCCCTTGGCGGCGTGCAGCGCCGCGATGCTGTCGCGGATGAGGTCGAGATTCTCCTCGCGCGGGATGTTCAGCGCGACGTCGACATGGAAGTCCCAGCTCTTGCCGACCATGCAGACCGCCTTGGCGCGCGACTGGGCCAGTGCCGTCAGCTGCGGGTCGTTGGCGGCGCTGCGGCCGGGGCGGCGGGTCATGCCGAAGGCGGTGAAGGTGGCGCGCGTCAGCTCCGGCGCCTCGGCGAAGAACTGGTCGTCGGTCGGGTTGGCACCGGGCCAGCCGCCCTCGACATAGTCGATGCCCAGCCGGTCGAGATCCTTGGCAATCGCGATCTTGTCGGCGACCGAGAAATCGACATCCTGGGTCTGCGCCCCGTCGCGCAGCGTGGTGTCGTAGAGATAGATGCGCTCGCCCGTCATCGCCGCCTGACCTGTGAAGATGTCCTGTTTAGACAAAGGGGCCGGCAGTGCTTTGCCACCCTGCGGAAAGCCGGGAGAATGGACGATGCGGCGCTTATCCTCAACCGTTTTGAGAAGAAACTTGCGGAAAGCGAGGCTTTGCCGCAACGGAGGGAATGATATGCCGGAGAATGGCGACCGGAGGACGGAGCGTCGCGCTCCGTCCCCGGCCGTCCGCCGGGATCAGCGGGCGAACAGGCGGTAGAGGGCGGAATGGTCCAGCGCGCCGTCGCCCTGGTCCACCAGCATCTCGAACAGCTCCAGCGACAGGCCGAGCGTCGGCAGGTCGATGCCGGACTGCTGCGCCAGCTCCTCTGCCTGTTTCAGATCCTTGACCTGGGTGGTGACGCGGCCGCCGGGTGTGAAGTCGCCGCTGACCATGCGGCCACCATGCAGGTCGAGGATACGGGATTCGGCGAAGCCGCCGCGGATGGCGTCGCGCACCTTGGCCGGATCGGCGCCGGCCGCCCTGGCGAGCGCCAGCGCCTCCGCCACTGCGCCGATGGTCAGGGCGACGATGACCTGGTTGGCCGACTTGGCGATCTGGCCGGCGCCGCTGTCCCCGACATGGGTGATGCGGCGGCCCATCGCCTGCAACACCGGCAGGGCACGGGCGAAGGCAGCCTCTGACCCGCCGGCCATGATGGTGAGGATGGCACCCTCGGCCGCCACGGTCCCGCCGGAGACCGGCGCGTCGAGCCACTCCGCCCCGACGGCGGCGACGCGCTGGGCCAGCGCGCGGGTGGCGGCGACGGCGGTGGTGCCCATGTCGATCACCAGATGGCCGGGACGCAGGACCGGCAGCAGAGCCTCGGCCACCGTTTCCACCGCCGTGGTGTCGGTCAGCATCAGGATGACGATCCCCGCCTGTCCGGCGACGGCGGCCGGGCCGGTGGCGGCGAGCATGCCCTCCGCCGCCAGTTCGGCGACCGGGCCGGGGCTGCGGCTGGTCACCACCAGCTCCGCGCCGGCACGGGCGAGCGCTCGGGCCATCGGCTTGCCCATCAGGCCAAGCCCGATCACGCCGACGCGCTGGCCGGTGAGATCGGGGCGGATGGTTTCTTCGGTCATGTCGAGGCTTTCACTATACGTGGAATAGGGTCACAGGCGCATGTGGCGGGCGCGGGCGCCGCGCTCGATGGCGGCGGCGCACAGCCGGTCGACCCCCAGCCGGTGGCGGATCAGTTCCAGCATGCGCAGTTCCTCCTGCGATGCCTTGGGATCGGCGGCGGCGATGTCGCAGGCCACCGCATAGGCGGTCTCGCGCAGCTTGGACGGCAGCGCCTGCTCGATGATGGTCAGCACGGTGTCCAGCCCGTCGCTGTCGCTCAGCATGGCGGTGCATTCGCGGGTGGCGGCCATCACCTGATCGCCGCTGTAGTCCTTGAAGATCGGCAGGTAGCGCACATTCTCGCCGATGGCTTCCAGTTCAAGGTCAGTCATGTCGCCGTCGCAGGCGGACACCAGGACCATGACGTAGATGAGTGCGCTGTGGTGGTCGATCATGGAATCGGTCGGCTTTCTCATGGGGCGGTCTCCGCTGGGGAGTGGTCGCGTGTAAGGTCGGCAATCTCGAACGCCGCACCAGCCGCGTCAAGGGTGCCATGCCGGGAGTGGAGGGGTCGGCCGCTCGACGCGACGGTTGGCGTTGCCTATTGTCGCGCACCATGAACGTCGTCCTCAATGTCGCATTTCCCGTATTCGCCATCATCCTGGCCGGCTTCCTGTCCGGGAAGTCGAAGCTGCTCGGCGCCGCCTCGTCGGAGGCGCTGAACAAGTTCGTCTATTGGATGGCGCTGCCGCCGGTGCTGTTCCTGGGCACCGCACGGCGGTCGATCCCGGAGATCTTCAACGGCCCGTTCATCGGCGCCTTCCTGGGGTCGATGCTGCTGGTCTATGCGCTGGGCGCGGTGATCGGCCGCCTCGTCTACCGCGAGCGCACGCAGATCCAATGCATGCAGGGGCTGAACTCGGCCTTCTCCAACACCGGCTACATGGGCATTCCGCTGTTCCTGGCCGCCTTCGGGCCGGACCGGCTCGCCCCCACCATCCTGGCGACCGTCATCATGAGCGCCATCATGGTCGGCATCGCGGTGATCTGGATGGAGTTCGCCAACAGCCATAGCAGCGGGCTGGGCAAGGCATTGCGCGATGTCGGCCGGGCGCTGGCGAAGAACCCGCTGATCCTGTCCACCGCCGCCGGCCTCGCTTGGTCGGCGCTGCTGCCCGGCGTCGCGGTACCGAAGCCGATTGCGACGTTCTGCGAACTGATGGGCTCCCCCGCCGGACCCTGCGCGCTGTTCGCCATCGGCCTGTTCCTGGCCTCGCAACGGCTGACCGCCGGGCTGGCGGAGGCGGGCTGGATCAGTGCCCTGAAGCTGCTGGTCCACCCGGCGCTGGCCTGGGTGCTGACGCAGACGCTGTTCCCGATGGACCCGTTCTGGACCGGCAGCGCGGTGATCCTGGCGGCATTGCCGACCGGCGCGCTGACCTTCGTGGTGGCGAGCCAGTACCAGACCTATGTGGAACGCACCTCTTCGGCCATCCTGGTGTCGACGGTGCTGAGCGTGGTGACGCTGTCTGCATTGCTGGCGGTGTATGCGCCGGCGGGGTGACCGGCCTCCGGACTTGAGCCTGCGATGTAATCTGATTGAGATTTTTGTTTGCGGCTTGTTTCATTTATCTTTCGAACATTTCCCTACCGCTTCTTTAAGGTATTTTTTACCTCGCGAACTTAGGTGAGTCTGGAATTGCTTTCACCATGTCGGCCGAAGTCGGCAGGGGAAACGCTCTTTTCAGAGGTCAGCTGAGGTGTCGCTGTGAAACTTATCGAAAATCTCCGGATCGGCACGAAAATCTACGCGGTGGTGGCGCTTCTCAGCCTGATCACGCTGGGGCTGTCGATCTACATGAGCAACCGGATCGGTGAGATCGACGACCGCTACAGCAGGCTGATCGATGGAGACGTGACGTTTTCGCTGAAGCTGGAACGCATGCGCGGCGACCTCGCCAACCTCGGCCGTCAGGCCAACAACGTGCTGCTGCTTCAGGATCCCGCGGGACTTCCGCCTCTGGTCAAGGCGATGGACGACATTCAGGCGGCCGTCGTCGAATCGAGCACGGTGATGAACCGTCTGGTCAGGCCCGAGCACAAGGACAAGGTGGCGCGGATCGCGGAACTGACGGCAATGGTGAAGTCCTCGCTGCCCAAACTCTTCGCGGCGAAGGAGAAGGGCGATCACGCCGGGGCTGCCGCCGTCTATGGAAAGGAAGGGCGCCCCCAGGTGGTGGAGGCCTTCAACCTGGCGGCAAAGCTGTCGGATGAGGTGTCCGCCGGAGTGTACCGTTCGTCCGACGATCTGACCGACCAGACCAACCGGACGGTGTTCAATTCCCTGTCGATTGCGGTCGCGCTGCTTGTCGTCGGTGCCATCGGGTCCGTGCTGCTGGTGGTCTATGGCATTCGCCGTCCGGTCGCCGCCCTGAATGCGGCGATGGTGCGTCTGGCGACCGGCGACACCACGACGGAGATTGTCGGGGCCGGCCGTGGCGACGAGGTCGGCGAAATGGCGCGGACGGTGGAGGTGTTCAAGCAGAGCATGATCCGCACGCGCCAGCTGGAGCAGGACGCCAAGGACGCCGAGGCGCAGGCGGCTGTGGAAAAGCGCCGCGGGACGCTGGACATGGCGCGGTCCTTCGAGGAGCGGGTCGGCTCCATCGTCGATGCGGTCGGCAGTTTCGCGACCGAATTGCAGGCCACCTCGTCGCAGCTGGCCGCCGCCGTGGAAGAGGTCGGCGCCCAGTGCACCGCCGTCGCCGCCGCGTCGGAGCAGGCGAGCGCCAATGTCCAGACGGTCGCCGCCGCGTCTGAGGAACTGTCCGCCTCGATCGGCGAGCTGTCCGACCGCGTGGGGCGTGCCGCTGACCGCTCCCGCATGGCGGCCGAGGGGGCCGGCGAGGCCCAGCGCCAGCTCGACCTGCTGTCCGCCTCCATCGATCAGGTCGATCAGATCGTGGCGTCGATCAATGCGGTGGCCAGCCAGACCAATCTGCTGGCCTTGAACGCGACCATCGAAGCGGCCCGCGCCGGCGAGGCCGGCAAAGGCTTCGCCGTCGTCGCCAGCGAGGTGAAGAACCTCGCCAACCAGACCCACGCGATGACCGAGCAGATCACCAACCAGATCGGCGCGGTCAAGGCGGCGTCGGGCCGGACGGTCGGCGCCATGCGCAGCATCATCGGTCAGGTGGAGGAGATCAGCAATTCCACGGCCGACATGGCGCAATCGGTGAACCAGCAGAGCGGCGCCACGTCCGAAATCAGCCGCAACGCCCAGCAGGCGGCGGTCGGCACGACCGAGGTTTCGCGCAACGTCCTGGGTATTCAGCAGGCGGAGAACGAGACGGGGGCCGCCACCAACAACGTCAAGCATGCGTCGGACGATCTCGCCCGGCAGGCTGCGATGCTGAAGCAGGCGATGGACAGCTTCCTCAGCGAGCTGCGCGCCGCCTGACAGGCTACGGAGGACAGGCCACGGAAAGGGAGGTGGAGAGGTGCCGGGCCGGCCTCACCGCCCCCGCAGGAACTCCGCCGTCTCCTCGACCGCCTGCTTCAGTCCGACGCGCCGCATCTCCACCCCTTCGGGGAAGGCGCCGGCCAGCCGGCTCGGCATCATCGGGTCGAGCAGGACGAAGACCCCGGTGTCGTCGGCGCGGCGGACCAGCCGGCCGAAGGCCTGCTTCAGGCGCAGCCGCGTGATCATGTCCTCGTAGCGCCGGCGGCCGAAGGCCTCGCGCCGTGCGCGGTGCAGGATGTCGGGACGCGGCCAGGGCACGCGGTCGAAGACGATCAGGCGCAAGCTGCGCCCCGGCACGTCCACCCCGTCGCGCACCGCGTCGGTGCCGAGCAGGCAGGCGTGCTCCTCGTTGCGGAAGATGTCGATCAGGGTCGACACGTCCAGCGGATCGACATGCTGGGCATAGAGCGGAATGTTGACCTGATCCAGCGGCTCGGCGATGCGGTCGCGCACGGCGCGCAGCCGGCTGATCGCGGTGAACAGGCCGAGCCCTCCGCCGCCCGCCGCCATGAACAGCGATTTATAGGCCGCCGAGACCTGTCCCAGATCGTCCTTGCGCACGTCGTTGACGACGAAGACGCGGGTGCGGTTCGGGTAGTCGAAGGGGGAGGGGACCTGGGCGCGGATCGCCGGGGCCGGCAGGTGGCTGGCGCCGCAACGGTCCTCCGCCGCGCGCCAGTCCTGGCCGATGTCGCCGGTGCCGTCGGTCAGCGTGGCGCTGGTCACCACCAGCCCATGGGCGGGACCGGCCAGCGCCTCGGCGAAGGGCACCGTCGGATCGACCCAGTGACGGTACAGCCCGACATCGATGTCGCGGCCGTCGATCCGCTCCACCGCGAACCAGTCGACGAAATGGGACGGCGTCTCGGTTGGCAGGGTGCGCAGCATGGCGCGCCACCCCTCGACCGTCAGGGTGCCGCGGCGGTGCAGGCTGCGCGACAGAGCGTCGATGCGGCGGCGCTGGTCGGAATCGAGTTCGGCGCTCTCGTCCTCCAGCCGCTGGGCCAGCCGGCGGGCAAGCGCCTCGACCGGCTCGGACAGGCGGACCAGGGACTGCTCCAGCTCCGCCGCGGCCTCCAGCAGGCCGTCCACCGGATAGGCCTTGTCGGCCTCCAGGCTGTAGGGGCCGCCCTGGCCGGCGGTGCGGGCATAGACCTGCTGGCGGGCCAGCAGCAGGAAGCGCTCGGTCGGCCCCTGCGGGTTGTCGGCGGCCAGACGCGCCGACCAGCCGTCGGCGGGCAGGACGCGGGCGCCGATCAGGATGTCGTCGAGATGGCGCAGAGCCTCCTCGTCACCGGCGACGATGTCCTCCAGCCGGCGCTTCAGGCCGCGGGCGCGGCTGCGGCCGGTCTCCTCGGCACCCAGCAGCCAGCGGCGCAGCTCCTGCGTCTCGCGGCAGGTCAGATGGCCGGCGAAGGCGCTGTCGGCGGCGTCGAAGACATGGTGCCCCTCGTCGAAGACATAGCGGCTCGGCAGCGTCGGTTCCTCGCCGCCGCCGAGCGCCGCCTGCACCATCACCAGCGCATGGTTGGCGATGACGATGTCGGCACGGCGGGCGCGGCGCACGCTCTTCTCGATGTAGCAGCGGGCATAATGGTCGCAGGCGGAATAGATGCACTCGCCGCGGCGGTCGGCCAGCCCCATGGTCGGGCCGCGCCCGGCGATGTCGACCAGCCAGCCGGGGAAGTCGCCGCCGGTCATGTCGCCGTCGCGCGTCGCCGCCGCCCAGCGCGCCATCAGCCCGACGCCGATGGCGTTGTGCGGCTGGAACGGCATGGCGCGCACCGCCTCCTCCAGGTTCAGCAGGCACAAGTAGTTCTCGCGCCCCTTGCGCAGCACCACCTTGCGCGCCTTGGTCGCCGGGTCGGCATAGAGCCGGTCCAGCTCGGCGTCGATCTGGTGCTGGAGGTTGCGGGTATAGGTGGAGATCCACACCGTCCCGCCATTCTTCTCCGCCCAGACCGTGGCCGGCGCCAGATAACCCAACGTCTTGCCGACGCCGGTCCCGGCCTCCGCCAGCACGACGTTCGGGGTGTCGGGAAGCTGGCGTGGGGCGAAGGCGGCGGACACCGCGCTGGAATAGTCGGCCTGCTGCGGCCGCGGCTCCGCCACCTTGCCCAGCACATTGGCCGACAGCATGGCGGCGAGGCGGCGGCGCGCCTCGTCGGGATCGACCGGGTTCTGGGCGGGCGGCGGCGGCGGTGCGCCTTCCTCCCACTCCTTGATGCGGGTCCAGACGCGCAGGCCCGAGCGGGCGGCACCCTTCTCCGGCCCGTCGGGCTTGCCGAGCGCGGCCAGCACCGCCGCCGCCCAGGGCCAGCCGGCACGCCCCATCTCCCAGGCGAAGGCGACGGGATCGGAGGACTCCTCCCGTCCGGCAGCGCCCAAGTCGCCCAGCAGACGGCGCACGGCGCGCTGGAGGGCCAGCGCCTCCGCCTCGTGACCCTCAGGCGTGGGCAGGTCGAGCGCCTCGGCGATGCCACGCGGGGTGGGGACGCAGAAGCGGGCGGGGTGGACGAAGGCGAACAGCTCCAGCACGTCGAAGGCCGGGAAGGCGTCGATCCCCAATCGGCGGGCGAAGGCGCGGGCATGGCAGACCAGGGGCGGCTGGCGGCGCACCTTCGCCGCGGCGGCGGCCAGCGACAGCTCCTCGACCTCGCCATCGAGGGTCAGCGACACGACACGGCGCGCGCCTGCCACCATGGCGGGCGCGTCGTCGAGGCTGTGGAGCGGGGTGGGATCGGCTGTCAGGTCCATCGGCGGCACTATATGGCGGTGGCATGCCGCAAAGCGAGCGCCGCATGTTGACGGCGCACCGCTTCACCCCCATTGAGGGAAGTCCGAAGGAGCCGAGCGGAGACGGGGCTGTATGCGGAAACTGCTGCGCTGGGCGCTGATCGGGATCGCGGGGCTGATGGCCTTCACCATCCTGTGGGCGGCGCTCTACCGGGTCGTGCCGCCGCCGGCGACGCCGCTGATGCTGATCCGGGCGCTGGGCGGCTCCGGCCTTTCGCGTGACTGGGAACCGCTGGAGCGCATCTCTCCCGCCCTGGTCGAGGCGGTGATCGCCTCGGAGGATACCGGATTTTGCGGCCATGGCGGCTTCGACTGGGCGGCCATCGAAGGCGCTTTCGAGGAGAACGAGGAGGGCCGACGCCTGCGCGGCGGCAGCACAATCAGCCAGCAGACCGCCAAAAACGCTTTCCTGTGGCCCGACCGCAGCTGGACCCGCAAGGGGGCGGAGGCGTGGTTCACCCTGCTGATTGAAAGCCTGTGGAGCAAGCGTCGCATCCTGGAGGTCTATCTGAACATCGTGGAGTGGGACGATGGCGTCTATGGCGCCGAGGCGGCGGCGCGGCACCATTTCAACAAATCCGCTGCGGCCCTGACCCGGCGCGAGGCGGCGCTGCTGGCGGTGGTGCTGCCCAGCCCGCGCAACTGGTCGCCCACCCGGCCCAGCGCCTATGTCGCCCGCCGCGCCGGGGTGATCGAGCGGCGCATGGCGGTGGTGCGGCGGGACGGGCTGGCCGACTGCGTGCGGTGAGACAGGGCGCGCCCCTCCATCGAATCTTAACACCCGGCGCACTACGCTCCACACTGCTCCCGCCCGGCTTTCAGAAGGCCGACCCCAGGAGGCCGATCATGGCCACGCACCGCACGCTGCACGGAAACCTGTTCTCGACCCCGCCTCCCGACCCGTTGCGGGACGAGCTGGCGCCGCGCCATGAAACCCAGCCGGAACCGGGAAACCCCACCCGTCTGCTGATCGTCGTCCTGATCGCCCTGTTCACGCTGGCCGGGCTGGCCTATGCCGGCGGCATCGCGCTGGACCGCATCCTGGAACAGCGGCGGATCGAGGCGCGGATGGGGCCGAAACCGCAACTGGCGCGGCTGCCTGCCATCGAGGTGCCGCTGGGCAGCGTGCGGGCGGTGGAGATGCAGGTCTCGCTGGTCCTGGCGCCGAAGGTCGAACTCGACCGCATCCTGCGCTATCAGGACCGCATCGCCGACCGGCTGTTCCAGACCGTCGGCCGGATCGACAGCGAAACCCTGACCGGCCCCGGTGCCGCCGAAATCCTGAAGGCGCGCATCAAGGAGGCCGTGAACCGCGAGGCGGGGGCCGGCCTGTTCCGCGACATCTACATCGAACGCATGGTCGTCAAGTGATGCGCGCGGGGCTCGTTCTGCGATGGGGCTTGTGTTGTGCGGCGCAATAGCATATCTAGAGCGTCTTGATCGCTGGAGGCTCGCGCGTCTCTTGAGCGAGACGCGCTGTGATTGCGCAACGGCAGTCCCCTAGGGGGCAAACGTCCCAGGGTTCTAGGGACGCAATGGCCGCTGCATCGGATAGACGCCTCTCCCTCTATCGACCTCCTCCCGGCGAGTCCGCCGGTATATCCCACGCCCGCCATAGGGGCGCGCGGGGGTGTGCCGTGTTGCTTTGAGAAGGTTGTTACAACTTGACGTTTTCCGAACTCGGTCTGCACCCGCTCGTCCTGAAGTCCCTCGAGGCGTTCGAATACACCGTCCCGACCCCGGTCCAGCTCGCCGCCATTCCGCCGGCGCTCCAGGGCCGCGACATCCTCGCCACCGCCGAGACCGGCACCGGCAAGACCGCCGCCTTCATGCTGCCGGCGCTGACCCGCACCGCCGAGCTGCCGCTGAACGGCGCCGCCACCCCGCGCGTGCTGGTGCTGGCCCCGACCCGCGAGCTGGCCAAGCAGGTCACCGACGCCGCCCGCAAATACGCGAAGTTCATGAAGCTGAACATCGTGGACGTGGTCGGCGGCATGCCCTACCGCGAGCAGCTGCGCCTGCTGTCGCGTCCGGTCGACGTTCTCGTCTGCACCCCGGGCCGCCTGCTGGACCACGTCGCCCGTCGCCGCATTTCGCTGGACGAGGTCGAGGTGCTGATCCTCGACGAGGCCGACCGCATGCTGGACATGGGCTTCCTCGACGATGTCGAGACCATCGCCAAGTGCTGCCCGCCGACGCGCCAGACCATGCTGTTCACCGCCACGCTGGACCGCCGCATGGCGCAGCTGGCCGGTAACCTGCTGCGCAACCCGGAGCGTGTGGCCGTCGAAAGCCAGGCGACCGCGATCAATGTCGAGCAGCGTCTGCACCATGCCGACGATCTCGACCACAAGCGCCGTCTGCTGCAGCATTTCGCCGCCCAGGAAGAGGTCGGCAAGGCGATCATCTTCGCCGCGACCAAGCGTGATGCCGACACGCTGGCCGAGGAGCTGAGCGCCGCCGGCCATGCCGCCGCCGCCCTGCACGGCGACATGGACCAGACCAAGCGCAACCGCACGCTCCAGCGTCTGCGCACCGGCCAGGTCCGCCTGCTGGTCGCTACCGACGTCGCCGCCCGCGGCATCGACGTGCGCGACATCACCCATGTCATCAACTTCGACCTGCCGCGCTCGGCGGAGGACTATGTCCACCGCATCGGCCGCACCGGCCGCGCCGGCGCCTCGGGCGTTGCGATCTCCTTCGCCGCCCGCGCCGACCGCGAGACGCTGGTCCGCATCGAGCGTTACACGAAGGCGACGCTCGAGGTGCATGTGGTGCCCGGCCTGGAGCCGACGCGTCCCTTCACCACCGGCGGCGCCGGCCGTCCGGCCGGTCGCAGCGGCCGTCCGTCCGGCGGCGCCGGCAAGCCGTGGCACCGCAACGGCGAGTCCAAGGGCCCGCACGCCCCGCGTGGCCCGCGTCCGGACTATGCCCGCAACGACAACCATCGCGGCGATGCCCGCCCGGACCATGCCCGTCGTGAAGCCCACGGCAACGGCAAGCCGGCGGCCCGTGCGAAGAGCTGGTAAGCAGCATTAGCGGGTGCTTCTTGAGCCCTGCTGGTGATCGTTAAATGAAAAAGCCCTCCCTGCTGGCCTCGCGGTCGGCAGGGAGGGCTTTTTCATGTCGGGCCAGCGTGCATAGCCGGCTTTCACCAGAACGCGGTTACTGGAACGCGATCTTGGCGTGGTCGCCCGGATCCGGCGACTGGCCGGTCAGCTTGGCCTTCACATAGCCGTAGGCGTAGACCATGGTGCTCGACGGGCTGTCCCAATATTCGGCCTGATCGACCGACACCTTCAGCAGCGCCACCTCGGGATCGTCCGGACCCTGGGGGAACCAGGTGGTCATGATGTCGCGCCACAGGAAGCGGATCTTGTCGCGGTCGCGCACGACCTCGGCGACGCCGGAGGCGGACACGTAATCCTGCTTGTCGGGGTTGGCATAGGCGAGGTTGACGCGCCAGTGGCGATCGATCTCGTCCACCTTTTCGGAATGGGCGCGGGTGAAGAACCACAGGGTGCCGTCTTCGAACCCCGCATGGGACAGCGTCGCCATCGGACGGGAGTTCATCCGGCCGTTGTCGTCCAGCGTGGTCATCATCGCGACCTGGACGCCCTTCATCATCTCCCAGAGCTTTTTCACATCGCCCTGGTCGGGGCTGTGGCCGTGGCCGGCGGTGGTGCTATGGACCATGGTCTGCCTCTCGTTCGGTAGCCCAACTGAGACTGGGGAACGCCCGCCGCGGTCAGAAAGTTCCGACCTGCTGATTCACTCCCCCGACAGACCAGGATCCCGTCCCGGCGTGGTGGTGGTCGATCCGGGTCAGCGACCAGGGGTCGATCCGCAGCCGCAGAGCCGCCTCCGGGGTCAGATCCAGCGCCAGCGCCAATGCGCCGCGGATGGTGCCGGCATGGATTACCGCAACCAGATCGCGTCCGGCATGGAGATCGGTCAGCCGTTGCAGTGCGCCCGCCGTACGGTCCATCACCGCGGCGAAGCTCTCGCCGCCCGGCGGGGCATGGCGGGCCGGGTCGCGCCAGAAGCGCGCCGCCGCCTCGGCATCGCGCCGGGCGGCGGTGTCGTGGCTGATGCCCTCCCAATCGCCGAAATCCTGCTCGGCCAGCGCCGGCTCCACCACGGCGGTGCCGGCAAGGCGGGGGTTGCGGCTCCACAGCGCCTGGGCGGTCTGGCGGCTGCGGCGCAGCGGGCTGGTCAGCCACAGGGCGTCGGCGGGAAGGCCGGCCGCGAGCGCGGTTGCCGCGGCGCGGTTGCCGGTGTCGGCCTCGCGGTCGCTCGACCCACAGATGACGTTGTCCGGGTTGCGGACCGGCGCATGGCGGATCAGCCACCAGCGGGTGACGGTCAGGGGGGTAAGGTTCAACGCGGTCATGCCGCTGCTCCGATGGCCGCTGTTCCAATGAGGGCCGACAGGGTCAGCAGCGCCGCGGCTTCCGCCGCCTGCTGCGCCGCGCCGAAAACGTCGCCGGTGTGCCCGCCGATCTGTGTCCGGGCGAGTGACGCCACCGCGGCCACCGCCAGCAGCGATGCGGCCAGCGCCGGCAATGCAAGTCCGCCGAGCGCCACGGCGGCGATTGCGATGCCCAAGAGGAGAGCCAGCAGCACCGTCGCCATCGCCGGCCGGCCCTGCGCCGCCGCCAGCCCGTCGCGCCGCGCCGCCGGCAAAACGCGCGCCACCGCCGCCAGTCCGCAGCGCGACAGGGCGCCGCTCGCCACCAGCGCCGCGATAGCCGCCGGCACCGGCAGGGCGGCCAGGGCCGCGGCACGGATGCCGACCGAGAAGACCAGCGCCAGCACGCCATAGCTGCCGACGCGGCTGTCGCGCATGATCTCCAGCTTGCGCACCGGATCGCGCCCGCCGCCGAAGCCGTCGGCCACGTCGGCCGCCCCGTCCTCGTGCAGCCCGCCGGTCAGCCGGACGGTCGCCGCCAGGGCCAGCAGCGCGCCGGCCAGCGGCGGCAGGTGCAGGGCGGCGGCAGCAGCGTATACCGCTCCGCCCGCCAGCCCGATCAGCGCGCCGACCGGCGGAAACCAGCCCATCGCCCGTGCCGACGCGCCTTCGGCCAAGGGGCCATTGAGCAGGCCATTCAGCGGGCCGATGGGGGGTAGAGGCAGGCGGGTCAGGAACACCAGCGCCAGGGCGGCGTCCTGTGTCCAGCGCGGCGGCGGGGAGGGGGCGGTGGTGGCATCCGGCATGATCGGCATCGACTACGCCCAACCGGCGCCGGGCGCAACCCCACACGGCGGGCGGTTCTGCATCGTTCGCATAGGTCCGATTCCTTGACCGAAACGCTCGGTCCGCCTACTTTGTCCGTTTGAACTTTCCCTTACCAGCATCGAGCACCCATGGCCCGTCTTCCGATCCTCGTCGCCCCGCATCCGATCCTGAAGCGCAAGGCGCAACCCGTCGCCGAAGTGGATGCGCGCGTCGTCAAGCTGATGGACGACATGGTGGAGACCATGTACGACGCCGCCGGCATCGGTCTGGCCGCTCCGCAGGTCGGCGTGCTCGACCGTGTCATCGTCGTCGATGTCCATGAGAAGGGCGAGCCGCCGAACCCGATCCGCCTCGCCAACCCGGAAATCGTCTGGTCGTCGGACGAGAAGGCGGTGTGCGAGGAAGGCTGCCTGTCGGTGCCGGAACAGTACGCCGACGTCACCCGGCCCGTGCGCATCCGCGTCCGCTATCTGGACGAGAAGAACCAGCCGCAGGAGATCGAGGCCGACGGAATGCTCGCCACCTGCATCCAGCATGAGATCGACCATCTGAACGGCGTTCTGTTCGTCGACTACTTGTCGATTCTGAAGCGGAACATCCTGCTGAAGAAGGTCCAGAAGATGCAGAAGGCCACGGCCTGATCAGTTGCAAAAGACCGGCCGCAACCCAGATCGGCGATACACATCCGATGACCCCGCTCCGTCTCGTCTTCATGGGCACGCCGGATTTCGCCGTGCCCAGCCTTGCCGCGCTGATCGAGGCGGGGCATCAGGTCGTCTGCGTCTACAGCCAGCCGCCGCGTCCGGCCGGCCGCGGCCAGCAGGTGCAGAAATCGCCCGTCCACCGCTTCGCCGAGGAGAACGGCATCCCCGTGCGCACGCCCAAGAGCCTGCGCAATGCCGAGGCCCAGGCCGAGTTCGCCGATCTCAAGGCCGATGCCGCCGTGGTCGCTGCCTATGGCCTGATCCTGCCGCAGCCGATCCTCGACGCGCCGCGGCTGGGTTGCGTCAACGTGCATGGCTCGCTGCTGCCCCGCTGGCGCGGGGCGGCGCCGATCCAGCGCTCCATCCTGGCCGGCGATGCCGAGACCGGGATCACAATCATGCAGATGGACATCGGGCTCGACACCGGCGCCATGCTGTCTCGGGAAGCGGTGGCGATCACCCCCGCCACCACCGCAAGCAGCCTGCATGACGAGCTGGCCGCACTCGGCGCCCGCATGATCGCCCCGGCGCTGGACGGTCTGGCTGCCGGCACGCTGGCCGCCGTGCCGCAGCCGGAAGAGGGCGTCACCTATGCCGCCAAGCTGACGCGCGAGGATGGCCGCCTCGACTGGAACCGGCCCGCCGCCACTGTCGAGCGGCAGGTCCGCGCCCTGACCCCTTGGCCCGGCTGCTGGTTCGACGCTTCCAATGGTGAGCGCATCAAGGTTCTGGCCGCCGAACCCGCCTCCGGAACCGGCACGCCCGGCACCCTGCTGGACGACCGGCTGACGGTCGCCTGCGCCGACGGGGCCGTTCGGCTGACCAGGGTGCAGCGGCCGGGCAAG
This sequence comes from Azospirillum sp. A26, assembly GCF_042604635.1. NCBI lineage: Bacteria > Pseudomonadati > Pseudomonadota > Alphaproteobacteria > Rhodospirillales > Azospirillaceae > Azospirillum > Azospirillum sp. A26. The sequence goes on along the minus strand of NZ_CP170472.1, from coordinate 1,883,454 downwards.
GCGCCGGTGGATGGCGCCGCCTTCCTGCGCGGCTTCGCGCTGGCGGTCGGGCAGCCGGTCTCCGCTCCCGAAGCCGCCGAACCCGTCGCGGATTGACCATCGTGCAGCGCTGGAAATTGACCGTCGAGTATGACGGCCGTCCCTTCGTCGGCTGGCAGCGCCAGGACAACGGCCCCTCGGTCCAGCAGAGCCTGGAGGAGGCGGTGCAACGGCTGTCGGGCGAGGTGGTGCGGGTGCATGGCTCCGGCCGCACCGACGCCGGTGTTCATGCGTTGGGACAGGTCTGCCATTTCGACCTGGAGAAGTCCTTCACCGGCCTGAAGCTGCGCGACGCCCTGAATTTCCACCTGAAACCGGCGCCCATCGCGGTGCTGGAGGTGGAGGCGGTGACGGAGGATTTCCACGCCCGCCTGACCTCGACCGGCCGCGCCTATGTTTACCGCATCGTCAACCGCCGGGCGCCGCTGGCGCTGGAATCCGGCCGGGCCTGGCACGTCACCCGTCCGCTGAACGCCGAGGCGATGCATGAAGCGGCGCAGGTGCTGGTCGGCCAGCATGACTTCTCCAGCTTCCGCGCCGCGCTGTGTCAGGCCAAGTCGCCGGTGAAGACACTCGACCGGCTGGCCGTGGAGCGACAAGGCGAGGAAATCCGCATCCATGCCGCCGCGCGGTCGTTCCTGCACCATCAGGTCCGCAACATGGTCGGCACGCTGGAACTGGTCGGTGCCGGCAAATGGACGGTGGACGACGTCCGCCGTGCGCTCGATGCCCGCGACCGCGCCAAGGCGGGGCCGACCTGCCCGCCGGACGGGCTCTACTTCATGGCGGCGCGTTACTGAAGCGGGTCAGTTGCTGATCCGCTCCGGCTGTTCGGGCATGGATTGCAGCGTCTTCAACAGCCTGTCCGTCTCGACGCCCTGGGCGCAGAGGCCGGTGGCGGTTTCGCCGAAATCGACCAGACCGTGGTAGCGGGGCGGCCGGGCCCGTTCGAGCGGCACCAGCCAAGCCTTGTGCCCGCGTGCCGCCAAGCCGTCGAAATGCAGTCGCTGGGTACGGAACAGCACATTCGTTTCCCGCGGATCTCCGATGACGAAGATCCGGCGCGCCGGATCCTTGGGAATCAGGTCGAGCGAGCGGTAGGGGTCGAACCAAGTCTCCGGCTTTGCCAAGCGGGCCTTGACGCCATGCGCCTGGAGGTAGGCTTCGTAAGCGGAGGCGCCGGACGAGATGACCGCGCATTTCAGGTCTGTGCGGCGGGCCAGGAATTCAGCCGTCAGCGTGCCTCCGGCACTGCTTCCACCGAGCGACCATTGCCCGATGCCATAGCGCTTCTTGAGCAGATCGAGATGGGCGTTCATCAGCGCCGCCTCGCGCGGGGTATGGCGCATGGTCCAGAATTTGCCGGAACTGCCATAAGCTCCCGGACGAGCCAGGAAGAGGAAGGGCACGCCGAAGCGCTCTGACAAAGCCCGCTCCTGTTCGATCATTCCGGCGACGCTCAACCCCTCCTGATGCCCGATCTTGTCCGGCTTGGAGCCCATGACATCGCCATGCATCCAGGCCGCGACAATCGGATTTGAGCCGGGCTTCAGGCCGGCCGCATAATAGCGCAGGCATTCGCCGCGACCGTCGACCTCCACCCAGCTGGCAGTTTCCTGCGCCTCCAACTCGGCGCATTGCGGGCGGGTGACGCTTTTCCCGGCTGCGACAGCCGCGTTGGTGAAGGCTTCGTCGTTGGGCCGGGACTGTGCGTGGACGGGGACCGCCGCGACGATGGCGAGGCTCGCCAGACACAGGGAGCGGAGCGACATGGCGGACAAGCCCCTTTGCGGCGATGGCTGAAGGAGGGTGGTGGAGGTGGCGGGGCACCGTCAACCGCCTTCCAGCCGTTCCCGCTCCGCCGTGAAGACGGCCACCAGGTGCTCGATCACCGTGCGCACCCGCGGCACGTCGCGGCGGTCGCGGTGAACCAGCAGCCAGACCTCGCGGGTTAATGGTGAGCCGGACGGCGGACCGGGCAGCGGCTGCCGCACCAGTCCCGGCACGCCGTCCGCCAGCATGCAGGGAAGGAAGGCGGTGCCGAAGCCGGCGACCGCCGCCGCAAGCTGTCCCTGCACGCTGTTGGAGCGGAAGGCAACGCGCCGTCCGCCGCCATGGCGGTCCAGCCACAAAGCCTCCGGCAACTCCGCCATCGATTCGTCATAGGCGATCAGCGTGTCGGGTGCGTCCGGTGCCGCGTAGAGCCCATAGCCCAGCGTCGCCAGCCGCCGCCCGACCAGATCGCCGCGCTGCGGCCGGGCCAGCCGGACCGCCAGATCGGCTTCCCGACGGGCGAGGCTGAGGGTGCGGTTGTCGACGATGATTTCCAGGTCCAGGGCAGGGTTGGCGGCGCGCAGCGGTCCCAGCCGGGGGATCAGGAAGATGTCGGCCAGCGCCTGGGTCATGGTCAGCCGCACGGTGCCGGTCAGCCCGGCAGCGTCGCCCTCGCGGCGGCGGATCGCCTGCGCCCGCTCGTCCATCGCCTCGGCGAGCGCTCGGACGGCTTCACCGTCCTCGGTCAGGACATAGCCGTCGGGCCGGCGCTCCATCAGGCCGCGGCCGAGCGTTGCCTCCAGCGTGGCCAGCCGGCGCCCGACCGTGGCGTGGCTCAGCCGCAGGCTGCGCGCCGCCGCCGACAGGCTGCCGGCGCGTGCCAGTTCCAAGAAGACGCGCAAATCGTCCCAATCGAGCGGGCCTATGAATTTCTGAACAGCCATCGTGCAAGCATAGCGAATAGCCGCGCATCGGTGAACAGGGCAGCATCGCCGTCATCGATTCTCAGCGACCACGGAGCATCTCCCGATGACGATTCTTCCTGCCCCTACCCTGCGCCAGATCGTCGGTGCGCCGGCTGCCCCGGCCCCCTTGGACAAGGCGGTGCTGGTGCTGATCGACCTTCAGCGCGAATACACCGACGGCGCCCTGCGGCTGTCGGGAGTCGATGCGGCGGTGGAGCGGGCGGCGGAACTGCTGGCGCTGGCCCGTGCCAACGGCGTGCCGGTGATCCACATCGTCCATCACACCGCGGCGGGCGCCCCGGTGTTCGACCCCACCGGACCGCTGGCGGAAATCGTCCCGGCCGTCGCCCCGCGCGACGGGGAACCGGTGATCGTCAAGAAGCTCGCCAACGCCTTCGCCGGGACGGAGTTGCAGACGGTGGCGCGCGACAGCGGGCGGACGGAGATGATCGTCGCCGGCTTCATGACCCACAACTGCGTCAGCAGCACGGTGCGGTCGGCGGTGGACCATGGCTGGCGGGTGACGGTCGTGGCCTCGGCCACCGCCACCCGCGACCTGCCGGACGGCAAGGGCGGCGTGGTGCCGGCGGCCGACATCCAGCGCGGCGTGCTGACCGGCCTGTCAGACAGCCTCGCCGTGGTGGTCGAGGATGCGGGCGCCTGGGAAAAAATCCCCTCTCCCCCCCGGGGAGAGGGTTAGGGTGAGGGGGACGCGCGGCGGCCCCTTACCGAGAATCCTCCCTGTGCATCCCCCTCACCCCGACCCTCTCCCGGGGGGAGAGGGAGATCCCTTACTTCTTCTCGGCCTTCCAGTAGAAGTTGGTGTCGAAGCTCGGGCCCCAGACGAGGCCGCTGACGCTCTTGCGCTCGGCGACCATCTCGGTCTGCTGGAACATGATGACGAAGGGCGAGTCGGCCAGGACCGAGCGCTGCAACTCCTCGTACATCTGGGCGCGCTTGGCGCCGTCGCGCTCCTCGATGGCAGCCGCGGTCTTCCTGGTCAGCTCCGGAATGTCCCAGGCGTTGCGCCAGGCCAGCGGCTTGGACTTGGCGTTGTCGCTGTTGTCCGGGTTGGAGGCGAAGGTGTCGGCGTTAGAGTTCGGGTCCTGATAGTCCGCGCCCCACTGCTGGATCATCAGTTCGTGGTTGCGGGCGCGGTACTTGGTCAGCACCTGCTTGCCGTCGCCGGGGATGATCTCGATCTTGATGCCGGCCTTGGCGGCGCTGGCCTGGATCGCCTGTGCCATGTCCTGGGTCGGGTTGGTGTTGCGGACGTCCATGCTGACGGTGAAGCCGTCGGGATAGCCGGCCTTCGCCAGCAACTCCTTCGCCTTGGCCGGATCGTACTTGTAGGGGTTGTCGTTGACGGCCCCGAGGAAGCCCTTGGGCAGGAAGGCCTGATGGACGGCGCCGATGCCGTTCATGATGGTTCTGGCCATGCCGTCATAGTCGACCAGATACTTGAACGCCTCGCGCACCTCGGGCTTGGCCAGGGTGGCGTTCTTCTGGTTCAGGCTGAGATACCACAGCGTGCCCTTCGGCGCCTGGACCAGACGGATGGCGTCGCTTGATTTCAGCGGTTCGAACTGCTCCGGCTTCAGGTTGCGCGCGACATCGACGTCGCCCTTCTCCAGCAGCAGGCGCTGGGTCGCCGGTTCCGGGATGTGGCGGATCAGCACGCGCTTCAGCTTCGGCGCGCCGCGCCAGTATTTCGGGTTGGCGTCGAAGGTCAGCAGCTCGCTCGCCTTCCACTGTTTCAGGATGAAGGGGCCGGAGCCGGCGGAGTTGGTCTTCAGCCAGCCGGCGCCGAAATCGCCGTCCTTCTCCTTGCCCTTCACCAGCTTGGAATCGACGATGGAGGCCACGTCGGCGGTCAGGCAGTAGAGCACGAAGGTCGGCGCATAGACCTTGTCGGTGGTGAAGACCAGCGTCTTCGGATCGGTGGCGCGCACCATCTGGTCGACGTTCTCGGGCGTCAGGCCGAACTGGGTCAGGATGAAGGCCGGCCCCTTGTTCATCTTCACCGCGCGGGAGAAGGACCACGCCACATCCTCGGCCGTCATCGGATTGCCGGAATGGAAGGCGATGCCGTCGCGGATCTTGAAGGTGAAGGTCTTGCCGTCGGGCGACACGGTCCAGCTTTCGGCGGCCTCGCCTTCGATCTTGCTGACGTCGTTGACGTCGAAATGGATCAGCCGGTCATAGACCTGGGCGCTGTATTCGGCGCCCGACAGCTCGAAGATCTCGCCGGGGTCGAGGCTGACGATGTCGTCGAACTGCCATGCCATCACCAGCGCGTCCTTCGGCGTGTCGGCGAGGGCGGGGGCGGCAAAACCGGCGAGGGCGAGAGCGGCGGCGCCAAGAACAGTCTGCGCAATTAGGCCGCGCTTGAAGCTGGTCATCCGTGAAGTCTCCCTGGAGGCCCGTTCGGGGCACTGTTGAGGGATGGAATCTTCCCGCCGCCTTCCCTGGCATGTCAACTCGGCTGGAGGGCAGGTTTCGCGGCGGATGGGTTGCAATTCGTGGGGAAAGCGCCTAGCTCCTAACGCCCCCCGGCACCATTCTTGTCTTTGCGGACATTCGGCAGAAGGAAACCACCGTCATGGGCTATACCGTCGCGGTCATCGGCGCCACCGGCAATGTCGGGCGCGAGATCCTGCAAACGCTGGCCGAGCGGAAGTTCCCGGCCGACAAGGTCATCGCTCTAGCCTCCGAAAAGTCGATCGGCCAGGAGGTCTCCTATGGCGAGGACGAGATCCTCAAGGTCCAGGATCTCAACAAGTTCGACTTCCACGGCGTGGACATCGTGCTGTCGTCGCCCGGCGCCAAGGTGTCGGCCATCCATGTGCCGCGCGCGGCTGCCGCCGGGGCCATGGTGATCGACAACACCTCGCAGTTCCGCATGGATCCCGATGTGCCGCTGGTGGTGCCGGAGGTGAACCCGGAGACGCTGGTCGGCTATCGCAAGCGCGGCATCATCGCCAATCCCAACGGTGCCACCATCCAGATGGCGGTGGCGCTGAAGCCCTTGCACGACCGCTTCAAGATCCGCCGCGTCGTGGTCTCGACCTACCAGTCGGTGTCGGGTGCCGGCAAGGAGGCGATGGACGAGCTGTTCACCCAGACCCGCGCCATCTTCGTCAACGATCCGGTCGCCAAGAGCGTCTTCCCCAAGCAGATCGCCTTCAACGTCATCCCCCACATCGACGCCTTCATGGAGGACGGCTCCACCAGGGAAGAGTGGAAGATGACGGTGGAGACCAAGAAGATCCTCGATCCCAAGATCAAGGTCTCCGCCACCTGCGTCCGCGTGCCGACCTTCATCGGCCATGCCCTGTCGATCAACATCGAGACGGAGGAGCCGATCAGTGCGGAAGAGGCCCGCCTCGTCCTGCGCGCCGCCCCCGGCGTGTCGGTGATCGACCTGCAGACCGGCGACGGCTATGTCACCCCGGTGGAGATCGCCGGCGAAAACCCGGTCTTCGTCAGCCGCATCCGCGACGACATCACGGTGGAGAACGGCCTGTCCTTCTGGTGCGTCGCCGACAACCTGCGCAAGGGCGCCGCGCTGAACGCCGTGCAGATCGCGGAACTGCTGGTGCGCGACCACATGGTGGAGTGACGGGACGGGTGGGGGCACAGTGCCGACGCTTCCCACCCTTCCAAATTGTCGGTAGGCTGAACTGTCCCACCTGACCGGGCGGTTCCGTGCTCCGCATCCTGCCGCTGTTGTGCCTCGTCCTGCTGATGCTCACCGGGTGCGGCGTCGATGCCGACCAGGACGTGCTGTGCCGGAAATTGATCCCGGCCTTCGAACCCGGCCGCGTCACCGACCTGTCCACACGCAGCTATGCCGAGGACAAGCGGGTGCTGCGCGTCGATTACCGCAGCGGCAGCCAGTCCCATTGGATCGCCTGCCGTTTCGCCGGCACGTCGATGGAGGAGGGGCGGCGGACCCTGGTGGCGGTGGCGACCGACCGCAGCGGCTGGCTGACCGGGATGCGCTTCGCCATGCTGCAGCAATGGCTGCGCATCAAGCCGCCGCGCGACGCCATCGGTGGCGTTGCCGAGACGGAAAGGCCGCCGCCGACGCGCTGGACACCCGTCCTGTTCCTGGCCCAGCAAATCATCAACGCCGCCACCGTCGCCTGCGTCTATGGGCTGCTCGCGCTCGGCTACACGCTGGTCTATGCCATCCTCGGACAGATCAATCTGGCAATGGGGGAACTGACCATGGTCGGCGCCATGGTGACGGCGATGGCGGCGGCCGGGCTCGGCATGGCCGGCTGGGCAACATGGCCGCCGGCGCTGCTCGGCGTGCTGGTGCTGGTGATCGGCTTCACCGCGGTGCAGGGCTGGACGATGGACCGGCTGGTCTTTCGCCGCCTGCGCGGGGTGCGCAGCCACACGCCGCTGATCGTCGCGGTCGGGCTGTCCATCGCCTATCAGGAGGGGGTGCGGCTGCTGCACGGCGCGCGCGACTGGTGGCCGGCACCCGTGCTGAGCGGCCGCTACGACCTGTTGAGCGACGGCGCCTTCACCGTCACCGCGCTGACCGCGCAACTGGCGATCCTGGTGCTGACCGGCGGGCTTTATGCGGCGCTTTGGGGAATCATGCAGCGCACCGCCTTCGGCCGGGCGCACCGCGCCTGCACAGACGACATCGCGGCGGCGGAACTGGTGGGGGTGGATGTCAACCGCACGGTGGCGGCGACCTTCGCCATCGGCGGCGGGCTGGCCGCGGCGGCGGGGGCGGTGATCGCGCTCTATTACGGCGGGGTGAACTTCTTCACCGGCTACCTGATCGGCTTCAAGGCGCTGGCCGCGGCGGTGGTCGGCGGCATCGGCTCGGTGCCGGGGGCGATGCTCGGCGGTGCCCTGCTGGGGCTGGTGGAGACGTTTTGGTCAGCCTATTTCGCGCTCGCCTACAAGGACATCGTGGCGTTCGGGCTGCTGACGCTGTTCCTGATCTATCGGCCGCAGGGACTTCTGGGGCAGGCGAGGGGCAGGGGGGACTAGAGTCTGTCTGGTGCTTATTGAAGCACCAGACAGACTCTAAGTTTTTGATTTTCCGTGTGATTCACGCTTCAAGCGATACCGCTTGAAACGATCACACTCTAGCAGGAAAGCTTCGCTGTGGGCGCCCCCTCCCTCCGCAGTCGGAGAGAGGGGGCGGGAGAGAGGGGGCTATAACAGCCCTTACAGCGTGCGGACGTCCGTCAGGTGGCCGGTCACCGCCGCCGCCACGGCCATCGCCGGGCTGACGAGGTGGGTGCGGCCGCCGCGGCCCTGACGGCCTTCGAAGTTGCGGTTCGAGGTCGAGGCGCTGCGCTCGCCCGGAGCCAGACGGTCGGCGTTCATCGCCAAGCACATGGAGCAGCCCGGCTCGCGCCACTCGAAGCCGGCCTCGGTGAAGATCTTGTCCAGACCCTCTTCCTCGGCCTGCTCCTTGACCAGACCCGAACCGGGGACCACCAGGGCGCGGACGCCCTCGGCGACCTTACGGCCCTTGGCGAGGTCGGCGGCGGCGCGCAGATCTTCGATGCGGCCGTTGGTGCAGGAGCCGATGAAGACGGTGTCGACCTTGACGCTCGACAGCGGCTGGCCGGGGGTCAGGCCCATGTAGGCGAGCGAGCGCTCGACGGCGGCGCGCTTGCCCTCGTCGGCGATGTCGGCCGGGTTCGGCACGGTCGCGGTGATCGGCAGCACGTCTTCCGGGCTGGTGCCCCAGGTGACCTGCGGCGCGATGTCGGCGGCGTTCAGCACGACGGTGGTGTCATAGACCGCACCCTCGTCCGACGGCAGCGTCTTCCAATACTGGACGGCCTGCTCGAAGGCGCCGGCCTTCGGCGCCAGGGCACGGCCCTGCACATACTCGAAGGTCTTCTCGTCCGGGGCGATCAGGCCGGCGCGGGCGCCGCCTTCGATCGCCATGTTGCAGACGGTCATGCGGCCTTCCATCGACAGCTCGCGGATGGCTTCGCCCGCGAACTCGATGACGTAGCCGGTGCCGCCGGCGGTGCCGATCTTGCCGATGATGGCCAGCACGATGTCCTTGGCGGTGACGCCCGGGTTCAGCGTGCCGTCCACGCGGATCAGCATGTTCTTGGCCGGCTTCTGCAGCAGGGTCTGGGTGGCCAGCACATGCTCCACCTCCGACGTGCCGATGCCGAAGGCCAATGCGCCAAAGGCACCGTGCGTGGCGGTGTGGCTGTCGCCGCAGACGATGGTGGCGCCGGGCAGGGTGAAGCCCTGTTCCGGGCCGACGATGTGCACGATGCCCTGGCGGACGTCGTCCATCGGGAAGTAGCGGACGCCGAAGTCGCGGGCGTTCTTGTCCAGCGTCTCGACCTGGATCCGGCTCTCCTCCTCGACGATGCCCTTGGAGCGGTCGGTGGTGGGGACGTTGTGGTCGGGCACGGCGAGAGTGGCTTCCGGACGCCGCACCTTGCGGCCGGCGACGCGCAGTCCTTCGAACGCCTGCGGGCTGGTCACTTCATGGACCAGATGGCGGTCGATATAGAGGATGCAGGTGCCGTCGTCCTGGCGATGCACGACGTGGCTGTCCCAGATCTTGTCGAACAGAGTGCGCGGCTTGGACATCGGAAAAACTCTCTCTCGCGGTACGACAGGCGCAGAAGAAACGGAGGCCGCACCATAGCCTTGTGTCGTGCCGGGGACAAGCATTGCGCTACGTCTGTCGTCGCAAGCCTGTCCCCCGCAATATTATGACACTGGAGGCCGATGAGGGGCGACCGGTGAGGGGGTGCTCAGGGCAGCATCTTGCCGGGGTTCAGCAGACCGTTGGGGTCGAGCGTCGCCTTGATGGCGCGCAGCATGTCGAACTCCACCGGACCCTTGATGGCCGGCATCTCGTCCTTCTTGAAGCGGCCGACGCCATGCTCGGCGGAGATCGAGCCGTCGAGCTTGAAGATCACCTCGTTCACCACGTGGCAGATCTCGTCCCAGCGGTCGAGATAGGCCTTGGTGTCGGCACCTTCGGGCTGGCTGAGGTTGAAGTGGATGTTGCCGTCGCCGACATGGCCGAAGGGGGTCGGGCGGATGCCGGGGCAGGCCCGCTCAACCGCCGCTTCCGCCAGTTCGATGAACGCGGCGACGCGGGAGACCGGGATCGACACGTCGTTCTTGATCGAGCCGCCCTCGAACTTCTGCGCCTCGACGATGGCCTCGCGGATGAACCACAGCTGCTTGGCCTGGGCGTCGGACTGGGCCAGCGTGGCGTCGGTCGCCAGCTCGGCCTCGAACGCTTCGCCCAGCGCGGTCTCCACCGTCTCCTGGAAGGCGTCGGACTTGGTGCCGGCGGTCAGTTCGGTCAGGACATACCAGGGCGACGACTCCGACAGCGGATCGATGGTGCCGGCGACATGCTTGAGGGCGAAGTCCAGGCAGCGGCGCGACATCAGCTCGAAAGCCGAGACGGCGTCGCCCGAGGCGGCGCGCAGGCGGGCCAGCAGTTCGATGGCGGCGGCCGGGCTGGGCACGGCGACGAAGGCGGTGATCGACTGGCGTGGGCGCGGGAACAGCTTCAGCACCGCGGCGGTGACGATGCCCAGCGTGCCCTCGGCGCCGATGAACAGGTTCTTCAGGTCGTAGCCGGTGTTGTTCTTGCGCAGGCGGCGCATGCCGTCCCAGACGCGGCCGTCGGCCAGCACCACCTCCAGCCCCAGCACGAGGTCGCGGGTGTTGCCGTAGCGCAGGACGTTGATGCCGCCGGCATTGGTGGAGATCAGGCCGCCGATCTGCGCGGTGCCCTCCGCCCCCAGGCTCAGCGGGAACAGGCGGTCGGCGTCGGCCGCGGCCTCCTGGATGCTGGTCAGCACCACGCCGGCCTCGACCGTCATGGTGTAATTCAGCGTGTCGATGTCGCGGATGCGGTTCAGGCGCGACAGGCTGAGAACGATCTCACGCCCTTCCTCATAGGGGATCGAGCCGCCGACGAGGCTGGTGTTGCCGCCCTGGGGCACGATGGGAATGCCGGCCTCGGCGCAGATCTTCACGACCGCCGCCACCTCGGCGGTGTTGGCCGGGCGGACCACCGCCGGGCTGTTGCCCTTGAAGCGCCCGCGCCACTCCGCAAGGTAGGGGGCCATGTCGGCAGCGTCGGTGAGGATGCCGGACGGGCCGACGATGGCGCGGATCTGGTCGAGGGCGGCGGCGACGGTCATGGCAAGGCGTCCGAAGCAGGTTAAGGGGCTTACAATCGTTCCCTTCTAACGTCTTCGCCGACCATTTTCTATCCCTTGGCGGCCGATGCGGATCTGTGTTGTCCCAGCCGTGCCAACAACCTTCCATCAATGGCAGCGAGACCGCAGGCGATCAGCGCCATCCCGACCCCATGCCTGACCGCCAGCCGTTCGCCGAGAAACAGGCTGCCCAGCAGGATGGCGCTGACCGGGATCAGGAACGTGACCAGCATCAGGTTGGTTGCGCCGGCCGATGCCAGGACGCGGAAGAAGATGACGTAGGCCAGAGCGGTGGACAGCAGGGCGATGCCGATCACGGCGCCCCAGGCTGCCGCACTGGGCATCGGCAGGGTCCAGGGACGATCGACCAGCAGGGCCACCGGCACCAGCATCAGGGTGGAGGCGGTGACCTGCCCTGTCGCGGTAACCAGGGGCGATACGCCCATGCTCTTGAACCGGCGACCGAAGATGCCGGCGAAGGAATAGGAGAGGGCGGCACCCAGCACCGCAAGCTGCGGCAACAGCCCGTTCCCCAGCCCGGCCAATGCCGTCGGACCGATCATGACCGCCACGCCGGCGAAGCCGACGAGCACACCGGTCAGCCGGTTGCCGGTCATCTTCTCATCTTTGGTCAGGACATGCGCAACCAGTACGCCGAACAGCGGGGTGGTGGCGTTGAGGACCGAAGCGACGCCGCTGGAGATCTGCGTCTGTCCCCAGACGATCAGGCAGAAGGGAAGCAGGTTGTTCAATACCCCCATGGCGAAGAAGGCGACCCATGTCCGGCGGTCCCGCTGCATCGGCAGTCCCAGGATCCGCAACAGCCCGCCGAGTGCCAGGGCTGCCAGCGCGACCCGCATTGCGACGATGGTGAGCGGCGGCAATTCCCGTACGGCGATGCCAACGAAGAAAAAGGAACCTCCCCACAGGATCGAAAGCGCGACCAGAAGGCCCCAGTCGGTCAGGTCCATCGGTTTGTGGCTCGGTGCGGTCATCGGGCAACCTCCGTTGATGGCTTATGAGTGTTCGTCTGTATCTGTGTCCGGGGCTGGACATGCCAGGTTCCGGCATCCTGCACGGCGGTGTCGGCCAGCCGCGATCCGTTTCTTGCGGTGGAATTGCCATCGCCGTCGAAACGGATGTTTCAGGCGCCCGTGCCATGATCGGGCTTGACCCACGCGCCCCGCCATTGGGCGGCCTTTTCTGCTCAATCGAGCTGAGCTAAAATTAACGTCCAGCCCCAATATTGTGCAAACGAGTGTTTTTCCGCATGCGGTTGAGATTTTCTAAACCATGATGCTTTCCTTGCCCCCGCTTGCGGGACTGCGCGCCTTCGAAGCGACCGCGCGTCACCTGAGTATGACTCTCGCCGCGCGGGAGCTGCACGTCACGCCCGGCGCGGTCAGCCTCCAGGTCAAGGAGCTGGAAACGGCGCTCGGCTTGCGGCTGTTCGAACGCAAGCCGCGCAGCCTCGCCTTGACCGCCGAGGGGGCGGCCTATCATGCGGCCATCCGGACCGCCTTCCGCCTGATCCGGGATGCGACCGCCGAACTCACGACAGGGCTTCGCAGGCCGGAGCTGACGCTGTCCTGCACCGCGGCCTTCGCCGTTCAATGGCTGGTTCCGCGTCTGCCGCGGTTCGAGGCAACTGCGCCCGGGATCGATGTACGGATCGGGGTCACCAACCGGCTTGTCGATTTCGTGCAGGATCGTGTCGACGTCGCCGTGCGTCACGGGTTGGGCGCCTACGAAGGCCTATGTGCCGAGCGGTTGATCGACGACGAGCTGGTTCCGGTGTGCAGCCCCGACTATCTGCGCGCTGCACCGCCGGTTCGGCATCCGGCCGATCTGGCAGCCGATCCGGCAGGGGTGCCAGCGGCTCACCGGCTTCTGCATGACGAGCACCGCGGGGACTGGGCGCTCTGGTTCCGAGCGGCCGGCGTGCCGGATGCGGGCGTGGATCGCGGGCCGGTTTTCGCCGATGGCAACGGGGTGATGGAGGCTGCCAAGGCCGGATTGGGTATAGCGCTGGTCCGGGACCGTTTTGCTGCGGACGATCTCGCAGCGGGGCGGCTTATCGTCCTGTTCGACCAGCGCCTGTCGAACGGCCTCGCCTATCACCTCGTCTATCCTGGCGGGGTGGAGGAAAAGCCGGCAGTGGCCGCCTTTCTCCGCTGGATCAGGGCGGAGGCCGGCAGCGCCCTTATCCCCGCGGTGCCGCCGCCCGGCGCAGGCGGTCGTTGATCGCCAGCCCCAACCCCACATCGGGGATCGGCATCACCGCGATGCGGCGGGCGCCGCTCTGGTCCAGGTTGCGCAGGTGGGAGAACAGGTTGGCCGCTGCCTCGTTGAGGTCGCCTTCCAGGCTCAGGTTCAGCCGCGTGGTGCCGCCGAAGACGAAGCGGTCGGGGCCGAAGGTCAGGAAGGCCTCGTCCTCCTCCGCCGACGACGCGTTCAGGCGCACCGAGGCGTTGGGGGCATAGTGGCTTTCCAACTGGCCGGGCGATTTCGGCGCGGTCGGATCGCCGGCCGACAGGCGGACCGGGCCGATCAGCCGCTCCATCTCGTCGGGCAGCACGGCGCCGGGGCGCAGAAGCGCCGCGTCGGGACCGGTCAGGTCGATGACGGTGGACTCCAGCCCGACCATGCATTTGCCGCCGGTGACGATGGCATCGACCCGGTCGCCCAGGCTTTCCAGCACATGATGCGGCGTGGTCGGGCTGACGGCGCCGGAGCGGTTGGCGCTGGGGGCGGCAATCGGCTTGCCGGCGGCGCGCAGGATCGCCTGGGCCACCGGGTGGTTGGGCACGCGGATGGCGATGCTGTCCAGCCCGGCGCTGACCAGCAGCGACAGGGCGGAGTTGGCCGGGCGCGGCACGACCATGGTCAGCGGGCCGGGCCAGAACTGCGTCGCCAGATCGTGGGCGCGGTCATCGAACAGGCCCCAGGAGTGGGCGGCGACCAGATCGGGGACATGGACGATCAGCGGATTGAACTGCGGCCGGCCCTTGGCGGCGAAGATCGCGGCGACGGCGCGGTCGTCGGTGGCGTCGGCGCCCAGCCCATAGACCGTTTCGGTCGGGAAGGCGACCAGACGGCCGGTGCGCAGCAGGTCGGCCGCGCGGGCGATGCCGGCGGGGGTGGCCGGGATCAGCGCCGGGCGCTTTTCACCGGTATCGGGTGCGGAATGGTCGGTCACGGCGTCTTTCTAGCCCGTGCAGCACCGGTGTCAATTCGCGCGGTTGCACCGGTGCCATGCCCAAGGTTATGAGGGGGATGCGCAATCAACCAACACAACATGATGGGTGCGGGCATGACGGGCAAGGTCTTCACCGTGGCGCAGCAGAAAGGCGGCGCCGGCAAGACCACGCTGGCGGCCCACCTCGCCATCGCCTGGGCGCAGCTCGGCCACAAGGTCGCCACCGTGGACATCGATCCGCAGGGCAGCCTGACCCGCTGGCATTCCGTGCGGTCGGAGGCCACCGGCGGCCAGCCCGGCTTCACCCATGTGCAGATCACCGGCTGGCGCACCCAGGCCGAGGTGGAGAAGCTGGCCCGGTCCCACGACATCGTGGTGATCGACAGCCCGCCCCATGCCCAGACCGAAGCGCGCATCGCCGTGCGCGCCGCCACGCTGGTGGTGGCGCCGGTGCAGCCGAGCCCGATGGATTTGTGGGCGGTGCATCCGACCATCGATCTGGCGGCGCAGGAGAAGCGCCGGCTGCTGCTGGTGCTGAACCGGGTGCCGCCGCGCGCCCGCATCGCCGACGAGCTGGTCGGCAAGGTGCATGAGCTGGTTGCGCCGCCTGCGGTGGAGCTGGCGACGGCGCAGGTCGGCAACCGCACCGCCTATGCCGGCACGCTGATGACCGGGCTCTCGGTGACGGAGGCCGCACGCAAGACCCAGGCGGCGGCCGAAATGCAGGCGCTGGCGGAAGAGATTTTGCAGCGGGCCTGAAGGGGCGGGTTTGAGGGGGCGCTCTTCGCAGAGTCTGCCCCCGCACAACCTCAGTCCTTGAACTCGCCCATCGCCGACTGGATGTAGTTGGGCAGACCGATGTCGTCGATCAGGCTCAGCTGGGTTTCCAGATAGTCGATGCGCTCTTCCGACTCTTCCAGCAGTTCGGACAGCTCGTCGCGCGACACGTAATCGGCCTTCTCCTCGCACACGGAGATGGCGTGGGCGATGCGGTCGCGGGCCTCGCGCTCGGCTCCGAAGTCGCTGGAGATAATCTCCGCCACATCCTCGCCGATATGGAGCTTGCCCAGGTCCTGGAGGTTGGGGATCGCCTCGATGAACAGGATGCGTTCGATGATCTCGTCCGCGCTCTTCATCACTTCGATGGAGGCGTGATACTCCCACTTGCCCAGTGCCTTGACGCCCCAGTTCTTCAACATGCGGGCGTGCAGGAAATACTGGTTGATCTGCGTCAGCTGGTCCTTCAGGACGATCTGAAGCTGGACGATGACGTCGCTGTTGCCCTTCATGATCCGTCCTCCGCTCAGGTGGGGAAGCCGCCCATGGCCGACTGCAGGTAATTCTGCAGGCCGAGCATGTCGATCAGGCCAAGCTGCTGTTCCAGCCAGTGGGCATGGTCTTCTTCGGTGTCGACCAGCAGTTCCAGCAGGATGCGGCGGGTGTCGTAATCCTTCACCTGCTCGCAATAGGCGATTGCCTCCTTGAGCGCGGCCACCACCTCATATTCGAGGGTCAGGTCGTTGCGCATCATCTCCGGCACGGTCTTGCCGATGTGGATCGGGTCGCGGCTGGCGACGTCGGCCGTACCCTCCAGGAACAGGATGCGGCGGATCAGCTTGTCGGCGTGCTCCAGCTCTTCGACCCGCTCGTGCGAGATGCGCTCGCTCAGCGCCTTGAGGCCCATGTCCTCCATGGTGCGGGCATGGGACAGATACTGGTCGGCCGCGCTCAGTTCACCGGTGAGCAGCTTGTTCAAACGGTCCAGGACCCCTTGATCGCCTTGCATGATGCGATACTCCGAAATAGACGATTTGTCGCACCTTGGCACAGCCGAAGGACTCGTACAATAAAAATATCCCTTTGAAACAAAGATGTAGTTGATAGTCACTATCAATTGGAATGAGGTGGCCTGCCCAAAATACAGTCAGGGCCGGACTCCTGTTTTGCGAATCAATGTCAATTGCGATTGGGGAGGATTTTCGTGAAATACCTGGCCTGCGCTCAGGGTTTTGACTTGCGGCGGCGCAGCGATGCTTGGGCGGGAGAACGGGCCGGCCCGCATGCCGGTTCCAACCATGGCAATCGGGGCCGCCGCATTGAGGCAGGGGCCGTTCCGTGCTAACAGACCGCGGGATTTCTCCGCCCTTCATTCCAACGACAGCCGGATTGCGGCCATGACGACGACCACCCCCTCGGCTCCCGTCTCGGAGTTCCTGCGCACCCTTCAGGAGCGCGGGTTCATCCACCAGTGCACCGACTTCGCCACGCTGGACGAGCGTGCGACGAAGGGGCCGATCGTCGCCTATATCGGCTTCGACTGCACCGCCGATTCCTTGCATGTCGGCAGCCTGCTGCCGATCATGATGCTGCGCTGGTTGCAGAAGACCGGCCACAAGCCGATCGTCCTGATGGGCGGCGGCACCACCAAGATCGGCGACCCGTCGGGCAAGGACGAGGCGCGCCAGCTGCTGACCGACGAGGTCATCGCCAACAACATGGCGGGCATCAAGCGCATCTTCGGCCGTTATCTGACGTTCGGGGACGGTCCGACCGACGCGGTGATGGCGAACAATGCCGACTGGCTGGACGAGCTGAAATACATCCCGCTGCTGCGCGACATCGGCCGGCATTTCACCATCAACCGGATGATGAGCTTCGAGTCGGTCAAGCTGCGGCTGGACCGCGAGCAGCCGCTGACCTTCCTGGAATTCAACTACATGATTCTCCAGGCCTACGATTTCGTGGAGCTGAAGCGCCGCCACGGCTGCACCTTGCAGATGGGCGGGTCGGACCAGTGGGGCAACATCGTCAACGGCGTCGAGCTCGGCCGCCGCACCGACGGCGCCGACCTGTTCGGCCTGACCACGCCGCTGCTGACCACCTCGTCGGGCGCCAAGATGGGCAAGACGGCGGCCGGTGCGGTCTGGCTGACCGCCGACAAGCTCAGCAGCTACGATTTCTGGCAGTATTGGCGCAACACCGAGGACGCCGACGTCGGCCGCTTCCTGCGCCTCTACACCGAACTGCCGCTGGACGAGGTCGCCCGGTTGGAGAGCCTCCAGGGTGCAGAGATCAACGAGGCCAAGAAGATCCTCGCCAATGAGGTGACCAAGCTCGCCCATGGCGAGGAAGCCGCGCTGGAGGCCGCCGAGACCGCGCGCCGCGCCTTCGAGGAAGGTGCCGCGGCCGAGGGGCTGCCCAGCATCGAGGTCGCCCGTGCCGATCTGGAGGCCGGCCTGCCGGTGGTGGATTTGCTGGTGGCGGCCGGTCTGGCCGCGTCGAAGGGCGAGGCGCGCCGCCTGATCAAGGGCGGCGGGGCCAAGCTGAACGACGGGCCGATTGCCGACGAGACGGTGAAGGCGACCGCGGCGGACCTGAACGCCGACGGCGTGGTGAAGCTCAGCGCCGGCAAGAAGCGCCACGCGCTGGTGAAGGTGGGCTGACGGCTTTGCAGGGGAGGGGCGCCAGCAGGCAATTGCCGGCGCTCCTTTCCGTCACCGCATGTGCGACTCCGGCGGTGGCTTGGTGTCCGGCGTCGGCGTGCCGTCGCCGCCCAGGAAGAACAGGTTGCGCAGGAAGCCCGGCGCCAGCACCGCCAGCGGGTTGACCGACACGTCCGGGTCGGACAGCGGTCCCTGGACATGCCAGGTGGCGGAGAAGATGCCCTGGCCCTCGCCGCCGCTCAGCACGTCGCCCAGCAGCGGGATCTGGCCGATCAGGCGGTTCAGGCCATAGACCGGGACGATGGTGCCCTGGAGGTTGGCGGTTTCCGTCTCCAGGTCGATCTGGCCCTCCAGCGTCAGGCCGAGCGCCGAGCCGGAGGTGCGCAGATCCTTCAGGGTCAGCAGGCGGCCCTCCTTGCGGAAATCCGCCGACATGCGGCCGAAAGCGACGCCCTTGCCGCCGCCCAGCAGTTCGGCGAAGCCGGATGGCGAGATGGCGTTCAGGATGCGCGCCAGGGCCGGCACGTCGATCAGGGTATAGTCGCGGATCTCCGCCTTGCCGACGATGGCGGCATCGGCCCGCGCTTCCGCCGACCGGCCGGTCAGGGTCAGCCGTCCGCCGCGCATGCGGTCATTCAGATCCATCGCCTGCAGGGCCGATCCCAGATCCTCGGCATTGATCGCGAGGTCGTAGACGCCTTGCGGACTCGGCCGCCATTTCAGCGAGACGCCGCCGCCTTCGCTGCGGCCGGTGAGGTCCAGCAGGGTCCAGGCGCTGGCATCCCGTTTCATGGAACCGGCGACCTGTCGCAGCCGCCGGCCGTCGCCGAACACCACCGAGTCGAACTTGATGGCAATGTCCAGCGGGGTCTTGCGGCCGTCATCGGCGGGTGACGGCGGCTTTTTCGGCGGGGGCGTAACCGCGCCCTCGCCGGACGGCGTCTTGCCGGTCAGGCCGCGGGCGTCCAGGCTGGTGCCGGTGATGGTTCCGGCATAGCCACCGGATGATGGGCCTCCAGCTGGCCCGCCGGGCTTCAGCGGCGGCAGTACGGTCAGGTCGGCGCGCAGGTCGGTCTGGCCCAGCTTGAAGCTGGGGGTCTGCACCCGCGCCACACGCTTGCCGCCGTCGGCCAATTCCAGGTTGGTGACGGACTTCAGCCCGCCGGCATCGATTGTCAGGTTGCTGATCCGGGTCGGGCGATCCTTGTCGAACTCCAGCGTCAGCTTGCCGGTGCCGGGCTTGCCGGGCGGCTTGGCCCAGCCGAGTTCCTCGATGGACAGCCGGGTCTTCTCCAGATTCAGGGCGCCGGTCAGCAGCAGCTTGTGCTTGCGGTCCACCGTGAACAGGATGTCAGCGCCGAACGAGCCCTGCACCCGGTCTTCCAGATCGATGCCGTGCGCGCGCAGATCGTCGGCGGTGGCGTCGCCCTTCACAGCGATGCGGGTGCGCGGGCCCTTGGCCGCGCTGTCGAAGGATTCGTTCCAGTCGATGCTGACCGGGATGCCGTCCAGCTTGGTGGCGCCCTTGATCTGCATCGCCTTGAGGTCGAGCGCCAGCGACAGCTCGCCGTCGGTGGCGTTCATCCCGGCCGCCACCTTCTCCACCGCCACCTTGCGCAGCTTGCCGGTCACGTCGAGGTCGAGCTGCTCCACCTTCAGGTCGGCCAGCAGCGGGAAGGCGAAATGCAGCTTCGCCTCGGCCGTGCCCTGGGTGCGCGCCGGGTCCATCTCCAGCTTGGTGGGATAGCCCAGCGGCGGCATGTCGATCAGGGTCAGGATCGAACGCACCGGTCCCTGCACCGGCAGGCGGATGTCCATCGTCTCCTTGCCGATGTCCAGTCCGCCGATCACCACCTTGCCGTCGCCGACCTCGATGTCGCCCGATTTCGCATCGGCGATCCGCCCGCCCTTGGTCAGGACGGTGAAGGTCTTGCCGTCGGTCGTCGCCTCCACGCTGGCGCCGGTGACCGGCGTCAGGTTGTGGAAATAGCGGACGCTGATGTCCTCGCCGGCGATGGTGGCAAGGAAACGCGTCTGCTCGGGCGGCTCTCCCGACGGCTTCCCTTGCCCGTCGAGCGGCACGGACAGCGCCGCCTCCGCCCGCGCCTGCGTCACCGTTCCGTGCGACAGGTTGCGGGTCACCCACTCGCGCGCGTTGGGGCCGGCGACGGTGGGCCAATAGCGGCGAAGCTCGTCCAGCGCCACGCCGTGGGCAGTCGCCTGCGTCTCCACCGCCATGCGGTTGCCCTCGCGCCGGGCGGTGGCGGTGGCCTCCACCCGCGGCTGCGGTCCGCCGACCTCGCCCAGCACGGCCTCGAACCCGTCCAGCTCGATGCGGTCGCGGTCTCCATGCAGGCGCAGCCGGGCCCTGTCCACCGGCACCGGCCCTTCGAACAGGTTGGGCCGCAGCAGCCGGCCGCGGTCGGCGACGATGTCGGCCTTGCCGGCGGTCGGCTGGAACGACGGATCGAAGGCCACCTCCACCGTGCCCGACAGCGGCAGGTCCGCTGCCTTCAGCGGCGCCAGCACCGGGGCGAGATCGGCGAACGCGGCGGGGACGAAGCCGGCCAGCCGCGCAGTCGCCTGGCCAGCCTTGTCCAATCCCTGCTGTCCCGACAGCTCCAGCCCGGCGGTGCGTCCACCGGCGGTCAGCGACAGGCGGGCCTGGAGGTCGCGGCCGCGGTCGGTTTCGGCCAACTGGCCCTGGGCGCTCAACGCCAGCGGTTCGCCGCCGTCCGGCGCGCCGGCCTTCAGCGACAAATCCTCGACCCGCAAGCGCCGGCCCGGAACGTCCAGCTTGCCGCGCAAGGCAAGGCTTTGCACCGCGACCGGCTCCGGCCGCAGCGCGGGCAAGGCGACGGTGCCGGCGCCTCCGCGCAGGTTCAGGTCGACCGTCAGGGGTTCGAAGCGGCGGTCGAGCCGCGCCGTGACGGTGCCGGACAGCGGCAGCTTCACCGCCGACAGCGGCGCCAGGGCTGGTCCGAACTCTGCCAATGCCGCCGGTTCCAGCCCGTCGATCGACACCGTCAGGTCGCTGGTGGTGTCGGCGATGTTGTAGCGGCCGGCGGCGGAGACGGTCACGGCGCGCTGGGGCGCCGTTCCGCCGGCATTGCCGAGATCCAGCGTCACGCGGGCACGGCCCTGGGCGCCTTCGGCATCGCGGGTCAGCACCATGTCGGCGCGGGTGGCGTGCCAGGCCAGATCGAGCATGCGGTTCTCGACCCGCAGGTCGGCTCCCGTCACCGACAGCCGGCGCAGCAGCCCCAGCGGCCGGTCGATGTCGGGCGGCTGGCGCAGGCTTTCCAGAGCCTCGTCGATCAAATCGGGGCTGCCGTCCTCGGCCTTGCGGGTGGACTGCGCATCCGACCGCACGTCGAAGGCGAGGCTGCCGTCGGCCCGGCGCAGCACGGACAGGCGCGGCCGGACCAGATCGAGGCGCGTCGGCGACAGGGTGCCGCGGAACAGCGCCGGGATGGAGAAGCCGATGCCCATCTCCGGCACCGCGGCCAGCTCCGTCCCGTCGGCATTCAGCGCCTGAACCCGGCGGGCGCGCAGGTCGAGACGGCGGCCGGCGGCCTCAAGCCCGTCCTCCTCCTCCAGCGACAGCACCAGCTCGCCGATGTCGACGTGGAACCGGCCGTCGCGGTCGCTCAGCGCCCGCTCGACATAGGGGATCAGCGGGTCGAGCGCGACCGGCCCCTGCGACAGCCGCCAGGCGAACAGCCCGCCGGCCGCCAGCGCCACGGCGCCGATCCCGGTCAGCGTCAGGCCGATGATTCTCACGGTGCGCCGGATCATCGGGCACCGTGAGGAAAAGACGGAGAATCGGCCCGATTGACCTTCTCGTCCGAGACGTGCAGCTTTCTGCACATGTTTTGAGCAGGAAAGACGGTTGCCATGCCCAGCCCCATCGCGTTCTCAAGCCCCTTGCCGAAGCCTTTCGACAGCGCGCAGGCGGCGCTGGGGATGGAGCGCTGGCGCCAGCAGGCCGCCGCGGCGGAGCCGGAGACCCGCGCCTGGGCGGAAGCCTTCGCCGATTCGGAGACCGGCCGGGCGCTGATCGGGGCGGTGTGCGGCAACAGCCCGTATCTCGGCCACAGCCTGACGCGGGAGTTGCCCTTCGTCGCCCGTACAGTGCAGGACGGCTTCGACGACACCTTCGCCGCGCTGATCGCCGCCCTCCATGCCGAGCATGGCGAGGAGAAATCGATGGACCGGCTGATGGCCGGCCTGCGGGTGGCGAAACGGCGGGCGGCGCTGCTGATCGCGCTGGCCGACATCACCGGCGCGTGGCCGCTGTTCCGCGTCACCGGCGCCCTGTCGGAGCTGGCGGAGACGGGGGTCCAGTTGGCCGCGAATTTCCTGCTGCGCCGCGCCGGGGAGGCGGGGACGCTGACGCTGCCGGATCCGCAGCGACCGTGGGTGGGTTCGGGCCTGATCGTTTTGGGCATGGGTAAGCTTGGCGGGCGCGAACTCAACTATTCCAGCGACATCGACCTGATCGTCCTGTACGACGACGCTGTTGTGCAGACGCCCCAGCCGGACAACCTCGCGCGAACCTTCATCAGGCTCGCACGCGATCTTGTCCGCATTATGGATGAACGGACCAAGGACGGCTACGTCTTCCGCACCGACCTTCGGCTTAGGCCCGATCCCGGCGCCACGCCGCTGGCGGTTTCCGTCTCCGCAGCCGAAATTTATTACGGCAGCGTCGGTCAGAACTGGGAACGCGCGGCGATGATCAAGGCCCGTCCCATCGCCGGCGATCTAGAGGCGGGCGCCTCCTTTGTTCGCTTCCTGGAGCCCTTCGTCTGGCGCCGCAACCTGGATTTCGCTGCCATCCAGGACATCCATTCGATCAAGCGCCAGATCAACGCCCACAAGGGCCACCGCGAGGTGACGGTCAACGGCCACGACATCAAGGTCGGCCGCGGCGGCATCCGCGAGATCGAGTTCTTCGCCCAGACCCAGCAGCTGATCTTCGGCGGGCGCGACCCGCGCGTGCGAATCGCTCCGACCCTGATGGCGAACGAGGCGCTGCGCGACGTCGGCCGCGTGCCGCCGCAGACGGTGGAGGAGCTTGCCGGGGCCTATCATTTCCTGCGCCGTGTCGAACACCGAATCCAGATGATCGACGACCAGCAGACCCATCGTATTCCCGCCGACGATGCCGGGGTGGCGCATCTGGCGACCTTCCTCGGCTATGACGACCCCGCCGCCTTCCGGGCGGAACTGCTGGCGACGCTGGGGCAGGTCGAGGACCGCTATGCCGAGCTGTTCGAGGAGGCGCCATCGCTGTCCGGCCCCGGCAATCTGGTCTTCACCGGCACCGATCCCGATCCCGGCACGATGGAGACGCTGAAGGGCATGGGCTTCGCCGATCCGGCCCGCGTCATCAGCGTGGTGTCGGCCTGGCATCGCGGCCGCTACCGCGCCACCCGGTCCGGCCGGGCGCGGGAGCTGCTGACTGAACTGACGCCGGCCCTGCTGAGCGCACTGGCGAAGACTCCGGCCCCCGATTCGGCGCTGATGAACTTCGACGATTTCCTCGGCAAGCTGCCGGCCGGCGTCGGTCTGTTCTCCCTGTTCGTCGCCAATCCCTGGCTCTTGGAGCTGGTGGCGGAGATCATGGGCATCGCGCCGCAGATGGCGCAGACCCTGTCGCGCAACCCGTCGCTGCTTGACGCCGTGCTGTCGCCGGACTTCTTCGACCCGCTGCCGGGCAAGGAGGACGGGCTGGCCGACGACCATGCCCGCGTCATGGCGCCGGCCCGCGACTTCGAGGATGCGCTGACACTGTCGCGGCGCTGGACCAACGACCAGCGCTTCCGCGCCGGGGTGCATATCCTGCGCGGCATCACCGACGGTGACCGCTGCGGTGCCTTCCTGGCCGATCTGGCCGACATCGTCGTTCCCGACCTCGCCCGCCGGGTGGAGGAGGAGTTCGCCCAGCGCCACGGCCATATTCCCGGCGGTGCCTGGGTGGTGGTGGCGATGGGCAAGCTCGGCAGCCGGCAGCTGACCATCACGTCCGACATCGACCTGATCGTCATCTATGATGTGGCGCCGGGCCAAGGGGGCGGGGGCGGTCCCCGCTTGTCGGATGGCGCCAAGCCGCTGTCGCCCAACGAGTATTACATCAAGCTGACCCAGCGGCTGACCAACGCCATCACCGCCCCGATGGGCGACGGCCGGCTCTACGAGGTCGACATGCGGCTGCGCCCGTCGGGCAATGCCGGGCCGCTCGCCACTTCGCTGGACGCCTTCCTGAAATATCAGGCGACCGATGCCTGGACCTGGGAGCATATGGCCCTGACCCGCGCCCGGGTGATCGGCGGCGATGCGGAGCTGGCCGGGCGGGTGTCGGCGGCGATCCGCTCGGTGCTGACGGCGCCGCGCGATGCCGACCGGCTGCTGTGGGACGTGGCCGACATGCGGCGGCGGATCGAGAAGGAGTTCGGGACGACCAATGTCTGGAACGTCAAATACGCCCGCGGCGGTCTGATCGACATCGAGTTCATCGCCCAGTACCTGCAACTGCGCCATGGTCACGAGCGGCCGGACATCCTGCACATCGGCACCGCCAAGGCGCTGGGCTGCGCCGCCCGGACGGGGGCGCTGGCGCCGGAGGTGGCGGAGGATCTGGAGACGACGCTGCGGCTGTGGCGGCGGGTGCAGGGCTTCCTTCGTCTGACCACCGCCGGGGTGCTCGATCCCAATCAGGTGTCGCCCAGCCTGCTGGCCGGGCTGGTCCGCGCCGCCTTTCCTGCCGACTTTCAGGGCGAGCGTGAGCCTGGCACTGTTGACTTCCCCGAACTGGACCACAGAATCCGTGCCGTCGCCGCCCGCGCCCATGGTCATTTCAAGACCCTGGTCGAGGAACCGGCGGGCCGTCTGGCCCCACCCGCCACCACGCCTCCGGCCTGAGACCTCGTTTCCCGGCCGGCAAGAAGAAGGATAGTCAAGCAGCCATGACCGTAGACGTCGGAACGCCCGCCCCGGATTTCACCATGCCGACCGACGGCGGGGGCAGCGTCACGCTGTCGGCCCTGCGCGGCAAGCCGGTGGTTCTGTATTTCTACCCGAAGGACGACACGTCGGGCTGCACCTCGGAAGCCTGCGGCTTCCGTGACCAGCTGCCCGACTTTTCCGCCGTCGATGCGGTGGTGATCGGCGTGTCCAAGGACAGCGTCGCCAGCCACGACAAGTTCAAGGCGAAGCATGAGCTGACCTTCACGCTGGCGTCGGACACCGACGGCGCCGTTTGCGAGGCCTACGGCACCTGGGTCGAGAAGAGCATGTACGGCCGCAAGTACATGGGCATCGACCGCGCCACCTTCCTGATCGACAAGGACGGCGTGGTGCGCAATGTCTGGCGCAAGGTGAAGGTCACCGGCCATGTCGCAGCGGTTCTGAAGGCCGTGCAGGCACTCTAACCTTAAGCGGGAGGGCGGGGCGCCTTTTTCTCCCGGTTTGGACCGTAGGGGAAGACGTTCCGCCGGCCCGGCTATTCCTCCGGCGTGTGGGCGTACGCCACAAGGGTATTTTTAGAATCGCCCCAAACCTGCCTACACTTCGTGCATTCCGGCACCAGAGGCCGCGCAACCCACCGCGGTTTTGGTCCTTCGGCTGCCCCCAGGGATGCACATGCCATGAACGTTGCGAACATTGCCCGGCGCCTCGTCGCCGGAGAGCTTCACTATGCGCTGGGCCGGTTCGAGTCGGTCCGGCGCGGCTACAGCGCCCTGCGCCGGCTGTCTCCCCGGTCGCGCCAGCGGGCGCCGGCCGGCCCGCCCATCGCCTTGCCTCCGCTGCCGGCCACCCTGTTCGCTGGCCAGACCGTGGAGCGCGCGCTGGGCGACCTGCGTCGCGATTCGATCGCGTTCGGTTTCGACCTGCCCTGGTCGATGGTCGAGGAGATGGTGGAGTTCGCCACCCACTCCCCCCTGCAGCGGCGGCTGCGCGACGACCGCGTGTTCTATCGCCACGACGTCCGCAAGGGCCGGCTGGAGGACGGATCGCCCGCGGTGATGGGCATCGTCCCCGATCCGCTGGACTGCCCGGCGGTGCGCCGGGTCTGCCGCGATCCGCTGCTGATGGAATGTGCCGGCAAGTTCCTGGGCTTCCCCGCCACCAAGATCATCCCGCGCCTGTTCTGGAGCTTCGTCACCGACGCCACCGACGACGAGCGCCGCCAGCTGGGCCAGACCATCGACTGGCATTTCGACGTCCACGACTTCCATTTCTGTTCGGCGCAGTTCTACCTGACCGATGTCGGGCCGGGCGCTGGGGAGCATGCGCTGGTCCGCGGCAGCCATCACGGCAAGTCGCTGCGCATGCTGATGGGCTCCGCCAACGTCCGCGACGAGCAGCTTTTCACCCACTTCGACCGCGACCGCATCCTGGTGGTGGAGGGGCCGGCCGGCACCGGCTTCCTGGAGGACACCTCCTGCTACCACCGGGCCACTCCGCCGGCCAGCCGCGAGCGGCTGATGCTGCAGCTTTGGCTCAGCTGAGCTAGACTGCTCCGCATCGTCACAGGGGATGCGGAACGGATGATGGAAGCGAAGGAGGGGCTGCGCACGGTCGTCGGCCTGATGAGCGGCACGTCGATGGACGGCATCGACGCCGCTCTGCTGTGCACCGACGGCCGCGACCGGGTGGAGGCGCTGGACTTCCTGACCATCCCCTATGATGACGGCTTCCGGACCCGGCTGCGCGGCTGCCTCGGCAAAAGCGATGTCGGCGGCGGGCCGGTGGCGGAGGTCGAGCGCGACCTGACCGACGCCCATGCCGACGCGGTGCGCCGCCTGCTCGACAAGGCGGGCGTCGCGGCGGCGGAGGTCGAATTGATCGGCTTCCACGGCCACACCATCCATCACGATCCCGACCGGCGCATGACCTGCCAGATCGGCGACGGCGCCCGTCTGGCCGCGGCCACCGGCATCGCCGTGGTCAATGATTTGCGCAGCGCCGACGTCGCCGCGGGCGGGCAGGGCGCGCCGCTGGTTCCGCTGTTCCACCGGGCGCTGGCCCATGGGTTGCCACGCCCGCTCGCCGTCCTCAACATCGGCGGCGTCGCCAATGTCAGCTGGATCGGCTCCGACCCGCAGGAGGGGGAAGCCGATGTGGTCGCCTGCGACACCGGGCCGGGCAATGCCCTGATCGACGACTGGGTGCTGCGCCATGGGCTTGGCCGCTTCGATGACGGCGGCACGCTGGCGGCGGCGGGCCAGGTGGACGATGCGGTGCTGGCGGCGTTGATGGCCCATCCCTATTTCGGCCGCCCGGCGCCCAAGTCGCTGGACCGAGACGCCTTCGACCCGGCGCCGGTGGCGGCATTGTCGCCGCAGGACGGTGCGGCCACCCTGACCGCCTTCACCGCCGCATCGGTCGCCTCCGTCGTGCCCCATTTGCCGGCGCCGCCGGTGCGCTGGCTGGTCTGCGGCGGCGGGCGCCACAACGCCACGCTGATGGCGATGCTGGCCGACCGGCTGGGCGTGCCCGTCTTGCCGGCCGACACCGTCGGTTGGGACGGCGACGCGCTGGAGGCGCAGGCCTTCGGCTATCTCGCCGTGCGCAGCAGGCTGGGGCTGCCGCTCAGCCTGCCGGCGACCACCGGGGTGCCGGTGCCCATGCCCGGCGGCGTGTTCCACCCGGTCGGCTGACCGGAGCCGGTGCGCCCCGTCTGGCTGGCGGGCAGGGCATTGCGGCTGGCATCGCGGCTGCGGGCCGTCGCCAGCAGAACCAATGCTGCGAAGGGCACGAGCCAGATCACGCGGTTCTGATAGCGGTCATGGACGGCCGACAGCCCGCCGGTGACGACGGCGTTCAGCGTCAGCCCCATGCCGATCACCAGGATCAGCATCCGCACCCGCGCGTCGACCCGCCGCCAGCGCCCCAGCCCCAGCGCGGCCAGCCCCAGCATGCCGAGCGACAGCGACAGATCCTGGACCCGAGCCAGCCCGTCGCGGGGAAAGCGCTGCTGCGTTTGCAGCGACCGGTCGAAGGCGTCATAGACCGCTGCCGGGAAACGGCTGAACAGGCGGCGGGTCAGCGGCTTGACCGGGTCGTTGATGGTGTCGTCGGGCTGGACCTCCACGAACTGGTCGGCGGCATTCGCCAGCCCATGCGCGGCGACCGCAGCCGGGCGGCTGGCGATGGTGTTGTGAGCGATCTCCGCCGCCTCCGCCACGAAGCGGGGCTGGTCGCCGAAGCGGCGGCGGGCACCGTCGGGGTGCCAGAGGAAATAGTCGGAGGTGACGTAGCCGGGCGCGCTGCGGTCCAGCGTATCGAGGCTGCCGCACAGCAGGTAGTCGCGGCTGGGGCAGGCCTCCGCCAGATAGTCGCGCGCCGGACCGTCGCCGATCAGCCGGGCGAGCAGGAACACGGGCGAGCTTTCGGACAGCACCGGCCGGCCGGCGGTCAGCAGGTTGGAGCCGGTCAGCAGCCCGACCGCCAGCACCATCGGCAGCAGCACCCCCCAGGCCAGCGACCGCAGCATCGCGCGGTCGTGCCACAGCGCCCAAAGCGCGAGCAGAACGATCATCCCGCCCAGGATCGCCAGATGGCTGAGATGGGAGACGATCATGCCGGTGAGCGCCGCAACCGTCAGCAGCCGCTGTACGAGGGTCAGGGCCGGCCAGCGGACGACGACGACATAGACCAGCAGGATCACCAGCCCGGTCAGGAAATCCGGCATGATCGTCGCGGCGTGCAGAGACAGGCTGGTGGTCAGCCCCAGCACCGCGGCGATGCCGAGGAACAGCACCGGCCGCTCCGGCGCTCCCGCCGCGGTCAGGGCCGCGCGCAGGACGGCCGCCGCCAGGATGCCCTGGGCGAGCGGGATCAGCCAGACGCCCCAGCCGCCGGCGAAGGGCAGCAGGAACAGCATGTAGCCGAAGGGCCGCAGGAAGAAGATGTTGGATGACGGGAGGCCGTGCGGCGACGGGTCCGGCGGCGGTGTCCAGGCTGGCTGGGCCGCCCGGTGCAGGATGTTGAAAGCCGGCTCCAGATAGCCCGGCGTGTCGTCGAAGGTCAGCGGAAAGCCGTTCAGCACCAGCAACGGTGCGCCGATCAGAGCCCCTGCCAGGATGATCGTCAGGACGGTGATCAGGGCAGGCGAAATCCAGGATGCGTTCCAGAAGCGCATGGGCGCCTTCCAGCCATTGCGGTGGATGCGCGGAGGATGGCTGCCGCCGTTGCGACGCACAACGGATCGGGGGTGGTAGAGCGGGGCGACGGGGCGGCGCTTCCGGGCATAACCCCCGGCGGCGGGATAATCCGTCAGCCGGGGGGCATTGCGGCCGACTCCAGCAGCTCGGCCAGCGCCGCCTGCTGGTCGACGCCGCGGAAGTCGGTCTTGCGCTCCATCGCCGCGGCAAGGCGGCGGCGGTACTCGTTGCGCGGGATTTCGACGGCGCCGAAGCGGCTGAGATGCTCGGTCACGAACTGGGTGTCGAGCAGGGCGAAGCCGGCGGCGCGCAGCCGGGCGACCAGATGGACCAGCGCCACCTTGCTGGCCCCGGTCTCGCGGCTGAACATGCTCTCGCCGAAATAGGCGCCGCCGATCGCCACCCCGTACAGCCCGCCGACCAGCCGGCCGTCGCGCCAGCATTCCACGCTGTGGGCGAAGCCGGCATCGAACAGATCGCCGTAAAGGCGGACGATGTCGTCGTTGATCCAGGTCTTCGGCCGCTCTTCCGTCGCTTCGGCGCAACCCTCGATCACCGCGCGGAAGGCGCTGTCGAAGCGTAGGTCGAACGGACAGCGCCGCAGCGTCTTGCGCAGGCTGCGCGCCACATGGAAGCCGTCCAGCGGCAGGATGCCGCGGCGTTCCGGATCGAACCAGTGAAGCTCCCGCGATTCGGCGCTTTCGGCCATCGGGAAGATGCCGGCGGCATAGGCGCGCAGCAGAATCGGGGCGGACAGGGTGAACATGCCGGTCACTATACCCTCTGCCGGGACGGAACGCGCAAACGTTCGGCACAGTGAGATTTGGCCGGGTGATGCCGGTGTCGAGACCCCGCGACAGAAACATCCTTCCATGGTATGCAACGCAGGGAAGCATAGATCTGGGGGAAGACCGTCATGCGAAGCGCCGCCGCCGCCATCCTGTCCGTTCTGGTTGCCGGACTGTTCACCGCAAGCCCCTCCTGGGCGCAGAGGCGGGCGGAACCGGGGACCTTCGATTACTACATCCTGTCGCTGTCCTGGACGCCGACCTACTGCGCCCGCGACAAGAACGGCCCCGATCCCGACCAGTGCGGCGACCGGAAATACGGCTTCGTCGTCCATGGCCTGTGGCCGCAGTACAATGACGGCAGCTATCCCGCCACCTGCACCCGCGACCGCAACCTGCCCAAGGCGGTGGTGGACCAGACCATGCCGGTTATGCCGAGCGTCGGGCTGATGATGCATGAATGGCGCAAGCACGGCACCTGCTCCGGCCTGACCGCGACCGACTATTTCGCCAAGCTGCGCGCCGCCGCGGCCAAGGTGGCGATCCCCGAGACGATCAGGACGCCCGGCCCGACCGTGCCGGCGACCCAGGTGGAACGACTGTTCCTCGACGCCAATCCCGGCCTGACGGCGGAAGGGGTGGCGGTCATCTGCTCCCGCCGCGACGTGTCGGAGGTGCGGGTCTGCCTGAACAAGGATCTGGGCTTCGTCGCCTGCGGCCAGAAGGTGGTCGACCGCTGCCGCGACCGCGATGCGGCCCTATCGGCCGACGTCGCGCCGTCGCAACCGCGCCGCAGCATGACGCCCCCGGCCACCCCGGCCCTGCCGCCGGCCCCAGCCCCAGCCCCGGCCAGCGTCGGCGCCCCGGTGCGGTAAGGATCAGCGGCCGTCCGAGTCGCTCGCCAGCGCCACCATCACCGCCGGGATCTCCGCCAGCAGTTCGCGGGCGAGGAAGCCCAGCGGGCCGATGCGGCGGGTCAGACGGTTGCCTGCCTCGCCATGCAGGTAGACACCCCAGATTGCGGCCTGTTCCGGGCTGGCGCCGCGGGCCAGCAGGCCGGTGACGATCCCGGCCAGCGTGTCGCCGGATCCGGAGGTCGCCAGCCCCACCGTACCGCCGCGGTAGGCCCAGGCGCGGCCGTCCGGGGCGACGATGCGGGTGCAGCTTCCCTTCAACGCCACCACCGCCTTCAACTGGTCCGCCGCCTGCCTCGCGCAGCCGAGCGGATCGGCATCCACACGGTCGCGGGAACAGCCGAGCAGCCCGGCCATCTCGCCGGCATGGGGGGTGATCACCACGCGGCCCTCATGACGGTGCAAAGCCGCCGCGTTCCGGCGCAACCCGGCCAGCGCTCCGGCATCCAGCACGAAGCATGGCCCGTCCTCGCCCGCCTCAAGCCGGGTCAGCAGTTCTGCGGTCAGGTCGGCGACCGCCGCCTCGTTCATCATGCCGGGACCGATCAGCACCGTGTCGCAGCGCGAGGCCCGCTCGGACAGCGCCCCGGCCGAATCGGGGGCGATTTCGCCGTCGGCGGTCTCGGGCAGCCCGGCGACCAGCGCCTCCGGCAGGGCGAGTCCCAGATGGGGCGCGATGCTGGCTGCGGTGGCGATCTGCAACTTGCCGGCTCCCGCCCGCAGCACACCGATCCCGGCGAGCAAGGCACCACCCGGAACCGGAACGCTGCCGGCAACCACCAGCACCCGGCCGCGGGTTTCCTTGTCGCCGTGACCGTCCGGCTGGGGCAGGGGCATGCCACGCAAAAGCTCGGTGGTGACGGGGATTTCCTCGGCTGGGGCGTCCAATCGCTCCTCCTCGGCGGGTGGCAAGTGGTGGATGGCGGCTTAGCGGGCGGCGATGGCGGCGTCCGGCTCGGCAGTGACCGGGGCGCCGGCCTCCTCCAGCGGAGCGACGAAGTTGTAGCGGTGCAGCAGCAGTCCGCCGCGAGGGCCCGCTTGGGCGTCGAATCGGTATTCGGTGACGGAACAGTTGGCGACGTCGCCGGCCGCGTCGATGGCCAGGATCTCCTCCTCCGTCAGGTTCTCCAACAGGTAGCGCAGGCACAGCACCACCACCTGGTGCCCGACGATCAGCACCCGCCGGCCACCGTGATGCAGGCTGACGGTGTCGAGCGCGCTGCGCAGCCGCAGGATCACGTCGCACCAGCTCTCGCCCCCCGGCGGCCGGTGATAGAACTTGCCGAGCAGGCGGCGGAACTCGGCTTGCTCGGGAAATTCCTGGCGGATGCCGGCGGTGGTCAGCCGGTCGAGCACGCCGAACTCCTTCTCGCGCAGCCGCTCGTCGACGACGAAGTCGTTGGGGTGGACCGGCATTCCGCCCGACTGGTGCAGCCGTTCCGCCGTGCGCATCGCCCGCCGGTAGGGCGAGGTCAGCACCACGTCCGGCCGCTCCACCGCCGGCATGGCGGCGAACCAGCGGCCGAGCGCGTCGGACTGCCGCTCGCCCAGCGGGCTGAGCGGAACGTCCACGTCGCGCTCGGCGATGTCGATCCGGCTGAGTCCGGCGGCGTGCGCGGCGTCGCGGGCGACGTTCCCGGCGCTTTCGCCGTGGCGGACGATCCAGAGGCGGTCGGGCCAGGGATGCTGCATCGGCGGTTCCGTTTCTTGTTGAGGGAATCTGCCGGGAATAACCGCTGGGGAGCCCGAAAGGTCCCGCAGAAGTCTCCGACCCGGTATGGCAGCCATGCCGCCCTTCCGGTTTCTGCGGTGCAGCGGAGCCTTGCCGGAGGCCGATGGCGCGCCACACTTTCCTGTCCAGTTTCCAAAACATACAGAATGGATCGGACATGACGGACAGCCAGGACGCGGCCCCCCTGTTCCAGCCGGTGACGATCGGGCGCTACACCCTGCCCAACCGCATCGCCATGGCGCCGCTGACCCGCAGCCGCACCGACAACGCCACCGGCGTGCCGACCGCGATGAACGCCGAATATTACGCCCAGCGCGCCACCGCCGGCCTGATCGTCGCGGAGGCGACCCAGATCTCGCCGCAGGGCAAGGGCTATGCCTACACCCCCGGCATCCACAGCGCCGAACAGGTGGCGGGCTGGAAGCTGGTGACCGACGCCGTCCATGCGAAGGGCGGACACATCTGCCTGCAACTCTGGCATGTCGGCCGCATCTCTCACCCCGACCTGCAGCCGGGCGGCGCCCTGCCGGTGGCACCGTCGGCGGTCAAGCCGGAGATGAAGGCCTTCACCGTCGACGGCTTCAAGGACATCCCGACCCCGCGGGCGCTCGATGTGTCGGAACTGCCGGGGATCGTCGAGGATTACCGCCGTGCCACCCGCAATGCGCTGGCCGCCGGCTTCGACATGGTGGAGGTGCATGCCGCCAACGGCTATCTGATCGACCAGTTCCTGCGCGACGGTACCAACAAGCGCACCGACGCCTATGGCGGTTCCGTCGAGAATCGCGCCCGTTTCCTGTTCGAGGTGCTGGACGCCGTGGTGGCGGAGGCCGGGGCCGACCGCGTCGGCATCCGTCTGTCGCCGTTGAGCCCGGCCAACGACGCCCAGGAAAGCGACCCGGTCGGCACCTTCAGCCCGGTGATCCGCCGTCTGAACGGCTACGGTCTGGCCTATCTGCACATGATCGAGGGCGTGACCCGCGGCCCGCATCCCGGATTCAGCGGCGATCTCGCCGAACTGCGCGGGCTCTATACCGGCCGCTACATGGCCAATAACGTCTATGACCGCGCCATGGCGATCCAGGCGACGGCGAACGGTCATGCCGACATGATCGCCTTCGGCCGGCCCTTCATCTCCAACCCCGATCTGGTGGAGCGGCTGCGCATCGACGCCCCGCTGGCCGAACCGGACCAGAAGACCTTCTATGGCGGCGACCGCCACGGCTACACCGACTATCCCACATTGAAGCAGTCGGCCGGCTGATCCGGCGGCGCACGGGGGGCGTGCATAAACCGTCCGAGTCGCACCGCCGGTCGCGGTACTGGGGTGCCGGGGATGGGGGTGGAGCGGCACTTCGGTGCTGCTTTTGCCCGGCCGGCGAGCCGGCGGGTGGGGAAGCGTAAGCCTGGGGTGAGGCAATTAACGGCGATTCGGTCATCTTTCCTTTGGAAGGCTTGACCTGGGATCGGATACCTGTGACAACAGACTTTCGGCACACTCTATGAGCTTGAAGACACATGTTCGACCGCCCGCCCCGCCAGGGCTTCCGCGCTCCCGAGATCACCAAGTCCAACGTCACCGCCACCGTGAAGTGGTTTAACCCCACCAAGGGGTTCGGCTTCGTGTCGCCTGAGGACGGTTCGCCCGATGCCTTCCTGCACGTCTCTGCGGTTCAGGCCGCCGGCTACGACGCGCTGGACGAAGGCACCACCATCACCTGCGACCTGGCCCGTGGGCCGAAGGGTCCGCAGGTTGCCTCCATCCACACGGTCGATACGTCGACCGCTCAGCGTTCGGCCCGTCCGCGGACGACCGGTGGCTTCGACCGTGGCGGCTATGACCGCGGCGGCTACGATGCCGGCGGCAGCACCGGTGGCGAAGAAGTCGACGGCACCGTGAAGTGGTTCAATGCCGATAAGGGCTTTGGCTTCATCACGCCCAGCACCGGTGGCAAGGACGTCTTCGTCCACGTCAACGTGCTGCGCCGTTCGGGCATGCAGACCCTCCAGGAGGGCGATCAGGTGCGCGTCACCGTTCGCCAGGGCCAGAAGGGTCCGGAAGCGGGCAAGGTCGAGTACCTGTAAGGCTCCGGAATATCCGGGCCTCGGTCGTAACGGCGTTCGTCCTCTCCGGACGCACGCCGCATCGGCTGGCTCCGCTTGGCTGAAAAGCCTGACGAAGCCCCGAGCCGCCTTGGCTCCGGGCTTCCCGGTGAGAGTCCGGACTTTCAGCGCACGGTGCCTCCCTTCGGGGGCGCGCCGTGCGTTCCTGTCTTTTATTCTGCTGCTTTTGCGGTCCTGGCTCGTGAGTGATCCGGCCGTGGCTCCAGTTCGGCCCGGCTGTTCGTTGCCTGTGTCTTCTCCGCTCTTTTCTGTTTCCTCCCGTCTGCTTTTTTGGCGCCGCCCTCCGGGGCGGCCGGCGCGGGTGAATCAGCCGGCCTGTCCAGGCTGGCTTGCTGGTCTCTTTCCTGCTGCCCCAAGCTGTCGAAGGCGCGATTCGGCATGAACGAGTTGCTGACCGTCCTGCTCCCGGGCGCTGAGGGCGGCGGATGGTCCCTGGCGCAGTTGGTGGGATTTTGCGGCACGCTCGGCGGCATGCTCTGGCCCTTTTTTCGCAGCCGCACCGGCATGCTGCTGGTGCAACTGGTGCCCTGCCTGTGTTTCGCCCTGCATTTCGCCATGGTGGGCTCTCCGACGGCG
Organism: Azospirillum sp. A26; assembly: GCF_042604635.1. Classification (NCBI taxonomy): domain Bacteria; kingdom Pseudomonadati; phylum Pseudomonadota; class Alphaproteobacteria; order Rhodospirillales; family Azospirillaceae; genus Azospirillum; species Azospirillum sp. A26. The sequence goes on along the minus strand of NZ_CP170472.1, from coordinate 1,848,523 downwards.
GCGGCGCTGAACGGGCTGGCGGCGCTTCAGGTGGTGGCGGCGCTGGCGATTGGCGGCCGGCCGGCCTTCCGCATCGCCTATCTGCTGATTCTGCCGGTGATTGCCGCGGTGATGGCCCTCACCTGGTCCGGCCTGCCCTCGGCCTTCGCCGCGGCGGGAATGGCGCTGATCAGCCTCGCCCGCTACCAAACACAGGTTGCGCGCTTCCGCGGCACCATGCTGGTGGCTTTGCCCTGTTGGTTCGTGCACAACAGTCTGGTGGGATCGGTGCCGGCGATGATCTCGGACGTCACCGGCATCGTCGTCAATGGCTGGATGCTGCTGCGTGGCACCGGGTCGGCGGCCTCATCGACATTGATGGCGACACCAATGGCCCCACCAACACCAATTCCGTCGGCAAGCGGAGAGGGGAAGCTGCCATGACCGTCAACCATTCGAACCTGTCGGCGGAAGACGCCGCCGCACTGCGCGCGATCCCGCTGTTCGCCAAGCTGAGCGACCGTGCGGTGTCGCTGCTCGGCGGCGTCGCCATCGTGCGGCCGGTGTCGCGTGGCACCACCCTGTTCCTGCAGGACGAGACGGCCGACCGTTTCTTCGTCCTGCTCGACGGCTGGGTGAAGCTGTACCGCCTGACCCGCGACGGGACAGAGGCGGTGGTGCATGTCATCGGCCCGGCGGAAAGCTTCGCCGAGGCCGCCATGTTCGCCGACGGCAAATTCCCGGTCTGTGCGGAGGCGGTGACCGACGCCCGCGTGATGACCCTGACCGCCGACGGATTCGCCCGCTGCCTGCGCGAGGATGATCGCATCGCCTTCGGCATGCTGGGCTCGCTGTCGGTCCGGCTGCGCCATCTGGTGACGCAGATCGAACAGCTCCAGGTCCAGCCGGCGCCGCAGCGGGTCGCCGCCTTCCTGATGCGCGTCTGCCCGCAGGGCGACGGGCCGGCGCAGTTCCAGCTTCCCTTCGACAAGGCGTTGATCGCCCGCCGCCTGGGCATGCAGCCGGAAACCCTGTCGCGGGCCCTGGCCAAGCTGCGGGCCGTGGGGGTGGACACCCAGGGGCTGATCGTCAACGTCGCCGAGCGTGCCGCCCTGCGCGCCATGGCGGAGGCCGGCGAGGAGGAGTGACGGGACCGCGGTGCCGGCGGCTGTGACAGCATCGGCTCCGCGGTTCAGACCGGATTGACGGCGCAGTCCCCCCGTGCGAGTTTGCACCCCTTCCGGTACCGCATTTGTTCAGGATTTCGAGGCAGCGATGGGCGACAGCAAGACGGTGGAGACGGCATCGGATCCGGCGCAGGATCTGGTGGCCTTCGCCGGTGACCGGCGCTTCGCCACCGTGATGGCGGACCCGCCCTGGCGCTTCGTCAACCGCACCGGCAAGATGGCGCCGGAGCACCGCCGCCTGTCGCGTTACGGCACCATGACGGTGGAGGACATCTGCGCCCTGCCGGTCGCCGACATCGCGGCCCCGACCGCGCATCTCTATCTCTGGGTCCCCAACGCCCTGCTGCCGGAAGGCTTGCAGGTGATGCGCAGCTGGGGGTTCGAATACAAGACCAACCTGATCTGGCACAAGGTGCGCAAGGATGGCGGGTCGGACGGGCGCGGCGTCGGCTTCTACTTCCGCAACGTGACCGAACTGATCCTGTTCGGCGTGCGCGGCAAGAAGGCCCGGACGCTGCCGCCCGGCCGCACACAAGTCAATCTGATCGAAAGCCGCAAGCGAGAGCACAGCCGCAAGCCCGACGAGCAGTATGAACTGATCGAGTCCTGCAGCCCCGGCCCCTATCTGGAGATGTTCGCCCGCGGCGCCCGGCCCAACTGGTCGGTCTGGGGCAATCAGGCCGACGACGGCTATGAGCCGACCTGGAAGACCTACGCCTTCAACTCCGCCACCGACCGCGAGGCGGCAGCGGAGTAGGGGGCCGCGTTACAGCAGCCCCAGCGCATCCAGATCGCGCCGCAATGCCTCGGCACCCAGGAACAGGTGCGCCGACATTCCCACCGACTTCGCCGCCTCGACATTGTCGGGGTTGTCGTCGATGAAATAGCACTCCTTCGGATCGAGGCCGTAACGATCCGTCAGCAGCCGATAGATCGCCGGATCGGGCTTCACCAGCCGTTCCGCACCCGAAACGATGATCCCGTCGAAGCCGTTCAGGAAGTCGAAGCGCTTGCGCGTCAGTTCGAACTTCTCGACCGAGAAGTTGGTGATGGCGTAGACGGGGACACCGCGGGCCTTCAACTCCGCCAGAATGTCCGGAGTGCCGGGGATCGGGCCGGGCACCATGCGCTCCCACATGTCGTCATAGGCGCGGATCAGCTCGGCGCAGTCCGGATGTTCCTCGGTCAGCAGGGCGACCGCGTCCTTCCAGGGGCGGCCGCGGTCCTGCTCCAGGTTCCAGGCGGGGGTGCAGACCCCGTCGAGGAAATCCTCCATCAGGTCTTCGTAGCCGTCGAACAGCTCGCGGTAGAGATGCCGCGGGTCCCATTCGATCAGCACCTGCCCGACGTCGAAGACGACGACGGACGGCTTGGCCCGCTCGGTCATTCCGGTCATTGAACGATCCGCCTCAACCCTTGGCGCGGGCGGCGTCGGTCAGCCGCTTCATGTCGTCCAGCTTGATGGCGCCCGGCACCAGCTCGTCACCGAAGACGAAGGCGGGGGTGCCGCGGATGTTCAGCTTCTCGGCAAGCGCCTGATTGGCGGCGATCACCTTCAGCACGTCCGGCGATTCCATGTCCTTCTTCAGCCGGTCGGTGTCGAGGCCGACCGACTTGGCCAGCCGCATGATGACCGCCTCGTCCAGCTGGCCGCGCTGGGCCATCAGGGCATTGTGGAATTCGACATATTTGCCCTGCCCACGGGAGGCGAGCGCCGCCTTGGAGGCGACCAGGGACGCCGGCCCCAGGATCGGGAATTCCTTCAGCACGAAGCGCAGCTTGGAATCGCCCTTGATCAGCGACTGGGTGTCGGCCTGCACCGCCTTGCAGTAGCCGCACTGGTAATCGAAGAACTCGACGACCGTAACGTCGCCCTGCGGGTTGCCGATGACCGGATCGGCGGGGTTGCGGAGCAGCTCCTGCTTGTTCTCGGTCAGCGCCTTGCGGGCCTGTTCGGCCTCCGCGGTCTTCTGGCGCTCCTGCATGGCGTCGACGGCCTGTAGGATCACCTCCGGATGCTCCATCAGATAGTCACGGACGATCTTCTCGATGGCAGCCTTCTGGTTGCCGTCGAAGCTCGCCGATTGCGCATGGGCCGGGGCGGCGGCGGACAGCGCCAGCGCCGCGACGGGCAGGGCGAGCAGGGCGGAACGCAGAAACGGCAGGGCGGGGCGCATAAGGCGGCGCATGGGGGGCGGTCTCCGAAACACGAAGGACATTGGGCCGAAGGCCGCCCACACTGGACCGACAATCCGGTCCGGACAAGCGCAAAACGCCTGCCCGGACCTCACGTTTCAGCGAGCGGCCATCACCCATCGGCCGTCACCCGCCACCCATCGGCCGTCAGCGGGCGCGCAGCAGTTCGCCCACCGACAGCAGAGCCATCTCGTCGCCGTCGGCCTTGCCGATGGTCCGGCCGGTGGAGTAGGGCAGGTTGTTGTCGTTGACGACGACGATGTGGTCGCCATCGACGATGTTCACCCCCTCAGGCCCGAGATGGGGCATGACGAAGCGGCCTTCCGGGGCCTGGCCGGCGCGGGCCTTGTGGTCGGGGTCGGCAATGTCGGTCAGGTCGATGTAGCCGACCTTGCGGACGAAGCCCTCGGCATCCGCCCCGGCGATGTCGATCTTGTAGATGCGCTTGAAGGCGGCCGGCGCGTTGAAGCAGTCCGGCTTGATCTCGCCCTGGCAGGCCTGGGTCTTCGCCCCTTCGGTCGTATCGTCGCGCTCGATCACCAAGGCGCTGCCGGCGTCGATCATCGCCATGTCGGCAACGACATTCGCGTTGTCCTCCAGCCTGTACTTCCACGACTTGCCGGTGTACGTGCGGCTGGCGACGTCGAATTCCAGGATGCGGGTGTACGCGCGGCCGTCCTTGTTCTCGAAAGCATTGGCGGCGGCGTTCCACAACGGACCTTCCAGCGACGGGTACAGCGTCTTGCCGTCCGGCGACACGCCCATCGGCTCGAACCCGCGGGAGCGGCGGACCTCGAAGCTGACGGTGCCCGGCACCGCCGGCAGGCCGTTGTTGCGGTAATGGTCGGGCGAGCGGGCCGGCTTGCCGTCGATCACCGTCTCATGGACCGCGATCACCACGCCGTCCCGGCTCAGCTCCAGGATATAAGGGCCGAACTCGTCGCCGATGAACAGGCGGTCGTTCTGGACCACCAGCGATTCGGGATCGAAATCGGCGCCGGTCAGGTAACGGCTGGTGGTGTTCTCGTTGACGATGGCGAAGGGGACCTTGCGGTCGGGATCGCGCAGGAAGGTCGTTTCCAGCCGCTGCGTGGCGCCGCTCTGCCAGTCCGGCTTGACCCGGTGGACCATCAGCAGGGCATCGACCGAGTTCACCTTGCTGCCGAAGCCGTTGTCGGTCAGGGCCAGGAACTCGCCATTGGGCTGCGGCACGACGGCGGAGAAGCCCTGCACCGCCTGGCCGGCGACCGGCAGCATGATCTCCGTCTCGCGCGGGGCCTTGGGGTCGGCGGCGAAGGAGGTGGCGCGGATGGTGCCCACGGCGTCGACGCGCTTGCGGTCGGCATTGGTGAACTTGCCGGCGGTGGCGAACAGCGGGCCGGCATCGGCCGGCGCCTGCACCAGCGTGTCGGCCGGCAGCACCGCATGGCCGGCGAGCGTGGCGGGATAGCGCTTGGCCAGCTGGTCCTGCGCCTGGGCGGCGGCAACGGTCAGGCTGGCGGACATCAGGGCGACGGTGGCGAGCAGGGCGCCACGCCAGGAGGGGAGGCGCCAGGACGGCAGGCGGACTGACGGCATGCGGTATACTCCGTGGACGGAACCGCGCGCCCTGTTTCACTCAGGCGCGCTCGATGTCCGCGGAATAGCAAGCGGCGATGACGTGGCCGGGACGGTTCAGTGACCGTTGCGTTACCGGAAGGACGCTTTGGTCATATGACCCGCGCGTCGCCGACGATCCCGTCAGCGCTCCGGCTTGTCGGCGCCGCCGGTCTGGCCGCGGATGTCCTGGGCGCGCAGCCAGCCGGGCGATCCGGCAGGCAGCATCTTTTCCGCCCGCTCCGCCTGGGCCTTGGCCATCGGCATGTCGCCGCGCGCCAGCGCCTCCTCCGCCGTGGCGTAGGCGACCATGCCGTCGTTCTTCTTCATGCTCCAGGCCTGGGCGGTCAGCCGCCACAGGAAGGCCGACTGCGCCTTGCCCTTGGAGGCGATCTGCAGATTCTTCAGCGCCTCGTCGGCCAGGCGTGGGTCATGCTGCTCCAGCAGGGCGTGGGCGAGGGAGACGCGGATCGTTCCGGCATCGGAACCGGCCATCTCCACCGCCTTCCGATAGGGGGCCACCGCATCCGGTGCCCGGCCGGTCTGCAACATCAGGTCGCCCTTCATCTCGTAGAGATAGGGGTTCTTCGGTTCGTCGGCGATCAGCCCGTCAACCAGCGGCGTCGCCTGCTTGACGTCGCCCTGGCGGAAATAGGCATAGGCGCGGCCGTAGCGGGCGGCCGGCGACGGATCGTTCACCTTGTAGCGGACCAGGGCGCCGCGCGGGTCGAGATAGCCGTAAAGTTTGGCCTGGACGCGCCGCAGGTCGGCCTCCGTCGCCGACGGCAGCTGGGCATTGCTGTAGCGGGAGCGGGCGACGAAGGCCTTCACCGCGTCGATGCGCTCGCGCGTCAGCGGGTGGGTCAGGCGATAGCCGGCGTCGCGGTCGTTCATCAGCGGGTCGTTGACGCCCAGCTTCTCCAGGAAGGTCTCCATTCCCCTGGCGGAGATGCCCGACTGTTCCAGGAAGGACAGGCCGGCCTGATCGGCCGAGGCCTCCTGCGTGCGGGAGAAGGACAGGTAGTTCCGCTCCGCCAGATGCTGGCCCAGCATGACGCCGGCCGCACCGGCGCCGGCATTGCGCGAGGCCAGACCGCCGGCGATGCCGAGACCCATGCCGAGCAGCGAGGCGAGGAAGGCATTGTCCATCGCCTCGGCCCCGCGGACCAGATGACCGCCGGAGATGTGGCCGGTTTCGTGGGCGATGACGCCCAGCAGCTGGTCGGCGTTGTCGACGTCCAGCAGCAGCCCTGTGTGGATGAAGATGTTCTGTCCGCCGGCGACGAAGGCGTTCACCGTCGGATCGTTGATCAACAGAATCTGCACCGAGTCCGGGTCGATGCCGGCCGCCTGGAAGATTGGCCGGGCCATCTTGCGGATGATATGGTCCGTCTCGGCGTCGCTGAGGATTTGCATCTCCGAGCGGCGCTGCGCGCTCGCCGGTGGCGCTCCCCACACCAGCGACATCAGACATACGGACATGATGGCGACGACCGAAACCAGCCTGCTGGGCTTGCGCACCGTGACGACCTCCGGCTTGGAACAGCGGACCCCCGCGCACGACCGGCGGAGCCCGCGACACACTCGCCTGCAAATCTGGCAACGGTTGGGCGCGGTTGCCATAGCTGCATCACTGCTGTCGGGCTGCGTCAACACCAAGTTCAAGACCGATGCCACGGTGCAGAGCTTCGTCGTCGCCGACGAACCCTATGCCGCCGGCGTGGGTCGCGACGTCATCGCCCAGGGCGGCAAGGCCGGCGACGCGGTCGCGGCGATGGCTCTGGCGATGACCGCCAGCCTGCCGTCGCGCGTCGGGCTGACCGGCGGCGGCGTCTGCGTGCTGTTCGATGCCGCGTCGAAGAAGGCCCGCACCATCGATTTCCTGCCGCGCCCGGCCGGTGCCGGTGGTGTCGCCATGCCGGCGATGGCGCGCGGCCTCTTTGCCGTCCAGGCCGCCGCCGGCGTGATGCGGTGGGAGCAGGTCGTCTCTCCGGCCGAACAGCTGGCCCAGTTCTCCCCCGGCCTCAGCCGCGCCCTGGTGCAGGACCTGGGCACCTTCGGCGGGCGGCTGGGGCCCGACTCGGAGACGAGGCGGCGCTTCCTCGGCGGCGGCACTCCGGCGGTTGGCGCCGTGGTCGGCCAGCCGGAATTGGCGGCGACCCTGTCGGTCTTGCGACGTCAGGGGGTGGGCGCCTTCTACAACGGCCCGCTCGCCGCGACGGTGGCCCAGGGCACCGGCATCGACCCGGCGCAGCTGCGGGCCTACCAGCCGCGCGTCGGCGGCACGCTGACCGTGCCCTTCGACATTTCCGACCTGCATGTTCCCGACCTGAGCGAGCCCGAGGCCGGTGCCGCCCTGGTCCAGGCCTGGAAATCGGTTGCCGCCCTTCCTCCGGCCGAGCGCGCCACCCGCGCCGCCCAGTTGCTGGGCGCCACCGGCAAAGGCGCGACTGCCGCCGGGGCCGGCGTGATGGTGATCGATCCCGACGAGAACGGCGCGGCCTGCGCCTTCACCCAGGGGGCACCCTTCGGCACCGGCCGCGGCATCCCCGGCACCGGCATGCTGGTTGCCCAGGGCGTGGACCGCGGCGGATTCGGCGCGCCGGCTCTCATCGCCAACTCCATCATCGGCCGCACCCTGTTCGCCGGGGTCGGCACCGCCAACGGCGACGACGGCCCGGCGGCCGGCCCGGCGGCACTGCTGTCGGTTGCCCTTCCCGCAGGTCTGGAGGACAAGTCCACCGCCAGCCAGATCCAGGCGGCCCGTCCGCAATCCATTCCCGGACGCGTCAGCTTCGTCGGTTGCCGGGTGTCGGTGGAGGATGGGGTCCGCTATTGCCAGACGGCGAACGATCCGCGCGCCGGCAGCCTCGCGCTGACGGTGGAAAGCGAGCGCAAGCGGGACTGAGTCCCGGACAATAATGGTCCGGCCCAAGGCCGGCGACAGGTAGAGACGGACGATCATGAGCAAGCAGCCCAAGGTTTCCAAGCGGGGCGCCATTCCGCCCTTCTTCGTGATGGAAGTGATGCGCGCCGCGGCCGAGCGCGAAGCAGCCGGCCTGGAGGTCCTGCACATGGAGGTGGGGCAGCCGTCGAGCGGCGCGCCGAAGGGTGTGGTGCAGGCGGCGGCCAGCGCGGTGACCGGCACCGACCCGCTGGGCTACACCGGGGCGCTCGGCATCCCGCCGCTGCGCGCCGCCATCGCCAAATGGTACAAGGACCGCTACGGCGTCGAGGTGCCGGAAGGCCGGGTGGTCGTTACCACCGGGTCGTCGGGGGCGTTCCAGCTGGGCTTTCTTGCCGCCTTCGATCCGGGCGACCGGGTGGCGATGGCCTCGCCCAGCTATCCGGCTTACCGCCACACCCTGACCGCGGCCGGCGTTGTCCCGGTCGAACTGCCGACCGGGCCGGAGCATCGCTTCCAGCCGACCATCGAGCTGCTGGAGGCGCTCGACGAGCCGGTGCAGGGGCTGATCGTCGCCAGCCCGGCCAACCCGACCGGGACCATGCTGAGCCGGGAGGAACTGACCGCGCTCTCCGACTGGTGCCGCGCCAATGGTGTGCGCATGGTGTCGGACGAGATCTACCACGGCCTGACCTATGGCACCGACGCGGTCACCGCGGCCGAGGTCAACGATCAGGCGCTGGTGGTCAACAGCTTCTCCAAATATTTCTCGATGACCGGCTGGCGGCTGGGCTGGATGATCGTGCCGGACGATCTGCTGCGCTCCGTCGAATGCCTGGCGCAGAACCTGTTCATCTCGGCGCCGACGCTGAGCCAGGTCTCGGCGGTCGCCGCCTTCGAGTGCACCGAGGAGCTGGACGGCCACGTCGCCCGCTATGCCCGCAACCGCGCGCTGCTGCTGGAGGAGCTGCCGAAGGCCGGCTTTACCAGGATGGCCCCGGCCGACGGCGCCTTCTACATCTACGCCGATGTGTCGGACATGACCGACGACAGCGAGGCGCTGGCGAAACAGATCCTGGAGGAGACGGGCATCGCCTGCACCCCCGGCATCGATTTCGACACCGCCCGCGGCCGTCGCTTCCTGCGCTTCAGCTTCGCCGGGTCGGAAGCGACCATCGCCGAGGCGGCGCGGCGGCTGATCGCCTGGCGGGCCGGGAAGTAGGACGTTTTCCGGCGGGGGCCGTCGCTGCGGCGGCCCCCGCCGTCCTCCCGTTCAGAACAGATGCTGCCCGCCGGTGATGAAGGTTTCCGTCCCGGTCACATAGGCCGAGTCCGGGCCGCACAGGTAGAAGATCACCGCGGCGACATCCTCTGGCGTGCCCATGCGCTTCAGCGGGATGCGCGGGATCAGCACGTCATATTCCGGGCCGGTCATCGCCGTTTCGATCTCGCCGGGGGCGACCGCGTTGACGCGGACGCCGATCTCCGCGAACTCCACCGCCATTTCGCGGGTCAGGCCGGACAGCGCCGCCTTCGAGGTCGAATAGGCCGAGCCGGCGAAGGGATGCACCGAATGGCCGGCGATGGAGGTGACGTTGACGATTGCCCCCTTCGCCCGCGACAGCGGAGCGGCGAAGCCGCGCGCCAGAACCAGGGCGGCGAAGAAGTTCAACTCGAACACCCGGTGCCAGCCCTCGATCGAGCCGTTCAGGCAGCCGAGCCGTTCCTTGATCGGCGTCTTCGGCGAAATGCCGGCGTTGTTGATCAGGGCGTGCAGCGGCGCGCCGTCAAGCGCCTTGTTCGCCTCCTCGACGAAGGCGGCGCGGCTGGCGGGGTCCGACAGGTCGGCCGGGATGTGGTGGGTCCAGTTGGGATCGCGGCGGCAATGGGCCGGCACATCCTCGCGCGAGCAGGAGATCACGCGCCAGCCTTCATTGCTGAAGCGGGTGACGGTGGCGTGTCCGATACCCCGGCTGGCGCCGGTGAGAATGACGACTTTGCGGTGCGGCATGGGGGCTGCGCTTCACGAATGATTGCGGTCGGCGGGGAAAGCGGACGCCCTGGGAACGGCCTCGGGAGTTCCGGATGGGAGGAACGAAGGCCCCCTCATCCGCCGGTGGTCCACCGCCTGCGGCGATCCTACCCGCCGCCGCACCGCCTGTCATCACCGCCTGTCATCCGCCGGTATGCCGGCTTCTCCCGGCTGTCCGGTGTGAGCCGGGGGCGGCATATGGCGCGGCAGAACGACGCAATCGGCGGCCTTGTCCATTGACCTTGCGCCCGGCAGCGCCAACCTTGGCGAATCCCCGCAAGACGGAGCCAGCCCTTGTCGCGCCAGCCCTTCCGTCCCCTTGCGTCCTTATTGCGCCGCCGCCTTGTCCTGCTGACCGTCACGGCGCTGTCCATGACGGCCTCGGCCGGCTGGGCTGCGGAGCCCTCGCGGGTCGCCTGCGTGCCGCCCGGCGTCTGGGCCGACAGTGCCGGTGCCGCGGTGGAGCCGGTGCCGCTGTTGCGCCGCCTTGCCGAGGCGCCGGCGGTCCTGCTGGGGGAACAGCATGACAAGGCGGACCACCACCGCTGGCAATTGCACACTCTGGCTGGACTGCATGCGCTGAACCCCGACCTTGCCGTCGGGATTGAGATGCTGCCGCGCCGGCTGCAGCCGGTTCTCGACCGCTGGGTGGCGGGCGAAATGACGGAGGGCGAGTTCCTGAAGGCGACGGACTGGCGCACCGTCTGGGGATTCGACCCGCAATTCTACCTGCCGATCCTGCAATTCGCCCGCCTGCACCGGCTGCCGGTGGTGGCGCTGAATGTGGAACGGTCGCTGATCGGCCGCACCGCGCGCAACGGCTGGGCCACCATCCCGGAGGCGGAGCGCGAGGGCGTCGGCAATCCGGCCGCTCCGACGGAGGCCTACCGCAACCGCCTGACCGAGACGCTGGCGACGCACGACCGCTCCGAAGCCCGCTCCGCCGCACCGGCCGACGCCCCCGACAGCGCGGTCAAGCGCTTCATCGAGGCGCAAGGCATCTGGGACCGCGCGATGGCGGAAAAGATCGCCGAGACCCGCCGCATCACCGGCCGTCTCGTGGTCGGCATCCTGGGGGAGGGGCATGTCGCCAGCCGTGACGGCGTTCCGCATCAGCTGGCCGATCTCGGCATCGGCGATGCGGCCGTGCTACTGCCCTGGGACGCCGACCGCGACTGCGACGAGCTGGATGGGCGCATCGCCGATGCGGTGTTCGGCCTGGGGCCGGAACGGGAGGATGCGGAGCCGCAACGCCCCAAGCTGGGCGTGCAGCTCGACCCCGGTCCGGAGGGCATCACGGTGGGGGCGGTCAGCAGCGGCAGCGTGGCCGCGGCGGCGGGCCTGCGCACCGGCGACCGCATCCTGATCGCCGCCGGCACGCCGGTGCGCGCACCCGCCGATCTGGTCGCGGTGATCCGCCGGCAGGCGCCGGGCACCTGGCTGCCGCTGACCATTCGGCGCGATGGGGCGGAACAGGAGGTGGTGGCGAAGTTCCCGGTGGACGGGGCGGCGCATCCACCCCAACCCTGACTTGGCCCCTACAGCATCTTCTCCCACCGGGCGAGCGCGTCCGGCGTGGGGTTGACCGCCGGGGCGCAGTCGGAGCGGCCGAGCCGCTCATGATGCTCGCGCAGGGCCCAGACGACGGTGGGGAAGGCAAGCTCGTTCCAGGGGATGTCCTTCCACTCGAACAGGCCGACCTCCAGGCTTTCCGGACCGGGCTCCACGTCGGGCGAGAGCAGGCGGGCGCGGAAGATCATCTGGACCTGACTGATGCGCGGGATGTCGTAGATCGCCAGCAGATGGTCGATGTCGATGCGCGCCCGTGCCTCTTCCCAGGCTTCGCGGGCGGCGCCGTCGCGGGTGCTCTCGCGCTCCTCCATATAGCCGGCGGGCAGGGTCCAGTAGCCCTTGCGCGGCTCGATGGCGCGGCGGCAGAGCAGGATGCGGCCATCCTCCCAGGTCGCCACGGCGCCGACCACGATCAGCGGGTTCTGATAGGCGATGTAGCCGCAGTCCGGGCACAGCAGCCGCTCGCGGTCCTCGCCGGGCGGGATGGCGCGGACACGCGGGCCGCCGCAGTTCGGGCCGCAATCGTACTTGCCGGTATCGGGGGATTTGTCGTCGGGGAGAGTGTCGTCGGGCATGGCTTCCGATATGGCGCCGGATTCTTGGTTGGGCAAGCGGAGAAAGCGAAAGCAGGGCCGCTGCCGTGTTTGGTGCGTTCGCGCCCTGTTCCAATTCGCGATTCGTTCCGATAGGCTGCTCCCGTTCCAGAGGTGAGGGGATTTGGGGTGACGCAGTTCCTGGTCAACGGGATGGTGGTGGATGGCGCATCGCTGGCGATAGGGCTGGCGGCCGGTCTGCTGCTGGGCGCCGCCGTCGCCTGGGCGGTGCTGCGCGCCGCTGCCGGGCGGGCCGAAGCGGTGGCTGCCGCGCTGCATGCCGAGTTCGCCACCCGCCTCGACCTCGCCGAACGGACCGAGGGCGACCTGCGTGAGGAGATCGAGGCGCGCGACCACCAGATCGCCCGCCTGCATGGCGAGGTCGCCAACGCCCGCGAACGCCATGCCCAGCTGTCCACCCGGCTGGAGGCCGAGCGGACAGCGGCGGCGGAAAAGATGGCGCTGCTGGAGCGCGCCCAGGCAGCGCTGGCCGACAGCTTCAAGGCGCTGTCGGCGGAGGCGCTGCACCAGAACAACCGCAGCTTCCTCGATCTGGCGCGGGAGACGCTGGCCGGCTTCCAGGAGCAGGCGAAGGGCGACCTCGACAAGCGTCAGACCGCCATCGCCGCCATCGTCGATCCGGTACGCCAGAGTTTGGAGGCGATGGACCGGCAGATCCGCGACCTGGAAAGCACGCGGGCGGGGGCCTATGAGGGGTTGAAGCAACAGGTGCTGTCGCTGGTGGAGACGCAAAGCGCGCTCAGGGCGGAAACCGGCAACCTCGTCCGGGCTCTGCGCACCCCGGCGGCGCGCGGGCGGTGGGGCGAAATCCAGCTGCGCCGGGTCTGCGAGATGGCGGGGATGCTCGACCATTGCGATTTCGTCGAGCAGGTGTCGGTCGACAGCGGCCGGCTGCGTCCCGACCTGATCGTGACGCTGCCCGGCGGCAAGACCCTCGTGGTCGATGCCAAGACCCCGCTGGAAGGCTATCTGGACGGCATCCAGGCGGTCGACGACACGGTCAGGCGCGACGGCATGGTCCGCCATGCCCGCCATGTGCGCGACCACATGAAGCAGCTCGGCACCAAGGGCTATTGGGACCAGTTCGACGACAGCCCCGAATTCGTCGTGCTGTTCCTGCCCGGCGAGAATTTCTTCTCGGCGGCGCTTGAGCAGGACCCGGCGCTGATCGAGGCCGGCATCGACCATCGCGTCATTCTGGCGACTCCCACCACCCTGATCGCCCTGCTGCGCGCCGTCGCCTATGGCTGGCGGCAGGAACGGCTGGCCGACAATGCCCGCGAAATCAGCGCGCTCGGCGCCGAGCTGTACAAGCGGCTGTCCGACCTGGGCGGCCATATGGACCGGTTGGGTGGGCAGTTGGACAAGGCCGTCGGCTCCTACAACAGCGCGGTCGGCACGCTGGAATCGCGGGTGCTGGTCAGCGCGCGCCGGTTCCGCGACCTGCATGCCGCGCCGGAGGGGGCGGAGATGCCGCTGCTCGAACCTCTGGATCACAGCCCGCGCCGCCTGCAGGCGACGGAACTGCGCGCGGTGCCGCCGGTCGAGACCACTGCGGCCGATTGAGGCATTCCGACCGATGGATGCAGAGCCGCCGGCGTGCTATCCCTGCGGCCTGACAGCTTTTCGATCCGATGGAACCCGCCGATGACTGACCAGACGGCAACCGGCCAAACAGCCACCAAACAGACGGCAACCGAGCAGACCGTCCGCTGCGACCGCTGTGCCCACCGCTATCCCGCCGCCGAGGAGGGGTGCCCGCGCTGCCGGTCGATTCGCCGCACCAACGCCGTCATCGTGGCGCTGCTGGTGATGCTGGTGATCCTTGCCCTGGTCGGCTGGGTCGGCACCTTGGTCTTGACCTGAGATCGGGCCTGGAACTTTGGTCGGTCATTGCGCAGCCCCTGCACAAACCATGGGCAACGCGCGCAACGAAACATCATTTCTGTTTCACCCGATAATCGAGCAAGTTTTTTGCTTGTCACATTAGCGTTATTTTGAGAAGCAACCCCATGCCGTCGTTTCTGCGCAGGGGTTGCATGATGCTGAAAAACCTCCGGATTGCCGCGCTTACCAACCTGTTCGGGGTGGTGGTCACGCTGGGTTTCCTGGCGGTGGTCATCACCGGTGCGCTGGCGATCCGCGAGCTGAAGGTGGGCGGGCCGATCTACCAGCGCATCGTGCTGGGCAAGGATCTGATCGCCGACATCCTGCCGCCGCCGGAATATGTGATCGAAGCCTATCTGGAGGCGACGCTGGCGATGAACGACCCGGCGTCGGTCGAACAGCGCCGGGCGCGGCTGGCGCAGCTGCGCAAGGATTATGACGAGCGCCATGAGTACTGGCTCAAGGAGAGCTTCGAGCCGTCGCTGCTCACCCAGCTGACCCGGACCTCCCACGCGCCGGTGATGCGCTTCTGGACCGAGGTGGAGACGAAGTTCCTGCCGGCGCTGGCCCGCAAGGACGAGGCGGCGGTCCGCGCCTCCTACGCGATCATCGCCGAGGCCTACGCCGCCCACCGCGCCGTCGTCGACCGCATCGTCGAGGACACCAACCGCTACAACGACGAGACGGAGGTCTATGCCACCGGACGTGAGGACCTGTTCATGACCGCGGTGTGGGGCGTCTCGGCCCTGGTGCTGGCAGTCGTGGTGTTCGGCGTGTTCGGCATCCGGCGCCGGGTGGTGAGGCCGGTGGGAGAGCTGACCGCGGCGATGCGGGCTCTGGCGCAGGGCGACCTGACCGTCGCCATTCCCGGAGCCAACCGCGGTGACGAGGTCGGGGCGATGGCGCAGGCCCTGCGTGTCTTCAAGGAGAATGCGGAGGAGGCCGAGCGCCTGCGCCGCCTGCGCGACGAGGAGCGCGAGCGGTCGGAGCGCGAAAAGCAGGCAGCTCTGCTGCGCATGGCTGAAACGGTGGAGATGGAGGCATCGAACGCCGTTGACGTGGTGGCCAGCCAGACCGGCCAGATGGCCGGCAACGCCACCCGCATGGCCGAATCGGCCCGTGCGGTCAGCGACAACAGCCAGACTGTCGCCGCGGCTGCGACCCAGGCGCTGTCGAACGCCCAGACCGTCGCCGCCGCGTCGGAACAGCTCAGCGCCTCCATCCGCGAGATCGCGGCCCAGATCGGCACCGCGACCACGATGACCGGCGATGCCGTAGGCGCCTCGGTGCGGGCGGAGGAGACCATTCAGCGTCTGGCCGAGGCGGTGACCCGCATCGGCGAGGTGACCGACCTCATCAACGACGTCGCCGGCCAGACCAACCTGCTGGCGCTGAACGCCACCATCGAGGCGGCGCGGGCTGGCGAGGCTGGCAAGGGCTTCGCCGTCGTCGCCAGCGAGGTGAAGCTGCTGGCCGGCCAGACCGCAAGGGCGACGGACGAGATCGAAAGCCAGATCGCCGCCATCCAGGCCACCACGGCCGAGGCGGTGAGCGCCGTGCGCGCCATTGCCGAGCGGGTACGCGGCGTCGAAACCGTGTCTGCCACCGTCGCCGCCGCCATCGAGGAGCAGGAGGCGGCGACCGGCGAGATCGCCCGCAATGTCGTCCAGACCTCCAACGCCGCGCAGGAGGTGGCGACCCGCATCGCCGCCGTCTCGCAGGAGGCGACCGCGACCGGCGAGCGCGCCAACGAGGTCAACAGCCTGTCCGTCCGCGTTGCCGCCAGCATCGACCAGCTCCGCCGCGTTCTGATCGAAGCGATCCGCACGGCCACGCCGGAGGTGAACCGCCGGGCCGCGCCGCGCTATCCGCTGAACCGTCCCGGTCGGCTGTGGGTGAGCGGGCGCGAACTGCCGGTGACGGTCGACAACGCGTCGGAGGGCGGCGCCCAGCTGAGCGGGCTGCCGCAGGAGGCATGGTCCGGTCTGGCGGAGGGGAATGCGCTGCGCATCGCCTTGCCGGGACTGGACCCGGTGGCTGCCGTTGTCCGGGGGCTCGACCGCGGCGGTGCCGGCCGCCTGCACGTCACCTTCATCCTGTCCGGTGCCGAGCGTGACCGCTTTGCCGCGCAGTTCGGCCGCAGCGTCGCCGGACTGGCCGCGCTCGACCGCGCCGCCTGAACGGTTGCGGCTGCCGGCTTGCGGCTGCCCTTCCGCGGTCAGGGAATAACCTTAATTATGACAGTGATTTCATGACGGTTCGGCGGTTGCCGGGTTCAGAATGGCGTCGGTTCCTGGGCAGCCTGCCCATTCTGAAAGCCTCTGCGCCATGGTCGAAACCACCGCCTGTCCTTATTGCGGGTCCGATTACGGGCATGGTCCCAACGATTGCCCGCTCTGCCGGTCCGCCCGGCGCAAGGATCTGGTGGTGCGCTGCGTCATCGGGCTGATGTTCCTTGTCCCTATCCTGACGCTGTTCGCCACCATCCTGCTGGACAACGGCGTGGGGAAGATGCTGTCGATGGATTGAAGGGGCGGATTGAAGAGCCGGATAGACGCCTACATGTGACCGGTGCGTGCCGACTGCTCCAGCGCCTTGATGTGTGACAGGCCGGGCAGGATCTCCGACTTCACGAATTCCATGCGGCGGTTGGGACCGCCGCCGCCGCGGGCGAAGCGGTGCTTCCACAAATTCATTTTCACCGCCAGACCGCACAGCACGCCGCCGATGGTGACGTGGTGCGAGGCAATCAGCTCGCGGATCGACCGGAAGGTTTCGGCGTTGATGTCGCTCCAGAAATCCTTGGAGCGGTTGTCGAAGCTCTCGAACCGGCCGGTGATGGAGGTCGCGATGTCGGTCAGGTCGCGGGCGATCTCGTCGAGCATGCGCATCTGGCGGGAATCGCGCTTGACCTCGGCGGAGCTGCGGATCTCCTCCATCCAGCTGACGAAGCGCTGAACCTCCGGCACGATCTCGTCCAGGCATTTGCGGAAATAGGCGAGCGACAGGAAGATGTCGCCATATTCCTCGAGGAACTTCGGGATGTCGTTCAGGCCGATGTCCAGCCGGTCGGCCATCATGCGCAGATTGCGCAGGGCCTCGTCCCGGTTGGGGTTGGCGAACAGCTGGATGATGTCGGTCACGTCGGCGACCTGAAGCTCCTCCGTGCCATAGACATATTCCATCAGCGGGCGGGTGAAGACCCGCATGTAGCTGGTCAGCTCGGCCTTCTTGCGGTCGGACAGGGTCAGCGATTCGACGTTGTTGACGTCGATGTTCAGCCGCCGCAGCTCGATCCGCGAGGAATAGACGTCGAAGCTGGAGGCAGCGCCGATCTTCTCCAGCTTCACCAGATCGCGTTCGACCTCGTCCTTGTAGGATTCGAAATAGGAGGGGATGTGGCGGGGAGACACCTGACCGCTGCCGGCCTGGGCGTCACGGAACATTTCCACCACCGTCTGAAGCCGGACGTTCTTGATCAGGCGCGCATGCTGAAGGCCGGGCGTTTCCAGCGGGATCGCCGACAAAGGCAGGATGTGCAGGGAATCGCGGGCCTCGTCGTCCCAGGTCTTGCGCTGTTCCGTATCGGGCGTGGACTTCGCGTCCGCCGCCGTATCGCTTGCCCCACCGTCCAACCGACCGTCTCCCACTGCCGTCTCGCGTCCCGTGCCGGCGATTATCGCAGAGCGCACCTTACAACAGGAGTCAGGGCTGACAAGGATCGAGATGTGGCGGATTGCCGCGCAACAGGCTGCGGCGTGCCGAGAGGCCCGAGGGGCCTCCTGCCGGCGCGCCGCGGCGGGCGGTCAGTGGACGCTGACTGGCTCCATGTCGTTCTGGACGATGGCGGCGAAGGCCAGTTCGCGGTCGGCGACGACGCTCAGCGGCGTGCCGTCGGCGGCGTGGATGGCGAAGGCAGCGGCACCGTCCATCTCCACCGGGCGGACATAGGCGACGTCGCCCAGGCCGAAGCTGGCGAAATCCTGGGTCGACAGCTGGCGCAGCTGGCTGTGGGTATCGTGCATCATGGTCTTGGTCTCCCGCGGCTCCCCGTCATGGGCGGCCGCGCGTGCAGAGTATCGGGGGCGAGAGTATCAGGGAAGACAGCGGGAAGGGGGGATCAATCGTCCCGGCCGTCGGCGGACACGTCGATGGTGCGGGGCATCGCACCGGCGGCGGTCTTCTTCGGCTGTTCGATCTTGATCGTCCGGACCTTCGGCTCCGGCATCGGGCGGGTCAGGTCGATGTTGAGCAGCCCGTTGTCGAGCGAGCAGCCCACCACCTCGATCCCTTCGGCCAGCACGAAGCTGCGCTGGAACTGCCGCGCGGCGATGCCGCGGTGCAGATAGACGCGCGACTTGTCGTCGGTCTGGCGGCCGCGGATGACGAGCTGGTTGTCCTCGATCTGGACCGACAGGTCATCGGAGGTGAAGCCGGCCACGGCAAGCGTGATGCGGAGGCCGTCGTCGCCGATCTGCTCGATGTTGTAGGGGGGATAGCCTTCGGCCGAATTCTTGGCGATCCGGTCGAGCGTCCGCTCGAACTGGTCGAAGCCGAGCAGCAGCGGGCTGTTGAAAAGCGAAAGGCGAGTCGTCACGACGCATCCTCCTCACGACGGGAGCGAGTTGCGGAAGGTGGGCCCGTTTCCGGCGCCCGGCGGGTCAGCGGCCCAGCATCCGCCGGCGCCGCCATGCCTATAGATTGGGAGAGCCGCGGCTGCGGTCAAGAACCCTGTGCGCCTCTGGAATGGTTAAGAATCTCAGGAGCCTCGCCAAGCTCCACCGCCACCGCGTCGGCGATGGCGAGGCAGGAGGTCAGGCCCGGCGATTCGATGCCGAACAGGTTGACCAGACCGGCCACCCCGTGGGTGCCCGGCCCCTGGATCAGGAAGTCCGCCTGCGGCTGTCCCGGGCCGCTCAGCTTCGGCCGCACGCCGGAATAGGCCGGCACCAGCGCATTGTCCGGCAGCCCCGGCCAATAGGAGCGGACCGCGTCATAGAAGGAGTCGGCCCTGGCAGGGTCGACGGCGTAATCGATCCCGCCAGTCACGTCGCCCAGCCATTCCACGTCGGGACCGAAGCGGGCCTGTCCGGCAAGGTCCAGCGTCAGGTGAACGCCCAGCCCGCCCTCCACCGGAACCGGATAGACCAGCCGCGAGAAGGGGGAGCGGCCGGCGGCCAGCGCATAGTAGTTGCCCTTGGCCAGCACGCGCGGCGGCACGTGGGCGGCGTCCAGCCCCTCCAGACCGCGGGCGACGGCCCAGGCCCCCAGCCCAGCGGCATTGACCAGGGTGGAGCAGGCGATGCGCATCGGCTCCGCCCCGCCGACCTCCAGCTCGAATCCGGCTGCGGTGCGGTGGGAGCGCTCCAGTGGGCTCAGCAGCGCCAGCATGGCCCCGGCATCCTCCGCGTCGCCCAGCAAAGCCAGCATCAGCCCGTGGCTGTCGATGATGCCGGTGGAGGGCGACAGCAGGGCGCCGACGGTGCGCAGGTTCGGCTCCCATCGCATCGCGGTGGCAGCGTCGATCTCCGTCAGGTCGGTGACGCCGTTGGCCGCCGCCTGGGCGCGGATCGCCGCCAGCTTCGGCAACTGCGCCTCCTCCGTCGCGACGATCAGCTTGCCGATGCGGCGATGCTCCACCCCGTGGGAGGCGCAGTAGTCGTAAAGCGCATCGCGGCCGGGCACGCACAGCCGGGCGCGCAGGCTGCCGGTCGGATAATAGATGCCGGCATGGATGACTTCGGAGTTGCGCGAGCTGGTCCCGGTGCCGATGGCATCCGCCGCCTCCAGCACGATGACCTCGCGCCCGGCCCGCGCCAGCCGCCGCGCCACCGCCAGACCGACCGCGCCCGCCCCGACGACCACGCACTCCACCCGTTCCATCGCGTCATTCCTGCCTGCCGCTTGCGCCGCCGGGAAGGGGAGCGGAAAAGGGCGGGGCGTGCAAGAGGTTCCGGATATGCCATCGGGCCCGCATATGCGTTGGGCTTGACTCGGCCGCGCCAATGGGTATTGTGCGCGCCTTCACCTCCTGGGAAAGCGGGCGCGCGCAATTTTTGACGCCCCGTCCGCCGCCTGAACAGGGCGGCCGGAACTACCGGGACAACATCAACTCGTGTCCAACGAGGCGTGAGAGTTATGAGCAAGCGTCAAGAGTCCAAGTACAAGATCGACCGCCGCCTTGGCGTCAACCTGTGGGGCCGCGCCAAGAGCCCGCTGAACAAGCGCGAGTATGGCCCCGGCCAGCACGGCCAGCGCCGCAAGAAGCCGTCGGACTACGGTCTGCAGCTGATGGCCAAGCAGAAGCTGAAGGGCTACTACGGCAACATCGGCGAGAAGCAGTTCCGCCGCATCTATGCCGAGGCCGTCCGCCGCAAGGGCGACACCGGCGAGAACCTGATCGGCCTGCTGGAGCGCCGTCTGGACGCCGTGGTCTACCGCATGAAGTTCGCGCCGACCCCGTTCGCCGCCCGTCAGCTGGTCAACCATGGTCACATCCTGGTCAACGGCCGCCGCCTGAACGTCTCTTCGGCCCGCATCAAGGACAACGACACCGTCGAGGTGCGCGCCAAGTCCAAGCAGATGGCGCTGATCCTGGAAGCCTCGGCCTCCGGCGAGCGTGACATCCCCGACTATCTGGAAGTCGACGGCAGCGCCCTGAAGGGCCGCTTCGTCCGCGCCCCGCTGCTGGCCGACGTTCCGTACCCGGTCCAGATGGAACCGAACCTGGTCATCGAGTTCTACTCGCGCTGATCGGTCGGCTCCTGCCGAACGCGAAAGGCCGCCCCCTCGGGGGCGGCCTTTTTGCTTTCGGGGCCAGCGTTCCGGGCTTGTCGCACCGGCAGCCCGGCAGTCACCGCCGACGCGTCAGCAGCAGTGCCGTCAGGTCGTCGTCGATGGGACCGGTCGCGGTCAGGTCATCGAGCAGGCCGGACAGCAGGCCGGCGTCGTCAGGCTCGTGCAGGCGGCGGGCGAGCAGAGTGGCGAGGCCGTACTCGTCCAGAACCTCGTGGCCCTCGCCGCCTCCGATCGGGATTTCGATGGCCGCATCGGAATAGAGGAGCAGGCGGGCTCCGGGTGGCATCGGCAGCCGGCGGGCATCGTAGGTGATCGACGACAGCAGGCCGAGCGGCAGCCCGCTGCCGTCGCCCAGCCGCGGTGCCTCGTCGCCGGGATGCCAGATCATCGGCGCCGTCGATCCGGCGGACGCATAGTGGAACTCCCCGGCCACCGGATCGATCAACCCGGTCAGCATGGTGGCGAACTGGCCGCAGGGCAGCAGCCCGCACAGCCGGCGGTTCACCGTCTCCAGGAACTCCGCCGGGGTCAGGCCGGTGCTGCCGATCTGGCGGCAGATGGCATCCAACCGGAAGGTGTTCAGCGCGGCACCGACCCCATGGCCGGAGAAATCGACCAGATAGACGGCGACCCGGCCGTCGGGCAGACGCTCGATCCCCCAGAAATCGCCACCCAGCTCGGAGGAGGGCGCGAAATGCGCCTGGACGGCGATGCCGGTCGCCGCCTCCAGCTCCGCCAGCCGGTCGGGGCCGGGAAGCATCCGGGTCTGCATGGCGCGGGCCAGTTCCAGCTCTCTTTCCGTGCGGCTGTGATACTGCTCCAGATCGCGCAGCATGGCCCGCTTGCGCAGTTGGATGCCCACGCGGGCCAGCAGCTCCACCGCGTTGATCGGCTTGGTGACATAGTCGGTCGCGCCGGCGGCGAAGGCGCGGGCACGGTCCTCCGCCCGGCTCAGGCTGGACTGCACCAGAACCGGCAACGATTTCCAGCGTGGGTCGGCACGCAGGCGCCGGCACATCTCGAACCCGTCCATCTGCGGCATCATCAGGTCGAGCAGCACGAGGTCCGGCTTGAAGCGCTCCATCAGGTCCAGCGCGTCCTGCCCGTCCTCCGCCTGCTCGATCAGGGTGATGCCGCCGCGCTCCAGCAGGGCCACCAGAAGGTGACGGTTGATCCGGTTGTCGTCGACGATCAGCACGCGGGCGCCGGCCAGCCCGTCGACGGCATCGCCCGCCTCGGCCGGACGCAGGTCGGACGGCATGGAAGCGCTCATTCCGCCGCCTCCCGTTCGATCCACAGCAGCGTATGGTCGTCGCCGCTGGACTGCCCCAGGGCGAGCGAGCGGACCACGGCGTCGAAGCCTTCACCCTCCTCCACGGCGCGGGCGATCATCCAACCGAGCCCGATCCCGGTCCCGCCGGCGTCCAGCGCATCCAGAACCGCGACGGAGTAGAGCGCCAGCACGCTGCCCCGCGGCAACTCCATCACGTCGCTGCGGTAGCGGGTGCCGGGCGCGATGCCGATCGGCAGGCCGGCAGCCGCACCGAACGCCGGCCCGCCGTCGCCGTTCAGGATCATCGGCGGCGCCCCGTCCGCCGAGGCGTGGATGAAGCGTCCGGCCTCGCCGTCCACCACGCCATAGATCATGGTGGCCTTCTCTCCCGGCGCCAGCAGCCCGGCGGCGCGGTCGTTCAGCGCGGTCATCAGGACGGCGGCGTCCTCGCCATGGGCGGGACCCAGCTCTTGCAGAAGGGCATGCAGCCGGAAGGCGTTCAGCGCCGCCGAGACTCCGCGGCCGGCGACGTTCAGCAGATAGGCGCCGAAGCGCCGCCCGCCCAGCGGCAGCACCCCCCAGAGATCGCCGCCGAGATTGGGCGAGATCACGCTGTGGGCGCGCAGGCGGCAGCCCGCGGCGGCGGCCGCGGCGGCACTCTGCGCCGGGGTCGGCAGCAGATGCTCCTGCATCGACCGGGCGATGGACAGCTCGGCCTCCACCCGCGCCCGATAGGTTTGAAGGCGGCGGATCAGCACCCGGTCTTCCAGATGGATGCGCACGCGGGCCAGCAGCTCCGTGCGCTCCAGCGGCTTCGACACCAGATCGGTGGTGCCGGCGGCGAAGGCGCGGTTGCGGTCCTCGCCCGACGACAGTGCGGTCTGCACCAGGATCGGCAGGTCGGCCGTCTCCGGCATGGCGCGTAGGCGGCGGCAGACCTCGAACCCGTCCATTCTCGGCATCATGATGTCGAGGATCAGCAGGTCGGGGATGGCGGCCCCGATCATCGCCAGCGCCTCGAACCCGCTGGCGGCGAAGGAAACCTGCCGGAAACCGGCCTCGGCCAGGAAGGCGCCGATCAGCGTGCGGTTGAAGGCGGTGTCGTCCACCACCAGGATCGGGCAGTCCAGGACGGTACAGTCGGGGATCCGGCATTCGCAGGGCTGGTCGCCGGAGTCCCGCGCATCGGAATGTCCGGCATCCGATGGCGGGAGCGCTCCACAGCCGGGATTATGCCAGCCATCCGCGGTCACAGCCGGAACCTCATGCGGATGCGGCGGCCGCCATCCTCGATCACCAGACCATCGGCGATATTGCCGATCAGGTCGAGGCCGCGGCCCGACGCTCCCGAGCTGGCGCGCGGGCCCGGGGTAAAGCCGGCGCCTTCGTCGGTGATCTCCACCGTCGCCAGCCACCGGCCATCCTCCGCCGGGTCGATCCGGAGCGTGACGACGATGCGGCGGCTTGCCAGCACCGGGTCGGCCAGACGGTCGCCCAGGTCGCGGGAAAAGCGTTCCAGCTCCTGGGCGCTCAGCTCCTTCATGCCGGCGACGCCCAGGTTGCCGTGGACCAGCGCGTTGCTGACCGCCTCGTGCAGGGCAAGCTCGACGTCGTCGCGGCGGTCCCCCTCCAGCGGATGGCGGGCGCTCAGCGCGGCCAGCAGCCTGCCGCCAAGCTGGAGGTCGTGCGCGGTGGCCGTGGTCAGGTTCAGGTAGAGGTCGCTTCTCGCCGCCTCCGCCAGCAATGGCGCCAACCGGTCGGCGGTATCGGAAGCGCCGGTGTCGGCCGGCGGCTCGATCCAGGCGGCGACGGGGGGAAGCCAGAGCGCGTCGGTTTCCGGGACGGCGTTCCCGTCTCCGGCCAGCAGGACTGCCAGCGGCGCCGGTCCGGCGGGCGCCTGCACCGGGGACAGGCGCAGCGCCAGCGCAAGCCGGTTCAACCGGTCGGCCGCCACCCCCGGTGCCAGAAGACCGGCGAAGCGGGTTCGGCAGCCGGCGGCCTGGTCCGTTTCCTGTGTCGTGCTCTGGATTGTCCCGTCGATCACCGGGATCAGTCCTCGATCTGGACGATCTTGGCGATCTGCGCCACGGTCAGCACCCGTTTGACCTGACCGGTGGCGCCGCGCAGGATGAACTGCTTGGCGGCGCGCTCCATCTCCTCCCGCGCGATCAGAAGCATGCCGATGCCGGCGGAATCGACGAATTCGAGCGACGACAGGTCGAGCACCTGACGCTTGAGCTTGTTCTGCCCCATTTCGCCGATCAGTGCCCGTAACTTCGCGTGGTCGTTGAAGGTCAGCCGACCGCGCAGGCGGATCACCGCCTCCTGATCGCGCACTTCGATCCCGTAGTCCATAGGGCAGTCTTTCCGCAAATGTGGTTCAGTGTACAGGCGGGGGCACCGCGCTAGAAGAGTTCAATATCACCGCCAGCGCTGCTTCCCCCTGCGGCATCAAGGTCAAGCACGCCGTTTTCGTCCAGGGCCGTGCCTTCCAGCAGCAGCCTGCGCACGAAGCGCTCGCGCATTTCGCTCAGCGTGAAGCGGCCCATCAGCTGGTTCAGCCATTCCTGCGGTTCGCGTGCGCCGATGGCGGGCGGCACCTGGGCGCGGATCCTGGTTTCCAGTTCTCCCAGCCC
This sequence comes from Azospirillum sp. A26, assembly GCF_042604635.1. Classification (NCBI taxonomy): domain Bacteria; kingdom Pseudomonadati; phylum Pseudomonadota; class Alphaproteobacteria; order Rhodospirillales; family Azospirillaceae; genus Azospirillum; species Azospirillum sp. A26. Next base: position 1,823,848 of record NZ_CP170472.1, on the reverse strand, counting down.
GGCGCTCATGATGGCGAGGCTGTCGTTGATCGCCTCGATCCGCTGCTTGGTCAGGTCCTGGAACTGCATGCCGGTGATGACGTGCGCGATGGTGGACGACATGTCGGACGACACCGATGCCGCCGTCTCCAGCACCGACTGGAAATGGTTGGTCTGCTCTACCAGGCTGTCCATCGTCTTGTCGACGCGTTCCTTGGCCAGCATCTGCGGCGACATGTCGGTGTTGGCGATCTGGCGCAGGATGTCGTGGCCGTTGCGCACGCCCTTCACCACGGCGGTGACGGTGCCGCGCATGCGGTCGGCCAGCTCGCCGGTGGAGCGGGAGAGGTGCCGCACCTCCTGCGCCACCACGGCGAAGGTCCGCCCGGCCTCGCCGGCGCGGCTGGCCTCGATGGTCGCGTTCAGCGCCAGGAAGTTGGTCTGGCGGTTGATGCCGTCGATGTCGCCGATCGACTTCTCCAGCTCGGCCACGTCCTTCTGCACGTCGTCCAGCAGATAGACCATGCTCATGGCATGGCGCGACAGGGTGACGATGTTGGTCACCATGTCGGTGATCACGTCCTGCATGCCGACGACCAGCCTGTCGAGCGGCACCCGCTCGCCGTCGATGTCGACCGACCCGGCCATGTCGACGATCTGGGCCACCCGCTCGGACTGCTCCAGCGCCTTCCGGGCCAGTTCGCGGAAGCGCTCCGACAGGTCGAGGGTGGATGTCTCCACATGGTCCGAGGTGCGCGTCAGCTCGCCCTGCACGATGTCGAGCGTGCGGCGCTGCACGTCGGCGAAGCCGAGCCAGGTGGACAGAAGCTCCGCGGTGACCGCGAGCTTGGCGTCGCCGTCCGGCGTCGCGGAGACGTCCCGGGGCGCGGCATTCCGGGGGCCGGTCTGGACGGCGTCGTGGGCAGCGGACTTGAACATACTGATGCTCCTTGGAAACTCTACCCGGATCCCCGATCAGGTCGGGGTGGTGCGGGGGCGTTCGCCGACGGCGTCGAAGGCGCGCAGCATTTCGGCGGGGATTTGGGCGAGCGGCAGTTCGACCGCGACCGCGCCGGCCTCCCTGGCGGCGCGCGGCATTCCATAGACGACGCAGCTCGATTCCTGCTCGCCGATGGTGAAGGCGCCGGCCTCATGCATGGCCTTCATGCCGATGGCGCCATCGCGGCCCATGCCGGACAGGATGACGCCGACGGCGTTGTTGCCGGCCGCCTTGGCGACGGAGGCGAACATCACGTCGACCGACGGGCGGTGGCCGCTCACCGCGGGGGTGTCCTGGATGTGGCAGACGAAGCCGGCGGTGTCGCGGACGATGGCGAGATGGCGGTCGCCGGGGGCGATCAGCACCAGCCCCTGGGCCGGGCGGTCGCCATGGACGGCGACCCGCACGGTGGGGGCGGACAGCCGGTCGAGCCGCGCCGCGAAGCTGGGCACATAGCTGGGCCCCATATGCTGGGTGATGACGATGGGCGGGCAGTCGGCCGGCATGGCGGCCAGCACGTCGCGGATGCGCTCCACCCCGCCGGTCGAGGCGCCGACCGCGATCAGCCGCTTGCCCGAGCCGGCGCGCCGCGGCGTCGGCAGGACGCCATGGGCGGCAGCCGGGCGGCGCATGGTCAGGCGCGCGGTGGCGGCGACGCGGATCTTGGAAACCAGCTCCATCGCCGTCGCCTCGAAGCCCTGCCCCTCGGAGCCGCCGGGCTTGGCGACGCAGTCCACCGCCCCCAGCTCCAGCGCGCGGATGGCGGCGTCCGACCCTTCGCGGGTCAGGGAGGAGACCATGATGACCGGCGTCGGCCGCAGGGTCATGATCTTCTCCAGGAAGGACAGCCCGTCCATCTTCGGCATCTCGACGTCCAGCGTGATGACGTCGGGGTTGGTGGCCTTGATGACCTCGCGCGCTTCGAAGGGGTCGCGGGCGACCCCGGCCACCTCCATCCCCGCCTCCCGGGTCAGGATGTCCTTCAGCATCTCGCGCATCAGCGCGCTGTCGTCGACGATGACGACACGGATCGGTCTGGTCATGGGTCAGCTCCCTTCCGGATCGGCGGGGGTGAACAGTTCGACCTCACCCTCCTCGGGGGCCTGGCTCAGGTGCGTGATGAAACGCCGTTCGCGGGTGACGGTGTCGGCCGCCGCCTCCGGCCGCAGCAGGCGGCGCAGCGCGCGTCCGCTGTGCGGGAAGTAATGCACCCGCCGGGCGGAGCCTCCGCCCAGATCGTGGCCGGCCAGCGTCAGCCCCTCCGTCCGCACGTAATCCAGCGCGAAGCGGCAGTTCAGCCCGCCGATGTCGTAGCTCGATTCGATGACGCGCCCGCCGCCGAACAGCTTGACTTGCAGGCGCTGGCGTTCGGCACCGGCGGCCAGCAGCGCGTTGATCAGCCGCTCCATGGCGACGGAGCCGTAGCGCGCGGCCATGCCGGCCCCCTCAAGCTCGCTCGCCGGCAGGTCGGGCAGCATGAAATGGTTCATGCCGCCGATGCCGCGCACCGGATCATGGATGCAGGCCGCCACGCAGGAGCCCAGCGTCGTCGCGATCATCAGGTCGGGACGGTCGCTGACCGCCTGCTGGCCCAGCCCGATCTTGACGGTGTCGGCGTTGAATTCCCGGTTGAAGTAGCGCCCGCTGCCCATGCGGTTGCGGAGCGTCGGGCTGGCTGGCTCCTGCCGGGGGAGGGGTTCGGCGTTCATCGCTCACTCCCTCCGGTAGATGGTCGGACCGGCCTGCCGGAACAGGTTCGACACGCCATACAGGCTCTCCGAATGGCCGAGGAACAGATATCCGCCGGGGCGGAGCATCCGGGCGAAGTTCTCTATCACCTGCATCCGGCCGCGGCGGTCGAAATAAATCAGGACATTGCGGCAAAAGATCGCGTCGAACGGGCCGGACATCGGCCAATGTTCCAGCAGGTTCAGGGGCTTGACGGTCACGAGGCGCTTCAGCTCCTCGCCCATCTCCACCGCCGGCTCGCCGCCCAGCCGGGTGTCGGTGGTGAAGCGCTGGCGGATTGCCGGAGGGATGCCGGTGGCGCCCGAAATCGGATAGATGCCGCGCCGGGCGGCTTCCACCATGTGGGTGTCGATGTCGGTGGCGAGGATGCGGGCATCCCAGCGGCGCAGCTCCGCCCCTATGGCGGAAACCAGAACCATCGCCATGGTGTAGGGCTCCGGTCCTGAGGAGCAGCCGGCCGACCACAGCCGCAGCCGCGGTTTCGGCTTGTGGGCGTTCAACGCCCGCAATTCGGGCAGGACGGTGGAGGCGAGGAAGTCGAAATGATGCGATTCGCGGTAGAAGCTGGTCAGGTTGGTGGTCAGCGCATTGACCAGGAAGCCGATCTCGTCGGCCACGCCCTCGCTTTGCAGCAGGGCGCAATAGGCGTCGAAATCGGGCAGCCGCAGCTCGCGCAGGCGGCGCGCCAGCCGGGCATAGACCATCTCCGCTTTATGCGGCGCCAGCGCGATGCCGGCCAGCTGATAGAGCAGGCCGGCGATCAGGTCGAAATGGTGCCGCTCGAAATGGAATTCGCGCGCGCCACCGAACACCGCCGCCGGCGCCGCCGGGGGGCGGCGCAGCGTCTCGGGTTCGGTCAGTGAGGCGGGCGAGCGGTCGGTCATCGCGGCACCGGGGGCATCGTCAAGAGAGCTCGGGTCAGGCGGATCGGCGATCGAGGGTGAAGAAGGTCATCTGCTGGCGCAGCTGGTCGGCCTGATCCTCCAGCGAGCGGGCGGCGGCAGTGCTTTCCTCCACCAGGGCGGCGTTCTTCTGGGTCATCTCGTCCATCTGGGCGATGGCGATGTTGACCTCGTCGAGGCCGGACGCCTGCTCGGCGGTCGCCCGCGCGATTTCCGACACCAGATCGGCGACGCGGCCAATGCCCGACACGATCTCCGTCAGGGAGCTGCCGGCCGACCGCACGAGGTCGACGCCATCGCGCACCTGACCCCCGCTGTCCAGGATCAGCGCCTTGATCTCCTTCGAGGCCTGGGCGGAGCGCTGGGCGAGCTGCCGCACCTCCTGCGCCACCACGGCGAAGCCGCGCCCGGCATCGCCGGCCCGCGCCGCTTCCACCGCCGCGTTCAGCGCCAGCAGGTTGGTCTGGAAGGCGATCTCGTCGATCACCCCGATGATGTCGGAGATTTTCTGCGACGACTGTTCGATCCTGCGCATCGCCTCCACCGCGCTGGTCGCCACCTGCCCGCCGCGCGAGGCCGCGGCGCGCGCCTCGGTGGCGTAGCCGTTGACCTGCTGGGCGTTGTCGGCATTGGAGCGCACGGTGGCGGCGAGCTGTTCCATGCTGGCCGCGGTCTCCTCCAGCGAGGAGGCCTGCTGTTCGGTCCGCTCCGACAGGTCCATGCTGCCCTCCGCCACTTCGCGGCTGGCGACGGCGATGGAGCCGGCGGCATGGTCGATGCGCTGCACGATCTCCGACAGATGAGCGACCGTGCCGTTGAAATCGTCCTTCAGCCGCTGGAACACGCCTTCATACTGCTTGTCGATGCGGCTGGTCAGGTCGCCGCGCGACAGCGATTCCAGCACCGTTGCCAGATCCTCGGTGACGGCGGCGATGTTCCCGGACAGGCGGTTGATGCCTTCGCTGACCAGCCGGAAGAAGCCGCTCTTGCCGTCCAGCGGGATGCGGTGGGTGAAGTCGCCGCGCACGGCATTCTCCACCATGGCGCCGATCTCCGCCTCGATCGCCAGCTCCTCGGTCAGGTCGCGCCATTCGACGACGGTGCCGAGCCGCTCGCCCTGGCGGCTGACCACCGGGTTGGCGATGACCTGGAAGGTGCGGCCGCCGGTCTTGGCCAAGCCGCGATGGGTGTGGGTCAGATCGGTCAGCAGGCGGCGCTGGTGGGTTGGGTCGCGGTGGAAAGCGTCGAAATTCTGTCCGACCAGCTTGCTCGAGTCGAAGCCGGGCAGCGCGGTGCGCAGGTCGGCCTCGGCATGGCGGAACATTGCTGTGATCGAGTCGTTGGCGTAGAGGATGCGGCCGTCGGCATCGGCCATCATGATGTTGGCAGACACCCGTTCCAGCGCGATGCGGGAGCGCAGGGCCTCCACCGCCTCGTCCTTGAAGGCGTCGACGGCGCGGGCCATGTCGCCCAGCTCGTCCTGCTGGCCGGTGTGGGGAACGCTGACCGACAGCTTGCCCTCGGTCAGTTCGGTCATCACCCGGCGGATGCCGGTGACCGGCCCGACGATGGAGGCGGCGATGCGGTTGGCCGCGACGATGCCGATCACAAGCGACAGCAGGCCCAGCCCGACCGTCAGGCGGATGGTGAAGGCGGCCTCGCTGCCGGCCTCCTGCTCGATGACCCTGGAGCCGGCGGCGATGGAGGCGACGATGCCGTCGATGGCGCGGTTGACCGCCGACGCGGCGGTGACGAGGTCGTCGGTGCGGCGCTTGGCCTCGTCATTGGCGGCGACGATCTCGCGGAAGGCGCTGCGGTATTCGGCGGCGCGGGCGTCGACCTCGCGCAGGGCAACGGACAGGGCGGCATTGTTTTGCAGCAGGGCGGACAGACGGGCGATCCCGTCGCCCATCGCCTTGCCTTCCGCCTCCACCTGGGCGACGGCGGCCGGATCGCGCAGGCCGATGGCGCGGTTGGCGTAGAAGCGGGTCATCAGCCAACGCTTCTCCACCTCCTGCATGCCGAAAGCGATGTCCTTGTCGCCGGAGGCGTTGGCCGCGGCCACCGCCTCTTCCAGCCGCTTGGTCACCTGGGTGCCCAGCGGGTCCATGCGCTCGTGCAGCGTCCGGTCGGCACGCTCGCGCACGGTCCGCACCGCGTCGAATTTCTCGTGGTAGGCGCCGTGCAGGCTGTTGAGGTCGGCGAACGCGGCGGCCTGGGGGGAAGCCTTCATCATGGCCTGCCGGTCCGACATCGCCGATTCGAACTCCCCGCGCAGGACGCGCAGCCGCTCCAGCGCCTCGGTGGTGCCGAGATTGATGTATTCCCGGGTTTGCAGCCGTTGCGCCCCCAGGCGGCTTTCCAGATCCTTGGCGAAGACGGCGAGGTCGCCCGACGCGATGACGCTGTCGATCCGCCGGTTCAGCCCGTCCAGCCCATAGATGCCGGTGCCGGACTGGGCGGCGATCAGAACCAGCAGCAGGCCGAAGACCAGCCACAGCCGCTTGGCGATGCGCATGTTGCTGAGGAAGTTGCCGGATTTGGCAATCGTACCGTCGGTGGCCATCGCTGACGTTCCCTCTTTTTATGGCTTCTCGTTGTGGCCTGCGTCGCCGGGGGATCGCCAACCGGTATCAGGTCGGCTCCAGCGCCGCGCGGGTGGCGTCCTGGTCGACATGCTCGCCGGCGAACAGCTTCCCCACATTGAGCAGGGTCACCATCCGGTTCTCGGCGGTGTAGAGGCCGCTGAGATACTCGGCGTCGACCAAACCGCTGTCGACATCGGGCGGCGGCTTGATGGCGTCGTGGCCGATGGCGAGGATGTCGGAAATGGCGTCGACCAGGATGCCGCGCGTTCGCTCCCCCACCTGCATCACCACCACGACATGGCGCTTCGTCACCTGGGTCAGGCCACCGCCGAAGCGGGCCCGCAGGTCGAAGATCGGGATGATGATGCCGCGCAGGTTGATCACGCCGCGGACATAGTCGGGAAGATTGGGCAACCGGCTTTCCGGCGTCCAGCCGCGGATTTCCCTAACTGCCAGGATGTTGACGCCGTACTCCTCGCTGCCGACGGTGAAGGTGACGTACTGCTCCTCGCTGCCGTTCGCGGCGCCGGCCGGCTGGAGATCGGTGCGGGAGCTGACAGGGGCGATTGCGGTGGAACTGCTCATCGCTGAACCTCAAACCGTTTGGCGTTGATGCTGGTCGGACTTGTCCGCCGGGGCGGGCAGGGACGGGGAAGGCGGGGGGCTGCCGCCGGAGGCGCTGCCAGTGCCGGCGCCGGTGCCTGAACCATGGCGGCTCATTTCGCGCAGGCCCGCCACGTCCAGGATCAGGGCGACCCGGCCGTCGCCCAGGATGGTGGCGGCGGCGACGCCGTCCAGCCGGCGGAAGTTGGATTCCAGGCTCTTGATGACGACCTGCTGCTGGCCCAGCACCTCGTCCACCACAAGGCCGAGGCGGGAGCCGTCCTCCGTCTCCACCAGCACGACCAGCCCCTTGGTGGCGTCGTCGATAGCCTTGGGGATGCCGAACAGCCGGTGCAGATGGACGAGCCGGACATATTCGCCGCGCGCCATCATGACGTCGCACTTGTTGACCAGCCCATGCAGGTCGGCGGGTTTGGGGCGCAGGCTTTCGACGATGTTGGTCAGCGGCAGGACGAAGCGCTCCTCCCCGACCGAGATCACCATACCGTCCAGCACCGCCAGCGTCAGCGGCAGCGACAGGACGAAGCGGGACCCTTCGCCCGGTGTCGAATAGACGCCGATCCGTCCGCCCAGGCTGGAGATGTTCCGCCGCACCACGTCCATGCCGACGCCGCGGCCCGACAGGTTCGACACCTGATCGGCGGTGGAGAAGCCGGGCAGGAAGATCAGGTGGTCGATCTCCTCGTCCGACAGGCTGGCACCCGGCTGCACCAGACCCTTCTCGATGGCCTTCGACAGCACCTTGGCACGGTTGATGCCGCGGCCGTCGTCGGTCACCTCGATTACGATGCGGCCCGACCGGTGGGCGGCCGACAGATGCACGGTGCCGGCGCGCGGCTTGCCGACGCGCTCCCGCTCCTCCGGGCCTTCCAGACCATGGTCGATGGAGTTGCGGATCATGTGGGTCAGCGGGTCGACGAGGTTCTCCACCACCGTCTTGTCGACCTCCGTCGTCTCGCCGGTGGTGACCAGCATCACCTCCTTGCCGGTCACGGCGGCGCATTCGCGCACCAGCCGCGGCATGCGCGAGAAGACGCTGGAAACCGGCTGGGCGCGGATCGACATCACGCTTTCCCGCAGTTCGCGGGTGTGCTGGGCGAGGCCTTCCAGCCCCTCCAGCAGTTCCTGGAACTGGCCCGGCGGCAGGTCGCGCAGATGCTCGGCGATCATCGCCTGGGTGATGACCATCTCGCCGACCATGTTGACCAGCCGGTCGATCTTGTCGAGATCGACGCGGATGGTGTGGGCGGTCGGCCCGGCATGATCGCTGCCGCCGTTCGTCCGCTTGGCGCCGTCGCCGGGCTTCGCCGCGCCCGCCGCGCCCGACGTGGTGGCGGCCGGAGTGGCGGTCGGGATGGCCGGTGCGGCTGCGGGGGCAACCGGCTCCGGCAGGTTGGCGGCAGGGGCGGGCGTGACCGGCTCCGCCGACGGAATAATCGCGGGGGCGATGATCGCCGGCGGGGGAGCTTCGGCGCTGATGCGGATGTCGCAGTCGTCGGCGACGAACTCGAACACGTCGTCGATCCGGGCGCGGTCCACCTGCGGGTCGGCCAGCAGCGTCACCGTCCAGGACAGGTGCAGCAGTTCAGCATCGAGGTCGCGCAGGGAGGGCAGCCTGTCCAGATGGCAGACCACTTCCGCTTCGCCCAGGCGGCGCAGGGCGCGCAGCATGTAGGTCGGCTCGTTGCCCGACAGCAGCAGTTCGGCCTTCGGACGGAAAACGATGGTCCAGCGGACCTTGCCTTCGGGAACGGGGCCGGCGGCGGACCCGGGCTGATCGTCGCGCGCGGCCTGGATCGCCGCCAGCGCGTCGCCGAAGATGCCGGCCTCGTCATCCTCGTCGTCGGGATAGAAGCCTGCGACGGCCTGGATGGCGGCGGGCGATGCGGCGGGGCCCCCGTCCGCCGGCTCCCCGGTCTTGTCCAGGAAGCGGCGGAGGGCGGCGACGGTGTCGTCGGTGGTGCCGGCCGGCGCCTCGGTCTCGTCGGCGGCGTGGGCCAGCAGGCGGGCCAGCACGTCGTTGGCGCGGATCAGCGTGTCGACCAGTTCGGTGCTGACCGGAATCTCGGCGTTGCGCACGCCGTCCATCACCGTTTCGAATTCATGCGCGAAGGCGACGAGGTCGTTGAAGCCGAAGGCGCCGCCGCCGCCCTTGATCGAATGGACGGCGCGGAAGATCGCGTTCACCTCGTCCATGTCGATTTCGCCGGGGGCGAGGCGCAGCAGCCCGGCCTCGGCGACCGCCAGGAGTTCGGCGCTCTCGTCGAAGTAGGTCTGTTTGAAGCGGCTGAGATCGTCCACGGCTGCACCTCTCCCTGAATCCGACGGCTTGCGGTCAGCCGCAGACCTTCTGCACCACCGACACCAGCTTGTCGGGGTTGAAGGGCTTCACGATCCAGCCGGTGGCGCCGGCGGCGCGGCCCTCCGCCTTCTTGCTCTCGTCCGCTTCGGTGGTCAGCATCAGGATCGGCAGGGTGCGGTGGGCCGGGATGGCGCGCAGCCTGCGGATCAGGGTCAGCCCGTCCATCACCGGCATGTTCAGGTCGGTGATGACCAGATCCACCTTGTTGGTGGCGATGGCGCTCATCGCCTGCTGGCCGTCGGCGGCTTCCACCACGTCATAGCCGGCGCCCCGCAGGGTGAAGGACACCATGTCGCGCATGGTGCGCGAATCGTCCACCGTCATCACTTTCTTCTTCACGCTCGGCTCCATTGCTTCAGCCAGGCGGCGAGTCCCAGATCCTCGCACGCTTCGGACAGGACCTCGGACGGGGCGGCGAGGACGAAGGCGGCCCCGCGCTCGGCCGCATCGCGGGCGGCGACGACCAGCGCCTGGATGCAGGCGGCGCTGATGCGTTCCACGGCGTCGGCCTGGACGGTGACGTCGGCCGACGCCTTGAAGGCGGCGCGCAAACTGTCCAGCAGAGGTTGCGCCATGGGCAAATCGAGGTCGCTCGGCAGGCCCAGGCGGAGCCGGCCGTCATCCTCCTCCGTCCACTTGATCAGCGACACGCCACCCCTCCGTCTACGGCAGGCACATTCTTGCGCATTCCGGTTGCAGCAGCGACGTTGCCAGACTGCGTCTCAAGGATTCGTTAAGCGCAAGCTTCGGACGGAGGGGGCGGCGGCGGGAAGTTGGGGATAACCGCAATCAAAAATGGGACATGGTGGAGGGGCAGGCCGCCGGCAGGATATGTCAGCCTTTTACCGGCGCGATCAGCGGACGGAATTCGGCCAGGACGGACTCATAGACCGGGCGCTTGAAGGCGACGATCAGGCCCGGCAGTTCTTCCGCGTCGATCCATTTCCAGGCGTCGAATTCCGGGTGGTCGGTGTCGAGCCGGATGTCCGCCTCGTCGCCGGTGAAGCGGGCCAGCATCCACATCTGCTCCTGCCCGCGCCAGCGGCCCTTCCACACCTTGCCCAGCAGGTCGTCGGGCAGGTCGTAGCGGTGGGGGGCAGCGGTCATGGCGATGAACTCCGCCTTTGCCGTGCCGATTTCCTCCTCCAGCTCGCGGAAGGCGGCGATGCGGGCATCCTCGCCATCGTCGATGCCGCCCTGGGGCATCTGCCAGTCGGCCTCCGACCCACAGCGCCTGGCGACGAACACCTCGCCGCGGTCGTTCAGCAGCATGATGCCGACACAGGGGCGGTAGGGAAGGGAGTCGCGATCAACAGGGGGGCGGTCGATGGGGGCGGTCATGCCGGCGGGCTCCGTTCGGGTCAGGCTTTCGTGAGGAAGAAATAGACGGTCATCGCCGCCCCAACCAGGATCACCAGCTTGCGCAGGACCGGCGGTGGGATGTGGCGGGCGACCGAGGCGCCGGCATAGCCGCCGGCCATGGCGGCGACCAGCATGATCAGCGCCTCCGTCCAATAGACCGCGCCGCCGGCGACGAAGGCCGCCACCGCCACCGCATTCAGGCAGCCGGAGACCAGGGACTTCAGCCCGTTCATCGCATGGAGGTCGGTCAGGCCGAAGACACCGAGCGTCGCCAGGATCAGGATGCCGATGCCGCCGCCGAAATAGCCGCCATAGACCGCGATCAGGAATTGCACCGCCAGCACCGTGCCGTGGCCGATGGTGAAATTCCGCCGGATCCAGGCCGAGGCCGTCGGGCCGATGGCGAACAGCAGCGTGGCGAACAGCAGCAGCCACGGCACGATGACCTCGAAGGTCCGCTGCGGCGTCCACAACAGCAGAAGCGCGCCCAGCAGTCCGCCGACGAGGCTGATGCCGAGGAAGGAGGGCAGGTGGACCTCGCGGATGCGTCCCAGTTCCCGCCGGTAGCCGAAGGCGCTGGCCAGCGCGCCGGGCGACACCGCGACGGTGCTGGTGGCGTTGGCGTTCAGCGGCGGCACGCCGGCCAGGATCAGCGCCGGGAAGGTCAGGAAGCTGCCGCCCCCGGCCACGGCGTTCAGCACGCCGGCACAGAAGGCGGAGACGATCAGCAGCAGCGTCAGCATGTCACCCTACCCGAAACCTTGTGGCCCGAAAGCCTTGTGACCCGAAAACCGTGCCCGGCGCAGCCGGCGCGTTGCGTTTTGCACACGCCCGCCCATACCGCAACGCCGAAGTCCCACAACCACGCGGCTTTCGCAACCCCGAACAATTCGTTAAGGTCGTCGTCCCTTCAACGGATAGAGTGTCCGGAGACCTCCATGTCCGCCCTGCTCGACACCACCGACGCCCTGCACGACCAGATGATCGCCCTCGGCCGCGCCGCCCGCGCCGCCGCGGCCGCGCTGGCGACTGTGCCAGGACCGTCAAAGGATCGGGCGCTAAGGGCGGCGGCGGCGGCCATCCGCGCCCGCGCCGCCGAGATCAAGGCCGCGAATGCCGAGGACATGGCGAGCGCCCGCGACCTGTCCGGTCCCATGCGCGAACGGCTGATGCTGGACGACACGCGCATCGAGGCGATGGCCAAGGGCCTTGAGGACATCGCCGACTTCCCCGATCCCATCGGCGGCGTGCTGGCGGAGTGGACGCGGCCCAACGGTCTGCGCATCCAGCGCGTCCGCGTACCGCTGGGCGTCGTCGGCATCATCTATGAAAGCCGGCCCAACGTGACGGCGGATGCCGGCGGCATCTGCCTGAAGTCGGGCAACGCCGCCATCCTGCGCGGCGGTTCGGAGAGCATCCGCTCGTCCCGCGCCATCGCCTCCTGTCTGGCCCAGGGCCTGCGCGAGGCCGGGCTGCCGGAGGCGGCGATCCAGCTGGTGCCGACCACCGACCGCGCCGCCGTCGGCCACATGCTGACCATGCGCGACTACATCGACGTCATCATTCCGCGCGGTGGCAAGTCGCTGATCCAGCGCATCGCCGACGAGAGCCGGGTGCCGGTCATCAAGCATCTGGACGGCAACTGCCACGTCTATGTCGATGCCGCCGCCGACCTGGAGAAGGCGCGCAAAGTGGTGCTGAACGCCAAGATGCGCCGGACCTCCATCTGCGGCGCCGCCGAGACGCTGCTGGTCGACCGTGCCATCGCCGACACGGCCCTGCCGGTTCTGGTGAAGGACCTTCTGGATTCCGGCTGCGCGGTGCGCGGCGATGCGGCGGCCCAGGCGGTCGATCCGCGGGTGACGGCAGTAGCGCCGGAGGATTGGGATACCGAGTATCTCGACGCCATCATCGCCTGCGGCGTGGTGGACGGGGTGGACGGGGCCATCGACCACATCGACGCCCACAGCTCCCACCACACCGAATCGATCCTGACCGAGGATCCGGCGGTGGCGGAGCGGTTCCTGTCCCGTGTGGACAGCGGCATCGTGCTGTGGAACGCCTCGACCCAGTTCGCCGATGGCGGCGAGTTCGGCATGGGGGCGGAGATCGGCATCTCCACCGACAAGTTCCACGCCCGCGGCCCGGTGGGTGCGGAGCAGCTGACCAGCTACAAGTATGTCGTGCGCGGCGATGGCCAGACGCGGCCTTAAAATCGACGCCCTTCCCACCATTGAAACCCTCTCCCCCTGGGGAGAGGGTAATCGCTCCGCGTTGAGGTTGGGAACGGATCGTGCGCCCCACCTCTATTCCGGCCCGCTCTATGCCGGTCTGACCGTCGGCATTCTCGGGGGGTCGTTCAATCCGGCCCATGCCGGGCACCGGCACATCAGCCTGTTCGCGCTGAAGGCGCTGGGGCTCGACCGCGTCTGGTGGATGGTCAGTCCGCAAAACCCGCTGAAATCCACCTCCGGCATGGCGTCGCTGCCCGAACGGCTGGCGGAGGCGCGGGGCGTCGCCGCCCATCCGCGGATCGAGGTGACGGCCATCGAGACCGCGCTCGGCACCCGCTACACCGCCGATACGCTGGCCAAGCTTCAGCGCCGCTTCCCCAAAACCCGCTTCGTCTGGTTGATGGGGGCGGACAATTTGCGGCAAATTCCACGCTGGAAGCACTGGAATCGAATCTTCGACTCGGTGGCCGTTGCGGTTTTCGCCCGTCCAACCTATTCTCTTGGTGCGTTGAGCGGCAAGGCCGCCCAGCGCTACACCCGTCGGCGGGTGTCGGTGTCCGGGGTAAAAGGGCTGGCGCGCCGCAGGCGGCTGGCCTGGGCGTTCTTACGCAACCCCTTGCACCCGGCCTCGGCGACGGCGATCCGGCAGGCACGGGCCGCCGGGTCGTGAAACCGTTGCAAGAGGTTGGAGCCATCACCACGCACACCGAAACGGCCGCGACCGCTCCGCGGCCAGCCGCCGTTCCCCAGATCCTGGAACCGCAGGACCTGAAGGCGCTCATCCAGGCGTCGCTCGACGCCGACCAGGCAGATGACGTGACCGTCATTGATCTCGCCGGGAAAACCACCTTCGCCGATTACATGATCGTGGCGTCGGGCCGCAACACGCGGCACATCGGTGCCATGGCGATGAAGCTGGCCGAAAAGCTGAAGCAGGCCGGCGTCCGCGGCGTCGAGATGGAAGGCATGGCCCAGTGCGACTGGGTGCTGGTCGATGCCGGCGACGTGATCGTCCACCTGTTCAAGCCGGAAGTCCGGACCTTCTACAACATCGAAAAGATGTGGGGTCTGGAACTGCCGACGCCGTCGGGCACGGCGCGGCTGAGCGCCTGACGGGCAGCAGGCGGAAACGACGGCGGAGGGCCGCATCATGCGTCTGTGGCTCGCCGCCGTTGGGCGGTCGCGGGGTGGACCGACCCGCGACCTGTTCGACGAGTATGTCGGACGGCTCGGCTGGCCCTTCACCCTGAAGGAGGTCGAGGTGAAGAAACGCCTCTCCTCCGACGAATTGAAACGGCAGGAGGCCGAGCTGCTGCTCGCCGCCGTGCCGGCCGGCGCCATCGTCGTGGCGCTGGACGAACGCGGCAAGGCGCTGCCCAGCGAAAGTTTCGCCGCGAAGATCGGTGACTGGCGCGACCGCGGCGCCGGCGATCTCGCCTTCCTGATCGGCGGTGCCGACGGCCATGGCGACGCGGTGCGCGCGCGGGCCAACTTCCTGCTCGCCTTCGGGCCGATGACCTGGCCCCACATGCTGGTGCGCGGCATGCTTGCGGAGCAACTCTATCGCGCTCAACAAATTCTTGCCGGTCACCCCTATCACAGGTCCTGATTCCGAGCGTCGCATCCGGCGCACGGAAAAGCGCCGGAGCTGAAAACACAAAACTCCGAGACCACAACCTTTCGAGAAAGGTAAGCGCGATGACCGAGACCAACCGACCCCGCCCCGTCGTCCTCTGCATCCTGGACGGCTGGGGCTATCGCGAGGAGCGGTCCGACAACGCGATTGCGCTGGGCGAGACCCCGAACTGGGATCGCCTGTGGTCGGCCGAACCGACGGCCTTCCTCGACGCCAGCGAGGAGGAGGTCGGCCTGCCCAAGGGCCAGATGGGCAACTCCGAGGTCGGGCACATGAATCTCGGCGCCGGCCGGGTGGTCATGCAGGATCTCGTGATGATCGACCACGCCATCGTCGAGGGCGAGCTTGAGCGCAACGCGGCGCTGAACGATCTGGTCAAGGAGATGCACAAGACCGGCGGACGCGTCCACCTGATGGGCCTGCTGTCGCCGGGCGGCGTCCACTCGCACCAGGACCACATCGCCGCGCTGGCCGGCGTGCTGTCGCGCGAGGGTGTGCCGGTGGCGGTCCATGCCTTCACCGACGGCCGCGACGTTCCGCCGCAGAGCGCCAAGGACCAGGTCGCCGAGTTCATGGCCGACGTCTTCGAACTGCCGGGTGTCGAGGTGGCGACCGTCATCGGCCGCTATTACGCGATGGACCGCGACAAGCGCTGGGACCGTGTCGCAAAGGCCTATGCCGCGATGACCAGGGCGGAGGGCGAGCGCGCCGCCGACCCAATCCAGGCCATCGAGCAGAGCTATGCGGCCGACAAGCATGACGAGTTTATCCTGCCGACGGTGATCGGCGATTACGCCGGCATGAAGGACGGCGACGCCATCCTGATGGCGAACTTCCGCGCCGACCGCGCCCGCGAGATCCTGGCCGCCTATGTCGAGAAGGATTTCGACGGCTTCCCGGTCGCCAGCTCCCCTGCGGGTGGCGCGCCGAAGCTGGCCGCCGTGGTCGGCATGGTCGAATATTCGTCGGCGCTGGCGAAGCTGATGACCACCATCTTTCCGCCCAAAACCCTGACCAAGGTGCTGGGCGAGGTGGTTTCCGAGGCCGGATTGAAGCAGCTGCGCATCGCCGAGACGGAGAAGTATCCGCACGTCACCTTCTTCTTCAACGGTGGCGAAGAGCGGGTCTATGAGGGCGAGGACCGCATCCTGGTGCCGTCGCCGAAGGTCGCCACCTACGATCTCCAACCGGAGATGTCGGCCTCGGAAGTGACCGCCAAGCTGGTCGGCGCCATCGATTCTGGCAAGTACGACCTGATCGTCGTCAACTTCGCCAACCCCGACATGGTCGGCCACAGCGGCATGCTGGATGCCGCCATCAAGGCGGTGCAGGCGGTCGACGGCAGCGTCGGTCAGGTGGAGGCCGCGGTGCGCCGTGCCGGCGGCACCATGCTGATCACCGCCGACCACGGCAACTGCGAACTGATGAAGGACCCGGAGACCGGCGGTCCACACACCGCCCACACGCTGGACAAGGTTCCGCTGGTGCTGGTCAACGGTCCGGCCGGCGCCCGCATCGACAGCGGCCGTCTGGCCGACATCGCCCCGACGCTACTCGACCTGCTGGGCCTGCCCAAGCCGACCGAGATGACCGGCCGCAACCTGCTGGTCCGCACCGCCGCCCGCGCGGCGGCGGAATAACGGATGGCGCGGAGCGGCCCCTTCGCCCTTGATGCCCCCTCTCCCCCCCGGGAAGAGGGTCGGGGTGAGGGGGGCGCGTGGCGTGGAGTTGCTAGAATCTCGGCGCTTGGTCCTGCATCTCGACTTACATCCTGCAATGCATCCCCCTCACCCAGCCCTCTCCCCGGGGGGGAGAGGGGATCCGCCGGGGGAAGAGTATTTGGAGTGGGAGGGGAACTGTTCGCCAGCTTCGTCGTCATCGCCGGCCTGATCCTTGCCCAGCCGGCAAACGCCCAATCCGAAGCCCCCAAGGACACCCTCAAGCGGGTCGAGCAGCAGCTTCAGACCGGCAAGCAGCGCCAGCAGCAATTGGAACGCCAGTCCCAGGCGCTCCAGACCGAACTCGACACCCTGCGCGGCCGGCTGATCGCGCTGGCCGATCAGGCGCGCGGGCAGGAACAGACGCTCGACCAGCTGGAAGACTCGCTCACCGCCCTTGAGGGGGAGGAGCGCGAGCGTTCCGCCGGTCTCGACGCCGAACGCCAGCAGATCGCCACCTTGCTGGCCGCCCTCCAGCGGCTGGCGCGAATTCCGCCGGAGGCGGCGCTGGCCCGGCCGGAAAGCCCTGTGGACACCCTGCGCTCCGCCTTGCTGCTGCGCGACGCGGTGCCGGCGCTGAAGGCGCGGGCCGATGCGCTGTCCCAGGCGTTGACCGCGCTGGCAGACACCCGCGGCAAGCTGGTCGACCAGCGGGCGAAGGCATTGGCGGCGCGGGTGGCGCTGACCGAAAAGCAGGACGAGATGAACCGCCTGATCGCCCGGCGCGAGGAGCTGTCGCGCCAGACGGAGGAGGAACGCGTCCAGGTCGGCCAGCGCATGGCGGACCTGTCGGGGCAGGCCACCGATCTCCGCCAGCTGATGGAGCGCATCGAGGCCGAACGCCGCGCCGCCATCGAGGCCGCCGCTCGCCGCGAAGCCGAGCGGCGCGAGGCGGAACGCAGGGAAGCCGCCAAGCGCGAAGCGGAAAAGCGCGAGGCCGAACGCCGGCTCGCCGCCCAGAAGGAGGCGGAGCGTAAGGAGGCCGAACGAAAGCTGGCCGAACTGCGCGCCGCCGAACAGAAAATCGCCGAGCAGAAGGCTGCCGAGGAAAAGCGCGCGAAGGACGAAGCCGCCAGGGAGGCGGCACGCGAACGCGAGCTGGCCGCGAAGTCTCCGGAGGACGGTCCGCCGGCCGTCTCCGGCATGGTCCTGCCGGCTGCCGGCAAGCTGACGACCCGCTTCGGCGAGGCCGACCGATATGGCGCGACCAGCCGTGGCGTGACGGTCCAGACCCGGGCCGGAGCGGCCGTGGTGGCGCCGCGCGGCGGCACCATCGTGTTCGCCGGCCCGTTCAAAGGCTATGGCCTCATCTTGATCGTGGAACACGGCAACGGATATCATAGTTTGATTGCGGGTTTGGGCCGGATCGAAACGGCCGTCGGGCGTAAGGTGGCCAGCGGGGAACCGCTGGCGGTCATGCCGCCGGACGGCAATCCGGATCTCTATTTCGAGCTGCGACGAAACGGCCAGCCGATCAATCCGCAACGCGGGTTCGGCGCCCCGGAGGGGAAAGGACAAGGGTAGATGAGGATGTTCAAGCGCGCCGCAACGGCGGCAGCTCTGGTGTTTCTGGGCGCCGGCGTCGCCACCGTCACTGCTCAGTCCAGCAATTCGTCGGACACCTACCGGCAGCTGAACCTGTTCGGCGACGTCTTCGAGCGCGTCCGCGCCGAGTATGTCGAGCCGGTGACCGACGAACAGCTGATCGAATCGGCGATCAACGGGATGCTGACCTCGCTCGACCCGCATTCCAGCTATCTGAACAAGAAAAGCTTCCAGGATATGCAGGTCCAGACCCGCGGCGAGTTCGGCGGGCTGGGCATCGAGGTGACGATGGAGAACGGCCTGGTGAAGGTCGTGTCGCCCATCGACGACACCCCGGCCTTCCGCGCCGGCCTGCAGCCGGGCGACCTGATCGTCCAGCTGAACGGCGAGGCGGTGATGGGCCTCAGCCTGAACGAGGCGGTGGAGAAGATGCGCGGGCCGGTGGGCAGCGAGCTGAAGGTCACGGTCCGCCGCGGCGAGGCGGGCGAACCCTTCACCGTGTCGCTGACCCGCGCCGTCATCAAGGTGCAGTCGGTCCGCTTCCGCACGGAGGGCGACATCGGCTATGTCCGCATCACCAGCTTCAACGAGCAGACGCAGAGCGGGCTGGAGAAGGCGATCTCCTCCATCCAGCAGCAGCTGGGCGACAAGCTGAAGGGCTTCGTGCTCGACCTGCGCAACAATCCGGGCGGTCTGCTCGACCAAGCGGTCTCGGTCTCCGACACCTTCCTGGAGAAGGGCGAGATCGTGTCGACCCGCGGCCGGCGCGCCGAGGAGGGCACCCGCTTCAACGCCAAGCCGGGCGACCTGATCAAGGGCATGCCGCTGGTGGTGCTGATCAACGGCGGGTCGGCCTCGGCCTCGGAAATCGTCGCCGGCGCCCTGCAGGACCACAAGCGCGCGATCATCATGGGCACCCAGAGCTTCGGCAAGGGATCGGTGCAGACCATCATCCCGCTGCCCGGCCATGGCGCCATGCGTCTGACCACGGCGCGCTACTACACGCCGTCGGGACGCTCGATCCAGCAGCTCGGCATCACCCCGGACATCGAGGTGCATGTCGCCAAGGTGGAGGACCTGGACAAGAACGTCATCCGCCGCCGCGAGGCCGATCTGAAGGGCGCGCTGGTCAACCCCGACGCCGCCAACAAGGCACCGCGTCCGGCCACCACCAACCCGGCCGCTCCCGGCACGCCCGCCGCCCCGAACCCGGCAGCGCCGGCTCCGGGACCGGGCGCAGGTGCCGCTCCGGCGGCGCCCGGTGCGGCGCCCGGCGCTGCCCCTGCTCCGGGTGCCGCTCCCGCCCCGGCCGAGGGTGCGGCGGCGGAGGGGGCGGAGCCGCCCTTCGACTTCCAGCTCGCCCGCGCGCTGGATCTGCTGCGTGGCGTCGCCCTGTTCCAGCAGCGCTCCGCGGCGCGCTGACCGGAGCGAACGACGGTGAAGGCTCCCGCCCTGCTCGGTCGTCTGCGGTTCGATGTCCGGGGCCTGCGCCCCGGGCTCGGCTGGCTGCGCCGTTTCCGTCGCAATGGAGACGACCCGGCAGGGCGGCCGCGCAAGCCGCTTTCCAAAGCCCTGCTGGGTGCCGTCGCCGTGGTGGCGGTCGCCTATGCCGGCTTGGCCGGTTGGCTGGCGCTGAACGGCGGGGCGACGCGGGACGCGTGGCAGGCGTCGATTCCGTCGACGACGGTGGCGGTCGCCCCGCTGCCGCCGCCACCGCAGCCGGAGCCCAAGGTTGCCGCCCCGGCGGTTCCACCGCCGTTGCCGACCGATGCCGCCCCGCTGCCGCTGCCGGGTGTTCCGGCGGCGGCGGTGACGCTGGTCCCGGCCCCGGTGCCGGGATTGGTGGAGGACAGCCGCAACGGCCCGCTGCCGCGCATTGCCCAGGACGGGCGCAAGCCCTGGCAGGTCTATGCCCGGCCATTCCCGGCGACCGACAAGCGGCCGCGCATCGCCATCGTGATGTCCGACCTTGGACTCAGCGGCGTCACCACCGGCAATGCGCTGGCGAAGCTGCCGCCCGGCATCACGCTCGCCTTCCTGCCCTATGCCGAGCGGCTGGACGACTGGGTCGAGCGTGCCCGCACCAAGGGGCACGAGGTGATGCTGTCGGTGCCTATGGAACCGCTGAACTATCCGCGCGACGATCCCGGTCCCAATGCGCTGCTGACCATGCTCGGCCCCGACCGCAACATGGAGCGGCTGGAATGGTCGCTGGGCAAGGCGGTGGGCTATGTCGGCATCACCAGCACCACCGGCAGCAAGTTCACTGCCAACCCGGCGGCGATGCAGCCGGTGATCGACGCGCTGAAGGCCCGCGGCCTGCTGCTGGTCGATGCCCGCGCCAATCCCAAGAGCGTCGCCGGGCCGCTCGCCAATCTGGCCGGCGTGCCGCGGGCGCTGGGCGACCGCGTCATCGACCGCGACCTGTCGCGCGGCGCCATCGACGACCAGTTGCGCGAGTTGGAAGAGATTGCCAAGACCAACGGCGCCGCCGTCGGTTTCGCTTCCCCCTATCCGACGACGATCGAGCGCCTCAATCTCTGGATGACCGCTCTGGCCGATCGTGGCATCGCGCTGGCCCCGGTGTCGGCTGTGGTCAATATCCAGAAGTAGCGCGCCAACCGGCTCCGCACTCCATCCGCTTGAATGCGACAACGCGCGCCGGGCGGATGCACGCCTGCGCCTTGCGCGACTGCGTCCTATGCGGGAATATCCACGCCGGCTTTCGAATTGGCGGAGAGGGCGGATGTTTCATCCGGAAGCGCTGGAGCCCATTGTTGCGTTCCTGCGCGGCATCGGCATGCCGGTGGAGTATGGCGACGCTGCCCATGGCGGCTTCCTGCCCGGTGTGAACATCCAGGCCGGGGCTCTGCATGTCGATCCGGAGACGCTGCTGGGACCGGGCGACCTGCTGCATGAGGCGGGGCACATCATCGTCCTGCCGCGCCAATACTGGCCGTCGCTGGGGCGTGACGTGCAGGCGGACATCGACACCATCCTCGCCGACCAGACCGCGCGCGACGGCTCCCCCGACCCGATCCTGACCAGGGCCGCCCGCCAGGGCGAGTTCATGTCGCAGGCCTGGTCCTACGCGGTGGTCCAGCATTTGGGCCTGCCGCAGGAGTGTCTGTTCTTTCCCGGCTCCTACCGGTGCAGCGGCTATGAGGGCACCCACCCGATGCTGGCCTGGATCGAGCAGGGAACCCATTCCGGCCTGATCAATCTGGCGCAGGCGGACTTCACCGGCTATGCGGGGATGTTTGCCTTCATGGGCGACAACGGGCTCGCCCCGTTTCCGCAGATGGCCAAGTGGACGTTGGACTGAGGGTACGGTCGGCAGCGCCCTCTCACCCGCAAAGCGCATCCCAGTCCAGCGCCCCCGGATCCTCGACCAGATGGTCCACCGTGTCGAACACCACGGCGGGGTGCTGGGGCCAGGCGATGGTCAGCATGCCGGCAGCCTTGGCGCTGCGGGCGCCGGTGGGGCTGTCCTCGATCACCGCGCAGGCTTCCGGCGGCAATCCCAGCATCGTCGCCGCCAGCAGGTAGGGCTCCGGATGGGGCTTGCCGTTGGCAACGTCCTCGCGGGCGATGCTGAAGCGGAAATGCGGGATCGCCATCGCCCGCATGTTGGCGTCGACGATCATGCGCCCGCCGTTCGACACGCAGGCCTGGGCCAGCCCGCGGGCGGCGAAGGCCTCCACCAGGGCGAAGGCACCGTCGCGCGGGCGCACCCGGTCGACGTTGGCGACATACTGGGTGTTGATCTCGTCGGCCCAGGCAGGCAGGTCGATGGGGAAGGGGCGGCGGGCATGCAGGGCGGCGTAGATCTCGCGGAAGGCCACGCCATGCATCGATCGGCAGTCCTCCTCGCTCAGCTCATGGCCATAGCCGCGGCAGACGTCGACGGTGATCTGCTGGTGCCAGGGCTCGCTGTCCATCAGCGTGCCGTCGATGTCCCACAGGATGGCGCGGATCGGGCTGCGCGAAACCATGGTCACCGCACCACCAGATCGTCGCGGTGGATCATCTCGTCACGCCCCTGGTAGCCCAGGATTTCCGGGATCTCGGTGCTCTTGTGGCGCAGGATCTTGCGGGCGTCGTCGGCACTGTAGGCGACGAGGCCGCGGGCGACCTCGCGCCCCTCCTGCGTGCGGACGATCACCACGTCGCCGCGGTCGAAGTCTCCCTGCACGGCACTGACGCCGGCGGGCAGCAGGCTGGCGCCGTGGGACAGGGCGCGCATGGCGCCGTCATCGACCACCAGCACGCCGGTGGCGTTGACATGGCCGGCAATCCAGGCCTTGCGGGCGCTGGTCGGCTCGGCCGACGGCAGGAACCAGGTGCAGAGCGCGCCGCCATCCTCCGGCCGCAGCTCCAGCGCCGCCAGCGGGTTCATGCGCTTGCCCTTGGCGATGACCATGCGGCAGCCGGCCGACAGGGCGACGCGCGCCGCAGCGATCTTGGTCACCATGCCGCCGCTGCTGTAGCCGGGTGGCGGCTCGCCGGCCATGCCCTCGATCTCCGGCGTCAGTTCGCGCACGGTGGGGATATGGCGGGCGTCCGGGTCCTTGCGCGGGTCGGCGGTGTAGAGGCCGTCGATGTCCGACAGCAGCACCAGCGTGTCGGCGCTGACCATCTGCGCGACGCGGGCGGCCAGCCGGTCGTTGTCGCCGAAGCGGATTTCGGCGGTGGCGACGGTGTCGTTCTCGTTGATGACGGGAACCGCGCCCAGCTTCAGCAGCGTGTCGATGGTGTTGCGGGCGTTCAGGTGACGCCGCCGCTCTTCCGTGTCCTCCAGCGTCACCAGCACCTGGGCGACGGTCACGTCATGGCGGGCAAGCGTTTCCTGATAGGCGTGGGCAAGGCGGATCTGGCCGGTGGCAGCGGCGGCCTGCTTCTCTTCCAGCTTCAGCGCCCGGCCGACGAGGCCCAGATGCTCCCGCCCGCAGGCGACGGCGCCGGAGGTGACGATCACCACCTCCTGCCCGCGCTTGCGGCAGGCGGCGACATCGTCGGCCAGTGCGTCGAGCCAATCCCGGCGGATTTGCCGGGTTTCCCCGTCGACCAGAAGGGCCGAGCCGATCTTTACGACCAGCCGGCGGGATTCGAGAAGGGTAGGGGCGTCAAGCGCCATGGCGGGAGGTTCCGTCCGTATCGTCGTCCGAACCGTCCTCTTCGCCTTCCGGCTCCTCTCCGTCAAGAGCTTCGTCCGAGTCGCCTTCCTGCTCCTCACCCTCTTCGAGTTCGCCCTCTTCCAGGGCGTCCTCTTCGAAATCCTCGTCCTCGAGATCGTCTTCCTCGAGATTATCGTCCTCGCCGCCGACCCATTCGCCGGTTTCATCGTCCCACTGCATCTCGCCGTCGTCGGGCAGCTTCTGGCCGACCGGCGGGCGCGGGATGGAGCGGGTCGCCGGGGCGTTGATGACCTCGGGCTCTTCGGCCTTCGAGTCCTTGATGACGGTCAGCAGCCGGTACAGCACCTGCTTCACGCCCTGGCCGGTGGCGCCCGACAGCACCATGACCTCGGCGCCCGAAGCCTCCTCCAGCGCCGCCTTCTTCTCCTCGATCTCCTCGTCGAGCAGGGCGTCGGACTTGTTCAGCCCGATGACCTCCGTCTTGTCGGCGAGGTTGCCGCCATAGGCTTCCAGCTCGTTCCGGATCGTGCGGTAGGAGGCGACGACGTCGTCGGCCGTGCCGTCGATCAGGTGCAGCAGGATGCGCGAGCGTTCGACGTGACCGAGGAAGCGGTCGCCCAGCCCATGGCCCTCGTGTGCGCCCTCGATCAGGCCGGGAATGTCGGCGATGACGAACTCTTCGTCACCGGCGCGGACGACGCCCAGGTTGGGAGCCAGCGTGGTGAAGGGATAGTCGGCGATCTTCGGCTTGGCCGCTGTGGTGGCGGCCAGGAAGGTCGACTTGCCGGCATTGGGCAGCCCGAGCAGGCCGGCGTCGGCGATCAGCTTCAGCCGCAGCCACACCCACTGCTCCTGCCCGGGCCAGCCGGGGTGGAACTTGCGCGGCGCCCGGTTGGTCGGCGTCTTGAAGTGCGCGTTGCCGTGCCCGCCGTCGCCGCCGCGCAGGAAGACGCGGCGCTGTCCGGCCTCGGTCAGGTCGCACAGCACGGTTTCCTGGGTCTCGTCCAGGATTTGGGTCCCCACCGGCACCTTCAGGACGACATCCTCGCCGCGCGCGCCGTTGCGGTTGCTGCCCATGCCGTGATGGCCGCGCTGCGCCTTGAAGTGCTGCTTGTAGCGGTAGTCGATCAGCGTGTTCAGGCCGTCCGCCGCCTCGATGATCACGTCGCCGCCGCGACCGCCGTCGCCGCCGTCCGGGCCGCCGAACTCGATGAACTTCTCGCGCCGGAACGCCACGGCACCGGGGCCGCCGTCACCGCTCTTCAAGAACACCTTGGCCTGATCGAGGAACTTCATCGGGGGACCTTGCCCGTAAACGGAAGGGAAACCGGCGGCGGGACGGCACCGGACTGAAAACGAAAATCGGGGAGCCGGTCGCCCGGTCCCCCGATTTTATCCCACAAGCGTGCAGGCCTGCGACACAGGCCGCGCAACGACCTTACTGGTTGTTCGGCCCGATCACTCGGCGGCGACGGCCGGAACTTCCTGGTCGTTGGCCGGAACGACGTTCACGAAAGTGCGGCCGTTCGAGCTGTGCTTGAAGTAAACCTGACCGTCGGCCATCGCGAAGATGGTGTGGTCGCGGCCGAGGCCGACATTCTCGCCCGGGTGGAACTTCGTGCCACGCTGACGGACGATGATGTTGCCGGAGACGACCTTCTCGCCGCCGAAACGCTTCACGCCGAGACGGCGACCGGCGGAGTCACGGCCGTTGCGGGACGAGCCGCCTGCCTTTTTGTGTGCCATGGGGTGTTGCTCCTAATACTGAAGGTGCGCCTGGAAGCTTGACCGGAAGACCCGGATCAGGCCGCGCCGTTGATGCCGGTGATGCGCAGGACGGTCAGGTCCTGGCGGTGGCCGTTCTTACGGCGGTAGTTCTGGCGGCGCTTCTTCTTGAAGACGATGATCTTCGGGCCGCGATCCTGGGCGACGACCTCGGCGACAACCGAGGCGCCGGCCACGGTCGGGGTGCCAATGGTGGTGTTGCCTGCGTCGCCGACCATCAGCACGTCATCGAGCGTGATGGAGGCGCCAGCATCGGCCTCGAGCTTCTCAACACGGATCACGTCGCCATTGGCGACCTTGTACTGCTTGCCGCCGGTGCGGATCACTGCAAACATTGTCGTCACTGCCTATGTCAAAACAAACGGCGGGCTTCTCGCCCACCGTTCGATGCGCAAGCCCGTTCATGGGAGCGACGATCTATACTCAAGGTGGCCTGAGAGTCAACAGGGATACGGCCGAAAAGCTTCGCATTTTTCTGCAAAAAAGGCTTGCACGGCCGGGGGCGTTTATATAGGTTCCGCCCACCCCGCCAAACGGGGCAGCGGATGGGTGGCAGAGCGGTTGAATGCACCGCACTCGAAATGCGGCATACCCTCACGGGTATCGGGAGTTCGAATCTCCCCCCATCCGCCATTCTCTCTCACCAGAGAGTAAATTGCAAAGCGCCAGCCGGATCGGCTAGGCGCTTTTTTCTTGTCCGGCTCGTGGCGGCCTTTGTCTCGGCTGCTTTTGTCTCGGCCGCCCCGGTCTTTTCCGGTTGGGCATCTCCTTTTTCTCCGGGCCGTCGCGATGGCCGTTCCCCCGGCTGGTTTGTTGGTCATTTCAACGCCAACGCCCAGATCCCTTCGGTGCGATCCGCCAGGGATGCGACCGGAGGGGTGCCGCCATGAACTCGCTCAGCCGTCACGATGGGTGCCTGCGCTTCTCCTATGTCGTCGACGGCGGCCTGCGCGTCGAAGGCACCCACGATCCGGCGGAGCAGGTGCTGGTCCTGAAGGTGACGGCGCCGCAGGGGCGGGTGATCCATATGGATGCGCTTCCCTGCGACGACCCCCGTGTCATCCTGGCGGCGCTGCGCGAATGGGGCGAGCCGCCGGAGGAGGTGCGCGACGCTCTGCCTGCGCTGGGCGGCAACGCGATCCTGCTGGAGACGCGGCTCGGCGACTCGGTGCGCGCCTCCGTCCGCCGCCATGGCATGAAGGTGGAGGTCGTCTTCATCGACGGTGACGGCCGGCGGCTGGCGGAGTTGCGCGCCGGCAGCCTGGAGGCGCTCGACGCCAAGGCCGGCGGACTGCTGCGCCTGTCGCAACGGACCCGTGCGGTGCTCAGCGCCTGGCTGTCGGCCGAACCGCTGTGGCTGGCGGCATTCCTGTTGGGCGGGCCTTTCCTTGGCGCTTTGCTGATCGTCTTCGGGGCGCAGGTCTCGCCGGAGCAGGTGCTGGTCACCGCCTATGCCGGGGCCGCCGGGCTGGTCGCCGCCTACGAACTGCTGCGCGCCGGCTACGCCGAGTGGGTGTTGGCGCCGCCGGACAGCTTTCCGCGCCAGTGATCTCCGGCATTTGATCCGTATCACGGATCTTCCGTTTGACGGAAAAACAAGCCCCGACGCTGTGGCGCCGGCATCGGGAGGCCGACCATCGCCCCGCCCATGACTGGGCCAAACGACTGGGAGGACATCACATGACGCAGGCTCGATACTGGATCGCCGGCTGCGCGATTTCCCTTCTGTGCGCAGGCACGCTCCCGATGGCGTCCGCCGCGGATCCCGCGCTGGAGGGCGCGGTGCGCAAGGCGGTCAGCCAGCAGGCCCAGCCCTGGCTGGCCGATCCGGCGGTGGTCGGCGCGGTGAAATCGCAGAACAGCAGGAATGCCGGCATCGCCCAGGCCAAGATCGACGAGATGGACAACAGGTGGAAGGCGGCGGCCAAGGCAGGAGGCGCCAACCCGGCCTTCGATGAGGTCTCGTCGAATGCGGTGTCCAAGCAGCTGAAGCAGGTCGTCGCCGGCAGCAATGGCCGGATCGTCGAAATCCTTCTGATGGACGACCATGGGCTGAATGTCGGCCAGACCGCCGGGACCTCCGACTTCTGGCAGGGCGACGAGCCGAAATGGCAGAAGATCTTCACCGGCAATGCCGATCTCTACATGACCGACCCGGAGAAGGACGACAAGACCGGCGCCATGCTGACCGAGGCCAGCGTTCCGGTGATGGACCCGGCCGGCAAGCAGAAGATCGGCGTGGCGATGATCGTTCTGGATACTGCGAAGCTGGGCCAATAGGCGCCACCCACAGCGGCGGTTCGGCAAAGCAAACGGCGCCCCGGATGGTCCGGGGCGCCGTTCTCATGTCCGACTCAAGAGCGGACGGACCGTGTCAGGGCGTCAGGCCGCCTGCTGGGTCAGGGCGGGGGCCGGAGCGGGCGTCTCGACCTCCACCGCCTGGTTGCCGGCGGCGGTGACGATCGGAATGCTCCGCGGCTTCATCGCTTCGGGTACCTCGCGCGCCAGCTCGATGTGCAGAAGGCCATTCAGAAGAGACGCGCTGGTCACCTTGATGAAATCGGCCAGCTGAAAGCGGCGCTCGAACGCGCGCCCGGCGATACCCCGGTAGAGGAATTGGCCGGCCGGCTCGTCCTTCTTAGCTTTACCAGTGACGGTCAACGAATTCTGGTGAGCGACGATGTTGAGGTCGTCCAGACCGAAGCCGGCAACGGCCATGGTGATCCGGTACGAATCCTCGCTCAGCTTTTCGATGTTGTAGGGCGGGTAGGACGCCGCCTCGTCACCGGTGGTCGCGGTCTCCAGCAGACGCGACAGGCGGTCGAAACCGACGGTGGAACGGAACAGCGGCGAAAGGTCGTAGCTACGCATGACATATCCTCCGAAAGAGCGATACGGCCATCGAGGACCACGGTCTGGTCGGTCGTCGACGGTGGGTTTGGAGGCGGACCCCGTATGGGCATCCGCCTGACGAGCGAGAGATAATCGACGCTTTTTCCTGTTCAAGAGGGTGGTCGTACAAACGCCGGCCGGATCCCGCCTGGGGTTGCCGGGTACCGCCCAGTCACCAATTGTTAATCAGTTGCGGCAAGGCTCAGGCTAGGGCCGTAAGTCCGCGGGAGGGGGCCGACGACCATGACTTCGCACACCTTCTTCTTCAACGGTCCCTACGACGAGACCATGGCCCTCTTGATCGAGGCGCGGAATTACATCGCCTATCATGATGCGGCCGAACACCGGAAGCTGCCGCCGCAGGTGCGCTTGCAGATCTCCTACGAATCCATGCGGGTGACCAGCCGCCTGACCCAGGTGATGGCGTGGCTGCTGGCGCAGAAGGCGGTTCATGCCGGCGAGATGTCGAAGGAGCAGGCGGCGAGCGAGGATTTCGCGCTGTCCGGCGGCGAGATCTGTTCCGATCCCAGCGGCCCCGACAACGAGGAACTGCCGTCTGGCCTGCGCAGCCTGCTGGAGCGCAGCCACAGCCTCTATATGCGTGTATACCGGCTCGACGCCATGGTCCGCGCCGATGTGGAGCGCGAGGCCGCCGCGGCGGTTGTCGGGTAAGCTTTCGGTGGGGTGAAGGACCGCCGCCGCACCATGCGCAAATGGAAAAGCACAAACGAAAAGGGCGTCCGAACCGGTCGGACGCCCTTTTCGCATCGGCAGGATAGAAGTGCGGTAACGCTTACTTCTTGAGGCCGAAGTTCGCGAAGCGCTTGTTGAACTTGGCGATCTGCCCGCCGGTGTCCAGCAGCTTCTGCACACCGGTCCAGGCCGGGTGAGACTTCGGGTCGATGTCGAGGCGCAGCGTGTCGCCCGGCTTGCCCATGGTGGAGCGGGTCGTGAACGAGCTGCCGTCGGTCATGACCACGGTGATCTCGTGATAGTCGGGATGGATGTCAGTCTTCATGGCCGGGGTTCCTGCAAAGCGAGCGGCGTCTATACCAAAACGCCTTCGCCGGTGCAACCCCGGAATCGAGCCTCGTTCAGGGAGTCTTCGGCGGGTTCCACGGCCGTTTCCGCGGCGGTTTCGCCCGTCCATCGCCTTGTTGGCGTCGCCGCACCGCGCTATATGCCAGCGATCCGCATCAATAACCCCAACAGACAAGCGGGAACCGCGTGGCTCGCCAACCCTCCCCCGACATGATCGCTGCCTCCGCCCGTGGCGAGGCGGATGCCCGCCGCCGCGACCTCGGCCCCCTGCGCCGGCTGGTGCCGTTCCTGCTTCCCTACAAGTGGCGCATCCTGGGCGCCATGGTGGCGCTGACCGTGGCCGCCGGTACCGTGCTGGGGCTGGGGCAGGGGATGCGGGTGCTGATCGACCAGGGTTTCGCCGGCGGCGACACCTCGCTGCTCGACCGCTCGCTCCTGGTGCTGCTGGCGGTGATCGCGCTGATGGCGGCCTCGACCTATGGCCGCTTCTATCTGGTCAGCTGGATCGGCGAACGGGTGGTCGCCGACATCCGGCGCGCCGTCTACGACCATGTACTGACCCTGTCGCCCGGCTTCTTCGAGACGACCAAGACAGGCGAGATCCTGTCGCGGCTGACCACCGATACCACGCTGTTGCAGGTGGTGGTCGGCTCGTCCGCCTCCATCGCGCTGCGCAACGCGCTGCTGTTCCTCGGCGGCACCGGCATGCTGCTGATCACCTCGCCCAAGCTGACCGGGCTGGTGGCGCTGGTGGTTCCGCTGGTGGTGGCGCCGATCATTTTCTTCGGCCGGCGGGTGCGCAAGCTGTCGCGCGACAGCCAGGACCGCATCGCCGACATCGGCTCCTTCGTCGAGGAGACGCTGGCCGCCATCCGGACGGTCCAGGCCTTCACCCACGAGGCCATCGACCGCACCCTGTTCGGCAAGCGGGTGGAGGAGGCCTTCGACGTCGCCATCCGCCGGGTGCGCGTACGGGCGGTGATGACGGTGATCGTCATCGTCCTTGTCTTCGGCGCCGTCGGCATCATCCTGTGGATCGGCGGTCATGACGTGGTGGCCGGACGGATCACGCCGGGCCAGCTGTCGGCCTTCGTCATCTACTCCGTGGTCGTCGCCGGATCGGTCGGCGCCATCAGCGAGGTGATCGGCGACCTCCAGCGCGCGGCCGGCGCCACCGAGCGTCTGTTCGGCCTGCTCGCCATCGAGTCGGAAATCCGTGCCCCGGCCGCACCGAAGCCGTTGCCCAGCCCGGCGGCGGGGGCGCTGTCCTTCGACGCTGTCCGCTTCCACTACCCGTCGCGCCCCGACTGGGCGGCGCTGGAAGGCTTCTCGCTGGACGTGAAGCCGGGCGAGCGGGTGGCCCTGGTCGGCCCGTCGGGCGCCGGCAAATCGACGGTGTTCCAGCTTCTGCTGCGCTATTACGACCCGCAGGCCGGTTCGGTGCGGCTCGACGGGGTCGATGTGCGCGATGCCGACCCGGTCGATGTGCGCCGTCGCCTCGGCCTCGTCGCCCAAGACCCGGTGGTGTTTTCCGCCAACGCCTGGGAGAACATCCGCTACGGCCGGCCCGACGCGTCGGATGCCGAGGTGCGGGCCGCCGCCGAGGCCGCCCATGCGCTGGACTTCCTCGATGCGCTGCCGGAGGGGTTCGGAACCTTCCTGGGCGAGAAGGGCGTGCGGCTGTCGGGCGGTCAGCGCCAGCGCCTCGCCATCGCCCGCGCCATCCTGCGCAACCCGCCGGTGCTGCTGCTGGACGAGGCGACCAGCGCGCTGGATGCCGAAAGCGAGCGGATGGTGCAGGATGCGCTCGACCGGCTGATGCATGGGCGCACCACGCTGATCGTCGCCCACCGGCTGGCGACGGTGCTGAACGCCGACCGCATCGTGGTGATGGACAAGGGCCGCGTGGTCGAGACCGGCACCCATGGCGAGCTGGTGGCGCAGGGCGGGCTCTATGCCAGACTGGCGGCCTTGCAGTTCGACCGCGCGGACGGAGTGGCGTAAAGGGACATAAGGGCACATCGACGCCTCCGGCCGACCGCGCTACCCTTCCCGCCATTCCCAGCCCCCATGAGGCAGTGCGATGGCGCGGATATCGGCGGGCCGCCTGATGGCGGTGATAGTGAAGGAATTCATCCAGATGCGGCGCGACCGGCTGACCTTCGCCATGATGGTGGGGGTGCCGATCCTGCAACTGATCCTGTTCGGCTTTGCCATCAACTCCGACCCGAAGGCGCTGCCGACCGCGCTTCTGGTCGCCGACTCCAGCCCCTTCGCCCGGACGCTGGTAGCGGCGATGGAGAATTCCCGCTACTTCGCCATCACCCGCAGTGCCGCTTCGGAGGCGGAGATCGACCGGCTGCTGGCGGAAGGGGAGGTGCAGTTCGCCGTTACCATCCCTCCCGGCTTCGCCCGCGATCTCCAGCGCGGCACCCGCCCGGTCCTGCTGGTGGAGGCCGACGCCACCGACCCGGCGGCGACCAGCAACGCCCTGTCGGCGCTGACCGCCATCGCCCGGCAGGCGCTGAACCCCGATTTGACCGGGCCGCTGGCGAGCTTGCGGACCGGGCCCGACCCGGTGGACCTGCGCGTCCACCGCCGCTACAACCCGGAAGGCATCACCCAGTACAATGTGGTGCCCGGCCTGATGGGCGTGGTGCTGACCATGACCATGGTGATGATGACGGCGCTCGCCGTCACCCGCGAGCGGGAGCGCGGAACCATGGAGAACCTGCTGGCGATGCCGGTGCGCCCGTTCGAGGTGATGCTGGGCAAGATCGTACCCTTCGTCGTCGTCGGCTATGTCCAGGTGCTGCTGATCGTCGTGGCGGCGCGCCTGCTGTTCGACGTGCCGATCGTCGGCAGCCTGGGCCTGCTGTCCGCCGTGCTGATTTTGTTCATCGCCGCCAATCTGGCCGTCGGATTCACCTTCTCCACGCTGGCGCGCAACCAGTTGCAGGCGATGCAGATGTCCTTCTTCTTCTTCCTGCCGTCGATGCTGCTGTCCGGCTTCATGTTTCCCTTCCGCGGCATGCCCGGCTGGGCACAGACGGTGGGGGAAATCCTGCCGCTGACCCATTTTCTGCGCATCGTCCGCGGCATCCTGCTGAAGGGGAACGGGCTGGCCGAGATCGCGGCGGAGGTGCTGGCGCTGGCGCTGTTCCTGACGGTGGTCACGGTGGTGGCGCTGAAACGCTATCGCCAGACGCTGGATTGAACCGCGGGAGCCGCCAGGGGGCGCACCACCGATGGCCCGGCTCTGCGCCTGTCCGTCCGGTTGTGCCGGCTGGATGCCTCCTCCATCATTCCTTAACCACGACTCCGCTATAGCCGTAACAGTGGCGGTGCTGGCGACGGTGAAGCGGGGGGCAGAGATGGGTTTTCGCGCTTTTGGCGGGCGTGCCTTCAAACTGGTCGCGTGCGTCGGGCTGGCCGTCGCCCTGCTGGCGGTGGGCGAGGCCGACGCCAAGTCCCGCAAGAAGAAGCCGGCGCCGATCCCGGCCTATGCCACCAGCGTCGCCTGGGGGGCGGTGACCGGCCCCTCGCTGGGGGCCGCCAAGTCCATCGGCGGCTATGCCGCCGGCTGCATCGCGGGTGCCCGTGCCCTGCCGCCGGAAGGCGTCGGTTATCAGGTGATCCGCCTGTCGCGCCAGCGCAACTACGGACATCCGGTGCTGGTCGACATGCTGCGCGACTTCGGGCAGCGGGTGGCGCTCTCCGGGCTGGGCACTGCGCTGATCGGCGACATGGGGCAGGCGCGCGGCGGGCCAATGCCGTCGGGCCATGCCAGCCACCAGATCGGCCTGGATGCCGATGTCTGGCTGCGTCTGGACCTGCCGCCGATGGGCCGCGCAGGCCGCGAGCGGCTGGACGAGATCAAATATGTCGATTACGACCGCATGCGGGTCACCGAGGACTGGTCGGACCGTCAGGCGAAGATGATCCAGATCGCCGCCAGCGATGCCCGTGTCACCCGAATCTTCGTCAACCCGGCGATCAAGCTGGCGATGTGCCAGCGCAGCTGGGCCGACCGCAGCTTCCTGAACAAGCTGCGCCCCTGGCACGGTCATGACGGCCACATGCACATCCGGCTGGGCTGCCCCGCCGGCAGTCCGCAGTGCGAGCAGCAGGATGCCCAGCCGGAAGGCGACGGCTGCGGGGACGAGCTGATGTCCTGGCTGGACAGCGCCGCTCCCGCCACCGAGCACCCGCCGGGCTACAAGCCCGAGCCGCGGGTGGTCCGCAAGATGCCGGCAGCCTGCGCTCCCGTGCTGAACGCGGCGGGCACCCGCATGGCGTCGCTGGCCGACTCCGCGGCGGCGCCCGCCAAGGCTGCGCGCTGACGGGTTAACGTGTTTCCGCGGAGAAATTTTTCCACTTGCATGCAATTAGCGTCCGTCTAACCTGAGGCTGGACAGATTCTTGCGGATGGTGTGTCCGGTGCGCGCCGGACAACCGCAAGGATACTGTGCCGGGTGCTGTCGGCCGGGGGTGGCCGGCGGTGCCGGGAGTCGTTCGGCGGATGGGGTGCCACGGCGATGACGGACATGGGGAAATGACGGACAAGGACGGAGCGTCCGGACACGGACCGAGCCTGAAGACGCGCCTGTATGCGTGGTGGGAAGGCTATGACCTGTCCGGCATGAAGGCGAAGAAAGGCGATGAGCCGGCGCCCGAACCGGAACAGCCGCAGCCTGCCGCGCCCGGTCCGGGCATGAACCGCTGGGGCAAGCCGCTGTGGACAGCCACCCGCATCGAGGTGGCGGAGAAGATGTGGGGCGAGGGCTTCAACACCCCCGGCGGCGCCGACCACATCCCCTATCTGGTCAAGCCGCTGGGCCTGAACCCGGCGATGAGCGTGCTCGACCTCGCGGCCGGACTGGGCGGCACCAGCCGCACCATGGCCGGCAAATACGGCTGCTGGGTCACCGGACTGGAGGCATCGGAGCTGCTGGCGAAGGAGGGCATGGTCCGCTCCTTCAAGCTTGGCCTGGAGAAGAAGGCGCCGGTCGAGACCTTCAATCCCGAGCATTTCGGCTATCCCAAGCGCGTCGACGCCATCGTCTACAAGGAAGGCCTGTTCTTCGTCCGCGACAAGGAACAGATGTTCGACGGGATGGAACTGGCGCTGAAGCCGCGCGGCCATCTGCTGATCACCGATTACATCGCCGAAGCGGATGTGATGGGGGCAAAGGCGGTGCAGAGCTGGTGCGACAAGGAGCCGCTGACCCCGAACCTCTGGCCCAAGGACCGCATGGCCAATGCGTTCGCCCAGCGCAACCTCGACCTGCGCATCGCCGAGGACATCACCGACACCCACCGCGGCCTGATCCTGTCCGCCATCCAGGGGCTGGTCGAGCATCTGGAGAAATTCCAACTCGACACCCCGACCAAGCTGGCGGTGATGGAGGAGGTCGAGCTGTGGGCCCGCCGCGTCGCCGCCATCGAGGCCGGCTTGCGGGTCTACCGCTTCTACGCGATCAAGCCGGCGGAGTAGGGGCGTCAGCCCCCGACCGTGCCTGCTGAAAAAAACTTTTGCGCGATTGCATTTTTTCACTTGAGCGCGGCCGCTGCTCTGGGTACATAGAGCGCCCCGCGTGACCCCAAGAAACGCGGACGCGCTTGTGGCGGAATTGGTAGACGCGCTAGGTTCAGGTCCTAGTGGCTGAAAGGCCGTGGGGGTTCGAGTCCCTCCAAGCGCACCAACACTTTCAGTGTTGGTGAAGAGTAAGAGAAGTATAGTGGGGCCATAGCTCAGCTGGGAGAGCGCTACAATGGCATTGTAGAGGTCAGGAGTTCGATCCTCCTTGGCTCCACCATTCTCTGCCGCCTGCCGGGGCGGAAAATTCCCGGCCAATCCCCGATCTTTCGAATTCACCCCGATCCCCACCGAACTCGCCGGGATCTTTATCGGTACAGCCACTGTGGCCTTTCCGCATCAGGAAGGCGCAGACAGGGTGTTACCACCTTGGGGCGCATGGCCGAACGGGTGCCGCGCACGGATAATCGCGCCTGTCGAACCGCAAACTCTCTTCTGCACGCTTCGACAAAAACACGCACCCACATCGCACGCCATTCCGATCTTTCCGGAGCGCCCACCATGTCCACACGGATGGAACACGGGTTGAGGACGCTTGTCCTCGCCCTTTACGATGAAGCTGCATTGACGGCGGCTGCCAAGGGCCTGACCGGGCTGTTGGCCGAACGGGCGGTCTTGAGCGAGGCCGCAAGCCTCGCGTCAGTCCCGGCCCGCCGGACGGTGTCCGAGGAAGAGGTGTTGCGCATCGTGCTGTCGGCCCGCCGGCTCCAGCGCATGGGCGGCTCGCGCGACGACGGCCCGGTGCTGGTCCCCGGCCTGTCGGCGGTTCCGCAATTGCCGCCGCTGCATCGGGCGGTTGCTGCGATGAAGCCGCGCCGCGGCCGTCTGGCCCTATGGGCGATGCGCTCGCTTGCACGGCATCCGTCGGCGCCGCTGATCTGACGCGCACCGGCTGACAGGCGGCGGTTCCGTGCCGGCGACTAGTCCCCGCCGGCGCGGACCGCTGCTGCCTTTCGCCGCAGCGGACAGAGTTGCGCAGCAACTGGCCCGGGATAGGGTGCGTGGCTTACCTTTGTCCCATGCGGCCCCGTTGCGCGCAGTCGGGGGAGGGCTATTGCGGATGCGTGCTGGCGCGCTGCGGCGCGGCAGGCTACATACGCAAGGCTGCGCTTGCGTCGCAGCGATTGCGTCGCGCGCATCCGCGTCTGCGTCGGATTGGCCTCCCCCGGAGTTGACCGTTGACCAGTGGACAGTTGACCAGCATGCCGCCCGTCACCTTTTCCCTGTGGCCTTTCATGCGCCGGCCTTCGGCCGCTCGCCGCCCGGCCTGCCGGCACTGACGGTCGGGGATCGGAACTGGCATGCGCAGGACGACGATAAAGCCGCGGGCCGACTGGCGCCCGGGTCTCCGCAAATATCCCTATGGTGTGCGGGCCATGTCGGCCGGGGCCGGCTGGCGGGAAGACACCGTCTACGAGTTCACCGCCTCGCAGATCGACCTGATCGAAAGCGTGGCGGACGAACTGCACAGCATGATCGCCGTCGCCGTGCGCCATGTGATGGAGCACAAGCTGTTCGCCTCGCTCGGCATCCGCGGCGATCTCGCGCGCATGCTGGAGGCGTCCTGGGTCGATTACTGGGCCGGCGGACGGCGCAACGAACGGGCTGGCGGGCTGGCCGGCCGGTTGACGCTGGCCTATGACGGGCGCGACAGCGTCAAGCTGCTCGGGTGCAACTATGACACCACCGAAGGGCTGTTCGCCGCCTCGCTGATCCAGCGCAACTGGCGCGAGGCGATGGCACCGGACGCCAACCAGTTCAACGGCCTGCACGAGGCGCTGGTGGAGCGCTGGGAGGAGTTGGCGATGGGCGTGCCCGGCCGCGGCCGCATGCATGCGACCTGCGCCACCCCCGACCCGGTGCGCGAGGGCGAACTGGTCTATCTCGCCGCCACCGCGGCGGAGGCCGGCATCGACACCCGCCTGCTGCCGCTCCAGTCCATCGCCTGGGACGGCCGCCGCTTCCTCGACGACGAGGGACAGCCGATCTCCTGGCTGGCGAAGCTCTATCCGTGGGACGGACTGGCCGACGACGGCTTCCTCCAGCGCCTGCGCAGCAGCGGCATGAGCGTGCTGTCGCCGCTGTGGTGCTGGCTGTGGTCGAACCATGGCCTGCTGGCGGTGCTGTCCCACCTGTACCCGCGCCACCCGAACCTGTGCCGTGCGGCACTGGACCCCAGCGGCGTGGCCGGGGCCGATACGGTGACCACGCGCGCCCTGCACGGGCTGGACGGTGCGCCGACCCGGATGCTGCGGCATGGGGAGGTGATCGCCGACGATGGGCCGGACATCGGCGAGGATGTCGCGGCCCATGGTGCCGTCTGGCTGGAAACCCCGTCCTGCTTCAGGGAGGAGGACACCCGCGCCGTCCTGCACGCCTGGATCGTCGGCGACAAGTGCTTGGGCATGGCGGTGCGGGAATCCACCGACCCGCGGCTGGGGGCCGGTGTCGGGCCGGACGCGGCAATGGTCCCGCACCTGTTCAGGGGCTGATTGCCCGCCGGCTGTCCCGACAACCCGTCAGGGCGCGAACGGGTTCTTCAATGCCGGGCCGAAGGTCGCCTTGCGGGCGGCGCGCCAGATGCTTTCGGCAGCCGCATCGTTGCCGCGGTCGGCGATGGCCATACCGGCCACGCCGGACTGATGGCTGAGCCAGTCGCGCAGCAGGTTCTCGAACCGCGTGACCTCACGCGGATCGTCGCTGGCCATAGTGATCGAAACGGTCAGTTCGGTGGTCATGGTCGGTTCCCTCCTGACGGTTGGACGGGCCGGTCTATCCAAAAAATCAGCCTGCCAAAAATCAGCCGGACCAGCGCCGTGGACGAGAAGGTGCCCCCTATGCACGGGGGTAAGCCTGCGCCCCCGGTCCCGCATGCGCAATGAAAAAGGCGGGGTATGACCCCGCCTTCCTCGCGTCCCGTGCACCGGAACCCTGTTCTGCCGGACGGAGCCGGCTGCCCGTCACTTCGTGTCCGACTTGCTGCCGGGAATGGCGATGCTGGCGATCTGCTTCTGCAATTCGTCGATCTGCTTCTGCAATTCATCGAAGGTGGCGCCGCCCGGATTGGCGGCGGGCGCGGCGTTGCCCCCCTGGCCGGGCTGGCCGGCCGGGCGCTGCGCGCCGGGCACCTCATCCCCGGCGCCGGGGGCGCCAAAGGGGGTGAACATGCGCATGGCGCGTTCGAACATCGCCATGTTCTGCTTGCTGACCTCGTCCAGCCGGCCGAACGGGAACATGCCGCCCAGCGTGTTCTGGAAATAGTCGCGCATCTGCTCCTGATTGCGCGAGAAGGCCTGCATCGAATATTCCAGATAGCGCGGCACCACGGACTGCATGTTGTCGCCGTAGAAGCCGATCAGCTGGCGCAGGAAGCTGATGGGCAGCAGGTTCTGCCCCTTGCTTTCCTCTTCCACGATGATCTGGGTCAGAACGGACCGGGTGATGTCCTCCCCGGTCTTCGCGTCATAGACCACGAAGTCCAGCCCGTCCTTCACCATCTGGCAGAGATGGTCGAGCGTGACGTAGCTGCTGGTGGCGGTGTTGTAGAGCCGCCGGTTGGCGTACTTCTTGATCGTGATCGGAGCGGACTTCTGGTCTTCCTTGTCGGCCATCGCTGAATCTTTCAAGAAGGGACGCGTTCCAGGTCACGTTCCAGGTCATGGAGTTCCGGAACACGCGTGACTGGCGGCGGAAATTGTTCCGTCATTAGGACTACTCGAAGGGATAGCAATTTGTCCAGCGTTGCGCCGCGGCATAGCGCCGCGGTTGCGCTCGGCCCAGCGGTGCGGATGGAGGATCGCTGCGCAAGCGGTTGCCTCCCGCCGATACCCGAAAGGTCAGGTAAGGGACCATGCCGGACTGGTCAAGCCGGCCCGGCGGCCCCTATACTCCGGCCATGGCCGACCCGTCGAATCCAGACCGCCCCTCCGATCCGTCCGCCGCCGACCCGCCTTCCTATGAAACGCTGGCGCGCCGGTACCTGGATCTGTGGCAGGACCAATGGACGGCCTGCGCCGCCGATCCGGAGATGGCCGACATGATGACCCGCATGTTCCAGATGATGGGGCAGGGGGCAGGACCGTTTGGCTTCGGTCAGGCGGGGTTCGGCGCGTTCGGCGGCGGTTCCATGCCTGGCACCGGCTGGGATCCCCACCCCTGGCCATTCCCGAACAGCGGCTCCCCCCAACACGGACAGCCTTCCGATGAGCGAGCGTCTGGCGGACGACAGGCAGACGGGCGAGGCTCCGCCCAATCCGGCAGCGGGGCCGGTGAAACGGCAGGGACCGCGCCCTCTGGCGCTCCATCTGATGGCGGCTCTGGCCAGCTTGCTCAGCTCGTCGGCCGCATTGCCGCACTTGAGGAGCGGCTCGCTTCCCTGGAACCCGGCCCTGCGGAGCCGGGCGGCGGTACTGCGGGAGGACATGGCGCGGGCGGACCGGATGCAGGGCGCCCGAGTGCAGGAAAGGGCACCAGGTCCCGGCGACCGTCTGGCCAGGGAGGTTGACCGGGAGATCCGCCGCCGCATCGACGCCGTCCTGACCGGGGTCGAGCACTATCGCAGCCACCCCTACCGCCGCGACCTGCCCGATCCGCCGGTGATCTGGTCGGAAGGCGGATCGCGTCTGCTGGATTACGGCCAGGGAGAGGGCGGGCGGCCGGTTCTGTTCGTGCCGTCGCTGGTCAACCGCGCCTATATCCTCGACCTGTCGCGCGACAAGAGCCTGATGCGCTGGCTGGCGGCGCATGGTTTCCGGCCGCTCCTGCTCGATTGGGGCAGGCCGGGGCCGCTGGAGCGGCGCTTCACCCTGACCGACTACATCGCCGGACGGCTGGAACGCGCGCTGGACTTCGCCGTGGAGACGGCCGGCACGCCGGTCCCGGTGGTCGGCTACTGCATGGGCGGGCTGCTGGCCGCGGCTCTGGCGCAGCGCCGGCCGCGTTCGCTCGCCGGGTTGGGGCTGATGGCGACGCCCTGGGACTTCCATGCGGAGGATGCGGCGACCGCCCGCCGGGTGGCGACCTTCATCCAACCCTGGGGCCCGGTGCTGGACCGCTGGGGCGAACTGCCGACCGACGCCCTGCAGGCGCTGTTCGCTCAGCTCGACCCGCTGCTGGCGCTGAAGAAATTCTCCGGTTTCGCCCGCATGGCGCCCGGCTCCCGTGCCGCCACCGCCTTCGTCGCGCTGGAGGATTGGCTGAACGACGGGGTGCCGCTGGTGGCCGGGGTGGCGCGCGACGCGCTGGCCGGCTGGTACGGGCGCAACGACACGATGGCGGGGGCCTGGATGGTCGCCGGGCTGCCGGTCGATCCCGGCGCCATCCGCGTGCCGACGCTCGCCCTCATCCCGGAGCGCGACCGGATCGTCCCGCCGGCCTCGGCCCTGGCGCTGCCCGCCGCGATTCCCCGTGCCAGAATTCTGCGGCCGCCGCTTGGCCATATCGGTATGGTGGTGAGCGCCGGTGCCGAAACCGGAGTGTGGAATCCTCTGGCCGAATGGCTTGCTGCGACAGGTTAGCGCCGCGACCTTCGGCCAGCTTGCACCCGTCATATTGCCCGACTTAAGGTAAGAATCACTCCGAGCGTCCCACCAGCGCTATAATAAAACTGTCCTATTTCGAGGAGCGTTCAATGACCGAGGTTGTCATCGCCGGTGCCGCCCGTACGCCCATCGGCAGCTTCAACGGCGCCCTCAGCGCCGTTCCCGCCCATGTTCTGGGCGAGGTCGCGATCCGCGAAGCGCTGGCCCGCGCCAAGACCGACGCGGCGGAAGTGAACGAGGTGATCTTTGGCCAGATCCTGACCGCCGGCCAGGGTCAGAACCCGGCCCGTCAGGCCGCCGTCAACGCCGGCATCCCGGTTGAGGCGACCGCCATCGGCGTCAACCAGCTCTGCGGGTCCGGTCTGCGCACCGTGGCTCTCGGCTATCAGGCAATCAAGAACGGCGACGCCGACATCCTGGTCGTC
Organism: Azospirillum sp. A26; assembly: GCF_042604635.1. Classification (NCBI taxonomy): domain Bacteria; kingdom Pseudomonadati; phylum Pseudomonadota; class Alphaproteobacteria; order Rhodospirillales; family Azospirillaceae; genus Azospirillum; species Azospirillum sp. A26. The sequence goes on along the minus strand of NZ_CP170472.1, from coordinate 1,783,729 downwards.
GGCGGCCAGGAAAGCATGAGCATGGCCCCGCACGTCATGCATCTGCGCAACGGCACCAAGATGGGGTCCGCCGAACTGCTCGACACCATGCTGCGCGACGGCCTGACCGACGCCTTCCATGGCTATCACATGGGCAACACCGCGGAGAACGTCGCCCAGAAGTGGCAGCTGACCCGCCAGGAGCAGGACGCCTTCGCCGCCGCCAGCCAGCAGAAGGCCGAGGCCGCCCAGAAGGCCGGCCGCTTCAAGGACGAGATCGTTCCGGTCACCATCAAGGGCCGCAAGGGCGACGTCGTCGTCTCGGACGACGAGTACCCGAAGCACGGCACCACGGAGGAATCGCTGGCCAAGCTGCGCCCGGCCTTCTCGAAGGACGGCACGGTGACCGCCGGCAACGCCTCGGGCATCAATGACGGCGCCGCCGCCCTGGTGCTGATGACGGCGGAGAACGCGGCCAAGCGCGGCGTCACCCCGCTGGCCCGCATCGTCTCCTGGGCGACCGCCGGCGTCGATCCGGCGATCATGGGCACCGGCCCGATCCCGGCCTCGCGCAAGGCGCTGGAAAAGGCCGGCTGGACCGTCGACGACCTCGACCTGATCGAGGCGAACGAGGCCTTCGCCGCCCAGGCGCTGGCCGTCAACAAGGACCTCGGCTGGGACACCGGCAAGGTCAACGTCAATGGCGGGGCCATCGCGCTCGGCCATCCGGTCGGCGCGTCGGGCGCCCGCGTGCTGACCACGCTGCTGTTCGAGATGCAGAAGCGTGATGCGAAGAAGGGCCTCGCCACCCTGTGCATCGGTGGTGGCATGGGCATCGCCCTCTGCGTCCAGCGCGACTGAGGACCGGACGGGCCGCTTTTGGACATGGAAGCGGCCCGCTTCGCTTGAAGGCATGGGATATCCGCCGGACCTGCGGAGGGAGTTCCATGCCCAACAATAAAAAGTCAAGAAACCAACCAACCATCACTAAATCTGGGGAGAAGAACTATGGCTCGTGTTGCAGTCGTCACTGGTGGCACCCGCGGCATCGGCGAGGCGGTTGCCGTCGCCCTGAAGAATGCCGGCTACAAGGTCGCCGCCAACTATGCCGGCAACGATCAGGCGGCCGAGGAATTCACCGCCCGCACCGGCATCCCGACATACAAGTTCGACGTCGCGGACTTCGACGCCTGCAAGAAGGGGATCGCTGCGATCGAGTCCGACCTGGGCCCGGTCGACGTGCTCATCAATAACGCCGGCATCACCCGTGACGGCGTGATGCACCGCATGACCTACGATCAGTGGGAGAAGGTGATCCACACCAACCTGTCCTCCTGCTTCAACATGTGCCGCAATGTCATCGACGGCATGCGCGAGCGTGGTTTCGGCCGCATCGTCAACATCGGCTCGGTCAACGGCCAGGCCGGCCAGTATGGTCAGGTCAACTACGCCGCGGCGAAGTCCGGCATCCACGGCTTCACCAAGGCGCTGGCGCAGGAAAGCGCCGCCAAGGGCATCACCGTCAACGCCATCGCCCCCGGCTACATCGACACCGACATGGTGCGCGCGGTCCCGGCCAACGTGCTGGAAAAAATCGTCGCCCGCATCCCAGTCGGCCGTCTCGGCCGCGCGTCTGAGATCGCCAAGGCCGTGCTGTACCTCGTCGACGACGACAACGGCTTCATGACCGGCTCGACCCTGTCGGTCAACGGCGGCCAGCACATGTACTGATCCGGAACCGGGGCTCGCATCCCGGTTCGTTAGGTCTGAGAAGCCCCTTTCCCGCACCCGGCCGGACCTCTGGTCCAGCTGGGGTGGGGAAGGGGTTTTGTTTTTGAAACAGCCTCCACCGCACTTGACGGACCGGCCGCCGAGTTGAAGGTTATCGTCCGTTTCGGACGCACCACCACATTGGACACCCTGCGATGCCCTACACCTCGTTGCGCGACTTCATCGACCGGCTGGAGAAGGCGGGGCGGCTGGTGGTGGTGAAGGAGCCGGTGTCCAGCGTGCTGGAGATGACCGAGATCCAGACCCGCCTGCTGGCCGAGAACGGTCCGGCGGTGCTATTCGAGAACGTCATCAAGGCCGACGGCACGCGCTCGGAGATGCCGGTGTTGGTCAACCTGTTCGGCACGGTCGAGCGGGTCGCTTGGGGGATGGACCGCGAGCCGCACCAGCTGCGCGCCGTCGGCGAGACGTTGGCCTTCCTCAAGCAGCCGGAACCGCCGGGCGGATTCCGCGAGGCGCTGGAACTGATCCCGCTGGCCAAGACCGTGCTGTCGATGAAGCCGAAGACGGTCGGCTCGGCCCCCTGCCAGGAGGTGGTGCTGACAGGCGACGACATCGACCTCGGTCGCCTGCCGGTGCAGAGCTGCTGGCCGGGCGAACCGGCGCCGCTGATCACCTGGCCGCTGGTGGTTACCAAGGGGCCGACCGGGAAGCGCGAGGACGACTTCAACCTCGGCATCTACCGCATGCAGGTGCTGGGGAAGAACAAGACGATCATGCGCTGGCTGAAGCACCGCGGCGGCGCCCAGCATCATCACCGCTGGGCCGCCAGCGGCAAGCGCGAGCCGCTGCCCTGTGCCGTCGTGCTGGGGGCCGATCCCGGCACCATCCTGGCCGCGGTGACGCCGGTGCCCGACACCCTGTCGGAATACCAGTTCGCCGGCCTGCTGCGCGGCAAAAAGGTGGAGCTGGTGGAGTGCAAGACGGTGCCGCTCAAAGTGCCGGCCCAGGCTGAGATCGTCCTGGAAGGCCATGTCAGCCTGGACGAGTATGCCGACGAGGGACCGTACGGCGACCACACCGGCTATTACAACTCGGTCGAGCCCTTCCCGGTCTTCACCGTCACCGCCATGACGATGCGGCGCAAGCCGATCTACCTCTCCACCTTCACCGGCCGTCCGCCCGACGAGCCGTCGGTGCTGGGCGAGGCGCTGAACGAGGTGTTCATCCCGCTGCTGATTCAGCAGTTTCCGGAGATCGTCGATTTCTGGCTGCCGCCGGAAGGCTGTTCCTACCGCATCGCCGTGGTCAGCATGAAGAAGGCCTATCCCGGCCATGCCAAGCGGGTGATGATGGGGGTCTGGTCCTTCCTGCGCCAGTTCATGTACACCAAGTGGGTGATCGTCGTGGACGACGACATCGACGCGCGGAACTGGAAGGACGTGATGTGGGCGATCTCCACCCGCATGGATCCGGCCCGCGACATCACAGTGATCGAAGGCACGCCCATCGACTATCTCGACTTCGCCAGCCCGGACTCGGGGCTCGGCGGCAAGGTCGGCCTCGACGCCACCAACAAATGGCCGCCGGAAACCAAGCGCGAGTGGGGTGAGAAGCTGCACATGACCGACGAGGTCGTCGAGGCGGTCAGCCGGAAATGGGACCTCTACGGCCTGCCGGGCAGCGGGAAGCCGATCTGGAAGACGTGAGTGAGCCACCCTCTCCCGGCCGGGGTCGGGAGAGGGAGTCCATCACCGCCGCGGATCGCGGCTCAGGCCCTTGGCCTGCAACTCTCCGAGATATTCGGCCCACAAGGCGTCCTGTTCGGTGCCGATCTCGTAGAGGTATTTCCAAGTGAAGATGCCGCTGTCGTGCAGGTCGTCGAAGACGATGCGGATGGCGTAGTTGCCGACCTGCTCCAGCCGCATGATGCCAACATGGCGGCGGCCGGCGACCGTCTGCTTCTGGCTGGGGTTGTGGCCCTGGACCTCGGCGGACGGGCTGACGACGCGCAGGAACTCCGCCGGGTAGGAGAAGGTCCGGCCGTCGTCGAAATCGACCTCCAGACGCTTCTCCTCCTTCTTCAGGCGGATCTCGGTCGGCCAGTGGACCGTGCCGAATCCATCGCCCGCATCGGCGCCTGCACTCATCGCGACGCCCCCGCCTTGTCCAGGCTGCGGGCCTCGTCGATCAGCATGATCGGGATGCCGTCGCGAATCGGATAGGCCAGACCGGCGCGCTCGCTGACCAGCTCCGCACGCTCGGCGTCATAACGTAGCGGACCCTTGGTCAGCGGGCAGACCAGGATCTCCAGCAGCTTCGGATCGACGCGGGCGTTGGTTTTCGCTTCGCTGCTCTTGTCCTCTGGCGTCGCCATGTCGTGTCTCGTGGTGATTGGAAGAAAGGCGGTGATTGGAAGGAATCAGTGCTTGGGCGGCGGGCCGTCCCCGTCATGGCTGTCGAGAATGGCCATCTCGACCAGCCCGATCAAGAGCTTCCCACGTTCCGCCAGGGTCGGCGCCTCCAGCAGCGCCTGTTTTTCACCAGGCGTGAAGGGGCAGATCATCGCCAGCGAGTTGACCAGCCGTTCATCCAGCGTCGATTCAATGGATTTCCAGTCGACCGACAGGCCCTGGACCCGGAAGTAGGTCTTCAGGACGCCGAGCAGCCGGTTGCGGTCGATGTCGCCGCAGGACTCGGGTTCCAGGTCGGCGCGGAAGGGGCGCCAGTCGGGAACGACCCGCCGATAGCCGCGCGCACCTTCCACCTCCCGCCCGATCTCGAACCGGGCGACCCCGGTCAGGGTGATGAGGCATCGGCCGTCATCGGTCTCGGCGAAGCTGGTGATGCGGCCGGCGCAGCCGCAGTTATAGACGGCCGGCTCGCGCTCCCGCCCGGCGGGGTCGAGGGGCTGGATCATGCCGATCATGCGGCCGCTGCCCAGCGCATCCTCGACCATGGCGAGATAGCGCGGCTCGAAGACGTTCAGCGGCAGCCGCGCCCGCGGCAGCAGCAGGACGCCGGCCAGCGGGAAGATCGGCATCATCGCCGGCAATTGGCTGAACTCGGGGTCGAAGGGGTTTCTGGTCATGCCAATCAGATAGAACCCCTTCGCCGATGGAACAGCCGTCCTCTTTTCGGAAAAAGCGTCAGCTGAACATCATGGTCGACAGGCGGCGGCGGGTCTTCACCGTCAGCGGGTCGGTCTGGCCGAACGCCTCGAAGAACTTCACCAGCTGCTTGCGGGCGCCGTCCTCGTTCCAGGTCCGGTCGCGCTTGAAGATCTCCAGCAGCTCGTCCACCGCCGCTTCGCGCTTGCCGGCGGCGAACAGCGCCATGGCGAGATCGAAGCGCGAGGCATGGTCGTTCGGGTCGTGGGCGACCTTTTCCATCAGCTCCGGGATCGGGCCGGCGTTGGCGGCCTGTTCCGCCACGTCGAGAGCGGCGCGGACGTTGGCCAGCTCCTTGTCCTTGGCGATGGCTTCCGGGGCCTGGGCCAGCATCTGCTTGGCGTTCTCCAGATCGCCGGCGGCGATCAGGCAGCGGACGATGCCGGCATAGGCCTGGGCGTTTTCCGGCTCGGCCTGCATGATCTGGCTGTAGAGGTCGAGTGCGCCCTGCAGGTCGCCGCCCTCCAGCATCTCCTTGGCCTGGGCGAAGGCCTCCTCCAGCATGTCGTCGGCACCGCCGCCGGCACCGGCCTGCTTGGCCAGCGCCACCAGCTTGTCGACGAAGGCCTTCACCTGCGATTCGGGCAGGGCGCCCATGAAGCCGTCGACCGGACGGCCCTGGAAGAAGGCATAGACCGCCGGGATCGACTGCACGCGCAGCTGCGAGGCGATCATCGGGTTGGCGTCGGTGTCGATCTTCACCAGGCGGACCGCGCCCTTGGCGGCGCGCACCACCTTCTCGATGATCGGGCCCAGCTGCTTGCAGGGGCCGCACCAGGGCGCCCAGAAATCGACGATCACCGGGACGTCGCGCGAGGCCTCGATCACGTCGGCCATGAAGGCGCGGTCGGTGCTGTCCTTGACGATCTCAGCGGCACCGGGGGCGGAACCGGCGGCGGGAGCGGCGGGCTTGGACCCGTTGGCGGGGGGCATGGAGAACATGGCGTGTTTCGGTCCCGTTGGTGATGCCTGGCCCATTAGGACATCCCGGTGGGCCATGGAGTTGCCGATCCGGCCGGCCCGGATCCTCATCGTTGGCGACATATGTGAGCGTGCGGGGCGACTCAAGCAAGCATTGCGTGGACAGGCGTTGCGCAGAGGCGCCGGCCCGTCACTCCTGCGTGCGGCCGAACTCGACGATTGCCGGCTCATGCCCGCAGGCGCGGATGAAGCGCATCAGGTCGTCCCGCCGGATCGCGGTGGTGCGGTCGTTCAGCAGCGGGTGATAGTTCAGCAGGTCATGCTCCATCATCGCCTGCTGGAGGACCACGCGCACCTTGTGTCCGGTGTCGTTGACCAGGGAGAAGGGCGTGACCGATCCCGGCCGGATGCCGAGGAAGCGCCAAAGCCGCTCCGCCGAGGCGAAGGACAGCCGTGCCGACCCGATGGCCTTGTCCAGCCGGTTCAGGTCGATTTTCGCATCCTCCAGCGCCACCACCAGCCAATGCTGGTCCTTCTTGTCCTTCAGGAACAGGTTCTTGCAATGGCCGCCGGGCAGGGCGCCACGCAGGGCCTTGCTTTCCTCCACCGTGTGCAGCGGCGGGTGGCTGTGCGTGGTCGCCTGGATGCCCAGCGCGTCGAGCCGCGCCAGCAGTTGGTCCGGCGAGGTCGGCAGCGGCGCGTCCCCATCGGGAAGGGAGGCGTCCGGAAGGGAGGTCGATGCGGTGTCCATGACAGCCCTTGTACCGGGCGTGCGGAAAATCGTCCAGCCGGTGAAAAAAACTGAAACAAGGCACTTGCATTGCGTCGGCCGATGAGTATAGTCCGCCGCACACCGCCGGACGGCAGCGACAACGGTCTGAACCGATGAAACGCCGGACGATGGAATGGAGCGCGGGCGTAGCTCAGGGGTAGAGCACAACCTTGCCAAGGTTGGGGTCGAGGGTTCGAATCCCTTCGCCCGCTCCAGTTTCCTCCAGACTTTACGCTGGAGCACGCGATTTCAAAAGGCCGGACCTTCGGGTGCCGGCCTTTCGCATTTTCTCCCTCCTGTTTCCAGCCCATCCGGACTTGCCGGCCTGCGGTCCGCTGAGAATGACTCCGGGCGGGATGATCGCCCATCTCATTCTTTCAGCTTTCAATTGCGGCAAGTCAAAGCCTGATCGTCATACAATTGTAGGCGGCTGGCGGGGCTGAAACAGCGTGATGAGCCTGCCGCTCCAGCCAAAGACCGTTCAGCATGGCCGCAGTTGTGCCTGTCGTCAGGAGCTGCTGTGATTTCCCGAAAATTTCTCGTTCAGGCTGTATATCGCGTTTCAATAATCCGAAATGAGCTGCGGAATTTCCTATGGCTTATTTACAGATTGTCAACCTCCTTGCGTATGACCGCATGGAGAGGTACACTTCAAAATCTAAATAAATAGCGTCTAAGGCTCCGGGGGTTGTGGCGAACGAAGATACTCTGCGGAAAATCGGGTCAAAATTCAGAAACATTCCCGTGGAAGGATGCTCCGGCCATTTGCCTTCGCTCGGCCGGCACCGCTTCACCGCCACGGTTCCGGCAGGAATTCGGCGCAGGAATTCGGGATGGCTGAAAGCACGGTTCGGCTCCGCCCCTGCCCCACCCCGTCCAACTTCGCCGGAATCGAGAGATGGTCCCTCACCGGGGGCCTCTGCCGACCTCCGCCCCTCCGGACTTCGACCCCAACCTCCCGACCCGGATACGAAGCCCGGATAGCAAGACCCAGATACCAGGAAAGGAAACCGTCATGGCTATGCAGCGCTATCTTGTCGACTATCCCCGGCTGTCCACCGATGCCCTCGCCAAATGGTCGTCGGTTCCCAGCAGCGTCGCCTCCGACGCGATGAACCGGTGTCAGAGCATGGATTCGCGGATCAAGCCGATGGTCCCCGGGATGCGCATCTGCGGTCAGGCCCGCACCGTCGTCACCATGCCCGGCGACAACAGCATGGTGCACCACGCCGTCAGTCTGGCGGAACCAGGTGACGTGGTGGTGGTGGCCGGCGGCGGCCTGGACGATGTGGCGCTGGCCGGCGAATGGGTGGTGCGCTGCTGCAAGCGGCGTGCGCTGGGCGGTCTGGTTGTCGACGGCTCGGTCCGCGACCTGCACGAAATCCGCGGGCTGGGCCTGCCGGTCTTCGCCAAGGGTGCCGTTGCCCGCGGTCCGCACAAGAATTTCGGCGGCAAGATGGACGTCATCGCGGCCATCGGCGGCGTGCCGGTCAATCCCGGCGACCTGATCCTGGGCGACGAGGACGGCGTGGTCGTGGTGCCGCTGGCCTTCGCCGACGCCGCCCTGACCCAGAGCCTCGCCCTGCTGGAGCGCGAGCGCAAATGGACCGAGCAGATCGAGGCCGGCGCCACCCTGGTGGACGTGCTGGGCGTCCCGCCGCTGGAGATCGTTCCCGCCGACTGAGCGGAACCGTGTAAAGGAAAGCCCCCGCATCGTCGGCCGCATTGTCGGCCGTTGCCGACCCCGCCCCCATGGTGCCGCGTCCATGTCGCTGATTTTCCAGATCGTCCTGCCGATGTTCGGCCTGATCGCGCTTGGTTTCTGGGCGGCGCGCTACCGTGGCTTCAGCACTGCGATGGTCCAGGGGCTTTCCCGTTTCCTCGGCATCTATGCGCTGCCGGCGCTGCTCTTTTCCAACATGGCGCGGGCGGACATTCCGGACCCGCTGGAATGGGCGGTGCTGGGCTCCTTCTACATCGCGGCGGTCGCGGTCTTCCTTGTCGGCGGACTGTGGATGCGGATGGCCGGCCGGCGGGAACAGATCGCTCCCATCGGCCTTGCCAGCTCCTTTTCCAACATCGCGCTGCTGGGGTCGCCGATCATCATGGAGGCCTATGGGCCGACCGTGGCGGTGCCGGTGATGCTGCTGATCGTCTTCCAATCGCCCCTGCTGTTCACCTCGGCCACCATGCTGGCGGAAACCCAGCGATCGGCGCGCAGCGGCCGGGCCGGACGGCCGGTGAAGGCGACGTTGGACGCCGCCAAGGCGACGTTGACCAGCCCGCTGGTGGTATCGGTCATTTTGGGGCTGGCCGCCAATTTGCTCCATCTGGCGATCCCGCCCATGGTGATGAAGAGCTTCACCATGATGGCGCAGACGGTTCTTCCCTGCGCCTGCTTCACGCTGGGGGCATCGCTGGCGCTCAGCCCGGCCTCGGGCGCGGTGCTGCCGGCCACCGTGGTGGCGCTGTTGAAGACCGGGCTGCACCCGCTGCTGACCTGGCTGCTGGCCACCCAGGTCTTCGACCTGCCGCCGCTGTGGGTCGCCCCGGCCGTGACCGCCGCGGCCCTGCCCATCGGCATCAACGCCTATGTTTTCGCGGAGCGCTACAATGCCGGGCGCGAGGTGGTGTCGATGTCTCTGCTGATCTCCACTCTGCTGTCGCCGGTGTCGATCTCCATCGCCTTCATGGTGTCGTCCGCAGGCTGACGCCGGGCCGGAGCGGTCCGCGGGTATTGCCGGATCAAGTTCCAATACGGTGAATTTACTTGATGCGTCCGCCGATCCATCCAAAGGGTGTGGCGGCGTATTTCACGCTGCATGCGGCAGTGTGGCCGCTATTACCGCCATTGATGGGAGAGGAAAATCCTGTTAGCCTCTAATTGTATGAATTTCTAAGCATTCTGATATCGGCAAGGCTGTGTCTTGATCTTCCAGAACACGGAATGTGATAAGTCGCCGCCTCGGTGGCGGAAACTGGCCGGCTTCGTTTCGGATAACAATAAATCCGCCTCTTCTGCCGCATATCATAGTATGTTCAAGACTCGTAACGCTTCGGCGTCGAAGAAATTCGGAGCCAAGTGCGTCATATCAAAGACTCGCACAAAAATAAGCGCGTTAATCATTGTAAAAGATTTTCCGGGTGAGATGGCGCAGCGATGGCCGTGCCGGCGGGCAGGCCGCCTCGATGCCATTCCCGGAACCGGCGCGGGAGTCCGTCCCCGCAGGGTTTCATCGACCGGAGCGGCGTCGCGCGGCAGCCGCACGTTCCTCCGCCCCAATGCCATACCGGATCGTTCGCGCCACGGACAGCCGGCCGACGCAGGTGCCCCATGACCCTCCTCAACAACTTCCACATCCCCGTCAAGATGGCCATTCCGGCGACGACGGCGATCATCGGCATGCTGGTGATCGCGCTGCTCGGCTGGTCGGCGATCACCCAGCAGTCCACGCTGCTCGACGCCCTGTTCAACCGCTCCTTCACCCGGGAAGCGGAAATCCAGGGGCTGACCGATACCCTGACGGTGGCCCACGCCGGCATGTACCGGACCGTGATCCTCAGCAGTGCGAACGCCTCGCCGAAGGCGGTGGAAGAGGAGATGAAGGCCCTCAGCAATCAGCTCGGCAAGCTGAAGAGCCAGTCGGAGGCGCTGAAGGGCGCCACCGCCGACACCGACGAGGAGGCGAAGTTCTTCGAGCGGTTCGGTGCCGACGCCGCCACCTATCTGGCGAAGGTGGGCAGCTTCCTCGACCTGCTGAAGATGGGTGTCGATCCGCTGGACTTCCTGCAGGAGGTGCAGGCCGCCTACACCCGATTGCAGGGAACCAGCCGCGACTATCTGACCTACAAGCGCAAGGTTTCGACCGACGCCTACGCCGAGGTCAACGCATCGGTCGACAACACCACCCAGGCCTTCATGGCGGTGGCCGCGGCGGCTCTGCTGGTGACGGTCGGTGTCGCGCTGTTCATCGGCATGAACATCGCCCGCCCGATCGTGCGCCTGACCGACGTGATGGAGCGGCTGGCCCGCGGCAACCTGGAGGCGGACATCCCCGCTGCGGAGCGCGGCGACGAGATCGGCCAGATGGCCCGTACGGTTCAGGTCTTCAAGGAAAATGCGGTCCGCGTGCAGGAACTCTCGCGGGAGCAGGAAGCGATGCGCCTGCGCAACGAGCAGGAGCGGCGGCAGGCGATGACGGCGCTCGCCAACGACCTTGAGGCGTCGGTCAAGGCGATGATGGGCGAGGTGGTGCGGTCGGCGACGTCGATGCGCAACGAAGCCAACTCGATGCTCGACAACGCCAAGCAGACCAGCCACCACAGCGACAGCGTCGCCCATTCGGTGCAGGAGGCGACCAGCGAGGTCGAAAGCGTCGCCGCCGGCGCCGAGCAGCTCCGCGCCTCCATCGACGAGATCACCCGCTCCATCAGCCAGTCGGCGCAGCTCGCCCGCGGCGCGGTGGATGAGGCCGGACGCACCGACAGCATCGTCCAGGGGCTGAGCGAAGCCAGTCGCAAGATCGAAGAGGTCGTCGGCCTCATCCAGTCCATCGCCGGCCAGACCAACCTGCTGGCGCTGAACGCGACCATCGAGGCGGCGCGCGCCGGCGAGGCCGGCAAGGGCTTTGCCGTGGTGGCCCAGGAGGTGAAGAGCCTCGCCAACCAGACCGCCAAGGCGACCGAGGAGATCGGTGCCGAAATCGCTGCGGTCCAGGCCGCGACCCATGCGGCGGTCGGCGCCATCCGTGCCATCGTCGGCACCATCCGGCAGGTCGACGAGTCCCTCGGTACCGTCGCCGCGGCGGTGGAGGAGCAGGATGCCGCCACCCGCGACATCAGCGCCCGCTCCCAGCGCGCCGCCGTCGACACCATGGCGGTGATGCAGGAGATGCGTCTGGTCCAGCAGGCCGCCGAAACCACCGGCCATTCCGCCGGATCGGTGCAGAACACGACCGAGGAACTGTCGCGCAGCTTCAACCGCCTTGACCACGAGATCGAGGCCTTCATCACCCGCATCACCGCGGCGTGACGGCGGGAATGTAACGGTGAGGTAAAACGAAAAACGCCCTCTCCCGCATTGTGCAGGAGAGGGCGTTTTTCGATCCGGCTTCCGGTTTCTTTAGGCGTCAGACGCTCTCCAGCACCGTCTTGCGTGCATCCGCCCAGTCGCGTGCCGTCGTCGGCCGGCCGTCGGCGTCGATCAGGCCGCGGGCGAACAGTTCCACAGCATGGCGGATGAAGAAGGCAGCGGTGCTCGACCGCTCCCAATGCTCCATCCAGTTCTGCTCCAGGAAGGCCAGGATCCCTGGCTGGCCCAGCTCGACCTCCCACAGCACGCCGAGCAGCGACGTCTGCTGCTCCTCATGCATGCAGTCCTCGAAGCACAGGCGCTTGTCGGCGCGCGCTTCCTTGCGGGCGGTGGTCTCCGGACCCGGGCCCAGGCCGTAATCGATCAGCGTCCGCCGTTCCGGCGTTGCGCATAGCCAGTGCGCTACCTCATGCACGATCACCGTCGCCTCGACATCGGTGCGGATCACCTTGCCGTCCCACATGAAGGAGCGGCTGGGCGGCTCGTCCAGCGTGTCGATGCCATGGGCATGGGCCAGCCGCACAGCGTTCGCCCGGTGGGCCGGCGTGTCGACGCCACCGCCCGGCTCGTCGTCCGGCCGCACGGGCCAGGTCGAGGCGATCCGGCGGAAGGCGGCGCGCGCTTGGGCATGGCCGTCCAGATGGGCGTCGAAGGCGGCGATGGCCTTCGGCATGTCGTCGATGGCGATGGGGGTCAGGATCATCGGGCCTATTTGCCCAAGGGGGCGTCCCGGCGCAAGGGGAATGTAACCGTGCAGAGCAGCAGGGCTGCCCGGCAAGACAATGGCGCCGGCAAGTCCCGGTCTTTTCGGGTCCTGCCGGCGCCATAACTGTCATGGTGCCGCTTGGGATCGATGCGGTTTCTTACGCCGCGCGCATGTCGGACAGGAAGCGCGACACGAAGCCGCGCAGGTCGGTCGCCTCGTGGTTCAGCCCGTCGGCGGCGGTCAGCACCTCGCGCGAGGCATCGCCGGTGGAGGCTGCGGCCTCCGACACGCCGGCGATGTTGCCGGACACCTGCTGCGTGCCGCGCGCCGCCTGCTGGACGTTGCGGCTGATCTCCTTGGTCGCAGCCCCCTGTTCCTCCACCGCGGCGGCGATGGTGGTGGAGATGTGGTTGATCTCGGCGATCACCCGGCCGATCTCGGCGATGGCGCCCGCCGCCTGCCGGCTGATGTCCTGGATGCCGGCGATCTGGCTGCCGATTTCCTCGGTCGCCTTGGCGGTCTGGCTGGCGAGGCTCTTCACCTCCGACGCCACCACGGCGAAGCCCTTGCCCGCCTCGCCGGCACGGGCCGCCTCGATGGTCGCGTTCAGTGCCAGCAGGTTGGTCTGGCTGGCGATGTCGGTGATCAACTGGACCACCTCGCCGATGCGCTGGGCGGCGTCGACCAGCCCGCGGACGGTGCCGTCGGTCCTCTCGGCGGTGGCGACCGCCTGTCCGGCGATCCGGGTGCTTTCCGCCACCTGCCGGCCGATCTCGGCGATGGAGGCGGTCAGTTCCTCCGTCGCGGCGGCCACCGTCTCCACATTGCCGGTCGCCTCATGGGAGGCGTTGGCGACCGCATCGGCCTGCCGGGTGGTCTGCTCGGCGGTTGCCGACATGGTCTGGGCGGTCGCCTGCAACTGCGTCGCCGCCGCCGACACCCGGCCCAGTGCCTGCAACACCAGCCGGTCGAACTCCTGGGTCAGCCGGTCGATGCGCTCGCCGCGGCTGCGCTGGGCCTCGTGGTCGGCGCGCTGGGCCTCGGCCAGCCGGTCGCTTTCGATCAGGCTGTCCTTGAACACCTGCAGGGCCTTGGCCATGCCGCCGATCTCGTCGGCGCGCTGCAGTCCGGGAATGTCGACGCTGCGGTCGCCGGCGGCCAAGCGGGTCATGCGGTCAGTCATCGCCACCACCGGCCGCGACAACCCGCGGCCGATCAGCAGCGCCGTCGCCAGCCCCAGCACCACCGCGATCAGCGAGGCGATCGTCATCCCGCCGCGCGCCTTGTCGATGAAGGCGCCGGTTGCCATGCCCAGGCTCTTCTGGGCGTCGACGCTCGCCACCGTCAGCTGCTCCGCCTCCTTGGCGATGGAATCGCCGACGGGGATCAGCACCTCCTTGACCAGCCGGTCACGCTCGGTTGTCGCCTTGACCACGCCGTTGAAGCCGGTGATGTAGACGCGCAGCATGGCGGTGTAGGACATCGCCATCTTGCGGCGGTCCATGTCGGTCAGCTTCGCCATCATGGCACCGCCACGGCTGGCGGCATCGGTGAACTGGGACCGGGTCTGGCTGGCCAGGGCCGGAGAGCCGTCGATGTTGTAGCGCGTCGCCGAAATGCGGGCCGACAGCATGTGGCGCAACGCCATGCCTGCCAAATAGGCAGCGTCGGTGTCGCCCCCGGTGCTGGCGCTGTCCATGATGTTGTCCAGCGCGCTTTCCAGCCGCGGGCCGATCTCGTCCAGTTCGGAGATGGCCTTGCTGCGCTGGGCCTGGAAATCCATCGCGGCGGCGAAGGCATCCTGGTATTGGGCGATCTCCTGCGCCATATGGTCGGCGGTCTGCAACAGGGCAGGGTCGGTGACCAAAGCGCGGGTCTTGTCGATGGTCTGCGCCGCCTCCTGCGCCGTGCGCCGGACGGTCGCGCCGACCTCCGGATCGCCGGTCAGCAGGAAGCGGGTGGCCTGCTGGCGCATCTCCAGCATCAGGGCCTGGATGCGCCCCAGCTCGTTGGTCTGCTGGCCGAGCTGCCGGTAGGTGTCCACCGCGCCACCGGCCTCCGACAGGGCCGCCACGCCGATGCCGCCGATCAGCACCAGGAACACTAGGATGCCGGCGCTGGCCGCCGTGATCTTCGTTCCTACGGAAAAGCGATTGAAAAGGCTCATGGCCGGGGCCTCCATCGGCACGGGGGTGCTGCGCGGAACCTGAAAAGGTCAGTGATAGCGACCTGTTCCCAAAAGCCGGTTTCAGGAAGCATGCCACATGCCCCGGTATGGACCGGCCCTGCCCGCCGATAGCCGAAGAGACCCATGAATGACCTAGGGGAAAGCAGTCGTTCCGCATCGTTGGAATAAACCGCAACGCCGGATGTTTGCCTGTTTCGTTGGACTGCGGGTGGCGGGTGTGCGGACGCTTTCACGGGTGAACAGTCCATTTTTTGTGCCGCGGCGGTCACAGGAGAGGCATTTTGAACATCCCCCCGTATCGTGATATATGCCAAAGGGCGCAGCGGCCGTCCGGGGTCGTCGCCGATTCCCCCATCTCCCGGTCCCTGACGCTTTGATCCGACGGCTGGCCATGTCCATTCCCGACGCGCCCCTTTCCGCGGCTTCTCCGGATGCCCGCACCGCTCCCGCCCGTCCTGCGGCCGACCGCCCCCCGGCAGACCGATACGGCCGTCCACGGCGCGGCTGCCTGTCGGTCGTCATTCCCTTCTACAACGAGGGTCCCAACATCGACGCCCTGTTCGGCCGGCTGGTGCCGGTGCTGGACGGGCTCGGCATGGATTGGGAGGTGGTGTGCGTCAACGACGGCAGCCGCGACGACACCGTCGACCGACTGCTGGACGTCCATGACCGCGAGCCCCGGGTGAAGGTCGTCGACCTGTCGCGCAATTTCGGCAAGGAACTGGCGCTCTCCGCCGGGCTCAGCCACACCACCGGCGACGCCATCGTGCCGATGGACGCCGACCTTCAGCATCCGCCGGAACTGCTGCCGGCCTTCATCGCCAAGTGGCGCGAGGGCTTCGACGTGGTGGTCGCGGTGCGCCATGCCCGTGTCGGGCAGAGCCTGAAGCACCGGCTGTTTGCCCGTCTGTTCTACTGGGTCTTCGACCATCTGTCGGAGATCAAGCTGCCGCGCGAGGTCGGCGATTTCCGCCTGATGGACCGCCGCGTCGTCGAGGTCATCAACCGGATGCCGGAGCGCACGCGCTTCATGAAGGGCATCTTCGCCTGGGTCGGCTTCCGTCAGGCCGCGATCCCCTACGAGCAGGGCGAGCGTGCCGGCGGCGATACCAAATGGGGCTTCGTCAAGCTGCTGCGCCTGTCCTTCGACGGGCTGACCGCCTTCTCCACCTTCCCGCTGCGGGTGTGGAGTCTGGTCGGCATGGCGGTGTCCGGCGTCGCCTTCGTCTATATCCTGATCCGCCTGATCCGCACGCTGATCCACGGCATCGACGTGCCGGGCTATGAATCGCTGCTGGTCGCCGTGCTGTTCCTGGGCGGCCTCCAACTGATCACCCTGGGCATCATCGGCGACTATCTGGGCCGCGTCTTCGCCGAGGTGAAGGGGCGTCCGCTGTTCATCGTCCGCTCGGCCCACGGCTTCGGTCCGGCGGACGGCCGGCACGGGCATGATCTGGACCCTGTCGGTGAAAGCTTCGGCGACGGAGCAGCGGGGCAGGAGCCGCGCCGATGAGCATCGAGACCCGTTTGCACAGCGGCGACGGGGAGGATGCCGGTGGCGCCGCCCGCCGCCCGCGTCCCGCCACAGCCGCACCCTCCACCGCCACGGCGGCCGGCCGCGCGCTGCCGCGTGGCGAGGCGGCCCTGTGGGATGGGCTGTCGCGCGCGCTTCTTCTGGGCGTGCTGATCCTGGCGGCGCTGACCTTCCTCAGCTACGGCATCAGCACCGACGAGGAGGTGCAGCACATCTACGGCAAGAAGCTGCTGTCCTATTACCTCAGCGGCTTCCAGGACCGGTCGGCCTTCCATTTCAAGGATCTGGCCTATTACGGCGGGCTGTTCGACCTCGTCACCGCCGTCATCGTGCCCTTCTCCCCCTTCGAGGAATACGAGACGCGGCACCTGCTCTGCGCGCTGGTCGGCGTGCTGGGCATTGCCGGAACCTGGCGTTACACCCGGCTGCTAGCCGGTCCGCGGGCCGGCTTCATCGCGGCGGCCCTGCTGTCGCTGAGCGGCGTCTATTACGGCGCCATGTTCAACAACACCAAGGATGTGCCCTTCGCGGCCGGCATGGTGTGGACGCTCTATTTCGCCACCCGCATCCTGAAGCAGATGCCGCGTCCCAGCCGGAGCGCCGTGCTGAAGTTCGGGCTGGTGCTGGGCATGACGCTGGCGATCCGCGTCGGCGCGGTGCTGGCCGGCTTCTATCTGGCGGTCGCCATGGCGCTGCATTTCGCGCTGGTCACCCGGCAGGAGGGGCACCGCTGGGCGTTGGCCGATGCGCGGCGCGCCTTCCTGTCCCTGTGGCCGGCGATCCCGGTCGCCTACGCAATCATGGCGGTGTTCTGGCCCTGGGTGGTGCAGCGGCCGTTCCGCAACCCGCTGGAGGCGCTGCGCGTCGTCTCCCACTTCCCGATCGACATCCAGACGCTGTTCATGGGCGAACTGGTCCATTCGAATGACCCGCCCGCTTTGTATCTGCCGGTCTATCTGGCGGTGAAGCTGCCGGAGGCGGTGGTGATCGGCGTCGGGGCCGCGGTCATCATGACGGCGGTGTGGCTGGCGCGCGGCGGCTGGCGGCGCGCCGGGGCCTTCACCGTGGTCCGCTATACCCCGCTGGTGCTGGCGGGCTTCCTGCCGATCCTGCTGTTCGTGTTGATGCGGCCGTCCGTCTACAACGGCATCCGCCATTTCCTGTTCCTGGCGCCGCCTTTCGTGGTGATGGCCGCCATCGCCGCCGACCGGCTGTGGACGCTGTCGCAGCGTGGCGGCCGGGCGCTGGGACAGGGGTTCGCCGCCGCGATGACCGTGGTCGCCGTGGTGTACGCGTGGCAGCTGGGCGCCATGCATCCGAACCAGTACGTCTATTACAACCAGTTCGTTGGGGGCGTACGCGGCGCCGACGGCAAGTTCGAGCTGGATTACTGGGGCAATTCCCTGCACGAGGCGTTGCAGGAACTGATCGAGTATGTCGAACGCGAAAATGACGGCCATGCCCCGCCGCGGCAATACACGCTGACCGTCTGCGGCAACACGCTGGCGGTGCGGTTCGAGCTGCCGCCCTGGCTGCGTCTGGTCAACGGGATCGAGCCGGACTGGCGCAAGGCGGACTTCTTCCTGGCCTTCACCCAGGTGAAGCGGTGCCCGTCGCTGCTGGACGGCCATCCGATCCTGGAGATCGCCGCCGACGACGTGCCGCTGTCGGTGGTCAAGGACCGCCGTCCGCCAAGGGCCGAAATCCCCACCGAATAGCCGCTGGCGAATAACCGATGCCGGCGTGCCAAGCCTGACCTGA
Source organism: Azospirillum sp. A26 (assembly GCF_042604635.1). Taxonomy (NCBI): domain Bacteria; kingdom Pseudomonadati; phylum Pseudomonadota; class Alphaproteobacteria; order Rhodospirillales; family Azospirillaceae; genus Azospirillum; species Azospirillum sp. A26. The sequence goes on along the minus strand of NZ_CP170472.1, from coordinate 1,765,875 downwards.
TGGGCGGCGATGGGGCAGTTGGGGAGTACCCCGGCGGCTCCCGCCCCGTCTTTCGCCGCATCGCCCTTCGCGGACCTGTCCGCCCGCCGTACGTCTGCCCACTCTCCAGGCTCGCGATTGGGAGCGGGCGGAGGTGTGCATGGGGCGCGGACTGCTTTGGGGCGCTTTCTGCCTGCTGCTGTGGAGCGTTCCGCTCGGTCCGACCGGGGCTATCGGCCTGGACCGGGCTCCCGACCCGTTGGTCGATGCGGTCACCCGTGCGGTGGAGGAGCGGCAGCCTGCGGCCGGAACCGGGAGCCTGGTGGTCGGCATCATCCGCGACGGCCGGACGCTGGTGGTCGGGCGGGGCGATGCCGGGCGCCTGGATGGCGGGCCGGCCGACGGGCGCACTCTGTTCCAGATCGCGTCGCTGACCAAGCCCTTCACCGGCACCATCATGGCGGAACTGATGCGGGAAGGCCGCGTCGACCCCGCCGACCCGCTCCAGCGCCATCTGCGCCGTGTCGGCGCGGTGCCGGTCGCCCACGTGCCGGATTATGACGGTCGTCCGATCCGGCTGCGCGACCTCGCCACCCACACCGCCGGCCTGCCGAACGTGCCGGAAACCCCCCGCTTCTCCTGGAGCCGGCTGGAGGACCCGCGCAATCCCTACAAGCCGCTGTCACGGGGCGAGCTGGCGCTGTGGCTGTCCGATTACCGGCTGCCGGTGCCGCCGGGTGTGCGCTTCAGCTATTCCAATGCCGGCATGTCGGTGCTGGGCGAGGCGCTGGCGGCGGCGGCCGGCCAGCCTTACGAGACCTTGCTGAAACGGGTTGTGACCGACCGGTTCGGGCTGCGCGACACCACCCTGCACCCGACGGCGGAGCAGCGGATGCGCAAGGCGGCTGGCCATGCCCGCGGCCGGGCCGTGCCGGATTGGGAGGCGCCGGCGATGCTGCCCGCCTTCGGCCTCTATTCCTCGGCCGACGATCTGCTGCGCTGGCTCTCCGCCAATCTCGGGGATTGCCCGGGCGCTGCCGCCGTTGGGCCGGACGGTCACGGCTGTGCGCCGCCGGTGGCGGCCACCCTGGCGCTGGCGCAGTCGGTGCAGGTGGATGGCCGCTCGCTGGCCGATCCGGGCAGCCTGGGAAGCGGGGCTATGGCGCTCGGCTGGTTCGTCGCCTGGGCCACGGACGGAACGCCGATCCACTGGCATTCCGGTTCCACCGGCGGCTTCAACGCCTACATCGCCTTTTCGAAGGCGCATCGCTGGGGTGTTGTGGCCCTGACCAACAGCGACCCCGATCAGGTCACCGCCGACCATGTGGTGATCGACCTCGTCCGCCGGCTGGAAGCGCGGCCGGAGGTGGCGAGCCTGCCCTGAGATCCTGTCGTGAGGCTGCGGTGCGGTTCAGTGCAGGCGCCGCAGCGGCTTGACCGGGATCTCGACATCGGCGCGGGCGGGGGCTATGGGGCCTGCCTGATGATGGGCGAGGCGCCAGTTGCCCTTTTCGCGGGCGAACAGGTTGGTGGCGGCCAGGACGGCATCGCCCAGCGTTTCCTCGCAGACCACCAGTGCGGTGTTGCCGTGCAGGGTGACCCGCTCGTTCCGGGCCTCCACCGTGATGCCGCTGGGGGTGCGCAGAACGTCGCGCCAGCTGGTCAGCACGGCGTCACGCCCGAACAGGGCGGTCCAGCCGGGATGGATGCAGGAGACGGGCAGCGTTTCCGCCCACAGGGCTTCCATCGCGGCGGCGTCGCGGTTGGTGAAGGCCCTGTAGAAGGCTTGGTTGAGGGCCAGCAGCGTGTCGCGGTCGGTCATGTCTTCGTCCGGGCGATGGTTCCGGGAGATCGGACGGCACCCGGCCCAGCGGGCCGGCACCGGGACCGCTTGTAAAGAAGCAATCACTCATGGGCAAGCGCCGGTCCGGACGGATCCGGGCCGGCGCTGTGACAATGAATGCGTCGTACCGGCTCAGGCAGTCAGATCGACGTTCTGAGACTTCGCAGGGGTCGCGGCAGTGGTTGCCGTCCCGCTCTTCCCGGCCGACAGCCCGGCGATCGGATTGGACAGGTCGAGTGTCAGGTGGGTGACGCCGTCCTTGGAGGTGGTCGGCTTCAACACCGCCAGCCCCTTCATCCCGTCGCCGCCGCCGCCTTTGGCGGCCATGTCGTTCAACTTGCCGAGGATATCCTTGATCTCATCCTCGCTGAAGCCTTCCGACCGCACGATCATGCCGGTCGACTTGCCGGTGGCGGTGGTGGTCATGCCGGTGGCGCTGAGCGCCATGTCGCCGCCCTTGCCCAGTGAGGCCTGCAGGCGCTGGTCGTCGCGGCGGAAGTCCAGGGTCGATTTCGCGAAGGAGATCTTGACGCTGCGGTCGCCGTCCTGGATTTCCAGGTCGATCCCGTGCGACTCGATCGACCATTGGGACTGGGTGGCCTGCATGTCCACCGACAGGTCGCTGAGGTTCATGCCGTCCAGCTTGGACTTCAGCCCGTCGCCGAAGCCCTTCACCGCATCGTCGATCCGGTTCTGCGGAACGCCGAGCGCGCTCAGCGTGTCGCCGAGCCCCTGCTTCAGGGCATCGATGCCCTTGCCGAACATGCCGGCCAGGCCCTTGCCGTGGTCCAGCGCCGACTGCATCAGCGACTGGGCCTGCTTGGCACGGTCCACGCCGCTGCTGGACGCCAGGGCGCCACCCCCGCCCGCGGCCCCGCCCGCAGCCTGGGCACCGCTCTTGCCGGTCATGCTGTCCAGCAGCGATTCCATCGACTGGCTGATGGTGTAGGCAGGCGACTGGGACTTCTTGTCCGCCTTGTCGCCGTCCACCGTTTTCGCGTCCGATTTGGCCAGCGCGTCCTTCACCGTGCCGGCCGTCTTTGACGAGCCGTTCTGCACAGCCGTGGACAGCACCGACGGTTTGCCGCTCGGGCCGCTGAGCTCCGCGTAGTACATGGATGCCCCCGCATCGCGTTGTTTGTGTGCAAGCGGAAGCATGACGCTGGCAACCTTTACCGTTTGTTAATTTCATGGATTTCTTTCAATGATTGAAACAAATTCGTTTCCTTACTAAGTGTCAGCGACTGTGAAACTTCATCCGATAACTTACCGCCACTTGTTCCGCCTTCGTGATGAGCTGCGACGAGCCGCGGCTTTCACCAAGGGGAAGGGGCTGCTACCCTTGTCGCCAAAGGACCCGGAAGAAGGGAGCCAGCCATCATGACCGACCGCCTGTCCATCGCCCTCGCCCAGATCAATCCCGCTGCCGGCAACCTCGCTGCGAATGCGGACCGACTCCGTGCCGCGAGGGCCGAGGCCGCAGCGCGCGGTGCCGATCTGGTCGTCTGTCCCGCTGTCGGCCTGTCCGGTGCCCCGTTGCTGGATCTGGCCGCACTTCCCGCCTTCCTCGACGCGGTGGAGGCAACGGTGCAGGCGCTGGCGGAGGACACCGCCGACGGCGGGCCGGCGTTGCTGGTCGGCGCACCCTGGCGTGGGGATTTGGGGCGTGGGGATTCGGGACGCGACGGATCGAAGCGTCACAATGCAGCGCTGTTGCTGGATGGCGGGACAATCGCTGCGGTTCGTTTCCAGGCAGTAACGGACTCCGGCGAGGTCGGTGGGCCGGAGGAAGATTGTTTTGATAGCGGTCCGATGCCTGGTCCGGTGAATGTTCGCGGGGTGCGGATCGGCCTGCTGATCGGCGGCGACCTGACCACCGGCGACGTTGCGGAAACGCTGGCGGAAAGCGGTGCCGAGCTGCTGGTCGCCATGCTGGCAAGCCCCTTCGCTCCCGGCCGCGCCGACGAACGGGTCCAGGCCGCCGTCGCGCGGGTGGTGGAATCCGGGTTGCCGCTGGCCGTCGTGAACCTCATCGGCGGGCAGGATGAGCGGGTGTTCGACGGCGGCAGCTTCGCGCTCGCCCCCGGCGGGCGGCTGGTCGCCCAGGCCCCGCTGTTCGCCGAACATCTTCTGCTGACCCGGTGGGAGCGCGGAGACGATGATGGCTGGGACAGTTCCGAGGCCGAAACGATTGCTCCGGCCGAAGGAACTGAGGCGCTTTATGGCGCACTGGTGCTGGGTCTGCACGATGCCGTAACGAAATCCGGCGCGCCGGGGGTGGCGGTCGGTCTGAACGGCGGTCTGGACTCGGCACTTGTCGCCGCCATTGCCGTCGATGCGCTGGGGCCGGAGCGGGTGCTGGCGGTCCGGGCACCGCTGCCAGGCAGTCCGGAGGCGGAGTTTGCCGGTGCCTTGGCCGACAGCCTGGACGATGCGGCGGAGATCGTGGAATTGCTGGGTTGCCGCCTCGACAATGTCGCGCTGGCGCCGCTGCTGAAGGCCGCCGACTCGCTGCTGGCGCCCGCCTTTGCCGGCCGTGAACCGGCCGTGGCGGTCGACCGGATGCATTCCCGCCTGCGTGCCGCGACTCTGGCGGCGCTGGCGGAGCGGATGGGCGCCTTGCTGCTGTCGAGCGTGGACCGCACCGACCGGTTGCTCGGCCTTGCGCCGGAGGAGATGGGGTGCGGCTATGCTGTGCTGGCCGACGTGCCGAAGACGGCGGTGCTGGAACTGGCGCGCTGGCGCAACGGCAACCAGCCGGCGGGATCGCGCGGGCCGGCCGGGCTGGTGGTGCCGGACCGGGTGCTGACGCGCCGGATGAAAGCCGAAACCCCGGCTGGGCTACCGCCGGCGGAGGCGTTGGACGATCTGCTGGCTGGCTTGCTCGATGGCGGGCTGGCGCCGGTCGGCCTCATGGCGCGCGGTCATGCCGCGGAGACGGTGGCGGCAGTCTGGCAACTGGTGGTCCAGGCGGAAGCAGGCCGCCGCAGGGCTCCGCCGGGTCCGCAGGTGTCGCGCCGGCCCGCGGCGCGGCTGCGGCGCTTTCCGATTGCCGGCGGCTTCACCGATCTGCCGTAGAGTGGGCGGGGTGAAGGGGGAAGCCGCTGTCCCCTTCATCCCCATCCCGATGTCGTGCGGGAGTCAGCCGCGCGTCAGCTTGATGATCGTGGCGATCATGCCGAAGGTCCTTTACCGTTGCTTGCGACTTTGGTCGAAGATTGGGTTCGGGGACGCCGGTTACGCGGCTTCGGTCAGCGCCAGCTGCGGGCGGCGCAGGCTGGACTGGATGGTGAAGGGTGCACGGACGCCGCCGTTGAACAGCTCGGCGCATTCCAATGCCTTCAGCACGCGCTCTTCCGGCGGCTGGCCGGCGGTGGAGGCCAGCGAACCCAACGCATAATCCGACCCGCAGCCGATGGCGTGGTAGCCGCGCACCGCCTCGCCGACCTGATAGTCGGACTGCACGGTGAACAGGCGGCCTTCCAGCCCGACCATGAAGGTGCCGCCGGTCTCCACGTCGTTGGAGCGGTGGGCGTAACCGCCGTCCTTCAGGCAGTTGCGGACGGCATCGACGAAGTCGACGACCATGTAGCGGAACAGGTCGGCGTCATGGTCGCGGGACGGGACCTCCAGCCGGTAATGCAGCAGCTGGCCCATGCGGAAGGAACTGGTGAAGCCGATCAGGCTGTCGCCGTTGCGGAACACCTTGGTGTCGGCGCGGACGGTGATGTCCAGCCCGTTCACCCCGGCGCTGTCGCCACCCATCCACACGCGATCGCCGTCCACCAATCCCACAATGCAGGTCATCGCCAACCCTCGCCTGATAAAAAGAAACCGAGGCAAAGGGTGTGGGAAGGCGGTTAATGAATTATTGCCCAGCTTTGTGACATTGCGCGTAACAAAGGAGGTATCGCTACCTCCTTCGTCGTGCGTTTGTCTTGCTTACTTCGCCAGATCGACCAGAGCCTTGACAGTATTCTCCGCCCCCTCGGCGATCTGGGCCAGAGTGGCGTCCAGCATGTAGCAGGGGGAGGTGACCACCTTCAGCCCCGGATCGACCACGATCTCGCCGTGGGTGGCGGTGCGATGAACCGCCCCCATCGCTTCCAGGGCGGCGACGGTGCCGGGATCGTTGCCGACGGTCAATTCCACCCCCTGCTGGCCCAGGATCTTGGCGAGGATGGCTGGCGCGATGCACAGTGCGCCGATCGGCTTGCCGGCCGCACGCATGGCGGCCACGGCGGCCACCACCTGCGGGTTGACCGAGCAGTCGGCCCCCTTGAAGGCGAAGTCACTGAGATTCTTGGCGGCGCCGAATCCACCGGGGAAGATCAGCGCATCGACGTCGCCGGCCGAGAACTCGCTGAGCGCGGTGATCTTGCCGCGGGCGATGCGTGCCGATTCGACCAGCACGTTGCGGCTTTCGCCGGTCTCCTGGCCGGTCAGGTGGTTGACGACATGGGCCTGCGGAATGTCGGGTGCGTAGCACACCGCCACCGCGCCCACCCTGGCGATGGCCAGCAGGGTGCAGACCGCCTCGTGGATTTCCGCGCCGTCATACACGCCGCAGCCCGACAGCACGACGCCGATGCGCAAGCTCTTGTCCGCCATAGGATGTCTCCGAGATTGGATTTGCCGCCAAGCTAACGCAGCCCGTTTCCCGCGCCTACCGTGGCAACCGACGCAATGCCCGACCTGTTGCGCGGATGCATCGGTCGCGGACCGCTTTCGGAAGGCGCGCCGGCCGTGCTAGGACTGCCCGCCTGTCCCGTCTGCAACCCGAGTCCTGCCATGTCCACCGCCGTCCGTTTCGCCCCCAGCCCGACCGGCCGCATCCATGTCGGCAATGTGCGCCTTGCCCTCGTCAACTGGCTGTTTGCGCGCAAGACCGGCGGAAGCTTCATGTTCCGGCTTGACGACACCGACGAGGAGCGCTCCACCCAGGAATTCGCCGACGCCATCGCGGCTGACCTCACTTGGCTGGGCCTGACCTGGGATCGTTTCGCCCGCGAAAGCGACCGCTATCCGCGTTATGACGAGGCGGCAGCGGCGTTGAAGGCCGCCGGCCGGCTTTATCCCTGCTACGAGACGCCGGAGGAACTGAACCTCAAGCGCGCCAGTCTGGTGTCGCAGGGCCGTCCGCCGATCTACGACCGCGCCGCGCTGCGCCTGACCGACGAGGATCGTGCCCGGCTGGAAGGGGAGGGGCGCAAGGCCCATTGGCGCTTCAAGCTGAACCCGACTCCGGTGGAATGGACCGACCTCGTCCGCGGACCGGTGCGGTTCGAGGGCACGGCGCTGAGCGATCCGGTGCTGATCCGCGAGGATGGCCGGCCGCTCTACACCCTGACCAGCGTGGTCGACGACGCCGACTTCGCCATCACCCACATCATCCGCGGCGAGGACCATGTCGCCAACACCGCGGTGCAGATTCAGATATTTGAAGCGCTCGACGCAGCCGTGCCGACCTTCGCCCATCTGCCGCTGCTGACCGATGCCGGCGGGCAGGGGCTGTCGAAGCGACTGGGCAGCCTGTCGGTCGGCAGCCTGCGCGACGAGGACGGCATCGAGCCGATGGCGGTCAACAGCCTGCTGGCGAAGCTCGGCACCTCCGATCCCATCGAGGCGCGGCTGACGCTCGACGAGCTGGTGGTGGAGTTCGACCTGTCGAAGATCGCCCGCGGCACGCCGAAGTTCGATCCGGAGGAACTGGGCCGGTTGAACGCCCGCATCCTGCACCTGACGCCGTTCGAGACGGTGGCTGCCCGGCTGGAGGCGCTGGGCCTGACCGGAGTCGATGCCGCTTTCTGGGAGGCGGTGCGGCCCAATCTGGCGCGGCTGAGCGACGCGCGGGACTGGTGGGCGGTGACCCATGCGCCGGTGACGCCGCTGGTGGAGGATGCCGCTTTCCTGGCCCAGGCGGCGGCGCTGCTGCCCGATGAGCCGTGGGACCTCGGCACTTGGGGCGCCTGGACCAATGCGGTGAAGGGGGCGACGGGCCGCAAGGGCAAGGAGCTGTTCCTTCCTCTGCGCCGTGCGCTGACCGGGCGCGACCATGGACCGGAATTGAAGAACCTGCTACCCCTGATCGGACGGGCGCGCAGCCTCCGGCGACTGGCCGGCGAAACCGCCTGAAACCTTTCTTCATCCAGGAGTTCGGACCGTGCCGTTGGACCTCTACAACACGCTGACCCGCCGTAAGGAGCGCTTCGAGCCGCTTCGCCCGGACCATGTCGGCATGTATGTCTGTGGTCCGACCGTCTACGACACGGCCCATATCGGCAACGCCAGGCCGGTGGTGGTGTTCGACCTGCTGTTCCGGCTGCTCTCGCGCCTCTATCCGGCGGTGACCTATGTCCGCAACATCACCGATGTGGACGACAAGATCATCGACCGGGCGCGGGACAGCGGCGAGCCGATCGACGCGCTGACCGCGCGCACCACCGACCTGTTCCATGCCGACATGGACGCGCTGAACGCGCTGCGCCCGACCATCGAGCCGCGGGCGACCCAGCATATCGGCCAGATGATCGCGCTGATCGCCACGCTGATCGAGCGCGGCAACGCCTATGCCGCGGAAGGGCATGTGCTGTTCTCCGTGCCGTCGATGCCGAGCTATGGCCAGCTGTCCCGCCGCTCGCTGGAGGACATGATCGCCGGTGCGCGGGTCGAGGTGGCGCCCTACAAGCGCGACAGCTCCGACTTCGTGCTGTGGAAGCCGAGCAGCCCCGACCAGCCCGGTTGGGACAGCCCCTGGGGCCGCGGCCGTCCGGGCTGGCACATCGAATGCTCCGCCATGGCGAAGGAGCATCTCGGCGCCACCTTCGACATCCATGGCGGCGGTCTGGATCTGATCTTCCCGCACCATGAGAACGAGATCGCCCAGAGCTGCTGCGCCAACGGCACCGACCGGCTGGCCCGCACCTGGGTCCACAACGGCTTCGTGACGGTCGAAGGCGAGAAGATGTCGAAGTCGCTCGGCAACTTCTTCACCGTCCACGACCTGCTGGACGAGTTCCCGGGCGAGGCGATCCGCCTGACCCTGCTGAGCGCCCATTACCGCCAGCCGCTGGACTTCACCCGCGAGGGCATCCGGCAGGCCAAGGGCACGCTCGACCGCTGGTATCAGGCCCTGCGCGGTGAGCCGGCGGCGATTCCCGCCGAGTTGCCCTTCGACGTACTGGCGGCGCTGGAGGACGACCTGAACAGCCCGCTCGCCATCGCGCATCTGCACGAACTGGCGACCGCAGTGAACAAGGCGAAGAGCGATGCCGAGAGGGCCGCGGCCAAGGGCGCGCTGCTGGCGGCCGGACAACAGCTCGGCCTGTTGCAGCAGGATCCGGAGGCATGGTTCCGCTGGGCGCCGACCGGCGGGGCCGAAGGGTTGATCGACGCCGAAGTCGAGCAGTTGATCGTCGACCGCAAGTCAGCCCGCGCAGCGAAGAACTTCGCCGAGGCCGACCGCATCCGCAAGGAACTGGCCGACAAGGGCATCGTCCTTGAGGACGGTCCACAGGGCACGACCTGGAAGCGGGGGTAATTGGTCGATCCGCCCTTTTCCAATGAGGGAAAGGGCGGTCTGTCCGTTATTGTTCCCTGGTGCACAACAAACCTTCGCCAACTCTGCTGATTATCCTGCGCATCGATCCGGCCTAATCTCCTCCTCAGACAAAACGCGGCCCTCACCGGCCACCCTGACTGAGGAGACCCTGACCATGATCGACAATCGCACCGCCCCCTATGCCGCCTTCCTGCTGCGCGTTGGCCTCGGCCTGCTGTTCCTGGCGCACGGCCTTGTGCTGAAGGTGCTGACCTTCACCATTCCCGGCACCGTCGGGTATTTCGAGAGCATCGGCTATCCCGGCTTCTTCGCCTATCTCGTGATCCTGGGCGAGATCGGCGGCGGGCTGCTGCTGATCGCCGGTGTCTACACCCGCTGGATCGCGCTGGCCCTGCTGCCGCTGATGATCGGCGCTACGCTCCAGCATGTCGGCAATGGCTGGGTGTTCAATGCGCAGGGCGGCGGTTGGGAGTTCCCGGCCTTCTGGACGGTCCTGCTGGTGGTGCAGTCGCTGCTGGGCGAGGGCGCCTTCGCCCTGAAGGTTCCGGCGCTGGGCGCCCCGGCCGACCGTCGCGAACTGGCCTGATCCGCAACCGAAACCGGTATTCGACGGCGGCGCGGAGCGGGGAGGGGGCAATTTGCCTCTTCCCCGTTCCGCGTCGCCGTCCCATTTGGTAGACAGGACGGAGACCAACCGGAGAGCCTGATGACCGTTTCGCCGAACGACCAGCACAAGACGGAGTCCTCCGGGGTCCTGAATTTGCTGGACGACCTGATCGCCAAGGCGCGCGCCGCCGGTGCGGATGCCGCCGATGCCGTGCTGTTCGACAGCGCGTCCGTGTCCCTCGCCCACCGGCTGGGCAAGACCGAGAAGCTGGAGCGCTCCGAATCCGGCGATCTCGGCCTCAGGGTGTTCGTCGGCAAGCGGCAGGCCATCGTCTCCTCCACCGACCGCAGCGGCAAGGCGCTGGACGAGCTGGTCGAGCGTGCCATCGCCATGGCCCGCGTGGTGCCGGAGGACGGCTTCGCCGGCATCGCCGATCCGGAGCAGTTGTCCCGCAGCTGGCCCGACCTCGACATCTGCGACGATGAGGAGCCGTCGGCGGAAACGCTGATCGAGCGCGCGCGAATCGCCGAAGAGGCGGCGCTGGCGGTCCAGGGCGTCACCAATTCCGAAGGCGGCGATGCCGGCTGGAGCCGCTCGACCATCGCGATTGCCGCCTCCAACGGCTTCGCCGGCACCTACGGGGTATCGCGCCAGTCCTTGTCGGCCTCCGTCCTGGCCGGCACCGGCACCGGGATGGAGCGCGACTATGATTATGACAGCAAGGTCTATGGCGCCGACCTGCGCGACCCCGCCGAGATCGGCCGCGAGGCCGGCGAGCGTGCCGTCCGCCGCCTGAACCCGCGCCGGGTCAAGAGCTGCAAGGTGCCGGTGTTCTTCGACCCGCGGGTGTCGCGCGGCCTGCTCGGTCACCTGACCGGCGCCATCAGCGGGCCCAGCATCGCCCGCGGCACCAGCTTCCTTAAGGACAGGATGGGGCAGCAGATCTTCGCCTCCTCCATCACCATCGTCGACGACCCGCATGTGAAGCGCGGCCTGCGGTCCCGTCCCTTCGATGCCGAGGGCGTCGAAGTGTCGCGGCGCACGCTGATCGAGGACGGTGTGCTGACCACTTGGCTGCTCGATTTGCGGTCCGCCCGGCAACTCGGCCTGACGACCACCGGCCACGCCGCCCGCGGCACCTCCGGCCCGCCCGGCCCGGCGCCGGCCAACGTCTATATGGCGGCCGGCAAGCGCAGCCGCGCCGACATGCTGGCGGAGATCAAGGACGGCTTCTACGTCACCGACCTGATGGGCATGGGCGTAAACGGCGTCACCGGCGATTATAGCCGCGGCGCCGGTGGATTCTGGATCGAGAACGGCCAGATCACCTATCCCGTCAACGAGATCACCATCGCCGGCAACCTCAAGGACATGTTCCTGAACATGGAGGCGGCCGACGACCTGGAACTGCGCTTCGGCATGGATGCGCCGACCGTGCGCATCGACGGCATGACCATCGCCGGAATGTAGGCGCCGGTATGTGAGCGCCGGCGTTCAAGCCGCTCAGGGCGGAGGCATCTCCGCCCGTCTCTTCATCATTTGGCATCGTTCTTGCGCAGACAGCGGGCAACCCAAAGCGGGTTCGCCCGCTTTTTGTGCTGCATTTCCGCCACTCTGCCTGTCCAAACGTCAGCTGGGCTCTTGCGCATATCTGCCTTATCTGTTAGCAATCTGCCGCTTTTTTAGGCGAAATGCTGAAGGTTTGTGCAAATGGATGCGACAAAGACGGGTGGCGACGTCCTTTTCGTGCTGATGGGCGCGGTGATGGTGCTGGCGATGCATTGCGGCTTCGCCCTACTGGAGGTCGGGACGGTCCGGCGCAAGAATCAGGTGAACGCGCTGGTGAAGATCCTGTCGGACTTCGCCATGTCGACCATCGCCTATTTCTTCGTCGGTTATGCCGTGGCCTACGGCATCGACTTCTTCGCCGACGCCCACACGCTGGTCGGCAAGGGAAGCGGCGGCTTCGCGGCCTATGGCTACGATCTGGTGAAGTTCTTCTTCCTGGCGACCTTCGCCGCCGCGGTGCCGGCCATCGTCTCGGGCGGCATCGCCGAGCGCGCCAGGTTCTGGCCGCAGGCCGGCGCCACGCTGGCGCTGATCGCGCTGTTCTACCCGCTGCTGGAAGGCACGGTCTGGGGAACCCGCTTCGGCCTGCAAGGCTGGATGGCCGCAACCTTCGGCCAGCCTTTCCACGACTTCGCCGGATCGGTGGTGGTGCATGCCTTCGGCGGCTGGGTGGCACTCGGTGCGGTGCTGAATCTGGGCAACCGCCGCGGCCGTTACCGTCCGAACGGCTCGCTGATCGCCATTCCGCCGTCGAACATTCCCTTCCTGGCGCTCGGCGCCTGGGTGCTGTGCGTGGGGTGGTTCGGCTTCAACGTGATGAGCGCCCAGGTGCTGGACGGCGTGACGGGTCTGGTGGCGCTGAACTCGCTGATGGCGATGGTCGGCGGCATCGTCACGTCTCTGGTCATCAGCCGCACCGATCCCGGCTTCGTCCACAACGGCGCACTGGCCGGTCTGGTGGCGGTCTGCGCTGGGTCCGACGTGATGCACCCGCTGGGCGCGCTGGTCACCGGCGGCATCGCCGGGCTTCTGTTCGTCTGGGCCTTCAACAAATGCCAGATCGACTGGAAGATCGACGACGTGCTGGGCGTCTGGCCGCTGCACGGTCTGTGCGGCCTGACCGGCGGGCTGCTGGCCGGCGTCTTCGGGCAGGAGGCGCTGGGCGGTCTTGGCGGCGTGTCGATCCTCAGCCAGATCGTCGGTACGCTGGGCGGCACTGGCTTCGGCTTCGCCTCGGGTCTGGCGGTCTACGGCCTGCTGCGCGTCACCGTCGGCATCCGCCTCGATCCCGAGCAGGAGTACAAGGGTGCCGACCTGTCGTTGCACCACATCACCGCGTACCCGGAAGAGGACGCGCCGACCCTGTAATGCGCCGCGCACAACGCCGCCGCCCCTTGGCCGACTCTTGCTTTGCCGGGGCGGCGGCTTTAGTGTCCGGCGCGAACTCCTCCCCCTCACGACGCCGGATTTTGACCGCCCCATGAAGGCCGCCATCGTCGTTTTCCCCGGCTCCAACCGCGAACGCGACGCCGTCGCCGCGCTGGAGGCCGTCAGCGGGACCAAGCCGCATCTGGTCTGGCACCGCGACACCGAACTGCCCAAGGTCGACCTGATCGTCGTGCCCGGCGGCTTCTCCTATGGCGATTACCTGCGCTCCGGCGCCATGGCGGCGCATTCGCCGATCATGCGCGAGGTGAAGGCGCGGGCCGATCAGGGCGTGCGGGTGCTCGGCATCTGCAACGGCTTTCAGATCATCACCGAGGCCGGTCTGTTGCCCGGCGCGCTGATGCGCAACGGCGGACTGAAGTTCATTTGCCGTGTCCAGCATCTGCGGGTGGAGAACACCGACAGCCCCTTCACGGCAAAATACGCCAAGGGTCAGGTCGTGCGTTACCCGATCGCCCATGGCGACGGCAACTATTGGACCGACGCCGAAACGGTGAAGCGTCTGGACGGCGAGGGCCAAGTGGCCTTCCGCTACATCGCCGACGAGGCCCGCGCCGATCCGCGCGGCAATCCTAACGGTTCGGTCACGGATATCGCCGGCATCTTCAACGCCAAGCGCACCGTGCTCGGCCTGATGCCGCACCCCGAGGACGCGGTGGAGGCCCTGCACGGCAACACCGACGGCAAGCCCATGTTCGAAGGTCTGGTGGAGGCCCTGTCGTGAGCGCTGAAGCTACCAAGGCGCAGGAGCGTCCGGTCACCGTCGAACTCGCCAAGGAGTTCGGCCTGTCCGCCGAGGAGTACCAGAACGCCCTGGACATCCTGGGCCGCACCCCGACCTTCACCGAAATGGGCATCATTTCGGTCATGTGGTCGGAGCATTGCTCCTACAAGTCGTCGAAGGTTTGGCTGAAGACGCTGCCGACCACCGGCCCGCAGGTGATCTGCGGCCCCGGCGAGAATGCCGGCGTGGTCGACATCGGCGATGGCGACGCCGTCATCTTCAAGATGGAAAGCCACAACCACCCGTCCTACATCGAGCCCTTCCAGGGCGCGGCGACGGGCGTCGGCGGCATCCTGCGCGACGTGTTCACCATGGGCGCCCGACCCATCGCCAACATGAACGCGCTACGTTTCGGCTCGCCCGACCATTCCAAGACCCGCCATCTGGTGTCGGGCGTGGTCGCCGGCATTGCCCATTACGGCAACTGCGTCGGCGTGCCGACCGTGGGCGGCGAGACCAACTTCCACCCGGCTTACAACGGCAACATCCTGGTCAACGCCATGACCGTGGGTGTCGCCAAGACCGACAGGATCTTCTATTCGGCCGCCGCCGGCATCGGCAACCCGGTCGTCTATGTCGGCTCCAAGACCGGCCGCGACGGCATCCACGGCGCCACCATGGCGTCGGCCGAGTTCACCGAGGATTCGGAGGAGAAGCGCCCGACCGTGCAGGTTGGCGACCCCTTCACCGAGAAGCTGCTGATCGAAGCCTGCCTGGAGCTGATGGAGACGGACGCCATCGTCGCCATCCAGGACATGGGTGCCGCCGGCCTGACCTCGTCGTCGGTCGAAATGGCCGGCAAGGGCGGTCTGGGCATCGAGTTGACGCTCGACACCCTGCCGATGCGCGAAGAGGCGATGACGCCCTATGAGATCATGCTCTCCGAAAGCCAGGAGCGCATGCTGATCATCCTGAAGCCCGGCCGTGAGGAGGTGGCGAAGGCCATCTTCGACAAGTGGGAGCTGGACTTCGCCGTCATCGGCCACCTGACCGACACTGGCAACCTCGTCATCAAGATGTATGGCGAGACCTGGTGCGACATGCCGATCGCCCCGGTGTCCAACGCCGCCCCCGAATACAACCGCCCGTGGGAGCCGACGCCGAAGGCTTCGGATGTCGCCGACAGCGTGTTCGATGGCTACACCGAGGAACTGGGCGACACGCTGACCAAGCTGTTCGGCTGCCCCGATCTGGCCTCCAAACGCTGGATCTGGGAGCAGTATGACAGCCTCGTCGGCGGCGATACCCGCTTCATGTCGGGTCAGGCCGACGCCGCGGTCGTCCGTGTGCCGGGCCAGACCAAGGCGGTCGCCATCACCACCGACTGCACGCCGCGCTACTGCCTCGCCGACCCGGTCGAAGGCGGCAAGCAGGCAGTGGCCGAGGCGTGGCGCAACCTGTCGGCGGTGGGCGCCCTGCCGCTCGCCATCACCGACAACATGAACTTCGGCAACCCCGAGAAGCCGCGGATCATGGGCCAGTTCGTCGGTGCCGTTCAGGGCATCGGCGAGGCCTGCAAGGCGCTGGACTTCCCGGTCGTGTCAGGCAACGTCTCGCTCTACAACGAGACCAACGGCGAGGCGATCCTGCCGACCCCGGCTATCGGCGGCGTCGGCATCATGCCGGACGCGATGATCGCCGTCGGCATCGCCTTCCGAGGTGAGGGCGACGTGATCCTCGCGGTGGGCGAGACGAAGGGCCATATCGGCCAGTCGATCTTCCTGCGCGAGATCCTCGGCCGCGAGGAGGGGGCACCCCCGCCGGTCGATCTGGCGGTGGAGCGCCGCAACGGCGACTTCGTGCGCGGCCTGATCCACGAGGGTCTGGTGGTGTCGAGTCACGACGCGGCCGACGGCGGCCTGATCGTCACCATCGCCGAGATGGCGCTGGCCGGCGGCATCGGTGCCTACCTGACCGGCTTCGACGGCCAGCATGTCCGCGTGCTGTTCGGCGAGGACCAAGGCCGCTACGTCCTGGCCGTCCGTCCGGACGTCGCCGCGACGGTGCAGGAGAAGGCCAAGGCCGCCGGCGTTCCGGTCACCGTGCTGGGCGAAACCCGCGGCACCTCGCTGTCGGGCCGCGGTGGCGAGATCGTCTCGCTGAAGCGTCTGCGCGAGGCGAACGAAGGCTGGCTGCCGACCTATATGGCCGCCGAACTGTAAGACGGCCGGGTCGTAAGGAAAACGGCCAAGCCTGATCGAGATGACCGATCGAGGTCGACGGGGCTGCTTCATGCGAGGCGGCCCCGTTTCTTTTTCCGGCCGGGGAGCGGCGAGCACCCTCCACCGTTCAAGCTCTGTCGTGTACAGACCGACAAATCGCGTTAAACTCGCCGCTCCAAAGGGTCGGATCGGCATATGAGCGCGCCTGGAGGCGGGGAATGGGGTTTTCAGTCACCTTTTGGGGCGTGCGCGGCACCATTCCCTGCCCAATGGCCTCGCATCTGGGGTTCGGTGGCAACACCTCCTGCGTCGAAGTGCAGGCGGGCAAGCAGCGGATCATCATCGACGCCGGCACCGGGCTGAGGATGCTGGGGCGCAAGCTCCTGGCCGAAGGGGTGACCGGCGCCACGCTGCTGCTGAGTCACACCCATCTCGACCACATCAGCGGCTTTCCCTTCTTCGCGCCGGCCTACACCAAGGGCTTCGGCCTTCGCGTCATCTCCGGCCATCTCAATGGCGGTCCCGATATCGAATCGGTGATGGCGCGCCAGATGGAACGGCCGCTCTTCCCGGTACCTCTGCGCACCATGGGCGGTGACCTGAGCTTCCTTGAGGTGCCGCCCGGCCACAGCTTCAAGCTGGAGGGCGGGGTGCGCATCCACACCGCGGCGCTGAACCATCCCGACGGCGCCACCGGCTACCGGATCGAGTATCAGGGCCGGTCGGTCGCCTATGTGACGGACACCGAACATGTGCCCGACCACCCCGACCGCAACATCCTGAACCTTGTCGATGGGGTGGATTTGCTGCTCTACGACTCGACCTACACCGACGAGGAGTGGCTGCAACGGATCGGCTGGGGCCATTCCACCTGGATGGAAGCGGTGCGGATCGCCCGCGCGGCCCATGTGAAGACGCTGGGCCTGTTCCACCACGATCCCGACCACGACGACGCGACGATGGAGCGGATCGAGGCGGCGGCCAAGGCAGAGTTCGCAAATTGCTTCGCCGCGCGTGAGGGAACCACCATTTCCCTCGACTGACATTCCCTGTGCATCGGGCATTATGACCGCAACCATCCTGATTCTGTTCGCCGCCACCTATCTGGGCATGGCGCTGGGCGGTTTTCCCGGCCTGCGCATCGACCGCACCGGCATCGCGCTGGTCGCAGCGATCCTGTTGCTGGCGACCGGGGCGCTGGATACCGCCGCCGCCGTGTCGGCCATCGACTTCCCGACGATCTTCATCCTGCTGGGTCTGATGATCCTGTCGGCGCAATATGCCGGCAGCGGCTTCTACGACTGGTGCGCCCTGAAGGTGGCGCAGGCGGCGAAGTCGCCGGCGCGGCTCCTTGGGGTGATCGTGCTGGTTGCCGGCGGGCTGTCGGCGGTGCTGGCGAACGACGTGGTCGTCTTCGCGATGACGCCGATGCTGTGCCTGGGCCTCCAGGCGCGCAAGCTGGACCCGCGGCCCTACCTGATCGGGCTGGCGGGCGCCGCCAATGCCGGGTCGGCGGCGACTATGATCGGCAACCCGCAGAACATCCTGATCGGTCAGGTCGGGCATCTCGATTTCTGGCGCTTCCTGGCGATCTGCGGCGGCCCGGCACTGGCGGCCATGGCCATCGCCTATGCGACCGTCTGGCTGGTCTGGCGCGGCCGTTTCGGCATGCCGCAGGAGGGGCACGAGGACGCCGTCCAGGCGGCGCCGAAGCTCGACCGCTGGCAGTTGGGCAAGGCGGTGGCGGCGACGCTCGTTCTGCTGATCCTGTTCACCCGCGACATCCCGCAGGAACATGCGGTGCTGCTGATCGCCGGCATCATGATGGTCAGCCGCCGCATGGCCAGCCGCGACATGCTGGGCATGGTCGACTGGCATCTTCTGGTGCTGTTCGGCGCGCTCTTTGCGATCAACCATGCGCTGGGGCTGACCGGCATCCCGACGGCGCTGGTCAACGATCTAAGTGCGGCAGGATGGCTTCCCGACCGGCTGGCGGTGATGCTGCCGCTGTCGCTGGCGGGCAGCAACACTATCGGCAACGTTCCGGCGGTGATCCTGCTGCTGGCCGCCTGGCCATCCCCGCCGGAAGGGGCGCTCTACGGGCTGGCGCTGCTGTCGACCCTGGCCGGCAACCTGCTGCTGCCGGGCAGCCTCGCCAACATCATCGTGGCGGAGCGGGCTGCTGCTGCCGGCGTCAAGCTGGGGTTCGTCGAGCATGCGCGCTGCGGCGTGCCGATGGCTCTGCTGTCGATGGCGGTGGCGGCGGTCTGGCTATGGGCCGGTGGGTGGATGGGGCTGTGACGGGCAGGCTGTGACCTGTGATCAGAGCGTGACTTTCGGAACCGCAAGCCCCTTCTTCCGGGTGCGACAAATGGGGTACTCTGTTCGGAGCGCCATTGTCGTGCGCCGGGGTGGGGGAACGCTGTGGGTCTGGTCGGCCAATTCCTTGAATTTATCGAAAGTGCCCCGAACCAGTCGCTGCGATCGCTCAGCGATCGGGTGCTGCGCAAGTGCCGCGACCTGACCGGTGCCGAGGCCGGCACAGTCTTCATGCTGCGCGGGCAGGGACGGCACCGGCATCTCGATGCGGTCAGCGCGCAGAACGACGTGATCCGCGCCAGGCCGACCCTGTTCTCGGTGCCGGTCAGCCAAGCCTCCATCGTCGGCTATGTCGCCGCGACCGGCGAGACGCTGCTGCTGGAGGATGCCTACGCCATTCCGGCGGACCAGCCCTACAGCTTCAACCCGGCCTTCGACCAGCGCACCGGCTTCCGCACCCGGTCCATCATGGCCTTCGCGCTCAAGGGGTTCCGTGACCGGCCCATCGGCGTGGTGCAGCTGATCAACCGCCGCCCGCTGGAGGGGCCGCCGGCTTTTCTGCCCGACCATGAGCAGATGATCGCCCCGGTCAATCACATCGTCGGCCGGGCGCTGGAACGCGCCGCGACGCTGGAGCGGCTGACCGAACGCAACCGCGCCCTGACCAAGGAGCGCCGCCTTGTCGCCGAACTCCAGGCCGAGACGGAGCGGGCCTTCATGGTGTCGGTCAATCTGCTGGCCCGCGCCGCCGAGGTGCATGACGAGGACACCGGCAACCACATCCTGCGGGTCAACGAATACTCTTACCTGCTGGCGACCTGGGCCGGTTGCAGCCGCGCCTTCTGCCGGGAGATCCGCTTTTCTGCCGCCCTGCACGATGTCGGCAAGATGAGCGTCGATCAGGCGGTTCTGCACAAGCGGGGCCGGCTCGACGAACGCGAGCTTGCGGAAATGCGGCGCCATCCGGTCTATGGCCACGACATCCTGGTCGCATCGGACCGGTTGAAGATGGCCGCCGAGATCGCGCTGTACCATCACGAGCAATGGGCCGGCACCGGCTATCCATTCGGCCTGACGGGTGAGGCAATCCCGCTTGCCGCCCGCATCGTCGCCATCGCCGACTGCTATGACGCGCTGCGTAGCGCCCGGCCCTACAAGCCGTCATTCAGCCATGAGAAGACGGTGGATATCCTGCTGAACGGCGACGACCGGCTGAATCCCAAGGTCCATTTCGATCCGCGCCTGCTGGCGCTGTTCGCCGCCCGCCATGCGGAGTTCGGCGATATCTGGGAGCGGCTGAAGGATCAGGAAACGCAGGATGCCTGAGGCCTGACGAAAGAGGGCCGGTGCGGGCGGTCCATGACCTCCTGCACCGGCCCTGTCTCAGGCTCAGCCCCGCTCAGATGTGGGTCACTCGGCCGGGTTGGTCGCCGCGAGCGCGCGGCGGCGGACCCAGCGGATGCTCTTGATGGCGAGCCACAGACCGCCGATGGCAAGGCCGGTCAGCAGCAGGATCTTCGGTCCATCCTCGCCGATGGCGGCGGCAGCCTCACCGAACATGTAACCGGCGCCGGCGAAGCTCCAGGCCCAGATGCCGGCGGCGATGAAGTTCCAGAACAGGAAGCGCGACCACGGCATCCCCGAGGTGCCGATGGCGACCGACGCGATGTTCCGGACGCCGTAGAGGAAGCGGAAGACCAGGATGAAGGCGACGCCGTATTTCTCCAGCCAACCCAGCACCCGGCAGGCATGGGCATCGGCGGAGGGGAAGCGGGCCAGCGCCTTCTTGCCCCAGCGGCGGCCCAACCAGAACCAGACCTGATCGCCCAGGAAACTGCCGACCCACACCGACCCGACCAGCCAGTAAAGATTGACGATACCGAGCTTGGCGCCCATCCCGCCGAAGATTACAAATGTTTCACCTTCAAAAAAGGCCCAGACAAAGGCCATCGGGTAAAAGGCATTCCCCCATTCCTGCAACCACGAAATCCAGTCCAAAGCTCCCTCCGGGAGACGTCGCATGTGGGTTCGGCGTGCCCGGTGGCGCTTTGATACCGCTTTATTGTGCGATGCGGTACATAAAGCATGGGCTGGAAGGGATCATGACATAAAGCCGTGTGCTTTGTCTCGGAAACTTTATTGACGAAGGGACGCACCCAGCGGTGAGACTGGGGCAGTGAGACTGGCGTGTCAGAAATCCTCGCCCGAAAGCTCTCCCACCGCCTGCCGTGCGGCGCGCAGCAGGGCGGGGTTCGGCTCCGCCGCGCCTTCCCCGTCCTCGCCGTCGGTATCCCCGGAGTCGGGGACGGCGCGGCGCTTCAGTTCGCGCGCCGCTTCGATCAGCAGATGGGCCAGCCGCTGGTCGGGCAGCGCCTGCACCAGAGCCCGCAATTCCGCGTTGGACAGCGCCGCCGGATCGAAGGCCGGCGGGGGAGGCGGCGGGGCCGGGGGGGCGAGCGGCAGGGTCGCGACGGTCGCCGCCATTGCCGCCCGGGGCAGCGGCGCGGCTTCCCGCACCATGTCCACGGCGACCTGGGCGGCCATGGTCGAGGGGGCGGCGCCCGTCGCGGAAGCCCGCGCCCGGCGCGGCTTGCGCACCGGCTCGCTTTCCGGCAGGTCGTCGAACAATAGCCGTTGGACGCTCATCGCTGCAGATGCCCCCTGCGCTCCATCGATGCCGCCAGCGCTGCGGCAGCCAATCCCGTTCACTCGCAGTTTGCGATGTGTTCTCTTTTCATTCTAGAAATCGCGGTCGGTTTGTCGAGTGGATTCTGTCGGGCTATGCCTGAGGAACATCCTGGACAGCCACCGCCTCCAGGAATCGCTCGGGCCGCAGCACGCGTGTGGCACCGGCCTGGCGCACCGACAGAAGCTGGCGGTCGACCGTCACCAGCCAGGGAACCGAGCCGCCGACGGCGGCGGCCAGGAACATGTCGTCTTCCGGATCGCGGCACAGCCGACCGACCGCGGCCGGTGCGACCAGAGTCATCTCCTCGCCGACCCGCTCCAGGAAGGCGTGGCGATCGGCCGCGGCGGCATAGCGGTCGAAGGTGGGGCGCATCAGCACCTCCCGCAGCTCCGCCAGCGTTTCGCTGCTGCCGACGAGGCCGCGGTCGGCACGCACCTGCTCCACGCACCGGCGGATCGCATCGTGGCGCCGGGCGGTGGCATTTCCCAGCAGCGCATAGGCCACCAGGATGTTGGTGTCGAGCACGGCCCGGACGGGGGGGCGGATGGGGGAACCAACCGTGTCGGAGGCGGCTTTGTCGGAACTGAGCATTGATATATTGCAGGGCTGTGTCGGTTGAAGTCGTCGGGCCTGATACGAGGCGTCTGTTGTGGGCAGGAACGCTTTGCGGTAATAACCCGGTAAGGTGTGAACGGACTCTTTAGGACGGAAGTATCGGCATGACCAGCATCCTCGTCGTCGACGACAGCCGACTTGCGCGCAACATGGTTTCCAGCGTTATCGCCTCCTTGCGGCCCGACTGGACCATCGTCACCGCGGCGAGCGGCGAGGAGGGGCTGGAGATCGTCGGCGAGGTGCCGCCGGTTGCCGCCATCGTCGATTACAACATGCCGGGCATGGACGGGCTTGCTCTCGCCGAACGGCTGAAGGAGCGTTTCGTCGGCCTGCCCATCGGGCTGCTGACCGCCAACGTCCAGGACACGCTGAGGCGCAAGGCCGAGGCGCTGGGCGTCCGCTTCATTGCCAAGCCGATCACCTCGGACAAGATCCGTGACTTCCTCGCCGCGGCCGGGCAGTGACGGCGATGGGACAGCCCGGATCGGTTCCATCGGCGGACAACCCGCTCCGTCTCGACGCCGACGAGGCCGACGCCATCGCCGAACTGTTCAACATCGGCATGGGTGAGGCGGCCGCCGGCCTCAGTTCCATGCTGGGGGAGGAGGTTCATCTGTCGGTGCCGTCCTTCGCGGTCTCGACCCGTGCCCGCATCACCAGCGAGGTCGGCGACGAGCTGGATGGCGACCAGCCGGTCTGTGCGGTGCGCGGTGCCTTCACCGGCCCCTTCACCGGCGAAGCGATGCTGATCTTCCCCGAGCGCGGCACGCTGGCCCTGGTCGGCCGCCTCGTCCCCGTCGACCCCGCTGCCGAGGCGCCGGGCGAGATGGAGCAGGACGCGCTGACCGAGATCGGTAACATCATCCTGAACGGCTGCCTCGCCAGCCTGTCCAACCTGATCGGCGGCGAGCTGTCGGGTGCGGTTCCGGGCTATGGCGCCGGCGCGCCGGCGGCGGTGATCGGGTCCGGCACCGATCCGGTGCTGTTCGTGCGCATCGACATGGCGCTGGCGGCTGGCGATGCCAGCGGTCACGCGCTGTTCCTGCTGGACATCGCATCGCTCGATGCCTTCCGCGAGGCGATCCGGCGGGCTTTGGCGGGGCTGTAAAAAAGGGGGGCGCGAACGCCCCCCGATTTCATCATCCCTCGATCTTCGAGAAGTCGGCCACCGCGTTCAGCGTCGTGCGGATCTGCGTCAGCAGGCGCAGGCGGTTGGCGCGCAGGTCCTTGTCCTCCGCGTTCACCGTGACCTTGTCGAAGAAGGCATCCACCGGGCCGCGCAGCTTCGCCAGCGCCGCCATGGTGCCGGTGAAGTCTTCCGCGTCCAGCAGCGGCTTGGCGGTGGCCGAGGCCTCGTTCAGCGCCGCGAACAGCGCCTTTTCCTCGTCCTGCGCCAGACGGTCGGCATCGACCGGCTGGTCGAAACTCGCGCCGTCCTTCTTCTCCTCGATGCGGACGATGTTGGAGGCACGCTTGTAAGCTGCTGCCAAGTTGGCGCCCTCGTCGGAGCCGACGAACGCCTGGAGAGCTTTCACGCGGGCCAGCAACCGGACCAGATCGTCCTCGCCGCCGAGCGCGAACACCGCATCGACCAGATCGTGGCGGACGCCCTGCTCGCGCAGCACCACCTTCAGGCGGTCAGCGAAGAAGGACATCAGGTCGCCACCGACGTTGTCGGCCGGGGCGAAGCCGCTGACCTTGTAGGCGCCATGGGCCGCCGCGAAGATGTCTCCCAGCTTCACCCGCAGCCCGTTCTCCAGCACCAGACGGATCACGCCAAGTGCGGCCCGGCGCAGCGCGTAGGGGTCCTTCGATCCCGTCGGCTTCTCGTCGATGGCGAAGAAGCCGACCAGCGTGTCGATCTTGTCGGCCAGCGCCACCGAAACCGAAACCGGGGCGGTCGGGCAGCTGTCCGACGGACCCAGCGGCTTGTAATGGTCGGCGATGGCGTTGGCGACGTCGGCGCTCTCGCCCTGGCCCAGCGCGTAGTAGCGGCCCATGATCCCCTGGACCTCGGGGAACTCGCCGACCACCTCGGTCACCAGATCGGCCTTGCACAGCAGCGCGGCGCGGCTGGCGGCGTCGCTGTCGGCACCGATGGCGCGGGCGATCTCGGCGGCCAGCAACTGCACGCGGGTGACCTTTTCGGCCACCGTGCCCAGCTTGGCATGGAAGGTAATCTTCTCCAGCGCCGGGACGCGGGCTTCCAGCTTGGTCTTGCGGTCCTGGTCCCAGAAGAACTTGGCGTCGGACAGGCGGGCGCGCAGAACGCGCTCGTTGCCGGCGACCACGGCCTTGCCGCCGTCCAGCGTCTCGGTGTTCGCCACGACGATGAAGCGCGGAGCCATCTTGGCCTCGGCGTCCAGCACGGCGAAATACTTCTGGTGGGTGCGCATGGAGGTGATGAGAACCTCCGATGGCACATCCATGAAGCTCTCGTCGATGCTGCCCATCAGCACCACCGGCCATTCGACGAGGCCGGCGACCTCCTCCAGCAGGGCGTCGTCGGGCGACAGGGTCAGGCCCTGGGCCTTGGCCAGCGTCTCGGCATCGGCCTTGATCTTGGCCTTGCGCTCCTCGCGGCCGAGCACGACCTTGGCGGTGCGCAGCTTCTCCTTGTAGTCGGCGAAGCTCTCCACCGTGAAGGCGTCGGGCGCCAGGAAGCGGTGGCCGCGGGTGCCGTTGCCGAAGACGATGCGGCCCTGGGTGCCGCCGATGTCATAGCCGCCGTCGAGCACGCGCCCGCCGAACAGGGCGATGATCGAGTGCAGCGGACGGACCCAGCGTGCGGTGCCGGTGCCCCAGCGCATCGACTTGGGCCAGGGCAGTTCGGCCATGGCGGCGGGGATGATCTCCGCCAGCACCTGGGCGGTCTCGCGGCCCTTCTTCTCGGTCACAGCGAAATAAAACACGCCCTTGCCGGTATCGCGTTGCTCGCACTGGTCGAGGCTGTCGAGACCGGCTGACTTCAGGAAGCCGGCGACCGCCTGCTCCGGCGAACCGACGCGCGGACCCTTCTTCTCTTCTTTGACGTCTTCGGTGCGGTCCGGAAGTCCATTCACCACCAGCGCAATCCGACGAGGGGTGGACTGCTCTACAGCAGCTTGGAAGCCCAAACCAGCGGCCGCAAGCTTCTCAACGATCAGACGGCGAAAATCCAGCGCAGCTTTCGCTTGCATGCGTGCCGGAATTTCTTCCGAGAACACCTCGATGAGAAGTTCGTTATTCAGGATCTGAGCCATGTTTTTACTTCGCCCCCGTCCAGGCTTCACAGCAGGCCTTGGCCAGCGTGCGCACGCGGCCGATATAGGCTGCGCGCTCGACAACGCTGATCACGCCGCGGGCGTCCAGCAGGTTGAACAGATGCGACGCCTTGATGCACTGGTCATAGGCGGGCAGCGCAAGGTTCTGCGCCACCAGCGCCTGACACTCGGCCTCGGCGTCCTTGAAATGCTGGAGCAGCATGTCGGTGTTGGCGAACTCGAAATTATGCTTCGAGTATTCGATCTCGGCGCGCTTGAACACGTCGCCGTACTTCACGCCCTGGCCGTTGAAGTCCAGGTCGTAGACATTCTCCACGCCCTGCACATACATGGCGAGGCGCTCCAGCCCGTAGGTCAGCTCGACCGCGACGGGGTCGCACTCGATGCCGCCGACCTGCTGGAAATAGGTGTACTGCGTCACTTCCATGCCGTCGCACCACACTTCCCAGCCCAGGCCCCAGGCGCCCAGCGTCGGGCTTTCCCAGTCGTCCTCGACGAAGCGGATGTCGTGCAGCGCCGGGTCGATGCCGATGGCGCGCAGGCTGTCCAGGTAAAGCTCCTGCGCGTTGGCCGGCGAGGGCTTCATGATGACCTGGTACTGGTAATAGTGCTGCAGGCGGTTCGGGTTCTCGCCATAGCGGCCGTCCTTGGGCCGGCGCGACGGCTGGACATAGGCCGCCTTCCAGGACTCTGGCCCCAGCGCGCGCAACGTGGTCGCGGGGTGGAAGGTGCCGGCGCCGACCTCCATGTCGTAGGGCTGCAGGATGACGCAACCCTGCTCCGACCAGAACTGGTGGAGCTTGAGGATCAGGGCCTGGAACGACAGGCCGCGGCGGTCGGCGGAATTTCCGCCGTCGGAAGTCCCGATCTGGGAGGCCATGGACGGTCCACAATAGAAATGTTGAAAACGCGCCGCACGATAGGCGGGCGCCACCGTCAAATCAAGCCGCAGCGCGGCAGATCGCGCCGCCGCGGCGTCGTGTCGGGGGAGGGCGGCGGGCGATTTCCGCCGTTGGTGACCGTGTCAGCGGCCGTAGGGACAGGCCGGGCGGCCGCAGGAGACCGCGGAGCGCGGGGCGACATAGGCGCCGCATTCCGGACATTTCTCCATGTCCTCCGCCTCGAACGCCGGGGCAGGCGCGCCGGCACTGCGCGCGGACGCACCGCCGTCGCCGCCGTCGCGCCGTCCGCGCTGAGGCGGGGCGTCCTGGCGACGGGCGGCGCTGCGGGCGCGGCCGATCTCCTGCACGCGGTTGACCCAGCGCCAGCCGAACCAGACCGCGCCGATCACCAGCGCCAGAAGAATAATCTTGGACAAGGACATCATCGCCGGCAACCCGTCTGATCTTCCAGGCATTCAGCCCGCAGGTGACGGGAAGTCAAGGAAATAGACGGGGGAGTTGAGGGTGGCGGGACCGCCGCGAGAGCATGCGGCGGTCCTGCGACAGCGACAGCCTTACTTGGCGGCGACGGCCGGGCGCCAGTTGTAGACCGGGACCACGCCATAGGTGCGGGTCATGTCGGCCTGCCGCACGCTGCGCACCAGAACCTCCGTCCCGGTGGCGACGCGGATGTCGGTGCCGAGCAGTCCGCAATCCTCCGGCACGATGTTGATGCACTGGGTGGCGTCGACCCGGCTCAGCACGATGTCGAAGGGCAGGCCGTTGACGGCATAGACGCCGAGCAGACCGGGGGCGGAGGTCGCCGTGCGCAGGGTCACCACGCCGGCCGGCAGCGCGCGGTCGCTGGCCGCGGTCGGACGCTGGTTGTGGCTTTCGTCCCAAACGGGCTTGCCCGAGGAATCCAGCTTGGACTGGGCTGCAGCGCCGCCGCTGAAACCGGAGAGGGCCAGGGTCGCGCCGCTCACCGCCGCCAGGGCCAGAATAGCCATCCGAAACCGCGACATCGTTATGCTCCGTACTAGTGTCTGTTCTTTTTGTCCGCCCGGACCGCGTGGAACGGCCGGGCATCGCCCTATTATATGGGATCCGATTCACGGCGTCGCTCTAGCCCAGAAAGCCTAATGT
This sequence comes from Azospirillum sp. A26, assembly GCF_042604635.1. Lineage (NCBI taxonomy): Bacteria > Pseudomonadati > Pseudomonadota > Alphaproteobacteria > Rhodospirillales > Azospirillaceae > Azospirillum > Azospirillum sp. A26. The sequence continues at coordinate 1,739,011 of NZ_CP170472.1, read as the reverse complement.
GTTCGGTCAAGGTCATGCTGTGCAGTGGTGGTGCCGACAGTTCGCTCTGGACGCAGGTTCGATGCTTGTGAATGATGTTTCTTGCATCCGTTGCCGAACGGGTTTCAATAAATACGCTTCGGTTGTGAAGTTTTCGCCCCGATCTTTCCCTCGGGCGGTGTGTAGGAGGGTTCTCGCGGCATGGCTGCGCTTTTTGCTGATGATCGAGGCGGCGCGATGATGGTCCCCAGGGATGAACCGATGCTGGAAACCGCTCGCCTGATCCTGCGCCCGACCCAGGCGAACGATTTCGATGGCTGGGCGGCGATGATGGCCAATCCGGAGGGAACCGAGTTCATCGGTGGCGTGCAGTCGCGTCCGGTCGCCTGGCGTGGCTTCCTGTCGATGGCGGGCGCCTGGTCGATCCAGGGCTTCGCCATGTTCTCCGTCATCGAGAAGGAGACCGGCCGGTGGGTCGGCCGGGTCGGGCCGTGGGTGCCGGATGGCTGGCCGGGGCCGGAAATCGGCTGGGCGATCATGCCGGATTGCTGGGGCCGGGGCTATGCGGTCGAGAGCGCTGTCGCAGCCATCGATTGGGTGTTCGACCATCTCGGCTGGACCGAAGTCATTCACACCATCCATCCCCGCAACAGGGCCTCGCAGGCGGTGGCGCGCAAGCTGGGAGCGGAGGTGCGCGGGACAACCTTGCTGCCTGAGCCGGTCAACCCGCCGGAGGCGGATGTCTGGCACCAGACGCGCGAGGAATGGCGCGCAAGGCGGCGTATTGCGGAAGGCCTATTGCTCTAAAGCCATGCGCCCCACCGTGCCGGTGTCGGGAGCGCCTGTGCCGGACGTAAAATTTCCGAGGCAATCGCCGATTCTTGTGCATTTTCACTAGAATTTTTGCGGATTGCCTATGCTATTGGTTTAGCCGTTGCATTCCATTCGCAGCAATCCTATTGGCTGACCGATTGCAGGAGGGGCCCGTAAATGGCCAAGGAACAGGCACTCGCCCTCATTAAGCGCCTCGCCACCGACGGCGAATTCCGTAATCAGCTGAACGCCCTCGATATTCAGGGCAAGCAAGCCCTGCTGGCACAGAGCGGGTTCGGCGGTGTCCTTCCCGACCATGTCCACAGCGCCGCTGCCGACGCCTTCAACTCCCTGACGGGCAAAGAGAGCGGTCTGGACAGCGCGGTGGCGGTCGAGTCGATTGCTACCGCCGCCTCGGCTTCGGCGACGTCGGCTTCCGCCACCTCCGCCTCCGCCACTTCGGCGTCTGCGACCTCTGCCTCCGCCACGTCGGCCTCGGCCACGTCAGCTTCCGCCACTTCCGCGTCGGCATCTCCGGGCCCCGCCTTCTCCGCCTCCGCGCAGTCGGCATCCGCCTCCGCTTCGGCGGCTTCGGCGTCGGCAACCTCGGCGTCCGCGACCTCCGCTGCCGCACAGTCTGCGTCGGCTGTTCCGGCCCCGGCCTTCTCGGCGGTTGCCGCCCCGGCGTCGGCGTTCTCGGCTGCCGCACAGTCGGCGTCGGCCGTTCCGGCTCCGGCCTTCTCGGCGGTTGCCGCTCCGGCGTCGGCATTCTCCGCTGCTGCGCAGTCGGCGTCGGCGGTCCCGGCGCCGGCCTTCTCTGCGGTTGCCGCTCCGGCGTCGGCATTCTCCGCTGCTGCGCAGTCGGCGTCGGCGGTCCCGGCTCCGGCCTTCTCGGCGGTTGCCGCTCCGGCGTCGGCGTTCTCGGCTGCGGCGCAGTCGGCGTCGGCGGTCCCGGCTCCGGCCTTCTCTGCGGTCGCTGCCCCTGCTTCGGCGTTCTCGGCTGCGGCGCAGTCTGCGTCGGCCGTTCCGGCCCCGGCCTTCTCTGCGGTTGCCGCCCCTGCTTCGGCATTCTCGGCTGCGGCGCAGTCTGCGTCCGCTGTTCCGGCTCCGGCCTTCTCTGCGGTCGCTGCCCCTGCTTCGGCGTTCTCGGCTGCGGCGCAGTCTGCGTCGGCCGTTCCGGCCCCGGCCTTCTCTGCGGTCGCCGCTCCGGCGTCGGTGTTCTCGGCTGCCGCACAGTCTGCGTCGGCTGTTCCGGCCCCGGCCTTCTCTGCGGTTGCCGCCCCTGCGTCGGCGTTCTCGGCTGCGGCGCAGTCCGCGTCGGCTGTTCCGGCTCCGGCTTTCTCGGCGGTCGCCGCTCCGGCTTCCGCTCATTCCGCGTCGGCGATGTCGGCATCGGCAACCTCCGCGTCGGCCACCTCCGCCGCGGCGCAGTCCGCTTCGGCGACGTCCGCTGCGGCCACTCCTGGGGTGTCGGCCTCCGCATCGCAGGGCCCGGCAGCGGCTGGCGACGATCCCAAGACCGAGGCGTAACCGCATCGGGGCCGGCCTATCCTCACGGGAGACGGCCGGCCCCTCTTTGTCGTTACGCGTCCCGCCTCCTGCGGGGCGACAATCCATCTCCCTCCGAACCGGCCGGAACTGCGAGTCCTGATCCATCCCATGGCTGACAGCGCATCGCCCGACACCGTCTATCCGGAGTTCCCCGGCATCCGCCTGGGCGACACCGTCCACCGCGCCGCCAAGCGCTTCTTCATCGGCACCCACCGCACGGCGACGCCGGAAGAGACACTGGCCCGCATCTCGCCCCATTTCGCCCGCTGCGGCATCACGCGGCTGGCCGACGTGACCGGGCTGGACCGTTTGGGCATCCACACCGTCATCGGGCACCGGCCGAACAGCCCGACCCTGTCGGGCAGCGCCGGCAAGGGCTTCAGCCTCGCCGCCGCGACGGTCTCCGCCGCGATGGAGGCGATCGAGTTCCACCATGCCGAGCATCTGCGCCTGCCGCATATCGAGGCGGCATGGAACGACCTGCCGGCCGATGGGCGCATCCCGCTGGACCGCTTGCCGGGAACCAAGCACGGCTCCTTCCGTCCCGACCGGCCGGAGATCTGGACCTGGGGCTGGGACCTGATCGGCGGGCGACCGGTCGCCGCGCCCTGGACCTCGGTCGGGCTGCACAGCATGCCGCCGGGGACCAAGCCGGGGGCCCGCAGCTTCTACGCCATGGGCACCAATGGGCTGGCCAGCGGCAATCATATCCTGGAGGCGGTCGCCTCCGGTCTCTACGAGGTGATCGAGCGCGATTCCGTCGCCTGCTGGCGCTATGCCGGCGACCGGCTCAACTGGCCGACGCCGCGGGTCAATCTGGACAGCATCGACGCGCCGACCGTGCGCGACCTGCTGCACCGGTTCGAGCAGGCCGGCATCCGTCCGCTGCTGTTCGACGTCACGACGGACCTGGGCGTGCCGAGCTACATGGCAATCGTCTATGACCGCGAGATGCGCAAGACCGGCATGAATCGCGGCTATGGCAGCCATCTGGAGCCGGCGGTCGCCATGTGCCGCGCCCTGACCGAGGCGGTGCAGTCGCGGCTGGTCCTGATCGCCGGTTCGCGCGACGACTTCTTCCGCCGGGATCTGGTCCGCAACCAGAATGCCGACGGCAATGCCGAGATCGCGGCGCTGGAGGCGACGCCGATCAACACCGACGGGCGCCGCCATCGGAACCACGCCACCCCGACTTTCGAAGGCGACATCACCATCCTGCTGACCGTGCTGCACCGTGCCGGGATCGAGCAGGCGCTGGTCTTCGACCTGACCCTGCCGGAGATCGGCATTCCGGTGGTGCGGGTTCTGGTGCCGGGGCTGGAGGGCTACCAGTTCGACTTCTACACTCCGGGTGCCCGGCCGCTGGCTTTCGCGGACGCTCTGACGGCACATGCGTCTCAGGCGCAGATGGGCGCGCAAATGGGATCGGTCGCATGAAGATCTGTGTGTTCCTGGGCCCCACCATGCCGGTGGAGGATGCCCGCGCGATCCTGCCGGATGCGGTGTTCCTGCCGCCGGCGGCGCAGGCCGACATCATCAGCGCCATGACCATCCACCGGCCGGACGTGATCGCCCTGATCGATGGGGTGTTCGGCCAGTCGCTGTCGGTCTGGCACAAGGAGATCCTCTATGCCCTGCACAAGGGCGTGGCGGTCTATGGCGCGTCCAGCATGGGCGCCTTGCGGGCGGCCGAATGCCATCCTTTCGGCATGGTGCCGGTTGGCGAGGTCGCGCGCGGCTATGTCGACGGCCGGCTGACCGGCGACGACGAGGTGGCGCTGGCCCATGCCGGTCCGGAAGACGGCTGGTTCCCGCTGTCCGAGCCGCTGGTGAACCTTCGCGCCAGCATGGCGGCGGCGCTGGCCGCCGGGGTGGCGGACCGGGCCTTGCACGACCGGGTGATCGCCGCCGCCAAGGGGCTTTACTTCGCCGAACGCACCCGCGACCGCATTTTCGCCGAAGCCGGGCTGAGCGGGGAGGAAACGGACCGGCTGGAGCGCTTCCTGAAAAGCGGCGGGATCGACCAGAAGCGCCGCGATGCGGAGGTTCTGCTCAGCCATCTCGGCAGCCTCATCATGCCGCCGCGGCCGGCGCCGTTCGACTTCAACGCGTCCCATTATTTCGACGTCCTGTACGAGCGCGACCGCCGCGTCTGCCATGGCGGCAACAGCGTGCCGCTGTCGGAGATCGCCTCCCACGCCGCCCTGCACCGGCCGGACTTCGCGGAAATCAACAATGCTGCACTCGGCCGCCTGCTGATCCGTCAGTTCGCAGAGGTGATGGGCGTCACGGTGGACGAAGCGGCGGTGCGGACGGAAACCCGGCGCTTCTGCGCCATGCGCGGACTCGTGGGGGCGGAGGCGCTTGCCGACTGGTGCCGCCGCAACGACCTGACCGATGACGAGTTCAGCGAGTTGATGACCGAGCTGGCCATCGAACGGGCGATGCGGCTCTGGCTGGTCCCGCGCCGTTTCCTGGCGCGGACGACGAAGCCGGTGCTGAACGAGCTGCGCCTGCGCGGACTCTACGAATCCACCGCCGAAGAAGCGGCGCTGGTCGAGCGGGTGATGGAGTTGCATTTCGGCGACGCAAGCCGCCAGCCCAAGGAAACGGTGGAGCAGTTGCTGGCCGAGCATGTCGCCAGCACCGCCTGCCGGGTTGATGCGCCGGCCGACGTCTGGTCGTATGAATATGGCTTCAAGGATCTGCTGGACCTGCGCATCGACCTGATGCGGGCCAAGCAGGTGCGTGACCTGTTCCGCCAGCTGGCGGTGGAGGCGGAAGCGGCGCTGGCTCAGGCGGCGCCGCAGGAGCCCGCTGGAGAGGCGATGCCGGAAGAGGAGATGCAGACGTGACCAACGCTGAGGTGACCATCCGCGTGCCGACCCCGTTGCGCGGCTTCGTCGGCGGGCGCGATCAGGTGACGGTGCCGGGCGCCACGGTGCGCGAGGCGCTGGCGGCTTTGACCGCCGGGCAGGATGCCTTCCGCGACCGGCTGTTCACCGCCGAGGGCGACCTGCGCCGTTTCGTGAATGTCTATCTCGGCCGCGACGATGTCCGTCGGCTGGGCGGGCTGGAAGCGGCCTTGCCGGCCGGCGCCACCCTGACCCTGATGGTCGCCCTGGCCGGCGGTTGAGGAGCCTCGCGTCATGAGCCTGAAGGACCGGCGCCTCGCCGAACTGCGCGCCCGCATCGCAGAAGTCGCCGCCGCCGACGCGCTGGCCCTGCAACGGGACGGCGCCCTGCTGGTCGATGTCCGCGAGGACGAGGAGACGGCGACCGGCAGCCCGGCCGGTGCGCTGCGCCTGCCGCGCGGCTTCCTGGAGTTGCGGATCGAGGAGAAGGTGCCCGATCCGGCGCATCCCCTGCTGCTGATGTGTGCCGGCGGCACCCGGTCGCTGTTCGCGGCGGAGGATTTGCTGCGGCTGGGCTATCGGGACGTGCGGTCGGTCGCCGGCGGCTTTTCCGCCTGGAAGGCCGGCGGCCTGCCGGTGGAGGTGCCGCCGCAGCTCGACGCCGCCCAGCGCGAGCGCTACCGCCGCCACCTGACCATGCCGGAGGTGGGGGAGGCCGGACAGCACAGGCTGCTGCGCAGCCGTGTCGCCCTGATCGGCGCCGGCGGGCTGGGCTCGCCCATCGCGCTGTACCTCGCCGCTGCCGGGGTCGGGCGCCTGACCCTGATCGACGACGACCGGGTCGAGCGCAGCAATCTTCAGCGCCAGATCCTGCATGCCGAAAGCCGGCTGGGCCAGCGCAAGGTGGAGAGCGGCCGCACCGCTTTGCTCGATCTCAACCCGACCATCGAGGTGGTGTCGCACGATACGCGGCTGGAGGCGGCCAATGTGCTGGATCTGCTGGCCGGGCACGATGTGGTGGTCGACGGGTCGGACAATCTGCCGACGCGCTATCTGGTCAACGATGCCTGCCTGCGGCTGGGCGTGCCGAACGTCTATGGCGCCATCTTCCGCTTCGAAGGGCAGGTGTCGGTGTTCGGCGGGGCGGCACCGGGCGTGCGACCCTGTTACCGCTGCCTGTTCCCGGAGCCGCCGCCGGCCGAATATGCGCCGTCCTGCGCCGAAGCCGGCGTTCTGGGTGTGCTGCCCGGCGTGATCGGCACCATCATGGCGGCCGAGACGATCAAGCTGTTGCTCGGCCTCGGTGAACCGCTGGCCGGCCGGCTGCTGCTCTATGACGGCCTGCGCGGTGAGTTCAACGAGATCGCGGTTTCGGCCGATCCGGATTGCCCGTCCTGTTCGGCCGGGGCACATCCGGAATTGAGCGACATCGCGGCAGTGTGCGCGGGGTGATGGAAAGCGGCGGTGTGTCCCTAGTCCCGCAATCGGATCGGTCCTTGGTCGGCTTTGGGGTCGGCCCTGGAGTCGACCGGGAGCGGGGCAGGGTGTTAAGCCGCCGTCTTCTGGACGATGACGCTCTGGACCAGCTTCTTCAGGGCAACGAAATCGACGGGCTTGGTCACCAGTTCGGTCGCACCGATGTCGAGGGCGTGGCGGCGGTTTTCGGTGTCGCCATAGGCGGTGACCATGATCACCGGCACATGCGGCGCTTCCGCACGAAGACACCGCAGGAAGTCGAGTCCGCTCATCCCCGGCATATTGATATCGCTGAGGACAAGAACAGCTTCCGGTTGCAGGCCGGTGTTCAAGCTTTTGAGCGCCTCCTCGCCAGATGCGGCGAAATGAAGCGCCAGTTCACCACGGCGCAATTCTGCGCGAAAGCGCTGGCGAAACAGATCCTCGATATCCGGTTCGTCATCGACGACGAGGATTCCCAGGGTCATGTCTTTCGGCGCTCCCCTAGCGACATGGCCGTCACGGTTCGTGGCAGCGTGATCGTAAACTCGGCATGCTCGTTTTCGATGCTGGATACGTCGAAACGGCCCCTGTGTTGATGTACCACGATGTCATAGCTGAGTGAAAGTCCTAAGCCGGTTCCTTCACCGGTAGGCTTCGTGGTGAAAAACGGAGTGAAAAGCTTTTCGATCACTGCGTTAGTCATGCCGATGCCATTGTCGCCAATTCTTATGGAAACGTCCGGTCCTCTCGTTTCGGTTGTGATTGTCAGTGCCGGTTCGTAAGCGGGATTGCCGCAGGTCAGCTGTTTTTTGCGGACGGCGTAAAAGCTGTTCGTGAACAAATTAACCAGCACACGCGAGATGTCCTGTGGAACCAGCTTCACTTCGCCCACCGCCGCGTCGAATCGGCGGTCCAGAGTCGCGTTGAAGCTGCGGTCCTGGGCACGCACGGCGTGGTAGGACAGGGCCAGCGCTTCCTCCACCAGAGCGTTCAGGTCGGTGCTTTGCCATTCGCCGCCGCCGCCGCGCGAATGGGCCAGCATGCTCTTGACGATGTTGTCGGCCCGCCGGCCATGGTCGGCGATCTTGCGCAGGTTGCTTTGCAGGCTGTCGACCAGATCGTCCACGTCGGTGCGGGTCGCTCCCTCCAGATGGTCGTTCAGCGGCTCCAGCAGTTCCAGCAGCTCGTCCAGCAGTTCGCCCGACAGTTCGGCGAAGTTGTTGACGAAGTTCAGCGGGTTCTTCAGCTCATGGGCGATGCCGGCGGTCAGCTGGCCGAGCGAGGCCATTTTCTCCTGGACGATCAGCTGCTGCTGGGTCTCGCGCAGCTCCTTCAGGATTGCCTCGGCGCGCTCCTTGGCCAGGCGAAGCTCATCCTCGATTCGCTTGCGGTCGGTGATGTCGTGATGGGTGATGACATAGCCGCCGTCCGCCCGGGGAGCCGTGCGGATGTCCAGGATCCGACCGTTCGAGGGAACTTGGCGTTCGGAATTGATGACACCCTTGACCAGGAAGCGGGTGCACAGCTCCGCCACGGTCTCCTCGCAGGGGACGTCGCCGTAATCGCCGCGCCGGTGGTTGTAATGGAGGGTTTCGGCCACCGGGGTGCCGGGCGGGAACATGCCGGGGGGATAGTCCCACAGACGGAAATACTCGCTGTTGGCGCCCTCCAGCCGCAGGCCGCGATCCAGCATCAGCACGCCGTTGGGCATGGCGTCGATGGCTGCCTGCAACAGTTGCCCCTGATGCGGGATCTCGGCGTTGGCCGCCTGGGGGCGCATCTGGGTCAGCATCTCCATCACCGCGGGCGCGCCGCCCCAGTCCACCGGTTCGAGCAGCTGGTCGAACCACTGGATGCTGGTGTCGGCCCGATGGCGCTTGATGCGGCGGGCCAGCGGCTGGATCGGGCCCTGCTGGCAGCGGGCATAGGCGTTGCGCTCCGCCAGCCGGGCGTCTTCCGGAATCAGCGCCATGATGTCGGGCAGGGCCATCACCTCCCCGACCGAATCGTAGCCCAGCAGGCGGGCAAGCGTGCCGCTGCAATGCAGGATCACGCCGTCGCGGTGGACGATCAGGCCGGGCATCGCCGCGACCAGCTGGTCGTGGTAGTTCTGCGCCCGGTCCAGCGAGGCCGCGACCGACTCCTCCGGGGAGTAGGACGACAGCGGGGGCAGGGCTCGCAGCAGGTCGGCTTTGTCGTCCATGAGGGGGTCCCGAAGATGTCGCAGGGCTCGGTCACTGATCCGCAAGGGTCAGGGAGCGTCCAGTGGCAGCCGCAGGATCACGCAGGTCCCGCGGCCAACCTCGCTGTCGATGTCGATCTCGCCGCCGAGCTTGCCGGTCACGAGATTGAACACGGCATACAGCCCCAACCCCATGCTGCCGGCGCCGCGGCGGGTGGTGGTGAAGGGCTGGAACAGCCGCGGCTGGATGTCGGCGGGGATGCCCCGGCCATTGTCGGACACGCGCAGCTCCACCCGCTCGTCGCCCATCATCCGGACCGAAACCGTGACCCGTCCCGGACGGCGGATACTGACCTCCGGCTGATCGCTCTCGCTTATACCGAAGCCGACGGGGGCGGGCGCCGCCTCGAAGGCATGGGCGAAGGCATTGGTCAGCAGGGCCAGCAGCACCTCGGTCAGCGCACCGGGATAGGTGTCGAGCGCCAGCCCGTCCGGGCATTCCAGCACCAGCTCATGCCCGGCGGCGGCCGGCTGCACCTGCACCGCCAGCACGATGTCCGACAGGTAGTCGCGCAGGCCGACACGGCTGCGCGGCGAACTGGCCTTGCCCTCCGTCACCAGCTTCAGGCTCTGGATCAGGGCGGCGGCGCGTTCGATGTTGGCGACCAGCAGGGTGGAGACCTCGCTGGCGGTGCCGACATAGTCCTGGAAGTCGCTCTTGCGCAGCTGGCCGCCGTTGAAGGTCATGATGATCCCCTCCGACGCCGTCTGCAAATGGGTGGCGGCGGTCAGGGCGATGCCGACGGGGGTGTTGATCTCGTGCGCGACCGCGGCGATCAGCTGGGCGATCACCGCCATCTTCTCCGCCCGGATCAGGTCGGACTGCATGCGCTCCAGGTCGGCCAGCGCCTGTTCGGCCGAATCCTTGGCCCGGCGCAGCGCTTCGGCCTGAACCTTGCGTTCGGTGATGTCGTAGAGCCAGACGATGAAGACCGGCTGGTTCTCGTAGCTGGTGCGGTCGACGGACATCGCCATCCACACCGTGCGCCCATCCTCGCGCACATAGTGGATCTCGTCCGACGCCGATAAGGCGTCGATTCCGGATGCCCGGTTCGGCAGCCGCTCCTGGACATGGCGGAACAGGGTGGGAGCGCAATGGTGCTGGAGCGTGTCGGCGGGGACGCCGAACAGGTCGGTGCAGCGCTGGTTGCAATAGACCAGATCGCCGGCCTCGGTGAGGATGGCGACACCGATCGGGCTGCCGTCCAGGACCCGGCGCATGCGGGCGGCCTGGGCGCGCGACGCCGCCTCCGCCGTGCGGGTTTCCTGTAGCGCGTCGCGCAGGCGGCGCACGGACTGGCAGGCCTCCAGCGTCTTGTGGATGGTGGCTTCCAGGTCGGCGAAGTCGATGGGCTTGATGATGAAGTCGAAGGCGCCGCGGTTCATCGCCGCGCGCACATTGCCCAGATCGCCATAGGCCGACACCATGACGGCGCGGATGTCGGAATTCACCTGCGGCAGATGATCCAGCAGGGTCAGCCCGTCCATGCCGGGCATGTTGATGTCGCTCAGCACCATGTCGATGTCGGGCCGGGCGCGCAGGGTCGCCAGCGCCTCCTGCCCGTCATGGGCGAACAGGAATTCCAGTTCGCCGGTACGGACGGCGCGGCGGAAGCGCTGCAAGATCAGCGTTTGGACGTCCCGCTCGTCGTCGACAACCAGTATCTTGCCCATCCCGCCTTCCTACCGCCAACCCGCCGGACAGGCGGGCCGTTCCGTCGGAGCCGCGTCATACGCCGATCCGTGGGCCTCACCATAAGCGCGCATCGCCCGAACGGGAAGGGCCGTGGCGTATGGCACCCCATCGGTTGTATGCCGCCATGGGCGCATGGCTGGGCCGGACCGCAAGCGGAAATCCCCTGATCCATATGTAACGTACATGCCGGAAAGGATAGCACGGGATTGCAGTACGGCCAGACGATTGTAAACGATTAGAGTCTAATCAATCTTTCGAGTTATGATCGGCGGCTCTCCGGCGCCCTGGCCGGGCGTGGAAACCGCCAGCGGCAGGGTGAACCAGAACGACGCCCCGGTGCCCGACTCGGCGAAGGGTCCGGCTGGCGCATCCTCCACCCCGATCCGGCCGCCCAGATGCTCGACGATCCGCTTGGCGATGGCCAGTCCCAGCCCGGTGCCGGCGGGCTTGCCGGTCAGCGCGTCGCCGGACTGGCGGAAGCGGTCGAACACCAGGTCACGGTCCTTCGCCGGCACGCCGGGGCCGCTGTCGATCACCGCCACCCGCAGGACTCCGTCCTCCAGCCGGGCGACCAGCCGGGTCCGGCCGCCGGGCGGGGTGAACTTGGCGGCGTTGGACAGCAGGTTGACGACGACCTGGATCACCCGGTCCACATCGCCTCGCACCGGCGGCAATCGTTCCGGCATGTCGAGCGACAGGGCGATGCCGCGCTCGCGGAACAGCGCCTCCGTCGCGGCGACCGCCTCCGTCAGGGCCTGTCCGGCATCGATGGTCTCGATCCGCCAGTCCAGCGCGCCGGCCTCGATCTTCGCCATGTCCAGCACCTGATTGATCAGGCGGGTCAGCCGCTCGCTCTCCTTGATGATGACGGCCAGGAACTCCTGCCGCTGGTCGGTGTCCAGTTCGGGGTCGTCGTGCAGGATCTCGCTCAGCGCCCGGATCGAGGTCAGCGGCGTGCGCAGCTCGTGGGTGACGGTGGACAGGAAGTCGTCCTTCAGCCGGTCCAACTCGGTCAGCCGCTCGTTGGCGGCGCGCAGCGCGTCGGTGGCGCGTTCCAGCTCCGCCGTCTTGCGTTCCAGCGCGCGGCTGTGGGCGATGACGTCGCTGGTCTCGTCCAGCATGCGCAGAAGCTCCGCCGCCTCCACAGCGCCCGCCGAGACGGAGGAGGCCAGCGCGACGCGGGCGGATGCTCCGCCGATGGCGCCGGCCAGCAGCCGTTCGGCCAGCCGCAGCCGCTCCGGTCCGGCCGGCTCGTCCGGATCGGCGCCGTCGAAGGCACGCCCGGCACGCTGTGGACCGAGGAAGCGGGCGACCACCCGGGTGAGATCGCTGACGCTGGCCGCACTGCGCCAGTCGGACTGCACGGTTGGCGTCGGCGTCATGCCGTCCGACACGGGGTGGAAGGCATCGACGAACGCGGCGGCCTGCACCCGCTCCGCCGCACTCTGCCGGTCGAACAGCGACAGGCCGACATAGGCGCCGATGTTGACGAGCGCGGTCCAGAACAGCGAATGGGCCAGCGAGTCCCACCCTTCCAGCCCGAACAGCGCGTAGGGCCGCAAGGCCGCGATTCCCCATGGCCCCTCGGTGATGAAGCTGGACGGCAGCCAGCCCGAACGCGCGAAGCTGGGCAGCAGCAGGGTATAGGCCCAGACCAGCGCGCCCGCCGTCACGCCGCCGATGGCGCCGCGCCGGGTCGCTCCCCGCCAGTATAGGCCGCCGATCAGCGCCGGGGCGAACTGCGCCACTGCGGCGAAGGAGATCAGCCCGATCGACACCAGCGCGTAGGCCGAGCCCGCCAGCCGGAAATAGCCGTAGCCGAACAGCAGGATCGCCACGATGGCGATGCGCCGCACCGCCAGCAGGAGCGGCGCCAGATCGGCCGAGCGCGCCAGCGCCCTCGACCGGGTGCGTAGCAGGATCGGCATCACCAGGTCGTTGCACAGCATGGTGGAGAGCGCCACCGTCTCGACCACGATCATCCCCGCCGCCGCCGACAGCCCGCCCAGGAAGGCCAGCAGGGCCAGCCATCCCGCCCCGCCGCTCAGGGGCAGGGCGACCATGAACAGGTCGGGGTCCAGCCCGCCGCCGAAGGTCAGCAGTCCCGACAGCGTCACCGGCAGGACGAACAGGTTGATCAGCAGAAGGTAGAGTGGGAACAGCCAGATCGCCCGGTCGAGATGGCGCTCGTCCGTCGATTCGATGACCATCACCTGGAACTGCCGTGGCAGGCACAGCATCGCCGCGGCAGACAGGATGGTGGTGGCGACCCAGGCGCCCGATGGACCGCCGCCGGACGCGGGATCGCCGAGCGCCGCCTCGCTGCCCATCAGGCGGGCGAGGTCCGGGCGGGCGGCAGCGGCGGCGAACAGGCTGTCGAGCCCGCTGTGCAGGCCCCAGACCACAAAGATGCCGACCGCCAGGAAAGCGACCAGCTTCACCAGCGATTCCAGCGCGATGGCGGCGACCATGCCCGGATGATGTTCCGCCGCGTCGATCTGGCGGGCGCCGAAGACGATGGCGAACAGCGCCATCACCGCCGCGATGAGAAAGCCCTGGTCGAGAAATGGCCCGGCAGTCGTGCCCAGCCCGCCGCCGGTCAGCGCGTCGAAGCTGACGGCAACCGCCTTGAGCTGCAAAGCGATGTAGGGCGTCACGCCCAGCGTGGCGGTCAGTGCCACCAGCCCGCCCAGCAAGGGGCTGTGGCCGTAACGGCTGGCGAGGAAGTCGGCGATGGAGGTGATGCGCTGCGCCTTGGCGATGCGCAGGATCTTGCGCAACAGCAGCGGCGCCAGCAGCATCAGCAGGGTGGGGCCGAGATAGACCGGCAGGAAGCCGATGCCCAGCGTCGCCGCCCGCCCGACCGAGCCGTAGAAGGTCCAGGTGGTGCAATAGACGCCCAGCGATAGGGCGAAGACGGTGGGGGAGGCGATGACGCTGCGCCCCGCCGTTTCCCGCCGGTCGGCCCAATGGGCGATGGCGAACAGGGCGGAGAGGTAGACCAGCGCGGCGATCAGGACGGCGGCCCAATCCAGCCCGGCCTCCATACCGCCCTCCATGCCGTCCTCCTAGCGTGCCCGGCCGGCGATTGCCGCCAGCGCGATCACCGCCGCCCAGATGCCGAACACCCAGCCATAGAGTGCCGGCACCCCCAGGATCGTTCCCTTCACCCCGAACAGGCCGAGCAGCGGCGGGTTGAACAGGGCGGCCGCCAGCAGGAACAGGCCGATCATCCGGTCGCGATACCGGCCGGAACCCGGCTCATGGCCCGGTGTCGGGTCTGGCGTGCTCAAAAGGCGCGCTCCCGCGCGGCCAGTTCGACCAGGATGTTGGCGCCGCGGATGGCGTCGTCCAGCGTCCGCACATCCTGCGCACGCAGCATCTCGATCATCCGCAGGAACACCGCGGCGGTGACCAGACTGTCGCCCAGCGCGGTGTGGCGGTCCACCACCTCGATGCCCAGCCGTTCGGCGATGCCGTCCAGCGTGTGGTCGCCGTCGTTGCCCAGCAGCATGCGCGACAGCAGCATGGTGTCGAGAACCGGACAGTCGAAGGCCACCCCCGCCGCCCTTTCCTTCATCTTCAGGAATTTCAGGTCGAAGGCGGCATTGTGCGCCACCAGCACCGCGCCGGAAACGAAGCTGCGGAACTGTGGCAGCACAGCGTCGATGGTCGGCTTGCCCACCACCATCCCGTCGGTGATGCCGTGGAAGGGCACCGATTCCGGCGGGATCGGCCGCTTCGGATCGACCAGCGTGTTGAAAGTCTCGCCGGTCAGGATGCGCCCGCCGACGACGCGGACCGCGGCGATCTGGATGATCTCGTCGCCGGTGCTGGGCGACAGCCCGGTGGTCTCGGTATCGAACACCACGTAATGCAGCCGGTCCAGCGGCGTGCGGCCAAGCTCGCTGGTCGCCAGCGGCTGGTGCAGCAGCCCGAAATCGAAGAATTCCGGCCGGGCGCCGGCCTTCGGCCGCGGCTGGGCGGTGCGCGGCGACTGAGCCGGCGGCAACGGCACGCGCAACCGGGCGCGGGCGCTATCGGTGGCGCCGTCGGTGGGCAGCGGCTCGCTCCAGGCGGTGCTGCGGTGGTGTTGCAGGACGTCGCCGGCGCTGAGGCCGCCCAGCCCGTCGGGCAAGGTCTGGTCCAGCCAGCCGTCCAGCGTGGCGCTGGACACCGCTGGCCCCTGCCAGACGAGGTCGAGATAGACCCAGCGGTCGCCGTCCTGCGGGCCGGCCGCCTCCAGATCGAAGGCGGTGGCGCCGGTCAGCGCCTGCACCCGTCCGATCAGATAGGCGAACAGCAGGACAAGGCTGTGGCTGTCGCCATGCACCCATTGCGGCAGGCCGGTCAGCGTCACCGTGGTGGCTGACTCGGCCCCCACCCGGTGAGCGACGAGGGTGATCAGGTTGTTGGAGTGGATGTCGCTCATCGGCCAACTGCCGGTGACGACACTGCGGTAGGCGTTGGTCACCCGCTCCAGCCTTTGCGACAGGCTTGAGCAGGAGTCCAGCATCGCGCTTTCGAAGGCGGCGCGGTCGCCGGGGCCGAGGTCGGGCGCGTCGTACAGCGTCTCCACCGCCGCCCGCAGGTTGGCGATGGGCGCGCGGAACCCTTCCGTCGCTTCGCGCAGCAGGGAATCGCGCTGGCCCAGCGCCGCCAGTTCGCTGGTGGCGTCGGACAGGGTCAGGACGTAGCCGGTGATGGCCGGTGGTTCGTCCGACGCCGGGTCGGGGTCCTGCAGGATGGCGCTCATCCGCCCTTCCAGCAGGATGCGGCCGTCGGTGGTGGCGCCGACGAACTGGGCGGTGGTGCCATGCTCGTGATTGACATGCCGCCCTTCGCGCACCCGCAGGGTCAGCCGTTCCAGCGTGTGGGTCACCGGCTCCGCCACCACGAAATGCAGCAGCGAGCGGCCCAGCCCAAGCTCTCCGGTCAGGTGCAGGATGTCGAGGGCGGTCTGGTTGTAGAGCAGGATCTGGTGCCGGGTGTTGCAGACCAGAACGCCTTCGTGCAGGTCGCGCAGCACGGCGGCGAGCTGCGTCTTCTGCTCTTCCGCCTTGGCGGTGGAGTCGGCGACGGTGCGGGCGATGTCACGGCGGACCTGGGCCAGCTTGTCCGACAGATCGTTCACGGCGCGGGCGATGGGCAGCAGGTCGCCATAGCGGGCCAGCGGCACCCGGCCGCCGACCGCCCCCTCGGCATTGCCGTGGGCGATCAGCCCGGCCTCGCGGCTTAGGGTCTCCGCGGCGCGCAGCAGATAGCGGTCGACCGCCAGCCACAGCCCCCACACCGCGGCGGCGCAGGCCGCCGTCATCACCACGGCATAGGTCAGCAACGGGTCCGACGCGTCCGACCCACGCACCGCCGCCGCCAGCCCGACCGCCAGCGCCACCAGCGTAATGCCGGCGGTGCGGAAGGCCAGCGGGATCATGCGGCGTGGTAGGCGCGCGGGCGGAGGAACGTCGCCGCTCTTCCGGTCCGGCCGCGGCCCGTCGAGCGCCGGGGCGGTCATGGCGCCGGCTCCACGCTGCCGGTCGCGGTCAGGCCCAGATGGCGGCGGACGGTGGTCAGCAGGTCGCGGGTGGAGAAGGGTTTGGTGATGTAGTCGGTGGCGCCCAGCGCCAGCCCCTTCTGCCGTTCGACGTCGCGGCTGCGCGCCGTCAGCATGATGATCGGCAGGGTCTTCCACGCCGGGTTGGTCCGGAGGGTCTGGCAGACGTCGAAGCCGTCGCGCTTCGGCATCATCGCGTCGAGCAGGATCAGGTCGGGGGTGAAGGTCTCCACCGAGCGCAGCGCTTCGTCCCCGTCGCGGGCGATGCGCACGTCGAATCCGGCGCGCTGCATGAGAACCTGGAGCGACAGGACGATGCTGGGCTCGTCGTCGACAACCAGGATGGTCGGCTTCATGGCTGGGCGTCCTCCGGTGCGCCGGTCTTGTGCCGGCTTCCCAATTTGCGGCCAGGGCAATGCATTCGTGCCCTGGAATGTCCATGGTACGAGCAAAGAGAAGCGGGGATCAAGCGGCACTCCCGGCTCCCCCGACCAAAGAACGGGGGTGAAGTCCGAAAGAAAAAGCCCGGCCGCGACCAAATGTCGCCGTCGGGCTTTCGTTGGGATGACACGGTGTCGCAGGGGCAAGGACCGGCCGGCGTTCGTCGCCGGTCCGGCCGGGGGTCAGCGCGTCGTCACGACGACGGGGTTGAGCCCCATCTTCGATTTCAACTGCTCGGCTTCCCGCTTGGCGGCGGCCGGATCGGGGTAGCCGCCGACACGCACCGCGCGCCAGGACCGGTTCGAACTGTCGGTCCAATCCACCGTGTAGGCCTGGAACCCGTTGCCCTGAAGCCGCTGGACCAGCGAATCGGCGTTCCCCGTCACCGAGAAGCTGCCGACCTGCACGGTGTAGCGCCCGGCTGGCGCCTGTGCGGCAGGGGTGGGCGGAGCGGCGGCCTTGGCGGCCTGCTTGGGCTCACCGTTGCCGGAGGATGCGGCGGGCGGGGTGGCGGGGGCCGCCGGCGTCGCGGCGGGCGGACGCTTTGCCGCCTCCTTGGGCGGCGCCAGCATCGCCTGCAACGACCCGGTGTCCGCCGGGGCCTCCTGTTTGGGCGCTTCCGGCTTTGCTGATTCGGGCTTCGGCGACTCCGGCTTCTGGACTGCGGGGGTACTGTCCGCCGGGGCCGCAGCGCGCGGCTTCGGGGCCGCGGCGGGGGCGGTGGCCGGGACGGACGGCGGTTCCGGCACTTTCAGGACCGGCGGCGGGCTGGCGGGCAAAGCGGCGACCGGCGGCGGCGGGGCGGACTGCACCGGAGGAGCCTGCGTCGCGGTGGCCGGCGGCGTGGTTGCCGGTGTCGGCAGGCTTCCGGTCGCGGGCGCCGTGGCGCCGGGGGCCTGATTGGCGGGCGTCTGGTTGGCAGGGGCGCGGGTGATGGCGGGGGCAGGCACCATCGGCGCCCCGCTGTTGGCGGCCGTCGTCACCGGCGCCGGATCGCCCGAGCCGACATACACAACGCCGACGGCAATGCCGCCGGCAGCGACCAGGGCCAGCGCGATCTTGCCGAGCGGCAGGCGGCTGCGGGCTGCCGGCTCCTCTTCCTCATACTCCACGTCGTCGTCCTGCGGGTCGGCCCGCAGATCTTCGTTCAAGGCGCGAAGCAGCTTGGCGATGTCCTCGTTCTCCGGCGGCGGAGTGTCGGAAGGTTTGCCGTTGGCCTTCATCTCGTCCTTGGAAGTCGGTGTCGTCAGGGTGGGAGCCTGCCGGTACGGTGGCTTGAGCGTCACGGTCGACCTGCGCTTGCCCGTCATGGCGGGCCGGCTGAAAGCAGAAAAAGGGGCCTTCCGCGTGCCGGGGCCGCGGAACACGGACCGGCTGCGGAAAGCCCCTTCTCTTTATCGTATTTTGCCGCCCCTTCAAACCGCCATGCGGTCGCGCCCGGCAGTCGGGCGGCACAAAAGAAGGGACCTCAGCCCTGGTGCGGCCGGGTCGGGTCGACCGGTTGGGCGGTGGTCGTCGTGGTGGCGGTCGGCGCCGGCTGGGGCGCAGCCGGCTGTGCGGGAGCCGGGTTGATCGCGGCCGGAGGAGCCTGGACCGGCGTCTGGGCGGTGGTGGTCGCGGCGGGCGGCTGGGCCTCGTCCTCGTCCTTCAATCCGGCCTTGAAGGCCTTCACGCCCTTGGCGATGTCGCCCATCACGTTGGGCAGCTTGCCGGCGCCGAACAGGAGAAGCACGATGACCAGAACGATCAACCAGTGCCAGATGCTGAAACTGCCCATCGATCAATACCTCTGAAAAACGGTCGGAACGGATGTCGTCGCGGTCGCCACCAATGTGAGTGCCCCTTCCGCGCCGCACAAGAGGGGGCAAGGCCGGGAACCGTGACAAAGGCGGTGCCGTCAGGCTGCCGGGCCGCTTTCCGCCGGCTCCTCCGGCAGCTGGTGGCGCATGATCAGCGGTGCCTGGAAGGCGCTGAACAGCAGGGTCAGCGGCATGATGCCGAACACCTTGAAGTTGACCCACATGTCGGTGGCGAAGTTCCGCCACACCACCTCGTTCAGCACGGCCAGCAGCAGGAAGAACCACGCCCAGCGGATGCCCAGCGTGCGCCACCCGTCGTCCGACAGGCTCAGAACCGTGCCCAGCAGACGCTTCATCACGTTGCGCCGCGTCATGTGGGCGATGAACAGGACGATGGCGAACAGCAGGTTGACCAGGGTCGGCTTGATCTTGATGAACAGGTCGTCCTGAAGCCACAGCGTCAGGCCGCCGAACAGCAGCACGAACCCGGCGCCGACCACCGGCATGATCGGGATGCGCCGTTCCAGCCGCCAGGACACCGCGAGCGCGATGGTGATGGCGACCATGAAGACCGCGGTGCCGGTCATGATGCCGGCCTGTGAGTTGGCAACGAAGAAGGCGGCGAGCGGGCCGGCCTCGATCGCCAAGCGTGCGAACTGGTTCATGGTCCCTGACATAGCCCGAACCGGTCGCCCATGAAAGGGGCGAATGTCGACGTGCGAGACATTCGGGAGCACAGCCCCGTCCATGAAATGGAAAATGTGGCGGTGACATTACCCGGCCCCCGTCGACGGAACGCGAGCGGGGCTTTCCTCGCGTCGAGTGTTTCGCTAACTCTTTCGTTATCCGCCGAACGGCGGGGGACCGGACGAAGGGCAGGGGACCATGGAAGCCGCCGAGGTGAAGGACCTGATCGACGAAGCCCACGAGCGGGAACGGGCCAAGCACCGCCCCGCCGCACATCATCATGCCGAAGAGAATGACGAGGGCGGGCATGGGGTGAAGATGTCCACCGCCATCTACATCTCCGTCCTGGCGGCGGTGCTGGCCATCGTCAGCGTCGCCGGTTCGAATGCCGGCAAGGAGCTGATGGCCAGCGCCATCGAGGCGTCGGACAGCTTCGCCTATTACCAGTCCAAGACCCAGCGCCAGATCAGCCTGCGTCTTGCCGCCGACGAGCTGGAACTGCTGTCTGCCGGCATGCCGGCGGAGGCCCAGGCCAAGGCCTTGCAGCGCTCCACCGAATACCGCCAATCGGCCGACCGGATGGAGGCCGACGATGGGAAGAACAGCCGCAAGGATCTGCTGAACAAGGCCAAGGCGGCGGAGGTCCGGCGCGACCATGCCGCGGCTCAGGACCCCTATTTCGACTTCGCCGAGGGCATGCTGCAGTTGGCCATCGTGCTGGCGTCGGTCTTCGCCATCACCAACCGCGGCTTCATCCTGTGGGCCAGCCGCGCACTGGCGGTGGCCGGCGTGCTGATGGCGGTGGACGGCTTCACGCTGATCCTGCCGCTGCCCTTCCTCTGATGGGTCAGAACTGGGCCGACAGGCGCAGGGAACCGTAATTGGTCAGCGATTTCTGGCCTTGGAACTCCGGCGTCTGAAGGGTCTGGGCATAGGTCAGGCCATAGCGGCCATAGCGCAGAGTCAGACCGGCCTGCATGCTGCCGACCAGCGGATGCTTGGCGACCGACCGGCTTTCGCGGAAGCTGTTGCCGTCCAGGAAGATGTTGCGCGCCACCGCCCGGCCCTCGGCGCTGGCATAGACGTACCAGGAAAAGCGCCCCGGCCGCTCCGAATAGGGATTGTCCTGGTAGGGGATGCTGGAGGTCGGGCGCGTCACCAACGC
Source organism: Azospirillum sp. A26 (assembly GCF_042604635.1). NCBI lineage: Bacteria > Pseudomonadati > Pseudomonadota > Alphaproteobacteria > Rhodospirillales > Azospirillaceae > Azospirillum > Azospirillum sp. A26. The sequence continues at coordinate 1,718,771 of NZ_CP170472.1, read as the reverse complement.
ACCGACCGGCGGCGGCATATTGCCACCGAGCCGGACGGTGGCTCCCGCCGCGGCGAAGGTCAGCACATTGCCGACGCTGCCAGCGACATGCGGACTGAAATCCCATTCCAGCGGGCCGAAGCTGTTGGGCTTCTCGTCGCGCCAGACATGCTCGTAGCTCAGCACGACACCCGGCTCGTCGTGCAGCTGGTAGTTCCAGCCCTCCGGATAGGTGGCACCGTCGACGATCTTGTGGACCGTCTTCTGCGTCTGTTCCGCCAGCGACGCCGGGCCGACCATGCCGAGGTCGAGGTCGATACGGTCCACCGCCCGCGGCGCCTCGTTCAGCACCGACACGCGGCCATAGAGCCAACCGGCATAGGGCCGGTCCTTGGGGTTCGGGTTGCGGGCGGTCAGGTCGCTCGGCGTGTAGATGTTCTGGCCGAAGGCGAAGCCGTAGCGCCGCACCCCGCCCGGTTCGATCCAGGGCACGACATTGGCCAGCCAGTCGATGTTGCCGTAGGTCGGCCGTGCCCCGGAGAAATAATAGAACTGGAACCCGTTCGTGTAGTAGCGGTCGGTCCCGCCGCCGAACAGGTCGTTGTCGATCCAGAAGCCGATGGCCGGGCCGGAGGTCGCGGGTTCATCGCCGGGGGGAGGCGTGGTCTCCTGCGCATTCGCCGCCGAAATGGCTGCCGTCGCGGTCAGCAGCAGGGTCGCAAATGCTGCGGCCAAAGCGGGGCCGCTCTTCGTCACCATTCCGGCACGCTCCATCCGTTTCGCGAGATAACGGATGGAGGCGATGTGTGTTGCGATGCGGTGCGGCCTCTTTGGGGGTAGGGGGCCGGTGTCTCGGTCGAGGATGCCCCCGCATGCTCACATGCGCGTCTGCAATCCTTCCACCGCTTCCTCCAGAGTCATGTCGATGCGCGTGATCCCGTGCAGCGCCAGGAAACGCGCCTCGTTCTTCGACAGCTCGCCGGGAATGACCGCCCAGTGGCTGTCGGAGGAGCGCTTGGCGATCTGGCGGGCGAAGGTGCGCTGGATCTCCTGGTCGAAGCGGCAGCCCAGATACAGGAAATGACGGCCGGCGCGGCGGTCCTGGATAATGGCGGGGATCGGGGTCTGGATGTCGATCTCCGTCAGAATCTCGACATAGTCGCTGTCCGAGATCAGGTAATTGCCGGCCGGGGTCACCGCCCCCGACGGCTTGTAGAGCACGGTGTCCCAGCCAACCGCTGCCTCCGCGGAGGCTTCGGCGCCGTTGGGGGCGTAGTAGCGCACCCATTCGCCGGTCGATTGCGGGTGCGACACCCCCTGGATCTGGCCCCAGCGGCGGTCGGTGGTGGCGCTCAGCAGGTTGTCCAGCACATTGTCGTACCAGACATCGACCAGCAGCGGCGGGGCCGGGATCGCCGCCAGCAGGGCATGCACCGGGGTGGCCGGCACCGTCTGCCGGAAGATGTCGTTGAGGATGGTCTCCAGCGTCTTGCGGTGCTTGCGCGTCTCGATGAACTGCGCGACCGCGGTCAGGCTGGCGCGGATACGACCGGGAGCGGCGACCTTGGCGTTCAGGCGCTGCACCAGCTCCGCCGAATTGCGCGGGATCGGGCACTGATCGGGCGGCAGCAGGTCGAAGGCGCCGGGGCCGAGATAGGGCACCACCTGCCGTGCCGACAACGCCGCGGCGATGTCGGCCAGCGCCGCGGCGGCGTCCGGAACCGTGACGGAGTCGGAATCGGTTGCAAGCGTGCTGACGGTCATGGATGCCTCTTCCCTTGGGGGCTTCACAGATAGATCGCGGCGCCGGCGCCGGTGTTGACGCTCGCGTCCTTCAGCGTTTCCACGATGAAGGCGACCTGATCGCGGGTGATCTTGCGGTGCAGCGGCAGGGCCAGCACGCGGTCGGCCGTCTTGGTGCAGACCGGGCAGGCCCCGCGCCCGGCCCGCTGTTCGCCCAGGGCCTCGCCCAGCGCTTCGATGTAATATTGCTGGGTGTGCAGCGGCTGGCCGTAGTCGCTGGCGTCGATGTCCTGGGTGTCCAGATCCTCGATGATCGACCGGCGGCCCGACGCGCTGAAGCGGGTGCCGAGATGGACGCAATAGACCATCGGGTTGACCACCTCGGCCCCCGGCCCGCGATAGGGCGGCTTGATTCCCTCGAAGCTCGCCATCGCCGCGTCGTAATAGGCGATCACCAGATTGCGGCGGGTCAGGATCTCCGGCAGGCGTTTCAACTGCACCAGGGCGAGCGCGGCGTTCAGGTCGCTCATCCCCGCCTGCCAGGGCAGGGTGCGGGTGATCACCACGGTGTTGCGGTGCTCCGTCTCGCGCCGGCGCATGTAGCGCAGGCGGTGGGCGAGGTCGCGGTCGTCGGTGACGATCATGCCGCCCTCGCCGGCCAGCAGGATGCCGGGTTCGGAGAAGTCGAAGACCGCGGCGTCGCCGAAGGTGCCGACCATCTGCCCCTTGTAGGTCGAGCCGATGGCCTCGGTCGAATCCTCCAGCAGGATCAGGCCCTTGGCATCGGCAAGCGCCCGCAGCTCGTCCCAATGGGCGGGGTGGCCGTTGGCGTTGGCGGCCAGGATCGCCTTCGTTTTCGGCGTGACCAGCGCCGCCGCCTTTTCCGGGTTGATGGTGTGCTGCCAGTAATCGATGTCGACCAGCACCGGCATGGCGCCGGACAGCGCCACCGCGTGCTGGACCTGATGCCAGCCGAACGGGCTGCACAGCACCTCGTCCCCCTCGCCGATGCCAGTGCCCTTCAGCATCAGCAGCGTGGCCATGGTGCCGCTGGACACCGCCACCGCATGGTCGCGGCCGACATAGGCGGCGAAGGCGTCCTCGAAGGCCCGCACCATCCGCCCGTCGCTCAAGGCCCCGGAGGACAGCAGGCGGCCGAGCATCTCGATTTCGGCACCGGAAATGTCCGGATCGGTCAGCGGGATATAATCGTCCAGCCCGTCATCGTCGGAGGCTGCGGGGTCCCATGCTGCGGCGGCTTCGCTCATTCACTCGTCCTCGTCCCGTTGGGCGATCACGACGCCGGTGGCAAGCTCCGGCTTGTCGGTGATGAGCCAGCAGTGGTTGTTGCCGTCCACCAGATGCAGGTCGAAGCCCGCCTCTTCCCGGAAGGGATCCTCCGCCATCACCGCGGCCATGGCGCCGGTGACGGTCTTCAGGTCCGGGTTGGCCTCGCGCACGCTGCGGACCACGGCGTCGAGCGTGCCGCCCCCGGCGAACAGCCGGCTGGCCAGGGTGGCGATGCTGTCGATGCGCTCGGGAGACAGGGCCATGGGCGTCACTCCGTTCCGCGTTTTTTGGCTTCCACGGTGATCGGCAGGCGGGTTTCCGCCGGCATCTCCGGCAGATCGAGCGTCCAGCCGTTGGCGACCTTGACCCAGCCGCCCCACAGGCCCGGCTTCTCCATCTCGACGATGGGTTCCTCCAGGTCCTTCTTGGCGACGTAGATCGTGTACTGCTCGGACGCCTTGCGGATCATCACCTTCATCGCCGACACTCCATCCTGTTGTTTTCGTTATGTTTTCTAAGCTACGATCAGCTGGGCATGCAGGGCCGGCAGTTCCGACAGGACGGCGTCCACCTCCGCCGCGGTGGTGTAGCGGCTCAGCGAGAAGCGCAGGCTGGCGGCGGCCTCGGCGCCGTTCAATCCCATCGCGGTCAGCACATGGCTCGGCTCGTTGCCGCCGGACGAGCAGGCCGCCCCCATCGACACGGCGATGCCGGCGCGGTCGAGCCGCATCAGCAGTTCTTCGGCGTCCACCGGATGGCCGCGCCCGTCGGCGAAGCGGATGTTGCTGGTGTTGGGCAGTCGGGCGGCACCGGCGCCGTTCACCGCCGCGCCGGGCCAGCGGGCGAGGATGCCCTGTTCCAGCCGGTCGCGCAGAAAGGCGGTCAGGTCGGCCTCGTCCAGCCAAAGCGAGGCCAGCGAGGCGGCAGCGCCGAAGCCGACGATGCCCGGCACATTCTCCGTCCCGCCGCGACGGCGGCGCTCCTGATGGCCGTGGATCAGCGCGTGGAAGGGCGCGCCCTTGCGGACATAGAGCGTGCCGACGCCCTTCGGCCCGTGCATCTTGTGGGCGGACAGGGTGAGGTAGTCGGCGATGCCGCAATCGACCGGCACCCGGCCCGCCGCCTGCACCGCGTCGCTGTGGAACAGGGCGCCATGGGCGTGGGCGATGGCGGAGGCCCCTTCGACCGGCATCAGGACGCCGGTCTCGTTGTTGGCCCACATCATGGAAACCAGCGCCGTCGCCTCCGTCACCACGGCGGCGAGATCGACCAGCGAGGGCAGGCCGTCACGGTTCACCGGCAGGATGGTGACGCGCCAGCCGTGCTGCCGCAGGTCGTCGAACAGGGCCAGCGTCGCCGGATGCTCCACCGCGGTGGTGACGATGTGGTCGCGGCGGTGGTCGGTCTCCTCGATCACGCGCAGCGCCCCCAGGATGGCGGCGTGGGTCGCCTCGGTGGCGCTGCCGGTCATCACCAGATCGGCGGGCTTGGCGCCGATCAGGGATGCGACCTGCGCCTTGGCCTCGCTGACCGCGCGGCGGGCGGCCATGCCGGCGGAGTGCGGGCTGGACGGGTTGGCGAACTCGCCGAACAGGTGCGGCAGCATCGCCTCGCGTACCTCCGCAGCCAGGGCGGTGGTGGCGTTGTTGTCGAGGTAGATCGTCATCGCATCACCCCCATCACATGACACCCCATCACATCACACCGGGCACGCCGCGCCGCGATCCGTCGGCCGGGACGATCTCCTCCTCCAGGCAACCGACGACGGTGCCGCCGGGGAACTCCACCAGATAGACCGGCAGGCTGCCTTCCTCGGTGCGGCCGACGCGGACAATGGTGCCGGGGGTGCCCCTGGGTGCCAGCAGCGCGCCGTCCGGCACCTGTGGGTGGCTGCCGTCGTTGAACAGATCCTCCTGCACCGTGACCCGCAGGCCCCAGTCGTACAGCGGTTCGCGCGGCGGGATGAAACCGGGCTTGGCGGCGACTTCGACGTCGGACATCGCGAGGCTCCTTAATCGGTGGGGACCAACTGGTTTGGCCTGGGGCTTCCGGACTCGGTTCACTGGGGGTCGTTGCAATGGGCGTCGATCACCTGGAGCTCGCGCGCACGCATGCCGACGACGACCTGTTTCTCAAAGAAATCAACGGCATAGATGTAGTACATCTGCAGATAGGTCCCGATGGAGATGACGTAGCCGACATCGCCCTCACGGATCAGGAAATCGCCGACCGGCCGGCCGGGATATGTCCCGTCGTTGCGCACGTCGCGCAGGGCCTTGACCTTGAACCCCTGCTCCAGCACCGGCGGGCCGACCAGCTCGTTGGCATCCTCGGCACTGCGGGCGCGCTCGCGGCGGTACGGGGCGGCTGCTTCGGTGTCGGTCATGGCGTGGGTGCTCCGTCCGTTGAGGGGCCGCTAGAGGGGCGGGAGGTCGTTGGCGATTGTGAGCCCGGCGGCGAGACCGGCGGCGCGCTGACGGGCGATGGCCCGCACCTCCTCCTCCGGGTCGTCGAGCAGGGGGTCGAGCTGTCTGGCATCGATCCGCCCGGCGACGGCGAGGCGGACCATCCAGTCGGCATCCTGCAGCAGCACGTGCAGCTTCGACGCCGGCAGCCGCTGCGCCACCACCAGCCGCACCCGCGGGCTGTCGTCCCAGGCGAGGCTGGGCAGCCAGTCCATGGCAAGGCGGCGGGCAACCTCCACCCGCACCTCCGGGTCCTCGTCATGCATCATCGCCGGCAGCATGCCGTCCGGGATCCGCCGCACCACCCGCAGCCGGACCGAACAGTCGGGGTCGCGCATCAGCGGGGCGAGGTCGGCGTCCTCCAACCGGGTGGCGACGGCGATCCGCACCTCGCGGTCGGGATCGTCGCGCAGCTTCAGCAGCAGCCGGCGCGGCAGCCGGCGGGCCAGGACGGAGCGCACCGTTTCGTCCGGATCGCCCATCAGCCGGGGAAGCTGGAAGATCGGGGCGAAGCGCGCGGCATTCGCCCGGACCTCGAAATAGGGATGGTCGAGATGGCCGGCCGACAGGTCCGGGTTCCATTCGAAGAAGCGCTGGATGCGCTTGGCGTAGCGGTCCTCGACGCAGGTCTTCATTGGCAGGCAATGACCGGACAGCTTGCCGCCGGAGGGCAGGACAGTGGTTTCCGGATCGAGCCGGCGGTCGCGGTGGGCGCAGACGGTGCAGTCGATCGGTTCGCCGCGCCAGTCCAGGGCTTCGAGGATGTCGTCGCTCATGCGCCGGCCTCTTCAAGCTCGTCCTCATGCTCGCGGCGGTCGGCGACGGCGATCAGTCGGCCAGCGCCGAACCGGTCGTCGGGGTCGAGGTCGCGGACCTTGGTCAGCGCCTGCCGCCCGGCGTCGAGTTGGCCGGTGCGCAGCAGCAGGTAGCCGATGGCGATCAGGGCGAACAGGAACAGGCGGGGCGCCGGTTCTAGCCCGCGGAAATCGGCGGTGGCCGGTGTGATGCTACGCCAGTCCGTATGGTTGACGCCGAGTGCCGCCATCGCATGGCCGAGCATGCGCTCGCCATAGACCAGCGCCTGATCGAGGTTGGCCTTGTAGAAGTGGAACTTGTAATGGCCGAGGTCGACGAGGCGATGACCGGGGGCGATCTCCGCCGCGTGGGCGAGATGGGCGAGCGCCGCCCCGCTGTCGGCATAGCTGGCGGCGGCCAGATGCAGGCAGCGTTCCGCCTCGGGCGGAAGGTCCCCGCCGTAATAGCGGCGGGCGAGCCAGTCCTCATCCACCTCGTCCAGCATGGCGCGGTGCTCCTGGGGGTTCCCCCTCTCCCCCAAGGGAGAGGGGACTTCACATCACGCCGGGACGCAGCAGTCGGCCGGGCAGACGGCGGCGCATTGCGGGCTGTCGAACTGCCCCTGGCATTCGGTGCATTTGGCCGGATCGATGACGTAGGTGCCTTTCTTGAGGCTGATGGCGATGTTCGGGCACTCGGCCTCGCAGGCGCCGCAGACGGTGCATTCGGCGGACTTGATCTTGTAGGCCATGGCTCTCTCCTTGGGTGATGGGATGGCTGTGGAAGGGGGAAGGGGGTCAGGCGCGGCGCGCGGTCAGCGCCCCGGTGCGGATCACCGCATCCTGGCCGGCGCGGGACTGGACGACGCCCTGGCCGAGCCGCTCGGCGTAGTCCTTGAAGTAGGCCAGCGCCGATTCCTCGATGTAGTCGAAGGCGAAGCGGTCGACCGGCTCGATCCCGGCATCGGCCAGCGACTTGGACGGGCAGCCGCCGATCTTGGCGACGAACACCGCGGTGCAGTCGTTGATGGCGGCCAGCACGCCGTCCAGCGTGTCGACGTCGCCGGAGCCGCCTTCGCAATACTGGTCGACGCGGCGGTGGCCGACGAACTTGGCACCGGCGGGGCTGACCTCGTAGATCTGGAATTCCTTGGCGTGGCCGAAATGCTCGTTGATGCGCTCGCCGCCCTTGGTGGCGACGGCGATCAGGATCGGATCGGCCGTGGTGCCGACGCTGTCGCGTACATCGGCCTGTGCCGCGGCCTTCGAGGCGTGGCGGCCGGCCCGCTCGGATTCGACATGCTCGCGGTAGGTGCGACGGGCCTCGTCGTCATAGTCGACGAAGCCCATCGCCTCGATCTTGTCGGCGGTGAATTCCTCGCCGCGGTCCTCGCCCAGCAGGCCGACGGCGTCGGCGCGGCACTGGCGGCAGTGGCGCATCAGCTTGGCCCCGCCCTCGCAGGCGTCCTGCACCACCTTCAGCTCCTGCGCGGTGGGGCCGCGCTGGCCGTTCAGGCCGAACCAGGTGCCGTGGGCGGGGTCGGAGATCAGCGGCATGATGTTGTGCAGGAAGGCGCCGCGGCTCTTCACCGCCTTGTTCACCTCCAGCAGATGCTCGTCGTTGACCCCGGGGATCATGACCGAGTTCACCTTCACCAGGATGCCGCGCGAGGTCAGCATCTCCAGCCCAAGCATCTGCTGCTCGTGCAGGATCTTGGCGGCGTCCAGTCCGGTCCAGCGCTTGTGCTTGTAGAAGATCCACGGGTAGATCTGCGCGCCGACCTCCGGATCGACCATGTTGATGGTGATGGTCACGTGGTCGATGTTGTATTGCGCGATGGTGTCCACATGGTCCGGCAGGGCCAGACCGTTGGTGGACAGGCACAGCTTCAGGTCCGGCGCCTTCTTCTGCAGCATCTCGAAGGTGGCGAAGGTGTTCTTGCCGGCGGCCGCCAGACTGTCACCGGGACCGGCGATGCCGATCACCGACAGCTGCGGGATTTCCTGGGCGACGGCGAGGATCTTCTTGAGCGCCTGATCGGGGGTCAGCTTTTCGGAGACCACGCCCGGCCGGCTCTCGTTCGAGCAATCGTATTTTCGGTTGCAGTAGTTGCACTGGATGTTGCAGGCCGGGGCGACCGCGACATGCATGCGGGCGAAATAGTGATGCGCCTCTTCCGAATAGCAGGGATGGTTCTTCACCTTTTCCCACACTGCCGGGTCCATGTCGGCCGGACCATCGGAAGAACCGCAGGACGACGACGAACAGCCGGACGCCGCCTCGGGTGCTGCCGGCATCACGGCTGGCGGGGCCAGTTCCCCCAGCCCGAAGATGCTGTCGAGCGAAACCACGTTGCTCATCATCCACTCCTTCCCTGCCGTGCCGGACGACACCGTTGGACGGAAGAATGAAAAGCAAGTTCGGGGCCAAAAGAAGAAACGAAGGAATTACAAAGGCTTGACCGGATTTGTCGGGGGTGCGGACGCTGTCGTCATTGCGACAATGGCGGGGCGGGCGGAGGGCTTTGTCGGGGTGCCGACAAACCGGTCAGGCCAGTTCGGCGCGGAAGGCGACGACATGGTCCTGCCCTTCGTCGCGCGCCTCCGCTCCGAAGCCGATCAGGCCGCTGCCGACCAGCTTGGTCGCGTCGCGGCGCAGCACCAGCGGCGGCGACCCGCCGCTGCGGATGAAGGTACCGTTGGTGGAATGATCGGTCAGCAGGAAGCTGTCGCGGGTGAAGTCGACCACCGCATGCTGGCGCGAGGTTTGGCGCGAGGCGATGCGCAGGCCGCTGCTGTCCTCCCGCCCGATGGTGACGCGGGGCAGGGCCTGGCTCAGCGTGATGTCCTGCCCGCGATAGGCGAGGTGCAGCGTCACCATTCTGCGGCCGACCTCCGACACCAGCGAGAAGCCGAGCGTGGTGCTGTCGATGGCGTCCTCGGCATCGTCGCCGGTGCGGATTTGGTGGACGGGGATCGGGGTGGTCTTGCCCTTCATCGCGACGTTGCTCAGCGGCTTGGTCCGGCCGCGCAGGTCGGGGGATAAGCCCTCCACCAGAGCCCGGGTCGCCAGGATCTCGCCCGGCCGGGCGATCTGTTGCACCCGTGCCGCGACGTTGCAGGCGTCGCCATAGAGGTCGCCGACCCCTTCGATCACCGAACCGAAATGGATGCCGATGCGCAGCCGCAGCCCGTACTGCTCCTCGATGCCGATCATTGCGCAGGCGGTGCGGGCGCTGTCGTCGCGGAGCGTGAAGGCGGCGAGCAGACCGTCGCCGAGGCTCTTGATGACGCCGCCGCGATTCTCATCCACCAATCGGCGCAGATGGGCCAGCACCCGCTGCGTCAGCGCCGCCGCGTTGACGTTGCCGACGCGCTCGTACAGCATCGTGCTGTCGGCGATGTCGACGAACAGCAGGGCGAGGGGCTTCTCAAGCGAAGGCAAGACGGAAATCCGTTCGACCGGGGTGCATGCCATCGAATCGAAGGCCCGGCAGGGTAACACGAAACCGCAGGGTGCGCGACGGGGGTGGCCGGCGGAAGATGTCCGGTTCCCCGGCTTCCGGGCTTAGAGTGTGATCGGTTCAAGCGGAATCGCTTGAGGCGTGAATCACACGGAAAACCAAAAGCTTAGAGTCTGTCTGATGCTTCAATAAGCATCAGACAGACTCTAGAACCGCTTGATCTCGATGTTGTACTTGCGCAGCGCGTAGCTCACCTGACGCGTCGTCATGCCCAGCAGGCGGGCGGCCTTGGCCTGGACCCAGCCGGTCCGTTCCATCGCCCAGATCAGGCGGTCGCGCAGCGGGCCCGACTCCGGTTCGTCCAGCGGGAGGTCGGGCCCGGCCGAGGCCGGTTGCGGGGCCGGGGCGGAGGGGACGGCCGGGGCCGACGCCGCCGGCTGGGGGGTGGGCAGGGGGACGATGGCCGAGGGCGGCAGCGGCTTCGAGGCGCCGCAGACCGGCATCGGTCCGGCCCCGCAGCCCGATGCGCAGGCCGGCCACTGTGCTCCGTTGGGCGCTCCGTTGGCTGCTCCATGCGCCGCCCCGTTGGCAGGGGCCGGCATCGCTGGCGGCATCCCTTGCGGCAAGGCAGGCGTCTGCGGGCGGGAAGGCGCGACCGACGGGTTGGTCGGCGTTCCGCTCATCGACGGGGCCAGCCCGCCGACGGCGGCGCCCATGGTGCGGTACTGGAACAGAACCGACGAGTTGCAGAGATTCATGCTGCAGGACAGGTCGGGGACGCGGATGGTGCCGTTGCGGCACTGGGTCGCCGCGCGCTCGATGCAGTTTTCCAGTTCGCGCACGTTGCCGGGCCACGTGCAGCGGTTCAGCACCTCCAGCGCGTCCGGAGCGATGTCCAGATTGAGGCCGTTGTCGCGGCCGAACTTGCCGATGAAATGCTTGGCCAGCATGGCGATGTCGCCGCGCCGTTCGCGCAGCGGCGGCAGGTGGATGGTCACCACGTTGATGCGGAAATACAGATCGGCGCGGAACTTGCCGTGGCCGACAGCCTCCTCGAGGTTCAGGTTGGTGGCACAGATCAGCCGCACATCGGTCTTGATCGTCTTCGATCCACCAACCCGCTCGAACTCCTGCTCCTGCAACACGCGCAGCAGCTTGGCCTGGAAGTTGGAGGAGATGTCGCCGATCTCGTCCAGGAACAGCGTGCCGCCGGAGGCCAGCTCGAACCGGCCCTTGTGGTCCTTCTGCGCCCCGGTGAAGGATCCCTTCTCGTGGCCGAACAGCTCCGATTCCAGCAGCGATTCGGGCAATGCTGCGCAGTTGACGCGGATGAAGGGGGCATCCTTGCGCGGCGACAGATTGTGGATGGCGCGCGCGATCAGCTCCTTGCCGGTGCCGCTCTCGCCGCGGATCAGCACAGTCGACTTGAAGGGCGCCACCCGGTGCACCTGGGCCAGCACGTCGACCATGTTGGGGCTGGTGCAGACCACGTCGTTGACCGGCGCCACGACCGGCCGAAGCTCCTTCTGGACGCGGAAGGTCTCGCGCATCATGAAGCGCCGCTCTTCCGCCACCGTGCGGTGCAGGCGCACGGTCTGGCCGATCAGGTTGGCGACCATGGTCAGGAAACGGACATCGGAGCCGAAATGACCGCTGGGGCCGTCGTCGGAGATGCGGTCGATGGTCAGCACGCCGATGACGGCGCCGGCCGCCTTGATCGGCACGCCGACCAGCGAGGCCACCTGCTCGTCCAGATCGTCACGCCCGCCGGAGCGGTTGTTGAACAGCGGCTCCTCGGCGAGGTTGGGCACGACGGCGGGCATGCCGGTCTTCAGGATGCGGCCGCTGATGCCTTCGCCCTGGTTGTAGTCGATCTCCTGCGCCGGCGAGTCCTTGGGCAGGCCCTGCGCGGCGACGAGGCGCAGGGCCCCGTCCTCACCCTGAAGATAGACACGGCCGCGATGCATCTGCAGCTGATAGGACAGCGCCCGCAGCACCTCGCGCAGGGTCTGTTCCAGATCCAGCGACGACCCGAGGATCTTGCTGACCTCGTAGATCGTCAGCAGCTCCAGGCTGGAGGATGACGCGGACTGGGCAGCACTCGGCATGTTCGATCCCCTCGCTCGGCTGGGGACCCGGGCCAATGCCGGACGGGAGAGTCCAGACATCGCAAGCCGTCGGGTCCCGGCGTCAGCGCCTTGATCCGTACCCCCCGAAAACCGCGGCGGCCGTTGGTCCGGCCATGCCGTTCATGTCCTGTTTTGGAGCCCATCTTCCAGGCCGGGCATGGCCGCGACTCCGTTCGTACGCTGCCAGCCGGTGGAAAGTGTCCGTGACTGCTCGCGGAAAGGCAAGACCTTTTGCATAGATTCTATTGCGGCGCACAATGACCTTAGCCATTGGTGGAACGGCCGGATCATGTTAATAACTGACTGGTCAGTTATAAAGAGAGGCGCACATGCCCTCCCGCAAATCCGGTCCTCCGCCCGAAGCTCGTCCCGCCCTCGCCTCCGATCCGGCTGCGTCCGGCGAACCGCCGCGCTGGCGCCGCCGCAAGGACGCCCGGCCGCAGGAGATCGTCGCCGCCGCGATGGAGGTCTTCGCCGACCGCGGTTTCGCCGCCGCGCGGCTGGAGGAGGTGGCGGCCCGCGCCGGGATCAGCAAGGGTACGCTCTATCTCTACTTTCCCAGCAAGGAAGAGCTGTTCAAGGCGGTGATCCGCGCCGCCATCCTGCCGAACCTGCAACAGGCCGAAGCGCTGGTCGCCTCGGCCGGCGGGCCGTGCTTTCCAGTGCTGGAGCGGCTGCTGCGCATGGTGGCGCGGCTGATCGCCACGACGCGCATGGCGGTGATCCCGCGTCTGGTGATCGCCGAGGCCGGCAATTTCCCCGAACTTGCCGCCTTCTACCACCGCGAGGTGATCCGCCGCGGTTTCGGTGTGCTCGGGGGCCTGTTGCGGCGGGGCATGGAGAGCGGAGAGTTCCGTCCGATGGAGCTCGATCCCAGCGTGCGTCTGATCGTCGCACCGCTGCTGATGAGCGCGGTGTGGCGAACCTCCTTCGACGGGGTCGATGGCGAACCGCCCATGGACGTGGCGGCGCTGGTGGAGGTCCACATCGACAACCTGCGCCGTGTGCTGCTGCGTGATGCGGATCCGCAGACAGGGCGGACAGGGGCGGGGGAGGATGCGCCATGAGCGGGTTTCTCGGAAGTCTCCTGGACGGGCTGGCGGCCATCGCCCTGGCGGTGGGGCTGCCCATCGCGGCCGGCGGGGCGCCGCCGCTCGCCCATGGCTATGTCGAGGGGGAGTATCTGCGCATCGCCGCCCCCAGCGCCGGCATGCTGGAAAGCCTGTCGGTCGCCCGCGGGGCACAGGTGGCGGCAGGAGCGCCGCTCTTCGCCATCGACCGTGCCACCGCCATGGCCGAGCGCGACCGGCTGGCGGCGGCGCTGGCCCAGGCGCGAGCACAGCGCGCCGACCTCGCCACCGGCAAGCGGGCGCAGGAGGTGGCGGTGCTGACCGCGCAGAAGGCGCGGGCGGAGGCGGCACTGCGCTATTCCACCGCCGAACTGGCCCGCCAGCAGGAACTGGTTGCCCGCAAGGTGTCGTCCCCGGACAAGCTCGATCAGGCGCGCGCCGCCTTCGACCGCGACCGTGGCCAACTGGCGGAGGCGGATGCCCAAGTGGCGGTCGCCGCCTTGCCGGCCCGGCCCGAACAGTTGCGCGCTGCCGACGAGGCGGTGACCCAGGCGGAGGCGGCGCTTGCCCAGGCGGAGCGGCGGCTGGCCGATCTGGCTCCCGTCGCCCCGGCGGCGGCCCTGGTCGAGGACACGCTGTACAATCCCGGCGAGTGGGTGCCGGCCGGCTCCCCGGTGGTGTCGCTCCTGCCGCCGGAGCGGGTGAAGCTGGTGCTGTTCGTCCCGGAAACCGCCTTGGCGGGGGTGGTGCCGGGGGGAGCCCTGTCGGTGCGCTGCGACGGCTGCCCACCCGGCCTGTCCGCACGGGTGACACGGATTGCCTCGCAGGCGGAATATACCCCGCCGGTGATCTACAGCGTCGGCAGCCGGGAGAAGCTGGTCTTTCGGGTCGAGGCCCGGATGGAGACGGCATCGGGCCGCCCGCTGAACCCGGGACTGCCGGTCGATGTCTGGTTGGCGGATGTCCGGCCGGCGGGGGCGGGGCAATGACGGCGGAAAGCCCGGCGGACAGCTCTGCGGCCAATGACGGCCCGGCCATCGACGTGCGCGGTCTGGTCAAGCGCTTCGGCAGCAAGACCGTGGTCGACGATGTGTCGATCCGGGTGGAAACCGGCGAGATCTACGGCTTTCTCGGCCCCAACGGGTCGGGCAAGACCACGACGATCCGGCTTTTGTGCGGCCTGTTGACCCCCGATGCGGGGGAGGGCACCTGCCTTGGCCTCGACATCCGGCGGCACAGCGCGGCGATCAAGCGGCAGGTCGGCTACATGACCCAGAAGTTCAGCTTCTGGGAAGATCTGAGCATCGCCGAGAATCTGGACTTCGTCGCCCGCATGTATGGTCTGCCCAACCGGCGGCGGCGGGTGGTGGAGGCGCTGGACCGGCTGGGTCTGTCCAACCGCCGCACGCAGTTGGCGGGGGAGTTGTCCGGCGGCTGGAAGCAGCGCCTAGCGCTGGCCGCCTGCATCCTGCACGAGCCGAAGCTGCTGCTGCTCGACGAACCGACGGCGGGCGTCGATCCCAAGGCGCGGCGCGAATTCTGGGATGAGATTCACCGGCTGGCCGGCGAGGGTCTGACGGTTCTGGTCAGCACCCATTACATGGACGAGGCGGAACGCTGCCACCGCATCGCCTACATCGCCTACGGCACGCTGATGACGCACGGAACGGTCGATCAGGTGATTGCCGGGTCGGGCCTGCACACCCGTCTGGTCGCGGGCAATGGCCTGCACCGCATCGCCGCGGTGCTGGAGGGGCAGCCGGGAGTGGAGATGGTTGCGGTCTTCGGCAGCCGCCTGCATGTCAGCGGAACCGACGCCTCCGCCCTGGACCGGGCGCTCGCCCCCTGGATGGGGCAGCCGGAGCTGCGGATCACCGCGACGGAACCGACGCTGGAAGACGTCTTCATCCATCTGATGAACCGCAGCACCGACAATTTCCGGTGACGGATTACTCGGTCTGGGCCGAGGTGACGCCGGTGTTCTTGTTCCACTTCAGCGTCAGCTTGGAGAGCTGGCAAAGGTTCAGTCCCTGCCACACCGCCGATTCGCCGTCGTCATAGACGACCTTCATGTCCCACTTGCAGGTCTTCTCGGCCTTGGCAAAGGCAACCTCGAAGTACTCGCCGTCGTCAAGCACATCGCGGCCGAGGATGTCCTCGTCCCAGCTGTTGTTGTTGTTTTCCGAAACGTAGATGTGCTTCAGCGGGTAGCCGGTCTTGTTGACGATCGTGAAGTCCTGCTGGCCGGCGAGCGCCGCGCCATGCATCAGAAACAGCGAGGACGCAACGAGCAGGGCCTTGGCAGCAACATTCTTCAAGATGATCTCCGTAGCGGAAAAATTGGATCGTGGTGATATCTGTGCATCGCAATCGAGGATCGTCAACCATTGAGTTAACCCAAGAGTTTGTTGCAACGCTGAAGCATTATTTCTTTTGTTTGTAAGAAAACAACCTTTGGCGGAGCGCCCGGCATGGACGGGACCTTCGACCGGCCGATTAAGCCGCAACGTCAGGGCGTCGGCCGCCATGGGATTGCACCGCCGCCCTGGCGTCGGTTTGCCGGTTGCAAGAGGCCAATGGTCGCAAGCGCTTGGCGCGTCGTGCTCTTTGTCGCGGCGCACACAATGTGGTACATGATGGAAACCGGCCGGAAAGGCCGGTCAAGATCATGACCAAGTTCTGGACCGCAGCCGGTCCCGCCGGGGCGGTCCCAATCCAGGGGAAGGAACAACGCATGTCGGGTTTCAAGGACGCGCCGCCGGATGACCGGTCGGAACTGACGCCGGAGCAGGAAAGCGCCATTCGTATCGTCGCCAACAACCTGCACCGCCTGAACGACGCCGTCGTCAAGGCGGTCGAGGCCGGTGTGACGGTCGAGCTGATGCGCACCGCCCGCTACCACAACGAGACCGGCAACTGGGGCGACCAGCTCACCCCGGTGATCCGTCCCGGCAAGTGATCCCGTCCGGCCGATCCGGCCGGACGCTTGGCGAAAAGGCCGCATCCGTCCAGCGGATGGCGGCCTTTTTTCGTATGTCGACAAAATTCCGGCGTGGACGGAAGGAAGGCTGGTCGCCGGCGGCGGCGGGCACAAACTTGTTGGGCATTCCGCTATCGATGCGAGGCCCCAGCCATGCTGTCACGCGACCCCGAACGGCGCGCAGCCGCGAGCCGTGAGCAGACCGATCGCCGTACGGTCCAATCCGATTTCGCTTCCGACACCGAGTCGGGCGACCGGCCGCTGACGCCGGGCGAAGTCAACGCGATGTGGAAGCTGAACCGCCTGGAACAGCCGACCTTCGACGATCTGACCCGCGGCCTGTGCCTTGGCCTGGTGTGGTGCATGGCGCTGTGGACGCCGATGTTTGTCAGCGCGCTGACCTGATCCCGTCCGCGGCACCGCCATCCGGTCCGGTCCGGGTCAGCGACCGGATACGCGCCGTCAGCTGGTCGGGGGTGAAGGGCTTCGCCAGCACCGATGCGGTGTCGGCGCCCATGGTCGCCAGCGATTCGGGGCTGTAGCCGGAGGCCAGCAGGACCCGCAGCTGCGGCCAATGCTCACGGATGTGGCGGGCAAGGTCGATCCCGGAAACGCCGCCCGGCATCACGACGTCCGACACCACAAGATCGAAGTCGCGGTCGGTCTCCAGAAGGGCCAGCGCCGTGACGCCGTCTTCCGCGGTCTCGACCGAGAAGCCTTCCTGGGCCAGTCCTTCCACCGTCGCCATCAGAACCAGCGGATTGTCCTCCACCACCAGGATGCGCAGCGGGCGGATGTCCGCGACCGGGGCCGCCGGGACAGGGGCCGGTTCCTCCGGCTGGGCGTCGGTCAGCGGCAGGTCGATGCACACATGCGTGCCCTCGCCGGGCCGGCTGTCGATGGTGGCGTTGCCGCCGGACTGGCGGGCGAATCCATAGACCATCGACAGGCCGAGCCCCGTTCCCTTGCCGACCCCCTTGGTGGTGAAGAAGGGATCGAAGGCGCGGGCCATCACGTCGGGCGGCATGCCGGCTCCGGAGTCGGAGACCTCGATGCGGGCGGTGCGCGGCTCTGGACCGGGCGCAGCGGCGATGCGGATTCGGCCGCCGCCGGGCATGGCATCGCGGGCGTTCAGCACCAAGTTCAGCACCGCCATTTCCAACTGCACCTGATCGATGGCGACCGCCATCGGTACCGGGGCGATGTCCCACTCCAGCACGATGTCCGCCCGGATGGAGCGTTCCAGCAGGTCGGCCATCCGGCGGAGGCTGTCGCCCAGATCGACCACCGTCGGGTTGACGGCATCCTGGCGCGAGAAGGACAGCAGTTGCCGGGTCAGCTTCTCCGCCCGCTCCAGCGCGGTCCGCGCCCCGGCCAGGAAGCGCTGGCCGTCGGCCGGCAGATGGCGGGCCAGCAGATGCAGGTTGGCGAGCGCCGCGGTCAGCAGATTGTTGAAGTCATGCGCCACCCCGCCGGTCAACTGGCCCAGTGCCTCCATCTTCTGGCTCTGGCGCAGCGCTTCTTCCAGCCTTTCGCGGTTGCGCACCTCCTCCGCCCAGCGCCGGACCGCGGCGCTTTCGGAGGCGGCGCGGCTGTAGGCGAGCCAGGCGAGGAGCGCCAGCGCCAGCGTTGCCGGAGCCACGAAGGCGGCGTCGAGCGCCATGTTCCGCCACCAGGACCGGGTGACCTGCGTCCCGTCCAACCCATAGACGACGTAGATCGGGAAGGCGCCGACCCGCTTGTAGGCGAACACGCGCTCCAGACCCTGCAATATGCTGTTGCCGGTGCGGAAAATTCCCTCGTCCGGCTGGCGGCGGATTTCGGCGCGCAGGCCGCGGTCGGCCGGCAGGGTCGGCAGCGTCGCGTTCGGCCGCGTCGGGTCCAGGGTCGGAAAGCGCATCAGCATCGCGCCGTCGTCGCGGATCAGCGCGATGGATTCCCCTTCGGTGCCGATGATCCGCCGGTAGAAGCTGGCGAAATAGTCCGGATCGACGATGGCGGCGATCATCCCGTCGAAGCTGCCGTCGGGACCGCCGGGACTGCTGCGGCGCCGGCTGATGCCGAAGCTGGGCTTGCCGCTGGTGGGGTCGATGACCGGGCCGGCGATGAGCAGGCCGGAGTCCTGTTCCCGCTGTTCCCGGAAATCCGCGCGGTCGCCGATGTAACTGTTGCGTGCGGGGAAGACGAGGCTGGAGTTGCGCACGAACCCGTCGGGATCGGTCAGGCCGATGGCGCCAATCTGCTCAAGCTCGCCTTCCAGCGTTTTGAGATAGCGGTGCAGCGGCTCCGACTCGGCGATCTCGCGCCAGCTGCGCCCATGGATGTGCTCGTCCACCCGGTCCAGCACCTGGGACATGGTGTCGAACACCTTCAGCACATGTTCGTGCAGGATCAGGGCGTTCTTGCTGCTGTTCCGCTCAGCCTCGTCCTGGGCCTCCCACCGTTCGCGCCAGCCGATGCCGGCGAACAGCACGAGCGGCAGCGCGACCGACACAGCCAGCAGCAGGCGCAGAAGGCGCAGGGCCCCCCTGCGGTCGGTCCGACTGTCGAGGTTGTGAACGGGCATCACCAACCATTGCCGAGAAAAGAAACGATGCCGGCCATCGGCGGCACAGGACAGGCCACTGGGTAGACCGCTGGTCGACCCCGTTCCGGTCACCATGGCCGAAGCATCGAAGAATGGGCAACTCTGACTTTAAGGCAGGGCGGCGATGGCGGATCGCAGTTCGGCCGTTTACGGATCGCAGGTGCAGGCGCGGGGAAAGCGCCCTTCCGTCCAGCGTCGGCGGCGGCGGACATCGGAACCGTCATCGGCCGGGCGGGGCAGCCTGCACAGATCGCCTAGCCGGTCCCGCAGATCGTCGAGATGGGCATTGGTGAGGATGGCGATACCGGCGAAGAAAGGTTCGCGGCAACGGGTTGCGACGCGGCTGCAGAAATCCGGCATCCAGCGCAGTGGGTGGCGGTCGAGGAAGCGGACGGCGTCGAGCGTGCGCCCGCGGTCGAGCAGCGCGGCGAGGACGACCAGTTCCGCCGCGATATGGTCGTGCGCCAGCCGGTCCAGCGGCGGCAGGCGCAGTTCCGCCTCCAGGCCGGTGCGCCAGCGCAGCAGGGAGGCGGCGGCATCGCCCCGCAACCTCTCCTCCAGCCACGGACCTTCGGTCGGACAGGCCCGCAGCCCGCCGTTGATGTGGATGTCGGCGAAATCGGCGACCAGCGGGGCGAGGCTGCGGCGGGTGATCCGGTCCGGCAGGTCGCTCACCACCTCGTCCACCAGGGCGGCGGCCTGCTGGGAGTCGTCGCGGTCGAGCGCCAGCGGGCCGCGGCGGACCGGGTCGCGCCGCAAGGTCTCCAGCAGGGCGGCGGTCGGTTCTTCGGCATGCAGGCGGACGAGAAGACGCAGGCCCCGGGATGAGGCGGCCAGATCGAGGGTGTTGGGAACGGGGGCACTTGCGATGCCGGCACCATCCTTATGATGGCCGTCCTGACGATGGGGTGGCAAGGCGGCCTCTAGAACCGTGCTGTCCACGCTGTTCCTCCCGGCATTCGGGCCGGATCGGACATGTGCCGGGGCCGGGCCGCATGGGAACGCTGCACGAATGGATTTCGTGTCTTATGGATTTCTTCCAGCGTCGCGGCTTCCGGGCGGATTGTTCGTCCGAACGTTTGCGCGATCTGTTGCAAGTCTCTACTACCAGCGGGACAAGCATTGGTCAACTTGGCCGATGGACGGGGGAAAGACGTGGGCTGGCTGTTGCCTTGCGACACGATGTCCTGCCTTATCGCAAGTCACCGTCCCCCGCAGGAGCTCCCATCGCCATGCCGCTTCCCCCGATCGAACAGGCCGATGCCACCCCGGAGGTCCGCGCCGTCTATGACGACATCAAGGCGACGCGCAACGTCCCCGACGTGAACAATTTCTGGAAGGCGGTCGCCCACCATCCGCCGACCCTGGCACGGACCTGGGAGAGCCTGAAGGAGGTGATGGCGCCCGGTGCGCTCGACCCGCTGGTGAAGGAGATGATCTTCGTCGCGGTCAGCGTCACCAACAACTGCCAATATTGCATCCGCTCGCACGAGGCGGCGGCGCGGCGTCTGGGCATGACCGACGCGCAGTTCGGCGAACTGATTGCGGTGGTGGGCATGGCGAACGAGACCAACCGCCTTGCCGTCGGCTATCAGGTCGAGTTGGACGAGCGGCTGAAGTGAGCCGCATCAGGCGGCGCGCGGCAGCGCCCGTGCCGCCTCGTCCGGTCGGCGCTGGGACAGGCGACGCTGGGGCAGTCCGTTGATCAGGTCGCTGCGAACGGTGAAGTGGGCGGTGCTGCGGCCGTCGCCCAACTCCTCGCTGGCGATGCGCTCCACCCGCACCTCCACGTCCCAGCCGATGTTGGCCCAGGCGGTGCGGATGCGGCGGGCCAGTTCGTTGGCGCCGCGCTCGCTGAAGCTGTCGAGCCGCCCGCCCGACGGGCCGGGATGGAAGCGCGGATAGAGCTGGGGCATGGCCTTGTCTCCTCGATCGACTGTGGTGCGCCGGAAAGGTCCGTCGCTTCGCCGAAAGAAGGAATAGTCCAATTTGGACTATATGAGCCAGAAAAAGCCGATACCGTTGCGGTATGCCGCTCAGGGCTCCTGCAAGCCGACCACGGTGTGCAGGGTGTCGATCTCTTCCAGCGGAACGGGAAACTCGCGGTCGGCCGGCCGGTATTCGCGCAGGATCACCATGTCGGGGCCTCGCCGTACGAACTCCTTCACCAGCACCGCCTTGTTGCATTTGACCACCACCACCCCGGACCCTGCCGCCGGCGGCTTGTGCGGGTTGACGTGCAGAAGTTGCGCCGGGCGGAAACGCGGCATCATCGAGTCGCCGACCACATACATGGCGTAGGGATCGCGGGCGTTCTTCAGGTAATCGGGCCGGGCGATCCAGTCGATGGGGCCGTCTTCCAGAAACATTTCCTGATCCACGCCGCCGCGCGCCGCCGCCCGCACCGGCATCGAGGCGGCAGCCTGCACCTGCGGAAGCGGTGCTGTACGGAGGAGCGGTGGAAGCGACGGACGGGCCGGGCGCAGGGAAGCCGTCTGGGCCGTCGCGGCAGTCGGCCCGTCGAGACCGAGCAGGACCGCCGGCTCGACGCCCAACGGCCCGGCCAGCTTGACCGCCCAATCGACGGTCAACTTGCGCTGGCCGGTTTCCAGCTTGTTGATCTGTGGCTGGGAGGTGCCGGCCATCTCGGCCAGCTTTTCCTGACTCAGCCCGGCGGCCTGCCGCAGTTCGCGCATTGTGGTCATGAGCCGTTCATACCAAAACGGCTTCGGAAAGTCCATCGCAACGGAATAAATCCAGTTGCGCGTAGAAGCCTGCTTGGTCTAAACCATTGCGGTATGACTCTCGACGATTGGCTCAACCGGACCGCAACCAAGGAAGAGGCCTTTGCCGCCCTGATCGGGACGAGCCAGGCAACGGTCAACCGTTACCGCCATGGCCGACGCGTTCCCCGTCCTGCCGTGATGGCCCGAATCGCCGCAGCCACCGGCGGGCAGGTCACGGCGAACGACTTCCATGGGCTGGGTAACGGGCAGGGGCCGGGGTGATAAGCGGAACGCACGCAGCAAAAAAAGGCCCTCTCCCGGTGGGAAAGGGCCTTTCCTGTAGCTTTGCCGTTCTTACGAGAACAGGCTCGACACCGACCGCTCCTCGCTGATGCGCATGATGGCCTCGGCGAGCAGGGGGGCGATGGTCAGCTGGCGGATGTTGCGCGACACGCGCACCGCCTCGGTCGCCTGGATGCTGTCGGTGGTGACCAGCTGCTCCAGCGGCGACACGGCGACGCGGGCGACGGCACCGCCGGACAGGACGCCGTGGGTGCAGAAGGCGTGGACCGACTTGGCACCGGCTTCCATCAGGGCGACGGCGGCGTTGCACAGCGTGCCGCCCGAGTCGACGATGTCGTCGATCAGGATGCAGCGGCGGCCGTCGGCATCGCCGATGATGTTCATCACCTCCGACACGCCGGCGCGCTCACGCCGCTTGTCGATGATCGCCAGATCGGCGTCCAGGCGCTTGGCCAGCGCGCGGGCGCGCACCACGCCACCGACGTCCGGCGACACGATGGTGACCTCGCCGATGTTCTCGAAGGACTGGCGGATGTCCTTCTCGAAGACCGGGGCGGCCATCAGGTTGTCGGTGGGGATGTCGAAGAAGCCCTGGATCTGGCCTGCGTGCAGGTCCATCGTCAGCACGCGGTTGGCGCCGGCCTGGGTGATCAGGTTGGCGACCAGCTTGGCCGAGATCGGCGTGCGCGGGCCGGTCTTGCGATCCTGGCGGGCGTAGCCGTAGTAGGGAATGACCGCCGTGATGCGCCGGGCCGACCCGCGCCGAAGCGCATCGATCGTCACCAGCAGTTCCATCAGGTTGTCGTTGGCCGGGAACGAGGTCGACTGGACGACGAACACGTCCTCGCCGCGCACGTTCTCCAGGATCTCGACGAAAACCTCCATGTCGGAGAAACGGCGGACGCTGGCTTTGGTCAGCGGCACGCCGAGACAGGTGGAGATCGCCTCGGCCAGCGGACGGTTGCTGTTGCCGGCAAGCACCTTCATCGGGGTCGGCTCTCTTTGCAGGGAAACGGCTCAAGGCACGTTCGCCGCTTGCGCGCCGGCGCCCCTTGAAAACGGGGCGGACCATAACAAAGGGTCGGCCCCATGTAAACGTTCCATGACGGTCGTGTCTTTCCCCATTGGGGAATGCCGCCCTGCGCGGGCGGCATGACCATGGCCGTTCCGCCCACCCGTTCGCGCCGTTTCAATTCTGCAGGACGATGGCCGAAAGGCCGCGGCCGTAATCCGCCTCTCCCCGAAGGCAGGAGCGGCGATAGCTGAAGAAGCGGTCCTCCTCGGCCACCGTGTCGTTGGGGCAGCGCTGGATCACCGTGACGCCGGAGTCGCCCAGCCGGCGGGTGACGTAGGCCGCCAGATCGAACAGGAAATGGCCGGGCTTGCGTGCCGGGGCGAAGTAATCGCGGTTGCGGGCGTCCTCCTCCTCGAACGGGGTCGGGAATTCCGGCCCCACCTCGTAGGAGCGCTGGGCGATGCAGGGACCGATGCAGGCGACGATCCGATTCGGCTTGGCGCCCAGCTCGACCATGCGGGCGACGGTCGCCTCGATGACGCCGCCCTTGGCGCCCTTCCAGCCGGCATGGGCGGCGCCGATCACCCGCGCCTTGCTGTCGGCGAACAGGACGGGGGCGCAGTCGGCGGTCAGGATGCCCAGCGCGATCCCCGACTGCCGGGTCGCCATGGCGTCCGCCTTCGGGGCAGTTTCCGGAGTCCAGGGCTCTTCCACCACCACGCAGGTCGGGCTGTGGACCTGATAGCAGGTGATGAGGTTGGCGGGCGTCACCTCCATGCGCGCGGCGGCGCGGGCACGGTTCTCATGCACGGCCGCGGCGGAGTCGTTGGATCCCAGCCCGCAGTTCAGCGAGGCGTAGAGCCCGGTGGACACCCCGCCGGTGCGGGTGAAAAAAGCGTGTCGAATGTGGGTGATGTCATTCAGCGCGCCGAGTGTGATCACGAACGCCGTCCTTCCCTGTTCTGTGGCCCCCATGCCCGGCAATTACGCCCGACAGGGCAGGGGACGCGATGCACGGTCCGCCCGGATTGTGTTTCTGGCGGTTATGGTGCGGTGTCTCTGACCCGGTTTCCGTGTCCGCCGGTCAGAAGCCGGCCGGGGGAGAGTCGGCGAAGGCTCCGGGCGTGGCGAACGCGACCAGTTTGAACAGCCTGCCCATTTGCGTGGGATCGATCAAGCGGTCCAGCGCGCCGCGGATGTCCTGCGCCTGAGCCGGGCTGGCCTTCGCCGCCAGGGCGGATGCGCGCTGGCGGATGCCCAGCCGGGTCAGCCATTCCCCCTGTTCGACCACGCCGAAGGATTGGGCGCCGCCCTCCCGCGCCGCGGCGGCGATTGCGGCGAAATCGACATGGGCCGTCAGGTCGGCCTCGCCCGGCGCTTCCAGCACCGGGGCGTAGGCATGGCGCCGCATCGCTTGCAGCGTATCGCCGACCGCCGGGCCGTGGGCATAGCCGTAGTCGATCACCAGCGCCGCACCGGGGGCCGTGGCCAGCCGGGTGCCGATCAGCCGCGCCACGGCCTGCGAGGCGGGAGAAACCTCGACCACGCTGCCGTCGGGCCCATCGCGCAAAGCATCCGGTACCAGCCGGTTCCCAGAGCTGCCGAAGGCCTCCAGCACGAAGCGGAAGCGCGGATCGTCCTCGGTGCTGGCGGGCTCGACATCGACCAGCCGCTCGAACCAGCCATAGTTGGTCTTCTGCACCTGACGGATCGGCAGGGCGTCGAAGAACTCGTTGGCGATCAGGATGGTCGGGCCATCCGGCACATCCTCCAACCGGTCATGCCAGTGGACCGCGTCGCCCAGGATGGGGTGCAGCGTCTGGCGCTGCCGCTCCCGCAGGGATGGGCTGGTCTCCACCAGATGGACGATGGCGTTGTCGCGGAACAGCGGCAGCACCGCAGCCGCCCGCAGCACGTCGGCCATCAGCGTGCCGCGGCCGGGACCCAGTTCCACCAGATGGAAGGGGCCGGGACCGCCCAGCCTTGCCCAGCTGTCGACGCACCAGAGCCCGACCAGCTCGCCGAACATCTGGCTGATTTCCGGCGCGGTGGTGAAATCGCCGGCCGTGCCAAACGGGTCGCGGCGCATGTAATAGCCGAAGCGCGGATGGCCCAGCGCCTCCGCCATGAAGGCGCCGACGCTGATCGGGCCGTCCATCACGATGCGGCGGGCCAGCAGGCGGGCCAGCGTTTCCGGACCGGCGCTCTCGTCCGCCATGGCGTCAGGCCGGAATGGCGTGACGCCGGCCGCGCAGGACCAGCCACAGGCCGATTGCCAGCATCGGCAGCGACAGCAGCTGTCCCATCGTGGCGCCGGCGAACAGAAAGCCCAGCTGCGGGTCGGGTTCGCGGAAGAACTCGACCGTGATGCGCGACAGGCCGTAGCCGATCAGGAACAGCCCGCCGATGGTGCCGGGCCGGTTGCGCAGCGCCGGGCTGCGGATGGCGATCGCCAGCAGGATGAACAGAACCACGCCCTCCAGGGCCGCCTCGTAAAGCTGGCTGGGATGGCGCGGCACCTGCAACGGGTCGCGCGGGAAGACCATGGCATAGGCGAAATCGGGGGCCGGCCGGCCATACAGCTCGCCATTGATGAAGTTGGCGATGCGGCCGAAGAACAGCCCGATGGGCGCACAGGCGGCGATGATGTCGCCGAAGACGAAGGGCGAGATGCCGCGCCGCCAGCAGAACAGCGCAATCGCGGTCAGCACGCCGACCATGCCGCCGTGGAAGGACATGCCGCCATGCCAGACCTGAACGGCGTCCAGCGGGTTTTCCAGATAATAGGGCAGGTTGTAGAACAGCACATAGCCGAGCCGCCCGCCCAGGATGGTGCCGATCACCGCCCAGGTCAGGAAGTCGTCGAACTCCTCGGGGTTCGGCCGGCGGTCGGGATCGAGCCGCGCCAGCCCCAGGCAATAGCGCCAGCCCAGCACGAAGCCGGCCAGATAGGCCAGCGCATACCAGCGGACGACGACCGGGCCGACGGAAAAGGCGACCGGGTCGATGGTGGGGAAGGCCACGACAGGCAGGGTGGCGAGCATGGGAACTCCGGTCAGCGATACGGGTCGGGCTGCGACAGGAAATCCTGCACATAGCGCCGGACACCCTCTTCCAGCTCGGTGAAGGGCTGGTCGAACCCGGCGGCGCGCAGGCGATCCGTCGTCGCCTGCGTGAAATATTGGTATTTGCCGCGCAGATGCTCGGGCATCTCGAAGTACTCAATCCGGGGGGGCAGCCCCAGCGCGGCAAAGGTCGCCAGCGCCAGATCCTTGAAGCTGCGGGCCTTGCCGGTGCCGACGTTGAACAGGCCGCTGATGTCGGGATGGTCGTAGAGCCACAGCATCACCGCGACGCAATCGTCGACGTGGATGAAATCGCGCAGCTGGCCGCCATCCTCGAAGCCGTCCTTGTGCGACTTGAACAGGCGTGCCGGCTGGCTGGCCGTCAGCTGGGGATGCAGCTTGGCGATCACGCTCATCATGTCGCCCTTGTGGGCTTCGTTCGGGCCGTAGACGTTGAAGAATTTCAGCCCGGCCCATTGCGGCGGCACGAGGTCGCCGCCGGCGACGGCGCGGGCGATGCGGCGGTCGACCAGATGCTTGGACCAGCCATAGGCGTTCAGCGGCCGCAGCCGCGCCAGCCCGTCGCAGGAGCCGTCATCGTCGAAACCGGCGGAGCCGTCGCCATAGGTCGCGGCGGAGGAGGCGTAGATCAGCCGGCAGCCGCGCCAGGAACACCAGCGCCACAGGTCCAGCGTCAGCGCGACGTTGTTGGCGACGATCTTGTCGACGTCCCGCTCGGTGGTGGCGGAGATGGCGCCGAGATGAAAGACGGTGTCGATTTCGGCAGCGTGCTGGTCGAGAAAGGCCAGCGTCTGCTCGGGCGGCACCAGGGCCGCGACCTCGCGCTTGGCGAGGTTCTGCCATTTCTCACCTTCGCGGAAGCGGTCGATCACCGCCACGTCGGTGATGCCGCGCGCAGCCAGAGCCGCGACAAGGTTGGACCCGATGAAGCCGGCCCCGCCGGTGACCACGATCATAGCGCTGTCCGCTGTTGCTCTAGCGTTTCGTGGGGACTTATAGGCGGCTGGGGCGGTGGGGGCAAGTTAATGGCCCTCTTCCTGCCGCTCGCGAGAGCCGGAGGAAGAGGGCCGCAAGCGAGACCCCTTAGCGCGTCGCGCGGTTGGCGGCGCTGACCAGGGCCCGCAGCGAGGCGGTCACGATGTCGGCGTCGATGCCCACGCCGAACAGGGTCGTCTCGCCGGTCTTGACTTCGACATAGGCGCAGGCCTGGGCGTCCTCGCCGGAGCCGATGGCGTGCTCGCGGTAATCGACGACGTGCAGGTCGGTGCCGCAACCCTGGCGCAGGGCGTCCAGGAAGGCGTCGATGGGGCCGTTGCCCTTGCCCTTGGTGGTGATGATCTCGCCGTTGCGGCGCATCACCACGCTCATGGCGCGGGCACCGGAGTTCGGGCCGCGCGGCTCGGTCGAATGCTCGACCAGCTCCAGCGGGCTGTCGACGTCCAGATACTCGGCCTGGAAGGCGGCGTGGATGTCGGCGGGCGACAGTTCCTTGCCGGTCTCGTCGGCGACGCGCTGCACGACCTTGGAGAACTCGATCTGCAGGCGGCGCGGGATCTGCAGGCCGTAGTCCTTCTCCAGCACATAGGCGATGCCGCCCTTGCCGGACTGGC
The DNA here is from genome assembly GCF_042604635.1 of Azospirillum sp. A26. Lineage (NCBI taxonomy): Bacteria > Pseudomonadati > Pseudomonadota > Alphaproteobacteria > Rhodospirillales > Azospirillaceae > Azospirillum > Azospirillum sp. A26. The sequence continues at coordinate 1,691,530 of NZ_CP170472.1, read as the reverse complement.
TGTTGATGCGGATCACCGCCTCATAGCTGCGGCCCAGATCCTGCGGGTCGATGGGCAGGTACGGGACCTCCCACTTGCCGGTGTTGGACTTGGTCAGCGCCTTCAGCCCCTTGTTGATGGCGTCCTGGTGCGAGCCGGAGAAGGCGGTGAACACCAGCTCTCCGGCATAGGGATGGCGCGGATGGACCGGCAGCTGCGTGCAGTATTCGGAAACGCGGACGATCTCGTTGATGTCGTCGATGTTCAGTTCCGGATCGACGCCCTGGGTGAACATGTTCAGCGCCAGCGTGACGACGTCGACGTTGCCGGTGCGCTCGCCATTGCCGAACAGGGTGCCTTCGACGCGGTCGGCGCCGGCCAGCAGCCCCAGCTCGGCCGCGGCGACGCCGGTGCCGCGGTCATTGTGCGGGTGCAGGGAGATGATCGCCGATTCGCGGTTCTTCATCGTCTTGCAGAACCACTCGATCTGGTCGGCATGGACGTTCGGCATCGACATCTCGACGGTCGAGGGCAGGTTCAGGATGATCCTGCGCTCGGGCGTCGGCTGCCAGACCTCCATCACCGCTTCGCAGATCTCGACGGCGAAATCCAGTTCGGTGCCGGTGAAGCTCTCCGGCGAGTATTGCAGGACGATCTCGGTTTCCGGGGTCTCGTCGGCCAGCTGCTTGATCAGCTTGGCACCCTGGACGGCGATGTCGACGATGCCCTGGCGGTCCAACCCGAACACGACGCGGCGCTGCAACTCCGAGGTCGAGTTGTACAGGTGCACGATGGCGCGCTTGGCCCCCTTGATGCCCTCGAAGGTGCGGCGGATCAGCTCCTCGCGCGCCTGGGTCAGCACCTGGATGGTAACGCCGTCGGGGATCTTGTTGCCGTCGATGATCTCGCGGCAGAAGTCGAAATCGGTCTGCGACGCGGCGGGGAAGCCGACCTCGATCTCCTTGAAGCCCATGCGCAGCAGCAGGTCGAACATGGCGCGCTTGCGGTCCGGCCCCATCGGCTCGATCAGCGCCTGGTTGCCGTCGCGCAGGTCGACCGAGCACCAGATCGGCGCCTTGTCCAGGGTGCGCGACGGCCACTGGCGGTCGGTCAGCTTCACCTGGGGGAACGGAGCGTACTTGGACGGGGACTTCGGCAGGGCCGGGATGTTGGTTTGGGTCGCGGTGCTCATGGCGTCGTTCGGCTCCAGTGGCGGCCCCGGGCCCGGCAGTCTGTGCGGGCGGGAGCGGCGGATCGGATTTTGAAAGGCGGAGGGACCGGCGAGGGGTACGGCCGCGGAGCCGCCGGATGTGGCTCAGCGACCGTCGGTAAGTCGCAGTCCCGGCCCCGGCCGGGCGACGCCGATACCGGCGCCTTTGAAAACATCGCTCATGGAACAGACACTTCGACCGATGGAAATGGTGTGCGAACGCGACAAACCCGGACGCTTAAAGCGCCGGGCCGAGAAGTCGAAGAAGGGCGTTCTGCAGGTCGATGGTGTTCATGGGGCGCACTGTGCGCAGGTGCGGCATGGCTGTCAAGCCCGGATCGGCGAAAAACGGACTGCGGGATGCACCAACCATCGCCACCCCTTCCATCCTTCCCAGCCTCACGCGTCAGCCCCAGATCAGATGGTACAATGTCGGCAGCAGCAACGCCGTCGCCAGCCCGTTCAACCCCATGCCCAACCCGGCGAAGGCGCCCGCCACCTCATTGACCTGCAAGGCGCGGGCGGTGCCGATGCCGTGCGCCGCCACACCCATGCCGAAGCCGCGGGCGCGCCAGTCCTTCACCCGCACGAGGTTCAGCACCCAGGTGCCGAGGCTGGCGGCGACGATGCCGGTGATGATGACGAACACCGCGGTCAGCGACGGCAGGCCACCGATCTGCTCCGACACGCCCATGGCGATGGGGGAGGTGACGGATTTCGGCGCCATCGACAGGATGGTCGCCTTGCTGCCGCCGAACGCCCACACCAGCGCCACGGCGCTCAGCGCCGAGGCGGCGGACCCCACCAGCAGTGCGACCACCAAAGCTAGGGCCGAGCGGCGGACCTCTTGGAACTGGTTGTAGAGCGGGATGGCGAGCGCCACCGTGGCCGGGCCGAGCAGGAAATGGACGAACTGCGCACCGTCGAAATAGGTGCCGTAATCGATGCCCGACAGGCTGAGCGTGCCGGCGATCAGAACGACGGCGATCAGCACCGGGTTCAGCACCGGGCGCCGTCCCAGCTTTTCGAAGACCCACAGGCCGATCTGATAGGCGACCAGCGTCAGCGTCAGCCCGGCCAGTGGGCTGGCGGACAGATAGACCCAGATCTGGTGAAGATCGGCGCTCATGGCCGGTCTCCCTTGCCCTGCTCTCCTGCCGCCGGTTCCTCCTCCAGCCGCGGATCGGTGCGGCTTAACAGGAAGGCCATCAGCTTTGCCGTTACTGCGATGCCGAACAGGGTGCTGCCGAACAGGGCGGCGACGATGGGCAGAGCCTCGGTCTCCAGGCGGGTGACATGGACCATCACCCCGACACCGGCCGGCACGAACAGCAGCGACAGGTGGCGCAGAAGTCCGCCCGCCGTGTCCTGCACCGTGTCCGGCACGCCGCCGCGCAGCAGCAATCCGGCGAACAGCAGCAGCATGCCCAGCACCGGACCGGGGATCGGCAGGTGCAACAGGCGGGCAGCCAGTTCGCCGGCCAGTTGGCAGAGCAGCAGGAGCGTCAGGGTTCCGAGCATCGCGGACTCCGATGGAAGGGGCGCTGTGCGTCCCTTCTACCGCAGTTGCGAAATCGCCGGGCTGCATTCCGCGAATGCGAGCGTCGCGAATCGGCGATGAGGCCTGTTCGGGAAGTGGGGGAGTTATTGCAGCTTGCTGCGGATGTGCTGGCCGCGGCGGACGATGGACTGCGCTTCCACCGTCACCTCTTTCTTGCCGAACAGGCGCAGGAAGATGGCGTTGACGGTGGCGTGGGCGCTGACCGTCAGGGTGCCGGCGGCGGCATCCTCGGCAATCGTCAGGGGCGACAGGTTCGATCCGAGGAAGCCGTTGGGGAAGGCCTTGTCGAAGAAACTGCGGATGTGTCCGTCGCGTTGCGAGTCGAACATCACGCGCCCGCCGGCCAGCGCGGCGGCATCGACCGCCTGCGACAGCCGGGCTTCCACCGCATAGCTGCGCAGAGCATCGACGGTGCAGCCGGCACCCAACGCGGTCGGAATGGCAAGGATCAGGGCGACCACCAGAAGCAGGTGACGACCCGTCCGCCGGTCTTCGTGCCCGCCATAGGGCAGGGGACGATAGACCAAAGTCATTGCCGGCCTCCCAAGCAATTGCCTATGCGGAAAGGAGTGTTTTGATTGGATGCATCACTCTTAGCATCATCCGACAAGCAGGCAAACCAAGAAATGCAGGTGAAGGACAGCAAAAATCGCGGCGCAAGTTGTTATGTATTTTACGCAAAGGCGGTAACCCAAATTTGCGGATGTGGCGGCAAAGGGTAGAGCCGTCCGCAAGGGGCGGGAAGCGCTGTCTCGACTTTAAAAACCTCCGTGAATCGCAGATGTGCCGAGTCAAAGGTGAGTCAAGCGGTGCTCCCCGGCGCCGCGTTAAGGGCTTGTTCGTCATCGCCGTCGGTAGGCTGGACCACGTCCCACTCCCTTCAGGCCGGAGCCGCCGATGCCGTTCTTTCCGTCTCCTGCCCGTGACCGTTCCACTGGACGCTGGCCGACCCGGTCGTTTCTCGACAATGCGCTGGCTGTTGCGGCGGTGGCGCTTCTGCTGATCGGCCTGTCGGGCGAGGTGCGCGGTGCGCTGGCCGGCCTGATGGCCGAGGTGGAGGGCACCTGGACCATCGTTCTGATGCGCTGAACACGCGTGCGGCTTCTCCGTTTCCCCTCTGCCCGCTAGACTCCGGGCGCAATGATGGGGAGACGGCCCGATGAAGGGCGGCGTTTGGCGCGTGGTGATGCTGGGGCTGGCCGTGACGGCGGCCGCGCTGGTGTTTCTGGGCGTGGAGATCACACAGCTGGCGGCGGACGACCGAACCGCCTTCACCCGCGGTCTGGCGATCTGCGGGCTCGGACTTTTGTCGGTGTGGTTCGTCTTCTCGCGACTGTCGCGCCATTTCCGCGACCTCGACCGCCTGTCCGACAGGCTGTCGGGCGCCCGCAACCGGGTCGATCTAGAGCCGATGTCCGGCGAACTGGCGCGCTTGGCAGTGGCGGTCAGTCTGGCCCGCGGCAGCGAGCGCGGGTTGGGGGAGGGACTGCTGGGCGGCGGACGCATCGACCGGGCCTTGCGGGCGGCTCTGGCCCTGTCCGACGATCCCCTGCTGATTCTCGACGAGCAGGGGCGGGTGGAGCAGTTGAACCCTGCCGCATCCCGCCTGCTGGGGGTGGAGGAGGGGGCCGACATCGGCAAGTCGCTGCTCCGCGACGATCTGGCCCGTGCCATGGAGCGGGCGCGCGGCGGCGGTGCTCCCGTCACCGCCGTGCTGCGCCGGACGGAAGACGGCGAGCTGTCGGCGCGGGTGGCCGATCTGGGGCTCAGCGCCGGTGTTATGCTGTCCTTCCCCGCCCGCGGCATGGCCCACGCCGCCGGCCTCAGCGGCAAGCGCACGCTCAGTCTGCGCCCGGCCCAGCCCGCCACCCCGCTTGGCGACGAGGAGCCGTTGGCCGCCCTGCCGTTCGTTGCGCTTTGGGTGGCGACGGCGGGGGTGGAGGCTGACGGCGGTCCGGTGATCGCGGTCGGCACCGTCCGGCTGGTCGGGTCGCGCATCTTTCCGACCGTGTCGCTCGCCCTGCTGATCGATCCCATCGAACCGGTACCGGCCGAGGCGGCGGCCCGTCACGGCATCGGCACCGCCATGGTGGCGGGCGAACGCCCCTTTGCCGCGGTGTGGTCGGCGATCCAGGAGGCGCTGCACAACTGCATCGCCGTCGGGATTGGCATCGACTCGGCGATTGCGGCGCTGGCGCGGTCGGCTGCCCTGGCCGGCATCGCCGAACCGGCGTTGCCGCCGACGCTCGACCTCGGTGCGCTGGCGGCAGCGCTGGACCCCGCCCTGGCCGGTGCATCGCCCGACCGTTTGGCGGAGGCCTTCGCCTTGCCCCGCCACCCAAGCACCGGTCCCCAGGGCGAGGCGCGGGCCCAAGCCGAGCTTGCCGTCGCGCTACTCTCCCGCCTGACGGAACGCGGAGTCGTCACCCAGGGGCAGGCGCGGGCGTTGATCGCCGGCGGCGACGCGCAGCTGTCGCCGGCACATCCTCCGCCAGCCTGAACCCGCTCATCGACAGCCGGGCCTCCGGACGCAGGTAATGGCGCGTCCACGGGCCGGCATGGTCGAAGGGGGTGAGGCAGCTGCCGCCACGCAGCACCATGCGGTTGCTGGCGAGCCGGCCATTGACCGCCTCGTCCAGAGCCGCCTTGTCCCCGGCGTGGGGGCGACGGTAGCCGGGATATGTCGTGAAAGCGTCGGCGGTCCATTCCCACACGTCGCCGCACATCTGCCAGGGTCCGGTGCCGTGGCAGGTGCCGGCGCGCGGATGGCGATGGCCGGTGCCCAACAGGTTGCCCATGCTGTCGCAGCCGGCGGCGACAGCTTCCCATTCCGCCTCCCGCGGCAGGCGTTTGCCGGCCCAGCGGGCATAGGCATCGGCCTCGTACCAGCTGACATGGCAGACCGGCTCGTCGGGATCGAGTGGCTGCATGCCGTAGAGGGTGAAGACCTGCCAGCGGTTGCCCGACTCGGAGTCGCCGCGCTGCCAGTAGAGCGGGGCGCTCCAGCCTTCGGCCTTTGCGATCTCCCAACCGTCGGACAGCCAGAGGGAGCGGTCGCCGTAACCGCCAGCCTCGATGAAGGCGAGATAGTCGCCGCAGGTCACCGGGCGGGCGGCCAGGCGGTAGGGCTCCAGCCAGACGCGGTGGCGTGGGCTCTCATGATCGAATCCGGGCAACGGCATCGGCCTGCCGACCTCGACGAGGCCGCCGGGCTGATTCAGCCAGCCATCGGACGGGGCACCCAGATGCGGATGGTCGGGCGCCTGCTCGTAGGCCGGACGCAGCGGGTTGCTCCACAGGGCATGCTTGATGTGCAGCAGCATGCGTTCCTGATGGCGACGCTCGTGGGCGATGGCCATCATCAGCGCCGATTCGGCCGGGTCCCAAAGCCCGTCGTCGATGCCGTCGATCAGGTGCAGCACTGCGGCGTTGATCTGGTCGCGATGGCGCATGATCTCGGCCGCCGTCGGGCGCGACAGAACGCGGGTGGGCGCGACGCCGCTATTGTTGTTGGCTGCGAACAAATCGAGGAAGGCGGGGTCTGCCGGCCGATAGCCGGGGCTGAAGGGAATCAGCACTGCGACCTCGAACAGCCAGCTGGTGTGGGCGAGATGCCATTTCGCCGGCGCGCCGTCCGGAACGGTCTGCACCATCTGGTCTTCCGGCGACAGGGTGGCGACCAGTTCGGCGGTGCGGGCGCGCGCCTTCTGGAAGCGGGTGGCGAGGGACTGCCGGCGTTCGGTGAGGGATTGCGCGGCGGTCGAACCTGCGCTCAGGATGGGATGTGTGTCGGGCACGGGCGGTCCCTCCGAAATCCGGATCTCTTCGGAGAGTGTCCACCCGGAGCGCCCCTTTTGGAATGCATGCATCCGTGGTGGAACTGTCACCGCAAATAGCGGCTGCGACCGGACGCCGCATCTGCAGTGGCCGATAAAACGCACCGGCGATGCATGGGGCCAAAAACGAAAAGGCCGCCCGGAAGGCGGCCTTGTTCACTCGAAGCACAGCTCAATGTCGGACAAGACTTACTTGATCTTGGCTTCCTTGAACTCGACGTGCTTGCGCGCCACCGGGTCGTACTTGCGGAACGACAACTTCTCGGTGGTCTTCTTCGGGTTCTTCTTCTTCACGTAGAAGAAACCGGTGTCAGCCGTGCTCACCAGCTTGATGAGGACGGTGTTCTGCTTGGCCATGATCTCGATCCCGACAAAAAATCCGTGCCCCGCCGGCCCGGCGGGGGCGGCGTCGTAGCGGCGGAAAATACCGTCTGACGCCGCAATGTCAAGCCCTATGGGCGGTGAATCTGGCGTCCGACGGCGATTGCCACAGCGACGCCCCCAAAACCGGTGTCAGCGCTCCGCCACCGTGTTGACCACGGCGGTGGCGACGGCGCGCTGGTACAGCCCCGGCTCGGCCAGCAGGCGCATGGCGACCTTCAGGTCCAGTTCCGGTTCGTGCTCCTTCCACGGGCAGGCTTCGCGCAGGGCGCTCAGCGCATGCTCGTCGTCGGCCGCCTTGGACCGCCAGCTCGCCACCTGTGCCGGGCGCAGACGCCCCTCGCGCAAGTCGGACAGCAGAGCCTCCGGATCGGTCTGGCCGGCCCGGCTGGTGCAGACGGTGGGCTGGACGCCCTGGCGGTGCAGGGTATAGCCGGCCGGGGTGTAGATGCGGCTCCAGGTCAGGAACAGCTCGCCGTCGTTGGGAAGGCGGTTGACCGTCTGGACGCTCCCCTTGCCGTAGCTGGAGGCGCCGACCACCACCGCGCGGCCCGAGTCCTGCAGAGCCGCCGCCACCACCTCCGCCGACGAGGCGGAACGGCCGTCGACCAGCACCACCAGCGGCAGTCCGTCGAGCAGGTCGTCGGGGTTGGCGTCGAAGCGCTGGCGGCTTTCGGGGTTGCGCCCTTCGGTGGAGATGATCCGGCCACGGCGCATGAACAGGTCGGCGACTGCGACCGCCTGGTCCAGCAGCCCGCCCGGATTGCCGCGCAGGTCGAGAACCATGCCTTGCAGCGTCGGCCCCGCCGCCTGACGGATGGATGTCACCGCCGACCGCAGGCTGGAGGCCGTGGTGGCGTTGAAGCGGTCGAGCTTGACGATGCCGACGTCGCCGGACAGCGAATAGGTTACGGTGTTCGGCACCACCCGCTCGCGGCGCAGCGGTAGCCGGCGGGGGGCGCCATTGTCGCGGGCGACGGTCAGCGTGACCAGCGTGCCGGTGGGACCGCGCAGCCGCTCGCGCATGTCCGCCGCGCTCATTCGCGTCGTCAGGTCGCCATCGATGGCGAGAAGCTGGTCGCCGTCGACGATGCCGACGCGCTCGGCCGGACTGTGCGGCATCACGTCATGCACGATGACGCGACCATTGGATGTGGTGTCCAACGACAGGCCGACGCCGCCGTACCCCTCGCGCTGGGCGCGTTCGTTGCTGGCGCGCTGGACGCCGGTGTAGCGGGAATAGCCGTCGAGATCGGCGGTGACGCCGTCGAACACCACCTGATACAGCCGCTCCGGCGTCGCTTTCGCCAGGGTGGGAGAGTAGACGCGGGCGCGGTCGATGATGCGGGTGGTCAGAACCGCCCAGCCGGCGGCGTCGCCATCGGCCGCGGTGCCGTACTCCGCCGCCAGGGCGCCGGACACGTACAGGCGTACGGTGCTGCCGGCATGCTCCACCGTCACCGACGGGTCGAGCGCGGTCAGCCCCTTCAATCCGTCCATTCCAAGGCGGTTGAAGGACACCGGCTCCAGATAGACTTCGGCGATCTTGGCGAAGCCGACGGAGAAAACCTGTTCGGTCACCGGCTGCGGCGCGGTGTTCGCGGCCTGCGGAGTTCCGGCGAGAGCGGTGGTGGCGAGAAGGGCTGCGGCGGAAAACTGGAAGGCCAGATGACGGAGCGGGCGGCTGAAGCTGCGCGCCACACCTGAAATCAGGGCGCCCGATAGGGCGGAGATCCGAAAAGACGGCACGTGGGACGGTGCATTCTGGTCGCACACGCCGTGATCGCACACGTTGTGATCGAACTGGGCCATGGGGCGAACCGCGGCCTCCCTTTCCTGCAGCCGGACCGGAGGAGGATGTTCCCGATCCCGGATGGGTGATAGATACACCTTCGTTCAGGAGGGCGGGCGGGACAAAATTGCGGGCCGCACCACAATGTTGCGGATTGTCCAATCCTGTGTCGCCAAGGCCACGCTTGTATGGCGGGGATGTCACGAAACCTTGGCCTGCCCACGAGTCGCCGTCCGTCCGGCCGCCCGGCTCAAGCGTTGCTATTCTGCAACGGGTCTGGGGCGACCCTTCCGTCAGGCCTCAATCGGCCAGCCGGAAAAGCGTGCTGCCGCTGACCGGATCGGCCTCCACCAGTACCACCTTGACCGGGCTGCTGAGGCGGTACGTTCGCCCCGTACGCTGTCCGACCAGGGCGTGCGCGCCCTCGTCATGGTCGTACCGGTCGTCGGGCAGGCTGCTGGCCGGAACCAGCCCGTCGGCGCCGCTCTCGTCCAGCCGCACGAACAGCCCGAAGCGGCTGACGCCGGAGATTCGGCCGCTGAAACGTTCTCCGATGCGGTCGGCCAGGAACGCGGCGGTGTAGCGGTCCACCGCGTCGCGCTCGGCGGTGGCGGCGCGGCGTTCGGTGCCGGAGAGATGCTCCCCGATCTCCGCGAGCCGGCCCAGCGTCTCGTCGTCCAGCCCGCCGACGCCCAACCCCAGCGTGCGAATCAGCGCGCGGTGGACGATCAGGTCGGCATAGCGGCGGATCGGCGAGGTGAAATGGGCGTAGCGGTGCAGCGCCAGCCCGAAATGGCCAATGTTGTCCGGGCTGTAGGCGGCCTGGGCCTGGGCGCGCAGGACCACCTCGCTGACCAGCGGTGCGTGCGACGTCCCTTCCACCTTACGCAGGATGCGGGTGAAGTGGTCGGGCGTCAGATCGGCGCTCTTGGTCAGCGGGTGGCCGATCCCGGCCAGGAAACCACGCAGCGCCTCCATCTTCTCCATCGAGGGTCGGTCGTGGACGCGGAAGAGACCGGGCATGGTGCGCCGCTCCAGCACCTCTGCCGCCGCGACATTGGCGGCGATCATGAACTCCTCGATCAGCCGGTGGCTGTCGTGGCGCTCGCGTCTGGCGATCTCGGCGACCCGGCCGCGTTCGTCGATGTGGACGCGGCGCTCGGGCAGGTCCAACTCCAGTGTGCCGCGCTTGGCACGGGCGGCGGCCAGCCGGGCATAGGCGCCGAACAGCGGGGCGATCACGCTGTCGGCGAGCGGCCCCGTCACCTCGTCCGGCCGGCCGTCGTGGCAGTCCTGCACCTGTTCGTAGGTCAGCCGCGCCGCCGACCGCATGAGACCTCGGACCAGCCGATGCCGGATGAGCACTCCGTTGCGGTCGATCCACAGGTGGAAGGCCAGACAGGCGCGGTCCTCCCCCGGCCGCAGCGAACACAGGCCGTTCGACAGCGCCTCCGGCAGCATCGGCACGACGCGGTCGGGGAAATAGACGGAGTTGCCGCGCTCGTAGGCGGTGCGGTCCAGCGCCGATCCGGGGCGCACATAATAGGACACGTCGGCGATGGCGACGATCAGGTGCCAGCCGCCCGGATTCTCCGGATCGCCGTCGGCCTCCGCCCACACGGCATCGTCGAAGTCGCGGGCGTCGGCGCCGTCGATGGTCACCAGCGGGATGTCGCGCAGATCCTCCCGCTGCATCAGCGCCGGCACCGCCGCCAGTTCCGCCTCGCGCAAGGCTGCGTGCGGGAAGACGGTGGGGATGCCGTGGGCGTGGATGGCGATCAGGCTGAAGGCGCGCGGCTCGTCGGTGGAGCCCAGCCGCTCGACCACGCGGGCCTGCGGCTGGTCGGCGCGCCCGGCCGGCAGGATGTCGGCGAAGACGAGGTCGCCCGGCTCGGCATCGCCGCGGTTGGGCGGCAGCACCAAAAACTCGGTCTTGTGGCGGCGGTCGGTCGGGAGGATGCGCCCGCCATCGGCGCTCGGCCGGTAGACGCCGAGGATGCGGCCTTCGCGTTCCCCATCTATGCGGCGGATGACGCGGGCCTCGTAGAGGCGGTCGTTGATGCGGGCGAGCTTCGCCAGCAGCGTGTCGCCGACCGCCAGTGGCTTGTCCTCTCCCCGCGACTTCTTCTCCGGCAGCAGGAAGATGCGCGGCGGGTTGCCCTCGCCGGTCCAGGTCAGCGGCCGGGCGGCAAGCTCGCCGTCCGCATCCACGCCGGTGACGAGCAGAACCGCGACGGCGGGCAGGGCCTGGGGCGGAGCCATGCGCTTGTTGCGCCCGCGCTCCACCGTGCCGTCCGCCTCCAACTCCCGCAGCAGATCCTTCAGCGTCTCCCGGTCGGCCGATCCGGACAGCTTGAAGGCGCGGGCGATCTCGCGCTTGCCGACGGGGGTGGTGCTGGACCGGATGAAGGCGAGGATGGTGTCCTTGCTGGGGAAATGGCTGTCGGTCACTGGGCGGGGGATCCGTCGGTTCTTGTCGCTGGCATGGTTATATAGGGATCAGTCCACGCCGCTTTCACTCAGCACCGGGGGCCGTCGCCCAACTGCGGCCGACCATCGCCCTGATGGCGTCGCTGCGCTCCAGCGCCTCGCGGAAGCCGGCCAGCGGGAAACGGACCTCCGTCTTCTCCCCGGCCGGCGACTGGCCGACGATGGAAACCTCCGGTGCCGGGGCGATCTTCTCCACCATGCGGCGGTTCAGGTCGGGATCGGTCATCGCGCAGGTGTTGGTTTCGAAGCGGAAGGGTTTGCAGGGGGAATCGGGCTTGAACACCGCCCGATCGGCCCAGACGCGGACCAGCCTGTCCAAATCCAGCGATTCTGGGGAAACGCGGAAGCGCAGCCCCTCGCGCCAGCGCTCGGTCGAGCGCAGCCAGACCAGCCGGGCGGTGCGGTCGTTGACGCCGCGGGCGGACAGCTCGCATTCGACCTGCCGTGTGCCGGACCAGAGCTGGCAGTAGAGCTTCCAGCTTTTGAAGCTCTCGTCGAACTCCCGGAAGGTCTTGCCGTCCTCCGCCGCGGCGGGCGCGGCGAAGACCAGCATCGCTAGGGCGAGGATCAGGCGCGGTCCGTGGTGGAGGACGGGCATCGGGTGTTCACTCCCGCCGTTCCGCCCGCCGGCGCAGCAGATGGTCGGCCAGGACGCAGGCCATCATCGCCTCGCCCACCGGCACGGCGCGGATGCCGACGCAGGGGTCGTGACGGCCCTTGGTCAGGATGTCGGTGTCGTTGCCGGCGGTGTCCACCGTCTGGCGCGGCGTCAGGATCGAGCTGGTCGGCTTGACCGCGAAGCGGACGACGATGTCCTGCCCGGTGGAGATGCCGCCCAGGATGCCGCCGGCATTGTTGGTCAGGAACTGCGGCTGGCCGTCCGGCCCCATGCGCATCTGGTCGGCGTTGTCCTCGCCGGTCAGTTCGGCGGCGGCGAAGCCGTTGCCGATCTCGACGCCCTTGACCGCGTTGATCGTCATCATCGCGCAGGCGAGGTCGCTGTCGAGCTTGTCGTAGAGCGGGTCGCCCAGCCCCACCGGCACGCCGGAGGCCACCAGTTCGACCACCGCGCCGACCGACGAGCCGCTCTTGCGGATGCCGTCGAGATACTCGGCCCATTGGGTGGCGGCGACCGGGTCGGGGCAGAAGAAGGGGTTGTTGTCGATCTCTGCCCAGTCCCAGCGGCTGTGGTCGATCTTGTGCGGGCCGACCTGCACCAGCGCACCGCGCACCTGGATGGCGGACCCCAGCACCTTGCGCGCCACCGCGCCGGCGGCGACCCGGCAGGCGGTTTCCCGCGCCGAGGAGCGGCCACCACCGCGGTAATCGCGGATGCCGTATTTCTGCCAGTAGGTGTAGTCGGCATGGCCGGGGCGGAATTTGCCGGCGATGTCGCTGTAGTCCTTGGAACGCTGGTCGGTGTTCTCGATCAGCAGCGAGATGGGCGTGCCGGTCGTCTTGCCTTCGAACACGCCGGACAGGATTTTCACCTGGTCGGGTTCCTGGCGCTGGGTCGTATAGCGCGACTGGCCGGGCCGACGCTTGTCCATCCAGGGCTGGATGTCGGTTTCCGCCACGAGGTCGAGCAGCGACGGACAGCCGTCCACGACGACGCCGATGGCCGGGCCATGGCTCTCGCCCCAGGTGGTGAAGCGGAAAAGCGTGCCGAAGCTGTTGCCGGCCATTGTGACATCCTCCCGAAACGAACCCGCGCCGATAAATGACGTAGCGTCTATTACGCGGGTTTCTTGCGGCCTTTCGGCGGCAAGGTCAAGGAAGCGATGCGCTGATTTTTAAGGGGGAGTTTTTAAAAGAGGGGAATGGTGCTGCCAGAGAGGATTGAACTCTCGACCTCTCCCTTACCAAGGGAGTGCTCTACCACTGAGCTACGGCAGCGCCAGATGCAGGCGCCTAGTGACAAGATCGGAGGAATGGTGCTGCCAGAGAGGATTGAACTCTCGACCTCTCCCTTACCAAGGGAGTGCTCTACCACTGAGCTACGGCAGCCCCGATAACCGATCATCGCCGGGGCGATGCGTCCGGGTGAGGCGTTCAGGCTTGACCGCCCCCCGAAGTGGCGCGGGTTATGCCACAGGCCTTTTGGGGATGCAAGCGCTTAAAATCACCTTGTCCCTCACTTTTTTTCGCGCCCGGAACGGCTGCCCGGATCAGGCCTGCGTCGCGGCCGGCGGAAGCACCGCTTCGGCGCGGAAATCGGGCACGACGGTGCCGAGGATCGACAGGACCCGCTCGCCGTCGCCGGCCCGCGCAGCCGCCTCCAATTCGCCCACGGCACGGTTGATCAGCGCATAGTCGATCAGCCGGGGGGAGGCGAGGAAAACGCCGTCGGCCTCGGTGCGGCTCGGCGTCTCCGCCGCGGTCAGGATTTCCTCGAACAGCTTCTCGCCGGGGCGCAGGCCGGTATAGGCGATCTCGATGTCGACACCGGGGCGGTAGCCAGCCAGCCGGATCATCTGGCGGGCAAGATCGGCGATCTTCACCGGCTCGCCCATGTCCAGCACCAGGATCTTGCCGCGATCCTCCGCCCGCGTGGCGCCGTGGGCGGAGGCCTGCAAAACCAGCTCCACCGCTTCGCGCACCGTCATGAAATAGCGGCGCATGTCGGGATGGGTGACGGTCAGCGGGCCGCCCTTCGCCAGCTGGCGGGTGAACAGCGGCACCACCGAGCCCGAGGAGCCCAGCACATTGCCGAAGCGCACGGTCATGTAGCGGGTCGCATGATCCGTCCCGTCGCGCGGCGGCAGCACGTCCAGCGCCTGGCAATAGGTCTCGGCGAAGCGCTTGGCCGCCCCCATCACGCTGGTCGGGCGGATCGCCTTGTCGGTGGAGATCAGCACCATGGCGAGGCAGCCGGCGGCGCGCGCCGCATCGGCCACGTTGCGGGTGCCGACGACGTTGGTCAGCGTGCCCTCGCACGGGTTGGCCTCCACCAGCGGCACATGCTTCAGCGCCGCGGCGTGGAAGACCAGGGCAGGGCGCTCCTCCTGGAACAGGCGCATGATGCGGTCGCGGTCGCGCACGTCGGCGATCACAGGACGCGGGTCGAGGTCGGGGAACTTCTCCCGCACCTCCATCTCGATGCTGTAGAGGTTGAACTCCCCGGCATCGAGCAGGATCAGCCGTTCCGGTCCCAATGCGGCGATCTGGCGGACCAGTTCGCTGCCGATGGTGCCGCCGGCGCCGGTGACGATCACCCGCCGCCCGCCGACCAGTCCAGCAATGGCGCCGCGGTCCAGCACCGCCTGCGGCCTGCCCAGCAGGTCCTCCAGCGCGATGGGTCGCACCTCGATGCCCTTGCCTTCGCCGAGCGCCGATTTGAACTCGGTCAGGCTGGGCAGGCGCGACAGGACCAGCCCCAGCGCCTCCGCCCGGTCGAGCAGGCTGCGCAGGGTCGATCCCTTCAGCTCGGCATTGCCCTTGGTGACGATCAGCCGCTGCGGTCGCTCGTGCTTGCGCTCAAGCGTCTGGACCACCTGTTCCAGGTCGTCGGGCCCGCCCAGCACCGGCACGCCGCGCACCGCATGGCCGACGCGCCGGCCCTTGTCGTCGAGAATGCCGACCACCCGGTAGGCCGACTGGCCCGGCTGGTCGAGCGAACGGATGAACAGCTCCGTCGCGTCGCCGACACCCAGCAGCAGCACGGGAATGCGCGGCACGCCCTCGACCGCCTCGGCCCAGCTGAAGCGGCGGTCCTTCAGGAAGCGGTAGGCGAAACGCGGCCCGCCGAGCAGAAGCATCTGCACCAGCCATAGGATCGGCGGCAGCGAGCGCGGCAGCAGTTCGGCGCGCGTCAGCAGGAACATTGCCAGCACGAAGCACAGGACCGCCACCGTGACGGCGCGCACCACCTGCATCAGGTCGGGAATGGAGGCGTAGCGCCAGATGCCGCGGTACAGCCCGAACAGCAGGAAGACCGCCGCCGAAACGCCGACCAGCACAGGCAGCGCGATGGTCAGGGCATCGGAATACAGGCCGAAGGCGGAACCGCCCACCCGCAGGTAGAGGGCGACGACCAGAGCGACCCCGGTCATCACCAGATCGTGCAGGAAAACCAGGGAGGCCCGTGCGGACGGGATGCGCATGCCGCTAAACCTTGTTCATTCGTTCGGCCGTGGAAACCGGCGGGCTGGAGCCTGCCATGGCTGTTCCAGCCCGGAAATCAGCCGCGGGAAGCTTTGAACCATTCCGCGGTGGCGCGCAACCCGGACGCAAGGTCATGGGGCGGGCGCCAGCCGAGCCTCTTGCGGATGGGGCCGTCATCCACCGTCAGCGTGCCGGCCAGCCGGTCGAACACCGCCCGTGTGCCGGTCAACGCCGCTCCCAGCGCCATCAGCCCGCGCGGCACCGGGACCAGCCGTGCCGGTCGGCCGAGTGCTTCGGCGATGGCGCGCACCAGATCGGCGGTCGAAACCGGCTCCCCATCCTGGACCAGGAAGGTCCGGCCGGCGGCGTCGGGATGCTCCAGCACCGTCACCACCGCGTCGGCGAGGTTGCCGACATAGATCAGGCTGCGCCGGTTGTGGATGCCGCCCAGCGGCAGCGGCAGGCCGGTCGCCACCAGCTTGACCAGGGCGCGCATGTTGCCGGCCGCACCGGGGCCATAGACCAGTGGCGGCCGGATCACCACCACCTCCATGCCGGTGCGGGCGGAGATCGCCGCCAGTCCGCGTTCCGCCTCCAGTTTGGAGATGCCGTAGGGGCTGTGGGGATCGGGCGCCGTCGCCTCGTCCAGCGGGGCAGGGCGGCTTTCATCCACCATCGCCTTGATGCTGCTGAGGAAGACGAAGCGTTTCACTCCGGCCGCCGCCGCCTGCTCCGCCAGCCGGATTGTGCCCGCGGTGTTGACGTGGCGGAACTCCGCCAGCGGGTCGGCGGCCTTGTCGCGCATCACATGGACGCGGGCCGCCATGTGGATCACGGCGTCGATGCCGGCCAGCGCCGCGGTCCAGTCGGTGCCGGGGCCGATGTCGCCGACCTTCGCCGGTTCCCATGGCCCATCCTGCGGGTTGCGCAGGGCGGCGCGCACCGTGTGCCCGTGGGCGGCCAGCAGCGGGATGGTGTGGCGGCCGACAAAGCCGGTGGCGCCGGTCAGGAGAACGCGCATGGGAAGGACGGTCCGGGCTGGATTCGGTTGGTGCAGTCAAGCATGCCTTAGTATCCGGTTTGGCCGGGTGGTGCCACGGCACAAAGCCCCAAGACCCTTTTCCAGCTTTCGGTCGGGGGTCGGAATGGCTATAAGCTGGTGAGGGACGCGTGAATAAGGACGCTACCAAGACATGTCACATACCGTCGACGGTGCAAATGATCGGCACAGCCGGATCATCATCGTCAGCTTTAATTGCGCAGACTTCGTCAATCGTGTCATTGGCTGTCTGCTCGATCAGACTGATCCTGCCTTCGAGGTGGTGATCGTCGACAATGCCTCAAAGGATGTCGACGGCATCGCCTTGCCCGCCGATCCGCGTTTTCGCATGGTTCGGATGGACACGAATGTCGGCTTCGCCAAGGCGAACAATGTCGGCGCGGCCGGCGCCACCGTCCCCTGGATCGTCACGCTGAACCCCGACGCCTTCCCGCGCCGCGACTGGATGGAGCGGCTGCAAGCCGCCGCCCATGCGCAGCCCGATGTGGCGATGTTCGGCTCGACCCAGCTTTTCTCGCACGATCCCCGGATGATCGACGGCGAGGGCGATCAGTATTCGATCTTCGGCTTCGCCTGGCGGGTCAACTACCGCCGCATGCTGAAGCCGCCCTATTACAGCGGGGCGGTTTTCTCGCCCTGTGCGGCGGCGGCGATGTACCGGCGCGACTATTTCGAAGCGGTCGGCGGTTTCGACGAGGATTTCTTCTGCTATTGCGAGGATGTCGATCTCGGCTTCCGCATCCGGCTCAGCGGCGGACCGGCGGTGCAGGTCGGCGACGCGGTGGTGGAGCATGTCAGCAGCGGCGTGTCCAAGCAGTACGGCACCTTCGCCCAGTATCACGGCGTCCGCAATCTGGTGTGGACGATGGTGAAGAACATGCCGTTGCCGCTGCTGCCGCTGGCCTTCGTCGGCCATTCGCTGCTGGTGGTCTATCTGGTCTTCCGCAGCCTGGGCAGCGGGCGCACCGGCGCCATCGGCCGCGGAATCCGCGACGCGCTGCGCGGACTGCCGGGGATGATCGCCAAGCGCCGGGCCATCCAGCACGACCGCAAGGCGACGCTTGGGCAGGTTGCCCGCATGATCGCCTGGAACCCTCTGCTGCTGAAGACGCGTGGCCGGCCGGGATGCCGGCTGTCGCGTGGGTCAGACCAGCCGCCAGCCGTGGGTGTTGAAAAAGCGTAGGGCGGAGCGGGCGAACATCCTGATGTGCGCGCCGCCCTTGCGCGCTGCCTTGCCGCCGAAATGCACCATGCGGACATCCGGCACATAGGCGATCTCGCCCAGCGCCATCGCCCGGCGCGACAGGTCGAAATCCTCGAAATACAGGAAATAGCCGTCGTCGAAGCCACCCAGCCGGGTCAGCGCGTCGCGCCGGAACAGCATGAAGGCGCCGCTGACCTGCTCCAGCCCGGTCACGACGGCGTCGCGGGTGACGTCGCGCATCTCGTAACGGTCGAGCCGCGTGGCGAACATCCGCTTCACGGAGCCGGGCGCGAAGGCGCGCAGCCCCAGATCCAGCACGGTCGGCCGGCGCTTGCACAGAAACTCCTGTTCACCCGACGGGCCGAACACCTTGGGCGTCAGCAGCACGGTGCGCGGATGCGCCTCCATGTAGCGCCAGCCGGCCAGCAGCGCGTCCGGCTCCAGCAGGATGTCGTAGTTGAGGATCAGGTGGTAAGGCGCGTCGCCCTGCCGGATCGCCAGATTGTGCCCGGCGCCGTACCCGACATTGCCGTGCCCGGCGATCAACGTTATGGGCGGCCGGCCGGCTACCGCGTAGCGGTCTAGCAGAGCCTGGAACGGACTGGTCGCCGCGTCGCTACCCTTCGGCGCGCCATTGTCGATGATCCACAGCCGGGTCTGAACTCCGGCTCCCTCCGCCAGCCGGTCGGCGGCGGCACCGATGGTGTCGAGCGAGCGGGCAAGCAGTTCCGGGTCGGGATGATACAGGACGACGGACAGGTCGAGGAAAACGCTGGTCATCGGATCAGGCCTTCGCCATGCGGGCCAGCGTCGCCAGCAGCAGTGCCACGGCGACCGCCCCCGGCGCGAGCGTCCAGGCCCCGAAGGTCCCCGCGGCCAGTGCTGCGGCAACCAGGACGAGGCTGTAGGCGATGATGGTCAGCACCACACGGTCGTGCCGACCGACGCCCTTGGCGGCCTTCTGGTAGAAATGCTCGCGGTGGGCCTGCCAGATCTTCTCGCCGCGCAGCAGGCGGCGCAGCAGCGTGATGGTGGCGTCGGTCAGGTAGTAAGCGGGCAGGATCAGCGCCGCAGCCCAATCGCCGCGGGCCGCCAGCGAGGCCAGCAGGAAGGCCAGGATATGGCCGAGTGGAATGCTGCCGACATCGCCCATGAACATGCGTGCCGGCCGCCAGTTGTGGGTCAAGAAGCCCGCCGCGGCTCCGGCCAGCGCCGCCCCCGCAACCCCGGTCAGGCCGAAATCGCCCATGACCAGCGCCACCAGCGCCACGCCGCCGCCGATCAGGATGGTTTCGCTGCCGGCCAGCCCGTCGATGCCGTCCATGAAATTGTAGAGATTGACGAACCACAGCCACAGGAAGGCCGTCGCCGCCCGGTCCAGACCCCAGGGCAGCCAGCCCTGCCAGACCAGCTGGTCCGCAGGCAGCGCCAGCAGCCCGAACGCCACCGCCAGCGCCTGGACCGCCAGCCGCAGCAGCGGCGACAGGGTGCGCCGGTCGTCCATCCACGACACCCCCATCAGCGCCAGCGTGCCCAGCAGAACGGCCCCGGTCTCCAGCGGCCGGCCCAGGACGAGCCCGGCGATGGCGAAGACCGGCACCACCGTCAGCATCACCGCCCATCCGCCGCCGCGCGGGGTGGGGGCCTGATGGCTCGACCGCTCGTTCGGGATGTCCATGATGCTGCTGGCGAGGAGATAGCGCAGCACCCGCGTCGACAGGTACCAGCCCACGGCCAGACACAGCAGGAAGACGCCGATCAGCGCGGTCGAATAGGCGGTGGAGGTCATGGCGGCTCGGATGGTGGAAAAGAGGGGGAGGTCAGAGCTTGTGATAGCCCTTGTACCACTCCACGAAGCGGGGCAGGCCGATCTCGATGGGTGTCTTCGGTTCGAAGCCCAGCAACTGGCGGCTCAGGTCGATGTCGGCGGCGGTCTCGTGCACGTCGCCGGCCTGCATCGGCTCCATCACCTTCACCGCCTCGCGGCCAAGAGCCTGCTCCAGCACGCCGATGAAGCGCATCAGCTCTTCGCAGCGGTTGTTGCCGAGGTTGAAGACGCGGTGCGGGGCGCCGGTCTCCGCATCCACTGGAGCGGGACGGTCGAGGGCGGCCAGCACGCCGGCGACGATGTCGTCGATATAGGTGAAGTCGCGCTTCATCTTGCCATCGTTGAAGACGCGGATCGGCCGGCCGGCGGTGATGGCGTCGGCGAACAGCCATGTCGCCATGTCCGGGCGGCTCCACGGGCCGTAGACCGTGAAGAAGCGCAGGCCGGTCATCGGCATCCGGTAGAGATGGCTGTAGGTGAAGGCCAGCATCTCCGCCGCCTTCTTGGTGGCGGCATAGACCGACACCGGGCTGTCCACCCTGTCCTCCACCGAGAAGGGCATCTTGCGGTTGGCGCCATAGACCGACGAGGTCGACGCATAGACGAAATGCCGCAGGCCCGGCATGCGTCGCGCCGCCTCCAGCAGCGTCACCTGACCGGTGACGTTGGCGTCGACGTAGGCATAGGGGTTCTCGATGGAGTAGCGCACGCCTGGCTGCGCCGCCAGATGGACGACGCCGGTCACATCGGCGAACTGCGGCCACAGACCCTCCACCGTCGCGCGGTCCGAGATGTCGGCCTTGATGAAGCGGAATCCGTTGCGGCCGGTCAGCCGGGCCAACCGCGCCTCCTTCAACGTCACCGCATAATAGTCGTTCAGGTTGTCGATGCCGAGAACGCTCTCCCCGCGGTCCAGCAGCGCAGCCGCGACATGCGATCCGATGAAGCCGGCGGCCCCGGTGACGAGGATGGTCATGGTCCGACACCCTATGTGACGATGGTCCGCCGGTCTTATGCCCCAGCGGCGGTTGGCGCGCCAGCCTCCATCCACGGGCCTCCACCGACCGGTTCGCACGCTTGACAGCCGATCCGCCCTGCCGGTCTACTGCGCGACCGCGACACATCAGGACCGATGGGACGATCGATGCCCCCGAAGAAGAATCCGCTGAACCTGAACCCGCTGCAGCTGCGCACCCTGACCCTGCTGCAGGAGATCGCCCGCCTGGAGAACAAGCCGGCCGAGGACGAGGAGGGTGGCTTCATGATCACCGGCCTGCCGCACGCTCACGGCAACCACTTCCATCTCGGCCATGCCGTGGTCGCCGCCAAGGACGCCACCGGCCTGCAGAACGACGCCGTGTGGACCATCCTGGAGCGCAAGGGCATCGTGAAGCGCACGCCCGCCGCCGCGATCCTGACCGCGACCGGCGTCGAGTACGACACCGGGCTGCGCGACCAGATCCTGCACCATTCCGACCACTGATATCCGGGGCGGAGCCGCGCCGATGGACGACCCCGCCGAACCCACGACCCCGCCGCCGGCCCCGGTGAAGCCGAAGCCGGCGGCATCGGGCCGCGACGAACGCCTTGCCGCCCGCCTGCGCGAGAACCTGCGCAAGCGCAAGGAACAGGCGCGGCAGCGGGGGGAATAGCCCCTCTCCCGGAATCTTCCCTCTCCCGAACTTGGGGAGAGGGCGCTTCCGCTCATGCCAAGCGGCTCCCGGCCAAACCGTTCAGGCCAGTTCCTTCCTGAACCAGATCTGCCTGTGTCCTGGCGGGTAGCCATCCATCTCCGCCCACACCTCATAGCCCTGCTTCGGGTAGAACCCCGGCGCCTGGAAGTCGTAGGTGTAGAGCCGCGACCAGCGGCAGCCGCGGGTCTTGGCCTCCGCCTCCGCCGCAGCCAGCAGCCGGCCGCCGAGACCGCTGCCGCGCGTGGAGTCGTCCACCCACAGCAGGTCGACATACAGCCATTCCCAGTTGGTATAGCCGACCAGCCCGCCCTTCAGCGCGTCGTCCGCATCGCGGGCGGCAACCACCAGGTCGCGGCGGTCATAAGCGCGGCCGAGCGACGCCTCGTTGTAGGCCCGCAGGCCCTCGTAGATTCCGGCGAGGTCGGCCGGGGCGGGGGTGTCCGTCACGGACAGGATGAAGTTCTGGCTCATGGACGCCGAGCTTAGACGTCGCGGCGATGAAGACCAGCGCCGTGATAAAGAACCGTCCATGCGCGCCAAGCGGCCCACCTTTCCTTGAGCGCCGCCGCGTGCTCGGCTACAAACCAGCCTTCACGACCCCTCCATCCAATCGATACGCCAAGGAGTACCCCCGCGATGGGCATCATGCCGGACAGCTGGATCCGCGAGATGGCCGAGACCAAGGGCATGATCGAGCCCTTCGTCGAGACCCAGAAGCGCGAAGGCGTGATTTCCTACGGCGTGTCGTCCTACGGCTACGACGCCCGGGTCGCCGACGAGTTCAAGATCTTCACCAACGTCGACAATGCCATCGTCGACCCGAAGCGCTTCGACGATTCGAGCTTCGTCGACCGCAAGACCGACGTCTGCATCATCCCGCCGAACAGCTTCGCGCTGGCCCGCACGGTGGAGTATTTCCGCATCCCGCGCGACGTTCTGGTCATCTGCCTGGGCAAGAGCACCTATGCCCGCTGCGGTCTGATCGTGAACGTCACCCCGCTGGAGCCGGAGTGGGAGGGCCACGTCACGCTGGAGATCTCCAACACCACCCCGCTGCCCGCCAAGGTCTATGCGAACGAGGGGCTGTGCCAGTTCCTGTTCCTGAAGGGCGACAGCGTGTGCGATGTGTCCTACGCCGACAAGTCCGGCAAATACATGGGGCAGAAGGGCGTCACGCTGCCCCGGCTCTGAGCGCTCCTATTTGAACGCCTTCAAAAGCGTATCTGTGAAAGAAACAGGTCCATGGACAAGATCCGCATCCGCGGCGGCCGACCGCTGAACGGCTCCATCACCGTTGGTGGCGCCAAGAACGCCGCCCTGCCGCTGATGACGGCGTCTCTTCTCACCGACGAGACGCTGACGCTGACCAACCTGCCGATCCTGGCCGATATCAATACGCTGTGCAATCTGCTGTTGCAGCACGGCGTGGCGATCCACATGGCCGGGGCGGGGGGCGACTGCGCCGGCCGCGCCGTGGACTTCACCGCGCGCGACATCACCAACACCACCGCCCCCTACGATCTGGTGCGCAAGATGCGCGCCAGCGTACTGGTGCTGGGGCCGCTGCTGGCCCGCTGCGGCGAGGCCAAGGTGTCGCTGCCCGGCGGCTGCGCCATCGGCGCGCGCCCGGTGGACCTGCACATCAAGGGTCTGGAGGCGATGGGCGCCGACATCCGGATCGATGCCGGCTACATCGTCGCCAAGGCCCCGGCGGGCGGCCTGCGCGGTGCGGAATACGTCTTCCCCAAGGTGTCGGTCGGTGCGACCGAGAACCTGCTGATGGCGGCCACGCTCGCCAAGGGCACCACCATCCTGGTCAACGCCGCGCGCGAGCCGGAGGTGACCGACCTCGCCGAATGCCTGGTCAAGATGGGGGCGAAGATCACCGGCATCGGCACCGACCGGCTGGTGGTCGAGGGTGTCGACCGGCTGCATGCCGCCCGCCACATGGTGGTGGCCGACCGCATCGAGACCGGCACCTATGCGATGGCCGCTGCCATCACCGGTGGCCGTCTTGACATCATGAACACCCGTCTCGATTTGATCAAAGCGGCGGTCAAGGCGCTGGCTCCGGCCGGCGTCGCCTTCGAGGAGATCGAGAACGGGATCCGCGTGTCGCGCGCGAACGGCGAACTGCACGGCGTCGATGTGATGACCGAGCCGTTCCCGGGCTTCCCCACCGACCTTCAGGCCCAGATGATGGCCCTGATGTGCACGGCGACGGGTGCCGCGATGATCACGGAAACGATCTTCGAGAACCGGTTCATGCACGCGCCGGAGCTGACCCGCATGGGCGCGCGGATCACGGTCCACGGCTCGTCGGCCCTGGTGCGTGGCGTGGAGCGGCTGACCGGCGCGCCCGTGATGGCGACGGACCTGCGCGCTTCGGTGTCGCTGGTGCTCGCCGGGCTGGCGGCGGAGGGGGAGACGACGGTCAACCGCGTCTACCACCTCGACCGCGGCTATGAGCGGGTGGAGGAGAAGCTGGCTGCCTGCGGTGCGGAGATCGAACGCATCCACGGCGGCGACGAGTGAACGGCGGGGGTGCCCCTCCCGCCATCCCCTGAGGTTGGCCTTTCCCGAGAGGTGCCCCCGAACATGACGGCCCCAGCCATGACCCCGATCCGCCTGCGCGCCGAAGACGAGGAGGATCTGAAGGTCGTCTCCGCCTGCCTGCAGGACGCCATCCTGCCGGTCGGCGACATGTGCTTCCAGCCCGACGAGAAGCGGTTCGTCATGGTCGTCAACCGCTTCCGCTGGGAGGCCGCCGACGGCCCACGCCCCGGCCCGTCCGCCGACGACGACGATCTGGCCCCCTACGAG
Source organism: Azospirillum sp. A26 (assembly GCF_042604635.1). NCBI lineage: Bacteria > Pseudomonadati > Pseudomonadota > Alphaproteobacteria > Rhodospirillales > Azospirillaceae > Azospirillum > Azospirillum sp. A26. The sequence goes on along the minus strand of NZ_CP170472.1, from coordinate 1,667,568 downwards.
CGGGTCCATTGCGGCCTGCGGGTGGAGGGGGTCACCGGTGCCAAGCTGCGCGGCTTCGACCTGAAGGAGCGCGGCCGCATCATGGAGCTGCTGTCGATGGAGACGGTGGAGGGCGGCGTCGCCCTGCATTTCGCCGGTGGCGGCTGCGTCCGCCTCGATGCGCCGTCCTGGCGCGTGATGGTGGAGGATCTGGGTGAGCCCTGGCCCACCGGCTGCAAACCCTGCCACCCCGACGAACCGGCCTGACCGCTTCGGGACGGGTCAGGAGCGCTGGCGATCAGCGCTCCGCGACCTGGGTATCGGTGTGCAGGCGGCGGATCACGTCCTGCGCGGTCTTCTTGTAGGTCACCGTATCCTCGTCCTCGCCCGGCGACAGTTGCGAGCGGCGGACGGTGAAGAAGCGGTGGCCGACATCCAGCATGCCGCTGGCCTCGACCAGGATGCTGATGTCCTTGCCGTCGGCGCTGGGCGACACGGAAACGATCTGGCCCAGCTCTTCGCCGAGCAGACCGGTCACTTCGAGCCCGACAAGATCGTCGCCGCCGCGCGGATCCGCGGCCTGGACCGACTCGATGTGGGCGAATGGCAGGGTTGCCGCCAGCGCAAGGCCGGCCAACAAGGTCTGGAACCTCATGATTTCGGCTCCCATCGCTGATGTGTGTCTCGTATGTCACAATCAACATGGGAATTGCGGGACAGTTCCCAGGGAACCATCCAGGGGTAATCCGGTTTCCACGGCATGACCCTCAGTGAAGGACATGCCTCGATGGCTCAGAAACTCGATGGAAAGACCGTTGCCGTGCTCGCCACCGACGGCTTCGAACAGGTGGAACTGACCGAACCGGTGAAGGCGCTGCGCGACGCCGGCGCCACCGTGCATGTGGTCGCCCCCAAAGCTGGGCAGATTCAGGGCTGGAATCACCATGACCGCGGCGACATGGTCGATGTCGACGTGACGCTCGACCAGGCCGATGCCGGACGCTACGACGCGCTGCTGCTGCCGGGCGGGGTGATGAACCCGGATTCGCTGCGGCTGGAGCCGAAGGCGATCGCGTTCGTGAAGAGCTTCGTGGAGTCCGGCCGCCCTATCGCCGCGATCTGCCACGGCCCCTGGACGCTGATCGATGCCGGCGGCGTGCGCGGCAAGCGCATGACCTCCTGGCCGTCCTTGCAGACCGACCTGCGCAACGCGGGCGCCAGCTGGGTGGACGAGCAGGTGGTGACAGACCACGGGCTGGTCACGTCGCGCAAGCCGGACGACATTCCGGCCTTCTGCCGCAAGATGATCGAGGAGTTCTGCGAAGGCCGCCACGCCGGCCATCGTCACGCGGCGGAGTAATACCAGCGGTCATTGATGATGACCGCTGGTATCCGTGCCGACCGGCACGGCGGCGGCCCATGCCGGCGAAGCTCTTGATCCTGACAGGTCAGGATCAAGAGCCGCTGGTATAAGGGCGCAGACTTGCTCCCTGCCTATCCCTCTCCCGCGAAAGCGGGGGAGGGAAGGGGGCTATCGAATATATGGGAAGAGGGCACCCCTCTCCAGCAGACCCTACGCCGTCACCAGCGGCGACAAGCCGTTCTGGATGGCCCATACCGCGGCCTGCGTGCGGTTCTGCGCGTTGATCTTCCGCATCACGTTCTTGAAATGCATCTTCACCGTCGATTCGGTGATGTGCAGGTTGCGCGCGATGGCCTTGTTCGACTGGCCGGCCAGCAGGCAGCGCAGGATCTGCACCTCTCGCTTCGACAGGTCGCCGCTGGGCGGCATGGCAATCGGGGTGGGGTTGTGCTGCGGGCGTTCGTTGGCGGCGGCCATCAGCAGGCCGGCGACATGGGTGGGATAGACCACCTCGCCCAGCATCACCAACCGCAGGGAGCGCAGCAGGCTCTCGCTCGACATGCTCTTGTTCAGATAGGCGTCGGCGCCGGCCTTCAGCGACTGCGACAGGCTGCGGTCGGCGATGGTGTCGGCAAGCACGGCGATCCGGGCGGAGGTGCCGTCGCGCAACCTCCGGATGCCGGCGATCTCCTCCGGCATGCCATCCTGCAGCGCCAGCACGATCAGGTCGGGTTCCTCGCCGTCGGCAATCAGGTCGAGCGCGTCGTCGGCGCTGGCCGCATGGGCGCTGACCCGGAATGGGCCGCCGCCGATCAACGTTGCCAGGGCCGCAGAAAACAGCCGGTCATGGTCAACCAGCATCACATTCCATGTCGTCATTGATCATCCTCCGCTGAGCCGCCCTTTTTCCGGGCGGCGGCGATCCCCCCTTTTGTTCCGTGCCTGAAGGTCCAGGAAAAGGACCGGACCGGTTGGCCGGTCCGCACGGACTCCGAACATAGAAAATTAGAACAATATTGTTCGGAACAGCGGGCTTTACGCTTCATGCTGGGATGATTTATACGGTTCATTAACCAACAGCGCAAGGTGAGAACAGGAAAGTCACAGCCAATAGATCGGATTTGCGGTGAAAATGATCGTGGATCCATTCATTCGATATTTAGGGGTAGCTGCGCCAAGGAGCGGCGCGAATGAACCGCTTTCCCATTGGGGCTTTTTGGTGTTCTTGGCCCTGACTGAGGAGCGGTCCGCTGAGAATAAGGGGACACGATGGAGTTCGAGCTTCAAGCGCGCGGTGGTTCGCGTAGCGCGGGCAATCCCACGCGGATTTTTCTGGTGGTCGACGAGCAGCCGATGGTCCGCCACGGCTTTGCGCTGTCCATCGGCGAGATCTGCCCTGGGACGCGCGTGCTGGAGGCCGGGTCGTTGGATGAAGCGCTGAACGTCGGCCGCCAGACTCCCGAGCTGGCCCTTGTCCTGTACGACCCCGGCCCGCCGCGCGTGGATGAGGATGACGCGGGCGGCGGCACTATCGCCGGGCTGCGCCGTCTGAAGGAAGCTCTGGGCGAAGTGCCGGTCCTGATCCTGACCAACTCGGACGAGGTGGCGGACATCGTCGACAGCGTCCGCATGGGCGCCCGCGGCTACGTGCTGAAGACCAGCCCGCCGGAGGTGCTGGAGCATGCCATCTCGCTGGCGCTCAGTGGCGACATCTTCCTGCCGCTGCCGCGTGCCGTGCTGAACGGAGCGCTGGCCGAGGGGCCGCGCGGCAACGACGACATCCTGGACCGACTGACCGACCGCCAGCGCGACGTGTTCGAGCTTCTGCTGGCCGGTCACTCCAACAAGGAGATCGCCCGCGGCCTGGGCGTGCTGGAAGGCACGGTGAAGGTGCATGTGCGCGCCATCATGCAGAAGCTGGGCGTGCGCAACCGCACCCAGGTGGCGGTGGTCGCCGCCCGCAACGGCTGCTTCACCGGAGAAGGCTGAAGAGTCCGCATTGCCTGAACGGCCCCGCTTCCGGCAGACTGGCGCCCCTATGATCCAGTGAGGAGCGGGCGCTTGGTTCAGGTGGCGGTGGCCGGCAGGCCGGAAGAGTCGGCAGGCGGGGAAAAGGCGTGCGACGAAAAGAAGGTCGCCGTCCATGGCGCCGCCACCGTCCGGTTCGACCATCGCCACGGCGAAACCCGGCTGGCGACGCTTTACCACCATGACCCGCTGCGGGTGCTGATGCCGACGCCGCGCCGCGATGACCTTCCCATCGCGGTGCTCGCCACAACCTCGGGCGGAATGGTCGGCGGCGACCGCATGGACATCGCCCTGTCCGTCGGGGCGGGCGCCAAGGCGCTGATCACCACCCAGGCGGCCGAGAAGGTCTATCGCTCCACCGGCGCCGACTGCCGCATCGACACCGCTTTGTCGGTGGAGGAGGGCGGCTGGCTGGAATGGATGCCGCAGGAAGCCATCGTCTTCGAAGGCTCCCGCCTGCGCCGCCTGACCCGGATCGACCTGTCGGGCGACGGTCGCGCCATCGCCGGTGAGATGCTGGTCTTCGGCCGCGCAGCCTTCGGTGAGACGGTCACCCGCGGCCTGATCCGCGACGCCTGGGAGGTCGCCCGCGACGGGCGCCTGATCTGGGCCGACGCCCTGCATCTGGATGACGACATCGCCGAGGCGCTGGCCCATCCCGCCGGCTTCGGCGGTGCCGCCGCCTGCGCCACTCTTCTGCATGCCGCTCCCGACGCCGCCCGCCACCTCGATGCGGTCCGGATGCTGGCCGAGCCTCTTGAGGGTGTCCGCATCGGCGCCACCGGGCTGGACGGTCTGCTGATCGTCCGCATCCTCGGCGGCGATGCCCGCGCCGTGCGGCGCGCCTATGCCGCGCTGTGGTCGGGCCTGCGCGCCGAAGCCGCGGGCCTGCCCACCCGCCTGCCGCGGCTGTGGGAGGTCTGACGGGGGCTTTGGGTTCTGCTTGCCAGCACTTTCAAGCCCCTACGTCATACGACGCACTTGGCGCGCCGCGTCATCGTGGCATAATCGCCGGCAACGAACAGGGCGGCGAAAGGGCAATCCCCCGATGAACCTGACAGGGCGCGAGAAGGACAAGCTGCTCGTCGCGATGGCGGCGATGGTGGCGCGGCGGCGGCTGGAGCGTGGGGTCAAGCTGAACCACCCGGAGGCGGTCGCCCTCATCACCGATTACGTGGTGGAGGGGGCGCGCGACGGCCGCACGGTGGCAGAGCTGATGCGGGACGGCGCCACCGTCCTGACCCGCGAGCAGGTGATGGATGGCGTGGCCGACATGATCCACGACATCCAGGTCGAGGCGACCTTCCCCGACGGCACCAAGCTCGTCACCGTCCACCAGCCGATCCGTTGAGAGGGGATGCCCGATGAAACCCGGTGAAATCTTCCCGGCGGCCGGCGAGATCGTGCTGAACGACGGCCGCGACACCGTCGAACTCGACGTCGCCAATGCCGGCGACCGCCCGATCCAGGTCGGTTCGCACTTCCATTTCTACGAGACCAACAGCGCGCTGACCTTCGACCGCGAGCAGGCCAGGGGCTTCCGGCTTGACATTCCGGCCGGGACGGCGGTGCGCTTCGAGCCCGGCCAGACCCGGCGCGTAAAACTTGTCGCCTATGGTGGCGACCGGGTGGTGATCGGCTTCAATCGCAAGGTCAACGGCGCCCTCTGACGGGCCGACAGGAAGGGCGAACGACAATGGCGCACCGCATCGACCGGGCCGAATATGCGGCCCTCTACGGCCCGACCACCGGCGACCGCATCCGGCTGGCCGACACCGACCTGATCGTCGAGGTCGAACGCGACCACACCGTCTATGGCGAAGAGGTGAAGTTCGGCGGCGGCAAGGTGATCCGCGACGGCATGGGACAAAGCCAGCGCTCGCGCCACCAGGGAGCCGTCGACACCGTCATCACCAACGCCCTGATCATCGACCATTGGGGCATCGTCAAGGCCGACATCGGCATCACCGGCGGGCGCATCGCCGCCATCGGCAAGGCCGGCAACCCCGATATCCAGCCCGGCGTCGACATCATCATCGGTCCGGGCACCGAGGTGATCGCCGGCGAAGGCAAGATCGTCACCGCCGGCGGTATCGACGCCCACATCCATTTCATCTGCCCGCAGCAGGTGGACGAGGCGCTGAACAGCGGCGTCACCACCATGCTGGGCGGCGGCACCGGCCCGGCCGCCGGCACCTCGGCCACCACCTGCACGCCGGGGCCGTGGCACATGGAGCGGATGCTCCAGGCGGCCGAAGGCCTGCCGATCAACCTGGGCTTCTTCGGCAAGGGCAACACCAGCCGTCCCGACGCGCTGCTGGAGCAGATCGCCGCCGGCGCCTGCGGCCTGAAGCTGCACGAGGATTGGGGCACCACGCCCGACTCCATCGACACCTGCCTGACCGTGGCTGACCAACTGGACGTCCAGGTGGCGATCCACACCGACACGCTGAACGAATCGGGCTTCGTCGAGGACACCATCGCGGCGTTCAAGGGCCGCACCATCCACACCTTCCACACCGAAGGGGCGGGCGGCGGACACGCGCCGGACATCATCCGGGTGGCGAGCCTCGCCAATGTGCTGCCCAGCTCGACCAACCCGACGCGGCCCTTCACCATCAACACGGTGGACGAGCATCTCGACATGCTGATGGTGTGCCATCACCTCAGCCCGCGCATCCCGGAGGACGTCGCCTTCGCCGAAAGCCGCATCCGGCGCGAGACCATCGCGGCGGAAGACATCCTGCACGATCTGGGCGTCTTCTCCATGATCTCGTCCGACAGCCAGGCGATGGGCCGGCTGGGCGAGGTGGTGATCCGCACCTGGCAGACCGCCCACAAGATGAAGCTGCAGCGTGGGCGTCTGCCGCAGGAGACCGGCGACAACGACAATTTCCGGGTCAAGCGCTACATCGCCAAATACACCATCAACCCGGCGCTGTCGCACGGCATCGGCCATGTCGTCGGCTCGGTCGAGGTCGGCAAGCTGGCCGATCTGGTGGTGTGGTCGCCGGCCTTCTTCGGCGTGAAGCCGGACATGGTCATCAAGTGCGGCACCATCGCCGCCGCGCTGATGGGCGACCCCAACGCCTCGATCCCGACGCCGCAGCCGGTGCATTACCGCCCGATGTTCGGCGCCTTCGGCCGGGCGATGCAGGCCAGCAGCGTGACCTTCGTCAGCGCCAAGGCGCTGGAACTGGAGGTCGGCCGCCAGCTTGGCCTGCACCGCGAGCTGATCGCCGTCAAGGGCACCCGCACCGTCGGCAAGAAGGACATGATCCACAACGATGCCACCCCGCACATCGAGGTGGACCCGGAGACCTACGAGGTGCGGGCGGACGGACAGCTGCTGACCTGCGAACCGGCGGACATCCTGCCGATGGCGCAGCGCTATTTCCTGTTCTGAGGCACGTTTTTATCCCCTCTCCCCGCTGGGGACAGGGTTAGGGTGAGGGGGAACCGCTTCGAGGATCTCTTCGGCTGCGCCGAACCCCCTCATCCCAGCCTTCTCCCCAGGGGCGAGAAGGAGTTATTCGCAGGGCTTAAATACGTTGATCGGTGTATTCGATTCAGGACATGGCGGATTGACGGTGCTGCGCGCCCTGGTGGATGCGGCGCCTGGCCGGCCCTTCGTCTATCTCGGCGACCACGCCGCCGCTCCCTACGGCCCGCGCAGCGAGGACGACATCTACCGGCTGACCATCGCCGGGATGGACCGTCTGTTCGACCAGGGCTGCCGGCTGATCGTCATCGCCTGCAACACCGCCGCGGCCGTCGCGCTGCGCCGGCTCCAGCAGGAATGGCTGCCGTCGGCCCATCCCGGCCGCAACGTGCTGGGGGTGCTGGTGCCGATGGTGGAGGCGATCACCCGCGTGCCTTGGATGATCGACACCGTTCCGCCCGATCATCTCGCAGAACCGCGCAGCGTCGGCATCTTCGCCACCGCGGCGACGGTCAATTCCGGCTCCTTCCCGCGGGAGATCGGCAAGCGCGCCCCGTCCGTCCGCGTCGTGCAGCAGGCCTGTCCCGACCTCGTGCCGCTGATCGAGCGTGGCGCGTCGGACGACGAGATCGAGCCGGCGGTGAACGGCTATGTCCGCGTCCTGCTTGACAAGATGGGCGGCCAGCCACTCGACACGGTGGTGCTGGGCTGCACCCATTACCCGCTGGTCCGCCACCTGTTCGCCCGCGCGCTGCCGCCGGGGGTGGAGGTGCTGTGCCAGCCGACGCTGACCGCACGCTCGCTCGACCAGTATTTCGACCGTCACCCCGAATATCGCCCTGACCCGGCCGAGAACGGCCTGCGCTTCTTCACCACTGGGGACGCGGTGCTGGTCAGCGAACTGGCCGGCCGCTTCTTCGGCCACCCGACCCCCTTCGAACGGCTTACCTGATGACCGATCCCGCCCGCCGCGCCACCCGAGTCCACGCCCGCGGCCATTGGCCGGTCGAGCAGGCGGCCGGCACCGTGACGCTCGCCTTTGACGACCGCTTCCGCCGCCGCATGGCGATGACCGACGATGCCGGCGGCGCCTTCCTGCTCGACCTGCCGCGCGCGGTGGCGCTGGACGACGGCGACGGGCTGGAACTGACCGACGGCAGCTTTCTCCGCGTCGTCGCCGCGCCTGAGGACCTGATGGAGGTCCGCGTGCCCGGCCCGGTCGAGGCCTTCGCCCGCGTCGCCTGGCATCTCGGCAACCGCCACTTGCCGGTGCAGATCGTCGGCGACACCATCCGGCTGCGCCGTGACCATGTGATCGAGGACATGCTGCGCGGGCTTGGCGCCGAGGTGCGCGACGTGTCGGCGCCCTTCATGCCGGAAGGCGGCGCCTATGGCGGTCATTCGCATGGCGGCGGGCATGGGCATTCGCACTGAGGTGGATAGCGGCATCTCCACCCACGCCCTGACGCGCCTGCTGGCGTGGCTGTCGCCCAGCTTTCCGGTCGGCGGCTTCTCCTACAGCCATGGCATCGAGGCGGCGGTGGAGCAGGGGCTGGTGCGCGACCGGGCGACGATGATCGTCTGGCTCGACGGCATCCTGCGCCATGGCGCCGGGCGGACCGATGGGATGCTGTTCGCCGCCGCCCACCGGGCCGTGCTGGCCGGCGACGAGGCCGGTTTCGCCTGGGCGGTGGAACGGGCCGACATCCTGCGTGCGTCGGCCGAGATGGGGCTGGAATCGCGGGCGCAGGGGCAGGCTTTCCTGCTGGCGATCCGCGCCGCATGGCCGCTCGACGGGCTGGCGCGCTGGGATGCGGTGATCGCCGGCACCGGACGGCCGGTCGCCTATGCGGTTGCGGTGGCGCTGGCAGCATCCCTGATCGGCGTGGCGGAGGGGCCGGCGCTGACCGCCTACCTCCATGCCTTTTCCGCCAATCTGGTGTCGGCCGGCGTGCGGCTGGTGCCGCTGGGCCAGACAGACGGGCAGCGGGCGCTGGCGGCACTCGATCCCATCACGCACTGGGCGGCCGAGGCGGCGCTGGCGGCCCCGCTCGACGATCTCGGCGGCCGGGCGATGGCCGTCGATTGGACCTCGATGATCCACGAAACCCAATATACGAGGCTGTTCCGCTCATGAGCGCTCTCCCCGCTATCGAAAAGAGCCACGCCGGTCCGCTTCGCGTCGGCATCGGCGGTCCCGTCGGCTCCGGCAAGACCGCGCTGACCGACGCGCTGTGCAAGCGCATGCGCGAGGATTGGGAGGTCGCGGCGATCACCAACGACATCTACACCAAGGAGGATGCGGAGTTCCTCACCCGCTCCGGCGCGCTGAAGCCGGAACGGATCATGGGGGTGGAGACCGGCGGCTGCCCGCACACCGCGATCCGCGAGGACGCCTCGATCAACCTCGCCGCCGTCGACCAGATGAACGCGAAGTTCCCCAACCTCGACCTGATCTTCATCGAATCGGGCGGCGACAACCTCGCGGCGACCTTCTCGCCGGAACTGGCGGACATCACTATCTACGTCATCGACGTGTCGGCCGGCGACAAGATCCCGCGCAAGGGCGGGCCGGGCATCACCCGGTCGGACCTGCTGGTCATCAACAAGACCGATCTCGCCCCGATGGTCGGCGCCAGCCTGGAGGTGATGGACCGCGATGCCCGCAAGATGCGCGGCGACCGGCCCTTCGTCTTCGCCAACGTCAAGGCAGGCGAGGGGGTCGATGCCATCCAGTCCTTCATCGTCCAGCGCGGTGGGTTGCCCCTTCCGGGCTGACCTTTCACAACTGGGGGAAGATCGGCGCCCGGGACTCTCTGGCTGATGGAACCTCCGGCTTGACCATGCTGTTCATGCAGCATGAGACGATTCAAGCCGGAGGATGCCCTGATGACGCGCCCCACCCCTGCAACGGCCCTGCTGCTGGCCGCGCTGGGAACCCTGTCCTTCGCCGCGCCCGCGCTGGCGGCCGACGACTGCGCGGCCGGGCTTGACCGGCTGGGACAGCAGGCGGCGGCTCTCGAGGCTGCCGGCCCCGGCTCCGCCGCTCCGGTGACCCCGCAGGAAACCGCACAGCTGCGCGCGCTCCAGCAGGCGGCGCAGGGCGCCGCACAGAAGGGCAATGCCCCCGCCTGCCAAGCCATCCTGGGCGAGGCGACGGCGCTTCAGGATTCCATCGCCCACCCGCGCGCTATCGCCGCCGACGATCTTGAGAACGCCAAGCTGCGCAGCCCGGACGGCAAGGATCTCGGCAGCATCTCCGAACTGATCATCGATCCCGGCACCGGGCGCGTCGCCTATGCTGTGGTCGAGCTGGGCGGCTTCCTCGGCATCGGCGAGGCCGACTTCGCGGTTCCGTGGGCGCTGTTCACCCCGTCGGGCGAGGGCTATGTCCTGAATGTGCCGAAGGACAAGCTGACCAACGCGCCGCGGTTCGACGACAAGAACCGCCCGAACATGAACGACCGGCAGTGGGCGATGGCGGTTCACACCTATTACGGCGTTGCCCCCTACTGGATGCGCGATTCGGCGACGCTGGCCGCCATCGCCGGCGCGGCCGGTGGAAGCGGCGAGGTCTCGGCGGCACCGCTGCGCCAGGAGGTGCAGCGCCTGTCGCAGGAGGTGGCGCGGCTGAACAGCGAGTTGCAGCAGGCGCGCGGCGCTGCCGGCTCCAGCGGGGCGACGCCCGGCGCAGGAATGGGGCAGGGCGGTGCGCCCAAGGCGACGCCGGACGCCGCCGCGCAGACGCCCTCCGGGAACGGCAGCCCCCAGCCGCCGGTTTCCCAACAGTGACGCGATAACGATCCGATGGCGGACGGTCCCTGATCGGGACCCGCCTGACCGGGACCCGCATTCAGGAGGACCGACATGGAACTCTCTTCGATCACCGATACGGCCCAGCGCAACCTGCGCGGCATAGCGGACAACGTGGCCGAACGCCTGCCCGGCCCCACCGGCAGCTATGGCATCAATGTCGGCCACAATGAACGGCTGGCGTCGCTGGCCGGCGGCGTGGTGCTGGCGGTGCTGGGCCTGCGCCGGCCAAACTGGACCGGCGCGGCCATGGCGCTGGCCGGCGGCGCCCTGGTCGCGCGCGGCCTGACCGGCTATTGCCCCGGCAAGGCGATGCTGGCCGACTGGTCGCACAATGACCGGGCGGCCTTTCCGGCACAGGATGTCGAGCATGGCATCGACCCCTATTCCCGGCATCCCGGCGACATCTATCAGGAGAGCTGCGAGGAGGAGATCGTCGACGAGGCCTCCCAGGAATCCTTCCCGGCGAGCGATCCGCCCTCCTTCAGCCCGGGTGTTGCGCGGTAAGCGGGCAATCAGCCAAGCGGCCTGATGCGATAACAGAAATGTCATCAAGAAACGGTCTGCCAGTCACACGCTGGCGGGCCGTTTTTGATATGGATCAATGAAAGACAGAATCTGGGCAACTTCGGCTTTTACTGAGCATGCCTGCGGCAATGCTGCGCAATGATTGAAGCGCATGTGCGGTTCGCGCCCATTGCACGTTGCGGACCCGCGGCCATTCGTTTATGGTGCACTGCACAAGGAACGCCGCGTCTGTGCACCCGGCGAAAGGCCGCCACGGTTGCGGCCGCTCCTCCCGTCACATCGACCGCAGGACAGTCCGCATGACCACGATCATTCCCGCCGCCGCCACGCTCGAAGGCAAGAAGGGGCTCGTTCTTGGCATCGCCAACGACCAGTCGATCGCCTGGGGCTGCGCCCGCGCCTTTCGCGCGATGGGTGCCGACCTCGCGGTCAGCTATCTGAACGACAAGGCCAAGAAGTTCGTCGAGCCGCTGGCCCAGCAGCTCGAGGCCGAGATTTTCGAGCCGGTGGACGTCACCGGCGAGGGCGAACTGAAGGCCATCTTCGACAAGATCGGCGAGAAGTGGGGCAAGCTCGACTTCGCGCTGCACAGCATCGCCTTCGCCCCGAAGGAGGATCTGCACGGCCGCGTCGTCGATTGCTCGCGCGAAGGCTTCCAGCAGGCGATGGACGTCTCCTGCCATTCCTTCATCCGCATGGCCAAGTATGCCGAGCCGCTGATGAAGGACGGTGGGTCGCTGTTCACCATGTCCTATTTCGGTGCCAACCGCGTCATCGACAATTATGGCGTCATGGGTCCGGTCAAGGCCGCCCTGGAAGCCAGCGTGCGCTATCTGGCGGCTGAGTTGGGCCCGAAGGGCATCCGCGTCCACGCCATCTCTCCCGGCCCGATCAAGACCCGCGCCGCCTCCGGCATCGCCCATTTCGACGAGCTGATGAACAAGGCCGCCGAGCGCGCCCCGGAAGGCCGTCTGGTCACCATCGAAGAGGTCGGCTACACCACCGCCTTCCTCGCCACCGATGGTGCGAAGGGCATCACCGGCGACACCACCTATGTCGACTGCGGCTATTCGATCGTCGGCTGACGGCGACGGATTCTAACCCTCGTCCTAGAGCGGCAGGATCCAGATTGCGGAATGGGGCGGGTGCGGCGACGCATCCGCCCTGTTTCGTTCCTGGTCGCCGCCAGCCTCCTGCGGGTGCGTCATATTGCCGTGTGACGCCGCCGGCTGTTTTGGCGCAATGGTGACACCAGCCATAATCCGGGCTAACGGGGTGCCGGCAAAGGGGGAGGCGGCAGGGTCATGGGCGCCATAACATGGCGACGGCAGTTGAGCGTCGGCCAACCGTCCATCGACGACGATCACAAGCACCTGATCGAGTATCTGAACGAACTCGACGCAGCGCTGGCCGCTGAGCGGTTCCAGCCGGTCCGCGTCGCCAAGATCCTGGTCAAGCTGCTGGAATACACCAAGGAGCATTTCGCCCGCGAAGAGCGGATCATGCAGATCGTGCGCTACCCGCAGTTCGAGGAGCATGTCGCCATGCACCGCGCCGCGGTGAAGATGGTCAGCGAACTGTCCAACCGCTTTTCGATCGAACCCACCCACGAGAATGCGGAGAAGCTCTACAAATTCACCGCCGACTGGCTGGTTCGCCACATCATCCTGATGGACACGCAGCTGACGCCCTATGTTCGCGGCGTGTGGGCGTAAGGGGGGAGGGGAGGCTCTTACCCCACAAACTCCGCCGCCCGGTAGCCCTGGGCGTAGAGCAGGGCGGTGAGGTCGCCATGATCGACGCGGGCGCGGGCTTCGGCGGCGACCACCGCCTTGGCATGGAAGGCGACGCCGAGCCCGGCGGCCAGCAGCATCGGCAGGTCGTTGGCGCCGTCGCCGACGGCCATGGTTTCCGCCACCGGCACGCGATGCTCGCCGGCATAGGCCATCAGCGCCTGGAGCTTGCTGTCCTTGTCGAGGATCGGCTCGATCACCTTGCCGGTCATCACGCCGTCAACGACCTCCAGCTCGTTGCCGCGGTCGTCGTCGAAGCCGATCCAGCTGCGCACCCGGCCGGTGAAGCAGCGGAAGCCGCCCGACACCAGAACGCAGACGGCACCGTTGGCGCGCATGGTACCGACCAGCTGGGCGGCACCCGGCATCAGCGTGGCGCGCTGCCACACCTCGTCGATCACTGTCTCGTTCAGGCCCTTCAGCAGGGCGACCCGCTCGCGTACCGCGTCCTTGAAGTCGATCTCGCCGTTCATGGCGCGGGCGGTGATGTCGGCGATGTGGTCCTTCAGCCCGACATAATCGCCAAGCTCGTCCAGCATCTCCTGCTCGATGATCGTCGATTCCATGTCGGCGACCAGCAGCCGCTTGCGCCGCGTCGCCGCGGGCTGGGCGATGATGTCCAGCGCCACGCCGGTCCCATTCGCCGTCAGGGCATGGCGGACCGCCGCCTCCGCCTGCTCGGGCGCCAGATTGCCGAAGGGCAGGTCGCAGGCGGTGCCCGGCGCCAGCCAGTCCGGTGCGCCGGCATCGGCACCCAGCCCGACCAGCGCCGCCTTGGCGGTCTGGACGGCGGCCTCGTCGAGCGTGGCGGTGCGGGGGGCGATCAGCGTGGCGACGGCGTTCATCGGCGGGTATCCCGAGGAAAAGAGGGCCTTTGCGCGCTGCCTACCACAGCCACGGGGCCGGGTCCAACGAAGCTTCGGCGTCGGCATGCGGTTGGGTGTTGCAAAGCGGGCGCCGGAACGCCATGCAAGGGCGATGAGCGACTTCACCAACCCTCTGGCCAACCCTCTGACCAACCCCTTGACCGACGTCATCGTCATCGGCGGCCCCACCGCGTCGGGCAAGTCGGGGCTGGCGCTCGCCATTGCCGAGGGGTTCGGCGGCACCGTCATCAATGCCGACAGCATGCAGCTCTACGCCGACCTGGATGTCCTGACCGCCCGGCCGCCGGCCGAGGATCTGGCGCGTGCGCCCCACCGGCTCTATGGCGTGCTGCCGGCGGCGGAACGCGGATCGGCGGCGCGCTGGCGCGAGATGGCGCTGGCGGAGATCGCCGCCGCCAGGGCCGAGGGCCGGCTGCCGGTGGTGGTCGGCGGCACCGGTCTCTATCTGCGCGCGCTGATGCAGGGGCTGAGCGAAGTGCCGCCCATCCCCGACGAGGTGCGTGCCGCCGCCCATGCCCGGCTGGCCGCCATCGGCGGCGAGGCTTTCCGTGCCGAACTGGTCGCCCGCGACCCGGCGTCGGCCAAGCTGAACCCCGGCGACACCACCCGCCTGACCCGCGCCTGGGAGGTGCTGGAGGCCACCGGCCATCCGCTGTCCCATTGGCAGAGCCGGACCGCCCAGGGTGCGCCGGCCGATCTGCGCTTCACCATCCTGGTGCTCGATCCGCCGCGGGCCGACCTCTATGCCCAGTGCGACAGGCGCTTCGATCTGATGATGGAGCAGGGAGCGCTGGAGGAGGTGCGGCGATTGGACGCTCTGGCTCGCGAACAGGCCCTCGCCCCCGACCTGCCGGTGCTGAAAGCCCTGGGAGTGCCTGAACTCCGCCGCGTTCTGCACGGGGAAATCCCGCTCGACGAGGCCATTGCGCTGGCCCGGCAATCGACCCGCCGCTATGCCAAACGGCAGGTCACGTGGTTCCGACATCAGATTGTTGGCAAATCACCCGATATGCTGGTAAGTCATACAGGACAGCATAGCTGCCATACCATCGATCTGCCTTGTTCGCTTGCGGTACGAAATGCAATGCTCGACCGCCTGAGAACGATACTAAATTACTGATCCGAAGGAGAAGCACCGTGTCGGTTGATTGGGGTCATGTGTTCGCGGGCCGCGTGGGCGGCATGACGGCGTCCGAAATCCGGGAACTGCTGAAGCTGATCGATCGTCCGGAGATCATCTCCTTCGCCGGTGGCATTCCCGATCCGGACCTGTTCCCCAGCTCGGCCATCGCACGCGCCTACGAGAAGATCTTCCAGTCCAATTCCGGTGCCGGTGCCGCCCTGCAATACTCCATCACCGAAGGCTACACGCCGCTGCGGGAATGGATCTGCGACTATATGGGCGGCAAGGGCGTCAACATCGGACTGGACGGCGTTCTCATCACCAACGGCTCGCAGCAGGTGCTGGAGTTCGTCGGCAAGCTGCTGATCGGCCCCGGCGACAAGATCGTGGTGACCCGCCCGACCTATCTCGGCGCGCTCCAGGCCTTTTCGCCCTACGAGCCGACCTATCTCTCCATCCCGATGGACGAGGAAGGGCCGGAGATGACGGCGCTGACCGAGGCGCTGGCGCAGAAGCCGAAATTCTTCTACCTCGTCCCCGATTTCCAGAACCCCAACGGCACCACGGTGACGCTGGCCCGCCGCCACGCCATCCTGGACGCCTGCGAGGCGGCCGGCGTGCCGGTGATCGAGGACACCGCCTATTGCGAGCTGCGCTATGACGGCGAGCACCTGCCGCTGCTGGCGGCGCTGGATTGCGAGCGCAACGGCGGCAAGCTGACCAACGTCATCTTCGGCGGCACCTTCTCCAAGACGATGGTTCCGGCGATGCGCGTCGGCTGGGTCAACGCGGCGCCCGAGGTGGTGAACCGGCTGGTGCTGATGAAGCAGGCCGCCGACCTGCATGCCAGCACGATCAACCAGATCGTCATGCATGACGTCGTCTCGCAGATCTTCGACAGCCACCTCAAGCTGCTGCGCACCCAGTACAAGGAGCGCCGCGACGCCATGCTGGCGGCGCTGGAGGAATACGCCCCGCCGGGCGTCACCTGGACCAAGCCGGAAGGTGGCCTGTTCGTCTGGATCGAGGCGCCGGAGGGTATCGACGGCACCGAACTGCTGGCCCGCGCCATCAAGGAGGCCAACGTCGCCTTCGTTCCCGGTTCGGCCTTCCACGCCGACCGGTCGGGCAAGAACACGCTGCGGCTGGCCTTCTCCGTCACCAAGCCGGCCCAGATCCGCGAGGGCATCCGCCGCCTGTGCGGGCTGTTGAAGACCGCCGCCTGACGGCTTCGGCTTTTCATCGTCGTCTCTTCGGAACGGCGGCCGCGCTTCGGTGCGGCCGCCGTTTCCGTATCAGGTGGGAAGCAAGCGCCGCAGAGCCGATGTTGCAAAGCCAATGCGCAACATTTGGAAAAACTGCGGCAAAAAAACTTTGCGAACATTCGCAAAATGGGTTGACCTGCGACCGGGCTTTTGACTAATTTGCCGCTCCCGGCCCCCGCCATCGGGGCTAAGCCGTTGTTCCGACGGCATAGCCCGGCAGCCTCGGCCGGTGACAAGTCCAAGGAACCGGGTGCCTTAGAGGAGGCGCCCACATGAGAAGGTCGTGAGCGATGTCCGAACAGAAGCTGACCGGCGCCCAGATCGTCATCAAGGCCCTGAAGGATCAGGGCGTTGACATCATCTTCGGCTATCCCGGCGGCGCCGTACTTCCCATCTACGACGCGCTGTTCCAGCAGAACGACCTGAAGCATGTCCTTGTACGCCACGAGCAGGCCGCGGTTCATGCGGCCGAAGGGTACGCGCGCTCGACCGGCAAGGTCGGCTGCGTGCTGGTGACCTCCGGTCCCGGCGCCACCAACGCGGTGACCGGCCTGCTGGACGCGCTGTGCGACAGCATCCCGCTGGTCTGCCTGTCGGGCCAGGTGCCGACCCACCTGATCGGCAACGACGCCTTCCAGGAGGCCGACACCACCGGCATCACCCGCCCCTGCACCAAGCACAATTACCTGGTGAAGGACGTCGACAATCTGGCCCGCACTCTGCACGAGGCCTTCTATGTCGCGCGCAGCGGCCGTCCCGGCCCGGTGCTGGTCGACATTCCGAAGGACGTACAGTTCGCCGACGGCACCTACGTCCCGCCGACCGAGGTCAAGCACAAGACCTACCGGCCGCAGGTGAAACCGGAGATCGCCCGCATCGAAGAGGCGATTGAACTGATCGCCAACGCCAAGCGGCCGGTGTTCTACACCGGCGGCGGCGTCATCAACGCCGGCCCCTTCGCCGCCAAGCTGCTGACCCAGTTCGTCAAGACCACCGGTTTCCCGATCACCTCCACCCTGATGGGGCTGGGCGCTTTCCCGGCGTCCGAAAACCAGTGGTTGGGCATGCTCGGCATGCACGGCACGTACGAGGCGAATCTCGCCATGTACGAATGCGACGTCATGATCAACATCGGCGCCCGCTTCGACGACCGCGTGACCGGCAAGCTGTCGGAATTCTCGCCGGGTTCCAAGAAGATCCACGTCGACATCGACCCCAGCTCGATCAACAAGAACGTCGCGGTCGACATTCCGATCGTCGGTGACTGCGGCGCCGTGCTGGAAGACATGCTGCGCATCTGGAAGGCGCGGGCCAAGTCGCCGGACAAGGCCGCGCTGAAGGAGTGGTGGAGCAAGATCGAGGGCTGGCGTGCCCGCAACTGCCTGAACTACAACCGCACCGAATCGGTCATCAAGCCGCAATATGCGCTCGAGCGGCTGCGCGAGGCCCTGCGCGGCAAGGACCACTACATCACGACGGAAGTCGGCCAGCACCAGATGTGGGCCGCCCAGTTCCTGCCCTTCGACCAGCCGAACCGCTGGATGACCTCGGGCGGGCTCGGCACCATGGGCTACGGCCTGCCGGCCGCCATCGGCGCCCAGCTGGCCCACCCCGACGCCATCGTCGTCGACGTGTCGGGCGAGGCCAGCTTCCTGATGAACATGCAGGAGATCGGCACCGCCGTGCAGTACCGCGCGCCGGTCAAGATCTTCATCCTGAACAACCAGTATATGGGCATGGTGCGCCAGTGGCAGGAGCTGCTGCACGGATCGCGCTATTCCCAGAGCTACTCCGAAGCCCTGCCGGACTTCGTGAAGCTGGCGGAATCCTGGGGTTGCGTCGGCCTGCGCGCCACCACGGTGGCAGAGGTCGATCAGGTGATCGAGAAGATGCTGGCGGTCACCGACCGCCCCTGCATCATCGACATCGCCGTCGATCCGAAGGAGAACTGCTTCCCGATGATCCCGGGCGGCAAGGCCCACAACGAGATCCTGTTCGGTCCGGACGACAGCCCGTCCGACGCCACGCCGGAAGACGGCATGGTGCTGGTCTGATCGGCTGACGACGAACGAACAGGAGGGACGGGTCTCATGGAAAACGCGATCGAAAAGCACACCATCGCCGTGCTGGTGGACAACGAGCCGGGCGTTCTCGCCCGCGTCATCGGGCTGTTCTCCGGCCGCGGCTACAACATCGAAAGCCTGACGGTGGCCGAGGTGAACAACGCCGACCACCTGTCGCGCATCACGCTGGTCACCTCCGGCACCCGGATGATCATCGAGCAGATCAAAGCGCAGCTGAGCCGGCTGGTTCCGGTCCACCGCGTCCATGACCTGACCGACGAGGGGCCGGCGGTGGAGCGCGAGCTGGCGCTGGTCAAGGTGGCCGGCACCGGTGACAAGCGGATCGAGGCGTTGCGCCTCGCCGACATCTTCAAGGCCAAGGTGGTGGACGCCACGCTCACCAGCTTCGTCTTCGAGCTGACCGGCACCACCGAGCAGGTCGACGACTTCGTCGGCCTGATGACCCAGCTCGGACTCGTGGAGGCCAGCCGCACCGGCGTGGTCGCCATGTCGAAGGGACCGGCGGCCTTTTAAGGCACTATTTCCCGCAGAACAGCATTCTGCGAAAGATCGGGACGGCAAAAACGCAAGGAAGCTTTGCATTTTGCCGTTCCATCGAGCGATTGTTTCTCTTGACGCGCGGCTTTGCTCAATGGAGTAATCCGCCGCAGGAAACGCACTCTGTCTTCGTTCGTTGCGAATTCAAGGAATCATCTCCATGCGCGTCTATTACGATCGTGATGCCGACGTCAACCTGATCAAGGGCAAGAAGGTCGTCATCGTCGGCTACGGCAGCCAGGGCCACGCCCACGCCCACAACCTGCGTGACAGCGGCGTGAAGGATGTGCGGATCGCGCTCCGCCCGGGTTCGGCCACCATCAAGAAGGCCGAGACCGCCGGCTTCACCGTGATGACCCCGGCCGAAGCCGCCGCCTGGGCCGACGTCGTGATGGTTCTGACCCCGGACGAGTTGCAGGCCGACCTGTACAAGGACGATCTGGCCCCGAACATGAAGCAGGGCGCCGCCCTGGCCTTCGCGCACGGCCTGAACATCCACTTCAACCTGATCGAGGCCCGTGCCGACCTCGACGTGTTCATGATCGCGCCGAAGGGCCCGGGCCACACCGTGCGCAGCGAATACCAGCGTGGCGGCGGCGTGCCGTCGCTGGTCGCCGTGCACCAGAACGCCTCGGGCAACGCGCTGGACATCGCCCTGTCCTACGCCTCGGCCAATGGCGGCGGCCGCGCCGGCATCATCGAGACCACCTTCAAGGAAGAGTGCGAGACCGACCTGTTCGGCGAGCAGGCCGTGCTCTGCGGCGGTCTGACCGAGCTGATCCGCGCCGGCTACGAGACGCTGGTCGAGGCGGGCTACGCCCCCGAGATGGCCTACTTCGAGTGCCTGCACGAAGTGAAGCTGATCGTCGACCTGATGTACGAGGGCGGCATGGCCAACATGCGCTACTCGATCTCCAACACGGCCGAATACGGTGACTACCGCACCGGCCCGCGCATCATCACGCCCGAGACCAAGGCCGAGATGAAGCGCGTCCTGACCGACATCCAGGAAGGCCGCTTCGTCCGCGACTGGATGCTGGAATGCAAGGCCGGCCAGCCGTCCTTCAAGGCGATCCGCCGCCGCAACGCCGAGCACGAGATTGAGAAGGTCGGCGAGAAGCTGCGCGCCATGATGCCGTGGATCGCCGAGCGCCGTCTGGTCGACAAGTCGAAGAACTGATCCGGCGAAAGCCTGTCGGTTTGCTGAGAAGCGCGTCCCTTCGGGGGCGCGCTTTTTATTTGGCGGTCAGATGCTCCGGCGTGATGCCGAAAATCGTGGAGAATTCCGTGCTGCCGGCCTCGGTGATCGCCACGGCGCGGCTGTCGGGACTGCGTGCGATCCAGCCGCGCTCCAGCGAACAGGTCAGCAGGGCCGCGCCCAACCGTCCGGCCAGATGGTGCCGCCGCTCGCTCCAGTCCAGGCAGACCCGGCACAGCGGCCTGCGGTGCCCGCCGGCGTCGGGAATTGCGAGACCCAGGCCGCCCAGGAAATCGCGGCCGTCGTCGGTCACCAGGGCGCCGCCGTCGCCGAGAATCACGAATCCACGCTCGTTCAGCCTGTCAGCCAGTTTCGTGCCGAGCCGCCCGGCGAGATGGTCATAGCAGGTACGGGCGGTCCGCAGCGCTTCGTCCTTCGGTCCGGGCGGACGATGGCGCCGCGGGCCGGCGGCGGCCACCGCCATCAGGCTTTCCATCGCCTGGGCGATGTCGGGGGAGGCCAGCCGGTAATAGCGGTGCCGGCCCTGGCGTTCCATCGCCAGCAATCCCGCCTCGCTCATTTTGGCGAGGTGACCGCTGGTGGTCGCCGCTCCGACACCTGCATGCCAGGACAATTCGCCAGCGGTCAGCGCCTGCCCGCCCATCAGAGCGGAGAGGATGTTCGCCCGCGCCGGATCGCCGATCAAAGCGGCGATGGTGGCGATGCCATTGGCGGAGGCGAGGGGGAAGGGCGGGCTGGTCATGTTCATCAGTTTAAGCCCCTTCGCCAGCCCCGTCAGCGGCCGACGTTTCGTCCACGGCCGAAGCGTTCGCGGCGGTCTTTCAATGGCTCGGCTGTCATGGTGGGCCGCCTTGCAAGACCGACGGAGCCACCACATGACCAGCGTTCCAGCCCCCGATACACCCGCTTCCCGGCCCGATCTGCGTGTCGAGCTTGCTTTGTTGCTGGCCCTTGCGACCTTGTGGGGCGCGTCCTACAGCTTCATCCGGATCGGCGTCGAGACGATCCCGCCGCTGACCTTCATCGCCGGGCGGACCCTGATCGCCGGAGGCATCCTGCTGGCGGTCATCCGCTGGCGCAGCCTGTCCCTGCCGCGGGACGGGGCTGTGTGGAAGCGGTTTCTCCTTCAGGCCTGTCTGAACAGCGTTCTCCCCTTTACCCTGATTGCCTGGGCAGAACAGACGGTAGATGCCGGGTCCGCAGCGATCCTCAACGCGACGACGCCGATCTTCGCCTTCCTCCTCACCTTTCTATTGACCCGGCACGAGCCCTTGGGCTGGCGGAAGGCGGTCGGCGTGTTCGCCGGTCTCGGTGGAACGGTGCTGATCATCGGGACGGGAGCCATCGACGGCATCGGCCGCGATCTGCTGGCGCAAGGCGCCATCGTCCTCGCCACCGTCTGCTATGCCGGAGCGGCCATCTTCGGCCGCGTGTTCAAAGGATTGGACCCGATCATGCCGGCCGCCGGCTCGCTGCTGTGCGGGGCAGCGCTGTTGCTGCCGGTCAGTCTGGCGGTCGACCGTCCCTGGACCCTGTCGCCGTCGCCAGAGTCGCTGTTGGCGCTTGCCGGCCTGTCGGTCTTCTCAACCGCTTTGGCCTTCGTTCTCTATTTCCGGCTCGTCCACACCATCGGATCGGTTCCGACGACCGCGCAAGCCTATCTGCGGGTGCCGATCGGGGTGGGGATCGGCGTGCTGATGCTGGGCGAGACGCTGGAGCCGACCATGCTTGCCGGCTGTGCCGCGGTCGTGCTGGGGGTGGCGGCGATGACCATTCCTGTCCGCGCCCGGTCCTGACCCGATCCGCTTCTCAGCCCCGCGGCTCCCCAAAGCCGGTCGGCGGGGTTTCGGCGACGGCGGCGCGGCCGGGGTCGCGCTTCTGGGTTTCCAGCAGGATGTCGCGGGCAATCGGGGCCGCCGCGGTGGAGCCGCCGCCGCCATGCTCGACGAACACCGCACAGGCATAGCGCGGCGCCTGGATCGGCGCGAAGGCGACGAACAGCGCGTGGTCGCGCTCGCGCCAGGGCAGATCCTCATTCTTCTTCACGCCGGTGTTGCGCTCGGCCATGGTGATGCGGCGGACCTGGGCGGAGCCGGTCTTGCCGGCCATCTCATAGCCGACCTCGGTGATGCGCGACTTGAAGGCGGTGCCGTTAGGGGCGTTGGTCACCTCGGTCATGCCGCGCAGCACGATGTCGAGGTTCTCCTTCTTCACACCGATGCTGGGCCAAGCGGTCTGCTCGCCGCTGACCGTCTTGATCTGCTTGGTCAGGTGCGGCTTGACCGCATAGCCGCCATTGGCCAGCCGGCAGGTCATCACCGCCAGTTGCAGCGGCGTCGTCAGCACATAGCCCTGGCCGATGGAGGCGACCAGCGTCTCGCCCATATCCCAGTTCTTGCCCAGCGTCGCCTTCTTCCAGGCGATGGACGGGATCAGGCCGGCGCGTTCGTGCGGCAGGTCGATGCCGGTGCGGCTGCCCAGACCGAAGCGGTTGGACATTTCGGCGATGCGGTCGATGCCGATGCGGCGCGACACGTCGTAGAAGAACACGTCGCAGGAATGGCGCAGCGCGCCGACGAAATCGATGGTGCCGTGCCCGCCACGCTTCCAGCAGTGGAAACGGTGGTCGCCCAGCTCCAGATGGCCGGGGCAGAACACCGTGTGCCGGTTGCTGACCACCCCCGATTCGAGTGCCGCCAGCGCCGCCATCATCTTGAAGGTGGAGCCCGGCGGATATTGTCCGACCACCGCCTTGTTGTTGAGCGGCGTCGCCTGGTTGGACAACAGCTCTTCCCACAGTTCGGCGCTGATGCCCATGGTGAACTGGTTGGGGTCGTAGCTGGGGTGGGAGCACAGGGCATAGATGCCGCCGGTGTGGACGTCCATCACCACGGCCGAGGCGCTGACCTCCTGCGACAGCCGCTCCTGCACGAAGCGTTGCAGGGCCATGTCGATGGTCAACTGCACCTCGCGCCCGGATTGGCCCTCGTCGCGCGACAGCTCGCGGATGACCCGGCCGACCGCATTGACCTCCAACTGGCTGGTGCCGGCGGTGCCGCGCAGCACCTTTTCGTGAAACTTCTCAATGCCGGCCTTGCCGATGCGGAAGCCGGGCAGCGACAGGACGGGATCGCTGTTGCCGCTCAGCTCCGACTCCGAGACGGCGCCGACATAGCCCAGGATATGGGCGGTCCAGTCCGCCTGCGGGTAATAGCGCAGTTCGCCCACCTCGATGGACACGCCGGGCAGGTCGGGGGTGTTGGTCTCCAGCGTCGCCACCTGTTCCCAGGTCAGGTTCTCGCGCACGGTGACGGGAACGAAGCGGCGCTTGCGGTGCAGTTCGCGCAGCACGCGGCGGCGGTCGCCATCGGTCAGCGGCACGATGCGGGAGATCTTGTCGAGCGTCTCCTGAATGTTGTGGGTGCGTTCAGACACGACGACGACGCGGTAGTTCTGCTGGTTGACCGCCAGCGGCACGCCGAAGCGGTCGACGATGTTGCCGCGTGACGGCGCGATCAGCCGCAGGCTGATGCGGTTCTCCTCCGCCAGCATGGTGTAGCGCGCTGACTCGACCACCTGCAGGTAATAGAGCCGACCGACCAGCGCGGACAGGCCGGCCAGCTTGATACCGCCCAGCACCAGGGCGCGGCGCGCCAACAGGCGGGAGCGGTCGGTGTCGCGATCGATCGAACTCATGAGACCCGTCGACCCTTTACCCGTTCAGGAACGCGCGATGGACGCGGATCAGCAGCCAACCCACCGCAGGAAAGACCGCCACCGTCAGCAGGCCCTGGAACAGGGCCGGCAGGATCGACAGCGTGACGGCGTCGAGCACCGAAAAAGCCAGCCATTGCAGCAGGACGGCCCCCGCCATCACCAGCGTGAAGCCGAACCACAGCAGGGCGAAGGTACTGGCCAGGAACACCCGGCGCTGGTTCAGGACCGCCCATTGGGCAACGACCAGCAGCAGGGCGTTGACGCCCAGCGGTCCGCCGATCAGGAAATCCTGAAGCAGTCCGATGAGAAAGGCCACCCCCGGACGCATCAGGTCAGGCCTGTGGATCGTCCAGTAATAGACCGAGACCAGCGTCAGGTTCGGTGCGACAGGGGCATAGCCGGGGACCGGCAGCGGGATCATGCCGACCAGCACCATCATCACCGTGACGGCGAAGGGCGCCAGATTGCGCCCGGTCTTGTCCACCTTCTGCCAGAAGGTCGCCGTCATGACGGCAATCCCCCGGTCGGCGGACCGTCCGTCCGGCTCACGTCCAAAACCAGCTCACTTCCACATCCACTTCACTTCGAATCTGGCGACGGGTCCAGATCGGTGCTCGGCAGGCCGAAATCCACCAGACGCAGATGCTCCACGCGCGACAGGTCGGCGCTGGGCAGGACACGGATGCCGCGTTCGCTGACCGCGGTCACCACGCCAACCGGCAGGCCGGGCGGGAAGAGGCCGCCGTCGCCGGAGGTCACCACCCGTTCGCCCACCTGGATCGGCGAGTCCGTCGGCAGATAGAGAAGCTTGGCCTGATCGGAGTTGTCGCCGGCCAGGATCGAGCGCTGGCGCGTGTTCGACAGGATCACCGGAATGCGGGCGTTGATGTCGGTCAGCAGCAGGACGCGGGACGACCATTCGCCGACCTCGATCACCCGGCCGACCAGACCGGCGCCGGCGAGCGCCGCCTGACCCTTGCGCACCCCGTCGCGCTTGCCGGCGGTGACCACCAGCGTGCGGACGAAGGAACTGCCGGGGGTGGCGATGACGCGGGCGGCGATGTAGTTGACCGACGGTTCCGGGCGGACCCGCAGCAGGCTGCGCAGGCTGTTGTTTTCCGCCTCCAGCCGCAGTGCGGCCTGCCTCCATTGCAGAAGCCGGGCGTTCTCGGCCTTCAGCCGCTGGTTCTCGTCGAAGGCGTTCTCAAGCTCCACCGCGGATTCGACCACGCGCGCCGCCGTGGCGGCGGGGCGGGAGATGGCGTCCAGGATGGGGGCGAAGGCGTCGGTCACGCGTGCGCGTGCGCTGTCCACCGAGACGGACTCGATCTTGCCGACCATCATCAGCGCGATGGAGGCCAGCACCAGCAGAAGGAAGGAGAATCGCTGCGCGAGAGCCCGCAAGGGGGCGGCAAGGCGGATGACGGAGCCGGATGAGCGTGGCTTCACAGGAAATTCCCGTCCAGATACGCGGTCCGTCTCCGGTCCTCACCGTCAGGGGTGGGCAGGGGACCGGAGGCCTTCCAACCAGGGATACACCAATCAGTAGGCGCTGACCAAGACGTTTCGCAGCGTCTTCATCTCCTCAAGCGCGCGGCCGGTGCCGAGCGCCACACAGGAGAGGGGATCGTCCGCGATCGACACCGGCAGGCCGGTGGCGTGGCGCAGGACGAAGTCCAGGTTGCCCAACAGGGCGCCGCCGCCGGTCAGCACGATGCCCTTGTCGACGATGTCGGCGGCCAGCTCAGGAGCGGTATGCTCCAGCGCGACCTTCACCGCCTCGACGATGGCGGAGACCGGTTCGGCCAGCGACTCGGCGATCTGGCGCTCGGAGATGATCAGCTCCTTCGGCACGCCGTTCATCAGGTCGCGGCCCTTGATCTCCAAGATGCGGCCTTCACCGTCCTCGGGCGGACAGGCGGAGCCGATTTCCTTCTTAATCCGCTCGGCGGAGCCTTCGCCGACCAGCAGATTGTGGCTGCGGCGGATGTAGCCGATGATGGCTTCGTCCATCTTGTCGCCGCCGACGCGGACCGACCGCGAATAGACGATGCCGCCCAGCGACAGCACGGCCACCTCGGTGGTGCCGCCGCCGATGTCGACGACCATCGAGCCCGTCGGTTCGGTCACCGGCAGCCCGGCGCCGATTGCGGCGGCCATCGGCTCCTCGATCAGGAAGACGCGGCGGGCGCCTGCGGCCTCCGCCGATTCCTGGATCGCCCGGCGTTCCACCGCGGTCGAGCCCGACGGCACGCAGATGATGACCTGCGGGCTGGCGAAGCTGCGGCGGTTGTGAACCTTGCGGATGAAATGCTTGATCATTTCCTCCGCGACTTCGAAATCGGC
This sequence comes from Azospirillum sp. A26, assembly GCF_042604635.1. NCBI lineage: Bacteria > Pseudomonadati > Pseudomonadota > Alphaproteobacteria > Rhodospirillales > Azospirillaceae > Azospirillum > Azospirillum sp. A26. The sequence goes on along the minus strand of NZ_CP170472.1, from coordinate 1,641,444 downwards.
GATGACGCCGTCGCGAAGGGGCCGGATCGCCTGGATGTTGCCCGGGGTGCGGCCAAGCATCATCTTCGCCTCGTCACCGACGGCGAGGACCTGCTTTTTGCCGCGCACATTGGCGATGGCGACGACGGACGGTTCGTTCAGGACGATGCCGCGGCCCTTGACATAGACCAGGGTGTTGGCCGTCCCCAGATCGATCGCCATGTCAGCGGACAGTACGCCGAGCAGTTTGGAGAGCATGGAGCTGACGAACTCTATCAAAGCGGTTGAGACGGCCGAGCCGGCGGACTGGCATTGCATGCCCGCCAACGGTTCCATAGTCGAATGCGTCCGCACGCTCAAGCGGAGAGTGCGCCCGGCAGCCCTGATGCCTGCTGTGGACAGGGTCTCCGGCGAACCGGGGACCGCCGCGGCATGGCGTCTGGTGATGGGCACAGTGGCGGGTTAGGGTTAATAATCCGTCAACAGGCCCAGTCCCTGCGGCAAAGCCCGTTCCGATCCGCTGAAAACCCTGCTGGCCGACATGACGGTGAAGTGTCTATCCCTGTCGTTGCTGCGCCGCAATAGACATTTGACAGACGAGACGAAGGAACACGGTGACTTATCAGTGATGATCGGCTGTGGATCTCGCCCCGGCTTTCTCCTCGGGCTTGGCAGCATGGCCGTGATGACCTTCCAGCCGGTCCATGCAGGCCAGCAGAACACCGGAAATCACGAAGGTCATGTGGATGATGACCAGCCACATCAGCTCGTCGCGCGAGGTCTGCGCCAGGTTCATGAAGGCTTTCAGCAGGTGGATGCCCGAGATGGCGACGATTGAGGCGATCAGTTTCAGCTTCAGCCCGCCGAAATCGACCTTGCCCATCCAGTCCGGCCGGTCTTCGTGATTGGCGACGTCGATCTTGGAGACGAAGTTCTCATATCCCGCGAAGATCACCATCAGCAGAAGATTGCCGGCGAAGGACAGGTCGATGAGCGTCAGCACGCCTAGCAGCACGTCCTTTTCGCTCATTTCCAGCACCTGCGGGATCATGTGCAGGATTTCCTGCGTGAACTTCACCAGCAGCGCGGCCAGCGAAACCACCAGCCCGAGATAGAAGGGCGCGAGCAGCCAGCGGCTGGCGAAGATGATCTGTTCAAAGCGGCGTTCGATCATGGCGGGTTCGGCACGTCGTTGGGAGGGGATAGGGACCATGTGTCGCAATGCTGCGCCGCAAAATCAATCGGACAGTTTCTCCCGCACGTGCGAAGTGCGGGCGGCCTCCATTGGTCATAGGCGCTGTCATCGTACCGTAACGTCCCGGCGCTATGGTGGCGGCTTGGAACGAGACCGCCGGGAAGGGTTTGGCGACCATGAAGACCTCCGCTCCGCACATCGTGTCCGCGTTCGAGGACGCGCTGAAGCGGCTGAAATCCGCCATCGTGCAGATGGCCGGCGCTGCGGAGACGCAGATCGACCAGGCTCTGATCTGCCTGGCCCAGCGCAACCCCCAGCTTGCGCGGGAAATCGTGGAGTCGGATGCCCGACTCGACTCCTTCGAACACGACATCGAAGCCCACTGCATGCGCCTGCTGGCCCTGCGCCAGCCGGTCGCCGACGATCTGCGTGAGGTGATCGCGGCCCTGAAGATCGCCGGCAACCTTGAGCGCATCGGCGATCATGCCGCCAACACCGCCAAGCGAGCCGTTGCCATCTTCAGCCTGCCCGACTCCGGGTCGATGGCGGGTTTGCCGCAGCTCGGCCGGCTGGTACGTGAACGGCTCAGCGCGGTGATCGACGCCTATGTCGACAACGACGGCGAGGCCGCGCTGCGGATCTGGCGGACCGACGACGAGGTGGATGCGCTCTACACCAGCCTCGTTGCGGAAGTGGAACGGTCGGCCCTGGCGGCGCAGGACCAGTTCACGGCGCACATGCACCTGATGATGATCGCCAAGAACCTTGAGCGCATCGGCGATCACGCCACCAACATCGCCGAAGTCGTCTATTTCGTCAGCACCGGCCAGACCCTGCTCGAAGAGCGCCCCAAGGCCGATCATTCCTACGACCCGGTGGGCTGAAAGCGGAGCGCCGCATGGCATAAGGCCGTTGTGCGGCGCTCCACCGCGCCTATGGGGGATGGTAATTCCGTTGCGGAGTGATCACGTTAGCAGAACGATGCTTCCGTCACCCGCACACGAGACAATATCCACCTGATGACCGACGACCTGCTCCGCCTCTATGCCGCCATCCTCGACCGCCAGCAGATGGACCCGGCGCACTCCAAGACCGCGCGGCTGATCGCCGCCGGGCCGAAGAAGATCGCCAAGAAAGTGGGCGAAGAGGCGGTCGAAGTGGCGCTGGACGCCATGAACGAGGACCGTCAGGGCGTTATCAACGAAAGCGCCGACCTGCTCTACAATCTTTCGGTGCTATGGGCGACGCTGAACATCCATCCCGACGACGTGTTCGCAGAGATCCGCCGGCGCGAGGCGCTCTATGGGATCGCCGAGAAGCTGCCGAAGACGGCGTCAGATCGCTGAAGAGGCGGCATCTGGCACTTCTTCCGTCAGATCACTTGTCCGTCAAGCCACCCCAATCCTTTCCAGCACCGGCAACCGCCGCTGCGTGAAGGCCGCATGCCGTCGCGCCAGTTCCGCGCGGTTGGCCTCGTCCCCCTCGCAGCGTTCGCCGTCGCGCCCCAGCACGATGCCGTCTGCCGACAGGTGACGCCAGGCGAAGGCGGCCGGCTCCTCGCCCCGTCGCGTGGCCAGCAGGAACAGCGCCTCGATCCGCGACACCGGCACGCCGGCCCCCAGCAGTGGCGAGGCGAGCTGACCCGGCGTGTCGCCGAAGCGATGGCGCTCCAGAACCGCGGCGTTGAAGCGGTCACAGGAAACTTTCCGTTCGGTGTCCCCATCCTCGGGCATTGCCGGTGCCGCCAGCGACAGGCTGGTCAGCAGGATCAGCGCCCGCAGCACCGCTTCCTCTCCCTGTTTCTCCAGAGCCGGGCGGGCGAGCAGTGCGTCCAGGCTTTGCGGTCCTTCCGCCAGCGCCTCGCCCAGCGGCTGGTAGAGCGTCCGGGAGAAGGACAGGCGGCCGACGGGGGTAGAGGCGCTCTCCGGCAGGTCGTCTGCGGCGACCAGAAGTGCGAAACGGGTCTGTCCCAGCAGGGCACGCCGCTCGGCCCGGCCCAGACGCTCGCCGCCCTTCACGAACAGGTCGCGACGGAAGCTGCGGTTGGTCATAACGTCGCGCAGGGTTTCGGCCTGGGCAGTGTCGCGTGCCTCGCCCGCCAGCGCCTGCTGGGCGGGGGAGAGGGTGAGATCGTCCAACTGCTCCATCGGAACGGCGGCACCGGCGAACTCCAGCTTGGCGGCCGCAAGCTCGCGTGTCACATCGGCATGGTAGAAGGCGGTCCAGTCGCCGTTCAGATATTCATGGGCGATGTAGTTCGGCGATTTGTGGCGAAGCTGTTCGATCCGCTCCACCACGCCGTCGGTGTTGGCGAACCAGCCGCCGCCCTGCGCCGCCATCCGTGCCGCGAACTCCACCGCTGCGGCGATGCGGTCGGGCAGGGGGCCGTCGCCTTCGGCGCAGCGCTCCACCAGAAGGCGGCGCAACGGCATGTGGGCCAGCGTGCCGGGCAGGGCGTTGTAGCTGACGAAGACGACGCCACCCGGCGCCAGCCGGCGGCGCAGCACCTCCAGCAGGATCGCCCGGTTCCCGGCGCTCACCCAGGACCAGACGCCATGCAGCGCGACCGCATCCAGCATCGGCCCGTCGCGCCGGGCGTATTCGGCAAAGCTTTCCTCAAGGAACTCGGCATTGGTCAGCCCGGCGTCGGCGGCCAGCCGGCGGACACCGGCGATGTGGGAGGGGTTGAAGTCCATCGCCTCGAACCGCGCCGCCGGGTGGGCACCGGCCAGCAGGGCGCTGGTCAGGCCATGGCCGCAGCCGGGTTCCGCCATGGTGAAGCCGCCGCGGCGCAGCGCCTCCGGCGGACGCCAGCCGCGCAGCGTCAGGGCGAAGCAGAGCATGGCCGGCGACCAGTCGCGATAGACGGCGCGGATATAGTCGATGCCCCCGACATAGCCTTCGGTCCAGCCGCCCATCCCCGATCCCCCGTTCCGATGCGTCGTTTCGACAGCGCCGGTGTAGCTGCCGGGAGCTGAGTCCGGCCACCGAAAAGCGCGCGCCAAAAAATTCACATGGGGTGCGATTTTGCTATCGACAGGTCAAAAGCCCTTCGTTATAAACCGCGCCACACCGGCCGGGATAACGGCTTGGCCGGCGCGATGAACAGTCGGCTGGTTTCTGCAAAGACATCAGTCAAGTTCACCGCATCAAGAGATGGGCGCATAGCTCAGTTGGTAGAGCAGCTGACTCTTAATCAGCGGGTCCAAGGTTCGAGTCCTTGTGCGCCCACCATCTCTTGAACATTTCCTACGGATGGGCGCATAGCTCAGTTGGTAGAGCAGCTGACTCTTAATCAGCGGGTCCAAGGTTCGAGTCCTTGTGCGCCCACCATCCATAAGGGGCTGGAACCGAGCAGGTTCCGGCCCCTTTCCATTTCCGGACTTTGGTCCGGTGTGGGAGAGGCGCCTTTCGTGATGCCCCTCCCGGATCCTCACCCTTCCGCCTGCGCCAGGAAATCCGCGGTCACCCGGTCCATCGTCGCCAGGTGGGTGTGGAACCAGTCGGGGAAATGCTCGGTCACATAGAGCCGGGCACGGTTCTCCTTCCCCTCCGCCAGATCGGCCTCCATCGTCGCGACCACGGTCAGGACGCGGGCGTGCTCCTCCGTGTGGCAATGCAGGGCGAAGAAGCCGTGCTGGGTCATCAGCGCGTTCTCGCGGGCGAAATGCTCGCGCAGATGCTTGGCAAACGCGGCGAAGGGAGCCCGGAGTTCGCCGGCCGGGGCCTCGCAGGCCGCCTGTAGCAGCGCGACCGAATCGACATGGTCGCAGTCCATGACCGCATAGCCGAGCATGGGGACAGTGCTGGCGGCCGCAGGTGTGGCGGCGGCGGCGGGTGTGGTGGTCGCAAGCATGATGTTCGCTTCCAAAAAAGATGGCCTTCGGAGACGACGCTCCGAAGGCCACCATACCCGCACAACCGTCATGGTCTCTTGACGGTGGTCAAGCCACCTGGATCGTCAGGCCTTCGCCTCGCTCGCCTCCAGTTCGTCGATGAAGCCGCGGATGACGCCGAGGCCCTTCTGCCAGAAGGCCGGGTCGGAGGCATCGAGGCCGAACGGGGCCAGCAGCTCCTTGTGACGCAGTGTGCCGCCGGCCGACAGCATCGCCAAATACTTCTCGGCAAAGCCCTGTTCGGCGTCCTGGTAGACCGCGTAGAGCGAGTTCACCAGGCAGTCGCCGAAGGCATAGGCGTAGACATAGAAGGGCGAGTGGATGAAATGGGGGATGTAGGACCAGAAATGGCGATACCCCTCGTCGAAGCGCAGCGCCGGGCCCAGGCTTTCGGCCTGCACCGCCATCCAGATCTCGCCGATGCGGTCCGAGGTGAGTTCGCCCTCGCGCCGTTCGGTGTGAACGCGGCGTTCGAAGTCGAAGAAGGCGATCTGGCGGACCACCGTATTCAACATGTCCTCGACCTTGCCGGCCAGCATGATGCGGCGGCGCTTCGGGTCGGTCTCCGCCGCCAGCAGGGCGCGGAAGGTCAGCATCTCGCCGAACACCGACGCGGTTTCCGCCAGCGTCAGCGGGGTGTCGGACAGGAAATGGCCCTGCTTGCCCGCCAGGATCTGGTGGACGCCATGCCCCAGCTCATGGGCCAGCGTCATCACGTCCCGCGTCTTGCCCTGGTAGTTGACCAGCAGATAGGGGTGGACGCTGGGCACAGTCGGATGGGCGAAGGCGCCCGGCGCCTTGCCTGGACGGACCGGCGCATCGATCCAGGGGTTGTCGAAGAAGCGCTTGCCCAAGCTGGCGAGATCGGGGGAGAAGCGGCCATAGGCGCCCAGAACGATGTCGCGCGCCTCGTTCCAGGGAATGCTGCGGTCGGCATCCTCCGGCAGGGGGGCGTTGCGGTCCCAGTAATCCAGATGGTCCTGGCGGAACCACTTGGCCTTCATCGTGTAATAGCGGTGCGACAGGTCCGGATAGGCGCCCTTGACGGCGGACACCAGCGCGTCGACCACCTCGTCCTCGACCCGGTTGGACAGGTTGCGGGCGGAGGTCGGCGTCGGGTAGTTGCGCCACTCGTCCTCGATCTCCTTGTCCTTGGCCAGCGTGTTGGTGACCAGCGCGAACAGCCGCGCATTCTCGCCCAGCACCTTGCCCACCACCTCGCCGGCTTCGCGGCGGACGGCGGGGTTGCGGTCGGACAGGCGGTTCAGCGCCTCCGCACAGGTCAGCTCCTTACCGCCCATCGGGAAGCGCAGGCTGGCGATGGTCTCGTCGAACAGGCGATTCCAGGCGGCGCGGCCGACCACATGCTTTTCGTGCAGCAGCCGTTCGATCTCGTCGGACAGCTGGTGGTCGCGGTAGAGGCGGACGTCGCGCAGCCACGGCTCGTAATGGCGCAGCGACGAGGACGCCTTCTGCTTCGCCGCCAGATCCTTCTCGTCCAGCCGGTTGATCTCCAGCGTGAAGAAGATCAGGTGGGCAGAGATGTCGTTCACCCGCTCCTGCGCCGACTGGTAGAATTTGGCGACGGTCGGATCGACCATATTGCCGTTGTAGACCAGCCCGGCATAGGACATGACGCGCGACAGCGTCTCGTCGATGTCCTCATACTGGTGGATCGCCGCGGCCAGATCGTCGCCGCTCAGCGCCGCCAGCTTGCCGGCATAGCGCTCGCGGAAGGCCTTGCATTCGCGTTCCATCCGGTCGAGGTCGGCCTTCAGTTCAGGCGACTCGGTGCCGGGGTAAAGGTCGCTCAGGTCCCAGGTGGGAAGCGCACCCAGATCGGGGGTGTCGTTTGCGGCCGTGGCGGCGCTGCTGGTCATCGAATCCCTCCAGAGATTTGTCGGATCCATATAAGCGCGCACGCGGCGCGGGCAAAGTCCTCATGCGGCGGGCGGGCTTCCCATGCTTTCGACGATTGGGTGCAGCGCCTGCCGCCCGGAACGGAGGACCGCGCGCGACAGCTCTGCCAGCGCGGTGCCGGCGATGCGGCTCTGCTGCCAATGCAGCGGCACGTCGAGCGGCCGGCCGGGCACCAGCTCGACCAGACGGCCGGCTGCCAGATGGTCGGCGACCAGCGGGTCGGGGTTCATTCCCCATCCCAGCCCGGCCAGCGCTCCGTCGACGAAGGCATGGGTGGAGGGCAGCCAGTGGGTCGGCGGGGTGGGCACCGGCCCCGGGTCGTGATCGCCCAGCGCCAGACGCAGCCACTGCGCCTGTAGCCGGTCCTTGCGATTGAAGGTCAGGCAAGGTGCGGTGGCGAGGCTTTCGGCCGTCACCCCATCGGGGAAATGGCGGCGCAGATAGTCCGGGCTGGCGGTGGCGCGGTAGCGCAGTGCCCCCAGCGGATGGCTGTTGCAGCCGGGGACCGGCGCCGCGCTGGCGGTGACGGCGGCCAGCACCTCGCCCTTGCGCAGCCATTCGGCGCTGTGGTCCTGGTCGTCCAGCACCAGATCGAACAGGCAGCCGGGCAGCTCCGCCATCGCCGCGACGAACCATGTGGCGAGGCTGTCGGCATTCACGGCGATCCGCAAGGTGACCGGCCCGTCCGCCGGGCTGAGGCCGGGCAGGGCGCCGCGCAGCTCGCTTTCCAGCAATGACACCTGCTCCACATGCTGGCACAGGCGCTGGCCGGCGGCGGTGCCGGTGCAGGGCTGGCCGCGCACCACCAGTACGGTGCCCAGCCGTTCCTCCAGCAGCTTCACCCGCTGCGACACCGCGGAGGGGGTGACGTGCAACTGCCTTGCGGCGCGATCGAAACTGCCGGTGCGGATGACGGCGGCCAAGGCCGCCAGCAGCGGATAGTCCAGCATGAATTAGCTCTGCTTCATCAGGGCAAGGAGGATTAAGTACGGCATGCGAAGGTCCGATGGTAGCGGATTGGCATCCACCGACTCCGGAACCGCCAAGATGACCGAGCTTTCCACTGCTGTCCCGCTTCCCGCCTTCCTGGCGGGCCTGTTCCTCGGCTTCAGCCTGATCGTCGCCATCGGGGCGCAGAACGCCTTCGTACTGCGCCAGGGCTTGCGCAACGAGCATGTGCTGGCGATCTGCGCCACCTGCGCCCTGTCGGATGCCGTGCTGATCCTGGTCGGGGTCAGCGGATTTGCCAGTGCCGGCGCGCGCTGGCCATGGCTGGAGCCGCTGATGCGCTATGCCGGCGCCGCCTTCCTGCTGGTCTATGGCCTGCGCAGCGCTCGGTCGGCCTGGCAGGGCGGCGGCGGCGGGCTGAACCCGGCCGACCGGGAGCTGGGCGGGCTGCTGGCGGCGCTGCTGACCTGTCTGGCGCTGACTTGGCTGAACCCGCACGTCTATCTGGACACGGTGGTGCTGGTTGGCTCCGTCTCCGCCCGCTTCGCCGAGGCGCGGGGCGCTTTCGCCCTGGGGGCGATGACGGCGTCCTTCCTGTTCTTCTTCGCGCTCGGCTATGGCGCCCGGCTGTTGCGCCCGCTGTTCGCCCGGCCCGCCGCCTGGAGGGTGATGGACGGCGGCATCGCCCTGGTGATGTGGGCGATTGCGGTCGGCCTGCTGATCGGCTAGGCGCGGGCGAACAATGCATCGTCCTCGCAGAACAGCAGCGACCGGTGCAGCGCCGTTCCGGCAATCGTACCGGCGCCGACGGCCAGCGCCACCGATCCCGCGGCCCGTGCCGCGTCGCCGCAGGCGAAGACACCGGGGATGCTGGTCTCCTGCATCGCATCGACGCGGATATGGGTGCCGAGCGGTCCATCCTCGCTCGCGCACCCGAGCTGTGCGGCCAGCGGGCTGGCAACGCGGCTTCTCGGCAGCACGAACAGCCCGGCGAACGGCAATTTGCGTCCGTCGGCGAGCGCAACCTCCGGCGGGTCGCTGTCGATCCCGCTGATGAGAGCGGTTTCAACGGTGACGCCACGCCGGGCCAGATGGGCCGACTGGTCGGCATCCGGTTCAAAGGCGCCGTTCAGCAGCAGTGTCGTCGGCCCCCAATCCGGCAGCATCAGCGCATGGTGCATGGAGTGCCCGGACACGGCGACGACGCCGATACGGCCCTGCATCAGCTCATAGCCGTGGCAGTAGGGGCAATGGAAGACGGAGCAGCCCCAACGTTCCGCCAGACCGGGAATCGCCGGCAGTTCGTCAACCACACCGACGGCGATCAACAACCGGCGCGCACGGTGGCCTGTGCCATCCGAATCGGTTATCTCGAAGCCCTTGCTTGTCCTGACGGCCTTTTCGGCCCGTCCGGTCATCCAGGTGACGGCCGGATAGCGCATCAGTTGGGCGCGGGCTTCGGCGGCGATGTCACCCGGCGGACGGCCATCCTGCCCGAGAAAGCCATGGGAGTGGCTGGCGAAGCGGTTGCGTCGCAGCCCTTCGTCCATCACCAGCACCCGGCGGCGGGCGCGGGCCAGTTGCAGCGCGGCGGCGATGCCGGCGTAGCTGCCGCCGACGATGATGGCGTCATAGGTCGTCGTGTCGTTTCCGTTCATGCCTGTGCCTTTCCATGGATGGAGCGGACACGCCGTCCGCGCCCAGTCACGATACATGATAAGTTACATGAAAGGGCGCGGTCAATGTGCCATGTAACTTATGAAGTGGCCTGAGTTGACCGCTCGCCCTGCGTACGCTTAAAAGGACCGATTGCCGATGAGACAGGACAGCCGCCTTTCCCGCATGCTGCATGTGTTGATCCACATGGACCGGCATGACGGTGCGCTGACGTCGGAGGCGATTGCCGAGATGCTGAGCACCAATCCGGTGGTCATCCGCCGGACCATGGCGGGGCTGCGCGAGGCCGGCCATGTGCGGTCGGAAAAGGGCCACGGCGGCGGCTGGCGGCTGGCTCGGCCGCTCGACGGGATCACCCTGCTGGACATCCACCGCGCGTTGGGGGAGCCGGGAATCTTCGCCATCGGTCCCACGGCGGACGAGCCGAGCTGCTTGGTGGAGCAGGCCGTCAATGCCGCCCTGGATGGGGCACTGCGTGAAGCGGAGGCGGTGCTCGTCCGCCATCTCGGCCAAGTGACGCTCGCCGATCTCGCTGCCGATTTCGACCGGCGCATGAAGGCGCTGGGAAAAGCTGAGCGCGGTGCCTAGCCCAGTTTGGGCGACTCCCCCTCCTGCGCCCGCCGGATCGCTGCCTCGACGCATTGCAGGTGCAGCTTCTTGCGGGCGAGCAGGCGGGCGCGGCGTTCCTCCAGGTCGGTGGTCGCCATCGCTTCGATGGCGCAGCCGCGCCAGCCGTTGGCGTCGAGCGCGCGGGCGACCTCGGCATAACCGAAATAGCCCTTCTCCGGCTGCTCCCAGGGCGGGCGGAAGTCGGCCCGGCGCAGGACGAAGCGGTTGGACTGGCTGCCGCCGCCCAGGTTGGTGAGTCGGGCCACGATCAGCCGTTCGCCGTTGCCGTGAACGACGGTCAGGATCGGGCGGATTCCGGTGATGGGTGGATCGACGGCCATGATCCATGCATAACGGTCCGGGGGCGTCCTGACCAGAGCGTCGCTGACCGCACTGCTGCACGCTCCGTCTCCCGTCCGAATGGAGAAACACCGATGCGCCCCGTCACCAGGCCTGTCACATGGCCCCTCACGCGGATTGTCCCGAGCCTCTCCTCCGCCGCGCTTTCGCTGTTTCTGCTGGCCGGCCCCGCCGCGGCCCAACTGGCACCCGTCCCGACGGCGATGGCACCGGCGCTCGTTTGTGACGCCTATGCGGCCGGCGCGATGATCGAGGCGCAATTGTTCTTTGGTCGGAACATCGGCAGCGAGATCGGCGTCAGCGAGCGCGACTGGACCGATTTCCTGAACGGAGAGGTAACGCCACGCTTTCCCAACGGCCTGACCGTCACCGACGGGTCGGGTCACTGGCGCGACATCGAGACCGGGCGCTTGGTGCGCGAACCCAGCAAAATCCTCACGCTGCTGGCCGATGGCGACCCGGCGACGCTGGTCCTGATCCGCGAAATCGTCGATCTGTACAAGGGGCGTTTCCACCAGCAATCGGTCGCGCTTGTCGTTCGGCCGGTCTGCGTTTCCTTTTGAATTCCAGGTTTCGGAACAGTGTTTCACCGTTTCGGAATGCGACAGCCCGTCGCACCCCCGACCTTCTGACATTTGCCTGCACTTATGCTTTTGTCGCAGATTGTGGAGGTCGCGTAACGGATCGTTTCGCGGCCGAGAGGAAATGCGCACTGAATAGTACCAAAATAGAACGAGGGACGCCCTGCCATGAGCCCGACCGCCAGCACCACAACTGCCGAGCTTTTCGACCAGATGCATGCCCGCTCCCTGTCGGACCCCGCCGGGTTCTGGGGCGAGGCGGCGAAGGACATTTCCTGGTTCAAGCCGTGGGACAAGGTGCTGGACGACAGCAATGCGCCCTTCTACCGCTGGTTCACCGGCGGGGAGCTGAACACCTGCTACAACGCGGTGGACCGCCATGTCGAAGGCGGGCGTGGGGATCAGGCGGCGATCATCTATGACAGCCCGGTCACCCAGACCGTCCAGACCATCACCTATGCCGAACTGCTGGATCAGGTCGCCCGCTTCGCCGGCGTTCTGCGCGCCCAGGGCGTGGAGAAGGGCGACCGCGTTCTCCTCTACATGCCGATGATCCCGCAGTCGCTGGTCGCCATGCTGGCCTGTGCTCGTCTGGGTGCGGTCCATTCCGTTGTGTTCGGCGGATTCGCCCCGCACGAACTGGCGACCCGCATCGACGACGCCAAGCCGACGGCCATCGTTTCGGCCTCCTGCGGCATCGAGCCGAACCGCATCGTCAAGTACAAGCCGATGCTGGACGCCGCCATCGAGCAGTCGGCCCACAAGCCGTCCAGCGTCATCGTCTGGCAGCGCCCGCAGGAGACGGCGGCGCTGATCGCCGGCCGCGACGTCGATTGGGCCGAGGCGGTGGCGACGGCCGAGCCGGCGGAGTGCGTGGCCGTGAAGGCGACCGACCCGCTCTATATCCTCTACACCTCCGGCACGACCGGCCAGCCCAAGGGCGTGGTGCGCGACAATGGCGGCCATGCGGTGGCGCTGCGCTGGACCATGACCAACATCTACAACGTCAAGCCGGGCGAGGTGTATTGGGCTGCGTCGGACGTGGGCTGGGTCGTCGGCCACTCCTACATCGTCTACGCGCCGCTGCTGACCGGCTGCACCACCGTGGTCTTCGAAGGCAAGCCGGTCGGCACCCCCGATCCGGGCACCTTCTGGCGCGTGATCGAGCAGCACAAGGTCGGCACGCTGTTCACCGCCCCCACCGCCTTCCGCGCCATCAAGCGCGAGGATCCGGACGCCAATTACCTGAAGAAGTACGACCTGTCGCACTTCCGCGCCCTGTTCCTGGCCGGCGAGCGGTCGGACCCCGACACGCTGCACTGGGCCGAGGACAATCTGAATGTCCCGGTGATCGACCATTGGTGGCAGACCGAGACCGGCTGGGCGATTTCCGGCAACCCGCTGGGCGTCCACCTGTTCCCGATCAAGTACGGTTCCGCCACCCGCCCGATGCCGGGCTGGGACGTGCGGGTGCTGAATGCCGAGCTGAAGGAGGTTCCGCGCGGCGACATCGGCGCCATCTGCGTCAAGCTGCCGCTGCCTCCGGGCACGTTGCCGACGCTGTGGAACGCCGACGAGCGCTTCAAGAAGTCCTACCTCGCCGACTACCCGGGCTATTACCAGACCGGCGATGCCGGCTTCGTCGACGATGACGGCTATGTCTATGTGATGGCCCGCACCGACGACATCATCAACGTCGCCGGCCACCGTCTCTCCACCGGCGCCATGGAAGAGGTGCTGTCGAGCCACAAGGACGTCGCCGAATGTGCGGTGATCGGCGTGGCCGACGACCTGAAGGGGCAGGTGCCGCTGGGCTTCGTCTGCCTGAAGGCCGGCGTCACCCGACCGCATGAGGAGATCGTCAAGGAGGTTGTCCAACTGGTGCGCGAGCAGATCGGCCCGGTCGCCGATTTCAAGCGTGCCCTGGTGGTCGACCGCCTGCCGAAGACGCGGTCGGGCAAGATCCTGCGCGGCACCATGCAGAAGATCGCCGACAGCCAGGACTACAAGATGCCGGCGACCATCGACGATCCGGGCATCCTGCCGGAGATCGCCGACGCTCTGAAAACGCTGGGCTACGCCAAGACCAGCAGCACGCCGGCTTGACACGCCGGACAGGGACGGGGCGGCCTCCCGGCCGCCTTTTTCCGTCCCGCTTGCCGGATCAGCCGGCGACGACCGACAGGTTTTCCGGTTCCTCGCTGCCGAGGTCGAGCAGCGGCAGGAAGCTCGCCGGTTCCTGCGCGCCGGACAGGGCGTAGCGGCGGTTGAAGATATAGCAGGGGACCGCCTGCAATCCCATCTGGCGGGCCAGGGCGTCGGCGGCGAGCACGGCGGCCGATTCGGCGTCGCTCGACAGCTGGCGCCGCGTCTCGACGAAATCCAGTCCCAGACCGGCGGCGACGCTGGCCAGCGCGTCCGGGTCGCCGATGTCGACGCCCTCGACGAAATAGGCGGCGAACAGCGCGTCGGCCATGGCATTGCCCAGCCCCTGGCGCCCGGCGATGCGGACCAGCCTGTGGGCGTCGAAGCTGTTGGGTGTGCGCTGGATGCGGTCGAGCGCAAGCGGCAGCCCGTCGCGTGCCGCAGTGTCCTCGACGACCCGATGGATCTGCCGCGCCCGTTCCGATCCGCCGAACTTGGCGGCGAGATAGTCCTCGCGCGACATCCCGCCGCGCGGCATGTCCGGGTTCAGCTGGAAGGGCTGCCAGCGGAGTTCCGGGCGCAGGTTGGGCCGCTGCATCAACGCCCGGTCGAGCCGGCGCTTGCCGATGTAGCACCAGGGGCAGATCAGGTCGGCGAAGGTTTCGATCAGCATCCCACCACTATCGGCGCGTGCCCCGGATCGGGCAACCGCTTCTTCCATGCCGTCACGCCATCGTCGGCCCCTCCCGGCTTGCAACCGTTTGTTAACCGAGTTGGTCCGACAGTCCGGGGTGGCTCCGCCCGTCATTCTGCGGCCGGCGGACATATCCCGATGGGCGATTCCCGATGAGCAATTCCTACGTCGACGGCAAGGTGCGCGAAGCGATCCTGGCGGCCAAGGGCAGCCGGATGAATGCGCAGAAGCTCCTGATGGCCTGGGCCGTCGAGGATCCCGACCTGTTGCGCGGCATTGCCCAACCCTTCCTGAAGGCCATCGCGGCGGCTGCCATCGAACGCGCCGGCCGTCCGGCCAGCAGCAGGCCGGCCGCGCGCCCGGCCGCCGCGGGCGGTGCGGGGGGAGGGCGTCCGTCAGCCTCCGGTCTCAGCCGTGACGCGCTTGAGAATTTGCTGAACCAGCTGGGCCGCGAACCGGACGAACATCTGGCCCCGCAACGGACCGCCCCTGCCGGCAAGTCCGCCGGGCCGGGCTCTGCGAAGGGTGCCACGATCCACGATGCCCCGGCGGGCGGGCCGAATCATGAAAAGGCGATGATGGCGATTGCCAAGGCCTTTGTCGCGAAGAAGGTGCGCTGAGGCGAGCCCCTACGAACCGCTGTTGGGGGCGTAGGGCGTCGTGTCGTCGAACCAGCCCTTTTTGCGCGGCAGGGTGCGGATGTCGGGCGGCGGGCTGGCGAGCGCGGTGTTGCCGTTGCGGTAGGGGTCGGGGATGTGGTGGCACTCGACGTCGGCCAGCGTGCGGTAGCAATAGACACGGGACCGGTCGATCTCGACCTTGTCAGGGCAATAGTCGCCGGTCTTCTCGAAACTCAGGATCGAACAATCGCGTCCCGTGGCGGCCGACACGATATGGTCGCCAATGGTCTTCTTGGTGGCGTTCAGCGTCACGACATCCGCACCGGCCGCCGCCAGCCCGAGCGGTGAGGTGCAGCCGGCAAGAGCAAGTGCCGTAATCGCGAGCGAAACGGCGATCCAACCCCGCATCCGGCCAATTCGCGTCGCTTCCAACCCTGCGACCATGCCCGTGCCCACCATCCAGCAGTTCCCATCGCTATGCATGTGCAGTGACCGATCCCGCACAGTGCACGCGAACGCGGTTAACAAGCGGTGAATTCACCGCTGGGGCGGACCTCAGCGCAACAGGGTGCAGATGCGCGAGCGGCATTGCACGACGACGAACGCATCCTTGTCCTCCGTGCAGCCGACCTTGAAGGTGGTCGCTCCCTCCCGTCCCACGGTATAGCGCAGCACCTCCACCTTCGCCGGTGTGCAGTTGCCCATCGATTTGGCGATCTCCTTGGCCTCCGACTGGGCAGCGGAGACATTCGCGGCGGCCATCGCCGGTCCCGAGGCGAACAGCACAAGGGACGGCAGCAGGGCGGTCAGTCGAAGACGGAGCGAGCTGTGGATCGGCATGGCGCGACTATCGCACGGGGTAGGGCGCTCCGGAAGGGCTGCCTCCGAAATGTCGCAGCGATGCGAATCACTCCGCGCCGCCGGGGCCAAGCTGGTATGATCGGGGCAACGTGACCGGGGTGGCGCCTTGCCGCGCGGTACAGGACCAGGGTGGGGAAACGCATGACTTCGAACGATCGGCGGCTGGGCGACCGCATTCTCGCCGCGCTGGAACTGGCGCTGGAGCAGGAGCATCTCGACGTCGCCGAACATCTGGCCCGCGCGTTGGAGGAAACGCTGACCCGTTTCGGTGGACCCGATGCCGTCGACCACCGCGAACTCTCTGCCGGCATGCTGCTGGCCTTCGATCGGCTCGATGAACTGCGCCGCGCCGCCCATCGCCTGCCCTGAGGGCACCGGTGAAACGCCCGCGAACGGCAGGCCTTGCCGGAGAGGATTTTTTTGCAATTTGGTGATTGACAGGCAGCGGCCCGGGCGACTACAAACCGCCCACCGAACGACGGGGGCCTTAACGGCTCCGGTGAAAAACACTAAGCGAAACAAGCCTTTGGCTCAGTGACGATCAGGTGTTTCGAACAAGTCGCTCTGCGCGGGTGTAGCTCAGTTGGTTAGAGCGCCGGCCTGTCACGCCGGAGGCCGCGGGTTCAAGTCCCGTCACTCGCGCCACTTTCTCTTTCAAATTCGGCGTCAAGCGCCAGTATGATCCAAGGACTCGCAAATTGCGGGTCCTTTTTCGCATGCATATTGTCTTCCCTTTCCCCTATTTTAAAAACGTGGTATTACCAGGGTCTAGCGCGGGGGCTGGCTTGTCCTTCCGCGTGGTGAAAAGCGATTCAAAGCGCTTTCCTTGCCCACGGTCTCGGCATATATTCCGGCCCGTCTGATGGGCTAATCCAAGGCATGGCTGCCACGGCTTTGCGCTTCCGCCGATTTCCCGGCCGGAACGGCGCCCGTGGTCGTGGGCTTATGGGAGGAACGCGGTGTCGACTCCGCTGATCATTGAGTATCTTCCGATCCTGGTGTTTCTGCTGATCGGCATCGCGCTGGCCGCGGTGATGGTGGGGGCATCCTACGTCATCAGCCCGAAGAACCCGGACGCCGAGAAGGTCTCCCCCTACGAATGCGGCTTCGAGCCGTTCGAGGACGCGCGCACCAAGTTCGACGTGCGGTTCTACCTGGTCTCGATCCTGTTCATCATCTTCGACTTGGAAGTCGCCTTCCTGTTCCCGTGGGCGGTCGCCCTCGGTGACATCGGGCTGTTCGGCTTCTGGTCGATGATGCTGTTCCTGGGCATCCTGACCATCGGCTTCATTTATGAGTGGAAGAAAGGAGCTCTGGAATGGGAGTAGAGGTCGCCAAGCCGCTGGCGCCGATTCCGCCCGGACCGGAACAGGATGCCTACATCCGCGCGGTCTCCGACGAGATCCAGGACAAGGGCTTCGTGCTGGCGAAGTACGAGGATCTGCTGGCCTGGGCCCGGACCGGTTCGCTGTGGCCGATGACCTTCGGTCTGGCCTGCTGCGCGGTGGAGATGATCCACGCCTATATGAGCCGGTACGACCTGGACCGCTTCGGCGTCATTCCGCGTCCCAGCCCGCGCCAGTCCGACTGCATGATCGTCGCCGGTACCTTGACCAACAAGATGGCTCCGGCGCTCCGCAAGGTCTACGACCAGATGCCGGAGCCGCGCTGGGTCATCTCGATGGGGTCCTGCGCCAACGGCGGCGGCTACTACCACTATTCCTACGCGGTGGTGCGTGGCTGCGACCGGATCGTGCCGGTGGACATCTATGTGCCCGGCTGCCCGCCGACGGCGGAGGCGCTGATCTACGGCATCCTCCAGCTCCAGAAGAAGATCAAGCGCGGCAATCGCATCGCCCGCTGACCACGGCGTACCGTCCCGCTTCCGGCCGCCGGAGGCGGGACGAACGACAAGCGCGCTGAAGACAAGTAGGAAGGCAGGGTCCCACCCATGTCCGAACAGGCGTTGAAGGAACTCGGGGACGTCATCGCCGCCAAGATCGGCGGCGACGTCCTCAAGGTCGAGGTGAAGCTCGGCGAACTGATGGTGACGGTCAAACGGCCGGCCATCCTGGCGGTGCTGACCGCGCTGCGCGACGACCCGGCCACCCGGTTCGAGCAGCTGACCGACATCACCGCGGTTGATTACCCCGACCGCGCGGAGCGGTTCGAGGTCGTCTACCAGCTGCTCAGCTACACCCACAACCGGCGCATGCGTGTGAAGCTGGCCACCGACGAGGACACGCCCGTCCCGTCGGCCGTTGCCGTCTTCAGCGCCGCGAACTGGTTCGAGCGCGAGGCGTGGGATCTGTTCGGCGTCTTCTTCGAGAACCATCCGGACCTGCGCCGCATCCTCACCGACTACGGGTTCGAGGGGCACCCCTTCCGCAAGGACTTCCCGCTGACCGGCTACGTCGAAGCCCGCTACGACGAGGACCAGAAGCGCGTGATCTACGAGCCGGTCCGTCTGACCCAGGATTTCCGCGCCTTCGACTTCCTCAGCCCGTGGGAAGGCATGACCAATGTCATGCTGCCCGGCGACGAGAAGGCGGCCCTCCAGGACGGGAGCAAGAAGCCGTGAGCATGACCGTTTCGACCGACTCGGCGACCGGCGTCGTCACGACTGGTCCCGGCGCGCCGATCAGCGTCTCCGGTCCGGAGACCAAGACGCAGATCAAGCCCTACACGATGAATTTCGGGCCGCAGCATCCGGCCGCCCACGGCGTGCTCCGTCTGGTGATGGAGCTGAACGGCGAGGTGGTGGAGCGTTGCGATCCGCACATCGGCCTGCTGCACCGCGGCACCGAGAAGCTCATCGAGTACAAGACCTACATCCAGGCCGTGCCGTATTTCGACCGGCTGGACTATGTCAGCCCGATGTGCATGGAGCACGCCTATGTGCTCGGCATCGAGAACCTGCTGCAGATCAAGGCACCGCTGCGTGCCCAGTACATCCGCGTGCTGTTCTCGGAAATCACGCGCATCCTGAACCACATCCTGTCGATTACGACGGGCGCGCTGGACGTCGGCGCGATCACGCCGGCGCTGTGGGGCTTCGAGGAACGCGAAATCCTCATGGAGTTCTACGAGCGTGTGTCGGGCGCCCGCCTGCACGCCAACTATTTCCGGCCGGGCGGCGTCGCCTGGGACATCCCGGACGGTCTACTCGACGACATCTGGGCCTTCACCGAGCGTTTTCCGAAGTTCATGGACGACCTCGAGAGCCTGCTGACCGAAAACCGCATCTTCAAGCAGCGCACGGTCGACATCGGCATCGTGACCAAGGAGCAGGCGCTCGACTGGGCCTTCACCGGTCCGATGCTGCGCGGCTCCGGCGTCGCCTGGGATCTGCGCAAGTCGCAGCCCTACGAGGTCTACGACCGCATGGAGTTCGACGTCCCGGTCGGCCTGACCGGCGACTGCTGGGCGCGCTATCTGGTCCGCATGGAGGAGATGAAGCAGTCGCTGCGCATCATCCGCCAGTGCTGCAAGGAGATGCCGGCCGGTCCGTACAAGATCGAGGACCGCAAGGTCTCCCCGCCGCCGCGCGGCGAGATGAAGCGCTCGATGGAAGCGCTGATCCACCATTTCAAGCTCTTCACCGAGGGCTTCCACGTTCCCGCCGGCGAGACCTACACCGCCATCGAGGCGCCCAAGGGCGAGTTCGGCGTGTATCTGGTGTCTGACGGCACCAACAAGCCCTACCGCTGCAAGATCCGCGCGCCGGGCTTCGCCCACCTTCAGGGCCTGGACTTCATGTCGAAGGGTCACATGCTGGCCGACGCCGTCGCCAACATCGCCTCGATGGACATCGTTTTCGGAGAAATCGATCGATGAGCGCGCCCGCTTCCGATCACGGCCACGCCGAGCCGACCAGCTTCACCTTCACCCAGGAAAACCTGGAGCTGGCGAAGCGCATCATCGCCAAGTACCCGCAGGGTAAGCAGGCCAGCGCCTGCATGCCGCTGCTGGACGTGGCCCAGCGCCAGAACGGCGGCTGGCTGCCGCGCGTCGCCATGGACGCCGTGGCCGACCTGCTCGGCATGCCGCGGATCCGCGTGTACGAGGTCGCGACCTTCTACACGATGTACAACAAGAACCCGGTCGGTAAGCACCACATCCAGGTCTGCACCACCACCCCTTGCTGGCTGCGCGGGTCGGACGACATCGTCCACACCTGCAAGAAGAAGCTCGGCATCGAGGTGGGCGAGACCACGGCCGACGGCCAATTCACGCTGGGCGAGGTCGAGTGCTCGGGCGCCTGCGTCAACGCGCCGGTTGTGCAGATCGGTGACGATTACTACGAAGACGTGGCCCCGGAGCATATGGAGCGCATCCTCGACGCGCTGGCGCGCGGCGAGACGCCGAAGCCCGGTTCGCAGAGCGGCCGTCAGTCCTCGGAGCCGGTCGGCGGCCCGACGACGCTGAAGGCCTTTACCACCGCGCAAGCGGAAGATTGAGGGGGAGGGGACAGCGATGCTTCGCGATGAGGACCGCATCTTCACCAACCTCTACGGCTACCAGGACTTCGGTCTTGACGGAGCCCGCAAGCGCGGTGACTGGGACAACACGGCATCCTTCCTGGCCAACGGCCGGGACTGGATCATCGAGCAGGTGAAGGAATCGGGGCTGCGCGGCCGTGGCGGCGCCGGCTTCTCGACCGGCATGAAGTGGTCCTTCATGCCGAAGAACGTGACCGACAAGCCCGTCTACCTCGTCATCAACGCCGACGAGGGCGAGCCCGGCACCTGCAAGGACCGCGACATCCTGCGCCACGATCCGCACAAGCTGATCGAAGGCTGCCTGATCGCCGGTTTCGCCATCGGTGCCAGTGCCTGCTACATCTACATCCGCGGCGAGTTCTACAACGAGGGCTCCAACGTCCAGCGCGCCATCGACGAGGCGTATGCGGCGGGGTTGATCGGCAAGAACGCCTGCGGCACCGGCTACGATTACGACGTCTACATCCACCGTGGTGCGGGCGCGTACATCTGTGGCGAGGAAACCGCGCTCATCGAGTCGATCGAGGGCAAGAAGGGCCAGCCGCGCAACAAGCCGCCGTTCCCTGCTCAGGCCGGGCTCTATTCCTGCCCGACCACGGTGAACAACGTCGAATCCATCGCCGTCGTTCCGACCATCCTGCGCCGCGGCGCCTCCTGGTTCGCCGGCCTCGGCCGTCCGAAGAACTCGGGCACCAAGCTCTTCTGCATCTCCGGGCACGTCAACAAGCCGTGCAACGTGGAAGAGGAGATGGGCATCCCGCTGAAGGAGTTGATCGAGAAGCATGCCGGCGGCGTGCGCGGCGGCTGGGACAATCTGCTGGGCATCATCCCCGGCGGCTCGTCGGTCCCGGTTCTGCCCAAGTCGATCTGCGACACCGTCCTGATGGACTTCGACAGCCTGCGCGAAGTGCAGTCGGGCCTCGGCACCGCCGCGGTGATCGTGATGGACAAGTCCACCGACATCGTGAAGGCCATCGCCCGCCTGTCGTCCTTCTATGCCCATGAGTCCTGCGGCCAGTGCACGCCGTGCCGCGAAGGCACCGGCTGGATGAGCCGCGTCATGCAGCGCATGGTCACAGGCAACGCGCGCATGGAAGAGATCGACATGCTGCTGCAGGTCACCAAGCAGGTCGAAGGCCACACCATCTGCGCGCTCGGCGACGCTGCCGCCTGGCCGATCCAGGGCCTGTTCCGCCACTTCCGCCCGGAAGTGGAACGGCGCATCCAGGCCTACCGCAACAGCGCCCCGCTGGCGGCCGAGTAAGGAGTTCCCGTTCCCATGCCGAAACTCACCATCGACGGGATCGAGATCGAGGTCGAGCCGGGCACCTCGATCCTCCAGGCTTGCGAGCAGCTGGGGATCGAGATTCCGCGCTTCTGCTACCATGAGCGCCTCAGCGTGCCGGCCAACTGCCGCATGTGCCTCGTGGAGATGGAGCGCGCGCCCAAGCCGGTCGCGTCCTGCGCCATGCCCTGCGGCGACGGAATGGTCGTCCGCACCAACAGCGAGACCGTCCTGAAGGCCCGCAAGGGCGTCATGGAGTTCCTGCTGATCAACCACCCGCTGGATTGCCCGATCTGCGATCAGGGCGGCGAGTGCGATCTGCAGGACCAGGCCATGGCCTATGGCTTCGACCGCGGCCGCTACGGCGAGAACAAGCGGGCGGTCAAGGACAAGTATATGGGTCCGGTCATCAAGACCATCATGACCCGTTGCATCCATTGCACCCGCTGCATCCGCTTCATCAACGAAGTGGCCGGTGTTCCCGATGTCGGCGCCGTCTATCGCGGCGAGCACATGGAGATCACCACCTTCGTCGAGAAGGCCATCGGTTCCGAGCTGTCGGGCAACCTCGCCGACGTCTGCCCGGTCGGCGCGCTGACCCACAAGCCCTACGCCTTCACGGCGCGTCCGTGGGAGCTGCGCAAGACCGAGACCATCGACGTCCTCGACGCCGTCGGCTCGAACATCCGCGTCGATGCCCGTGGGCCCGAGGTGATGCGCGTCCTGCCGCGCGTCAACGACGACATCAACGAGGAGTGGCTGAACGACAAGAGCCGCTACTCCTATGACGGGCTGAAGCGCCAGCGTCTGGACCGCCCCTATATCCGCCAGAACGGCAAGCTGGTCCCGGCCAGCTGGGCCGAGGCCTTCACCGCCGTCGCGGCGCGTCTGAAGGGCTTGTCCGGCAACCGCGTCGCCGCCATCGCCGGCGATCTGGTCGATGTCGAGGCGCAGTTCGCGCTGAAGGAGCTGCTGTCGCGGCTCGGCTCTGCCAATCTGGATTGCCGCCAGGACGGTGCGCGGTTCGACACCTCGGTGCGGGCCGGCTATCTGTTCAACTCGGGCATCGCCGGCATCGAGAAGGCCGACGTCATCCTGCTGGTCGGCACCAACCCGCGCTGGGAAGGCACGCTGGTCAACGCCCGCATCCGCAAGCGCTATATGGCGGGCGGCGTTACCATCGCCTCCATCGGCGAGCAGCGCGACCTGACCTACCCCTACAGCGTGATCGGCTCCGGTCCGGAGACGCTGCAGCAGCTGATCGACGGCAGCCACCCGTTCTCCGAGACGCTGCGCGCCGCCAAGAACCCGATGATCATCGTCGGCATGGGCGCCTTCCAGCGCGCCGACGGTCTCGCGGTGCAGGCCGCCGCCCGTCTGGTCGGCGAGGCCTACGGCATGTTCCGCGACGACTGGAGCGGCTTCAACGTGCTGCACACCGCCGCGGCGCGGGTCGGCGGCATCGAAGCCGGCTTCCTGCCGGGCGAGGGTGGCCGAGACGTTCACGGCATTCTCGACGGCGCGTCGAAGGGCGAGATCGACTTCGTCTACCTGCTGGGTGCCGACGAGATCGATACCGCGAAGCTGGGCAATGCCTTTGTCGTCTATCAGGGCCACCATGGCGATGCCGGCGCCCACCGCGCCGACGTCATCCTGCCGGGTGCCGCCTACACCGAGAAGAACGCGGTCTACGTCAACACCGAAGGCCGTCCGCAGCTCGCCCGCCTTGCGGTCTTCCCGCCGGGTGAAGCGCGCGAGGACTGGAAGATCGTCCGCGCCCTGTCGGAAGTCCTGGGCACCACGCTGCCCTTCGACACCCACGGCCAGCTGCGTCAGCGGCTGATGGCGGCGAACCCGATCTTCGGTGCGGTCGGCGAGATGACACCGGCCAGCTGGGCGCCGTTCGGCGCGCAGGGTCCGGTGGACGCGGCGCCCTTCGTGACGCCGATCACCAACTTCTACATGACCGACCCGATCAGCCGGGCGTCGGTGACGATGGCCAACTGCACGGAAGCGCTGGTGGGCCCTGCTCAGGAGAGGACTGGCACCCATGGCTGAGTTCTGGAGCGGCTTTCTCCTGCCGCTGATCATTATGGTCCTGCAGATCCTGGCGATCACCGTGCCGCTGCTGGTCGCCGTCGCCTTCATGACCTATGCCGAGCGCAAGATCATGGGCGCGATGCAGATGCGCCAGGGTCCGAGCATCGTCGGTCCCTTCGGCCTGATGCAGCCCTTCGCGGACGGCCTGAAGCTGTTCGCCAAGGAACAGATCCTGCCGGAAGGCGCCAACCGCGTCGTGTTCTACGTCGCGCCGATGCTGACCTTCTTCCTGGCGCTGATCGCCTGGGCGGTCATCCCGTTCGACTACGGGGTGGTGCTGTCCAACATCAACGTCGGCGTGCTGTACCTGTTCGCGATCTCCTCGCTGGGCGTCTATGGCATCGTGATGGCCGGCTGGGCCTCGAACTCGCGCTACGCCTTCCTCGGCGCGCTGCGCTCCGCGGCGCAGATGGTGTCCTACGAGGTCTCGATGGGCCTCATCATCATCTCCGTGCTGCTGTGCGTCGGCTCGCTGAACCTGACCGACATCGTTCGGGCCCAGGAGAAGGTCTGGTTCTGCATCCCGCTGCTGCCGATGTTCGTGATGTTCTTCATCTCGGCGCTCGCGGAAACCAACCGCGCCCCCTTCGACCTGCCGGAAGGCGAGTCTGAGCTGGTCGCCGGCTTCATGGTGGAGTACAGCTCCGCTCCCTTCGCGCTCTTCTTCCTTGGCGAATACGCCAACATGATCCTGATGAGCGCGATGACGAGCATCCTGTTCCTCGGCGGCTGGCTGCCCCCGCTGCCCTTCGCGCCCTTCACCTGGGTGCCGGGCATCGTGTGGTTCGCGCTGAAGATCGCGTTCTGCCTGTTCACCTACGTCTGGGTTCGCGCCACCGTGCCGCGCTACCGCTACGACCAGCTGATGCGGCTGGGTTGGAAGGTCTTCCTGCCCCTGTCGCTGTTCTGGGTCGTGCTGACCGCCGGCGTCCTGGTGACCTTCGGCTGGCTGCCGAAGTAAGCGGCATCGCGGCCAAGCCAGCCTGCACCGAACCCACCATTGACGTGTCGATTTGAGTGCCGGCGAGCCAACCCATCGAATGGGAGCGGCCGCCGGCGAGGAAGGAGACGAAGAGGCCATGGCGTTCCTCGACCGCGCGGCGCGCAGCCTGTTCCTGACCGAGCTGCTGGGCGGCATGGCGCTGACCTTGCGCTACATGTTCAAGCCCAAGGTCACGCTGAACTACCCCTATGAGAAGGGCCCCATCAGCTCGCGCTTCCGCGGCGAGCATGTGCTCCGCCGCTATGCGAGCGGCGAGGAGCGCTGCATCGCGTGCAAGCTGTGCGAAGCGGTGTGCCCGGCTCTCGCCATCACCATCGAGGCCGAACCGCGTGACGACGGCAGCCGCCGCACCACGCGCTACGACATCGACATGACCAAGTGCATCTACTGCGGCCTGTGCCAGGAAGCCTGCCCGGTCGACGCGGTGGTCATGGGGCCGAACTTCGAGTTCTCCACCGAATCCCGGGAAGAGCTCTTCTACAACAAGCAGAAGCTGCTGGCGAACGGCGACCGCTGGGAGGCGGAAATCGCCCAGAACCTCGCGGCCGAGGCTCCTTACCGGTAAGCGGAAGCGAGAAAAACGATGATACTCCAAGGCATCGCCTTCTACGTGTTCGCCGCGCTGCTGGTGGCCTCCGGTGTGATGGTCATCTCGGCGCGGAACCCCGTTCACTCCGTCCTTTTCCTGATCCTCGCCTTCTTCCAGGCGGCCGGTCTCTGCCTCCTGATGGGGGCGGAGTTCATCGCGATGATCCTGATCATCGTCTATGTCGGCGCCGTCGCCGTGCTGTTCCTGTTCGTGGTGATGATGCTCGACATCAACTTCCGCGAGCTGCGCAAGGGCGCGATGGAAGCGCTGCCGCTCGGCGCGTTGGTCGGGCTGATCCTGCTGGCCGAACTGGCTGCGGTGCTCGGCGGCTGGATCGTCGCGCCGAACGTCGCCGCCATCGCCGGCGCGCCGACCCCGGCCTTCGATCAGGTGTCGAACACCCAGGCGCTGGGCCGGCTGATGTACACCCAGTACGTCTACCTGTTCCAGGCGTCGGGCATCGTCCTGCTGATCGCCATGATCGGCGCCATCGTGCTGACGCTGCGGCACCGTCCGGGCGTGCGCAAACAGAATGTCGGCGCCCAGATCGCCCGTCGCCGGGAAGAGGTGGTCGTCATTCGCAAGGTCTCGACCGGGGAGGGCGTGTGATCATGGAGATCGGTCTCGGACATTACCTGACGGTCTCGGCCATCATCTTCACGCTGGGTGTGCTGGGCATCTTCCTGAACCGGAAGAACGTCATCATCATCCTGATGTCGATCGAGATGATGCTGCTGGCGGTGAACCTGAACCTCGTCGCCTTCTCGACCTTCCTGCACGATCTGGTCGGCCAGATCTTCGCCATGATCATCCTGACCGTCGCCGCCGCCGAGGCGGCCATCGGCCTCGCCATCCTGGTGGTCTACTTCCGCAACCGCGGCTCGATCCGAGTCGAAGACATCAACATGATGAAGGGCTGAGGCGGCGCCATGGAAGTGCTAGTCGTATTCCTTCCGCTCCTGGCGTTCCTCGTCGCCGGATCGATCGCGCTGTTCGGCGGGCCGAAGGCCGAGCCGGCGGCCGCGGGTCACGGAAGCCACGGTCATGGCCATGACGATCACGGGCACGCCCAGATCGCCCATGGCCATGACGATCATGCCCACCACATCTCGCACGACGAGCTGAACCACGCGCACGACGATGCCCACGACGACCACCATGTCGTCGCCGGCCCGCCGACCGTTGGCGACCGCGTCGCGCAGTTCGTGACCGCGGGCGCCGTCATCGTCTCGGCGATCCTGTCCTGGACTCTGTTCTACGATGTCGCCGTGCACGGCCATCCGCGCACGATCGAACTGATGACCTGGATCCAGAGCGGCACGCTCGACGTGAAGTGGGCGCTGCGCGTCGACCAGCTCACCGCGGTGATGCTGATCGTCGTCAACACCGTCTCGGCCTGCGTGCACGTCTACTCCATCGGCTACATGGCCGAGGACCCGCAGAAGCCGCGCTTCATGGGCTACCTGTCGCTGTTCACCTTCGCCATGCTGATGCTGGTGACGGCGGACAACCTGGTCCAGCTGTTCTTCGGCTGGGAGGGCGTCGGTCTGGCCTCCTACCTGCTGATCAACTTCTGGTACGAGAAGCCCTCGGCCAACGCCGCCGCGATGAAGGCCTTCCTGGTCAACCGCGTCGGCGACTTCGGTTTCGCCCTCGGCATCTTCGCGATCTTCGTGCTGACCGGCTCGGTCCAGTTCGACGCGATCTTCGCCAAGGCTCCGACGCTGACCGGCCAGACACTGCATTTCCTCAGCTGGGACTTCAACGGCCTGACCATCGCCTGCCTGCTGCTGTTCATGGGCGCGATGGGCAAGTCGGCTCAGCTCGGCCTGCACACCTGGCTGCCGGACGCGATGGAGGGCCCGACCCCGGTGTCGGCGCTCATCCACGCCGCCACCATGGTCACCGCCGGCGTCTTCATGGTCTGCCGCCTGTCCCCGGTCTTCGAATACGCCCCAACGGCGCTCGAAGTGGTGACGGTGGTCGGCGGCCTGACCGCCTTCGTCGCGGCGACCATCGGTTTCACGCAGTTCGACATCAAGCGCGTCATCGCCTATTCGACGATGTCGCAGCTCGGTTACATGTTCTTCGCTGCCGGCGTCTCCGCCTACGGCGCCGCCATGTTCCACCTGTTCACGCACGCCTTCTTCAAGGCCCTGCTGTTCCTTGGCGCCGGCTCGGTCATCCATGCCCTGCACCATGAGCAGGACATGCGCAAGATGGGCGGCGTCTGGCGCAAGATTCCCTTCACCTACGCGGTGATGTGGATCGGCAATCTGGCGCTCGCCGGTCTGCCCTTCTTCGCCGGCTACTATTCCAAGGACATGATCCTGGAGGCGGCCTTCGCCTCGGGCAGCGGCGTGGGGCGTTTCGCCTTCGCGCTCGGTATCGCGGCGGCTCTGCTGACCGCCTTCTACTCCTGGCGCCTGCTGTTCATGACCTTCCACGGCACGCCGCGGATGGACAAGGAAGTCTACGACCACGCCCATGAGTCGCCGGTCGTCATGCTGGTTCCGCTGGCGGTCCTGACGCTCGGCGCTCTGTTCGCCGGTGTCGGCTTCCACGAGTATTTCATCGGCCACGACCGTGCGGAGTTCTGGGGCAAGGCGATCATGACCTTGCACGGGCACGATGCCATCGAGGCTGCGCACCACCACACTCCGGGCTGGGTCGCGATCGCTCCGCTGGTTGTCGGCCTGCTTGGTATCGCCATGGCCTACATCGGCTATGTGATGATGCCGCGCCTGCCGGGCCGGATCGCCAGCACCTTCAGCGGCATCCACAAGTTCCTCTACAACAAGTGGTATTTCGACGAGCTGTATGACGCGCTGTTCACCCGTCCGGCCAAGGCCCTGGGCTATGGCCTGTGGAAGTCGGGCGACGGGGCGGTGATCGACGGCGTGGGTCCGGACGGCGTCGCCGCCGCCACCCGCGACATCGCGGCACGCACCAGCCGGCTGCAGTCGGGGTACGTCTATCACTACGCCTTTGCCATGGTGATCGGGGTCGTCCTGTTCGTCGCCTGGCTGTCGGTCTTCGGCTGAGCGGTTTCGAAGGAGAACAACAACAATGGCTAGCTGGCCGATCCTGTCGTTCGCGACCTTCCTGCCGCTCGTGGGCGTCGCGCTGATCCTGCTGTTCTGCCGGGGCAACACCCCGGATGTTCAGCGGAACGTGCGGTACATCGCGCTGTGGACGACCCTCGTCACCTTCGTCCTGACCCTGCTGGTCTGGGCCAACTTCGATCCGCGCAATCCCGGCTACCAGATGGTCGAGAAGGCGGGCTGGATCCCTGAGTTCGGCATCAACTACCACATGGGCGTCGACGGCATCTCGGTGCTGTTCGTCGTCCTGGCCGGCTTCCTGATGCCGCTGTGCATCCTGGCGAGCTGGGAGTCGGTGCAGGTCCGCCTGAAGGAATACATGATCGCCTTCCTCGCGCTGGAAACCCTGATGATCGGGATGTTCTGCGCTCTGGATTTCGTTCTGTTCTACATGTTCTTCGAAGGCGTCCTGATCCCGATGTTCCTGATCATCGGCATCTGGGGTGGCCCGCGTCGCGTCTACGCCGCCTTCAAGTTCTTCCTCTACACGCTGCTCGGCTCGGTGCTGATGCTGCTGGCGATCCTGGCCATGTATTACGTGGCCGGCACCACCGACATCCCGACCATCACCGCCACCCAGTTCCCGCGCAACATGCAGCTGTGGCTGTGGCTGGCCTTCTTCGCCTCCTTCGCGGTGAAGGTGCCGATGTGGCCGGTCCACACCTGGCTGCCGGACGCCCACGTCGAGGCGCCGACCGCCGGTTCGGTCATCCTGGCCGGCGTGCTGCTGAAGATGGGCGGTTACGGCTTCCTGCGCTTCAACATTCCGATCCTGCCGGAAGCCACCGAGTATTTCGCGCCGCTGATCTACACCCTGTCGGTCGTCGCCGTGATCTACACCTCGCTGGTCGCTCTCGCCCAGGAGGACATGAAGAAGCTGATCGCCTACTCGTCGGTCGCCCACATGGGCTTCGTCACCATCGGCATGTTCGCGCTGAACCAGCAGGGCATCGAAGGCTCGGTGTTCCAGATGCTGTCGCACGGCGTGGTGTCGGGTGCGCTGTTCCTGTGCGTCGGCGTCGTCTATGACCGGCTGCACACCCGCGAGATCGCCCGCTACGGCGGCCTCGTGAAGAACATGCCGAAATACGCGGTGGTCTTCCTGTTCATGACCATGGCCTCGGTCGGCCTGCCGGGCACCGCCGGCTTCGTCGGTGAGTTCCTGGTGCTGATGGGCGTCTTCCGCGACAACACCTGGGTTGCCGCCCTCGCCGCCACCGGCATGGTTCTCGGTGCCGCCTATGCGCTGTGGCTGTACCGCCGCGTCGTCTACGGCAAGCTGACCAAGCCGGACGTCAAGGCGATGTTCGACATGACCCCGCGCGAGATCGCGGTGTTCGTGCCGCTGATCGCCGTCGTCCTGTGGATGGGCATCTATCCCAGCAGCTTCCTGAACGTCACCTCGGCATCGGTCGAGCAGCTGATCCAGACCTACCAGACCAAGCTGGCCGCGTCGCACGCCGCGTCCGGTGTCTCGGTCGCCGCTCGGTAAGGGGTTCTTCGACATGACCGCAGTGTTTCCCGACATCTGGCCGGCCCTGCCGGAGATCTTCCTGGCTCTCTCGGGCGTTGCCCTGCTGATGCTGGGCGTGTTCCGCGGCGACGGCTTCACCCGTCCCGTCTCCTACCTGTCGATCGTCTGCATGCTGCTCGCCGCCATCCTGGCGATGGGCTACGGCAGCGGCCGCGTCGTCACCTTCAACGGCATGTTCGTGATGGATGCCTTCGGCGTCTTCATGAAGGTGCTGGTGCTGGTCTCCGCGGCCTTCGCGGTGATCCTCGGGCTGGGCTTCAACGAGCGGGAGCAAATGGCCCGCTTCGAGTTCCCGGTGCTGATGATCTTCGCCACGCTCGGCATGCTGATGATGATCTCGGCCAACGACTTCATCTCGCTGTATGTCGGGCTGGAGACGCAGAGCCTCGCGCTCTACGTCATCGCCGCGTTCCGCCGCGACAGCGCCAAGTCGTCGGAAGCCGGCCTGAAGTACTTCGTCCTCGGCTCGCTCTCCTCGGGCATGCTGCTGTACGGTGCTTCGCTGGTCTACGGCTTCGCCGGCACGACCTCCTTCGACAAGGTGGCCGCCCTGTTCGCCGGTGGCGCCCATGTCTCGCCGGGGCTGGTGATCGGTCTGGTGTTCGTGATGGCCGGTCTGGCCTTCAAGGTCTCGGCCGCTCCGTTCCATATGTGGACGCCGGACGTGTATGAAGGTGCGCCGACCCCGGTGACCGCCTTCTTCGCGGCTGCGCCGAAGGTGGCGGCCATCGCTCTGCTGACCCGCGTGGTGATGGAGCCGTTCGGCCATCTCGCCGCCCAGTGGCATCAGGTCCTGGTGGCGACCGCCATCCTGTCGATGGTGATCGGTTCCTTCGTCGCCATCATGCAGACCAACATCAAGCGCCTGATGGCCTACAGCTCCATCGGCCATGTCGGCTACGCGCTGGTCGGCCTGACCACCGGCACGCAGGAAGGCGTGCGCGGCGTGCTGATCTACATGGCGCTCTACATCGCCATGAACATCGGCGCCTTCGCCGTCATCCTCAGCATGAAGGCCAAGGGCCAGATGCTGGAGGAGATCAAGGACTTCTCCGGCCTGTCCAAGACAAACCCGATGCTGGCCGCGACCATGGCGATCTTCATGTTCTCCATGGCCGGCATCCCGCCGATGGCGGGTTTCTTCGGCAAGCTCTACGTCTTCCTGGCCGCCGTTGCCGCCCAGGAATACACGCTGGCCGTTATCGGTGTGCTGACCAGCGTCGTGGGTGCCTTCTACTACCTGCGCATCATCAAGATCATGTATTTCGATGAGCCCGCGGTGGTGGTCGACAAGGTCGATGACGACGGCATGACCGGCGTCCTGGTGCTGACCAGCCTGTTCACCCTGCTGTTCTTCGTCGCTCCGGCGCCGATCTTGAACGGTGCGGCTGCGGCGGCTGCGGCTCTGTTCGCCGGGTGATGTCCGACCGATGACGTCATCGCTCGAAGCGGAGGCGGCGCGTCTGCGCCTGCCTCCGGGCTTCCAGATCAAGGCCTTCGACTCCGTCGGCAGCACGAACGACGAAGCGAAGGCCTTGTCGCGTTCCGGGGCACCGGAAGGCACCGTCGTCTGGGCGCGCCGGCAGGACAGCGGCCGGGGCCGCCGGGGCCGGGCCTGGACCTCCCCGGACGGCAACCTCTACAGCACGACCATCCTGCGGCCCAGCCTGCCTCCCGCGGAAGCCGCCCAGGTCTCGTTCGTGGCCGCGCTCGCCATTGCCGAAACCGCCGAATCAGTGCTGCCCGATCCCGGCGGCGTGCGCTGCAAATGGCCGAACGACGTGCTGGTGCATGACCGCAAGCTGTCCGGCATCCTCCTCGAGTCGGAACCGGCGCCCGACGGCAAGGTCGCCTGGGTGGTACTGGGTGTCGGGATCAACCTGCGGCATTTTCCCCCGACCGCTGATTACGGTGCCACCTCCCTGATCGCCGAGGGCGCTCCGCCCATGGGCCCCGGGGCGCTGCTGGAGGTCTATGCGGAGCATCTGGCGGCTTGGTATGGACGCTGGCGCGCCCATGGTTTCGGTCCCGTGCGCGATGCGTGGATGGCGCGGGCCAAGGGGTTGGGTGGGCCGATCCTGGTCAGGCTGGCTGATCGGACGATCCCCGGCACCTTCGCCGATCTGGACAGCGACGGCGTTCTGTTGCTTGATCCAACGGACGGCGGACCGCGTCAGCGGATCGCTGCCGGCGATGTGTTCTTCGCGCCGCCACCCGCAGACCCTTGACTGTTGGACCCTCGACTGTCCGCCGCCGATTTCAAACGCTCACCGCCTTCAGGACTTTGCCATGCTGCTCGCGATTGACGCCGGAAACACGAATGTGGTGTTCGCCATCTATGACGGCGACCGCCAGCGCGGCATCTGGCGCACGGCGACCGATCCAAAGCGCACCTCCGACGAATACATGGTGTGGCTGACCCACCTGATGGCGCTGAAGGGGCTGAAGCCGGTCGACATCCATGGCGCGATCATCGCCAGCGTGGTGCCCGGCGCCACCTTCAACCTGAAACGGCTGTGCAAGGACCATTTCGGCTGCGAGCCGGTGATCGTCGGCCAGCCCGGCGTCGATCTGGGGGCCAAGGCCTTGGTCGACCGGCCGGAGGAGGTCGGTGCCGACCGGCTGGTCAACACGGTGGCGGCCGCCGCGACATACAAGACGCCGTTGATCGTCATCGATTTCGGTACGGCGACTACCTTCGACGTGGTGGATGCCGAGGGAAATTACCGCGGCGGCGTGATCGCGCCGGGGCTGAACCTGTCGCTGGAGGCGCTGCAGATGGCGGCCTCCAAGCTGCCGCGCGTGGAAATCCAGCCGCCGGCCGAGGTGATCGGCAGGAACACCATCGCCTGCATGCAGTCCGGCATCTTCTGGGGCTATGTCGGCCTGATCGAAGGGCTGGTCTCCCGCATCCGGGCGGAGTACGGCGAGCCGATGCGGGTGGTCGCCACCGGTGGATTGGCTGTTCTTTTCGCCAAGGCCACCCATGTCATCGAACACACCGACAACGAGCTGACGCTCCGCGGTCTCCTCCTGATCCACAAGCGCAACACGGTCCAATGACACAATCCTCCAAGACCGCCGCCGGACTGTCCGAAGCCCCGGCGGACACCTTCGTTCCGGAGGATGGCGCATTGTATTTCCTCCCGCTCGGCGGTTCCGGCGAGATCGGGATGAACCTCAACCTCTACTGCCATCAGGGCAAATGGCTGATGGTGGATCTCGGCATCTCCTTCGCCGACGACACCATGCCCGGGCTCGACGTCATCATGCCCGATCCGGCCTTCATCGCGGCGCGGCGCAACGATCTGGTCGGGCTCGTGCTCACCCATGCCCATGAGGACCATCTGGGCGCCGTCCAGTATCTGTGGCCGGAGTTGCGCTGCCCCGTCTATTGCACGCCTTTCACCGCGGCCTTCCTGCGCGCCAAGCTGCATGAGAAGGGGCTGAGCAGCACGGTGCCGATCCACGAGATCCCGCTGGGCGGCACCGTGGAGATCGGTCCCTTCTCCGTCGAATACGTCACCATGACGCATTCGATCCCGGAGCCCAACGCGCTCGCCATCCGCACCTCGGCCGGCACCCTCCTGCACACCGGCGACTGGAAGCTCGATCCCGATCCGCTGGTCGGCGAGACGGCGGATGAGGAACGGCTGCGCGCCATCGGCGACGAGGGGGTGCTTGCGCTGGTCGGCGACAGCACCAACGCGCTGGTGCCCGGCGCGTCCGGATCGGAGGCGACCGTCCGTGACGCGCTGATGGAGCTGTTCGGCCGTTACCGCGACCGCCGCATCGCCGTCAGCTGCTTCGCCACCAATGTGGCGCGGCTGGAGAGCATCGCCGCCGCCGCCGCTGCGCATGACCGTCATGTGGCGCTGGTCGGCCGGTCGCTGTGGCGCATCAACGAGGCGGCGCGGGCCACCGGCTATCTGGCCGACGTGCCGAAATTCCTGTCGGAGCATGACGCCAGCTACCTGCCGCGGGAAAAGCTGGTGCTGATCTGCACCGGCAGCCAGGGCGAGCCGCGCTCCGCCCTTGCCCGCATCGCCGCCAACGACCATCCGCAGGTGACACTGTCGCGCGGCGACGTGGTGATCTTCTCCTCCCGCGAGATTCCGGGCAACGAGCGCGA
The DNA here is from genome assembly GCF_042604635.1 of Azospirillum sp. A26. Classification (NCBI taxonomy): domain Bacteria; kingdom Pseudomonadati; phylum Pseudomonadota; class Alphaproteobacteria; order Rhodospirillales; family Azospirillaceae; genus Azospirillum; species Azospirillum sp. A26. The sequence goes on along the minus strand of NZ_CP170472.1, from coordinate 1,607,710 downwards.
CATCGGCCGTATGCAGAATCAGCTCGTCGCCCAGGGCGTCGAGCTGGTGACGGCGGACGAGGCCCCGGTCCATGTCTCCGGGCACCCGGCGCGCGACGAGTTGGTGCGCATGTACCAGTGGGTGCGCCCGCGCATCGCCGTGCCGGTCCATGGCGAACAGCGCCACCAGCAGGCCCATGCCGCCCTGGCGACGGACTGCCAGATCCCCCACAGCATCGTGCCTTCCAATGGCGAGATCCTCCGCCTCGACGGGCCGGAGGGTGCCCGCGTGGTCGCCCATGTCCGGGCCGGGCGCATGGCGGTGGACGGCAAGCGTCTGGTGCCGCTCGACACCGGCATGATGCGGGCGCGCAACCGGATGGTGAACAACGGCGCCGCCGTGGTGACGCTGGTGATGAGCGCGACGGGCGAGTTGATGACCGCGCCGCAGGTGGCGGTGATGGGGCTGATCGATGAGGCGACCGACCGCGACCTGCTGCTGGACGTGGTCGATGCGGTGCGCGAGTCGGTCGCGATGCTGCCCAAATCGGCGCGGGCCGACGACGCCCAGGTGAAGGAGGCGGCACGGATCGCCGTGCGCCGCTGCTTCAACGCGTCCCATGGCAAGAAGCCGGTGACGGAGGTCCATCTGGTCCGCGTCTGAGTGAAACACTGTATAACAGGCTTATCAGAGCCCCATAACGGGCCAGCGACAGCCATCGAGAGGACACGCATGATCGGGAAGCTCAACCACGTCGCCATCGTCGTTCCGGATCTGACGGCGGCGACCGCGCTCTACCGCGACACACTGGGCGCCGCGGTCTCGCAGCCGGTGGACCTGCCGCCGCACGGCGTCACCGTCGTCTTCGTCACGCTGCCCAACACCAAGATCGAGCTGCTGCATCCCTTCGGGGAGAAGTCGCCGATTGCCGGATTCCTGGAAAAGAACCCGTCCGGCGGCATCCACCACATCTGCTACGAGGTGGAGGACATCCTGGCCGCCCGCGACCGGATGAAGCAGCAGGGAGCCCGCGTGCTGGGCGACGGCGAGCCGAAGATCGGCGCCCATGACAAGCCGGTGCTGTTCCTGCATCCGAAGGATTTCTGCGGGACGCTGGTGGAACTGGAACAGGCCTGATCGTGGACTGCCACGGGCCTGCTGCAGGCCTGATCGACTGAAATGCGGAGAGGGCGATGGACAACTGGGTGACTGCGGCCTTCGTCTACATCGTCGTGTGGTGGGTGGTGCTGTTCGCGGTGCTGCCCTGGGGCGTCCGGACCCCGGAGACGCCGGAACCCGGCATGGCCTCCTCCGCACCGGTCGAGCCGCGCATTCTGCGCAAATTCATCATAACGTCGCTGGTCGCCCTGCTGGTGTGGCTGGTGATCTTCGGCATCGAGCGGTCCGGCCTGGTTTCCTTCCGGGATATGGCGCGGGACATGTTCTGACGACACAGAGGAGCAGGGCGGGTGAGCCTGAACTATTGCGCGGCCGCACCCGGCCATCCCCACCATGGTCCCTACCACGACGGCGAATACGGCTTTCCCAGCAGCGATGACCGGGTGCTGTTCGAACGTCTGGTGCTGGAGATCAACCAGGCCGGCCTGTCCTGGCTGACCATCCTGAAGAAGCGGGATGCTTTCCGTGCCGCCTTCGACGGCTTTGACATCGACCGGGTTGCTGCCTATGGCGAGGCGGAACGGGCGCGGCTGCTGGCCGATGCCGGGATCATCCGCAACCGTCTGAAGGTGGATGCGGTGATCGAGAATGCCCGCCGGATCATTGTGCTGCGGGAAACCCACGGGTCCTTCGATGGCTGGCTGCGTGCCCATCATCCGTTGTCCAAGGCGGAATGGGTGAAGCTGTTCGGCCGCACTTTCCGCTTCACCGGTGGCGAGATCGTCGGCGAGTTCCTGATGAGCCTGGGCTATCTGCCGGGTGCCCATCAAGCCGACTGTCCGGTCCAGGCGGTGGTGCTGGAACTGAATCCCCCATGGAAAGCCGCCGTGGACGCCGGCTATCGCGGGTATCGGCCTAAGGAATAAGCAAAAGTTCGCTCAGAACCGCGGCAAACGCTGAAAGTCTGGGCAAAAATGCAAGTATTTTGTGCAAGGGGTGGTTCTGCCTCTGTTTTAGGCTTGCCATGGCCGCGGGCCGGGTCCACTCTTTTCTGGTGATGAGGGGGATATTCCCCCTTTCCGACGCCTGGTGGCGATTCCTCCCTAAACTCGATAGGCCGCGCCGCATTCGCCGCGCGGCCTTTTCTTTTCCATCCGATGTGTGTCGGCACACTGGCGGTGTGGCGGGGACAGAAAATTTCCGCCGATGCTCCAGAAAACGTTAACGGTTTACTTGGTAGCGTTGCTCGGCTTAGTTCCTGTGGTGGGGCTTCCCCAGTGCGGGCGTTCAGCCGGGTTTTTCAGATCGCCACCGGGGGGCCGTGCCGTCCGGTGGCTTTCCGCTTTGCTCGCGTATCCAGCTGGACCTTTGCCCGCTCCGGCGGGCGGCAGGAAAGGGACGACAGTCGAGGCGCCGATGGCCGCGAATGAAAACGAACGGTTCAATCAGTTCGCGGCGGTTGTGGCGGCCGAACTGTTGGAGCGCACCAAGAAAAGCATGGAGCTGCTGGCGCCTGAGCAACAGCCATGCTCGGTCCTGCCCTTCATCCAGACGCCGTCCTTCGTTGAGTTCTATCAGGAACTGGTGCGTGTCGGCATTCTGCCGGTCGTGCTCAGCCGCCGTCCGGTGCGCGCCATCGTCGGTGACGTCGACTGGGCGCGGGAAGGGCGGGAGTATCTGCTGACCGTTCTCGACGACCGCTCCAACGCCATCTTCACGGCCTGGGAATTTGCCTGGGACTCGCTGTGGGACGAGCGCAAGATCGGGCAGGATGGCGGCAACAGCAGCCAGTCCAAGCCGAAGAAGGGCTTCTTCAGTGCCCTGTTCGGCCGAAGGCGGGAGGAAAAGACGGGCAGCGACGGTGGTGGTGGCGGTGCGGAGGGCAGTGTGATGGCCGGCCTTCACACGATGCTGACCGAACTAGCGGAAAAGCGCGGTTTCCTGCCGCTGTTCCATGACGATGTCCGCATCCTGAAGGCGCTGCCGCGCCTGAAGCCGGGCCGGGTGGCGCAGGCGTGGAAGGAGATCTCGCAGTACCACCACCAGGAATTCTATCTGCCCGAGCCCGAACAGGCGAAGCCGGGTGTGACCTCCGACTGCCTGCAGAAATGGCATTACAATCTGCCGGACAAGATCGGCGAGTTCCTGGTGCTGAAGGCGGCGATCGACCTGGAGCATGTAAACAAGCCCTTCATCGGCAAATACATCCGCCAGTCGGCGCGGACCCAGGAGGAGGCGGAAAAAGGGATGCCCTACCTGTCGATCTACTGGAAGGCCATGCGCAACCCGGCCCCGGTGGCCGAACGGCACACGCTGTGACGCCGCGCGGAACCCTTATGCGCCGGGCCGTGCGCGCCGGGATGGCGGCTCTGCTGCTGTCCCTGACGCCGCTTCCAGCCCCGGCGCAGTCGCCGCAGCCGCTTCCCGGTCCGATCCCGCTGACCCCCGATGCGGCCCGCAACAGGCCGGCCGGCGACCGGCCGGTGGTTGACCTCTCGCTTTGCCAGCGCTTGACCCGCCATGTGCCGGCCGCCGACGTCGAGTATCGGCCGGGCGTCGATGTCAATGGCCGGGCGGTGGCGCCGGCCGATCTGCCGGGCACTGCCGGTGCGCAGCCGCCGATTCCCATCGACCTGCCGCTGTCGGTCGATCTTGCCCGGCGGATGGGCGTCGCCCTGCCGTCGGTTCCCCATCTGCCCAACGACATCACCGCGGTCTGGCTCAGCGTTGTCGGCGACCGGCTCTATCTGAACGGCCAGCCGATCGATCCGGGCGCCGAGGAGCGCCTCTACGCCTATTGCCGCACCCGGTAGGCAGAGGGGCAGGCGGGACTGCCGGCGGGGGGCTTACAGTGGACAAGTGAGGGCGACCTTCCTAAAGTCGCTCATCCGCCGTCGTGTCCGCTCTTTCGTTGCGAAGCAGCGGGCGCGTCGGCCTTGTCGAACACCTCGCACACGAGAACAGAGCCATGCGGCTGTCCAGCTTCTTCATGCCGACCCTCAAGGAGACCCCGACCGAGGCGCAGATCGTCTCGCACCGCCTGATGCTGCGGGCCGGGATGATCCGCCAGACCAGCGCCGGCATCTATGCCTGGCTGCCGCTGGGCTATCGGGTTCTGCGCAAGATCGAGCAGATCGTCCGCGAGGAGCAGGACGCCGCCGGCGCGCAGGAATTGCTGATGCCGACCATCCAGTCGGCCGATCTGTGGCGCGAGAGCGGCCGTTACGACGATTACGGCAAGGAGATGTTGCGCATCACCGACCGTCACGACCGCGAGATGCTGTTCGGTCCGACGAACGAGGAGATGATCACCGACATCTTCCGGTCTTTCGTCAAGAGCTACCGTCAGTTGCCGCTGAACCTCTACCACATCCAGTGGAAGTTCCGTGACGAGATCCGCCCGCGCTTCGGCGTGATGCGCGGCCGCGAATTCCTGATGAAGGATGCCTATTCCTTCGACTTCGACGCGGCCGGCGCCCGCCGCTCCTACCAGAAGATGTTCCTGGCTTACCTGCGCACCTTTGCCCGCATCGGGTTGAAGGCGATCCCGATGCGCGCCGACACCGGCCCCATCGGCGGCGACCTCAGCCACGAGTTCATCATCCTGGCCGAGACCGGCGAGAGCGGCGTCTTCTGCCACAAGGATTGGATGAACCTGGACGTGCTGAAGGACGCCCCCGGCATGGAGGACGACCTGCAGCCCTTCTTCGACCGCATCACCTCGATCTATGCGGCGACCGACGAGAAGCACGACCCGGCCAACAGCCCGGTCCCGGAGGCCGATCTGGTGTCGGCCCGCGGCATCGAGGTCGGCCATATCTTCAACTTCGGCACCAAATACTCCAAGCCGATGAACGCGGTGGTCGCCGGTCCGAACGGCGAGTCGATCCCGGTGGAGATGGGCAGCTACGGCATCGGCGTGTCGCGCCTGATGGGTGCGATCATCGAGGCCAGCCACGACGACAACGGCATCATCTGGCCGGACGCCGTCGCCCCCTTCAACGTCGGCCTGATCAACCTGAAGTCCGGCGACGCCGAGACCGACCGCGTCTGCGCCGAGCTGTATGCGAAGCTGGAAGCGGCCGGGCTGGAGGTCGCCTATGACGACCGCGACGAGCGTCCCGGCGCCAAGTTCGCCGACATGGACCTGATCGGCGTTCCGTGGCAGCTGGTGGTCGGGCCGCGCGGTCTGAAGAACGGCGTCGTCGAGTTGAAGCGCCGCGCCACCGGCGAAAAGGAAGAACTGCCGGTCGAGGCGGCGCTGGCGAAGCTGCTGGGCTGATCGGCTTAACTCGAAGAGGAAGCCCGGACCGCCAAAGTCGGCGGTCCGGGCTTTGCCCTTTTCCCGCCACGCTCACGTTCTTATGTAGGGCATCGTTTCCGCCTGCCCACAGGCCCCCGCCACAGGACCCTCGCCTCATGATCTTCAACGCCTTCGAACGCATGGTCGCGATGCGTTACCTTCGGGCGCGCCGCCAGGAAGGGTTCATCTCGGTCATCGCGGGGTTCTCGCTGCTGGGCATCGCGCTCGGCGTGGCGACGCTCATCATCGTGATGGCGGTGATGAACGGCTTCCGGGCGGAGCTGCTGGGCCGTGTGCTCGGTCTGAACGGCCATTTGAATGTCTACAGCTCGCGCGGCGGGCCGCTGCCGGACTTCGACATCCTGGCCGGCAAGCTGCGCAACACGCCGGGCGTGGTCAACGTTACCCCGACGGTGGAGGGGCAGGCGCTGGTGTCGGTGCGCGGCGTCGCATCCGGCGCCGTCATCCGCGGCGTGCGGGCGGAAGACTTCAAGGTGCGGCCGACGCTGGCCAACAACGTCATCCGCGGCTCGGTCGCCGAGTTCGGGGAGGACCGCGTCGCCATCGGCGTGCGCATGGCCCAGCGCCTGGGCCTGTCGGTCGGCGACCAGATCACACTGATCGCACCCCAGGGCAACGTCACCGCCTTCGGCACCGTGCCGCGGATGCGCAGCTATCCCATCGGCGCGATCTTCGACGTCGGCATGTTCGAATACGACAACAGCTTCATCTTCCTGCCGCTGGAGGAGGCTCAGGCCTTCTTCCGCACCGGCGACGCGGTGACCTCGCTGGAGGTCTTCGTCAGCGATCCGATGCAGATCGCCGCAGCCCGGTCCGCCGTTCAGTCGGCGGTGGCGGGGGAGGGCAGGGTGGTCGACTGGCAGCAGTCGAACGCCAGCTTCTTCACCGCGCTCCAGGTCGAACGCAACGTGATGTTCCTGATCCTGTCGCTGATCATCATGGTGGCGGCCTTCAACATCATCTCCAGCCTGATCATGCTGGTGAAGGACAAGGGGCGCGACATCGCGATCCTGCGCACGATGGGGGCGACGCGCGGGATGATCATGCGCATCTTTTTCCTCTCCGGCGCCAGCATCGGCGTCACCGGGACGCTGCTGGGTCTGGCGCTCGGCGTGTCCTTCGCGCTGAACATCGAGAGCATCCGGCAGGTCATCCAGGGGCTGACCGGCACCAACCTGTTCAATGCCGAGATCTATTTCCTGTCCCACCTGCCGGCCAAGATCGACTGGAGCGAAGTGACCCAGGTGACGCTGATGGCGCTCGGCCTGTCCTTCGCCGCCACCATCTACCCGTCCTGGCGCGCCGCCCGGCTCGACCCGGTGGAGGCCCTGCGCTATGAGTGATGCCGTCATGCAGCCGATGCTGGAGTTGAAGGGGATCGTCCGCCGCTTCGAACAGGCGGGCGAGACGCTGGAGGTGCTGCGCGGCGTCGACCTGACGGTCGGCGGGGGCGAACTGGTGGCGCTGGTCGGCCCGTCGGGGGCCGGAAAATCGACGCTGCTGCACATCGCCGGCCTGCTGGAACGGCCGACCGGCGGCGAGGTGCGCATCGCCGGGACCGATGTGTCCAATCTGGACGACGGCAAGCGGACCGAGGTGCGGCGCCGCTCCATCGGCTTCGTCTACCAGTTCCACCATCTGCTGCCGGAATTCTCGGCGCGGGAGAACATCGTCCTGCCGCAGATGATCGCCGGCGTGTCGAAGTCGGTCGCCAGGCAGCGCGCCGACGAGCTTCTGCGCATGGTTGGGCTGGAACAGCGCGGCACCCACCGCCCGGCCCGCCTGTCGGGCGGTGAGCAGCAGCGCGTCGCCATCGCCCGCGCGCTGGCGAACGCCCCGTCGCTGCTGATCGCCGACGAGCCGACCGGTAACCTCGACCCGCACACGGCGGAGCATGTCTTCACCATGCTTTCGGCCATCGTCCGTCAGGCCAAGGTCGGCGCCCTGGTCGCCACCCACAATCTGGACCTTGCCCGCCGCATGGACCGGGTGCTGGAGATGCGCGACGGCCTTCTGGTGGAATACCAGCCGTCGGAACTGGTGCCGCTGAGCGAAGTGGCGTCGGAACCCTGATAAGCGGCGTCATAGGCCGAAAGCGGATCCGTCTCCCGGTTGCCAAGCCGGTGCATCGCCACCACTCTCATGCGCGACCGCACCGGCTGAGCTGCGGCACGAGGCAAAACAGGGGCATCGGGGATGGACCAGCGGATCATCGACCTTTACGACGAATACACCCACGCGCCGCTGCCGCGCCGGGTCTTCCTGGAGCGGCTGGCGGCGCTGACCGGCAGTGCGGCGGCCATTCCAGCGATCCTGTCGGCAATCGAGCCGAACTACGCCCGCGCCGCCGTTGTCGGCGAGGACGACACCCGTCTGGCGGCAGAGAAGGTGTCCTTCCAGGGGGCGACCGGCGACGTGTCCGGCTATATCGCCCGGCCGAAGCTGGCGGACAAGGCTCCGGCGGTGGTCGTCATCCACGAGAACCGCGGCCTGAACGCCTATGTCGAGGACGTCACCCGGCGCCTCGCCACCGAAGGCTTCGTGGCGTTTGCCCCGGACCTGCTGTCGCCGCTGGGCGGCACGCCGCAGGATGCCGACAAGGCGCGCGACATGATCGGCCAGCTCGACACCGACAAGACGGTCAACAATTTGATCGCGGCGATGAGCTATTTGATGGCCTATCGCTATTCCTCGGCGAAGGTCGGGGCGGTCGGCTTCTGCTGGGGCGGCGGCATGGTCAACCGGCTGGCGATCAAGGCGCCCGACCTGAAGGCCGGCGTCGCCTTCTACGGCCCGACCCCCGACCCGGCGCTGGTCACCACGGTCAAGTCGCCGCTGCTGCTGCACTATGCCGGCCTGGACGAACGCATCAACGCCGGCATCCCGGCGTACGACGAGGCGCTGAAGAAGGCGCATGTTGAACACCAGATCTACGTCTATGACGGCGTCAACCACGCCTTCCACAACGACACCTCGGCGGAACGCTACAACAAGGACGCCGCCGATCTGGCCTGGAAGCGGACGGTGGAGTTCCTGAAGGCGAAGCTGGCGTAAGGGCGTTCAGCCCAGCACGGCCGCCGTATCCACGACCGTCGCATATTCGCCGTCCATGTTGGCGAGCGACAGGTCGTGGACCTCGTCGGCCGTCCGCAGCCTTCCCGACCGGTCTTTCCTGGCGAAGGTGAAGCAGGCGTCGGCCACCAGACGCACGTCGTAGCCGAGGTTGCCGGCCATCCGCACCGTCGCCTCGACGCTGTTGTTGGTGATGACGCCGGCCACCACCAGCGTGGCGATGCCGTGACCGCGCAGCCACTCGTCGAGCCCGGTGCCGATGAAGGCGCTGTTTACCCGCTTGCCGATCACGGTCTCGCCGGGTAGTGGCCTCGCCTCGTCTTTGAAGGGATGGCCGGGACCGCCGGGGCGGTAGCTGGAGTCCGGCTCCACCGAATCGTGGCGGATATGGACGATGGGCCGTCCGTCCCGCCGCCACGCGGCCAGCAGCGCCGCGACGTTGGTCTCCGCCTGCGGGTTGTTGCGCGGGCCGATCAGGGCCCAGCGCGGGTCGTCGATGGCCTTTTGCAGGTCGATGACCAGCAAAGCGGCGTTGAAGGGAAGCTTTTCCATGACTGCGATCCTGCCGCGATTGTCCATCGCGTGACAAGTCCGCCGGTTTCTGGCTCTAATCCGGCGCTCTACCCCCGTTCCCCTGTCCCAGCGCTCGTCCGGAGGCGCCGTGCTCGCATCCCCCCTGTCCTTGCTCGCCGTCGCCGTCGGCGGTGCCGCCGGTTCGGTGGCGCGCTACCTGATGCTGCTCGTGATCGCACAATGGATCGGCAGCCGCTTTCCGGTGGGAACGATCATCGTAAACGTGATTGGTTGCACGGTGATGGGGGTGCTGTCGGAACTGGCGGCGCTGACATGGTCGCCGTCGCCCGAACTGCGCGCCTTCCTTCTGGTGGGCATCCTGGGCGGCTTCACCACCTTCTCCTCCTTCACGCTGGACATCGGTGTCCTCGTCGCCCGTGACGAGATCGCCGCGGCGGCGGGATACTTCCTCGCCTCGACGCTGTTCAGCGTGGTGGGCTTCTTTGCCGGCCTGTGGGCCGTGCGTTCTCTTGTTTCGGTGTCCCTCTGATGACTGACTCTCCCAAGCCCGCTGCCGATCACGCCGATACCACGTCGACCGAAGCCAAAGGCGACAGCAAGGTCGAAACCCGCATCGTCACGGCCGACGAGGCCGACATGCGGCTCGACCGCTGGTTCAAGCGCCATTTCCCCGACGTGAACCACAGCTACCTGCAAAAGCTGCTGCGCACCGGTCAGGTCCGTGTCGACGGCAAGCGGGCGGAGACCTCGACGCGGCTGGCGGCCAAGCAGGGTGTGCGCATCCCGCCGCTGGCCGCCTGGGCCGCACCGGTCAGGGGACCGGGTCAGGGGAGCAGCAAGCCCAAGGCCATGTCGGACAAGCAGATCGCCGAGTTGCAGGCGCTGGTGCTCTACCGCGACGCCGACGTGATCGCCATCAACAAGCCGCCCGGTCTGGCGGTGCAAGGCGGCACCGGCACCTCCAAGCATCTCGACGCCATGCTCGACGCCCTGCGTTTCGACGGCAACGAACGGCCGAAGCTGGTCCACCGGTTGGACAAGGACACCTCCGGCGTCCTGCTGCTGGCCCGCACCACCTTCGCCGCCAGCAAGCTGACGGAGCTGTTCCGCGGCAGTGCGGTGCGCAAGATCTACTGGGCCGTCACCGTCGGCGTGCCGACGCCCTACCAGGGCAAGATCGATCTGGCGCTGGCCAAGGAAGGCGGCCCGCATGGCGAGCGGGTGGCGGAGAACAAGGAAGAGGGCAAGCGCGCCCTTACCGTCTATTCGGTGCAGGAGAATGTCGGCAAGCAGGCGGCCTTCGTCGCCATGTGGCCGTTGACCGGGCGCACCCACCAGCTGCGGGTCCATATGGCCGCCGTCGGCACGCCGATCCTGGGCGATGGCAAATATGCGGGGCAGGGCGCCTTCCTGGCCGGCGGAGCCGAGGTGGCGAAGAAGCTGCACCTGCATGCCCGCCGGCTGATCCTGCCGCATCCGCGCGGCGGCAAGACCATCGACGTGATGGCGCCGCTGCCCGACCACATGCTGGCGACCTGGAAGTATTTCGGCTTCAGCCCCAACCTGCGCGACGACCCGTTCGAGAATTTCGAATGATGGCACCGCTGGGGAAATCGCCGCTGCGCCTCGCCCTCTTCGATTGCGACGGCACGCTGGTCGACAGCCAGTTCGCCATCATAGACGCCATGACGCGGGCTTGGGCCGAGCATGGGCTGGGTGAGCCCGAGCCGGCCGATGTCCGCCGCATGGTCGGGCTGTCGCTGGTCGAGGCGGTGGCGCTGCTGCTGCCGGAGCGGGATGCCGACCTGCATGTCGCGGTGGCGGAAAGCTACAAGCGCGCCTTCTCCAGCGCCCGCAGCCGCGGCGAGGTGGACGAACCGCTGTTCCCCGGCATCCTCGACACGCTGGCGGCGCTGGAGGAGGCCGGGGTTCTGCTGGGGGTCGCCACCGGCAAGTCGCGCCGTGGGCTGGACGCGGTGTTGAAGGGACACGGGCTGACCGAACGCTTCGTCACCTTGCAGACCGCCGATGTCGGTCCGGGCAAGCCCAACCCGCACATGGTGCAGCGTGCGCTGGCGGAGACCGGTGCGGAGGAGGCGGCGACGGTTGTGATCGGCGACACGACCTACGACATTCAGATGGCCCGCAACGCGCGGGTGCGGTCGGTCGGCGTCTCCTGGGGCTATCACGCGGTGCCGGAGTTGGAGCGGGCCGGGGCCGACCGGATCGTCCACCGTGGGCGCGACGTCGCCACCGCGGTGCTGGAGCTTTTGGAAGGGTAAGCGATGAAGCGTTTCTACAAGGCTGCGGGCGTCGGTGAGACCGAAGGCGGTTTCCGGGTCGAGCTGGACGGCCGCCCGGTGCGCAGCCCGGCCAAGGCGCCGCTGGTCTTCCCTAGCCGGGCGCTGGCCCAGGGCGTGGCCGACGAATGGGCGGCCCAGGGCGACCAGATCGACGCCCATTCCATGCCGCTGATGCAGCTGTCGAGCACCGCCGTCGACCTGATCCCGGTCAAGCGGCCGGAGATCGTCCCCGCCATCAGCGCCTACGCCGAAACCGACCTGCTGTGCTACCGCGCCGAACATCCCCAGCCGCTGGTGGAGCGGCAGGCCCTGCTCTGGCAGCCTCTGCTGGATTGGGCGGCGCTGACCTATGACACGCCGCTGCATGTTTGCGCCGGGCTGATGCCCAGGCCGCAGCCGGAGGAGGCTCTGGCCGCCCTGCGCCGGGTGGTGGAGCGGACGGACGACTGGTATCTGTCGGCGCTTCAGACCGCGACCGGCGTGTGCGGGTCGATCATCGTCGCGCTGGCCTTGCTGGAAGGCCGTCTCAGCGCCGAAGAGGCATTCGATGTCTCGCAGCTGGACGAAACCTACCAGATCGAGCAGTGGGGCGAAGACGCGGAGGCCACGAAACGCCGTGCGAACGTTCGCGCGGAGATCGTGGCCTGTCGGCGCTTCGTGGATTTGCTGCGGGGATGACGGGTGGGGGCGGATGCCCCCACCTCAAACCGCAGGCAACTCTTACTTCGTCGTGGTGGTGCCGGTCGTGGGGGCGGCGCCCGGGGCGACCGTTTCCTTCTCGGCCGGCTTACGATTCTTGTTCAGCGACGTCATGGTGTCGTCGTACTTGAAGTCCGGCATCGCCTTGACGTCGTCGCGGCTCATGCCGGCGAGGTTCAGGCGGTTGTTCTGCGAATCCCAGTTGGCGGCGCTGTAGTCGACCGCGACCTGCTTCTCGCCGATGCCGAGGAAGCCGCCGGAGCTGATCACCAGCTGCTTGGCCTGGCCGGTGCCGTCGAGGATGACATCGTCGACCTCACCGATCTTGTTGTTGTCGCGGCCATAGACGTTCTTGCCGATCAGTTCATCGGCGCTGGCGAGCTGGCCGCCCGTCGGACCGGACTTGGTCATGCCGCTGTTGGTCGTGCTGGTGGCGCTGTCCGGCGTTGCGCTGTTCGACATGCTGGACGTGGACGAGGACGGGTTGCCCACGGTCGGCGACGAGGTCTGCGCGACGGCGACGCCCGTCATGAGAGCCAGCGAGGCGGCGGTGACGATCAGGGTGCGACGCATGGGGTGGCTCCTTTGTCGTTGTGTCTGAGGACACCACAACAACAGGAGCGAAGCCCGTTTGATCACTCCTTCCGGGAACTCTTTCGGCGTGGGGCTAACCCTTCGTGGTATGGTCCCACCCGGGTTCGCGCGGCGTCAGAACCGCCGTCCCTGCCTGGAAGGTCAGCCCGTTCTCGGTCGCGCGCTGCACATCCTCCAGCCGCAGCAAAGCAAGCGCGGCGCCGTCGCGGCCGCTGCGCATCTCGCCGACGTCCTTGCCATCCAGCGTCACCGGAGTGCCGGCATCCGGCGCCGGTCCATCGACGGTGACCGGGAACAGCTTCTTCTTGATGAGGGCGCGGTACTTGGTGCGGGCGGTCAGCTCCTGCCCCATGTAGCAGCCCTTGTCCCAGGAAATCGCGTTCAGCGCGTCCATCCGGCTTTCCAGCGGGATCGATTTCTCCGGGATCAGGTCAAGTGTGCCGTCGGGGATGCCCAGCGACAGCCGAAGCCGGTCGTAGTCCACGACCTCGCGCGGCGCCAGACCGGCCGCCACCAATGCCGCAAGCCCGTCCGCCGGCAGGAACAGCCGGGCTCCCAGCGCCGGCAGCCGCGGGTCGGTGAAGGCGACCCCGCCGGCGAAAGCCCGCGCGGCACCCGGTTCGGCCGGTAGGCCCAGCGCCTCCAGCGCGCCGTCCCCGAAGGCGACGACCACGCGAAGCCGCTCCGTCCGGTCCTCCAGCGCGATTTTCGAGCGCAGCTTGTACATCTTCAGCCGGCGCAGCAGGTCGGCGCGACGATCCGTCTCAGGGTCCAGCAGCAGTGCGGCATCCGATTCCGCTCCCGACTCGACCAAGTTGAAATCATGAAGGAATTTGCCCTGCGGCGTCAGGAACAGGGCATAGGCGGCATGGTCCGGCGTAACCCGCAGCACGTCGTTGGACACCAGCCCTTGCAGGAACGCCTTGCGGTCCTCGCCGGTAACCGCCACCACGCTCCGCTGGTCCAGAACTGCGTAACCCGCCGACATCCTCGCCTCCACATCATCCAATCGACTGAAGTGTTGGGCGGAACGGCCCGGCTGGCAAGGGCTCGCCGCACTGCAATGCGCCCGGCAATGAGCTGGGCGAAGGGCTGGGTTGCAGGAGCCGACTGTGGCATGATGACCAAAGCGGCAGATGCATCACCGTTGGGCAGAGGATCGGCTGTTGACGGCCGGTGGTGCCGCCGGATTACTCTGTTGGTAGCGGTGGCACGGCTTTGGCAATGCCATACAGGTTTGACCTTTTTCCGGATTGCTCCTCCTTGCCTTCGCACGCCGAGACCTACCCCCCGGACGCTCCGCCGCCCCGTTTGGAGCTGCGCGGCATCACCAAGCGATTCCCAGGCTGTCTGGCCAACGACCATGTCGATCTCGTCCTGCAACCGGGTGAGATCCATGCGCTGCTGGGTGAGAACGGGGCCGGCAAGTCCACCCTGGTCAAGATGATCTACGGGGTGCTGCACCCCGATTCCGGGACCATGCTGTGGCAGGGGGCGGAAACGGTCGTTCCCGACCCGGCCGGCGCGCGCCGTCTCGGCATCGGCATGGTGTTCCAGCATTTCTCGCTGTTCGACACGCTGACGGTGACCGAGAACATCGCGCTCGGCCTCGACAATGCCGGGCCGATGGACCAGCTCGCCGGCCGCATCCGCGAGGTGTCGGAACGCTACGGTCTGGCGCTGGACCCCGGCCGCCACGTCTTCCACCTGTCGGTGGGCGAGCGCCAGCGGGTCGAGATCGTGCGCTGCCTGTTGCAGGATCCGAAGCTGCTGATCATGGACGAGCCGACCTCTGTCCTGACGCCGCAGGAGGCGGCCAAGCTGTTCGAGACACTGCGCGTCCTGGCGGCGGAAGGCTGCACGATCCTCTACATCTCGCACAAGCTGGAGGAAATCCGCGCCCTGTGCAGCCGCGCTACCGTGCTGCGCGCCGGCAAGGTGGTGGGCGCCGCCGATCCGCGGCGGGAAACCGCGCGCAGCCTCGCCGAGATGATGATGGGGGCGGAGCTGTCCACCCCCGAACGGCCGCCGCAGGGTGTGGCCGGCGTTGCCCGCCTGACGGTGCGCCACCTGTCCACAACCTCCGACAATCCTTTCGCCACCAACCTGAAGGACGTCAATTTCGAGGTCCGGGCGGGCGAGATCCTCGGCATCGCCGGTGTCGCCGGCAATGGGCAGGCGGAGCTGATGGCGGCCCTAAGTGGCGAGGCTCTGCTCGCCGACGCCGACGCCGTGGTGATCGAGGGCACGTCGGCCGGGCATCTCGGGCCGCGGGCGCGCCGGACGCTCGGCCTCGCCTTCGTGCCGGAGGAGCGGCTGGGCCGCGGTGCCGTGCCGGAACTGAGCCTGTCGGAGAACGCGCTGCTGTCTGGTTATGCCCGCGAGCCGCTGGTGCGCGGTGGCATGGTCCATTTCGCCCGCGCCCGTGCTTATGCCGAGACGATCATCCGCGGCTTCAACGTCGTGGCGCATGGTCATCGGGCGGAGGCGCGGTCGCTTTCGGGCGGCAATCTGCAGAAATTCATCATCGGCCGGGAAATCCTCCAGAAGCCCAAGCTACTGGTGGTCGGCCAGCCGACCTGGGGCGTCGATGCCGGCGCCGCCGCTGCGATCCACAAGGCGCTGATCGATCTGGCGCGCTCGGGGGCTGCCGTGCTGGTCATCAGCCAGGATCTGGACGAGCTGTTCGTGCTGAGCGACCGGATTTCCGTGCTGTTCCATGGCCGACTGTCCGACAGCCGGCCGACGCACGAGACGAGTGTGGAGCGCATCGGCCTGCTGATGGGCGGCCTGTTCGGCACGCCGCCGGACGAAGACGGGGAGATCACGCGTGCGGTCTGATGGTTTTTTGAGCACCGGAGACGCCGCATGAGCTTCATCCGTCTTGAACCGCGCGGGCAGGCGTCGAAGACCATGGTCTACGTCACCCCGCTGCTGGCGGTGGCGCTGACACTGCTCAGCGGTTTCATCCTGTTCCTGGCGATGGGCTTCGACCCGTTGAAGGCGCTCTATTCCTTCTTCGTCGCGCCGGTGATCTCGGTCCGCGGTGTCGGCGAACTGGTGGTGAAGGCGACGCCGCTCGTGCTGTGCGCCGTCGGGCTCGCCATCGGTTTCCGCGCCAATGTCTGGAACATCGGTGCCGAAGGGCAGCTGACGCTGGGCGCCATCACCGGCGGCGGGCTGGCGCTGGCCTTCTATGGCGAGGGCGGCTGGTGGCTGCTGCCGATGATGGTGATCGGCGGGGCCATCGGCGGGGCGGTCTGGGCGGCGGTGCCGGCCTTTCTGCGGCTGCGCTTCAACGCCAGCGAGATCCTGACCAGCTTGATGCTGAATTACGTGGCGCTGCTGCTGCTGAACTATCTGGTCCATGGTCCCTTCCGCGATCCCGACGGCTTCGCCTTCCCCGAATCGCGGCTGTTCGAAGCCGATGCGACGCTGCCGATCCTGTGGGCCGGAACCCGCGTCCATCTGGGGGCGCTGTTGGCCCTGCTGGCGGTGGCGGGCGGCTGGCTGCTGATCGCGCGGACCTTCATCGGCTTCCAGATCAAGGTGATCGGCCTGACCCCGGCCGCCGCCGGCTATGCCGGCTTCGACCAGAAGCGCATCGTCTGGCTGACCCTGCTGCTGTCGGGTGCGCTGGCCGGCATCGCCGGCATGGGCGAGGTCGCCGGTCCCATCGGCCAGATCACCGCCAGCATTTCGCCCGGCTACGGCTATACTGCCATCATCGTCGCCTTCCTCGGCCGGCTGCACCCGGTCGGCATCCTGCTGGCGGCGCTGCTGATGGCGCTGTCCTTCATCGGCGGCGAGGCGGCACAGATCGCCATGGGCCTGCCCAAGGCCATCACCGGAGTGTTCCAGGGCATGCTTCTGTTCTTCCTGCTGGCGAGCGATGTGCTGATCCGCTACCGGGTCCGCTTCGGTGCGCGGAGGGCTGCGGCATGAACGACCTTGCCCTGATCGGCCCGATCCTGGCCGCCATGTTCGCGGCGGCGACGCCGCTGCTGCTCGCCGCCTTGGGCGAGCTGGTGGTCGAGAAGTCGGGCGTCCTCAACCTGGGTGTCGAGGGCATGATGCTGGTCGGCGCCGTCTGCGGCTTCGCCGTGACGGTGCAGACCGGCAGCCCCGTCACCGGTTTCCTCGTCGCGGCCTTCGCCGGCGCTGCCACCGCCTCGCTGTTCGCCGTGCTGACCCTGTTCCTGCTCGCCAACCAAGTCGCCACCGGCCTTGCGCTGACCTTGTTCGGCGTCGGCCTGTCGGCGCTGATCGGCCAGGGCTTCGTCGGCATTCCGCTGGAGGGTCTGCCAAAGCTCCACATCCCCGGCCTGACCGACCTGCCGGTGGTGGGGCAGGCGCTGTTCGGCCAGGACATCATGGTCTATCTGGCTGTTGCCGCCGTCCCGCTGGTCCACCTGTTCCTCTACCGCAGCCGTGCCGGCCTCGTTCTGCGCGCGGTGGGAGAGAACCACACGGCCGCCCATGCGCTGGGCTACAAGGTCCTGCGCATCCGTTTCCTCGCCGTACTGTTCGGCGGCGCCATGGCCGGGTTGGGCGGCGCCTTCCTGTCGATGGACTACACGCCGATGTGGGCGGAGAACATGACCTCGGGCCGCGGCTGGATCGCGCTGGCGCTGGTGGTGTTCGCCACCTGGAAGCCGATGCGCGCCATGCTTGGCGCCTGGCTGTTCGGCGGCGTCACCATCCTGCAGCTTCATGTCCAGGGGCTGGGCATCGACGTGCCGTCGCAGCTCTTGTCGATGCTGCCGTATCTGGCTACCGTTCTGGTCCTGGTGCTGATTTCGCGGGACGTCGCCCGCATCCGCCTGAACGCGCCGGCCTGTCTGGGAAAACTGTTTCATCCCGATGCTTGACGCGTCGTTTCGAAAACGAAACAAAGCCCATATCTCACGACATCAAGAATAAGGAGCGTCGACGTGAACAGAAGGACGATGGGCAAGACGGTGCTGGGTCTGGCCGGTGCCGCGATCGCGCTGAGCGTGGGGCTGGGCGCGGGCATGGGCTCCGCCTTCGCGCAGGAGAAGCTGAAGGTCGGCTTCGTCTATGTCGGCCCGGTCAGCGACCATGGCTACAGCTATCAGCACGACCAGGGCCGTCTCGCCGTCGAGAAGGCGCTGGGCGACAAGGTCACCACCACCTTCGTCGAGAACGTGCCGGAAGGCGCCGACGCCGAGCGCGTGATCGAGCAGCTGGCGGCCAGCGGCCACAAGCTGATCTTCACCACCTCCTTCGGCTTCATGAACCCGACGCTGAAGGTGGCCAAGCGCCATCCCGACGTGAAGTTCGAGCATGCCACCGGCTACAAGCGCGCCGAGAACGTCGCGACCTACTCCGGCCGCTTCTATGAGGGCCGCACGGTAGTGGGCGCCATCGCCGGCAAGATGACCAAGTCGAACATCATCGGCTACATCGGCTCCTACCCGATTCCCGAGGTGGTCGGCGGCATCAACGCCTTCACCATCGCGCTGCGCGAGCAGAACCCGAAGGCCGAGGTCCGCGTGGTCTGGGTCAACAGCTGGTACGACCCCGGCAAGGAAGCCGAGGCGGCCAAGGCGCTGATCGACCAGGGTGCCGACATCATCGTCCAGCACACCGACAGCCCGGCCCCGATCCAGACCGCGCAGGAGCGTGGGCTGTGGTCGGTCGGCCAGTCGTCGGACATGACCCGCTTCGGTCCGAAGTCGCACCTGACCGCGATCGTCGAGGACTGGAACGGTTACTATGTTGACCGTGTGAAGGCGGTTCTCGACGGCAGTTGGAAGCCGGTCGACACCTGGGGCGGCATCAGCACCGGCATGGTCGAGCTGGCCCCCTATAACCCGGCCATTCCGGCCGACATCGTGAAGATGGCCGACCAAATCAAGGCCGACATCGTGTCCGGCAAGCGCCACTCCTTCCAGGGCCCGGTCAAGGACCAGTCCGGCAAGGTCGTGATCCCGGAAGGCAAGACCGCCACCGACGAGCAGATCCTGAAGATGGACTGGTACGTCGAAGGCGTGCAGGGCAAGGTTCCGAAGTAAGCACCGCATGGCGCTGCGGACCGGGGGCGGAAACCTCCGGTCCGCAGCGCCCATCGGTGATGTGGGGAGGTGGGCGATGGACGGAAGCAGCCTCTACGACCGCGATTTCTACGCCTGGGCAAACGAACAGGCCGCCCTTCTGCGGGCCGGCAAACTCGACTCGGCCGATATCGAGCACATCGCCGAGGAGATCGAGAGCATGGGCAAGACCGAGAAGCGGGAATTGGTCAGTCGGCTGCGTGTGCTCCTGCACCATTTGCTGAAATGGGAGCATCAACCGGCCCGCCGCGGTAACTCCTGGCGTCTTTCGATTGCCAACAGCCGCGACGAAATCGAAACGCACCTGCGGGACAATCCAAGCCTGAAGTCGAAGCTTGGCGAATCGATTGCCGATGCCTATCGGCTGGCGCGGCGCGACGCTGCGGCCGAAACGGGGATCGACGAAGCGGTGTTCGCCGTTCAGTGCCCGTGGAGCTTCGCCGAGATGATGGACGAGGGGTTCTGGCCGGAAGGCTGAGGTTCCGGCCGTCCCGCCCTTAAAGATACTCGCCCAGCAGGCGCAGGAACGGACGCGCTTCCTGCAGGACCAGGATGGTCTGGTGGAACAGGTCCTCGGGCGAGGCATGGTGTTCCAGACGGATTTCCGAGAACACGATGATCTTCTGTCCGCCCTGCACGATGAAGCGGACATGCGGCAGCCCTTCGATCCCGCGCAGGACCGCCAGCAGGGCGCGGCGGCGCTCCGGGGCCTGGGCGGTGTAGGGCACGTGGCCGACATCGGCCCAGATCTGGCAGATCGAGCCGCCGCCGTCCTCCGGCCCTTCATGCCGCACGGCGACGTTGAAGGGCAGGCCGTCGGCCATGAAGGTCAGCTTGCAGGGGCGGGGCGGTCTGGCGATGCCGAGAACGCCCTCGGGCGTCATCTCGATGGAGCCGGGATTGATGGGCAGGGCGCCGTCCGGCACTTCGGCCAGCGATTGAATGGTCTTCAGATCGGGAACGGACAAGGCGGCACGCTCGGCTTCAGGGTCGATGGAGACGACAGCATGGGCTCCGGCCGCTAAAATTCTGTAAAGGCTTGCAACGCACAGCTAGAATGGCTGTTCGCTTTGGTCTGAAAATACGAAGAAAGCAGGCGATGTCCGCCATCGATACCGTCGTCGTCCCCATCCACCGTGCCGGCTGGCCCTTCATCGCCGGTTTCGCGGTGGTCTCCCTGATCCTGGGCCTCGCCGTCTGGGCGCCGCTCGGCTGGATCGGCTTGGTGCTCACCCTGTGGTGCGCCTACTTCTTCCGCGATCCTGACCGGGTGACGCCGACGCGGCCCGGCCTGCTGGTCAGCCCGGCCGACGGGCGTGTCACCATGATCGTCCAGGCGGTTCCGCCGAAGGAACTCGGCATGGGGGACAAGGCGCTGACACGGATCAGCGTGTTCCTCAACGTCTTCAACGTCCACGTCAACCGTGTGCCGGCCGAAGGCATCATCGTGGCCGCCGAATACCACAAGGGCACCTTCGTCAACGCCGCGCTGGACAAGGCGAGCGACGAGAACGAGCGGATGGCCTTCCGCCACCGCCTGCCGGACGGGCGCGAGATCGCCTATGTCCAGATCGCCGGCCTGGTGGCGCGCCGCATCCTGTGGTGGGTCAAGGCCGGGCAGGAGGTGAAGGCGGGCGAACGGTTCGGCCTGATCCGATTCGGCAGCCGCACCGACATCTATCTGCCCGACGGCGTCGCCCCGCTGGTCTGCGTCGGCCAGACCGCCATCGGCGGCGAGACGATCCTGGCCGACCTGGACGGGACCGAAGCGCAGCGGCAGGGGGATGTGCGGCGATGAAACGACCGCCCGTCTTCCGCCAGCAGATCTTCCGCCCGCACCGGGCGCGCCGTCCCGGCCGGCCGCACCCGCGGCTGAAAGGACTGTCGATCAACCACCTGTTGCCGAACGTGCTGACGGTGCTGGCGCTCTGCTCCGGCCTGACCGCGATCCGATTCGCCATGCAGGAGCGGTGGGAGCCGGCGGTCATCGCCATCGTCATCGCCGCCATCCTGGATGCGCTGGACGGTCGGATCGCCCGCCTTCTGAACGGGCAGAGCAAGTTCGGGGCGGAACTGGACAGCCTGTCCGACGCCATCAGCTTCGGCGTCGCCCCAGCCTTCATGATGTATCTGTGGGGGCTGAACGGCGCGGGCAGCCTGGGCTGGATCGCCGCCATGGCCTATGCCGTGTGCTGCGCCTTGCGGCTGGCGCGCTTCAACTCACGGCTTGGCGTGGTCGATCTGCCGCCCTGGGCCTACAACTATTTCACCGGCGTGCCGGCGCCGGCCGGGGCCGGCCTCGTCCTGCTGCCGATGATCCTGGGGTTCGAGGTCGGTCCGGAGTTCCCCGGCCATCCGGCCGTCATCGTGCCGTGGACCCTGCTGATCGGCGGGCTGATGGTCAGCATCCTGCCGACCTTCTCCTTCAAGGGTGCGCGGGTCCCGGCCCATTGGGTGGTGCCGGCCCTGGCCGGCGTCGGGCTGCTGGCGGCGATGATGGTCAGCCAGCCCTGGTGGACGCTCTCCATCGTCGGCATCGCCTATATGGTCAGCCTGCCATTCTCCATCGCCCAGTTCCGCAAGCTGCAACGGGCTGCCGAACTGATGCGCACGGAGATCGATGAGCCGCTGCCGGAGACGCAGGAGGCCGATGTGCAGGAAGCCGGATCGCAGGCTCCGGAAGCAGCGACGCCCGAGGGCGAGGCACGGAAGCCGGTCTGACCGGCTTCCTCTCCCCTTTTCTATTCTGCCGCGGCCAATTCCGCGAACCGCTCGGCTGCCGCAACTTCGGCAGCCAGTTCGGTCACGGTGACGCGCGCCACCATCGGGATTTGCCCCAGGCAACGGCCGACATGGTCGGTTTCTGCCTTGGGCAAATCGCCGATTTCCATGGCGATGTCGAGCATGTCGTCGGTCAACCGGCTGTGCAGGGCCAGCGGGACCAATCCGCGCTTGGCGACATATTCCAGAACGCGGGGCAGGGTGCCGGGATCGGCGTCGGCGACCAGGGAGTAGACGACCCGGCGGCCGGGTGCTGTCGCGCGCGCGTCCGAAGCGGGCAAGGGGGCGGCATTCGAAGAATTGGCGTTCAGGGAATTGGTGTTCACGGTGCTGGACATGGCGTGATCGGGCCTTCAGACGGTTCTGCGGACTGGACGAGCGAAATCCCCGGCTCTCAAAGGAGAACCGGGCCGCTAATTCGCAGAATGCCGTCGATGCGATGCACGTTCATGGACAGGAGCCTAAGCGGCCACGCGCCGTCCGTCAACAGGGGCGAACTCGCCGAAAGATCGGCGGTGTCGCGTTCGGGGAGCGCCGGTGGGGCGACATCCCTCCTTGGTGGTGGCGAACCGTCACGTTCGAGCCGGACAGGAACAAAGTCCAGAGGATCCCGTTGAGGTTCCGCTTGTCCGTCACAAATGCTCCATCATAAGGGAGAGGGCCATGCTCGGCACGATTCTGCTCATCATCCTCATTCTGATGCTTCTCGGCGCCGTTCCGGCTTGGCCGCACAGCCGCGGCTGGGGCTATGGTCCCAGCGGCATCCTCGGCGTGCTGCTGATCGTCCTGATCGTTCTGCTGCTGATGGGCCGGATCTGATCCGCAACCTGTCGGCCTGATGCTATCTGCCCGATGGGCGGCGGGGCCGGCGGAGCGCAAACATCAGCCATCCGACCGGCCCCAGCATCAGCACCATCACCAGCCACCCGGCGCGCGGTCCGAACGGGCAGCGCGACCCGGCCGGCGGCCGCCACCCGCCACCCCGGCGCGACAAGGCCACATGCAGCAGTGGCAGCCCGTACAGGGCGAACAGGATCAGCCAGGGGATCGCGGCCCAGGGAATCATGGCGGAAAGATCGGCATTCATCCTCCGACGATAGCATCAATCTCCAGGCTGTTGCGGCCGATCGTCACGGCATAATGCGGATGCATGCAGCCTCGGTTGCGCTGCACACAGGGCAACGAGGTTGAAGCCGGTGGGGACTTTCGGCTAGGGTCGTCGACAAGATCGTCCGAAGGGCCTAGCCATGGCACTGGAAATCGAGCGGCGTTTTCTCGTCCGCAAGGATGTCCGGCATCTCTGCCGGAATGGCGTCCGAATGGTCCAGGGATACCTGCCGTCCGACGGCGTCAGCACGGTCCGCGTCCGCATCGCGGAAGACCGCGCGACTCTCACCATCAAATCGCTGAAGCGCGGAGCTTGCCGGGACGAGGTGGAACACCCCCTGGATCTGGATTTCGCCCGCCAGCTTCTTCTCCACAGCTGCGAAGGCCGGGTGATCGAAAAGACCCGCTACCGCCATTGCCAGGACGGCCTGTGCTGGGAGATCGATGTCTTCGACGGCGAGAACTCCGGCCTCGTCATTGCAGAGGTCGAATTGGAGACCCCCGACCAGACGGTGCCGCTGCCGGACTGGATCGGCGCGGAGGTCACCACGCTGCGTGCCTACGGCAACTCCGCCCTTTCCCGTGCGCCGATCCGGCGCTGGTCCGCCGCCGCTTGAAGGGTCGCGTGTGGGCGCGACCCGAGCGGCGATAAGCCAGCAGAGGGGGTCAGGCCGTCCGCACCTTGTTCAGGAAACCCTGAACCTCGCCGCGCAGGCGGTCGGCCTGGGTCGCGAGGGTGCGGCTGGCGTCTAGAACCGCATCGGCGGCGCCGCCGGTCTTGGTGGCAGCGGTGGTCACCTCGGCGATGTTGCGCATCACCTGCTGGGTGCCTTCTGCCGCCTGCTGGACATTCTGGGCGATCTCGCGCGTGGCGCTGCCCTGCTGCTCCATTTCGAGCGCGATGTCCGTCACCGTGCCGCTGATCGCGGTTACCGCGTCGGAAATGGTGCGGATGGCCTCCACCGCGCTGGTGGTGGCGGTCTGCATCTCCGCGACCTGGGCGGAAATCTCCTCGGTCGCCTTGGCGGTCTGGCCGGCGAGGTTCTTGACCTCGGTCGCCACCACGGCGAAGCCCTTGCCGGCCTCGCCGGCGCGGGCGGCTTCGATGGTGGCGTTGAGCGCCAGGAGGTTGGTCTGCTCGGCGATCTCGCCGATCAGGCCGACGACCTGACCGATGCGCTCGGCGGCCATCGACAGACCCTCGACGATGCTGTTGGTCTGCACCGCCTTGTCGGCTGCCCCCGACGCGGTGGCGGAGCTGGCATTCAGCTGGCGCGAGATTTCGGCGATGGAGGCCGACAGCTGTTCCGCCGCCGCGGCGACGGTCTGCACATTCGCGGTCGCCTGCTGCGAGGCGGTGGCGACGGCGGTGGATTTCGCCGTGGTCAGCGCCGCGTCCGACGACATCTCCTGCGCATCGCGGCCCAGCGAGCCGGCCGATTCGGTCAGCGAGGTCACCACGCCCGACACCGCCTGTTCGAAGCCGTTGGCGAACTCGTTCATCGTCCGGCGGCGGTCGGCGTCGATCTGGATGCGCATCTCCTCCCTCTCGCGCTCCATCCGCCGCATCTCCAGGGCGTTGTCCTTGAAGATGGTCATGGCGGCGGCCATGTTGCGCAGCTCGTCCTTGCGGTCGCCACCGGGAATGTCGACGCTCAGGTCGCCTTCGGCGAGCCGTCCCATGGCGCCGGTCATGGCGTGCAGCGGGTGGGTGATGGCGCGGTCGATGATCCAGGCCATCAATGCGCCCAGCAGCAGCGCCACCGCCGCACCGATGGCGATCACCATGCCGGCGCTGGCGCGGCCGGCCTCGCGATCCTCGCGCTGCAGGGTGACCAGCCGTCCGACCTGACCGCTGACCGCGGCCGATGCCTTGGCCATCGCCACCGACGCATCGTGCTGCTTGGCGACGGCAGAGGACAGTGCGGTGAATTCCGAGTCGAAAGCGCGGGCGGCCTCGGTGATGGCGGCGATCAGCGCCCGCCCTTCCCGATCGACCAGGGCGGCGCCGGCCTGTCCGGCAATCGCCAGGATCTCCTTCACCGCGGCGGCGGCCGCGACTTTGGCGTCCGCCGAGCCGGTCAGCAGGAAATCGCGCTGGGCCAGCATCGCCGATTGGGCGTCCTGCACCAGCCGCATCGCCAGACCGCGCAGCATGACGGCCTCGTTCACCTCGCTCTGGGCGTATTTCGAGGCTTCGGTCAGCGCTTCGGTCACCATGGCCTGGTTCTTCTGAAGCTCCATGGCGCGCTCCTGCACGCCGCGGGCCGCCTCGTCCAGTCCGGTGGCCACGCCGACCTCGGTCAGCGCGGCGATGCCCTTGCCATGCAGGGCGCGCACGGTGTCGTGGTAGGCGCGGGCGTCGCCGGCGATCCGGGCAGCGGATTCCTCGTCATTGGTGCCGACGAGGTCCTTGGCGACGGTGTCGGTGATCTGCACCAGCTCGTCCAGCGCCGCGACGATACGGTCGGCCAGGGCCTGATCGGCGTTGCGGCGCAGATCGCTCTGCTGGCGCCGGACCTCCAGCACCCGTTCGATGACGCGGTTCGCGCGCTCTGCCGTGTCCATGCTGTGGCGCAGCTCGGTGTCGGCGTCGCGCTTGCTGGCCATATTCAGGTCATAGCGCTCCGATTGCTGCTTGCCGATCTTCTCGGCGATCTCGCGCAGGGCACGGGCGCGCATTTCCATGCTGGCGGTGCGCGCATGCGCCTCACCGTCCTGGGCGACGAAATTGTTGAAGGCGGCGCGGTAGCCGTCGATGCCGGACAGCACCTCGTCCAGCAGCCGGCGTCCTTCGCCGTCGGTCAGGGCGGCGCGAGTCTGCTGCGCTTCGGCCTGCAGGGCGTCCAGCATGCCCGGGACATTGGTCGCGGCCTTGGCGTCGCGTTCGGTGACGAATCGCGCCTCCTCCAGCCGCACCGACTTCAGCCTCGTGTCGAGGTCGGCGGTATGGGCTTCCAGACCGACCCTTTCGGCGTAGGTGCTCAGGCTGTTCCAGCCGACGAACGCCACGCCAACCGTCAGGAGCAGCACGGCAGCAAAGCCAAGTGCGATCCGCGTTCCGATCGTCATGGATTATGGACTCCCCGATGGCATCGCAAGTGGCGATGCTTCTCCCCGTTCATTGGGACGATTGAACCACAGGACGCTTTATGTCCGGTTTGATTCAAGTCAGGAATCCCACTTATTTCAGAAGCGGTCGGGCATCCAGCACGGTGCGCCGCGAAATACGCGGTGCAAACGGTCGATCATCTTTTCTTCACCATGAAGCAAACCAGCTCTCCAAAGTGCGCGAGCGCTTGCATGCCCCGTGAACAGACTGGCGAAAGCGGCGGTGCCGATCCGAGCCGGAAGGTCAAGGACTTGCGCTGTTTTCGAGATATTTCCAGCAGAACTGACAACCTCAAGGTGGTGGCGTTCGCAATTGCCGAAAATTGAATCGTCATTTATCTCAAAAATAGCATACTCTCGTATGTCGGCTGGATAGCCCCGCGCCTCAAGGGCCTTGCCGACATCGAGGGGGCGGACCAGCCACTCCTCGCGGCATTCCAGCGCCACGCCATCGCCGGCAAGCAGAGCCAGCGGGTCATCCGGACCGCCACGCCATGTCACCCGGTCCGCTTGAGCCCTGAAACCGGCCAGCATGGTCATGGCCGGTTTCAGCGACCGTGCGGAGGGCAGGCAGAGATCGGCGACGTCGAGGCGCCGATCCTGGGGCGGCGTCACCGCGATATAGCCATCCTGGTTGCGGTAAAGCCCCGACGGCTCGCCGTCCGGGCAGAGGGCGAGCGTCCACAGCGCCTCGGTCCTTTCCGGCAGGCCGTTCTGCTCTTTCAGCAGGGGGTGGCGAAGCATTGCCAACGGCGCGGCGTCGAGCGGATCCGCCGGCCACAAGTCGCTTGCGGCAGCCCCGGACTGTGCAAAGGCCGACGGCGGTGCGCTCCAGCGGCATGTGACGCCGCCGCGGCCAAAGCCGAGCCGACGGTAGAAGGGAAGGGTTGCCGGGCAGAGCACCGCCAACGCAGCCCCGGCCTGCCGCCCCTCGATCAGCAGGGCCCGCATCAGCGCACTGCCATGGCCGGCGCCGCGCAGGGCCGGGTCGACCGCCACCATGGCGATGGCCTGCACCGGAACCGGCCGCCCGCCGAACCACTGGTTCATCGTCCAAAAGGCGGCACAGGCGGCCAATGAGGTGCCGGTGGATTGTGGAACACGCAGGACGCGGATGCTGTCCATGCCGAACAGGCCGGCGTAGCGGTCGAACAGGTCGCGCGACAGCCCGAAGCCGAGCCGCGCCAACCGGGCGACGGCGCTCAGCTCCTCCGGCTGGGCCGGCCCGTATTCATGATGGTGAGCAGGAAGGATGACGACAGGCCTCCACTCGTTCAGCGGCCGGCGGGACCGCGGCGCGGGCTTCGTGCAGCAAAGATGCGAGTCTGTTCATATGACAATGAAACAGCGGTGGCGGCAACAGGGTGAGCGGAGAACGTGAACGCGTAGAGGAAATGCCGTTCAGGCGTCCGTGCTCGTCGCGCCGCTCAATCTCGCTGCTGCCCACCCGGCGGTCTCGCGCACCACCTCGCTGACGTCCTGTGCCAGGGCCTCGGCCACCGGTTTCAGCGATGGATCGCCGCTGTTGCCGATGGCGATGAGGACATTGCGGACGAAGCGGTCGCGGCCGATGCGCTTGATGGGGGAGCCGCTGAACACCTGCCGGAATCCGGCATCGTCCAACTGCGCCAGATCGGCCAGCCGCGGCGCGGTCAGTTCGGCACGCGGCAGGAAGGCGGGCTCGCGGGTCGCGCGGGCGAACTTATTCCAGGGACAGGCGGCAAGGCAATCGTCGCAGCCATAAATGCGGTTGCCCATCAGCGGCTTGAGGTCGTCGGGAATCGGCCCCTTGTGCTCTATGGTCAGATAGCTGATGCAGCGCCGGGCGTCGATCTGGTAGGGCGCCGGGAAGGCGTCGGTCGGGCAGACAACCTGACAGCGGTCGCAGGAGCCGCAGCGGTCGAGCGCCGGCAGGTCGGGGGGCAACTCCAGCGTCGTGTAGATCTCGCCCAGGAACAGCCAGGAGCCATGGTCGCGCGACACCAGATTGGTGTGCTTGCCCTGCCAGCCCAGCCCGGCCTGCGCCGCCAGCGGCTTTTCCATCACCGGGGCGGTGTCGACGAACACCTTCACGCCGGCCTTGGTCTGGTGCGCCAGCCATTGCGCCAGCGTCTTCAGCCGGCCTTTCACGAGGTCGTGGTAATCGCGGTTGCGGGCATAGACCGAGATGATGCCGCGGTCGGGATGCTCCGCCAGACGGCGCGGGTCGTCGTGCGGGGCGTAGCTGGTGCCGAGCGCGATGACGGTGCGCGCCTCGTCCCACAGCGACTGCGGATGGCTGCGCTGGTCGCTGCGCTCGGCCATCCACCCCATGTCGCCGTGCCGCCCCTCGGCGACGAACTGCGCGAGACGCTCGCGCGCCTCCGGCCCCAGCGCGGCGGGGGCGAAGCCCACCGCGTCGAAGCCCACCGCCAGCGCGCGGTCGCGGATGGCGTCCCGCAGCCGAGCCGGATCGGCGGAAGACAGCGGAGCGGGCTTAGCCGCGGCCACGGTAGGTCGGCACGTCCTGCGACGGGATCCAGACGCCCTTCGGCGGCTCCCCTGTCTGGAAGAACACGTCGATGGGGATGCCGCCGCGCGGATACCAGTAGCCGCCGATGCGCAGCCACACCGGCGACAGTTCGTCCACCAGCCGCTTGCCGATGCCCACCGTGCAGGCCTCGTGGAAGGCGCCGTGGTTGCGGAAGCTGGTCAGGAACAGCTTCAGCGACTTCGATTCGACCAGCCAGTCGCCGGGCACATAGTCGATGACCAGATGGGCGAAGTCCGGCTGGCCGGTGATCGGGCAGAGCGAGGTGAATTCGGGTGCGGTGAAGCGCACGCAATAGGGAGTGCCGGGGTTCGGGTTCGGCACCCGCTCAAGCACCGCCTCTTCCGGCGTCCTGGGCTGGATTGTGGAGCCGCCGAGCTGGGTCAGGCCGGCGTAGATGTTCTCACTCATCGGTCTTTTCCTCCGCCACCCGCTCGGCTTCCGGCGGGGCGCTGTCATTGTCCGCCTTCGGCGGAGCACTGTCTTTGCTGGCCTTCGGCGGGCGGCCTTGCTTCGGCGGCTTGCCGGGCTTGGCGATGGGGTCCACGGTCGCCTCGATGTCGCCCTCGTTCATGCGGGCCTCCATCGCGCCGGCCACCTCCTCGAAATTGCCGTCGGCGATGGCCTGCCGCATCGTCCGCATCACGTCCTGGTAGTAATGCAGGTTGTGCCAAGTCAGCAGCATCGGCCCCAGCATCTCGTCCGCCTTGAACAGATGATGCAGATAGCCCCGGCTGTAGCTTCGGCAAGTCGGGCAGCCGCACTCGGCATCGAGCGGCCGCTCGTCATGGGCATGGCGGGCGTTGCGGATGTTGATGGTGCCGCGGCGGACGAAGGCCTGACCGGTGCGGCCCGACCGCGTCGGCATCACGCAGTCGAACATGTCGACACCGCGCCGCACCGCGCCGATCAGGTCGCTCGGCCGGCCGACACCCATCAGGTAGCGCGGGCGGTCCTTGACCATCAGCGGCTCGGTGAAGTCGAGCACGCGGAACATCGTCTCCTGGCCTTCGCCGACCGCCAGCCCGCCGATGGCGTAGCCGTCGAAGCCGATGTCGGTCAGGGCGGCGACGCTCTCCGCCCGCTGCTCCGGATAGATCCCGCCTTGGACGATGCCGAACAGGCCGTAGCCGGGGCGTTCGACAAAGGCATCCTTGCTGCGCCGCGCCCAGCGCATCGACAGGCGCATGGAGGATTCCGCCTGCGCCTCGGTGGCGGGGAAGGGCGTGCACTCGTCCAGGCACATGGTGATGTTGCTGTCCAGCATGTGCTGGATCTGGATGGAGCGTTCCGGCGTCAGGTGGTGCCGGCTGCCGTCCAGGTGCGATTTGAAGGTGACGCCTTCCTCCGACATGGTGCGCAGGTCGGACAGGCTCATCACCTGGAAGCCGCCGCTGTCGGTCAAGATCGGCTTGTCCCAGTTCATGAAGCGGTGCAGGCCGCCCAACTGGGCCACCCGCTCCGCCGTCGGGCGCAGCATCAGGTGATAGGTGTTGCCCAGCAGGATTTCCGCACCCGTGGAAGCCACCGCATCGGTGGTCATCGCCTTCACCGTCGCGGCGGTGCCGACCGGCATGAAGGCCGGCGTCTCGATGGTGCCGTGGGCGGTGGTGACGCGGCCGCGCCGCGCCCGCCCGTCGGTCGCCAGAAGGTCAAAGCCG
Organism: Azospirillum sp. A26; assembly: GCF_042604635.1. Taxonomy (NCBI): domain Bacteria; kingdom Pseudomonadati; phylum Pseudomonadota; class Alphaproteobacteria; order Rhodospirillales; family Azospirillaceae; genus Azospirillum; species Azospirillum sp. A26. The sequence continues at coordinate 1,577,818 of NZ_CP170472.1, read as the reverse complement.
ATGCCGGTCATGTTGGGTCCGTCCTGTGCAGCAGCGAGGCGTCGCCGTAGCTGAAGAAGCGATAGTCGGTGTCGATGGCGTGCCGATAGGCCGCGCGCATGCGGTCATAGCCGGCGAAGGCGCAGACCAGCATGAACAGGGTCGATTTCGGCAGGTGGAAGTTGGTCCACAAGAGATCGACGATGCGGAAGCGGTAGCCAGGGGTGATGAAGATGTCGGTGTCGCCGCTGAAGGGGACCAGCGTCCCGTCCGGTTGGCCCGCCGTCTCCAGGATGCGCAACGCCGTGGTGCCGACCGAGACGATCCGGCCGCCGGCCTTGCGCGTCTCGTTTACCGCGGCGGCGGTCTCAGGAGAGATCTCGCCCCATTCGCTGTGCATCTTGTGGTCGGCGATGTCGTCGACCTTCACCGGCAGAAAGGTGCCTGCCCCGACATGCAGCGTCACCGGCACCCGCCGCACGCCACGCTCATCCAGTGCCGCCAGCAGCTCCGGCGTGAAGTGCAGCCCGGCCGTTGGAGCGGCGACGGCGCCCTCGCGGGCGGCGAAGACGGTCTGGTAATCGGCGTTGTCGCCCTCGTCCGCCTTGCGGCGGATGTAGGGCGGCAGCGGCATCCGGCCATGGCGGTGCAGCGCCTCCATGAGATTAGCCCCGCCGGCGGAGAAGCGCAGTCGCACCTCCATGCCGTCCTTGGCGATCACCTCGGCGCTGAAGTCATCCGCTATGACGATGGTGTCGCCGGGTTTCAGCCGCTTGCCGGGCTTGGAGAAGGTTGCCCATTCCCGTTCGCCCAGCCGCTTGTGCAGCGTGATCTCCACCGCGACCTCGCCGCGCCGGCCGTCGAGCCGGGCCGGGATGACACGGGTGTCGTTGACGACCATCAGGTCGCCCGGCTGCAACAGCGTCGGCAAATCCCGCACGATGAAGTCGCGCAGGGAGGAACCCACCTCCAGCAGGCGGGCGGCGTCACGCGGCCGGACGGGATGCTCGGCGATCCGGTCTGGCGGCAGGTCGAAGTCGAAATCGGCTGTCTTCATGGGAGGCGCAAGCTATAGACCGAACCGGCCCCCGTTGTGAAGGGACAGGAACGGGACACAGTCCTGCCGGACCGGTCCCATCCCGATCCCTGTCTAATCACGCCGCGCGCAACTGCGACAGGAACTCGGCAAGCTGACGCTCCATCGCCACCGCCTCCTGCGACAGGGTGGTGGAGGCGTTCAGCACATTCTTGGCGGCGGTGCCGGTTTCCCCTGCGGCAGCCGACACGCCGGTGATGTTGTGGTTCACGTCGCGGGTGCCGGTGGAGGCCTGCTGTGCGTTGCGGGCGATCTCCCCGGTGGCGGCGGCCTGCTGCGACACCGCTCCGGCAATGCCGGTTGCAATATCGTTCATCGATTCGATGACGCGCGTGATGCCCTGGATGTCGGAGACGGCCTCGCCGGTGGCGGCCTGGATGGCGGTGATCTGGGCGGAGATCTCCTCCGTCGCCTTGGCGGTCTGGTTGGCGAGATTCTTCACCTCGCCCGCCACCACGGCGAATCCCTTGCCGGCCTCTCCCGCCCTTGCGGCTTCGATGGTCGCGTTCAGCGCCAGCAGGTTGGTCTGCGAGGCGATGGAGTTGATCAGCTGGACCACGTCGCCGACCTGCCGGGCCGCGGCGGCCAACCCATCGACCTTGGCGTTGGCATGCCGTGCACGCTCGACCGCCTCCTCGGCGATGCCCGTCGATTGCGAGACCTGTCGACCGATCTCCCCGACCGATGCCGACAGTTCCTCCGCCGCAGCGGCGACCGTCTCGACGCTGGCGGAGGTCTGCTGGGTGGCGGCGGCGACCGCTTCCGACCGGAGATTGGTCTGGTCTGCCGTGTCGGTCATCATCTTAGCCGCCTGTTGCAGCACCCGCGCCTCGCCGGTGACCGTGCGCAGGATGCCGCCAATTCTCTGTTCCAGCCGGTCGGCCAGCTGCCGCATGGCCTGGATGCGTTCTTCCTCCGCCCGCAGGTCGGCGTTGCGCTGCTCCTCCTCCAGCCGGCGTTTTTCGATGGCATTGCCTTTGAAGACGACGAGCGCCGATGCCATGGCTCCGATTTCGTCCGCGCGACCTTCGGCCGGCACGACCACAGCAGTATCGCCGTCGGCCAGACGATGCATCGCGTCGGTCATGGCGGACAGCGGACGGGTGACGCCGCGCGTCATCATGATGGCGGTGCCCAGACAGGCGACCAGCCCGATCAGGCCGCCGGCAATCACCACCAGCTTCAGCGAATCGACATCGGCCCGCACGGTGTCGATCGACCGGTTCAGCTTGGCGATCTCCGCGGCGGTGGCCGTATCGGTCTTGCTGACCAGGGCTTCCAGGCTGTCGGTGATGGCTTCCGCCGTCTTGTCGAATTCGCCCATCAGGCGGTTGCCGCCAGCCGGGCCGTCGGCGATGAAGGCTTCGGCCATCCGCTTGCCGGTGTCGTAATAAGGGGCGAACGCGCCTGCCGTCTCGCGCAACGACTCCTGAACATCGGTCAGGTCGAGCGTGGAGGCGAGTGCCGCAGCACGCGCGATCTCGGCCCTGAACCCTTCGGCATGCTCGGCCGCCTTGGCCGGGCCGTCATCCAGCCCGTCGAGCCCGCGGGTGGCGGACACATCGGTCAGCCATTGCTGAACCTGAATGACGTGGATCTGGATTTCCTTGATCGACTTGACCAGTTCCAGACCGTTCTCGGTCACGCGGTCGGACGCGCTTTCCATGGTGTTCAGCGAGTCGTGCTCCCCGCTCACCGTCATCCAGGTCGCCGCCATCGAGAACAGCAGGATGGCCGCAATCAGGGCCATTGCGATCGACAATCTGCGCTTGATCGACATTCCTATGTATCCCTCGCTCGAATCCGCTGACTTGGATCAGGCCGGACGAAGCGGAGGGTCGACGGACCCGCTGTCAGGCATCCTGTTTTTGAATAAGTGATCAATAACGATGCTGTCGAGCGGTTCCGTTCGCATTCAAACAGAAAGCCATAAAAATCCGAGCAGGGTTCAGAAAGATTTCCCGATAGTTTGGTCTTTATATTGATTGATCGGTCATTGAGTGAGCGGCGTGGGCGTTTGCGATTTATTCTCAGTCCGCTGGCGGCAATCCCTGCGCCGCCAGCGCAGCGCTCTGCCGCGCCGCCAGCGCATCTACGTCGAAGTCGCGGATCAGCCCCTGGAACATCTGGTACCAGTTCAGCTCCGCCTTCAGATGCAGGAAGACCGAGCCCAGCCCGACCGCGGCGCGGTCCATGAAGACGAACTCGCGCGGGATTTCCACGCCGCCGACGCGGCGCAGCTCGGCATGGACCTTGCCGGCCGTCTCACGACCGTAATGGCCGCCGTTGGTCTCCTCGATCTTACGCTGGCGGTCCTCCATGATCGGGGCATAGACGAAGCGCGCCCAGATGTTCAGCACGTCGACCAGCTCGTTCGACGGGTTGACGAAACCCCAGGTGCGGTAGGCCTCCACCGCCTGCTCGCGGTTGTCGGTGCGCAGCGCATTGTAGAGGTCGATCACGCCCTTGACGAAGCTGGGCTTGAAGACGCGGATGCAGCCGAAATCGAGCAGGTTGATCGAGCGGTCGGGCCGGACCGTGTAGTTGCCCAGATGCGGGTCGCCGTGGATGACGCCGTAATTGTAGAAGGGCACGTACCAGGCCCGGAACATGTTCATTGCCAGCTCGTCGCGCGCCTCCGGATGTTCGGCGACGAAGTCCAGGATCTTGCGGCCATGCACCCATCCCATGGTCAGCAGCCGCTTGCTCGACAGCTCCGGCACCACGTCCGGCACATGGACGCCGGCCGTGCCGGCCAGAATGGACTGATAAAGGCGGGTGTGTTTCGCCTCGCGCTCGTAATCCAGCTCCTCGCGCAGGCGGGCGCCGATCTCCTTCTGGATCTGGCGGGTGGAGATGGCGCTGTCGGTTCGCTCGAAGATCGCGAAGATCAGGCCGAGCTGCCGCAGGTCGGCCTCGACGGCCGAGGCCATGTCGGGATATTGCAGCTTGCAGGCAAGCTCCCGCCCGTCCGGCCCGATGGCCTTATGGACCTGACCCAGCGACGCGGCGGCGGCCGCCGTATGCTCGAAGCTCTGGAAGCGCGATTGCCAGCTGGGGCCAAGCTCGCTCGCCATCCGCCGCTTGACGAAGGGCCAGCCCATCGACGGCGCGTCGGCCTGCAACTGCGCCAGCTCCTGGGTGTATTCCTTCGGCAGGGCGTCGGGGATGGTCGAGAGGATCTGCGCCACCTTCATCAGCGGCCCTTTCAGCCCGCCGAGTGCGGCCCGCAGTTCCGCCGCGTGGCGCTCCCGCTCCACGCGGATTCCCAGCACGCGCTCGCCCGCCAGCCGCGCGGCCAGCCCGCCAACGGCGGTGCCGACCCGCGCATACCGCGCGACCCGTCCGCCCCATGTGTTCTCATCGTGTTCCGGCATGCCCACAAGGTGGGTTCGCCTCCGGCAAAAGGCCAGCCCCGCCCGTTCGGAGACCGCCGATGGACTGCCTCCGAAAGGCGCTGCGGCGCAGCATGCGATTTTCTTGACAGCTCTGTGAAAGGAGCGCAGGCTTCGTCTTACAGTAATCAACACCGAGGTGAAGTGAGCGAACATCGGAAACACCTTACCGTCCAAGCGGTTAGCTTGAGCGGAACAGTAGAGACCGATACCAGGGAGGGTGAGTAAGATCATGACTCCACCGGCGCTTACCTGATTATGCCGATCTGTTCGGCCGATATGACTGAGGTTTCAGTTCCGAATTCTTTCGCCTGATTGGCGACTTCATCCGGGCCGTAGATGCCCGCTGCGAAAGCCCTCGCTTCACATCGGAGCGAGGGCTTTTGTTTTGCCCGGAGCGTTACCCTCATCCCCAGCCTGGAAAGAGCAAAGCTTCCGGCAATACGTTTCAAACGATACTGTTTGCATATGAAATCAAATCCCGCTATCCACGGAACCGAACGGTGCGGCAGGACGCCGCAGGTCGGCGTGCGCACCCGTCACACGAAAAGAGGATGGGGAGGATCGCATGGGTCGGTTGCTGAAGCCTTTCGCGCTGGCGGTGCTGCTCGCGACGACGGCGTTGTCCGCTGTCGCGGTATCGGCGCAAGCCCAGACCGCCAAGCCGGTGCGAATCGGCGTGCTGGCGGACGAGGCCGGGTTCGCGTCCGACATCGGCGGCAAGGGCGCCGTGCTTGCCACCCGCATGGCGGTGGAGGATTTCGGCGGCACTGTGCTCGGCCGGCCGGTCGAGGTGCTGTCGGCCGACATGCAGAACAAGCCGGACGTGGCCTCCAACATCGTCCGCAGCTGGTTCGATGTCGACGGCGTCGACATGGTGACCGACATTCCGGTCTCCTCCGTCGCGCTGGCGGTGCAGGCGGTCGCGCGCGAGAAGAAGAAGGTGCTGATGATCAGCGCCGCGACGACGACCGAGCTGACCAACTCCCAATGCTCGCCCTACAGCATCCATTGGGCCGACGACACCGCGTCGCTGGCTGTCGGCACGACCAAGGCGGTCGTGCAGTCGGGCGGCACCAGCTGGTACTTCATCACCGCCGATTTCGCTTTCGGCACGGCGATGGAGAAGGCGGCGACCGACGCGATCAAACAGGCCGGCGGCACCGTGGTCGGCGGTGTGCGCCACCCGATGGGCACCAGCGATTTCGGATCCTACCTGCTCAGCGCCCAGGGCAGCGGCGCCAAGGTGGTGGCGCTCGCCAATGTGGGGGCGGAGACCATCGGCACCATCAAGCAGGCCGGTGAGTTCGGCCTGACCGAGTCCGGCCAGCGGCTTGTCGGCTATATCGTCTTCATCACCGACATCCACTCGCTGGGCCTCGATCTCGCCAAGGGGCTCTATGTCACCAGCGGCTTCTATTGGGACCGCAACGACCAGACCCGGGCATGGTCCAAACGTTTCTTCGAGCGCCACGGCAAGATGCCGACCAAGGAGCAGGCCAACACCTACCTCGCCACCCTGCACTGGCTGAAGGGCGTGAAGGCGGCGGGCACCACCGAGTCCGAAGCGGTCACCGCCGCGATGAAGGCGATGCCGACCGATTATTTCGGCACCCCCGGCAGCATCCGCAAGGACGGCCGCGTGCTGTACGACCTTGAGCTGTACCAGGTGAAGAGCCCGGCGGAGAGCAAGGCATTGTGGGACTATTACAAGCAGATCCGCAGCATTCCGGCGGCCGAAGCCTTCCTCCCGATCAAAACCAGCAGCTGCCCCTTCGTGAAAGCCCAGTGACTGGCGCAGAGGTGACCTGCGGGTCGCTGCCGGCGGAATCCGAGTCGAGAGGGGTTCCCGCCGGACTGCGATCCGGGTTACACTCCGCTCTTTAGGTGCTGCGGGGACGGTACGTGGATCTACAGGTGCAAAGCGAGCGGCAGAACGACACCGGACGGTTGCGTTCGTCGGCGCTGGTGCGCCCGGTCTTCGCCGCGCTGGACCTCGGCACCAACAATTGCCGCCTGCTGATCGCCAAATCGGCGCCGGGTGGCTTCCGCGTCATCGACGCTTTTTCCCGCATCGTCCGCCTGGGTGAGGGGCTGAGCCGCAACGACCATCTGTCGGAGCCCGCGATGGAACGCACCATCGCGGCTCTGCGCGTTTGCGGTTCCAAGATCGAGCGTCGCGGCTGCACCGCCGTCCGCGCCGTCGGGACCGAGGCCTGCCGCCGCGCCAGCAACACCGCCGCCTTCGTCGAGACGGTGGAGCGCGAGACCGGCATCCCCCTGGAAATCATCTCCAGCCAGGAGGAAGGACGGCTGGCGCTGGCCGGCTGTGCCGCATTGCTGGAGCCGACCCATCCCTATGCCATCGTCTTCGACATCGGCGGCGGCTCGACCGAGCTGATGTGGTTGCAGGTGGAGAAGGGCAGGGCGCCGCGCCTGCTCGACCAGACCTCCATCCGCTGCGGCGTCATCGGCCTGACCGAGGAGTATGGCGGCCCCAACGTCACCCGCGCCAACTACACCCAGATGGTGGAGGCGGTCGCCGATGCCATCGCCCCGTTCGAGGCGCGCAACCGCATCCAGAGCCGCGTCGCCGCCGGCAAGGTGCAGATGCTCGGCACCTCGGGCACGGTGACGACGCTGGCCGGCGTGCATCTGGGGTTGTGCCGTTACGACCGCCGGGCGGTGGACGGCAGCTATCTGCGGGTCGATCATGCCCGCGCGGTGATCGACCATCTGGTCGCGCAGGATTTCGACGGCCGCGCCCGCCATCCCTGCATCGGCCAGGACCGTGCCGATCTGGTGGTCGCCGGCTGCGCCGTGCTGGACGCGCTGTGCGACGTCTGGCCGGTGGAACGGCTGCGCATCGCCGACCGCGGCTTGCGCGAAGGAATTCTGGTGGACCTGATCGGGGCTGCCGGCGAATGAACATGCCCGGCGACCCGAAATAGCAATCGAGCCGATATAGTATGATCGGGCAGGTGGGGAAGGCTTCCCGCCTGCGCCGGATGACCGAGGAACAGCAGCGATCATGACCGAAAAGACTCCGTCGACGCGTCCGGGCGGACGCCGTGCCACGGTCCGTGTGAAGACTGCCGGCAAGCGCACGGAATCCTCCAAGCGCTGGCTGGAGCGCCACCTGAACGACCCCTATGTGGCCGAGGCGACCAAGCGCGGCTACCGCTCGCGTGCGGCGTTCAAGCTGTTGCAGTTGGACGAGAAGTTCCGCCTGCTCGCCCCCGGCAAGCGCGTGGTCGATCTCGGCGCCGCCCCCGGCGGCTGGACCCAGATCGCGGTGGAGCGGGTGCAGACCGCCAAGGACGGCTGGAAGGTCGTCGGGCTGGACATCCTGCCGATGGACCCGGTCCCCGGCGCCACCATCATGCAGGCGGATTTCCTCGAGGAGAGTGCCGCCGACCGGCTGAAGGACGCGCTGGGCGGCCCGGCCGATCTGGTGCTGAGCGACATGGCCGCCCCCACCACCGGCCACCAGCAGACCGACCATCTGCGCATCATGGGGCTGGCCGAGGCTGCCTATGATTTCGCGGAGGAGGTGCTGGCCCCCGGCGGCGCCTTCGTCGCCAAGCTGTTCCAGGGGGGGGCCGAACGCTCCCTGCTCGACCGGTTGCGGCGCGACTTCGCCGTCGTCAAGCACGCCAAGCCGCCGGCCAGCCGCGCGGAATCGTCCGAAACCTATGTGGTCGCCACCGGTTTCCGTGGCGGCAACGTGAACGACTGACTACGACTCTTTTCGCACTTGCATAACAGATGCTGTGTGCGCACGGGTTCACAAGCCCATGGTCTTGTGTATAAGTGCGCCACGTTTATCTTCCGGGAGATTCCACATGGCGCGCGACACCAAAATCCGCGAAGCCCTGACCTTCGACGACGTCCTGCTGGTTCCGGCCGAAAGCTCGGTCCTGCCGAACGACGTGGACACCCGGACAAGATTGACGAAGACCATCGAACTGGGCATCCCGCTGATGTCCTCGGCGATGGACACGGTGACCGAGAGCCGTCTCGCCATCGCCATGGCCCAGGCCGGCGGCATCGGCGTCGTCCATCGCAACCTGACCATCGAGCAGCAGGCCGAAGAGGTCCGCAAGGTCAAGCGCTTCGAATCGGGCATGGTCGTCAACCCGATCACCATCACGCCGTACGCGACGCTGGCCGACGCGCTGGAGCTGATGTCCTACCACAAGATCTCCGGCATCCCGGTGGTGGAAAGCCGCGATCAGCTCGGCAGCGGCAAGCTGGTCGGCATGCTGACCAACCGCGACGTCCGCTTCGCCACGGATCCCAAGCAGCCGGTCAGCGAACTGATGACCAAGGATCTGGTGACCGTCCGCGAGGGCGTCAGCCAGGAGGAAGGCAAGCGCCTGCTCCACCAGCACCGCATCGAGAAGCTGCTGGTGGTGGACGAGGATTACCGTTGCATCGGCCTCCTCACCGTCAAGGACATCGAGAAGGCGCAGGCCTATCCGAACGCCTGCAAGGACAGCAAGGGCCGGCTGCGCGTCGCCGCCGCCACCGGCACCGGCAGCGACGGTCTGGCCCGTGCCGAGGCCCTGTTCGACGCGGGTGTCGACGTGCTGGTGGTCGACACCGCTCACGGCCATTCGCTGAAGGTGCTCGATCAGGTCCGCGCCGCCCGCGCCCTGTCCAGCTACACCCAGGTCATCGCCGGCAATGTCGCCACCGCCGAAGCGGCCAAGGCGCTGATCGACGCCGGTGTGGATGCCGTCAAGGTCGGCATCGGCCCGGGCTCGATCTGCACCACCCGCATCATCGCCGGCGTCGGCGTGCCGCAGTTGACCGCGGTCATGGATGTGGTGGAGGAGTGCGAGAAGCACGGCATCCCGGTGATCGCCGACGGCGGCATCAAGTATTCGGGCGATCTGGCCAAGGCGATTGCCGGCGGCGCCAGCGTCGCCATGCTGGGCAGCCTGTTCGCCGGCACCGACGAAAGCCCGGGCGAGGTCATCCTGTTCCAGGGCCGCTCCTACAAGAGCTACCGCGGCATGGGCTCGGTCGGCGCCATGGCGCGCGGCTCGGCGGACCGTTACTTCCAGCAGGAGGTTTCGACCATGAAGCTGGTGCCGGAAGGCGTCGAGGGCCGCGTCCCCTACAAGGGCCCGGTGTCGGCGGTCATCCACCAGCTGGTCGGCGGCCTGCGCGCGGCCATGGGCTATACCGGCAGCGCCTCCATCGCCGAGATGCGCGAGAAGTGCCAGTTCGTCCGCATCACCAACGCGGGCCTGCGCGAAAGCCACGTCCACGACATCACCATCACCAACGAGTCGCCGAACTACCGGCAGGGCTGACGGTGACTTCGGGAGCGTCGCCGCCGGCCGTCACCCGGCGGCGACGCTCCCCTCCGCCACCATCTTCCAGGGCTGCCACCCGCCCAGCCGCACGCCGACCGCGAGGCTGGTGAAGGGGATCCGCAGTTCGATGTCCCGCGGCTGGAAAAAGGTCAGCCGTTCCGGTTCGCCCCGGTCGTCGAACTCCAGCCGGGCGCCTTTCGGCTCGGGTGCATACTCGTCGCTCATCACCTGCCAGATTTCCAGGTCGCTGCCGTGGTTGGTGATCTTGTACTGGCCGCAGCGCCAGGTCGCCGCTTCACCGACGCTGCCCTCCACCACCTTCTTGTCGCCTTCCATCCGCACGTCGCCGATTCCGGCGGCTTCGCCCTTCATCGACGGACCCTGCCGTTCGGCGCGGAAGCCCAGCCGCAGCCAGGCCGAGCGGCTGTGCGGGATCAGCCGGCGCACCGCACGCGCGTCGTCCGCCGCGAAATGGTCGGGGTCGTCGTAAAGGATGCGGTCCAGCGCGGCGGCGACGATCATGCGGTCGTCGATGCGCAGGTCCGGTGCAGTGGCTTTGCTCATCAGGCCAAGGGACTCCGAAGGGTGTGCCCATAGTATATAGGGACTTACGCCGGCCGTCGCCCCGATGAGGTCGCCCTGGTGAGGTCCGCCCCCCGACAGACTCCCGAAACCGGTTCTCAGGCGCTATCCTGCGCGGCCCTTCTCCGGAAGACCCCGATTCGTCACGAGACGCGCCATGCAGGACCTGTTCGACACGCCGCCCAATCCCCGCAGCATCGCCGTCGATGCCCTGACACCGGAGCAGGCGGCGGCGGATCTGGCGGCGCTGGCCGCCGAGATCGCCCACCATGACCGGCTCTATCACCAGCAGGACCAGCCGGAGGTCTCCGACGCCGATTATGACGCGCTGGTCCGCCGCAACCTCGCCATCGAGGCGCGCTTTCCCGAGCTGCGCCGCGCCGATTCGCCCAGCCTGCGTGTCGGCGCCGCTCCGGCCGCCGGTTTCGGCAAGGTGCGCCATGCCATCCCAATGCTGTCGCTGGGCAACGCCTTCGCGGCGGAAGATGTGGCGGAGTTCGATGCCCGTGTCCGCCGCTTCCTCGGCCTGTCCGACGATGCGCCGCTGACCTTCGTGGCGGAGCCGAAGATCGATGGGCTGTCCTGCTCGCTGCGCTATGAGAAGGGTGAACTGGTGCTGGCCGCCACCCGCGGCGACGGGGCGGAGGGCGAGAACGTCACCGCCAACGTCCGCACCATCCGCGACGTGCCGCACCGCCTGCCGGCGCCCTTCCCCGAGGTGCTGGAGGTGCGCGGCGAGGTCTATATGAGCCGCGACGATTTCCTGGCGATGAATGCCGCCCGCACGGAGAAGGGCGAGCAGTTGTTCGCCAACCCGCGCAATGCAGCGGCCGGCAGCCTGCGCCAGCTCGATCCCTCCATCACCGCGTCCCGGCCGCTCTGCTTCTTCGGCTATGCGCTGGGCGAGGTGTCGGAGCCGATTGCCGAGACCCAGTGGGGCATCCGCGAGCGGCTGAAGGGCTGGGGCTTCCAGTTGAACCGCCCGGCGGAGCTGTGCGACGGCAAGGACAAGCTGTTGGCCTACTATGAGGGCATCGGCCGGCGGCGCGCCGGTTTGCCCTTCGACATCGACGGCGTCGTCTACAAGGTCGACAGCCTGGAGCTACAGCAGCGGCTGGGCTTCGTCAGCCGGGCGCCGCGCTGGGCCATCGCCCACAAGTTCCCGGCCGAACAGGCGCAGACCCGGTTGAAGGAGATCACCATCCAAGTCGGCCGCACCGGTGCCCTGACACCGGTGGCGGAGTTGGAGGACATCACCGTCGGCGGCGTCGTCGTCAGCCGCGCCACCTTGCACAATGAGGACGAGATCGCCCGCAAGGACATCCGTGTCGGCGATCTCGTGGTGGTGCAGCGTGCCGGCGACGTCATCCCGCAGGTGGTGGAGGTGGTGCTGTCGCAGCGCCCGGCCGACTCGATCCCCTATGTGGCGCCGGAGACCTGTCCGGTCTGCGGCAGCCTCGCCATCCGCGAGGCGGGCGAGGTGGTGCGCCGCTGCACCGGCGGGCTGATCTGTGCCGCCCAGGCCAAGGAGCGGCTTCGCCATTTCGTCTCCCGTGACGCCTTCGACATCGAAGGGCTTGGCGAGAAGATCATCGAGGAATTTTGGGACGAGGGTTTCATCAAGTCTCCGGTCGATATTTTCACCCTGGAGGGCCGCGTCGAGCTTATCGGCCGGCCGGGCTGGAAGGAGAAATCGGTCCAGAACCTGTTCAAGGCCATCCAGCAGCGACGCGACGGCATTGACCTGCATCGGGTGATCTACGCGCTCGGTATCCGCCATGTCGGCGAGGTGACGGCCAAGTCGCTGGCCCGCCACTACAAGACCATGCAGGGTTGGGTCGGCGGCATGCTGGCGGCGGAGCAGGCGATGCCCGGCCAGGAATGGCGGGACCTTCACGCTTTGAGCGGAGTCGGTCCGGTCACCGCCGACACCATCCTCGTCTGGTTCGCCGATCCCGAGAGTGCATCCAAGCTGGACTTCTATGCCGGCAACGACGCGTTGCGGCTGGAGACCATCATCAGTTCGCTCGGCATCAAGCGGCTGAACACCCGCGCCGCTCAGGCGCTGGCCACCCGCTACGGCACCCTGTCCGACTGGCGGGCGGCGATGGAGCGTGCGGTGGCGCAGGCACCGGGTCAGCCTTGGCTCGATCTGGTCGCCACCCCCGATGTCGGCGAGGTGGCGGCCGAGGAGCTGGCCGGCTTCTTCGCGGAGGAGCGCAACCTCGTCATCGTCCGCGGCCTGATGGAGCGGCTGACCGTGCTGGACGCGGAACTGCCAAAGGCCAGCAACTCCCCCATCGCCGGCAAAACGGTGGTCTTCACCGGAACGCTGGAGCGGATGACCCGGTCGGAGGCGAAGGCACGCGCCGAATCGCTCGGCGCCAAGGTGGCGGGCTCCGTGTCCGGCAAGACCGACTATCTGGTCGCCGGGGCGGACGCCGGCAGCAAGGCGGCCAAGGCCAAGGAGTTGGGTGTCGAGATTCTGACCGAGGACGAGTGGCTGGCCCGGATCGGAGGCTGATTGGCTCCCCATCCGGCCTTCGCCAAAATGTCGCATCCCCGTTCGCCCGGATTGACGGACGGGGATTGGCGGAGTGAGGTCAGAAAACGCTTATAGTCAGAAGCGCAACGATGCCGGACAGGTGGACCGCCCCGAAAACGGGACGGCGCCGACGGGCGGTCAACGCCCGCACCCGCCTGCCCGGCTGCCAACGAAGGGGACGAAGGAAACGCCATGGAGCCAATTCAGTGGTCGCGCTGGATGAGCGTGGGCAACGACGCGCTGGACGAGGATCACCGCGTCCTGATCGCCATCGTCAACAAGCTGTATGACGACAAGAACCGCCAGGACCCGGCCCTGATCGGAGCCATCCTGGACGAGCTGATCGCCTACACCCGTCATCACTTTGCGGAGGAGGAGGCGCAGATGGAGCAGCTGAGCTATCCGACCTTCGCCGCGCACAAGGCTCTGCACGACCGGCTGACCCGGCAGGTCGAAAGCTACCGCGACGAATTCCGCGCGGGTGGCAGCCGGATCAGCGGCGAAGAGGTGTTCCTGTTCTGCTCCGACTGGTTGGGCAAGCACATCCTCAAGGAGGACACCCGCTTCGGCGAATATGCCGGCACCGGGGCGGAGATGGCGGCGGTGGGGTAGGGAGCCCTTCCTGTCCCGAGAGGGTGTACTCTTGGCACCCATGAAGATCCCATATTAAGAAAATTACCTAAAATACTGAAATAAATCGAGAATGCGGAAATCCCACCAAATTGCGCAGAGCGCCCGCTCCGAGAGGGGAGGGCGCTTTTCCTTTGCGTGGGTCGCAACGACGGCAGGGGAGGGGAGTGCGCCAAAGAAAAAGCCCTCCCCGGTGGGGGAGGGCAGGGGCAGACCTCTTGAAAAGACCATCCTGGAACGATGATGGCGATCAGGCGACCGCCAGCTGCTCCAGGCCGCGGCGCGCGACCGGCAGCGACACCGCCGTCTCGTAGCGCCAGGCGCTGCGGTCGGCGAACAGCGCACGCAGCAGCTGGTTGTTCAGGGCATGGCCGGAGCGCACGCCGTGGAAGTGGCCGACGATCGGCGCACCGGCCAGATACAGGTCGCCGACGGCGTCCAGGATCTTGTGGCGCACGAACTCGTCCTTGAAGCGCAGGCCCTCGGCGTTCATCACCGTGTCACCTGAAATGACCACCGCGTTGTCCAGCGAGCCGCCGCGGGCGAGGCCCATCTTGCGCAGCCCCTCGACCTCATGCAGGAAGCCGAAGGTGCGGGCGCGGCTGATCTCGTCCTTGAAGCTGTCGGGATCGATCTCCAGGGCGCGGGCCTGACGGGAGATGGCGGCGCTGTCGAAGTCGATCTCGAAGCTGTAGCTGGTCGCATCGTCCGGGGTGAAGGACGCGCTCTTGACGCCGTCGCCGATGGCGACCGGCTTCAGGATGCGGATGAAGCGGCGGGGCGACTTCTGCACGGCGCTGCCGGCCTGCTCGATGGCGGCGACGAAGGGAGCGGCGCTGCCGTCCATGATCGGCACCTCGATGCCGTCCAGCGAAACCACGGCGTTGTCGATGCCGCAGCCGGCCAGTGCCGACATCAGATGCTCGATCGTGCCGACGGTGGTGCCGTGGTCGTTGCCGATCACGGTGCACAGGCGGGTGTCGACAACCGTGTCCCAGCGCGCCGGAATTACAGAGGCAGCACCACGGAGGTCGGTGCGCAGGAAGGTGATCCCGGAATTCGCATCGGCCGGCGAAATCGTCAGCGTGACGATGACGCCCGAATGCAGCCCGACGCCGGCGATGGTCACCGACTTCTTCAGGGTCTGCTGGAACATGCCGTCCACGTTGCTGCGATTGTTGGCCACGATGTCTTTTCCATCTTGGTCGTGAAGGAGAGGTTTCCGGCGATCCGCGCCGCTTGATCTTGGGAGATCACTGCGTCGGCGGCTTTCGCTTTCGACCATGCTGATAGGTAACACCGGGGATCGGAAATCGGCAAATCACTCATTGTTACCGTTTGTTGCAGGGCAAAAGTGGTGCGCAATACAAGCAATCAGTTGTTTGAGGCAAGTAGCGTGAAATAAAAAATCCCCGGTAACGCACGACGGCATCACCGGGGTCCGAAAGGTTCGGTCAGGTTGTGGAGCCGCCGGCGCCGCGATTAGGAGGCTGCGGCGACGGCGGTTATCTCCGGCTTTCGCCGGGATCGGCCGGCCGCCAAACCCGACATATCGTCGGGGAAGGCGGCCAAGATCGGTTCACGTTCGGACGTTCTCGCCGCTCAGTTGGCCTGACGGCGCAAGAAGGCCGGAATGTCCAGTTCCTCCTGCTCGCCCGGCTTGCCGTCGGCCCGCGGGGCCGGAGCCTGCGCCTGCGGAGCGGCGGGATAGGCCTGGGCATGCTGCGGAGCGGACTGCTGCGGCGGATAGACCGGCTGCTGCTGCGGCGCCGGATACTGCTGGCCCGCCGGGTAGCCCTGGTGGGGAGCCTGCGGCTGCTGCTGCGGGTAGGCGGGCTGCTGCTGCGGATAGCCCTGGGGAGCCGGCTGGTACTGCTGCGGGGCCGGCTGCGGCTGATAGGCCTGCGGCGCGGGCTGCTGCTGCACCGGCTGCGGCGCCGGTTCGGACTTGCGGCCCAGGCCGGTCACCAGACCGAACAGGAAGTTGCCCTTGCGGGCCGGCGCCGGTTCCGGCGCGGGCGCCGGGGCCGGACCGACGGACAGGCCGCCCGGGTGCTGCTGGCCGGGGTGCTGCTGATGGCCCTGCGGGGCGGCATGGTGATGCTGCGGCGCCATCGGGGCCGGCTGCTGCGGCTGGTGCTGCGGCTGCTGGTGGCCCTGCATCTGCGGCGCCTGCGGGGTGTGCTGCTGGTGGGCCGGCTGCTGCGGGGTCGACAGCGGCGCGGCGCCGACGGTCACCGGTTGGCGCGGACCGGCGTCGGCCGGCTTCGGCGCGAAGAAGTGGCCGCCCTGGTTCTCGCCATGCAGCGGACCGGCGGCCGGCTTCGGCGCCTCGACAGGCTGCTGGCCATACTGCTGGGCCGGCTGCTGCTGCGCCGGGTCGTGCTGGATGGCGGCGGCACCGGCGGTGACCGGCTGCGGCGTGCGCAGGCCGGCGGCGGCGCTGGGAATGGCCGAGCCCTGGGCGGCGGCCGGAGCCGGAGCGCCGGTCAGGTTGCCGGGAGCGCCCGGCTTCTTGGCGCGGTCGCCAACCAGCGACAGGTTGACCGGGTGCAGGGTGCGCGGGTTGCTCATCGCCGCGGCGTCGATGCCGGTGGCGACGACCGACACGCGCATCACGCCGTCCAGCGAGCTGTCGAAGGTCGAGCCGAAGATGATGTTGGCGTCGGGATCGACCTCGTCACGGACGCGGTTGGCCGCCTCATCGACCTCGAACAGGGTCATGTCGTAGCCGCCGGTGATGTTGATGAGGACGCCACGGGCACCCTTCATCGACACGTCGTCCAGCAGCGGGTTGGAGATGGCGGCCTCGGCGGCTTCGATGGCGCGGCGTTCGCCGCCAGCCTCGCCGGTGCCCATCATCGCCTTGCCCATCTCGGTCATCACGGACCGGATGTCGGCGAAATCCAGGTTGATCAGGCCGGGCATCACCATCAGGTCGGTGACGCCGCGCACACCCGAATGCAGAACGTCGTCGGCCATCTTGAAGGCGTCCGCGAAGGTCGTCTTCTCGTTGGCGATGCGGAACAGGTTCTGGTTCGGGATGATGATGAGGGTGTCGACATACTGCTGCAGTTCGGCGATGCCGCCTTCCGCCAGCCGCATGCGGTGACCGCCCTCGAAATGGAAGGGCTTGGTGACGACGCCGACGGTCAGGATGCCGCGCTCGCGGGCAGCGCGCGCGATGACCGGGGCCGCACCGGTGCCGGTGCCACCGCCCATGCCGGCGGTGATGAAGACCATGTTGGAGCCTTCGAGATACTGGACGATCTCGTCGATCTGCTCCTCGGCCGAGGCACGGCCGACGTCCGGCTTGGAGCCGGCGCCCAGGCCGCGGGTCGTGCCGGTGCCGAGCTGGATGCGCTTCTCGCACAAGGAACCCTTCAGCGCCTGCGCGTCGGTGTTGCCGACGACGAAGTCCACGCCTTCCAGGTTCGACTTGATCATGTTGTTGACGGCGTTGCCGCCGGCCCCGCCGACGCCGAACACGGTGATGCGCGGCTTCAGTTCAGGCTCGATCTGGGGGATGGTCACGTTGATCATTCTATTCAGGCCTCCACAACCTGTTTTCGTTGGGTTTGATGTTTGATATGCCGCGACCGGCGCCCGGTTGTGTCCGGTGTCTGTCCGTTCGGGAATCGGTGAATGGCGGCTGCGGAAAGGATCATTACAGATTCTCCCGCAGCCACAGGCCGACGCGGCCGAGGAGCCCGGTTGACGCGACCGCCTCTTGGCCGGTCACCATCAGCTCCGTCGGGTTGCGGACGGCATGTAGGAGAAGGCCCGCCACCGTCGAGAAGGCCGGTCCGCCATGCGCCTCGTTGAGGCCGGCGATCCGGGTGGGTCGGGCGATGCGGACCTGCTTGTCGAGGATGGGGGCGGCCATCTCGCGCGTGTTGGGCAGCTGGCTGGCGCCGCCGGTCAGGACGACGCGCCGGCCGACCAGCTGGGAGTGGCCGGACTGCTCGATGGCGCTGCGCACCTCTTCGAAGATCTCTTCCATCCGCGCCTGGATGATGCTGACCAGGAAGGAGCGCGGGTGGCTGGCGGTGCCGCTGCCGCTGCGCTCGTCCTCGCCGATCTGCGGCACTTCGATCATCTCGCGCTCGTCGGCTGGGTTCACCCGGGCGCTGCCGTAGAGCACCTTCAGCCGTTCGGCATGGACCAGCGGAGTCGCCAGCCCGTGGGCGATGTCGTTGGTCACGTGCCGGCCGCCCAGGGGGACGAAGCCGGTCCACACCAGATTGCCCTCGGCGAAGATCGAGATGGTCGTGCCGCCGCCGCCGATGTCGACGCAGGCCGCCCCCATCTCCATCTCGTCCTCGACCAGACAGGCGAGGCCGGAGGCGAAGGGGCTGACGACGATGGATTCGATGTTCAGGTGGCAGCGGGCGATGCAGGCGTGCAGCGTGCGGATGGCGCCGGCCGCGGCGGTGACGACGTGCAGCTGGGCGCCCAGCGTATGGCCGCTCATCCCCTTGGGATCGCGGATGCCGCGGCTGCCGTCCAGGGTGAAGCCAAGCGGGATGGTGTGGATCAGCGCCTGATCGGGGCCGGCCTGCAAGGTGCGGGCATGGGCCATGGCGCGCCGAATGTCGCCCTCCGTCACCTCCTGGCCGGAGACCGGGACGGTGGCGGTGAAGGCGTGGGAGCGGGGATGGCCCATCGACAGGTTGACGACGACGTCATGCACCGTCTCGCCGGCCATCTGTTCGGCGGCATGCACGGCGGCGCCGATCGAGGTCTCCGCCGCCTCCATGTCGATGATGGTTCCGGCGCGGATGCCCGTGGCGATCTGGTGGCCAACGCCGATCACGCGGAGGGAGCCGGGCTCCTCCATCCGCGCGATGACGCAGCACACCTTCGTCGAGCCGACGTCCAGCGCCGTGACGATCCCGCCACGGGCCGGCCGCTTCGGCTTCTTGGCACCGTTGAATCCCATCCCGAACATGCCCCCCAAGACTTTCCCTAGACTTTTGTCCGCCGGCGACGGGCGCTTCCCCACAAGCGCCTGTCGTCACCGGGGCTTCAAGATTTCTTGCCGTTCTTCTTCTTCGTGTCGTCCTCCCAGCCCGGAAGCTGAGCGGTGGCGGAGGTCTGGATCGCGGCCTTGTCGGGCAGGCGCAGGTCGATGGCGACGATGTCGCGGTCCAGCACATGGCTGGCCGTGTGCATCTGCTCCAGTTGGCGCAGGGCGCGGCGCATCTCGGCATTGCCTTCCGGCAGCTTCACCGTCACGCCGTTGCTGAGCTGCAGGTTCCAGCGGCGGTCGCTGATCCAGCTGGCGGACGACAGCATCGGCGCGATGGTCGGCGCGCCGTCCAGCGCCGACAGCAGGGTGTGAACCTGCTGCGGAGCATTGGCGCCGATCACCTGCGGCAACGTCTCGATCCGCTGGTTGCCGCGGCGCGCCAGCTCCGCCGCGTCGGCCAGCGGACGGCCGGCGCGGTCGATGACGGTGAACTGGCGCTCATGCTGCCAGATCGCCATCGGCTGGCGCTCGGACAGGCGGATGTAGAGGAAGCCGGGCAGGCGCCGCTCGATGGAGGCGGACGACACCCAGGGCAACTCCTCCAGCCGCTGCTTGGCATCGGCAAGGTCGATGGACAGGATCGGCTCGCCCCGGCGGACGCCCAGCGCGTCGAGCACGACGTCGCGCTCGGTCTCGCTGCGGCCGACCACCAGGATCTCCGACAGGCGGAAGCCCATCTCGCCGGTCAGGCGGATGACGCTTTCCTGCGCCGCCTCCATCGTGTCGGCCAGATTGCCACGCTTCCAGGTAGAACCGGCGGCGCCAACCAGTCCCAGAACCGGCACCAGCACCAGCGCCGCCTTGACGGCGGAGCGGGTCCAACGGGGCCAGGCGCGGCGCCGCTTGCCTTTTTCCGCCGACGCGGCCATGGCGCGCGGCGGGGTCGGCATCTCGTCCCGGGCCCGCGCGCCGGCGGCGGCGCGGAAGTCCGGGTCGGCCATCAGGCGAGCTGACATGCGGCATTCTCCACGAGCCAGCCGACCAGCGCGCCGTAGGTGATCCCCACATGCGCGGCCTGTTCGGGCACCAGCGACAGGGGCGTCATGCCCGGCTGGTTGTTGATCTCCAGGAAATACAGACCGTCCGTTCCCGGCCGGCTGTCATCCCAGCGGAAGTCGCTGCGCGACACGCCCCGGCAGCCCAGGGTGTTGTGCGCCAGCACCGCCAGCCGCTTCGCCTCCTCCGCAACGATCTCGGGGATCGCCGCGGGGACGGTGTGGACGGCGTGTCCGGCGCTGTATTTCGCGGTGTAGTCGTAGAGCTGAGCCTGGAAGACGATCTCGGTCACCGCCAAAGCGCGGTCACCCATGACGCCCACAGTCAGCTCGCGGCCGGGGATGAACTCCTCGACCAGCACGCGTTCGCCAAAGGTCCCCCCGAACGAACCGTCGTCGCCGACCGGGCTGTTCTGCCCCTCGCGGACCAGGGTTACGCCAACGGTCGAGCCTTCGTCCACAGGCTTGACGATATAGGGCGCAGGCATGGGGTGGCTGCCGCCGGCGATCTCTCCACGCGACAGCACCATGCCCTTGGGCGAGCGGACGCCGACGGTGTCCAGCACGCGCTTGGTCATCGCCTTGTCCATGGAGATGGCGGCGGCCTGGACGCCCGAATGGGTGTAGGGCAGGCCCAGGAACTCCAGAACGCCCTGGATCGTCCCGTCCTCGCCGCCGCGGCCGTGCAGGGCATTGAACACCACGTCGGGGCGCGGGGTGGACAGGGCGTGCATCAGCCCGCCCAGGTCGCGCTGCACATCGATGGCGGTGACGCGGTAGCCTTCCTCCTCCAGCGCCTTGGCGACGCCGGCCCCGCTGACCAGCGACACCTCGCGCTCGGCCGACCAGCCGCCCATCAGGACGGCGACATGCTTCTTGTGGGCGTGGAGAAGGGCTTCGGTCATTGGGCGGTGCTTCCTTCGGCGGGAACGCCGATGCGCTTGATTTCCCAGTCCAGCGTGACGCCGCTGGTCTCGAACACGCGGCGGCGGACCTCCTCGCCCAGCGCTTCCAGCTGGGCGGCGGTGGCCGTGCCGTTGTTGATCAGGAAGTTGCAGTGCTTTTCCGACACCTGGGCGTCGCCGATGGACAGGCCGCGGCAGCCGGCCTTGTCGATCAGCTCCCAGGCCTTATGGCCCCCGGATATTTCAGGAGCAGGGTTCTTGAAGGTCGAGCCGCCGGTGCGGGAGCGGACCGGCTGGCTGTCGGCGCGCTTGTCGGAGATCTCGGCCATGCGGCGCGCGATCTCCAGCGGGTTGCTGGGCTCGCCGCGCAGGACCGCACCGGTGAAGATGCAATCTTCCGGTGCGGCGCTGTGGCGGTAGGTGAAGCCCATCCCGGCATGGCTGAACTCCAGCCGGCGGCCGTCGCGCGCCACGGCGGTGGCGGAGACCAGCACGTCGGCCAACTCGCGGCCATAGGCGCCGCCGTTCATGCGCAGGGCGCCGCCGATGGTGCCGGGAATGCCGGAAAGGAACTCCAGCCCGGCGATGCCGGCGTCGCGGGCGACCATGGCGACATTCAGGTCGAGCGCCGCCGCTCCGGCGGTCACGGTCATCCCGTCCGCGGCGATGTCGGTGAAGCCGCGGCCGAGCCGGATGGTGACGCCCGGCACGCCGCCGTCCCGCACCAGCAGGTTGGAGGCGACGCCGATCACCGTCACCGGCACCTCGGCCGGCAGGGCGGCCAGGAAGTCGGCGAGGTCGTCGGCATCGGCCGGACGGAACATCACCTCAGCCGGGCCGCCGACGCGGAACCACGTCACCGGCGCCAGCGGCGCGTCGGCGGTCAGCCGGCCGCGCACGGCGGGCATCCGTTCGATCAGGTGGCCGTCGGGGGCGGTCATGCCGGGCGCTGCCGTCATCGCGTCGCGCCATAGAGGGAGGCCAGTTCACCCGGCAGGGCGTTCGCCCACTGGGTGATGTTGCCGGCGCCCAGGCAGACGACGAAGTCGCCGGGCTTGGCCATCTCGCGCACCACCTGGGCCAGCTCCTGCTGGCTGTGCAGGGCGACGACATGGCGGTGGCCATGCATCCGCAGGCCCTCCACCAGGCTGTCGCGGCTGACACCTTCGATGGGGGCCTCGCCGGCGGCATAGACGTCGGCGACGATCACGGCGTCGGCGTCGTTGAAGCAGGTGCAGAACTCTTCGAACAGGGCGGCGAGGCGGGAATAGCGGTGCGGCTGGACGACGGCGATGGTGCGGCCGGTGCCGGCGGTGCGCGCGGCCTTCAGCACCGCGGCGATCTCCACCGGATGGTGGCCGTAATCGTCGATGACGGTTATGCCGTTGGTCTCGCCGGTCTTGGTGAAGCGGCGCTTCACGCCCTGGAACTTGGCCATGCTGTCGCGCATCACCACGTCGGGCAGGCCCATCTCGTTGCCGACGGCGAAGCAGGCCAGCGAGTTCTGGACGTTGTGCGGCCCGTACATCGGCAGGCGCACGCCGGCGATGGCGCGGCTCTCGCCGGTGTGGCGGTCGTAGATCAGCACATCGTACTTGGCGCCGTCGGGGCCCAGCTCCACGTTCACCGCGCGGATGTCGGCCTGCGGCGAGAAGCCGTAGGTGACGATGCGGCGGTCCGACACGCGGGGGATCATCGCCTGCACCTCGGGATGGTCGATGCAGAGCGCGGCGAAGCCGTAGAAGGGGATGTTCTGGACAAAGCTGTCGAAGGCGGCCCGCGCGTTGTCGAAGGTGCCGTAGAAGTCCAGATGCTCCGGATCCATGTTGGTGACGACGGCGATGCAGGCCGGCAGCTTCACGAAGGTGCCGTCGCTCTCGTCCGCCTCCACCACCATCCAGTCGCCGGTGCCGAGCCGGGTGTTGGAGCCATAGGCGTTGATGATGCCGCCGTTGATGACGGTGGGGTCGAGGTTGGCATGCTCCAGCATATGGCCGACCATCGAGGTGGTCGTGGTCTTGCCATGGGTGCCGCCGATGGCGATGGCCCATTTCAGGCGCATCAGCTCGCCCAGCATCTCGGCGCGGCGGACCACCGGCACCAGGGCGGCGCGGGCGGCCACGACCTCCGGATTGTCGCGCTTGACGGCGGAGGAGACGACGACGACGGCGGCCCCGGCGATGTTCTCGCCGCGATGGCCGACGAACACCTTGATGCCCAGTTCGCGCAGGCGCTTGACGTTGGCGTTCTCGGCGAGGTCGGAGCCCTGGACGGTGTAGCCCAGGTTCCGCAGCACCTCGGCGATGCCGCTCATGCCGATGCCGCCGATGCCGACGAAGTGGATGGTGCCGATCGAGAGGGGGAGGGCGCGCATGTCAGGCTTACTTTCCGCGGCGAAGCATCAGGCGAAGGGTGGCGTCGACCGCCCCGTCGGACAGGTCGTTGGGGAGGGGCTGCGATCCGTGGATCATCGACAGGCGGTCGCGCAGGAAGCCGCCCTCAGCGAGGAAGCGCGGCACCAGCGGGCAGCCCGGACGGTTGTACCAGCCGCCCTCGGTCCGAGTCATGTCCGCCGGCCAGTCCTGCAACGGCCGCGGCGTCGGCCGGGTCAGATTCCGCATGGGTTTCATCATTCCGCGGCCCCCTTGGCGCTGGCACCGGCGGATGAGTGCCGGGCGTGTTGGGATCGGTCGTGGTCGGAGTGGGCGTGATCGTGAGCGGCCGGGCCGCCGTCCAGCATCGCCAGCACGGCGTCGGCCAGCGCGGTGGCCGCGTCGGCGGTGCCCCAGCCATGGGCGGCGCGGGCCGCGGCGGCGAGCGCCTGCGGATCGGCCAGCAGGGCGGACAGCCGCTCGGCCAAAGCCTGGGCGGTAAAGGAGGGCTGCGGCACCAGCCAGGCGGCGCCGGCCTCCGCCAGATGGCGGGCGTTGGCGGTCTGGTGGTCGTCGGTGGCGTGCGGGTAGGGCACCAGGATCGCCGGACGGCCGACGCAGGTCAGCTCGGCGATGGTGGAGGCTCCGGCGCGGGTGACGGCGAGGTGGCAGGCGGCCAGCCGCTCCGGCACGTCGCGGAAGAAGGTCTGCAACTCCAGCCGGGCGAGGCCCAGCGGCTCCAACGCATCGCGGGCGGCCTCAAGGTCTTCCGGGCGGCATTGCTGCGCCAGATGGATGCGGGCGCGCATCTCCTCGGGCAGCAGGGCCAGCGCCGCGGGGATCACCTCGGAGAAGATTCGAGCGCCCTGGCTGCCGCCCATCACCAGCAGGCGGACGGGGCCGGCGGCGCAGGGCGCCTCGTAGGGTGACAGGCGGCGGGCGGCGACGGCCGGGCGGACCGGGTTGCCGGTGCGGACGATCTTGGCGCGCTGCGCCTCGCCCAGCTTTTCGATGTCGGCGAAGGCGACGGCGATGCGTTTGGCCCCGGCGATCAGCATCCGATTGGCGCGGCCCAGCACGGCGTTCTGCTCGTGCAGCAGGGCCGGCAGCTTCGACTGGATGGCGGCATAGACGGTGGGGACCGACGGGTAGCCGCCGAAGCCGACCACGGCGGCGGGATCGAGCCGGCGCATCAGCGCCCGCGCCTCCAGCAGGCCAAGGCCCATCTGCAGGGCGGCCTTCAGCTTGCCGGCGATGCCGGCGCCGGGGGAGGCGGCGCGGATGCGATGGACCGGCACCTCCGGCAGGTTCTCGCCGAAGGCATGGCCGCGCTTGTCGGTCACCAGCGTCACCGCCCGTCCACGGGCCAGCAGCTCGCGCGCCAGCGCCTCGGCCGGGAACATGTGCCCGCCGGTGCCGCCGGCGGCCAGCACGATCACCTTGTTGGCGTTGGCGTCGAAGCCCGCAGGGAAGCCCGCATTGGAGCCAGTCGTGCTCAAGTCGGTCGGCCTCCTCATTCCGCGGGGCCGAAGCGTTTGCGTGTCAGTGCCAGAACCATACCCATGCCGAACCCGAGAGCGAGCAGCGAAGAGCCGCCGTAGGAGATGAACGGCAGGGTCATGCCCTTCGTCGGCATAAGATGCAAGGACGAACCCATGTTGATCGCCGCCTGAAGGCCGAACTGGATCAGAAGACCGGCAGCGGCGAGCAAAACGAAATAATTGTTGTCGTTGAAGACACGAGCGAACCCGCGCAGAACGACGAAGGCGAACAGAACCACCAACCCCAGGCAGAAGATAAGGCCCAGCTCTTCGCCCGCGACCGCGAAGATGAAGTCGGCATGGCTGTCGGGCAGGTAGAACTTCACCGTGCCCTGGCCGGGGCCGGTGCCCATCAGCCCGCCGTTGGCGAAGGCCTCCAGCGAGCGGTTGACCTGATAGTTGTCGCCGGCATGCGGATCGAGGAAGCGGTTGATGCGGCTGGTGACGTGCGGCAGCGTGTAATAGGCGCCGACCAGCCCGACCACGCCCAGCCCGCCGAGCCCCATCACCAGCACGAGGTTCAGACCGGCCAGGAAGAACTGGGTGAACCACACGGCGGAAACGACGAAGGTCATGCCCAGATCGGGCTGAAGGATCAGGCCGGCCATGGTGATGCCGTAGAGCGCCATCGACACCAACGCACCGGGAAAGCCCGGGTTGGTGCGCGACAGCGAGAACAGCCAGGCGGCGACCACGGCGAAGGCCGGCTTGACGAACTCCGACGGCTGGATCGACAGGCCGGGGATGTGGATCCAGCGGCGCGCACCCTTGATCTCGACGCCCACCACCAGCGTGGCATAGACCAGCGCCACCGAGATCAGGAACACCGCCAGCGCCACCCGTCGCACGCCGCGCGGGCTGAGCAGGGAGACGCCGACCATGATGACGATCGCGGGGATCAGCATCATCACGTGGCGTTCGACGAAATAGAAGGTGTCCTGGATGCCGATGCGCTCGGCCACCGGCGGGCTGGCCGCGGTGATCAGGACGGTGCCGAGAAACATCAGCAGGGCGACGGCGCCCAGCTGCCAGCGGTCGACGGTCCACCACCAGCGGCCGAAGATCGATTGGTCGGTACGGTCGAAGGTGATCATGCAACGCCCCCGCTGGTGCCGTCCCCGGTGTACTCATGCGCCGCGACGATGTTCGCGACATAGGCGGCGAAGGCTTCGCCGCGCTTCTCGAAACTGGCGAACTGGTCCCATGACGCGCAAGCTGGGGACAACAGCACGCAAGCGCCTTCCAGCTGTTCCGCCAGGGCCAGTCCGGCCGCCTTCGCAGTCGCAACATCCAGCGTTCCACAGCGTGTATAAGCAACACCGTGTATGTCGAGCCATGCGGCGAATTGTTCCTGCGCCTCGCCGATCAGGAAAGCGTGGCGGACGCGGCCCATATAACCTTCCAGGCCGTTCAGCCCGGTGTCCTTGGCCTGTCCGCCGAGGATCCAGTAGATTGGGTCGAAGGTCGCCAGTGCCTTTTCGGTGGCGTCGGCGTTGGTCGCCTTGCTGTCGTTGACGAAGCGCACCCCGTCGAGCGTGCCGACCAGCTGCTGCCGGTGGGCGAGGCCGGGGAAGGTCGCCATCGCCGCGACGATGGCCGGCACCGGCAGGCCGGCGGCCTTGCAGGTGGCGAAGGCGGCGGCGGCATTCTGCCAGTTATGGGCACCCAGCAGGCTGGGCAGGCCGGACAGCTCCACGACCTTGGCTGCCTCGCTGTCGGTGTCGTCGACCAGCCAGCCGTCGGCGGCATAGACGCCGCCCGCCACCGGCCCCTGGGCGGAGATCGGCCAGATGCGCTGGTCGCCGGCGGCGACGAGGTCGGCGTGGATCTTGCGGCAATGCTCGTCGTCCACCCCGATCACCGCGGTGCGCGGCCAGGTCTGGCGGTGGAAGATCAGCTTTTTGGCGGCGATGTAGCCCTCCATCCCGCCATGGCGGGCGAGATGGTCGGGCGTGATGTTCAGCAGGACCGCGATGTCGAAGGTGATCGAGTGGGTCAGCTCCAGCTGATAGCTCGACATCTCCAGCACGCAGGTGCCGCCCGACCCGATCGGATCGAAGGTCAGCACCGGCGTGCCCAGATTGCCGCCAACGGCGGCCTTGCGGCCGGCGGCGGCCAGGATGTGGCCGATCAGGGTGGTGGTGGTCGACTTGCCGTTGGTGCCGGTGATGCCGATGAAGGCGCAGTCGCGCTCCGCCCGGCCCAGCAGCTCGATGTCGCAGATCAGCTCGATCCCCAGCGCGCGGGCGCGCTCGGCCACCGGATGCGGCTTGGGGTGGGTGTGGGGGATGCCCGGCGACCAGACGATGGTGGTCAGGTCCGACAGGTCGGCACTGGCGAGATCGACCACGGCGAAGCCCTCGGCCTCCGCCGCGGCACGGGAGGCGGGGTTGTCGTCCCACACCCGCACCTCGGCCCCGCTGTCGCGCAGCGCACGGGCGGTGGCGAGGCCGGACTTGCCCAGCCCCATCACCGCGACCGGCAGCTCCTGCATGTAGAACAGGTCGATCATCGCCGGTCCCCCCTCAGCGCAGCTTCAGCGTGGACAGGCCGACCAGCGCCAGGATCGAGGCGATGATCCAGAAGCGGATCACCACTGTCGGTTCGGCCCAGCCCTTCTTCTCGAAGTGATGGTGCAGCGGCGCCATGCGGAACACGCGCTTGCCGGTCAGCTTGAAGGAGGCGACCTGCACGATCACCGACACCGTCTCCAGCACGAACAGGCCGCCGATGATGGCCAGCACGATCTCATGCTTGGTCACCACGCTGACCGCACCCAGCGCGCCGCCCAGCGACAGCGACCCGGTGTCGCCCATGAAGACCATCGCCGGCGGGGCGTTGTACCACAGGAAGCCCAGGCCGGCGCCGACCAGCGCGCCGCAGAACACCGCCAGCTCGCCGGAGCCCGGCACATGGTGGATCTGGAGATAGTTGGCGAAGATGGCGTTGCCCGACAGGTAGGAGATCAGGCCGAAGCAGCCGGCGGCGATCATCGTCGGCACGATGGCCAGCCCGTCCAGCCCGTCGGTCAGGTTCACCGAGTTGGAGGCGCCGACCATGATGAAGGCGCCGAACGGCACGAAGAACCAGGACAGCTGGACCAGGAAATCCTTGACGAAGGGGACTGCCACGCCGCCCGACAGCGGCGGGGCCGACACCCACATGATCAGTGCCGAGGCGACCAGTCCGATGGCGATCTCCCAGCCCAGGCGGAAGCGGCCGGACAGCCCCTTGGTGTTGCGCTTGGTCAGCTTCAGGTAATCGTCGCCGAAGCCGATCAGGCCGTAGCCGATGGTCACCAGCAGGACGACCCAGATATAGGCGTTGGTCAGGTCGGCCCACAGCAGGGTGCTGACCGTCATGGCGATCAGGATCATCAGGCCGCCCATGGTGGGCGTGCCCTTCTTCTTGAAATGACTCTCCGGGCCATCGGCGCGGATGGGCTGTCCTTCACCCTGCTTGCGCTTCAGCCAGGCGATCAGGCGCGGAAAGAAGACGAAGCTGATGACCAGCGACGTGATCACGGCGCCGCCGGTCCGGAAGGTCAGGTACCGGAACAGGTTGAACGGCGAAAAGACGTCGGCCAGACCGAAGAGGAGGTTGTAGAGCATTTGGGTCCGTCAGCCTCGCGGGGCCTGCGCGGATTGCGCGGCCGCCTGCGGCTGGTTGGTGGTTCGGGAGGCGGCTTTGTCCTCGCTTTCGCGCCCGCTGTCGAGTGCCGCGAGCGCATCGACGATCAGACCTGTACGACTGCCCAGCGACCCCTTGACCATGATGACGTCGCCGCCCTTTACGGTCGCGGTCACGAGGGGGGCCAGCTCCACGCTGGTCTCGGTCCAGGCGCCGCGCATCGCCGCCGGCAGGCGGTCGAACAGCGTCTTCATATGCGGTCCGCAGGCATAGACGGCATCGACATGCGCAGCGCGCAGCGGCTCGGCCAACCCGATGTGCAGCGCGTCGGCGCGCTCGCCCAGCTCCCGCATATCGCCCAGCACGGCGATGCGCCGGCCACCGGCGCCGGGGTCGATCTTGCCCAGCACCTCCAGCGTCGCGGTCATCGCGGCGGGGCTGGCGTTGTAGCTCTCGTCGATCAGGGTGAAGGCGCCCTGCGGCAACTGGATGCGCTTGCGAGTGCCGCGCCCTTTGACCGGCGGCAGGCTGGACAGGGAGCGGGCTGCGGCGGCGACATCGGCGCCCAGCGCCTTCACCGCCAGCAGCACCGCCAGACTGTTCATCACCCAATGCCGGCCCGGCTGCGACAGGCAATATTGCACCCGTTCGCCGCGGATCAGTGCCGTCACCGCGCTGCAAGTGGCGTGCAGCGAGCAGTCGACCAGCCGGGCGTCCGCCTCCTCATGGGCGCCGAAGCTCCAGATGTCGGTCAGCCCTTGGCGGCGCGCCGCGGCGGCCAGCCGGCCATACTGCCCGTTGTCGCGGTTCAGCACGGCGATGCCGTCCGAGCCCAGCCCCTCGAAGATCTCGGCCTTGGCGTCGGCGATGGCCTCGACGCCGGAGAAGAACTCCAGATGCACCGCCTCGATTGTGGTGATGACGGCGACATGCGGCTTGACCTGCTGCGACAGCGGGCCGAGTTCGCCGGCGTGGTTCATCCCCAACTCGAACACGCCATAGCGGCTGTCGGCGGGCAGGCGGGCGAGCGACAAAGGCACGCCCCAATGGTTGTTCAGGCTGCCTTCATTGGCATAGGTCGCCCCTTGCGCCGCCAGGACGTGGCGCAGCGTCTCCTTGGTGCCGGTTTTGCCGACGGAGCCGGTGACGCCGACGAAGCGCGCGCCGCAGCGCGCCCGCGCCACCAAGCCCAGCGCCGCCATCGACTCCAGCGTGTCGGATGGGGCGATCAGCAGTGGCGCGCCTTCCGGGAGGCCGTCCGGCAGATGGTCGACCAGCGCCGCGGCGGCACCGGCGGCCAGCGCGGCGCCGATGAAGGCATGCCCGTCGAAATTCGGTCCGCGGATGGCGACGAACAGGTCGCCCGCCGCCACCTTGCGGCTGTCGATGGCGACGCCGGTCGCGGTCCAGGCGGATGGACCGGAGAGACGCCCGCCTGTCGCGGCCGCCGCCTCATCCGCTGTCCAAAGGACCGTCTTGTCCCCGCTCATGCTCCAACCTCCGCTACGGCTTTCCGGGCCTCGTCCGCGTCGTCGAACGGACGCACCTCGGTGCCGATCGTTTGTCCCTGTTCGTGGCCCTTGCCGGCGATGACCAGCACGTCGCCGGGCTGAAGCTGCCGCACCGCGGTGCGGATCGCCTCGGCCCGGTCGCCGATCTCCTCCAGCCTGCCGGCCAGTTCTCCGGTGGCCCCGGCCAGCACCTGACCCCGCACGAAGGCGGGATCCTCGGTCCGCGGGTTGTCGTCGGTGACGATGGCGCGGTCGGCCAGTCTGGCCGCCAGCGCCCCCATCACCGGCCGCTTGCTGCGGTCGCGGTCGCCGCCGCAGCCGAACACCGTCACCAGATGGCGCGCGGCATGCGACCTCAGCGCCAGAAGCACCGTTTCCAGCGCGTCCGGCGTGTGGGCGAAATCGACGTAGACCGTCGCCCCGTTGGGGTGGGTCGCGACATGCTGCAACCGGCCCGGCACACCCTCCAGCGAGGAAAGGCTGTCCAGCGCCCGCCCGACGTCACCGCCGGAACCGATGACCAGCCCCAGCGCGCAGAGCACGTTCCAGGCCTGGAACCGACCCGCCAGCGGCAGGTCCACCGTCACGTCGCGGCCGAGCACGGACAGGGAGAGGCGCTGGCCATGGGCCAGCGGCTCCACCCCGGTCACCCGAAGCTCGGTGCCGGCCAGACCATAGGACATGACCCGGTGGCCACGGTCGTTACAAATGGTGGCAAAATGTTGAAATTCCGGAGAATCGGCGTTCAGCACCGCCACGGCGCCCGGCGGCAGGACGCGGTCGAACAGCATCGCCTTGGCGTCGCGGTAGGCCTCCATCGTGCCGTGATAGTCGAGATGATCCAGCGTCAGGTTGGTGAAGCCGGCGGCCTTGATCGCCACGCCGTCCAGCCGGAACTGCTCCAGCCCGTGGCTCGACGCCTCCATCGCCAGATGCTCGATGCCGGCATCCTTGGCGGCGGCGAGGTCGCGGTGGAGCAACACCGGATCGGGCGTCGTCATCCCGCCATAGCCGTGCAGGCCGGGGCCGAGCAGGCCCAGCGTGCCCAGGCTACCGGCGGGCAGGCCGAGGCGCGTCCAGATCTGGGCGGCGAACTGGACGGTGGAGGTCTTGCCGTTGGTGCCGGTCACCGCCACCACCGTCTCCGGCTGGCGCCCGCCATGGAAGGCGGCGGCCATGAGCGCGAAGGCGAGGCGGGGCTGCGGGTCGGTCAGCAGGACGGCGGTGGAGCCGGCGGGCAGCTCGGTGCCCTCGGGCGCCAGCACGGCGACGGCGCCCCTGGCGAGTGCGTCGGCGATGAAGGCGCGGCCATCGGCCTTCACGCCGGGCAGGGCGGCAAAGACAAAGCCGGGCCTGACCGCTCGGCTGTCGGCGGTCAGCCCGGCGATGTCGGGGTCGGCAACGCCGCGGGTGGCGTCAGCGCGGCTTGGTCTGAGTTGGGAAAGACGCAACGGTGCTTCCCTTCGCGGGAGGTGGGGCGGTGACGGGCGGCAGCGACTGCTGCCAGCTGGTGGAACCGGCGGCGTTCAGATAGGTGGAGTTCAGGATCTCCGGCGTGTTCTCATCCACCACCGGCACGTTCAGCAGCGGGCCGATCTGCTTGACGATGCGGCCCACTGCCGGGGCGGCGACCCAGCCGCCGGTGGCGTAGCCGTAGGTCTTGGCCGTTGCCTGCGGTTCGTCGACCAGCACATAGACGATGTAGCGGGGATCGTTCATCGGGAAGGCGCCCAGGAACGACGACATTCGCGAGTTCTTCTGGTAATGCTTACCCTTTTGCTTGTCCGCCGTGCCGGTTTTTCCGCCGACGACATAGCCCTTCACTCCGGCTGACTTGCCGGTGCCTTCGGTGACCACGAAGCGGAACATGCGCCGCATCATGTCGGAGGTCTGGCGCGATACCACCTGTTCGGTCGGAACCTCGGCATCGGGCTGGCGCTTCAGCAACGTCGGCTTGTGGAAGAGGCCGCCGTTGATGACGGACGCGGCGGCGGCCACCGTGTGCATCGGGCTGACCGAGATGCCGTGGCCGAAGGAGATGGTGTAGCTGTTGACCTCGCGCCACGGGTTGGGCACCAGCGGCCAGCCGCTTTCCGGCAGCTCCAGACCCGTGGGCTTGGTGAAGCCCATCTTGGTCATGAAGGCCTTCTGCGCCGCCACGCCCACCTGCTGCACCATGCGCACGGAACCGAGGTTGGAGGAGTGCTGGAACACTTCCGCCACCGTCAGGGCGCGGTGCAGGTTGTGGTAGTCGTTGATGGTGAAGCGGCCGATCTTGACCGGGTGTGCCGCGTCGAACATGTCCGACACCCGGATCTTGCCGGTATCGAAGGCCAATGCAGAGTTGAAAATCTTGAAGGTCGAACCCATCTCGTACACGCCGAGGGTCGCCCGGTTGAACAGCGTGTCGGGGTTCAGGCCGGTCGGATCCTGCGGGTCGAAATCAGGCAGCGAGACCATCGACAGTACTTCGCCGCTGCGCACGTCGAAGACGATGCCAGCGGCGCCGATGGCGCTGAACTCCTGCACCGTGGCAGCCAGCTCCTTCTTCAGGACGTGCTGCAACCGCAGGTCGATGGACAGCTGAAGCGGCGTGCCGGGCTCCTCGGTCAGCCGCTTGTTGAAGCCCTGCTCCATGCCGGCAAGGCCGTTGTTGTCGATGCCGGTGAAGCCGACGATGTGCGAGGTCAGCGGGCCCGCCGGATAGAAGCGGCGCTCCTCCCGCTCGAACGCGACGCCGGGGATGCCCAGGCGGTGGACGGCGGCCTGCTGCTTCGGCGTCAGGTTGCGCTTCAGCCAGACGAAGCGGCGGTCGCCGCTCAGCTTGCCGAGGACGTCCTTGTAATCCAGGTCGGGCAGGGCGCTGACCAGCTTCTGCGCGGCCTCTTCCGGGCGCGAAACCAGCTTGGGGTCGGCGTAGAGCGACTGGGTGACCAGCGAGGTCGCCAGCAGGTTGCCGTTGCGGTCGGTGATGTCGGCACGGTTGGTGGTGGTGTCGCCCACCTCGAGCGCCACATGCTGGCGCGGCTCGCCGCCGCCCGCGAGCAGCGTGGCCATCGCCAGCTTGACGCTGATGGCGGTGAAGACGGTCGTGACCACGGCAGCCGTCACCATCAGGCGGTAACGGCTCTGCTCCAGCGCGACAGCCAGCGAGGTCCGCGGCTTGGCAGACGGCTGCGGGGCCGGCTGGGGAAAGGGCGAGGGCGCCGGCGGCGGCACATAGGTGCTGCCGGTGCTGGCGCCGGGCTGGCCGTAGCCGGCCGGGCCGCCGTGGTCGTGACCGATCATCGATTGGCCCCCAGGCGCGCAACGAGCAGCCCGAGGCTGTCGGTCGGCTTGGGCTGATAGGGCTGCTGCGCGGCGGGGGCCGCGGCGGCAACCTTAGGTGCCGGCGCCGGGATCGGGCGGGAGGCCAGTTCGGTCGGGCGCGCGGTCGGGGCGTTGGGCGCCAGCTTGCCGGCGGCGGCCGGCGCAGCCGACTTCTCCGTAGGCGCACGGGCGGAGCCGGGCACCAGGGCGGCCGGTTTGATCCGGTTGGCGCGGGATGGATCGGCAAGGGCGGCGCCGGAGGGCAGGGACGCCGGCACGACGACAGGCGCGCGTTCCAGCGCCTTTTCCATCGGCAGCGGCTTCGCCAGCCCGACCGGCGCGCTGACCGGAACGATTCCGGCAGCGGCGTTGTTGTTGGGAGCGGCAGGCACGCGGGCGGCGGCCAGCTGGGAATTGCCGGTGCCGGGCGCGCGGACCATCGGCGGCAACGGAGCGCCGGGCATGGCCTTGCCGGGCAGGTCCTGCGCCGGCGGCGGGACCGCATCGGCCGGGCGCATCGGGATCATGTCCATCGCCAGGTACTGGCGCGGCTCGGTCGGCTGCAGCGTCAGATAGGCCTGGGCCATGTTCTCCAGCTTGGTGGGGTCGTTCAGGTAGCTCCACTCGGCCTTCAGGACCTGGATCGACTCCTGCTCCAGAATGATCTTGCGGTTCAGCCCGGCGAGCTTCTCCTCAAGATCCTGGACGTCGTAGCTGGTCTGGAACAGCACGCCACCGGCGGCCGCGATCAGGCCACCCCAGAACAGCCAGGTCTTGCCTTTCATGCTGCCTCCTTGCCGGGCGCCGGGAACGCGGGCGCCTCGGTACGTTCAGCCGCGCGCAGCCGGGCGGACCGGGCGCGGGGATTGTTACGGGCTTCGGCCTCGCTCGGGTCCACGGGTTTCCGGGAGAGCAGGCGGAAGGATGGGTTATGCGCCGCGACCGCGGTCACGGGCGTGTGGCGGGACGGGGAGGGCGGCGGCGAGGAGCGTTCCCGCAGGAACGCCTTGACCTCGCGGTCCTCCAGCGAATGGAAGGAGACGACGGCGAGACGCCCGCCGGGCGCCAGCAGCGACTCGGCGGCGGACAGGCCGCGCCGCAGTTCGCCCAGCTCGTCGTTCACATGGATGCGCAGGGCCTGGAAGGTGCGGGTGGCCGGGTCGATCCCGTCGCCCTTCCCCTTCGGCACCACCGACCGGATGATCTCGGCCAGCCGTCCCGTGCGCTCGATCGGCGCCTCGCGGCGGGCGGCGACGATGGCGCGGGCGACGCGGCGCGCCATCCGTTCCTCACCCAGCTGGTAGACGATGTCGGCCAGATCCGATTCGTCGGCGGTGTTGACCACGTCGGCGGCTGTCGGCCCATCCCGTCCCATCCGCATGTCGAGCGGGCCGTCGAAGCGGAAGGAGAACCCGCGCTCCGGCTCGTCGATCTGGGGGGAGGAGACGCCGACGTCGAGCGCCACGCCGTCGACCGTTCCGACGCCATGGTCGGCGAGCAGCCGGTCCATATCGCCGAACCGGCCCTCGATCACCTCCAGCCGTCCGGGGAACTCCTGGGCCAGCGCACGGCCGCGCTCGATGGCGGCGGGGTCGCGGTCGATGCCGATCACGCGGCAGGAGGCCGATTGCAGCAGGGCGCGGCTGTAGCCGCCGGCGCCGAAGGTGCCGTCCACATAGAGGCCGCCGTCGCGCGGGGACAGCGCGGCGATCACCTCGTCCAGCAGGACGGGAATGTGAATGCGGGTGTCGGACATCAGGCGCCCTCCCCGCTCCGGCTGGCGGCGCCGCGGGAGGCCTTGGCGACGATCTGGCTGAGGGAGATGTCTTTGCGCACGACCTGTTCGCGCAGTGCCGCCTCGTGGGCTTTCAAGGCGTTGGGTTCCCAGATTTGGAAGGTTTTGCGGCGGCCGATGAAGGCGGCCTCTTCGGTGATGCCGGCGAACTCCGCCAGCTCCTTGGGCAGGACGATGCGGCCTTCGGCGTCGGAGGAGACGGGGATCAGCTTTCCGAAGATGAAGGTCTCGATCATGTCGCGCTCGTCGGCATCGAGGTCGGGGGATTCGAGGCTTTCGGAGAGGACGTCGAGATAGTCCTGGTCGGCGCCTTCAAGCGCCTGGTGGTTCAGCGAGGGCCAGAGATAGACGGTGCTGGGAGCCGACGTCTTGGCAAGCGACTGCCTGAACTGTGCCGGGATGGACACACGCCCTTTCCTGTCAACTTTGTTGACGTATGTGGACAGGAAAACGGCCATAGGCCCGGCGATCCCCCCTGCTATCCCCCGTGCGCGGTCGGGTGCTCCGCGCTAGCCCCGCTTGGCCCATTCAGCTCCCGCCTCCCGGTGTTAACCAGAATGGGTAAGAGCCCCCCTTAAATGGGCATTCTTGGGATAGCATGGGACGGCATGGGCGTCAACGCTCCCCCGAGTATTCAGACGGGGGTGTCAAGACTTTTGGGTCATGCTGTGGCATCCGGGCAAGTTGGTGTACGAAATCTCAGAATCTTCGCAGTATTCCGCTGGACTCTCGCGATGTGGATAAAGTTATCCACACACGTTCTTCGAACGTTCCAAAATTTTAAGAAAATGCCGCGTACGCATGGTTTGTCGGACTGTCGAATCGACCCCCTCGGACGGCATAGAACCTTGGGTGGGAAACCGCGGTCCGGCATGGGACAGCATGGGAAATCGCCCCACAGTTATCCACCGGCTGTGGATTAGTCTGGGGAAAATGTGGATGGGGCCGTGCACATCCTGGGGATGGCGGCGGAAAAGCCCGTCGGACTGCGGGGTGCAGGGGGAGGAGCGGTCGCATCCGCCCTGTGGATGACATCGGAAACCGCCCGTCGACTGCCCCTCTGCTGCCCACGCCGTCCCATGCCCGCGCGTCGAAAGGGGCGGGGCGAGGGCAAACGGGTGCCGCCACGGGGCGCCATGGGATCGGCCGCCCCGATGGGGGAGCCGATTTGGGACGGGCTGGGCAAAAGAGATGGGAAAGTGCCAGATGGCCTGTAAGCCGGGTTCTGTATCCCGCCCCGAGGGGCAGGCGATGGCCATTCGTCTGGGACGCCGGTTGCCCGGACGCCTCGCGCGACCAACCCGAGCGACGGCGCGGAAACGCGCTTGACCCACGCCCGTCCCGTTGCGGGGACAGTGGTCGGGCCGCTCCTATTCGGTCTTGCTCCCGGTGGGGTTTACCGTGCCGTCCCCGTTGCCGGGTCCGCGGTGCGCTCTTACCGCACCCTTTCACCCTTACCTGCGTCGAAACGCCGGCGGTTTGCTTTCTGTGGCACTTTCCCTAGGGTCGCCCCCGCCGGCCGTTAGCCGGCACCGTGTTTCCGTGGAGCCCGGACTTTCCTCCCCCGGTCGAAACCGAAGGCGGCCATCCGGCCATCTGGCGCGGTCGTTCTATAGGGAAGCGGCCGTGGGGGCAAACCCCAAATCGCGGATGCCGCCCGTTACCGTCCCGTCAACCGCAGCAGCGCGCGCAGGCGCCGCACCGTCTCGGGGTCGGGAAGGCCGGTCAGGCAGTCGGGATGGAAGTGACGCTGGAAGGCCAGCAGCGCCCGCGGCTCTGCAGGGCCATACCCATAGCGTCCCAGCAGTGCCGCGACCTCCACTGTGTCGGCGGGGCCGTCGTCTGGCTGGGACGGCGTGGGCCAGAGCCCGAGTCCCTGGGCGGCGAGGCCCGGCCAATCGAACAGTTCGCCCGGATCCTCCTTGCGGGTGGGGGCCACGTCGCTGTGGCCCAGCACGTCGGCGGCGGCGATGCCGTGCCGCGCGACGATGTCCAGGCAAAGCTCGGCGACTGCGGCCATCTGCACCGGCGGGAAGGGCCGGTAGCCGAACTCGTGGCCGGGATTGACGATCTCCACCCCGATGGAGCGGCTGTTGACGTCCTCCGCCCCGCGCCAGCTCGACCGGCCGGCATGCCAGGCGCGCCGGTCCTCCGGCACATGGGCATAGACGGTGCCGTCCTCGTCCACCGTGTAATGGGCGCTGACCTGGGACGCCGGGTCGCACAGCCGCTCTAGCGCATGGGCGGCGGTGGGCATGCCGGTGTAGTGGAGGATCAGCAGCTCTACCCGCGTGCCCTCCGCCCGCGGGCCGTGGTTGGGGGAGGGAAGGTCGATCCGGCGGAAGCGGCTCATGTCGGCATCAGGTCGGGTTGGTGACGGTCTCGCTGACGGTGCGCGGACGGCGCTTCACGATCACCGCGACGCCGCCGATGGTCAACAGTCCGCCGATGGCGAGGTTGATCGTCACCGGATCGCCCATCAGCAGCACGCCGCTGGCGACGCCGAAGACCGGCACGGTCAAAAGATAGGGCATGGTCTGGTTGACGGAATAGCGTCCCAGCAACGGATACCACAGCCCATAGGCGATGATGGTGACGGCGACGGCCATGTAGGCGATGGACGCCCAGCCGACCCAGGTGGAGTTTGCCAGCGCCGCCATCTGCCCATGTTCCGTCAGCAGCGACAGGACCAACAACTGCGGCATCGCGAACAGCGCCATCCAGCCGTTGACGGCAAAGCCGTTCACTGCCCCGATCAGCTTCATCTGCACGCTCGCCACCGCAAAGGCGAAGCTCGCGGCCAGGATCAGCAGCAGCGAATGGAGCGACTCGCCCAGCCGCGGCTCTCCGGCGATCACCGCCACGCCGGCGAAGGCGGCGGCCATGCCGATCCCGCGGCGCCAGCCCAGCTTGTCCTTGAACACCAGCGCCGCCAGCAGGGAAGAGAAGGGGACCTGCACCTGTGCCGCCAGCGAGGCGGTGGCGGCGTCGATCCCCTTTAGTCCGCTGAACATCATCGGGAAATGGATGCTGCCCAGCGTGACCGACAGCAGCGCGATCTTCCACAGCTTGTCGCGCGGCACGCGGAAGAAGGGGATGATCAGCACCGCCACCAGGGCGAAGCGCAGGAACATCACGAACAGCGGCGGAAATTCGGCCAGCGCCCATTTCGCCACCACGAAGTTCAGCCCCCACAGCGCCATCACCACCAGCGCCTGGAGTGTGTGGGCAAAACTCATGCCCGCCCGCCTTCCAACTCCTCGCGCATCGCCTCGAGCTCCAGCCAGCGCTCTTCCGCCGCGGCCAGCGCCGCCTGCTTGGCGTGCAGCTGCTCGCTCGTCTTCTGGTACTTGGCGGGGTCGCGGGTGAACAGGTCGGGGTCGGCCAGCGCCTTCTCCAGCTTGGCGATCTCGCCCCCCAGACTGTCCATGCGGGTGGGCAGTTCGTCCAGCTCGCGCTGATCCTTGTAGCTCAGCTTGCCGCGCGGCTTGGCCGCGGCGGCCGGTGCCTGGGTGGCCGGCTTAGGCTTGGTGGCCGCAGCGGCGGGCGCCGCCTTGGCCGGGCGCTGCACCAGATAATCGGAATAGCCGCCGGCATATTCGGTGGCGGTGCCGTCGCCTTCCAGCGCGATGGTGGCCGTCACCAGCCGGTCGAGAAAGTCACGGTCGTGGCTGACCAGCAGAAGCGTGCCCTGATAGTCGCCGAGCACATCCTCCAGCAGGTCCAGCGTGTCCATGTCGAGGTCGTTGGTCGGCTCGTCGAGGATCATCATGTTGCTGGGCTTGGCGAACAGCCGGGCCAGCAGCAGCCGGTTGCGCTCGCCGCCCGACAGTGCCTTGACCGGGCTGTCCAACTGCCGGGTGTCGAACAGGAAATCCTTCATGTAGCCGGCGACATGGCGCGACACGCCGTTGACCACCACCGCATCGCCGCCGAAGGGGCACAGCACCTTGCGGATGGTGTCCTCCGGGTTCAGCCCCTCGCGCCGCTGGTCGAAATAGGCGGTGTCGAGGTTGGTGCCCAGCTTCACCGTGCCCTCGTCGGGATCGAGTTGGCCGGTCAGCATCTTCAGCAGGGTGGACTTGCCGGCGCCGTTCGGCCCGATCAGGCCCACCCGATCGCCGCGCAGAATGCGGGTGGAGAAGTCCTTCACGATGGTCTTGCGGCCGTCGGGCGTGTCGAAGCCCTTGGAGATGCCGGTCGCCTCGATCACCAGCCGGCCGCCGCGCTCGGCCTCGGCGATGGCGAGCTTGGCCTGCTGGCCGCCCTTGATCTGCTCCGCGCGCCCGGCCCGCAGGTCCAGCAGGTTGCGTACGCGCCCCATGTTGCGGGTGCGCCGGGCGGAGATGCCCTCGCGCAGCCACTTCATCTCGCTTTCGATCTTGCGGTCCAGCTTGTGGGCCGCGGCCTCTTCCGACTCGAACACCTCGGCCTGCCAGGTCTCGAACTCGGCGAAGCCGCGGTCGGTCGCGCGCACGGTGCCGCGGTCGAGCCACAGCGTCCGCTTGGCCAGCCGGTTCAGGAAGGCGCGGTCGTGGCTGATCAGCAGCAGGCCGCCGCGGAAGGACAGCAGTTCCTCTTCCAGCCACTCGATGGTGGGGAGGTCGAGGTGGTTGGTCGGTTCGTCCAGCAGCATGACGTCGGGGTTGCCGACCAGCGTGCGGGCCAGCGCGGTGCGGCGCGATTCGCCGCCCGACAGGGTACGCGGGTCGAGGTTGCCGTCCACCTGGAGCCGGTCGAGCACGGCGTCGACGCGGTGCGCCTCGTCCTGCTCGTCGGCGGGCAGGCCCTGCACGACATAGTCCTGGACGGTGGCGCAGCCGGTGAAGTCCGGCTCCTGCGGCAGATAGGCGAGGCGGGCGCCCGGCTGGACGAAGACGGTGCCGCCGTCGGGTTGGATCATCCCGGCCAGCACCTTCATCAGCGTCGACTTGCCCGACCCGTTGCGGCCGACCAGACAGGCGCGGTCGCCGCGGCCGATGGACAGGTCGATGCCGTCGAACAGCGGACGGCCGCCGAAGGTGACGGAGACGCCCTGGAGCGCCGTGATGGGTGCGGGAGGAGCCATGGACCGTTCGTGCGCCGGAAAATCGAGGGAAGGGGATGGGTTATAGCGCGCCGTCCCCCTCCACCGCGACCCGGAAAAACGGTTGGGCGGGTTGCGCCCGGTGGAACCGCCCCTGCCGTCAGGCTGGGATCAGGCTGGTAATTGCGCGATGCCGGTCGGCGCCGGCACCTGCTGTTCCTGCATCTTGAAGCCGAAATAGGTGCCGTTGCTGATGCCGGTGAGGGCCAGCAGGTTGGCCGACAGCTCCGGCATGCCCAGCGTGCGGGTGACCTCGTAGAGGAAGGTGATGCCCAGCACCCCGGTCCAGGCCAGCAATTGCAGGCGATGGATGTTGTAGCCGGCGGCGTCGCTCAGCAGATCGGGCAGCAGCCCCTGGGTGGGCGGATAGACCTGCTCCAGGCTGGCGGCCATCGCCGTCCGGTCGGGCGGGGTGGCCGCAGCGGCGGCGATGTAGAGGGCGGCGTGCTGCTGGCGCCGGGTCTGGTCGTCGCTCGGCCGGCGGTCCTGGAAGGCAGCCAGGACCGAGGTGCCGCCGACGATCCCCATCAGCGCCATGGTGCCGGTGGTGATGGTGTCCATCGATCCGGTGATGGTCAGGATGGCGGCGTAGGAGGCGGTGACGATTCCGCTCCACCACAGAAGCTGGAAGCGGGCGAGGCTGTAGGGTGCCCGGTAGTCGGCCGGCATCGGCACGCCGGCAATCGGGGTGATGGCATCGGTGCGTCCGAAATGGCGGAAGAAGGCGAACAGGAACACCGCCGCCACCAGGACGAACCACACCGCTGCCAGCCCGAGATCGCGGTCGCTGGCGCCCTGGATGGACACCATCTGTGGCGCGGTCGTCATGCCGCCGCTGGCCGGGCCGAAGGCGACCGGCAGGGTCTTGGCCCCGGCGAGGCTGAAGAAGCCGCTGAAGGCGGTCTGCCAGGATGCCCGCCGCTTCGCCGCGTCGTCACCGTTGCCGGCGATGGAGGTCGAGGCGGTGCCCATCAGGTCGCCCTTGGCGGAGCAGGCGAAGCTGGCGCGGGCGCCGGGAACGGTCTGGCCGTTG
Source organism: Azospirillum sp. A26 (assembly GCF_042604635.1). NCBI lineage: Bacteria > Pseudomonadati > Pseudomonadota > Alphaproteobacteria > Rhodospirillales > Azospirillaceae > Azospirillum > Azospirillum sp. A26. Next base: position 1,537,055 of record NZ_CP170472.1, on the reverse strand, counting down.
GCGACCAGGACCAGCGCTTGCGCGTTCAGCATTGCCGCCTGCGTGGCGCAGTCGGTGCCGGCAGGCGGCACTCCCAGATTCAGCGTCAACGGCTGGCCCAGCACCACCGGGGCGTCGCCGGCTGTTGCGGGGGACGTCACCTGCGCCTGGGCGCCACACCCCATGGCAATCGCCGTTCCCAATATAGCGGCGAAGACCGTCCGGATGATCGTGCGTCGCATCGTCGTGTCGTTCCCAAAGCACGCGGGCAACCGGTCGCCCGCCCCGCCGGAGACGATATGTCAGGAAACGAGATAAATGCCATGAGAAAACAATTTTAAATGAACTCGACCGACAACAGCTCGCGGCAGGTCAGGACAGGGCGGTAGCACCTTCCCGTTCGCGGCGGATGCGGTCGTAGGCAGCATTGATCAGCGCGAGTTTCTGCGTTGCCAGATCGATGAATTCCTGTGGCATGCCTTGGGCGATCAGCCGGTCCGGGTGGTGTTTCCGGACCAGCGCCCGGTGCGCGGCCTTGACCGCATCGTCGCCGGCCAGACGCGCCACGCCGAGCACGGCATAGGGGTCGGTTTCCGTCGGGGTCCCGGCCAGATGGTGACCGGCGACGATGCGGCGGAAATCGGCTTCGTCGAAACCGAAGATCACGGCGACGGCGTGCAGATACTCGACCTCCGTCTCGTGCAGCTCGTCATCGGCCTCGGCGATCATCAGCAGGCTGTCGAGCAACTCCTCCAGCACCGCGTGCCTGTCCTCGAACAGCTTGGCGATCTGGCGGGCGTATTCCTCGAACCCGCGGGTGTCGCGGCGGGCGAGGTCGAAGACCCGGCCGACATTATCCAATTCCTCTGGCGGGACGCGGAACAGCCGCTTGAAGGTGTCGACCTCCACCCGTTTCACCACGCCGTCGGCCCTGGCCATCTTGGCGGCCAGCGCGATTACGCCGATGGTGAAGGCGACGGTCTGCTTGGCCGCTTCGGCCTCGGCATCGCTCATGCTGCGGCGCGGTTGCTCGTCCGCGCCGCAGGGCGACCACAGATCGACCGCGTGCCCGGCCAGACCGCCCAGCAGGGCGCCGAGCGGACCGCCGGTGAACAGGCCGGCCGCGCCGCCCAGGATCTTGCCCCAGATGCTCATGTCATGCCCTTTTGTGCACAGGCCACCCCACCCGTGAGCGCAGCATAGCGGCCGGGAAAGGGCAGGCCAACTGTGGCTTGCCGGCAACAGGCCAGCATTGTTGGTATCGCGAATTTCTAATAAGCGCTTGCGAATCCCGCCGGCCGCGCCATGTTGCAATGCAACAAAAGGTGCCGGAGAGAGCGCCGCTCGCGATAAGACGGTGCCTGCTGACGGCGGTGCCGGAGCCTGGGGAAGAACGTTCTGCACGAATGCGTTTTCGGATTTCGAGAACCGTGAGCAGAGCCATGCCTGTCATCCGCAAGATCATGCCGACCGAGCTGCCCCAGTACCGGGCGCATCTTCTCCGCCTCGACCGCACGGACCGTTATGCCCGCTTCGCCGGCACCCTGTCGGACGAGGCGGTGGAGCGGCATTGCACGGCCATCGACTGGGGTCGGACGGTGATTCTCGGCGCGTTCGAGGGCGGCGTGCTGCGCGGCGCCATCGAACTGTGCGGCGACCGCCTCCTCTGGCCCGAACAGGCTGAATTCGGCATCAGCATCGAGTCGGGATTGCAGGGCAAGGGTGTCGGCAGCACGCTGGTCCGCCGCATCCTGACCGTCGCCCGCAACCGCGGCATCCGGCATGTCCATATGGTGTGTCTGGCGGAAAACTCCCGCATGCGCGCCCTGGCCCGCCGGTTCGGCGGACGGCTGGCGCTCGACGGCGGCGAGATCACCTCGATGTTCGAGCTGCCGGCCCCCAATCAGTTCTCCATCGCCCTGGAGGCGCTGGAGGACGGCAGCGGCGCCTTCAACAGCATCCTGGCGGGCAATGCCATTCAGTCCCGTCTGTCCACCCGCCCGTGGGAGCGGCTGGCTGCCTGACGGTGACATCCGCAAGGCCGGTCGTCTGTGATCCTGTGCTCTTTCCGCCGCGTCCTTCTTTCCTGATGGGGGCTGGGCACTCAAGCTGTTGAAATTCGCTGCCGGATCGCGAAACTCCGGCCCACGCGCGGTGCGGTTGCCGCGCATGGACTTCGGCGGGTGCGACAATGGGTGAGACGAAGAACGCGGCGGTGGCCGGAGGGGCAGTGGCCGGAACGGCGGAGACCAAGCCGGCCCGGTGGCAGTTCTGGGTGGATCGCGGCGGCACCTTCACCGACATCGTCGGCCGCCGGCCGGACGGATCGGTGGTGACCCACAAGCTGCTGTCGGAGAATCCGGAGCGTTATGCCGACGCCGCCGTCCAGGGCATCCGCGAGCTTCTCGGGCTGAAGCCGGGGCAGCCGATCCCGCCGGACACGGTGGAGGTGGTCAAGATGGGCACCACCGTCGCCACCAACGCCCTGCTGGAGCGCAAGGGCGAACCGACCGTCCTGCTGATCACCGAAGGACTGGCCGACCAGCTGCGCATCGGCCATCAGGCCCGCCCGAAGATTTTCGCCCGCCGCATCGATCTGCCCGACCAGCTCTATTCCCATGTGGTGGAGGTGCCGGAACGGGTGATGGCCGACGGCCGCGTGTTGAAGCCGGTCGATCTGCATGCCGTGCGCCGCGGGCTGGAGGAGGCCTACCGCCGGGGCTTCCGCGCCGCCGCCATCGCGCTGATGCACGGCTACCGCTATCCGGAGCATGAGCGTCAGGTCGCCTCGCTGGCCCGCGCGGTCGGCTTTACCCAGGTGTCGGTCAGCCATCTGGTCAGCCCGCTGATGAAGCTGGTCGGCCGCGGCGACACCACAGTGGCCGACGCCTACCTCTCGCCGGTGCTGCGCCGCTATGTCGACCGGGTCGCCAACGACCTCAGCGTCGACGGCACGCCGGTGCCGCTGATGTTCATGCAGTCCAATGGCGGCCTGACCGACGCCCGCCGTTTCCAGGGCAAGGACGCCATTCTGTCCGGTCCGGCCGGCGGCGTGGTGGGCGCGGTGCGCACCGCCGGCATGGCCGGCTTCGACCGGGTCATCGGTTTCGACATGGGCGGCACCTCGACCGACGTGTCGCATTATGCCGGCGAGTATGAGCGCGCCTTCGACGCGGTGGTGGCCGGCGTGCGGGTGCGCGCACCGATGATGCACATCCACACGGTGGCGGCCGGCGGCGGTTCGCTCTGCGTCTTCGACGGCACCCGCTTCCGCGTCGGGCCGGACAGCGCCGGTGCCAACCCCGGCCCCGCCTGCTACCGCCGCGGCGGGCCGCTGACGGTCACCGACTGCAACGTGATGGTCGGCAAGATTCAGCCGCGCTTCTTCCCCAATGTCTTCGGCCCCAACGGCGACCAGCCGCTGGATGCCGAGGTGGTGAAGACCCGCTTCACCGAACTGGCCGCCACCGTCAACGCCAAGCTCGGCACGGCGATGACCCCGCAGGAGGTCGCCGAGGGCTTCCTGCGCATCGCCGTCGACAACATGGCGAACGCCATCAAGAAGATCTCGGTCGAGCGCGGCTATGACGTCACCGGCTACACGCTGAACGGTTTCGGCGGAGCGGCGGGCCAGCATGTCTGCGCCGTCGCCGACGCTCTGGGCATGACGCGGGTATTCCTGCACCCGCAGGCCGGCGTGTTGTCCGCCTACGGCATCGGGCTGGCCGACACCGTCGCCATCCGCGAACGCGCGGTCGAAGGCCCGCTGAGCGATGCCGTGGTCGACCGGCTGACCATGCTGTTCACCGATCTGGAGACCGAAGGGCGGGCGGAGCTGACCCGCCAGGGCGTCGATGCCGGGCGGCAGGCGATCAACCGCCGCGTCCATCTCAAGGCCGCCGGCTCCGACACCACGCTGACGGTCGCCTTCGGGTCGAAGGTGGCGATGACCAAGTCCTTCGAGGAGGCGCATCGCCGCCGCTATGGCTTCCTCACCCCCGGCACCGCGCTGGAGGTCGAGTCGGTGACGCTGGAGGCGGTCGGCCTGACCGACGTTCTGGAGGATCCCGAGCTTCCCGCCACCACTGCGGTGCTGCCGCGCCGGCTCGCCACCGTTGCCATTCACAGCGCGGGCCAGCGTCGTGAGGCGCCGCTCTACGACCGCCGTCAGCTCCAGCCCGGCAACCGCGTCGTCGGTCCGGCGATCCTGGCCGAAGCGGTCTCCACCACCGTGGTCGAGCCCGGCTGGATGGCCGAGGTCACCCGCAAGAACCATCTGGTGCTGACCCGGCTGGAGCCGGCGACCCAACGTCAGGCCGCCGGGGTCAAGGGTGGGGCGAAGGTCGATCCGGTGACGCTGGAGGTCTTCAACAACCTGTTCATGTCCATCGCCGAGCGGATGGGCGTGACGCTGGAGAAGACAGCCCGGTCGGTGAACATCAAGGAGCGTCTGGACTTCTCCTGCGCCCTGTTCGACCGCGACGGCGGCCTGATCGCCAACGCCCCGCACATGCCGGTCCATCTGGGATCGATGGGCGAGAGCGTGCGCGCCGTCATCCAACGCCGCGGCGGCACCTTCACCGCCGGCGAGAGCTTCGCGCTGAACGATCCCTATCACGGCGGCACCCATCTGCCGGACATCACTGTCGTCTCGCCGGTGTTCGACGAGGCGGGCAAGGATCTGCTGTTCTTCGTCGCCTCCCGCGGGCACCACGCCGACGTCGGCGGCATCACCCCCGGCTCGATGCCGCCGGACAGCAGGACCATCGCCGACGAGGGCGTGCTGCTGGACTGCGTGCCGCTGGTGGAGAACGGCCAGTTCCGTGAGCAGGAGATGGTGGAGCTTCTGCGCTCCGGCCCGCATCCGGCGCGCAACCCGGTGCAGAACATCGGCGACCTCAAGGCGCAGGTCGCCGCGAACGAGCAGGGCACCCGCGAACTGCACCGCGTCGTCCGCCTGCACGGCCTGTCCACCGTCATCGCCTATATGCGCCACGTCCAGGACAATGCCGAGGAGCAGGTCCGCCGCGCCATCGGCGTGCTGAGCGACGGCGACTTCGCGGTGACGCTGGACAACGGTGCGGTCATCAAGCTGCGGGTGTCGATCGACCATGGCGCGCGCTCGGCCATCGTCGATTTCTCCGGCACCAGCACCCAGCTGACCAACAACTTCAACGCCCCGTCGGCGGTCTGCCGGGCGGCAGTGCTGTATGTCTTCCGCTGTCTGGTGGACGACGAGATCCCGATGAACGAGGGCTGCCTGCGCCCCATCGAGATCGTCATCCCGCCAGGCTCGATGCTGTCGCCCAATCCGCCCGCCGCGGTGGTCGCCGGCAATGTGGAGACCAGCCAGTGCATCGTCGACGCCCTGTTCGGCGCGCTGGGGGTGATGGCGTCGGCCCAGGGCACGATGAACAACACCACCTTCGGCAACGAGTGGCACCAGTATTACGAGACGGTCTGCGGCGGGTCGGGCGCCGGCAACGGCTTTAACGGCACCGACGCCGTGCAGACCCACATGACCAACTCGCGCCTGACCGATCCGGAGGTGCTGGAATGGCGCTTCCCGGTGCTGGTCGAGAGCTTCCGCATCCGCCGTGAGTCCGGTGGGGCAGGGCGCTGGCGCGGCGGCGACGGCGTGATCCGCCGCCTGCGCTTCCTGGAGCCGATGACCGCCGCCATCCTCGCCAACCACCGCAAGATCGCTCCCTTCGGCCTGAAGGGCGGTGCCGACGGTGCCGTCGGCCGGACCTGGGTCCAGCGCACCGACGGCAGCGTGCAGGAGTTGGCCTCCCAGGACAGCGCCGTCATGCGGCCGGGCGATGCCCTGGTGGTCGAGACGCCGGGCGGCGGCGGCTTCGGGGCCGCAGGGTAAAGGGGAAAGTTGTGGGCGGCCGAGACAGTCTCTCGCCGCCCCCCTTCACTCCGCCCGATGCGGCGCCACGATGCCGAAGCGGTGCATCTGCCGATGGACGGTCGAGCGGTCGACCCCCATCGCGCGCGCCGTCGCTGAAATGTTCCAATGATGCCGTCGCAGCGTTTCGCGCAACCGGGCGGCCGGGTCCTCCTCCGTCGCCACCGTCTGCGCGGTCTCCTCCGGCCAGGCCCGGAACAGGCCGCTGTGCTGAACCGGCTCCGGAATGTCGCCAAGGTCGATCAGCCCGCCGTCGCTGACCGCGCAGGCATAGTCCAGTGCATTCACCAGTTCCCGCACATTGCCCGGCCAGCCATGGCCGCGCAGGGCGGCCAGCGCCGCCGGGGTGAGGCGGTAGCCGATGCCGTCTCGCTCCGCCCGCTCGGCCAGCAGCCGTTCGATCAGCCAGTCCAGGTCGCCGCGCTGGCGCAGGGGCGGCACGGTGAACACCGCGCCGTTGAGACGAAAGTACAAGTCGTCGCGGAATTTGCCGGCCTTGACCAGTTCCACCAGATCGCGGTGGGTGGCGCCGATGACGCGGACATCGACCGACACCGCCTTGGTCCGGCCGATCGGCGTCACCTCGCGCTCCGCCAGCACGCGCAGCAGCCGGGTCTGCGACGACAGCGGCATGTCGCCGATCTCGTCTAGGAACAGGGTGCCGCCGTCGGCCTCCAGGATCAGCCCCTTCTTGCCGCGCGCCGTCGCCCCGGTGAAGGAGCCAGGCTCGTAGCCGAACAGCTCGCTCTCGATCAGGTTCTCCGGCAGGGCGGCGCAGTTGACGGCGACGAAGGGCTTGGTGCGGCGGATGCTGGCCTTGTGCAGGGCCTTGGCCAGATGCTCCTTGCCAGTGCCGGTCTCGCCGTGGATCAGCAGGCTCATGCGGGTGTTGACCAGCTTGGCCGCCCGCGTCAGCACCGCCTTCAGCGTTGGATCTCCGCCGGACACCACGCGCAGCGGCTCCGGCAGCGGCTCTCCGCCATGATCCGGCGTGTGGTTGCGCGGCAGCGATACGGCGGGCGGCGGCATCGCCTGGGCGAACAGCGGAAGGCCGGTGCGGCGCAGGCGCAGCGTGCGCTGCTCGGTCGGCAGCGAACGGACGAAATGGACCAGGTCGTCCACCTCGCAGTCGAACAGTTCGGCGAAGGAGCGGCCGAGCGGTGACGCTCCGTCCTCCGCAAGCAGATCGTGGGCCTTGTGGTTGAAGCCGACCACCCGCCCGCCGCCGTCCAGCGCCAGGACGAAGTCGGGATCGACCTCCGCGAACTCCTGCGATGCCGACAGCTTCAGCACCCAGTCGCGGCGGAAGTTGTTGTAGAGGTTGGCCGTTTCGATCTTATGGACATAGGCGCGCACCATCTGAAGCGCCAGATACTGGCTGATCTTCGGTTCCGGCGAATGCAGGGCGGAGATGTCCAGCACGGCGGCCAGTTCGCCGCCGCTGTCGAAGACCGGGGCGGCGGTGCAGGTCAGCGGGATGTGGGTGGAGTCGAAGTGGTCGGTCTGGTGCACGGTCAGCGCCTGGGCGGTGGCGATGCAGGTGCCGACAGCACAGGTGCCGGCATGCCCCTCGTTCCAGTCCGACCCCAGATACAGCCCGGCCCGGCGCAGGTGGTTGTCGAAGGTCGGGTCGCCGATGAAATCCACCGTGACGCCGTTGCTGTCGGTCAGCAGCAGCACATAGCCCATACCGGCGACCTGCCGGTACAGCGCCTCCAGCCCAAAGCGGGCCATGCGCAGGAACTCGTCCATCGCGTCGCGATGCTCACGCAGCCGTTCCTGCGGCAGGATGTGCGGTTCCCGCCCAACGGTGGGGTCCAGCTTGTGGTCGGCGACGCATCGGCGCCACGAGTTTTCGATGATCGGATCGCGGGCGGACGGCACCCCTGCGGAGACGCGGCCGGTGGAGACACGGACGAGTTCATCGATGTGGGCCGCGCGTGCGCTGTCCATGGTCGTGCCTCCCGCACTCATCGTCCGCTTGTTCCACGAACATATTGAGACAGACAGTATCAAGCGCGCGACCCGATAGGCAACATGTGCAAAAGCATCAGATCGTCCCACCGGCTGGACGCCACCCACCACCCCGGAATACCAGCGTATGACCTCTGCTTTTGGTTATCCTGCCATGGCATGACGTTAAGGACATTTGCACAAGTAAGGTCTCATGCTCCATAAACGCGCAGAGATCGCCGGGAGCTTTCGATTTGCGGATTCTGATCGTCGACGATTCACCGCGCCACTTGACCATGATGGTGTACGAGCTGAACAAGCTCGGCTACGCCACCAGCGTTGTCAACAACGGCGCCGCCGCCATAGAGGCGGTGGCGAATGAGCGGTTCGACGTGGTGATGGCCGACATCCGTCTGGACGACATGACGGGGCTGGAGCTGTGCTGGCACCTGCGCACGGCCCAGGGGCTTCGCCATCTCTACCTGATCCTGATGATCCCCGGCAGCATGACCGACCAGTTCCACGAACTGGTGGAGGCCGGCGCCGACGAGTTCCTGCGAAAACCTTTGGATTGGAAATGGACGGCGGCGCGCCTGCTGGCGGCCTCGCGCGTCGTGGCGATGCAGCGCGATCTGGAGCGGCTGGCAACCACCGATGCCCTGACCGGGGCCATGAACCGCCGCCGCTTTCTGGAGAGGGGGGCTGAAGAGTTTACCCGCTCGCGACGATACGAGCGCCCGCTGTCGGTGGTGATGCTGGACATCGACCATTTCAAGCGGGTCAACGACAGCTATGGCCACGCCACCGGCGACGAGGCGATCCGCAGCACGGTGCGCGCCTGCAAAGACAGCTTGCGCGCCTGCGACCTGATCGGCCGGCTGGGCGGCGAGGAGTTCGCCGTGGTGATGCCGGAAACCCCGCCCGTGAATGCTTTCGCCGCCGCCCAGCGCCTGCGTCAGGCAATCGCCGCCCAGCCGGTGAAGCGGGAGGACGGCGGAGAGCTTTTCCTGACCGTCAGCCTGGGCCTGAGCTGGCTGACCGGTGGCGACACCGGCATCGAGCCCCTGCTGGCCCGTGCCGACGCCGCCCTCTACCGCGCCAAGAACGCCGGCCGCAACCGGGTGGAGGTCGAGCCGCAGATCGCATTGCCGAAGTCGATGACGGGGTAGGGGGAGCCACCGGTTCCCCGCAGTCGCCGATCCGCAGTCCACGCTGCGTCAAGCTGGAAGCGCGCAAAGAAAAACCCCCTGGCTTCCTTCCGGAGACCAGGGGGTTTTCTATGATGGTAGCAGCGGAGGGATTTGAACCCCCGACCAAGGGATTATGATTCCCCTGCTCTACCACTGAGCTACGCTGCCATCGAGTTCGCCGCTGTTGGCGTTTCCGCCGCCGTGGCTACCATCGTGTCCCGTCGTCGCCGCCGGGAGCCGCTATATAGGATAGGGCGACTTAGCCTGTCAACGCGGAATTTTCGGGGGGTGCGATTTTTTTTGGCCGACCAGCGGAAAGTCGCCTAAGCCCCTGATTCAGGCCGCCGTTTCCCCCGCTTCCATAAACTTGGCCGCATCCTCGCCCACGCCGCCGGCGGTGGCGGAAATCCAGCCGCCGCCCAGCACGCGGTCGCCCTGATAGACGACGCAGGCCTGACCCGGGGCGATGCCATGCTGGGGTTCCAACAGTTCGACGCGCGCGGTGCCGTCAGGCCCGGCGCGCCACAGGGCAGGGGAAGCCGGCTGGGCGGAGCGGAGCTTCACCGACACCTCGATCCCGGCGCCATTGGCTATATCGGGGCCCAGCCAGTTCACGTCGCGCACCATCACCAGCGAGCGGGCGAGGTCGCGGCGCGGGCCGACGACGACGCGGCGGCGGGCAGGCTCCAGGCGGACGACGTAGAGCGCCTCCTCCTCCTGGCCGCGGATGCCGCCGATGCCCAGCCCCTTGCGCTGGCCGACCGTGTAGTGGACGACGCCCTTGTGGCGACCCAGAACGCGGCCGTCGACATGGACGATGTCGCCGGGCTCGACGGAGCCGGGGCGCAGCTTCGCCACCACCTCGGCATAGTTGCCGTTGGGGACGAAGCAGATGTCCTGGCTGTCGGGCTTGGCCGCCACCTCCAGCCCGTGGCGCTCGGCCAGAGCGCGGGTTTCCGGCTTGGTCAGGCCGCCGAGGGGGAAGCGCAGGAACTCCAACTGTTCGCGCGTGGTGGCGAACAGGAAATAGCTCTGGTCCTTGGCGGGGTCGACGGCGCGGTGCAGCTCGGCGCCATGCGGGCCGGCGATGTGGCGGACATAATGGCCGGTGGCCAGCGCCTCGGCACCCAGGTCGCGGGCGGTGTTCAGCAGGTCGCGGAACTTGACGCGCTGGTTGCAACGCACGCAGGGGATCGGCGTCTCGCCGCGCAGATAGCTGTCGGCGAAATCATCCATCACGTCCTGGCTGAAGCGGCCTTCGTAATCCAGGACGTAATGCGGGATGCCGATGCGGTCGGCGACCTGACGGGCGTCGTAGATGTCCTGGCCGGCGCAGCAGGCGCCCGGCTTCTGCAAGGCGAGGCCGTGGTCGTAAAGCTGCAGCGTGATGCCGACGACGTCATAGCCCTCCTCCCGCAGCATGGCCGCGGTGACGGAGGAATCCACCCCGCCGGACATCGCGACGACGACGCGGGTGTCCTGGGGGCGCTTGGAAAGACCGAGGGAGTTCATGGCGCCCTATATAAGGCGGGCAGGCGCCCGGAAAAGGCAGGAATGCGCAGCGGGGTAATACAAGAGGCCGCCGGGTGCCGCAGCGCGCGGCGCCGTCCCGGCGGCCGGAACAGGGTTCCCCCGAACGCTTACTTCATCGCGTTGTTGCTGCCGCCCGGCAGGCGGACGACAAGGCCGTCCAGCTCTTCGGTCATGATGATCTGGCAGCCCAGGCGCGAGGTCTTGGTCAGGCCGAAGGCGAGGTCCAGCATGTCCTCCTCATCCTCCTGCGCGTCCGGCAGGACGTCGAACCACTCCGGCTCGATCACGACATGGCAGGTGGAGCAGGCCAGCGAGCCCTCGCAGGCGCCTTCCAGATCCAGGCTGTTCTTGTGCGCGATCTCCAGCACGGACAGGCCGAGCGGGGCATCCACCTCGCGGCGGGTGCCGTCGGTCTCGATGAAGGTCATCTTGGGCATGGGGTCCTCGTTCTTTTAAGGTTGCCTAGCGATTTAAGGGGCGATTGTAAGAAAAATGTGAATCACGGCCGCGGGGGCGTCCGCGCGGCACGGCGGTCGCGCACTTCGGAGGCCAGCGCCTCCAGCCGCTCCAGCCGGGCCAGGATGCGGGCGGCACCGTCGGCGGCCGGCAGGCTGTCGGGTGTTGACGCCGCCTGCGCCTTGCGGAAGGCGGGAGCGAGATATTTGATGCAGGCCTCGACCCGCTGGTTCAGGTCCAGCCCGATGCGGTCCAGGTCCAGCACGTCGTCGGCACGGGCCAGCCGGGCTGCGAGATCGGCGATTTCCTCGTCGCCGTCCTCGTCGCCATCGGCCGACATGCCGCCGATCAGCTCCAGCAGCGCATGGGCGCGGCGGATCGGATCGCGCAGCACCTCATAGGCGTCGCGCAGCGCCTCGATCTGGGCCTTGGCGTTGGCCTGCTGGCGTGGACCGCGGGCAGCGAAGCGCTCCGGGTCCATGGCGCGGGTGAAGCCGGCATGCTGCTTCGACAACTGCTCCAGATCGATGTCGAAACGGCGCTCCAGCCCCAGTCGGGTGAAGGGGTCGAGCGGCCGCGGTGGCTGTGCCGCGCCGCAGGCATGGCAGAACAGGGCGCGTGGCGCCACCGAGCGGCCACAGCTGCCGCAGGGCTCCAGATCGCCGGCGATGGCGCCGGAAATGCCGCCGCTGCTGTTGCCGGGCGGACCGGATTTGGGCGGGCCGGATTTGGAGCTGGTCATGCGCGCAGTCCGTCAAAACGCCGAAAGGCTCGGCCGATGGGATGGTTTACCCGACATGAGGCCGCTGTCGTCACGAAGGCCGCCGTCACGAAGGCCGCCTTCCGCGGGGTCATACCGATAAGCCGCATCCGGCGCAATGCGCGAATGCGGGCTTTCCGGGCCGAGGACAGATGGTCGCGCAGCCATGGCGGGTAACAGGCGGGATCAGCCATCCGCGGGCGCGCTTCGCCGCGCCATCGCGGTCCAGGCCGTCAGGAAGCGGTCGACCGCCTCGTCGTCGCTGGTCCAGCCCAGGCTGACCCGGATGGCGCTGGCGGCGGCCCGGTCATCTTCGCCCATCGCCGCCAGCACATGGGATGGCTTCACCTTGCCGCTGGAGCAGGCCGATCCGGCGCTGACCGCCACGCCGGCGAGGTCCAGCGTCATCACCTGGGTTTCGCCGGGCAGGCCGGCCAGCATCAGGCAACTGGTGTTGGCGACCCGCATTGCACCGGCCCCCATCGCCCGGGCGTGCGGGATGGCGGCCAGCGCCTCCCGCTCCAGCCGGTCGCGCAGGGATGCGAGGTCGGCGGCCTCCGCCAGCCCGTCCAGCGCCAGCCGTGCCGCGGCGCCGAAGCCGACGATGCCCAGCAGGTTCTCTGTGCCGGCCCGCTTGCGCCGTTCCTGCCCGCCGCCGCGGATCAGCGCGTCGGGTTCGAGCCCCTCCGCCAGGATCAGGGCGCCCACGCCGGTCGGCCCGCCCAGCTTGTGGGCCGACAGCGTCACCAGATCGACGCCGAGATCGCGCAGGGACAGCGGCATCCGTCCGGCCGCCTGCACCGCGTCGCAGTGGATCAGCGCGCCATGGGCGTGGGCGATCCGGGCGGCGTCGGCCACCGGCTGGATCACACCGGTCTCGTTGTTGACCAGCATCAGGGAAACCAGCGCCTGATGGTCGGCCGTGGCCAGCCGGCGCTCCAGCTCGTCCAGGTCGGCAACGCCATCACGGTCCACGCCGAAGCGCTCCGCCTCGGGCTGGGCGGCCAGCACCGACTCATGCTCGATGGCGGAGGTCAGTGTGCGGCGGCCGGGGAAGCCGCGGAGCGCAAAGTTGTTCGCCTCCGTACCGCTGCCGGTGAACAGCACCTGGGCCGGCTTCACGCCCACCAGCGCCGCCACGGCGGCACGCGCCTCCTCCACCGCCCGGCGGGCGCTGCGGCCGAAGGCGTGGACGGAGGATGGGTTGCCGACCAGATCCATCGCCTGACCCATCGCCGCCCTGACCTCCGGCTTCAGCGGAGCGGTGGCGTTGTGGTCGAGATAGACGCCGGTCCGCCGGAACGGGGCAACAGACGGGGCAACGGGCGGTGAAGTCACTTTTCAGGCACGCTCAACGTGGAAGGCCAATCTCGCTCCGCCGGATCACTCGGCGGCGGCGGCGGCGCTGTCGGCGGCCGGGGCCGGGCGCAGCAGGTTCAGGCCGCTGGTGCCGATGATCCGCCGCTCCACCACATCGGCGACGGTGACCGAGCTGAGATACATGTGGATCTGGTTGCCCAGCTCTTCCCACAAATCGTGGGTCAGGCAGCGCGAGCGGTTGGTACGGCAGCCCTGCGGCGTGCCGTTGGCGCAGCGGGTGGTGCGGATCGGCTCATCCACCGCCAGGATGATATCGGACACCCGGGTCGCATCGGCCGGGTGGGCAAGCAGATAGCCGCCGCCGGGACCGCGCACGCTCTTGACCAGACCGCCCTTGCGCAGCTTGGCGAACAGCTGTTCCAGATAGGACAGGGAAATCTCCTGCCGCTCCGCGATGTCGGCCAGCGCGACCGGGCTGCCCTGGCTGGTGGCGGCCAGATCGACCATCGCCATCACGGCATAGCGTCCCTTGGTGCTGAGTCTCATCGCGATTCTCCTTGCGCTTCGTGCATCCCGTTTGCGTGGGACGCCACCGTCTCTGGCGGTGTGGGTGTTGAACAGGGGAAGGCAGCGGGCGGACGATCCGCTTCCAACTCGCCGACACGGGCCTGCAGCGCCGTCATCTGGTCGAGCAGGCCGGTCAGCGCGCGGGCCACCGGGTCGGGGATGTCGCCGCAGGGTGTGCCATAGGGCATGAATTTGCGGGTTTCGGCGCGGTCGCGTGCCACCACCGGCTTGGCCGGGATGCCGACCACCGCCGTGTCGGCCGGGACGTCGGCCACCACCACCGCATTGGCGCCGATACGCGCCCCGCGGCCGATGGTGATGGCGCCCAGGATCTTGGCGCCGGCGCCGACGATGACGCCGTCGCCCAGCGTCGGATGGCGCTTGCCGGGATTGAGCGAGGTGCCGCCCAGCGTCACCCCATGATAGAGCATGACGTCGTCGCCGATCTCCGCCGTCTCGCCGATCACGACACCCATGCCGTGGTCGATGAAGAAGCGGCGGCCGATGGTGGCGCCGGGATGGATTTCGATGCCGGTCAGCGACCGGGCGATCTGCGAGATCAGGCGGGCGGTGGTGTGCAATCCGGCGTCGCGGGCACGCCGGGCGATGCGGTGGAGAACGATGGCGTGCAAGCCGGGGTAGCAGAGGGCGACCTCGAGCCGGGACCGCGCGGCGGGATCGCGCGCCATGATCCCATCGATCTCTTCGCGAAGATGCTTGAACACGCCATCACCCGCCGTGGTATAGTCCGCCGCTCTCATCGGCCGCCCGTGCCCGGTTTCGGCCTGTCGGACCCTTGCGGTTCAGGACCTTCCGGTCCGGAACCTCGACGGTTCCGACCGGCAGGGACCCGGACTTATCGATGGGTCCGGCTAGCGCTGGAGCCGATCGGGCGGGTCAGGCGGGTTGTCCCGGAGGACGTTACGACGCATATATGATGACCAAGCAAAACGGTCAAGAATTGTGTGCGGAAAACCCCACTCCAAGACGGGAAAATCCGTGATGGGCCAAACGGCCCGTGCGCCGGGGCGGTTTGCCGGATGAAAGTCCGGCCGGTCGTTGCGGTGGTTCCAACAACCCTTTGTCCGCGTCAGGAACGTCGTTCCCATGCCTGAAGTGCTCTTCAACGGTCCCGCCGGTCGCCTGGAAGGCCGTTACACCCACGGCAAGCAGCCGAACGCCCCGGTCGCGCTGCTGTTGCACCCGCACCCGCAGCACAATGGGACGATGAACAACAAGGTGGTCTTCACCCTGTTCCAGTCGTTTACCAAGCGCGGCTATTCGGCGCTCCGCTTCAACTTCCGCGGCGTCGGGCGCAGCCAGGGCACCTACGACAAGGGGGAGGGCGAGCTGGCCGATGCGGCGGCGGCGCTGGATTGGTTGCAGACCTACAACCCCAACGCTCCGCTCTGCTGGATCGGCGGCGTGTCGTTCGGCGCCTGGATCGGCATGCAGTTGCTGATGCGCCGTCCGGAGATCGACGGCTTTGTGTCGGTTTCGCCGCCGGCCAACCTGTTCGACTTCTCGTTCCTGGCGCCGTGCCCGTCCTCGGGCCTGATCATCAATGGCGACAAGGACGAGGTGGTGCCCCAGGCCGCGGTGACCAAGCTGGTGACCAAGCTGTCGCACCAGAAGGACATCCGGATCGACCACCGCGTCGTTCCCGGCGCCAGCCACTTCTTCGTCAACCGCACCGACGATCTGGCGATCCAGGTGGACGATTATCTGGACAAGGCGCTGGGCAATCCCATCGCGGCGGTGGCCGAGTAAGCAGGATCAAGCAAGGGAGAGCGGGGGAGGGGGCAAGCGGCCCGGACCTCCCCATCCCCTCATTGTTCGCAGCCCAGAACCCACACATCATAGATCGGGTTCTCCATCGCCGAGAGTGCGGGGCTGGAGGCAAACATCCAGCCGCTGAAGACCTGTTCCGCCTGCTCGCCCGGCTTGATCTCCGTCACTTCCAGGAAAGCGGCGGATTCCGGCGTCTCGATCGGCGGATTTTCGCGGCAGGCGCGCAGGGTGATGCGCAGGCTGCTCATCGCCTTGGTCTCCCCGACCTTCATGGTGAAGGTGGAGGTGCGGGCGGTCACTTTGTCCAGCCATTGCAGCTTGGCCGCCGGCCGCTCGATCATCTGGCTCGGCACCGGAGCGGCCTGGACGGCCACGGATGCTAGCAGCGCCGCGGCACCCAGCAGGCCGGCGGCTGGCCGGAGAAGATTGGGCCGGAGATAACTAGAAAGTCTCGTCACGTCGGATCGCTTCCGTAATTGCGGACGGCACTCCATGGCAAGACCCAGCCTGTCAGCGGGAACTTTGCCGGGGCGCTCCGCCTTCTATCCCGGAAGCGGGGTCACCGTCTAGTGGCGGGGTCCAGTGGTGGGGACGCCGGGGTGCGTTGTGCGGAAATTGCGGCTCAGCGTGTGACGGTGCTGCGTGACGCCGGCGCACTGTAGGTGGCGCCGGACCCGCTCTGCGTGGCGTTGCGGTCTTCGATCTTCTGGGTCGCCGCACCGGCGCCGGCCCCCGCAGCCGCTCCGACCACGGCACCCACCGGTCCGCCGACCACGGCACCGCCAAGCCCGCCGGTGGCCGACTTCTCTTCCATGTCGGCGCCGCAGGCGGCGGTCGCCAGAGACAGGCCGAGGGCGGCCAGATGGAACAGACGCATCGCGTTCCTCCTGCTTCGTGATCCGGCTGCGAGGTCGATCCGGACTGGAGAAGGAACGCTTGGGCGGGGCCGTCGGTTCCGGCCACGCCCTGGGTTGGACGTCACAGCTCGTTGGACATCACAGCTTCGGCGGCTGGGCCGGGGCCTGTCCGGGGGCCTGGCCCTGCTGGCCGTTGGCCTGATCGCCCGACTTGCTCATGCTCTGCAGCGAGAAGATGACCTGACCCAGCAGTTGTTCCAGGCCCGGCGTGCTCTGGGTGAATTCGATCTTGCCGTTCGGCTTGATGGCGTCGGGATCGCCGCCCGGCTCCAGCGACAGGAACTTGCCGCCCAACAGGCTTTCCGAGGCGATGACCGCCGCGGTGTCCTTCGGCAGCTTCACCGAATTGTCGACCGACAGGTGAACCACCGCCTGATAGGTGGTGGGATCGAGCGTCAGTCCGGTGACCGTGCCGACCTTCACGCCGCTGATCCGCACGTCGGCGCCGCTCTGCAGGCCGGTGATGCTGTTGAAGTTGGCGGTGATGTCATAGCCCTGCACCTTGCGCAGGTCCGCACTTTTGTAGGCGAAGGCAAGGAACACGGCGGCCACGGCGAGCACGACGCCGCCAAGCACGGTCTCAATCACATTCCGGCGCATAGAGCTATCCTGCTGCGAATTCCCGAATCGAAACCCGGCCCGCATGGGGGCCGGGCTTTCCGTTCCGCTTTCCGTTCCGACCCGATGGCCGGTGCCGGTGTGGATCAGCTCGGAGTCCAGGGCTCGTAATCGCCGGTGGCCGGCACGCGCTGCCCGCCGGCCAGCACATGGCCGGGCGGACGGTAGGCCTGGACCGAGCCCGACATGTTGGGCAGATGTTCCTTCTGCCACGGCTTGTGGTAGGCGCTCGACCCCTCGGGCAGCGGCTCCTTGGTGGTGTGGTGCAGCCACCCGTGCCATTCCGGCGGGATCTTGGAGGCGTCGGGCTCACCGGCATACAGGACCCAGCGGCGCTCGCGCGTGCCGGGCTTGGTGTCCTTGTTGCGGTAATAGACGTTGCCGAAGCGGTCGCTGCCGACCTTGGCGCCCCGACGCCACGTGACGTAACGGATGTGAATGTTCGCCAGTTTGGTGAACAGGGAGATCGGCTCGCTCATCGTCGCTCACGAATTCCGGAGTCTGGCCCCGCGGAAACGGGGCTGGTCGAATGCGGGCCGCACTATGACACCGCAAGACACGCGCGTCCACCGTTGGTGAGGCCCAAGCTGCCCGAAGGGTGGAAAGAGCGGAGCTATTGCAGGCGGGTCGCGGCGATCCTGGCCGTATCGACCGGGGTGGCAGTGCAGCCGCCCAGCGTCGGGCCGACCGGAAGCTCGCCGAAGGCCGCCAGCGCGCCCTCGGCCTTCAGCCGGCCGACGAATCCCGGCTCCACGCCGCGGGCGACCCAGGCGAATCCGAGCCAGGTGGAGCGCACCGGCTCGCCCCCGGCCCGCACCATCGCCGCCATCGCCTCGGCATCGCTGGTGCCGGGGGAGAAGACCGCCAGCATCATGCCGTCGGTCGTGTCGGGCAGCGCGGCGCGTTGCAGTGACAGCCCCATCAACCCGGCCCAGACCAGCAGGATGCCGCCCAGCAGTGCCGCGGCAAGGCCGTGGCCGATGGGAAATGCGGCGGGGGAGGGGGCGGGGCTATCGCTCATGCGTGTTTATCTTACGCCTTTGCTTCGGCCGCCGCCAGCGACGGGGCGGGCTTCTCGGCGATCGGCCAGTGGACGATTGTCGCGAACATCGCCAGCGCCACGCCCAGCCACCAGACGACGTCGTAGGACCCCGTCCGCTCATACAGTACGCCGCCGAGCCAGACGCCCAGGAAGCCGCCGACCTGATGGCTGAAGAAGGCGAAGCCGTAGAGGGTGCCCATGTAGCGGGTGCCGAACATCAGCGCGACGAGGCCGGAGGTCGGCGGCACGGTGGACAGCCAGAGCAGGCCCATCACCGCGGCATAGGCAATGACCGTGACCGACGAGATCGGCAGCAGGATGAAGATTGCCGTCGCGATGCCGCGCGAGAAATAGTTGGCGCACAGCAGGTAGCGCTTGCTGACCTTGCCCGCCAGGATGCCGGAGGCATAGGAGCCGACGACGTTGAACAGGCCGATCAGCGCCAGCGCCCAGGCGGCCAGCGTCGGGCTGATGCCGGCGGCGGTCAGGTAGGGCGGCAGGTGGGTGGTGATGAAGGCCAGTTGGAAGCCGCAGACGAAGAAGCCGGCGACCAGCAGCACATAGCTGCGGTGCTGGAAGGCCTGACGCACTGCGGCGACGTAGCCGATGTTGGCGCCGGTCACCGCCGGAGTGCCGCTTGCCGTCATGCCCTTGGGGCCGGGGAAGACGCCAGCCAGCAGCGGCACCGCGATCATCGAGGCGGCCAGCAGCAACAGGGCTGTCTGCCAGCCGAAGCCGGCGATGAACGCCTGACCCATCGGCGCGAACAGGAACTGGCCCATCGATCCGGCGGCGGTGGCGATGCCCACCGACCAGCTGCGCTGTTCCGGCGGCAGCAGCCGGGTGAAACCGGCGATGATGATGCCGAAGGAGGCGCCGGACAGGCCCAGCCCGATCAGCACGCCGGCGGTCAGGTACAGTTCGGCGCTGGTGGTGGCATAGGGCATCAGCGCCAGCCCGGCGGCATAGAGGATCCCGCCGCCAGCCAGCACCGGGGCCGGACCGTAGCGGTCGGTCAGCGCCCCGGCGAAGGGGCCGCCGGCACCCCACAGGATGTTCTGGATCGCCATCGCCAGCGCGAAGACGTCGCGGCCCCAGCCGCGGGTTTCCGAAAGCGGGCCGATGAACAGGCCCATGCTGGAGCGCGGTCCGAAGGCCAGCATCGAGATCAGGCAGCCGCAGACAACGACGAGTGCGGGCGTCCTCCAGGAGGGCGCCGGTGCAGGGGTAACGGTGGTCAAGGCATCCTCCCGGATCCGGGCGCCGCTGCGGGGTATCGCCGCGCGCCGGTGTTATGGAACTGCTCTGCCTGCGACGATAGGCGGGCCTCAACAGTTCGGCAAATTCATAATCGGCAATCGGGTCATTCCGCAGCGGAATGCAGGAGGGGATGCTCGTCCATCGCGTGCTTGGCCGCTGTGCACCCGGGCAGGCGTCCAGCCGCCAGTTCCTGCCGAAGCGCCTCCTCCAATCGGTCGAAGACCGGGGCGATGCGTCCGGCCGTCCGCGACTGGATCAGCCAGATCGTCACCGACATCCGGAAGTTGGGAAGGTCGAGCGGGCGCACCGCCGTCGCATCGGGGATCGGTGCGATCAGCCCCATCGGTGCCAAGCCGAAGCCGACGCCGCGGGTCACCAGCGACACCAGCAGGCTCTGGTCGTAGGCCTCCACCGTCACGTTCGGCTGCAAGCCGAGCGGCGCCAGCGCCTGCTGCAGCGCCTCGCGGTAGCGGCAGCCGTTCGGTTGCAGCACCCAGCCGCGCCGGTTCATGGCGGCGAGATCGCTGGATGCGTCATCGGGAGAGGCGATGACGTTGACCGGTTCTGTGCCGATCCGGCGGACCGGCAGGTCGTCGGGGGGCATCTGCCCCTCGCACAGCAGGATCACCGCGCCGTCCAGCGTGCCGGCGCGGACCTGCTCGATCAGCGGGTTGCTCCAATCCGAATGCAGCCGCAGGGTCAGGCCGGGGAAGCCGGCGCGCAACTCGTCCAGCGGCCGTCCAGTGGCCAGAGCGGTCAGCACATGGGCCATGCCGAGCCGCAGCAGCCCGCGCGGTTCGGCCGACCCGGCGAACGCGTCGGCGAAGTCGCTGGCCGCCGCCAGGATGCGCCTTGCATGGGCCAGCGCCAGTTCGCCGTCGCGGGTCAGGGCCAGCGGCTTGGTCTGCCGGTCGAACAGCACGACGCCAAGCTCCGCCTCCAGCCGCTGGATCAGCCGCGACACGGCGGACTGCGTCAGCCCCAGCCGGTTGCCGGCCTCCTGCACCGACTGCGCATCGGCAACGGCGATGAAGGTGCGGATCTCGTTGAGCTTCATGGGGCGGCCATACGGTCGGGTGGGGTGTACACCGGCAGGACGCGGCACTGCGTCTTCGCGACTGGTGTACCAGTGTCGGACCGCGCTACCCTCGGGTCAAGACATCGATAGGGAGCCGTTCATGTCCGCCACTCCGCCCGACCGTTCCAGCCGCGAATATCCCGACCGCCCCTGGGTTGGCGTCGGGGCCGTCGTCTGGCGCGGCGACAAGGTGCTGCTGATCCGGCGGGGCAAGGCGCCGCGGATGGGGCAGTGGAGCCTGCCGGGCGGAGCCCAGTCGGTCGGCGAGACGGTGTTCGAGACCGCGGTGCGCGAAGTGCGGGAGGAGACCGGGCTGGAGGTCGTGCCGACCGGGATCGTCACCGTGGTGGACGCCATCACCCCCGATGCCGAGGGGCGCGTCCACTACCATTACACACTTGTCGAGGTGGCGGCGGAGAGTGCAGAGGGCGAACCGCTCTGCGCCGACGATGCGCTGGAGGCCTGCTGGGCGACCGCCGATGAGGCCGGGGAACTGACGGAGTGGGACGAAACCCGCCGGGTCATCCTGATGTCTGCGGCCCAGCGGCAGAGCCTCCCAACCCGATAGGCGGCAGGATCGCGCTGCGCTCGGCAAGGAAATCGTCCACCCCGTCGGCGGTCAGCGGGCGCGACAGCCAATAGCCCTGCAAGACATCGCAGCGGTAGGCTTGCAGGTAGAGCCGCTGTTCCGGCGTCTCCACCCCCTCCGCCACCACGCCCAGCTCCAGCGCGTGGGCCAGCGCCACCACCGCCTGGACGATGGCGGCGGCATCACGGTCCTCCACCATCGCCTGGACGAACTGCTTGTCGATCTTCAGCGCCTCCACCGGCACCCGGCGCAGGGTCGCCAGCGAGGACCAGCCGGTGCCGAAATCGTCCAGCACCAGCCTGATTCCGGCGCCCCGCAACCGCAGCAGCGCCTCCCGCGCCTCGGCCGTCTGGCTGAACATGCTGGTTTCGGTCAACTCCAGCTTCAGGTTGGCGGCGGGCAGGCCGGTCTCCGCCAGGATGCCCAGCACCTTCAGCACCAGCCCCGGATCGTCGAGCTGCCGCGCAGACAGGTTGACCGACACCGGAATGTCGGGATAGCCGGCGCGAAGCCAGCCGGTCGCCGCGACACAGGCCGTCCGCAGGGTCCATTCGCCGAGCAGGTGGATCGCCTCCCCCTGCTCGGCCATCGGCACGAAGACATCGGGGGGCAGCATGGTGCCGTCGGACAGGCGCCAGCGCGACAAAGCCTCGAACCCGGTCAGGCGGTTGGTGACGACATCGGCCTGGGGCTGGAAGACTAGGGACAACTCCTGCCGGTCGATGGCGTCGCGCACCCGCGCGGCGAATCCGGCGTCGGATATCCCCTGTGTGCCGGGTCCGTTCGCGGGTCCGTTCGACGTCGCGTGCGTGTTCGCCACCGTCCGCTCCCTCTCGACAACCATTCCTTGGCTCTTCAAAACCCCGTTGGGGGTCGCTGCCATAACAACCACAGGAGGGGTTTGTTAACCATGTCGCGAAAGAGCTTGACGAATTTTATATGGTTACGAAAGTGTTAACGTTGCTGCGCCGGTGACAAGAAAAGGTCGAAGCCGAAGCGGCACAGCTCCCCTATGGGACGTGAACGCTTACGCCCGAGCTGCTCCCCGTTTGAGACGACTGGGCAGCAGCTCACCCGATTGATCGAGGACTGGATAGGCAGCGGCAACCAGATGGGCGTTGATCCGCCGCAGGTCGCGCAGGATGTCGAGGTGGAGGGCGCTGGTCTCCACGCTTTCCTTGCGGCCGGCGCGCAGGCGGGCGAAATGCGCCTCGGTGGCGCTGGTCTCCAGATCGCGGATCACCTCCTTTTCATGGATCAGCGCGCGGGCCGAGCGGACATCGCGCGACACGAAGACGGCGGCGGCCAGCCGCTGGGTTTCGCTCAGCCGTTCCAGCATGCCGGCGATCTCGCCGGCCCCCTCGGTGGAGAAGCGCAGCTTGCGTCGGATTTTCTTCGAGGCCGTCTCCATCAGATTGCAATCGACGATGTCGCCGACATGCTCGAGGTTGATGGTGAAGGTCAGCACGTCCGACATCCGGCTGGCGTCGCTTTCGTCCAGATCCTCGACATTGATCTGGGTGAGATAGCCTTTGATCGCCTCGTGCAGCCGGTCCAGCACATCGTCCATCCGGCGGATTTCCTGCACCCGCTTGCGGTCGTCGGTCTGGAGCACGTCCAAGGCACCGCGCAGCATGCCATCCACCGTGTCGGCCATGCGCAACGCCTCGCGCGAGGCATTGGCGATGGCAAGATGGGGGATGCGCAGCGCGCTGCGGTCGAGATAGAGCGGCATCGCCGGGTCGGCGACCGCCACCCGCTCCGGGAACATCCGCGTCAGTGCTCGCGCGAACCAGGGCAGCGGGCCGATGAACAGCCCCGCCATCGCCAGGTTGAAGGCGAGGTGGAAGTTGGCGGCGAGCCGCGTGGCATCCGGCGACACCGTTTGCAGGCCGGCGGTGATCGGCCCCAGCAGCGGCACGACAATCAGGCAGCCGACGAGGCGGTTGATCAGGTTGCCGACCGGCAGCCGCCGGGCCGCCGGGTTGCGGCCGTCGCCGCCCGGCCCCTCGATCACCGGATTGACGGCGCTGCCCAGATTGGCGCCGGCGACCATGGCGATTGCGGCTTCCGGCCCGATCACCCCGCCGCCAGCCAGCGAGGCGATCAGCAAGATGGCGGCGACGCTGGAATGGGCGGCCCAGGACAGCAGTGCCGCCAGCATCACCGCCACCACCGGATCGGCGGTCAGCATCGCCAGCATCCGCCGCAGCATCGGTGCATTCTCCGCCGGGGCGATGGTCGCCAGCAGCAGGTGCAGCGACAGCAGCATCAGGCCGAGCCCGATGGCGACGCGGCCCAGGTCGCGGCTGCGCGTCCGCGCCCCACGGCGGAAGGCGATGAAACCGCCCAGCAGCAGGACCGGCGCCACATGGGCGACGTCGAAGGCGAGGATCTGGACGATCAGGGTGGAGCCGACATTGGCACCCAGCATCACCGCCAGCGCCGGCATCAGCGACACCAGCCCGGTGGCGGTGAAGCCGGTCGCCATCAGGCCGGTGGCGGTGCTGCTTTGCAGCAGCATGGTGATGCCCATGCCGGACAGGAAGGCGGTCCAGCGGTTGCGCAGCCCGGCCCCGAGGATGCGGCGCAGGTCGCCGCCCAGCGCGCGGGTCAGCCCGCTCTGCACCATGTGCAGCCCCCACAGGAGCAGCACGACATTTCCGGCGAGTTCCAGCAGCACCCGTGTCGCCTGCATCGCACCCCCTTTGTCGGATCGGGGATGCGGTCAGGCGGCACCCCTAACTGAAGGGTAGGGTGCGCGGATTGTTGCGACAATATGACAGTTGGGTGACAGCGTAGGGGGAAGGGGAGCGATTAAGCTCCCGTTCCCCCGGTCGGCATGACTCAGACGTTGAAGCGGAAGTGGAATATGTCGCCGTCCTGGACGACATATTCCTTGCCTTCCTGGCGCATCTTGCCGGCGTCCTTCGCCCCCTGCTCGCCACCCAGCGTGACGAAGCTGGTGTAGTCGATGGTCTCGGCGCGGATGAAGCCGCGCTCGAAGTCGGTGTGGATGACGCCGGCGGCCTCGGGCGCCTTGGCGTTGCGGCGCACGGTCCAGGCCCGCGTCTCCTTCGGGCCGACGGTGAAGAAGGTGATCAGGTCCAGCAGCTTGAAGCCGGCTCGGATCAGCTTGTTCAGACCGGTTTCCTCCAGCCCCATCGACTCAAGGAACTCGGCCTTCTCGGCCGGGTCGGACAGCTGGGCGACCTCGGACTCGATGGCGGCCGAGATCACCACGACCTCGGCGTTCTCGGCCTTGGCCTTTTCGGCGACCTTGGCCGAGAAGCTGTTGCCGGTCGCGGCCGACGCCTCTTCGACGTTGCAGACATAGAGGACCGGCTTGTCGGTCAGCAGCATGAACTGCTTGAACACCGACCGCTCGTCGTCCGACACCTCGACCACGCGGGCGGGCTTGCCGTCCTGCAGCACCTTCAGGGCGCGCTCCATCAGGTCGGCCTTGATCTTGCTGTCCTTGTCGCCGCCCTTGGCCTTTTTCTGCAGGCTGGTCAGCTGGCGCTCAAGGCTTTCCATGTCGGCGAGCATCAGCTCGGTTTCGACCACCTCGGCATCGCGCAGCGGATCGACATTGCCCTCGACATGGGTGATGTCGTCGTCCTCGAAGCAGCGCAGCACATGGACGATGGCGTCCACCTCGCGGATGTTGGCGAGGAACTGGTTGCCCAGCCCTTCACCCTTCGACGCCCCGCGGATCAGGCCGGCGATGTCCACGAACTCCAGCTGGGTCGGGACGACCTTCTGCGACTTGGCGATCTCCGCCAGCTTGTCCTGCCGCGGGTCGGGCACGCTGACGCGGCCGACGTTCGGCTCCTTGGTGCAGAAGGGGAAATTCGCCGCCTCGGCCGCCTGGGTGGCGGTCAGGGCGTTGAAAAGGGTCGACTTGCCGACGTTCGGCAGGCCGACGATGCCGCAATTGAAGCCCATGGTTGGGTGCTCGCCGTCGGAAATTCTGGAATTGACGCGCTTTATCCTACGATGGGGACCAAAGCGCAAACGCGAAGTGGGGGAATGCCAGAACCGGCAAGGCCCGGCAGGGACTTATTTGCCTTGGGTCGCCACCGTCACCTTGTTCATGAACAGCTCTGGCTGCCCATCCACGATCAGCGGCAGATTGTCGGAGACGGCGTCCAGCAGCGGGTCGATCCAGCCCTGGTCGGCCTTGGCGAAGTCGTGCAGCACATAGCCGCTGACCAGATCCTTGTTGCCGGGGTGGCCGATGCCGAGCCGGACGCGCCAGTAGTCCTTGCCGATATGCGCGTCGATGGAGCGCAGGCCGTTGTGGCCGCCATGGCCGCCGCCCTTCTTCACTCGGATTTTGCCGGGGGGCAGGTCCAGCTCGTCATGGATGACGACGACGTTCTCGGGCTTCAGCTTATAGAACTGGAGGGCGGCCACCACCGACTGGCCGGACAGGTTCATGAAGGTGGCGGGCTCCAGCGCCAGCACCTTGTCGCCGGCGACGGTGCCTTCGGCGGTCTGGCCCTGGAACCGCTTCTTCCACGGGGTGAAGCGGTGGCGCTGGGCGATGGTCTCCACCGCCATGAAGCCGATGTTGTGGCGGTTGCGGGCATACTCGTTGCCGGGGTTGCCCAATCCGACCAGTAGCAGCATGTCCCTCACCCTTTATCCGGAAATCAGGCTCCACAAACGAAGTGGGGGGCCGAAGCCCCCCACCGTAACCATCTTCGAAGAACGGACGCTCCCGATCAGGCAGCGGCGCCCTCTTCCGACTTCAGGCCCGACGGCGCAACGATGGTCGCGATGGTGAAATCGCGGTCGGTGATCGTCGAGGTCACACCCTCCGGCAGCTTGACCGAGGAGATGTGGATCGAGTCGCCGACATCGAAGCCTTCGCACGAGATGGTGATGTGCTCGGGGATGCTGTCGGCCGGGCAGCTCAGCTCCAGCTCGTGACGGACGATGTTCAGCACACCGCCGCGCTTCAGGCCGGCCGACTTGTCCTGGTCGGCGAACTCGACCGGAACCTGCACGTTGATGCGGGTGTCGGACGAAACGCGCAGGAAGTCGACATGCAGCGGGACATCGGTCACCGGGTGGAACTGCACGTCGCGCGGCAGGACGCGATGGGCAGCGCCGTCGACGGTGACCTCGAACAGGTGCGTGAAGAAGCCCGGCTGATGCAGGACGCGGGTGAACTCGAACTTCTCGAGCGAAATGGTGACAGGAGCCTGCTTACCACCGTAGATGACGGCCGGAATACGGCCGTCACGGCGGGTCTGGCGGGCGGTCCCCTTGCCGGCCCGTTCGCGCGTCTCAGCGCCGAGCGGAATGATCTTGGTCATGACGATGCTCCAAAACGAAAAGGGCGCCGGCCTCCAGGGGTGCCGACGCGTGCGCGGCGTGCATACGGCAAATAGCAGAGCACGTCAAGGTCCGCGCCGAATGGAACATTTGAAACATCGCGCCGCCGGCTGTTCAACGTTCCATCCCCACACCCGTCCCATCCGTCGCCACCAGTCTGCCACGGCGGGGCGGAGCGGGTGAAATTATCGTCAAGAAGACTGACGTTAGGAAGACTGGAGCGGGCGCGACAGGGCGATGGAGCGCACGGCCGGATCGGCCTCCAGCCCGGCGAGGTCGGCCGCAGCGATCTCGGCGGTGACGATGCCCGGGGCTATCGGCCGGCCGCTGGACAGGCAGTCGGGTGCGGTGGCGTTCGCATGCAGGCGGACGATCACAGCGACACGCTGGGCGTCGTCCAGCGGCTGGGTCAGCATCGACGGGGAGGGGCTTTCCAGCTTCCTGAGCGAGGCGAGGTCAATCGGCATGCCGGCCATCCATAGGAAGGGGCGAAGGGCGACAGGAAAAGATCTGCCCTCCGCGTCCGGGCGATGATGAGCCCCACCCCCCGTCAAGGCAAGCATGCGGGCGATGGCGGCCCATCGTCACATTCCGGCGGTTCAGGCCCTGGCCTGGCCTCCGCCCTGGGTGGCATACCACTCGTCGAAGTCCTGGTTGCGGGCGGAGTCGTAGTCGAAATCCTCCAGGATGGCCGCGGCCGATGCCCGTCCGTGGCCGTGCTGCGGATCCCAGTCCGCTCCATCGGGCGGGTCGCGGTGGACCATGCGGATCAGGCGCTCGCGCAGAATCGCCGTGTCCATCGGCAGGCGCTTGCGGATCGACCGGGCATAGATCAGCGCGATCAGTCCGGTCACCGCCGGGGCGGCCATGCTGGTTCCGTATTTCTCGACCACACCGGTCACCGTCCGCGACCACGCCGCCTTGACGCGGTGTCCGGGGGCGGAGAGGTCCGGCTTCTGCCGCCCGTCACGGGTCGGGCCGGCGCTGGAGAAGAAGGAAATGGGCGTGCCGGTCGAATGGGCATCGTGCGACCCGACGATGATCGTCGAATGGCCGGTCGAGATCGAGCCCAGTATGTGCGAGGCGACCGGCTGGGCGAACTGCGCCTGACCGGCATCGGACCGCTCGATCCAGGCGTGGTAGTCGACGGGGCCGTCGTCCAGCGTCCGGAGCCGGATGGTCCATTCCCCCTTCGGCGCCCCCAGGGCGATCCAGATGCCGATCACGTTGTCGTGGTTGTTGGGGTCGTCCAGCCGGTTGACGATGAAGACCGCCGGCGGCTTGCCCGGAACGCCGTAGGGCAGCGAGCCGTTCGGATCGACCGGGCCGATCTCGGTGCCGTCGGGGGCGACCAGCGTCACCGACAGACGCCGCTGGCCGGGATACCACAGCTCCACCTCGCCGCCGGCAGACGTGGTCTCGTAGCCGGGGATGGTGAGCGTGGGGATGCCCAGGCCGATGGAACATTCGCCGCCGGCCGGGACGGTGCCGCTGGTGTGGGTTCCGCTCTGCTGGGAATTGCCGGCGGCGATCACCACGGCGCGGTAGGGGCCCGCATTGACCATGGCATCCAGCCCCTGCTCCACCAGGGAGGTGCCGTCATGCGGACCGCCGTTGGTGCCCAGGCTGAGATTGACCACGCAAGGGCGGTTGCCGGCGGCGTTGAAGATGTAGTTGACCGCTTCCAGCAGCTGGACGGTGCTGCCCAGCGTGTGGTTCAGCTGGTCGGGCGAGTTGAACGGGGTGGGGAGCTTGGCATCGACGAAGATCAGCGACGCCTTCGGCGCCACGCCCGGCTGCTTCGATCCCAGCCCGTTGCCCGCGGCGATGTCCATGACATGGGTGCCGTGGGTGCCGTTTTCCTGGGGCCTGGCGGGATCGTCCTTGGCCGGAGCGTAGCCGAGGGCTTCGTAGGGATCGTCGCTGGCCAGCGCCGCGTCGATCTGCGCGGGCGTGTAGAGCGCGCCATAGGGGAAGAGCGAATTGGGCGTGCCGGACTGGTCCCACAGCGCCAGCAGGCGCGTACGCCCGTCGGCCTGCCGGAAGTTCCGGTGCACGTAGTCGCAGCCGAAATCGACCACGCCGACGACGACACCCTCGCCATCCCGGTGCGCATGCTGGACCCAGGGCGGCAGCACGCCCGGCACTGCGGGATCGTGCAGTCCCGGCACCGCGACCGTGCCCAGACCCATCTCCGAAATGGTGGCGTCCAGCGCGGAATGGGTCGGCTGCGCCGCCTTCAGGCTGAGCACCACGGCATGGGCGTGAACCGCCTCGACCTGATCGGCATGCAGGCGGCCGGTGACGATCCACGAGCCGTCGGCCGCCTTGCCGATGGTGCTGGCG
The DNA here is from genome assembly GCF_042604635.1 of Azospirillum sp. A26. Lineage (NCBI taxonomy): Bacteria > Pseudomonadati > Pseudomonadota > Alphaproteobacteria > Rhodospirillales > Azospirillaceae > Azospirillum > Azospirillum sp. A26. The sequence continues at coordinate 1,508,396 of NZ_CP170472.1, read as the reverse complement.
GATTTCACGCCCGGCAGGGCAGCCCACTCGTCCGGCGAGGTGACGCGGGCCATGACCGGCACCTCTTCGTCGGCAGCCGGTGCTGCGGCCATCTGGTCCTGCGCGGGGCTCTGCGCGGAGCGGGCATGGCGGCGGGCATGGGAATCGCGGTTGAGGATGCGGAGCTGGAGCCGGTGGTCCATCGGAGCGCCGGGGCCGCCCGGAAGGCTCCGCCCGGCGGACAGATCGGGAGACTCGACCGGGGTCAGGCCCATATGGTGGGCATGAAGCGGTAACCGTGGCGCCATTGGCGGGGGCCTCCGTAAGCGGGATCCGAACCACAGACCGCATTCCGGCCAGCCGGACGGGGAAGGCCTCTACGAGAAGGTGCGGGCCCTACCGTAATGCATGCAAAAGACTGTTGTCTGCGGATGATGTATATTTTTACGGAAGATACTTTCCAGATTGCAACCGCTCAGAATGGTCCCGGCCTCACAGCCCCGTCGGGGTCGGGCGCGTGTCGGCGGTCCTCGTGCTACCCTGGTCGATCAGCGGCTGGAGCGCCGGGGCGAGGCTTTTCAGCAGTTGGGCGGGCAGGGCGCTGGTGAAGCGGTAATTGTCGGCCTCCGGCCCATGGACGAAGGCGGTCATGGTGCCGAAGAAGCGGTCGCCGATGTAGAAGACGAAGGTGGCGGTGCGGTTGACCGCCTTCGATTCGATCAGCACGCCGCCTGGCCCCCAGCGGTCGAGCCGGTGGTCGCCGGTGCCGGTCTTGCCGCCCATCGGGATCGGTGCGCCCGCCGGATCCTTGAAGGAGCCCCAGACGCGCTTGGCGGTGCCGTTCTGCGCCACATCCATCAGGGCGCGGCGCAGGGTGGCGCAGACCTCCGGCCGCAGCACTCGCTCGCCCTGCAAGGGGCCCAGCCCGAGCTTCGCCTCATAGGGCGTGCCGGCGGCGAAGTGCAGCGAGCGGATCTTCACCGTCGGCTGGCGCACCCCGTCGTTCAGGATCAGCCCCATCAGTTCCGCCAGCGCCGCCGGGCGGTCGGCCGAGCTGCCGATGGCGGTCGCCAGCGACGGCACCAGCGTTTCGAACGGATAGCCGACGCTGCGCCATTGGGCGGTGATGCGCTGGAACGCCTCCTCTTCCAGCCCGATGCGGATGCGGGTGTTCTGGGCGGCCATGCCCTTCTTGAACAGCCAGCGATAGCTCTCCTGGCGTTCGTCGGCGCTGGCGGCCAGCACCTCCGCCCGCTTGGCGTCGGGATGCTGCTGGAGATAGGCGACCAGCCACAGCTCCAGCGGATGGACGCGGGCGAGATATCCCAGATCGTTCAACGGGAAGCGGTCCGGCCCGTATTTGGAATAGAGCGCCGACAGCTCGGCGTCGGACAGCGCTTTTCCCGGCAGCCGGCCGCGCAGGAAGCTGGAGAACTCCGCCAGCCCGGCCTTGGGCCGCACGCTGCGGAAGATCACCGCCAGCCGGTGCGGCACCGGGCGCGAGCGGGTCGCCAGCCGGGCCAGCGCCTCGTCCGGGCTGCGCTTGCGGTAATCGTTGTAGAAGCGGTTGAGGAAGTCGGTGCCCTCGCGGTCGGCGAAGCGGGCGAGATAGGCCTGCCGGGCGGGATGATCGGGGGTGCGCAGGATGTCGGCGCCGTCGTCCGCCCCCTCGTCCATATAGAACTGGACGACATCGCGCATCAGCCGGATGAAGGGCAGGTTGACGCTGTTCCGCAGCGCTTCCTGCACGGTCAGGATGCGGCCGTTGTCGTCCTTGTTGAAGTTGACGAAGCTGTGCTGGCCGCCGCCAGTGAAGAAGACCTCGCCGGGGCTGGCGGAATAGCGCCGCTCCATCGCCGCATCGAGCATGACCGGCAGCCGGCGGTCGGGCGCCGCGGCAAGCCAGGAGGTCGCCCAGCGGGTCAGGTTGTCCGAGGCCTCGTCCTCGACATCGCCCAGCAGCTCCTTCGGCAGATGGGCGTAGCGGCTGTGCAATTCGGCGACGATCTGCAGATATGTCGCCAGCGTGCGCAACTTGGCGGTGGAGCCGAGGTCCAGCTTCGCCCCGTCGTTGATGTCCAGCGGCTGGTCGAGGTTGTCGGCCTGGACGCGCAGGTAATTGGCCTCGGGGCCGCGCTCGTAGAGGGTGATCGAATAGACCAGCTTCGACAGGTCGTTGTTGCGGGCGTCGAGCAGCCGCTCGCCGGTCAGCCCGAGCGAGCGGGCATAGTCGGGGTCGTTCAGCCTGCCCAGCACCTCCACCACGCGGGCCTGGGTTTCGGCGTCCAGGGTGGATTGCGCGGTCAGGTCGAGCCGGTCGAGCGCGTAGAAGTTGGAGACGCCAAGCATGCCGAGCAGCCGGGCGCGGATGGCGTTGGTCGCCTTCTGCTCGACATAGGAGGTGGCGGGGCTGGTCGGCGCCTCCTCGCGGAAGACAAGCGGGGTGGCGAGGGCGGCGTCGCGCAGGGCGGGATCGATCACGCTGGCCTGGGCCAGGGCGCGCAGATGGGCGTCGGCCAGCCGGTCGAGCGCGGCACGGTCCTGGATCAGGTAATGGGACGGCCGCCGCTGGGCCAGCAGCAGGGCCAGCACCTGCTTGTAGGCCAGCGCCTTCAGCTTCAGGGTGCGCGGGTCGCCTGCGGGGTCGCTGAGCACGCGCTTGGCGATGGCAAGGTCGGTGCCGAACCAGGCCCACAGCCCGTCGCCCAGCCCGTTCACCTCGCCGAAGCCCGAGCGCGCGGTCAGCGGGGTGGAGTTCAGGTAATCGACCAGGATGCGGCGGCGCGCCTGGGTCGTGTCCTCGCCGTCGCTGTAGGCGCGGACGCTGGCCGAGGTCATCTGGCGCAGCTTCTCGACGCTGCCGACGGTCTGGCCGTCGGGCGAATGGCGGTATTTCTCGATCTGGGTGGCGAGCGTCGAGCCGCCGGGGGAGCGCTGGCCCGGCCGGATCATCTGGATCGGCAGCATGGCGACGGCGGCGCCGAAGCGGTCCCATTCCACCGCCGGGTTGCGGCGCGGCTGGTCCTCGTCCAGAAGTTCGCGATTCTCGATGAACAGCAGCGTGTCGGCGACCAGCTTCGGCACATCGTCGAAACCGTCGAACACCCGTTCGGGATAGCGCGCCGAATACATGACCGCGCCGTTGCGGTCGAGCAGGGTCAGCCCGGCCTGCGTCTTCTCGCGGTAGATCGGAAAGCCGCCGCCGGCCATGAAGCGGTCGAGGGCCGGCGACAGCACCGCCTGCTGCTCGATTGCGTAGACGTCGTGGGTCAGCGCGTCGAGCTGGCCGGGCAGGGCGGTGTAGCCGAGCCGCTCGTTGTACGGCCCATGCTTGGGATGGCGCGCCTGGGGATTGGGGCCTTCGCGCAAGGAGACGGTCATCGACTGGGCGACGCCGGAGAGCAGCCGGGCCTGGAGGCGCGAGGTCTCCATTTCCCGCCAGCCGGCATAGCCGGCGGCGGCGAGCGTGATGGACAGCGTCGCCGCAATCGCGACCCGCCCGGTCCAGCGCCCAAGCTGCATCCACCCCTTTGCCATCTCGGATGCGCACCCCCTGTCGCCCGACCCACACGGCCGGTGTAGGTCGGAACGATAGGCGAATTATGGTTAACGGGGGTTTAAGGGGGTGCCTCTCACCCCTCCAGCAGCGTCTTCGCGCGGGCGGCCAACTCCGTCAGCGGAACCTCGACCTGCTCGCCTTTGACCAGATGCTTCAGGGTCGCGGTGCCGCGGGCCTTTTCGTCGGACCCCATCAGCAGGACGACGGGGATGCCGGCGCGGTCGGCATATTTCATCTGCTTGGCGATCTTGCCGCCGTCCAGCTGGATTTCCGTGTTGATGCCGGCGGCGCGCAACTCGCTGGCCATGCGGAAATAATCGGCGGACAGGGCCGGGTCCATCTGCGTCACCAGCACCTGGGCGGTGGGGGTGGCGTCCTTGATGATGCCGGCCTCCATCAGCTGGTAGAACAGGCGGGTGGCGCCGATGGAGATGCCGACGCCCGGCAGCTTCGACTTGGTGTAGTGGCTGGCGAGATTCTCGTAGCGGCCGCCGGAGCAGACCGAGCCGATGCCGGGATGGTCGTTCAGGAAGGTCTCGTAGACGGTGCCGGTGTAGTAATCGAGGCCGCGCGCGATGGCGAGGTTGATGCGCACCGTGCCCTCCGGCACCTGGAAGGCCTTCAGCCCCTCGATGACGGTGGTCAGCTCGCCCACGCCTTCGCGGAAGAGGTCGGTCTCGATGTCGAGTGCGCCGAGTGCGGCCAGCGTCTCGGCGTTGGTGCCCTCCATGGCGATCAGCGACAGGATGGTGTCGGCGGCATGCTCGGTCACGCCGAGGCCCAGCAGGCTCGCGCGCACCTTGTCCTGACCGATCTTGTCCAGCTTGTCGATCTCGCGCAGAACCAGAACGCGGGTGTCGGCGTCGGCGACGCCCAGACCGTCGAGCAGGCCGAGCAGGATCTTGCGGTTGTTCACGTTGATGGTGAAGCCGCCGAAGTTCAGCTCGGTGAAGACATGGTGGATGACCGCCGGGATCTCGGCGTCGTAATGGGCGGACAGGCTGTCCTTGCCGATCACGTCGATGTCGCACTGGTAGAATTCGCGGAAGCGCCCGCGCTGCGCCCGCTCGCCGCGATAGACCCGCTGGATCTGGTAGCGGCGGAAGGGGAAGGCGAGGTCGCGCTCATGCTCCGCCACATAGCGGGCGAGCGGCACGGTCAGGTCGAAGCGCAGCGCCAGCTCCGGCTTGTTGCCCTGCTGGATGGCGCCGGTGGACTGGACGAAATAGACCTGCTTCTCCGTCTCGCCGCCCGACTTGGTCAGCAGCGTGTCGACCGTCTCGAACACCGGGGTTTCGACGGGGACGAAGCCGAACCGCTCATAGCCGCGGCGGATGGTGTCCAGCATGCGCTGGAAGGCCACCTGCTGGCGCGGCAGCAGCTCCATCGTTCCGGGCGGGGTGCGGGGCGTGATCAGGCTCATCGGAGAAGGTCCGCGCTTGGATAGGAAAAGCGTGGGTTTTCTAGCCCCTTTCGCCGGCCCCGTCACCTGCGGCCAAAAAAGGCGGCGGAAAAATTTTCAGGCTCCTCGAAAATTTTTTGGAAGGGCGTGGAATGAACGGCAGCGGGGCCACGTTCATCTAAGCACGATCCCGCAACGAGGATCGCTCACCGAAATGGAGAAACCAAATGTCCGGCACCGTCTTTGGGTCGCGTATCCGCTCGTCCGTTTCGACTTTTGCGTTTGTCGCCCTGATGGCGACGGCCCCCGTGCTGAGCGCGGGTGCGGCAACGGTCGCGCCGGCCGTTCCGGCCACGCCGGCCCCCGCCGCGACGACCGACTCCACCACGACGGCTCCGAAGCTCGACCAGAAGGCCGATCAGAAGGCTGTCACCAAGAGCGAGGCCACCAAGACCGAAGTCCAGAAGACCGAGGCCCCGAAGGCCGATGCCACCAAGGCGGATGCCGGCAAGACCAAGCATGAGCAGGTCGCGGCCACCCCGAAGGCCGAAGTGACCAAGACCCAGGCCGACGCCGTCGCCAAGGAACTGGGCGCCAAGCCGACCGACCAGCTGACCGTCCAGCTCGGCAAGTACCACGAGCAGATGCTGGCCGCCCATGCGCTGAAGGACAGCGCCGCCCGCGACAAGGCGGTGGCCGACGCCCGGCAGCAGCTCGCCGGCATCGGCGGCAAGCCGGTGACCGCGGAGCAGGCCGCGAAGATCGACGGCATCCTCGGCCTGAAGACCTCGACCACCATCCAGTAAAGTTTCGGGCCAGTAAGGTCTGCCCATGACGGCCAGCCCCCCGCCAACGCCGGCCGGCGGGGGGCTGCCGGCTTCCCTTCATGTTTCCAGCCTGCGTTTCCGGTTTGGGGACCGCCTCTGTTGAGATGCCGCGGCGATGGCGATAGAACGTCGTCCAAGCTCACCGCCCCTCGACACCAGCGCCGGGACCCGATCCATGCCGAACGACCGTCTTGTCATCCGCCGTCCCGACGACTGGCATGTCCACCTGCGCGACGGCGCCATGCTGAAGGCGGTTCTGCCCTTCACCGCCCGCCAGTTCGGCCGCGCCATCGTCATGCCGAACCTGAAGCCGCCGGTGGCGACGGCCGCCGACGCCATGGCCTACCGCGAGCGCATCCTGGCGGCCCTGCCTGACGGCGTCGCCTTCACCCCGCTGATGACCGCCTACCTAACCGACGGCACCGATGCCGGCGATCTGGCCCAGGGCTTCACGGATGGGGTCTTCGCCGCCGCCAAGCTCTATCCCGCCAACGCCACCACCAACAGCGCCCATGGCGTCACCGACATCGCCCGCATCGCCCCGGTGCTGGAGCGCATGGCGGACATCGGCATGCCGCTGCTGATCCATGGCGAGGTCACCGACCAGTCGGTCGACATCTTCGACCGCGAGGCGGTGTTCATCGACAGCATCCTGGCCCCGCTGCTGGAGCGCCACCCCAGCCTGCGAATCGTGCTGGAGCATGTGACGACCGCCGACGCCGTGCAGTTCGTGCGGGCCCATGCCGCCAGCGGCCGGATCGCCGCCACCATCACCGCGCACCATCTGCTGATCAACCGCAGCCACATCTTCCAGGGCGGCATCCGCCCGCACCTCTACTGCCTGCCGATCGCCAAGCGCGAGACGCACCGGGTGGCTCTGGTCGAGGCGGCGACGAGCGGCGAGGGGCCATTCTTCCTCGGCACCGACACCGCCCCGCATACGGTGACCGCCAAGGAGGCCGCCTGCGGCTGCGCCGGCTGCTTCACCGCGGCCAACGCGCTGGAACTCTATGCCGAGGCGTTCGACGAGGCCGGCGCGCTCGACAGGCTGGAGGCTTTCGCCAGCCTGAACGGCCCGCGTTTCTACAACCTGCCGGTCAGCGAGGAGCGGGTGGCGCTGGAGCGCCGTCCGTCGGTCGCCCCCGACCTGATCCTGGTCAGCGAGGGCGACGCCGTGCTGCCCTTCCGCAGCGGCGAGACCCTGCGCTGGAGCTTTGCCGGCGCGGTGTGACGGTCTGCGGACCGGTTTCGCGGAAAAGGGCGCGGATAGGGGAAGGACGGAACGGTCATGGCGACGATCCAGGAAGCTCTGCTCATCGCCTTCGACCTGCACCAGGAGCGGCGCCTCGAAGAGGCGGATGCCATCTATCGCCAGATTCTGGACGCGGTTCCCGACCATGTCATGACGCTCCACCTGCGCGGCATCCTGCTGGGGCAGAGCGGCAGGCTGGAGGAGGGTTGCGACCTGATCCGGCAGGCAATCGCCGGCGATGGAACGCAGCCGGATTTCCACACCAACCTCGCCGGCCTGCTGGAGGCGCTGGGCCGGTCCGGCGAGGCCCTCGACCCGATGGTCCGCGCCGCCACCCTCGACCCGACCCGGATCGTCCAGCTCAACGATTTTGCGATGCGGTCCTTGAAGGCGGGCCGTCCCGGCGAGGCCGCGCAGGCGCTCCGTGCTGCGGTCGGGCTGCAACCGCTTTCCATCGAGCTGCGCTGCAACCTTGCGGTGGCGCTGGCCGCCGACAGGCAGGGTGCGGCGGCGGCGGCGGAGCGCTGCATCGCCCTGCTGCTGGTTCCCGATGCCGCCGAGATGCTGCGGCTGCTGGGGGAATATCTCCTGCAACTGGGCCGGCAGGCTCCCGACGGCGAGGCGGCACGGACGCTCCGGCGTGCCCTGATCCTCGACCCGCTGCATCACGGCCTCTGGAACGGGCTGGGCAGGCTGCACAAGGAGGCCGGACGATTGATGGAGGCGCGCCGGGCCTACGAGTCCGGCCTTGCGGTCGATCCGGCGGCAGCGGAGCTGTGGAACAACCGTTCGAATGTCCTGAAGGGGCAGGACGATCTGGAAACCGCGCTGGCCGGCCAGCGCCGGGCGGCGGCGTTGCGGCCGGACGAGATCGGCATCCGCAGCAATCTGGGCGACGCGTTGCTGCTCGCGGGCCATCCGGAGGAGGCCTTGGCGAACACGCAGGCGGTGCTGGCGCTCGCTCCCGAGCTGGGGGAATCCCGGCTGCTCCGTGCCCTGGCCCTGCTGACGCTGGGCCGTTTCGAAGAGGGGTGGGCGGCCTGGGAAGACCGCTGGACCGTGCAGCCCTGGCTGTTCGCCGCCGGACGCTTCCCGCAACCGGCCTGGACGGGCCAGCCGCTGGGTGGGAACCGTCTGCTGATCTGGGGCGAACAGGGGATCGGCGACGAAATCCAGTTCGCCAGCCTGCTGCCGCTGCTGGTCCGGGCGGGTGTCCGCTGTGTGTTGGAATGCGAACCGCGGCTGGTTCCGTTGTTCACGCGCTCGCTGCCGGAGGTGGAGGTGGTCGCGCGGGGCTGGCCCCCCGATGCAAACCTGACGCTGACCGAGGGGGCCGACCCGGACCATGCGCCGATTGCCGCGCAAATCCCGGCGGGCAGCCTGCCGCGCCTGCTGGCGGACGCCGGGGGAGTCCCGTACTCCGCCGCGCCCTATCTGCTGGCCGATCCGGCCAGGGTCTCGGATTTTCGCGCGGCGATTCCGGCCGGCACGCTGGCGGTCGGCATCGCCTGGCACACCACCAATCCCAAGCACGGGCGCAGCCGCAACATGCCGTTGCGCGTGTTGGCCCATGCGCTCCACCGGCCCGGCGTCCGCCTCGTGGTGCTGCAATATGGCGACTGGACGCAGGAGATCGCCGCCTTGACGGCGGAGGGCATCGACATCGGGGAACTGCCCGGTCTCGATCCCTGGGGCGATCTGGACGGGCTGGCCGCGGCGGTTGCCGCCGTCGACCTCGTGGTCTCCATCGACAATGTCACCGTGCATCTGGCCGGGGCGCTGGGGCGCCCAACCTGTGCACTGCTGCCCCATGCCGCCGAATGGCGCTGGCTGCGCGACCGGTCGGACACCCCCTGGTATCCGACCGTCACCCTATGCCGCCAACAGGCGCCGAAGGACTGGAGCGTGCCGCTTCGGCTTGCACGGCAACGGCTTGACGAACTGGCCGACGGATAACCGGCTCCGCTCTGTCCCTGTCCGACCCAGGCCACGCAGTCTCAGAACAGGCTGCCCTGTACCGGCACCGGCCGAGGCTTGCGCGGTGCCGCCTTTTTCTCCGGCTTGGGGTCCGCCTGCGCCTCGGGCTTCATCTCCGCCTTGGGCGCGCCGCCATCGACAGTTGCGGCAACTTTGGCATCGTCGGCGAAGACGATGTTGACGGCCAAACCCGGCGTCGCCTGATCGGCGCGGGTCACCGGGCGGCCGTCGCGGTCCTCGACCAGGGCGAAGCCACGGGCCAGCACGCCTTTGTAGCTGTAACTCTCCAGCAATTGGCCGAGCGACGCCAGAGACGCCGCCTTGTCGGCAACACCCTTGGCATGGCTGCGGTCGAGGCGCGGCGTCAGGTCGGCGATGCGGCGGGTGCCTTCATCCAGCTTTACCCGCGCCGGGGTCAGCGACAGCCGGCCGGCAACCCGGTCGAACCGCCCGCCGGCGGTGGTCACCGCATGGCGCAGGCCTGAATCGAGGGCGCGGCTTTCCGACGCCAGCTTCTGCTCGGCCTGGGCCAGCTTCTCGCGCGGATGGCGCAGCTTGGCGGCCAGCTCGCCGACGCGGGTGCGGCGGCGCTCCAGCAGGGCCATCGCTGCAAGGTTCAGCCGCTCCGCCCGGTCGTCCAGCCGCTGGGCATGGCCTTCCAGCAGGGCGCGGGGATCGCCGAGGCCGCGGGCCAGCCCCTCCACCCGGTTGCGGCGGTCCTCCACCGCGCGGGAGGCGCAGGCGAGCAGCCGGCGCTCGTCGTCGAGGATCTGGGCCAGCAACTCGCCGCGCACCGGCACCGCCATCTCGGCGGCGGCGGTCGGGGTGGGCGCCCGCAGGTCGGACGCGAAGTCGATCAGCGTGGTGTCGGTTTCGTGCCCGACGGCGGAGATCAGCGGAATGGCGCTGGCCGCCGCGGCACGGACGACATTCTCCTCGTTGAAGGCCATCAGGTCCTCCAGCGAGCCGCCGCCGCGCGCGACGATGATCAGGTCGGGCCTCGGAACGCGCCCCCCCGGCTGGATGCGGTTGAAGCCCTCGATGGCCGCCGTCACTTCGGCCGCCGCGCGCTCGCCCTGCACCGCGACCGGCCACAGCAGGACATGGCGGGGGAAGCGGTCGTTCAGCCGGTGCAGGATGTCGCGGATGACCGCCCCGGTGGGGGAGGTGACGACGCCGATCACGTCGGGCAGGAAGGGGATGCGCTTCTTGCGGGCGGGATCGAACAGCCCCTCCGCCGCCAGCCGGCGCTTGCGCTCCTCCAGCATCTTCAGGAGCGCGCCTTCGCCGGCCAGCTCCATCGACTCGACGATCAGCTGGTACTGCGAGCGGCCGGGATAGGTCGTCATCCGCCCGGTGACGATGACCTCCAACCCCTCTTCCGGCCGGATGGCCAGCTTCGCCATGGTGCCGCGCCAGCACACCGCCTCGATCACCGCGGTGTCGTCCTTCAGCCGCATGTAGCAGTGGCCGGAGCTGTGCTTCTTCGGCTGGCTGATCTCGCCGCGGACGCGGACGAAGCCGAACTCCTCCTCGATGCTGCGCTTCAGCCGGCGGGCGAGGTCGCCAACGGTGAATTCCGGAAGGTTGGAGCCGGGGCGCGGTTCCGGAGCAATCAGCGGCGTGGAGATTTGGGGTGCGTTTTCGGACGTCATGGCGCTCTTGAGTTGGGGCGCCGCCATGATACAAGGCGCGCAGATCGCAACAAGGCGGAAGGAGCGCCCCCCATGAAAGTCCTCGTCGTCGGATCGGGCGGTCGTGAGCACGCGCTCTGCTGGGCCATTTCCAACTCGCCGCTGTGCGATGCGCTCTATTGCGCGCCGGGCAATGCCGGCATCGCCGACGTCGCCACGCTGGTGCCCATCGGGTCGGAAGATGTCGACGCGCTGGTGCGCTTCGTCCAGGACAACGCCATCGACTTCGTCGTCGTCGGTCCGGAGGGGCCGCTGGTGCTGGGTCTGGTGGACAGGCTGACCGCGCTGGGCGTCAAGGCCTTCGGGCCGAGTGCGGCGGCTGCGGAGCTTGAGGGGTCCAAGGGCTTCATGAAGGACATCCTGGCGAAGTACGGGGTGCCCACCGCCTTCTATGAGCGCTTCAAGGATCCCGAAGCCGCCAAGGCCTATGTGCGCAAGCATGGCGCCCCCATCGTGGTGAAGGCCGACGGGCTGGCCGCCGGCAAGGGCGTCACCGTCGCCCGCACCGAGCAGGAAGCCTTCGAGGCCATCGACGACGCGCTGGTCGGCGGCCGCTTCGGCGCCGCCGGTGCCGAGGTGGTGGTGGAGGAGTTCCTGGACGGCGAGGAGGTCAGCTTCTTCGCGCTGTGCGACGGCGAGAACGCGCTGCCGCTGGCCTCGGCCCAGGACCACAAGGCGGTCGGCGACGGCGACACCGGCCCGAACACCGGCGGCATGGGCGCCTATTCCCCGGCCCCGGTACTGACCGCCGATTTGCAGGATCGCGTGATGCGCGAGATCATCCTGCCGACGGTCAAGGGCATGGCGGCGGAAGGCAAGCCCTTCAAAGGCGTGCTGTTCGCCGGCCTGATGATCATGCAGACGCCGGACGGCCCGGTGCCGAAGACGCTGGAGTTCAACGTCCGCTTCGGCGACCCGGAATGCCAGACGCTGATGATGCGGCTGAAGTCCGACGCGCTGGCGGCGCTGGTGGCGGCGGCCGACGGGGTGCTGGACAGCATCGACCTGCGCTGGCACGACCGGACCGCGCTGTGCGTGGTGATGGCGGCCAACGGCTATCCCGGCGATTACACCAAGAACACCGAGATCCGCGGGCTGGACAAGGCCGGCGCGGTGGATGGCGTGACCGTGTTCCACGCCGGCACCAAGCGGGCCGAGGATGGCCGGGTGCTGTCGGTCGGCGGCCGGGTGCTGGGCGTGACTGCGCTGGCGCCAACAGTGGCGGAGGCGCAGACGGCGGCCTACAAGGCGGTGGACGCGCTGGACTGGCCGGGCGGCTTCTGCCGCCGCGACATCGGCTGGCGGGCGGTGGGGCGGTAAGCTCTGCTGTCGGACAGAAAATCGGGGGGCGCAGCGATGCGCCCCCCTTTCTTTTCCCTCAGGTCTTTTCCCTTTACGCCCGCAGCCGTTCCGACGTGGAGGCGATGTTCTGCGACACCACTTCGATGTCGCGGACCACGCGGGTGACGCTGTGGGCGATCTCCTTGGTCGCCGATTCCTGCTGCGACACGGCAGCGGCGATGGTGGTGGAGATCTGCTGAACGTCGGTGACGATCGTGCCGATGCGGCGGATGGCGTCGACCGCATGCAGCGCCTCCTGCTGGACCGACGCGATCTGCGCCGCGATGTCGTCGGCCGCGCTGCCGCTCTGCTGGGCCAGCGACTTCACCTCGTTCGCCACCACGGCGAAGCCGCGGCCCGCCTCGCCGGCGCGGGCGGCTTCGATGGTGGCGTTCAGCGCCAGCAGGTTGGTCTGCGAGGCGATGCTGTTGATCAGCTTGGTGATGGCGCCGATGCGCTCGGCCGAGGTGACCAGGGCTTCCACCGCGGCGTTGGTGCGGGTCGCCTCCTCCGATGCCTTTAGCGAGGCGCCGGACGCCTCGTTGGCGCGGTTGCTGATGTCGGAGATCGAGGCCGACAGCTCCTCTGTCGCGGCGGCGACGGTCTGGGCGTTGGCGGTGGCGCGGTCGGCGGCGGTGCCGACTTCGCGGTCCAGAGACTCGGCAAGGGTGGCGATGCTGCTGCGGCGTTCGCCGTCCAGTTCCGCCTGCCGCAGTTCGGCCATCTTCTGGGCGTGGATGTCGATCAGCGAGCCGCAGGCGCGCAAGGCCAGGCCGTTGCCGTCGCGGGCGACGCCGCCGATGGCGCGGAACCAGCGATAGGTGCCGTCCTTCAGCTTCAGCCGGTAATCGACGTCGTAGCCGGTGCGGCCGCTGCGGTCGTTCAGGCAGGCCATGAAGCCGTCGAAGGTCGGCTTGGCGTCGTCCGGGTGCAGCCGGTCGGCCCAGGAATTGACGCCGTCGGGAAAGCCGGCCTTGTCGTCACGGTCGAACCCGGCGAGGCGGCGGAACTCCGGCGACCAGTGCCACCGGCTCTGCGCATGCATCGGGTCGGCGTTGTAGAACACCGCATCCCACAGCCCGACGCCGGCATGGCGGTCGAGCAGCTTGGCCCGCTCCAGTTCGTTGCGCTCGGCATCGATGTCGATCAGCGATCCGCAGGCGCGGAGCGCAAGGCCGCTGCTGTCGCGGGCGACGCCGCCGATGGCGCGGAACCAGCGATAGCTGCCGTCCTTCACCTTCAGCCGGTAATTCACATCATAGCCGGTGCGGCCGCTGCGGTCGTTCAGGCAGGCCATGAAGCTGTCGAAGGTCGGCTTGGCGTCGTCGGGGTGCAACCGGTCGGCCCAGGATCCGACCTTGTCGGGGAAGCCGGCCGTGTCGTCGTGGCCGAAGCCGACGAGGCGGCGGAATTCCGGCGACCAGTGCCAGCGGCTCTGCGCATGCATCGGATCGCCATTGTGAATCACGGCGTCCCACAACCCGACACCCGCATGGCGTCCCAGCAGAGCCAACTCTTCGGCTGCCTGATTGTCCTGGGGCTTGCGGAACGACAGCATTCTTTTTAACTCCCGATGGCTGAAGGCGACAGACGCATCATGGGCATATATTCGTTAAACAAACACTTAACAGAGCATACCTTGTTTATACTTATCATATGCACCGGTTGCTGCGATCTGAAGAATTTCGTCCGGATTTTCTGTGGGGTGAATTTGTTTGCATGCGTTTGCTGTTGAGAAATTCTGTTCCGGCATGGCGATAACAATAATGCGCAGAGCGAGAGCCAAACCGTCGGCAATGGCCTAGCGGCGCTTCCTGAAGAAGTCCCGCAGCAGCGCCCCGGCCCTGGTCTCGCCGATTCCGCTGTAGATTTCCGGCGCGTGGTGGCAGGTCGGCTGGGTGAAGAAGCGCGGGCCGTGGTCGACGGCGCCGCCCTTGGGGTCGTAGGCGCCGTAATAGACCCGCCGGATGCGGGCGAAGCTGATCGCCGCGGCGCAGAGCGCGCAGGGCTCAAGCGTCACATACAGGTCGCAGCCGGGCAGGCGGGGCTGGCCGCGCTCCGCACAGGCGGCGCGGATCGCCAGCAGTTCGGCATGGGCGGACGGGTCGCACAGCTCCTCCGTCCGGTTGCCGGCGGCGGCGAGCACCGCGCCCGTGGCGGGATCGACGACGACGGCGCCGACCGGTACCTCGCCGCGCGCGGCGGCGGCCTCGGCGGCGGCGAAGGCGAGGTCCATATGGGAGGGAGGGGGCATGGCCGGGCAGGGTGCCAACCGCCCGCCGGGCCCGTCAACCGGATTCCGGTGTCGGGGCGCTGGACTCGTGTTGCGGGCGGCGCGTCCAGGCCCTATGGTCCGGCCATGGACCGCTCCGATACTGTCAAGAAATCCGATTCCGCCAATAATGGCGGTGAACGCATCGCCAAGCGACTGGCGCGCGCCGGCCTATGCTCGCGCCGCGACGCCGAACGCTGGATCGCCGAGGGCCGCGTCGCGGTCAACAGCCGCGTGCTGGACAGCCCGGCCTGCGTGGTGCGCCCCGGCGACATCGTGCAGGTCGACGGCAAGGTCATTCCGGAACCGGAGCCGGCCCGCCTTTGGCGCTATCACAAACCGTCGGGTCTGGTCACCACCGCCCGTGACGAGAAGGGGCGCGAGACCGTTTTCGACCGCCTGCCGCCCGACCTGCCGCGCGTGGTCTCCATCGGCCGTCTCGATCTGACGACCGAGGGGCTGCTGCTGCTGACCAACGACGGCGAGCTGGCCCGCTTCCTGGAACTGCCGGCCACCGGCTGGACCCGCCGCTACCGCGTGCGCGTCTTCGGCGAGGTCGATGAGAGGCAACTGGCGGCGCTGGAGAAGGGGCCGACCATCGAAGGCGTGAAGTACGGCCCGATCGAGGCCGCGCTCGACCGCATCCAGGGCCGCAACGCCTGGCTGACCGTCAGCCTAAAGGAAGGCAAGAATCGCGAGATCCGCAAGGTGATGGAGTCGCTGGGGCTCCAGGTCAACCGGCTGATCCGCGTCGCCTATGGCCCGTTTCAGCTCGGCAAGCTGGAGGAGGGCGCCGTCGAGGAGGTGCCGAAGCGCGTAGTCCGCGAACAGATCGCCCCCTTCTTCGGCACGCCCGAAGGGGCGGAATCGACCGAGTCCGGTACCAAGCAGCGCGCCAAGGCCCGTGCCGAAGCGGCGGGGAAATCCGGTCCAAAGGCCGCATCTTCCAAAGTCGGCGCTGCGGCGAACGCCGATGCCAAGGCGGCGCCGAAGCGCGCGCCGCGGTCCGCCACCAAGCGGCACGAGGCCGAGGCCGCCCGCACCGAAGAGACCAAGCCGGCGCGGCGCGGCGCATCCACCCGCGGCACCCTGTCGCTCGGCGGCGGCTCGGCGAAGCCGGGCCGTTCCGGCAAGCCGGAGGGTGCCCGGTCAGACGCCCCGCGGTCCGAGGGCGCACGTTCTCGCGATGACAGGCCTCGTGACGAGAGGCCCCGCGATGACAGGCCGCGCGACGGCAAGGCTCCGGGCTTCAAGCCGGGCGGGTCCAAGCCGGCTGGTCCGAAGGGTGCCGGTCCGGCACCGCGCGGTGGGCCGAAGGCCGGCGGCGGCGAGAGGTCTGGCGGCGGGGCTGGTGGACGGACGGAGCGCCCGCGTGCGGATCGTCGGCGGTAAGCACCGCGGCCGCAGTCTGGTGGCACCGGGCGGGCACGATACCCGCCCCACCACCGACCGCACCCGGCAAGCCATCTTCAACATCCTGGCCCACGCCGACTGGGCGCCCGAGTTCGAGGGCGCCGCGGTCGTCGATGCCTTTTGCGGCACCGGTGCGCTGGGGCTGGAAGCCCTGTCGCGCGGTGCGTCCTGGTGCGGCTTCCTCGACATGGGCCGGCCGGCGCTCGACGCCGTGCGCGCCAATGTCGAGGCTCTGCGCGAGACGGCGAACGCCCAGATTCTGCGTGCTGATGCGGCCAAGCCGCCGCCGGCGCCCCGTGCCTGCATGCTGGCCTTCCTCGACCCGCCATATGGCCAAGGGCTGGCGCCGCGTGCGCTTGAGGGTCTGCTGCGCGCCGGCTGGCTGGCCGACGGCGCGCTCGCCGTGGTTGAGGTCGCCGACCGCGATCCGCTGCCTCTTCCCGACGGTTTTTCGGCGCTCGACGAGCGCCGCTATGGCGACACCCGCGTCGCCTTCCTGACGGTCCGCCACCCGGCCTGACCGCATGGACGGTTCCCGCTTGCCCTGCCCTTGGCGTTGCGGGTCAGTCCTTTAGATCCCCCTGAGTTCCATTTTTTACCGACCCCGCCCACCCGCCGTTGGGGACGCATCCCTGGCGTTCCAAGGCTGCCGCCCGTGTTTTTCCATCATGCGGAAAGACGAAACGGATTGTTGAGTTCCAAAACAATCCGAGCAAAACATTATGTGTCGCCGATGCGGTTCCTCTATGGAAACGGCGGCATCTATCTATCTCCTAAGACTGCACACCCTCGTTTGAGGGGGCCGTGCAGGTACCGGCACGGCTTCTTTTTACAGAACACGCGACCGATCGGGTGATCCGATAACAGAACCGGTGTGGACCGCTCGCCGGATGTGGTGTGTAAGGTAAGTTTTACTTGATCAGACTGTATGCCTACGGCGTCGATCCGTCCGTCGGTGTCTTTTTGTCCCCGGTTTTGGCATACCAGATTACATATCTGGCATTCCTAAATCGGGACAATCGAACTCCGAGCGATTGTCGGCATCCGCGCCGAGTTCCGGAAAGGAACCGTCAGCAAGAGCGGTCCGTCCGGGTCATTCCGCAATCGTGATTGGCGTGCCGGTCCCCGGGAGAGGGGCCGTGCCGCCGGCTCAGGCAAGTTTAAGGGAGGCACGATGGCTCATATGAATTCACAACCGGCGGCGGAATCCGCGGCGCCGGTGACCGACGCGGTGCGCTGGACGCAGATCGTCGTCGGCATCGTCTGCATGGTGGCGGCGGCCAACATCCAGTATGCCTGGACGCTGTTCGTCCCGGAAATCCAGGCGACCCATGGCTGGACGCGCGCATCGATCCAGACCGCCTTCACCATCTTCGTCGTCGTGCAGACCTGGCTGACGCCGATCGAGGGTTACTTCATCGACAAGTACGGCCCCCGCGTGATCGTCGCCGCCGGCGGCTTCTTCACCGGCCTGTCCTGGATCGTCGACAGCTATGCCGGCACGCTCGCCATGCTGTATGTCGGTTCGGCCATCGGCGGCATCGGCGTCGGCTGCGTCTACGCCACCTGCGTCAACAACGCGCTGAAGTGGTTCCCGGAAAAGCGCGGTCTGGCGGTCGGCCTGACGGCGGGCGGCTATGGCGCCGGTTCGGCCCTGACCATCCTGCCGATCTCGGCGATGATCCACAGCAGCGGCTATCAGTCGGCCTTCTTCTGGTTCGGCCTGGTGCAGGGCGCCATCATCATCTGCGCCGCGCTGTTCCTGCGCATGCCGCAGAAGGAGCAGGTCAAGGCCTCCACCAAGGTCGCGCAGACCCGCCGCGACTACACGCTCGGCGAAGCGGTCCGCACCCCGGTGTTCTGGGTCATGTGGGCGATGTTCATCGGCACCGTCACCGGCGGCCTGATGGCTGTGGCCCAGCTGGGCGTCATCGCCCACGATCTGGGCGTGAAGGAAGCACCGGTCAGCGTCTTCGGCCTGACCATGGCGGCTCTGCCCTTCGCCCTGATGCTCGACCGCGTGATGAACGGCATCTCGCGTCCGCTGTTCGGCTTCATCTCCGACCACATCGGCCGTGAGGCGACCATGTTCGTCGCCTTCACCCTGGAAGGCGTCGGCATCATCATGCTGAGCCGCTTCGGCCACGACCCGATGATGTTCCTGATCCTCAGCGGCATGGTCTTCCTGGCCTGGGGCGAAGTGTACAGCCTGTTCAGCGCCACCTCGGCCGACACCTTCGGCACCAAGCATGCCGGCAAGATCTACGGCGTCCTGTACTGTGCCAAGGGTGTCGCCGCCCTGCTGGTCCCGCTGGGCAACCTGCTGATGGAAGCCACCGGCACCTGGGCGACCGTGCTGTATGTCACCGCCACCATGGATCTGACCGCCGCGGCCTGTGCGCTGCTGGTCCTGAAGCCGATGCTGGCCCGGCACCACGCCCGGAACGAGGAGTTGGCACGCCGTGCCGAACATGGCGATGCAAGCCGCGCCGTCCCGGTCGGGGCCGCCGCCGGCACCGCCAACGGGTAAGGCGCAGTCGGGGGGCTTCGCTCGGAAGACTGACTGACGGATGCGGGCCGGGATGCGCGAGAAGCGCCCCGGTCCGCATCGTTCATTCGATCCAGAAGGGACGGTCCTTGGCCTTGCCGGGTTTGCCGTCGGAATTCTTTTCCGCTTGGGCCGCCTGCTGGAAGCGGTCGGAGGAGAACAGGATGCCCGGCTCCTCTTCCGTCTCGTCCTTCTCCGGCTCGATCACGGTGAAGCCGCCGCGGTCGCTGGCCATGTAGACGGCATGGCCGATCATGCCGGTCAGCGCGAGGAACAGAAGGGCCTGGGTCTCGATCATGGCGGAAACGTCCTTATCGGGAGGGGCGGGGCGTCGACAGGAAAAAAGGGGACAGGAACAAAGGCGATAGGAACAACAGTGCATGAGGCCGAACGACGTCCCCCGCGGACAGCGGGTGCCCACGGTGACGGTTCAGTCATGCTGTACTGCAACATAAGCAAACTGGCATGCCACCGCAAAAAGTTTTGCATGCCAGATGCCGGATGCCTGACCTGCAACTTTGCCGCAGGCGCATCTACCGCCGAAGAACGGTTTGCCCCGCAACCAAAGTGGCCTCGCCGCTGTTCCCCGCCTGTCCTCCCCGCATCGGGCCGGGAGTTGGGCATCGCGATGGAGCGGCCATGATCCGGGACCTCTGGTACAAGAATGCGGTGATCTACAACCTGTCGCTGTCGACCTTCATGGATGCCAACGGCGACGGCGTCGGCGATTTCCAGGGGCTGCTGCGCCGGCTGGATTATCTGCACGGGCTGGGGGTGACCTGCCTGTGGCTGGGGCCGTTCCAGACCTCGCCGATGAAGGACGACGGCTACGACGTCGCCGACTATTACAATGTCGATCCGCGGTACGGCACGCTGGGCGATTTCGTCGAGTTCACCCATGCCTGCGAACAGCGCGGCATCCGGGTGATCATCGATCTGGTGATCAACCACACCTCCGACGAGCATCCCTGGTTCAAGGCCGCCCGCAGCGATCCCGACAGCAAATATCGCGACTGGTATGTCTGGTCCGACAAGAAGCCGGAGAATGCCGACCAGGGCATGGTCTTTCCCGGCGTGCAGAAATCGACCTGGACCTATGACCGCGAAGCCAAGGCCTGGTATTTCCACCGCTTCTACAAATTCCAGCCCGACCTGAACACCGCCAATCCGGAGGTGCATGCCGAGCTGCTGAAGATCATGGGCTTCTGGATCCAGCTGGGCGTCGCCGGATTCCGCATGGACGCCGTGCCCTTCATCATCGCGGAGAAGGGGGCGGACGTCACCAAGCCGAAGGAACAGTTCGGCATGCTGCGCAGCTTCCGCGAGTTCGTGCAGTGGCGGCGCGGCGACGCCATGCTGCTGGCGGAGGCCAACATCCTGCCGGAGGACGACCTGCACTATTTCGGCACCGACGGCGACCGCTGCCACATGATGTTCAATTTCCAGGTCAACCAGCATCTGTTCTATGCGCTGGCGACCGCCGACACCGCACCGCTCGCCAAGGCGCTGGAGGTGACGAAGCCGCGGCCGGCCACCGCCCAATGGGGCACCTTCCTGCGCAACCACGACGAGCTTGATCTGGGCCGGCTGACCGAGGAGCAGCGGCAGGCGGTGTTCGCCGCCTTCGGGCCGGACAAGTCGATGCAGCTTTATGACCGCGGCATCCGCCGGCGGCTGGCGCCGATGCTGAACGCCGACCGGCGGCGGATCGAGCTGGCCTACAGCCTGATGTTCACCCTGCCGGGGACGCCGGTCATCCGCTATGGTGACGAGATCGGCATGGGCGACGACCTGTCGCTGCCCGAACGGAACTGCGCCCGCACGCCGATGCAGTGGTCGGACGAGCCGCATGGCGGCTTCACCAAGTCCGACGCGCCGGAAAGCCCGGTGATCAGCGGCGGCGTCTTCGGCTATGAGCGGATCAACGCGGCGATCCAGCGCCGCGACCCGCAATCGCTGCTGAACTGGACCGAGCGCATCATCCGCATGCGCAAGGAGTGTCCGGAAATCGGTTGGGGCGACTTCCAAATCCTGAAGACGGGCCGGCCGGAGGTGCTGGCTCTGCGCTATGACTGGCGCAACAACGGGGTGGTCGTCCTGCACAACCTGTCGGACAAGCCCTGCGAGATCGTCCTGGATGTGGACGGCCATGGCGAGGATTGCCGGCTGGTCAACCTGCTGTCGGAGGACCACAGCGAACCCGATGCCAAGGGTCGCCACCATCTGGTGATGGAAGCCTACGGCTATCGCTGGTTCCGGGTCGGCGGGCTGGATTATCTGCTGCGGCGGACGGAGGGGGACGGCAAGCCCGGCGAGCAGGTTTAGAGTCTGTCTGGTGCTTATTGAAGCACCAGACAGACTCTAACCTTTTGGTTTTTCCGTGTGATTCACGCTTCAAGCGATTCCGCTTGAACCGATCACACTCTAAGCGACGTCCAGCCGGACCGGCGCGCCGTCTTCCGTCCGGTCATAGGCGGCGCGGGCCTCCAGCATCTGCGCGATGTGGGTTTCGGCCCACATCCGCAGTGGCACCAGCGTTTCGGCCAGCGTGGCGCCCAGCGGCGTGATGGAATATTCGACGGTGACCGGCACGGTCGCGAAGGCCCTGCGGCTGACCAGCCCGTCACGCTCCAGGCTTTTGAGGGTCTGCGACAGCATCTTCTGCGAAATGCCCTCGATCTCGCGGCGCAGCTGGTTGAAGCGCATCGGCCCGCTTTCCAGCAATCCCAGGATCAGCACCGTCCATTTGTCGGCGATCCGGTCCAGTGCCTGCCGGGTCGGGCAGGCGGAGGCATAGGCGTCGGGCAGTCGATCCACCTCCGACGGCCGCTTGCCGCCCAGCCCCAACAGGGTCCTGTCCATCCGCATCCACTCCCAGTTCAGTCATCCAGACCGGCAACCCGGCGGTTACGCGCGGGTGACCATGTCACGAAAAGGTGCCTTCTTTACACCAGATTTCCAAAGGGGCATCAAGTCACTATTGGAAACCTAGTTGAAGGACACCCGCCATGAACGTCGCCATCATCGGTGCCGCCGGCCGCGCCGGCAGCCGCATCCAGGCCGAACTGCTCCGCCGCGGTCACAGCGTCACCGCCATCGTCCGCGATCCCGCCAAGGTCGCCGCCGCCCCCGGCCTGACCGTGAAGGCCGGTGATGCCAACAAGGCGGAAACGCTCGCCCCGCGGCTGGCCGGCCATGACGCGGTGGTCAGCGCCGTGATGTTCCTGATGGGCGATGCCGACAGCCTGATCGGCGCGGTGAAGACCTCCGGCGTGCCGCGCTATCTGGTGGTCGGCGGCGCCGGCAGCCTGGAGGTGGCGCCGGGCAAGCGCGTGCTCGACCTGCCGGAATTCCCCGAAATCTACAAGGCCGAGGCCACCAAGGGCGCCGAGTTCCTCGACCGTCTGAAGGCCGAACCGGCCCTGAACTGGACCTTCCTGTCGCCGTCGGCCGAGTTCGTGCTGGGCGAGCGGACGGGCAAGTTCCGCCTTGGCGCCGACTCGCTGCTGGCGGACGAGACCGGCCGCAGCTGGATTTCCTACGAGGACTTCGCCGTGGCGCTGGTCGATGAGATCGAGACGCCGAAGCACGAGCGCAAGCGCTTCACGGTGGGGTACTGAGCGCGGCCGGGGTATCTCTCCGGTAGGTTGTCCGGAGCAGGGGGCTGCAATCTTCCATTACCCCTCCCATGTCTTCGGCAAGGGCAGATCAAGCCCGGCAAGACAAGACATGGGAAGGAACGGAATGGCTCTGATCCCCTGCGCCGCCTGCGGCCACACGATCTCCACCGAAGCGCCGTCCTGCCCGTCCTGCGGACACCCTGGTGCGAACGCGACGGGTGGCCGCGACGGGATGGCGCGGATCGCCGGGACTGTCGCCGGCTCCTACATCTCGGCGCAGATGCTTGCCAGCATCATCGTCGGCTCGGTCGCCATCGTCAGCTTTGCCGCCATCATGATCGCGGTGATCCTGAAGGGGTGAGCCTAGGCAGCCAAGACCGGCAGCGGAACTGCCGGTCTACCTCCGCCCGAACAGCCTCTCAATATCGGCCAGCTTCAGTTCCACATAAGTCGGCCGGCCGTGGTTGCACTGGCCGCTGTGCGGGGTCGCCTCCATCTGGCGCAGCAGGGCGTTCATCTCGTCGACGCTCAGCGTGCGACCGGCGCGGACGCTGCCGTGGCAGGCCATCGTCGCGCAGACCTCCTCCAGCCGTTCCTTCAGCGACAGGGCGTCGCCCAGTTCGGACAGTTCCTCGGCAAGGTCGCGGATCAGGTTCTTCACGTCGGACTGGCCGAGCAGGGCCGGGACCTCGCGCACCATGACGCAGCCGTGGCCGAAGCCTTCGATCACCAGACCGAGTTCTGCCAGTTCGGCGCTGCGGGCCAGCAGGCGGTTGGCGGAGGGTTCGTCCAGCTCGATCAGTTCGGGGATCAGCAGGGCCTGGCGCTTGACGCCGCCTTCCAGCAGGGCGGTCTTCATCCGCTCGTAGACCAGCCGTTCATGGGCGGCGTGCTGGTCGACGATGACGATGCCCTCGCGGGTCTGCGCCACGATGTAGGTGGTGTGGACCTGTGCCCGCGCCGCGCCCAGCGGGTGGCTGTCGGGCGGCGGCTCGGGCTTGTGGGCGGCGGGGTCTGGGGTGCGGTATTCCGGCGGGCGCGCTGCCGGGGCGAAGCCGTTGCCGAAGCCGCTGAGTCGGCCTTGCAGCGGCGGCAGCCCCGTCTGGGTCGGCGCCTGGAAGGCGGCGGAGCGCTCCGCCAGACCGCGCGGCACGGATGTGGGCGTGTAGGAACCACCCCAACCGCTCCCGCTTGACCCGCCGCCGGAGCGGCCGTAGGGCAGAGGGGAGGGGGTGAAGCCGCTGTCGGTCCCAGCAGCATCGCCGGCAGGTTCCGGCCGCAGGGCGCCCAGCGTGGCGAGGCCGACGGTGGTGGAAGCGCGGTGGCCGGCCTCGGCCAGCGCGTGCTTCAGCGAGCCGACGATCAGGCCGCGCACCAGACCCTGGTCGCGGAAGCGCACCTCGGCCTTGGCCGGGTGGACGTTCACGTCGACCTCCTGCGGGTCGATGTCGAGGAACAGCGCCAGCATCGGGTGGCGGTCGCGCGGCAGGAAATCGGCGTAGGCGGCGCGCACCGCACCCACCATCAGCTTGTCGCGGACCGGGCGGCCGTTGACGAACAGATGCTGGTGCTTGGCGGTCGGGCGGTGAAGGGTCGGCAGGCCGATCCAGCCGGCCAGCGACGCCCCCTCGCGCACCGCCGTCACCGGAACGGCGTTCTCCTGGAAATCGCGGCCCATCAAGGCACCCAGCCGGGTCAGCCGGGCGTCCAGCAAATCGCCCTGCGCAGCACTCAGCCGCAGTCCGCCGCGCCCGCCGTCGGAGAGCGTGAAGGCGACGCCGGGATGGGCCATCGCCAGCCGCTCCAGGCAATCGGCGATGTGGTCGTATTCGGTGCGCGAGGCTTTCAGGAATTTCAGCCGGGCCGGCACGGCGGCGAACAGGTCGCGCACCTCGATCCGCGTGCCCTGAGCCAGCGCCGCCGGCTGCGGCTGGCCCTTGGCGCCGGCATCGACGGTCAGGCTCCAGGCGCTGTCGGCGTCGCGGGCGCGGCTGGTGATGGTCAGGCAGCTGACGGCGCCGATGGACGGCAGTGCTTCCCCGCGGAAGCCGAGAGAGCGGATGTCGAGCAGGTCGTCGCTCGGCAGCTTGGAGGTGGCATGGCGTTCGACCGCCAGCGCCAGCTCGTCCGGCGTCATGCCGCAGCCGTCGTCGGTGACGGCGATCAGCGACTTGCCGCCGTCGCGCGCCACCACGTCGATGCGGGTGGCCCCGGCGTCGATGGCGTTCTCCACCAGCTCCTTCACGGCGGCGGCGGGACGTTCGACCACCTCGCCGGCGGCGATGCGGTTGACCAGTGTTTCTGGGAGCAGACGGATCGGCATGCCCATAGATATAGTGCCGACCGTCGGCCGACACCACCATCATCAGGCCGCTATTCGCGTTTACAGACCCTTCAGGGCCTTCATGTATTCAACCAGCTTGCGTTCGTAGAAGGGTTGCGGCGACTGGTAGCGGGCGACGAGGCCGGCTTCCGCCGTCATCTTCACCACCATGCCCATGCAGGAGACGTCCACCGGATCGCCGCCGAGGTCGAATTGCAGGCGGAAATCGAACTTTTGCTTGGCGATCAGGTCGCCGTCATAGGGACGGATGCGGAAGGAGCCGATGACGAACTCCTCCGGCACATATTCGTGATGGTCGATGACGATCTTCGGCGGGGTGGAGGGGCGTTCCTTGCGCGGCTCGGCCGCGGACTTCGCACCGCCCGGCTCCTTGTTGCCTCCAGAGAATTTCGACAGCCAAGACATGAAGAGCGACGTCCTCTTGTTCCGAAACCCTGAAACCATACCGACATATTCAGACAGTTTTGGGGGCACATCGTTTAACAACAGTTAATGGCATAAGCATTCGTTACGGCCCGGTAATTTTCCTGCCGGGACCGCGTATTGACGTTGCCGGCCTCGCCGACGGAGCCGTGACTTTCGGGGTTGCTCCTCCCTGCCGCTTCCGCTGCCGTCATGCTAGGCTTGGACCTCGTCCCGTTGCCGCCCGCCCTTTGCCGCCCTTTTGGGGGAACCGCCATGCCACTGTTGCCGGTGATCCGCGATTTCGCTGCGGAGGCGTCGGATCCCCGGCGCTACGCCGCGCTCGGCGGCGGTTGGTCGCTGGCGGTTGCCGACGTCACCGGCAGCACGCTGCTGGCCACGCAGGGACGCCATCGCGACGTCAATTTCGTCGCCGCCGGGGTGGTCGCGGTGCTGTCCGACGCGGTGCGCATCGGGCAGGAGCCTGCCGCCTGCCAGTTCGGCGGCGACGGCGCCATCGCCGCGGTGCCGCCGGGGCGGGAGGACGGGGCGCGGGCGGCGCTGTCCGCGCTTGCCCACTGGTCGGCGGAGGTGATGGACGTGCCGCTGCGCGTCGGGCTGGTGCCGGTGCAGGCTCTGCTCGACCAGGGGCTGGAGGTGATGGCGGCGCTGCACGATGTCGGCAACGGCAACAGCTTCGGCCTGTTCCTGGGTGCCGGGGTGGTGGCGGCCGATGCCTGGGTGAAGGAGGATGCGCGCTGGCGCCTGCCGCCGCAGCCGGGCCCGCTGCCGGGGCTGGAGTCGGTGTCCTGCCGATGGAACCCGGTGCCGCCGCGGCGCGGAACCGTGCTGTGCGTGATCGTCGATGCGGTCGATCCGGGAGCCGAGGGGCTGCTGGAGCTTGCCCGCGTCCAGCGCGCCATCGAGGCCATCGTGCCCACCGCCGGCGCCGCCCCGCTGGGGGTGGGGGAACGGCTGGAAACGCGCTGGCCGCCTGACTTGCGCTCCCTGCTGATGGAGGCGCGCGGCGGCCGGGATGATGCCGGTCTCGGGCCAAGTCCGGGCACGCGCGTCCGCCGGGTGGGCAAGGCGCTAGCCGGGTCGGGACTGCTGGTCCTGCTGCTGAGGCTGGGCCTGTCGCTCGGCAATTTCGATCCGCAGCGCTACCGACGCCACATGGCGGAGCGCACCGATTTCCGCAAATCGGCCGGCGGGCCGCGGCTGGTGCTGGACGTGACGGAGGGGGAAGCCGACGCCATCGAGACGCTGCTGGCCCAGGCGGCACAGGCCGGCTCGATCCGCTACGGCACCGCGCGGGCCGATGCGACCACCGTCACCTGTCTGGTCGGCGACGTGATGGCCGACCGCCATGTGCATTTCGTCGATGGGGCCGGGCTGGGGTTCTGGCGCGCCTCGGTCATGCTGAAGGCGATGAAGGCGCGGGAAAAGGCGGGGCAGGCGACGGAACCGGAGCCCGCCGCCGCCCTGTCGTGATCCGACCGGTCAGGCGGTGATGTCGACGCCCTGCGAGCCGCGCGGCGTCAGGCTGGCGAACAGGCTCTGCGCGCCGGAGATGTCGCCGGAGCTGAGCGAGCTGCTCAGGCTGCCGAGATTCTTCTTCAGGGTGCCCAGGAAGTCGGTGGAGCTGCTGTCGCTGCCACTGTCGTCCCCGCTGTCGCTGGCGCTCTTCAGCATATCCGACAGGGCCGACAGCGAGTCCTGGGCGCCCGACACGTCGCCGGATTGCAAGGACTGGGCGAGGCTGCCGACGGTGCTGCGCAACTCGTCCGATCCGCCCTCGTCACCCGGCGGCGGACCGTTCGGCGGTGGGCCGCCCGCTCCGCCGGGACCTCCACCGGGACCGCCGGCACCGCCCGGAACGCCGCCGGGCGGGCCGTTCTTGGACATCGCCTGCTGGACCTGACCGATGTCACCGCTCTTCAGCGCCTCTCCCACGCTGGACAGCAGCTTCGACAGCGGGTCCTTACCGGTGCTGGCGCTTGTGCTTGACCCGCTGCTCGACCCGCTGCTGCTGCCCTGCTTGTCGGACTGCAGCTTCGACAGGGAGTCGTAGGCGGACTGGACGGCGGTCATGTCGCCGGACTCCACCGCCTTCTTCAGGCTGTCGACTCCCTCGCGGATTTCTTTACCCGGCCCTTGCGGCCGCTGATAGGTCTGGCCGACGGCCGACGCACTCACCATGGATACCGACATGGCACTCTCCAACGGATAGCCTCACAAGAGGCAGTACGGGGGAGGCATGGGACTCCTGCGCACCGGAAGGCGGGTGACCGTGCGGCTTCGATAAAATTGTCGGAAATGCCGCAGGCGGGGATCAGATACGGCCGGCTACCCGCCGTCCGCCGCCTTCCGACGGCACGATCTCGGTTCCGACCGGCCACAGCGCCAGCAACGCAAGCTTCAGATGCGCCCAGGCGAAGGGCAGGCCGATGATGGTGATGGCGAGCCCCGCCGCCGCGATCAGATGGCCGAGCGCCAGCCACCAACCGGCCAGCACGAACCACACGATGTTGCCGATGAAGCCGAGCGCGCCGGTGCCCATGTCTTCGCGCCCGCGGAACTCATCCCGGCGCACGGCGGTTTGTCCAAAGGGGAGCAGGGTGTAATGGGCGATGGTCAGGGCGGAGCGGGCCCAGGGCAGGCCGATGATGGACACGGCCATCAGGACCCCGGCCAACAGCCAGCCGAGCGCCATCCAGATGCCGCCCGTGACCAGCCAGAGCAGATTGAGGAGAAGACTGAGCAGAGGCATGACAGTTACCCTCCCTTTCGCCGCAGATGTGGGGACGCTCATACGGCGCGCCTAGAGGTGGGCCGGACAGATATCGGCAGATGCGAAGATGGGGCACCCCGTCCGGCGGCGCGAAAGAGGGGGAGCCTCATGCCATCCATGCCTTGAACCGGATCCGTACGGTCCACAGATCCGAATCAGGCATCATGACGACGCATCCGGACGGGCCCTTTGCCGGCACCACCGCCGGCGGGCCGCCTTCCGGATCACACGGATCGGAGGCCGCATGAACGAGGCTTTGAACACCGACGCCGGCGCCGACGCGCCGAACATGCCGGGCGAGGGCGAATCGCTCTCGCCGGTGGTCGCCGCCATCCTCGGCACCGCCGTCGCGGCAGCGGCCAAGCGCGGCGGCAATGGCGACGTGGTCCGCGGACTGATCGCCGGTCTGCGCATCCTGCGCGCCACCGTCGAGGAAGAGGCCGGCTATACCATGGCCGCCGCCGTCGACAACGCCATCCGCACCCGCCTGCTGGCCGACAACCTGTCGCGCCTGCGCGTCAGCGGGGAGAAGCCGCAGGCCGTCCCGCTGCCGGACCCCGGGCCGGGCGCCAGCGCCGCCGCCGCCATTTTCGAAAGCGCGGCGGAGTCCTGCCTGACCGTCAACGCCCATGCGGAGGACAATGGGCCGCTCGAAACCGCGGTCTTCGCCTTCACCGCACAGTTGCTGCAACAGTTGGGTGGAGCGCCGGAGTGGCGCAGCCTGGTCGGCGAACTGCGCCGCCCCTTGGCGGTCGCACCCGACCCGGAAGGGGAGGAGGTGACGCTGCATTGACCGGTCGCCACGGCAGTCGTCTCGGCCGGTGATCGGGCCGCTGATCGCCTGTGATCGAAAGCGGCCGGGAGCCGGCCGGCAAGTCATGGAATTTGCTTTGCTTTTGTCGTGTTTCGACGGTGGCTGAAACCTTTTGCGGGCAGGGTGGGGTTTTAGCCCCTTTTCAGGGTTTTGCCCGATTTATCGAACGGGACGACTTCGGTTCGGCTTCGTTACGGTTGGGTTCGGCGGTGGGACGGTCCCATCGCGGAACGCCACCATCGGGGACCCGACCGTGTTCTTTCACACCCAGCCTTCCACCGTCCGCGCCGGACGGGCAGACACCGCCCGCTGTCCGGTGAACGGTCTGACCGCGGACGGGGTGGGTGCTGCCTGGGCCGGCGACCGCACGGCCGACCGGGCCGGCGATCCGTCCGGGCGGCGGGTGATCTTCCTTCATCCCGGCAAGGGGGCGTGGTGGCGCCTGCTGGACCATGTTCCGGCGGGCCAGGAATGGCTGACCGTGCCGGCCGCCGCCGGAGCGGCGATGCTTTCCCCGCTGCTGGTGGAGCGCGGCGGGCGCCGGCCGGTTCTGGTCGCCGGTGCGGTGACGGCGCCGCTCGCCATCGCCGCGGCGCTGGATTTTCCGGAACAGGTCGGCGGCGTGATGATCGTCGACGATGTCGGCGCCGACTCGCCGATGCGCCGGCGCTGGAACGCCCTGGCCGCCTGCTTCGGCCGGCCGTTGCCGACGATGCCGACGGGCGATCTCGGGGACCTTGAACCCGAACTGCCGGCGGTGCGGGTGCCGGTGACCCTGATTCAGGGCAGCGACCCGGCCGGGCTGTTCATGCGGCTCGAAAGCGGGCTGACCGGGTGCCGCACCCTGACGGTCGTCGCCGTGTCCGACGCCGCCGCCATCCGCCCGCGCACCCATGCGCCCGAACTGCGCGGCGCCCTGCTGGCGCTGGTCTCCGCCGTGGAGCGGGCGCAGCGGTAAGGGAGTTTCTTTTACAGGCTCTGGGCGGTCAGCGCCGCCTGTGTGCGGTTGCGGACGCCGAGGTGCCGCAGGATGGCGGTGACATGGACCTTCACCGTGCCTTCCGTCAGTCCCAACTCATGGGCGATCTGCTTGTTCGATTTGCCGTCGCGCAGCCGGGCGAGAACATCGCGCTGACGCGGCGTCAACTGGTCGCCGTTGGCATTGGCCATCCCGGCATTGTCGTCCATCGGCTCGCCGGAACCGTGCCCCCCATAGCCGCCATGCATCTGTTCGACACGGTCGGCGCCGCGGATGGCCTGTTCGGGAAGATAGATTCCGCCGGCGAGGACCAACTGCAAGGCGCCCAGCAGGACCTTGGCGCTGGAGGATTTCGGGATATAGCCGGCAGCGCCGTTTTCCAGGGCCGCCAGCAGGTCGGACCGTTTTTCCGACCCCGACACCACTACCAGAAGCGCCTTCGGCAGGTTGGCATGAATGTCGCCGAGCGCCGAGAAACCGGTCCAGCCGGGCATCCCCAGATCGAGCAGGATCAGGTCGAACGGTCTGGTGCCGTCGCACAGCGCCCGCACCTCGTCATAGGTGCTCGCCTCGAAAAACGTCATGTCGGCGTCGAATTGCGCCAGGAGTCGGCGCAGACCGTCTCGGAACAGCAGGTGATCGTCGGCGATCAGCACGTTCATCGCAGGCATTTCCAGAAGGTTGCGGCGATCTCACACCGGGATGGCGTCATCGGCCCGCAGTTCACATAAGCACGTCCATTCTCACGCTGTAGTTCGCTTTTGGTCTTAGACCGCTTCCTCTATGCCTGCCGTCCTTACCGGCCATGGGTCTGGCGGGGGGATGCGCGGGCTGCCCGGACGGTTTGCGGAAACGGAAAAGCGCTGCAAAAGGCAACGTCCCGCTCCGTTGGCCGCCTGC
The DNA here is from genome assembly GCF_042604635.1 of Azospirillum sp. A26. Lineage (NCBI taxonomy): Bacteria > Pseudomonadati > Pseudomonadota > Alphaproteobacteria > Rhodospirillales > Azospirillaceae > Azospirillum > Azospirillum sp. A26. The sequence continues at coordinate 1,478,279 of NZ_CP170472.1, read as the reverse complement.
CCCGGATGGAAGGGGCGGACGGCCAGGACGGAAGGCGGGCGGGGCCATTCGGCAGAGCGGTATGCCGATCCGTCGGATCGGGCGGCAATCAGACGGTGGCGGCGACGCCGGTTTCGGCGGCCTGATCGCCGATGCCGTTGTTCAGCGCCCAGATCGCGGCCTGGGTGCGGTTGGAGGCGTTGATCTTGCGGAGCAGGCTCTTCAGGTGAACCTTCACGGTGGCTTCCGTGATGCTCAGGTGGTTGGCGATCATCTTGTTGCTGTTGCCGTTCAGCAGGCAGCGCAGGATCTGCACCTCACGCTGCGACAGGCCCTTGCGGCGGGTCGGCAGCTCGGCGCCCATGTCCTCGGTGCGGCCGCTGACCAGAAGCTCGGCGAGGTGGGTCGGGAACACCTTCTCGCCCATCATCACCAGCTTCAGCGACTGCATCAGCGCCTCGCAGGCGATGTCCTTCAGCAGGTAGCCGCCGGCACCGGCGCCGAGCGCGGCCGACAGGCGGCGGGTTTCCAGATCGTTGGTCAGGATGACGATCCGGATCGACGGGTGAGCTTCGCGCAGGCTGCGCATCGCTTCGACTTCCTCGTCGGCGCCGCTCGGCAGGTCGATGAGGATCAGGTCCGGGTTCTGGCCGGTGCCGAGCGTCGACAGGCCCTCGCGCAGGCTGCCGGCTTCGCCGACGACGTTGAAGGGGGTGCCTTCGAACAGACGCTTCATGCCCTCACGGAAAAGCTTGTTGGCATCGATGAGGAAAACGTTGATGGCATCCATGGTCTCAGCCCGCCTTTTGTTCCGTTCCGATCAAAGTGGCGCCGGGTGGCGCTTCGGAGGCATCCCCGACCTTCCGCTCCTGCGTCCGGTCCGCTCCCCCTCAGGGTTCGGGGGTGCCTCCTTGTGATCCATAGATACCCCCGATTTGCGCCGCGCAAAATTTCGCTTAGGTAAAATTCGCGTCGAGCAATGGGCATATGCCGTAAGCCTGCATAAGACAAGATGAGGACATAATGCAGCTTGCCCTGGTCAGGTGGAATAACTGTCTGTGACAGAAAAGGGGAAATCGTTAACGGTCGTGCCGTGACTTCGTAAGGACACTGAACGATAGTGTCGGGTGACTTTCACGACGAAGGGCCTCGGCCGGGCAGAACTACGTCATCGCCCGATGGTTGGAGTCCTATATCCCGGAAATTTGCCATTAGGCATAAGCGTGGCCGTGCCGCTCTCCGTCGCCGGGCGGGGTATGCCGCCATTGACGGGGGTCGTGCCGGGGCGTTCTGTGCTGTATACGTTCCAGCCGCGACAGAGCATTCGCACGCTTTCTCCGATTTTCTCGTCCATTCCCTTTCGTCCATCCCCAGGCCGGGACGCCATGTCAGACGCTTATGATGATGATCCGTTGAGCCACGCCGCTCCCGCCGCCGGTCCCGCTTCAGGATTTCCGGCGGCAGCGCAGCGCTTCGCCTATCTGGACGGGCTCAACCCGACACAGCGGGCGGCGGTGGAGGCTCTGGATGGACCGGTCCTGGTGCTGGCCGGCGCCGGAACCGGCAAGACGCGGGTGCTGACCACCCGGCTGGCCCATCTGCTGATGACGCGCCGTGCCGCCGCCTTCCAGATCCTGGCGGTGACCTTCACCAACAAGGCCGCCCGCGAGATGCGCGAGCGCGTCGGCCATCTGATGGGGATCGAGCCGGAGGGCTGGTGGCTCGGCACCTTCCACGCGCTGGCCGCCCGCATCCTGCGCCGTCATGCCGAGCTGGTCGGGCTGAAGTCTAATTTCACCATTCTCGACACCGACGATCAGGTCCGCCTGATCAAGCAACTGCTGCAAGCCGAGAACATCGATTCCAAGAAGTGGCCGCCCCGTCAGGTGCTGGGCGCCATCGAACGCTGGAAGGACCGCGGCCTGACGCCCGACCGGCTCGGCGATGCCGACGGCGGCGACGTGGCGGGCGGCCGGGTGGTAGCGATCTACCGCGCCTATCAGGAGCGCCTGCGTACTCTGAACGCCTGCGATTTCGGCGATCTGCTGCTGCACAACCTCGCCATCTTCCAGAACCATCCGGACGTGCTGGCGGAATATCACCGCAAGTTCAAATATCTTCTGGTCGACGAGTATCAGGACACCAACGTCGCGCAGTATCTGTGGCTGCGCATCCTGTCGCAGGCGCACAAGAACATCTGCTGCGTCGGCGACGAGGATCAGTGCCTGATCGCCGGCACCCTGGTCACCATGGCCGACGGCAGCCGGCGGGCCATCGAGGACATCGGCGCCGGAGACGCCGTTCTGTCCAACTATGGCAGCGGCGACCTGCGGCCGGCCATCGTCGCACGGACCCATGCGAAGCCATACCGCGGAGAGGTGGTGGTCGTCCAGACCAGCGCCGGGCGCCGGATCGTCAGCACGCCGGAGCATGTCCATTTCGCCGGCTATCGCCTTGGACTGACGCCCCAGACCTATTTCACCTATCTGATGCACAAGGAAGGGACCGGCTGGCGACTTGGCACGTCGCAGGTCTACACGGCCGGACAGGTCAAGCCGATGGTCGGTTTCATGCAGCGTCTGTTGCAGGAACGGGCCGACGCCTTGTGGATCGTCGGAACGCACAGCAGCGAGAACGACGCGCGGTCCGACGAATACATCACCTCTCTGCGATACCAGATTCCGACCTTGCCGTTTGTCCCGCGCAGGGGCAGGTCGGAGAATGGGCTGGTTCAGGATGCCGCCTATCTGTCGAAGGTGTTCTCATCCTTCGACACTGATGCGGGCGCCGCGCGTCTTCTTGCCGACCGCGGGCTGCCGATGGATCACCCGCACCACCGTCCACGCTCGCGCAATGCCAGCCGGAGGAATGTCGTGCTCACGCTGTGCGGTGATCGGCGCGGCCCGACGCCGATGCATCGGATTTCCATCGTCGGCAACGACGAGCCGGGAAGTGCCGCACTGAGGGAGCTCGGCTTCAGCGTGCGTGCCGCGAAAGCAGGATCCGACAGCTGGCGCGTGGAAACGGCGAACAAGGATTATGGGCAGCTGATCGGCGAGGCGGAACGGGTCCGCAGTGCGTTCGGATCGGCGAACCTGATCCGTATGGCGCGGCTTGGGACCAACCTGGGCGATGTGACGGAAGCGAACTCTCTTCCCTTCACGCCGGCGGCCTCTGTTCTTCCGGGGATGGCGATGTTCGCCGAGGACGGCAGTTATGACATCGTCGCCTCGGTGGAGCGTGAGTTCCATGAAGGGACGGTCCACGATCTGGATATCGAGTCGACCCATAATTTCTCCGCCGACGGTGTCTTTACCCACAACTCGATCTACGCTTGGCGTGGTGCCGAGATCGGCAACATCCTGCGGTTCGAGACCGATTTCCCCGGCGCCACCATCGTCAAGCTGGAGCAGAACTACCGCTCCACCGGCCATATCCTGGCCGCCGCGAGCGGCCTGATCGCCAACAACCAGGGCCGGTTGGGCAAGACGCTGTGGACCGAGGCCGATGGCGGCGAGCCGGTCAAGGTCAAGGCGGTGTGGGACGGCGAGGAGGAGGCGCGCTGGGTCGGCGAGGAGATCGAGACTCTCCAGCGCAAGGGCACCTCCCTGGCGCAGATCGCCGTGCTGGTCCGCGCCGGCTTCCAGACCCGCGAGTTCGAAGAACGCTTCATCACGCTCGGCCTGCCTTACAAGGTGCTGGGCGGCCCGCGCTTTTACGAGCGGCAGGAAATCCGCGATGCGCTGGCCTATTTCCGCGTCGTCAATTCCGGCGACGACGATCTGGCCTTCGAACGCATCGTCAATCTGCCCAAGCGCGGCGTCGGTCCGGCGGCGATGCAGAGCCTCTACACCGCCGCTCGCGCCCGTGGCCTGTCGCTGACCGAGGCCGGCTGGGCGCTGACCGAAACGGACGAGCTGAAGCCGAAGCTGCGCGCCACCCTGCGCGGGCTGCTGCAGGACTTCTTCCGCTGGCGGACGCTGATGGCGACGGTTCCGCACACCGAGCTTGCCCGCACCGTCCTGGACGAGTCCGGCTACACCCGCATGTGGCAGGAGGACAAGACGCCGGAGGCTCCCGGCCGGCTGGAGAACCTGAAGGAGCTGATCACCGCCATGGCGGAGTTCGAGAACCTGCCGGGCTTCCTGGAGCACGTAGCGCTGGTGATGGAGAATGCCGAGGCCGCCGGCATCGAGCAGGTCACGGTGATGACCCTGCACGGCGCCAAAGGGCTGGAGTTCGACCATGTCTTCCTGCCGGGCTGGGAGGAGGGCGTGTTCCCCAACCAGCGCGCGCTTGACGAGACCGGCATCGCCGGGCTGGAGGAGGAGCGGAGGCTGGCCTATGTCGGTCTGACCCGGGCGCGCCGCCGCGCCTATGTCAGCCATGCCGCCAACCGCCGGCTCTACGGCAACTGGGTCAGCGCCGTCCCGTCCCGCTTCGTCGAGGAGATCCCGCAGGACAATGTGGAGGCCGAGGCGGCCAACGGCCTGTTCGCCGGCAGCGGCGGGCGCGGCGGTTTCGGTGGCGGGGCAGGGCCTTACGGGGCCGGCGGCTTCCAGTTCCGCGGCTCCACCCGTCAGGCGCCGGCGCCCAAGACGATCACGCTGGACCAGGGCGCCTATGCGGTGGCGCCGCGGCCCCGGCCGGATTCGCCCTTTGCCAAGGGCGCGCGGGTCTTCCACCAGAAATTCGGTTACGGCACCGTGGTCGGCGTGTCGGAGGACAAGCTGGAGATCGACTTCGACCATTCCGGCAGCAAGAAGGTGATGGACAGCTTCGTCGTGCCCGCCGACAAGGCGGGCTGAGTCACAGGACAGGCTGTGTCACGGGGCCTGCCCGCCGACAAGGCGGGCCGATCCTAAGCTGCACCCGCCGGCACGGCGCGCTATGCCGGGACACGGCAGTGGACGGCTTGCCGCACTGTGACGGCCGTCACAGCCGCGGCAGCCGCAGCCGCCCAAGATCGCAGCGGTGCAACGGAGCCGGAGGCCAACCACCGTGTTCGGAACGGGCAGCGTCAGTTACGAGGTACAGAGCCGCCGCGAAGGCCGTTGGCGCATCGAGGGGGCCTACACCGACCAGGAATCGGCGCTGTCGGCCGCCCGCTCGCAACTGGCGGCGACCGGCGTGGAAGAGGCGAAGGTGGTGAAGTTCCGCACTGTCGCCGGCCTGTCGCTGGAAACGGTGATCCTGCACAAGACGGTGCCCCAGACCCAGCGCAAGGGCCTGACCCTGGGCGGCACCGCGGAGGGTGCGCCTTTCTGCCGCACGCCGGACGACCTGCGCGGGTTCGAGAGCCGGGTGGTGATCGGCCGGCTGCTGCGCCCCTATCTGGACGCCCAGCGCATCACCCCGACCGAACTGCTGCATTCCTGGCCGCTGTTCCGCCGGCTGGAGGAGCAGGGGGCGCTGCTGGGCGCCGCCATCCATGCCGCCGCCCGCCACCATGCCGATGTCCACGGCGTCTCCCATGCCGCCCGCGCCCGCGAGCTGCGCCAGCTGGTGGAGGCGGTCAGCGGGGCGGCCCGCGACGCCCTGGCCGAACGGCGCCGGCTGCCGCGTTTCGATGCCGCCGACCTGCCGGGCACCAGCGGCGCCATCGACGAAGCGGTCGGGCCGGGCGGCCATGACGCGCTGTTCCTCGTTCTGCTGTCCCAGCATCTGGAGGCCGGCGGGCCGCTCGCCGGGAAGCTGGACATGCTGCTGGCGCTGATCGGCGAGGATGTCGAGCCGCGGCATCTGGTCCTGCTCGACGGCGTGATCGCCGACATCACGGGATCCGCCGACACGGTGAAGGAGTTGCTGGGCGCGCAGCCGACCCTGCATGCCGGGCTCGGCGCCCTTGCCGACGCCCTGTTCGACCGCGATCCCGATCCGGCGTTGGTGCCGGCGCTGGCGCCGATGGCCCCCTCGCTGCGCCGGGTCTGCCGCCTTGCCCTGGAAGGCCGCCTGCCGCAGAGCCGGGCCGTCCTGGTGGAGCGCCTGCGCCAGAGCATCGCCGGCGACCAGCCGCTCGACCGCCGCGACGCCAAGGTGGAAGCGGTGCTGACCCATGACCTCGCCGCCCGGTTGAAGGGGGCGGACGGCGCGACGCTCGGCGGGGCGGCCATGGAAAAGGCGCTGGAGCGCCGTCTGCTGCGCCATCGCCAGTCGGTCCTGCGCGCCCAGGGCATGCACGACATCGCCGACCGGCTGGCAAGTCGTTAGGAGGACGGCCGGTAAGGGTTTCCATCGGAATGGGACGGTCTCCGGAATCCTTGGTCTCTTTCGGGCTTGATGCTAAAAACGCCGCTTCTGTTCTCGCGTCGTCGTCGGAAAGCCCCTGTCATGTCGCAAACCCCGCTCTGGCGCATCGCGCTGGTCGTTCCCGAAGCCCATGCGCCCGCCTTTGCCGAGGCGGTAGGCGACCATGCCGATGCGGTGTCGACCTTCGAACTGGAGGAAGGCGGCAACTGGCTGGTGGAGGCGACCCTGTACGGCGCCCCGGACGAGGCGCGGCTGCAGTCCCGCGTCGCCGTGCTGGCCAAGGCCCTGGGCATCGAGGAGCCGCGGCTGGCTGTCGAGAACCTGCCGCCGATCGACTGGGTGTCGCATAGCTACCAGGGCTTTCCGCCGATTCGCGCCGGGCGCTTCTTCGTCCATGGCTCCCACCATGAAGGCATCGTGCCGGCCGGCAGCATCCCGCTGCTGGTCGATGCCGCGACCGCCTTCGGCACCGGCGAGCATGGCTCGACCAACGGCTGCCTCCAGGCGCTCGACCGGCTGTCGCGCCACCTGAAGCTGCCGCGCGGCGGCCGGCGCGGCGCGCTCGACATGGGCTGCGGCTCGGGCATCCTGGCGCTGGCCGTTGCCAAGCGCTGGCGCGTGCCGGTGACGGCGGTCGACATCGACCCGGAGGCGGTGCGCGTCACCCGCATCAATGCGGCGCTGAACGGTCAGAAGGGCATGATCCGCGCCCAGGGAGGCGACGGCTACCACACCCGCATCGTCGGCCGGCACAAGCCCTACACCCTGATCACCGCCAACATCCTGGCCCGCCCGCTGTCGCGCATGGCGCCGCAGCTGCGCCGCCACCTGAAGAAGGGCGGCTATGCCGTGCTGGCCGGTCTGCTGAACCGGCAGGAGCGCCACGTCATCCAGGCCCACCGCAACCAGGGCCTGCGTCTGGTCGCGCGCATTCCGGTCGGGGAATGGACCACTCTCGTGGTGAAGCGCTGATCCAGAGGGGCGTTAATTCGGGGGCCGTTGAAACAAAAGGGCCGGCTTGCGACTTCCCTTAGGGACGATGTTCCGAAATCTTGCTGGGGAGCCACCATGCTGAACCGCATCCGGTCCTTGTTCACGGGCGACGACGGCATCGAGCCGGGCGAGGACGCCCTGCAGGCCGCCGCCGCCGCCCTGATGGTCGAGGCCGCGCGCACCGACGACACCATTTCCGAGGCTGAGCGCGACCGCATCCTGTCGGCGGTCCGCAGCCATTTCAAACTGAGCGAGGAGGAGGCGCAGGACCTGCTGTCCGCCGCGGTGTTCGACACCGAGGACGTCTCCCCCTATCTCCGCTACGTCAGCGTCATCATGGACCGCTGCCCGCCCGGCCACCGCCTCTGGATCATCGAGATGCTGTGGGAGGTCGCCTACGCTGACGGCGCCCTGAACGATCTGGAATCGAGCCTGCTGCGGCGCATCGGCGGCCTGCTGCACATCTCCGACGTCGAGCGCGGCGAGGCCCGCAAGCGCGTGCTGGCGCGCCTCGGCCTACCGGACGACGCCGGTTTGCCGGTCTGACCGCGACACCATGATCTGAACTCTGTGCGATGGACGCGTGAGGGGGTGGCGCGATGCCGCTCCTTCACGCCTCCATAAAAACCATCAGCGCCGAATCCAAGGCTCGACCCGAGCCGCTCCGATGGTTCCGCCCGCCTTTCGACAGCTGTCCTGCTGCGACGAGCGTGCTGCCGATGATCTCCTGGCCAAATGCCGCCAAGGCGATGGGGCCGGGAAAGTTCACGAAGACGTGGGGGCCGAATATCAAGCAGTCCAAAGTGCAAGCATTTTCTGCGCATCGGCGTGGTCAGGGTTCAGCAATAGTGCTTCTCGCATGTCCTGTGTTGCCTGCGCATGGTTTCCCAGCATTTTGTAGACATAGGCTCGGTTGTACTTGACCCAAAACGGAACATAGCCGCAGTTCTCAGCCGCATCGAACTCTGTCAGCGCCCGCTCGCAATCGCTCGGGCTGTTTTGATACAGCATGATGGCGAAGATGTAGTGGCCGAATCCGTCATTGGGAAAGTCCGTTACATAGCTTTCCGCCGCTTTTTGCCAGTCCGGCAGTGCGAGTGGTGTCTGGGCATAAGCGGCAAGCACTGCACGTCGCGGGTCGATCAAGGCCGGATTAACACGGCCGAATCCATTGACCTCAGCCTCCACCGACGGTGAGAAAGCCGCATCCAGATCCCTGAAAGTATCCCCGAAATAGCTGTAAAGATTGCTCGCTGAATAGAATGACAGGTTTTTCTCATCCCACGCATCGATCAGATTTTTGTAGATGGTTTCACACTTGATGAGTTTCTCATCCTCTTCCTCCATCAAGTCGGGAAGGGCGCTGCGGTCGAACTGGTTTGCCTCGTGAATTGCAGCGCCGGAAATGACAGCATTCGTGCCCAGCCGTTCGTTCAGGCTGTGGAATACACGTTCTGAATAACGCTCCATCGGGATCGCGCAGACATTCGGCAGGAAGCTCATGAATCGCATCATGAGCGCCACCGACATTATCCAAGTGTCCAGGATCTCGGTGTAGCTGTTTCCCGGAAACATCCGGCGCATGGATATGGTGGCCTGCAACGGATTTCGAAATGTGAAGATGTAAGTCGCACTGAAGTAATTTCTGGCGAAAAAATCCCAGATGGCCATCTGTTCTGTGCGAGACGGGCCGAGAGCGACTTTGTCGCCGACCCGCCGATAATATTTCGACAGCTCGGACAGGACTTGTTTTCCGGTCACATGGTTGGGAACACCGGGTGGAACATAGTGTCCCTTTTGCCATGTGCGTTTCCGCTGCAATCCACGGCGGTTGAAAACGTCCGCATAATGAGAAACGTTCTGATACCAGTAGATTTCTGCTTCCTGGAGGATGCAGATCTCAGGATCGGTATTCAGGATATGAGTCAATACTGTTGTGCCGGAGCGAGCGTGACCAATGATGAAAATCTCTGGACCCATTTCGAACCGCTTCTCCATTGACGATGAAATCTCATCAGGCCGCTCTGCATTCTAATGTCAGCTCAACCGTTCCGCCGCAGAAAAGAAAGCTCTGAAATCGAACTAAAGTGATAAATCACCTGCGAATGCATTCAAAAATTGCGCATTTTGGTGAAATTAGAGAGAAATTCTGACATCGGGAGGAGATTTGTCGCATTTACTTGAGGTCCCTTCGATGAAGTACCCGGATGCTGGAGCCTGACAGCGTCACCCTCGACAGGGCCGGCTATGCCGATGGTAAATCTGCAATTACGGAGAGAATTGGAGGGCCGCCGCCCCGCCGCTTGCGCAGGACCGGCGGCGTGCCTAGCCTGTGTCCACAGGATTCACTCTTCCGAGGAACAGGTTCCGTGCCCAGCGCGATTCCCTCCGCTGCCTATCGTGGCGACGACGCCCTTGCGACCCTGCTGACCGAGGCCGGGACCGGCCGGTCTCCCGCCGATGTCCGCGCGCTGCTGGCCGGCGTGCTGGCGGCGCCGGAGGGGGAGGAGCCCGCCGCCTGGACCGTCCTGGTTGGCGAAAGCCTCCCGCCGGCCCTGGCCGAACAGCTCCACGCGCTGAAGGCGCAGCTCGCCGCCGAGGCGCCGACGGCCCAGCCCGGTCCGGCGCAGCGGCTGGACGATCTGCGCGCCGCGCTGAAGCGCCGTGACCTCGACGGCTTCATCGTGCCGCGCGGGGACGAGCATCAGGGCGAATATGTGCCGCCGCGCGCCCAGCGGCTGGGCTGGCTGACCGGCTTCACCGGCTCGGCCGGCAATGCGGTGGTGACAACCGACCGTGCCGCGATCTTCGTCGATGGCCGCTACACCCTCCAGGTCCGCAGCGAGGTGCCGGCCGAGCTGTACGAGTACAGGCATCTGATCGAGGACCCTCTGGCCGACTGGATCGTCGCGGCGCTGCCCGAAGGCGGACGCTTCGGCTTCGACTCCTGGCTGCACACCATCGGCTGGGTGGAGAAGACCCGCGCTGCCCTGGAGCGCGCCGGCATCCTGCTGGTGGCCTGCGAGGACAATCCGCTCGATTCGGTGTGGCAGGGCCAGCCGCCGGCCCCGCTCACCCCGGTGGTGCCGCAGGACGAGGCCTTCGCCGGCGAAAGCTCCGCCGACAAGCGGGCCCGGCTGGCCGACGAGCTGGGGCAGAAGGGCATCGCCGCCGCGGTGCTGACCCAGCCGGACAGCATCGCCTGGCTGCTGAACATCCGCGGCGCCGACGTGCCCTGCACGCCGCTGCCGCTGTCCTTCGCCATCCTGTCCGCCGATGCGTCGGTGGAGCTGTTCCTCGACCCGCGCAAGCTGGCGCCGCAGACCCGCGCCCATCTGGGCAATCGGGTGCGGGTCCGGCCGGTCGAGGAGTTCGGCGCCGCGCTCGACGCCGCCGCCCGCGGTTCCGCCCGCGTGCTGGCCGACCCGACCTGCACCTCGGCCTGGATCGTCGACCGGCTGCATCTGGCCGGCGCCAGGGTGGAGCGCGACGGCGACCCCTGCGCCCTGCCCAAGGCCTGCAAGAACGCGGCGGAGCTGGCCGGCACCCGTGCCGCCCATGTCCGCGACGGTGCCGCCCTCGTCCGCTTCCTGCACTGGTTCTCGGAAGTGGCGCCGACCGGCAGCCTGACCGAACTGGCGGTGGTGGAGCGGCTGCTGGCCTGCCGGCGCGAGAATGAGCGCTTCCGTGGCGTCAGCTTCGACACCATCGCCGGGGCCGGTCCCAACGGCGCCATCGTCCATTACCGGGTGACGCCGGAGACCGACCGCCGGCTGGAGCCGGGCAGCCTGTTCCTGCTGGACAGCGGCGCCCAGTATCTGGACGGCACCACCGACGTCACCCGCACGCTGGCGGTCGGCGAGCCCGACCCGGCGATGGCGGCGGAGATGCGCGACCGCTTCACCCGCGTGCTGAAGGGCCACATCGCCCTGTCCACCGCGCGCTTCCCGCGCGGAACCACCGGCTCGCAACTGGACGTGCTGGCGCGGCTGCCGCTGTGGCAGGCGGGGCTGGATTATGACCACGGCACCGGCCATGGCGTCGGCAGCTTCCTGTCGGTGCATGAGGGGCCGCAGCGGGTGTCGAAGGTCGGCAACACCGTCGCCTTGCAGCCGGGCATGATCCTGTCCAACGAGCCCGGCTATTACAAGACCGGCGCCTACGGCATCCGCATCGAGAACCTGATCGTCGTCCAGCCGGTGGAAGATCTGGCGGGTGAGCTGGCCGGGGCCGAGCGGCCGGTGTTGGAGTTCGAGCCGCTGACCCTGGTGCCGATCGACCGCGCGCTGATCGAGCGGGCGCTGTTGAGCGATGCCGAGGCCGCCTGGGTCGACGCCTATCATGCAAGGGTGCGCGAGTCGCTGTCGCCGCTGCTCGACGATGCCGCCCGCGGCTGGCTGGCGCAGGCGACCGCACCCCTGTGAGCGGAGCGGGCGGCTGTATCAATTGTCGGCCGGAGGCTGGGGGTGCCCCTGATTCCGCAAGATGTTGCCGCTCGTGGTAACACGTTCTTTACCCAGCTGCTTCAGTGTGACCCAAGGGGATGACTTTTGGCGGCAGTTAGGGCACTACAGTCGGCATCACTTCCCGGATTACGGCGCAGCCCCCGCGCCGGGTGGGCGTAACGGCCGGTCAGACACCGGCAACGGATTATTGCGGAGACGTCTAGATGAAGATCCTCGTCGTCGATGATTACGCCACCATGCGGCGCATCGTGCGGAACCTGTTGACCCAGATCGGCTACACCGACATCGACGAGGCCGGCGACGGCGTGTCGGCGCTGGCGAAGCTGCGTGAGAGCAAGTTCGGCCTCATCATCTCCGACTGGAACATGGAGCCGATGACCGGCTTGCAGCTCCTGAAGGAAATCCGCGCGGATGCGAAGCTGGCGGCGACGCCCTTCATCATGGTCACCGCCGAGAGCAAGACCGAGAACGTCATCGCCGCCAAGCAGGCCGGCGTGAACAACTACATCGTCAAGCCCTTCAACGCCGACACGCTGAAGCAGAAGATCCAGGCCGTCATCGGCGGCTGATCTTCGGGCTTGCGATGTGGGGGTAGCAAGGACGGCACCCGCCGTCCGGCGCCCGGTTCGGCCGCCCGGGTCAGCGGGGCGGCCGGCTGATCCAGTTTGGGGAGTGGACCGGTTTGGAGCAGCTTCCGCAGCTGTCCGATGAAGAGTTCGAGCAGATCGAGGACGCCATTGCCCGATCGGCGAAGGGCAGGGCATTCCTGCGGCGGCTCCACCGGCGGTCCCTCGGGGCCGCGACGGAGGAAGTGCGCGCCATGCTTCAGGAGTTCCGCGACTCCTGGAGCCGGCAGAACGAAGCGGTGGAGGCCGGCAAGCATGTCGGCGTTCTGCGCAGAGAGCTGATGGAGATGGCCGCCTCGATCGAGCAGGCGAGGCGGGAAGTGGCGGCGCTGCGTCCCCCCGACGGCTCGGGCGACAAGATATTGTCGGCGACCAACGAGCTGGACGCCATCGTCATCTCCACCGAACGCGCGTCCTTCGAAATCCTGAACGCCGCCGAGCGGCTGATGGATCTGTCGGGCAAGCTGCGGGCCGGCGGCGCCGATCCGGCGCTCTGCAGCGATATCGACACCCAGGTCAACGACATCTTCACCGCCTGTTCCTTCCAGGATCTGACCGGCCAGCGCACCAGCAAGGTCGTCAACGCGCTCCGCTATATCGAGCAGCGCGTCATGGCCATGATCAGCATCTGGGGCGAGGACGGGCTGGCCGGCATCATGGTCAAGGAAGAGCAGACGGACACCCGTCCGGATGCCCATCTGCTGAACGGTCCGCAACTGGATGGCCATGGCGTCAGCCAGGCCGATGTCGACAGCATGTTCGACAGTCCGGCTCCGGCCGCCGCTCCGCCGCCGCCTCCGGCCGCCGCTCCGGTGCAGTCGAGCCAAGCCGACATCGACAGCATGTTCGACGCGCCAATGCCCGCTGCGGCCCCCGCGGCCGCTCCGGTCAAGTCCAGCCAGGCGGATATCGACAGCATGTTCGATGCCCCGGCAGCCGCCCCTGCGGTGGCGAGCCAGTCCGACATCGACAGCATGTTCGACGCCCCCGCCCCGGCGAAGAAGCCGGTTCCGAAGCCGCCGGGCGCCGCCCCGAAGGCGAAGGCCGCTTCCAAGCCCGCATCGCCGCCCCCGCCGCCCGCAGCGGCGGAGCCGCCGGTCCCGCTGGATCAGGCGGCCATCGACGCCCTGTTTGGGTAAGGGTCGGCGCCAAGCCGACGGACTCCGAAGCCGACAAAGCCGAGCCGACAGAGCCTCATGGGTTTCCCGGATTGACCGCCCCAGCCCGCCGATGGCCGGATGGGGCAGGTCAGCCGATCAGAACGCAGAACCGACACGCGACCAGACATCCATCACCACAGGCCACAAGGCGGCCGTTTCCGAGAGGCGGGACCGAGGATGAAGCAGATGACCAAGCCCTTCATGGCCGAGCTTCAGAAAGCCCGCAAATCCGGGCACCCGTTCCAGGCATTGATCGAAGATGGCGCCGCCGCGGCGGCGCTTCCGGCGCCGACGCAGGTGGTTCAGGCCGACAACACCGAGGTGCTGCGCGCCATCGGCGATCTCGGCGCCAAGCTCGACCGCTTCCTGACCATGGATGCGGCGCAGATCGACCAGATCCAGGTGGAGATCGCCGACATCTCCGGCCGGATCAAGGCGACCAAGGTGGAGATGGCCGCCATCCGCCACCCGCTGGCCGGCGACGACAAGTTCCAGCAGGCCAGCCAGGAACTGAGCGCCGTCGTTTCCGCGACGGAGGCCGCGACCAACACCATCATGGCCTGCGCCGAAGAGCTGGAAGAGGTGGTGTCGGAGCTGAAGTCGTCGCTGCCGGAGGGCTATCACAACGACCGCGTCAACGACATGGTCGATGTGATCGTCCGCATCTATGAGGCCTGCAACTTCCAGGATCTGACCGGCCAGCGCATCACCAAGGTCGTCCGCGCCATGTCCTTCATCGAGGAACGCGTCGATGCGATGATGGGCCTGTGGAACAGGCGCGAGTTCGAGGCGATGCCGCTGCCGCCCTCCGTCACCAAGAAGGACGAGAACCTGGACCTGCACGGGCCGGCCGAGGCCACGCCCGACAGCGGCAACATCAGCCAGGCCGACATCGACGCGCTGTTCGGCTAAGGCGCTTCCGATCCAAATTCCGCCGCGGGCGGGGAGGGGCATATCGCCCACCCCCGCGTTACCGCTTGCGGCGCCCTTACCCCGGCGTGCTATACAGGGGCAACTTCGAAAGCGCCCAAGACGACGATGCTTCCTCGCCCGTACCGCCTGCCGCTGACGGCCATTCTCCTGTCCGCCGCCCTCTCCGCCTGCTCCTCCACCAAGGAGGATGCGTATGTCGAGCGTCCGGCCGACCAGCTCATGTCGGAAGCTGACGCGGCGATGCGCGAGGAATCCTACAAGAAGGCCGCCAAGCTCTACGACGAGGTGGAGCGCCAGCATCCCTATGCGGATGCGGCCAGCAAGGCGCAGCTTCTTGCCGCCTACGCCCAATACCAGGATCTGAAGTACGACGACGCCATCCTGGCGCTCGACCGCTTCATCCAGCTTCATCCGGGCAGCCCGGATGTTGATTACGCCTATTACATGCGGGCGCTGTGCTATTACGAGCAGATCACCGACGTGCGCCGCGACCAGCGGATGACGCGCCGGGCGCTCGACGCCCTGCAGGAGGTGGTCCGCCGCTTCCCCGACAGCAAATACGCCCGCGACGCGAAGCTGAAGATCGACCTGACCAACGATCACCTTGCCGGCAAGGAGATGGAGGTCGGGCGCTTCTACCTGCGTCAGCATCAGTACACCGCCGCGATCAACCGGTTCCGCGCCGTCGTTGAAAACTACCAGACCACGTCCCATGTGCCTGAGGCGCTGCACCGTCTGGTGGAGTGCTATCTGGCGCTGGGCGTGACCGACGAGGCGAAGGCCGCCGCGGCCGTGCTCGGCCACAACTTCCCCGGCAGCGAATGGTACACGGACAGCTACGCACTGCTGGTGGACGCCAATCTGCGTCCCGAGCGAAACGAGAAGTCCTGGCTCAATCGAGCCTGGAACTCCCTGTTCTAGGACGCTCCATGCTCGTGTCGCTGACGATCCGGGACGTCGTCCTGATCGAGCGATTGAGCCTGTCCTTCCGCAAGGGCCTGTGCGCCCTGACCGGTGAGACCGGCGCCGGCAAGTCGATCCTGCTCGACGCGCTGGGGCTGGCACTCGGCGCGCGTGCGGATTCGGGCCTGGTGCGCCACGGCGCCGATCAGGCCTCCGTGACCGCGGAGTTCGAGCTTTCGGGCGACCACCCGGCATTCGCCATCCTCAAGGAACAGGGTCTCGACTCCGATTCCGGCGATGGCGCACTGGTGATCCGCCGCACCGTCAACACCGATGGGCGCAGCCGCGCCTGGGTGAACGACCAGCCGGTCGGCGTCGGCCTGTTGAAGACGCTGGGCGCCGAGCTGGTCGAGGTGCATGGACAGTTCGACACCCATGGGCTGCTGAACCCGCAGACCCACCGCGGCGTGCTCGATGCCTATGCCGGCCTGTCCGCCCAGGCGGCGCAGGTCGCCGCGTCCCACCGGGCCTGGAGGCAGGTGGAGGATGCGCGCCATTCCGCTGCCGCCGACATCGCCCGCGCCCGCTCCGAAGAGGAATATCTCCGCCACGCCGTGGCCGAGCTGGACGCGCTCGCTCCCAAGACCGGCGAGGAGGAGGAACTGTCGGAGACCCGCGCGGTGCTGATGCATCGCGAGAAGCTGGTCGACGGCATGAACGCCGCCTATGCCGACCTGTCGGGCGACCGCGGCGTCGAGCGCGCCTTGTCCTCGGCCATCCGCACGCTCAGCCGCATCGCCGACCGGGCCGGCGGCACGCTGGATCCGGTGATTGCCGCCCTCGACCGTGCCGCGACCGAGGCGGGGGAGGCGATTGCCTCTCTCCAGGCCGTTTCCAGCGGCGTCGACATGGACCCGCGGGCGCTGGAAAAGCTGGAGGAGCGGCTCTTCGCGCTGCGCGCCGCCGCCCGCAAGCATGGCGTCGATGTCGATGCGCTTGCCGCCCTGCGCGAGGAGATGGCCGGCCGCCTGCTGCTGATCGAGGATCAGGGCGACCTGCTGGCCAAGCTGGCGAAGGAGGCCGAACAGGCCCGCGCCGTCTTCCACAAGGCCGCCGAAGCGCTGGGCACGGCCCGTCGCGAGGCCGCCGGCCGGCTGGACGTGGCGGTTGCCGGCGAACTGGCACCGCTGAAGATGGAGAAGGCGAAGTTCCGCACGCTGGTCGAGCCGGTCGACGAGTCGGAATGGAGCGCGTCGGGCATCGATCGCGTCGCCTTCCAGGTCGCGACCAACCCCGGCTCGCCGCCGGGCGCGCTCAACAAGATCGCATCGGGCGGTGAACTGGCGCGCTTCATGCTGGCGCTGAAGGTGGTGCTGGCGCAGACCTCCACCGTCGGCACTTTGGTGTTCGACGAGGTGGACACCGGCATCGGCGGCGCCGTCGCCGCCGCGGTGGGCGAGCGGCTGGAAACGCTGGGCCATGGCCTGCAGGTGCTGGTCGTCACCCACAGCCCGCAGGTCGCGGCGCGCGGTGCCGTCCATTTGAAGGTGCAGAAATCGCAGAAGGGCGAGCAGGTCACCACCGGCGTCGCCGAACTGGACGGCGACGAGCGGCGCGAGGAGATTGCCCGCATGCTGTCAGGCGCCACCGTCACCGCCGAGGCCCGTGCGGCGGCCGACAGCCTGATCGCCGGCCGCGGCTGACGCCCGGAGCGCATGCTCTGAAAAGGAGTGTCACTCCCCGGCCAGCGCCTCGGCATGGCGGCGGAACAGCCGGACGAGGGCATCCACCACCGCGGCCACCGCCGGCGCATCGCGCCGGCGGTGGACCAGCAGATGGACGTCCTCGCTGAGCGCGGCCGGTGGATCGACGACGCGGACCAGCGTCGGCTCGGCATCGCCCAGCACGCAAGGCAGCAACGTCAGCCCCATCCCGCGCCGGGCGGCATCGAGCCGCATCGGCAGTTCGCTGAGCCGGGCGACGATGCGGGCGCCGCGGTCGCGGACCGTGTCGTCCAGCCATCCCGATTGCGATGGCCGCCGCCGTGTTTCCGGCAGCCCGACCACGGGCGTGCCGTCCCAGCGTCCGGACCAGTCGTCGCGCAGCCCCCGCATGGCATAGAGGGTGAAGCCGAAGCCTCCCAGCCGGCGGGTGACTAGATCGCCTTCGACCGGCACCCGGTCCATGCGCAACGCGATGTCGGCCTCGCGCTGGGCCAGGTTCAGGGCGCTGCGGGTGCTGAGGATGGTCAGGTCGGCGCCGGTCTCCGCCAGCAGCTCGGCCAGATGCAGGGTGAGGAAGGCGGAGACGGAGGTCGTCGCCGTCACCCGCACCGGCTGTGCCGTCGCGGCCAGACGGTCGGCGTTGCGGGCGAAGGCCGCGGCGGCATCGCCCATCGCCGCGGCGCTGTCCAGCACGGAGCGGCCGAGCGCCGTCAACTCCAGCCGGTTGGGCAGCCGGTCGAACAGCGGACCGCCCAATGCGTCCTCCAGCCGTTTCAACCGGCGGCCCAGGGTCGGCGGGCTCAATCTCAGCCTCTGGGCCGCGCCGGTCAGGCTGCCGCACCGTGCCGTGGCCAGGAAGGCGCGGATGTCCTCCCAGTCGAGATCCCCGCTGCCCAGACCTCCGTCGTCGATCATCCAATCCCCGTCCGAATCGCCCGGTCCGGCGGGGCGGGCGGAGGCCATCACCGCGGCAGCAGGCCGTGAAGGGCGGCATACTGCAACAGCATGATGGTCTTGCCGTCCAGGATCGCCCCGCTGCCGACCATGGCAAGGGCATCGGCGAAGGTCAACTCGACCACCTCGATGTCCTCGCCCTCCTCGGCAAGCCCGCCCCCCTCGCTGCGGTCGGCGGCGCGGTATTCGGCGACGAAGAAGGCCAGCCGTTCCGTCACCGAGCCGGGGCTCATGAAGGCGTCGAACACCCGGCGCGGCGCCTGGACGATCACGCCCAGTTCTTCGGCGGCCTCGTCGCGGATCGCCTCCTCCGGGCTGCGGTCGTCGAGCAGGCCGGCGCAGACCTCCAGCAGCGGTTCCGCATGGCCGTTGACGTAAGCCGGGAAGCGGAACTGCCGGGTCAGCAGCACGGTGCCGCGGGTCGGATCGTAGAGCAGCAGGGCCGCCCCATTGCCACGGTCATACGTCTCCCGGCTTAGGGTCTGCCAGCTGCCGTCACTCCGCCGATAGTCGAAGGTGGTTTTCTTCAGCACATACCAGTCGTCGGACAGCAGCGTGACCTCGCGGATGCGGATGCGCTCGTCCGAGGCAATGGAATCGTCGGCAGGGAAAAGGATTGTCATGGCGCATCCCGATAATCATTGAACGACCGTTACCCTGCGTCATGAGCGGCTTGCGGGCAGCCCACCGAAGATGAAAGGGCGCCTTGCGGAAATTTGTGGCTGCCGCTGACCTTCG
Source organism: Azospirillum sp. A26 (assembly GCF_042604635.1). Classification (NCBI taxonomy): domain Bacteria; kingdom Pseudomonadati; phylum Pseudomonadota; class Alphaproteobacteria; order Rhodospirillales; family Azospirillaceae; genus Azospirillum; species Azospirillum sp. A26. The sequence goes on along the minus strand of NZ_CP170472.1, from coordinate 1,459,554 downwards.
GCAACAATGCTTATTTTCAGTTGAAGAAAAGTTGCGACGAAGCGAAAGCGCTGCCGGTGTAGCCAAAGGCCGATAGTCATTATCATACGCAAGCACGTTCCAAATCTTATCCTATGTTAAGTTAACGGCCCTTAATTAGAACGTAGGAATAGCCATTTTGGAGCGTTGCGGCGTTCCAGACTCCTGCCTAAATTGTTGATGAATTCCCTTGGCTGCGCGTGACAAACGACGCCGGTCCAGCTTCCGCTAGAGGTCGCGTTTGTCTGAAGTCTTCGTTCGATGAGTGGCCCGGTTCCTACGGGGTCTGTCGACCTCACCGATTGCGACCGGGAGCCCATCCACCAGCTGGGCCTGATCCAACCGACCGGTTTCCTGATCGCCGTCACGGCCGATTGGATCGTCGTCCATGTCTCGGCCAACATCGGACGCTGGCTGGGGGTCGAACCCGACGATCTGCTCGGGCATCCGCTGGCCGCCTTCATTTCAGGCGAGGCGTTGCACACCATCCGCGGCCGGTTGCAGGTCGCCCACATCAACGGCAGCGTCGAGCGTGCCTTCAGCGTCCATCTGTCGGACATCGCCCCGGTCTGCGACGTGGCGGTCCATCTGTCCGGCTCCACCATCGTCATCGAGGCGGAGCCGAGCGAGGGCGAGGGGCCGCAGGATTCGGGGTCGCTGCTGCGCTCGATGATTGCGCGGGTCCAGAACACCCGCGGCTTCGACGCCTTCTGCCGCGAGGCAGCGCGCCAGATGCGGGCGCTGACCGGATTCGACCGGGTGATGGTCTACCGCTTCGCCGACGACGGGGCGGGGGAGGTGATCGCGGAATCGGCGGTGCACGGCATCGGCAGCTTCCTCGGCCAGCGCTATCCGGCTTCCGACATCCCGCAGCAGGCCCGGCGCCTGTATGAACGAAGCTGGCTGCGTTGCATTTCCGACGTGAATGCGCCGCCGGTGCCGATCGTGCCGACGGTCGATCCGATGGGCCAGCCGCTGGACTTGTCGCTCAGCCTGCTGCGCAGCGTCTCGCTGATCCATGTCGAGTATCTGCGCAATATGGGGGTGAACGCCTCGCTGTCGGTGTCGATCCTGCGGCATGGCAAGCTGTGGGGCCTGTTCGCCTGCCACCACCGCCATGCCCGCTCGCTCTCCTTCGAGCGCCGGACCACCGCCGAGCTGTTCGGCCAGATGGTCTCGCTGCTGCTGGAGGGGCGGGAGCGCGAGCAGGAAAGCCAGCAGGAGGCCCAGGCCCGCCGCGCCCATGTCCGCATCATGTCGATGCTGGCCGACAGCGAATCGCCGCTGGACAGTCTGGTCACCTTCGCGACGGAGCTGCGGGCTCTGATCGACTGCGACGGCTTCGCCTGCTGCATCGATGGCCAGCTGCATATGGAAGGCGAGACGCCGACGCGGGAGGAGACGCTTGGCGTCATGCGGTTCCTGCACCGGACGCCGCCAAGCAAGATTTATCTGACCGACCAGCTTGGGGCGGTGCATCCGCCGGCCCGCGATTTCACCGAGCGGGCCTGCGGCCTGCTGGCGATTCCGGTGTCGCGGATGCCGCGCGATTATCTGGTCTTCTTCCGCAAGGAGCTGGTCCGCACCGTCACCTGGGGCGGCGACCCGACCAAGCCGGCGCAGTACGGCCCTAATGGTCCGCGCCTGACCCCGCGCAAGAGCTTCGAAGCCTGGAAGGAGACGGTGCATGGCCGCTCCAAGCCCTGGACCGAGCTGGACGAGCGCAACGCCGAATCCCTGCGGGTGACCCTGCTGGAGGTGGTGCTGCGGCTGGCCGACGTCGCCGGCCGCACCCGCAAGGAGGCGACCGAACGGCAGGAGCTGCTGATCGCCGAATTGAACCACCGTGTCCGCAACATCCTCAGCCTCGTCCGCGCCCTGGTGCGGCAGAGCGAGTCCGGGGCGGAGACGGTGCAGCAGTTCGCCGCCATCGTCGCCGGCCGCATCGAGGCGCTGGCCCGCGCCCATGACCAGATCACCGCCGACAATTGGGGGCCTGCCTCGCTGCGGGCCCTAATCGTGGCGGAGATCGGCGCCTATCTGTCGGCCAGGAGCGAGCGGGTGCGGCTGAGCGGGCCGGAGGTGCTGCTGGCGCCGCAGGCCTTCTCCGTCTTCGCGCTGGTGGTGCATGAGCTGACCACCAATTCGGCCAAATACGGCGCGCTCAGCGACAGCAGCGGCTGGGTCGAGGCCGACTGGTCCATCGATGCGGGCGGGCGGCTGCTGATCGACTGGCAGGAGAATGGCGGCCCGCCGGTGCGGGCGCCGTCGCGCACCGGCTTCGGCACCACGGTGATCGAGCGCTCGGTTCCCCACGACCTGCAAGGCGAGGCGGAGGTGACCTATGCCCTGTCCGGCCTGCGCGCCCGCTTCATGATCCCGGCGCGGTTCGTCACCATCGCCGACAGCCTGCCCAGCGGGAACCGGCAAAGCCTTTCGGTGCCGGCGGCCGATTTCTCCATCGGCGGCCCGGTGCTGCTTCTGGAAGACAACATGATCATCGCCATGGCGACGGAGGACGTGCTGCTCAGCTTCAACGCCAGCCGCGTCAACACCGCCGCCGGCGTCCGCCACGCCCTGCGCCTGATCGACGAGGATCCGCCGGTGGTCGGCGTGCTGGACATCAATCTGGGCAACGAGACGTCGGTGGCGGTGGCCGAACGGCTGCGGGAGCTGGGCATCCCCTTCGTGTTCGCGACGGGCTATGGCGAAAGCGTCGCGGTGCCGGAGCGGTTCGCCGACGTCCCGGTGCTGAAGAAGCCCTACGGGTCGGATCAGGTGGTGCAGGTGCTGGCGTCGGTGATGGGGTAGGACGCCCGTCGCCTTACCCTTTGACCGCCGCATAGCGTGCGAACAGGGCCACGCTGACCGCCACGGTGGCGTTCAGCGATTCCACCGCACCCGTGGTCGGCACCGACAGCCGCGTTGCCGGGCAGTCGACCGGCACGCCTTGGCCTTCCTCGCCTAGGATCAGCCGCATGTCCGCCGGCCAGTCGAAACGGGTCAGATCCTCGCCGCCGCCGTCCAGGGCGTAGAGCGGCCCCGCCGCCTCGTTGACCGCCGTCCAGCGCGGTCCACGCAGCAGGGTCAGCGTGAACTGGGCGTTCGACGCCGCGCGCAGGCATTTGGGGTGGAAGGGATGCGCCGCCCCCTCCAACAGGACGATCCGCGACACGCCGAAGGCGGCGGCACTGCGCAGCAGGGCGCCGAGGTTGCTGGGATCTCCCAGCGCACACAGCAGTTCCAGCCCCTGCGGCGGCTGCGACAGGTCGATGGTCGGCATCTTCGGCACGGCGCCGACCAGCAGCGGAAAGCCGGTGCCCGACACGTCCAGCATCCGGAACAGCGCCGGGGCCAGCTGCACCGGCTCTACCCCCGGCGGCAGGCGCCAGCCGGCGATTTGCGCCGGGTCGGTGAACAGCACGCGCTCGAACCGCTCCTGATGCTGGCGCAGCGCCTCCGGAACGGTCTTCAGGCCGGCCAGCAGGAACTTGCCGTTCTTCTTCAGCCCACGGCTTTCCAGCGCCGATTCCCACAGCTTGAACTGCGGGTTCTGCGGGCTTTCGATCAGCAGGGGCGGACGGGTCATGGCGGCAGGCTTTCCGGCAGAGAGATGCCCCTGCCTAGCACAGCAGCGCCGCGGAAGTCAGGTGTTGAGGCGGCGGCCGAGGAACAGCAGGGGGCCGCGCTGGCAGGCGTCGGTGAAGCCGGCGCGCTGGTAGAACTCGACATTGCGGGCGAAGACGGCGGTGACCAGATGCACGCCGGGCAGGCCGTCCTCCCGGCAATCCTCGGCGAAGCGGTCGACCAGCCGCCGCCCCAGCCCATGCTCCCGCCAACCCGGCCGGACATTGACGTGGAAATGGGCGGGGTAGGCGGCGAAATGATCGGCGAAGACTTCGTATTTCGGGACGCACCGGGCCAGTTCGACCGAGCCGGCGCTGTCCTTGCAGCCGGTGAGGTAGCCGACGACCGGTCCGTCGGCCGCCACCGCCACCCAGATGTCCCGTGGTGCCTCGTCCACGAACCAGCCGGTCCAGGTGGCGAGGAAGGCGGCGCGCTCGGCAGCGGAGGCGAACTCCGTCCGGGTGGTGGAGGCGAAGAAGATCTCCTCCAATGCCGCCAGCGCCGCCCCACGGTCGGGCAGGGCGGTCAGCCGTTCCAGCCGGATGCGGTCCCCGGCGGTCATTTCCGTTGGGCGGTCTCGACCGACAGGGTGCGCGGCGCCAGCATGGTGTAGTGACCGCGCGCCTTCATCACGCCGGCCCCTTCCTCCGCCTGTGGGCCATGGCCCCAGAACAGGTCGCCGCGCACGGGGCCCTTGATGGCACCGCCGGTGTCCTGCGCCATCACCAGCCGGTTGATGGCACCGCCCGGCACCGGGGCGTCGCGCACCTCCAGCCACAGCGGGACGCCCAGCGGGATATGCTCGGCGTCCACCGCAAGGCTGCGGCCGGGGGTCAGCTCCATGTTGCGGGCGCCGCGGGCGCCGACCTCAGGCTTCACCTTGAAGAAGACGTAGGAGGGGTTGAGGTTCATCACCCGCTGGGCCTCGGCCGGATGGTCCTTCAGCCAGCGCCGGATCGTCTGCAAGGACATCTGTTCCGGCGTGGCGTCGCCGATGTCGATGATATGGCGGCCGATCGGGTAATAGCTGTGACCGTTCTGGCCGGCGTAATGGATGCCGACCACCGAGCCGTCGGCCATGATCGCCCGGCCGGAACCCTGGATTTCCAGGAAGAAGGCGTCGACCGGGTCGTCCACCCACATCAGCTCCAGGCCCTTGCCCTTCAAGGCGCCGTTTTCGATGCGGGCGCGGCTGGGCAGGCCGTTCCTGCCGCGGGGCGGCGTACGGTAAAGCGGAACGTTGTAGCGCTCGGTCCGGGTCCAGCTGCCGTGCAGTTCGATCTCATAATAGCCGGTGAAGAGGCCGTTCTCGCCGTTGCTGACGTCGCGCGGGGTGAAGAAGGTCTCGAAGAAGCGGCGGGCCGCCTCGCTGTCGCCGGGGGGCAGGTCGCGGGCGGCGGCGCAGATGGCGCGCCAGTCGTCGGTGGTGCCGGCGGCGCGCAGTTGCCCCAGCGACTTGCCCGGCGGCTGGTTCTTCACCCAGCCGCAGGTCCGCTGCACCGCCGGGACCGCCTGGGCGTGGTCGTCGTCGATCCAGCCGGCGAGATGGCGGAAATCGGGCGAGACCTGATCCCAGGTCGGGCGCTGGGCGGTCCGCCGCTGCCCGTCCACCGTCGGGGCGGTGCCGGCGCAGGCCGCCAGCGTCGCCAGCAGCCCGCCGATCAGCGCCATCCGCAGGCTATGGCCTGCGGCTTTCTTCACGTCACGCGCACACGCCACTCCAGCCGCAGCCGCCATCGCGCACTCCGCCACCAGCATCCGATATGTCCGTCGAAGACCCCCGACCGTTTTCCCGCCCTTGGCGGTCCGGTCACGGCAAGGTCACATCACCCGATTGTTTGTGCCGGTGGTTACCCCGAGTCGTCAATCCCCAACCTGCACTTTCGGATAGGTCGCGTCCGCTTGTCACGGGGGGTGGAGGTGGGGAGGCGAACCAAGGGGCGAGCGGGGCAGACGCGCGGCGGCAAGGCGTGACAGGAGGCGACAAACGCGGTATCGACAGCCCATACGCGAAGGACCGTTCGAAAACGCATCTCGCCCCCCGGATCATACGGGGGGGACGATGCGGGCGGCCGGTCCTGTTCGTCGCCGTGAGACTCCCGAGGGAAAAGACGCCATGACACCCGCCGCCCGCCTCCAGGCGGTCATCGATCTGCTGACCGAGATCGACGAGACCCCTCGCCCCGCCGACGCGGTGATGAGCGCCTATTTCCGCAACCGCCGCTACATCGGCTCGAAGGACCGCACCGCCGTCGCCCAGATGGCCTACGCGATCCTGCGCCGCCATGCCCGGCTCGGCTGGTGGATCGAGCGCGGCGGCTATGAGCGCGCCACTCCGCGCGCCCGCGTCCTGGCCTATCTGCTGCTGGAGGAGAACCGCAACGCCGGCGTGGTGCTGGAGATGTTCAGCGGCGGCAAGTTCGCCCCGGCCCGCCTGACCGACGACGAGCTGGCGATGGTCGGCAAGCTGGAAAGCCACACGATGGAGCATCCCGACATGCCGGAAACGGTGCGGGTGGAATGTCCGGACTGGGCGGAAGCGGCGATGCGCGCCTCGTTGGGCGACCGTTTCGGGGTCGAGATGGAGAAGCTGCTGGAGGCGGCTCCGCTCGACCTGCGCATCAACCCGCTGAAGGCCAACCAGCAGAGCGCGATCAAGGCGCTGGCCAAGGCGCAGATCACGGCGGAGACCACGCAATGGTCGCCGCTGGGCCTGCGGGTGAAGGGCCGTCCGCCGCTCGGCAGCGTCGACGCCTTCAAGGACGGTCTGGTCGAGATCCAGGACGAGGGCTCGCAGCTGGTCGCGCTGGCGGTGGCGCCGAAGCCCGGCCATCAGGTGGTGGATTTCTGCGCCGGTGCCGGCGGCAAGACGCTGGCCGTGGCGGCGCTGATGAAGAACAAGGGCCGTGTCGTCGCCTGCGACGTGCTGGACAAGCGGCTGAAGCGCGCCGCAGAGCGGTTCCGCCGCGCCGGCCTGCACAACATCGAGGCGCATCCGCTGACCAGCGAGCGCGATCCCTGGGTGAAGCGCCACAAGCGCAAGTTCGACCGCGTGCTGGTCGATGCGCCGTGCTCCGGCACCGGCACCTGGCGCCGCAACCCCGACGCCCGCTGGCGCCAGCTCGGTCCGGGGCTAGAGCAGCTGCTGCCGCTTCAGGCCAACATCCTCGACAGCGCGGCGCGCTTGGTGAAGCCGGGCGGGCGGCTGGTCTATGCGACCTGCTCCATGCTGCATGACGAGAACGAGGCGCAGGTCGAGGCCTTCCTGCAGACCCATCACGACTTCATCGTCAAGCCGGTCGCCGAGGTCTGGGCGGAGGAGGAGGCCGGCGCGCCGCCGCCGGTCGACGGTCCGTACCTGCGCCTGACGCCCGCCAAGCACGACACCGACGGCTTCTTTGCCGCCGTGCTGGAACGCCGCGCCGAGGAGACGGTGCCGGAGGAGAGCGTTTCCGACGTCGGCATCGAGCAGGGCGAGGTCGATCCCGTCGAGCTGGGCAAGGCGATCGATGCGTGAGCGAGGGGGAGGGGGCCTCTCCCTCTCCCCACCCTTGACAGCTGGGGTGGCGCGCTCCTTATCGGTGGGGTAGGCTTTCCGCCGTCGAGACCATCCGGGCGCGTTCGCCCAACCCCTCAAGAGGACCAGATGAAGTTCTCCTTCGCCAAGCTGTCCCTGCCGGCCTCCGGCGTGCTCGCCGTGACCGTCGCCGCCGACCGCAGCCTCGGCCCGATCGGGCGCGAGCTGGATCAGAAGACCGGCGGGGCGCTGGCCCGCGCCATGGCCGCCGCCCGCTTCAATGGCAAGAAGGACGAGACGCTGACGCTGCTCGCCCCGGCCGGGACCGAGCTTGACCGCATCCTGCTGGTCGGCATCGGCAAGGGCGCCGACCTGACCGATCTGGTTCTCCAGTCTGCCGGCGGCGCCATCGCCGTGCAGCTGGACAAGGCCGCCGACGAGGCGGCGCTGCTGGTCGAACTGCCGGAGGGGACCACCCTGTCGCCGGCATCCGCCGCGGCCGAGATCGCCTTCGGCGCGCAGCTGCGCTCCTACAAGTTCGACAAGTACCGCACCAACGACCGCAAGTCCGACAAGAAGGAGCCGAAGCCCAGCCTGCGCAAGCTCACGCTGCTGGTCGAGGACGACGGCGCGGCCAAGTCGGCCTTCAAGAAGCTGGACACGCTGGCCGACGCCATCCGCTTCACCCGCGATCTGGTGTCGGAGCCTGCCAACGTCATCTATCCGGAAAGCCTCGCCGAGAAGACGAAGGAGCTGGAGCAGTTCGGCGTCGAGGTCGAGATCCTCGACCAGAAGAAGCTGCGCAAGCTCGGAATGGGCGCCCTGCTGGGCGTCGCCCAGGGCAGCGCCTGCGAACCGCGCGTCGTCGTCATGCGCTGGAACGGCAACCCGGAGGCCGACGACAAGCGTCCGGTGGCCTTCATCGGCAAGGGCGTGACCTTCGACAGCGGCGGCATCTCGATCAAGGGTGCGGCCGGCATGGAAGACATGAAGTGGGACATGGGCGGCTCGGCCACCGTGATCGGCACCATGTACGCGCTGGCCGCCCGTAAGGCGAAGGTCAATGCCGTCGGCATCGTCGGGCTGGTGGAGAACATGCCGTCCGGCACCGCGCAGCGTCCGGGCGACATCGTCACCTCGGCGTCGGGCCAGACCATCGAGGTCATCAACACCGACGCCGAAGGCCGCCTGGTGCTGGCCGACTGCCTGTGGTACGCGCAGGACGCCTACAAGCCCAAGCTGATGGTCGACCTCGCCACCCTGACCGGCGCTATCATCGTGGCGCTGGGCCACGAGCATGCCGGCCTGTTCTGCAACAACGACGATCTCGCCATGAACCTGACGGCCGCCGGCCTGAAGGTGGGCCAGCCGGTGTGGCGCATGCCGATGGGCGACGCCTATGACAAGGAGATCGAGTCGCCGGCCGCCGACATGAAGAACACCGGCTCGGGCGGCGGCGCCGGCAGCATCGTCGGCGCGCAGTTCCTGAAGCGCTTCGTCAACGACACGCCTTGGGCGCACATCGACATCGCCGGCGTGGCCTGGGCGAAGAAGGACGGCGCCACGGTTCCGAAGGGGGCGTCCGCCTTCGGCGTGCGGCTGCTCGACCGCTTCGTGGCCGACTTCCACGAAGCCTGATCGCGTTGCGTGAAGGGGCCATGACCGAAGTCCGCTTCTACCACCTGCAACGGCGCACGATGGAACAGGCGCTGCCCAAGATCCTGGAGAAGGTTCTTGAGCGGAACTGGCGTGCCGTCGTGCTGGCCGGCTCGGCCGAGCGGGTGGACATGCTGAACCAGCATCTGTGGACCTACGATCCCGGCTCCTTCCTGCCGCACGGGGCTGCGCGCGACGGCTTCGCCGAGCGCCAGCCGGTGTGGCTGACCGACACCGACGAGAATCCGAACAGCGCCACCGTGCTGGTCACGGTGGATGGCTGCGTCAGCGACCGGATGGATGGCTACGACCTCGTCTGCGACCTGTTCGACGGCAACGACGAGGAGGCGGTGCTGGCCGCCCGCCAGCGCTGGAAGGCCTGCAAGACAGCCGGCCACAGCCTGACCTATTGGCAGCAGACCGACCGCGGCGGTTGGGAAAAGCGCGCCTGAGCGGCGGCCTTTGACGGTGTCCGTTCATTTCCATTGCATTCGATCCGTTCAGAGGCAAAATTGATTGCCTACGCGGACGGTTCAAAGGTGCATGCTCCAATGAACAGGAGCCAGATCGACCCGGCGCTCGCCCAGCAGGTCAAGGATGCAAGCATCCTGATCGTGGACGACAATCCGTCCAATGTAGAACTCCTGCGGGAAATCCTCAGCCATGACGGGTACAGCCGGGTCCGCGGCGAGACCGACCCGCGCAAGGTGCCCGAGCTCTGTGCGGCGGAACCGTTCGACCTGCTGCTGATCGACATCCGAATGCCGCATATGAGCGGCTTCGACCTGATGGAGCGGCTGAAGCCGGTCTTCGGCGACGATTACGTGCCGATCCTGGTGTTGACCGCCCAGACCGATCAGGAAACCCGGCGCAAGTCTCTGGAGCTGGGTGCCAACGATTTCCTGACCAAGCCCTTCATCGCCTGGGAACTGCTGCACCGTGTCCGCAACATGGTGGAGATCCGCAAGCTCTACCGCCGCGCCGCCGAGCAGAACCGCGAGCTTGAACACCGGGTTACGGAACGCACCGCCGAACTGTCCGACGCGTTGGAGGCGGCGCGCAAGGCAGACCGCGCCAAGCTAGACTTCCTGGCGGTGATGAGCCACGAGCTGCGCACCCCGCTGAACTCTATTATCGGCTTTGCCGACGTGCTGGCGGCCGAGGGGATGGGCAAGCTGGGCCATCCCGATTACCTGGAATATGTGAAGCTGATCGAGGAAAGCGGCCGGTCGCTGCTGACCATGGTCAACAACATCCTCGACTACACGCGCGGCTCCACCGGTTCCATCGAGATCCAGGAAAGCGACGTCAACATCCCGCAACTGCTGGCCGGCTGCGCCGACATGCTGGCGCCGAAGGCTGTGGGCAAGCAGCTGTCGCTGACCGTCCAGCCCTGTCCGTCCTTCCGCATGCGCATCGACCGCCGGCGGCTGCGCGAGATGGTGCTGAACCTGCTGGACAATGCGGTGAAGTTCACCCAGTCCGGCGGCCATGTCGCGGTGACGGTGGAGGATCGCGGCGAGTTCGTCGGGCTGACCGTGCGCGACGACGGGCCGGGCATCCCGACCGAACTGATGGGCCGCATCTTCAACCCCTTCACCCAGGCCGAACGCTCGCTGGTGCGCCAGCATGAGGGGGTCGGGCTGGGATTGCCCATCGTGCGGCGCTTTGCCGAACTGCATGGCGGCGGGGTGGAACTGGATAGCGTGTCGGGCCGCGGGACGGCGGTGACGATCCTGCTGCCGAAGGACCGGCTGCTGTAAGGGAAGGGGAGGGCGGCTGACGCTTCCCTTCCCGATCTCCCCGGCTCAATGAAAAGTGAACATCTCCGGGGCGGCGCCGACGCGCGCCACCAGCCCGCCGCTGGGCGGCACCGGACGCCACTGATCGCGCTGGGAATCGACCGGTTCCGACACCACGACCAAGCCATTCTCGCCGCGGCGCCAATAGAGGCTCGGCGGCTTGTCGTCGGAGGCCCAGCGCACTGCCCACACCCGGTCGCCGTCGGTCCAGGTGGCGGTGAAGCGCAGGGGAGCGGTGATGTCCAGCGCCCGCATCTCATCGCGGATGGCGTGCAGCACGCGCTGGAAGGCGCCGACCGAATCCCGCTCCAGCCCCTCGCCCAGCGCGGCGAGGAAGATCGCCTCGCTGTCGGTGGTGCCGGTGCGGGTGCTGTACAGCTCGTCCGGGATCATCGCCTCGACCCGGCGGCGCAGCCGCGGCCAGTCGCCAACCTGCCCGTTGTGCATGAACAGGAAGCGCCCGGCCTTGAAGGGGTGGCAGTTGGCCCGGCTGACCGCGGTGCCGGTAGCCGCCCGCACATGGGCGAAGAACAGGTGGGAGCGGACATGGCTGCAGATCGATTGCAGATTCTCGTCCGACCAGGCCGGGCGGATCTCGCAATAGCGGCCGGGCTCGGTCCGCTCGCTGTACCAGCCGACGCCGAAGCCGTCGCCGTTGGTCTCGGTCTTCGCCTCCGCGGCGTGCATCGACTGCTCGATCAGGGAATGACAGGGCGTGCAGACCAGCGTTTCCAGGAACACAGGCTCGCCGCAATAGGCAAGAAACCGACACATCGACCGACGCACCATGGCAGCCGCGACAAGGACTGCGTCAATTTGACCCGATGCGCCGTGTGAAACAAGATGCGCCGGTCACGGAACCGTCATGCGCTGCGGCGGGTGTTGCATTTCCGCCGTTCGGACAGGGTCTGCCCCGTTTTTGTCACCAGACGAGCTTGGGCAGGGCGGCGACACGCAGCGGTCCGACGAACAGGGACCGGTCCTGCACGGTGACCGGGGCGGTGACCACCGGTTCGCCGTTGGGGCCGGTCGGACGGGCCAGCATGGCCAGCACGGTCCTGGCGATGGCCGCTTCGTTCGGGCGCATCATCGGCTTGACCGCATCGAGAACCGCGGGGGCGCCACGGATTTCCGCGGTCAGCGCCGCCTGCGGCTGCAACTGGGCGTCCAGCGCCAGCGTGCCTGACAGCACCGCCCCCAGCGGCCCCCAGTCCAGCGCCAGCCGGTCGACCTCGACCGTGCCGCCGTCGCGGCTCCAGGCCGACAGGCTGGCCGGCTCCGGCCGCGGCGGGTTTCCCATGACGCGCAGGGTCAGCTCGGTCCGCTTCACCTCGCGGCCCAGGTTCGCCGGCATGCCGTCGGGCAGGGTCAGCCCGTCGGCGGTCAGAGTCAGAGTCAGGCCGGCGGTCCCGCGTTCGGCCGGCTGCTGCTCCGGCTGGGCGGCGCCGATGTCCAGCGCGGCGACCGGTACCGTCTGACCCGCGACCTGTGCGGTCAGGCCGGTGAAGCGCAGGGCGAGCCGTTCCAGCGTGCCCGACATCCGCATGGTCAGGTCGCCGTTTCCGCCGTTCGGGGCCAGGATGTCGACCGGCGGTTGGCCGGGCTGCACGACGGACAGGCGATGCTCGCCGGGAAAGGTCAGCGCGATGCGGGTGGGGTTCCAGGGTGCGGCCTCCGCCACCAGACGCGCGCCCTGCCATTCGGCGCCGCGCGTGGCCAGATGGGGCTTGTCCAGTTCCGCCCGCAGGGTGAGGGGGAAGCCGTGGACGGTCAGTCCGCCATGCTCCACCACCGCGCCGTTGGCGCGCTGGTCGGCGACCCAGCTCTCCAGCCCGTCGCGCACGGTGCGGGCCGCCTGCCACCACCACAGCGAATAGGCGACGGCCGGCAGCAGCACCATCATCAGGACGAGGATGGTCGCAATCCGGCGGCCGGTCAGCAGGCGGCGGGGAGTGGGAGAAAGGGCGTTGGGTTGCATCGGTGGCATGTCCGTTCCATCTCCGTACCGTTATAGCGACCCCGGAACCCGCATGCTAGGCTCGGGGGCTGCCGATTCGGTTCCGTTTTCCCCTGCGAATTTTCCAGCGATCTTCCTCAGCGATCCTCAATGGCCCCCGACTCACCGCTTCCGCATCCCGCCTGGACGCACGACATCGCCGTCGAACCCGGCGCCGACCTGTGGGTCTTCGGCTATGGCTCGCTGATGTGGAACCCCGGTTTCCCTTTTGTGGAGCGGCACGCGGCGACCTTGCCGGGATACCACCGCAGCTTCTGCGTCGCCTCCCACCGCTACCGTGGGACGCCGGAACGGCCGGGGCTGGTGCTGGGGCTGGACCGCGGCGGGTCCTGTCGCGGCATCGTCTTCCGGGTGATGGCGGCGGACGTGCCGGCCACGCTGGATTACCTGTGGGAGCGGGAGATGGACAACCGCGTCTATCTGCCGAGGATGCTGCGGGTGTGCCTGCGTGATGGCGGGGCTGCTGAAAGGGGGGAGTCCGTCAGCGCCTGCTGCTTCATCGTCGACCGCAGCCATCCGCAATATTGCCGCGGTCTGGACGAGGCGTCGGTCGTCTGCCGCATCGCCGACTGCTGCGGCCAGCGCGGCCCCAACATCGATTACCTCGCCAACACGGTCGAGCATTTGAAGGAGCTTGGCATCTGCGACGCCCGGCTGTCGAAGCTCTATGACCGGGTGCGTGGCGTTCCGGGGTGATCCGGCGGTCGTTCAGGGAGGCGGACGGCATCCTGGATGGCATCGACGCGGCGTGACGCCGCGCTGGCGCTCCGTTGTCGGGGCGACCATCTTCATGGGCATGACGATCCTGCGCATCCCGGCTCTGGCCTTGGCGGGAGCGGTGCTGTCCCTGGGCGTGGTCGCCCCGGCCGGCGCCGCACCGCTGCATCACGACATCGACCTGACGCTCGATCCCGCCGCCGGACGGATGGAGGCGGTGGACCGGCTGACCCTGCCGGCCGGGGCGCAGTCCCTGCGGCTGGACCCGGCGCTGACGGTGCAGGAGGTGCGGGCCGGCGACAGGCCTGTTCCGATGGACCGGCGCGGCGACCGTCTGCGGCTGGTGGTGCCGGAAGGGGCGGGGGCGGTGACCATCCGCTATGGCGGACGGCTGCCGGGATTCGCCGCCAGCACCGGTCTGGCGCTGGATGGCGAAGGTGCGTTCCTGCCAGGGCTAGGCGGCTGGCTGCCCGATCCGGCCTCCGCCGCCGACGAGCCGCCGAGCTGGCGCCTGTCGGTGCGGGTGCCGGCCCCCTATGTCGCGGTCGCCACCGGCCGGCTGGTGGAGGAGGGGAATGAGGCCGGCGGCTACCGTGCGGTGTTCGCGGAGGATCGCAGCGTCGAGGAACCCTCCGTTTTCGCCGGGGCCTGGACGGTGGAGGAACGGCCGGCCGGACCCTTGCGCCTGCGGCTCTACCGCCATCCGGAGCAGACCGGGCTGGCCGACGGCTATCTCGGCCTGTCGGAGGAGGCGATTACGGCGGGGGCCGCGCGCATCGGTGCCTATCCCTTCGACGGCTTCAGCATCGTCTCGGTTCCGCCGCCGGTCGGTCTGGGCTTTCCCGGCCTGACCGCCATCGGCCGGGCGGTGCTGCCGCTGCCCTTCATCCGCAGCCAGTCGCTGACCCACGAGATCATGCACAACTGGTGGGGCAACGGCGTTCGGGTGGGCGAGGGCGGCAATTGGCCCGGCAATTGGGCGGAAGGGCTGACCACCTACATGGCCGACTATGCGGCGGCCCAGGCGCGCGGCGGCGACGCGGCGCGGGCGATGCGGCTGGACTGGCTGCGCGACTATGCCGCCCTGCCGGCCGAGCGCGACCGGCCGCTGACCGATTTCCTGTCCAAGACGCACGATGCCTCGCAGATCGTCGGCTATGGCAAGGCGGCAATGCTGTTCCACATGCTGGAGGCGGAGATCGGCCGCGACGCCTTCGACGCCGGCATCCGGAATTTCTGGAGTGGCTTCGCCTTCCGCACTGCCGGCTGGTCCAACCTGCGCCGCTCCTTCGAGGCGGCGTCCGGCCGCGACCTCGGCGGGCTGTTCGGCCAATGGGTGGAGCGCCGGGGCGCGCCGATGCTGACCCTGGCCGATGTCCGCGCCGATGGGGAGGGCGTGCTGCTGACCCTGCGGCAGGAGGCCGACGCACCCTATGCCCTGGCGGTGCCAGTGCGGCTGGAGACGGCGGCCGGGGTGGAGGACCGCATCGTCCGCCTCGACGGCCGGCAGGCGACGCTTCGGCTGTCCGCCGGGGCGGCGGTGCGGGCGGTGTCGGTCGATCCCGATTTCGACCTGTTCCGCCGTCTGGCGCCGGGGGAGGCGCCGCCGATTCTGCGCGACGTCACCCTGCGGCCGGGTGCCGAGCGGGTGATCGCTGCGGATGGTGACGCGGCGGACGCGGCCCGGACTTTGGCCGGGCGTTTGATGGACGGTGCCGGGAAGGAGAACGGCGACAAGGCGGCGCCGGTGCTGCTGGTGGGAACCGACGCAGCGGTGGCACGGGAGTTGGCGCGGCGGGGGCTGTCCCCGGTTCCGGCGGAACTCGCTGGGCGTGGCAGTGCCAGGGTGTGGGTGTCGCGCGCGGCGGACGGCCGGACGGCGCTGGTGGTGTCGGGCGCCGATGCCGAGGCGCTGCGCGCGCTGCTCCGGCCGCTGCCGCATTACGGACGGCAAAGCTGGCTGGTGTTCGAAGGAGCGAAGGCGGTGGATCGCGGCGTATGGGCCGTCGGCGACAGCCCGCTGCGCCGGGTGGTGGACCGGTAAAGGAGAAAGCGAGCACCACACATGCGGCGGGTGTGGCACCCCGCCTCCGACCTTATCCCTCTTTCCCCTCGCCCCAGACCAGCCCATTGAACAGCGGCTCGATCACCGGCTGGCCGACGTCGCGGGTGATGAAGACCAGCTTGGTGCGGTGGTCGTCGCTGGGCCAATCCTCCAGCCGGACCGGCGGGTGGAACATGTGCTGGACGCCGTGGACGACCACGGGCAGTTCGCTTTCCTGGACGTTCAGCAGCCCCTTCACCCGCAGCAGGTTCTCGCCGGCCTGGGCGATCAGCGCCTCCATGAAGTCGACGAAGCCGTTCCAGGGAATCGGCCGGTCGATCACCATGCAGAAAGCGCGGATGTGGTCGTCATGGCGGTTGGCGTCGTGGTGGTGATGCTCATGGCCGCAGTCGGGACCGCAATGGTCGCCATGGTCGTGATCGTGGTGATGCTCGTGATCATGCCCGTGGTGGTCATGGTCGTGATGCCCGTGCTCATGATGCCCGTCCTCATGATGCTCACGCGCCTTGGCCTGTTCGTCGCGATAGGCCTCCTCGCGCAGCCAGCGGGCGACGTCGGGGCTCTTGGTCTCTGGATTGTAGAGGCCGGCGTCGAATAGCTTGGCCGGATCGATATCGCCATGGGCGGCGGGAATGACTGGGGCGGCCGGGTTGATGGCTGCGAGGCGCTGCATCAGGGCGACGGTCGCCGCCGGGGTGGCGACGTCGGTCTTGGTCAGCACGATGCGGTCGGCGACGGCGGCCTGCTTGACGCTTTCCGGCTGGCGGTCGAGCTGGAGCGAGCCGTGCGCCGCATCGACCGTGGCGATGACGCCGTCCAGGCGGAAGCGGGCGGCCAGCAACGGATCCGACATCAGGGTGTGGATGATCGGGGCCGGATCGGCGAGGCCGGTCGTTTCCACCACCACCCGGTCGAAATCGGGGATCTCGCCCTTCACCCGCTTCAGGAACAGGTCGCGCAGCGTGTCGACCAGATCGCCGCGGATGGTGCAGCACAGGCAGCCGCTGTCCATCAGCACCATGTTCTCCGACGCCTTGGCGACCAGCAGATGGTCGAGCCCGACCTCGCCGAACTCGTTGATGACGATGGCGGTGCGGGCCATGGCCGGGTTGCGCAGCAACGCCTGGAGCAGCGTGGTCTTGCCGCTGCCGAGGAAGCCGGTCAGCACCGAGACGGGAAGACGGGCGGGAGGGGCGGCGGGAGCGCTCAACGGGGATTCTCCTGACAGGATTTGCACAGGCCGCGCACCTCGACGGTGGGGCGCTGGACACGGAAGCCGCGCCCGGCCGCCGCGGCGTCGATGGCGGCGCCGACACCCGGATCGTCGATCTCGGCGGCGTCACCGCAGGCCTCGCACACCAGGAACTGCCCGGAATGGACATCCCCTGGTGCTGCACAGCCGACATAGGCGTTCAGCGATTCGATGCGGTGGACCAGCCCCTGTTCGACCAGGAACTCCAGCGCGCGGTAGACGGTCAGCGGCGCCGCCGCCTTGCCCTCCTGCTGGCTGAGATCCTCCAGGATCGCATAGGCGCCACGCGGGCGGTGGCTGGACCACACCAGCTCCAGCACGCGGCGGCGCAGCGCGGTCAGCCGTGCCCCCCGCTCCGCGCACAGCGCGTCGGCACGGGTCAGGGCATCGGCGATGCAGTGGGTGTGGTCGTGAAGCGCGGACATGGGTGTTACTTTATAACACTCTGTCGGCCGTTGCAACCCGGCCAAGGGAAAAGGCGGCCCCGGGGGAGGGACCGCCTTGCCGAGTGGCGATTGTTTTTCTTGGGGCCGTCTTTTTCAAGAGCCGGGACGTGGCACGACCGCGGGGCAGGGGTCGCCGTCCTTCTCGCTGGCCCATTTGGAACGGGCAGGGCGGCCGCACCGGGCCGCTGTTGTCACGATAGCGGGGCGGCATGACCGTTTGCGGGCTTGGCGGTGACGGTTCGATGAAGATTGCCCGTCAGTCGGCCGTCTCCGCCTTGCCCTTGCGCTCGTTGTAGAGAGCCAGCGCCCGGTCGCGGGCCACGGCATGGTCGAGGATCGGGCGCGGGTAATCGTCGCCCAGCTTGACTCCGGCCTGCCGCAGGACTTCGGTGGGTGCCGCCCAGGGCTGATGGATCCAGCGCGGCGGCAGCCGGTCCAGTTCGGGCACGTAGTGGCGGACGTAATCGCCCTGGGGGTCGAACTTCTCGCCCTGCAGGACGGGATTGAAGACGCGGAAGAAGGGTGAGGCGTCGGCGCCGCAGCCGGCCACCCACTGCCAGTTGCCGGCATTCTGGGCGAGATCGCCGTCGACCAGCGTGTCCCAGAACCAGCGCTCCCCCTCCTGCCAAGGCAGAAGCAGGTCCTTGATCAGGAAGGAGGCGACGATCATCCGCACCCGGTTGTGCATCCAGCCGGTTTCCCAAAGCTGGCGCATGCCGGCATCGACGATGGGATAGCCGGTGCGCCCGCGCTGCCAAGCCCGCAGGCCGGCCGCGTCCTGGCGCCAGGGGAAGTCGGCGAAGCGGCGGTCGAGCGGGCTGTCGGGAAGCTCCGGAGCATGGTGCAGCAGGTGATGCTGGAACTCGCGCCAGCCGATTTCGCGCAGGAAGACCTCGACTCCGGGCGCCAGTTCCGGCCGGGCGTCGGCGGCATGGCGGGCGGCGTGCCAGACCTGCCGCGGCCCGATCTCTCCGAAGGCCAGATAGGGCGACAGGGCGGACGTGCCGGGATGGTCCGGCCGGTCGCGCTCCGTCCCATAGACCCCGACCGGCCCGTCGAGGAAATCGGCGAGGCGCGAGCGTGCGGCCGTCTCCCCCGGCACCCAGCGCTTGCGCAGGCCCGCGGCCCAGTCGGGCTTGGTCGGCAGCAGGCCCCAGCTTTCGAGCGCGTCGCTGGCCGGGGCGGATTTCGGCGCCGTCAGCGCGGCGGGGGCGCGGGTCGGCAGCGGCGGGTCGAGTGTGGCCGACAGATGCCGCCAGAAGGGGGTGAAGACCTTGAACGGGCCGCCGCTCTTGTTCTTGATGGTCCAGGGCTCGGCCAGCAGGCCGGCATTGAAGCTGCGGGCATCGACACCGCGTGCCTTCAGCCGTTCCTTGATCGCCGCGTCGCGGGCGGTCTGGGCGGGGGCGTAGCGGCGGTTCCACAGCACGCACTCCGCCCCGGTTTCCGCGATCAGCGTTTCCAGCACCGCCCCCGGCTCGCCCCGGCGCAGCAGCAATGGCGAGCCATGGCGGGCGCAGCAGGTGGCGAGCCGCTCCAGGCTGCCATGCAGCCACCAGCGCTGCGCCCCGCCCAAGGGCCAGGGATCGCCGGTCTCCTCTTCCAGGATATAGAGCGGGATGACCGGTGCGCCGCGTTCGGCGGAGGCCTGGGCGGCGGCGGTCAGTGCCGGGTTGTCGGCAAGGCGCAGGTCGTTGCGGAACCAGACGATGATGGGAGAGGCGGACATGCACAGCGCTCGGTTGGATGTCTCCGGACCACCCGATATAGGCTGCGCTCACGCTTCGGCCAGAGCGTTCGGCAGAGTCAGCGTGCGCGGTCCGGCGACAAACGGGCGCAGGGGAAGCGGTAGACCCGGCCGCGTGCCGTCATCAGCACCTCGAACCCCTGTGCCAGCAGCCCGTCGAAAGCGGCGTCCAGCACATTCAGCCCGCCGGTGAAGCTGCCGAAGGCCGGCAGGATCAGTTTGGCCCCGTCATGGGCGAAGCAGCGCTCGCGCACCCGCCGCCCGGCGAGCGCCACCGCGGCGGCCGGATGCAGATGGCCCGACAGCTCGCCGACGGCCCCCGGTTCGGCCTCGTGCCGGAAGGTCAGCGGGCCGATGGACAGCTCTTCCACCACCCGGCCGCCGAAGCCCTGCGGCGGTTCGGGGTCGTGGTTGCCGGTGATCCACACCCAGTCGGCGACGGCGTCGGTCAGGGCGCGCAGCCGCCCGACATCCGCTGGGTCCATCCGCTCCGCGGCCCGGCGGTCGTGGAAGCTGTCGCCCAGGCACAGCACGCGCGCCGGCCGCTCGCGTGCGATCAGCCCGGCCAGACGGTCCAGCGTCGCCCGTGTGTCGTAAGGCGGCAGCATCCGTCCGCGCGCGGCGAAGGCTGACCCCTTCTCCAGATGCAGGTCGGCGACGGCGAGGATGCTCTCCGCCGGCCACAGCAGCGCGCCCGATGGATCGGCCAGCAGGTCGGCGCCGCGGAAGGTCAGTGCGGCGCGGCTGTCATCGCCATGACAGCCAGAGCCGTGAGCTTGGGAGGAAGCTGACAACATTCGTTTACCGACGATCATCGGAAGTGGCCAATATCCATGAAATCTTTATGGGCATGATGTTTGCAGCCGGATGGGCCGCCGCCGTGGAGGCATGGCGGATCACAACCATACCCGGAGGATACCCATGGCCACAGTGACGTTCACCGGCCTGAACATGCCCAAGGACATGACCGTCTACGCGGTCGCCGGCGATACCGGCACTCTGCTGGCGCTGGCGAAGAAGCACGACATCCCGATCCCGTTCCAGTGCCAGGACGGCGAGTGCGGATCCTGCCTCGTCAAGGTGACCTATCTGGACGGGAAGACCCCGATGGCCATCGATCTGACCGAAAAGGAGAAGGTCACCCTGTCCGTCAACGGCAAGCTGAACCGGGACCTGTTGGAAGCGGCGGAGAACGCCCACCGTCCGCCGCCCTACCGTCTGGCTTGCCAGTTCATCGTCCGTGACGAGACCATTCTGGTCGAGTTCAGCGGCGAACCGGGCGTGGAGCCGGAACTGCGCAAGTAACCTGCGATCGGCATGGGGCGGTGTCACAACGACAGCCGTCCCTGCTGGGAGCGTCCCTGCTGCGGGCGCCCCGTTTTCGTTTTCGCGGGCGGCGGCGGAGCCAGTTCCGGCATCGCCTCGGCCAGCAGTTCGGCCTCGGCGGCGGCGAGCAGTTCGTCGGTGGCGCTGCCGTCCACCCGCTCGCGGCCGATCTCCAGGATCACCGGCACCGCCAGCGGCGAGATGCGGTCAAGATCCTTGTGGGTGATGCGCCCGCGCACCCGCGCCAGGAAATCGGACAGGCGGCGGATGTCGGTCAGCCCGCCGGCCGCATCGGCCCGCGTCGCCCGCAGCAGCACATGGCCGGGGTCGTGCTTGCGCAGCACGTCATAGATCAGGTCGGAGGAGAAGGTGACCTGCCGTCCGGTCTTCTCCTGTCCCGGATGGCGGCGGTCGATCACCCCGGCGATCAGCGCCACATTGCGGAAGGTCCGCCGCAGCATCGACGATTCGTCCATCCAGGCTTCCAGATCGTCGCCCAGCATGTCCTGGTCGAACAGCGCGTCCATGTCCGTCGGCGAGCGCAGCGACCACACCGCCAGCACGTAATCGGTGGCGACGAAGCCGAGCGGCCCCAGACCAAAGCGCTCCATCCGCCGGGTCAGCAGCATGCCCAGCGTCTGATGGGCATTGCGTCCCTCGAAGGCGTAGGCGACGAGGAACCACTTGCCGGCCTTGGGGAAGGTTTCGACCAGCAGCCCGTCGCGGTTGGGCAGGACCGAGCGGTGGCGCTGAAGCCGCAGCCATTCCTGCACATCCTCCGGCAAGCCGTCCCACTGGCGCGGATCGGCCAGCATGGCGCGCACGCGCTCGGCCAGATGGGTGGACAGCGGCAGGCGCCCGCCGGCATAGGCGGGAACCTTCGGATCGCCGGTGCCGCCCTTGGCGACCTGCGCCTCCATCTCGCGCACGCCGAGGAATCTCAACAGCTGGCCGGCGAACAGGAAGGTGTCGCCGGGCGTCAGGCCCTGGATGAAATACTCCTCCACCTCGCCCAGCACCGGGCCGCGGTTCAGGCGGACGCGCAGCAGTGCCTCCTGGGTGATGGTGCCGACATTCATCCGGTACTGGCGCGCCACCGCCGGGCCGGCCACCGCCATCCGGCCGTCCTCGCGCAGCTTCAACCGCTGGAACCGGTCATAGGCGCCGAGCGCGTAGCCGCCGGTGGTGACGAAATCCAGCACATCGTCAAATTCGTCGCGCGTCATCGCGGCATAGGGAGCGGCGGAGACCACCTCCTCATACAGCTCGTCGGGCAGGAAGGGGGCGGCGCAGGCCATGCCGAGCAGATGCTGGGACAGCACGTCGAGCCCGCCCGGCCGCGGCGCCTCGCCGTCCAGCGTGTGGTCGTGCACCGCCTCCAGCGCGGCGCGGCACTCCAGCACCTCGAAGCGGTTGGCGGGGACCAGCAGGGCGCGGCTCGGCTCGTCCAGCCGATGGTTGGCGCGGCCAATGCGTTGGACCAGCCGGCTCGACCCCTTGGGCGCGCCGATCTGCACCACCAGATCGACCGCCGCCCAGTCGATGCCGAGATCGAGTGAGGAGGTCGCGACCACCGCCCGCAGCTCGCCGCGCGCCATGGCGCCCTCGACCTTGCGGCGCTGCTCCACCGCCAGCGAGCCGTGATGCAGCGCGATGGGCAAATTGTCGTCGTTGACCCGCCACAGCGCCTGGAACACCAGCTCGGCCTGGGCGCGGGTGTTGACGAACAGCAGGGTGGTGCGCTGGCGGCGGACACGCTCGTAGATTTCCTTCATGGCGTGCATCGCCATGTGGCCGGCCCACGGCACCCGTTCCTGCGAGGTCAGGATTTCGACCTCCGCCTGGGCGCCGCTGCGGCCCAGCACGAGGCGCACGTCGTCGGAGTCGCTTCCGTCATGCCGGCCGCGGCGCGACAGCCAGGCCAGCAGCCGCTCCGGTTCCGCCACCGTGGCGGACAGACCGACGCGGCGGGCGGCGGGGGCGAGCCGCGACAGCCGGGCCAGCCCGAGCGCCAGCAGGTCGCCGCGCTTGGTGCCGGCCAGGGCATGCAGTTCGTCAATGATGACGCAGCGGAGAGTGCGGAACAGCTTGTCGGCGTCGGTGTAGGACAGCAGCAGCGCCAGGCTTTCCGGCGTCGTCATCAGCATGTGCGGCGGATGGGTGCGCTGGCGGCGGCGCTTGGCCTCCGGCGTGTCGCCGGTGCGGTTCTCCGCCCGGATCGGCAGCCGCATCTCGGCGATCGGCTGTTCCAGATTGCGTTGGATGTCGACCGCCAGAGCCTTCAGCGGCGAGATATAGAGGGTATGCAGCCCCTCGCGCGGTCGTTCCGCCAGCTCGATCAGCGAGGGCAGGAAGCCGGCCAGCGTCTTGCCGCCGCCGGTCGGCGCGATTAGCAGCGCGCTTTCGCCCCGTTCGGCTGCCTCCACCATCGCGACCTGATGCGGGTGGGGTGCCCAGCCGCGCGACCGGAACCACGCGGCGACGTTGGGCGGGATCAAGGCAGGGGGGGATGCATCCATGGCGGCCGGACTGTACCGGAACGCCTGGAACGTAGAAAGAACGAAGTAGGGGTGGTTAGACCGCCGCCGCCTTCCTTATGCCGAAGCAATGCTCCGGTCCCGGGAAGGCGCGGGCCCGCACTTCGGCGGCGTAGGTCGCGGCGGCCTCGCTGACCGTCTCGCCGAGATTGGCGTAGCGCTTGACGAATTTCGGCTGGAAGGCGCCGAACAGCCCCAGCATGTCGTCGGTGACCAGGACCTGACCGTCGCAGGCCGGCGAGCCGCCGATGCCGATGGTGGGGGTCGCCACCTCCTCGGTGATACGGCGGGCCAGCGCCTCCATCGTGCCTTCGATCACCAGGGTGAAGGCGCCGGCCTCGGAAATGGCGCGGGCGTCGGCGACGATCCGCTCCGCCGCCTCGGCGTCGCGGCCGACAGCCTTGTAGCCGCCCAGTGTGTTCACGGATTGCGGCGTCAGCCCGACATGCCCCATCACCGGGATTCCGCGGGCGGTCAGGAAGGCGACCGTCTCGGCCATCTCGATGCCGCCTTCCAGCTTGACCGCCTGGGCGCCGGTCTCCGCCATCACGCGGGCAGAGGCGCGGAAAGCCGCCTCCTTGCTCTCCTGATAGCTGCCGAAGGGAAGGTCGACCACCACACAGGCACGTTCCGACGCGCGCACCACGGCGGCGCCGTGGGCGATCATCATGCCGAGCGTCACCGGAAGCGTGCTGTCCAGCCCATAGACCACCATGCCCAGCGAATCGCCGACCAGCAGGATGTCGACATGCGGGTCGAGCAGCCGGGCCACCGGTGCGGTGTAGGCAGTCAGGCAGACAATGGGCTCGCCCCCCTTGCGGGCGCGAAGCGCCGGGACCGAATGGCGGGCGGTGAGGTTGGAAGCGCTCATGATCGGGCCTTTCCAAGGCTGGATGCAGCGGGCCGAAGGGGGGCGGTCCAGCTCGCTGACCATTCAATACGCTTGGCCGACGCACAGTCGAACCAAGAAAATTGGCGCAGATACACCAAAACCGCCCTCGCGAGGTTCGCGGGACGGTCGGGTGCAAGACACAAGGGGTCTTGGGCGCGCATCACACGCGCCCTTCGCAGTCGCTAAGCGCGACCGACGATTAGTAGCCCTCGCGTTCCATCCGCTTACGGAGCAGCTTACGGGTGCGACGCACCGCTTCAGCCTTCTCACGCGCACGCTTCTCCGAGGGCTTCTCGTAGTTACGGCGGAGCTTCATTTCACGGAAAATGCCCTCGCGCTGCATCTTCTTCTTGAGCGCGCGGAGGGCCTGATCGACGTTGTTATCTCGGACCAGAACTTGCACGTTAACCGTCACCCTTCCAAGTGAAGCATGTTGCGCCAAGGCAACAAATAGGCATGCGCGGCGGGCGCACCCCTTGTGTGGGCGCAGTGTGTAGCACGCTCCACCGCCTTTGTGAAGGGGAGTCTTCGGTTCACCAGCCTAAGCCCGGCCATAAGCCCCGTTGGGAACCACAGGAAACGGTTGCCCCGGCCGTGTCCACACTCCAGATATAGAGACATGCCAGTGCTTCCAATCGCCCGGATGGGCAATCCCGTACTCCGCAAGATCGCGGAGCCCATCGCCGACCCGACCGATCCGGCAGTCGCCCGGCTGGCGGCCGACATGATCGCCACCATGCTGGACGCGCCCGGAGTCGGCCTTGCCGCTCCGCAGATCTCCGAGCCGCGCCGGATCGTCGTCTTCCGCGTCCCCGCCGACCGCGGCGAGGGGGAGGAGGTGGCCAACACCGTCCTGGTCAATCCGGTGATCGAACCGCTGACCGACGAAAAGGTTCTGGGCTGGGAAGGCTGCCTGTCGATTCCGGGCCTGCGCGGGCTGGTGCCGCGCTACAAGCACATCCGCTACCGCGGCTATGGCCTCGACGGCGCCCGGATCGAGCGGGAGGCTTCGGGTTTCCATGCCCGCGTGGTCCAGCACGAGGTCGACCACCTGGACGGCGTGCTCTATCTTGATCGCATGGACGATCTGCAGCTCCTGGTCTGCACCGAGGAGATGCATCACCTCAACGCCGCGCTGGCCGCGGCGACTCGTGACACCGACGCGCCGTCCCGGACCTGAGGGCCGGCGCAGGGAGAGTTGGCTATGAGCATCGACACGCTTCGCGACGAGATCCTGGTGGCGAGCCTGCCCAACGTCGTTTTCGACGGCTGGAGCCTGCAGTCCCTGCGCGACGGCACCCAGATGGCGGGGCATGAGCCGTCGGCGCTGCTGCGCGCCTTCCCCGGCGGCGTCACCGATGCGGTGGAGCATTTCGCCGACTGGGCCGACCGCCAGATGCTCGACCGGCTGGAGGCCCAGCCGCTGGCCGAGATGAAGGTGCGCGAGCGCATCTCGCTCGCCGTCCGCACCTATTTCGAGGTGCTGGAGCCGTACCGCGAAGCCAAGCGCCGACAGCTGTCCTATCTGGCCATGCCGCAGAATGTGGCGCTCGGTCTGCGGCTGCTCTACCGCACGGTCGATGCCATGTGGTTCGCCGCCGGCGACAGTTCGACCGACTACAACCACTACACCAAGCGGGCGTTGCTGGCGGCGGTGGTCAGCTCCTCCACCTTCTATTGGCTGGACGACAAGTCGGACGACCATGTCGAGACGCGCGCCTTCATCGACCGCCGTCTGGCCGATGTGATGGCGGTGGGCAAGGCGACCTCGTCGGTCGGCAAGCTCGGCTCGATGCTGAACCTCATCCCCAACCCGCTGCGGTTCGCCCGCCAGATGCGCCAGCGCACCACCGGCGCCCAGGCGAGCAACGCGACGGTCCATATGGCAGAGAATATCTGAGTAGCGTGCGCCCTCTCCCGAGGCGGGGGAGGGCGTTCTATGTCCGCTTGGCCTTTGCGGCCTTCTTCGCCGCGGCCCGCAGCGCCGCCTCGAACCCCGACCGGGCCCAGGGCAACAGTTCGTCGCGCTCATCGAACGCCGAATCGGGAGGCGGGTAGTAGGACAGGGTGGTGGGTTTGTCCGGCATCGGCCGGAAGGGCTCCAGGCCCAGCTCCGCGAAGGACGCACGGTTCACGTCATCCGCCTTGAAATAGAGAATTTCGTCGGCGATCAGCGCGAAGGTCAGCCCGTCGATGGACAGGCCGTAGCCGCCGAACATGCGGCGGACACGCACATCGCCCAGCGGCGCCAGCATCTCGCAGAGTGTCGCGACATACTCGCTGGGCGGCTGGGCGGGCATCTGTTCGGAAGGTTATTTCTTGCGGAAGGCGTCCAGGGCCACGACCTCGCCACGCTTCGGCTCTTCGGCCGGGGCGCTTTCCTCTGCCTTCTCCTCGGCACGCTCGGCGGCGGCACGGGGCGGCATGGTCGCGACCTCCGCCGATTCGGCGGCGGCCAGCGGCTGGAACTGGAGGGCGAAGTTCACCGATGGGTCGGCGAAGGTGGTGATGGCGGCGAATGGAATCACCAGCCGCTCATGCACGTTGTTGAAGCTCAGCGTGACCTCGAAATGATCGTCCGTCACGTCCAGCCCATAATATTGGAACTGGAGGACGATGGTCATCTCGTTCGGATACTGCGAGGACAGGTAATCCGGGATCTCGACACCGGGGAAGCCGGTGCGGAAGGTCAGGTAGAAATGGTGATTGCCCGGCAAGCCGCGCTCGGCAACCTCGGTCAGCGCGTCGCGGACAACGCCGCGCAACGCGGTCTCGACCATCCGGTCATAGCGGAGCTGCTCTTTCGGCATGCTTGGGCGGGTCCCTGGTAACGCGATCGGTCTTGCGTCCCGTCTTGGCCAAGGGCCGGCACGAAACGCTGGGAAGAGGTGTGGGCCTTCTGTTGCTAGGCGGCCCACGGCCCCACCCTTAGGCGCTAACCCTCGGGGATTAGGTTTAGGCTACCAGCCGCCGTTAGGCAGCGAGGCGAGCCTGAGCAACGTTGTCGTTGGCAACTATTGCAACGGCCCGATAACGGCGGAACCATGCCGAGCGAAAACCATGCCTTTACTACGCGTGTCGATCCTGTTTCGCCCCCAACGACCCCGGTCAACGAGTCCGGTGTATGGTTGGTGGAGGCGCCGGGTACCGCCCCCGGGTCCACAACGCTTATTCCACAAGGCGTTTATCGCCATAGTCGGCGAACCGACGTCGCGAATATAGGCACTCCCGCCCGGCAAGGGAAGGGCTTGTGTGACGTGATCGCCAAATGCGCAGGTATCGGTCACCTCCGCAGGGCTTCCGCCGCATGAGGACGGATTGTCCCGTTCCCGTGCCGCGCGCCGTCTGGTAAGACTGCCGGCTTCGTAACCCCGGAGTCACCATGCCGATCACGCCCGAGCAGCGCGACGAAATCGATCGCCTGCGCGCCGTCACCGCCACCACCCGCCGCGCCACCGTCCCGGCCCTGGAGGATATCCTCTATCAGCCGCTGGAGGTGCTGGACCACGGCTTCGTCCGCGTCATCGACTATATGGGCGACGATGCTGCGGTCGTGCAGGCGGCGCGCGTGTCCTATGGCAAGGGCACCAAGAAGGTCAGCGAGGATTCCGGCCTCATCAAGTATCTGATGCGCCACCGCCACTCGACCCCGTTCGAGATGTGCGAGATCAAGTTCCATGTGAAGCTGCCGATCTTCGTCGCCCGCCAGTGGATTCGCCACCGTACCGCGAACGTGAACGAATATTCGGCGCGCTATTCCATCCTCGACCGCGAATTCTACGTGCCGGCGCCGGAACAGCTGGGCGCCCAGGCCGTGGTCAACCGCCAGGGCCGCGGCGACGTGCTGGAGGGCGAGGAGGCCGCGAACGTCATGCGGCTGCTGCGCGAGGATTCCGAACGCGCCTACGGCCACTATGAAGAGATGCTGAACCACCGCGAGGACGGTTCGGTCATCGATCCCAATCGCCAGGGGCTGGCGCGCGAACTGGCGCGGATGAACCTGTCGCTGAACTACTACACTCAGTGGTACTGGAAGGTCGATCTCCACAACCTTCTGCATTTCCTGTCGCTGCGTGCCGATGCCCATGCCCAGTATGAGATCCGTGTCTATGCCGACGCGATGCTGGACGTGGTGAAGCGTTGGGTCCCGGCGGTCTTCGAGTCCTTCACCGAATACCGCATGGGCGGCGCCCACCTGTCGCGCACCGGCCTGGACGTGGTGAAGCGCCTGCTGGCCGGCGAGCCGGTGACCCAGGAAGCCAGCGGCCTGTCCAAGCGCGAGTGGCGCGAGCTGATGGACCAGCTCGGCCGCAGCGAGTCGTAAGAGGGGAACCAGGACGATGACGCCGGATCAGGCCGAAAGCATCTATCGCCAAGGCCTGATCGCCGCGCAGGCCGGCCGCTGGGCCGAGGCGCAGGAGGCGATTGCCCAAGCCATCACCGCCCGTCCCGGTGTCGCCGTCTGGTGGGCCACCTATGGGCTGGTGATGGAAAGCCAGGGCGATCTACCGGGTGCAGTGCAGGCCTTCGCCGGGGCGCTGAACCTCGACGGCGATCTTGCCATGGCGATGGACGGCCTGCTGGCGGCGGCGGAGACGCTGGCCGCTGCCGGCCACGCCGATCTGGCGGAGGGCTGTTACTGTCGCGCGCTGGCGCTGACCCCCGGCACGCCAGCCGCGCTCGTCAAGGCAAGTGCCCTGATGTTGGTGCAGGGGGTGGACCCGTCCAAGCTGCTGCGCCGTGCCGCACTGCTTCAGCCCGAACGCCCGACCTGACCGAACTGCCGCCGGGGCCGCTGTCAGTCGCGGTCGTCGTAATCCTCGTCCCGCTCGTCCTCGTCCGCTTCGGCGGCGAGGCGGCGCTGGTTGGCCAGCATGTCGAGCGCGCCCTGGAGGATGTAGGCGGCGGCCATCTTGTCGACCACCTCGTCCCGGCGCTTGCGGGTCATGTCGGCCTCGCCGATCATGAAGCGCTCGACGGCGGAGGTCGACAGCCGCTCGTCCCAGAAGGCGATCTCTGCGTCCCAGCCCAGCAGGTCGGAGCGCTCCAGCAGATTGTTGGCGAAGGCGCGCACCGACTCGGCGCGCGGCCCCTCCGTCCCGTCCATGTTCAACGGCAATCCAACCACCAGCCCGCCGATGCCGTAATCGCGGATGGTCTTGCCCAGTTCACGCGCATCCTGGGTGAACTTGGTGCGCTTCAGCGTGCCGATGGGGGATGCGACGATCAGTCCGGGATCGGCCACCGCCAGCCCGACGGTCTTGGTGCCGACGTCAAGGCCAAGCAATCGTTGGTTTTTGCCCAGCCGGGCCGCGAGTTCGGAGAGGGTGTGAATCATCGCCCGACCATAGGGCCGCAGCCTTGTCACCGCAAGATCGCTTGAGTTGATCCCAAAGATACTTACTCTTCTAAGTATGAGCAGTCCTCTCTCCCATGCCCTCCTGTCGCACCGGCCGCTCGCCGACGCCGACATCCCCACGATCTGCGGCTTTCCCCGCACGGCCGAGGAACTGTATTTCCTGTTCCCGCGGGCGGTCTGGCCGCTGACCCCGGATCAGGTTCGGGCGACGTTGGGCATCCGCCGCGACCCCACCGTCGTCACCCTGGCGGAGAATGGGCGGGAGCGTGTGGTCGGCTATGCCAACTACGCCACCTTCGAGGATGGCCGCACCGCCAGCATCGGCAATGTCAGTGTCGATCCGGCCCTGCGCCGACGCGGCATCGCCGAATATCTGGTGCGGACCATGATCGACCGCGCCTTCGACCATCACCGCCTGCCCGAACTGACGCTCTACTGCTTCAACACCAACACGCCGGCCCTGCTGCTCTATGCCAAGCTGGGCATGGCGCCCATCGCGCTGGAGACGCGGGTGACGCCCTGGGGCCAGCCGGTCGCGCTGTTCAAGCTGAGCGTGAACCATGCGAGCTGGTGTTCGGTCGCTCCCATCGCTGCCTGACCTTCCGAATATTTAATGATCGGGCCCGCTGGCGGGGCGGGGCACGAGGCGTATAGTCGGTCGCCTGTGGACGCGGTTGCCTCATCGGACGCGCGGCCCGAACCACCGACGGAGCGGACGGATGAGCAAATTGGGCGTGGATGCGAACCGGCGTGCGGTGCTGGCCGGACTTGTCGCCGGCGGTGCCGGGCTGTTTGCCGCCGGTGGGGCAAAGGCGATCACCGCGCAGTCCAGTTCGGATTACGGCGCCATGCTGGATGCCGCCTGCGGCGCCAGCGCCGACCACAAGCGCCAGATCGCCGCGGTGGAGACGACTCTGGGCGCTCTTCTCCCCGACGCGCGGGTGGTGGAGGCGTTGCAGCGCACCCAATGCCCGTCCTGCGGATGCCCGCTGGCGCTGGCCGCCGGGCTTGCGAAAGGCGATGCTGGCGCCTTCTGAGCGGTGGAATGGCCGCAATCGTTGCGGATGAAGCCGGCGGGTGCTAGCTTCGCGGCCGATTTCCAATGTTTTGGAAGAGAGTAGAGGCATGTCGCTCGACAAGGCCACGGTGGCCAAGATCGCGCATCTGGCCCGCATCAAGGTGCCGGACGAGGAACTGGAATCCCTGGCTGGGGAACTGAGCCAGATTCTGACCTTCGTGGAACAGCTCAACGAGGTCGACACGAAGGACGTGCCACCGATGACCAGCGTCGCCGCGCAGAAGCTGCGCCGCCGCAAGGACGAGGTCACCGACGGCGGCTACGCCGCGCAGGTCCTGTCGAACGGTCCGGAAACGGCCGAAGGCTTCTTTGTCGTGCCCAAGGTGGTCGAGTGATGACGGCGCTCACGCATCTGACGATGGCCGAGGCCCTGGACGGCCTCGCCAAGAAGGAGTTCACCGCGGTCGAACTGACCGAGGCGCATGTGCGCGCGGTCGAGGCCGTGCGCCCCTTCAACATCTTCATCACCGAGACCCCCGACGCCGCCCTCTCGATGGCGAAGGCCAGCGACGAGCGCCGCGCGCAGGGCACCGCCGGTCCGATGGACGGCCTGCCCATCGCGGTGAAGGATCTCTTCTGCACCCAGGGCGTCGCCACCACCGCCGGCAGCCACATCCTGGACGGCTTCAAGCCGGAATATGAGTCCACGGTGACCTCCCAGCTGTGGCGCGACGGCGCCGTCATGCTGGGCAAGGTGAACCTGGACGAGTTCGCCATGGGTTCGGCCACCATCACCGCCCACCAGGGCGAGACGGTCAGCCCGTGGAGCCCCGGCGCGCCGGGCGCTTGGGAGAAGAAGATCGTCGCCGGCGGCTCGTCGGGCGGGTCCGCCGCGGTGATCGCCGCGCGCGCCGCGCTGGGCGCCACCGGCACCGACACCGGCGGCTCTATCCGCCAGCCGGCCGGCTACACCGGCACCGTCGGCATCAAGCCGACCTACGGCCGCTGCTCGCGCTGGGGCATCGTCGCCTACGCCTCTTCGCTGGACCAGGCCGGGCCGATGACCCGCACGGTCGAAGATGCGGCGATCATGCTGCGCTCCATGTGCGGCTTCGACCCGAAGGACTCCACCTCGGTCGATATGCCGGTTCCGGACTTCCGCGCCGCCCTGACCGGCGACATCCGCGGCCTGCGCGTCGGCATTCCCAAGGAATACCGCGTCGAGGGCCTGTCGGCCGAGATCGCCGCGCTGTGGGAGCAGGGCATCGCCTGGCTGAAGGAGGCCGGTGCCGAGCCGGTCGAGGTCAGCCTGCCGCACACCAAATACGCGCTGGCCGCCTACTACATCATCGCGCCGGCCGAGGCGTCGTCCAACCTCGCGCGCTATGACGGCGTGCGCTACGGCCTGCGGGTCGAGGGCGGCAACCTCAAGGAGATGTACGAGAACACCCGTGGCGCCGGCTTCGGCAAGGAAGTACAGCGCCGCATCCTGATCGGCACCTATGTGTTGTCGGCCGGCTATTACGACGCCTACTACAACAAGGCCCGTCAGGTGCGCACGCGCATCAAGTGGGACTTCGACGAGGCGTTCAAGAGCTGCGACGTCATCCTGACGCCGACCGCTCCCAGCACTCCCTTCGCCATCGGCGAGAAGATGGACGATCCGGTGCAGATGTACCTGAACGACGTCTTCACCGTTCCGATCAACCTCGCCGGCCTGCCGGCGATGTCGGTCCCCGCCGGTCTCGGTGCCGACGGCCTGCCGCTCGGCCTCCAGCTGATCGGCCGCCCGTTCGACGAGGAGACGTTGCTGCGCGTCGGTCAGGTCGTCGAGAAGGCCGCCAACTTCACCGCGGTTCCGCCCTTCGTGGCGTGAGGCGGGTGCTTTGACAGCGAAAGGGCCGGCTCCCGCGAGCCGGCCCTTTTCGTTTGGAATGGGGCTGGCGGCCCTTACGCCCCGCCGATGCCCTGCACATAGGTCTCGCCGGTCTTCGGATCGATGTTCTCGCCCGTCCCCGGCGTGCCCGGCGGCGCTTCGTCCTTGTCGCTCATCGGTTCGACCGCAGGCGTCACCGGGATCGGCTTGCCCGCCGGACGGTCGCTCCCGGACCGGTCAGTCTGCGGCATATCGGACGTCTTCTCGTCGGCCATGGCGGCTTGCTCCCTTCGTTGGCTTGGTTCATCCCCACCAACAGGCCATCGGCAGCATCGTCACCCCCGGACCCCCTATTCCGCGGCCTCCAGCGCCACCCGCGCCAGCTCCAGCAGCGTCTTGTCCACCTCCTCCTCGTCATAGCCGGGGTTGTCGGCCAGGGAGTCGCGCAGGCGCATGGTGATGAGTTCGCCGGTGTGATGCTTTTCGTAAAGGCGGACGTCGCCCAGCGCCTTGGCAACGCGGCGCAGCTTATCGCGATCCATCATGCTCTCCCGTCTTGGTCACCCAACTTGATCACTGCTGTGGCAACAGCCAGGCCGGTGCATCATTCCCCGTCTTCACATTCGCCCATGCGCCGTACTGCGCTTGGATGGCGGAACAGGAGGGGGCTTTCCGGCGTCCCTGTAGATGTCGGCAATCATGGCGATTGGGGGCGTAAGCATGGATCCGGGACACGATCAACGGCGCGAACTGCTCACCCGCGTCCGCCATGTCGTGGAGCATTACGAGCGCTACAGCACCGCCGGCCCGGCCATCATGCGCGGTGTGCGCTATGACCTTGCGGTGCGGGCAACCGACCTGAACGGCGATGGCTGCCTCTTCCCCGCGTGTAGCTGCGCGAAGGCGGATTGCGCGGAGCGCAGGGGATGCGCGCCACCGGATGTCGGCGTCTGGATCGAGCAGGCCAAAAAAGAAAACCGCCCCCGGCGCGAACCGGGAGCGGCTTTCGAATGATGCGTGACCAATCGCGGCGCCCGTTGCCGGACACCGCGAGGCAACATCAGACCGAGTAGTACATTTTGTACTCGATCGGGTGCGGCATGGTCTCGAAGGCCATCATCTCTTCCGTGCGGAGGTCGATGTAGCCGTCGATCATGTCGGCCGAGAAGACATCGCCCTTGCGCAGGTACTCGTTGTCCTCGCGCAGCGCGGTGAGCGCCTCGCGCAGCGAGCCGCAAACCGTCGGAACCTTGGCCAGCTCGTCCGGCGGCAGGTCGTACAGGTTCTTGTCCATCGCGTCGCCGGGGTGGATCTTGTTCTGGATGCCGTCCAGGCCGGCCATCAGCATGGCGGCGAAGGCCAAGTACGGGTTGGCCGACGGATCCGGGAAGCGCACCTCGACGCGCTTGCCCTTCGGCGAAGCGACGTACGGGATGCGGCAGGAGGCCGAACGGTTGCGGGCCGAGTAGGCCAGCAGGACCGGGGCCTCATAGCCCGGGACCAGGCGCTTGTAGCTGTTGGTCGACGGGTTGGTGAAGGCGTTCAGCGACTTGGCGTGCTTGATGATGCCGCCGATGTAGTACAGAGCCAGCTCCGACAGGTCGGCATACTGGTTGCCGGCGAACAGCGGCTGGCCGTCCTTCCAGATCGACTGGTGGCAGTGCATGCCCGAACCGTTGTCGCCGAACACCGGCTTCGGCATGAAGGTGGCCGACTTGCCGTAGGCGTGGGCGACGTTGTGCACCACGTACTTGTAGTACTGCATGTTGTCGCCGGTGCGGACCAGCGTGTCGAACTTGATGCCCAGCTCGTGCTGGGCGGCGGCCACCTCGTGGTGGTGCTTCTCGACCGGAACGCCCATCTCGGCCAGGACGCTCAGCATCTCGGCGCGCAGGTCGTTGCAGCTGTCGACCGGAGCGACCGGGAAGTAGCCGCCCTTGGTGCCCGGGCGGTGGCCCAGGTTGCCGTCCTCATAGTCCTTGCCCGACGAGTAGGAACCCTCGTCCGAGGCGAACTCGTACGACACCTTGTTCATGTCGACGGAGTACTTCACGTCGTCGAACACGAAGAATTCGGCTTCCGGACCGAAGAAGACGGTGTCGCCGATGCCGGCCGAAGCGGTGTAGCGCTCGGCGGCCTTGGCGATGCCGCGCGGGCAGCGGTCATAGGCGCCGCCGCTGGCCGGATCATAGACGTCGCAGAGGATGTTCAGCGTCGGCTGGGCGGCGAACGGATCCATCACGGCCGTCGTCGGGTCCAGCTTAAGGATCATGTCCGACTCTTCGATGCCCTTCCAGCCGGCGATCGAGGAACCGTCGAACATGATGCCGTCTTCGAACACGTCCTCGTCGATGGTGGAGACGTGCTGAGCGGTGTGGTGCAGCTTGCCGCGCGGGTCGGTGAAGCGCAGGTCCACGTACTTGACGTCGTGTTCCTTGATCAGGTCGAAGACCTTGCTGATGTCGGACATGTCTCTTTTTCCACGCTTTAAGAGGGTTGGATCCCGCTGCGTCAAGCCGCTGTCGAAGCCCCTACGGGGCTTTGGCGGCGGAGGGCGGCGCTCGCGGCGGACGTTATCTCACGCCTTTCTTCCCCACACAACGCGCCAACCCAAAAAGTCGCACGTTCGCCATAGGCGGCCTTCGGCCGTTCGGCGAGGTCTGCGGCCGGGGCCGGCATGAGGGGGAGGGGAAATCGGCGCATGTTGGCGGATGCTGGTCGGAGGGAGGTCGGTCGGAACGGTCGAGACGAGGACGTCGCGCGATCAGATCGCGTCGGCGCCCTTCTCACCGGTGCGGATGCGGACAACTTCCTCCACGGGCGTGACGAAGATCTTGCCGTCGCCGATGCGGCCGGTATGCGCGGCCTGCTGGATCGCCTCGATCGCCCGTTCCACCAGGGAGTCTTCCATCACCACCTCGATCTTCACCTTCGGCAGGAAGTCCACGACGTATTCCGCGCCGCGGTAAAGCTCCGTGTGGCCCTTCTGGCGGCCGAAGCCCTTGGCTTCGGTGACGGTGATCCCCTTGATCCCGACTTCGTGAAGGGCTTCCTTCACCTCGTCGAGTTTGAACGGCTTGATGATGGCTTCGATCTTCTTCATGGGTCTCTCGTGTACGAGGTGCCAACGCCGGCAGGCACCGTCCACGGCACTGCCGACAGCGACGACGGTAAGCATGGAGCGTGCCACATTCGGCCGATCCGGTCCGGCGGCATCGACGCTGGTCATAAGACGGTCGGATGCCGTCCGATGGGGCAGGGTGCTGCCGAAGGATTCAGCGGAGTGAACAATATTTGTGCAACTGGCGCAAGCGCTCCGCGTCAACCGGGGCTCGAAGGCCCTGTCGGACGGGAGAAAGGGGTGCCGGTCCGCTCCGAAAGAAGTTTTTTCGCTTTTCGTGAAAAAGCCGCTTGACCGGCCAGCCGCGGTGGAGCATAACGCGGCTCCCGACGGCGGAAACGCTGACGGCGGCGGTGGTAGCTCAGTTGGTAGAGCTCTCGGTTGTGGTCCGAGCGGTCGTGGGTTCGAGTCCCATCCATCGCCCCATCTTCTTCTTCGCGTCTTGGAAAAATTCTGTTCTATAAACGTCCGCACGGCTTAACCGCCGTCGCGGGCGTTTTTCGCATGTCGGCATGGAATTTCCCGGGTGAAGACATCGCCTACGGGTAGAGCGGGCGTGCGTATCTTCGCCCGCCCAGGAAACGGCAAGGCAAGCCAGGGTTGGCCAGGGGTGGGGAGAGTGGGGGATGGATGAGCTTCTGTCCGTCGCGGAGATGTACCGGGCCGACCAGCTGACGATTGCCGCCGGAGTGCCCGGTCCGGCCCTGATGGAGGCCGCCGGCGCCGCCGTGGTCCGGGCGGTGTGCGAGCGCTGGGCGCCGCATCCGACCGCCGTGCTCTGCGGCCCCGGCAACAATGGCGGCGACGGCTTCGTCATCGCCCGGCTGCTGCTGGAGGCCGGCTGGCCGGTGCGGCTGGCGCTGCTCGGCACCCGCTCGGCCCTGACCGGCGATGCCGCGGTGGCGGCAGAGCGCTGGCCCGGCCCGATCGAGGCGGCCGATCCCTACATCCTGAAGGGCAACCCCCTCGTCATCGACGCGCTGTTCGGTGCCGGCCTGACCCGGCCGCTCGACGGCCTTGCCCGCGCCATCGTCGAGGCGATGGAGGGCCGCACCGTCGTCGCCGTCGATGTGCCGAGCGGCCTGCATGGCGACAGCGGGCGGGTGCTCGGTGCCGCACCGCAGGCGGCGCTGACCGTCACCTTCTTCCGCCGCAAGCCCGGCCATGTGTTGCTGCCCGGACGCACCCTGTGCGGCGAGGTGGTGGTCGCCGACATCGGCATTCCGGACCGGGTGCTGGACGGCATCGCACCGCAGACCGCGGTCAACGAGCCGTCGCTGTGGAGCCACCGCTTCCCCTGGCCGGCGCTGGACGGCCACAAATATGCGCGCGGCCATGCGGTGGTGCTGGGCGGAGCGCGGATGACGGGGGCGGCACGGCTGGCCTCGGTCGCCGCTCTCCGCGCCGGGGCTGGGCTGGTCACCATCGCCTGCCCGCCGGAGGCTTTTCCGGTCTATGCCGCCGGCTGCGCCAGCGTGATCGTCGATCCGCTGGAGGATGCCGGCGCCTTCGCCCGGCTGTTGCAGGATCCGCGCAGGAATGCGGTGCTGGTCGGGCCGGGTGCGGGGAGGGGCGCGCAGACCCGCGCCGCGGTGATGGCCGCGCTGGACGCCCGGCGCGCCTGCGTGCTGGATGCCGATGCGCTGACCAGCTTCGCCGAGTCGGCCGACGAGTTGCTCGACCGGCTCGACCAGCGCTGTGTCCTCACCCCGCATGAGGGGGAATTCGCCCGGCTGTTCGGCGATTCGGTGGGCATGGACGGCGACAAGCTGTCGCGGGTGCGCGCCGCCGCCGCGCGCTCCGGTGCTGTCGTCGTGTTGAAGGGCGCCGACACCGTGATCGCCGCCCCGGACGGCCGTGCCGTGGTCAACGTCAATGCGCCGCCCGATCTCGCCACCGCCGGGACCGGCGACGTGCTGGCCGGCATCGTGCTGGGGCTGCTGGCGCAGGGGATGGACGGGTTCGAGGCCGCCTGCACCGCGGTCTGGCTGCATGGCGAGGCCGGGCGCGCGCTCGGTCCCGGCCTGATTTCCGACGATCTGGCAGGCGCGCTGCCCGGCGTGCTGAAGGCGTTGAAAACGCAGGGATAAGTTCTGCCAAGGACAGGTTGGAGGCGGTCCGGAGACGACGTTGGCGGTACCCCTGACGGCGGCGTCCGCCGGCCCCCTTGCGGTAGAGCGCCGGCAGGGCCAGAGTCTGGGGTATGAGCGACGCACCCGACACCACCATCCTGGAGCCTGTGCCGCCATCCCAGGCCGCGCAGCCCAACTTCCTCGACCGCGCGCTGGACAACCTGCGCACCCGCTGGCGCGAGATCGCGGCCTCGGCCCGCGGCGCCGTCGGCGCACCGCCGCGCACCCATCTGCCCAAGGAGGACGCCGAGCGTCTGAAGGAGCAGATCGAGGCCTGCCTGGAATCGCGGGGCGGCGAGGTTTCCGCCCGTGCCCGCGCCGCCCAACTCGGCCGCACCTATCTGGCCCTCGATCCGCAGGGGCGGCGCAATTTCCTTCTAATGCTCGCGCGCGACTTCGACGTCGACCGCGACGCGGTGATGGAGGCGATGGCGACCTTCCAGGCGGCGGCCGACCCGGTGGCCCGCGGCCATGCCGAACGGGCCTTGCGCCGCGCGCTGGAACCGCCGCGCCTGCGGCTGCTGACCCAGTTCAACGCCCTGCCGGAAGGGGTGAAGTTCCTGGTCGACCTCCGCGCCGAGCTGATGGAGATGGCGCTTGGCGAACCGCTGTTGCAGGCGCTGGAAGACGATCTGAAGAACCTTCTGCGCGCCTGGTTCGACGTCGGCTTCCTGGAGATGCACCGCATCACCTGGGACAGCCCGGCCTCGCTGCTGGAAAAGCTGATCAAGTACGAGGCGGTCCACGAGATCAGCGGCTGGCAGGATCTGAAGGACCGGCTCGATTCGGACCGGCGCTGCTTCGCCTTCTTCCACCCGCGCATGCCGCACGAGCCGCTGATCTTCGTCGAGGTCGCCCTGGTGCAGGGCATGTCGGACAATGTGCAGGCGCTGCTCGACCCGACCGCCCCGGTCTGCGATCCGAAGAGCGCCGACAGCGCCATCTTCTATTCGATCTCCAACGCCCAGGTCGGGCTGGCCGGGATCAGCTTCGGCAATTTCCTGATCAAGCGGGTGGTCGACGGGCTGGCGACCGAGTTCCCCAACATCAAGTGCTACGCCACCCTGTCGCCCATTCCGGGATTCCGGCGCTGGTTCGACCGCGCCCTGGACCGCGACGGCGACGCCCTGCTGACCAACACGGAAGCCGAGCGCATTGCCGAGCGGCTGGCCGAGCTTGATCGGGCGGCCGATGCGGACGCCTCCACCGAAGGCGGTGTCGGGGCCGACGAATCGCCGCTGCTCGCCCGCGCGCTCGCCAGTCCCGGCTGGGCGGAGGACGAGGAGTTGCAGAAGCGCCTGCGCGGTCCGCTGATGCGGATGGGCGTGCATTACCTGACCACGGTGCAGGAGGCGAAGGGCCATGGCCGCGCCCGCGCGCTGGACCCGGTGGCGCATTTCCACCTGACCAACGGTGCACGAATGGAGCGGCTGAACTGGCTGGCCGACAGGTCGGCCAAAGGGCTGAAACAGTCGCTGGGGATGATGATCAACTACCGCTACCGGCTGGGCGAGATCGACGCCAACCACGAGGCCTACACCGGCGAGGGGCGCATCATCACATCGTCCGCCGTACGGTCGCTGGACAGGGCAGGGAGCAAGGCGGGGGGCAAGGCCGGCGGCTGACGCGAAAAGACCGGGCCTCACTCTCTCGGACGGGTCCAATTTGCCTGTTTGCTTCCGCCGCGCTGTGCTATAGACCGGACTTCGCCGGCGGTCCGGCGGGTGTTTGCGCACCCGTCGCGGCTGCCTTTGCCATGAACGCGGGCGTGGCGGAATTGGTAGACGCGCTGGATTTAGGTTCCAGTGACTTCGGTCGTATGGGTTCAAGTCCCTTCGCCCGCACCATGGCAACACCTTGGACCGCATGGACAACACGGATTCGGGCCGCCCGGACGGGCGCCGCCGGGCCGGACCAACGAGATAGGCTTTCGTTCCGATGAACATCACCGAGACCAGCACCGACGGCCTCAAGCGCGAATTTCAGGTCGTCATTTCCGCCAAGGACATCGAAGAGAAGGTGAACGGCAAGCTGGAAGAGCTGCGCCGTACGGTCCAGCTGCCGGGCTTCCGTCCGGGCAAGGTGCCGGTCACCGTGATCAAGCAGCGCTATTTCGGCGGCGTGCTGTCCGAGGTGCTGGAAGACGCCATCTCCGACAGCTCGCGCCAGGCGTTGAGCGAGCGCGGCCTGCGCGTCGCCCTGCAGCCGAAGATCGAGGTCGAGAAGTACGAGGACGGCGGCGACCTCACCTACAAGATGGCGGTCGAGCTGCTGCCGGACGTCGAGCCGGGTGAATTCACCGGCCTGGAGCTGGAGAAGCCGGTCGCCGAGGTGAGCGAAGAGGCGGTCAACGAGGCGGTCACCCGTCTGGCCTCCGCCCATTCGACCCAGGCCCCGGTCACCGAGGACCGCGCTGCCGAGACCGGCGACATTGCCGTGATCGACTTCGCCGGTACGGTCGACGGCGAGGCGCTGGAAGGCATGGACGGCAAGGACTACCCGCTGGAGCTGGGTGCCGGCCGCTTCGTTCCGGGCTTCGAGGAGCAACTGGTCGGCGTCAAGGCCGGCGAGCACCGCACCGTCAACGTCACCTTCCCGGAAGACTATCCGCACGAACGCCTGAAGGGTGCTGCGACCGTCTTCGAGGTCGACGTGAAGGAGCTGCGCAAGAACGTCCCGGCCGAAGTCAATGACGAACTCGCCAAGGAGTTCGGCATGGAGAGCCTGGAGAAGATGCGCGAAGCGATCCGCGACCGCATCAAGGGCGAGTATGACGGCCTGTCGCGCCTGCGCGTGAAGCGCCAGCTGCTCGACAAGCTGGCCGAGGCCCATTCCTTCGAGGTGCCGGCCGGCATGGTCGACATCGAGTTCGAGGGCATCTGGGCCCGCCTGCAGGAAGAGCTGAAGAACGGCACGGCCGGCGAGGACGCCAACAAGTCCGAGGACGAGCTGAAGGCCGAGTACCGCTCGATCGCCGAGCGCCGCGTCCGTCTGGGTCTGCTGCTGTCGGAAGTCGGCCGCCGCAACAACATCCAGGTCACCCAGGACGAGGTCAACCGCGCCCTGATCAACGAAGCCCGTCGCTTCCCCGGTCAGGAGCGTCAGGTGTTCGAGTTCTTCAAGCAGAACCAGCAGGCGCTCGAGAACCTCCGCGCCCCGATCTTCGAGGACAAGGTCGTCGACCACATCCTGGATCAGGCCAAGGTCACCGAGAAGACCGTCAGCGTCGAAGAGCTGACGAAGGACGAGGACGAGGCTGAGGCCGCCTAACTCCCCAAAAGGAGTGGGGGCGGACTACCATCCGCCCCCAAAGGTTCCTATATGTGGTTCCGTGCCGGCAACGATCACCGGTTCAGCCAACTGCGGGGGCAGGGAAGAACACATGTACGACTTCGAGCCGAAGATGAATGCTCTGGTCCCGATGGTCATCGAACAGACCAACCGGGGCGAGCGCGCGTACGACATCTATTCGCGCCTGCTGAAGGAGCGGATCATCTTCCTGATCGGCGGAGTGAACGACGCCGTCGCCAGCCTGATCTGCTCGCAGCTGCTGTTCCTTGAGTCGGAGAACCCGAACAAGGACATCGCGATCTACATCAATTCGCCGGGCGGCTACGTCTCGGCCGGCCTCGCCATCTACGACACCATGCAGTACATCCGTCCGCAGGTGTCGACGGTGTGCATGGGGCAGGCCGCCTCGATGGGCTCGCTTCTGCTGGCCGCCGGCGCGCCGGGCAAGCGTTTCTCGCTGCCCAACAGCCGCATCATGATCCACCAGCCGTCGGGCGGCGCCCAGGGTCAGGCCTCGGACATCGAAATCCAGGCCCAGGAAATCCTGAAGCTGCGCTCGCGTCTGAACGACATCTACGTCAAGCACACCGGGCAGGATCTCGACACCATCGAGACCGCCATGGAGCGCGACAAGTTCATGTCGCCGGAAGAGGCGAAGGCCTTCGGTCTGATCGACGAGGTGGTGGAGAAGCGCCCGGGCGTCGACCATCATTCGTGAGCAGCGGGTCCTCGGCCCTCCCAACAAAGGGTTGATCGGGTCGTGACGCTGTTGTTGAATGGCAGTGACACGATCCGGTCATCGACCGGTTCCGACAAGGAATCGGTCCCGAATGGGGAGAGTCTCGCAAGGGACCCGGCTATGCGGATCGTGATGCGTCGCCAAAACGGCGCATGACCTTGTCGCGGACGCCGTCCGCGATAACCTGAGTAGGACCGGCGTCGGGGGGCGCCGCGAACGGGCATGGCCCTAGGGGCCACGCCTCCCGCGAGATGACGGAGTACCGATGAGCAAGTCCAGCAGCGGCGATTCGAAGAATACGCTCTACTGCTCCTTCTGCGGCAAGAGCCAGCACGAGGTCCGCAAGCTGATTGCCGGTCCGACGGTGTTCATCTGCGATGAATGCGTCGAACTGTGCATGGACATCATTCGCGAGGAGAACAAGACGACCCTCGTGAAGTCCCGCGACGGAGTTCCGACTCCGCGCGACATTCATGCGGTGCTCGACGATTACGTCATCGGACAGTCCTACGCCAAGCGCGTGCTGTCGGTGGCGGTCCACAACCACTACAAGCGCCTCGCCCACGGGACGAAGCACAACGACGTCGAACTGGCGAAGTCGAACATCCTGCTGATCGGCCCGACCGGCTGCGGCAAGACGCTGCTGGCCCAGACCCTGGCCCGCATCATCGACGTTCCCTTCACCATGGCCGATGCGACGACGCTGACCGAAGCCGGTTACGTCGGCGAGGACGTCGAGAACATCATCCTCAAGCTGCTCCAGGCCGCCGACTACAATGTCGAGCGGGCGCAGCGCGGCATCGTCTACATCGACGAGGTCGACAAGATCAGCCGCAAGTCCGACAACCCGTCGATCACCCGTGACGTGTCGGGTGAGGGCGTGCAGCAGGCCCTGCTGAAGATCATGGAAGGCACCGTCGCCTCCGTGCCGCCGCAGGGCGGGCGCAAGCATCCGCAGCAGGAATTCCTGCAGGTCGACACCAGCAACATCCTGTTCATCTGCGGCGGCGCCTTCGCCGGTCTGGACAAGATCATCGCCCAGCGCGGCAAGGGCACCAGCATCGGCTTCGGCGCCGATGTGCGGTCGGCCGACGAGCGCGCCACAGGCGAGATCCTGCATGAGGTCGAGCCCGAGGATCTGCTGAAATTCGGCCTGATCCCCGAGTTCATCGGCCGTCTTCCGGTTCTGGCCACCCTGTCCGATCTGGACGAGGCGGCGCTGGTAGAGATCCTCAGCAAGCCGAAGAACGCCCTGGTCAAGCAGTACCAGCGCCTGTTCGAGATGGAGGACGTCCATCTGGAGTTCTCCGAGGACGCCATGCGCGCCATCGCCCACAAGGCGATTGCCCGCAAGACCGGCGCCCGCGGCCTGCGGTCGATCATGGAGGCCATCCTGCTCGACCCGATGTTCGACCTGCCGGGCCTGACCGGCATCGAGAGCATCCTGGTCAACAAGGAAGTGGTCGAAGGGCGTGCAAAGCCTCTCTACGTTCATGCGGAACGGCGCAGCGAAGCGCCGGGTGCATAACCGTCTGGGTTTTCCCGGTGCGGATATCAAAAAAGGGACGCTTCGGCGTCCCTTTTTCTTTTTCCGATTGCTGCCGCATATCCCAATAAAACCATTCTCTGCACTGAGCCCCCTTGATGTAAACCGCCGAAATAGCGAATCAATTCAACAAATTTAACGAATATAAAAAGATAAAGCCTTAATCTCGGTGCAGAGACATCGGGTAGGGTGGGTGAATTGCCTTCATTCCAGGCTTGGCATCTCCGCTATCCATTGTTTGCGTACAAATATTGCGGTGGGCGGGAAATGAAAATACGCAGTTTCCTTTACGTTTGCTTGGCGTGCGGCGGAGTGGTCGCGTCGGTCCCGGCCACTTGGCTTGCGGTGCAGGAAATCAACTCGGCCGGCCGGGCGTCAGCCGCCAGGGATGTGGTTGACGTCCTCGGCGCCGCCACCGCCGTTAACGAGGCGATGGCTCTCGAGCGCGGCGTCGTCAACCTGCCGCTGACGGCTGGGGCGGCGATCGACGACGCCGGCCGGGACTCGCTCAAGAAGGCACGCGCCCAGTCCGATGCTGTGCTCGCCCGCTACGTTGCCGCCGCCAAGGCGCTGGGCGACCCGAAGTCCGCCGACGAGACCGCCGCCCTGGGCAACAGTCTGGCGACCGTCCGCACCCAGGTCGACGGCTGGCTGGTGAAGGACCGGTCCGGCCGCCCGGCCGATGCCTCGGCGCAGTTCTTCGCCGGCATGGTCAAGGTCACGAGCCAGGTCGGGGTGACGATGAACCGCCTCGGTCATCGTTTGAACGATCTCGATGCGACCGTCGGCGACCGGGCGGATATCGCGGTTCGCGCGGCCCACTTGCGGGAGATGGCCGGCCAGCAGTCGGTCCTTTATTTGCGCGCACTCGGAACCGGCAAGCCGATGACCTCGGAAGCCGAAGCGGAGGCGATGACGCTGGAGGGGCGGATCGCGGCCAATTGGGAGTCGGTCGAGGACGATATCGTCACCGGCGAGATGGAGCCGGCCCTGCGCACGGCGTTGGAGACTGCCCGGAAAGGCTACATTCAGGGTTTCGGCAACTTCAAGACCCGCGTTCTGACCGCATCGCGGGCGGGCAGGCCCTATGATTTGGACGGTGCGGAATGGCGCCGCTCGGCCTCGCCCCTGCTGCAGGACCTCCTGGTGATCCGCGACGCGGGCTTCACCGTCGGGCGGGAACTGGCCGACGGCCATCATGCCTCGGCTCTGCGTCATCTGATGCTGGCTGCCGGAATCATCGTCGCTGGGCTTGGCGCATTGCTGGGTGTGGCGATTGCGATCACGCGCCGGGCCTCGCGCCCCATCGTCGAACTGGCCCGGATCGTCGGTGCGATAGCCGGCGGACGGCGTGACCTCGACGTCCTCCACCGGAACCGCTCCGATGAAATCGGCGAGATGGCCGCGGCAATCGACGTGCTGCAAACCAGCGCCCGCGAGGCCGACTCCGCCGAAACCCGCCGACGGACGGAACTGGAGCAGCGCGAGGAGAACCGGCGCGCCATGGAACGGGCGACGCAGGATTTCGTGGCGCAGCTCGAATCGGTGGTCGGACATCTGTCCGCCACGGCGGACTCCGTGCGCGGCAACTCCGAACGTTTGTCGTCCGCCGCAGAATGCGCCTCCTCCCTCTCGTCCTCCGTGGCATCCGCGTCGGAACTGGCCAACGGCAACATCCAGACGGTCGCGGCCGCCGCGGAGCAGCTGCAATCCTCCATCGGCGAAATCAGCCGCCGGATCGACGATGCGTCCCGGATCGCTCAGGACGCGGTGCGCGAGGCCGGCAGCACGGCCGGAATCGTCGCGACCTTGGCCGACCGTGCCGCCGACATCGGCTCGGTGGTCGATATGATCAGTTCCATCGCGTCCCAGACCAATCTCCTGGCGCTGAACGCCACCATCGAGGCCGCCCGTGCCGGCGAAGCGGGCAAGGGATTCGCCGTGGTCGCCAGCGAAGTGAAGAATCTGGCCGGTCAGACCGCGAAGGCCACCGACGACATCCAACTTCGCGTCGGAGAGATTCGTGACGTCAGCGGCAGTGCCGTGACCGCCATCGA
Source organism: Azospirillum sp. A26 (assembly GCF_042604635.1). NCBI lineage: Bacteria > Pseudomonadati > Pseudomonadota > Alphaproteobacteria > Rhodospirillales > Azospirillaceae > Azospirillum > Azospirillum sp. A26. The sequence continues at coordinate 1,414,796 of NZ_CP170472.1, read as the reverse complement.
CGCCATCAGCCGCACCGTCGCCGCGATCAGCGAAGCGGCGTCGGCCGTCGCCGCCGCGGTGGAGCAGCAGAATGCCGCCACCCGCGAGATCGCCCGCAACATCCAGGCTGCCGCCCAGGGCACTGTGGAGGTGTCCGGCAGCATCGGACAGGTCGCTTCCACCGCCGAAAGCACGCGCGTCGCGTCCGGAGAGCTGCTGACCGCGTCGCGCGGCCTGTCGCATGAGGCCGGAACCCTGCGTACGACCGTCGATGGCTATGTGAACCGCCTCAAAACTGCCTGATCTGGCAAAAACGGGGAGGGAAGCGGCGGTTTCCTGCCAGGTTGCGGCTTGGAAACCGCCCTTGGGGGTTGTCAGCCCCTTGAAGGCCGCAGGGCCGTGTGCCACGTTAGTCGGGTGCCGTAGGCGATCCCCGCGCTCAACCCGAGGCGGGGGCTGTGTCAGGCCCAGTCCGGGCTGGCGGCGATCCATTCATTGAGGCCCTGCCCATGATCGAACTCTCCCGTGGTGCCCTCTACCCGGTCCTGCCGCTGCGCGACATCGTGGTTTTCCCCCACATGATCGTGCCGCTGTTCGTCGGGCGCGAGAAGTCCGTGCGCGCGTTGGAAGACGTGATGAAGGATGACAAGCAGATCCTGCTCGTCACCCAGAAGAACGCCGCGCAGGACGATCCGACTCCGGCCGACATCTACAGCGTCGGCACCGTCGGCACCGTGTTGCAGCTGCTCAAGCTGCCGGACGGGACCGTCAAGGTGCTGGTGGAAGGCGGCCAGCGGGCCGCCATCACCAAGTTCGCCGACAATGAGGAGTTCTTCCAGGCCCAGGCCGAGCTGGTCGAGGAAAAGACCGGCGAGAACCAGGAGCTGGAGGCGCTGAGCCGCGCCGTCGTCTCCCAGTTCGAGCAGTACATCAAGCTGAACAAGAAGATCCCGCCGGAAGTGCTGGTCTCGATCAACCAGATCGAGGAAGCCGGCAAGCTGGCCGACACCGTCGCGTCGCATCTGGCGCTGAAGATTCCGGAAAAGCAGCAGCTGCTGGAATGCGCCACCGTGTCGGAGCGTCTCGAGCGGGTCTATGCCTTCATGGAAGGCGAGATCGGCGTGCTGCAGGTCGAAAAGCGCATCCGCAACCGCGTCAAGCGGCAGATGGAGAAGACCCAGCGCGAGTATTATCTGAACGAGCAGCTGAAGGCGATTCAGAAGGAACTCGGCGAGACCGAGGACGGCCGCGACGAGTCGGCGGAGCTGGAAGAGAAGATCAACAAAACCCGCTTCTCCAAGGAAGCCCGCGAAAAGGCGCTTGCCGAGCTGAAGAAGCTGCGGTCGATGAGCCCGATGTCGGCAGAGGCCACCGTGGTCCGCAACTACCTGGATTGGATGCTGTCCATTCCGTGGAAGAAGCGCACCAAGGTGAAGCGCGACCTGAAGCTGGCCCAGAAGGTGCTGGACGACGATCATTACGGTCTGGAGAAGGTCAAGGAGCGCATCCTTGAGTACCTCGCCGTCCAGAACCGCATGAACAAGGTCAAGGGTCCCATCCTCTGCCTCGTCGGACCGCCCGGCGTCGGCAAGACCTCGCTCGGCAAGTCGATCGGCAAGGCCACCGGCCGCAACTTCGTCCGCATGTCGCTGGGCGGCGTCCGTGACGAGGCCGAGGTCCGAGGCCACCGCCGCACCTACATCGGCTCGATGCCCGGCAAGGTCATCCAGGGCATGAAGAAGGCCAAGTCCTCCAACCCGCTCTTCCTGCTGGACGAGATCGACAAGCTCGGCGCCGACTGGCGCGGCGACCCGTCGTCGGCCCTGCTGGAGGTGCTGGATCCGGAGCAGAACGGCACCTTCAACGACCATTACCTGGAGGTCGATTACGACCTGTCCGACGTAATGTTCGTCTGCACCGCCAACACGATGCGCATGCCGCAGCCGCTGCTGGACCGCATGGAGATCATCCGCGTCGCCGGTTACACCGAGGACGAGAAGGTCGAAATCTCTAAGCGCCACCTGATCGAGAAGCAGATCGAGGCGAACGGCCTGAAGAAGGGCGAGTTCACCATCTCCGACGATGCGCTGCGCGATCTGGTCCGCTACTACACGCGGGAAGCCGGTGTCCGTTCGCTGGAACGCGAGATCGCCAACCTCTGCCGCAAGGCGGTGAAGGAGATCCTGCTGAAGTCGGGCGGCAACGCCAAGGTCGCGGTCACCCGTCGCAACCTCGACAAGTATGCCGGCGTCCGCCGCTTCCATTACGGCGAGGCGGAGCTGGAGGATCTGGTGGGCGTCACCACCGGTCTGGCCTGGACCGAGGTCGGCGGCGAGCTGCTGTCGATCGAGGCCGTCGGCCTGCCCGGCAAGGGCCGCGTCACCACCACCGGCAAGCTGGGCGACGTGATGAAGGAATCGGTCCAGGCGGCCGAGAGCTACGTCAAGTCGCGCGCTATCGCCTTCGGCATCAAGCCGACGCTGTTCGAGAAGAAGGACATCCACGTTCACGTTCCCGAAGGCGCCACGCCGAAGGACGGCCCGTCGGCCGGTGTCGCCATGGCCACTTCCATCGTCTCGGTGCTGACCGGCATTCCGGTGCGCAAGGACGTGGCGATGACCGGCGAGATCACGCTGCGTGGCCGGGTGCTGCCGATCGGTGGCCTGAAGGAGAAGCTGCTGGCCGCCCTGCGCGGCGGTATCAAGCATGTGCTGATCCCGAAGGACAATGAGAAGGATCTTGCCGACATCCCGGACAACGTGAAGCGCGGGCTGGAGATCATGCCCGTCGGCACGGTGGACGAGGTGCTGCGCAACGCGCTCGTCCGTCCGCTGGAGCCCATCGAGTGGACCGAGCCGGAGGTCGATGCGGCCGCGGCGAAGGCCCAGGAGAAGGGTGCCGACGGCGACGCGCTGCGTCACTGATGTGGGACCGGCGGTCGCGATCCGATCGTGACCGCCACCCGTTGGCGTGACTTTTGGGACAAGAGCCGCTTTGCCGCCCGTCGGGAATTGACGGACGGCAAGCGCTGTGCTTATCCTTTGCTTCCAAAAAGTCGTGGACGAAAAGTCCTGGGGCGGCTTTTGTCTTTCAGTATTTGCTGAATTTCGAAGGGGGATTGCGTGAACAAGAACGATCTCGTGGCGCATGTTGCCGAAGCGTCCGGTTTGTCCAAGACCGACGCCACGAAGGCCGTCGATGCCGTGTTTGACAGCATTGCCGAATCCTTGAAGAACGGTGATGAGGTCCGTCTGGTCGGCTTCGGCACTTTCGCGGTCGCTGAGCGTCCCGCGACCGAAGGCCGCAATCCGCGCACCGGCGAGAAGATCGACATCCCGGCGTCCAAGCAGCCGAAGTTCAAGGCTGGCAAGACCCTGAAGGACGCCTTGAACTAAGCGCTTATCAGCGCTTGAAGTTTTTGGCCCGCTCAGGGCATAGTGCGGCCGGCCGGGCATCCACCCGGCCGGCTTGCCTTTGAGTGCGAAGGCTTGTCCAGTTCGGGCGATTAGCTCAGCGGTAGAGCGTCTCGTTTACACCGAGAATGTCGGGGGTTCGATCCCCTCATCGCCCACCAATCTTTTCAATGGCTTAGCGATAATTCCAAGGCCCCTTCGAGGGGCCTTTGCCGTATCTAGGTGACAACTAGGTGACAGCCGGTGCGGCCTTGCGCCACAGAGCCGCTGTCCGTTCTAAGACCTCCTGTCCGAATTCTACGCGAAACGCGACCTTTGTGGGGGTGGGGGCGGCGCCAAAGCGCTGTGCACCGTCCGGTGTGACCACACACACAGCAGGGTCCGATATTTCTATCTGGATGGCATTGGCTGTGCCGGAGGTCAGCGCGGTTGCAATCGCATCTCCAGCGCGGCGGGAATCTTCGTCTGAAAGATCATAATAGTACTGAGCGGATGCAACGGGTTTTAATCCCGGAACCTCCACGTAACATGCCAAAATCAGAAGTGCAAACTGCGCCTCTGATATGTGTTTCACATCCCGACCGGAACTAACGGGGAAAAGATCGAGCTGCTGGAACTTATACGATATTGCGCGTATTTGTTTCTCAGTTAAGTGAGATATTTCAGAGATAATGCTAATTGCCTGCGTAAGGGTGGCCATATCGTTTGCCAGTACTTGGTTGTTGCGAAACGTTGCCAAACAAAGATTAATCAGGAAATTTGGATTTGGCTATAAAAATCCAATTTCAAGCTTGACACCGTTTGGATTTGGATATGAGATTTCAAAACCAACTCATGTGATGCCAGACGACGATAGATGATCTGCGTGGATCATCCGTCATCGAAAGGCGAGGGGATGCAATGAGCCAAAACGAAAATTCAGAGCCCGCCCGTATTCTGCGTTATCCGGAAGTTTTCAAGCGCACCGGATACCATCGCACTTCTTTGTTCAAGATGGAGCGCGCTGGCAAATTCCCGAAGCGTATCCCTTTGGGACCGAAATCGGTGGGCTGGCTTGAGTCGGAAATTAATGCTTGGATCGCTGACCGGTTGAAAGCGCGTGACGCCGTTCCTGCCACGCCGGTCCAATCAGCTTCCTCCGTCAATGCCGCCAATCAGCCGGCACTGACCAAGCGCGGCCGGGGCCGTCCTCCGGTGAACCCGCCTCAACACCCGGCTTATTAAGCCTCACCTCTACCGTCACACAAATCGATCCCTATCCACGCGCCGTCTGATCTGGCGCGAACGCCAGAGGCTTGCCCAATGTCCACCTTGGAACGCACACAGAAGCTCCTCGCCGAAATCCTTGGCAACGGCATCGACCCCACGCCCATCGAGCCGCACGCCTATTTCGGCGACGATCTCGGGGCCGACAGCCTGGACGCTATCCAGATCCAGATCGCGGTCGAAGAAGAGTTCGGCGTCGAGATCGACGACGAGGAGTTCGGCCGCATCATTACCGTCGACGATCTGGTGAAGCGCATCGACAGCGCCGTGCCGGCGGAGGTCTGAAAAGATGGGCGACCACATCCTCCGCCCCATGGGCGCCGCAACCCTCAAGATCGCCACGGACACCCAGCCCGGCCGATTGACCGTCGCCGTCGAATGCGACGCCGGCCACTGCCATGGCATCGACAGCGTGACGGAGGATGTCGCCGGCACGCTCGCCCTCGAAGCCTCCAATCAGCATTTCAAGAACCCGGTCACCGCCTGGGTATGGGCGGCTGGGCGGATAGGTGACCTGACCCCAGCCTGACCAGTTTCGCGGCTCGCCCGCGTCCGAGGCCCGCACCCTCCATCCATCCGGGTGCGCGGCGTTTCCTCCCAGACTTATGGCCGGCAACCCGGCGGCTGCCGGCCACCTTTCCAGCCCCTTACCCATGCCTGGGTGGGGCCACAGGCCGTTGCGGACCCCCAGCGCAAACGGGGTAGCCCGCCGGCAAGCCGCCTACCCGATAGAGCGCGGCACCTCCACCTGAGACCGCCGTCATGGCTCTCCCCGCACGCAGAAAGCGCGATACTGCCGGCACCGCCCGGGAAAAGCGCGCTCGCTGCCCCTCCCATCTGAAGTTTGTTCGGTCGCATCAGTGCTCGGTCCCCGGCTGTAAGGGCGTGCCGATTGAGGCGGCGCATGTCCGCACCGGCACGGATGGCGGCGTCGGCATGAAGCCGTCTGACAAATGGTCCATCAGCCTGTGCAAGGACCATCACGCCGAACAGCACAACATCGGTGAACCGGCCTTCGAGCGGCGCCACGCCATCGACATGAAGGCTTTGGCCCGCGAGTTCGCCGCGGCTTCACCGGCCTGGAAGCGCCACCTCCAGAAGATGGAGGCGCAGCGGTGACCGACGCAGCGCCGGCCGGCCCCATCAACAGCAAGTCCGTCGGCTCCCGGCTGGGCATCTCCGCCGCCTCCAAGGTCATCACCCTGGATGGCGTCGAGATCGGCACCCTGACCCGCGCCTCCGACGAGGGACGCATGGTCTGGGTCGCCCACCTGACGGACGTCCAGGGACACCGCGGCGGCCTCCACCAGAACGGCTCCCTACAGGAGGTCATCAAGCTGGTCACCATCAAGGTGACGGACATCCTCCGCCGGTACACGCCGAACGCGGATTGGGGTCCCCTGTCGCTGGACGCATCGCCCGGCGAGATGAGGGAGATCGGCGAAGGGGCGCGCACCGTGCTGCGCTATCCCTTCGGCCCCCGCTACAGCAAGCGGGCCTGTTACGCGGGCCGCAAGGTGTTGGCTCTCGTCTTCGGCGCCGCCAAGCACGGCCGGACGGTCCACGAAGGCTCCCTGGTTTCGGTCCGCAAGATCACGCGCGCTGAAGCCCTGGCGGCGGATCGCCTCCTCGAATTTCGCCACCCCCGCGCAAAGCACTTCGCGGAGGTGGCCTTCACCCTCTCGACGCCCGCCACGGCGCCAACCCCTCCCACCGAAAACCCGTGAGGACCCGATGAACGCCCTCGCCACCAATCCGTCCGGCCTCCGGCAGGAGACCCAAGCCTCCATCATGGAGTGGAAGCTCGCGACCTTCGGCGTTTCCTCGCCGATCCGGCAGATGGCCCGCGCCACCGAGGAGCTGGGTGAACTGTTCCGCGCCGTCACCTCCGACTCGGCCCCGGAGAAGATCGTCATCGAGGCGGCGGACGTCGCGCTGATCTTGACGGACATCGGTGTCCTGCTCGGGACGGCCGACTGGCTGTTCGGCGCCCGCCGGCCCCACATCAACCGTCCGGTGCGGTTGGTGACCTACACGGTCACGCAGCTCGGACTGCTTGCCCACGAAGTGGAGATGATCTCCTCCGGAGACGCGGGCCGCAGTCAGTCTATGGCGCTGGCTTCGCTGCGCGCCGTCATCGGCGCCCTTCAGGAGCTGGTCGACTGCTACGGCCACGACCTCAAGCTGGCGATCAACGCCAAGATGGCGGTCAACCGGACCCGCAAGTGGAACCTGGACGGGACCGGCCACGGCTACCATCGGGGTGCCGTCTGATGGCGGGCGCATTCTTCCGGAAGGCCGCCGCGCGCTTTGCCGCCGCGGTCTCCACAATTCCCCCGGCCGAGGCTGCCCGAAACCGCCTGAAGGCCTGCCTCCATGCCGACGGCCGGACCAGCTATCCGGAGGTGGTGCAGTACCGGCTGAAGGACTTCGACCCGGTCAACCTCACCTACGAACCCACCGGCCCGCTGGTGAACCTGCCGCCCACGGCGGAGAGCCACCCAGACACCCACGCCGCCGATCTGGCCGGCCGGTCCGGGAAGGGCGCCCTCCCGGTGTCGCTCCCCTACATCGCCGTGGTCCACGACCTGCCGGCCTACGACGCGCTGAAGGCCCGCGGCCTGCTGGAGATCGGACATCGCATCCGCCTGGAAGACATCGGCGCCTCGGTCGACCGGCGTCCTGCACCGGGAGCATGAGCCATGCGCATCCCCGATACATGCATCAAGGACGCGGGCCGGTACGAGCAGATGCTATCCGCCGGCGGTCTCAATGCGAAAGGCGAGGTCGAGTTTCGTCGCGGTGGCAAACGGGTTCTGGATGAGGTCCGTCTTGTCGATCTGCCGCACGGCGCATTCGGGCGGCTCGTCCGAGACAAGATCGATCCCCTGTGGGGCGCTCGTGATGGCGATCCCGACGGCTATCAGCTCCTGCTGGAGCAGGTGACGGAGCTGCGGGAGCAGAGCGAATTCACTGAAGCCGAGGAACTGCTCGTCAATCGCTTCGACCCTCGCTCGGTGGCGAATTGCGTTGCGCGAGCCGTCTACGACAGGAACGCGGAGCAGTACCCGAACCAACCGCTCTGCGGGACGCTCGGCGACCTGAGCGAGATGGTCGAGAGCAACCCCGGCTTTGAAGACCTTGCTGACGAGGACGACGAGGACGACGAAGCGGGCACTCCGCCGGCAAGCGCCGCCGATCTCGCGGCCATCGTTGAGGCGGTGAGACAAGCCCCTCCTGCGCCTGAGCCCGCCACCCCGATCCGCCCGACCCAGGCGTCCCCCGCCCCGGCGCAGCCCGCTCCCACCACCCCCGTGCCGGCCGCCATCTCCCAGCCCAAGGGCAACGCCCCCATGCAGTTCACCGTCGATAAGGGGCCGCTCCTGGCCGCCCTGAAACGCGCCGTGTCAGTAGCCGGCAAGAAGACCACAATGCCGATCATCGAATGCGTCCTGCTCGATGTCGCCGGCTCCATCCTGACCCTGTCCGCCACCGACCTCGCTGTGGACATGCAGATCAAGGTCCCAGTCGCCATGGACGCACGGCCCGGCCGGCTGGCTGTTCCCGGCGCCGCCCTGGTCACGGCTATCGATGCGCTCCCGGATGGCTCCCAGGCCACCCTGGAGAAGACCGACGACGCCCGCCTGCGCATCATGGCCGGCCGCACCCGCTTCCACGTCCCGACCATGCACCCGGACGACTTTCCGGCCTTCGCCATGGTCGATGGCTCGGAAATTCGCGTCCAGGCACAGGAGCTTAAGCGGGCCATCGACCGGGTGGCGTTCGGCATCTCCACCGACGATGTCGCGCGCCCCCAACTGGCCGGCATGTTCCTCCACGCCCGTCCGGATGGCCTGCGGGTGGTGGGAGCCAATGGGCAAATCCTCTCCCGCTCGGACTTGGCGACCACCGCCCCGGCTACCGAGTTCGTCCAGGCATTCTCGGAACCCGGCCGGCCGCAAGGCGTGATGATCCCGCGTGATTCGGTTACGGCCCTCCGCCGGCTTCTGGATGCGGTCGACGGCGAAGCCGAGGTGACCACCACCATCGGCCGCAAGCGGGCCATCTTCGAGATGTTCCCGCTGCGCTTCGGCACCACCCTCTCCGCGGCGGAGTACATCGCCTACGAGGCGGTGCTGTCCCAGACCCTGGCAACGGCTAAGCGGAACTGGACCGTGCCGCGGGCCGGCCTGCTGGCTACCGTTCGCCGGGTGCGCGCCCTCGCGGGAGACAAGGGCCGCACCGTCGCCCTGACGGTCACCGGGGACGGGGTGCGTGCGGAGACGACCGTTCGCGAAAGCGCCACGGATGCCGTCGATATCCTTGAGGCTCCCACCGGCCTTTGCGATGCACCGATCGATATCGGATTCGCCGCCGGCCACTTGGCTGCCGCGCTCGATTCCCTGAACGCCGGCACCGTCACCTGCACCATGACGGACCACCTCCTGCCCACCTTCTGGCGGGCCGAACAGGAGGGGGACATTCTCGCGGCTGAACACCTCGTTGTGGTCATGCCGTTCCGCCTCGATCCCAAGAAGGCGGAGGCCTAATCCCATGGACCCGATCACCTACGGGACCGTGTGTTCCGGCATCGAGGCGCCGTCGGTCGCCTGGGAGGGTCTAGGTTGGCGCCCGACCTTCTTCAGCGAGATCGAGGCCTTCCCCCGGCAGGTCCTGTATCAGCGGCAAAAGGCGGTCGACGCCGCCCGGACCAACGCGGCGAAGCTGGGCGTCCCGCTCTGGGGCGACTTCACCGCCATGCGCATGCGCTTCTTCCGCCGCCTGGGCATCCGCCTTCCGGACGTCCTGTGTGGCGGCACCCCCTGCCAAGCCTTCAGCCTGGCAGGCCTGCGTCAGTCCCTGGACGACGCCCGCGGCAATCTGACCTTGGAATATGTGAGGCTCGCCAATGCCATCGACAACGAGCGCCGCCGTCTCGGACGGGGGGGTATCGTCATCGTCTGGGAGAACGTTCCCGGCGTCCTCTCCACCAGGGACAATGCGTTCGGCTGTTTCCTCGCGGGGCTTGTGGGCGCAGATGCCCCTCTCGTTCCGCCACGAGGACAACGCTGGACTGACGCGGGTCTGGTTGCTGGACCCCGTCGCGTTGCGGCGTGGCGCATCCTGGATTCCCAATATTTCGGCTTGGCCCAACGACGCCGCCGTGTGTTCGTTGTCGGCTGTCCTCTGGAGGGGCCCGATCCCGCGGAAATACTTCCTGAGCGCGACGGCGTGCGCCGGGATCATCCGCCGAGCCGCGAAACGGGGGCGCTCGCTACCCAAGCTCTTACAAGGAGCCTTGGAGCAGGCGGCGCGGACGACAATCGAGCCCAAGGTGGCTTCTATGTGCCCTTCGGACAGTCCGGAGAACGCGACGTCGGATCCTGCCTGACCAACCACCAGGGCCGGTACGACCTCGATACCGAGACCTTCATCGCGCACACCCTGCGGGGTGAAGGCTTCGACGCCAGCGAGGATGGCACCGGCCGTGGCACGCCCCTGGTGCCGATGCTGTCCACGACCCTCCGTGCCCGCCCGGGCGCCAAGGGCGTCGACAGCGACGCCACGGATACGCTGATCCCGACCGCTTACCGTACGGCCGGCGACGGAAGCGTCTACGAAGAGGGCGACGTGACCGCCCCGCTGACCACTGGGACCGACTCGTCAGCATCCATCGTGGCATTCGACACGACGCAGATCACCAGTGCTGCGAATTACAGCAACCCGAAGGTCGGCGACGCATGCCACCCCCTTGCCGCCGGAGCGCATGCCCCAGCGGTTGCCTTTCAGGCGAGCCAGTCTGGGATGCGGTTGGGTGGTGCAGTCCACCCGACGTTGGACAGCAACAACGGGAGCAGGCGCCACCACGGAGCGCTTACCGAGGCAGGCGTCCGCCGTCTGATGCCCGTCGAATGCGAGCGCCTTCAGGGCATTCCTGATGGCTACACCGCCATCGAGATCAAGGGCGAAGTCGTCGCCGACTCGCCCCGCTACAAGTCGCTGGGCAACACGATGTCCGGCCCTGTCGTGGAGTGGATCGGCCGGCGCATCGACCGCGCCATCCGCGCCCATCGGATGGGGAGTGCGGCTTGATGCGCTACACCCACCCCAATCCCCTCCGCAACGAGCCGGAGGCCCAGGAGCGCCGCGGCGCACAGGACCTCTCCGCCCTCGTTGCCCAGGCGCTGGCGAAGGGCGAGGCCTCCGTCAAGCCGGTGACCGGCCAGGACGTTCGGGAGAACGCCGAGCGCAACAGGAAGGCCCAGGCGAAGAAGCTCCGCCCTCGGTCGATCCGCGGCGCCGAGGTGCGTGCCGCCCAGCTCCGCGAAGCCGCCCGTCGGAAGGAGGCCGCCCAGTCATGACCGCCGCCCCGTCATATGCCGACGTCCTTGCCCGCAAGCTGGTCTCCGCCCCGATGAGGGGCTTGGACAGCATCCCGACTCTGTCCGCCCGGCACTTCCCCTATCAGCGCGACGTGCTGGAGTTCCTCCTCCAGGTCGGGTGTGGCGCGGGCTTCCTTGATACCGGCCTCGGAAAGACCGGCATCGAGCTGGATTGGTCCCGCGTCATTGCGGAGCACACCGGCAAACCCGCGCTGCTCTTCGCCCCGCTCGCCGTCGGTCCCCAGCACGTCGCCGAGGCGGCCAAGATGGGAATGGACGAGGTCCGAGTGGTCCGGTGTCAGGACGACGTCCGGCCGGGCATCAACATCGCCAACTACGAGCGCCTCCACCTCTTCCGACCTGAGGCCTTCGGCGCCCTGGCGTTGGACGAATCGTCGATCCTCAAGAGCTTCAGCGGCGTCACCACCCGCAAACTGATGGCCTTCGGGTCGGCCATCCCCTACCGGGCCTGCTTCTCCGCCACCCCGGCCCCGAACGACCACACCGAGCTGGGGCAGCACTGCCAGTTTCTGGGGGTGATGGACTCGGTGGAGATGCTGACCCGCTGGTTCATCAACGACCAGAAGCATATGGGCCGGTATCGGCTGAAGCGCTTTGCGGTTGAGGATTACTGGTCCTGGGTCGGCACCTGGGCGCGGTGCATCTCCAAGCCCTCAGATCTGGGATACAGCGACGCCGGTTTCGAGATGCCGGAGCTGCTGACCTTCAACCACACTGTCCGGGCCGACCTGACCCAGGGTGCCGGTGAAGACCGGGACGGCCAGCTTCAGCTTCTCCGCATGCCCGGCACCTCGGCGACCGAGTTGCACAAGGAGAAGCGCCACACGGTCGAAGCCCGAGCCCGGCTGATCGCGGACGTCGTCCTGGGCGAGCCGCATGAGCCGTGGGTGATCTGGTGCGACACCGATTACGAGGAGGAGGCTCTCACGGCCCTCATCCCCGGCGCGGTCGCCGTCCGAGGCTCCATGAAGCCGGATCTGAAGGAGGAGCGCCTCCTCCAGTTCGGGGCCGGACAAATCCTCCGCCTCGTCACCAAGCCCAGCATCGCCGGCTATGGCCTCAACTGGCAGCACTGCGCCCGCACTGCCTTCGTCGGCCGCAGCTACAGCTACGAGGACTATTACCAAGCCATCCGCCGTTTCTGGCGGTTCGGCCAAAAGCGCCCGGTCCATGTCCACACGGCCGAGGCTGATACCGAGTCCCATGCCGCTGCGGCAATCGCCCGCAAGGAAGCTGACCACATCGCCATGAAGCGCGAGATGGCCTCCGCCATGTCCCGCGTCGGCGAGCGCCGCGGCGTGAAGCTCAACTACGCCCCCACCATTCCGCCCGCCCTGCCGTCCTGGCTGGCCGGCTCCAACCCCGCCGCGGCGCGCTGAGCGCCAGGAGACCATCCCCTATGACCACCATCGACCTGACCAAGCTCGCCACCGATGCCGTCGCCAAGATCGCGGAGGGCGACGCCATCCAGAACGCCATCGAAGCCAACATCCGGAAGACGCTGGAGTCCGTGATCCGCGACGCGACCAGCGAATACAGCCCTTTCGGCAAGCAGCTGAAAGAGGTGGTCGCCTCCACCCTCAAGATCGACGCGGGCGGTCTGGGGCTGCCTGGCTACAACGCCGCCGTGTTGGCCGTGGTGAAGGCCAAGCTGGACAGCATCGTGGACGAGCAGCTGCGCGAGCAGATGTCCAAGCACTTGGACGCGCTGCTGGTGAATGCTCCGAAGGAAATCACCCTCACCAAGCTGGTGCGGGACTTCAAAGTTTGGCTGCGCAAGGAGCGGCTCCACACGGGCGACCGCTGCAACGCCAGTATCGAAAAAACCGAATATGGCTCCTATTGGGTCCATCTCGACCCGAAGAGCCGCCAGTCGACCTATTCCTGCCAGTTCACCATCGGCATCAGCGGTGATGGCGGCCGAGTCTTCAGCTTCTCGGACAGCGGCGTCGATATGCAGAAGGCCGTTCTGTCCAAGACGATCCGCGGCTTCCCGCGCGACGTTTTCCAGATGCTGGCCGCGGGCACGAAGATCGTCATCGACACCATGGACATCGACGACTCCATGGAGTCCTACGACGACGAAGAGGAGGGCATCTGAGATGGCCGCCTTCCTCGCTCAAGCCACCCAGCTTGCCTCTTTCCAGGCTCGCGTCGCCGTCATCGAATCCTTGTTCACCGCCGGCCGGATCGGCCCCGCCCAACGGCGGGAGCTGCTGATCCACGCCCGCGACCTGACCGAGATCCCCAAGCTGGCCTCCCTCATTCGGGAGAAGCCCCCCGGCTCCACCAAGCTGGCCCGCCTGACGGAAGAGGAGCACCGGGAGCATCGCCTCGCTGTCCGCCGGAAATGGCGGGAAAAGCGCGCGGCCGGCCAGGGCCAGGAGGGCGCCGTCCATGGCTAACCCCCACGCCATCACCGCATGGAACCCGGAGGACGCCGCGGCGATCTCCCCCAGCGGCCTCTATCGCTACTGGCTCCGCCGGGATTTGGGGATGCTCAACCTGGGCAACCCGCCCGTGGTCTTCTGCATGCTCAACCCGTCGACCGCCGATGCGACGGAAGACGATCCCACCATCCGCCGGTGCTGGGACTATGCCGACCGCTGGGGCGCGCCCTGGTTCGGCGTCGTCAACCTGTTCGCCTTCCGCTCCACGGATCCGGACGTCCTGTTCGATTACGCCGCCTGCCAGGACCCCATTGGACCCAGCAACCGGCCGGTGATCCATTACGTCGCTAAGGCGCTGGCTGCTGAGGGCGGCCGGATCGTGTGCGGTTGGGGCTCGACCGGCCAGAACAAGACCATCAGCCGCAAGTACATCTCTCAGGTTGTGGATGAGGTGGTCACGATCATCCGTGCCGCCGGGCTGGAGCCCCAAGCCCTCCGCCAGTCGGAGAAAACGAGCCAGCCCTGGCACCCCCTCTACCTGCCGGCAACCCTGGTTCCCCAGCCGTGGAAGGGAGCGCCCCATGCCCGCTGATCTGAAGCCCCGGCACCAGAAGGTGCTGGATACCTTGCCTGCCGGCGATCCAGCCGAGGTCGGCCTGAAGTCCGCCGAGATTGGCGCGCAACTTGGCCTGCGATCCGGGAATGTCGGCCGCGCCCTCTATGACCTCTTGGAAGTGGGCCTCGTGGTCTACGCCGGGACCGACGGGAATCGCCGCTACGCCAAGGCTCCCGCCGCTCCGGCGCTGGCCCCCACCACCGCCGAGCCCCAGGTTCGCGTCCCGGCCGCCCCTGAAATCCCTCCGCTTGTCCTCGATCAGGCCGCCGGCAACAGCTGGAGCCTCTACAACGCGGATTGCGTCTCCTTCGCCCGCAACCTGCCGGACAACAGCGTCGATCTGGCCGTCTACAGTCCGCCGTTCAGCAACCTCTACGTTTACTCCGAATCGGTCGCCGATCACGGCAACTGCGCCACCGACGCCGAGTTCTTCGACCATTACCGGCACCTCGTTCGCGAGAAGCGCCGCGTCCTCCGCCCCGGCCGGCTGACGGCGATCCACGTCAAGGATTTGGTCTACTACCAGAACAGCAGCGAGGACGGCTCCGCCGGTCTCCGCGCCTTCTCCGACGGCTGCACCAAGGTCCACCTGGAGGAGGGTTTTACCTTCCACTGCCGGATCACGATCTACCGCGACCCGGTGCTGGAGCGGGCCAAGACGAACGCCCACGGCCTGCTGTGGAAGACCTTCCAGGGCGACTCCAGCTTCTGCCGCGTCGGGATGCCCGAATACCTGATGGTCTACCGGAAATGGGCCAAGCCGGGGGAGGAGGATCTCGTCCGCCCGGTCACCCATCCGAAGGCTGTTGTCCCGCTCGCCCGCTGGCAGGATCTGGCCTCTCCGGTCTGGCGGACCAACGACATCGACCTGTGGCTGCCCTACGGCGATCCCCGTGTCTCCCCGCACTCCCAGGTCTGGAACCTTCAGGAGCCCGGCCGCGGTGATGGCGACCTGTCGTCCACCGATGTCCTCAACGTTGCGATCGCCAAGGACGACCGGGCCGAGCGGCACCTCTGCCCCATGCCCCTGAACATCACCAAGCGCGCCCTGGAGCTGTACACGAACAAGGGGGATGTCGTGTGGTCCCCCTACGCTGGCATCGGATCGGAGGGCGTCTCCGCCCTGTCCATGGGCCGCAAGTTCATCGGCACCGAGCTGAACCCGACCTACTTCCGGCAGGCCGCCAAGTTCCTGGCCGACGAGGAGAAGCTCAGCGCCTACGGGTCGCTGTTCGATCTGGTGGAGGCGTCATGGTGACCGCTCCCACCACCCCCGTGCCGGAAGACTTCCTGCCCATCCACACCGCCCCGCGCGACGGGACGCTGGTGAAGCTGGCCGCCTTCGACGCCAAGGGGCAACTGGACGCCTCTGTCGAGATGCGCTGGCAGGCTGACGCCAAGAACGCGCTGTTCCCCGGTATCACCGGCTTCTGGGTCACGCCCGACTTCCCCGGCCCGCACTCCTTCACCTGGAACGAATCTGATCCCGACGCCGCGCCCACGCACTGGCGCCCCGTCCGGACGAACTGAGGTATCCCGATATGACGAACACCCAACAGCCCCAGGCGCTGGCTCCCGCCTATCGCGTCGGCTTCATCATCCCGGAGGGCCTCCACCCCCGCACCGCCACCCTGGTCCGCGACTTCGCCGAGGCAATGGCGAAGAAGCTCCGCGCCTCCGAGGTCAAGCACGGCTGGACGGCCAACTGGATGCGCAAGGACTGGCAGGGCGAACTGGCGGCCGAGCTGCTCCGCCACGTCCACAAGGGCGATCCCATCGACGTGGCCGCCTATGCCGCCTTCGCGTGGTTCCATGGGTGGAGTGTCGCCCCCACCAGCCCGACCGCCCGCATCACTGAAGAGTTCTGCCAGGTCATCCGCGAGATGGTCGGCGTGGCGACCGGCGAAGATGCGGATCCGGAGTTCGACCATGAGGCGATGACGCTGGTGGACAGCTGGCAGCGCCGCCTGCGCGATGCCTGCGCTCCCTATGACCCGTATCGAGGCATCACCCTCAACGTGTCCGCCACTTCTGGCGGGCAGGTCGCAACCATCATCCCCTACACCGACGAGGACGGCAAACCGGACATGGCCGACTGGCGAATGATCGCCATCGGACGCCCCGGCGACACCCCGGACCACGTCCTTGACCGCATTCCGGCGAAGGCCGCCCCCATCCTGTGCGAGGCGATCAACGCCCGCCCTGCGCCCGCCTACGACCCCCTCCGCCGCATCGACTATCCCGAGGGTAGGTTCGGCCCGGCCATGCTGGACGGCGACGACGAGATGTCCGGCAAGGAGCTGAAGCTGATCGCCAAGAGCCACGGCTTCGACCTCCGCCTGAAGGTGGAGGAGTGGGACGACGAACTCCGCGACATGATCATCGACGACACCTTCGGCGCGGCCCTGGAGGCTGCGTGCCCGCCCCAGGTCGACAAGGACGGCTACCAGCTCGTCGGTGCCTGGGATGACGAGGAAGGCGAACTCGTGCTGGCCTACGTCCGCCCGCTGACGAAGGACGCCAAGCCGGAGGGCTCCGCCAATGGCTGAGACTGCGAAGCCTGCCGTCCCAGCCACTCTCGCCGAGCGGTTGAAGACCCTGACCGCACCAGATCGGGAGGTCGATGCGCTGATCCAAATCGCGGTCCACCCGGAGTTTGGAGCCCGCTACGACAAGCTGACCGGGCCTCAGCCGGAATACGTGCTGTTCTCCGACGTATGGCGGCGCAACCGGGCCGATCATCTCAACCACGCGAACAACGTCGCTGACTGGTGGCGTGTGCCTCTCTACACCAGCAGCATCGACGCCGCCATGGCGCTCATGCCGGTTGGGGTTGAACTCCTAGACCTGACCCTCTCTTACGACACGCTTGAGCAGCCATGCCACCCGGCGGTCGCCATCCGCTGGTACCCGCCGAACAAGAAAGGGGGCGACTGGTATGGACAGGTTTCCAGCGCCCCGACCATCCCGCTGACCATCTGCTTGGCCGCCCTCGAACTTCGCGCTGCCAGCCAGGAGGCTGCCGCCCAAGGCGCTGGCGCGGTCGGTCACACCCTGCCGAAGGAGGCATAGGGAATGAACCTCCGCATCCTGAAGAAGCTGTCCAAGCGTGCCGCCCCGCTGCTGGCCCACTTCGACATCGAACTGCACCGGCTGTTACTGGCTGAGAAGGGCGATAGCTACACAGGCCTCCTGATCAAGGACCGGACCTGTTGGGATCGCGGCCGATCCGTCCATGACGAGGTGGGGCTGCACGAGATCAAGCATCCCGCCCGAGACGGGAACGGATGGGTCTACATGCGCCCGCCATCTCACCCGCTCAAGGGCACTCCCATGGTTGGCCGGACGGTCGGCTACGAAGAACCCGAATGGGAGGAACGGACGGCCTTGGAAGAACTGATGGAGTGCATCCGCTGGTCCGACAAGCCGGCGACCATGACGGATGCCGAATGGGCACTGGCCCAGCGGATCACGGGCGTGACGCCGATCACCCAGGACGAGATCGACGGCATGCTGGACGATATGGACGACGAGACCTCGTGGGACTTCGGCCAGATGGACGAGGAGCTGTCGCTATGACTGGCATGGGACACAACTCCGGTGGCGCTGGCGCGGACGTCGGCGGCATCGCGGCGGATCGCCTGAAGTCCTTCGTCGAGCGCGTTGAGCGCCTGGAGGAGGAGAAAAAGGGCCTCCAGGAAGACATCAAGGAGGTCTACGCCGAGGCCAAGGGCACCGGCTTCGACACCAAGATCATCCGGCAGATCATTCGTCTGCGGAAGATGGACAAGGCCGACCGCCAGGAGCAGGAGGCGATCCTCGAACTCTACAAGGAAGCCCTGGGGATGGTGGACTGATGACCGCCAACCCTATGAGCGACTGGAGCCAACTGCGCAAAACGCTCTTCCGGCGCCGCGAAGCCATGGGGTTGCGGCAGTCGGACGTCGCTGACCGCGGAGGGTTTGGCCTGCGATCCCTGGAACGCTGGGAGGCCGGCAAGGCGGAGCCGCATGCCCTCAACCTGTTCCTGTGGTGCTCCGTCCTCGGCATTCGCCTCACCCCCGTTATGACCAACACCCCGGCGGCTGGGCTGCAAGAGCCCACACCGCCGGTCAGTGGGCGTGTTCTCGCGCCCGAGGAGGCCTGATGGCCCGCATCCGCTCGTGCTTTCCGGGGCAATGGACCGACGAGGACTTCGTCGAGTGCAGCCCCTTGGCCCGCCTGCTGGTGATCGGACTTCGCAATGAGGCTGATGACCAGGGCGTTTTCGAATGGAAGCCGCGCGCTCTGAAGATGCGCCTGCTGCCGGCCGACGACATCAATGTCAGCGGCCTGCTGGAGGAGTTGGCCGCCCATCGGCAGGTCATGCCCTACGAGGTCGACGGCAAGGCCTATGGCGCGATCCGCAACTTCGTGCTCTGGCAGCGCCCGAAGAAGCCCAAGGCGATCCACCCCGTTACCCCAGAGGTTCGGGAATGGGTCGGAATGAACAAGCGGTCAGCCCCGTCCGGTTACGGTCCGGTGGATGACCAAGGCGGAACCGGTGCGGAACCGGGCGGCGATGAAGATGGCGCGGCTTCGGAAGCAGTCCCGGACCAATCCGGAACCGACGCCGCGTCAACTGCGTCGAGTTCCGAACCGGTTCCCCACCAGTCCCCCACCGATACGGAACCGGTACGGATTTCGTCGTTCAGAGGTAGGAGGGAGGAGGTAGGAGGTAGGAGGGAGGAGGTAGGAGGTAGGAGGGAAGAGGATCTAGGTTCTGGAGTCGATGAATCATCGGCTGGCGGTAACGCGGGCGCGAGCGGAAGCGGTCCGACCGCCGCCACCATCGTTCAGAATTTCGGCTCTGAAGCCGTGGATGCCGTGTTCGTGCTGGTGGAGAGGGGCGTCGAGAACTGGTTCGACGTCACACGGCATGAGCGATCCCCCAGGGATGCCCGGATCATTCGCGACTGGTTGGCAGCGACCGAATCCGCTGGACTGACCGCTCCGGATGCCCTGGCGCTGATCGGCGAGGTGGTGAACTTCCAGCTCAAGCGGCTGTCCGAGAAGCCGCGTCAGTCGGCGCCGTTCTCGCTCGGCATGCTCCAGAAGGACATCGACCGCGCAATCGACAAAACCAGTCGCAAGCCGCCACAAATGGCGGATGGGCCGAAGGCGACCATCGAGGATCGCGCCCCCGCCCCCTACGACAAGCGGTTCACGATGGTGCAGTGGGCAAGCTGGATCAAGCCGTGCACCGTCACCGTGGCCGACCGCCGGGCTGTCATCGTGGCGCCCGCCGCCCTGACCGCAGACCGGCTCCGCCAGCATCACGACCACAACCTGCGGGAATGCCTTGGGGTCGATGAGATCGATTTCCAGATTGCGCCCCGCGTCAAACCCGGCAAAGGAGGCGGCGCTTCCGCTGCCATCATCCCCCATCCCGCGACTGTTGCGGAGGCCTCGAAATGAGCCGATCCAAGGCCACCAACGCCACCCTGCCGGGGCAGCGTAAGCGGGAGCGCAACGCTCCCCCCGATCCCGAAACCCTCGCCATTCGCGGCCAGCACAAGGCCATTGAGCACGCCGGCTCAGCCATCCTGCGCCCCTCCCATGATCGCAGTGTGGTCGATGCAGACGGCGGCGTGGGCAGCCCGTACCGCGTTGTGGACATCCTGCACGCCCTCGCCCGGAAGGAGGAAATCCAGGTGTGGCACGTCGAGGCCGGGGAACACTTCCAGACCAGCTTCGGCATAGCGCACCTCGATCCCCTCAAGGCTGCCGACTTGTCGCGCGGTGGGGGCGGCGCGCTTCGTGACCAGCCGGCCAAGGTCTATCGGGCGCGGGAGGATGTGGCCGCCGCGGTCCGAGCCCTCGGTGGGATGGGCAGCCCCGCCGCGAATGCGATCTGGGACATCCTGGGGCAGGGGCTGACGGTCAAGGAGCATGCCGAGCGGACCATCTTCGGTACCGGCCGCAGCCTTAATCCGACGGCGGCCAAAGGCATCCTGGTGGGTGCTTTGGGGGTGCTGGCATGGCACTACGGCTACGATCCGGAGAGTCGAAAGCACCGCATGGGGCGCGTCGGAGAGCGTCCCGAATTCAGCCTGACAGACGCGGATGTCTGGGGCGCGGTGGAGGCTCGGGCAGCAGCGAGCGGCAAGCCAACGACAGGCACTTGACCCCGGTTAAATTCTCAAGTACCACTTATGACACTCACAAAAAGTGTTTCTGCGCCCCGCCGGGTTAGCCCGCGCGGGGCGTTTTGTTTCCCCCGCCCGGCATTCCAGCCGCGGCGGGTTTCGTCATTTCGGGGATCGCCTCCATGGAAAACCTGCCCCTGCCGATCCCCGACGTTGGGGAAACGCTTACCCGCATCTCCGTCCTGTCCCCGGCTGCCCAGGTCGCCGCTGTCGTCGGCATCGCCTGCATCGCCATCGCCTGGATTTGGACGCGCCGCCCGGCGCAGGGACCGGGGATGGAGACCTTCCAGCTCGTTATCGGCGCGATGAACGAACAGGCCAAGGCCACGAACGCCCTGGCCGAACAGGTCGAGCGGGTGGTGGAGCAGAACTCCGTTATCATTGCTCGCCTGCCGGTCGGCGTGGTGGAGCGGGTGGGATAACCATGGACCGCAAGCCCCTCCCGCAGTCCATGGCTGACGTCGCGGACCTGATCGACTGCGTCGCCCAGCGTGAGGCGTACCGCCGCGCCACCGAGTTGATTGGGCCGGCCCTGGCGCGCGTCGACGGTCGCGTACAGGCTGGCGCAATGGACGGCGTTGCGACGAGCCTGCCGCCGGTGAGAGGGTGATCGTGACGAAGCTCGCATCTGCTGAGCCACGCGTGGGAAGTGGTCCGTCCCGCGTGTCGTCCGGGCCAAAGGTTGCCGATCCGGTCCTCCAATCCAGCGACTGGCGCAAGTTGGTCGCGTCGCTGATCACCAAGCGTGGGCGGCGGTGCGAGCGGTGCGGAAAGACCCACGAGAGTGATGGCTCGCCTGTTCGCCTGATCGGCGATCATGACATCGAGCGGCGTGATGGTGGTGCCGACCTCGACCCGTCGAACGTCAAGCTCCTCTGCAACCGGAAGGGCGGCAATGGCCGCCCGCATCCGGATGGCGAGATCGGCGGCTGCCACAATCGGAAGACGGCCGAGGCCAGAACCGACCGGCTTGGGCGCCGCCTCTGACCCCATCGAGAGGGGTGGAGGGGGGGTAAATCTCTGGGCCGGTCGAGGGGCTCCCTACCGGTTGGGGGTCATTCGGAGATTTTTCCTCCCAAATCAATTTGAGGTGCGCACTTTGCGGTGCGCATGACCGGCCATGGCAAAACGCGCTGACATCGACTGGACGGCAGTCGAAGCGGCTTTTCGGGCCGGAAAGCTGTCAAATCGCCAGATTGCGGAGCGTTTTGGAGCTTCGGAGGCCAACATCCGGAAACGGGCGAAGGCAGGAAACTGGGTGCGCAGTTCGCAGAAAAGTGCGCACCAAAGTGCGCACCAAGGTGCGCACTTGCCGGTCGGAGAAATCCTGCCGCCGATCAACCCTTCGGCCCGTCCGGCGCGGATGGGGGAGCCCCGCGATCACGTCGACCATATGCGTGAGATCGCCAGCCGGATGCTGGACGAGTTGGGGTCCATCACCTCGTATGTCGGCGAGTTGGAGCAGCTGATCGAGACCGAGACCGCCGACGATAAGGACGGCCGGCGCCGCGCCGCCATGCTGAAGGCCATCTCCCTGCCAGCCCGGTCCATGACGCTGAAGACCATCGGGCAGGCTTTGGCTGTTGCGAAGGAGGTCGCCGGCATCGGCGGCGGCAAGAAGGAAGAGGCCAAGGCCAAAGCCCAGGAGGCGGCTAAGCCCGGCAACAAGTACGCGCCCCCGCCGCCGCCGAAACTGGTTGTGGACAACGGCAAATGACCACGCCTCACTGGACGACCGCGTGCCCCGACTGGGAACAGCGCATCGTGGCGCGGGAGTCTCTGGTTCCCTGCTCGCCGCTGTTCTCGGCAGAGGCCGAGGCGGCATTGAAGATTTTCCGGGATCTGAGGCTTGTTGACGTTCCCGGCAGCCCGGCGATGGAGGTGGCCTGCCGGGAATGGGTGTTCGATTTCGTGGCCGCCATCTTCGGCGCCTACGATGCGAACACCGGCCGTCGGCTGATCAACGAGTTCCTGTTGTTGATCAGCAAGAAGAACAGCAAGTCGACCATCGCCGCCGGGATCATGGTCACGGCGCTGCTGCGCAACTGGCGGGACAACGCTGAGTTCATCATCATCGCGCCAACCATCAAGGTCGCGAAGAACTCCGCAGATCCGGCGATGAGCATGGTCACCGCCGATCCGGAGCTGTTCGACATCCTCAAGCCGGTCCCGCACCTCAAGACCATCGAGCACCGGACGACAGGGGCGACGCTGAAGATCCTGGCGGCCGACAGTGACGTCGTCACCGGCAACAAGGCCACCGGGGTGCTGATCGACGAGTTGCACCTCTTCGGGACCAAGGCGAATGCTGAGGCGATGCTGCGCGAGGCCCGTGGCGGCCTGACCAGTCGGCCAGAAGGCTTTGTCATCGCCCTGTCCACTCAGGGAGAGGAGCCGCCCGCCGGCGTCTTCAAACAGTGGCTGGACCGGTTTCGCGACATCCGGGATGGCAAGCTCCGGGCGCCGAAGTCGCTGGGGGTGCTCTACGAGTTCCCCAGAGCGATGCTGGAAGCCAAGGAGCACCTCCTGCCGGAGAATTTCTACGTCACCAACCCCAACATGGGGGCATCGGTCGATGAGGAGTTCCTGCTCGACGAGTACAGCAAGGCGCAGCAGTCCGGAGAGGGCTCCATAAGAGGGTTTCTGGCAAAACACCTCAACGTAGAAATCGGGCTGAACCTGCGGTCCAATCGTTGGGTCGGCGCCGATTTCTGGGAAAAGGCGACGGACGAAAAGCTGACGCTCGACGAGCTGATCCGCCGCTCGGAGGTCATCGTCGCCGGGATCGACGGCGGTGGCATGGACGACCTGCTGGGGTTGTGCGTCATAGGCCGGGAGATCGGCACCCGTCGCTGGCTGATGTGGACCCATGCTTGGTGTCACGAAAAGGTGCTGGAGAGCCGCAAGCAGATCGCCCAGTTGCTCCGCGACTTCGAGAATGATGGCGACGTGACGATCCTTCCCGACGACTGCCGCGACGACATCCAGCAGGTATGTGCTGTTCTGGAGCGCATCGCGGCGTCGGGCAAGCTGGGGGCGGAGCGATCCATCGGCGTTGATCGTGTCGGTTTACCCGACATCGTCGACGAGATGGAACGCATCGGCTTCACGGCAACGACCGACAAAGGGTTCGGTCAGATCGTGGCGGTTCGTCAGGGCTTCGAGCTGCAATCGGCCATCCTGGTGACGGAGCGGCGACTGTCCTTCGGTGATCTGGTCCACGCCAAGCAGCGGCTGATGAACTGGTGCGTGACGAACGCCAAAGTCGAGCCGCGCGGCAACGCGATCATGATCACGAAGCAGCAGGCCGGGGTGGCGAAAATCGACCCGCTGATGGCCGCTTTCGATGCGGTCTTCTGTATGTCGCTGAACCCAAAAGCAAAAAGCGGGCGCGCCGTGTGGGACACGGACGAGTTCGACGATGCGGACGAGGAATAGGGGTAGCGCATGGGCATGATGGACTGGATCACCGCGCACCTCCGCCCCCAGCCGAAGGCGGCGCCGGCCGAAGAGGTTTCCCAGCGGAACGCGGCGGCCTTCGCGGAAGAGTTCTGGAGCGACTTGGTCGGGGGTGGCCCGACGTCGGCCGGCGTCCATGTGAATTGGCAGACGGCGCTGGAGACCCCAACCTCGCTGCGCTGCGGCCTGTTGATCGCGGATGGCGTGTCCACAGTCCCCTGCAAGCTGATGCGGAAGGACCCCGTCACCGGCAATCGGGCGGAGGCGGTCGACCATCCCCTCTACGACCTGATGCAGTTCAAGCCTTGTAGTTGGATGAACACGCAGCAGTTCCGCGAGACACTGATGCTGCATGCCGCCTTCCAGGGCGGCGGCTTCGCCTTCATCAACAGGGTGGGCCGCGGTCGCATCCACGAGATGTTCTCCTTCGAGGCCGGCGAGGTGTCGGTCGAGAAGCGCTCCGATCCGTACGACCGCTCGCCGCTCTACCGGGTGAACGGCGAGGAGGTGCCGAACGACCGGATCCTGCACATCCGCGGGCCGAGTTGGGACGGGCGGAACGGCCTCAACATGGTGAAGCTGGCCCGCGAGGTGATCGGGTTGGCCGATGCTGCGCAGGACGCTCACGCCAAGCGGTTCGGCAACGGGGTTCAGACAACCGGAGTTTACAGCGTCACGGACGATCTGGACGATGCGAAGCACAAGCGGCTGACAAACTGGATCAAAGCCCATTACGCCGGCGGTAAGAACAGCGGCAAGCCGCTCGTTCTGGGCAATGGTGGCAAGTTCGTCCCGATGGGCATGACCGGCGCGGATGCGGAGCATCTGGCGACCCGGCTGTATCAAGACATGCTGATCTGTCGGCAGTGGGGTGTTCTGCCGATCATGGTCGGGATCGCCGACAAGACGGCGACCTACGCCTCGTCGGAACAGATGTTCCTGGCACACAACGTCCACACCGTCCGCCCCTGGCACCGCCGAGTCGGGACGACGCTGACGTGCGATCTGCTGACCCCCGAGGAGCGGCGGCAGGGCCTGTATTTCAAGTTCTTCGACACCGAGCTGCTGCGTGGCGCGGCGAAGGACCGGGCGGATTTCTACGCCAAGATGTTCGGGGTTGCCGGCCTGACCGCGAACCAGATCCTCGGGATGGAGGACATGGACGGGTTCAAGGGGGGCGACGCCCACTATGTGCCCAGCAACTACGCGCGGGTGCGCGACGACGGTTCGCTGGAGGCCGCCAGCAAGCCGGACGAAGGCGGCGCTGCGCCGCCACCGCCCGGTCCATCGCCCCGGCAGAACGCCGGCCGGGTCCTGTCCGGCGAGAATGAACGCCTGATCCGCGGCGCCTCCAACAACCTGAACACCGTCCTGGACAAGCTGGACGGCCAGCAAGAGGACTGACCATGCCGAAACCGCTGCTCGACACCGCCCTGCTGATGGCCGGGCGGGCGATGAACCGCGCGCCTGTGGCGCTGGGTCCGGGCCACGTCCGCGTGGCCGCCACCGAGGCCGACACCACGGCCGACGTCTACGTCTATGGAGACATCGGTGGCTGGTGGGACGGCATCCAGGCGGAGGAGTTCGCCAAGGAGATCGACGCCCTGTCGGTCGACACGATCAACGTCCGGCTGAACAGCCCCGGCGGCGTCGTCTTCGACGGGGTGGCGATCTATCAGGCGCTCGCCCGCCACAAGGCGAACATCGTGATCCACATCGATGGGATTGCGGCCAGCATAGCCTCCGTCATCGCCATGGCCGGCGACGAGATCCGCATCGCCGAAGGCGCCCACGTCATGATCCACAAGCCGTGGAGCTTCGCCATCGGCGACGCCGAGGTGATGCGCAAGGAAGCGGACATCCTGGATCAGCTGGAGTCCGGCATCGTCGACATCTATGCCGCGCGCACCGGCCAGGAGCGGAAGGCTCTGGTCGATTGGGTGGCGGCCGAGACGTGGTTCGGCGCCCAGGCCGCCAAGGATGCCGGGTTCGCCGATACGGTGGTGCCGGCCAAGGGCAAGAAGGACGCGAAGGCTGCGCACGCCCGGTCGGCGATGCTGCCCCTGTTCCAGCGCACCCCGAAAGACCTCATGCCGAACGCCGCCGAGGGCGGCCCGGCGATCCGTGAGTTCGAGCGCCTTCTCCGCGACGGAGAAGGCTTCTCGAATGCCCAGGCCAAGCGCGTTGCCGCGATGGCTCGGGCCTTCTCCGCCGGTCATCGCGACGATGACCAGCACCAGCCCCCGCCGGCCCCTCGCGATGAGGACGGACAGGCTGCCGCGGTCGCGGCGCTCACGCGTGCGGCCAACACCCTGCGAACCCTTTCTCACTGAGGATTGCCACCATGGCCGATAAGACTGTCGACAAGGTCATTGACGACCTGATGACCGCATGGAGCGAGTTCAAGAACACGAACGACGCCAACGAAAAGCGGCGCGACACCATTCTGGAAAGCAAACTGTCCGACCTGACCAAGGCGATGGACAATGCCGAGGGCCTCAACCAGAAGCTGACCCTGTCCGAGCAGACCGCCAAGGCGCAGCAGGAGCAGCTGGACCGCATCGAGGCGGCGATGAACCGTGCCAGCCTGGGCAGCCCCAAGGGCGACAAGGAGGCGGACGAGCATCGTGAGGCGTTCAACCGGGTGATGCGCACCCATGAGAACGAGCGCCGCCGCGAGGACATGGACCTGCTGAACAAGCGCCGCGCCGCCATCGTCAAGTCCGACGACACCAGCGCCGGCTATCTGCTGGCTCCGCCGGACATGCAGACCGACATCATGAAGGACGTGATCGAGCAGACGCCGCACCGCACGCTCGCCACCGTCCGCTCCATCGGCGTCGGCTCGTGGAAGCAGCCGCGCCGCACCGGCGGCGTGGGCGCCACCCGCGTGGGCGAAACGCAGAAGCGCGACAACACGGGCGATCCCGAGTACGGGATGATCGAGATCCTGGCCCCCGAGATGTTCGCGCGGGTCGAGGTGTCGCAGCAGATGCTGGAAGACAGCGATTACGACCTCCTCGCCGAGCTGCGCGAGGGCGCTGGTGAACAGTTTGCCGTGACCGAAGGGCGCGAGTTCATCATCGGCGCCGGGAAGCATCAGGCCGAGGGCTTCCTCGTCAACCCGGATGTCGGTGTCACCGTGTCGGGCAACGCGACCGCCCTCACCGGCGACGGCCTGATCGACCTGTACCACGACCTGAAGACGGCCTATGCCCGCAACGGCATCTGGACCCTGAACCGGCGCACGCTGGGCAAGGTCCGCAAGCTGAAGGATGGTGACGGCAATTACCTGTGGATGCCCGGCCTCGCCAACGGCATCCCCAACACCATTCTCGGCGCCAACTATGCCGAGTGCCCGGACATGCCCGACGTTGCGGCAGGCTCCTTCCCGGTTGCCTTCGGCGACTGGAAGCGCGGCTACATCGTCATCGACCGCATCGCCATCGGCTTCCAGGTCGACTACACGTCCGGGGCGGACAACGGCCTGGTCATTTTCCGCGGTCGCAAGCGCACCGGCGGCGGCGTCCGCCAGCCGGAAGCGATCCGCAAGCTGAAGATCGCCGCGTAACCGCCTCCAGCCTCACCGACACCGCGAGAAGGGCGCCCGCTGGGCGCCTTTCGCGCATCTGCATCTCGGAGACCATCGCCATGCGCGACCTTCACAACAACCTCGCTTTCGTGGTGGCGCTGAACACCGCCGCTATCACCTCCAACACCGCCACCATCGGCGCGATCATCGACACGCGAGGCTTCGACAGCCTGGAGTTCGCGATCAAGTCGGGCACCCTTACGGATGGCACCTATACCCCGGCGCTGACCGAGGGGGACGCGCCCGACCTGTCCGACGGCTCCCCCGTCGCTGCTGGCGATCTGCTGGGCACCGTGGCCGACGCCACCTTCGCCGCGACCGACGACAACAAGGTCAAGAAGCTCGGCTATCGCGGCAACAAGCGGTTCGTGCGGCTGTCGCTGGTCTCGGCCGGGGCCGCCACCGGCGGCACCATCGGCGCCGTCGCCGCCCTCGGCCATCCGCGCACCGTGCCGGTTGCCTGACACCAAGGGGCGGCATCAGCCGCCCCACCTCCCACCGAAGTGAGGGCACGAGCATGCACAAGGTTCTGAAGCCTTTTCCCTACTCCCACGACGGGATCAAGACCGAGCTGCTGGGGGAAGGGGCGCAGCGCGAAATCCACCCCGATCTGGTGGAGGGCCTGGAGAAGGCCGGGCTGATCGGCCCGCCCGACGCAAAGGGCGCGGCGAAGGGGGGCAAGCCGCCCGCCGGCAGCGAGGGCTGACCGTGGCGAACTCCAAAGCTCCCGGCGAGGGCTTGCCAAACCGGCTGGTGGCCTATGCGGTGCGCGAACTGCGCCGCATAGGCCACATCATGGACGAGCCGGCGGTGCGTGAGTGGCTCGCGTCGAAGCCGCCGGAGTTCGTCGCCAACGTGGCGTTGAACATGGAAGAGAGGAAGAAATGTCGATTGTCACCGTCGCGATCCCGGCTCCTGACCGCCGCCTGTGCTCCACAGCAGCCCTGAAGATCGAACTCGGCATCGGTGACGACGACACCCTGTTCGACGCATGGCTGGAGGCTGAGGTGCTGTCGGCCTCCGACCTCGTGGCCGCCGCCTGCGGGGTGCGGGGCGACGATGACGGCGACGTGCCGCCCACCTTCCGTGAAGAGGTAGCGATCATCACCTTCAGTTTCGATGAAGCCGGCGCCGCCGATGCGTTGTTCCTGCCGTGGCGCTGGCCCGCCCGGGTCACGGCGGTTTCGGTTGGGGGCGAGACTCTGGCCCCCTCCAGCTACCGCGCGATGGGCAGGGCCGGCCTGATCGAGCGGTTGAGCGCCGCCGGCTGCGTCGTCCCCTGGCGGCGAGCAGCAGCCGTTGTGACGATCTCGTCCGGTTGGGCCTTGGACAAGGTGCCCACCGAGCTACAGGACGCCGTGAAGCGGCTGGTGCGGCTGCGCTGGGAGTCCAAGGACCGGGAATTGGCGGTAAAGGCCGAAGAGACCGACGGCACCGGCCGCACCGAATATTGGGTCGGCGGCATGGGGGCCGGCGGCTCCGCGCTTCCTGCCGACGTGCTGGCGGCGCTCAAGGCCGGCGGCTTCGCCGACTGTATACGCTGACGGGCCGGTCTATTTATCGGAAGGGCCAAAAAACATAGTGAAGCCGCCCGGTTCTTGAGCGGCCCCCAATCGAAGCGCGACACCGTCAACGACCGTTTCAGGAACCAGCTTCGCCGCTTTGAACGCTTCCTCGGAACCGCGAATTTCCAGCTTGATCTGGTGACTTTGCGCAAACTGGACGAATTGGAACACCCGATAGTTCTGCTCGTCAGCAGTTCCATTGAGGACGACTGAGAGAGAAACCGGACCGTTCGTGTCCGCGACCAACTTCGGGACCGAGGTAATGGTGTCGGCGTGAACTGCAGGCATGCTTGACCTCCTTGGTTTCGATAGGCTGACGGTGCCGATTTTCCTTTTTGGAGTCGAGATGCAATGGCTCGTTCCCGCGAAGCTCGCATGATCGGTAAGCGCGGCGCCCTGGTGGTGCTGCGCCGCCCGCCCCCCACCTTCACCGAAGTGATCGTCATGGCGTTCTGGCGGGAAACCGGCAGCGACCCCCTGAATGGCGGCGCTGCTCAACGAACCTTCTCCGTCATCGTCGCCGCCGACGCCCTAGCGGAGACCTCCTTCCCAGCCGATGGGCCGCAGAAAGGCGATCAAGTCATCATCAAGCCCACCATCGCCAACGGGACCTGGACCGGCGGAGGCCAGACGCTGACGGTTTCCGAGCCGGGCGAGCGCCCTGGCGGGTGGTGGATGCAAGCGAAGGGCTGACCCCATGGCGACGATCCAAGCCTTTAACGCGATCCGCGCCTTCATCGAAGCCGGCTGGCCGGATGTCGCGCCGCAGGACTGCCCGCTGGAATGGGACAACGAGCCGATCAAGCTACCGCAGCCCTACGGCCCGGCTGTCCCTGGCGCTGACCCGCCGCCCAACGCCTGGGGGCGAGTGCTGATCGACGGCGATCTGTGGGAGCAGGCCGGCATCGGCACCGGCAGCCCGGACACCGATCGGTGGGAAGAGACCGGCTCGCTGATGCTGTTCGTCTTCGCCCCGGTGAACAGCGGCTCCCGGCTGAACCGCGAGCTGCTGACCGCCTTCGCGGAGATGTGCCGGGGCCAGGACATCGGCGGCATCGAGTTTCAGGACATCCGTTTCGACCCCATCGGCGCCAAGGACGACACCGGCAGCTGGTGGAGCATGCACATCGTCATCGACTGGAAGAGAGGATAGCTATCATGGCTGAGACCACCGCCACCCCGACCGTCGCCAAGTCCTTCACCACCTCCAGCCGCCGGTTCGCCGCCGGCCAGCTGGTCACGGAGGCCGACATCGACGGCCCGCTGACCTTCGCGGATTGGGTCCGCCTCGGCCACATCGCCATGCCCGCCGCGGAGCCGGACCCCAGCGCCGCGAAGAAGGGCGGTAAGGCGCCCGCTGGCGACGCGGCCGAGCCGCCCGCCGCCTGATCCACCGCCCTCCACCCCTGACGATCACCACGCCGCCGGCACCGCCCGAGCGGCTTTTTTCATGCCCGGCTGAAAGGAGCCGCCACCATGTCCAGTTCCAACCGTGTCCGCCTGACCGGTGTCGCCGAGACGACCTATGGCACCACCCCCACCACCCCGCGCATGCGCAAGCAGCGCGTCACGTCCATCGGCCTGTCGAACAAGGCGGTCTATGTCGACAGCGACGACATCCGCGACGACCGCATGAACTCCGACTCGGTGCTGGTCGGCCAGACCAACGACGGCCAGATCGGCATCGAATGGCATTACCCCGCGGACGGCTGCCTCCTGTCGAGCGAGATGGAGTCGGCCTTCGGCAGCCGCTGGAACAACACGCCCAGCCGCGACAATGACGGCACCGCCGGCAGTGTGATCCAGTCCGTCACCGCTTCGACTCAGGTGGTGGCGGTCGCCGCCGGGGCCGCCTTCGCGGCCGGCCATCTGGTCTACTTCAACGGGTTCGGCCTCGCCGCCAACCGCGGCAAGCTCGCCAAGGTCACGACCGGCAGCGCGACCGCCCCCGCCTTCGTCGGCGCCGGGTTGGTGGATGAAGCCAGCCCGGCCGCGGGCGCCCGCCTGAAGGTGGTGGGCTTCGAGGGGGCGGCCGACGACATCAAAGCTGTGGCCGACGGGCTGACCTCCGAGGCGGGTGGGCTGGACTTCACCACGCTTGGCCTGCGGGTCGGTCAGTGGGTGAAGCCCGGCGATATCACCGCCGGCAACCGCTTCGCCACCGCCGGCACCAACGGCTTCGCCCGCGTGGTCGGCATCGCCGCCCGCAAGCTGACCCTGGACAACCTGCCGGGCCAATGGGGCGCGGACACCGGTGCCGGGAAGTCGATCCGGGTGTTTTTCGGGGACGTGCTGCTCAACGGAGTGGAGCAGATCGGCCTGACCCTGGAGCGCGGCTTCATGGATCACACGCCGCCCTCCTACATCGCCCAGACCGGTATGCGGGTGAACACGCTGGAGTTCGGCGGGCAGGCCAAGGAGAAGGCCACCGGCTCGGTCTCCTTCACCGGGATGAAGGGGATCGTAAGCCCGACCAGCCTGGACGCTACGCCCGATGCCGAGCCGGACAGCAACCTCTATCCGGTGATGGCGTTCAGCGCCAACTGCGGCCGGATCGGTGAAGGCGGCGCGGCCCTCGGCAAGCCCAATTGGGCCAAGGGGGTGAAGTTCACCCTCAACAACAACCTGAGGACCATCGACGCGGCGGCCGACGGCGACAGCATCGCCATGGGTCCGGTCGATGTCGTGGACGGCTCCAGTGACGTTTCGGTCGATCTGGACACCCATTTCGGCAACACGGACCTGCTCGCCAAGGTGCTGGCCGGCACGCCCACCAGCCTCAACACCCGCCTTCAGAAGGGTACCCAGGCGATGGTCTGGGAGGCTCCGCGCCTGACCCCAAAGGAAGGCGACCCGAACGTCAGCGGCAAGAACACCGACGTGATGATTGCCGCATAGAGAAAAAACGGGGAAATAATCAATATTAACAGCTACTTAGGCCGCTTCGCGCGGCCTTTTTCATGGGCGCATCCCTGAAGACATGGGGGACGCCTAACGCCTTGAAAAGACACGGTTCGACACAGCGCGGCAGCTATGCCGTGACGCAACTCATGACGCAACAGTGACGCAAAGGAAACCGCATAATGCCCAATGAAACCGCCATCCCTCTGGACCCCGGCAGGCTGATCTATGGCCTGAAGGCCATCGGTAGCCGCATCGGCCTGACCGAGCGACAGGCGCGACACCTTCACGACAAGGGCGACCTGCCGACCCGGAAGAAGGGCAAGCGGGTGTGCGCTACCGAGGGGGCCTTGGTCGAATGGCTGCGCCAGCTTCAGGGGAGTGATTCCAATGACTGAAGTGACGATCACCGGCATTCGTGTTCTGCATCGCCCACGCGAAGTCGGGCACCGAGGTTCGAGCATCCTGGCCTATTTCGACTGCAACATGGGCGGGCTGACCTTGCTGGGCTGCACGCTGGTTCGCACCGGAAACCGCGGGCTGGTGGCGAACCCGCCGACGATCCCCGGCCCCGAGGCGCAGCGGCGCGCGGTGTTCATCACGGACAACGCCATGCGGCACCGGCTCATGGAAGCGGCGCGAGCGGCCTACAAGATGCTTGGCGGGCTGCATGCCGAATGGGAGCCGACCGCCGGCCGGGCCGACCAGGGGGAAGGCGATGAATGAGCATTTTTCTTATGTCAGCGGCATGGCGCGTGCGCCTCAAAAACGCGGCTGCCAAGGCCGTTCTCGTGAGGCTGTGTGACTTCGCCGACGATAACGGCGCGAACGTCTTTCCGGCAGTGCCCACGGTCGCGCGGGATTGCGACCTTGGCGAAAGAACCGTTCAGGAGGCGTTGCGTCGCCTGGAGGCGGGCGGCCTGTTGGTGATGGTCCGTGAAGCCGATTTCTCCCGGCGCCGTCCGCGTGAATATCGGATCGACGTCACCGTGCTTGGGCAGATGGCCGACCCTCACGACGAACGTCGGACAGGGTGCCGAACCGGTGCAGGAGCCGCACCGGTGCAGGACGCGCACCGGTGCGGGAGCCACACCGGCGCAGAAAGCGCACCGGTGCAGGAGCCGCACCCCACCGGTGCGGCAGCCGCACCCAACCCACCATTAGATCCACCAAGAGAGAAAACAGACTCTCCCGCGCCCTCTCCACCGAAGCGGACCCGCACCGCGCCCGACGACGAACCCGAGGGCTTCGCGGACTGGTACGCCGCCTATCCTCGCAAGCGCGATCCGGGGCAGGCCCGCAAGGCTTACCGCGCCGCCCTGCGGAAGACATCGCCCGCCGTGCTGCTGATGGCTGCCCGTGCCTATGCCGACGACTGCCGCCGTACCGGCCGCGACCCGAAGTTCATCAAGCACCCGACGACCTGGCTAAACGCCGAAGCATGGACCAACCCGCCCGAGCTGACGGAAGGAGGTTTCCACCATGACCAACACACCCGTTCCCCTGCACAAGAACCCCGCGGCGCTGCCGCAGTTGAGCAACTGCTCGCCCGCCTTGGCAAAGGTTCTGGAGACGCCCAACGTGGGGCGGATGACGGACAAGGGTTATGCCGTCCTGCCTGGGACTTGGACCTGTCCGCAACACCTGCCCCCGACGATCCGGCGGGAGGCGAATAGCCGGGCTTCTGCGCTGTCCGCGGCGCTGGCGTCGCAGCCGGCTGATTGGGTGCCGCTGGCGTGGGTGATGAAGCTGGCCGCCCTGACCGCCGGCAGCAAGAAGCTGTCGGAGATCGAGGCGCAGGCTCGCGCCTATGTGGAGATGCTGAACTATCCCGCCTTCGTCTACAGCCGCGACACGCTACGGGAGGCGGGAGGCCAGCGCTTCACGTTCTTCCCGGCGCTGGCCGAGCTGTGCGCCTTCTTCGATGAGAGGGTTGCGGCCATCCGGGAGGAAGAGCGTCGCTGCACCCTGATCACCAAGGCTGACGGGCGCACCCGCTCGGCGGACGAGTGGCATCCGCCGACTGAGGACGAGAAAGCCAGCGTGGCTCGACTGCTAAGCGAAGCGTTTGGGCCTGCGTGGCGTGGTGAGACTTAAGGGGAGGTGTTTGGGGGGCATAACTTTGCGGCTTTGGTTACCGCCCCCCAAAGATCCGGAACTGTCAATTCTAAATTAGCAAAGCGCACCGCCATAGCAGTTCCGATAAGCCAAATTACAAGCGCCAACACATGGAATAGAGTTCTGATAAAGAAGGAGCTTCTGTCTTGTGGATCAAAGTAATGCCTCTTCCAATTTCTCCTAATAAATCCTTTCTTGTATAAGACGGATAGGGATGCAATCGTGAAATTTACAATAACTCCCGAAAAATTTACCGTTATGAGAACTAAAAGTCCTAAAATATAGAAAGTAAAAAAAGAAACGATAGTATGCATCGCTCCCTTTGCCGAATACATGAATTTGCATTCAGACACGAACATATAGGGATAAACGCTAGCCATGAAGCCAGCGCATACAGCGAATGCTGAGCCATATAATTTTATTGAAAGACTGTACAGTCTGTCTCCAATATCGAACACAAAATCAGGAATGCTATCATGGGAATCCTGATTGCTTATCGACTTTATTTTCAGAATTTTTGCACGATTCAATCTTGATAGATTTTGGCGCCTTTTCCTATATTGTTCGCTATTTCTCTTAATATTCTTCGCCGTCATTTTTAGGGAACTTCCTATTCAATTGTAAATCTAGAGAATAATTCAATATCTATTTACCGTTATTCAGAATTCGCGATCCTCCTGCCTGACCTGCCCCAGCTATTCCCTTCAGTACCCCTAAAACGTAGGAGCTAACAATGTCGGACCGCAAAGCCCGAACGCCGACTCACGCCTCGACACCGGCAGCAGGAGCGCCGCCCGCGCGCCTGACCTGCCTGACCTGCCGGTTCTGGAAACATCCCGCGTGGAGCCTTGAGAGTGCCTTGGTTCCGGTGAAGATCGACTGCCGGCGCCACGCCCCGGCCGCTTGCTGGTCTGGACCCGATGGCGCGGGGGAAGGCGCCGCTTGGCCGCGTACCGGGGCTGACGACTGGTGCGGTGATGCTGAGCCGGTGGACGAGGCGCTGGAGGCTGAAAGGGCGGCGGCCCGTAAGCGGTTCGAGAACAGCCCCTTCGCGAACAACGGGGTGCAGAACCGACCCGGCCGGAAGGGGAGATAGGCGCATGGAGGCACTGACCCGATTGAAGCGGGTGGTGTCCGGAGAGGCGACGGCGGATGACCTGGGATGGTTGTCCGCCCGCCTGGGCGCTTACCTGACGAACCCCGAACGCGGCATGGAGCATGCGTTTCGCTTAAACCGATCCGCCGGAGAAATCCCATGGTGGCGGTTGGAGCGGCGCCAGCGGCGGGACGCCTTGATTTTGCGGCTGTGGAGGGAGCGGTTTCCAACTTCGACCGCTTGGGTAGCCGCCGAACAGATCCTTGCCGCTCAGCAGCGCTACGCCACCAGCACATGGCAGCACGATCTCTCACTCGCAGAGCCGCCCGACGATCCTACAGCCGCCCTACTGTGGGAGGCGATGCGATTGGAAGAAAAATTTCCGACCAGTCATCGCCGGATCTTCGAAATTCTGAACATCTCGAAAGCGACACCTTCCACTGAAATCAAATGACTATTTTCATTTCAGTAATTACGGGGCAATTTAGAGACACATCCACCTACTTCGGGCTTAATCGCCTTTCGAAGACCCGTCTCTCCTTCGCTGAACTGGTGAAAACGTGATGTTTCATTGGATCAAGAACAATCTCTTCACCGAGCGTAAGAGCGAAGACGGCTATGAGCTGCTGACCGGCGGCGCCCTGCCCACCGCCGCGGGTGTCTCCGTCTCGCCCGAGTCCGCCATGCGCTGTTCGGTCTCCTTCGCCTGCATCAAGGTGATCGCCGAGACCATCGAGCAACTGACGCCGCACCTGTACCGCCGGACGGGCGACGACCGGGAGCGCGCCACCGACCATCCCGTCTCCGCGCTGGTGACCAAGGCCGCGAACGACTGGACGCCGGCCAGCGAGTTCCGCCTAGTGCTCGGCACCCACTTCGCCACCCACGGCAACGCCTATGCCTTCGTGAACCGGGACGCCGCCGGTCGGGTGGTGGAGCTGATCCCGCTCGATCCCCGCGCCGTCTCCGTCCGGCAGGATCCGCGCACCATGGCGCCCGTCTACATGGTCGCCACCGGCAACACGGCACTGCCCGCCCGCGAGTATGACCGCTCCGAGATCCTGCACATCCGCGGTGTCGGGCTGGACGTCCACAAAGGCGCCTCGCCCGTCACGCTGGGCCGGGAGGCCATCGGCCTTGCCCTGACCCTGGAAAGCCACTGCGGCTCCCTGTTCGGCAATGGCGCCAAGCCGTCGGGCTTGCTGAAGGT
Source organism: Azospirillum sp. A26 (assembly GCF_042604635.1). NCBI lineage: Bacteria > Pseudomonadati > Pseudomonadota > Alphaproteobacteria > Rhodospirillales > Azospirillaceae > Azospirillum > Azospirillum sp. A26. The sequence goes on along the minus strand of NZ_CP170472.1, from coordinate 1,378,598 downwards.
CAAGGGCCGGCTGAACGAAGACCAGTTCCGCCGGGTCCGCGCCATGTTCTCCAGCTTCTATCAGGGCGTGACCGGCAAGCGGACCATGATCCTGAGCGAAGACATGGACTTCCAACAGGTCCAGTTGAACAGCGTCGATGCGCAGACCCTGGAGATGCGGCGCTTTCAGGTGGAGGAGGTGAGCCGCTTCTGGCGGGTGCCGCTGCATCTGGTCAACGAGATGGACCGTGCCACCCATGCCAACGCCGAGAGCATGGGGCAGCAGTTCCTGACCTTCTGCATGCTGCCGATCCTGCGCCTGTGGTGCGACGCCATGGCGATCACCCTCCTGACGCCTGCGGAGCGGGAAACCCACTACTTCGAGTTCCTGGTGGACGACATCGCCCGCGCCGACATCGCCGCCCGCTTCGAGGCGATGAGCAAGGCGATTTCCGCCGGCATCCTCAATCCGAACGAGGCCCGCGCCATGGAGAACCGCCCGCCCTATGCCGGCGGAGAGACCTTCATGCGGCCGGTCAACACCGCGCCCGCTCCGACAACCGGCAGCGCTGGCGGCACCACGGGGGCGACCGATGCTTGAAGTGAAGGTCTCCCCCGAGGGCGAGGTGATCGGCTACGCCAGCCTGTTCGGTGGCCCGGCCGATGCGGTCAACGACGTGGTGCAGCCGGGCGCCTATCGCGCCAGCCTCACCACCGGACTCCCGCTCATGCTCCGGGAGCACAAGGGCGCGCCCATCGGCCAGTGGATCGAAGCCGCGGAGGACGACATCGGCCTGAAGGTCCGCGGTGTCGTCACCGATCCGGCGACGCTGGCGGACCTGCGGGGCGGCCGGCTCGATGGGCTGTCCATCGGCTACGTCGCCACCAAGGCCCATCGCGACACGGCCGGCCGGCGGGTGCTGGTCGAAGTCAACTTGCAGGAAGTCAGCATCGTGCGCCGGCCCGCATCGAGCCGGGCGCGCGTGCTGAGTGTGAAGTCTACCCCGGCCGCAGGTACGGCCATCCCCAAGGAGAGCACTATGGAAGACGAGACCACCGCGCCCGATCTGGCCGCGCTGGAGACCAAGACGGCCGAGCTGGTGGCCGGGGTCGAAACCAAGATGACCGCTGCCATCACCGCGGCGCTGGCACCGATCACCGACCGGCTGGGCAAGGTGGAGACCACGCTGCGCCGGCCGGGCGCCGCTCCGGCTCCCGAGAAGAAGGGGGACGATGCGCCCGAGCGCAAGGCGTTCGAGACCTATCTGCGGGGCGGCACCGCCGGCATGGAGTTCACGGAAGTGAAGGCCCTGCGAACGGGCGACGATCCCAGCGCCGGCTACCTCGCCCCGGCCGAGTTCATCGCCGAGGTGGACAAGAACATCGTCCTGTGGTCGCCCGTACGCCAATTGGCGACGGTGCGCAACACGGCGCGCGGATCGGTGGAGCTGCCCAAGCGCATCGGCCGGCCCACCGCGACGTGGGTGGAGGAGTTGGAGGACCGGGAGGACACCGAGACCGGCAGCCGCTACGGCAAGTCGGCCTACGAGGTGAAGGAGCTGACCGCCTATGTGGACGTGTCCTTCTCCACCCTGGAGGACGCCGCGGTCGACATCTTCGGAGAACTGGCCGGCGATCTGGCCGAAGAGTTCGGGCAGGCCGAGGGCGAAGCCTTCGTCACCGGCAACGGCGTGAAGCGCCCGATGGGCTTCATGTCGGACAGCAGCATCCCGACCGTGGCGAGCGGCGACGCGGCGAAGATCACCGCCGACTCGCTGATCGACCTGTTCCATGCCCTGCCGTCGCCCTACCGGACGAATGCCGTGTGGGGGATGAACTCGACCACGCTCGGGGCGATCCGCAAGCTGAAGACGACGGGGGGCGAATACCTGCTGTCCATGTCGGGGCTGGCCGGCTCGCCCGTCACCACGATCCTGGGGCGGCCGGTGGTGGAGCTGCCCGATATGCCCGACGTAGCCGGCGACGCCGTGCCCCTGGTGTTCGGCGACTTCGCCCAAGGCTACCGGGTGTTCGACCGGGTGGGCTTCTTCCTGCTGCGCGACGACCTGACCCAGCGCACCAAGGGCAAGTGCCGCTTCCACGCCCGCAAGCGGGTGGCCGGCGGGGTCCGCAAGTCGGAAGCCCTGCGCAAGCTGCGCATCGCGGCGAACTGAGGGAGGAGCGACCATGCGCGACCTGCTGAACAACATCCATCCCGTCACCGTCATCCCGCCCGGCACGGCGCCGACCGACAACACCGCCGTCGTCTCGGCCATCGTGGATCGGCTGGGCTTCGGCTCCGTGACCTTCGTCATCCTCACCGGCACGCTGGCCGATGCGGACGCCACCTTCAGCGTGCGGATGGACCACGGCGACGCGGCCAACCTGTCCGATGCGGAGGAGGTGCCCGACGCGCTGCTGGTGGGCACCGAGGCCCTGGCCGGCTTCACCGCGGCCGACGACGGCAAGACCCGCAAGCTGGGCTATGTCGGCGGCAAGCGGTACCAGCGTCTCACCGTCACCCCGGCCAGCAACGCCAGTGCGGCGAACCTGGGGGCCGTGGCGATCCTGGGACACCCGGTCAACGCCCCCACCGCCAACCCGCCGGGCTGACGAGGCCGCTTCGGCATGCCGTACGCTCCCCCTCGTATCTGCAAATGCGGCGCCCTGGTCCCAGCCGGCCGGGCGTGCCCGCGTTGCTCGAAGGCTGCCGAGGCCGCCCGGCCCGACCGTCACCAGCGCGGCTATGACTCGGACTGGTACCGGCTGCGGCGCCGTCATCTGGAGACGCATCCCGGCTGCGTGGTCTGCGGATCGACCGAGGGCGTGGACGTGGACCACAAGCTCAGCATCCGGGAGCGGCCAGAGCTGCGGCTCGCCCCCTCGAACCTCCAGACCCTTTGCCGGCTGCATCACAACCGCAAGACCCACGGCAAAAGGCAGGGATAGCAAGGGGTTGGGGATAGGGGGTCTCCAATTTCCTACGCTGGGGCCGGGTACCGGTGGGGAGTCTCGCTCGCGAGAGAGACGAATTGAGCAAATCGGATAAGGGGATGGTGCGATGCGTGGACGGAAACCGGATCTGAAGGCAATCGACGGCGGGCTTGCCCGGCTGCCGCCCGCGCCGTCCTGGCTGCCGACCGAGGCCAAGGCGGAATGGCGCCGGGTGGTGCCCGGTCTCCGCGCCCGCAAGACCGTGACCCGCGAAGACCTGCCCATGCTGGAAGCCTACTGCTTGGCCGCCGGCACCGTGCGCCGCATGCAGGCGACCATTGCCACCGAGGGCGACACGATCAAGACGGGCAAGGGCGAGGTGCGGCGGCATCCCGCTTTCCAAACCATGTTCCAGGCCCTGACCGAAAGCCGCCGGCTGGCGGCCGAGCTGGGCTTGACCCCGGCCAGTCGCAACAAGGCCGCTCCCACGGAAAACGACGATGACGACCTTTCCGGCCTGGATCTCTGACGGCTCCGACATCCCCGACCCGCTGGGCTACGGGCAACGTGCCGTCGACTTCCTGCGCGTGCTGCGCCACCCGAAATCGACCCTGCCCAAGCGCGGTTTCCAGCTTCACGACTTCCAAGAGCGGCTTGTCCGCCGCATCTACGGCCCCCGTCACCCGGACGGCCGGCGGATCGTCCGCAACGTCGTCATGCTGCTGCCCCGCGGCGGGCGCAAGACCAGCCTGGGCGCCGGCCTGGGGCTGCTGCACACCATCGGCCCCGAGCGGGTGCCCGGCGGGTTGGCGCTGTTCGCTGCGTCGGATCGCGAACAGGCCCGCATCGGCTTTGAGGAGGCGGCCGGGATCTGCAGGGAAGACCCGCGCATCGGCGACAAGCTGCGCTTCATCGACTACCGGCACCGGATCGAGCATCCCAAGAGCGGGTGCCAGCTTCGCGCCATCTCCTGCGACGCCGCCCGCTCCCACGGCACCACTCCCACCTTCGCCCTGGTGGACGAACTGCACGCTTGGCCCAAGCGCGACCTGTGGGACGTGATCCGCACGGGCTTGGTGAAGGTGCCCGGCTCCCTGTGCGTCGTCATCAGCACGGCCGGGCGCGGCCAGCAGAACGTCGCCCACGACATCGTGGACTATGCCCGCCGAGTCGCCCGTGGCGAGATCGACGACCCCGGCACTCTGCCGGTGCTGTTCGAAACCGCGGCCGATGCGGATTGGCGGGATGAAAAGGTGTGGTACCGGGCCAACCCCGGCTTGGTCCACGGTTTCCCCGACATCGAAGGGCTGCGCCAGCTCGCCCGCGAGGCGGAGAACCGGCCGGCGGATCGGGAGGCGTTCCGGCAACTGCATCTGAATGTGTGGCTCGACCACTCGACCGATCCGTTCGTGGAGATGGCCGTCTATGACGCTGGCGCGGCGCCGCTCGACCTCGACGCCCTGGCAGGGGCGCCGTGCTGGCTCGGGGTGGACCTGTCCAGCAACTCGGATCTGACGGTGGTGGTGGCGTGCTGGCGGATTGGCACCGGCTATGCGGTGCTGCCGTACTTCTTCTGTCCGGGCGACAACCTGCGCGGCCGGCAGGACCGGGACGGGGTGCCCTATGTGCGCTGGGCCGATGACAGGCTGATCCAGCCGACGCCGGGCAACGTGGTGGACTTCCGCGCGGTGGAGGACTGCATCCGCGACCTGTGCGACCGCTTCAACGTGGTGTCGGTGGGGATCGACCCGCACCTTGCCCGCTCGACGCTGAACACGCTGACCGAGGACGGCTATCCGGCGGTGGAGGTGCGGCAGGGGTGGGTGACGATGGCGCCGGCGATCAAGGAGCTGGAGCGCGCCATCGTCGGGCGGCAGTTCCAGCACGGTGGGCATGAGGTGTTACGCTGGTGCTTCGACAACATCCAGGTGGAGACTGACCGCGCCGGCAACCGGCTGTTCAGCAAGGGCAAGGCGCGGGAGCGGATCGATGGTGCTGTGGCCTGCGCCATCGCCGTGTCGCTGGCGCAGCACGGCGAGGCTGGAGGCTCGATCTACGATCTGGACTTGCCGGACGATGAATTCTTTGTCTGAGCGAAGCCTTCGCACACCACTCTGTGCAGGACGACAAGGAGAGCGAGAAATTCAGCAGGGACCGGTCCACCGGCCTGATGGACGGAGCCACTGGTGCGGCTATGGCCCGGGGGCGCACTTTCAGCGGTGAAACCGGCCCCAGCGTGCACGAGGGCGAGGGCCGGCAGGAGGGGAAGAGAGTGGCATAGGGTGAGGCTGAAGCCGAGAACACAGCCGAAAATTCAATCCTTCCGATTTTCTTGCATCTCTCAAATGTCCTCGTCATTGTCGGATTGCATTGAAACCAGCTTCTAGCGATATCTGATGAATGCCTCTCATCCCGCCGCCTTAGACGCTTCCCAGGAAAGCCCTGTGGCTGTTGACCTCGAACGGCTCTTCCTTAGCATGATGGACAGAATGGATTGGCGCGTTGGCGGAAACGTGCTCAGGTATTCCGGACTTCGACCGAGTCACGGATGGCTAGGAACCATCGCGAAATTTCGGAATGCGGCACGCAAGCTTGCGATTGGACAAAAAGAAGGTAGGCGACTTTACTCGGTTTATAGGGAAAATCTTGCCTGCGGGGACCGGTATATAAGATTTTACGATGTATCCGAACAGCAGAGAAAAGCTCTTATTCAGTGGGCTTTAAATTTGAATATTGAAGCTAGCGTTTTTTCGCGAGCTTTCCCCTACATGCTCACTGAAGCGCAGCTTGGGTCCATCGAGCCCAACAAATCTTTAGTGTCTGCGGTTGAGGAGTACTCAACCGGATACGCAGTGTTTTTTGCAGCGAACAGAGTGCATCATGTTCGTGAACGAATCGACACTGACAAGATGACAGCAACGGTTTCAAAAGTATTTGAACAATATGACGAAGTTATTGGCGTAAAGGTAACTCGCAAGCAGGCTATGGACGTGGTTTGGCTGCCTAAAAGCCATGGCCCGATTGAGGTAAGAATAGACGTTCAAGCTTGCCCCATCGTGGAAACATCTATGTCAGCGCATGAGGATATAAGACAAATAGTGAACGCATCGTTTGGAGTGAATATACTGAAAACTCCTGTAAATCTATTTCCATCGATCAAAAAGCTATATGACTCTCCAAAAGAAGGGACCGTTGTAGAGATGGCATTCCTTACAGGGACTGCATCCATTAAGCATGAGACAATGCGAAAGACTGGCAAGTGTCTTCGTGAGGAAAAATTCCATGAAGCAGGTGTGGATGCACTTGAGGGAGACATTAGAGCGTACCTAATTAGCATTACATGGCCTCACCAATTTGGTAGCGACTACCACTCATTCCCCGAAGCAAATCTTCGAGGAACGTCCCGTCTTCTTGACGAGCTTGCGCCGAAGCTACATGATTTATCGATACGGCGAGCGTGGGGGCTGGCCGACTTTGACTTAGCCCGCAACAAAGTGCTGGCACACCTCTGAAGCCATGCAAACATTCGAAAAAATATCCTGGGAAATAGGCGAAGACCTTAGGCAGCGTCTAGGAGGCGCTGTCGAGGCCGAAATTTGCCAGAAGGCTATACTGTATCTATTGAAAACGCCGACCGAACGGTTAGAGATGCTATCCCTTAGTTCGTTGAACGACGCTCTTGATCGCCAGTATGAACGTGAGCAGCTTCTCAGAAGTTTGCAGATTTTGTCTGGATCTTGGCTAGATCTTCTGGAGGTGTTCTTCAAATACTATGACGAAGTCAGAGATGAAGAAATCGATGTGGAGCTTGAAAGCGTATCTGATGCCGAGGAGAGTGGGCAGTTTATTCATCCGGCTACTGGTATGCCTATAGACAATTATAGAAATAATCTTTTTATGTATTTTGGGGCCTCCAAAAAGCTCAGAGATATGAAGAGCCGTCTCCATGCTTGATAAGATTACTGTTAAGGAGTTCGCTGAATCAGCGTATTGCCCGGCGGGGCAAGCTGCTTACTTCAAATCAAAACTTTGTACGGATTACGCCGGCTTTGTTTCCGCTGTGCATCGTGCAATAGATAGCGCAGTGGCAAAGATGTGCGAAAATAGGAATTTTTTGCAAGATTTGAAGGAAAATCAATTAACATTACACATTACATCCGCTTTGACTCATATGGGTTTTGACGCAAAGCTAGATGCGAATAGCAACGGGCATTGCGATGTCTCAGTCAATGATCCGCGAGGTTACCAATGGCTAGGCGAAGCAAAAATTCATAAAAATGATTATGATTGGTTATATGATGGCTATCTTCAACTTACTACAAGATATGCAAGTGGTTCAAAAGATCAGGACAATGGTGGCTTGATCATATATTGCTATATGAGCAGGGCTGATTTGATGATGACACGTTGGCTGGATCATCTGACCAAAAAAGTATCTAGTATATCAGCGGCCGTGTGCCCGGTGAATAACCGTTGCTCAATCACGGAGGACATGATTTTGGCCTATGGTGTAAAATACAAAGTTCGGCACATCCCTGTTGCTCTGTTTCATGACCCTGTTGTTTAATATTAAATTAAAGAGCATGTTTGATCTTTGGCGACGCTGATTGTGCCGATCTCTGTGAAGCCTAGCCTTCACCATGGCACCTTTAATCTAGCGCCTGTGTTGGGAATATCCCAAGCTGACTATAGCCCGGTCTCCAGATTTGCCGCGGGCGGAATGCGGTTACCGCTGTGATGCTTGCTGACGCGGTCAACGATAGCGAATGTGGCGGCCCTGCGGGTTGATTATACAGGACCGGCACATTCGTTTGCATTGCTGAAAGGCTGGAAAGAAAGTCTTCGGTATACAACGCGGATTTTTACCATGTCGCATGTGCGATCAACCTCGTACCGCACCGAATACCGGCTGCGTGACGCGGTTAATCCTTTTCAACTGCGCTGATGAAATGGGGTGAGGTAACGTTGATGATCTCGCCCGTCGATGCAAGCTGAATCAAGGGGTGTTCGTATCTCGCGATGGTAGCGAATTGCACTGTTTCGCCACCATCGACAAGTGTCCTGATTTCATAGGCTTTCCCAACCTCGAACATAGCCACGCCTTCCTTCAAAAGTTCAGGACACATCCGTGAGTCCCTACTTAATGGGAGAGCCATCGCGGCGTCGCCAAACGCCGCGTTGCTCATATGCATGTTGTCGGTTGAAACAACGCCCCGTGGTGAGGCATTGTGGGAAGTGGAGCGTGGAAACTCCCGCAGCGGGGCCTTCGCAGGGCCTTGCGCTGCATCCGTGATAGGTGGATTCCGTCGCCAAACGGAAGCCGCTGAAAACTGACGTGCCCGCCGCCAAGCGGGCGCGACCGGCACTACTATGCCGGGAGTCCGTCCGCTATACAATAGCCGAAAGGCGAAGGCGGTCGGGCACGTTCTCACGGGCGTGTTTCCACCCTCCCGGCGCCAGTGCCGTTCGCTGGCCCCGGCCGTGGAAAGCCGGTTAAAACCGTGAGCAACAACATGTCCAAAACCGACTCGGTTCTGGTCGACGACGGCTCTTTGCCGCCGCTGACACCTGACCAATCTGCGCCTCTATCTAGCGCTGCGAATTTCCTCCGCTCCAAGCCGATCCATGGTTCCCCCGCACTGGCCGAGGCACTGGACGCTGTGTCCGCCTTCGGTCGACTCCCCGCCTATCGCCGTCTCCAGATCGCCCGCCGGGGGGTGAACCATGGGTAAGAAGCACGCCCCCGTGATGAAGCTACTCGAAGTCGCCGTGCCCGAGACTTCCGTGCCGCTCCTGCACCTCTCCGATGCGATCACCTCCGGAGCCTGCGCCGCAAACCTCCTGCTGCTTGTTTATGAAACCCGACTGGCTGCCATCATCGGCCCGGAAGATGATCTGACCGCACAAGTCGGATACCTGATCTACGCCTTGAGAGAGCACGCGGCGAAGGCTCGGGAAGCCTGCGACACCCTTGAGGGCATCAAGCTGGAGGTGCCCCATGCGTGACTATAGCTTCGCCCGCCAGCCGGCCAGCCCGCCAACCGAGCCGATCTTGCCCAACCGGCCTCATCCGGACTCGGAACTGCTGTTCGCGTGGGACAGCTACACCGCCGCCGCGACCGCCTTTGAAGTCGCGTCGGATGCGGATGGAAAGCTCTACGAAACAATCATGGATACGCTGGCCGACCGCATCGAGAGGATCAAGGCCCGGACCATGGACGGCGTGGAGGTTCAACTCCGCTATGTCTTCGCATGCCACATGGACACCAAGGACGCCTGGAACTCCGCCGTCCACGATGAGGACGTGTCGGAGGCGCTGGCCGCCAAGCTGGAGGGGGACTGCATCGGCCGGACGCTGTGGGCCATGATCCAAACTGCCCGGCAGGCAGGACGGGCGGGAGGTGCGGCATGAGCGCCCCGTTCGGATCAACCGTTATCCCTGCGCTGGGGATGACCTTCGCGGAAGGCGCTGCCAAGTTCCTCAACCTCTTTGGCGAACATGAGGCCGACTCCAAGGCCGTCCCCGAGAACTGGCCGGATCATCTGGTGACGGAGGCTTGCGACGTCCGGCTTGCCATGTTCTCCAATCCGCCACAAACGGCGGATGACGCGCTGGCCGTGCTGGAGCTTCTGGCGCACCCGGAACATGGACTGCCCAACGGGAGCTGGATCGAGGGGCAGGAGTCGGCCGTTGTCAACTTGCGCGACTTCATGGCGAAGCTGGGGGCAAAGGGCGTCAAGATTACAGACACCCCTCCGGGCACCCCCTCAACGACGTTCCTCCCTCAACCTCCTTACCCCCTCAACGGCGTTACCCCCTCAACGACGTTGAGGGGTTGGCAGGAAGCCGGCGCCCCCATCCTCTGGCGGGAACAGCCCGGAGCGCGGTCCCGCGCCTCCCGGTACACCGTCATGGACTGCACCATCGTCGGTCCCTTCTTCTTGGACGTGATCCTGCAGGACGAACCGGACACGCCCGAGGCCCCGTTCCTGTGGTCGCTCTGCCGGCTGCTGGGGAACGAGTTCATCATCCGGGGCGATGAGACGACGCTCGCCAAGGCCAAGGCTGCCGCAGAGGAAGCGGCAAGGGTGGCGATGGCCGCGGAGCCGTGTGAGGTGGCTCCGCCCGATCCAGGGACCGGCGCACCCGCCACAATCGGCGGAGCCGTCAAGGCGTTCGATGCCGGTCGCTGGGGAGCCTCCTTTGAAGCCTGGGCCGAGTACGCCAACGATGACCGGTTGGAGGCGGATCTTGCCATCCTCGCGGAGCGGTTCCGGCTGGCCCTGGCCGCCGCCGGCCCCATCACCAGCATGGACGATGCGCTGGCGCTGGCTGCCCTGCTGCACGAGGTGACGGAGGAAGCCTGCAACCCGGACTGTTGGCCGCTCTACGGTGCCCGCGCCTCCGTGGTGTTGGTAATCGCCGATGCGCTGGCCGAGCTGGCGCGGCGCGGCCTTCAGTCCGCCGGCATTGTCACCGGAATGCCCTCCTTACCGCCGACCGCAGCCAAGTAAGCGGCGGCTTTTGAAACCCACCTTCGCGGCGCTGGGCATCCGGCGCCGCACCCTTTCCCGATGGAGAACAGGCCATGGCAACTGTGCGCGAGCGTGAATGGACCCACAACGGCGCAACCAAGAGGGGGTGGGAGGTGCGCTATCTCGACCCCTCCACCGGGAAGCGCCCCAGCAAGACGTTTAAGCTGAAGAAGGACGCGGACGCTTTCCGCCGCAAGGTGGAGCGTGAGATAGAGGACGGTGTTCATGTTGCCCCGAAGGACAGCGCGACTGTTGAGGCCGTCTGCGACCTGTTCATGCGCGATGTGGAAATGCGCTGGCGCGACGGCAGAATTGGGCAAGGGCGTTTCCGAAACCTCCATGTCGCAATCAACCGGCACACCATTCCTTTTATCGGTCAGCACAAATTCAACGAAATCACATGGCAAATCGTTGATGATTGGTATCGAAAGTTAAGAGAGAATGGACTGTCGTCCGGAACGGCTCGACAACAACTCTTCACGCTTGGAATGCTTGAGGATTTCGCCATCAACTTGGGGGTGACGAAGCAAAAAATCATCAATGATTACCGAAAGAGCCTTAAAGGCGGGAGTGCCGTAAAGATCCGGACCTTCGAGATCGGCGACGTGGCTAAGCTCTTGGAGGCGCTGAAGGAGCGCCCGACGAGGCACCGGGAGAAGACCCACGCCATGCTTAACTGCGTCGTCAATCTCGCCTTGTTCTGCGGACTGCGATACGGCGAGATTATGGGCCTGACCGTCGAGAACGTGGACCTGAACAACGGCACCCTGAAAATCAGGCACAGCCTCACCAAGTGGGATGACTTGAAGCCGCCGAAGACGAAAGCCGGTATTCGGGACGTGCCCATGCCGGACCATCTGCGGGAGCTGATGCGGGCCTGGATGGCAACCTGGGTCAGCGAAGAGGAACGCGGCTTGGTGTTCCGCTCCGTCACCGGGGGGCCGATCACCGGGCCGAAGTTTCATCTGACCCACTGGCGCCCACTTCTGAAGCGCGCTGGCCTGGGCGATGATGAATCCGACCGACTGCATTTCCACGCTCTGAGGCATTTCGCGGCTAGCGTGCTGGTGGCGAACAACCTGCCCCTGCCGGATGTCGCCGCCATGCTGGGGCACAGCAAGTTCGACATGACGTTGCGTGTTTACGCTCACCCGCTGACCGGCATTGAGCAGCGGCGCACGGCGGTTCAGGGGATCGCCGACTCTCTGGTCTGAGGGAAATTCCAGACCTCCGTGACGCAAGGGTGACGCATCCCCTCCTAAGTCACTGAAATTCCGTAGCATGCAAAACCCCGACGTGATGCTGCCGGTGAAGCTGACCGGCTCGAAGGACAGCCTGACCGGTGCGCAGCTGATCGTGAACCGGTTCGAGTTCGTCCGCTGATCTGACGAGATCCCGCGACCAACGGGAAAGAGGCTGCCGGCCCTGCCGGCCGCATGACGGCACGCGCGGGCCGCGGGCGGGCGTTTGGTCGGCGCCAGCCCATCCATCGCACATTTCCGACCAACGACCAAATCAAGGACTTTCGACCATGGCAAACCTCGCCTCCCTGAAGCGCAGCTCCACCGCCCTCACCACCGGCGCCTGGAAGCGCCCCGATCCCGATCTCGATCTGCAGATCCTCACCCGCGGTTACACCGACGAGTATCAGGACGCCCAGGCGTCCAAGCAGCGCAAGGCGGCCAAGGGCTTCGGCGGCGATCCGGAGAAGCTGCCGGTGGCGCTGAAGCGCTCGATCAACATCGAGTGCCTGATCAAGCACTGCCTGATCGACGTCAAGATGAAGGACGACGACGGCGCCCCCGTCACCTTCGAGGAGTTCTGCGACACCATCCGCGATCCGGATTTCTCTGAACTCGCCACCGCGGCCTTCACCGCCGCCGGCATGGTCTCCGCCGACCGTGAGGCCGACGCCAAGGAAGCCGAGGGAAACTGACGGCGGCCCTCCGGGACCATCTCAACCGCAAGGCGGACAGCAACGACCTGCTGGCCGACCTTGCGGAGGATGACCCAGACGCGGCCGAGATGGTGGCTGCCCGCCTGGAGGACGAGGGCGAGGTGGTCGAACCGCTTCCGTGGTGCCGGTGGGCGTGGCGTGCCTGGCACGCGCTCTCCGACGACCGGCAGTGGCGCAGCGGCGGTATGGGGCCTTCGACCCCCTGCGGTATCCCGTGGTCAGTGGCCCGCGCCTATGCCGCCGACCACGGGCACGACCTCCGCCTCCTTCTCCGCCTGCTCCGCGCCATGGATGGCGTCTATGCCGAGTGGTGGGCGGAGAGGGTGAAGGAGGTTTCCGAGAAGAAAGAGCAGTAGAAGCAGGAACCTTAATCAAGTTTTCTGCTTCTATTCACAACCCCGATGAGTGAGGCTGAGATATTGGCAAATAGAGAACGCTGGTAAATAAACCAGGGGTTATACTTATTTGCACTAAGTTATTACTCGCTTCATCGCGCCATTTCTTGATTTTGTATTTCTGATTTACCTCAATCGGCTGCCCGTATTTTCCCATCAAGTCATCTTCGAGTTGATAGCTTTTCGATATATCTGATAAATTTAGAGAAATTCCGCCAAGCTTTTCGTCTCTGAACAGAAAAGTGCATGTAAATCTGTATGGACCGGTCTGGTATTCGGCAAGATAAAGCCCGGCCAATTGCAGAGACGCTATGCTGTGATCTTTAATTCCCTTTTGATCTAATTTGATTGCTTTTCCTCCGGAAGCGGAAAACACCGCATCAGGCGACATACCCCATTTCGTATATTGCCAATCCGCAAGTGCTGGGGTTGCCGACAGGATAAATGCAAACAGAACCACTAAAAGTCGCATAACCGTGCCTCCTAGTTGAAGAGTCCGACACTCGCTAATGGCGTGTCGCGAGTCCAGCTTCGAATTACCCCACTCTGGGTTTCTACCGATCTCGCTTTACCAATCTCGTGATGGATCTGTCATGGCGAAAGCGGCAGCCTTCAACGCCCGGCTTCGGGTCTTCGTGGATCGGGCGCTCTCTCCGGAGGCGCAGTCCCGCCGGCTGGCCGAGATCGCTATTGCCGAGCGGGACCGGCTCATCGCCGCCGGACGGGCCTCCCGGCGGTATAAGCTCTGGGTCGATGGGGTGGAGGGCGCTCCTGAGACGGCGGTGCGCCCGGCAGACGGCGGGCGGATCGTCTACCGGTTCAGCATCATGGGGGCGGTCTGCACCTTCGCCCTCAGCTTCCTCATCAACCGTTCGCCGCCCCGGTCCTCCGCTCCGCTGAACCCGGCTACGGGCAAGACGGCGCATTATCGGGATGGCTTCTATTTCGGCATCAAGGACAGCGCCTCCGCCTATGCGGGCAAGGGCGACTCGGCCGGCCGGTTCGTTCCTGCCGCACAGTTCAACCCGGCGGCGCTGTCCCCCACCATCACCGAAATCATCATCGGCAACGTGCTGCCGTATTCGCGCAAGGTCGACGTGCAGTTGATCGGCGGGCAGTCGCTGTCCTTCCCGGTGCCGCCCGGCCTGTTCGATGACGCGGTGAAGGCGATCCGCTCCCGCTTCGGCGACCTCGTCGAGGTCAAGCGGGTCTACACGATGGATTTCCCCAACCAGTACCGGCTGAAAACCCGGCAGGTCTGGACCACAGGCAAACGCAAGGGGCTCTCACGCGGGCGTCAGGGTGCGCGCGTGGAAAGCCCTGCCCTGATCATCCGCCCACGGCGCTGATACCCCCGAGGACCCGCCCATGACAGATCAAGTCGAGAGCCTCGACGTAGGCTTCCAGGATGGTGTGTCGACCAACGCCAAGAAGGCGACCGACGCCCTCACGGAACTGGGCAACGCCGCCGCTGCCACCGACGGCAAGGTCGAGCGCGCCGGCCGGGGCGCGAAGAAGGCAACCGACGAGGTCGCCGCCGGCGCAGCTGCCGCCGGGAAGGCCATCGACGCCTATGCCGAGAAGGTGGAGCGCGCCGACGAGCGGGTGAAGCGTCACGCCCAGACGGCCGATCAGCTCGCCAACAAGTTCGACCGCACCAAGCGGGAGGCGGCCGCCGTGGCGAAGGCCATAGCGCCCTACCAGCGGGCGCTGGACGACCTTGAGGCCAGCAGCGCGAGCGCGGCGCAGAAGGAGGAGCTTCGCGCCACCATCACGGCCAAGATGGAGGCTGCCACCGAGAAAGCCCGCGCCGCCGTGGCGCGCTATTTCAAGGATGTGGAGGCAGGCGCCGCTGCTGCGACCGCGGCGGCCGGCGGTATGTCGGCCGGCATGATCGCCGCCACCGCATCGGCCGGCAGTTGGGCCGGTGCGCTGGGCAAAGTCTACGAGACGGCCGGCAGCGCGACCGGCGGCTTGACCCAGGCTGCCCGCGCTCTGCGGGATCTGAACGGCGATTTCCAGTCCGGCCACGCCACCATGGCTGAATGGACCGCAGGGGCGAAGGGGCTGGAGGCCAGCCTGCGCGGGATCAGCGCGGCGCAGAAGGCGATCAACGACGCCACGGGCATTTCCCGCCAGACGGCGAACACGGCGACCATCGGCCCGACGCGCTACGCCACCACCGGCCGGGGGTCGAGCGGGACCGGCTCCATCACCTTCGGGGACGATGGCAGCGCCCAGCGGCTGGACGACATCGCCGCCGCCTTCGCCGAGGCGGACGCCAAGCTGGACGGTTACCGCGCCTCCCTCGGGCTGACCGATGTTGCCCAGCAGCGGTACGAGACCGGCCTCGCCGAGTTGCAGGCGACCATCCGCCGGGTTGGCCTGGACGAGGCCGAGGCAACCCGGCTTCTGACCGCCTATGCGGCTGCCCACGATCCGGCGATCAAAAAGGCTCAGGAGCTTGCCACCGCACAGGCGACCGCCGCGAAGGAGGCCGAGCAGGCCGAGCGCGCCGCCCTGGCGAAGATGTCGGCCGATTGGGACGCCGCCGTGCGGGAACGCGAAGCCGACGCGGCCATGATCATCGCGGCCGAGAAAGAGGTCGTCGCCGCCGTCAAAGCAGAGGAAACCGCTCTTCGTTCGCTGATCGGCACGCTGGACCGCACCTTTGGCGCCGACGAGAAGCTGGCCGCCGCGCAGCAGCAGCTCGACAAGGCCATGACCGACGGTGTCGGTGGCGTCAGGCTGTCAGCGCAGGAGCATGCCGCCCTGTCGGCGAAGCTGAAGGAGCAGCACGAACTCTCCACCCGCGCCACCAACAGCACGAAACTGGCCGCGCACGAGTCGCTGAACCTCGGCTACCAGCTTCAGGACTTCGTGGTTCAGGTGGGCAGCGGCCAAAGCGCCATCACGGCCATGCTCCAGCAGGCTCCGCAGGCCGTTGGCGCTGTCGGTGGCCTGTCGCGCGCCTGGGCGCTGCTGGTCTCCCCCGTCACCCTGGCGGCGCTGGGCATCACCGCGGTTGTGGGCGCCCTCGCCCTGGTCGGCGCGCGGGCAATCCAGATCAACAGCCAGATCCGCGATCTCACCGCCACGATGCGGGCCTATGGCACCGAGTCGCAGGCGACGGCCGGCTATCTGCGGGGAGTCGGCACGGCGCTTTACGAAGGCGGTGCCAGCCGGGACGAGTCCTTCGCCACCTCGAAGGTGCTGGCGTCCACCCGCGGCCTTTCCGCCGCCAGGGGGCGCGAACTGGCGCTCTTGGGCAGCGACATCACCGCTGGCATGGGTGGCTCGGTCGATGAGATGACCAAGCAGTTGGCCGCCATGGTGACGGACGGCTATCCGGCCATCATGAAGCTTCAGGAGGCCATCGGCTTCCTGAGCCCGGCGGAGGCGCAAGCCGTCCGCGTGATGGCGGAACATGGCCGGCAGGCCGAGGCGCTGGGCGTGGCGCTGGACGCCCTGCATCGCCGCTTCGACGGCATGCGCAAGGACGCCATGACCCCGGCTACCGAGGCGATGCACGAGCTGGGGGTGCAGTTCAACAGGATGGTGGATGCCGCCGCCACCTCCTCCCTGGTCATCAAGGTCGAGGTTGCGCTGTCCGAGACATTCAAGCTGCTGGCTGACTTCTTCGAAAAGCCGAGCAAGGACACCTTTGGTCGCTTGGCGGCCTCTGGCCTGTCGGCCATGAGCCTGACGCCGGGCAAGATCGTCTACGCCCCCCCGAAGCCGGAGGATGAGGCCGCCCTGCGGAAGCAGCTGGAGGAGGCCAAGGGTAAAGTCGCGGATCTACAGTCGCGCGGTTGGCTTGGCGGCCCGCACGGCGGCTATCGCGCCGACTTCCAGGGACCGCTGGAGGGCGCCCGCGCCGAGGTCGCGAGCCTGGAAAAGCGGATCGACGCGATCACCGGCAAGGCCAAAGCCGCCGCCGCGACCGCCGCGCCGGCCAAGGACCCGAACGGTGCCTCCGTCACCGGTGGCGCCGATGATGAGGCTGCCCGGAAAGCGCGGGACGCCAAGGCCACGGCATATGTGAAGGCGGAGGCCCATGAGGTGGACCGCCTCTCCGAGGCCCTGCGCGGGAACGCGGTTGACCGTGCCATGGCAACCGCAGCGATGCGGGCGCAGGACGAAGTGCGGGATAAGAACCTGGAAGGCACACCGAAGGAAAACCTCCTCCTGCTCCGCCAGCGGGAGGCGCGGCTCCAGCTGGAGGTCGCCGTCAACGACAACAACCGCGCCGCCGCCGCCGAGGTGGCTGGCGCCGATCTGGTGGCCCGCGCCTACGGCCAGTCCACCGCGGCGGTGCGCGAAGCCGAGATCCAGAGCAAGGCCATGGCAGAGGTGGCGCGCGGCACCATCGAGCCGTACGACGCCATCGTGACGCGGCTCCGGGCGCTGGACGATGCCCAGCGGAAGGTGCAGGCGGCCTCCTTCGACGCCACGCTGAAGCAGCAGACCGAGGACGCCAACCGGCTGGCTGCCGCCTGGGGACAGGGCGCCAACGCGGCGCGGGAGGCGGCGCTCGCCAACGAGGCCCTGGCCGAGGCCCGCAAGCGCGGGCTGGACCCGAGCAAGGACGCCGGCCAGATCCGGGACATCAGTGCCGGCATCCTGGCCCGCGACGACGCACAGCGCTCGCAGCAGTTCAGCCAGATGGCAGAGGAGCAGCGCCGGGCGGTCGAACTCGCCAACGCCAAATACGGCATGCTCGGCCAGAGCAACGCCGAACGCGCCAAGGCCGTGGCCGTGCTCCAGACCACGAACGAGTTGCGCGACAAGGGCGTCGACCTGACCGACGCCGGCACCCAAGCCTATATCCGGCAGGCGGGCGAGCTGGCGCGCGTCAACAGCCAGTTGCAGGACGCAGCCCAGCAGGCTTCCAACATCGCCCAGCCGATCACCACGGCGTTCGAGGATGTGGTGGTCGGCGCCAAGAAGGCCGGCGATGCCGGCAAGGCCCTGGCTGAAGATCTGAAGCGGGTCTTCATTCGCACGGTCATCACCAAGCCCGCCGAAACGTGGCTGACCGGCACGCTGACCAAGTTGATGTCCGGCGGCGTTACGACCGCGAACGACAATGTGCCCAAGCCCGCGAACGACCCGGGGCGGCTGGACCGCATCGTCGGCACCGTGAAAGGCGGTCTCGGCACCTCCGCAGACAACGCCATGTGGGTGCAGATGGCCGGGTCTGCCGCCGCGGTGGCCCTCGATCCCAAGGCGCTGATCGGTAGGCCCGCGCCTGTGGCGTCCGAGGGCGGCAAGGTCGCCAGCAGCATCGCCACTCTGTCCGCGACCAACGCCCAGCCTCTGCCTGTGGCGATCAAGGAGGGCGGCCAGATCACCGACTTGGTCAAGGCGCAGTCGCTGGTCCTGTCGGAAGCTCGGGCGCAGGGGGTGCCGGATGAGGTGGCGCTCGCTATCACCAAGATGGAAAGCGGCTTCCGGCAGTTCCGCCCTGACGGGAGCGTTCTGACCTCCAGTGCCGGCGCTATGGGCATGATGCAGTTGATGCCCGGAACGGCAAAGTGGCTGAACGTCGATGCGACCGATACTCAGGAGAATGTCCGGGGCGGCATGAAATTTCTGGCGATGCTCGGCCGACAATTCCATGGCGACTGGAATATGGCGGCGGCGGCTTACAATGCCGGACCGACAAGGGTGCAGCAGTACCTGACGCAGGGCCGCGCGCTGCCGGGTGAAACGGTCAAGTATGTCGAGACGTTCGGGAAGACCGTTAAGAGCGTCGGCGCCGATGTCGCGACCCTGGGCACCCGCACAGACACCGTGACCGCGGCGCAGGAGCGCGCTCTCCAGGCCCAACTCGACGCGGTGGAAGTCCAGCGCAGCGCCAACGACAACACCCAGACCCTGACCGCCACGCAGCAGTCTTGGGTGGATAGCGCGCTCGGGCTGACCAGCGTCACCAAGGACGCCACCTCCGTTATCGAGGTGAAGAGCCGGGCTGTCTCCCACATCGACGAAAACGCTATCTCCGCGGCCGACGGGCTGAAACAGGCGAGCGAAAGCGCGACCACGTTCACCACGGCGGTGGACGATGGAACGGACACCTTCCTCGGCGGCATCCAGAAGCTGCTCGGCGGTGCCGGCGATTGGATCAGCGGTCTCTTCGGCGGCGGTGCCAGCCAGCAGCAGAAGGTCATCAAGAACGCCGATGGATCCACGAGCTTTGCTCCGGCGGCGAAGGGGGCGGGCGGATCATGGCTGGACCAGCCGATTTTTGGGCAGAAGGCGGCGCCGTCCAAGGATTTTGTCGGTCCAATGCCGGCGGCGGAGGGCCTCTGGGGCTGGAACCCGTCCTACAGCCAGCTCGCCACAGGTGGCTTGGCGGTGGTTGGCGGCATTGCCGCCGCAGCACAGAAGAACGCGTCGACCGGACAGGTGATCGGCGGCGGCCTGACCGCTGCCGGCGGCGTGCTGTTGACCATGCAGAACAGCTACGCGAAGACGGCCGGTGCGGTCCTGTCGGTCGGCGGTGCTCTTCTCGCCGCGGTGTCCGGCGCGAAGGATCGGGGTGACAAATACAGCATCAGCCACATCACCCTGGGCGCCAATGGCCGCTATGCGCTCGGCGCCTCGGCCCAGGACAATGACGGCGACGCGACGAGATTTAACAGCGACGCAAACAAACTCGCGAAAGGCCTGAATGACATCATTGGCCGGCTGAACCTCACGCCAACCAACAAAGACAGCTACATCGACAGTAAGACGAAGAGCGCGGAGCAGGCCGCTCTCGAGCTGCTGAAGGGCATGCAGTCGGCGGTTCCGGCCGTTGCCTACGCCTTGGCCCACGAGACCTCCACCAGCCTGGAGGAGGCACTGGGGCACCTTGAGTTCGCCAATGGCTTCGACCGGCAGATCGCCGGCCTGCGGTCCAGCATAAGCGACCTGTTCACGCAGTTTCAGAGCGGTGTGGACGGGGCCAACACCTTCGCCAGGGGCTTGTTGGATGTGGTCGACAATGCGCAGACCGCCTTCGCGGTCAGCAAAGGCTCCAAGCTGCCGGGGTTCGCTCGCGGAACGCTGTCGGCGCCCGCCGGCTGGGCCGTCGTCGGCGAAGAAGGGCCGGAGGTTGTGCGGCTTTCCGGCGGCGAACGCATCTGGAACGCTCGCGAAAGCGGCCAGATGCTTGCCCAGATGGGGCAAGGCCGGGATGACACCCTGATCCACCTCCGTGGCGGCGACGAGCTGGCGGCGGTTCGTCGGGCGCTGGGCCATCCGGGCACCATCAACCCGGAGACCGGCCTGCTCGGGTTTGAATATGGCGGCGGCGATCACGGGTCGCCCGGTTCCGGCGGCTCTGCAGGAACCGGCGGCAGCTCGAGCGGCAACTCCTCCGGCGCCTCGGGCGGCACCTCCGGCGGTGCGGGGACGGCCAGCGAAGGGCCGTCGATCAGCCGGACGAGCAGCACGCCGATGTCTCCGGGCGACATGCAGTCGTACGGGGGCTACAGCTTCGGCTCGTTCAATGCGGATGATCGGTCGAGCACGATCGGTTTCGGCGGAGCCGCGAGCTATGCTTCTCCGACCTCCGAGCAGGTTGAGGCAACGGCTGCCGCTGTCGACAACGTGTACGGAACATCGCTGTCCGGATGGCTGCAAAATGCGGCGCTGAAATATGGGCTGAACATCAACAAGTCCATCGGCGTCGACCCAGAGACCGGGCTGAACAACACCCAACTGAGCATCAACGCTGCCGGTCTGGCCGGAGACATCGCAAGCTTGGCGACAGGCATTCCAGGCCTCGGCCTCGCGCTGGGAGCCCTGGCCGATCAGTTGGGCGTCGATCACATTTCCCTCGGATCAATCGACGCCAACGGCAAATTTTCCGGCGCCACGGGGACTGCGAGCGCCGCATCGGGCGCCATCGCACGAAATGGCGGAGACCCCGACCGCTACAGCTCCAATCTGGCCGCCGCCGAAACTCGGGCTGCCGCTGACCGGGATGCCGCAGCTGCGGCGCAGAAGGCCGCCGATGATGCGGCTGTGCAGAAGGCCGCTCAACGGGCGGCGCTCCAGACCCAATTCGATGCCGTCGGGCTGGCGCAGGACCGCGTCGACCAGTTGAACTCCATCGTCCAGTCCCTGGGCGACGGCACGTTCAGCCCAATCGGCAAGGACTTCGACGCACTGTCCGGCGACATGCAGAAGGCGGCCACCGCCTATGTCGCTGCCGGTCAGGCGGTGCCGGATGGCCTGTTCGGCGCGCTCAAGCAGATGGAGGCGCTCGGCGCCGTGCGGAAGCGGCTGCTGGACGAGGTGGCCGGCACTACCATCGAAAGCAGTCCCGAGCAGCAGAAGGTGGAGCAACTCAAAGGAAAGTGGTCGAACACAGCCACGGACCTCGTGAAGGCTTTCGCCTCTGTTGGCATCGTTGGCGATGAACTGGCTGCGAAACTCCAAGAGGGCTTCAACAACGGCCTGAAGAAGGAGCAAAAGTCCTACAGCGACGGCTTGGACACCGCCTATCGGAAGTCCAAGGGGGAGGAAGGATACGACTCGGCCGTCGGCCTGATTGACGCCTACAAGACGTCGGTGAAGGACGTGAACGCCCTGTGGCCGGAAGGTGCTGACAGGGCCTCGCAGATGGCGAAGGTCACGGGCACGCTGACCAACAACATGGGCGGGCTGGTCAAGAGCGGCTCGATCACTTCCACCAGCCTTCAGCAGATCATCGACACCTTCGCCAGCACACCGGAGGTAGTGAACGCAGCGCGGACAGCGCTCCAGGCGCTGAACGATGCAGCGGCGGAGGCGACACGGACATTCGACGCCGGGGTCAATGCCCGCATGTATGCCGCACTCGGAAACACCAGAGGGTCCGGGCTGATCACGCTGGATGAGCAGCAGCGGCAGGAGCTGCTGAAGGCGACAGAGGATGGTCGGGACACGAGCCAGTTGGTCCATGTTCAGGCGGCAGAACGCGGACAGAAGGCGTTCGAGCTGGCGCAGGCAGATGTCCTGTCCTGGTACGATCAGGAAATCACCGCCCGTCAGACCTTCATCTCCGACCTTCAGGATGGGGCGCTGAAGGTGTCGCAAGCGGCGGCTCAGTTCGCTGCCGCTCGCGATTCCCTGGCCATCAGCCAGGACGCACCGATCAGCCCGCAGGAGCGGCTGGCGGAGACCAAACGCCAGTGGGATGCGGCGCTTGCCACCGTACGATCGACAACCGCCAGCGACGCGGACAAGGACACCGCCCGGTCGAACCTGATCAGCTTGGGCCAGAGCCTGACCACCCTCGAAAAGGAGAACAGCGGCGGCACGGCCCGGTCGATCTACGACGAGGTGATGAGGGTGCTGGGCGAACTCGGCACCGTCGCACCCGACAGCGCGGCGGCGACGGCAGGCGCCCAACTGAAGACGTCGCAGGACCAGCTGAAGGAGTTGCAAAAGGCGCGAACCGAGGCGGCAGCGGTCGGGCAAAGGCAGCTCGGTTCGCTCGACACCCTGAAGGACACGATGGGGCAGAGCCTTGCCGTTTGGCAGGCGGCGCTGTCCCCGCTCCAGAGGCTGACCGGAACGACGCCCGGCACCTCTCAGCCGACCATGGTCAACACCTCTCGCTATGCCGCCTCCGCTGCGGTGCAGGCGCAATGGGACGGCCTGTCGGCCGGCGATCAGCTGGGTGTTGCCCGGCGCATTGGATGGCAAGGGGGCATTGACGAGTCCTTCAACATCTGGCTGGCGACCGCCTCTGGTAAAGCGGGCAGCTTCGAGTCTGAGGTCTCCACCGCCGACAAGCGGCGGAGGCTGCTGGCTTTCACGAATGCCGACATCGAGGCGGCTGTCGGTGGAATGCCGGACATCATGGCCGCGAGGGCGGCCGATCCGGCCTTCAACCTCGCTCAATGGTTCAAGGACTTCGGCATCGATGAGGTACTGGCGGGGACGCGGCACATCCCCGGCTTTGCCACTGGCACCCTGTCGACGCCGCCGGGCGCGGTGTGGGTTGGCGAGCGGGGGCCGGAGCTGCTGTGGCAGGGCGGCGGCGCGGCGGTCGCGTCGTCGGTCGACAGCATGCGGATCGTCGGCATGTACCAGACGGCGGCGAACGACCGCTACCCGGTCAACGTCACCCCGATCCAGCCCCCGGCCCGCCCGGAGTCGTCGGACAACCGGGAAGTCCTGGCGGTTCTGCGGGACATCGCCCGCCGGATCGAGCGGCTGGAGAAGGCAATCCACGATGCCGAGGGCGAAGCGCAGTTCCAGCGGAGCCGCATCGCCCAGGACGAACTCAAGCTGATGCGCCAGCAGCTGGACGAACTGCGCGACCAGCAGGCCAAGCGCGCCGCGTAACGGAGGTTTCCATGGACATCCATCTCTATGACCTCGTCGCCTATCACAGGGCGACGGGGCACCTTCACCGCTGGCCGCTCTGCGCCGGATCGGTGGCCTACCAGTCCCGGAGCGATGACGATCCGGCGTCCGTGACTTGGCTGCCGCTCGTGGGGCAGTGGCCGTCCGTTGCGGTCACGGCTGCCGGCGATGGAGCCAAGGCGCAGATCGACGACCTTCGGCTGATCAACGTCCGGCAGACCGACGACCTGCCGCATCTCGCCTCGGTCTTCAACATCACGACCAACACCTGGGAGCGGGTGCTGCTGGGCGTGCGGCCCCTCAACCCGCTCCTGACCGACTACATCATCCAATCGGTGACGGAACGGGTGGTCGCGGCTGGGGCGCCCCTCAGCACCGCGGTCACCGTCTGGCATGCCAAGGCCGGCAAGATCGCGCCTGATCGGACCGAGCTGAAGCTGCCGGTCTACGACAGGCAGTTGGACTTCGACACCCCGATCCAGAAGGACGACGCAAAATACGCCGGCACCGGCGGCTATGAGGGTCCGACGACCCTGAAGAACACGTTGAAGGAGCGCTGTTTCGGCCACTGCTTCATGGTGCAGCCGACCTATCTCGGGATCATCGACCAGGGCAGCGGCAACGGCGGGCTGCTGCATGTCTGGTCGGTCAACGGCGGCCAGCCCATCGAGGACGTGCCGCGCGGCTGGTCCGGCGGTGCCGCCGTCGCCAAGACGGCCGGCATCCCCGGCTCCAACCAGCTCCGCGTCGATGTTTCGACCGGCAGGATCCACACGGCTGTCCATTACGAGGACTTCCGAGTGGAGGTGAAGGGCGACAAGACGGGCGGCACTTGGCGCCGGTATATCGGCGAGGTGATCGCCTTCCTGGCCGTCCAGCACGGCGGCATCGTCACCGCGGCCGACGTCAGCGGCATGGACGCGACCCCGCGCACCGTCGGCCTGTACCTGCCGGCCGGCGACGGGCGCAGCCATCGCGACGCCTACGGCAAGCTGGTCGGGTCGGTGCCGAGGGGGAGGTGGTTCATCGACTTGGCCGACCGGCTGGTGGTGACGCGGCTGCCACGGGCCACGGCGGTCACGCCGACGCGGGCCTATAGCAAGGTCAGCGGGTCAACCGACGGCCTGAAGCCCACCGCCGGCAGCGATGTGGTGCCGACGAAGAAGGTCACGGTCCTCTTCGGCGAGAACCCGAACGCCAACACCACGGCGGTGGCCGATGCAACGGCGGCCGACGCGGCGCTCTGGACCCAGCAGTGGCGCGAGTCGGACAGCGCGACCGATCCGGTGATCGAGGCCGCTTATGGGGTCTCGGCCAAGACCGACCGCATCGAGACGGCACTGACCCTGAAGGCCGATGCCGACGCCGAGGCGCCGCTGTGGCTGGCCGAGAAGGCATGGCCGCCGCAGTCCTACAGCCTGAAGGTCCGGGACGGCGCGCCGGGCCTGTGGATCGGCGGCGGTGTGACCGTGGTGGACGATATCGCCGGCTTCGAGGATGGCGCCACGCTGGTCATCGCTGGCCGGACGAACAGGGACAGGGGCGGCGGCGCCACCCTCTACGGGGAGCGCTGATCATGGCCGGCGTGACCTATGCCTACCTCGCCGACCGGAACGAGGTGCAGAACGGCCCGCTCGATAACCCGGTCACCATCGACAGCCCGGCCGCATGGGGGCCCACCGCCCCGCTGGAGTCGATGCTGACGACGCCGGTTTCCGACCGGGCGGTGTGCCTGACCAAGGGCGATGTCGATTACGCGACCGGCGCACCGATCAACCCAGTGATCATCACCCTGACATGGCAGTACCCGATCTTTCTGACCGTCGCCTCGCTTCTCGACACCAACCTCCGCCAGGAAGCTTTTTGCCGGATGGAGGCGTTCGGCGACGCCGCGATGACGGAGCTGGTGGCGACGTCCGTGGTCGACGGGGTGGATGCCAACGTCGTCCCGCCGCTGACGGATCCGGAGACGATGCCGGCCGGCGCGCCCAACCAGATGCGCGGCGATCTCGATCCGCGGGACTTCGCCCTCCTGCCTACCAACCTGCATGTCGTGGTCCCGCAGGTGCCAGTGGTAGCGATCCGCTGGACCCTGTGGGGTGGCGCCTTCCGACCTGACGGCAGCGAGGACAGCGGCTATCGCATCGGCCTCGCCTGGGCTGGCGATGGCCTGATCTTCGCCCGACACGTCGGCAAGAGCGGCGAGGGCGTGAAGGACAACGACGAGTTGATCGCCGGCGCCGGTGGGTCGGCCTGGGTCGAGGAGGGCATCGCCAAGCGGTCGGTCGCCATCGGCCGCGAGGTGACCGACCGCACGCTCCGCGACGAGCTGTTCAAGATGGCGCTGCGCTCCGGGAAGCGGAAGCCGCTGCTCTACCTGCCCAGCATCGGCAACCCAGCCGACCCGGCCAGCACCGCCGATCCAGCCGCAAACTTCCTCTACGGCGGCCTGTACCGCCGATCCGCAGACCACAGCCAGAGCTATGTCAGCGCCCGCTACACCTCGACTTCAATCGAGTTGGAGGAGTTCAAGGAATGAGCCTATCCCAAACCGTGCTCGACGCAATCGACCGCCTGACACAGTACAATCTCGGCATTTACAACGCCGTCTCCAACAAATTTGGCCTATCTGGTGTCGGCGGCATGGCCGCCAACTGGAGCCGACACTCCAAAGACATCGCCACGGCCTGCGAGGCGGTCGGCACTCTGACCGATGCCTCCGCCGCCAGCCAGACCGCCGCCGCGGGGTCGGCAACCGCCGCGGCAGGTAGCGCCACGGCTGCCCACGCCTCCGAACTGGCCGCCGCGAGCAGTGCGTCCGTCTCCGCCGGCAGCGCCACGGCAGCCAGTGGCAGCGCGACCGCCGCCGCTGGGAGTGCTGCCGCCGCGGCTGGCAGCGCATCCGCAGCGGCCGGCAACGCCACCCTTTCCGGCCAGTATGCAGCGGCAGCCGGCGGGTCGATCCCGTCTGTCCGCATGACCTGGGACACCGCCACGGCCGACGCCGATCCCGGCAACGGCAATGTGCGCCTCAACAACGCCACGGCAACCGCGGCGACCGCGGCCTATGTCGACAACCTGGATGCTTCCGGTACGAGCATCACCACGGTGCTTGACCGGTGGACAGCCAGCACGAACACGGTCAAGGGCACGCTGCGGATCGGCCACCGCACCGATGCCACCAAATGGCTGGAGTATCAGGTCACCGGCACCGTGGTGGACGGGACCGGCTATCGCAAGATCACGCTGACCGGCGGCACCGGGCCGGGCGGCTTCGCTGCTGGCGATCCGGTAGCTATCGGCTTCAGCCGGGCCGGTGATGCGGGATCAAGCACTTTCGCGCCCGGCACTGCCGCCGCGCCAGGGTGGGCTGTGACAGGCGATCCGGATACGGGGATGGCCCAGGTCGGCGGCGCAAACACCGTCTCGCTGGTCGCTGGGGGCACCGAGAGCCTGCGGGCTGTGCTAATGGCAAGCGCCGCCAACTGCCTGACCGTTTCGGCAGCCGTGGCCGGCGACCATCCGTATCTGATCCCCATCGGAGCGGATGCCAACATCGGCATCAATCTCAAGACCAAGGGCACCGGCCCTGTTCTGTTTCGCGGCGGCGACCACTCTTTGCAGGCCGCAGTCAATCCGGTGGCTGGGGCGACCCGCTATCTCACCTTGAGCGGGAGCAACGGCGGTTCTCCTTCGATCAGCACCAGTGCCGGCGCACTGAACCTGACCTCTGCGACAGGTCAGGTGCTGATCAATGGCGCGGCTATTGGTAGCGGTGAAGATACGGCGACCTCTATTGCTGCGGCTGCCACCGTCGATATCGGCGGCACGACCGCCAAGGCGATCAAGGTCACTGCCGGCACCGGGCCGATTACCGGCTGGGGCACGGCGGCGGCCGGCGCGCATCGCGACATCACTTTTGCGACGGTCGTCACGCTGACCCACAACGCTACCAGTGCCATCCTGATCGGTGGCGGGGGCATCACGACGGTGGCCGGCGATACCTGCCGGATGGAAAGCCTCGGGTCTGGCAATTGGAAGATGCTCTCATACCAGCGGGCCAGTGGTTACCCGCTCGGCACCGCTACATCGCAATCGCTCAGTCCATCCGACAAGTCCAGCAACGCCACACTTAGCAATCTAAACACCACTGTCGTCACGGCTGACGGAAATATCGCGTCTGGACGTAGCGTTGCGGCAATGACGACTCCGGGCTATTGGGAGGTGATTGTCGGCACCATCGGCACCAACGTCGTGCCGGGCATCGCGTCTGCTGCAACCGCCTTGACCGATTACATTACAAACAGTTCGACCGGGTACGGCTACCTGCCCTCAGGCTTTAAGGCGAACAACGGCTCTGCAAACAGTTTCGGTGTCAGCTACACGACCGGCGACCGGCTGTGCCTTGCCTACAACCCAACCACCCGCAATTTCTGGATGGGCAAGGTTGTAGGAGGGGCTGCGGTGTGGGGTGGCAGCGGCGATCCCGCGGCCGGAACCAATCCGGCCTACACGACGCCGACAAGCACGCCGATGTTCCCAGCCTATTCCGTCGCCGGCAGCGGCTCGTCGCTGACCTTCGCCTTCGGTTCGGGTCAGCAGGTCGCAACCCCGCCCGCTGGCTTCGCTGCATTCGCTTAAGAGGAACTGACCATGGAAATTGAAACGCACGAATGCGTTCCGCAATTCGATGCCGCCACTCATCGGGCAATGCCGTCGGGTGCCTGGGAGCTGGAAACCTATACTGCGGCAGACGGCTCCTCCCGGCAGCGCTTGCGGCGAGATTGGGCGGTGGAGCCGATCCCGCCGGAGGAGATAGCCGCCGCGATCATTGCCGCCCGCGCCGCCGCAATCGCTGCCAACAACTCGGCCGCGGGCCGGGCTCGCGAAGCCTACCTGACCGCTGTGCCGGGTCAGGCGACCACCTACGCTGCCAAGCAGGCGGAAACGCTCCGCTGGATTGAGGCGGGACGCCCGGCCGATGCAACCGCCGCCGCCTATCCCTGGGCCAGTGACCGCGCCGACCTGCGCTCCGTCAGCGTGGCCGCGGTGCTTGCCGAATGGGAGGCCGTTACCGCCGCCTGGGAGGCGGCAGGTCGCCAGATCGAGCGGGAGCGCGAGCGCGTCAACGAGGCTATCGGGGCGGCTGGCACGCTGGAAGCGATCCTGGCAGCGCGGGACAGCGCCGCTTATCCGATACCCTGATCGCCGCGACAACACTCCAACCCCTGACCACCCCGGCCGCCGCGAGCGGCCTTTTTCATGCCTGGAGGTCCCTATGCCCGATGGCCCATCCCCGGCCGAGCAGCAGGTGCAGCAGGCGCTGGCCGACTGCGGTGGCGACAAAGACGCCGCCCTCCTGCTGCTCGCCCTCCTGCTGACCAAAGCCCGCGGCGGACTGTCCGCCGGGCTGCTGCGTCTGCCGCCGGCCGACCGGCGGTAGAAGCGTTACGGGCGCCCTGTAACGCATAATTCCCCCCAACCTGGAGAAGATCATGTCGAACACGCCCACCGGCGCGGCGATCCCGCGCGCCATCACCGTCACGCCGCTGACCCACCCCGAAGCGGTCGACCTGATCGTCTTCGCCGAGGTGACCAGTCGCCGCACCTATGAAGCCCGCTACGTCCACCCGACATGGCCGGGCGGAGACAGCGGCGTGACCATCGGCATCGGCTACGACCTTGCCCACCACGATCCCGACGACTTGGTGCTGGACTGGCCCACCATGCCGCCGGCCTCGCGCGCCCTGCTGGAGCGGGCGTGCGGCGTCTCCGGCCTGCCGGCCAAGGATGTGGCGGCCAAGCTGTCCAGCGTCGTCGTGCCCTGGGATGCGGCCTACGCCTGCTTCCGGGATCGGACTTTGCCGAAGTACGAGCGGATGACCGTCGATGCCTTCCCCGGCTCGGTCGACCTTCCGCCCCTGTGCTTTGGCGCCCTGGTCAGCCTCGTCTACAACCGAGGCGCCGGCATGGGCGAGCAGGGTAAGGCGTCCTGGGACAGCCGCCGGGAAATGCGGGCCATCCGGGACCTGATCGCCGCCGGCCGGCTGGCCGAGGTGCCGGCGCAGTTCCGGGCGATGAAGCGGCTCTGGCCGGGCGTGGGTGGGCTGCTGACCCGCCGCGATGCCGAGGCCGCCATGTGGGAGCGAGGGCTGGCCGCCTGACAGGCCACCTCAGTCGGACAGCAGCGCGGCCCGCGCATCCCGCCCGTCCTGGCTGAGTTTCCAGGCTCCGGGGCAGTGCCCCGGCGCGATAAGCCCAAGATCTTCCATCTCGATGAGCAGCCAGTCTGGCGGCCCGGCCGGGTCCGGTCCGTAGATTTCATCCTCGGCATCGGCCGTCAGCAGACAGAGGATCTGATCCCGCGACAAGGTCGCCTGCACATGGACGCGGGCGCTGTACTGCGGCTTGGGCATGCTGGCCTCCCTCGCGGTTCGTCACCAGCATGCTCTCGCTCCATCCACCTGACAATCCACCCGCCCGCGCCATCCCGGCCGCGGGCTTTTTCATGCCTGAAAGGAGGCATCTCATGGCCATTGCAATCCCTCTCATCACCGCCCTGACGCCCGTCATCGCCGACCTGATCGACAAGATCCCGGACCCAGACGCCAAGGCGAAGGCCACCGCTGCGGCGAACGCCCAGCTGGTCGCTATGCTCCAGGCCGGCGACGCCTCGCAGCTCCAGGTGAACACCGCGAAAGCTGCCAACCCCTCGCTGTTCGTCTCCGGCTGGCGGCCGGCAGTCGGCTGGGCCTGCGTCCTCGGCCTGCTGGTCCAGACCGTCGGCTATCCGCTGATGGGGTGGGCGCTGTCGATCTGGTCGCCGGGAACGCCAATGCCGCAGATCGACACCGATACCCTGATGGGGCTGCTGGTGCCGATGCTCGGGCTGGGGGCGTACCGCACCTTCGAGAAGGTGAAGGGGGTGGCGAAATAATCATAACCCTTAAGACTTAACGTATGCGCGATATCAGCCACAACACTTCAACAATAATAAAGGCCGCCCGAATAAGGCGGCCTTTTAAAAAATTATTATAGACCATTTAATTGTTGGAAAGATATCTTACATCCAAATGGCTTGTTGCATAACGTCTCGCATTCTCCGAATCGCCGCACGTCCAACCATGTCAATCTTTAGGAGGTCAGCATCAGAGGCTTCCGCCAAATGTTGTACCGTGACAATCCCGGCACCTTTTAAGCGGTAAATTTTATCCTCTGTTAGTCCATAAGGGTACGCCCTCGATTTTGCGAGGACATCAATACTTTTATTTAGAATTCCTAGGCTATCATCTCTGGAGAGCTCCGGGATAGTGATGGATGAAAACGTTGCCGCAGACTGGTGTATCTCTGCCAAGTCTGGTCTAGCTTCTATCCAGTCATTTATCATTTCGATTGTCAGACGTTTATTGGGAACTTTTTCGAGAATGCTGCAAAGATTAACGGCAAAAACAGGTCCGCGGCCGCCCGATTTCATGCCGCGAGACGCTTCTCTCTTTGCAATGAAGCCGAGATATTCGAGTATCTCGAATATTTTAGAGTATTGACTTGCATAGTGCCGGTGTATTGTCACTCTGTCTTGAGCAGTGGCTTTCACATTGCCCCGGAGGGGCTTGCAAAGATGGTCGATAATAGCTTCAAATATACTCATGGATGGAGTGATGAGTGGCTCATAAACGCCAAGCTTGGGCGCAACCTCCTCCATAAGGGGCCAGTAATAATCTTCAGCCATCGCAATTATACACGTATTGACCTCTGGTATGCTAATCCGGACCCTGTCGTCAAACCGATTGCATGCGAGGATAAAGGCTCGCATGTTTCCGACGACCGCACGACCAACAAGTTTAGCAAAAATCTCCGGCGTAAGGCGATCAGAGAATATATCACGATTGGCAAGATTGGGGTATCTAGCCTTTATTACTTCAATAAAGTAATTTCCATCGGCAAGCACATTAGATCTGCTGATATCGATCACTGTCGAGTCGTTGAACACATCAAATCTCACGCCAAATTTTGTAACACCCGGATAAATTGAAGCCTTACAAGATGTTGCGCTGCTTGAAAGCGTCCTGAATAGATCAAAAAATATCTCAAGGGGCTTTTCGCGTCCGATATGTGCGGCATCATCAAAGAGAATCACAATGCGCTTGCTTAAAGCTTGAGCAAGCTTTGCAAGGGAGATCTGGAGTGAGACTTCATTTTCGGCGATATCGAATTCTGCAGATAAGTTCTGCGCATTAAGTTCTGAGGCGATAGCTTTCGATAGCAGTGAGCAAAAATGTCCAATGTATTCATCACCATCAGATTGGAGAAGTGGTAGATAACGCAAGCTCATGTATATCGAAAACACTGTCCCGGCTGCTCTCATCCTACGATGAGATTCAATCAAAAGAGCGCTTTTGCCACTTCCGCGACCACCACGTAGTAGAACTGGACCATGAGCAGATAGTTTTCTGATGATAATTTCATCAGATTGCGAGAATGAATGGTAGCCGGCAAACTTCTCTGGCGGGCATTCTTCGGCCGCGAGGATCAGTCCAGCATCACTCTCTTCATAAAATGAATCGTTCATGCGAATGTTTCCCTAAATTCCGTATAGATCGCTAGTGCATCATCGCTACTTAAGGAGCGATAGGCGGTCGGGGCAAAGTGGGAGATAAACCCCATGTTCGAGACTTGGATGAAGCAGTCACGGATCGAATCCTTGAGTGTGACTTCATCCATTAAGGTTGAAGGAGCGAAAAAGTCCCAATGTACACCTTTTGACAATTTCGAATATAGACCAGAGCATTTTCCTTTGGTTTCTTTAATAAATTTATTTGGCTCTACCCGTTTTATTTCGTGTAAATCTGATATTCCTTTGCCGTCGAGAAATACTAGGGCGTTTTCCATCGCTGGCTTCCAGTATAGATGATCAACATACCCAGAAAAAAGAGCCCTACTTATTTTCGATATATCGTAATCTGAGTGCCAAAGCTCTCTGGTTGGGCTCTCATCTGTAAATACATCTCCAGTCCATTTGAATCCTGATTTTGCTGCCTTGGTGTAATCAAAACCGCCCTGCGTTTGAAATTCAGATAAGTAAGAAAGTCTGAATGGATCGTAGCGACCGACCAGCGCAGCACATGTATTCTCTAGAATAACTCTAGCGCAAAATGCACCAAAGCTCTGCGCATCGTCTGTAAACTCTCCATTTAGATAGACCATAGCTTTTTCTGAAAATCTATCAATAGATGAGCATAATTGATCCAATGTTGTACTGGCAACGCAAGGAGTTGCAATATTTCCACAAACCAGCTTACCTAAAACCACAATGAAAATCTCCTTTCGCTTATGTGAAGCTTACTTTGAATGTGGGTGTACACAACCTTCTATCGAAAACGTCATGCCGAATTGATGTGCGAGATCAAGTCTGCCCGGTCATTTCGCACATTGCCCACATCCCGGTGGACCGGCCATAGCCGCGTCTGGTCCGCCGGGTACGGGCGCATCAGCGCCACAAGATCGGCGGGACCCACTTCCTCCTCACCGAGCCATGCAGCCCAGGCGGCAGGAGGCAGGATCACCGGCATGCGGTCATGGACCTCGCTGGTGACCTCATTGGCCGTCGTGGTGATGATCGTGAAGGTATGG
The DNA here is from genome assembly GCF_042604635.1 of Azospirillum sp. A26. Classification (NCBI taxonomy): domain Bacteria; kingdom Pseudomonadati; phylum Pseudomonadota; class Alphaproteobacteria; order Rhodospirillales; family Azospirillaceae; genus Azospirillum; species Azospirillum sp. A26. The sequence continues at coordinate 1,345,817 of NZ_CP170472.1, read as the reverse complement.
AGCCACTCGTCGGTCGCTGGGTCCTTCCAGCCTTCCCAGAGCCCAGCGAAGGCGTCCGGCTTCTCGTTGCTGGTGGTGCCGATGGCAAAAGGTTGCTTGGCCTTACCCTCGGTCTTCCACTCATAGAAATTGTCGAAAGGGATCAGGCACCGGCGCTTCTTGAATGCTGACCGGAAAGCTGGCTTGTCCGGCACCGACTCGGCGCGAGCGTTGATCATCCGGGCCGCACTGGCGGAGTCCTTGGACCAGACCGGCACCAGCCCCCAGCGGAGCAATGCGAGCGTGCGCTCCTTCGTCTCCGGATGGGTCCGGATCACAGGCAGCATCTGCAACGGCGCCGCGTTGTAGCGCGGGCCGAACTCGGGCAGTTGGCCGACCACACCGAACCGGGTGGCGATCTGGTCGGTCGGGCTGTGGATGGCAAATCGTCCGCACATGCGGCCAGGATGATCGTCCGGGTATGCCGCGTCAACCCGACCACCCGGCCTAACAACCGCCCACCCACGCCGCCGGCAGAACGGGCAGGGGAGCACGTCGCGCAGCTCGGCGAGCCGGACGTCTGGTCCCAGCCGCTGCATCGCGTCGATGACGTCCACCTCCCACCTTCGCCGGCAGGCGCCGCAGGTCGCCGAAAGCTGGCTCCGCACCGCCATCAGGTCGCCAACCCTGGCGCCAAAGCGCGACAGAGGAACGGACGATTTCCACGATGCCTCTCCGGAATGGGCGCAGCGGGCGCAGGCCATCTTATTGATGGCGTGCTTCAGGTAGGCATGTGCCCCCAGGCGCCCCATCAACTCCGCGCCGTCGATCTCCTGCTCATGGCTGCACCGGTGACACAGACGGACAGCTTCCACCGTCTGCTGGAGGAGGTCTCGGAGGCGGAGAGTGGGCAGCAGTAGGATGGGTGCGGGTGATGGCATTCGTTCTCCATACGTTCCTGTGTATGGAAAGCTGAGCTTCGCGGTTCGGTCAATCCGCCATTTGTGGCGGGTGCGACGGACAACCGCATCGAACTCCATCATTACGAGTGAAGAACTTCACAGATGCATCGCACAGATATGCCTACGACCGCATGAAACACATGCTAGGGGAAAAATCGATGCTCTGCCGAAACCTTGTCATCAATAACCGCCGCACCTCTATGCGCATGGAGGCGGAGTTTTGGATGGCCCTGGAGGACATGGCGCGGCAGCGTGGGGTGTCGGTCGCTGCCTTGGTATCTCAGGTCGATATGGACCGAGGCGAATCGCCGCTAACCCGAGTCATTCGGGTGATGTGCATTTCACACTTCCGCGAAACGCTTCACCGGCTGGCGGAGTCGGACGGCATTGCTGGCGGAAACCACCACGGCAGCCGCCACCAGCACGATCACCGCGCCGATCCCGGTCAGCATGTTCGGCACCTCGCCGAACAGCAGCCAGCCTAATCCGGCAGCGGCCGGCACAGCCAGGAAGTCCAGCGGCGCCAGGAAGCCGACGGTGGCCTTGCTGAAGGCCTTGGCCGCGGTGTACTGCGCCGCTACGCCGCACAGGCCCAGGACGGCCAGGATGGGCCAGTCAGCGGCGGGCGGCGTCACCCAATTCGGCAGGGCAGCGGGCAGGGTGCCCAGCACCGAGGCGGCTGAGTAGATCAGCACGATCATGCCGGGGGCATTGCCGGCCTCCGTCAGCCGGCGGACGGCTGTCTGGGAGCCGGCCGTGGCGACTGCCGCTACCATGGCCGCTACGACGCCCAGCACCTGCTCCGGCTCTTGCAGGGCGGGTACCAGGGGGATGGCCGCACCGATGAAGCCGATCACCACCGCCAGCCACACGACCGGACCGGACCCCTCGCCCAGCATCAGCCGGGCGGCGACCGGGAGCATCAGCGCGCGGGTGAGGAAGATGAGGAACACCAGAGCCAAGGGTGCCGCGCCCAGGGCATACATGAAGGCGTAGAGGGCCAGCACGCCCAAGCCACACCGCAGCACATAGCCGACTGGGTCCTTCGCCTTGCCCATATCGGCGACGAGCCGCCACGCTGCCACCAGCACCACGGCCCCGGCCGCTGCCCGGAAGAAAGCCAGTTCAGCAGTGGGCAGCTTGGAGCCAAGAAACTTCGCCGCAGCAGAGCTGGCGGAGAAGGTGATGGCTGAGGCGAGCGCCCAGAGGGCGGCTTGGGCGGGGGAGGGAAGCATTTCGCTCCGAGTCGGCAGGGTCTGGGGGATGCACAACCCCTACCAGTGTCGCGGCGGACCGACAACGGCGATTGTCGTCACAAATTTCCACTCTCGTTACAAGCGTGAAATTCGCCGCGCCCTCAAGTTGTATTCGTCTTTACTACCAGTATGGACGAACTAAAATAAGCTCAATGGTACACCTAAATTTTGCACTCACCCGCAGTTAAGAGGATGCGCCTTGGGAAAAACCGCGCTCTTAAAATATCGAAAGCAATCATGACATCAAGGCCGCTGCTTCAGATAAGACTGCCAATATCTTGTGATACCCGAAAAACAAGGCAGAAGAACAAAGCTTATGTATCTGATCATTCTTTCATGCATATCAGCGTATGTTTCCACGCGATACGCGCCTCATTTGGTTGATATGGAAATTTCCATATTCATGACGGAAATGTCCTGTTAGCGTACCAAGAAGTTCAACCTGTGGCGTTTGCTCTATGATGCTGCTTCCCGTGTTGCCTCCCTTGCCGCCTCACGCAATCGACCTGATCCAGTCGGCCGAAAGCGCTGGCGGGGCGGTTCTCGTGTTCGACCGGGAAGACCGGATCATCGGCGCGAACCAGGAACAGCGCCGTATCATGCCGTGCAACGCCTACAGCCCGGACGACACCTATGGCTCGCTATTCTGGAGTCTGCACCGAGCTGGATTGACAGGGAACAAAGGAGCAAAGGCCGATCCCGCGGCATGGCTTGCCAATACCATCGCCGCCCGTCATAGCAGCCCGAACTTGGACTTTGTGAACAGCTATCCGTGGGGTCGGATGCTCGTCTCGCATCTGCGTCTGGAAGATGGGACGAGCATTCAAGCGCGCCTTGACATGAAAGCGTCAGGCATCGACCGATACTTCGGTGACTATGATGCCGGCTTGGGCGTGATGTTGGCCGTGCGGGTACAGCGCGAAATGCGCGGCCTGCAATCGGCCCTGGACAATCTCGGTCTTGCCGTCGCGCTCGTGGACAGTGCCGGAACGCCCATCCATCAGAACGTCAGTTTCGGCGAGTTGTTGGAAGCGGCGGACGGGCTCACGCTGGCAAGCGATGGTTCTGTCATGGCGCTGGACGGTTGCGACGATCTCGTGTTGCGCCAGACCTTGGAGCATGTCGCCACAGGCGCTGTCCCGTCATGTCATGTGCCGTTGCGCCGTCCCGGCGGGTCGCCGCTGATTATGGCCGTGAGCGCCGGGACCCTACCGGGGACGGCGGTTCTCGCCGTGGCGCGCGATGGTGAGGACGACCGTGAGATCGCCGCGGTGCTGATGCGGGCATTCGACCTGTCGCCAGTCGAAGCCGAGGTCCTTGCCGCGCTCGGCGCTGGGCTGTCGGTCAAGGAGATCGCGCAGCGGCGGGGCGTTACCGAAGGAACAACGTACCTCCAGGTCAAAGCCGTCAAGGTGGCCTTGGAGCGCTTCGAATTTGCCGCAACGGATCTGGCTACGCTCGCCAGTCTCGTGACTCGGATTGCGGCAATCACTCGTGCACCGCGACCGCGTGCGCGCAACAACCGGAGGCTTTCATGAGCAAGGTTCTGAATTACGATTTCACCCGCTATCGCGACGCGATGGTGGAGCGCTTCGGCTTTTCGGAGACTGACCGAGACGCTGCATGGACTGACCTGACCATCATCCTCTGTGCCATGGAGGCCAATCCGACCAAGCCGTTTGCCTTGACCACGGCTGCCGACAATGCGCTGCACGGTCTTGTGCTGGACACGGCCGGTTTGATTCGTTTCAGCGAGACGGTCTTTGGCCCCGGCGCGGTGGCAGTCCATGACCCGTTCGCATACGGCACCCCGCAGTTCGACGAGGGCTGGGCGAACACCCGTGCCGCGTTCCGCGCCGCTGGCGCCCAGGAACCGCCCATCAACTACCGTGACGCCTCGAACACCCCGGTGGGACTCAGGCCGATGGCCTGCCTCGTTGAAGTTCGGCGTATGGAAGATATCCGGATTGCCGCCTGACCGTATCTAAAGGGCGCTCGCCTGCGCCAACAAGCGAGCGCCCGTCTAGGACGGTCACCCAGCCCAGACGATCACCCGTAGCCCTAGGAAGCAACGATGATCACCAAAGAGCATACCGCCGTATTGGGCGGTGGCAAGGACCCTTGCGCCTCAATTACCGAGACGTCCGGCCAGGAGCGGTGTTACGCCGCCGGGATCTCCGACAGCGTCCAAGCAGCTGCGTGCATAGCAAAACTCTCGCCGCGTGAAACGGAGGTATTGCATCGCATTGCCCGCAACCAATCGACCAAGGCGATTGCCGGAGATTTAGCCATCAGCCCTAAGACCGTTGAGTGCCACCGCGCCCAGGTTATGCGCAAGATGGGATGTCGGACACTGTTCGATCTGGGGCGGCTCTGGGGGCTTGCGTCGGCGGCATCGCCATCTCTCGAAGGCCCTGACCGCCCACAAGGCAGTATCGCGCTCCGGACTGCGTTCGCTACCGTTGACGCTTTCGGTCAGTCGTCGGATTCCAGCCACCTGCTTCAGATCGACCACCTGACGCCGCAGCAGCTCCGCGACCGCGCTCATGGCGACCGGGAGGACGCTCAGCGCGCCATTCTAAATGGCTCCGTTGCGGCGGCCGCCATGTTGTTCAATGACGCTGAGCGGTGCGAGCAGCGGGCGAAGGTGTTGGAGCGCGTGGCGGCTGTAACGCCTTTGCCGCGGCGGCCGACCAACTGTCCAGCAGCCTGATTCCCTGGCCGAAACGATGAGCGCCCAGCTGCTACGAACAGCTGGGCGCTTTGTCGGATCTGGAAACCGAAACAGAAACCTGATCGCGACGCGATCCACACGGAGCCTTGGAAAACTCATGAAGATCGACCGAGAGGATACCCCTCAAAGCGGCGATGGCAAGCGCACTCTTGCCGCCGACGTAGCGAAGTTCCAAAGCGAGTATGCATCCCTGCACGAACGCTACGTCGGATACCGATTCGATGCCGCATACCGACGCGAGATCGAGCGGCTCTATGCCGAGTTGGACATGGCGGTGCGGTCGGCTCCGGTCATCGCCTCGGCAGGGGAGGCCGCCAGCCTGATCGATCTGGAGATCATGCTGTTCCGGGAGTTCGAGGGGGAAGCCCCGGTAGGCATCCACGCAACCCGACGGGCCGGGCTGGAGGCGGTCGGCGCGTTCTTACGAGCGGCAGGATAGGGAAGAAGAGCCGGCGTTATCTGGAAGAAACAACGCCGGCCGTTTTCCTTTAAAACATGGTCAGCGAGCCAAGATGAGAATTATCATCGCTATGAATGTCAACACGGCTAGGCTTAGATAAAATGGGAAAACAGTTGTCGATTTCCAGCATGAGGTAATATGCGAAGCTTCCACTTTCGGGACTGATAATGAAAATGGCGTCCCATTAAAATTATTGTTCGCAACTTTATCGTACAGTGCTCTGTAGGCTCTTTCCTGCGCCAAGAAGTAGGAGTCGAGAAGCCAGAAAAGAAAAATGGGAATATAGGCAATGATTGAGATGTAAATATTTGTGTCTTTGGCCGCAAGAGCAAAAAGGGCGGCAACAATGGTGACCGACCATCCTTTGATCGAAAAAGAATTGGTGCCCATTCTTCCAATAATTGACTGAATAAATGTTAAATGAGCTATTTTAGCTTCCATGGATCGCTTCTTTCTTCAGGTCATACAGAATGTCGAGGTTGTGTGCTCCGAGGTACTTCGGAGATCCTTTCGCATTCAACCAGTTGCGAAGGTCCCCCTGATTTAAGCCAGTTAAGTGGTCCAGGTCGAGATCGTACATAAGTGCCAAAGTTGGCGACCCTTCTGTTATATGCCTTTTCTCCAAAGCGATAACTTCTCTAGGGTTGTGCTTACGTACTAACTTTGTCATTGAGATTTCAGAGTAAATCCAAGGAGAATGAGTTGATGGGTTGTTTATGCTGTCGTTTGCGTCAATTGAACGAGGAGTATTAAGGAAAATAATGCACTCGCTTTTGTCTATCATTTCTGAAAGTGCCGTCGAAAGCATCATATGAACATGGCTTGTGGAAAGGTTTCTTTTTTTATAAATAAAAGTCTCCGATGATGGGTTATAGCAATAGGTTCTATCTATCAAACCCAATAGTTTGTCTGCATGACCCCATACGCATGAATCAATAAACGATGTTAATTCGAAATTATGCTTAATCCAGCCGGCTAATCCTATGGCGAGGTCACGATCTGCACGTGAATGAGAAATAAAAACGTCGGCGTGATCGCATGGAAACCAGTTTGCCTTGATTTTGGTACCATCAAGTTTTCCATCGGTCCTAGAAAACGAGGAAATCGTTCGAGATATCCGATCATCAATGGCTTGAACATCATTTCTGATATGACTATCAGAGCTGCCAAAAGGATTGCCGTCTATCTTTAAATTAAACCCTCGGAACATTTATCACTCCAAACAATCTTAAAGGAGCTTTACGCTGTCGGGGATGTGGTCAAAACAGGAAACTCGGGCGCCGCATTCTACAATCTTAGACACAATGGTTGCAACCGCCTTCAGAGCGATCTCCCTAGGTCGCTTGAGCGCCTAACAGAACCATCTTTGGACGAATCGCCAGCAGATGAGACTGGCGGCTATTTTGTGGAAGGCGGTAAGATATCAGCGCGCCGCTCGTAGCGGACGACGATGCAACAGAAGCGGGCGAACCAAGCGAGCGTCCACTCGACCACCCATCAATGTCGGCCGAGGCGCTCGCTGCTCTCGATGCCGCGCCGGGCGATGCGCGGGATGATCCCCCGCCGGCGTAGCGCCTGCCGGCAGTGGGCGAAGCTGTAGCCCCTGTCGGCGTGCAACTCGGCTGGTCGGCGCCATGGCCGGCCCGCACATTGGCGGATCGACGGCACGGCATCGACCAACGCGTCCAGGAACTTGCTGCCGTGTCGGTTGGCCGGCGAGAACCTCGGGGCGAGGGGGATGCCGTTGGTATCGACGAGGATATGGCGCCTGGAGCGCAGCTTACCGCGATTCGTTGGGGGCGGGCCGGTCTCCTCGTCCCCTATTTTTTTGCTGGAACGCTGGCGCTGTCCACTGTCGCTCGATCTTGGTTGACGGCGTGGCATAGCCAAGCCGATTGAGCAGCACGGGATGCGGCCGCTTCCAGACGCCAGCTCGATACCCGTCGTGCAGCCGGCGCCATCAGGTCATGCCCGAACCGCACCCTATCTCCACCGGCAGCAGCTTCCAGGGAGTGCTCGAGCGCAACGCGAACAGAATACCGGTTAGCGCGGCGCGGTTGTCCAGCCGAGGCCGCCTGCCCTTCGGCTTGGGCGGCTCCGGTGCGGGCAACGGTTCAATCGGCGCCCAAAGGGCGTTGGATGCGAGAGGCGAAGCCATAACCCGCCCTTCAACAGCCCAAACGCCATTTTGGTAGTTACTCTAAGGACTGGGCCGGCTGGCGTGAGATGGCTCTCCTATCCGTCGGCCCTAACTGCAGGTCGAGCTTTCGATGTGTGGTGGCTAACGATATGATGGCAGAGTGCCATCTCTTGTTATCGAAGCGCTGTGTGCAGAGGGGCAAGCTAATCTCATCAGGGCAGAATTCATGCAAGCTACCACCTGGGACCTGTAAGCGCACACGTGAGGGAGATTTGAATTGCACCTGTATGGAGGTATGAAGGTTCTTTGTGGACTTCCAAAAGTTGTCCATTTGGCAGATCGCTATTCTAAACGGTAATTCCGATATAGATTGGCTTTTGTCACTCCGTTAGCATCAATGCTGAACCAATAACCTAATGGTTACGTCCATGCTAAAAAAATTGAAGGAAGAAGTTAAAAGCCCTCTCACTTTCAGCGGATGGCTCATTGGGCTTGCAGGACTTGCTTGGGGATTCTACTCATGGGCGGTCCCTAACCAATCTGCCGAGATTTCCTATCGTATTGAACAAGTTCAGATGCTAAATGCTGACAGCGGTGATCATAGTGCGAAGAATACTGGAGAAAATGGAAAACCTTTCCGTGTTTTAGGAAAAGATGGAGAAGAAATCACAAAAAATATATACGGTGCAAATATATCAGTATGGAATTCCGGTAATGTTGACCTAGGTCCTGAGAAAGTAAGAAGAACGTTGAGTATTGATGTCGGTGAGAGTGCAAAAATTATAAATGCGTCTTTGGACTATTCTACTGAAAACAACGTATCAGAGTTTTATATTGCAGGAGTCAGTAGAAATATCCCGATCAATTGGAGATTTTTTGATCCGAATTCAGGTTTTAGACTGAGGGTAATTTATTCCTCAGAAGAAAAATCAGAAATTAAGGTTGAGGGAAATATATTAGGTGCAAAAATAATTCATAAGGATGGACAAATTGTGGATGGAAATTCCACATTATCTATTATTGCGCAGGTTTCAAAATATTTGGCCTATGCAGTAAATTCCATATTTGTGTTCTTTTTAGTTTTGGGTTTATTAAGATTTTTGGTCACCAATAGGAAAAATTTGGCAAATGCGTCTTATCTGAAGGAATCACTATTTGGTTTCGTGGTGTTTTTGAATGACATTAAATACGTAGCGATTATATTCTCTATTGTTTTTATTTGTATGTACTACTTTGTAAAAAGTCAACAGCAGAATGTTTCTCCACCGTTTTGAATAATCAGGAGAGATTGTTATAATATATCTTGATGCTACCGAACTTTGGTTCCGTCATATTGCGAGATGTCGTAATGTCATCTTCGTAAAGGACATCATCCTCATCCGTTTTTGACAATTAATCGTCGACCGGTTCACGTAAGCGCACACCAGGGCCGCCGCCGTTCTGGGGGATGAACTCGACGCCAGCGGCCTCAAGGGCGGAGCGGATCGCATCAACCGTTCGCGGATACAGGCTCTCACCCCGCTCCAACCTAGCAATCGTGTCAGGCGACACCTTTGCAGCGGACGCTAAATCCCTGACACCCCAACCCAATGCGGCTCTTGCCATCCGACTCTGGACGGGAAACATCATAATCCTGTTACGAAGTTGTTGTCGGGATGTCTAACCGTCGTTATCGTAACGGAATACTGACCTTGTAACAAGGTTAGGACGGCCGAACCAAGAGCTGCGAACTCCTAGTCCGGCCTGACCATAACCCAAGCTTCGTGGGGCTGCGGATCATGGCTGATTCCGTAAATAGCACAGCTTTACCAAACGCCCCCAACAGCATTGTTCCCTTTATCTTCGAGAGCATAGAAGTCCGGTTGGCCGACAGGAACGGTGCTCCATGGTGGGTGCTCGCTGATGTCTGTCGCGTGCTGGAGATAGCCAATCCGTCGAATGTCGCGGCGCGCCTGGACGACGATGAGAAAGCTGACCTCCCTATTACGGAGGTTAGCTCCAATGGCGTCACGCAGAGCCGCACATTCACGATCATCAACGAGTCGGGTCTCTATAGCCTGATCCTGACCAGTCGCAAGCCAGCGGCGAAGCGGTTCAAGAAGTGGGTCACGTCGGAAGTCCTGCCGTCGATCCGCCGCACTGGAGCCTATGGCACCCCACCCCCGACCAAGACCTCCAGCTTCCCCGTCACCCGCGACACGACGATCATCCGCTTTCCCGAAGTCCACCGGCGCACCGGATATCACCGGACATGGCTGTTCCGACTCGAGAGGGAGGGCAAGTTCCCGAAGCGGGTGCAACTGGGCACCAAGTCGGTCGGCTGGATCGAGGAGGAGGTGATGGCCTGGATCGCCGGCCGGCAGGAGGGCAGGAGCGGGGAGGCGCTGCCCTGGCTCCTGGTTCCTCCCGGCGGGCAGGTGCCGGCGCAAGCGGCCCCGGCTCCAGCCCCTGAGCCGGTCCAGGCTCCGACGAAGCGCAAGCGGGGTCGGCCGCCACGGCAGCCGGCAGCCCCACCGCCACCCAGCCCGCGAGTCGAACGGCAGCCGGCCCCGGTGGACCGTCCGTCCCTGGCGGCCGATCTGCTGAACGGTCCGGACAAGATCGCCGCCTTCCTGGGCTTGACGGTTCAGCAGGTCCTCACGTTCGCGTCCCGCAGCCAGATCCCGGCCTTCTGGGTGGGCGCGCAGTTGCTGGCGCGCAAGAGCACGCTCACCCGCTGGGTGGCCGATGCCGAGGCCGCGGCGTTTCGGACAATGGCGGAGGTCGCCGAGCTCGAACGCCTCGCCGCCGGCACCGAGTCGCCGACCGCCCATCACCTCTCGCGCCAGGGGGACGCGCCATGACGACGAACACCGCCTTATCCGCCGCCATCGCGGACTTCCAACGCGCCTATGCCGAGCTGCACCGGCGCTATGTCGGCTACCGGTACGATGCCGCCTACCGCCGGGAGATCGAGCGGCTTCACGCCGAATTGGGCAGGGCCGTCCAGGCGGCTCCGCCGCTCACCTCGCTTCAGGATGCCGCCAGCCTGATCGGGCTGGAATGCATGCTGTTCGCGGAATATGAGGGCGAGTCGCCGGTCGGCATCCACGCCACCCGGCTTACAGCGCTGAAATCTGTGCGGGCGTTCCTTGAACGGCAGGCCGGAGGTGCGCCCGCCTGATCCTGAGGCGCGACGGCTTCCTCTCCTGGGCATCGTCCGGCTTGGGCTGGACGATGCCCATTACCCTCTTCCCCCAGTGCTCCAGGGCCTCGCGCTTTTCCTCCAGATATTCCCACTGGTCGTAGTGCCGCTGGGTGACGCCACGCGGCGCGTGGTTGAGGATGCGTTCCTTGATCGAGTCGGGGACCTGAAGCGCTGACAGGCCGGTGGTCACCGTGCGCCGCAGGTCATGGACCCGCCACTCCGGCAGCATCGGCGCGTCGGCCTGCTCCTGCGCCACGGCGATGGCTTGGTCCAAGCGCTCCTTCGCCTTGCCGAACCCGCTGACCGGCCGGACGCCGAGAGTGGTGAAGACGAAGGGGGAGGGCGGTTCTCCGGGACGGACGATCTGCCGCGGGATTGTCCGGAGGATGTCCAGCACCGGCCGCGACAGGGGCACGATGTGCGCCCGGTCCGCCTTGGTCTGCTCGGGCGATAGCGTCCACAGCCTGTCTCCGGTCAGGTCCAGATCGGCCCAGCGCATGGACGCCACCTCGCCCCGGCGCTGGCCGGTCAGCAGCAGTAGCTTGTACATCGGACCCCAGGGATAGCCTGCCTCGTCGGCGGCTCGCCAGAAGGCCTGGATATGCCGGCTGTCTAGGCGCACCGAGCGGATCCTGTTCGGAGCCGGCGCCTTCATGCGGTCGCACGGGCTGCGCATCGACTCGTCGTCCGACCGCTCCAGACGCCAGTTGAACAGCTTGCGCAGGATGTCGAACAGTCGATTCGCCGCTGCGCCCTTGCCATCGGCCATCAGGGCATCCAGCAGCGCCAGGACATCGCGCTTGCGGATATCGTCCGCGGGCCGGTTGCGCCAGGCGGGCAGGGCGTATTTTTCCAGAAACCAGCGGGTCTGGCCGGGCCGCTTCTGATGGAGTTCGGCGTGCTTGGACATGAACTCGCCCACCAGCTCGCTGAAGGTCTCGACGGGGGTGGCTGCTGCCTCCCTGGCCTCGGCGCGGGGGGCTGCTGGGTCCTGCCCATTGCCGAGCATGGCAATGGCCTCACCGGCTTTGGCGCGAGCCTCAGCCAGTGACAGCGCCGGATAGTGGCCCAGCACAAGCCGGCGGCGAACGTCGCTGCGGAAGCGATAGATGAGGAACCACGTCTTGCTGCGCGATCCGACTCGGAGGCCGAAGGCGGGCAGCGTCGCGTCGAACAGGTCGATCTGCATTCCTGGCGCTGGCACGCTGGCGTGCTCGACAACCTTGGCCGTCAGTTTGACCTTTGGCACCGGGCAACCCTCCACAGCCATGAATTCAGGTGACGAACTAGGTGACAGCGGCTTTGAACGCTCCTTCATCATAAGGAAACGGGAGGAAACATGGAAGGATGGAAAGGTGATGTGGATCAAATGATTAAGGCATCATTTGGAAACTACTGCGCCAGTATTGATTTTTGTTTACACCGAGAATGTCGGGGGTTCGATCCCCTCATCGCCCACCAATCTTTTCAATGACTTAGCTGTAATTCCAAAGCCCCTCGGAGGGGCTTTTGTCGTAATTGGGCAACACCGGGTGGATCGCCGCGAGGTGCACGAATGTCATGCTTTCGCGAACTGTTCAACCGGACGGCGGAGTCCTGTGGCTTTCGCGGGTACGATCATCACAATCAGGGCCGCCAGCAGGACGAAGATCCCGCCGACCCCCGCCAGCATGCCCGGTACCTCGCCGAATAGAAGCCAGCCCATTATGGCCCCGACCGGCACGCCAAGCAGATCCAGAGGTGCCAGGAGGCCGACGGGAGCCAGAGCGAAAGCGCGAGCGGCGAAGAGCTGCGCACCGGCGGCGCACAGCCCCAGCACGACAAGAACCGGCCAATCCGCGATAGGCGGCATCACCCATACCGGCAGAGCGACCGGCAGAGTGCCGATGACGGCGACCGCGCTGTAGATCAGGACGATCAGCGGCGCCGAGTTGGTGCGGGTGAGTCTGCGGACGGCTGTTTGCGATCCGGCGGAGGCCACGGCGGCGGCCACGGCGGCCAGAATCCCGATGCGCGATTCCGGGGCCTGCATCTCCGGCCAGGACGATAGGAGGACACCGGCGAAGCCCAGCACGACGGCGCTCCACACCAATGGTCCCGATCGTTCCCCCAGCATCCATCGGCCGGCGATGGGCATCATCAAGGTCCGGCTGATGTAGAGAACCATCGCCAATGCCAGCGGAAGGACGGTGACGGCATAGAGCAGGCCAAAGATTGCCACCACCCCCAACAGGCACCGTATGGCATGCCCCCGCAAATCCCGGGCTTTTTTGAGGTCGGCCAGAAGCCGCCATGTTCCGGCCACCATGACCGCGGCGACCAGAGACCGGATGGCCGTCATCTCTATCGCCGGCAACTTCGTTCCAAGCAATTTCGCCGCAGCACTCCCTGCACAGAATGCGACAACGGAGCCCACCGCCCAGGAAGCGGCGGCTATACTGCCATTCGTTGCGATTCGCATGCTTCAAGACCTCTTTTCACACCAAACGTGCATTTCCAGGTATGCAATTCTCTGTTGAGACATTGTGCTCCGCTTTCCGCCCGTTGCGCGAGAGCAACAGTTTTGGTGTGCAAGTCTCAAAAAACGCTATTCGATGGCAGAATTGCCATTTTGATGGTGCCACCCGTGAGTAGCGTTGGCAATGTGGATTTGCCACCCAAATACTCTGGAATCCCATGGCCACAACCGAGATCCCGACAGAGCTTTCCGACTTGATCAGAATCGCCGCCGATGTGCGGGGAGCGATCCTGATTTATGAACGGAACGTCGTCGTGTTCGCGAATTCAGAGGCTCGGGAGCTGCATCACCAGCACGACTGGTCCACAGTCATCACGTTCGACGATATTTTTCAAGTCGGTGTCGCGCGCGGCCGGATCGCCGAACCGGCCATCCTTGCCGACCCGGAAGCGCACCTCGCTTACGCAAAGATGGCGCGGGCGAGAGAGCTGAGTTTCCAATTTCGCCGCAACTACGATGGCGTTCCGTATGACCGGTATCACACCGGGCTGAACGCCGACTGGAACGCGCAGATCTGGGTGCCGGTTCGACGTTCCGTGTACGACGCCGACGATTCGTCCGTGCTCAGTCTGCAGGCGCTTTCGATGCGCAACCGGGCCCAGGCGACGATGGCGGCGTTGCTGGAGCGGATGGGGGTGGCTGCGGCGGTCGTAACCGCCGATGCCCGGCTCGTTGACAGCTCTTCGCTCATGGTGCGCCATCTGCGCATCGGCGGTGTGCTGGAGCGCGGCCTGGGGAATAAATTGACCTGCGGGGATGCGCAAAGTGCGGCGCGCCTGCATCAGGCCATCGCGGCGGTAGCGGGTGGCCGCAATGGTGAGGCCCTCGTTCCGGTCTGCGACGGTGCCGCCGTCCAACTCGTCGCGGTGATGCCGGCGCACGAGGGGCAGGCCATCGTCGTCATGCAGGACCTCGCCCGGCCGGAGCCCCTCCAGGAAATTCTGATTTCGGCTTTCGGTTTGACGAAGACTCAGGCCGAGGTCGCCGTGCGTGTCGCTGCTGGAGAAAGCGCCGAGGAGATCGCGGCGGCGCTTGATCGAAAGCTGGGCACGGTCCGTCGGCAAATCGCCACGTCGAAGGAAAAGATCGCCGTCGGAGGACAACAGGATATCGCTCGCGTCGTGACCCGGGCGGCAACACTATTCGGTGGCATTCCGCCATTGAATTCATAGAGGAAGCAATATGGCAAACCTTGAATATGTGAAGAACTATGATTTCTCGCGCGTGATTGCTCACATGGTCCGTGATGGTCTTTCGCAGGAAGAGGCGGCGCAGTCGGCCGACCATCTCCGGGCCTTCATGGTTCTGAATGCCATGCACCTCGACTCGCCTACCTGCTTGGTGGCCTGGGAAGGCATGGAACCGGCGTGGCACGCCTTCATCCTCGATACCCGCGCCTATGCATCGTTCTGCGAGCGGGCTTTCGGGCGCATGCTTCACCATTGGCCGGATGCCTATGGCACCGACGAGTTCCGCGCCGGCTGGTCGAAGACTGTCGAACTGGCCGCCAAGAATTTCGGAATCTTCCTGGATCGTGATCCGGAAGCCCGCGAAGCCAGCCGCGGCAAGCAGTGGAACATGGCTGCGCTCTGCAACCGTCCCTTGGAGCAGGGCGAAGACCCTGAGGATCCCATCATCCGACAGGTCGCCTGAGCGCGGCTGACGGGCGCCCGCTTGCGCCAACAAGCGGGCGCCCTCTCCGGGCCGGTCAGCCAGCCCAGACGATCAACCGAAGCCGTAGGAAGCAACGATGATCAACCGCCAGCATACCGCCGTAGGCGGCGGGTGCAAGAGCAAGAGTATGCCCGATGCGCAATTGCCGTATATCGATCACTTATCCATCGACCAGCTTCGACAACGAGCGGCGGATGATCGCGCGGACGCGCTGGCGTTGATCGGCGGCTCCTCGCCCGGAACCCTTTCCATGCTGTTGGAAGATGCCGAGCGATGCGAGGCGAGGGCGACCATGCTCGAGCAGCGGTGCAGCGACTCCATTCCCGGCGGCCTGGACGACCTGACGGTCGAAGTTGCCATCGTTCAGTTGATGCATGCGGCGCGTGGCCGCGTGGTCGGTGATCGCGCCGATCGCCCTGGAACTCCCATCACCGCGATAAAAGCCGACATCCTGCGCAACATGGATCGCGGCACCGCTTATGCCTTTGTCGCCCACTGTGCCGACTCCACACGACTCCGTCTGCAGTCCACCCCTCAGCCGACGCTGGAGGGTGCCTACGTCGCGGCTGTCCGCTGCCTGACATCCATGGCGGCGAGGCAATGCTGATGTCGTGCATCGAGCCTTCCGCGCGGCTGCGCACGCCGGTCGGCACGGCGTTGGAGGCGGATGTGGGGGCGTCGCAATCCCGCGGACGGGATATGATGGCGCGGCTTGGTCGGCTGACGGCGCGCGAGGTCGACGTGCTGGTGCGCCTCGTTGCCGGAAAGAGTTCCAAAGCCATCGCCTCCGATCTCGGCATCAGCTTCAAGACGGTGGAGTGCCATCGCGCCCGCGTCATGGAGAAGCTTGGATGTTCCGGTCTCTTCGAACTTGGGCGCGCGTGGGAGGCCGCTGTGTGGAGCAGCGGCCATAAAATCCCGCGATAAGGGTCGCGCTGCGAATGCGCCGGGTGGGCGCGCCTTGTTGCACTTACTGTTCGCCGCAGGAGTTCGGCTGGTCCTTCATGCCGACATAGCCTTGCCTGGCGTCGTAAAGGAACTGGTATTGCCGCAGGAAATGGCGGCCGGTGTTGATGAAGGGCGCCTTCTTGGGAGCAGGGGGTGGCGGTTCGGTGCTGGAGGGTATTACCTGCGCCGGTTCGTTCGGCGCTCCGGTACCGACGAGGAAGGCGTCGATGGCGATTGGATCGGCGGCGTTCGGAATGTTGACAGCCACCGAAGTTCCGGGAGCCAGCACCTTCACCGTCTTCGTCGGCTCGCTCAGATCGGTCTGCTCCACCGTATGGAATTGGATCGTCGGCGGCAGCGTCACGTAGCTTTGCGGGATGCCGGTGTCCACCAGGATGTTGGCCGATGTGCAGATCGGGCCGCTGGCGTCGCGGTTCACCCCCGGATTCACGGTGATGCAGCCCTGCGGCATCATCCAGTCGCCGGGATACTGCGCATAGGGGGCCAGCTTGGCGAAGCGGAAGCCTGACGTGTTGTCGGCGGTCAGTCCGACCTGTATGCCCTGCCGGCCGATGATATAGCCCGCGTTCAGCGTGCCGTCGGCGATGGGTTGACCGTTTACGCTGCGCAGATTCAACAGGACGTTCTTGTCCGGCGTGCCCTGCGGTTGGAAATCCGCCTCCTGGCCGAAGCCGACGCCCATGTACAGCACCGGCTTGGCCGGTGCCGGCAGACCGGGGCAGATCTGCTGGTCATGCTGGTAGCTGTCGCAGGTGCCGGCTTTCTCCACACCGAGAATGAAGACCTCGGAGGTCGCGACCTTGTTGTTGGCGCGGTCATACAGGGTCACCGTCGTCGGCACCCAGGTGCCGACCCACAGAACCTTGCTGCTCGACAGGAATTGGGTTCCAGGCTTGGCACCGGGCGCCGTCTTCAACGTCTCATAGTTCGGGATGTTGGTGGCCGACATGGCGACGCCGACCGATCCGGTGTCCATCGTCACCGTGTGGATGGCGCTGTCGCCGGCGATGCTGAAATTCAGCTTCGGCGGGTCGGTGAAGGACACCGGCTGGAAATTCGCAAAGGGAATGCATTGCGTCACGCCGGCGCTGCCGTAGCTCGGCAGGCCCTGGGCCAGAGCAGGGACTGCTGCAATCAGCGTCAGCACGGTGGCTGTGACAGGGCGCGAAGCCCTACGGTAAAATCTCATGGGGGGTGCTCAGAAATGATTGAGTCTCCCATGAAGGTTGCTCGAAATTGTGACGAAATCCAGCAACCAATATCGCCGAAAACGCGCGAATCCAGGCGGTAGAACAACCGTTGGCGGGGCCATTGAAGGTGGGTCAGCGGGCGTGCTGATCCAGGAAACTGCGGCATTGGTCGAAATCGCGCAGGCACGGGTCGGGCAGGGCGATGCCCTTGCGCTCGGCCAGACTGCGGGCGAAGGCGAGCATACGCTCGGTCGGCTCGCGCCGTCGCCGTGCGTCGGAGATGGGTGCATCGGCAACCGGAGTGTTTTCCGCAACGGCGGCAGCCGGCGGGGCAGTGCCATCGGCCTTTGCCTTGCGGGTGCGCCGCGGCTTCGGCGCCACAGCTTCCCCGTCGGTGGAAACCGTGGCTTTGCGCGTTCGCCGGCGCACCGGCTTGGCCGCGTCACCGGGAGCTGCTGGAGCGCTGCGGGCTGGCTTCCCCCTTGCGGCTGTGCCCCGGCGGGCGAATCGCGCCTTGGGGGCCGGCAGGCCGAGGTCGAGCGCGGTGCCGCGTTGTCCGACCAGCGCACCGATCAGCCGGTCGGCCTCGCTGGCAATGGCATCGATCACGCGGCGGAAATCGGCACGGCCGGTCACCACCTCGTCCAGCTTCATTTCCCACAGTGCGGTGGTGCCGGGATCGACCAGGGTCGGGGCGGCCGCGTGCAGGGTCTCGAACAGATGCAGGCCGGCCGGGGTCGGCACCAGCCATTTGCCGTCCGCTCCCAGCAGGTTCTGCTTGCGCAGGCCCTTGATAACCTCGGCGCGGGTGGCCGGGGTGCCGATTCCCTTGGCTTCCTTCAGCCGGTCGCGCAAGGCCGGGTCCTCGACGAACCTCCAGGCATTCTGCATGGCATCGACCAGCGTGCCTTCATTGTAGCGCGGCGGCGCCTGGGTGCGCTTGGCCTCCACCTTGGGATCGCTCAGGGTCGCCGGTTCGCCGTCGGTCAGTGGCGGCAGGGTCTGCTCGCTCTCATCCTCCGGCTTGCCATCGGAGTCAGCCGAGCCGAAGGCGGCCTTCCAGCCCAGCTTCAACGGGATGCGGCCGATGGCGCGGAAGGCGGCCGGCTTGGTCCCTCCGGGCATCGGCACCGGGACCGGCATGGTCACGCTGGTCAGGCGATACTCGTAATCCGGCATCACCGCCGCAAGGTACGACCGGCAGATCAGCGCGAACAGCCGTTTCTCGTCATCGCTCAGCCGGAAGAGCCGCGATTCCAGATCGTCCAGCACATTGACGTTGGGGATCACCGCATGGTGCGACACGCCTTCCAGCGCCTTGTCGCAGAAATGGCCGGACTTGCCCTTGCGGATCACCGGGCGCCGGACATCCATGTGGTTCTCCAGATGCGCGAAGCCGCGCAGCCGGGTCAGCGCTCCGACGATGGCTGGCGCATCGGCGATCTGGTTTTCCGACAGGTATCGCGCCTCGGCGCGCGGATAGGTGATGAGCTTCTTGCCTTCGCCGTCATACAGCTCCTGCGCCACCGCCAGCGTGCGGTCGGCGGTCCAGCCCCAGCGCTGGCCGCAGGTCTTCTGCAGCGACGGCAGGTCGTACAGCTTGGGCGGCGCCTGCCGCTTCTCCTCCACCGTCACGGTCAACGGGCCGCGGTGGTTATCGGCGGCGCGCGCGATGGCCTCGGCGGCGGCGCGGTCCTTGATGCGGTCCTTCGGCGCCGGGGCATGGCGCATCTGGAAGCTGCCCTCCGCCACGGTGGCGGTGGCCACCACCTCGAAGTAATCCTCCGGCTTGAAGTTGCGAATCTCCAGCTCGCGCAGGCAGACGATGGCCAGAGTCGGGGTCTTCACCCGGCCGATGCCGATGACGCCGCGGGTGCCGGGGGCCAGCAGGGTCTTGGTCGCCGTGCGGGTCAGCGACAGGTTGAAGATCTGGTCGGCCTGCTGGCGCGCCACAGCTGCCTCGTAGATCGGCCGCATGCTGTCGTTCGGCTTCAGCGCGGCGAAGGCGTCGCGCAGGGTTTTCGGATCCTGGGCCGTGAAAATCGCCCGTCGCACCTTGCCGCGATAGCCGACATGCTCCAGGATTTCCTGGCCGATCAGCTGGCCCTCGCGGTCGCAGTCGGTGGCGAGGATCACCTCGTCGCAGCCGCGCAGCGCGGCGGTGATCGCCTGCAGCTTCGCCGCCTTGTTGCCACCCTGGTCGGGCCGGGTCGGATAGAGACCGTCCGGTTTCAGCAGGGTCGGCGACCAGCGCTTCCAGGCGGGATCGACCTCGTCAGGCTCGGCAAGCCGCAGCAGATGGCCCTCCGCCGGCAGGATGCGGCCGTAGCGGTCGCCCAGGGCCGCGCGCAGGTCCTTCGCCTGGCTGGATTTCTCGGTGATGATCAACGTCGCCATGCGCCGGAGGATACGGGAATGAAGGAAACGGAGCAAGAACATGCGCGCGGCCGGCGTGACTTTCGGCACGGCGCCGTTGCCGCAGCCTTGGCCGGCCTGACAATGCTGGCCGGCGTGCCCGCAGCCCATGCCGAGCGGCCGTTGTTGCCCGGCGTTGGCCCCGGCGACCGCCGGGTGCCGGTCGATGCCGCCGCCGATCCCTGGCGCAGCGTGGTACGGGTGCAGACCAATCTGGCCGGACGCTGCACCGGCGCGCTGGTCGGCCGGCGCACGGTGGTGACCACCGGCCATTGCCTGTTCAACCCGCGCACCCGGCGCTTCCTCCAGGCGTCGTCGCTGCATGTCCTGTTCGGCTACGACCGTGGCGAGTTCACCCGTCATGTCACGGTGTCGCGGGTGGCGACCGACCCGGCTTACGACCCCGCGGCGGCGGCGCCCATGCTTGCCGGCGACTGGGCGGTACTGACCCTGGCGGAGCCGGCGCCGGACTCGGTGCAGCCGCTTCCCATCAGCGTGGCGCCGTTGCGGCCCGGCACGCCGCTGATGCTCGGCGGCTACAGCCAGGACCGGGCGCAGATCCTGATGGCCGACAGCGCCTGCCATCTGTTGGGGGAAAGCGGCGGTCTTCTTGTGCACGACTGCGACGCCACGCGCGGGACCAGCGGCGGGCCGCTGCTGGTGCGGACGGCGGGCGACAGCGCGCCTAAAGGCATCGGGGCGAATGGCGGGGGGTGGGCGGTCGCCGGAGTCGGTGTCGCTGCCGGAAACGCACCGGCCGTGCGCAATTTTGCGGTCCCGTCCGCACATTTCGCCGCACTTTTGGCGAAGGATACCGCTGCGGGTCAGCCCTGAGCGGCGGATGCGCATTTTTTTCTTCGCGCGCGGCCCCGAATGGCATAGACGTACCCGCATCTTTTTCAGCCCCTGGAACCCGGAGTCTTTCCGTCATGTCGATCCAGCGCTTCCACATCGGACCGCGCATGAGCCAGATGGTCGTCCACAAGGACACGGTCTATCTCGCCGGTCAGGTCGCCGACGAGCCGACGCCCGACGTCGAGCGTCAGACCATCCAGATCCTGGCCCAGATCGACGCCCTGCTGGCGGAAGCGGGCAGCGACAAGGGCAAGCTGCTGTCGGCCACCATCTATCTGGCCGACATCGCCAGCTTCGGCGCGATGAACAAGGCCTGGGACGCCTGGGTCGATCCGGCCAATCCGCCGGCCCGCGCCACGGTGGAAGCCAAGCTGGCCGCACCCCAGTATCTCGTTGAAATTCAGGTCACCGCTGCTAAATAAGGCGGCGGAAACGGGGCGACCCGGCAGCCTCGGTTGGGGTGTGCCGGCGTGGCCCGAACGCTGTGAGGGCCGCGCGCTTCAATATTCCGACAAATTGCTTGTCGGTTTACGGAATGTTAATGACGCCTTAACAGATCGCCCGTAAAACCCCGACCAACCTCTGCCGCCGAAGCGGACGACCCCTGACGGTCGCGCTTCGGTTGTCGCGTTACTGCAATGGAACCGCAACATGCCGCGCCAAACGCCACTGTCTGACATTCGGAACATCGGCATCATCGCCCACGTCGACGCGGGCAAGACGACGACCACCGAGCGTATTCTGTACTACACCGGTCGCAAGCACACGATCATCGACGTCCACGAGACGAAGGATCTGAAGACGTCGACGACGACCGACTACATGGAGCAGGAGCAGAAGCGCGGCATCACCATCCAGTCGGCCGCCGTTTCGACCTTCTGGCGCGAGAAGAAGATCAACGTCATCGACACCCCGGGCCACGTCGACTTCACCATTGAGGTGAATCGCTCGCTGCGCGTGCTCGACGGCGCGGTCGTGGTGTTCGACGGCGTCGCCGGCGTGGAGCCGCAGTCGGAGACCAACTGGCGTCTGGCCGACAACTACAACGTGCCGCGCATCTGCTACGTCAACAAGATGGATCGTTCGGGCGCGAACTTCCAGCGTTGCGTCAGCATGATCAAGGCCCGCCTGAACGCCCGCCCGGTCTGCATCCAGGTCCCGCTCGGCTCGGAAGACAACTTCCGCGGTATGGTCGATCTGGTCGAGATGAAGGCGTATGTCTGGTTCTCGGACGACAAGGACGCCAAGTGGGAGATCTGGGAGATCACCGACGATCTCGCCCAGAAGCTCAACCTGACCGTCAAGGAAGACCTGGACAACATCGCCAGCATCCCGGCGCTCCGCGCCGAGCTGGTCGACACCGCGCTCGAGCAGGACGACGCGGCGATGGAAGCCTATCTTGAGTCGGGTGAGGATCCGTCGCCGGACGTGCTGCGCGCCTGCCTGCGCAAGGGCACCATCACCAGCGCCTTCACGCCGGTGCTCTGCGGCTCGTCCTACAAGAACAAGGGCGTCTGCCAGGTTCTGGACGCGGTCGTCGATCTGCTGCCGGCCCCGACCGACGTCGAGGCGATCAAGACGGTGGACGAGGACGGCAACCCGAACGGCGAGCGTCTCAGCTCCGACGACGCGCCCTTCTCGGCGCTGGCCTTCAAGGTGCTGAACGACACCTACGGTTCGATGACCTTCGTCCGCGTCTATTCGGGCGTGCTGACCAAGGGCATGTCGATCCTGAACTCGACCCGGGGCAAGCGCGAGAAGATCGGCCGCATGGTCGAGATGTACGCGAAGGACGCCAACCCGATCGAGGAAGCCCGCGCCGGCGACATCATCGCGCTCGTCTCCCTGCAGGAGACCGAGACCGGTGACACGCTGTGCGACGCCTCCGCGCCGGTGATCCTGGAGCGCATGCGCTTCCCCGACCCCGTCATCAGCGTCTCGGTCGAGCCGAAGACCAAGGGTGAGCAGGAGAAGTTCTCCATCGCGCTCGGCAAGATGGTCCGCGCCGATCCGTCGCTCCGCCTGGAGACCGACCGTGAAACCGGCCAGACCATCCTGCGCGGCATGGGCGAGCTGCACCTGGAAGTGACGCTCGACCGCATGCGCACGGAGTTCGGCGTGGAAGGCAATATGGGCAAGCCCCAGGTCGCCTACCGCGAGACGATCACCAAGCCGGTCGAATACACCTATACCCACAAGAAACAGACCGGTGGTTCGGGCCAGTTCGCCGAGGTGAAGATCGTCTTCGCGCCGCGCGAGCGGGGCGAGGGCTTCGAGTTCCTCGACGAGACGGTCGGCGGCACGGTTCCGCGCGAATACGTTCCGTCGGTCAAGAAGGGCCTGGAGATGCAGAAGGAAGACGGCGTCCTCGCCGGCTACCCGACTGTCGACTTCAGCGCCCGCCTGGTGGACGGCAAGTACCACGACGTCGACTCGAACGCCCTGACGTTCGAAATCGCCGCCAAGGCCTGCTTCCGTGAGGCTCTGCCGAAGGCCGGTCCGATTCTGCTCGAGCCGGTCATGAAGGTCGAGATCGTCACCCCCGACGATTACCTGGGCGACGTCATCGGCGACGTGAACCGTCGTCGCGGCACCGTCCTGGGCCAGCTGGAGCGTGGTTCGAACATCGCCGTCGAGGCCAATGTCCCGCTGAACGAAATGTTCGGCTACATCGGCCAGCTGCGCGGCATGACCTCGGGCCGTGCGTCCTACACGATGGAGTTCAGCCATTACGAGCCGGTGCCGCGCAACGTCACCGACGAAATCGTGGCCGGCCGCAACAAGGCCGCCTGATCGCTTGGCTCCGAGTTTTCGGGGCCGGCAATCGGGAGACATCCGGTAAAGCAGACGGCCGGCGGAGCGATCCGCCGGCCGTTTGCCGTTTCAAGGGACGGCGCCGTTTCAAGGGACGGGGGATGGAAACAGGAGCATAAGGCGTCCGTTCCAGACCGGCCCACCGCCTGCACCGACGGCATAAGGGACATAGGTCGGCGGCCAATGACCAATTCATTATCGTTTTGCAACCAAAAAATAGTTGGCAGTTCGGCGAATCCGTGCCCAAATTTGGAGCATGACGATTCGACGCTTCTTTTCCTTGACTGTGCTTTTGACGCTGACCCTCGGGGTGCCGGCCGGGGCAGGGCAGGGGAACATGCGTCTGGACAGTCTTTTCCAGGCTTTGAACACCACCGCCGACGCGACATATGCCGAATCGGTGGAGGAGCATATCTGGGACTTCTGGCTCGATCATCCCGACCCGGTGATGGTGCGCGACATGCGCGCCGGGGTGAACAGCCTGAACGGCGACGACTACGATTCGGCCCTGCACGCCTTCGACGCCGTGGTCGCCCGCGACCCGTCCTATGCGGAAGGTTGGAACAAGCGCGCCGCCACCCATTACATGCTGGGCGACTATCGCGGCGCCATGTTGGATCTGCATCACGCGCTGTCGCTGGAGCCCCGCCACTTCGGGGCGCTGGTGGAGTTGGGGTTGGTCTATCTGGCGTTGGGCGACGAGAGGCCTGCTTTGCGCGCCTTCGATGCAGCGTTGAAGATCAATCCGCATCTGACGCGGGTTCGGGCGCAGGCCGATGCGATCCGCAATCGCCGGGCGGGAACCGATCTGTAGCGTTCAGGCCGGGTCTTTCGTTCGCTGTCCTGGCCTTGTTGCAGCCTGGCCCGGTCGTCGTTCGGGTGCCGCCGGTCATTCGGCCTTGACAAGTCCCAGGGTTTTCCTATAGTCGCACCCTCTCGCCGCCCTGCGTGGGTGGCGGGTAACATTGTGCGTTCCCGGTCCCGGTCTTGTGTCGGGCGGGATTTGCTCGGTGTGTAGGCGGCCCGACGGGCTGCCGTTGAGATATCGAGACTGAGGAGAGTAGCGTGGCGCGTATTGCTGGCGTCAACATCCCCGCGCAGAAGCGTGTGGAGATCGGGTTGACCTACATCCATGGCATCGGCCCCTTCAAGGCCAAGGAAATCTGCGCGAAGCTGGAAATCCCGGCCGAGCGTCGCGTCAACGAGCTGACGGACGACGAAGTCCTGAAGATCCGCGAGACCATCGACGCCGACTACCGCGTCGAGGGCGATCTTCGTCGTGAAGTCGCCATGAACATCAAGCGTCTGATGGACCTGGGCTGCTACCGTGGCCTGCGTCACCGCAAGGGCCTGCCGGTCCGCGGCCAGCGCACCCACACGAACGCCCGCACCCGCAAGGGTCCGGCCAAGCCGATCGCCGGCAAGAAGAAGTAAGAGGACGAACGCAAAATGGCCAAGCCCTCCGCCGCTTCTCAGCGCCTGCGTCGTCGCGAGCGCAAGAACATCACCGCCGGCGTCGCTCACGTGAACGCCTCGTTCAACAACACGATGATCACCATCACCGACGCGCAGGGCAACACCATTGCCTGGTCGTCGTCGGGCACCATGGGCTTCAAGGGTTCGCGCAAGTCGACGCCCTACGCCGCCCAGGTCGCTGCCGAGGACGCTGGCCGCAAGGCTCAGGAACACGGCATGAAGACCCTGGAAGTCGAAGTGAAGGGTCCGGGTTCGGGGCGTGAGTCCGCTCTCCGCGCCCTGCAGTCGATCGGCTTCCAGATCACGTCGATCCGCGACGTCACGCCGATCCCGCACAACGGCGTTCGCCCGCCGAAGAAGCGCCGCGTCTGATCTAGCTTTGTTTCCGCACCCGCGGGGACCAGCCATTCCGGGACAGGGGGCCGCAGCCATCGCGGTCCCCTCAGCATGGGAATGGCTCGGGCCCCGCGGGTTCGTGTTCACCCGATGGCATCTTGAGGTCGATCCGTGCTTCAGAAGAACTGGCAGGAACTGATTAAGCCGAGCAAGCTGGACATCCAGCCCGGTGACGACGCCGACCGCTTTGCGACCGTGGTCGCCGAGCCGCTGGAACGCGGCTTCGGTCTGACGCTGGGCAACGCGCTGCGCCGCATCCTGCTCTCCTCGCTGCAGGGTGCCGCCGTCACGTCGATCCACATCGACGGCGTGCTGCACGAGTTCTCGTCCATCCCCGGCGTCCGCGAGGACGTGACCGACATCGTCCTGAACATCAAGACGATGGGTCTGCGCATGGGCGGCGACGGCCCGAAGCGCATGCGTCTGCGCGCCGAAGGCCCGGGCGAGGTCAAGGCCGGCATGATCGAGACCGGTCCCGACATCCAGGTCATGGATCCGGAACTGATCATCTGCACGCTGGACAACGGCGCGCGGCTGAACATGGAACTGACGGTCGAGACCGGCAAGGGCTACGTCCCGGCCAGCCAGAACCGTCCGGAAGACGCGCCCATCGGCCTGATTCCGATCGACGCCCTGTTCTCCCCGGTCCGCAAGGTCTCCTACAAGGTCGACAATGCCCGCGTCGGGCAGGTCACCGACTATGACCGCCTGTCGATGACGGTGGAGACCAACGGTTCGGTCAAGCCGGACGACGCGGTGGCTCTCGCCGCCCGCATCCTGCAGGACCAGCTGCAGCTGTTCATCAACTTCGAGGAGCCGACGCACGCCGTCTCCGAGGAGAAGCACGAGGAGGTTCCATTCAACAAGAACCTGCTCCGCAAGGTGGACGAGCTGGAACTGTCGGTCCGTTCGGCCAACTGCCTCAAGAACGACAACATCGTCTACATCGGCGATCTGGTGCAGAAGACGGAGGCGGAAATGCTCCGCACCCCGAACTTCGGCCGCAAGTCGCTGAACGAGATCAAGGAAGTGCTGTCCCAGATGGGCCTGCACCTCGGTATGGAAATCCCGAACTGGCCGCCCGAGAACATCGAAGAGTTGGCCAAGCGTCTGGAAGAGCCGTACTAAGCATCTCAGCATTCTGCCGCGCCCCGTCCGCCTCCGGGCGGGAGGGGCGCATTCCCCAGGGCCACCACGGCCCGACCCGGCTGCCGTACCAGCATTACGACTGGGCGGCGGGGTTCACGATCGGCTCCCCGAGGGGGGCCATGCCATGAAGGAGGACCGCCATGCGTCACGGCGTTTCGGGACGTAAGTTCAGCAAGACCAGCAGCCACCGCAAGGCCATGTTCTCGAACATGGCGAACGCGGTGATCAAGCACGAGCAGATCACCACCACCCTGCCGAAGGCGAAGGACCTGCGTCCGATCGTCGACAAGCTGATCACGCTCGGCAAGAAGGGTGGCCTGGCCAACCGTCGTCTGGCTTTCGCCCAGCTGCGCGACAACGAGACGGTGACCAAGCTGTTCACCGTCCTGGCCGACCGCTACAAGGACCGTCAGGGTGGCTACAGCCGCGTCCTGAAGGCCGGCTTCCGCTACGGCGACGCCGCCGACATGGCGGTGTTCGAGCTGGTCGAGCGTGACGTTGCGGCCAAGGGTCAGAACTCCGGCCCGACGCAGGACGTCGCCGAGGCCGAAGGCGAGACCGCCGAGTAACATGACCGGCAATCGCGCCGGTCTCACGCCCTGTGCGGCATTGGGTCCCAGGGCCCCGTATCGCACAGGACGGGATCGCCGATATCGGTGATATATTAGGCCCTTCCTCCGGTTCGCCGGAGGAAGGGTTTTCTCATTTGTGGCCGGTCAAATGTTGCGTTCTCTTTACACACGCCTCCAGCGCCTGTCCGCCCGCGACGATGCCGTCTGGTGGATGTCGGCGATCTCCTTCGCCGAAAGCTCCTTCTTCCCATTGCCGCCGGACGTGATGCTGGTGCCGATGTGCCTGGAGAAGCCGAAGAGGCTGTGGTTCTACACCAACATCTGCGCCTTCGCGTCGCTGCTCGGCGGAATGCTGGGCTATGCGCTGGGATTCTATCTGTTCGAGAGCGTCGGGCGGATGATCATCGACTTCTACAATGCGCAGGAGTCGTTCCAGCATTTCCAGGAGATGTTCTCCGAGTTCGGCCCCTGGTTCCTGATCCTGAAGGGGGTGACGCCGATCCCCTACAAGCTGCTGACGATCACCGCCGGCTTCGCCCATCTCGACCTGACGGTCTTCATCCTCTGTTCCATCGTCGCGCGCTTTTCCCGCTTTTACATGATCGCCATTCTGCTGCACTTCTACGGCCCGCAGGTTCAGCACATCATTGAAAAGCGCCTGATGCTGGTGGCCACCGTCCTGCTGGTCGTGGTGGTCGGCGGCCTCCTCAGCTTCAAGTTCGTCTAACCGGGCCCTCTAGATCGGTCCAGGCCGATCAGTCCGGCATTCCCTGGTCCTGGCGGTCGCGCCGGGACGGGGGCAGGGCGTCGCGGTCGGCGCGGTCGCGGCGTACGATCAGCACGATGGCGACCGCCACGAACAGCCCGCCCAGCAGCGGCACGATCATCTCGCCCATGCCGATGTTGGGCAGCGCCAGCACGCGCGAGGCCAGCATGACGAGTCCGAGGACGAGCAGCGCAAGCAGCAGCCGCAAGGACCGGTGGCGCGCCGGGTTGCGTGTCGGTCTGCCGTCCGATTCCGGTGTCATTTCAGTCATTCCCTTCTTGCTACGGTTATCGGCATAGTGGGGACCGAATGGGGGATGGTCCAGAGGGGTGTGGCATTCCGTCATGCCAAAGGCCATTCCCACAACAAGAACAATAGGAGCCGTCGTGGCTATGTTCCGTCCGGTTCGTCTCGTTGCCCCGCTCGTGGCCGTGGCCCTGCTCGGTCTGTCGGCCTGCGCCGATCCGGCCTCGCGCCCCGCCGCCGGCCCGGCGCCCACCGTTACCGTGGTCCCGGGACCGTCCACCCCGCGCGCCGGCGCCGACGACCAGTCGCTGCGGATCGACGGGGGCACCGGTGCCGGCGCGTCCTGCCAGGCCCAGTGCGAGCGCAGCCACAATTCCTGCATGGACTCGGTCGCGGCCCGCAACCAGGGCGGCATCGACCGCACCGACTCGACTCCCTTCAGCCCGACCGACAATTGCAGCTACCAGCTGAAGCAGTGCTACCAGCGCTGCACCTCGGTGCGCTGAGGCGGCGGTCATGGCAAAGCGCGGCGAGTCGGGCGGGGATGCCGGGCTGTTCTCTGCGGCGGCTCCCCGTCCGCTCGCCGACCGGCTGCGCCCGCGCACGCTGGACGAGGTCGTCGGGCAGGACCATCTGCTTAAACCCGACGGCCCGCTGGGCCGCATGGTCGCGGCGCGGCGGCTGGCCTCTATGATCCTGTGGGGGCCGCCCGGCTGCGGCAAGACCACCATCGCCCGCCTGCTGGCCCACAGCACCGATCTGCATTTCGAACCGCTGTCGGCGGTGTTCTCCGGTGTTGCCGACCTGCGCAAGGTCTTCGACGCCGCGCGTGCCCGCCGGGTGGCGGGGCAGGGGACGCTGCTGTTCATCGACGAGATCCACCGCTTCAACCGGTCCCAGCAGGATGGCTTCCTGCCCTTCGTCGAGGACGGCACCGTCACGCTGGTCGGCGCCACCACCGAGAATCCGTCCTTCGAACTGAACGCCGCCTTGCTGTCGCGGGCGCAGGTGTTCGTGCTGAATCGGCTGGACGACACGGCGCTGGAAAAGCTGCTGTCGCGGGCCGAGGCGGAGATGGGCCGGCCGCTGCCGCTGGACGCCGATGCGCGTGCCGCGGTGAAGGCGATGGCCGATGGCGACGGCCGTTTCTGCCTGAACCTGTGCGAGGAGCTGTTCGCGCTGCCGGGCGAAACGACACTCGACACCAACGCGCTCGCCGCCACCATCCAGCGCCGCGCCCCGCTCTACGACAAGTCGCAGGAAGGGCACTACAACCTCATCAGCGCCCTGCACAAGTCGCTGCGCGGATCCGATACCGACGCTGCCCTCTATTGGTACAGCCGCATGCTGGACGGCGGCGAGGACCCGCGCTACATCGCGCGGCGTCTGACCCGATTCGCGGTGGAGGATATCGGGCTGGCCGACCCCAATGCCCTGACCCAGGCGGTTGCCGCGTGGGAGGCCTATGAACGGCTGGGCAGCCCGGAGGGCGAACTGGCCCTGGCACAGCTGGTCATCTATCTGGGGACGGCGCCGAAGTCGAACGCCGGCTATACCGCTTACAAGGCCTCTATGCGGACGGCGAAGGAGACCGGCTCGCTGATGCCGCCCAAGCATATCCTGAACGCGCCGACAAAGCTGATGAAGACAATCGGCTACGGCAAGGGATACGAATACGACCACGACGCGGCGGAGGGCTTCTCCGGCCAGAATTATTTCCCCGAGGGGATGGCGCGGCGCGAGTTCTACCAGCCGGTGGAGCGCGGTTTCGAACGCGATCTGCGCAAGCGGCTGGACTATTGGGCCAAGCTGCGCGAGCGGCGGGGAGAGGAATAAGCAAAGCGATTAGGCAAAGAGATTTCGCCCCGTCCTGCGCCGACGCGCGGGACAGGGCGAACGACTTGCCCGGAAACAAGAGGTTCTTACGCCGCCATCCCATCGGCCGGGGCCGAGGCGATCAGGCGGTAATGGCTGGTGTCGGCGAGGACCGAACAGCTCAGGGTCTTCGAGACGCCCTCGTCCTCGGTGCTGACGACGCGGGCGTGGGGGATGCCCAGCAGGTTGACCGTTGCCGTCACCCGCCAACCGCGGCCGCCGGCGCTGCCGACCGGTTGGAAAACCTGCCCGATCTGGACATGCTTCTTGCTCATGACGGAAAACCCTCGGACGGCCGGTCACCCATGGGGGAGCCGGCCTGTTGCGCAAAACTCAACCGACAGTTAAGCGCAGCAACATGTCGCGATCAACAGGGAAACCGTCGAACATCCCACAGGCCGGTAAACGCACGGTGAAATGTCACGGCCCGCCGGCGTATCAGCAGCCCGATTTCGGCAGAGCCTCGATCTTTTCCAGCACGGCGTTGACGGTGAAATCGCCATAGTCGATCTGCATGGACTCGGCGATGCCGTTTTCCAGCAGATGCAGGCTCATCTCATATTCCGGCTGGGCCGAATCGCTCTGCACCGGGAAGAAGGCCATGCGGACCGGCCAGGCCTTGCCCACCTTCAGCAGCGGATCCTTTGCCGAATCCTTCGGCGCGCCGGGCTTGCCGATGACGGTCGACACCTCGGTCGGGCCCTCCGCGTCGGACCCGTCGAAGATGGTGCGGGTGAAGAAGGGCTCCTTGCGTTCGGCATGATCCAGGATCGCCAGTGTGTGGGCGGTCGGGAACATGGTGCCGGCCGGCAACTCCATCTCCTGCGGATCGGGCTTGGTGAACTGGGCGCTGCCGGCGCCGCCTTCGCTCAGGTTCGCCTCGCCGCGCACCTCCTCGTCGACCTCGCCATTCACCAGCTTGCGGACGTTGAAGCGGTAGCGCAGGCCGTTCTTAGCCTCCCACGTCGTGTAGTTGGTGTTCATCGCCATGTCCTCGCCCTCGCTGTAGACGAAGCGCAGCTGGAAGCGCTGCTCCGTCGTCCAGCCGTCGCAGGCGTCGGCCCATTCGAACATCATGCGGCCACGGACGTCGCTGACCTTCGAGCCGTTGCGCGCCGACCCCAGCGACATGGCGTAGATTGCCCGGTGAGGCTGGATCTTGGCCGCCACCGCCGCCAGCGAGGTCGCGGCCGGCTGAGCCAGGGCAGGGGAGGCCGCGAGAAGCGCACCGGCGGAAACGGCGGCTGCGAAGACCGCACCAACGGTTGCCGGGAGGGCAGAGAGACGGTCGAGCAAGACGGGATCCACAGGTGATTGACGGCTCTTGGTGGAGTATGGGTGTTTTTGCCGCGGTCCGAAAGGCCCGCCACCCGAATGTCCTATCAATGGAAGGGAACCGCCGGAATGACAAGCCCTGCCGAGGTGCAGCCAGTGACGCAGTCGGACAGTCCCGCCGCCAACCCCTCTGCCCGGCCCGTGCTGCTGCTGACCCGCCGCCTTCCCGACGCGGTGGAGGCGCGGGCGTCGCGCGACTACCGGGCGGTGCTCAACCCGGAGGACCGCGCCTTCAGCGGACAGGAGATCGCCGCCCGCGCTGCTGAGGTCGGGGCCGATGCCGTGCTCTGCTGTGCCGGCGACCGGCTGGACGCCGCCGCCATCGCCGCCCTGCCGCAAAGCGTTCGGGTGCTGGCGACCTTCTCGGTCGGGACCGACCACATCGACCTGGAGGCGGCGCGCGCCCGCGGCCTGACCATCACCAACACGCCTGACGTGCTGACCGACGCCACTGCTGACATTGCCCTACTTCTGCTGCTGGGCGCGGCGCGGCGCGCCTCGGAGGGCGAGCGGATGATCCGGGCCAACGCCTGGACCGGCTGGACTCCGACCCAGCTGATGGGCACCCATGTCGGGGCCAAGCGGCTGGGCATCGTCGGCATGGGCCGCATCGGGCAGGCAGTGGCGGCCCGCGCCCGCGCCTTCGGCATGACCATCCATTACAGCAACCGCCGCCGCTTGGCCCCGGAGCTGGAACTGGGCGCCACCTATCACGCCGATCCCGAGGCGATGCTGCCGGTGTGCGATGTCCTGTCGCTTCATTTCCCGGCCACGGCGGAAACCCGACATTGGCTGAACGCCGACCGGATCGAGCGGCTCCCGCCCGGCGCCATCCTGATCAACACCGCGCGTGGCAGCGTCGTGGACGACGGCGCGGTGATCGACGCGCTGAAGCGGGGGCGTCTCGCGGCGGCTGGGCTCGACGTGTTCGAGAACGAGCCGAACCTGCATCCCGGCTATCGCGACCTGCCCAACGCCTTCCTGCTGCCGCATCTTGGCAGCGCCACGGTGGAGACGCGGAACGCCATGGGGTTCAAGGCGCTGGACAATGTCGACGCGGTGACGGCCGGCCGGCCGGCGCCGGACCGGGTGGTGTGATGGGCGGGTGGAGCCTTTTGCCGGCCGCCCTCCGCTGCCCACGCTTCCCGGCAGGGATTTCCTGCCCCGAACGATTGGAGTGGGCAGAAGATGCCGGTCTGGTGGGTAAGAGGCTCCACCCCTGCCGGATGATCCACCGGCGCAATCCGCCGGAAATGCATAAAATGCTTGGTATCTCCGGGGTGCTGCGGGTTGGCACGGGGGTTGCTTAGAGGAAGGCGAAGTGTTCCGACCTTCATCAGAGGAGCCGACCCCATGAACGCCATCGTCGCCGCCCTGGACCTGAAGCATCATGCCGCCGACCGTTTCGACGTGCCGGCAGGCTGGTCACCGGTCGCGCTGGCCTCGCGCGTCGGGCTTCTGCGGGGGACCGAGCGCCAGGCGCTGGACGAGACGATCGCGTTGCTTGCCGAAGCAAAGGATACGATCGCCGAGTTGCAGGAGCGTGTCGCCTACCTGGAAAGCCTGACGATGACGGACGAGCTGACCGGCCTCCTGAACCGGCGCGGCTTCTACAGCCACTTCCGGCGCGAACTGGCCTCGGCCCGGCGCAACGGCACCGCCGGCGGGCTGCTGGTCATGATCGACCTGGATGGCTTCAAGGCCATCAACGACACCCACGGCCATGTCGCCGGCGACGCCTATCTGCGGCAGGTGGCCCGGATGATCGTCGGCAATGTCCGGCAGGAGGATGTCGTCGCCCGGCTGGGCGGCGACGAGTTCGTCGTGCTGCTGACCAACACCGACACCGCCAACGGCCTCGCCCGCGCCCGCCAACTGGCCGCCATCGCCGACGCCACCCATGTGGAATGGGGTGGCCAGACCCTGCCGGTCCGCTTCTCCGTCGGCACCCAGCCCTATGGCGCCGAGGACAGCGAGGACGAGGTGATGCGCCGCGCCGACGCCATGATGTATGGCGCCAAGGGCGCCCGCCGCCGCGACGCCAAGCGCAAGGCGAAGCGGGCGGCCTGAGAAGGCCAGCCCTGCCCGCAGTTGCTGTTCAGGACAATCGAGACCGCCCGCGTCCGCCGCGGGTGGTTTTCCGTTTTCCGACAGGGCGATCGCAGTCCGATAAGGGATGCCGGCCAGCGGTTCGGTAACGACTATTTAACCGTCGCGACCTAATCAGAAAGGGGGTATACCGGATCTGCGGTCCCGCGACCGCGCCTTCGGCCTGCCGGGGGAAGCGCGTCCGCGGTGCGCAAGGTGCGGCATCGGACCGCGTGAACGGGACAGCGTGAACGCGGGGGTCACACCCAGGGAGGATGCATGCCAGCGGAGCCGTGCGGACCATTGGAGACCGGTGGTAAGCCGACCAAGACCGTCCTCATCGTCGAGGACAACGAGCTGAACATGAAGCTCTTTCATGACCTGCTCGAGGCGCACGGCTATGGCACGCTGCAGACCCGCGAAGGCATGGAGGCGATGCGTCTGGCGCGCCTGCACCGTCCCGACCTGATCCTGATGGACATCCAGCTGCCCGAAGTGTCGGGGCTGGAGGTCACCCGCTGGATCAAGGACGATCCGGAGTTGAAGAGCATCCCGGTCGTCGCCGTCACCGCCTTCGCCATGAAGGGCGACGAAGAGAAAATCCGCCAGGGCGGCTGCGAGGACTATGTTGCGAAGCCCATCTCGGTCGTGAAATTCCTTGAAACAGTCAAAAAGTTTCTCGGATAAGTCGCTTTCATCTGTGCCAATTCTGCAGGATTTCCCTTCCGATGTCCGCGCGTGTCCTAGTTGTCGATGACGTTCTGCCCAATGTGAAGCTGCTCGCGGCAAAGCTGACGCGCGAATACTTCAATGTGCTGACCGCCTTCAACGGACCCGACGCGCTGGAGATGGTGCGGAAGGAATCGCCCGACATCGTCCTGCTGGACGTCATGATGCCGGGCATGGACGGGTTCGAGGTCTGCGAGAAGATCCGTTCCGACCCCGCCACCATGCACATTCCGGTGGTGATGGTCACGGCGCTGTCCGACATCGCCGACCGCGTCCGCGGGCTGGAGGCGGGAGCCGACGATTTCCTGACCAAGCCGGTGAACGACATCGCGCTGTTCGCGCGCGTCCGCTCGCTGGTGCGGCTGAAGATGATGATGGACGAGTGGCGCCTGCGCGAAACCACGTCGGGCCAGTTCGGCGTCATCGAGCGCAGCGGCACCATGCTGAGCGAGTCCTTCGAGCGCGCCAGCGTGCTGGTGCTGGAGGATTCCGCGCTCGACCTCGAAAAGGTCACCGACACGCTGGAGCGCGACCACAACACGGTGACCTCTGCCGACACCTGCGCCAAGGCGCTGGAACGTGCGCTGGGCAGCCCGCTCGATCTGGTGGTGGTCAGCCTGACCCTGCTGAACGAGGACGGGCTGCGGCTCTGTTCGCAGCTGCGCTCGCATGAACGCACCCGGCAGGTGCCGATTCTGCTGATGGTCGATGACGGCGACCTGGGGCAGGTGGCGAAGGGGCTGGAACTCGGCGCCAACGATTACGTCATCAAGCCGGTCGACCGGAACGAACTGCTGGCCCGTGCCCGCACCCAGATCCGGCGCAAGCGCTATCAGGAACGGCTGCGCTCCAATTACGAGCAGAGCCTGTCGATGGCGCTGACCGACAGCCTGACCGGCGTCTTCAACCGCCGCTACGTCAACGCCCATCTGCCCCGGCTGCTGGAGCGCGCCATCGACAGCCACAAGCCGGTGTCGGTGCTGATGTTCGACATCGACCACTTCAAGGTGGTCAACGACACCTACGGCCACGCCATCGGCGACGAGGTGCTGCGCGAGGTCTCCGCCCGGGCCAGCCGCAACCTGCGCACCTTCGACCTCGTCGCCCGGCTGGGCGGCGAGGAATTCATCGTCATCCTGCCGGACACCGACGGCGAAGCGGCGCTGATCGTCGCCGAGCGCCTGCGCTCGCGCATCGCCGACTTCCCCTTCGCCGTCTCGGCCGACCGCGGCGAGATCAACGTGACGGTGTCGATCGGCATCTCCATCGGCGGCCGGCTGGGCGATACCGCCGAGGGTCTGGTCCGCCGTGCCGACGAGGCACTGTATGAGGCCAAGCGTTCGGGCCGCAACTGCGTGATCGCCGACGCCCGCGCCGACCAGTTGGAGGGTTGAGGGGCGGACCAGACGTCCGCACCTCTTTTTCGTCCCCTTGCTGTCCCTGCTGCGCCGCACCATGTGGCAAAGCCGTTCCTTTCCACCGGCATCATTGGGGATCAGATGCTCGCCACCGCCAGCGGCGCCATCACCCATCTGGGCAGCAGCAGCCTTCTCGTTCCACTGTCCGCCCTCTATGCGACCGCGCTGTGGCGGCACCACTCGGCGCCGCTGGCGCTGCGCTGGCTGCTGGCCCTGGCGCTCTGCCTTGGCGCGATGGTCGTGCTGAAGCTGATCGGGCATGGCTGCGGCCTGCCGGACTTTCCATTGTTCCCCTCGCTGTTCGCCGGCGACCGCTTCATCAGCCCCAGCGGCCATGCCGCCTTTTCCGCCGTCTTCTACGGGTCGGTGTCGGCGCTGGCCGCGCGCAATGCTGACTCGCGCTGGCTGCGCATCGGCTTGCCGCTGGCGGCGGTGGCGCTGGTGCTGGCCATCGGGGCCTCGCGCGTCGCCGTCTCGGCCCATTCCGGGGCGGAGGTGGTGGCCGGGCTGACCATCGGCGGGCTGTCGGCCCTGCTGTTCCTGTGGAGCAGCCGCAAGGACGGCGCCCCACGGCTGCGTCCCTCTCCCTGGCTGGCGGGTGCGATGGTGCTCGGGCTCGCCCTGCTGGTCCATGCCGGCGACCCGTCCTTCGTGGAGGGGACCATCCGCTGGGCCGCCCATCAGCTCGGCAGCGGGGCCGGCCTGTGCGAGCTGGCCGGCTGCGTCTTTCCCGGCAGCCGCGGATAAGTCACCAACCGGGGTGAAGCCGGCGGCGTCCTGTGTTATGACGGACGGCCGCGCACGGTCCCGCCAACACGGCGCCGTGCACGTCGATGCTTAAGCCAAAGGCTTGCGCTGCGCCGCGTAAGATCCTATACCGACGCCCCGTTTCCGTTCCGTTCCATTTCCGCACCCGATCCATCCAAACTGCCCTGGTCACCCCCGCACCGCATGTCGCTCTTCGATGCCTTGCCGCGTGGCCCTTCGTCGGGTGGCGCCGCCGTCCCCTTCGGTCAGGATGACCTGACGCGCGTCTTCGATGCCAAGACGCTGCAGCGCAGCCGCACGCTGATGATGACGGGTGCGGTGACGCTGGGTGCGCCCGGCAGCGACCGGATCGAGGCCGAGGTCAGCGATCTCGGCCGCCGGCTGTCGGTGACGGTCACCCCGGTGCAGGGCAAGCGCAGCGTGGTGCTCGACCGCACCTGTTCCTGTGGCCGCAACGCCTGCGCCCACATGGCGGCGGCGGCGATGCTGGCGCTGGAAAGCCGTCCGGAATGGCGCCGAGCCTCCCTGTTCGACGTTGCCGATGTGAAGGCGCCGCTCGTCCCGCCTCCTTCTCCGCCGCCGGTTCCGGTCGCATCCCCGCCGGCGGCCGCCGTACAGCCATCGGCGCCTCCTCCCGTGCCGCCGGCTGCTCCCAAACCGCCGCTCACCCTGGTCCGCCCGCCGGTTCCGCCGCCGGTCCGCAGCGTGGCGCCGCCCCCGCCACCACCTTCGGCCCCGAAACCGGAGCCGGAGCGCAGCCTGCGCTGGATTCTGGAGCCGGGGCAGGGCGATGTCGCCTGCTACATCCTGGCGGAGTTCGTGGCGGAGGGGGCGGCCGACAGCAGCCCCGCCACCCCGCGCGACGTGCTGGCCAAGGCGCCGCGCTCGCTGGACGGCGATGCCGACCGCGCCATCGCCCGGCTGCTCGGTAGCGGCGGCACCGAGCGCACCCCCGTCGCCAAGAGCCGGGGCGAAGTGGTGGACCGCCTGCTGCGCCGCCTGCTCTCCACCGGCCGCCTGCGCTGGCGCGACGGCACCCCGCTGGCCGAGGCGCCGGGCCGCACCGTCCGCACCTTCCGCGACCCGGCCACGCGCAAGCTGCGCCCGACCGGCCTGCCCGAACGCAGCGTGCTGGTGAAGGGCCAGTCCTATTGGTGCGTCGACAGCGCCACCGGCACCGTCTTCCCGGTCGATCTCCAGGTGGTGGAGGTGCCGAAGGCCAAGCCGGTCCCAGCCGCCCCGCCACCGCCGCCGGTGCCATCGAAGGCGACCCCGTCGCGCCTGTTCGGTCCGTCGCGCAGCGGTGCTCCGTCGATGCCGCGCATCGCCCCGCCGCCTTCCATCGCCACCCCCAGCTTCCGCGACAGCGGCATTCCCGGCGTGCGCAGCGGGGCGGCGGATGCCGCGGCCATCGTCGAGCGCTCCCCCCGCATCATCGCCCGCCTTGGCCGCGTGGTGACGCCGGCCGATGGGCTGGTCGACGTGCTGCGCCTGTCCTTCGACTATGGCGAACCTGGCAATGCGGTGGAGATCGAGCCCGACGACCAGCGCCAGTTCGCCCGCTACGAGGATGAGTTCAACGAGGTCACCTTCGTCCGCCGCGACAAGGCCGACGAGCAGGCGGCGCTGGACCGGCTGTCCGGCCTCGGCTTCGCCCAGGCGCGGATCGAGCCGCCCAAGGGTGCCTTGAACGCCCGCGGCTCGCGCGTCCACTGGCTGACCGGGCGGGACGTCGAGGAGCG
Source organism: Azospirillum sp. A26 (assembly GCF_042604635.1). NCBI lineage: Bacteria > Pseudomonadati > Pseudomonadota > Alphaproteobacteria > Rhodospirillales > Azospirillaceae > Azospirillum > Azospirillum sp. A26. Next base: position 1,308,104 of record NZ_CP170472.1, on the reverse strand, counting down.
TTGGCAGCATTTCCTGACCAACGAGGTCCCCGCCCTGACCAAGGCCGGCTGGATCATGGAGGTCGGCGCCGATTTCGGCACCAAGGTGATCGAGCCGGGCGCCGAGGTCGAGGTCGCCGTGCGCGATGCCGGCGACGGCTGGTTCGACCTGGATGTCGGTGTCGAGATCGACGGCGAGCGCCAGCCGCTGCTGCCGATCCTCGCCCGGCTGGTGGAGAAGGGCGGCCTGTCGACCACCCGGATCATCGACGGCCGCGCCCACATCGTTCTCGACGACGGCAACGTCCTGGCCTTGCCGGCCGAGCGGATCGAGCGACTGCTCAGCGTTCTGGAAGCGATGCTGGACAGCGGGCGCAGCAGCGGCGACCGGCTGAAGGTGCCGCTGGCCGAGGCCGACTCGCTGCTGGACATCGACGACCTGATCGCCCGGCGCGGCGACGAGACGGCGCAGATCGACGGCTATCTCCAGCGCCTGCGCGCCGACGAGATGCCGGGCGACATGACCCCGCCGCCGGGCTTCAAGGGCGAACTGCGCGACTACCAGCGCGGCGGCCTCGCCTGGATGCAGAGCCTGCGCGCCAACAACGTCGCCGGAATCCTGGCCGACGACATGGGGCTCGGCAAGACCGCCCAGACGCTGGCCCACATCGCCATGGAAGAGCATGAGGGCCGGCTGACCGAGCCCTGCCTGGTGGTGGTGCCGACCAGCCTCGTGCCGAACTGGGTGGCGGAATCGGAACGCTTCACCCCGCATCTGCGGGTGGTGGTTCTGCACGGCGTCGACCGCCACGGCAAGCTGTCGGAGATCGACCGCGCCCACATCGTCGTCACCACCTATGGCGTGGTGGCGCGCGACGTCGACCTGCTGAAACGCCTGACCTGGCACATGATCGTGCTGGACGAGGCGCAGGCGATCAAGAATCCCGACGGCAAGGCGACCCGCGCAGTGGCGGCGCTGCCGGCGCGGCACCGGCTCTGCCTGTCCGGCACGCCGGTGGAGAACAATCTGGGCGAGCTGTGGAGCCAGTTCGCCTTCCTGATGCCGGGCCTGCTGGGCGACCGCAAGGAGTTCGGCAAGCGCTACCGCGTGCCCATCGAGAAGCGCGGCGACAACACCCGCGCCAACCTGCTGATGCGTCGCATCCGCCCCTTCCTGCTCCGCCGCACCAAGGAGGCGGTGGCGAAGGAGCTGCCGCCGAAGACCGAGGTGGTGGTGCGCATCGACCTGGAACGCGACCAGCGCGACCTCTACGAGACCATCCGCCTGTCGGTGAACGAGACGGTGCGCGCGGCGCTGGCCGCCAGCGGCAAGGGGCTGGGCCAGAACGCCATCGCGGTGATCGACGCGCTGCTGAAGCTGCGACAGGTCTGCTGCGATCCGCGCCTGCTGAAATCCATCGCGGCGCTCGGCGGCAAGGCGCGGCCGAGCGCCAAGCTGCATGCCCTGACCGAGATGGTGAAGGAGATGGTGCCGGAGGGCCGGCGCATTCTGATCTTCTCGCAGTTCACCAGCATGCTCGACCTGATCAAGCTGGAGCTGGAGAAGGCCAGCATCCCCTACGTTGAGCTGACCGGCCGCACGCTGGACCGCGCCGAACCGGTGAACCGCTTCCAGAACCGCGAGATCCCGGTCTTCCTGATCAGCCTCAAGGCCGGTGGCCGCGGCCTGAACCTGACCGCCGCCGACACGGTGATCCACTACGATCCCTGGTGGAACCCGGCCGCCGAGGATCAGGCGACCGACCGCGCCTATCGCATCGGCCAGGACAAGCCAGTCTTCGTCTACAAGCTGATCGCTGCCAATACGGTGGAGGAGCGCATCCTCGACCTCCAGCGCCGCAAGGGCAGCCTGTCCGACGCCACCATCGAGGGCAAGGGGCTGGTCAGCGCGCTGGACGGCGGCGACATCGACTATCTGCTCGGCGACGGCGACGAGGAGTAGGGGGACGCTTGTTCGATGGAAAGGGCGGCGCCATCTTTTTGTGCAAATTCCCTATCAATTTAGAAGATTTTAGTGGCTGTCCCACAAAGGTAATTGTTGAAATCCTCTGCCGCATGTCGTCTCATCCTTCCTGCCTTGCAGGTTCCCCGTGTTGCCCGCAGGCCCGGCGCGGTAAGCTGCCCGCGGTGCGCAACCGAAATCCGGAAGCCGAAGTCGCACGGGAGGACAACAACCATGAGCGCCGCAGTCGCCACCCACGATCCCAATCAGCCGCTGGTCCTGCGCGAGGATCGCGACGGGATCGCCACGCTGACGCTGAACCGGCCGAAGGCGCGCAATGCGCTGTCGGTCGGGCTGATGGCGGCGTTGCAGGACGCGCTGGATGCCATCGACGAGGATCGCTCCGTGCGGGCCGTGGTGCTGGCCGGGGCCGGCGGGGCCTTCTGTGCCGGGCACGACCTGAAGGAGATGCGCGCCGCCCCGTCGCGTGAGCTGTACGAGGCGCTGTTCATCCAATGCTCGCGCCTGATGCTGACGATCAACCGCATCCGCCAGCCGGTGATCGCCAAGGTGCGTGGCGTGGCGACCGCCGCCGGCTGCCAGCTGGTGGCGACCTGCGATCTGGCCTATTGCGAGGAGGACGCGCGCTTCGCGACTCCGGGCGTGAACATCGGGCTGTTCTGCTCGACGCCGATGGTGGCGCTGACCCGTGCGGTCGGGCGCAAGGCGGCGATGGAGATGCTGCTGCTGGGCGACCTAATCGATGCCGAGGAAGCAGAGCGCATCGGCCTCGTCAACCGCGCGGTGCCGGCCGACCAGCTGGACGAGGTGGTGGACGGCGTCGCCGCCAAGATCGCGTCGAAGTCGCCGCTGACGCTTGCCACCGGCAAGGAGGCTTTCTATCGCCAGATCGATCTGGACGTGGAAGGCGCCTATGCCTACGCCGCCAAGGTGATGACCGAGAACATGATGGCGCAAGACGCCGCCGAGGGCATCGACGCCTTCCTCGGCAAGCGCACGCCGGTCTGGTGCGGGCAATGAGCGGCTCCGGGACGAGCGACCAGACGATCACCGAGCCGGCCGACTACACCGACGCCTTCCTGCGCGGCGTCCTGGAAAGCGCGAAGAGCATCGCCGTGGTCGGCGCCAGCGCCGATCCGGTGAAGGCCAGCTACTTCGTGATGAAGTACCTGCGCGACAAGGGCTACACCGTCATCCCGGTCAACCCGAAGATGGCAGGGCAGACCATCCTCGGCTTGGCCGTCTACGCCAGCCTGGGGGATTTGCCGGAGCCGCCGGACATGGTGGACATCTTCCGCAACTCCGCCGCCGCCGCCGGGGTGACGGACGAGGCGATTGCCGCCGGGGCCAAGGTGGTGTGGATGCAGCTTGGCGTCCGCAACGACGAGGCGGCGGCACGGGCCCGGGCTGCCGGCCTGACCGTGGTGATGGACCGCTGTCCGAAGATGGAAATCCAGCGACTTTACGGCGAGATCGGCCGGATCGGGGTCAATTCCAACGTGCTGGTGACGCGTCGCAGGGCACCGACGAAATCGTTCAAAAAACTGATCTGAAAAACTGGGGGAATCACACAGATGACTGAGCAGAAGAGCTTCGGCTTCGAGACCCGCGCCATCCATGCCGGTGCGGCACCCGATCCGGCGACCGGCGCCCGCCAAACGCCGATCTACCAGACCACCAGCTTCGTCTTCGAGAATGTCGACGATGCCGCCTCGCTGTTCAACCTTCAGAAGGTCGGCTTCATCTACTCCCGCCTGACCAACCCGACGGTGGCGGTGCTGGAAGAGCGTCTCGCCAATCTGGAAGGCGGTGCCGGCGCCACCGCGACCTCGTCGGGCCATGCCGCGCAGCTGCTGGCCCTGTTCCCGCTGATGGCGCCGGGCGACCACATCGTCGCCTCGAAGAAGCTCTATGGCGGCTCGCTGAACCAGCTCGGCATCAGCTTCCCGCGCGCCTTCGGCTGGCAGCCCAGCTTCGTCGACACCGACACTGTCGACAACGTCAAGGCGGCGCTGACCGAGAAGACCAAGGCGATCTTCGTCGAGAGCCTCGCCAACCCCGGCGGCGTCGTGACCGACATCGAGGCCATCGCCAGGATCGCCGACGAGGCCGGCATTCCGCTGATCGTCGATAACACGCTGGCGACGCCCTACCTGATCAACCCGATCCAGTGGGGTGCCACGCTGGTGGTGCATTCGACCACCAAGTTCCTGTCCGGCAACGGCACCTCGGTCGGTGGCGTGGTGGTGGACAGCGGCAAGTTCGACTGGAGCAAGTCCGGCAAGTTCCCGGCGCTGAGCGAGCCCGACCCCGGCTATCACGGCCTGCGTTTCCACGAAACCTTCGGCCATCTGGCCTTCACCATCCACGGCCATGCCGTTGGCCTGCGCGACCTGGGGCCGAGCCAAGCGCCGATGAACGCCTTCCTGACGCTGAACGGCATCGAGACCCTGCCGCTGCGCATGCAGCGCCACGCCGACAGCGCGCTGAAGGTGGCGACGTTCCTGGAAAGCCATCCGGCGGTCGGCTGGGTCAGCTATGCCGGGCTGGAGTCGTCGAAGTACAAGGATCTGGCGAAGAAGTACCTGCCGCGCGGCGCCGGCGCGGTGCTGACCTTCGGCGTCAAGGGCGGCTTCGAGGCCGGCGTGAAGGTGGTGGAGAGCGTGGAGCTGTTCAGCCACCTCGCCAACATTGGCGATGCCCGCTCGCTGATCATCCACCCGTCCTCGACCACCCACCGCCAGCTGTCGGCGGAAGCCCAGGCCTCGGCCGGCGCCGGCCCCGACGTGATCCGCCTGTCCATCGGGCTGGAGACGCCGGAGGACATCATCGCCGACCTCGATCAGGCGCTGAACAAGACGCTGGGCTAAGCTTCGGAAAACCGGCGGCGGGTCACTCCGCCGCCGGCAGCGGTTCCGCCACCGGTTCGGCCTTGCGGCGGTCGTCGGGCAGCAGCAGGGCGGCGGCGAAGGCCATGGCGGCAAGCGCCGACAGGGTCAGATAGAGCAGGGTGAAGTCGCCGGTGCGCTCATAGACCCAGGCGACCAGCTGCACCGCCAGCGGACCGGCGCCGAAGGACAGGATGTATTTGGCGCCATAGGCAAGCCCGCGATGCTTGTCCGGGGTGTAGCGGGCCAGCAGCATGTTCTCCGCTGGGATCTGCGTCTGCGAGGCGATGACCACGAAGGCGGCGGCGGCGACCAGCGGCAGTTCAGCCAGGACGGCCACCGCGGCCATCAACGGAATCTGGGCCAGCAAGCAAAGGACATAGACCCGCTTCAGCGAATGCCGGTCGGCCAGCACGCCGCCGATCATCTGCGGCAGGGCGGAGATCAGGTAGACCGCGGTCACCAGCCCGCCGACACCCAGCGTGCCGGTGCCGAGCCAGCCGCCCAGCCGGGCCTCGAACAGCTTGGGCAGCACCACCTGCATGGCGTTGAAGATCAGCCCGGCGCAGACCATGGTCAGCGACAGCACGAAGAAGGCGCGCACCACGTCGCCGCGCGACGGCTTGGGCTGCGGCTTCACGTCGGCATGGCGGTCCTGAACCACACCGGTCATCATCAGCAGCGCCAGCACGACGCCCAGCACGAGGCAGATCGCACCGGGAATAATGAAGGCCATGCGCCAGTTCAGCCACTGCGTCAGGCTGCCGGCGACCACCGCGGCGGTGGCGACGCCGAAGGTGCCGAACAGGCCGAGCCAGCCCATCGCCTTGCCGCGGTTCTCGGCATTCGCCATCATCCAGGCCATGCCGACGGGGTGGTAGATCGACGCCCCCAGCCCCAGCAGGGCCAGCGACCACATCAGCATCTCCGGCCCATCCGAGAATCCGGCCAGAACCGCTCCGCCGCCGGTCATCAGGTAGAAGACGGCGATCATGCCGGCCGAACTCCAGCGGTCGCCCAGCCAGCCGGCGAGCGGTGCCCCCAGCCCGATCATGAAGGCGCCCAAGGTCCACAGCCGGATCAGCTCGTCATAGGAGAGCTTCCATTCGGTCTCCAGCGCCAGCACGATGGTCAGGAACAGCGCCGACACGATGTGCATCAGCGAATGCCCGACCCAGGCGAAGCCGACGGACAGCCGGGCCGATGTCGGCGACGGCAGGGCGGCGCTGGCGGATGGGTGGCTCATCGAACGTCTCCGGCCCCGGATTTGTCGTCACGGGGGAATGTTTTGCAGGCAAGCGAAGGGCAAGGCTGGCACGGGATGGTTGAACCGTCCAATGCGCCCGTCTCATGGCGGGCATGCCTGGAAGGCTCCGGATCAGTCGTTCACGTTCCCGCGCATCTTCTTCACCTCCGACCGCTTGGCCTTGCCTTCAAGCCGACGTTCCTTGGACCCCTTGGTCGGCTTGGTCGGGCGGCGGGGCGGCGGGGGAGGGGCGGCGGCTTCGCGGATCAGGTCGATCAGCCGCTCGCGGGCGTCCTCGCGGTTGCGCATCTGCGAGCGGTGGCGGTCGGCCACCAGGATCAGCACGCCGTCCTGGGTCAGACGTGACCCGGCCAACCGTTCCAGCCGGTAGCGGACCGGATCGGGCAGGTTGGGGGAGTTGCGCACGTCGAAGCGCAGCTGGACCGCGGTCTCGGTCTTGTTGACGTGCTGTCCGCCGGGACCGGAGGCGCGGATGAACTCCTCCTGCAACTCGCTTTCGTCCAGGCTGATGCGGGGATTGACCCGGATCATGCCGGACTCTCAAGTGGGCTGCGGGCGCGGAAAGCGCGGGCCAGCGCGGCGAAGCCGGCGACGTCGATCTCCTCCGCCCGTGCGGTCGGGGCGATGCCGGTCTCCTCCAGCAGCGCCTCGGCACTGCCCAGAGACTTCAGGCTCTGGCGCAGCATCTTGCGGCGCTGGCCGAAGGCGGCGGCGGTGACCTGCTCCAGGGCGCGCCAGTCGGCCGGTTCCGGATTGGCCCGCGGGGTCAGGTGGACGACCGTCGATTCGACCTTGGGCGGCGGGGTGAAGGCGCGCGGCGGCAGGTTGAACAGCACGCGGGCGTCGGATCGCCATTGCGTGATGACCGACAGCCGGCCATAGGCCTTGCTGCCCGGCTTCGCCACCAGCCGGTCGGCGACCTCCTTCTGGAACATCAGCGTCAGGCTGACATAGGCCTCGATCCGCGCCAGCCAGCCGAGCAAAAGCGGTGTGGCGATATTGTAGGGCAGGTTGGCGACGATGGCGCGCGGAGCCGGCGCCAGCTCCTCCGGGTCGACCGTCAGGGCGTCGGCCTCGACGATGGACAGGCGGCCCTGCGAGGCCTCGATGACGTCGGCCAAGGCTTCGATGAAGCGGCGGTCGCGTTCGATGGCGATGACCTTCACCGCGTTGGTTGCCAGCAGCGCACGGGTCAGGCCGCCGGGACCGGGACCGACCTCGATGGCGGTGGTGCCGACCGGCAGGTTGGCCGAGCGCGCGATCCGTCCCGTCAGGTTCAGGTCGAGCAGGAAATTCTGCCCCAGCGACTTGCGCGCCTCCAGCCCGAAGCGCGCGATCACGTCGCGCAGCGGCGGCAGGGCGTGCGGGTCGAACGCAGCCGGAGTGGGGGCGGGAGCGGCGGGGGCGGAGATCGGGTCGGTCATCCCCGACTTATAAGGCATCCCCCGCGCGCTTCACCAGACGGCAGTTTGCAACAGGGGCCAATGCGGGGGTCAGATCAGGCGGCGCAGAGCCACCACGGCCACCACGCCGGCCACCACCGCGACCACCATCGGCACGCGCCGGGCGATCAGGCAGACGAAGGCGGCGGCCAGCGCGTCGGACGGGCGCGACAGCGCGGCCGGTGCCACCAGGGCCACCAGCACCGCGCCCGGCGTCGCCTCCAGCGCCGCATTCGCTGCCGAACCCAGCCGCACCCGCGCGATCAGCCACGGTCCGCCGATCCGCGTCATCCAAGTGACCAGCGCCCCGCCCAGCACGATGGCGAAGACGCTCCAGTCCAGATTCAGGGCCTCAGCCATTGCGAATCCTCCCTTGCCCCTTCGCTTGAAGGGCCGCGACCGCCCCGCCGGCCACGGCGCCGGCCAGGATGTGCCAGGTTCCGCCGGACGACAGCGCATGGACGGTCAGTGCGGCGGCGGCACTCGCCAGCCAGGGCGGCAGGGATCCGACTCCGCGCCAGAGCCCGGCCAGCAGGCAGAGGAAGACGGCGATGAAGGTGAAATCTAGTCCCCAGGCGGCGGGGTCGGCGATCAATGTGCCGGCCAGCGTCCCGGCCACCGTGCTGGACAGCCACGCCAGATAGAGCGTCGCCGCCACGCCGTACCAGTAGGCCAGCGACAGCTCCGGCCCACGGCGCAGGGCCAGCGCCCACTGCTCGTCGGTCATGAAGAACAGCGCCAGCCCCGCCCGTGCCCGGGACACGCCGCGGAAGCGCGGCTCCAGCGTCGCCCCCATCAGCAGGTGGCGCAGATTGACCAGCAGGATGGCGCCGACCACCGCCAGCCCGGCGCTGCCCTTGTCCAGAAGCTCGACCGCGACGAACTGTGAGCTGCCGGCGAAGACCAGGGCGCTCATCAATCCCATGTCCAGCGCCGACAGGCCCGCCTTGGCGGCGAGGCTGCCCAGCAGGAAGCCGAAGGGGATGGCGCCCGCCACGATGGGCAGGCTGTGGACGACTCCCGACGCGAATTCCTGCCGCGGGGATGCCGGTATGGCGAAGCTGCCCGTGCTCATTTCCGTGCTCATGGGTGGGAAGCTAGGCGGCTGCGGCGCGCCCGTCTTGGATGGGATTGCTGCCGCGGCGGTATTGGCCGGGAGAGACGCCGACCCGTCCCTTGAACACACGGTTGAAATGCGCCTGATCGCAGAAGCCGCAAGCCAACGCGACGTCGGCCAGCGGCAGGAGGCCCGCAAGCAGCCGCTTGGCCTGGGCGACCCGCCGGTCGGTCAGATAGCCGTGCGGGGTCGTGCCCACCGCCGCCCGGAAGACGCGCAGCAGATGGAAGCGGCTGAGCCCGGCCGCCTCCGCCAGATCGGCCAGTTCGACCGCGCTGTCGAGATGCGCGTCCAGATACTCACGCGCACGGCGGACCGCAGCCGGCTCCCGTCTCGCCTCGCGTGGCCGCGCCGTCAGGTCGCCATGGCGCAGTGCCAATGCTGTGAAGGCGCGCAGCGCATCGGTGTCGGTGCGCAGCGGTTCGCGGTATGGCCCCTCCAGCCCATGGTGCAGGCCGCGCAGGATCTGGAACAGCTCCGGGTCGTCCAGTTCCATGGCGGAGAAATGCGGTGCGGCGGGACGGCCCAGCGCATCGGCCATCGCCTGTTCGAACAGCGCCACCGACGGATAGAACATGCGGTAAGCATAGCCGTCCGCCGCCGGGCGGCCGTCATGCAGAACGTCCGGATCCAGCACCACCACCTGTCCGGCCCGCGCCACCCGTTCGGTGCCGCGGCAGCGGTAAAGCTCGGTCCCGGCGGTGATCACGCCGACCACATAGGTCTCGTGCGTGTGCGGGGCGTAGCTGTGGCGCTGGAAGCGGGCGTTCAGGCATTCCATGCCGTCGAAACGCGCCTCCCGCCACAGCCGGGCGAAGTCGCCGCGGGCTGGCGCCTGTGGTAGTGCCGATTGCTGGTCCATGCCGCAGTCTAACAGGCGGGCGCCCCGGTCGTCTTGGACAGGATTGCTGGCGGCAGCCTCATGCGGGTGGCGCGTTACACACTGTTACACAGCGTCAGCTTGGCCGATATCGTCCGGTTACAGTCGCGCGTGATCATGGCCGCCAACAAGAAACGACACCGGATCGAGAGCGACTGCCATGACCGTTTCCAACGTGACCAATTCCAAAAGCTCCGATGCCAATACAAGCATTTCCAGGACCATGACCCGCGACGTGGTGACGCCCGTCACCATCGTCACCTTCGTCGTGTCCACCGTGACTGGCGTCATGTTGCTTCTGCACTGGAACGCCGGGCTGGTGCGGTTTTCGCACGAATGGCTGAGCGTGGTGTTTTCCGCCATCGCACTCTGGCATCTGGCGAAGAACTGGCGGGCCTTCCTGGGCTATCTGAAGCGGCACGCCGCCCGTGCGGCCTTCGCCGCCAGCCTGATCGTCTCGGTGGTCTTCACCGGCATGACCGGCACCACCGGCGGCGGCGGTGCCAATCCGGGGGCAGTGTTCGGCGCCCTGTCCGGCGCCCGGCTGGAAGCCGCCGCTCCGGCGCTGGGGCTGGCGCCCGACAAGGCGGTGGAGGTGCTGAAGGCCGCGAACATCGACGCTGCACCGGGCGAGACGCTGACCGTGATCGGGGAGCGCGCCGGGAAGACCGGTGCGGCCATCGCCAGCATGCTGGCGGCGAAACGGCAACGCTGAGGGGCGCGGAAGTCCCCCTCTTCCCGATGGGAGGAGGGGGAAATTGCCGGGGTGGCGAAGGCGGTTACGACGCCTTCGCGGTCTTCTTCTTCGGCGCGTCGGCTTCGGCAGGCGCATCCTTCGCCGCCTTGGCCTTGGTCGCCTTCTTGGCGGCCGGCTTCTTGGCCGCAGCCTTCGCCGGGGCCTTCGCCTTGACGGGCTTCTCCGCCTCGGCACCGTCGGCCTTGGCCGGCTCGGCGTCCTTGGCCGCCTTGCCGCCCTTCTTGGCGGCATCCTTGGCAACCTTGGCGTCGATCAGTTCCAGCGCCTGTTCCAGCGTGACGCTGTCCGGCTCGGTCCCCTTCGGGATCGAGGCATAGACGCTGGCGTGCTTCACATAAGGTCCGAAGCGGCCCGACCCCATGGTGATCGGCTTGCCGGTCTTCGGGTGATCGCCCAGCGTCTTCGCCGGGGCCGACGCCTTCTTGGCGGCACCGGCCAGCAGGTCGACGGCGCGGTTGATGCCGATGGACAGCACGTCGTCGTCGGGCGTCAGCGACTTGTAGACGCTGCCATGCTTCAGGTAGGGACCGAAGCGGCCGATGCCGGCGCTGATCTCCTCGGCGGTTTCCGGATGGTTGCCGATGACGCGGGGCAGGGCCAGCAGCTTCAGTGCGGTGTCGAGATCGACGTCGGCCGCGGCCATGCCCTTGGGCAGGGAAACCCGCTTGGGCTTCGGCGCCTCGTCCTTCTTCTTTTTCTTCGCCTTCGGCTTCTTGCCGTCCGCCGCAGGCTCCTCCGCGGGCGGCTCCTCCACCGGAGGGGTGGCGGCAGCGGGCGCCGGGCCGAGCTGGATGTAGGCGCCGTAGGGGCCGCGGCGCACCGTCACCGGCAGGCCGGTCTCCGGATCGTTGCCCAGCTCGCGCGGGCCTTCCTGCGCCTCGCCGTTCTCGTCGTTGGCGACGGCCAGCGGCCGGGTGTAGCGGCATTCCGGATAGCGCGAGCAGCCGATGAAGGCGCCCATCTTGCCCAGCTTCAGCCCCAGCCGGCCTTCGCGGCAGACCGGGCAGACGCGCGGGTCATGGCCATCCTCGGTGGCGGCCGGGAAGAAATGGGCGCCCAGCTCGTTGTCGAGCGTGGTCAGCACCTGGGTGATCGTCAGGTCCTTGGTACCGTTCACCGCCACGTCGAAGGCGGTCCAGAAATCGCGCAGGACGGTCTTCCAGTCGATCTTGCCGTCGGAGATTTCGTCCAGCTGGTTCTCCAGCTCCGCCGTGAAGTTGTACTCCACATAGCGGTGGAAGAAGTTCTCCAGGAAGGCTGTGACCAGCCGGCCGCGGTCTTCGGGGATGAAGCGCCGCTTGTCCAGCCGCACGTAATTGCGGTCCTGCAACACCTGAAGGATCGAGGCGTAGGTGGATGGGCGGCCGATCCCCAACTCCTCCAGCTTCTTGACGAGGCTCGCTTCGGAATAGCGCGGCGGCGGCTGGGTAAAATGCTGTTCCGGGACGATGTCGCCGCGGGAAAGATCATCGCCCTGGTCCATGGCCGGCAGGCGGCGTTCCTGCTGGTCGTCCTCGGCCGCGTCATCGCGATCCTCCTGATAGACCTTCAGGAAGCCGTCGAACACGACGATGGAGCCGGTGGCGCGCAGCACCACGTCCTTGGACGGGCTGGCGATGTCGACCGCCACCTGATCCAGTACGGCGCTTTCCATCTGGCTGGCCAGCGTGCGCTTCCAGATCAGCTCATAGAGCCGCAGCTCGTCACTTCCCAGATAGCCGGCCACCGAGTCGGGGCGGCGGTGCAGGTCGGTCGGCCGGATGGCCTCGTGGGCCTCCTGGGCGTTCTTGGCGGCGGTCTTGTAGACGCGCGGCTGGGCCGGAACATAGCGCTCGCCATAGTGCGATCCGATCAGGCCGCGGGCGCCGTCGATGGCCTCCTGCGACAGGCTGACGCCGTCGGTTCGCATATAGGTGATGAGGCCGACCGTCTCGCCGCCGATGTCCACGCCCTCATACAGCTTCTGTGCCGTGCGCATGGTGCGGGTGGCGCCGAAGCCCAGCTTGCGCGAGGCCTCCTGCTGCAGGGTGGAGGTGGTGAAGGGCGGCGACGGGTTGCGGCGGCTCTGCTTGCGCTCCACCGTCGAGACCGCGAAGGCCTGCGGGCGGATCCGCGCCACCGCGGCCTCGGCGGCCTCGCGGTTGGGCAGGCCGAACTTGTCGAGGCGCTTGCCGTCCAGCTGGGTCAACGACGCGGTGAAGGAGGAACCGGCCGGCGTGGTGAAGCCCACCGCGATCGACCAGTATTCCTGCGGCTTGAAGACCTCGATCTCCGACTCGCGTTCGCAGATCAGGCGCAGCGCCACCGACTGCACGCGGCCGGCCGATTTGGAGCCCGGCAACTTGCGCCACAGCACCGGCGACAGGGTGAAGCCGACCAGATAGTCCAGGGCGCGGCGGGCCAGATAGGCGTCGACCAGCTCCTGCGACACGGCGCGCGGGTTGGCCATGGCGGTCTGGACGGCCGACTTGGTGATCTCGTTGAAGGTGACGCGCTGGACGTCGCGGTTGTCGGACAGATGCTTTTCGCGAAGGAGTTCGGACAGATGCCAGGCGATGGCCTCTCCCTCGCGATCCGGATCGGTTGCGAGGTAGATGCGGTCGGCCGACTTCACCGCCTTGGCGATCTCGTCGATGTGACGCTTGGAGCGGTCGCCCAGTTCCCATTCCATCGCGAAGTCTTCGTCCGGGCGCACCGAGCCGTCCCGGGCCGGCAGGTCGCGGACATGGCCGAAGCTGGCGATGACGGTATAGTCGTCGCCCAGATACTTGTTGATGGTCTTCGCCTTGGCCGGCGATTCGACGATGACGACGTTGCTGCCCGGCAAGAAACCAGCCCTTCGCGTATGCCCACTCAAACCAAGGCGGCGCCGATCAGGCGAGAGAGACCTGATGACCGGGAAGACGCTGGACTCGGCCGGCAAGCTCAAGTTCCAGAACCACGGTCAGCACCACCGGAGCGGACAATTGGCACCCGCGAACGAGTTCGTCAATGGTGACGGGCGAGGGACCGAGGTTTTCCAGCACCACGGCACGCGCCTTGGCAAGGTCGGATTCGTCGGGTTCCATCGCTCGGCCATGGGTGAGGGCGGGTGCGCTGAACAGGTCGGGCTGCCGTTCCGCCAGCGTCGGCGGGCGCAGGGTTTCGATGGCGCGCAGCACGTCGTCGGTGCGCTCCACCAGCGTGGCGCCCTGGCGCAGCAGGTTGTTGGTGCCATGGCAGCGGGGGTCCAGCGGGGAGCCCGGAACCGCCATCACCTCGCGCCCCTGCTCCAGCGCCATCCGCGCGGTGATCAGCGAACCGGAGCGCAAGGCCGCCTCCACCACCAGCACCCCCAGCGACAGGCCGGAGATCAGGCGGTTGCGGCGGGGGAAGTGGCGGGCCTGCGGCTGGGTGCCGATGGCGCTTTCCGCCACCACCACGCCCTGCGCCAGGATGTCGCGGTACAGCGCCTCATTCTCCGGCGGATAGACGACGTCGATGCCGCCGGCCAGCACCGCGGCGGTGCCGCTGGCCAGCGAACCGGCATGGGCGGCGGTGTCGATGCCGCGTGCCAGGCCGGAAACCACCAGCAGCCCGGCCGCCCCAAGGTCGCGCGCCAGCGATTCGGCGAATTTCTTGCCGTTCAGCGAGGCGTTCCGCGCTCCGACGATGGCGACCGCGCGCCGTTGCAGCAGATGGGCATGCCCCATGATCGAGATCACCGGCGGCGCATCGTCCACCGCGGCCAGCGGTTCCGGGTAATCCGGTTCGCAGGCGCAGAGCAGACGGGCACCGAAGCGGCGGTTGGCCTGCATCTCCCGCTCCGCCTCGGCCTTGGAGGCAATGCGCAGCGGCTTGGCCCGCCCGCCGCGCCGTGCCAGATCCGGCAGCATGTCGAGCGCCTTGGCGGCGCTGCCATACTGGTCCAACAGGCGGTGGAAGGTGATCGGCCCGACATTCTCCGTGCGGATGAGGCGGATCCAGTCGAGCCGTTCGGCATCGGTCAAAGGGCGGCGGGGTTGTGTCATGTCGGAAACATTTACAACCCGATGTCGGATCCTTCAACATGCATTCGTATTAAATCGCGATTGGCGTGATGTTTCTGCTCCTGGCTGGGTCGGCGCCGCTGCGGCTGTAGGAGGAGCCGCAGACGGCTTGGGCGACATGCTGCCGCGAAACAATTTTATCCGATGGCGGTAACAAAATTTCAGATGCGAGAAAAATTAAGATATTAGATTTGGTTTATCTTTGAGGCCGTCCCGCCATGTCTATGGCCATTGGTCTTTTATGGCAGTCAGATGCTTCATGAGCCATGAAAATTGTCACAACATGACAGATTTATCCTTATGGAGTTCTCTGCGATTATCGCTATCATTCGCTTACATAATAGAGTACTCACGCGGAGCGGTCGATGTTCGGACGGGGAAAGCACAATCTGGCGCTGAAGCGCAAGATGGCGGCGCTCGATGCGCTGCGCGCCAAGGTGATGGTGGCGGATGCCGATCTGACCATCGTCCATGTCAACCCCGCCGTGGTCGGGCTGCTGCGCGAGGCGGAGGGCGATCTGCGCAAGGAGTTGCCGCGCCTGGACGTCAGTCGTCTGGTCGGCAGCAACATCGACGTCTTCCACAAGAACCCCAGTCATCAGCGCACCATGCTGGCGGCGCTGACCAAGCCGCATAGCGCCACCATCAAGGTCGGTGGGCATCAGTTTGACCTGCTGGTCACGCCGCTGACCGAAGACGGCCAGCGCATCGGTTTCGTCGTCGAATGGGCTGACGCCAAGGATCGGCTGCAAAACCTCGACTATGCCGCCCAGATGACGGCGATCAACCGGTCGCAGGCGGTGATCGAGTTCACCACCGAGGGTGTCATCACCAGGGCCAACGACAATTTCTTGAAGGTGATGGGCTATCGCCTGGACGAGGTCGTCGGCAAGAACCACAGCATGTTCGTCGAGACCGCCTACCGCGACAGTGCGGATTATGCCCGTTTCTGGGAAACGTTGCGGCGGGGCGAATTCCAGGCGGCGCAGTACAAGCGGATCGCCAAATCCGGCAAGCCGGTGTGGATCGAGGGCGCCTACAACCCGATTCTCGACGAGACGGGGCGGGTCGTCAAAGTGGTCAAGTTCGCCGTCGACGTGACCGCCCAGGTCTCGTTGCTGAACAACCTGAAGATCCTGATCGACAAGAATTTCGGCGAGGTCGATCAGGCGCTCCGCATGTCGATGGGGGAGGCGGAGTCCGCCAACCACGCCGCCGGCTCCACCTCGGCCAGCGTCCAGGCGGTGGCCGCGAGCGCGGAGGAGCTGGTCGCCTCGATTGCCGAGATTTCCCAGAGCATGACCCGTGCCCGCGCGGCGACCGATGGCGCCTTCGACCGCACGGTGGCGGTGGCGGAAAGCACCGACCGGCTGGCGGCGGCGGCCCAGGCGATGAACGGCATCGTCGGGATGATCAACAGCATCGCCGGCCAGATCAACCTGCTGGCGCTGAACGCCACCATCGAAGCGGCCCGAGCCGGAGAGGCGGGGAAGGGCTTCGCCGTCGTCGCCTCGGAGGTGAAGAACCTCGCCAACCAGGCCGGCAAGGCGACCGAGCAGATCTCCGCCGAGATCGAAGGCATCCAGTCGACCTCGACCGAAGTCGCCAACGCGCTGAGCGCCATCCGCGAGGCCGTTGCGGTGGTGCGGGAGCATGTGACCGGCACGGCGTCGGCGGTGGAAGAGCAGAGCGCCGTCACGCAGGATATGTCGTCCAACATGCAGAGTGCGTCGGCCGCGGTGGAGACGGTGACCTCCAACGTCGCCGCCATCTCCACCGCGGTCAGTCAGGTGGCCGGTGCGGTCGAACGGACCAAGGAGGCAGCGCACGTTCTCGTGCGGTGACGCACGGGCGCAGCGACCGATACGAGGGCCGGGCGCCGCATCCCACGCCGCCCGGCTGTTCGCGTCCGTCAGCGCCTATGGAAGGTCGGCGGCCGCTTCTCGAAGAAGGCGGTGATTCCTTCCTTCGCCTCGCCATGGTGCAGGGCTTCGACGAACAGGTCGCTTTCGCGGGCAAGCTGGGTGGCGAAGCTGCCATAGGCCAACTCCATCAGCTTCTTGGCCCGGCCCATGGCGCCGCTCGGCCCTTCGGCGATGGTCCCGGCCCAGGCGATGGCCTCCGCCAGCGCCTGTCCGGGGGCGGTAACGCGGTTGACCACGCCGGCCGCATGCAGACGCGCGGCATCGACCGGGCCGCCGGTCAGCATCAGCTCGGCATAAAGCTGCGGCGGCAGCGCGCGGGCGAGGGAGGCGGAGGCGCCGCCGTCGGCGGTCAGCCCGACCTTGACATAGGCGGTCAGGAACTGCGCGTCCGCCGCCGCGACGATCAGGTCGCAGGCCAGCGCCAGCGAGAAGCCGGCGCCGGCGGCCGGCCCCTCCACCGCGGCGACGATCGGCTTGGGGCATTCGCGCATGGCGCGGACCCAGCCGTGAAAACGCTCGATGCCGTCCCGGTTCTCCGACCGCGACCGGCTGCCATGGTGATAGAGGTTGTTGAGATGCCCGCCAGAGCTGAAGGCGCCGCCGGCGCCGGTCAGCACGATGGCGCCGATGCCGGGGTCGTGCGTCGCCTCGTCCAGCGCATCGCGACCGTCGGCCATCATCTTCAAACCCAGCGCGTTGCGAGTGCCGGCGTCGCTCATGGTCAGCACCATGACGCGGCCCTGGCGCTCAACCGTCATGCTGCCGGTATCCTGACGTTCGTTCATGGTCGTTTCTTCCCCGGTTGTCGTTGTCCGGCAGACGGATCCTCGCCGGATGGTGGAATGACTGTGCCAGCCGGGGGGCGATGCTCCAATCCGTCCGACCGGTATAGGAGCGTCCCCGATGCGGCGGGAAACCGCTGTTTTTCCGAAATACCCCTTCCTACATTGGGGTGAGACCTATCGCCGCGCACAGCCGTGGTGGCGTGGGACTGCGGCACCTGATTGTGGGGGGCAGGGCATGGCGCTGGCGGTGGACCGGCATGGCCGGGGCGGCGGAGGGGGAGCGACCGTCGGCATGACCGTCCCGCCTTATGCCAACCGCACCGTGATCCTGGTCTGCGTGCTGGCCTTCGTCCTGCGGCTGCCGCCGGAATCCTTCGCCTTCGTCCCCGCCTATTTCTTCGGAACGGTCGAACTGGCCGGGCCGCTGCCCACCGGCGCGTTGTGGCGCGGGCTGTTCGGCCATGTGCTGGTCCATGGTGACCTCACGCACCTGCTGTCCAACATGGCGGTGCTGTGGCTGCTGGGCGATGTGGTGGAGCGGGAGGTCGGCCATCTCCGCTATCTGCTGCTGTTCCTTACCGGAACGGTCGCGGCGGCGCTGACGGAGGGGCTGCTGGCCGTCGACCGGATGGCGCCGCTGATCGGGGCGAGCGGGGCGATCTGCGCGCTGATGGGAGCCTTCCTGTGGCTGCGTCCGCGCGCCGGCCTGCTGTCGCGGCGCCTGCCGCGGCGGCTGGTGCAGGGGGCGATCCTGGTCTTCGCGCTGTTGAACGCGGCGATGATGCTTGTGCCGCTGAACGCCGAGTCCCCGCTGGCCGAGGTCGGCTGGGGCGCCCACGCCGGCGGCTTGGCCGCTGGGCTGCTTCTGGGCGCTGTGCTGATCCTGCCCAGGTGAAGCCGGGCGAACGGTGGGCTTTAGAAAGTGCCTTGAGCGGTTGCATTCGACGCCGGTCACCGAAATACTCGCGCGATCCTCAGCGGGAGACGGCGGTTCATGAGCGACGGCAAGAGTGGCGAGACTGTTCTGGGCGTGATCGGCGGCAGTGGCCTCTACGACATAGACGGGCTGGAGAACACCCGCTGGGTCAAGGTTACGACCCCCTTCGGCGAGCCGTCCGACGACCTGCTGACCGGCGAACTGGCGGGCCAGAAGCTGGTCTTCCTGCCGCGCCACGGCCGCGGCCACCGCATCCCACCGTCGGAGCTGAACTTCCGCGCCAACATCCACGCGCTGAAACAGCTGGGCGTGACCGAGATCCTGTCGGTGTCGGCGGTGGGCTCCTTGAAGGAGCATCTGCCGCCCGGCACCTTCGTGGTGATCGACCAGTTCATCGACCGCACCTTCGCCCGCGACAAGACCTTCTTCGGCAGCGGGCTGGTCGCCCATGTGGCGCTGGGCCATCCGGTCTGCGGGCGGCTGGGCGACCTGATCGAGGAGGCGCTGGCCGAACTGGACATTCCGCACCAGCGGCGCGGCACCTACATGGTGATGGAAGGGCCGCAATTCTCCACCGTCGCCGAATCGAATCTCTACCGCAGTTGGGGCTGTGACGTCATCGGCATGACCAACATGCCGGAGGCCAAGCTCGCCCGCGAGGCGGAGATGTGCTACGCGACCGTCGCCATGGTCACCGATTACGATTGCTGGCATGAGGGGCACGACCATGTCTCGGTCGATGCGGTGATCCGCGTGGTGGTCGCCAATGCCGGCAAGGCCCGCTCTCTGGTGGCGGCACTGGCGCCGAAGGTGGCGCGGCGCGAGGGGCTGTGCGCCCAGGGCTGCCACTCGGCGCTCGACAACGCCATCATGACGGCGCACAGCCACCGCGATCCGGCCATGCTGGAGAAGCTGTCGCTGATCGTGAAGCGCACGCTGGGCTGAGCCGTTGCCGGCGGGGTGAAAAGGCACTATTTTTGGGGTGGGCGTACCGGGGCCGTAATCCCCGATACGCCTGCCCGATCAGCGGTTCAGGTGCTCAAGCAGCAGCTTGACCACCTGCAAAAGCAGGATCAGGAGAGTGAGGATTTTGTCCATCCTCTTGCCCTCCGTCAGTGCGGCGCGGGCGGTGGCCGTTCCGCCGCCCCGACCGCGCGGCAAACATGCCAAGCATCCCGATCGGCTGGAAGTCGCAAGTTGCATGCAAGTGCATGTGTTCGCCCTTTTTAGTGGGCGACGACTGTTGGCGGAACCGTTGGCATCGTGAGGTCGCCACGGCCAAGCCCATGAACGAAAGTAGGGGTGGGTGCCGTTTCGCCCGTCGAATATATCATCGGTACATGTAACCATTCAGGCAACGGCAAGACGGTTCTGCGGTTGATCGATACGGCCGATTGATGCTCGCCAGAGCGGATACAGGGTTCCGGTGTCATCCCGCGATGCATTGCTTCGAGAAATCCCGGATAGAGCGATGGCCACTTGGCATCGCGTCAGTCGCGCGTGCGCACTGTATTTTTCATGCGACGAAATAAAACCGGAATGGAAGCTATGCAATTTAACGAATTGTCGCGCAGCCGTTGCGATTTCTAGGATTGTTCGGACACCATAGTGTCTTGTGTTCGGCAAATGGCGTCATCGTTCAATCGGCGCCATGGCCATAACGATGAGGAAACGTTCATGAAGCGTCGTTCCTTCCTGACCTCCGCCGGTGTCGGCGTCGCCGCCAGCACCCTGGCAGCCCCCGCCATTGCGCAGAGCCAGCCGGAGATCCATTGGCGTCTGGCGTCCAGCTTCCCCAAGAGCCTGGACACCATCTATGGCGCTGCCGACACCATTGCCGCTCGTGTCGCCGCCGCGACCGACGGGAAGTTCACCATCCGCCCCTTCGCCGCCGGTGAGATCGTTCCCGGCCTGCAGGTGCTGGACGCGGTGCAGAACGGCACGGTCGAGTGCGGCCACACCGCCAGCTATTATTATGTCGGCAAGGATCCGACCTTCACCTTCGACGCGACGGTGCCGTTCGGCCTGAACGCCCGCCAGCAGAATGCCTGGATCTACAATGGCGGCGGCATGGCCCTGCTGCGCGAGTTCTTCGACGGCTATGGCGTCATGAACTTCCCGGCCGGCAACACCGGCGTGCAGATGGGCGGCTGGTTCCGCAAGGAGATCAAGACCGTCGAGGATCTGAAGGGCCTGAAGTTCCGCATCGGCGGCTTCGCCGGGCAGGTTCTGGCCAAGCTGGGCACGGTGCCGCAGCAGATCGCTGGTGGCGACATCTATCCGTCGCTGGAAAAGGGCACCATCGACGCCGCCGAGTGGATCGGCCCCTATGACGATGAGAAGCTCGGCTTCAACAAGGTCGCCAAATACTACTACTATCCGGGCTGGTGGGAAGGCGGGCTGAACGTCTCGCTGCTGGTCAACAAGCAGCAGTGGGACCAGCTGCCCAAGCAGTACAAGGCCGTTCTGGAGGCTGCCTGCTTCGAGGCCAACCTGACCATGAACGCCAAGTACGACGCGGAAAACCCGGCGGCGCTGCGCCGTCTGGTCGCCGGCGGCGCCCAGTTGCGTCCCTTCCCGCGCGAAGTGATGGAAGCCTGCTACAAGGCCGCCACCGAGCTGTATGACGAGACCGCCAAGACCAACCCGAAGTTCGCCAAGATCTACGAGCCGTGGAAGAAGTTCCGCGACGACGAATATCTGTGGTTCCGGGTGGCGGAAAACTCCTTCGACAACTTCGCCTTCACCGCCGGCCTGAAGCGCTGACGGCATAGGCTGAGGTTTGCGGCCCCCGCATCCCGTCCCGGATGCGGGGGCTTTTTTCCAGGCCTGTTCCTGTCAGGCCGGCCGGCCGGGGGCCAGCAGGTTGGCGATCATGGTCTGCACCACCTCGTCATTCTGGTTGAAGGTGGTGGTCTTCACCCGCAGCACGCCCTGGTCGGGCCGCTTGGCGGAACGCCGGGCCTCCAGCACCTCCATTTCGATGCGCAGCACGTCGCCGGGACGGGTCGGGCGCGGCCAGCTTATCTGGTCGACCCCCATGCCGATATAGCCGCCGGCCAGCTCGGCGTTGCTGCCGACGATCATCCGCATCGTCATCCCGGCGGTGTGCCAGCCGCTGGCCGCCAGTCCGCGGAACAGCGTGTCCTTCGCCGTTTCGGCGTTGAGGTGGAACGGCTGCGGATCGAACTTTTCGGCATAAGCGACGATTTCCGCCGCATCGACCGTGACCGGCCCACCGGTGAAGCGGTCGCCCACCGTGACATCCTCGAAATAGCGCATCCCCCGGAACTCCATTCTTGATGATACAGACCTGTCTCTTCATTGCGATGGTAGAGACAGGTCTGTATCATTGTCAATGCCGGGCTTGGACCCGGCTGTTGTGAGCGGGTGGGGTTGGCGGATGGGTGGAGTCGAAGGCGAGAGGAAGCCGGCGCGCGAGCGGATTCTCGACACTGCAGCGGAGCTGTTCTACCGGGAGGGCATCCGCGCGGTCGGCATCGACACGATCATCGCCCGCTCCGGGGTTGCGAAGATGAGCCTCTACCGGAATTTCACGTCGAAGGACGATCTGGTCTGCGCCTATCTGGAACGCAGCATGGTTCAGCACGCCGCCTGGTGGGACCGGGTGACCGCCCGCCACCCTGGCGATTCGCGCGCCCAGATGAAGGCGATCTTTACAGCGCTCGGCCACTGGATCGACCATCCGAAATTCCAGGGCTGTCCCTTCACCACCGCCGCTGCCGAACTGCGCGATCCCGCCAACCCCGCACGGGTGCTGGCGCTGGCGCACAAGCGCATGGTCCGCGACCGCCTGCACGTGATGGCGGTCGCGGCGGGCGCCGACGATCCGGACCGGCTGTGCGGTCAGTTGCAGCTTCTGATGGAAGGCGCCTATGCCGCCGGCCGGGCGCTGGATCTGGGGCCGGGCAATGAGGCGGTGGCGAGCGCGGCTGCGTCCCTGATCGACGGGGCCTGCGGGGAGAAA
Source organism: Azospirillum sp. A26 (assembly GCF_042604635.1). Lineage (NCBI taxonomy): Bacteria > Pseudomonadati > Pseudomonadota > Alphaproteobacteria > Rhodospirillales > Azospirillaceae > Azospirillum > Azospirillum sp. A26. The sequence goes on along the minus strand of NZ_CP170472.1, from coordinate 1,286,127 downwards.
TAGTCACCCGGGACTCGGCGGCACATCAGAGCAGCACGTCAAACGCAAGAAAGCGCCGCAGGACGGTCCCGCGGCGCTTTCTCGAGTCGGTACGTTGCGTCAGTCGGCGCCGATGCGGTCGCGGACCGCCTGTCCGGGACGGTAGTCCTGCAATCGGGTGGCGCGCAGACCGCGCATGCCGTGGCTGTCGATCAGCCTCTGCCAGGACAGAAATTCCTCCACCGACAGGGTATAGCGGCGGCAGGCTTCCTCCAGGCTTATCAGGCCCGAACGGACACCGGCGACCACTTCCGCCTTGCGGCGCATCACCCAACGCTTTGTGTCGGGCGGGGGAAGGTCGTTTTCGGTCATGGGACGCCCCTCAGGACCAATGACCGATGCACCGGCTGCTGAGTCGTCGCCGATGTCGAATTCGATGAGTGCCATGCGCGGACGCTCCAACCCAAACTGTGGATTCCACGATTTCGGGGTACTGTATGCGCCGGCGCTTAACAAATGCCTAAACGAAAGGGTTAACTTTTTATCGGGTGGTAGTCGCACACCCGAACGGACAGGGCGGTCGCGGAGCCCTATCCGTCCAGGCTGGCAGCAGTCGGCTGATGCAACGAATCCGGGTCAGTAGACGGTGCTCAGCTTCGACAGGGGGACTTCGCTGGTGCCGATGTTCAGCACCGTCTCGCCGTCCTTGTTGTTGCCGATACCGGCGACTGTGCCGAAGGTGTAGGTGGTGGTCTTGATGGTGTCGTTCTTGTTCTCGGACACCGGCGCCACGTTCATGCGATAGGTGCCGGGCTGCACCGCGCGGCCGTTGTTGTCCTTGAAGTCCCAGCTGACGGCATGCTTGGTGCCCGCGGTGGTTTCGCCGGGCATCGAACGGATGATGTTGCCGTTGGAGTCCAGGATGTCGACGCGCACCGACTTGGCCGAGGTCGCCAGCTCGTAGCCCAGCGGCGCCTGGGTCATGCCCTGCGTGTACTGGAAATTGTCGCCCTCGAAGGCGACGGTCCGGCCGAGATAGGCGAGGTTGGTCGAAGCGGTGCCGGCCGACTGCAACTGCACCAGCTTGTCCAGGCGGCTGTTGGTGCCGATGTTCTGCTCGACGTTGGCGAAATCGACCAGCTGCTTGGTCATGTCGTTGGTGTCGAGCGGCTTCAGCGGATCCTGGTTCTTCATCTGCGTGGTCAGCATGGTGAGGAACGTCTGGAAATTGTCGCCCAGCCCCTTGGTGGCCGAGGCGGTCTTTTCGGCATCGGTCTGGGGCGTCTTGGAGGTTTCGGACGCCGTCTTCGACCCGGTGGAGAGACCACCCGAATAGGTGCCGTACTGGTTCAGGGTCGGGCTGGAGGTCGTGTTGGTGGTCGTGGTCATGGCGGTCGTCCTTTATGGCCCTGTCGGCCGAAATCTCTGATGCGACGGCGGGATGTGGCCGGGTCCGGCCGCCCCGCTCAGGCGCGGATGTCGACGCGCCCGTCGCCGAGCGTCGCGGTGTAGACGGCAGCGTCGGACCCGTCATCGTCGCCGCCACCGCCGAAGCCGCGGCCGCGCTTGCCCGATCCGGTCCCCTTGCCGTCGCCCCGGCCGTCGCCTGCGAAGGGATTGCCTTCGCCGCGCAGGCTGAAGTTCAGGCTGTTGGCGTCCGTCTGCAATCCAGCGTCTTGCAAGGCGCGTTCCAACCCGCGGCTGTCGCGTTGCAAAAGTTCGAGCGTCTGCGCCTTTTCCACCGCGACCATCGCATTGACCCGGCCATCGGCGCCGATGTCCAGCTTGATGTCGATCCGGCCAAGTTCGGCCGGATGCAGGTTGATGGTGAACTGGTCGACCTCGTCGGCGACGCTCTTCCTGATGTGGACGGCGATCTGGTCGTGTACGCCCATCGGCATGCCGGCCCCGCGCGACGGACGGAGGGTCGCGGTGGCGGCCTGCGGCTGGTCGAGGCCGGGAATGCCGGCATGAATCCCTTCCATCGCGGCGAGCGCCGGGTGGGTGTGCGGGCTGGCGGCAGACGCGCCGGTCCCGGCGGTTCCCTCGACGCCTCCGATGCTCTCCAGCGCCTTGGCAGCAGTGCCCGTCGCGGCTGCCGTGACCGCTTCCGCCACCGGCATGGCCGGCGCCGTGGGTGGGGTCGGCTGCTGCATCGCGGTCGGCGCCTGGGGCTGGGCATCGTTCCGGCTGCCGCCCTCGGTTCCGCCATGCTTGCCGGACTGCCTCGCATCGCCGGCCTTCGCCTTGGCGGCGGCCAGCAGATCGGCGAAGCGGTCGGGCAGGGCGGTATCGTCGGTCGGCAGGGCCTCGGCGTCGGGCTGTGCGCCGGACTCGGCCTGGGCCGCGTCCGCGGTCTGCGCGGCGTCGCCGCCGACGGCGGCAGTCTTGCCGCCGGCCTTCGCTGTGGCTTCCGCACCCGCCTGACCGGCCGCCGTGGCTTCGGTGGCGGCGGCCTGCGCCTGGGCAAGCTGGGCTGCGCGCTGGGCGGCGGGATCGACGGGCCCGGCCGCTCCGGTTGCAGCGGCGTCGCCACCGCCGGCCGCGTCACCGGTGCTGTCCGGCGCCTTCTTCTGTCCGGCCGGCATCAGGCCGGCAAGGATCAGGTCGCTCGCCTGCGGGATCGGTTGCTGCACCGTCGGCTGGACGACAGGCGGCAGCGGCTGGTCGGCGGGTTGGGCGGTAGCCTGTCCCTCGGCGGAATCATCCGACGTGTCCTCGCCGCCGGCGTCGGCTATGGTTTCGCCCTGTGCGGCGGCGTCAGCCGGGGCGGGAGCGTCGGTCGCGGCGGCGTCCTCGGCATCGGCGCTGCCGCCGGCCGTCGCCGCATCGGTCTTGTCCGCACCCGCTTTGGCGGCACTGGCCTTGTCGGCATTGGCCTTATCTGGGCCGCCCTTGGCCTTGTCGGTCCTGGACTGGTCCTTCGCCGGCTTCTCGACCTTGGCCGGAGGGTGGTCCTCCTGGCGGGCCTGAACCTTCGGATCGTCGCCCTTGCCTGCCTTCGGCTCGGCCGCACGCGTCGCGTCGGCGGCATCCTGCTGGCGCCGGGTTTCAGCGGTCCTGTCGCGGGTCAGATCGGGTTTCGGCTCCGTGCGCACCGGCTGCCGGCGCTGGGCCTCCGCGGCACGGGCGTCCCTGGCATCCTTTGCGGCATCCTTGGCGGCGTCCTTCGCCGCTTCCTTCGCCGCGTCTTTCGCGGAGTCGCGGGCTGCCGCGTCGGCCTGCTCGCGCTTGCGCGCCGCGGCATCGGTCAGCATGCGGTCCATCATCTTGGAGAACAGGTCGTTCTTCGTCCCGGTCCCCTGCGTCTGCTGGGACTGGCTGAGACCGTCGAACAAGGACCCGGCGATTTTGTTCGATTGGACTTCCATGGAAGGGCCTCTCAGGGACGGCGGAACGCACCGACGGCGATGCGCTGGAACCAATGCAACAGACGGGCCAACCGCGGCTCCTCATCATCGGGGCCGCGAGCGCGGGGTTGGACGGCAGTTCCCGCCGCATCGCACCGTCCTGACCGGCAAATTCCGCCGGGTGCGGGGCCTTTCTTGCCGCAGCCGCCGGGCACAAAAAGAAAGAGGCCGCCCCTGTGGAGAGAGGCGGCCGTCCGAAAAGCTCGGCAGTCACGGATGGAGGCAGATCGGATCAGAGCCGGGTGTTCAGCGCCGCCGAGGTGCGCGGCCCGCTGGGCGGTGCGGAATAGCCGCGGCCGCCACCCATGTGGGCGGCGTAGGCGGTGGTCGGCGCCTTCTGCTGGCGGGTGATGACGGTCACCACGGTGTCGACCATCATTTTCTGCGCCTCGCCACCGATGCGCAGGGCCTCGGCATTGTCGGCGGTGGCCGCATAGAGCCTGCCGGTCGCGTCCTTCAGCGCCGTCTTCAACTCCTGAGGCAGGGCGATCAACCCATCGCGGTCGACGCGCAGCATGCGGCTGATCTCCTCATAGACCAGCGTCATCGGCTGCTTGTCCTTGACGATCTGCGCCAGCTCCTTGGCCGGGCGGCGCGCGCGGACGGCGGTGGCCTCCCGTTCCAGCAGGGCGGTCAGGCGGCCCATCAGCTCGATCAGCGCGACCGCGCGCTCCTGAGCGTTCTTCGGCAGGTTGGCGGCCGGCTTGGGCTGCTGGGGGAAACGGACGTCGACCTTATCCATGGCTGGCCTCCTGGGCGCGAAGAAGCTCTCCGTAAACCTGATTGGCGATGCCGAAGCCGCCGCGCTGGGCGATCTGCTTGCCGAACTGTTCGATCAGCATCGGGCGGAACATCTCTTCCCCGCGCCCGCCGCCGAAGGTCTCGTCGGTGCCGATCCCCTCGAACATCGGACCCAGCATCTGCGAGACGAACTGGCTCTCGAACTCGTTGGCGGACTTGCGGATCTGGGCAAGCTTTGCCGGGTCGATCTTGGCCTCGAGGTCGGAAATCTTTGCCAGGGTGCGCACGCCGAACCCTGCGGCCTGGGCGCGCTCCACCAGCGACGAGGCGGGCGGGGCGCTGCGCGGGGCCGAAGCGGTGGAAAGGGCGGGGCTCATGGTCATCAGATCACCTCGATCTCGGCTTGCAGGGCTCCGGCGGCCTTGATCGACTGGAGAATGGCGATCATGTCCCGCGGTCCCACTCCAAGCGCATTCAAGGATTGTACCAACTCCTGCAAGGTCACCCCGGAATTCATCACGGCGAGGCGGTTGTTGGATTGCTCGTCGACCTGGATGTCGGTGCGCGGCACCACCGCGGTCTGGCCCTGGCTGAACGGGCCGGGCTGGCTGACCTGCGGGGTTTCGGTGATGCGGATGGTCAGGTTGCCCTGGGCGATGGCGACGGTGGAGATGCGGACATTCTCGCCCATCACGATCACCCCGGATTTCTCGTCCACCACCACGCGGGCGACCTGATCGGGGGTGATGCGCAGCTGCTCGATCTCCGTCACCAACCCCACCACGTCGCCGCGGCGCGAGTCCGGCACGTTGATGAGGACGGAGGCCGGATCGGTCGCCTGGGCGCGGTTGCCGCGCAGCTGGATGTTGATGGCGGTCGCCACCCGCTGGGCGGTGGTGAAGTCGGGGTTGCGCAGGGAGAGGCGCAGCACCGGCAGCTCGGCCAGCGAGAACTGGATCTCGCGCTCCACGATGGCGCCGGAGGAGATGCGGCCGGAGGTCGGCACGCCGCGGGTGACGCTGGCCCCCTGGCCCTGGGCGGTGAAGCCCGACACCGCGATGGGGCCTTGCGCCACGGCATAGACCTCGCCATCGGCGCCCATCATCGGGGTGACCAGCAGGGTGCCGCCCAGCAGGCTCTTGGAGTCGCCCATCGCCGACACCGTGACGTCGATGCGCGTACCTTGCGCCGCGTAGGCGCCCAGCGTCGCCGTCACCATCACCGCCGCCACGTTCTTGGTGCGCAGGTTGGTGCCGCGGGTGTTGACGCCCATCCGTTCCAGCATGCCGGTCAGGCTCTGCTCGGTGAAAGGCGAGTTGTTCAGGCTGTCGCCGGTGCCGTTCAGGCCCACCACCAGCCCGTAACCGATCAGCATGTTGTCGCGCACGCCCTCGACATCGACGATGTCCTTGATACGGGCGGACGCGGCCAGTGCCGGTGCGGCCGCAATGCCGAACGCCAGCAGGGCGGTCAGCACGGCCAGGACGGCACGGCGGCGCAGAAGGCGAAAGGCGGTGGGGATCATGACGCGGACACTCCTGAACTCGTGCCCGTCCCTATACAAACGCCGTGCCAGAGACCGTAAATGGCGGCTTTCGGTGCCTGTCCTGAAAAACGCCCGGACTATGGCGCCTTTCGGTCACAGCCGGCCGGCAATTTTTGCCCGATTGCGGCAAGCCTTGACCGGATGTTAAGGTTGATCCATCTATTGTGTGCGCGTTTACGAATCCTTTACTGCAAACGGTTGCACGGATCATGAAAGTCGAAGGCTCCGGAAACATACGCGGCGGTGGGTCTGTCCGCCGCACCGGCAAGGCCGAAGGCTCGTCCGGCGCGGCCTTCTCCAAGCAATTGGTGGGAGAGGCCGGCTCCGCCCACGGCGTCAGCGGCACCGCCACCGCCGCCGGTGTTTCGGGCGTTCTGGCCTTGCAGGAAGTCGATGTCACCGACGACGCCACCGCGCGTGCGTCCCGCGGCAAGATGCGGGCGGAGGAGATGCTGGACCGTCTGGAGGAAATCCAGCACGGGCTGCTGTCCGGCAGCCTGTCGGTGCAGAAGCTGACCGATCTGGCAAAGGTGGTGCAGACGCGCCGTGCCCAGGTCGACGATCCGGGACTGGCCGAAATCCTCGATGAGATCGATCTGCGTGCCCAGGTCGAACTGGCGAAGCTGACCTCCTGAACCGACCGGTCGCTTTTACCGTCGGTTCGAGCGTTGAGGCAGGCGCCCGTGCCGGTGCGGCAGGGTGCCGCCGATGAGAGCCCCATGCGGTGGCCGGATTCCCCCATGCATGGCCACCAGCCGGTGGCGGCGAATCTGCAACGCTGACAAATCTTTTTTATTCCAAGGGCTTGTTTGGTCGTTGCGGGGGCGAACCAATGGGTTGCGGTCGCGCCGTGGCGTGCCTATACTCCGCGCCGCCCGGATCACCCCTTTTTCGCTGGATGCTTTCGGATGACGTCGCCGCTTCTGCCTCAGAACTATTCCCCGTCGGAAGACGAGGAGTTCATGAACCCGATCATGCGGGAGTATTTCCGCCAGAAGCTGCTGCGCTGGCGCGCGGAACTGCTGGCGGAATCCACCGGCACGTTGAACAGCCTCCAGGAAGGCGGTATCCAGGAACCGGATATCGCCGACCGCGCCTCGGCCGAGACCGACCGTGCGCTGGAGCTGCGGACGCGTGACCGCGAACGCAAATTGATCTCCAAGATCGACGCTGCGCTGGAGCGTCTGGTCGACGGCAGCTACGGCTATTGCGAGGAGACGGGTGATCCCATCTCCGTTCGCCGGCTCGATGCCCGACCGATCGCGACGCTGAGCCTTGAAGCCCAGGAGCGTCACGAGCGGATGGAGCGGACCCAGCGCGACGACTGACGCCGCTCCGTTTTCCGGTCCCGCAGATCCGAACAGCACCGCTCACCAGGGGCAGGGCGGTGCGCTGCGTCGGCATTGCACGGGACAGATGGCACCGAATGGCTGGAAAGCGCCGGTCCCGACCGGCGCTTTCGTCGTTTCAAGGCCGTTGCCGCTGCCGCGCATCCGTTGGCGTCAGGGCCGACGATGGAACCAAGCCGTCCTCACGGGGTTCGGAACGTCATTCGAAACGACGGTTCCAAGCCGGGAGGGCAGCCATGGACAACGAGACCCTGAACCTCGACCTGCGTAAATTTCTGAAGCAGGTCGGCGTCACCTCGCAGCGGGAGATCGAGCTTGCGGTCGGCCGCGCGCTGGCCGAGGGCAAGCTGGACGGAGTGAAGTCCCTGTCGGCCCGCATGGTGCTGACGGTCGACGGCATCGATCTGACGCACGAAGTTACGGGTGAGCTGTCGCTTGAACAGCCGCCGGAGTGACGGTCCGGGCACCATGGAGCTGCGGGGTGACGGTCAGGATCGCGGCGGTCAGCCGCCGTTCGGTCCATGGCACATCGTGGTGGGTCGAGGTCAGGTAGGGACTGTTGGAGTCGCGGGCCCATTCGCTTGGGAACAGCGCGACCTGCCTGCCTGAGGTTCGGCCAAGGACCGCGTCATAGGGGTCGCCGGCCAGGGCGCAGGCCATCGCCCGGCACAGATCGCTGCCAGCCAGGTTGCCGAGATGGGTCGTCTGGGTCGGCCGGGCATTGAACTCCAGGAAAACCGGCGGGCCGCCATCGTCCGGCAGAATGGCGTCGATCCCGCCGAAGCCGGAATAGCCCGTCACTTCCACCATCCGACGGGCCATGTCGATCAGCCCAGGATGGGAGGTCAGTTCGATCACGGATGCCGGGCCGAAGGGGGCCGGCTCATGACGCAGGACCGTGTAAGCAAAGCCTTCCAGCATTTTCCCGCCCAGCGCGCAGAACGACACCGACGCTGCGCGTCCGCGCACGAATTCCTGGGCGACTGCCCGCCGGTCCGGGGTTTCCGCCGGCCGGCTTGCCGCCAGAGCCATTGCCTGTCCGGTGGAGGATGCGAAAACCACCCCGCGGCCGGCCGAACTGCCGTCGTATTTCAGCAGAAGCGGTTCGCCAAGCCCGGCCAGATCGGCCGCAACGGTGTGGTGCGGATCGACGTCGACCTGACGCGGTGTCCGGATGCCCGCCGCCGCGGCCAGTTCAACACAGCGAGACCGCTTCTCTTCCCAGGACGCGTCGCTGCACCAAGCCTGGACGAACCGCAGATTTCGGGCGTCGGCGCTGTCCGCCTTTACCTGTTCCTGCAACCGTCCCGCCAGGCCGAGCACACGGACGGCGGATTCCTCGCAGCCGATGACGATATCGGCCCGAAACTGTGCCGCTGCCCGTGCGGCGATCACGGTCAGGTCATCGGCGGCCAGTTCGGGAAAGAAACAATGCCGGCCGTCGATCTGGTCGCAGAACTCGAGCAGGGAGTTCTTCGGACAGATGACGAACACACGGAATCCTGCCGCCTTCAACGCGGCAGGCATTCTTGCAGTGCCGTAACGATACAGCGCACAGGACACCAGCAATGCCGTGGGCATACACACCTTCGCATGGGAGAAAACGGGACGATGGTTTAATGCCTAATTGTTTTGTCGGCAATCGACACTGCCGCCGATACCGTACATTGTCTCAGCAGGTCTGCCAGGGAGAGGGAGCCCCTAGTTTGGGAGCCTCTGCCTTCGAACCGGACCGCTTGAGGCAGGGCGGCCTTTCCGTTAGGGATGCTCCTGAGCGCCAATCCCGAAGGAAGCCAGTGCCATGAGCGACGATCCCGACTGCCTGGGCATGTGCGCCATCGACGGCGATGTCTGTACCGGTTGCGGTCGTACGCTGCACCAGATCAACGCCGCCCTGGAGCGCGCCGATGGCGATGGCGATGGCGAGTCCGGGTCTCCGGCTGGCTGAGGCGGCCGGGCTTTTATCGCGACGATCCTGCGCCCTCGCTGTTTTCCTCGTCATCGTCAGACGAAACCCATCGAGGAGCAGCATCATGGCCGACCAGCCGAACCAGCAACCGGCCGACGCCCCGCGCAGCGACCAACCGCAGAAGCCCGCCGATGCCGGCAATAAGGGGGATGGCAAGATCAGCAGCGAGACCGTGAAGGCGCAGGAAGAAGCCGCTAAGGATCGCGCCCGCGAAGGCGGCTACCAGTAAGGGCCGGCAGCAGACGGTAAAGCCGACCATAGCGCGGCCCGGTTCCCGATGAGGGGATCGGGCCGCTGCACTTTCCGCGTCAGGCGCGCCTCCGCAAATTCCCGCCCAAACGCGCCGGTGGCTTCCCGTCGTCGATGCCCCAAGCGCCAGCGGCATGCGTGCCGAGATCGTGAAGCACGCAACAGCGGATGGAGGCGGCGGCGCCTATGGTCATCCTCGACCTGCCGGTCATGGCCTGTTCGAGGAGATGAACGATGACGAGTGAACTGACCCGGTCCTGGACCATCCCCACTGCAACCGACCTGATCGACTGCGTTGCCCAGCGCGAGGCCTACCGTCGCGCCACCGAACTGATCGGCCCGGCTTTGGGACGCATCGGCGGCAACATGGCGGTGGGCATGATGGATGGCTTTACCGCGCTATCGCAGCAGCCGCTGGAAGGCTGAACCGACGTGTGGAACTGCCGTTGGCCAAGGCGGTCAGCGACGAAGCCACCATCAATTTCTGATCGGTCTATCTTTATTGGGGAACGACGCTTGGGTCGATCCAAATCCAAGGTCGAGGTCTCTTCAATCAGTTTGAAGCATGACTTCGATCGTCAGCCAGTGATTGCAGTGCTCATTGATCGCGCCCGCTGGCATCCGTGCCGACTGGCATGGCGGCGGTAAAGGATGGTCAAACTTTTGTCGCCAGAGTGAGCAATCAGCAGAATTCAAGGGGGCCCTTCACCAGGGTCGGGCTGTCTCGATAGATGATTGCCTGATTGCATCCCCCAAGCATTGCGCTGAAATATGCGAATGTCGATTCGCTGAAACGCATGATCAGGGATGTCTTTGACAGAGCCATCATGTCGACCAATGCATCTTGGACGCTAACAACCGAATAGGATGGATCGAGAGTGCGCGTCTGATGGGTCAGAACATTGCTTTCGCCAAGTCTTGCAATCACCTCGGATTTTGTCGCCGCACAGTTTGTGGATAAATAGAGATTTCCATTGAAACCTGTAAGCTCCCGGAGCTTTGGCAGCAAATCCATATATATGTCAACCGAAGGAAAGCTCCATAGAAACCGCTCTATTTCAATACCGTCTTCCGTCCAGGCATGCGGGAATGGACGCCGAATATGCAGCCCGATTCCGTTCTCGAGACGTTGAGCATAGGAATCGGCAAGGTCGCGCAAAATCGGCAATGGTCGGAAACTTGCGAACTCCCCTGAGAGCAGGGCAGCCATAAGTCTGCGATCATTGCTCAATTTATCAATATCATCTTCTACAAAAAAGAAGTGATGCGCTTGTAAAATAATATTTCCTTTAAGAAACAAAGAACGCGGCATGACCAATATGCCATCATAACGGAAAAAATTCAGATTGTTCCGGTCTATATATTCAGGAATGTAATCTCTTGTGTCCTGAGAATCGAGGATGGTCACCTTGTTCGATTGATTCATCCTCCAATATTCATCATATCCTATGATGTCGAAGTCCGTCTCGAAGAGATCGGACAGCAAGGCTTTGCAACTCTGATCCTTGTGCCAGATCACCTGTAGCCGATAGCCTGTCAACTTCGCGACGCGAACAGCAGAAACCAGCGCCATCAACCGATTGGCCAAGCCGTAAAATAGATTGACAGTCAGCGTGCTCATGATGCTCCACCTGCAAGGCGCGGCTTTCGACCCGCCGGCAAACCGCCGCTCCGTTATCCTGTTCCCGTTGCCACAATCCACAGCCGGACTGAGACGGTTCGGATAAAAGAGCGATCTTATCGAGGCGGTTGACCCAGATCCAAAGCATTTCGGCCTCCGCCCGCTGCGACGGGCGAAGGCGCTCCCATGGGGAACATGGCGGTCCATCGAGCCGGGGGCCATTGAGCCGGTCCGGCCCGGCAACATTGGCCCGGCACAACCCACCGGCCGGCAGCAATTTCCCATTCGGCGGCGGCGCATTCCAAAGATCGTAGCGGCCCCGGACGCACCCACGGCCACGGCGGGATGCCTCCCGCCATGGCCGCCGGTTCCGCCGACGTTACCCCGACAATCGTCAGAACGGCATGATGATGTCGTACAGCTGCTGGCCGTAGCGCGGCTGCTGGACGTCGGTGATCTGGCCGCGGCCACCGTAGGAGATGCGGGCTTCGGCGATCTTCTCGTAGCTGATGGTGTTCTGCGCGGTGATGTCCTCCGGACGGATGACGCCGTGGATTTGCAGATCGCGCAGCTCGTAGTTCACGCGGACTTCCTGGTGGCCCTGGATGACCAGATTGCCGTTGGGCAGGGTCTGGGTCACCAGCGCCGCTACCTTCAGTTCGATCTTCTCGTTGCGGTCGACCGAGCCCTTGCCATCGTTGTTGGTATCGCTCGACAGATCCACCAGGCTGGCGGCCGAGGCGCCGGCCGGCAGGACGCGGCTCAGCGTGCCGGCTTCCAGGCCGAACAGACTCGGCATGCCGGCCTTCTCTGTGTTGGCGCGCGACCGCTTGCTCTCGTTCGACAGCTTGGCCTGATCGGCGATGGAGATGTTGATGGTCAGGATGTCGCCGACCTTGGCCGCGCGCTGGTCCTTGAAGAAGGCCTTGGCACCGGTCCGCCACAGCGAGTTCGGATTGCGCTCCGTCGGCAGCGGGGTCGGCATCGGCAGGCTGACCGGCTGGTAGCCGGTCTTGGCCTGCGGGTCCTGGATGCCGCTCATCTCGGGGGCCTTGCCGATGTCGGCGATGCGCGAGGCGGCGCCGCAGGCGGTCAGCGAAGTGGCGGCGGTGGCGATCATCGCGAGGCGGATCAGACGGGCGGTCATGGTGGCGGACATTGGAGCTTTCTCCTCACTGCGCGATGATGCCGGGCTTTGCCACGGCGACGACGTTGGGGCCCGCGACCGTCGCTTCGACGATGCGGTTGGATTGGGTGTTCACGACGCGGATGACCTCGCCCTTGCCGCCGTCCTGCAGGGCCTTGCCCTGGGTCGTCAGCGTCATCGACTGGGTGGTCAGGGTGATGGTGACCATCGAGCCCTTGTCGACCATGCGCGGCGATTGCAGGTCGCGCAGGCGGACGGGCTGGTTGGTCGACACGCCGCGCTTGGGCGTCATGCCGATCAGCTGCGCGTCGGTGGCGGCGGTGTCGCTGGTGGTCTGGTCGGCGCGCACGTCCTGCCAGTCGATGTCGCCCGGGCCGATGACGTCGCCGGGAATGATCCGGCGCGACAGCACCGGGATCTGCACCACGCCGAAGGCGCGGCCCGACACCGGCAGGCGCACTTGGCTGCCGGTCACCACGATCTCGGCGGCGAAGCGGCCCTGGACCGGGCTGTAATAGAGGTTCTCCACCGCCAGCCCGCCGGCGCCCTGGGGGGCGCGCAGCTCCACCGCGCGGCTGTCCAGCTCCATCTGCAGCCGTCCGGCGGTGATGACCCGCGACAGCGCATCCGACAGAACCGCCTCCACATGCGGCATCCCGTACACCACGTCGGGCGCCAGACCCGAGCCGGACGAAGCCGTAGCCATGGCCGAGGCCGCAGCGGCCTGCCCGATGCCGAACCCCATGACCGGAACGGTCAGCAGGGCGGCGCCGAGGAGCAGGGCGGGCAGGCGGCGGTTGGCGAGGTGGCGGATCATGGCGGTGGTTCCCGATGTGAAGGCTGAAGCGAGGCGCCGGCGACGTCGGTGGCGTTACTTCATCTGGCTGGCCTGCTGCATCATCTCGTCGGTGGTCTTGATGACCTTCGAGTTCATCTCGTAGGCGCGCTGTGCGGTGATCAGGGTGGTGATCTCCTGCACGACGTTGACGTTGGAGGTCTCCAGCGCGCCCTGGGTGACGCGGCCGAAGCCGGGGGCGCCGGGGTTGCCGGTCACTGCCTGCCCGGACGCGCCGGACTCCATGAACAGGTTGTCGCCGGTGGCTTCCAGGCCGGCGGCGTTGGCGAAGGTGGCGAGCTGGATCTGGCCGACATTCTGGGTGGCGGTCTGGCCGTCCAGCTTGATCAGCACCTCGCCCGACGAGTTGATGGAGATGTCCACCGCGTTGGTCGGAACGGTGATGTTCGGCTGGATCGGATAGCCGTCGGCGGTGACGATCATGCCTTCCGGCGACAGCTTGAAGTTGCCGGCGCGGGTGTAGGCGGTGTCGCCGCTGGGCAGCGTCACCTGGAAGTAGCCCGACCCGTTGATCGCCACGTCCAGCTTGTTGTCGGTGATGTTCAGGTTGCCCTGTTCCAGCACGCGGGCCACCGCGGCGACGCGCACGCCGGCACCCACCTGCACGCCGGTCGGCACCACGGTGCCGGCATCCGACGAGGTCGAGCCGATGCGGCGGAAGTTCTGGTACAGCAGGTCTTGGAACTCGGCCCGCTGCTTCTTGTAGCCGGTGGTGGTCGAGTTGGCGATGTTGTTCGAGATCGTCTCGACGTTGAGCTGCTGGGCGATCATGCCGGTGGCGCCGATGGCGAGGCTGCGCATTCTGGTCTTCTCCTCTCGTCGTCGGTCTGGATCAGGCGGTGCGGCCCAGACGCTGAAGCATCGTGCGGATGCGCTCGTGTTCGTTGTCCATCATCTTCTGAGCGGACATGTACTGACGCTGGATGTCGATCATCTGCGTCATCTCGACCACGGGCTTCACGTTGGAACCCTCCAGCAAACCCTGTGCCACTTTCGTTTCGACCGGAGCCGGCTGCGGCTGCTCGTCGGTGACGTACAGGCCGTTGCCGACCTCGGTCATCAGCTGCTCGGTCTTGAAGGTGACGATGTTCAGCTTGGCGACCGGGCCCAGTTCGGTGGCGACGGTGCCATCGCCGCTGACCTTTACATCGCTGGTGCCGGCCGGAATGGTGATGGGCTGGCCGTTGTTGGACAGCACCGGCAGGCCGCCGGCATCCACCAGCTGGCGCTGGTCGTTCAGGCGGAAATTGCCGGCGCGGGTGTAGCGCGGGCCGCTGGCGGTATCGACGGTGAAGTAGCCCTGGCCGGTCAGCGCCAGATCCAGCGGGTTGCCGGTCTGCGTCATCGGGCCGTTGGACAGGTCGCGCACCACCGCGCGGTCCTGAACGAAGCTGACCTTCTCGTGCAGGCCGGGCTTTTCCAGATATTCGGTGAACAGCATCCGCTGGTTCTTGTAGCCGGTCGTGTTCATGTTCGCGATGTTGTTCGACGTCACGTCCAGCTGGCGTTGCAGCGCCATCTGGCGCGACAGGGCGACGTAGATCGAATTTTCCATCTTGCGGCCTCTTCACCTTGCGAACGGATCGAACGACAGCGTCCGACCGGCGAAAGGGGTATTGCAGGTGGCGTGCCAACTCCGCCGAAGCCTTGGATTCCGCGGAATGCGGGCAAGGGGCGGGCGGTCCCGCCGGGTGGGGCAGGGGATGCCGGGCAGAATCTGCCGGGGGGAGAGCGTTCCTTGCCGGGTATCACCGGGCAAAAGTCTCCCGTTCCCGCCGCACGAGGGGGTGCGGCGGGGCGTTGGCCGGCGGGCCACAATCCCCAGGGGCGATCCCAGGGGAGATGCGGTCGGCCGGCGGCGGAATCCGGGCGTGCCTGCGCTCCAATCGGACCGCGGACGCAGTGCGGGCACGGATCGCCGGTCAGTCCCAATCAAGAACCGTGCCGAAATGGTGACAGACGGGGGAAACCTGCCCGTCCGGGGCGGTCCATTCCCCACTCGAAAGGAGTTATTAACTATCCCAAAAGTAGCTTTGACCATGTCAGGCGGCGCATGCCTGAGCCGTTGCGTACCTCGAACGATCCCAGGATGTCATGGCTGCCGAAACCGATGCCGGTGAACTGACCGACGGCCTGCCCCGGAAGAAATTCAGCGGCAAGAAGCTGGTCCTGTTCGTCGTTCTTCCCCTGGTCCTGCTGATCGGCGCCGGTGCCGGCGTCTATTTCTCCGGCCTGCTCGACGGGTTGTTGGGGAAGGAGAAGCCGGCGGAGGAGGGGGAGCACGCCGCGGCGGCGGAAGGCGAGCATGGGGCCGAGGCCGGCAAGGGCGACGCCGCCCACGCCTCCCCGATCTTCTACGACCTGCCGGACATGCTGGTGAACCTGAACACCGGCAACAAGCGTCCGGCCTTCCTGAAGATCAAGATCTCCATCCAGCTGTCGAAGCCGGAGGATGTCGGGGCGGTGGAGCATGTGCTGCCGCGCATCATCGACAATTTCCAGGTCTACCTGCGCGAACTGCGCCTGGAGGACCTGCGCGGGTCGGCCGGCATGTACCGGCTGCGCCAGGAACTGCTTCTGCGCATCACCGCCGCCGCGTTCCCGGTGAAGGTGAAGGACGTGCTGTTCAAGGAAATGCTGGTCCAGTGAGGGCCCGGTCAGGTGGGGATAGGGGCCGATGAGCGACACCGGTGAACTGAGCGAAGAAGAACGGCTTGCCGCCGAATGGGCCGCATTGGCCGAGGACAGCGGCGATGTCGGCGACATGGGCGGCGGCGGGTCGACCCGCGTCCTGAACCAGGACGAGATCGACAGCCTGCTGGGCTTCGACCAGGGTGGCGCCGGCGACGGCGACAACTCCGGCATCATGGCGCTGGTCAACTCGGCGCTGGTCAACTACGAACGCCTGCCCATGCTGGAGGTGGTCTTCGACCGCCTCGTCCGCATGATGTCCACGAGCCTGCGCAATTTCACCTCCGACAACGTCGAGGTCAGCCTCGACCAGATTTCGTCGGTGCGTTTCGGCGATTACCTGAACTCCATCCCGCTGCCGGCGATGCTGTCGGTGTTCAAGGCGGAGGAGTGGGACAATTACGGCCTGATGGTCGTCGACTCCGCGCTGATCTACTCCATCGTCGACGTGCTGCTCGGCGGCCGGCGCGGGACGGCGGCGATGCGCATCGAAGGCCGTCCTTACACCACCATCGAACGCAACCTCGTGGAACGCATGGTCCATGTGGTGCTGTCCGATCTGTCCGCCGCCTTCGATCCGCTGTCGCCCGTCACCTTCCGTTTCGACCGGCTGGAGACCAACCCGCGCTTCGCCACCATCGCGCGTCCCGCCAACGCGGCGGTGCTGGTCAAGCTGCGCATCGACATGGAGGATCGCGGCGGCCGGCTGGAGCTGATGATCCCCTACGCGACGCTGGAGCCGGTGCGTGAGCTGCTGCTCCAGATGTTCATGGGCGAGAAGTTCGGCCGTGACTCGATCTGGGAAACCCATCTGGCCTCGGAACTGATGGTGACGGACGTCGATCTGTCCGCCGTGCTGGACGAGGTGACGATGACCCTGCACGACGTGCTGAACTGGCGCGTCGGCACCCGCATCCTGCTGAACGCCACCCCCGACGGCGCGATAGAACTGCGCTGCGGCGACGTGTCGATGTTCCAGGGGCGGATGGGGCGCAAGGGCGGGCACATCGCCGTCCGCCTGGAAAAGGAATTGCCCAAGCAGGAGGTCATGAGGTTATGAGTCCGCTGGTCTCCATCATCATCGACGTCGTGATGGTCGGCCTGCTGGCTGCCACCATCGCCTATGCGATCATCCTGAACCGGCAGATCATCGCGCTGCGCGAGAGCCGTGGCGAGATGGCCGAACTGATCCAGGGACTGAACGACGCGATGGGGCGGGCGGAGAGCGGCGTGCGCACGCTGAAGAAGGCGGCGAGCGACACCGGCGAGGATCTCCAGCGCACCGTCAACAAGGCGCAGACCCTGCGCGACGAACTGGAATTCATGATCGAGGCGGCCGACGCGCTGGCCAACCGGCTGGGCAACGTCGGCGAACGTGATGCCGGCCGCCGCGACAGCGGGCGCGATGGCGGCCGTTCCGTGGCGGTTGCCCCGACGCTGGCTGCGCGCAGCCCGGCGAAGGCGCCGCTGGTGGCGCCGCGCCCGGCCCTGCGCAGCCTGCCGGTCGAGGACGACCACGACCATGACGACCATGCGCCGCCGCCGGCCCGGCTGGACGTTGCGCCGCGCCGCGCCGCCGCCCGTGCCGAACCGCCGGCCGAGGCGCGCGACCCCATCACCCGTGACCCCATTACTCGTGACGGGGAAAGCCTGTCGCGGGCCGAACGCGAACTGCTTCAGGCAATCGAGAATGCCGGCAAGGGGCTTGGATGACCATGCGCACCAGTGACGGCAGGCCCGCTGCGGCGGGCAGTGAACCCAAGGTCGTGATCCGCCCGGCCGGCGCCGCCCCAACCGGCGTCCGTACCTCTCCCACGCTGGCCGCCCAGCAGGCCCAGCAGGCGCAACTGCCGGCCGTCCGCCCCGCGGCGGGAAAGGTGCCGGCGAAGAAGGGCAAGGCGAAGGCAAAGGCACGCAAGCCGGCTACGCCGCGGGTGCCCTTGACCCAGCGGCTGCGGGCGCGGATGCGCGGCGCCCGTTTCCGCCTGCTGCCGCTGACCATCTTCGTCGCGGTGCTGATGCTGGGCGTTCGGGTCGGCGATCTGTGGCGCCTTGCCACCCATGACGCTCGCCTGCCCGACTTCCCGGTCAGCCTCGCCCAGGGGCCGCAGGGCTCCACCCCGGCGACGCCGCCCGTGCAGATGGCAGCCGGTCAGGCTCCGACTGCGACCACCAAGCCGGCTGGCAAGGACGCTCCTCCGGCTCCCGGCGGCTCCAGCGGTCCGGCCAACGCTCCGGCGGCCAATGCGCCGCTGGCGCCTCTCGGTCCCATCGACAACCAGGAACTGCTCCAGCATTTCGCCGAACGCCGCGCCGAGATCGAGCGCCGCACCAAGGAGATGGAACAGCGCGAGGCCCTGCTGGCCGCCGCCGAGAAGCGGATCGACCAGAAGGTGGCGGAGATGGAGAAGACCCGCTCCGACATCCAGAAGCTGATGGCCCAGGGTGACGAGAAGCAGTCGGCCCAGCTGGAAAGCCTGGTGAAGATCTACGAGACGATGAAGCCGAAGGAAGCCGCCCGCATCTTCGAGGAACTCGACATGCCGGTGCTGCTGGGCGTCATCCAGAAGATGAAGGAACAGAAGACCGCGCCGATCCTGGCCGCCATGGATCCGGTGAAGGCCAAGGAGGTCACCTCGGCTCTGGTCGAACGCCGCGTGCCGCTGACGGCGACGGTCACGACGCCGAAGTAAAAACAACAAGCGCCCTCTCCTGGGATGGGAGAGGGCGCTTGTTGCCAAATACAATTCTTACAGGAAGCGGTTGTTCTTCGGGAAGCCGTTCGGCGGCATCTTGCCCTGGCCGGCGCGGTCGCCCATCCAGCCGGTCAGGTCGCTGACGGTGAAGTTCCGCTCGCCGTTCTTCCAGCTCAGGCCCTCGGCCAGCGTGAAGGTCTTCACGTCGGCGACGCTGGCGTCCTTGTACTTCTGAAGCTGGACTCCCTTGCCGCGGGTCATCACCGGCACCTGCTCCAACGGGAAGACCAGCATCTTGCGATTGTTGCCGATGATGGCGAGCGTGTCGCCGCTCACCGGCTGGCAGATGCGGGCGGACTTGCCGTCCTCCAAATTCAGGACCTGCTTGCCGGCGCGGGTCTGCGCCAGCACCTCCGCCTCCTCGACGCGGAAGCCGCGGCCGTCCTCCGACACCACCAGCAGGGTGCGGCCGGGCTGGTGACGGAACAGGTCGACGATGTCGACGTCGTTGCCGAGGTCGATCATCAGACGGACCGGCTCACCGAAGCCACGGCCGCGCGGCAGCTTGTCGACGCCGATGGTGAAGAATTTGCCGTTGCTGGCGAAGACCAGAAGCTTGTCGGTCGTCTCGCACCGCTCGATGAAGCCGCGCTCGTCGCCGTCCTTGTACTTCACATCCTCCGCCTCGGCGTCGGTCAGGTGGCCGCGCACCGTGCGGATCCAGCCCTTGGCCGAGCAGAGGACGGTCACAGGCTCACGCTCGACCAGCGCATCCAGCGGCACCTCGATCACCGTCGGCGCGTCGGCCACGTCGGTGCGCCGCTTGCCGAGTGCGCCGGCGCCGAACTTCTTCTTGATCTCGGCCACACCCTCGGCGATCCGCTTCCAGCGCAGGGTCTCGTCGCCCAGCAGCTCCAGCAGGCCGTTCTTCTCGGTGGTCAGCGCCTCGTGCTCGCGCCTGATCTCCATCTCCTCCAGCTTGCGCAGGTTGCGCAGGCGCATGTTGAGGATGGCATCGGCCTGCACGTCGGTCAGGGTGAAGGCGCGAATCAGTTCCTGTTTCGGCTCATCCTCCTCGCGGATGATGCGGATGACCTCGTCCAAGTTCAGGTACGCGGCAAGATAGCCGCCGAGAACCTCAAGGCGATGGTCGATCTGCTTCAGCCGGTGGGTGGAACGGCGGACCAGCACCTCGTGCCGGTGGTCGAGGAAGGCCTGGAGCACCTCGCGCAGGTTCATCACCCGCGGCACATGGTCGGCGCCCAGCACGTTCATGTTCATCGAGAAGCGGATTTCCAGGTCGGTGGCCTGGAACAGCGAGGCCATCAGCACCTCGGGATCCACGTTGCGGTTCTTCGGCACCAGGACGAGACGGACGTCCTCCGCCGATTCGTCGCGCACGTCGTCCAGCAGGATCAGTTTCTTGGCCAGCAGCAGCTCGGCGATCTTCTCGACCAGCCGGGCCTTCTGCACCTGATAGGGCATTTCGGTGACGACGATCTGCCAGGTGCCCTGGCCCAGCTTCTCCACCTCCCAGCGGGCGCGCAGGCGGAAGGCGCCGCGGCCGGTGCGGTAGGCCTCGATCACATTCTGCCGCGACTCGACCAGCAGGCCGCCGGTGGGGAAGTCCGGGCCGGGCATGAAGCCGACCAGCGTCTCGATGCTGGCGTCGCGGTGCTTGATCAGGTGGCGAAGTGCGTCGCAGATCTCGCCGACATTGTGCGGCGGGATGTTGGTAGCCATGCCGACGGCGATGCCGCTCGACCCATTGGCCAGCAGGTTGGGGAAGTTGGCGGGCAGGACCGCCGGCTCGTCGCCGTCGCCGTCATAGGTCGGGCGGAAATCGACGGCGTCCTCGTCGATGCCCTCCAGCAGGGCCTTGGCGACCTCGGTCAGGCGGGCTTCGGTGTACCGCATCGCCGCGGCGTTATCGCCGTCGATGTTGCCGAAATTGCCCTGGCCGTCGACAAGCGGATAGCGGACGGAGAAGTCCTGCGCCAGCCGCACCAGCGCGTCGTAGACGGAGGTGTCGCCGTGCGGATGGAACTTGCCGATCACGTCGCCGACGACGCGGGCCGACTTCTTGGGCGGCGTCGTCGGTTCCAGCCGGAGCTGGCTCATGGCGAACAGCAGCCGCCTGTGCACCGGCTTCAGCCCATCGCGCACGTCAGGCAGCGAGCGGGACATGATGGTGGACAGCGCGTAGCTGAGATACCGCTCGCCGAGCGCGTCGGCCAGCGGCTTTTCCAGGATTTCGGAGGCAGGGTTTTGCGGCTTCATGATGATGGGGTCTAGCAGTTTCAGGATGAGCGCGCTACCGCGTTCGCGTAACGTTCTCTCAAGCGTTCACGTGCGGGCGGCAGAGGCCCGTTCAGCACGTGGCGTTCCAGGAAATGCGCGGTCAGCCGCAACCCGTCGGCCACCGCCGCCGGCCCGCCGCCGCCGCGCCCGGCCAGGAAATCGGGCAGGGGAAGCAACCGGTCGCGGTAGGGCTCTCCCACCGACGCGGTCACCGCGCGGCCGGTGCGCGGACTGACATAGGCGAGATAGTCGTTGGCCCCCGACACCGCGCAACGGTCGAGGTCCAGGCCGAATCCGAGTTCCGCTAGCAGACCGATCTCCCACCGCACATAGGTCTCGGCCCAGGCCGGCCCGTCCAGCAGGCCGAACAGCGCGAGCAGCCCATCGAACAGGGTAGGGTGGGCTTCCCGCTCCGGCAGGGCCGCCTCCACCAGAGCGCAGGCACTGATCAGGGCGGCCAGCGCCTGTGCGTCGTCGAAGAAGTTGGCGGCAAAGCCCTTGACCGCCTCCAGCGTGAAATGGCCGAGATGCTCGGGCAGCCGGCCGCGCCAGCGGGCATGGACCAGGGTTCCCGGCTCCAGCGTGCCGCGCTGGCGCACCGAGCGTCCGCCCATCACCATGCCGGCATGGCGGCCGTGTTCGCGCGTCAGCACAGTCGCGACGGCGGACCCTTCCCCCTGGGGGCGGGAGGACAGAACGATTCCCTGATCGGACCAATCCATCGGTGCCGGTTTCGGAAGAGGTGGCGAGCTATCCTAATATAGGAAAAAATTTCGCAGAAGGAACCCTCAGCAACCGCGATAAAGGCGTGCTTGGAGCATTTATGGTTTCTTCACCAAAATGCCCATACCATCGGACCCTCAACGGTGGGAGGCCCCACCAATCGCTGACCGCCGACAGGTCCGACGAGGGGTCTTGAACACCAACATCGACCGATATCTGCTGGCGGAAAAGGCCGGAACCGAAGGCGTCTGGGATTGGGACCTGCGCAGCGACACGCTGTACCTCTCCCCCCGCTTCAAGGATTTCCTTGGGCTGCCGCCGGGCGATTCCAGCCGCGAATCCAACCGGCCGAACGACTGGCTTTCGCTGGTCCATCCGGAGGACGTCGACTGGCTGCATGCCTCGTTCGAGGCGCAGATGGTCGGGCTGTCCGTCCCCTTCCAGATCGAACACCGCGTCCGCCGCGCCGATGCGTCCGCTGCGGCGAAGCCGCACTGGCGCTGGCTGGTCTGCCGCGGCATGGCGGTGATGGACGATTCGGGCGAGCCGATCCGGCTGGTCGGGTCGGTCGCCGACATCACCGACCGCAAACATGCCGAACAGGAGCTGCGCCGCAGCGAGGAACGCTATGCGCTCGCCGCCGCGGCCAGCAACGACGGGCTCTACGACTGGGATCTGGTCACCGACCGCGTCTATTACTCGCCGCGCTGGGCCTCGCTTCTTGGGCTGTCGCCGGCGGACCTGACCGACGAGCCGCAGGAGTGGCTGGGCCGCATCCTTGCGGCCGACCGGGCCATCCTGACCAATGCCATGGCCTCCCTCGGCCGGGCGGAGCCCGAATCGGAGACAGGAGCGGAGGCGGCCTTCCAGGTCGAATACCGCATGCGCAACGCCGCCGGGGCGATCCGCTGGATGGCCTGCCGCGGCATCGCCGTTCTGGACGCCGCGGGCAAGCCGATCCGCCTCGTCGGCAGCCAGGCCGACGTGACCGACCGCAAGACCGCCGAGCAGCGCCTGCGCCAGAGCGAGGAGCGCTATGCCCTCGCCGCCGCCGGGGCCGCCGATGGGCTGTGGGACTGGCACATCGACAGCGGCGAGGTCTATTACTCGCCGCGCTGGAAGGCGATGCTCGGCTTCGAGGAGGCGGAAATCGCCGGCTTCGTCGACGAATGGTTCAACCGGGTCCTGCCGGGCGATCTCGACGGGCTGCGCACCGCGATAGGCCTGCATCTGGTCGGCGAGCGTCCGCACCTGCAACAGGAGTTCCGCATCCGCGGCAAGGGCGGGCAGGAGATGTGGATGCTGGTGCGCGGGCTGGCCGTCCGCAACGACAAGGGTTTTGCGGTCCGCATGGCCGGCTCGATGACCGACATCACGGCGCGCAAGAAGGCTGAACAGCAGATCCTGTTCAACGCCGTCCACGACAGCATGACCGGCCTGCCGAACCGCACTCTTCTGCTGGACCGCATCGGGCAGGCGCTCGACCGCAACCGCCGTGCCGGGTCCCGTCCCTTCGCCACCATCATCATCGACCTCGACCGTTTCAAGGCGATCAACGACGCGCTCGGCACCAGCGCTGGCGACCGCATGCTGCGCATCGTCGCCGAGCGGCTGGACGTCAGCCGCCGCGTCGGCGACACGCTGGCCCGGCTGTCCGCCGACGAATTCGCCGTGCTGGTGGACGAGATGGACGATGCCGGCGACGCGCTGGAGGCGGCGGAGCGGATGGCCCGTGCTATCTCCCGCCCGGTGACGTTGGCCGAGGGGCACGACGTGGTGCTGACCGCCTCCATCGGCGTGGCCTTGAGCCAGACCGGCTACGAGCGGGCGGAGGACATGCTGCGCGACGCCAGCCTCGCCATGTACCGCGCCAAGAGCGGCGGGCGGGCGCGTATCGACGTGTTCGACGCCAACCTGCGCCGGCAGGCGATGGCCGCGATGCGCATGGAGGCCGACCTGCGCGCCGCGCTGGAGCAGGGGCAGCTCTGTCTGCATTACCAGCCCATCGTCCTGCTGGAGACCGGCGCCATTGCCGGTTTCGAGGCGCTGATGCGCTGGAACCATCCAGAGCGCGGTCTGGTATCTCCGCTGGAGTTCATCCCGCTGGCCGAGGAGACCGGGCTGATCGCGCCGATGGGCCGTTGGGCGCTGGGACAGGCGGTGCGGCAATTGGCAACGTGGCAGGCGCGTTTTCCCAGGCCCGTGCCGCTATTCATGAGCGTCAATGTCTCCACCCGCCAGTTCCGTGACGACGACATCGTCGGCGCCGTGCGCGACCTGCTGGACGCAGTGCCGATCCCGCCGTCCAGCCTGAAGCTGGAACTGACCGAAAGCCTGCTTGTCCAGGATCCGGACGAATGCCGGATGCTGATGCAGAGCCTGCGCGACATGGACGTGCGGCTGTCGATCGACGATTTCGGCACCGGCTATTCGTCGCTGGCCTATCTGCACAAGCTGCCGGTGGATGTGCTGAAGATCGACCGCAGCTTCGTCCGTGCGGTCTCGACGGGGGAGGGCAACGCCGCCATCGTCCAGGTCATCGCCGGGCTTGCCACCATTTTGCGGCTGGATTGCGTGGCGGAAGGGGTGGAAACGGCGGATGAAGCGGTGTATCTGCGCGGTCTGTGCCAATACGCCCAAGGCTATCACTTCGCCCGTCCCGCCCTGCCGGAAGCGGTGGAGCGGCTGCTGGCCGCCGAGGACGAGCACATCGCCCTGCCAGCATCGGCGTAGAGCCGCTGCGAGCCGTCGTTATTTGGAGTTTCCGTGATGTCCGACCGCACCTGCGGTGAATGCACCCTGTGCTGCAAGCTGATGGGCGTGCCCGAGTTGAAGAAGCCCTCCGCCAAGTGGTGCGCGTCCTGCGACCAGGGCAAGGGCTGCTCGATCTACGAGGAGCGGCCGCAGTCCTGCCGGAACTTCCAGTGTTTCTGGCTGATGGACGAGAATTTTCCCGACGAGTTCCGCCCCGACCGCATCCACGCGCTGGCCGCTTTCAACGACGTGAAGGACAGCTGCGTCCTGCATGTCGATCCCGCCAAGCCGCGCGCCATGGGCAGCCCCGAGGTGCAGGCGCTGACCGATGCGCTGCTGAAGGTCTACTCGAAGGTGTTTTTCCTCTGCGGCAAGGAAAGCGCGATGATGCAGCGCTGAGGGGCCGGGGAGCGGGCGGAGGTCCGCCCCCCGCTTCTGTTACCGTTGAAGGCCGCTGTTGTGGACGTTCACCGCGTCCTCGATGCCGACCGCCAGCATGCGGGCGACGCAGTCGTATCCGGCGTCGTTCCCATGGACGCCGTCCGGCCCGATCAGGTCGGCCATGGTCATCCCGCGGGTTTCCACCAGAGACCGCATCACGTCGAAGCGGTGGAAGAGCCCGATGCGGTTGTCGGCGGCGATCCCGGCGATGCGGGTCAGCATCGGGGCGACGCCGGTCTTTTCCAGCATTTTCGGGGAATATTGCAGGTCCATCAGCACCACCTCGACCCCGGCGGCGCGCAGCCGCGCCACGCCCTGGCGGACCACTCGTTCGCTCAAGGACTGGTCGCCGTCGCGCAGCACCGTGTTCGCACCCACCTGCCAGATCACCAGATCGGGCTTGGCGGCCAGCGCGTCGGCTTCGATCCGCTTTTCGGTCTGGTCGTCGGTCTCGCCATTGATCCCGCGGTTGAGGACCACGATGTCGGCGTTGCGGAAGCGCTCGCTCAGATAATGGTCGAGCCGGGCCGGATAGGCCTTGTCCGGCGCACTCGCCCCCGCCCCGGCGGTGGAGGAGGAGCCGATGGCGACGATGCGGATCGGCGCGCCCGTCGCGATGCGCTGCGACAGTTGCGTCAGCGGGATCGACAGGGCGGACTCGCTCCGCGGAAGCTGGCAGTTGGTAGGCGCTGCGGACTCTGCCGCCGGGGCCGGAAGGGAAACGGCCAAGTTGGCGATGGTCAGAGTGGCGATCAGCGACAGCATGCGGACGGCGGACGGCAGGACAGACCTCAATTGCTCGCTCCGGTGCGCCGGCCGATCGACAGAGGGTCGATCATCGTCGCGACGCTTTGTGCCAGCAATTGTCCGATGCATTGGTGAACGAATTCATAAGAACGCCGTTTCGCCTCGTCCGATTCGTCGGCGAAATCGACCCGGCCGTCCTCCACCCAATGCCGCATGATGTCGTAGCGGGGGAAGTGGAAGACGTCGGAACTCTGGGACAGCCAGGACATGTAGGACACGTAGGGTGTGAAATCGATCAGCTGCGCGGTGTGCATGCTGTACTGCATGTCCATGATGACGATGTCGGCGCCGCGGCGCTGGACCTCGGCGATGCCGGATTGCAGCGCCGTGCCGAAACTCTCCAGATCCAGGCTGCGCATGGCGTCGACCGTGCCGGTCTGCCAGACGACCAGCGCCGGCCGCTGGTCCTCCACCGCCTGGGTCAGCGGGGCGACCATCGCAGGGGCCGCTTCGCCGGGCAGGCTAAGCACGGCGGTGCTGACCTCGCGGCCGGGAAGACGGCGCTTCAATTCGCTTTCAAGCCGGGCGGGATAGCCGACGATGCCGGGCTTGGGCGGGGATTTCGCGGAATGGACGACCAGCACCGACAGCGGCCGGCCGGCCGCCAGCTGGGCCGACACCCGCGGCAGACCGCTGCCGGGCGCCAGGACGGACTCCGGCACGGCACAGGCGGGATCGACGGAGGGGACAACGGGCTGGGCGGCCAGGAGGCGATCCGGCGAAGCGAACAGCGCGGCCGCCAGCAGGATTGCCGTGACGGTCAGCAATCGCCGCCCCCGCCCTTGCCCCTGCCGTCTCGCCATGCACCCCTCATGTGCCCATCTTCGTCGTGGCAGCAACCCGGTGGCGCCGCGCCCGCTCCGCCGACTGGTACCAGTTCAGGAAGCGCGCCATCAGCACCATCATGGCGATGCCCAGCACCGTAACAAGGAACTGGGCGGAAAGCGAGCCGCTGACATGGACCAGCACCGTCTGGCCGGTGAAGGACAGCAGCACGCCCAGGCAGAACACATGCAGCGACTGCCTGCCGCAGGCGAGCAGCGGGGCGGCCAGCGATCCCCGCAGCCAGGACGCCCCCGCCGGCACCAGCCACAGCACCAGATAGGCCAGCGCGAAGAAATGCAGCAGGCGCAGCGGGTCGAGGTCGGTCTTGCTGATGGGATAGAGGATCTCGGTCAGCCACACCGGGATCAGCGCGTGCAGCGGGGCGAATTTCCAGGACAGCGTCAGGAACAGGCTGGCCAGCAGGACCGCCCCGGCGGCGGCGGCCACCGGCCGGCGGAAGCGGGTCAGCGCCGTCCGAAGGTCTGGCTGGAATTGCAGAGACGCGCCCAGCACGAACAGGAACTGCCAGGTGAAGGGGTTGAAGTACCAGACACCGCCGTCCGGATAGGTCGGCAGGTTCCACCCCCACTGCCGCGCCGCCAGATAGAGCGCCGCCGATCCCGCCAGAACCCCCAGCGGCCGGCGGCGCAGGGCCGGCAGGAGAAGCGCCATACCCAGCAGAAGCACGATGTAGAGCGGCAGCACATCCAGGTTCGCCGGCCGGAATTTCAGCAGGATGGCCTGGGTCAGGGCGGTGACCGGGTCCTGGAAATAGCCGGCGATGCCCATCTCCTCCGCGAACAGCGGGCTGTCGAAGGCGCGGGCGGTGTAGGCGATCTGCGCGGTGTAGGCGAAGAACAGGATGATGTAGGTGGCGTACAGCGTCCAGCAGCGGTGCAGCACCTGTGTGGCCGCCATCGGCATTCCCTGCCGGTCCAGCGTCCGGCCATAGACCAGGGCGGCGGTGTAGCCGGAGATGAAGACGAAGATCTCGGTGGCGTCGCTCAGCCCGAAATTCCGCGGCGTGGCCCACGAGATCTGGTTGGCCGGAATGTGGTTCACGAAGATGAACCACAGGGCCAGACCGCGGAAGAAGTCCAGCCGCAGGTCGCGTGCCGCCGTCTCGTTCCCGCTCTCCGCCGCAGTGCCTTCCCTCATGGCCGCGCCTTTCATGGCCGTTCCACCTGCAAGTGTCTGCTCCACCCTCATCAACAATTCAGCAGGGCCCGGTTCCCGGGGCGCGCCTTGCAAAAGATGGGGGTGCATCCGCCGGAGTCGAGACATTAAGTGTCGAACGGGTCGGGAATGGGGTGGGCGGGCGTCGGGGCCGATGGTTGAATGGAACCCGCGGCTTCGCGCCGCAGCCTTAAACCTCTGAAATACAGACCTCAATTCCCGTTCGCACTTGATCCGGACCGTTTGCTTCCTGCATAATCCGGATAGCAAAAGAAAGCTGGGGCGGATCGGCCGGAAGGCCGGCGGCAAACCCGGATGGACGGGAGGAAACGCACACCAACGACGGGAAGCCGCGGGACTGGACGGGAGCGCCTTGCATCGGCGCCCGCCGGTTCCGCGGTTCCCGCGGTGCGCTGTCCGGGTCGGTCGAGCGTGCATCCCACTCATTCCCGCTTTCCCCGCTCACCCGGTTTTGTCCGGTCCTGTGAGGGACGGGGCCTTGACGGGTGCGGTCCGGCCGCCCCAGCGCGGGATGTCCGCCGGTCCGGCGACAAGAACGCATAACGAGAATGGACAAGGGAGCTTCTGCATGAAACGTCGTGCATTTCTGACCTCCGCCGGTGTGGGCGTCGCCGCCAGCACGCTTGCCGCCCCCGCCATCGCCCAGTCCGCGCCCGAGATCAAGTGGCGCTGCGCCTCCAGCTTCCCGAAGAGCCTCGACACCATCTATGGCGGTGCGGAGTTCGTGGCGAAGCGCGTGGCCGAGCTGACGGACGGCAAGTTCCAGATCCGCGTCTTCGCGGCTGGCGAAATCGTTCCGGCGCTCCAGGTTCTGGACGCGGTCAAGGACGGCACGATCGAGTGCGGCCACACCGTCTCCTACTATTACGTCGGCAAGGATCCGACTTTCGCCTTCGACGCGGCGATGCCGTTCGGCCTGAACGCCCGCCAGCAGAACGCCTGGATGACCCATGGCGGCGGCAAGGAGCTGATGGCGGAGTTCTTCGCCGGCCACAACCTCGTCGCCATCGGCGCCGGCAACACCGGCACCCAGATGGGCGGCTGGTTCCGCAAGGAAATCAAGACGGTCGAGGACCTGAAGGGTCTGAAGTTCCGCATCGGCGGCTATGCCGGCACCATCATGGCCAAGTTGGGCGTCGTGCCGCAGCAGATCGGCGGCGGCGACATCTATCCGGCGCTGGAAAAGGGCACCATCGACGGCGCCGAGTTCGTCGGCCCCTACGACGATGAGAAGCTCGGCTTCCAGAAGGTCGCCAAATACTACTACTATCCCGGCTGGTGGGAAGGCGGCCCGCAGGTCTCCATGCTGTTCGGCAAGGAGAAGTTCGAATCGCTGCCGCCGACCTACAAGGCAGCGCTTCAGGCGGCCTGCGCCGACGCCACGCTGGACATGCTGGGCAAGTACGACGTCCAGAACATGACCGCGCTGAAGCGTCTGGTCGCCGGCGGCACCCAACTGCGCCCGTTCCCGAACGAGGTGATGCAGGCCTGCTATCAGGCCGCCATCGAGGTCTACGAGGACGAGGCGGCGAAGAACGAGAAGTTCCGCAAGATCTACGAGGCGTGGAAGAAGTTCCGCGAGGAGGAGTATCTGTGGTTCCGCGTCGCCGAATACAGCTTCGACCGCTTCGTCTATGCGGCCCCGCCGCTTGAGAAGAAGAAGTAAGCTTCTCCTGGGAGGGGGCGGGTTTCCGCCCCCTCTCTCGACTCCTAAACCTCGATCACCAGCCCATCGTAAGCCGGCTCAACACCCTCCGGCAGAATCCGCCGCAGGCTGTCGTAGTCCATCGTGTTGTCCATGTGGGTCAGATAGGCGCGCCGCGGCTGCACCCGCTCGATCCACTCCAGCGTCAGCGCCAGATGCGCGTGCACCGGATGCGGCGGCTCGATCCGCCCGCAATCGACCATCCAGGTGTCCACGCCGGCCAATGCGTCGAAGGCCCGGTCGTCCAGCCGCACCACGTCGGTCGAATAGGCGAAGCTGCCGAACCGGTAGCCCACCGTCCGCATGTAGCCGTGGTCCTGCTCGAACGGCGTGATCTCCATCCCCCTGACGCTGAACGGCCCGTCGATCCGGTGGCTGTTCAACACCGGCCGGTAGAAGGGATAGCCCTCCGGCAGCGGATCGAAGCAGTAGGGGAAGCGGATCTCGATGTCGCGCAGATGCTCGTCCCAGCCATAGGCGTCGATCGGCGCATGCATGTGGCGGCAGATTTCGCGCAGCTCGTCGATGCCGTGGCAATGGTCGGCATGCTGGTGCGTCCACAGCACGGCGTCCAGCCGCGCGCAGCCACTGTCCAGCAACTGTTGCCGCAGGTCGGGAGAGGTGTCGACCAGCACCGACACGCCGTCCCGCTCGACCAGCACCGACGGGCGCATGCGCCGGTTCTTGCGATTGGCGGGGTCGCAACGGCCCCATTGGCCGCCGGGCACACCGGCGATCACCGGCACGCCGCGCGATCCGCCGCAGCCAAGGACGGTTACGCGCGCAGCACCGGGTGATGCGCCGGCTTCGCTCATGCAGCGGCCTTGTGCTGGGCGGCCTTGTCGAACAGGCGGAAGAAGTTGTCGGTGGTGACGCGGGCCAGTTCGTCGGCCGACACGCCCTTCACCTCTGCCACGCAGGCGGCGGTGTGAGCGACATAGGCCGGCTCGTTGCGCTTGCCGCGAAAGGGGATCGGCGCCAGATAGGGCGCGTCGGTTTCCACCAGGATGCGGTCGAGCGGCACGTCCTTCACGATGGCGCGCAGCTCTTCCGACTTCTTGAAGGTGACGATCCCTGACAGTGACAGGGTGAAGCCGTACTCCACCGCCTCCTCCGCCAGCGCCCGGCCGGAGCTGAAGCAGTGCAGCAGCCCCTTCACCGGCTGGCCGGCCGCTTCCTCCTTGACGATGCGCATGGTGTCGTCGTCGGCATCGCGGGTGTGGATGATCAGCGGCAGGCCGGTTTCCAGGCTGGCGCGGATATGCCGGCGGAAACACTCCTGCTGCTGGTCGCGCGGGCTCTTGTCATAGAAATAGTCGAGCCCGGTTTCGCCCAGCCCGATCACCTTGGGATGGCGCGACAGCTCGACCAGCCTGTCGACGGTGGTGATGGCGAACTCCTCCGCCGCCTGATGGGGATGGACCCCCACCGTGCAGAGGATGTCGTCATAGCGTTCCGCCACCGCCAGGATGCGGTCGAAGCGGCTGATGTAGGTGCAGATGGTGACCATCCGCCCGATGCCGGCCTGCCGGGCGCGGTCGACGACCGCGTCCAGCTCTTCGGCGAAATCGGGAAAGTCGAGATGGCAATGGCTGTCGACGAGCATCAGGGGAACTCAGGCCTTCGGTTCTCAGACGTAACGCGGGAAGACGCCCTGCGGCGTCGGCAGCGGCGTGCCGGCGGCCAGCGCGCCCGACGGACCCAGCGTGCCGAAGCCGCGCGCATCCGGACCCAGCGCCAGCAGGTCGAGGATCTTGGCGGAGGCGTCGGGCATCACCGGCTGGGTCAGGATCGCCAGATGGCGGATCGTCTCGGCCAGCACATAGAGCACGGTGGCCATGCGCGCCGGGTCGGTCTTCTTCAGCGCCCACGGCGCCTGTTCGTCGACATAGCGGTTGGCGTCGCCGACCACGGCCCAGATGGCGTCGAGTGCCTTGTGGAAGGCCTGCGCCCTGATCTCCGCGCGCACGATGTCCAGCATGCCGTAGGCCGAGCCGAGCAGGGCGTTGTCGGCTTGCGTGAATTCACCCGGCGTCGGCACGGCGGCGGCGCAGTTCTTGCCGATCATCGACAGGACGCGCTGCACCAGATTGCCGTAATCGTTGGCGAGGTTGCCGTTGATCCGGTTGACCATCTGCTTGTGCGAGAAGTCGCCGTCATTGCCGAACGGCACTTCGCGCAGCAGGAAATAGCGGGTCTGGTCGAGGCCGTAGGTGTTGACCAGCGAGTCCGGGGCGATGACGTTGCCCAGCGACTTCGACATCTTCTGGCCTTCGATGGTCCACCAGCCATGGGCGAAGACACGGCGGGGCGGCTGGAGACCGGCGGCCATCAGGAAGGCCGGCCAATAGACGGCGTGGAAGCGCAGGATGTCCTTGCCGACCATGTGCAGGTCGGCCGGCCAGTATTTGGCATAGTCGCCGGTGGTGTCGGGATAACCGACGGCGGTGATGTAGTTCGCCAGCGCGTCGAGCCAGACATACATGATGTGGGCGTCGTCGCCCGGCACCGGGATGCCCCACTTGAAGGTGGTGCGGCTGACCGACAAATCCTTCAGGCCCGACTTGACGAAGGACATCACCTCGTTGCGCTTGCCGGCCGGCGCGATGAAATCGGGGTTTTGCTCATAGAACTCGATCAGCCGGTCCTGCCAGGCCGAGAGCTTGAAGAAGTAGGACGGCTCCTCGACCCACTCGCACTCGGCGCCGGTCGGGGCGATCTTCTTGCCCTCGGCGTTGGTGGTCAGCTCGTCCTCGCCATAGAAGGCCTCGTCGCGGACCGAATACCAGCCGGCGTAGGAGCCGAGATAGATCTCGCCGCGATCCTTCAGCAGCGTCCACAGCGCCTGCACCGACTTGACGTGCCGCGGCTCGGTCGTGCGGATGAAGTCGTCGTTGGAATAGTTCATCAGAGACACGAGATCGCGGAAGTTCTGCGACACCCGGTCGGTGAATTCCTGCGGCGCGATGCCGGCCTTCTCCGCCGACTTCTCCACCTTCTGGCCGTGCTCGTCGGTGCCGGTCAGGAACTTCACGTCATAGCCGTCGAGGCGCATGAACCGGGCGAGGACGTCGCAGGCAAGCGTCGTGTAGGCGTGGCCGATGTGCGGCACGTCGTTCACGTAATAGATTGGCGTCGTCAGGTAGAAGGTCTTCGGCCCGGCCATTTGCGGCACTTTCTTTCAAGTCAGGTTCAACCGGCAGGTTCTGAACTAACCCTAGGCGGCTGCCGTTTCCAGCGCCGACAGGGCGTTCAGGACCACCTGCTTGCGGTCCAGGTTTGCGGATTCCGCGCGCGCGAAAAGACGCTGAACCTTTTCCCACACCTCCACCCAACGTTCAAGACCGCGGGCGTTGGCCAATCGGGTCATCAGGGCGGCCTCGCCCGGCACCACCTCCGCCGGCCAGGAGCCGCGGGCGAGGGAGCGGGCGAAGCGGGCCAGCCACCAGACCAGCAGTTCGGTCGCCGTCTCGAACATCCCGTCATCCTGTTTGCGGGTCAGCTTGTCGCCGAAGGCGTGCGCCGCGACGATGTCGATGCGCGGCAGGTCGGACAGCAGCCCGATCATCTCGCGGTAGAGCGCCAGCCCACCCGCGTCGGCAAGGTCGATGGCGCGGCCGACGCTGCCCTCCGACAGGCGGGCCAGCGCCGGGCGGTCGTCGGCGGCGATGTCGGGCCGGTGCTGGCCCAGCAGCTCGATCACCGTGTCTTCGGCCAGCGGCTTCAAAGTCAGCTTGCGGCAGCGCGAGCGGATGGTCGGCAGCATGCCGCCGGGATTGTCGCTGACCAGCAGCAGCAGAGCGCCGGGCGGCGGCTCCTCCAGGATTTTCAGGATGGCGTTCAGGCCGCTGAGATTCATGCGGTCGGCGCCGTCGATCACCGCGACGCGCCAGCCGCCTTCCGCCGAGGTGCGGCGCAGGAAGGGGCCGATCTTGCGCACGTCGTCGACGGCGATGTCGCGCTTCAGCCGGCCCTTCTTCTCGTCGCGCTGGCGTTCGACGGTCAGCATGTCGGCATGGCCGCCCGACGCCACCCGGCGGAACACCGGATGGTCGGGGCCTATGTGCAACGAGGTGACCGGAGCATTTCCGCCGAACAGGCTGTCGCCCGGCGGATCCTGGGCCAGGACGAACCGGGCGAAGCGGAAGGCCAGCGTCGCCTTGCCGATGCCGGGCGTGCCGCCGATCAGCCAGGCATGCGGCAGCCGGCCGGAGTTCCAGGCCTCCAGCAGCAGCCGCTCCGCCTCGTCATGCCCGACGAGGTCCGGGTTGCGCCGCGGGGCGAGTGCCTCTTCGGCGGCTGGGCCCGCCGGGGCCGGGGTGCGCGCCTTGCTCACGACGCCAACCCAAGGCGGGTGGCGACGGTGTCCCAGATGCGCGCCTGCACGGTATCGAGGCCGGCGTCGGCATCGACCACCGCACAGCGCTCCGGCTCCCGCCGGGCGATGTCGAGGAAGCCGTCGCGCAGCCGCTGGTGGAAGCCGATGTCCATCCGCTCATAGCGGTCCTCGCCGCCGTGGCGCGCCACGGCCCGGCGCAGCCCGGTTTCCACCTCGATGTCGAGGATCAGCGTCAGGTCGGGACGGAAGCCGCCGAGCGCCGCCGTCTGCAAGGTCTCGATCAGCTCGCGTCCCAGCCCCAGCCCATAGCCCTGATAGGCCATGGTGCTGTCGAAGAAGCGGTCGCACAGCACCCAGCTTCCGACATCCAGCGCCGGCCACACCATGCGCTCCAGATGGTCGCGGCGGGCGGCGGTGTGCAGCAGGGCCTCGGTGGTCGCGCTCCAGCGGCCGGTCTCGCCGGTCACCAGCAGGCCGCGGATCTCCTCCGCGCCGGGCGACCCGCCCGGCTCGCGCGTCGTCACAAGCTCGACGCCGCGGTCGCGCAGGGCGTCCCGCAAGCTGTCGGCCAGCCGGCGCAGTTGGGTCGACTTGCCGGCCCCTTCGCCGCCTTCCAGCGTGATGAAGCGGCCGCGCTTGGCGGAAGGAGCCGGGGCGGTCGGCATCGTCGTTACGGTCACAGGCTGTTGCCGAAGACGAGGTACTTGGCGGCGGCGAAGGCACGGCCGAACATGCCGGCCTTCGGCACGTCCTGGGCGGCCACCACCGGCACCTCCTTGCCCGGGAAGCCGGGGGCGGAGATCACCAGCTTGCCGACCGTATCGCCCTTCTTGATGGGGGCGGCGACCGGGGCATTGCTGACCAGCGACACCTTCATGCCGGGGCGGTCGGCGCGGGCCATCGTCACGCTCAGGTTCTGTGGCACGGCGACCGGCACCATGTCCTGCTCGCCCAGCCAGACCGGCACCTGCTCGATGGTCTCGCCGCCCTTGTAGAGTGTGTAGGAGGCGAATTCGCGGAAGCCCCACTCGATCAGCCGGGCCGATTCGTCGGCGCGCGCCTGCATGTTGGGCAGGCCGTTGACCACCAGCAGCAGCCGGCGCCCCTCACGCTCGCCCGATGCGGTCAGACCATAACCGCCGGCGTCGGTGTGTCCGGTCTTCAGTCCGTCGACATTCATGTTGCGGTAGAGCAGCGGGTTGCGGTTGCCCTGGGTGATGCCGTGATACTTGAACTCCCGGATCGAATCGTACTTGTAGAATTCGGGGAAGTCCTTGATCAGGCGTTCGGCCAGGATCGCCAGATCGCGGGCGGTCATATAGTGGTTGGGGTCGGGCCAGCCGGTGGCATTGGCGAAGTTGCTGCTTTTCAGCCCCAACTCCTTCGCGCGCTTGGTCGCCTGCTCGGCGAAGGACTGCTCCGACCCGGCCAGCCCCTCGGCCAGCACGATGCAGGCGTCGTTGCCGGACTGGACGATCATGCCCTTCAGCAGGTCGTCGACCTTGATGTTGTTGTGAAGCTCCACGAACATCTTGGAGCCCTGCATCCGCCAGGCCCGCTCGCTGACCGGCAGGGTGCTCTCCAGCGTCAGGCGGCCGCCTTTGATCGCCTCGAACACCATGTAGGCGGTCATGATCTTGCTCATCGACGAGGGCGCCATGCGCTCGTCGGCGTTCTTCTCGAACAGCACGGTGTCAGAGGTCAGATCGACCAGGATCGCCTGCTTGGCGATGGTGTCGAGGGTCGCGGCCTGGGCCGAGACCGTAGTGAAGCCGGCGCCAATCGTGGCCCCGGCCATCGCAATTCCGGCCGCGACAGCAACGGAACGGCCGAAAACGGCACACAGGCGGACGACAACAGCGTTCATGGCAACAATCCTCCAAGGGCACTCGGTACAGGCATAGGGTCGCTGGCGCTCATAAGGAGCGGCCGGGGGTGATGTCGGGTGGCCGGATCAATCCACCACGATTTTGGCCTCCGTAAGGCCGGCCTGGATGATCTGGGCCAACAGGGTATCCGCCCTGTCGACGCTGTCCAGCGGTCCGACGCGGACACGGTGCAGGGTCAGGCCGGCGGTTCGCGTCTGGCTGACGCTGGCGCGCTGGCCGATGGACGACAGGCGGGCGCGGGCCTTCGCCACATTCTCCTCGCTGCCGAAGGCGCCGACCTGCACATAGATCGCCTCATGCGCCTTCACCGGCAGCTGCGCCACCACCGGGGCCGGCACGAAGCGGCCCTCCGCCATGCTGCCGGCGACGGTGGCCGGCGGCGGGACGGGAGCGCCGACCACCGGCGCACGGGGAGTGCCGGCGGAGGGGGACAGGGAAGCGGCCTGCGCCGTCGCCGGTCCGGACGGACCGCTCACCTCGATCCGGCCGCGCGGAGCGGCCTTCGGCGGCGGGCCGTCGACCTCGGCCAGCAGCGGGGCGGGCGTGCCCTGGCGCGCGGCGGCGGCGATGGCCCGGCTTTCCTCCGCCAGGATCTGCACGCGCACCTTGGCGGTGCCGGGCCCGTCGAAGCCGAGCAGCTGGGCGCCGCGCCGCGACATGTCGATGATGCGGCCGTTGGCGTAGGGGCCGCGGTCGTTGACCCGAACGACGATGGACCGGCCGTTGTCGAGGTTGGTGACCCGCACAAGGCTCGGCATCGGCAGCGTCTTGTGCGCGGCGGTCAGCTCGTTCTGGTCGTAGATCTCGCCGTTGGCGGTGTTCTTCTCATGGAAGCCGGGGCCGTACCACGAGGCGATGCCGGTCTCGTCGTAGCTGAAATCTTCCTTGGGATAATACCAGACGCCGTTGATCTGATAGGGCTTTCCCACCTTGTAGATGCCGCTGGTCGGAAGGCCCGTGCCGGTGCCGGCGGGCTTCTGCGCGCAGGCGGCGAGCGCTGCCACGCCGACCAGCACGACGACCCTGCTCACCCCGCGCCAGCGACGCATCCGCCAATTTCCTTCTTTCCCCGACCCGGCCCGACCGCCAAGGCGGCGGCACTCTAGCGGAGTGGCATCGCTGCGCCAATGGCTCGAACGCGGCGGCGGTACGATGACACAGCCTGGCCATGAGCTGGATGTGGGCCGCAAGCGGACCGGACCGTCAGGGTTCGGGGAACAGGCTGTCGGTGCGGCCCATCAGCCAATAGGCGGTCAGCCCGATCCACTCGCGCACCGCGTCGTCGAGGATCACCAGATTCTGCCCGAACTCGAAGCGCAGCCAGGGCGTGGCGTCATGCTTGGTGCGGTAGTCGACGGGGTAGGGGGTCACCTCCCACCCGACGGCGCGGAAGATGCCGACCGAGCGCGGCATGTGCATGGCCGAGGTGACCAGGATCCAGCGTTCGCCCGGCGCCGGCTTGACCATCTCCTTGCTGAACACCGCATTTTCCCAGGTGTTGCGGGACTCAGCCTCATAGAGCACCCGGTCGGCGGGGATGCCGGCCTGGAGCAGGGCGGCGCGGGCGGTGACGTCCTCCTTCAGGTCCGGCGCCAGCAGCCGGCCCGATCCGCCGGTGAAGACGGCCTTGGCCTCCGGATGGCGGCGGACGAGGTCGGCGAAGCCCAGGATCCGCTCGGCCGCATCGTTCAGCGACGGGTCGCCGCGGTCGGCGGTGATCGGCGGGTTGAGGGCACCGCCCAGCATGATGATGCCGTCGATCCGCCCCTCGGGCACCAATCGCGGGAAACGGTTCTCCAGCGGCAGGGCGACCAGCGCACCGAGACCGGTGTACATCACCAGCAGAAGCAGCACCGCCGCCAGCGTGACCAGCCGCCGTCCGGCGCGCTGCCAGCGCCGCGTCCGCAGCAGCAGCGCGCCCAGCGCCACGGCCAGCACCAGGGCATTGCCGGGCGCGAAGACGCCCCACAGCAGCTTCGACAGGATGAAGGACATCGCCGGCAGGCTCATGATGGTGGACGGGAGGGCGGACCATAAGCGCGGCGGTCGGGGCGGGGCAACCGCGCCGGCTCCGGTGTGCTCAGCCGCCGACCGGCGTGCACAGCTCCACCAGCGTGCCGTCGGGGCAGCGGATGTAGGACACAATCTGTCCCCACGGCATGGCTTTCGGCGGTGCCAGTTCAGTGGCGCCGGCGGCCAGCGCCGTGGCGTGCGCCGCCTCAACGTCGCCGGTGACCAGCGCGATCTCGACGCCCAGCGGCTTCTCGCTGGCGCTGGCGAACACATAGCCGGCGGGGTGGTGCGACAGCGCCAGCTCCTGGCTGGCGAAAGACAGGGTGGTGGAACCGGTGTCCAGCTCGCCATAATCGCCCGTCTCGGCGAGGAAGCGCCGGCTCAGGCCGAACGCCGTCTCGAAGAAGGCCAGCGACGCCGCGACGTTGGGAACATAGAGGATCGTGTAGCCGAACTTCATGGAAGCTCTCTCTGGTTGTGAGTTGCCGGACGGCGTGACCCTATCACTCTCCAGCGCGGCGGTATCCCCATACCGACGCCGGCGGCAGATTTTGCAGGGTGAAGCCCAGCCGCTCTCCGGTCAGCCCCAGAGCCTCGCGGTTCAGCGGCGAATGCGGAATGAAGCTGTAGAGCAGGAAACGCCCGCCCGGCCGCAGGATGCGGAAGGTGGCGTCCAGCACCTCGCGCTGGAACTCCAGCGGGAAGGTGATCATCGGAATGCCGATCACCACGGTGCCGACCTTGCCGCACAGCGCCTCGCCCAGCAGTTCCGGCGCCTTGCGGCAGTCGTCGGCGATGACGGTGACGGCCGGGCAGCGGGCGCGCAGATGGCGGGCGAGGTCCGGATCGATCTCGAAGCTGTAGAGCCGGTCGGCCGGGATGCCGGCCTCCAGCATCGCCGCGGTGATCGGGCCGGTGCCGCCACCGAATTCCACCACCGCCTCGTCCGGCTTGCGGCGGATCTCGCGGGTGATGCGGCGGCGCAGCGCCTGGGAGGAGGGGGCGACCGACCCCATCGCCCAGGGATCGGCCAGCCAGCGGCGGAAGAACAGCCAGGATTCGGAGAGCGGGGCGGATGCCGTCTCGGTCATGTGGGCCTCCCTGGATCGGGCCGGCCCTCACCCGTCGGTCCGGGGGGCCGTCCTAATGCAGAGTTGCTGCCAGAAGTTGGTGACCTGCGTATGACAGGCTGCTCGCCACCAGAGTCAAAAACACCAGGGCTGCGGCGGTCAGCCCCAGCCCGATGCCGATGGCGCCGCCGTCGCGCTCGATCAGCCCCAGCGAGATCAGCACCAGCGCGAAGCCCGGCAGCCAGCCGGTCAGCGGCAGCGGCACGATGCAGGTCAGCGTCAGGATGAACAGCAGCAGCCCGAACCAGCGCTCCTCGTCGATGCGGGCGAGGCGGTGCAGCCGCGGCTTCAGCATCCGCTCGATCCACACCAGCCGCGGCATGGCGGCGTCGAGCGTCCGCGCCGCCAGGCGGGTGCCGATGGAACGGCGCAGCAGCCAGTCCGGCAGCCCGGCCCCGCGCCGTCCGAAGGCCATCTGCGCGGTGTAGAGCACGATGGGAAGGTCGAACAGGCAGGACACGCCAAGCGGCACCGGGGCGATGGTCGGCAGTGCCAGCGCCAGCAGGATGGTGCCGAGCGAGCGGTCGCCCAGCGCCCGGATCAGGTCGCCCAGCGTAACCCGTCCCGCCGGCAGATTGGCGCGAAAGCGGGCCAGCACGTCGGACGTCCGCTCCTCCTCCTCTCCATCGCAGACGGCGGGCAGGGCGATGGTGCCGTCATGTTCCATGTCCGCCCTTTCCATCTCCGCTTGGCCCATCTCCGCCTGACCGTTGGCGCCGGAGCCGTCGATGTGCCGGCGCGCGTTCAAACGCCGGCCTCCGCCGCTGCGCTCTCGTAGAGTTCGAGCGCCTCCAGCCAAGTCTCCTCGGCACTCGCCAACTTCTTCTCCACCGTGCCCAGCTCGATCTGCAGCTTGGTCAGCTTGTCGGAGGGGCCGGTGTAGAGCGCCGGGTCGGACATCTTCGCCTCGATCTTGCGCTTCTCCTCGCTCAGCTTGGTCACCAGCGCCTCGGCGTCGGTGGCCTTGCGCTTCAGCGGTGCGAGAGCGGTGCGCGCCTCGGCGGCGGCGCGGCGCTGGTCCTTCTTGTTGGGGCCGGCGTCGCGATCCGTGCCGCCCTTGGCGACGGCCCGCTCCGCCTTGGCGCGGTCGAGCAGATAGCGGCGGTAGTCGTCCAGATCGCCGTCATAGGCCTGGACCGTGCCGTCGGCGACCAGCAGCAGCCGGTCCACCGTCATCTCGATCAAATGGGGGTCGTGGCTGATGATGATGACGGCGCCGGGGAAGTCGTTGATCGCCTCGATCAGGGCTTCGCGGCTGTCGATGTCCAGATGGTTGGTCGGTTCGTCCAGCATCAGGATGTGCGGGACTTCCCGGCTCATCAGCGCCAGCAGAAGCCGCGCCTTCTCGCCGCCGGACAGGCTGGAGATCTTGGTCTCCGCCTTCACCTGGGGGAAACCGAAGCGGCCGAGATGGGCGCGCACCTTCTCCTCCAGCGCCAGCGGCATGATGCGCTGGGTCTGCTGGATCGGCGTCAGCGACAGGTCCAGTTCCTCGGCCTGATGCTGGGCGAAATAGCCGATGCGCAGCTTGGACGGGCGCCGCATCTCGCCGGCCATCGGTTGCAGCCGGTTGGCCAGCAGCTTGACCAGCGTCGACTTGCCGTTGCCGTTGGCGCCCAAGAGGCCGATGCGGTCCTCCATGTCGATGCGCAAATTGACCCGGCGCAGGATGACCTTGTCGCCATAGCCGATGCTGACCCCTTCCAGCGCGATCAGCGGCGGTGCCAGCTCGTCGGGCGGGGGGAAGTTGAAGACGACCTCGGGATCGTCCTCCATCAGCGTGATCGACTCCATCTTCTCCAGCAGCTTCAGGCGGCTCTGCGCCTGACGGGCCTTGCTGGCCTTGAAGCGGAAGCGGTCGACATAGGACATCATGTGCTTGCGCCGCGCCTCCTGCTTTGCGGCCATGGAGGCGATGCGTTCCTGGTTGGCGCGGCGCTGCGTCAGGAACTGGTCGTAATTGCCGCTGTAGGTGACGAGCTTGCCCTGGTCGATGTGGATCGTCGTGGTCGGCACCGCGTTCAACAACTCGCGGTCGTGGCTGACCAGCAGGATGGTGTGCGGGTAGTTCTTCAGATAACCCTCGAGCCAGATGGTGGCTTCGAGGTCGAGGTGGTTGGTCGGCTCGTCCAGCAGCAGTAGGTCG
This sequence comes from Azospirillum sp. A26, assembly GCF_042604635.1. NCBI lineage: Bacteria > Pseudomonadati > Pseudomonadota > Alphaproteobacteria > Rhodospirillales > Azospirillaceae > Azospirillum > Azospirillum sp. A26. Next base: position 1,245,603 of record NZ_CP170472.1, on the reverse strand, counting down.
GGGCGGGAGAACAGCACGCCGGCCAGCGCCACGCGCATCCGCCAGCCGCCGGAGAAGTCGGAGCAGGGGCGTTGCTGCGCCTCGGCGTCGAAGCCCAGGCCGGACAGCACCTGCGCCGCGCGTGACGGGGCGGAATGTGCCTCGATGTCGGCGAGCCTTGCGTGGACCTCGCCGATGCGCATCGGGTCGGTTACCGTCTCGGCCTCAGCCAGCAGGGCGGTGCGTTCGGTGTCGGCGGCCAGCACGGCGTCGATCAGCGTGGTCGGGCCGCTGGGGGCCTCCTGCGCCACCATGCCCATCCGCATGCCGGCCGGCAGGGTGATGGCGCCGGCATCCGTTTGCAGCTGGCCCGAGATCAGCTTCAGCAGGGTCGATTTCCCGGTGCCGTTGCGCCCGACCAGCGCCACGCGATGCCCCTTGGGCACCACCGCCGTCGCATGGTCGAACAACACTCGGCCGCCGAAGCGGAAGGTCAGGTCATTGATGTGCAGCATAGCGCGGAGGATGTAGCACGCGGGGCCGCCGATTTGAAGCGGGGCAGGGCTGATGGCGCGCGAATGGCACGGCGTTGTCCCGCGCAGGGCGGCCCGTTCCGCCCTGCTTCGGTTCGGGACCGTCCATCGGGTTTGTTCGAACACGACCAATTCAAGGAACGGAATCGCCACCCGTTCTTTTTTAATTGAACGTTCAATCAATAAAAACCACGCTGACTCCGGCAATCGAATTGCTGCGATTCACTGCCATCCTCTGGACCTCGGATCAGGGAGACGCGACATGACGCGGTTCGGACGTCTGGCCCATTACATCCATGGTCGCCCCGTCGAGGACGAGGGGGCGGAACGTTTCGCCACCGTCGATCCGGCGACCGGGGAAACGCTGGCCGAGGTCGCGCAGGCGACGTCCGCGGAGATCGACCGCGCGGTGGACAGCGCCCGATCCGGACAGGCGGTGTGGGGCGCGATGACGGCGATGGAGCGGGCGCGGGTGCTGCGCCGGGCGGTATCCCTGCTGCGCGAGCGCAACGACGCGCTGGCGGAAATCGAAACGCTCGACACCGGCAAGCCGCTGAGCGAGACCCGCGCGGTCGACATCGTCACCGGTGCCGACGTGCTGGAATATTACGCCGGCCTCGCCCCGGCGCTGGAAGGGCGGCAGATCCCGCTGCGTCCAAGCTCCTTCGTCTACACCCGGCGCGAGCCTCTTGGTGTTGTGGCCGGGATCGGCGCCTGGAACTACCCGATCCAGATCGCGCTGTGGAAGTCGGCCCCGGCGCTGGCGGCCGGCAACGCCATAATCTTCAAGCCGAGCGAGGTGACGCCGCTGACCGCGCTGCATCTGGCGGCGATCTACAGCGAGGCCGGGCTGCCCGACGGCGTGTTCAATGTCGTCCAGGGCGACGGCCGGGTCGGTGCCCTGCTGGCGGCCCATCCCGGCATCGAGAAGCTGTCCTTCACCGGCGGTGTGGAGACCGGCAAGCGGGTGATGGCCGCAGCCGGCGGATCGACGCTGAAGGAGGTGACGATGGAGTTGGGCGGCAAGTCGCCGCTGATCGTCTTCGCCGATGCCGACATCGACCGCGCCGCCGACATCGCCATGATGGCGAACTTCTACAGCTCCGGTCAGGTCTGCACCAACGGCACCCGCGTCTTCGTCCAGCGCAACATTGCGGCAGCGTTCGAAGAGCGGCTGATGGTCCGGGTGCGCCGCATCCGCATGGGCGATCCGCTCGATCCCGACACCAATTTCGGCCCGCTCGCCAGCTTCCCCCACCGCGACAAGGTGCTGCGCTACATCGAGGCCGGCAAGGCGGAGGGGGCGCGGCTGCTGGCCGGCGGCGGGGTTCCGGAAGGCGCCGCTTTCGCCCGCGGCGCCTATGTGGCGCCGACCGTCTTCACCGACTGCCACGACGGCATGACCATCGTGCGCGAGGAGATTTTCGGTCCGGTCCTGTCGATCCTGACCTTCGACGAGGAGGAGGAGGTCGTCACGCGCGCCAACGCCACCAGCTACGGCCTCGCCGCCGGGCTGGTCACCAGCGATCTGGCCCGCGCCCACCGGGTGATCCACCGGCTGGAGGCCGGGATCTGCTGGATCAACGCCTGGGGCGAATCGCCGCCGGAGATGCCGGTCGGCGGCTACAAGCAGTCGGGCGTCGGCCGCGAGAACGGCGTCGAGACGCTCGACCATTACACCCGCCTCAAATCGGTCCAGGTCGAGTTGGGAGCCTACTCGTCGGTGTTCTGAGCCCGCTTTTCAGAGAAGGCCGCTTTTTTAAAGAAGGGGTGTTCGATGTCGAACCAACCGACCTCCGGGGCCGCTGCGCCGGAGAACGGCGCCGCTATGCCCGCCGCCACATCCTCCTTCGCCCCTGCGGTGCGCGAGTATGACTACATCGTCGTCGGCGCCGGGTCGGCGGGCAACGTGCTGGCCTGCCGCCTGACCGAGGATGCCGGCGTCAGCGTTCTGCTGCTGGAGGCCGGCGGACCCGACCACCGGCTGGACTACCGCACCCAGATGCCGGCGGCGCTGGCCTTCCCGCTGCAAGGCCGCCGCTACAACTGGGCCTATGAGACCGAACCCGAACCGCACATGGACAACCGCCGGATGGAGTGCGGGCGCGGCAAGGGGCTGGGCGGCTCGTCGCTGATCAACGGCATGTGCTACATCCGCGGCAACGCGCTGGACTATGACGGCTGGGCCGGGCTTCCGGGTCTGGAGGACTGGAGCTATCTCGACTGCCTGCCCTATTTCCGCAAGGCGGAGACGCGCGACATCGGCCCCGACGCCTACCATGGCGGCGACGGCCCGCTGTTCGTCACCACCGCCAAGCCGGGCGTCAACCCGCTGTACGAGGCGATGGTGGAGGCCGGGGCGCAGGCCGGCTATGGCCGTACCGACGACCTGAACGGCTACCGCCAGGAGGGCTTCGGCCCAATGGACCGCACGGTGACGGCGCAGGGGCGGCGGTGCAGCACGGCCCGCGGCTATCTCGACCGGGCGCGGGAGCGGCCGGGGCTGACCATCGTCACCCACGCGCTGACCGATCGCATCCTGTTCGACGGGCGCCGCGCCGTCGGTGTCGCCTATCTGCGCAACGGCACGCCGGTGACGGCGCGGGCGAGGCGGGAGGTGCTGCTGTGCGCCGGTGCCATCGCCTCGCCGGCGATCCTGCAACGGTCGGGGGTGGGGCCGTCGGCGCTGCTGCGCGAGCTGGGGATGGAGACGGTGATCGACCTGCCGGGCGTTGGCGGCGATCTCCAGGACCATCTGGAGATGTACATCCAGTATCACTGCCGCCAGCCGGTCTCGCTCTATCCGGCGCTGAAATGGTGGAACCAGCCGGCCATCGGCGCCGAATGGCTGTTTCTGGGCACCGGCATCGGCGCCAGCAACCAGTTCGAGGCCGGCGGCTTCATCCGCACCGGCGACGATGTGCCCTGGCCCAACATCCAGTATCACTTCCTGCCTGTCGCCATCAGCTACAACGGCACCAACGCGGTGGAGGCGCACGGCTTCCAGGCCCATGTCGGGTCGATGCGCTCGCCCAGCAAGGGGCGCGTTCATGCCCGCTCTCGCGATCCGGGGCAGGCGCCCAGCATCCTGTTCAACTACATGGCCGATCCGCAGGACTGGCGGGAGTTCCGCGCCGGTATCCGCATCACCCGCGACATCATGCGCCAGCGCGCCCTGGCGCCCTATCGCGGCGAGGAGATCAGCCCCGGCGCCGAGTGCGTCACCGACGCCGACCTCGACGCCTTCGTCCGCCATCACGCCGAGACCGCCTACCACCCCTGCGGCACCTGCCGGATGGGGACCGACGACGGCGCGGTGGTGGACGGCCAGGGCCGGGTGCATGGGCTGGAGTCCTTGCGCGTCATCGACGCCTCAATCATGCCGCGGATCATCACCGGCAACCTGAACGCGCCCACCATCATGATGGCGGAGAAGCTGGCCGATGCGGTGCGCGGCCGTCCGCCGCTGCCGCGCGCCGAAGTGCCCTATTACGTCGCCGAGGCCGCCATCCGACAGAAGGAGCCGGTGAAGGACCAGCGGCGGCGGGCCTGAAACACGCGTGCCTACAACGAAAACCACAAGCAAGGAGAACAGGGACATGGCCAAGACATTCGGTAAATTCTCCGCCGCCAGATTCTCCACCCTGGCCGTCGGCCTGATGCTGGCGGCAGGGACGGTACAGGCTGCGGATCCGGCCTCCTGCAAGTCGGTGCGGTTCGGCGACGTGGGATGGACCGACATCGCGGCGACGACGGCGCTCGCGTCCGTCACGCTCGACGCGCTGGGCTACAAGCCGACCACCAGCGTCTCGTCGGTGCCGGTCGTCTATCTCGGGCTGAAGACCAAGTCGCTGGACGTGTTCCTGGGCAACTGGATGCCCACCATGGAGACCTTCATCAAGCCGGTGCTGGAGGACGGCTCGGTCGAGGTGACGCGCGTCAATCTGGAGGGCGCCAAATACACGCTGGCCGTCCCGACCTACGCCGCCGAGGCCGGGCTGAAGAGCTTCAAGGATCTGGCGAAGTACAAGGACAAGCTGGACGGCAAGATTTATGGCATCGAGGCCGGCAACGACGGCAACCTGATCATCGACAAGATGCTGAAGGCCGACGCCTTCGGGTTGAAGGACTTCAAGATGGTCGAGTCCAGCGAGGCCGGCATGCTGGCCGAGGTGAAGCGGGCGGTGCGGGCCAAGAAGTGGATCGCCTTCCTCGGTTGGGCGCCGCATCCGATGAACAAGACGATGGACATCACCTATCTGTCCGATGGCGACGACTGGTTCGGCCCGAATTACGGCGGCGCCACCGTCAGCACCAACGTGCGCAAGGGCTATGCCGCCGAATGTCCGAACATCGGCAAGTTCCTGTCCAATCTGGTCTTCACCGTGGACATGGAAAACTCAGTGATGGACGGCATCATGAACGGCGGCCGCAAGCCGGAAGCGGTGGCGGCCGACTGGCTGAAGAAGAATCCCGCCATCCTGAAGACCTGGCTGTCCGGTGTCACCACGCTGGATGGCAAGGACGGCCTGGCCGCCGCCCAGGCCAAGCTGGGGGCCGCCAAATCCTGACCTGACGCCCGCTTTCCCAAAGCCTCCTCGACTTCGGCCGCGCTGGGATGCCAGCGCGGCCGTATTTTTGCGAAGATCGGGGAACCCGGCCCCAAACGAACGCCTTGCCGCACCGTGAAAGCGCCTCTATAAAGCCGCCCATCCGGCGCCCCGGTCATCCGGCGGCGCCTGCGAGTTTTTCAATCGGCGAAAAGCCCCATTCCCGCAGGAGTCACCACCATGGCCGTCGAACGGACCCTCTCGATCATCAAGCCCGATGCCACCCGCCGCAACCTGACCGGCAAGATCAACGCCAAGTTCGAAGACGGCGGCCTGCGCATCGTTGCCCAGAAGCGCGTCCAGCTGTCGAAGGCCCAGGCCGAGCAGTTCTACGGCGTGCACCGCGAGCGTCCGTTCTTCGGCGATCTGGTCTCCTTCATGATCTCCGGCCCGGTGGTCCTGCAGGTTCTGGAAGGCGAAAACGCCATCGCCCGCAACCGCGAGATCATGGGCGCCACCAACCCGGCCAACGCCGCCGAGGGCACCATCCGCAAGGAGTTCGCCGAGTCGATCGAGGCGAACTCGGTCCACGGTTCGGACGCCCCGGAGACCGCCGCCCAGGAGATCGCCTTCTTCTTCGCCGGCATCGAGCTGGTGGGCTGATCTTTCGGGTCTGACCTCCAGTCAGGCCCGGCGAAAGGGCCGCTCCCGTGAGGGGGCGGCCTTTTTTGCGTTTTGCATCAGGCTCTGGCAGTATCGGGAGCCGTGAACCTTTTGCCCCGCAGATGCCGGGGTCGATCCCGACAGGAGTTGCCCGCGATGGAATCCCAATCCGCAAAGCCGATCATCGCGGCGCTGCTGCAACCGCTGCCGGTGCTGACCCAGCCGCAGGCCCGCAACGACCTGTCCGACGAATCCGTGGTGCGGCTGCTGGTCCGCCAGTTCATCGACCTCAGCCTGGACGCCTTCAATCAGGTGCTCCAGGGCAACCTCGACCAGGACGAGGCGGTCGACGGCATCAACCGTCAGGCCATCGCGCTCAACTCCGTCTTCCTCGGCACCAGCGGCTTCGAGACCGTCATCACCCATCCCTGGAATTCGCCGGACCAGCTCGGCGCCTTCCTGAAGGATGTGGTGGCGCTGGAGTATCCGGAAGACGACTGCGTCCGCGCCATGCTGATCCATCTGGCGACCCAGCTGATGCACGCTCTGCGCCTGCCCGACGAGGAGCGCAACGAGGAGGTCGAGGCACTGACGCTCGACGCCGCCGACCTGCTGCTGGGCCGCGCTCCGGAAGACGACGACGAGATCGACATCGATATCGGCGTCTGACCTCATCCTGCCGGGGTCAGGTTCACCTCGATCAGCACGGTATCCTCGACGAAATCGGCGCTGTGCCAAGCGCCGGGGTCGAAACGGATGACCATGCCCGGCCGCAGATCCACCGGCCCCGCTTCGCAGGTCAGCAGGGCGCGGCCTTCCACGACGATGACGAACTGTTCGTGCGGGTGGTCGTGGCGTGGGGCGGCGGTGCCGGCCTTGATGACGATGTGCTTCAACGACGCGCCGGTGCCTGGAAGGCTGCGGCGCTCCACCCCTTCGGCGGTCTGGGCCGGCAGATTGCTCCACGTGATCACGTCTGCCTTCGGGGGGGCCTCGGGAGTCATGGGCGGCATGGCATGGTCCTTTCGAAACCGGCCGGCTTTGGAACGGCAACCGGTTTTTACGTGTTTCGCGGCCTCCCGGATCTCCTTCCCATCGCTCCTACCGCTTCTGGCTGTCGCCGCTGTGCGAAAGCTTAGCGACTAAACCTGCTGTTAACGCCTGACAGCCTAAGACGGGACGGTTCGGTGATGATGTCACTGGACAACAACTCTTCCGCCACCCTTTCGGACCGACGGAGGCCCCGTGGACGTTGCAGGCACCGACCGACCGCACCCCACCGGGGGTGCCGCCAGACCGGTGTCCGGTCCATCGGGTCTTTCCGCGTCCCTTCCAGGCCTTCTGGCCGGGCTGACCGGTATCGGCACCCTGGCGGCACTGTCTGCAAGCGGGCATGTCGGCTGGCCGGTCGCCGGTGCGCTGGTGGCCGCCGGCGCTCTGGCCCTGTGGAGCGCCCGGCGTGCCGGGGCCGCCGCCACCGCTCTGGCCCGTTCCGACGCCGCTCTGCGCCGGGCGACGGACGAGCTGGAAGGGCTGCGTGACCGCTCCCGCGACTTCGCCGCCGTGACGCCCGGCTGGTTCTGGGAAACCGGGTCGGACCACCGCTATCTCGCGCTGTCGGGCGGGCTCACCACGCTGCTCGGTTGCGATCCGCGGACGGTGTTCGGCGATTCCCTTCTCGACCTTGGGGTGCTGGTCGCCGACGAGACGACCTGGGCCGAATACCGTGCCGACATCGAGGCCGGCCGGGCCTTCCGCGACCTGGAGGTGAGCTTCGAGGGAGTGGACGGGCGCGACCTCGTGCTGCGGCTCAGCGCCGTGCCGGTGCGCGGCGCCGACGGGCGCTTCCGCGGCTATCGCGGCTGCGGCGTCGATGCCACCGCCGAGACGCTGGCGCTGGTGGAGGCGCGCTTCATGCAGGCGGTGGTGCATGACGCCATCGACAGCGTGTCGGAAGGATTCGTGCTGTTCAGCGCCGACGGCCGGCTGCTGATCTGCAACGAGCAGTACCGCCGCGCCTATCCCACCATCGCCGACATGCTGACCCCCGGCCGCAGCTTCGCCGAGATCCTGCGCGCCGCCGCCGAGCGCGGCGGGTACGAGGGGGAGGGCGACATCGGCGCCTGGGTGGAGCAGCGGCTGACCCGCCATCTCCAGCACTCCACCCCGGTCGACGGCCGGCTGTCCGACGGGCGCTGGTACCGCATCAGCGAGCATGCCACCGGCACCGGCGGCGTGGTGAAGATCCTGATGGACATCACCGAGCTGAAAACGCGGGAAGAGCAACTGGCCGGCCAGACCGCCCGGCTGGAACAGACCGTCGGTGCCCTGCGCGAAAGCGAATTGCGTTACCGCCAACTCGTCGAGCTGGCCCCCTACGGCATCGTCATCTGGGACCGCGCCGCCATCCGCTTCGCCAATGGGGCCGCCGCGGCGATCCTCGGCGTCGCCGCCGATGCGCTGGAAGGCCAACTGCTTGCCGGATTTCTGGCGGAGGGCGAGGCGCTGGCCGCGACGCTTGCCGCCGCCGCCGAGGGGGAGGAGCGCCGGCTGGAATGCGATGCCCTGCGCCCGACCGGCGAGCGCCGCCGGCTGGAGGTCGCGGCCAGTCAGGCCGTCTATGGCGGCGGGCCGGCGGTGCTGCTGGTGCTGAACGACATAACCGACCGCCGTCGGGTGGAGGGCGAGCTTCAGCGCGCCCAGAAGATGGAGGCGGTGGGCCGCATGGCCGGCGGCATCGCCCATGAATTCAACAACATGCTGACCGCCATCGGCGGCTTCGCCCGGCTGGCGGAGCGCAATCCGGCCGATCCCGACCGCGTGCTGACCTGCGTGCAGGAGATCGCCAAGGCGTCCGAACGGGCGGCGGCGCTGACCGCCCAGCTCTTGGACTTCTCCCACCGCCGGGTGACCGACGAGCGCGAGGTGGTCGCCGTCGCCCCGCTGGTGCGCGACCTGCGCGTCTTCCTGAAACCCCTGCTCAGCGCCGGCATCGACGTGGCGATCCTGGCCGATGACGAAAGCGCGCACGCGCTGGTCAACCCGGTGACTCTGAACCAGGCTCTGCTGAACCTCGCGCTGAACGGGCGCGACGCCATGCCTCATGGCGGCACCCTGACCATCGCCCTGGCGGTTGAGACGCCGGACGACGCCTTCTTCGCCCGTCACCGCGGCCTCAAGCCGGGCCGCTACGTCGCGATCCGCGTCAGCGACCAGGGGCCGGGCGTGCCGGCGGAGATCCGCGACCGGGTCTGGGAGCCCTTCTTCACCACCAAGGAACCGGGGAAAGGCACCGGGCTCGGCCTGTGGATGGTCTATGGCACGGCGCAGCAGTCGGGCGGCGCGGTCGAACTGGAGGGCGAGGAGGGGCAGGGTGCCACCTTCGCGCTCTATCTGCCCGCCGTCGAGCCGCCGGCATCGCCGGTTGGGCTCGACCCCTTGCAGGTCGCAGAGGGAGAGGGGGCGGTCATTCTGCTGGTCGATGACGAGGACTCGGTGCGCCGCTATCTCCGCCTCGTGCTGGAGGAGGCCGGCTGCACGGTGGTGGAGGCCTCTGACGGGCAGGAGGCGCTGATTCGCTATGACGAGGCCGGCGGCCTGTTCGATGCGGTGGTCAGCGACGTGTCGATGCCGAAGATGAACGGGCTGGAGCTTGCCCGCGCGTTGGAGAGCCGCAACCAGCTTCTGCCCATCCTGTTCCTGACCGGCTACGCCTCGCGCGAGACGGCGGCCGGACTGACGGCGCAGGAGGGGCGGCAGATCGTGATGAAGCCGGTGGCGCCCGAGCGGCTGCTCGGTGCGCTCCGCGACCTGCTGGCCCTGTGAGAGCGGAGATGGAGGAGTCCCACCACGACACCCCCGCCGCGGAACCGACGCTGGAAGAGGCGGACGGTTCCGCCCCCGCCGCCTGCCGCGAGCCTGCCGATTTCTACACGCCGGCCGGCCGGGACGGGGTCGGCCGCTTCTGCCGCCGCTTCCTCGACGAGAACGCGCTGACCGCGACGGAGCTGCTGCACCACCCGCGCCACCAGATCGGGCTGTCCAACACCGCCACCTTCGTCGCCATTCTGACCCAGGCCGAACGGGCGATGGACCGGAAGGGCGGCATGACGCCGCTGGTCAACGAGATCGCCCGACTGACGCGCGAGCGGCTGAAGGAACACCCGCCGCCCGATTTCCTATCCGCCGACTATCCCGGCACGGCGGCGGAACTGCTGTCCGCCGGCGGCTTCCTCGGCCGTTTCCTGCTCGACGCCGCCGTCACCCAGCACATCGCCGTCTGCCGGAACTTTGCCGAGAAGGCCGAGGCGCTGCTGAACCTCGCCGAGACCACCGAGCATCCCGACGCGCTGACGCCGGTGGAACGGCTGCTAGGGGAGATCCTGCTAAGCGACGCCGGCACCGCGTCCTGCGCGCGGGATGCCCCCTTCACCACCTTGATCGACCTGATCGTGACGCTGATCGCCACCGACCGGCCGATGGCGGATGATGCTCCATCGGTGTTCCGCCGGCTGGACGTGTTGATGCGCCGGGTGCCGATGCCGGGTTTGCGCGACGCGCTGGCCGCCGCCTTCCGCCGCGAGATGGCCAAGCCGGCCTGCTTTACCATCGCCAGCGCCGGCGACATGTTCGGCATCGAGGCGGTGCAGCGCGAGATTCTGGCGCTGAGCGACCTGTCCGCCCGCCTGCGCGACCGCGAGGGCGCCTATGTCGGCGGTGCGCGGACGGAAGCGGCTCTGCAACGCCGCACCGCCCTGCTGGTCAACGAGGACACGGTTCCGGAGATCACCCGTGGCCGCAACTTCGTGCAGAAGCTGCGCATCCTGTTCGTGCTCCAGAAGATGCCGCTGTCGCCCACCGCGGCCAAGGCGGTGGCCGATTACCTCAAGAGCTTCTTCGACAGCCGCGACTTTGCCGGCCGGCTGCTGGACTGCTGGAAGGACCGGAACGAGAAGCTGAAGGGGCTGGCGGAGGTTCAGCGCCTCGTGCTGTCCAGTGCCTTCCCCGACGAGGAGCGCGAATATCTCGGCGGCCAGCTCGACGACATCCAGAACGCCTTCCTGCGCACCCAGCGCGTACTGACTCCCCTGATCCAGGCCAAGGACGATCCGCCGGCCGACACCGTGCTCGACATCGTCCGGCTGGCGGGGGAGGGGGCCTTCTGCTCCGGCAAGAGCCGGTTGGCGGTGGCCCGCGTGCTCTACCGCCACTGCCACCGGCCGCGCTTCGTCCGCCATGTTCTGCTGAACGCGCCGGGGCCGAAGGAACGGCTGGCACGTGCCAACTGGCTCCGGCAGGCGTTGGGCATGGTCGGCGTGCCCTTCATCGACCTGTCCTCCCACCGCGTCTTGGTGGTGGATGACGAGGCCGGGCCGCGCGCCTTCGTCACCTCCGTCCTCCAGGAGCTGGGCATCGGTCACATCGTCACCGCCGCCGACGGCCAGGAGGCGCTGGAGCGCTTCCGGGCCGACGGTGCGGCCTATGACCTGATCGTCTGCGACTGGATGATGCCGCGGCTGAGCGGCCTCGACCTGCTGAAGCAGGTGCGCGAGACCCGCAGCGACCTGCCTTTCCTGATGGTCACGGCGCTGGCGACGCTGGATGCGGTGAAGAAGGCGCTGGCCCATCAGGTCAGCGGCTACATCGCCAAGCCCTTCACGCCCGACCAGTTGGAGGAGAAGATCTTCCTGGTCCTGGCGCAGAAGGGTTTTGGCGATTAGGGGTGGAAACTCCGGTCAACGGAACAGGCCGGGCATGATCTCCACGATGATGCCGGTGGTGGAAACGACCAGAACGGCGTCATGGTTGACGCGGACCCAGCGATGGCCCCGCGGCGGGCGGTGCAGGTGATAGGCGGCGGGGCGTGTGATTACATGACGGGGCGCGCGCCACTCCTGCGGCAGACGCTCGCCGGCCCGCCAGCCATACGCCTTCGGAGGACCGGGGCGGTGGTCCGGCTGACGGTCGGGGTGCTCGTACCGCGGGCCATGCTCGTAGCCGCGGGGCGGCTGCGGCTGCGGATACTGGTGGCCGGCCGGGCGGTCGTCCGGGCCGTGCTGCCATCCCTGGGCCATTGCGGGCGTCCCCGTTGCCGCGGTTGCGGCGAGGATAGCGGCGGCCACGGCGAGCAGGGTCTTTTTCATGCTGTCCATCCTATCGCGTCCGGCGCTCCCCGGTCTTGGCCGGGGGCGTCCATGGCGATCAGGATGGCTGCCCATCGTTGCCGGCCTGTGTCCGGCGGTCATGGATTTGGTAACAGAGTGTATCCGGGACGAATGTCGGCAGCCGCCTGTTGTGATGGAATCATCCGACGGAAGGAGCGATTCCATGGCAGACCAGAAACCCGACAGCGGCAAAATCCTGTCCAACGAGCCCGACCGCGACATCGCCGACCCGCTCGAGGCGGCCAGGGAGGTGTCCGACACCGGCAAGCCGATCACCCCCGACACCGAATCGGCCAAGCACATCGACCGTCCGGCGGAGAAGGGCAAGGCTGGGAAGGGCAAGGCCGGAAAAACGAGCTGAGGGAATGAGTCGGCGGAGCGGAGACGGTTCCCTCTCCCATCCAGGGAGAGGGGCCTTCCGTTACCGCAGCTCCAGCCCCGCCTGCTTGAAGGCGCGGGTGAGCGCGTCGACGATGGCCGGGTCGACTTCACCCGTGCCGTAATCGAGGTTCATCACGGCGTACCACGGAACGCCAGCCTTGTTCGCCAGCATCCGTGTCGACCAGCCAAGGCGCAGCCGTGCCTCTTGGCACTGCGTCCCTGTCATGATGCGTCGACTCCACACGTTAGCGTCCGCCTTCCATGCTCCTGCCCCGATCTGCATCGGCTTACCCGAACGGCCGGTCCCGGCCGCAACCTGGGGCTATCCACAATAGTGCAAGAATTTGACCCTCTTGTCATGTGTCGGTTTGTTGCAGAGCGAAACGCTCTGCTTTGTCGGATTGTCATGGACGGCAATCCGCCGGTATTTGATGAAAAGCCTGTAAGGTTCGCCGATCCATCTATATGACCCTGTCAATATTGGGGACTTGGCGTTCACGGGGTCGCCTGGATCGGAGTTCGAGACGGAGAAGGCTTCCATGAAGATTTTTTGAAGCGGGATTGTTCTGAGTCTGCCCTTCGCGGTTGCGCTCCACCGTCGACGGTCAGCCGATGCGCTTGGCGAGCAGGGTCAGGTTACGGCCGTCTTCGCGCCGGTGGCTGGCGCGGTCCATCATCTTGCCGACCAGAAAGATGCCCAGCCCACCAACCCGCCGGCTCTCCAGATCGCCGCCGAGGTCGGGCGACGGGGCCTCGGCGAAGGGGTCGAAGGCGTCACCATCGTCCTCCACCTCTACCCGCAGCTCCAGCCCATCGGTTTCCAGCCGCACCCGGATGCCATGCCCACCGGCACCGCCGCGGCCATGGGAGACGATGTTGGTGACGAGTTCGTCGAGGCAGAGCGTGAAGCGGAAGGCGAGGTCCGGCGGCAAATGATTGCGCGCGATGAAGTCCTCCACCGCGGCAGCAAGCCGGCCGAGTTCCGATAGCTCTCTGCGCAGGGTTATCTCCAGGCGGTGCGCCGCTTTTCCGTCCATCCGAGTCGGCCTCCCGGTCCCACTTTTCCCCCTATGCCTCCGGGTATCACGGGGCGCGAAGGGATGGTCATTCTTAACCGATGGCGTCGGCGTGACAATTCCTCGACCGCCGGCTGGGGAGGTTGAATGGGCGGCGGCAGGGGGACAGACTCGGGCGAAGGGGTTCGGCCACAACGCTGCGGCGACCGGAATAAAGCCGGTTCGCGCGGTGTTGGTGGAGCGGAACCCCGGGGGGACAATCGACGAAGGTGCCGGCGCCATGTCCATGCTTGCCACGCCCATGCTTGCCACGCCCACGCTCTGGACCCGGATGAAGGCCGAACTGGGCGACAGTGACGCGCAATACCGGCTGGCGGAGGCCGTGCGGACGGCCGACGTTGCCGCTTCCGTTTCCTGGTACCGCCGGGCCGCCCGCCAGGGCCATGTCCCGGCGCAGACCATGCTGGCCTTCCTGCTCGCCAACGGCATCGGCGTGCCGCCCGACCCGCGCCGGGCGGTATCCTGGTATCGCCGTGCCGCCGCCAAGGGCGATGTCGGCGCGCAGAACAATCTCGGCTACATGCACGAGCATGGCGCCGGCGTGCCCTGCGATCCGGCCAAGGCGGCGCTGTGGTACCGGCTTGCCGCGCTCCAGCACTCCGCCCCCGCCCAGGTCAACCTCGCCCTGCTGCTGCTTGATGGCCGCGGCGTCGACCGTGACGAGACCGAAGCGGTGCGCTGGCTGCGTGCAGCTGCCGAACAGGGGCACCCTGCCGCGCAATACCGTCTTGGCCTGTGCCTGCGCGAGGGAGTCGGTGCCGCCCGTGATCCGGCCGAAGCCGCCCTTTGGTTGCAGGCGGCAGCAGCGGCCGGCGACCGCGACGCGCTGGTGGCGCTGGCCGAGCTGCGGCAAACCGTCATCCCCGACCTGCGCCCGGACCTGTCCCAGGACTGGCCGGACGCCGCGGAGGATGAGGACGACGCGGCGCCATGGCGGCCGGAACAGCGCCGTATGCAGGAAATCCCCATGCAGAGCGCCCATGCCGGAGCACTGCCTCCCGGCTGAGGCCGCCCGGAAGGCCGCTGGCCCACTATATTAGGACAAGCTGGAAAACCGCTTGCAAGCTCCGGCGGAATCGCGGTTCATCTGACGGGTGGCACCCTGCGAAGGGACACCCGGCGGATGGCGATGGAGCTTTGGGCGGCCCGTGGCTGATGCATCGACGTTTCATGACGGCGGCGTGCCATGAGGCTGGGCCTTGAGGTTGGGCGGTTGCTTGGCCCGGCCGTCCCTGCGCTCCGGCAGCGGGAGGCGTGACCATGATGCGTTTCGAAGACGAATTTCATGGCGTCCGCCGCCGCTCTCTCCTGGGCCTTGCCGCTGGCGGTTTGATGCTGCCGGCCTTTCCCCTTGCGGCGGCGGTGCCGGACAGGACCTTTCGAATCACCATGGTTCTTGGCCGGGGCGAGAGCGACAACGAATACGGCTTCAAGGACTATCTGGCCCGCCACGGGCTGACGGTCGATTACACCATCCGCGACACCGGCGGCGATCACGCCCGGCTGCCGGCCATCGTGGAGGAGATCAAGGACACCCGCCCCGATCTGGTCTACAGCTTCGGCACGCCGCAGACCCGCGGCATCGTCGGTCCCTTCGACGATGCCGATCCGCGCCGCCATGTCACTGACATTCCGGTGGTCTTCACCTTCGTCGCCGCACCGGTGGACGCGAAGATCGTGCCCGACCTCGGCCGGCCGGGGCGCAACGTCACCGGCACCATCCACATCGCGCCCATCGCGGTGCAGTTGAACACCATTCTGGCTTACCGCCCGATCAGGCGGCTGGGCATCGTCTACAACCCGCAGGAACGCAATTCCGTCGTCACCATCGAGGGGCTGCGGGCGGAGATGGCATTGCGCGGGCTGGAGCTGGTGGAGGAGCCGGTGCCGCTGAACGACCGTGGCGAGCCGGTCGCCGCCGCCGTTCCCGATGCGCTGGCCCGGGTGGCGGCCCGCGGGGCGGAGGTGCTGTACATCGGCCCCGACACCTTCATCGCCTTCCACAACCGCTCCGTCGTCGCGGCGGAGGCGCTGCGCCTGCGGCTGCCGACCTTCTCGGTGACGGAACTGATCGTGCGCACCGACAAGGCGATGCTGGCGCTGGCCAGCAGTGCCTACGGCATCGGCCGCTTCACCGCCTTCAAAGCGGCGCAGATCCTGATCGACCGGACCGACCCGGCGGACATTCCGGTGGAAACGCTGAAGCGTTTCTCCGTCATCATCAACATGGCCACCGTGCGGGCTCTTGAATATTACCCACCCATCGGCCTGCTGAACTTTGCCGAAATCATCGAGTCGTGAGCGTCCGGCCTCTCGCAGCCCTGCCATACCCTGGATGGCGGTGTGGCGCGCGGGGTGGCCGCCGTCCGCCTGCTGGACCCGGAGGACTGCGACGTGCTCGCAGCTACCTTCCGCAGGACGGCGCCGATCGCCTATGGCGCGCTGGGCCTGACGATGGCGGAAAGGCGCGATGAGCGCGATTTTCGCCGCACTGCGAAGGCATCGTCGGCACTCCGCCGACATGCTATAACCGGAAGCCTGGAAGAATGTGGCGGGAGCCGGGTATGCACATTGCCGAGCGAACAGAGAATGGCATCACGGTGCTGCACCCGGTCGGACGCATCGACAGCGGCAGCACGGGCGAATTCGAACGCGTTCTGATGTCCGCCATCGGCGATGAGGGCACGCGGATCGTTGTCGATATGGCCCAGCTTGCCTACATCAGTTCGGCCGGGCTTCGGTCCCTGCTGGTCGCCGCCAAGGCGGCCCGGGCGAAGCGCGGTTCGATTGTCCTGTCCGCGATGGCGCCGAATATCCGCGAGATGTTCGATGTCAGCGGTTTTTCGTCCCTGTTCCAGATCCATGCCGACGCGGCTGCGGCCGTCGCGGCAGTGGGTGGGTGAGGGGCACGCGTAGACTTCCGCCGGCCGCGGCCGGCTTTTCGATAAGGCGGTTCCCAAAAGGAGCCGGGTGCATGATGGGAAGTGCCAATCGCCCCAACATCCTGGTCGTCGAGGATTCGCCGGCCGTGCGGCTGTCCGTCGCCGGATATCTAGAGGGGCGCGGTTTCGACGTGACGGAGGCGGAGAACGGACGGGCGGCGATCCGCGCCCTCGACCGCCGCAGTTTCGACCTGATCGTCACCGACGTGCTGATGCCGGAGGTGGACGGGATCGAACTGATCAAGGCCGCCCGCAGCACCCAGCCGGACGTGAAGATCCTTGCCATGTCCGGCGGCGCACCCAACATGCCGGCCGGATATCTGCTGAAAATGACACGAATGTTCAATGCGGATGAGATCATCTACAAACCGTTCCTCAACGAGGAGTTGGGGGCTGCGGTTGCCCGTCTGCTCGACCAGTCGCTGCCAAATTAAGCAGATTGAAGTGCCTGCCCAATAAAAGGGCGCAAAAGAAAACGGCTTCGGTGCATGAAGCGCCGAAGCCGTAAGTGATGCGTGGAACCAACCGCGGTCCCCTTCGCAAGCCCCGTGCCAGAACTCTCCGTTTTCCCTGGAACCGGCCGCTGAATTTCCGGAACGCCGTTTGACCGCCCCTGTTGATCGGGACAGACGGGCGTGGCGACGCCATCCGTGGCGCAGCCCGCCCATTCAAGAATCCTGAAAAGAGGGAGCCGACCACGATGGCGCAGTACGAGAATCGGTGGCGAGGCGAGGGCCGTGACTGGCGCGACGAGGACCGTGAACCCAACCGGCACCGCGATTGGGGCGAGGGACCGAGCCGCACCGGCGTCTATGGCCAGGGCTATGGTCAGGACCAAAGCCGGGACTGGAACCGGGCCCAGAGCGGGGACGACAGCCGCCAGCACGAGAGCATGTATCGCACCCAGGCCCACCGCCATCAGGACGAGCAGGGCCGTGACTATCGCGATACCGGCTATGGTGGGCGCGTCGGCAATGAATCGGGCGGTTACGGCCGCGATTCCCACTATGACGACAACCGGCGCGACACTTCCCGCGAGATGGAGCGGGTCTATGATCGCAACTTCGGCAGCGGGCGCGACATGAGCCGCGGCGGCTATGGTGCCGGCTATGGCGGCCGGTCGGGCTCCAGCGGCTATGGCGGTTATGCCGGTGCCGGCAATGCCGGAACCGAAGGCAACTACACCAGCCGTGATCTCGGCAGCGCCGCTTACCGTGACCGCGATTATGGCGTCCGCCCCTATGGCGAGCGGAATTACGGCGACCGCAGCTTTGAAAGCAGCGACCAACGCAACCGTGATTACGGGTCCCGCACTTACGGTCCCCAATCCAGCGGCTATGGTGGCGGTTACGAATCCGGCCGTGACCGTGGCGATTGGGACCGTGGCGACTGGAGCCGGCGCGATCTCGGCGGCAGTTCCTCCACCGGCCATGGCGCAGGCTATGGCAGCGACGACTACCGCAACCGTTCCTGGGGCGATGACCGCGGGGCCATGTACCGCAGCCAGGAAGGCCGCGGCTATGGCGAGAACCGCGGCCGGGGCGATCAGCGCGGCTTCTGGGAACAGGCCGGCGACGAGATCGCCTCCTGGTTTGGCGATGACGATGCGGAGCGCCGCCGTCACGAGGACCAGATGCGCGCCTCCCAGCATCGCGGCCGTGGCCCGCGCGGCTACAGCCGTTCCGACGAGCGTGTGCGCGAGGATGTCAGCGACCGGCTGACCGACGACGCCTACATCGACGCTTCTGACATCGAGGTGGCGGTCAGCGGCGGCGAGGTGACGCTGACCGGCATGGTCCCCGACCGCAACACCAAGCGCCGGGCCGAGGATGTCGCCGAGTCCGTTTCCGGTGTATCGCATGTGCAGAACAACCTGCGCGTCCGTGCGCAAACCGGAAGCCAGGGCGGTTCGGGCTGGGGCAGTTCCACCGGCGCCGGCGCCTCGGCGATGGCGAATGCGGGCACCGGCTCAACCCCCGGCGGCACCTCCTCGTCGATGAGCGGGACGACAGGCGGTTTCCAGGGGGCCGACACCACCGGCACTGGCACTGCAGCCGGCCTCGGTACCGGCACCAGCGGCGGCCCGGCCGGTGCATCGGCAGGCACCGGTTCGATGGCTGGCTCGACCACCGGCGTGACCGGCTCGACCGGCATCGGCCGCACCACCAACACGCGGACCTGACGTCCCGCGTTACCGCTTTAAATTGAATGGGCGCGAAGCCCGGCCTCTCAGGTAATTCCCCCCTGGGCAGGTCGGGCTTCGCGCCTTTTTACGTTCTCGGGGCCGTCAATCCGTCCGTTCCGGTCATGGAAAGGAAACAGTTCCCCCACATGACGGCGAATTCATTTTTATTGGAAACAGGTTCCTTGACACTCTAGGGATCTCGACTATCGTCAGTTTTTGAAACCCGTGAGTTCCATTCATGCCTCTTGATGCGGAAGAGATACCCGACTGGCGCGCTCGGCGGCGCGAGGTGATCCTCAACGCCGCGGCGGAGCTGTTCGCCGGCCGCGATTACGCCTCGGTCCAGGTGGAAGAGGTGGCGAAACGGGCCGGCGTGGGCAAGGCCACGCTCTATCGCTACTTCCCCTCCAAGGAAGAGCTGTATCTGGAATCGCTGGAACGCGCGCTGGGCGGGCTGGAGCACAAGCTGAACGCCGAACTGGCGCCGCAGCAGGTGCCGGCGTCCGTCCGGCTGTCCGCCATGGTCTCGGCCCTGGTCGACACCTTGAGCGAGCAGTTGCAGACGCTGAAGCTGCTGGGCGGCGACCAGTCCGATCTGGCGGACCGCACCCGCCGCATCCTGCGCCGCCGCAGCCAGCGCACCGCCACCGCGTTGCAGCAGGTGCTGGCCGACGGCATGGCGTCCGGCGAGTTCCGCAAGATCGACCTGGAGGTCGTGCCGCTGCTGATCATCGGCATGGTCCGCGGCGGCATCATGCAACTGGGCGAACGCCCGCGTGAGGCGCTGGAGCGCTCCGTCATCGACATTCTGATGTCCGGCATCACCAATCTGCCCCCCTTTATCTAAGCCTGTGCCGGCCCCTGGCTCCGGCGTTTGGAGTCCCATCGGATGAGACGGTTTTTCCTGGTCCTGCTGCTGGCCGCTGTGATCGGCGGTGGCGGGTACTATTGGTATGCGACCCACAATGCCGGGGCGGATGGCAAGACGGCGGCGGCGGACGGCCAGAAGCCGCAATCCAAAACGGCGGCGCCGGCCGGTGCCGGCCGGGCGGTTCCCGTGGTGACCCAGACGGTGGCGGTGCAGGCCGTGCCCGAACAGATTGTCACCATCGGCAGCGTCCAGCCCATCGCCGCCATCGCCATCAAGGCCCGCGTCGACAGCGCGGTGGAAACGGTCAACTTCATCGAAGGGCAGGAGGTGAAGACCGGCGACACGCTCTTCACCCTCGACAGCCGCTCGCTCGACGCCCAATTGCGTCAGGCCCAGGCCAATCTGGAGCGCGACCGCGCCAATCTGGAGAAGGCCAAGGGCGACGTGAAGCGCTATGCCGAGCTGGTGCGGACCAGCGCCATCTCCCGCACCACCTATGATGCCGCCGTCGCCACCGCCGATGCGCTGGAGGGCACGGTGAAGGCCGACCTCGCGGCAATCGAGGCGGCGAAGGTCTCGCTCAGCTTCACCCGCATCACCGCCCCGATGGACGGTCGCACCGGCACCGTCGCCGCCAAGGTCGGCACCATGGTCCGCGCCGCCGACACCAACCCGCTGGTCACCCTGACCCAGCTGCGCCCGATCAACGTCTCCTTCAACGTCCCGGAAAAGCATCTGCCGGCGATCCGCGCCGCGATGGCCAGCGGCTCGCTTTCCGTGACCGCCACCATCGCCGGCGGGCATGGCGAGAAGGCGGAGGGCAAGCTGTCCTTCGTAGACAGCCAGGTCGACCAGCAGACCGGTACCATTCTGGTCAAGGGCGAGTTTCCGAACGCCGACACCCGCCTGTGGCCGGGCCAGTTCGTCGACACCGTCCTGACCCTGCGCGTCGAGCAGAACGCCCTGACCATCGCCGACCTCGCCGTGCAGACCGGCCAGAAGGGGCGCTTCGTCTATGTCGTCAAGGCCGACGAGACGGTGGAGGTGCGGCCGGTCACCGTCGAGCGCAACCATGGCGGCCTCAGCGTCGTCGCCTCCGGCCTGAAGGCGGGCGAGCGGGTGGTCGTCGATGGCCAGTCGCGGCTGTTCCCCGGTGCCAAGATCACCGAGAAGGCCGGCGGCAAGCCCGCCGCCCCAGCTGGCTCCCCTGGCGGCGGCGAGACCGCCGAAGGCGGGCGCCAGCAGGGCTCCGCCACCCAGGACGCCGCCGCCCGCAGCACCGTTACCAACGGGCAGTCCGCTGAGGGCAAGAGCAGCGGGGGTGCCACGTGAACCTCTCCGAACTCTGCATCCGCCGTCCGGTGATGACCATTCTCCTGACGGCGGCCCTGGTGCTGAGCGGTCTGGCGGCCTACCGCCAGTTGCCCACCGCGGCGCTGCCGCGGGTGGATTTCCCGGTGGTCAGCGTCACCGCCACCCTGCCGGGCGCCTCGCCGGAGACGATGGCGGCGTCGGTCGCCAGCCCGCTGGAGCGTGAGTTCTCCACCATTGCCGGCATCGACACCATCACGTCTAACAGCACGCTCGGCAACACCAGCATCACCATCCAGTTCGTGCTGGAGCGCGATATCGACGCGGCGGCGGCCGACGTGCAGGCGGCCATCGCCCGCACACAGCGCCGTCTGCCGGCGGAGATGACGACCCCGCCCAGCTACCGCAAGGTCAACCCGGCCGACCAGCCGATCCTGTTCCTGTCGCTGAACTCGCCGACCCTGCCGCTGGCGCAGCTGAACGACATCGCCGAAACGCTGATCCAGCCGAAGGTCGCCACCCTGCCGGGCGTCGCCCAGGTGCAGATCTACGGCTCGCAGAAATACGCGGTGCGGGTACAGGTCAACCCCAACGCCCTGGCGCTGCGCGGCATCGGCATCGACGAGTTGCAGAAGGCGCTGGCCGCCGCCAACGCCAACACGCCGGTCGGCACCCTGACCGGCCAGCAGCAGCAGCTGGTCATCGCCGCCAACCCGCAGCTTCCCGACGCCGCCGCCTTCCGCCAGCTGATCGTCGCCTACCGCAACAGCGCCCCCGTCCGGCTGGGCGACGTTGCGCAGGTGCTGGACAGCGTCGAGAACGACCGCACTGCCAGCTGGCTGAACGGCACCCGCAGCATCATGCTGGCAGTCCAGCGCCAGCCCGACGCCAATACCGTCGACGTGGTCGACCGCGTGCGCGAGCTGGTCCCGGTGTTCCAGACGCAGCTTCCCGCCGCCGCCGCCATCCAGGTGGTCAACGACCGCTCCGAATCGATCCGGCAGGCGGTGGAGGACGTGCAGTTCACGCTGGGCCTGACCATCGTGCTGGTGGTCATGGTGATTTTCCTATTCCTGCGCCGGCTGTCGGCGACGCTAATCCCGGCGCTGGCCGTGCCGATTTCGCTGATCGCGACGGCCGGCGGCATGCATCTGCTGGGCTTCTCGGTCGACAACATCTCGCTGATGGCGCTGACGCTGGCGGTCGGCCTCGTGGTGGACGACGCCATCGTCATGATGGAGAACATCGTCCGCTACGTCGAAGAGGGGATGAAGCCGTTCGAGGCCGCCATCAAGGGCTCGCGCGAGATCGGCTTCACCATCCTGTCGATCACCCTGTCGCTGGTCGCGGTCTTCATCCCGATCCTGCTGATGGGCGGCGTGGTCGGGCGGCTGTTCCACGAGTTCGCCCTGGTCGTCACCATGTCCATCGGCGCATCGGCCTTCGTGTCGCTGACGCTGACGCCGATGATGTGCTCGCGCTTCCTCACCCATGCCCATGACCAGAAGGAAGGCTGGTTCGGCCGCATGCTGGAGGGCGGCTTCTCCGCGGTGCTGAACGGCTATGCCCGCACGCTGCGCTGGACCCTGCGCCACCGCCCGCTGATGGGGCTGGTGATGATCGGCACCGTCATCGGCACGGCGCTGCTCTATCAGGCGATCCCCAAGGGCTTCTTCCCGACCGAGGACATCGGCCAGATCCAGGTGACGACCGAGGCGCGTGCCGACATCGCCTTCCCGTCGATGGCGGAGCGGCAGCAGCAGGTCGCCGCCATCATCAAGGCCAACCCGGCGGTGGTCGACGTCATCTCCTCCGTCGGCGTCGGCGGCAGCACCGGCAACCAAGGCCGCATGTTCATCACCCTGAAGCCGCGCGACGAACGTCCGTCGGCGACCGAGGTGATCCAGCAGATCCGCCGGCAGGTCAACGGCATCCCCGGCATGGCGGTCTACATGCAGCCGGTGCAGAACCTGCGCATCGGCGGCCGCGCGTCGAAGAGCCTCTACCAGTACACCATCCAGGGCCTCGACCTCGACGAGCTTTACCAGTGGTCCGGCCGGCTGGAACAGACGCTGCGCGGCATCCCCATCCTGCAGGACGTGACCAGCGATCTTCAGCTCAACAACCCGCAGGCCTACGTTCACATCGACCGCGAGAAGGCGGCCACGCTCGGCCTCGGCGTCGATCAGGTGCGCTCGACCCTCTACAGCGCCTTCGGCCAGCGGCAGGTCTCGACCATCTACACCCCCAGCAACGACTATCAGGTGCTGATCGAACTGGAGCCGAAATACCAGGGCGACGACAGCTCGCTGTCGCGCATCTATGTCCGCTCCACCACCACCGGCAAGCTGGTGCCGCTCGACGCGTTCGCGCGGGTGGAGCGCACCGCCGGCCCGCTGGCGGTCAACCACCAGGGCCAGCTTCCCGCCGTCACCCTGTCCTTCAACCTGGCGCCGGGCGCCTCGCTGGGGCAGGCGGTCGACCTGATCCGCGCGTCGGAGCGCGAGATGGGCCTGCCGCCCACCATCACCACCGGCTTCGCCGGCACCGCCCAGGTGTTCCAAGATGCCCAGGCCGGTCAGGCGCTGCTGCTCTCCGCGGCGGTGCTGGTGATCTATATCGTGCTGGGCGTGCTGTACGAGAGCTTCATCCACCCGCTGACCATCCTGTCCGGCCTGCCGTCGGCGGCCATCGGCGCGCTGGCCACGCTGATGCTGTTCGACGTCGAACTCAGCGTCATCGCCATCATCGGCATCCTGATGCTGATCGGCATCGTGAAGAAGAACGCGATCATGATGATCGACTTCGCGGTGGACGCCCGGCGCAAGGGCATGTCGGCGCGCGACGCCATCGAGCAGGCCTGCCTGCTGCGCTTCCGCCCGATCATCATGACGACGATGGCGGCGATCATGGGCACCCTGCCCATCGCCATCGCCCATGGTGCGGCGGCGGAACTGCGCCAGCCGCTGGGTCTCGCCGTGGTCGGCGGCCTGTGCGTGTCGCAGGTGCTGACGCTCTACATCACGCCGTCGCTCTACCTCTACATGGAGGATTTCGGCCACTTCATCAGCAACCTGTTCCGCGGCCGGAAGGCGGACATCCCCCATGGCCCGATGCCGGCGGGTGGCGACGACTGAGGGGCGCGTGGATTTCCCTCTCCCGCCTTGGGAGAGGGGCGTTCACACCACGGCTTTAAACCGCGATCTGCGTGACCATCGGCGTGTTGACCCCGGCATCGGCGCGGCGGTAGGCGTCGATGGCTTCCGACCAGGGTTCGATGGTCAGGCCGCTGCCCATCGCCTCCTGATGGATGCTCTGGGCGACATAGCCGGCGTTGGGCAGGGCGTTCAGCGGCACCGGGCCGCCAATGACCGGGCCGGCATCCTCAGCCGCACCGCCGATGGTAAATCCACCGGACGAACCGGCAGCCGTCCGTGTGCGCGTCGCCGTCGACTCGCCATCGGCGCGGCCGCTGCTCTGCAGCGCGTCGCCGGTCGCCTCGGTGCCTTCCTTGCCGCGCTTGCGTTCCTCCTCGCCGGGAATGCGGCGGATCGGCTGGACCGCCGAGGCATCGCTCGCCAGCATCTGACGCAGCTTCGCAAGGCCCGAACTGGGCATCGCGCTGGTCGGTGCGGGAAGGGCGGCCAATCCGGACAAGGGGCGGTTACCTCACGGGAGCAGGAAACGCGGGGTGAACGGAATGCACGACGGCACAGTATCGCTCATCGGACGATCTTGCACAAACCTGTCGCCACCCGAAACAGGCTAGTGCGGCAAAGGTTCCGAAATACTTAAAATGTCCCGCAAATGTCATTCAGTTGCGACGCCGTGGCGCAGACGAAGGCTCGGCAGGATGGGGCGCGGCTGTTACAGTGAGACGTTCGATTGTGGACACGCGTAACGAAGGATGGCGCGCCGACCTTGCCAGCCCGGATCCCCGACCTCCCGACGAACCGATCCCTTGCGGCCGATGCTCCCGGACCGGAGCCCGTGAGCGGCGACGATCTTGCCGTGCTGGCGCTGGAACAGATGGACCAGGGCGTGATGCTGGTCGATGCCGACCTCAGGGTCCGCGTGATCAACCGCCGGCTCTACGAGATGTTCGACGTTCCGATGGGCTATCTGCCCGGCGACGACTATGCCCGCATGGTCCATTACCTCGCCCGGCGTGGCGAGTATGGTCCGGGCGACCCCGATGTCCTCGCGGCCGGTCATCTGGAACGGACGCGCCGGGCCGATCCTCCGCTTTATGAGCACCGCCGCCCCGATGGACGCGTGCTGGAGGTGCGGACCCGCCGCACCTCCGCCGGCGGATTCGTCCGCACCTACTCCGACGTGACCGAGCGTCGCCGGGCGGAAGACGACCTTGCGACGCAGCGCCACATGCTGCGCCTAACGCTGGAGAATATGGGGCAGGGCATCGTCCTGCTGGACCGCGACCTGCGTTACATCGCCTGGAACCGCCATGCGCTGGACATCCTCGGCGTGTCGGAGGAGGTGATGTGCGGCAAGCCGGCGCTGTCCGACATCGTGCGCCACCAGATCTCCACAGGCTTGGTCTCCATGCCGGCGGGAGCCCCCGATTTCGGCGACGATCTGGATGCCAAGACCAAGTATCTGATGGACCGCCTGGGCCGGCCGGAGAGGGAGTTCGTCTATGCCCGCCCCCAGGGCGACGGCCGCTTCATCGAGGTGCGGGTGGTGCCGCTGCCGGACGGCGGGCAGGTGCGCACCTTCACCGACATCACCGACCGTGTCATCGCCGACGAGGCGCTGCGCCAGAGCCGCGAGATCCTGACCGGGGTGATCGACGCCATCCCGGCGCTGATCGATGTGAAGGACCGTGACGGCACGGTGCGGCTGACCAACCGTTTCTACCGCGAGACCTACGGCCCCGCCGCCGCTCCGCCGCCCGGTCCCGCGACCGACCGTGCCACGGCGCTCGACCGGCTGGTGGTGGACAGCAGCCAGGGCGTTCCCTTCCACGAGGACCGTGCGCCCGACGGCGACGGTTCGATGCGCGACTGGCTGACCACCAAGATGCCACTGACCGACGAGGGGGGCGAGGTCACCCACATCGTTACGGTGGCGCTGGACATCACCGCGCGCAAGCGGGCGGAGGCCGAACTGCGCGATGCCCAGGCCAGCCTGATCCAGGCGGAGAAGCTCTCCTCGCTGGCCCAACTGGTCGCCGGCGTCGCGCATGAGGTGAACACCCCCATCGGCGTCACCCTGACCGCCATTTCCCATCTGGGCGAGGAGGTCGGCCGCATCCGCGCCCTGTTCGAGGAGAACCGCATCCGCCGCAGCGATTTCCAGGACTTCCTGGACGTCGCCTGGGAATCGACGCGGATGATCCTGTCGAACGTCGAGCGCGCCACCGGCCTGATCCAGAGCTTCAAGCAGGTCGCCTCCGATCAGGCGAGCGGCGAGCGCCGCCCCTTCGACCTCGCGGCCTATGTCGACGAGGTGCTGCTGAGCCTGCGCCCCCGCCTGCGCCGCACCCGGGTGACGGTGGACCTCGACATCCCCGCCGGCCTGATCGTCGACGGCTATCCCGGCTCCTTCGCGCAGGTGCTGTCCAACCTGATCATCAATGCCCTGGTCCATGCCTATGACGAGGGCGAGTCCGGCCGCATCCTGCTTTCCGCCCGCGAGCAGCCGGCCGGCTGGATCGAGATGCACTATGCCGACGACGGCAAGGGCATCCCCGCCTCCATCCGCCCCCGCATTTTCGAACCTTTCTTCACCACCAAGCGCGGCATGGGCGCCAGCGGGCTGGGCCTCAGCATCTGCGCCAACATCATGACCGGCACGATGCACGGCAGCATCGCGCTGGAGGATGACGGCGAGAAGGGCACGTGGTTCTTGTTGCGCTTTCCGGTGCGGTTCGACGGTTAGCAAAATCTGCGGCTTCGCCGATGCTCGATGCTACGGATGAGACCTGAGGCGGCATTGTTCCACTGCCTGTCAGACGCTTCAAATCGATCCCGATTTCACACGATCCGATCTGAAGGTGGCGATTCTCTTTTAACCCATGGTCGCGCGCATTTTAAATAATTTCAAAAAGAAGCTTTATTTCTATTAAGAGAAATCAAACGAAAATCCCAGTTTAGAAAAATTTTTCCAGAATGGAGATTAATTTTAAAGCGCTTTATATATCAAATCGGTGAATTCCCTTATTGATATGTTTTTGAGTATCTCAATATTTTAGATTTTTATTGGGCTGAGGTTTCGGAAAGGAAAAATCTTGCCGGTAAGAAAGAAAGCGCGTTTCCATTTGAGGGTATGGATTCCCACAATTGCGGTTGCCTTCGTTTTATCCACATTTTCCTTATGGATTCTTGTGCTTGATAATGTTGAGAATTACCGAAAACTCGATCAGCAAATGGTTGAGAGCGATGCTCGTATGATGTCGAAAGCGTACCATGAGTATATACTCAGAGTTGTCCAGAAAATAGATCAGACATCACAAATAATATTAAGCGAATATAGAGAGGGTCATGCTCCTCTCGATTCAATCGTGAAAAGCGCTTCTTCTATTATTATGCCGGACTATCTATTTCAGGTATCTGTGGTAGATAAGAGCGGATATCTGATATTTTCGAATTTGAATAAAATTAGCGAGCGGATAGATTTGTCTGACAGAGAGCATTTTCGTGTGCATCTGGAAGACAAGCGCGACTTCCTGTATATCAGCAAACCAGTTCTTGGGCGTGTGTCTCGCAAGTGGTCGATCCAATTCACACGCAAGATTTTCAACAATATAGGAGAGTTCGATGGTGTGATTGTTTTGTCTGTCGATCCTTCCCACCTCGCGAATTTTTCAAACAGCGTCCTGCTTGGAGAAAGGGACGCAATCGGTTTGTCGCGGGACGATGGAACGATCCTGTCCAGGGTGGTTGGGGGCACTTACCAGGAGCAGTACTTCGGCACCGTGATCGGTTCGCGCCCCTACATGAGCGCACTTGTCCCCGATGCCGGAGTGTACGAGTCCAAAAGTCCGGTTGATGGGGTTCAGCGTTTCGTAGGATACCAAAAGCTTCGCGATTATGGATTGGTCGCTGTCGCGCTTTTCGACAAGGAGGCAGCGTTCACCCGGTCGGATCAAGCTCTGTCGACCGCTTATTTGATCGCTGGCGTCGGGACATTCCTGCTGGCGCTTGCATCCCTTGCTTCAGCCTTGGCGATTCGCGCGGTTCTGCACGAATATGTAGTCGAGCAGACAATGAACGCCGAATTGCGGAACGCCCATGATGAATTGGCAGTTGCACACTCGTCCCTGAAAATGCGGGAGGAGGAACTGGTTGTCCTGTCGGAAACCGACCCGCTCTGTCGTATCGCCAATCGCCGCCGCTTCATGGCCGTTACCGAGGCCGAACTGATCCGGCATCGCCGTTACAGGAGAACTTTCAGTCTGCTGGTTCTCGACGTCGATCACTTCAAGGCAATCAACGACGCGCATGGCCACGGTGTCGGCGATGCGGTGCTCGTCGCCCTTGCCAATACGATCAAGACGCGTCTGCGGGAGACGGACACATTCGCTCGGATCGGGGGCGAGGAGTTTGCGGTCTTTCTGCCCGAAACCGACGTCAAAGGCGCCCTCGCCGTGGCGGAAGACATCCGGCAGACGGTATCGGAGACATGCATCGATGCAGGGAAAGGGCAGTCGGTCGACGTGACGGTCAGCATTGGAATCGCCTGCTCCCGGAGCGACTCTGCTTCGGTGAGCGATATCTTGAACAGTGCCGACCGTGCGCTTTACGCCGCCAAGCGTGGTGGTCGTAATCGTTCAATGGTTGAGGGAAACCGCACGCTTCCGGTTTGACGGTCCCATGTCCACAGTTTCATGTTCGCATGATCTGTTCATGCCCCGGACGGCTTTGATTTCATCCGGCCCAATCCAATGAGCGGATTTTCCAGAGGGCTCTCTCCCGGATCGCCGCCCGAAGAGGAGCGAGCCGGTCCGCCCCTCTAACCCGCGATCAGCTCCCTGATCCTTGCGGCCAGCACATCCATGGCGAAGGGCTTCGTCAGCACCGACATGCCCGGTTCGAGCTGGCCGTTGTTCAGCAGCGCGTTCTCGGCGAAGCCGGTGATGAACAGCGTCTTCAGCTTCGGACGGCGGACGCGGGCGAGATCGATCATCTGGCGGCCATTCATGCCGCCGGGCAGGCCGACGTCGGTCACCACCAGATCGATGCGCGCGTCGGATTGCAGAACCCGCAGGCCGGCGGCACCGTCCGCCGCCTCGATTGCCGCATAGCCCAGGTCGCTCAACAGGTCCATCACCATCAGGCGCAGGCTCGGCTCGTCGTCCACCACCAGAACGGTCTCGCCTTGCCGTGCCGGCAGGGTCGTGGCCGGCTCGTCGCGAATCTCCTCTTCCTCCGCCTCGCCGCGGTGGCGGGGCAGATACAGGCACACCATGGTGCCTTCGCCGACCTCCGAGTAGATCTTCACATGCCCGCCCGACTGCTTGGCGAAGCCATAGATCATCGACAGCCCCAGCCCGGTTCCCTGGCCGATGGGCTTGGTGGTGAAGAAGGGGTCGAAGGCCTTCTCGATCACGTCCGGCGTCATGCCGGTGCCGTTGTCCGACACGCACAGCGAGACATACTGGCCGGGATGCATGTCCTGCTGCCGTGCCCCTTCATGGTCGATCCAGCGGTTGCCGGTCTCAATGGTGATCCGACCGCCCTTCGGCATGGCGTCGCGCGCGTTGATGCAGAGGTTCAGCAGCGAGTTTTCCAGCTGCGAGGGATCGACCATCGTCGCCCACAGCCCGGACATGCCGACCATCTCCACCTGGATGCCCGGTCCCACCGTGCGCTGGACCAGCTCCAGCATGCCGCCGACCAGCCGGTTCATGTTGACCGCCTTCGGTGCCAAAGTCTGCTGGCGGGAGAAGGCGAGCAGCCGATGGGTCAGCGCCGCCGCACGCCGCACCGCGCCCTGGGCGGCGATGATGAACTTGTCCAGCTCGTTGACGCGGCCCTGGTCGACGCGGGCGGCGATACGTTCCAGGGCGCCCGAGATGCCGGCCAGCAGGTTGTTGAAGTCGTGCGCCAGCCCGCCGGTCAGTTGCCCGACCGCTTCCATCTTCTGCGACTGACGCAGTTGCTCCTCGGCGCGCATCAGCTCGGCGGTGCGCTCGGCGACGCGCTGTTCCAGCGTTTCGTTCAGCGCGCGCAATGCCGCCGCCGCCCGGTCGCGCTCGGCCTCCACCGCGCGGCGTTCCTGGACATCCATCAGCACGCCAGGGAATCTCAATGGCGTGCCGTCCGGACCGTGCTCGACCCGTCCGTTCGCCTCGATCCAGTAATAGTTCCCGTCCAACCGCTTCACCCGGTACTGGTGGGCATAGGCGCCGCCGCGGGCGATAACCTCCTGGATGGCAGCGAGCAGCCCCGGCTTGTCGTCCGGGTGCACGCTGGTGACCACCTGCTCCAGGCTGAGCCCGTCGCGGCCCAGCGAGGGGTCGAGACCGAAGGCTTCGGCGAACGGCTTGTCCACTGTGAAACGATTGGCGGGCAGGTCCCAATTCCAGGTGCCGATGATGGCGCCGGCCGCCAGGGCAAGCTGGACGCGCTGCACATTCTCCCGTGCCAGCGCCTCACTGACGCGCAAGGCCTCCTCCGCGCGGCGCCGCGCGGTGATGTCGCGGAACAGGACGGAGACCTGACGCAGGCTGGCCGGCTCCAGCCTCGCCGCCGACACCTCGATATAGCGCTCCACCAGCGCAAAATAGCGCTCGAATCGGATCGGTTCGCCGGTGCGCAGGACATTGCCGTACAGCTCGATCCAGCCATCCGCCTCGGCCGGCGCCAGATCGCGCACCGCCATGCCGACGATGTTGCGGATGCCGGTCTGCCGCTCGTACCCGTCGTTGGCCTCGACGTGGATGTAATCGGTAAGGGTGCCGTCGGCATCCTCGCTGAACTCGATGATGCAGAAGCCGTCGTCGAGAGCGTTAAACAGAGCGCGATACCGGTCTTCGCTCCGGTCCGACTCATCGGACATCAACCGCTGTTCCGCCACCCAACTCTCCCTCATCCGGCCGGACCCGCAAGCTCCCGTACCCTGTTCTATCGGCCGGCAGGCGCTCGAGAGCAACTCGACGTAATAAATATGCGAAAAGGATAATCCCCCGGCAGAGTATGTATTGGGACAGACGTCCCATGCAATGGCGCAGTCCTGGGGAAAGGCTGTGTAGGGATTTACAACCGTAGCGGCACGGAACGGTCGCTCCGACCGTTCCATTTACCGAAGCAAAAGGGCAGCCGAAGCTGCCCTTTTTTCAAGACAGGGTGTTGGCGTTTTTATTCGCCGCCGCCCATCGGCGGTGGAGGATGCGGGTCCCATTCTCCCGTCCTCCGCACTGTCCTTAAGCCGCGCGGATACCGGCCAGGAAGCGTTCGACCTCGAACTTCATCTGTTCGGACTGCCGCGACAGTTCCCCTGCGGCTCCCAGCACCTGGGTCGCCGCGCTGCCGGTCTGGGTGGCGCCCTGGCTGACTTCGGCAATGTTCACCGTCACCACCTCGGTTCCCCGCGCCGCCTCCTGGACGTTGCGGGCGATCTCGCCGGTGGCGGCTCCCTGTTCCTCGATGGCCGACGCGATGGAGGTGGCGATCTCGTTGATCGCGGTGATGGTGCCGCCGATCCCGGTGATAGCGTTCGCGGCTTCGCCGGTCGCCTGCTGCATCGCCTGGATCTGCCCGGCGATCTCCTCGGTGGCCTTGGCGGTCTGGGTGGCGAGGTTCTTCACCTCGCTGGCCACCACGGCGAAACCCTTGCCGGCCTCGCCGGCGCGGGCCGCCTCGATGGTGGCGTTCAGCGCCAGAAGGTTGGTCTGGCTGGCGATGTCGGTGATCAGCTTCACCACGTCGCCGATGCGCTGGGCCGCCTCGACCAGCCCCTGGACCTGCCGGTTGGTCGCTTCGGCTTCACCGACCGCCTGGGCGGCGATGGTGGTGGAGCGCGAGACCTGCGCGCTGATCTCCGAGATCGACGCCGTCAGTTCGTCGGTCGCCGACGCCACCGTCTGCACGTTGACCGAGGCCTGCTCCGCCGCCGCCGCCGTGCTGGCGGCCTGGCTGTTGGTCTGTTCGGCGGTGTGCGACATGCTCTGCGCGGTGGCGTCCAGTTCGGTGGCGGCGGCGCTGACGGTGCGCAGGATGCCCGACATGCTGCTGTCGAAGCCGGCGACCAGCCTCTCCACCGCGGCGGTGCGCCGCTCCTTGTCCAGCCGTTCCGCCTCCTCGGCCGCCGCCATGCGCGCACGGTCCAGCGCGTTCTGGCGGAAGATTTCGACCGCGCGGGCCATGCCGCCGATCTCGTCGCCGCGGTCCTTGCCCGCGACCTCGACCGACAGGTCGCCATCCGCGAGGCGGGACATCGTTCCGGTGATGCCGGTGATCGGCTTGACGATGCCGGAGCGCGACACGGCGACGCTGGCCGCCACCGCCATGCCGATGCCGCCGATGCCGACCACCAGCATCAGGGTGATCATGTGGGTGCTGAAGGCGTCGAGTTCGTCGTTCGCCTGCTGGATGCTGTCGATGTTCCGCTGTGCCGCCGCCTCCATGGACTTGCCCAGCGCGGTACGGCTGGTGCGGCTTTCCGGTGTGTCGCCATGTTTCTGCGCCGCTTCCGGAGAAACCTCGACGCCGAGCCGGGCGACTTCGTTGCGGATGGCGACGAACTCGTTGGCGGTGTCCATCATCTTCTGGAAGTCGGCCTTGCGGTCGGGCGTCAGCAGGCGCTCCCATTCCGTCATCCGCTTGCCGATCGACGCCGTCGACTCCCTGATCCCCTTGCTGAACAGCTGTGCGTCGTCCTTCGACTTGGAGGCATAGAGGCCACGGCTGTCCATCACCGTCTTGAAGATCAGGCTGTTGACCTGTTCGGCAAGCAGCGCCCGCTGCGAGCGGACCTGGATGTCGTCGACCCTGCCGCCGAAGGTCTGGATCGCGAGGAAGCCGATGGTGCCGATTACCGACGCGATCAACGTCATCAGGATGACGATGGCGGAGATTTTGCGGCTGATGCTGAAGCGGCTTAGCAAGGTACCCATGGTCCGGCTCATCTTTGGCAGGGGATATCCCGACCATCATACACCGGTATGCATATGAATCTATGAAGCCAAGTTACAGCGAATTCAGGCGACATTCGCTTTCCAGCACCGAATTCTGTCCGGAAAATCCGCAAATTTTGAATGGTCCTGCCGCATTTCGTCACCTTGGCAGAGCCGGCGGCGTCTTTGCTGTGAATCGGCAATGCCGATCATGGGCCGAACATTAGAAAATTCCGCGGCGTTCGCTATGAGACTTTTGCACGCACCACCCAAGCCAGTCGATGGCGAGACGATCTGGTAAGGCAATGATTTCGACTTGTCTGCAAGTCGCTCGTCCCAGTCTGGACCGCCGAGGACCCGAGGCGGCGAGCCCTTCCCGCCAGGGGCGGGAAGGGTGCCGTCAGCAATGACGCCTACCGATTGCCCGGCCAGCCTCACTCCGCCGCCAGCGGCTGTGGGGCGGCGACCGGGGCGCGGAAGTCGGCCAGCAGCTTGGCCTCCTTCGCCTTAGCCGCGGTGACGTTGCGCGCCTTCACCGGGCCGTAGCCGCGCATCTCCATCGGCAGCTTGGCGATCTCCACCGCCAGATCGAGCTTCTCGCGGGTCAGGCCGTTCAGCAGTTCGCCCACCACCGCTTCATAGTCGGCGATCAGCTGGCGTTCCTGGCGGCGCTCGGCGGTACGGCCGAACGGGTCGAGCCGGGTGCCGCGCAGGCGCTTGCCCTTGGCCAGCAGGCGCAGGACCGGCAGCATCCACGGGCCGAAGCTCTTCTTCTTCGGTTCGCCGCCATCCTCGGCGGTATCGCCCATCACCGGCGGGGCCATGTGGAAGGTCAGCTTCCAGTCGCCTTCGAACATGCGCTGGACATTCTCGACGAAGCCGCTGTCGGTGTAGAGGCGCGCCACCTCATACTCGTCCTTGTAGGCCATCAGCTTGAAGTGGGCACGGGCGACCGCCTCGGTCAGTGCGGTGGAGCCGGGCACCTTCTGTTGCTCCGTCCGGCGGGTCCAGTCGATCAGCGCGTGGAAACGGGCGGCATAGGCGGCGTCCTGGTAATCGACCAGGAAGCGGTGGCGGCGTTCGATCACCTCGTCCAGGCTGCCGGACTGGCGGCGCTGGTCGAGCAGCAGCGACTGCGCGGTCTGCGCCACCTCCTGGGGCTTCGCAGCGGCTTCCACCGCAGCCAGATCGACGGCGGCGCGCCGGCCCCACTGGAAGGCGTCGAGGTTCAGCTTCATCGACACGCCGTTCAGCTCGATGGCCTTGAGGATCGACTCCTCGCTCAGCGGGATCAGTCCCTTCTGCCACGCATAGCCCATCAGGAACGGGTTGGCGTAGAGGCTGTCGCCCAGCAGCGCGGTGGCGAGCTTGGTCGCGTCGAAGGCGTCGACATTGACCTCGCCGCCGCAGGCCTTGCGGATGTCGCCGACCAGATCGCGGACCGGGATCACCATGTCCGGCTTTTTGATGAAGTCGGCGGTGATGCTGTCATGGGTGTTGATGACGGCGCGGGTGCGGCCGGCGGTCATCTTCGAAAGGCCGTCGCCCGCCGCCGCGACGATCAGGTCGCAGCCCAGTACCGCGTCGGCCCCGCCGGCGGCGATGCGGACGGAGTGGATGTCCTCCGGCGTGTTGGCGATGCGGATGTGGCTGGTGACGGCGCCGCCCTTCTGCGCCAGCCCGGTCATGTCGAGCACGCCGACGCCCTTGCCCTCGATGTGGGCGGCCATGCCCAGCAGCGCGCCGATGGTAACGACGCCGGTGCCGCCGACGCCGGTGACATACAGGCTCCAGGTCTTATCGAAGGCAGGGACGACCGGGGCGGGCAGGGCGGTGGCGTCGGCCGACTTCGCCGCCGCCGGCTTCGGCTTGCGCAAGGACCCGCCTTCCACCGTCACGAAGCTGGGGCAGAAGCCCTTGGTGCAGGAATAGTCCTTGTTGCAGCTGGACTGGTCGATCTGACGCTTGCGGCCGAACTCGGTCTCCTGCGGGATCACCGACACGCAGGACGACTTGGCAGAGCAGTCGCCGCAGCCTTCGCAGACCAGTTCGTTGATGACGACGCGCTTGGCCGGATCGACCATCTTGCCGCGCTTGCGGCGGCGGCGCTTCTCGGTGGCGCAGGTCTGGTCATAGATCAGGATGCTGACGCCGGGGACCTCGCGCATCTCCTTCTGCACGCGGTCGAGGTCGTCGCGATGCTCGACGGTGGTGTATTGCGGCAGGCCGTTGCCGATGCCGTACTTCTCCGGCTCGTCGCTGACGACGGTGATGCGCTGCACGCCTTCCGCCCGCAGGACATGGGCGATGGACTGCACGGTCAGCGAGCCGTCGAAGGGCTGGCCGCCGGTCATGGCGACCGCGTCGTTGAACAGGATCTTGTAGGTGATGTTCACCTTGGCGGCGATGGCCTGCCGGATCGCCAGCACGCCGGAATGGAAATAGGTGCCGTCGCCCAGGTTGGCGAAGATGTGCTTCTCGTCGGTGAAGGCGGCCTGACCGACCCACGGCACGCCCTCGCCGCCCATCTGAGTGAAGGTGTCGGTCGAGCGGTCGAGCCACGTCGCCATGTAGTGGCAGCCGATGCCGCCCAGCGCCCGGCTTCCCTCCGGCACGACGGTGGAGGTGTTGTGCGGGCAGCCGGAGCAGAAGGTCGGCTTGCGCACCACGCGCGCCACATGGGCCTTCTGCTTCTCCTGCGCGTCGAGGAAGGCGATGCGGCGGGCGAGATTCTCGTTCTCGATGAAGCGCTGCAGGCGGCGGCCGATCACCACGGCGATCTGGGCCGGCGTCAGCTCTCCGGCGCTCGGCAGGATCCACTCGCCCTGCTCGTCGAACTTGCCGACCACCTTCGGGCGGACATCGGGGTTCCAGTTGTACAGCTGTTCCTTCAACTGGTTCTCGATGACCGCGCGCTTCTCCTCGACCACGACGATCTCTTCCAGACCCTCGGCGAAGTGGCGGACGCCGTCGCGCTCCAGCGGCCAGGGCATGCCGACCTTGTAGACGGTGATGCCCCAGTCGGCGGCCATCTCCTCGGTGATGCCAAGCTCGTCGAAGGCCTGACGGACGTCGAGATAGCTCTTGCCGGTGGTGACGATGCCGAAGCGCGGACGCGGGCTCTCCATCACCACCCGGTCCAGCTTGTTGGCACGCGCGAACGCCAGGGCGGCGTACAGCTTGTGCTTCATCAGCCGGTATTCCTGCTCCAGCGGCGGGTCGGGCCAACGGATGTTCAGGCCGCCCGGCGGCATCGGGAAATCGGCGGGGACGATGGGGGAGACGCGGTGCGGGTCGATATAGACCGACGCCGAGGTGTCCACCGTCTCGGCGATGGTCTTCATCGCGATCCAGCAGCCGGAAAAGCGGCTCATCTGCCAGCCGATCAGGCCGTAATCCAGGATCTCCTGCACCCCCGACGGGTTCAGCACCGGGATCATCGAGTGCATGTAGGCGTGTTCGGACTGGTGCGGGAAGGTGGAGGACTTGCAGTTGTGGTCGTCGCCGGTCAGCACCAGCACGCCGCCATGCTTCGAGGTGCCGGCGGCGTTGGCATGCTTGAACACGTCGCCCGACCGGTCGACGCCGGGACCCTTGCCGTACCACATGGCGAAGACGCCGTCATACTTGGCGCCCTTGAACATGCCGACCTGCTGGCTGCCCCAGACCGCGGTGGCGCCCAGCTCCTCGTTCACGCCGGGCTGGAACTGGATGTGGTTCTTTTCAAGGAACTTGCGGGCGTTCCACAGATTCTGGTCGAACCCGCCCAACGGCGAGCCGCGATAGCCGGAAATGAAGCAGCCGGTGTTCAGCCCGGCGGCGAGGTCGCGCTGGCGCTGCATCATCGGCAGGCGCACCAGCGCCTGGGTGCCGGTGAGGTAAACACGGCCCTGTTCGAGCGCGTACTTGTCTTCGAGAGACACTGTTGCGAGCGCCATTCTTCATTCCCTCCCATCGGTCGGCAGCCTGGCAAACTCCTGAACGGAGTGCTGGGGAACCGATTTGTTCGCTGGGCGAAAAGGTAATGAAGGCTGTCTTATATCGCAACGGCTGCGGCCGGCCTTCCTGCAAAAAGCAAGGAACGGCGCGGCAACTGCCGGTCTTCCGTAACGGAGCGTATGGAATGCCCTGATTTGCGGAAATTCCCTCTCCGTCCCTCTCTCGCCCGGAACCGTCTCCAGACGATATGGGGAGGGACTCAGCGCCCCGTCAGGGGGGATTTGCCCGGAGGGGTCGGGCCGCCGCCGTCCGGCCAATTGCCGAAATCGCTTTGGCCGCGGGCGGCCAGCGTGCGGACGCTGGCCCGCAGGGTGCGGATCAGGCACAGCGCCACCGCCATCGACTGGGCGCCGCCGTCCGATCCCGCCAGCCAGCGCAGGGCCGCGGCATGGGCCTGGAGCGCATCGACATAGCCTTCGATGTCCGGCTCCACCCAGGTGACGCAGGTGGACAGCGATGCGACGACCGAAGACGCGGCGGAATCGCCGGCGGTGGCGATCTGCACATCCGACAGGGCATGGCGCAGCCGGCTGCCGATCGGGTCGGGCCGCTCGATTGCCGCCTCCAGCTTGTCGAGCGCCAGCAGCAGCCGCATCCGCTTGGGATCGTCGCTGCGCATGGCGGCGGCACCGCGGTCTGGCGGCATGGCGAAGGCCGGAACCGCAGTCGGCGGCACTTGGGTCGGTGGCACCGGAGTCGGCGGTGTCGTGGGTGGCGTTGCCGGAGGGGGCAGATGTGCCATGCCGCTCGCCATCGGACGCGGCGTGGCCGGCCGGGGGGAGGGCAAGCTGGCGGTCGACGGGCTACCCTGACCGGCCGGGCTGGCGGCCGGGCGGGCGGTGTCGCGTCCCGGCTCGGCAGTTCCCGTCCGGGGGGAGCCGTCGCGACGGTTCAACACCGCGTCGATGCGGCGGGCCAGGGTGGCGGCCGGAACCGGCTTGGCGAGAACGGAATCGGCGCCGGCATCCCAGGCGCTGCGCACGGTGGCGAGGTCGGCGTTGGCGGTCAGCACGATGATCGGCATGCTGGGCCGAAGACTGCCCGGCGACTGGCGGATCCATTGGACCAGCTGCGCGCCGCCGACCGGCTCCATCACCCAGTCGGTCACCATCAGGTCGTAGACCTCGCGCCGCAGCGCGTCCTTGGCCTCCTGGCCGTTGCCGACGGCAGTGATCTGGCCGACGCCCCACAGCCCCAGCATGTCCTTCAACGCCCGCTGCAACAGCGGATTGTCGTCGACGATGAGGATCTTGATGGGGGAGGCGGGACGCTTCGTCATGGAGTGGTTCCGATGATGCGGCTGTGTCTGTCCCGATATCCGCCTCGACGGTCCGCTTTTCATGGAGGGGGACGGGTAAGCGCCCAATGAGACAGCCCATGTACCGTTGGGTGGGCCGGGTTATCCCCGCCGCCGTTCGAATGGGTAGCCCGCGCGGCCGGACACCTCTTTCGATACCGGACGGGTGAGATCGGCGCATATCAGAAAGCTCTGATGGTGATGGACGCACGCGTCCGCCGCCCCTATGATTTCCCGGTCAGGTTTCCAAATGGGGCGTGCGATGAGCGGTGGATGCGGTGGTGGATCCTGTGGCGGCGGTTCACGTGGCGGTGGATCATCCCGTCTTTCCGGCGGATCGGGTGATCTGAAGCACACCATGCGGATGGCGATGGTGGTGAACGGGCTGCTCGGCGCCCTGCTGCTCGCCAGCGCCAATGCGACGCAGGCGGTCACCCTGTGGGCTGCCGCCCTGCTGATGCTGAACCACGCCGCCGGCCATGCGGTGACGCTGGTCGGGCTGGGGCGCCGGCCGGATTGGCACGCGCGCCTGTCGATGCTGCACGGGGTAGCGTTGATGGTTGCAGCGGTGGCGCTGGTGGTGACGGCAGGGCGCAGCATCGCCGGCATGGCGATCCCCGACGTGCCGCTCGCCAGTCTGGCCCTGCTGCTGGCCATCGGCGTGACGGTGGCGACAGCGACCCTGCTGTTCGCCGGCCGGCGCGGCACCCTGAGCCTGCGGGCGATCTGGCTGTGTTCGCGCAAGGATGTCCTGCCGCTCGGCGCCGGCCTCGTCGGGCTGGCGGCAAGCTGGCTGCTGCTGGACGGAGCGCCGGATGCGCTGGTCGGCGCCGGGATCGCAGCGTTCCTGCTGCCGGCCGCCTGGGGCCTGCTGCGCGGCGGCATGGGAGGCGAGGGGGTGGCTGGGCGTTAGCCTCACCACACCCCGTCACTCCCCCTGTCCTCACGACCGCTGGCGCAGCCGCTCCAGCAGGGCCTTGGTGGCGAAGCCGTCCGGGATCTCCCCGACCGACGCCTGGAAGCGGCGCACCGCGTTGCGGGTGTTCGCCCCGACGATGCCGTCGGCGGCACCCGGCTCCAGCCCCAGCGACGCCAGACGCTGTTGCAGGTCGATGCGCTCGTCGCGGCTCAGCGCCTGTTCCTCGCGCGGCCAGGGTCCGCGGACGCCGGGCTTGCCGGTCATGCGGTCGGCCAGCATGGCGACGGCCAGCGAATAGCTGGTCGACGGGTTGTAGCGCATGATCGCACGGAAATTGTCGCGCACCAGGAAGGCGGGGCCGCGATGCCCGGCCAGCACCAGGATCGCCGCCGATCCCTCGCCGCCCAGATCGCTGCCGTCCACCGGACGGACGCCCAGCCGGCGCCAGTCCGACAGCGGCTTGGTGATGCTCAGCTCCGCCTGATCGTAGGGGAAGCCGTCGGGCAGCTGCACCTCCTGCCCCCAGGATTCTCCCTGCCGCCAGCCATTCGCCAGAACGAACTTGGCGGTGGAGGCCAGCACGTCGGGCATGCTGCCCCAGATGTCGCGATGGCCGTCGCCGTCCTCGTCCACCGCGTTGCGCAGGAAGACGGTCGGCATGAACTGGGTCTGGCCCATGGCACCGGCCCAGGAGCCGGTCATCCGCTCCGGCGCGATGTCGCCGGAATCGAGGATGCGCAGCGCGGCCAGCAGCTCCGACCGGAAATAGGCGGCGCGGCGGCCTTCGAAGGCCAGCGTCGTCAGCGCGTCGATGACCGAGAAGTTGCCGGTCGACTTGCCGAAGTCCGATTCCACCCCCCAGAAGGCGACCAGGATCTCTCCCGGAACGCCGGTGCGGCGGGTGATGCGGGAAAGCAACGCCGCATGCTCCTGCAACTTCTGACGGCCGTCCTGGACGCGCTTTTCATTCACGGCGCTGTCCAAATACTGCCACACTTGCCGGGTGAACTCGGGCTGGGAGCCATCCAGTTCGACGACGCGCTCGGACAGCTTCACCCGTTGGAAAGCGCGGTCGAAGGTCTGCGGACGGATGCCCTGGCCCAGCGCTTCGGCACGCAGCGCCGCCAGCCATTCGGGGAAGGAGGCGGGCTGCTGCGCCACGGGCTGGATGGCCGCCGTCGCGGTACCGGGTGCCGAGGCAGCGGTTGCGACCGGAGCGGTGGCTCCGGTGCTCTGGCAGCCGGCCATCAGCAGGGTGGCGAGAAGGAGGCGGGCGGGATGACGGAACGGAAGTCGCATGCGCTCGACCGTGATCGGAGGGGAAACCGGGCCGTGACCCTAAGGCCCCTGGCCGCAAGGCTCAACCGTCAAATGGGCAGCCCTGTCGGGGAAACGCCTATTGCGAGGGGTATACGCTTGCAGGGCCGCCGGACCGGTCCATATCAAATTTCAATGCAACGCTTTCGCAAATCCCGTCCGGCAAAGCCCTGTCCCCAGGCGCCGAACCCGGCCGGATTTGCCCAGCTTGACTTCGTCTTGGGCAGGGCTGCCGGGACGGGACCGGAAGCCGGAACACCACCTTCTCCAATCGCGTTGATCTGGGAGCGCTTCCATCGGGAAGCGGCTTCCCGCCGCGGAACGCCAAGGGTGCCGACGCCATGAAAATCGTGATCCTCGGCTTGAGTAACGGGGGCTTGACCAACGGGTACCGCCAGGATGGCGGGCACAGCATGCGCTGGCGCGCGTTGATCCATGGGCTGGCGATCCGCGGCCATCGCGTCGTCGCGGTCGAGCGGACCGGCCCCGGCTCGTCTGCCCCCTGGACCATTCCCGGCGGCGAGGTGCTGTCTTACGGCGCCTGGGACGAGGTGGCGGTGGCGGCCGCGGCCCAGGCGGACGATGCCGGCGTGGCGCTGGTGGTGGCGCAGGGGCCGGACGCCCGCGCCGCCGCCGACCTCGTCCGCCAATCCAGGACCCCGCGCCGCGTGCTCTACGATCCCGAGGCCGCGGTCAGCCTGACGGCGCTGGAGGCGGGAGAGGCGGTGGACCACCTGCCGGCCGACGGGCTGGCCGGCTTCGACATGGTGCTCGCCTCCTGCGGCGGGCCGGCGCTGGACCGCTACCGCGTCAAGGCGGGGGCGGAGTCGGTGGCCCCGCTCTATCCCTGGATCGTGCCGGAGGCCGACAAGCCCGGCGACTTCAAGCGGGAGTATCTGGCCGATCTCTGCTGCATTGTCGGCGGGCCGGACGGCATCCGCGAGGGGCTGGGCAGCTTTTTCATCGACCCGGCCCAGCGGCTGACCCGCCGGCGCTTCGCGCTGGTCGGCGCCGATCTGCCGGATGGCGTGCCGCGCGCCTCCAACATCCTGACCTTCCCCGACCTCGACCCGGCGCGTCATGCCGACGTGCTGGCCTCGGCCAGTCTCGCGCTGACGCTGGCGCGCGACGACGAGCGCCGGATCGGCTGGTGCCCGTCGCCCCGGCTGTTCCTGGCCGCCGCCTGCGGGGCCGCCATCGTCGCCGATCAGTGGGAGGGGCTGGACAGCTTCTTCGAGCCCGGCCGCGAGATCCTGGTCGCCGCCCAGACCGACGACGTGACCACGGCGATGATGCTGCCGCGCAACCACCTGACCGACCTCGGCCGCCGGGCGCGCAAGCGGGTGCTGGCCGAACACAGCGCCGAGCGCCGCGTGCAGGAGCTGCGCAGCATCCTGGACCTGAAGGGCGGCGGCGACGACTGACGACATCCGGTTTAACGGGGATGCGAAAGTGCGGGGAGCGGGCTATGGTCCGCTCCCCGTTTCGTTTTGCGCCCAATGCCATTTG
This sequence comes from Azospirillum sp. A26, assembly GCF_042604635.1. Classification (NCBI taxonomy): domain Bacteria; kingdom Pseudomonadati; phylum Pseudomonadota; class Alphaproteobacteria; order Rhodospirillales; family Azospirillaceae; genus Azospirillum; species Azospirillum sp. A26. Next base: position 1,203,828 of record NZ_CP170472.1, on the reverse strand, counting down.
GCAAATTATCTAAGGAGCCTTACGCCGATGCCGACCGTCACCATCCGCCCCGCCGTCGAGGAGGATTGCACGACCATCCTGCGCTTCGTCCGCGAACTGGCGGAGTTCGAGCGCGAGGCCGATGCGGTCAAGGCGACCGAGGAGGATTTCCGCCGCGACGGCTGGGGGCCGCAGCCGGTGTTCGAGGCGCTGATCGCCGAGTTGGACGATGCGCCGGTCGGCTTCGCGCTGACCTTCCGCAACTTCTCCACCTGGGAGGGGCGGCCCGGCCTCTATGTCGAGGATCTCTACGTCACGCCCGACGCCCGACGCTACGGCGTCGGCCGCAAGCTCCTGGCCGCGGTGGCGAAGCGCGCGGTGGAGCGCGGTTACCGCCGGGTGGATCTGAGCGTTCTGGATTGGAACCCGGCGCGTGACTTCTACGACCGGGTCGGCTTCCGCCAGATGAAGGAATGGCTTCCCTATCGCCTGACCGGGGAGGCCCTTTCCGACCTTGCGGCGGAAGTCGGTACCGGGGAAGAGTAAAAGGCGGAGATCAGACGGCGCGGTTCAGAGCAGACGCGCCGATGATCTCGGCGTAGTCGGAACGCTCGCTGCGCAGGTTCGACAGAAGATCGACCAGGCTGTCGCGGACGAAGGCATCGTCCTGTTCGACGATGGTGTCTTGCGTCAATCGAATGAATTGGTCGAGAAGCGCGATATGGGCCGCGGAGGAGGCGTTGATCTTCTTCGAGTTGACGGCGCCGATCATGTAAATCTCCCTAGGCCTGAGCGTTCCCGATGGCCTTATCAAGCCATCGGGCGAGTTAAAGACTTCCTAACGGGACTATGCGGCAGGTGGTATCTTCGGGGGTACTTCCGATCTATGGTCACGTTGTATAGGATCGCCCCGAAGAGTTACCTCAAAACGTCTATGAGGACCTTTGAAGTTCTGCTGCAATCGATCCCCGTCGGATGCCCCGGCGGGTAGCATGCATGATGACAACACGCACCGCTATGTCCGGTTGCTCAGACCGCCCGAGGGAATTGGGGGGAGGGACCACCAAAGGGTGCAGTCCCTCCCACCCGGTTGGACAGTCACAACCCCCTGAAAATGCTGACTCCCGGAAAAGTCGATCAGGCGGCGCGGCAGGCGGCGGTGCGGTCGCGGGCATCGGCGCGCTCCAGGGCGCGGGCGATCAGATCGTCGAAAACTCCGCCGATGGGCTCTTCCAGAACGGCGGTCCGGCCGGCAAGCATCGGGCCTTCCATCAGCAGGGAGCCTTCCTCGCCGGGGCCGAGAACCCGCCAGCCGCGGCTCTTCATCTCCGCAACGCGCGTCCGGGCAATGAAGGCGCGGACATGGTCGTATGCCAGATCGTCCATCCTGTTCCCCCAATCGCTGTCCCAATCACAGTCGATAGCCGCCGGCCTTGCAGCGGATCATTGAGCAAAGCGTACGGAAGAACCGCGAACGCAACAAGAACAAATTCGAGTGAATAGCGAGGATTTCCGCCGAGTCGCTCAAGCTCCCGCTTGGAGCGTGGCCCTGGCCTGCGCAGTCCAGGCCCTTGCCGTTCCGGGGTACACCGCAAAGATCAGGCGTGGCGGGGAAGTTTGCAACCCGTCCCACCCGTGACCAAAAGCGGCGATCAGGAAAGGTCCGACCATGAGCGGTGTCCGCACCGAAACCGACAGCTTCGGCCCCATAGACGTTCCGGCCGACCGTTACTGGGGCGCGCAGACCCAGCGCTCGCTTCAGAATTTCCGCATCGGCGGAGAGCGCATGCCGGTGCCGCTGGTGCGCGCGCTGGGCATCCAGAAGCGCGCCGCCGCCGCCGCCAACATGACGCTGGGCGTGCTCGATCCGAAACTCGGCGCCGCCATCATGGAGGCGGCGGACGAGGTGATCGACGGCCGGCTGGCCGATCACTTCCCGCTGGTGGTCTGGCAGACCGGCTCCGGCACCCAGACCAACATGAACGCCAACGAGGTGATCGCCAACCGCGCCATCGAGCGGCTGGGCGGCACCATGGGGTCGAAGACACCGATCCATCCCAACGACCATGTCAACATGGGGCAGTCGTCGAACGACAGCTTCCCCACCGCCATGCACATCGCGGCGGCCGACGAGATCGTGCACAGCCTGATCCCGGCGCTGGAGCATCTGCGCACGGCGCTCGACGCCAAGGCCGACGCCTTCCGGGACATCGTCAAGATCGGCCGCACCCATCTCCAGGACGCCACGCCGCTGACGCTGGGGCAGGAGTTCTCCGGCTATGCCGCCCAGGTCTCCTACGGGATCGGCCGGGTGAAGGGTGCGCTGCCGCAGCTCTACCGGCTGGCCCAAGGCGGCACGGCGGTCGGCACCGGCCTGAACGCCAAGCCGGGCTTCGCCGAAGCCTTCGCCGAGGAGGTGGCTGCCTTCACCGGCCTTCCCTTCGTCACCGCGGAGAACAAGTTCGAGGCGCTGGCGACCCATGATTCGCTGGTCGACGTGCACGGCCACCTGAACACGCTGGCGGTGTCGCTGATGAAGATCGCCAACGACATCCGCCTGCTCGGCTCCGGTCCACGCTCGGGCATTGGCGAGCTGTCGCTGCCAGAGAACGAGCCGGGATCCTCCATCATGCCGGGCAAGGTCAATCCGACCCAGTCGGAGGCAATGACGATGGTCTGCGCTCAGGTGATGGGCAACCACACCACCGTGACCGTCGCCGGCGCCACCGGCCATTTCGAACTGAACGTGTTCAAGCCGGTGATCGTTTTCAACGTCCTGCAATCGATCCGCCTGCTGGCCGACGCCGCGAACAGCTTCACCGACAATTGCGTGGTGGGAATCGAGGCCAACCGCGAGCGCATCGCCAAGCTGGTGTCGGACAGCCTGATGCTGGTGACGGCGTTGAACCCCCACATCGGCTATGACAATGCGGCGAAGATCGCCAAGAAAGCCCACAAGGAAGGGACAAGTCTAAAGGAGGCCGGGCGGGAACTCGGACTCCTGACGGATGAGCAATTCGATCAATGGGTTCGACCCGAACGGATGGTTGGTCCAGGCTAAGCTTGGGGTTAGGGTGGGGGTGAGTTATCCCGGCCGCACCGGCCTTCCTCTGACCACCCCCATCTCCCACTGCGATGCGTGCGTGACCATGAAGAAGCGTTCGGTCCTGATCGCCGGCCATCCCACCAGCGTCTCCCTCGAGGAAGAGTTCTGGGACGCCCTGAAATCGGTGGCGCTATCCCGCGGCCTGTCGGTCAATGCCCTGATCGAGGAGATCGACCAGACCCGGACCGGCAACCTGTCCAGCGCCATCCGCGTCCACGTGCTGAAGGCGGTGCAGGGGCGCGGGGAGTAGGGGGCCTCTCGGATACCCGCAGGTGGACACCCGCCCATTGCCGGCGTACACGGGTGCTTGGCCCCCCTCATTACCTTGCCAAGACCGCCGCCATGCCGCCAGACGTCACCACGCTCGACATCATCGCCTTCGTCTGGTTCATCGGTTCCTGGGTCGGCTTCACCGTCACCCAGGACCATCTGATGGCCGGGCGCAATGTGGTGAACCGGCATCTGCGGATCGTGCGCCGCCACTGGATCGAGCGGATGCTGGAGCGCGACAACCGGATCATGGACGCGCAGCTGTTCGGCCACACCATGCACAGCTGCACCTTCTTCGCCTCCACCAACATGCTGGTGCTGGCCGGGCTGATCGGTTCCTTCGGTGCAGCGGAGCGGGCGCAGCAGCTGATATCGGACCTGTCCTTCGCCGTCCCGACCTCGCACCAGATGTTCGAGATCAAGATGCTGCTGATGGTGGTGATCTTCACTTTCGGCTTCTTCAAGTTCACCTGGGCGCTGCGTCAGTACAATTACTGTTGTGCCCTGATCGGCTCTGCGCCGATGCCGCCGGTGCCGCCGCAGGACCGCCGGGAGATCGCCCAGACCATCAGCGAGGCGCTGACCCTGGCCATCGTCGCGCTGAACGGGGGCATCCGCGCCTATTACTTCGCACTGGCGGCCCTGGTCTGGATCATCGGCCCCATTCCGCTGATCGCGGCGTCCAGCGGCGTCGTTTTCGTTCTCACCCGCCGGCAGGCGTTTTCCGCCACCGAAAAGGTCATCCGCGTACAGACCCAATGGTTGGAGAGAAACGATTCAAGCAAAGCGAAATAATAAATAAAATCCCACACGTTTTCTTGCGCATGCGACCAAATATCCTCTACCTGACGGCGAGTTGCGGCGGCTAAGGTCCGTTCATCGAGGATCGCACGACAGCTTGTCGGCGCGGCGCAGAGAACAAGAGGGCGAAAATGAACGCCGATACTGCATTGACCATCATGGAAGCCCTTGACCAGGCGGAGGCTCTGCTGAACCGCGTTCACCTGCGCGACGGCTATGCCGGCCGTGACACGCTGGCCCGCAACCGGGAACTTCTGAACGCGGCCCGCAATCGGCTCGAACAGGTCCACAGCATCGAGGAAATGGGCGTGTTCGAGGGCTTCGGCCGGTCCCCGGCCCTGGCCTGAGACGGCACCGGCATTCCGGCGATCACGGCGCCTCAGCCCTTCAGCAGCACCTTGCCGCCGCTGCGAACCTTCGACCAGTCCTTGGCGAAATAGGCGAAGTCGCTCGACGGCCGGCTGAACAGGAAGCCCTGGGCAAAGGACACGCCCAAGCCGTTCAGCAGCTCGGCGTGCACCGTCTCCTCCACCTGCTCACCGATCAGTTCCAGTCCCAGCTGGCGGCAGACATCGACCATGCTGCGCAGCATCGCCATGTCGCGCGGGCTGTTCACGGCGCCGCGGACGAACTTGCCGTCGATCTTGGCATAGTCGGCCTGGATGCCATACAGCGACTGGAAGCTGGTGGACCCGGCACCGACATCGTCCAGGCAGATGCGGAAGCCGCTTTCGCGCAGCTTCTGCAACACCTCGTTCAGCTTGGCGATGTCGGTGACGACAACGGTTTCCGTCACTTCGATGAGCAGCTTCGAGGCCAGATCGCCGTAGGGGGCGACGACCGACTGGAACTGCTTGAAGAAGATCGGGCTCATCAGCGTCTTGGCCGACAGGTTGATCGCCACGTCGGGCAGCTTCGGTTCCTTGCGGAACTGCTGCAGCGTGTCCAGCACCGTGCGGGTCAGCAGCAGGTCGAAGTCGTAGATCAGCCCGACATCCTCAGCGAAGGTGATGAAGTCGGCCGGCGAGCTCATCCCCTCGACCCGGGTCAGTGCCTCCAGATGGTGGACGGCGCCGGTGCCGATGTCGACGATCGGCTGGTAAACGACGACGAAGTCGCGGTTGTCGATGGTGGCGCGCAGCTGCCCGATCCGCTCCACCGCCCCGGCCATCAGGCGGTTCGCGCCATCCTCCAGGCTGGAGATGGTGAACTCGCCGCCTTGCGCGGAGGCGAAGGCCTGCACGGTGTAGACCAGCGCGCGGGCGGCATCCGCGGCGTCCAGCCGGTCGTCGGCCATGTCCAGCGTCCAGGACCGGATGCCGCCGGGCAGGGCGCCGCCCGCCGCCTCGATGATCTGGGCGATGTGGCCCTGCACCTCGCGCCCGTCGATGTCGGCGGCATGGACGATGCCGTATCGGTCGCCGGTCAACTGCCCGGCGCTGTCGCCGTCGGCGGAGATGCCGCGCAGATAGGCGTCGATGCCCTCACGCACCTCCGCCGCCGCTCCCTCCGGCATCGAGTCCACCATTGCCTGCAACCCCTCGACCAGCAGCAGGGTCAGCCCCTGCTCCAGTCCCCGTTCGCGCGCGGCATGGATGCGCTCCTCCAGAATGCCGGCAAAACCGCACTGGTCGAGCAGTTCACCCTGGGCCGCCGTGACCGCCCCATTGCTGCCATTGCCACGGGCCGGAGCGGTCAGCAGCACGGTGAGAAACAGGGAACCGGGACAGGAGTCGAGCCGGCAGCCGCCGAGCAGTGCCGGGAACTGCTGGCCGTCGAAGGCCTGAAACATCACGCGCGATGGTTTGATCCGTGCCTTTTCGCGGATGCGGTCGAACAGGACATGGACGTATTTGCGGTCGCCGGGGGCCACCACCTCCATCAGGTTGCTGCCGACCAGCCCGCCGACATCGCCCTTGGTCAGCCGGCAGCGGGCACCGGCGGAAAACAGGATGTTGCCCTGGGGATCCGCTTCGATCAGCAGATCGGCGGCGGCGAAGGCAAAGCCGACGAAGCGGTCGCGGTCGCGGCTGGACTGTGGACGGCGATGACCGGCCGCGCCGGAGGCCGGGGCGACAGCCGGTCCGATCGGGGGAGGGGAGCGACCTGCGCTTTCCTGCGACAAGGGCATCATCATCCGGCTGTAAATTACATCAAAGTTTAGAGAGTTTCTTCCTGAATGCAGCAGAGGGTAACCAATATTGATAGGAGATAAAAGCCGCATCGATGGGAAATGACCTTCGCCTGACCTGAACGCAACAATTTGAGGCATCTATTTCGCAAATGCAAAATACCGGGAGTAACTTTGCCGGATGCTCATGGTTGCGATTAATAGCGTTACCGAGAAATTGATGAAATCGTTCCGGTATCGTAATAACTGTTGTCAATGGTGTCTGGCATGGCTAGGTGGCTCTATCGGGTCTTTGCCTCCGGAGCCGCCTCGCCATGCATCATGGCTAAGAAGGTCAGGTAACTTCCACCGCCGCTGGCCGAACCGCGGGCTTCCGCCGCTTCAACAGCAGTGCGTTGAAGCTGGATTGTCCGGGTATTTCCACGAAGCGGTAGGTCAGGCTGGCGATGGCGACCACCGTCCCCAGATAGGCGAGCGCCAGAAGGTCCATCATCCAGGTGGCACCGAAAAAGATCAGCCGGTCTTCGCCGCCGGCTGCTGGCCCGACGAACATCGGCTGGCCCGACAGCCTCTGCATCGCGACCGCCGCCTTCTCGTACAGCGCAATGACCAGCGCATGTACCATGTAGACGGAGTAGGAGCGGGCGCCCAGCCATTGGAAAGGCCGCATCGCCAGCAGCCTTGAAATCGTCCCGCCTTCGAAGGCGAACACCCAGACGACCAAACCGAAGAGCAGGGGCGAGGCATAGGACAGGGCGTTCCCGCGCGCCGATGCAACGAAAACGATCACCGCGGCAAGGCTGAGCCCCTCGCTCAGCCCGGCTATCGGCGACCCAGCTGTCGGCCGCCGCATCGACAGTCTGGACAGTCCGGCAGTGCGGGCCGCCTGGAACAGCCGATACGTCACATGGCCGGTGAAGAAGCCGTAGAGGCAGCGGAAATATCCAAAGTCGAAGCTGGTGTCTATGTATTGGTCGGACCATCCCATGACCACAAAGGCGCCGGCAGCCGACAGCGCAACCGCCGACGCCGTCACCAGCCATGTGCGGCGCGCCAGCAGGCAGAGCGCTGCGAAGCTGACGTAGGCGAGGAACTCGGCGCTGATCGACCAGCTCGGAATGTTCCAGGTCAACCCGTCCTCAATGCCCAGAGAGTGCACAAGGAACAGGTTGCTGAGAATGGAGGATGGCGCGAAGCGGCCGGTGAAGGCCGCCGTCTCGCCGCTGACCGCCAATGCCTTCACGATCTCAAGCGGAATGAAGGCGATCAGGGTGGTGGCATGCAGCGGCCAGACCCGGCCAAGGCGTCTCACCAGAAAATTTCTGCCGTCCGCCGTTGAGTTCAGACGGTGGATGTAGGCGTGGGTGATGACGAAGCCACTGAGAACGAAGAAGAAGTCTACAAACAAATAGCTGCCGCGAACGAACGGGGCGAGGTAGAAATATCCTAAGGCGTTAAAGTGGAATAATGCGACAAATAAGGCGCATAAACCGCGCCAGCCGTCGAGAACTGGAAAGCGCATTTCTCATCTCCAGATTGGCGTATTGTTTGTATCATCTCATGTCGGCTACCAATACTTAGGTTGAAAAGGATGGTAGTTGCTCCGATGCAGGGATTCTCGTAAGATTACCGTTGGGTGAAAGTATAGACAGTACCCGCAACCAAAAAGCGGAAATCGGGCTTATTCCGAATGTGATTCAGTGATTACCACCGATAGGTTGTGGAGATTGATTGCCTGCATCCTTTTGGCCGCGGTTTTGCCCCATTGCAGGGTCGCCGTACTGCCTTGAAGGACTTTATATCCATTTGGAGCTTTTTCATCGTTTGGTTGTCATCGAAGCGGTACGCTGTCTGCGCCTCCCGGTTGAGCTTTTCCGGCCTTGAGCGGGGTGACCACAACCGTCATTCTCCGGACGTCCCGTCGCGGCCGAGAAACCGGTGATGTCCATCCACCGGCGCAGCGCGTGCAGTGGCTGCACTTCGGTCGCGACGGAACCTGCTCCCGGCCAAAGAAAAAGGCCCCGCCGACCATAACGGTCGCGGGGCCCTTCGGCTTTTACCGTGGTGCCGGCGTCAGCGCCGCGGGAACAGCCGGTTGACGTGGCCCATCTTGCGGCCGGACCGGGCCTCCGCCTTGCCGTACAGGTGCAGGCGGGCGCCGGGTTCGGCCAACAGCTCCGGCCAGCTCAGCACGTCGTCGCCGATCAGGTTGGTCATTTCGGCATTCGCCACCCGCTCCACCGAGCCCAGCGGCAGGCCGCAGACCGCACGAACCAGCTGTTCGAACTGGCAGGTGGCGCAGGCGTCCATCGTCCAGTGGCCGGAATTGTGCGGGCGCGGCGCTATTTCGTTGACCAGCACGGCGCCGTCGGCTGTGACGAACATCTCCACCGCCAGCACGCCGACCAGATCCAGGGCCTCGGCGATGCGCCGCGCGATGCGGTCGGCCTCCGCCGCGGTTGCCGCCGACACCTTGTCCGGTGCGGCGGGCGCGATGGTGACGTCGAGGATGCCGTCCTTGTGCCGGTTCTCCACCGCCGGATAGGCGACCATCGCGCCGTCGGCGCCGCGGGCGACGATCACCGACACTTCGCAGGCGAAGGTGACGAAGCCTTCGACGATGCCCTCCACGCCGGGCTTGCCGCCGCCGATGCTGGCCCAGGCCGCCGCCGGATCGCTGCCGCTGTCCAGTCGGGCCTGGCCCTTGCCGTCATAGCCGAGCCGCGTCGATTTCAGGACGCAGCGCGGACCGACCTCGGCCACCGCGCGGGCGACCTCCTCGGCGCTGTTGGCAGGGCGCCAGGGGGCGGTGGCGATGCCCAGCGCGTTGACGAAGCTCTTTTCGGCGATGCGGTCCTGCGCCACCGACAGCACGTTCGGGCCGGGGTTCAGGTTGGCGAAGCGGCGCAGATGCTCGGCCGTGGCGACCGGCACATTCTCCCACTCCAGCGTCACCGCATCGACCGAGCGGGCGAAGCGCTCCAGCGCCTCCAGATCGTCCCAGTCCGCCACCGTCGCCGCGGCGCTGACCTGCGCCGCCGGGCTGTCGGCGGCGTCCGGGGCGTAGACATGGGTCTTGTAGCCCAGACGTGCCGCGGCCAGCGCCGTCATCCGGCCGAGCTGTCCGGCACCCAGCATGCCGATGGTTGAACCGGGGGCGAGGCGGGGCAGGGGAGTGCCGGATGGGGTGCCGGTCATGACGGTAGGGCTTTCAAGTTGTCCGGGCCAGTTATCGGGCCAGTTGTCAGGCAGGATCGTCGACGGGGGCTTCGGCGACCGCGGCGGTCTGGCGGGCGCGCCAGCCGTCCAGCGCGTCGGCCACCGCCGGGTCCATCAGGGCGATGACCGAGCCGGCCAGCAAGGCGGCATTGATGGCGCCGGCCTTGCCGATGGCCAGCGTGCCGACCGGCACGCCGCCCGGCATCTGCACGATGGACAGCAGGCTGTCCATGCCCTTCAGCGCGTGGCTTTCGACCGGCACGCCGAAGACCGGCAGCGGCGTCATCGACGCGGCCATGCCCGGCAGATGGGCGGCGCCGCCGGCCCCGGCGATCACCACCTTCAGCCCGCGCGCCTTGGCGGTGGTGGCGTACTCCACCAGCCGGTGCGGGGTGCGATGGGCGGAAACGATGCGGACCTCGTGCGGGACGCCCAGCGCCGCCAGCGTGTCGGCGGCGTGCTTCATCGTCGTCCAGTCGGACTGGCTGCCCATGATGATGCCGACCAGCGGCTGGGTGCCGGTAGCCGAAGCGGTGCTGTTGGGGGAGTGGTCGGCGGTCACGGCCTGGCGCTTTCCTCAAGGTCCGGAAAGCGGGGCATTATAGGAAGAGTCGGGCTTCTGTCCAGAGGCGGCGCCGTTCCTTGGCGTCGGCGTTCCGCGAATCCCACCCTGCGGCTGCGACATTCCGGCCCTTCCGACGGAACATGGTTCCACTTATGGTGCCGCCTTATATGGACTGGATAGACCTTGCTCAATTCACTCGGCGGACCCATCGCATGACCGACTCCGTTTCCGGCGAAGACCTCGGCGACACCCAGCGCAAGGAACACCGCGACATCCGCGCCGCCATGGCGGAGGAACGGATGGCCGCCGTCGGCATCGACGAGGTGTCGATCGAGACGCTGGTGCGGACCTTCTACGGCAAGATCATGACGGACGAGGAACTCGGTCCGATCTTCGGCCGCGCCATCACAGATTGGGAACCGCATCTGCGCAAGATGATCGATTTCTGGTCGTCCATCGCCCTGCTGACCCAGCGCTACGACGGGCGTCCGATGCCGGTCCACATCTCGTTGGGACTGGAGCCGCCGCATTTCGAACGCTGGCTCGGCCTGTTCCGTCAGACCGCCCACGAGGTCCTGCCGGCCGAAGGCGCCAACTTCCTGATCGGCAAGGCCGAGAACATCGCCCGCAGCTTCCAGATGGGAATTCAGTTCTTCACGGTGCCGAAGAAGGGGTGACGCGTCAGTTCCCAGCCGGCCCGTCATTCCCGCGAAGGCGGGAATCCGGCGTCTTGAAGCGCTTTTTCCGGAGCCATGATCCCCGCCTTCGCGGGGATGACGACCAAAAGCGCGTCGCGTGTTCCGTTAAGCGATGATGTCCGGCAGCAGCCGGCTCTCCAGGACCATGATCTGGTCCTTCAGCATCAGCTTGCGCTTCTTCAACCGCTGCATCTGCAACTGGTCATAAGGCGCGCGTTCGACCAGCCGGGCGATCACGTCGTCCAGGTCGCGGTGCTCGCTGCGCAAGCTCGCCAGCTTTTCCTTCAAAATCTCTTGCTCGTTCATCGCGCCCGTTAGGAATGGCCGTTGCCCCGGGTGGGACGGGGGTGCTCTTGCGGGTGACCCTTGGCTGGGCGGACTGGACTATACCAGATTTCCGGCGGCACGGCACCGCCAAACCGCCGGCTCGGCCCTTTGGCATGCCCGCCGTCGCGCCGGAGGGAATGCGGCCGGCGCGATGCCCCCTTTGCGGATGCGGGCAAAGATTGCGGGAAACTTCTGTTCCGGTAACATGGTGGTCCATTTCAACGAACAGGCGAACGGGACGGGAAACCTCAATGACTGCCCCTAATAAAGCCGGCAAGCGCATCGGCATCCTGACCAGCGGCGGCGATTGCGCCGGGTTGAACGCGGTCATCCGTGCGGTGGTCCACCGCGCCACCGGCTATGGCTGGCAGGTGCTGGGCATCAAGGAAGGCACCCAGGGCCTCCTACAGCGCCCGGTGCAGTACCAGACGCTCGATCTCGGCTCCGTCGACGGCCACATGATGCGCCAGGGCGGCACCATCCTGGGCACGACCAACCGCGGCGACCCCTTCGCCTATCCGATGCCGGACGGCACGCTGAAGGACCGTTCCGATGAGATCGTCGGCGGCTACCGCGAGCTTGGGCTGGACGCGCTGATCGGCATCGGCGGCGACGGCAGCTTCGCCATCCTGCACAAGCTGGCGCAAAAGGGCGGCTTCCCGATGGTGGGCGTGCCCAAGACCATCGACAACGACCTGGGCAAGACCGAGGTGTCGGTCGGCTACGACACCGCCGTCGCCGTGGCGGTGGAGGCGCTGGACCGCCTGCAACCGACAGCCGCCAGCCACCACCGCGTGATGGTGCTGGAGGTGATGGGCCGCGACGCCGGCCACATCGCGCTGGCGGCCGGCATCGCCGGCGGGGCCGACGTGATCCTGATCCCGGAGATTGCCTATTCCATCGAAAGCATCGCCGCCAAGATCCAGAGCGTGCGCGACTCCGGCCGCAACTTCGCCCTGGTCGTGGTGTCGGAGGCGGTGAAGACGCTGGAAGGGACCGGGGTCAAGAAGATCCTCCAGGGCGGCGAGAAGCGCTATGGCGGCATCGGCGACTATATCGGCGAGAAGATCGCCGACGCCACCGGGGCCGAAACCCGCGTCACCGTGCTGGGCCACGTCCAGCGCGGCAGCATGCCCAGCCCGCGCGACCGCCTGATCGCCTCGGCCTTCGGAGTCCATGCCGTCGACCTGATCGCCGAGGGCAAGTTCAACCGCATGGTCGCCTGGTCGAACCGCGGCGTCATCGACGTGCCGATCACCGAGGCGATCGAGCATTATTCCTGCGTCGAACTGGATGGCGCGCTGGTGAAGACGGCCCGTGGCCTGAACATCAGCTTCGGCGACTGATCCCTGTGGCGATGGGCGGAATGCCGGCGAATCCCTTCTGGGACTTTTCCCTGGCCGTCTACGGACGGCCGGGAGTGCCGGCCTGCTGCCTGTCGCTTCAGGACCGGCGCGGGGTCGACGTGAATGTGCTGCTGTTCGCCGCCTGGGCCGGCCTGGAATGCGGTATCCGCCTGTCGGCCGAGGAACTGGGCCGCATCGACGCGGCGGTCGCCGGCTGGCGGGAGGAGGTTGTGCGTCCGCTGCGCGCCCTGCGCCGCCGCGCCAAGGCGGAGGACGACGCCTTCTACCGCCGCATGAAGGCTGCGGAACTGGAGGCCGAGCGTGTCCAGCAGGACCGCCTGTTCGCCGCGGCGGGCTTTGCCCCGCAGCCAGGTGGCGACGTGGAGCTTGCCGTCGCCAACATGGCGCTGCTGGTGCCCGGCGGCGACCCGGCTTTGGAGGAACTGGCGGGAGTGTTGCCAAGCGGGCTGAGGAACTGACCTAGCGGTTCAGGATCAGCTCGTTCGGATCGCGCACCGTGTTGGACACCAGCACCGGCTTGCCGGCATAGAAGGCGCTGCACCGCTTGCCGCTGACCAGACGGGTCAGCGCCGCTTCCCATTCGCGCCCCTTCGGGCCGATGATGCGCAGCTTCAACTGGTCGATCAGCGGGAACACCTTGAACTGCTCGATCTCCAGCGGTTCGGCGCTGGTGGTGGTGAAGGCGTCCTGCTTCAGGGTCAGCGTCTTGCCGTTGATCTCCAGTGTCACGTCCTGGGACCATGGGCAGCCGTTCGGCTTGGCGCCCTCATTGGCCTGCGCGGCGGCGATCCCGAAAGCGAAGGTCAGGGCGGCGGCGAGAGTAAGCCGGCGGAGGCCGGAGTGGCAGAAGAGTGCCCGGATTGGGCGGGTGGTCATGATCCGCTCCTCGAAGAACGGCGCGGACAATAACGATGGGTCAGCGTCATGACAATCCAGGGAAAATCCCAATCCTGTGACCGTTTGCAACGATTTCAGGCATAGGCCCGGCTGGACCGGCCTGGTTCCGAAGAGGCATGATCACGTTCTCGGCAGCAAGCCCGTTACTCCCTCCATCACTTCACATGTGTGCCGATGGTTACTTTGTCGCAGGCTCTGCTGATCGCGCTGGACCACCATCAGGGGGGCCGGGTGGCGGAGGCGGAGGACATCTATCGCCGAATCCTCGGCGCCGACCCCGAATATGCCGATGCCATGCAGCTTCTGGGGGTACTCGCCGCCCAGACTGGACGGCAGGCGGCGGCGCACCGGTGGCTGCGCCTTGCCGTGGCGTTGCGTCCCGACGGGGCCGCCGGGCTGTCGAACCTCGCCGGGGTCGAGCAGTCGGCCGGCACCCTCGATGATGCCGTGCGGCACTATGGCCGGGCGCTGCGCCTGATGCCGGACCTCGCCGATGCCCATGCCAACCGCGCCGGTGCGTTGCGCCGGCTGGGGGAGGTGCTGGCCGCGTTGACGGCCGCCGGCCATGCGTTGGCCCTGGCGCCCGACCATGCCGACGCGCTGGCGAACCGGGCCGCCGCCCTGCTGTCCTGCGGCGATGCAAGGGCGGCCGAACGCTGTGCCCGCCGTTCGCTGAGCCTGAACGCCCGGTCTGCCGTTGCTTATGCAACGCTTGCCGCGGCACTGGCGGCCCAGCGCCGCTGGGCGGAAGCCGAGTCCGCCGCCCGTGAGTCGCTGGCTCTCGACCGCAATGCCGCTGAGCCGTGGGAGGTGTTGGGCGCCGTCCTGGCCAAGCTCGCCCGCTTTCCGGACTCGCTGGACGCCTTCGCCATGGCGGAGCGCCTGCGACCCGGCCCGTCGGTCCATGCGGCGCGGGGCATCGCCCTGGTCGCCATGGCCCGCCCGGCGGAAGCTGCCGTCGCGTTCGAGCGCGCGCTGGCCGACCGGCCGCAGGATGTCGGTCTGCACTGGAATCTCGGTTTCGCCCGGCTGATGGCCGGCGATTACCGGCGCGGCTGGCCCGAGTTCGACTGGCGCCGCCGCGACGCTCATGCCGATCCGCCCTGGCGACCTTTCCATCAGCCACCGTGGCAGGGCGAGCCGCTGAACGGTCGCACCATCCTGCTCTATGCCGAACAGGGGCTGGGCGACACGTTGCAGTTCCTGCGCTATGTCCCGCTGGTGGCGGCCCGCGGCGGCCGGGTGGTGCTGGAGGTGCAGCGGCCCCTGCTGCCGCTGATGGCCGGGCTGGAAGGGGCGGCGCAGGTCATTGCCCGTGGCGATCCGCTGCCGCCCTTCGATCTCGAAGCTCCGCTGATGAGCCTGCCACGCGCCTTCGCCACCGGCCTCGACAGTGTGCCCGCCGATATCCCCTATCTGAGCCCCAACCCGGTGCGGGTCGCCCACTGGCGGGAGCAGTTGGGGCCACGGGACGCGCTGCGTGTCGGCGTCGTCTGGGCCGGCAACCCGCGCTTCCCCGGCGACGAGGAGCGCTCGCCCAGGCTTGCCGGACTGCGCGGCCTGTTCGATGTGCCGGGCTGCCGGTTCTACGGGTTGCAGATGGGGCCGGGACGCGCCGGCCTCGCTGAGAGCGTCCTGCCGGACAGCTTCATCGATCTGGGGACCGCGATCTCGGACTTTGCCGACACGGCGGCGATCATGGCGAATCTGGATCTGGTGGTGTCATCCTGCACCGGTCCGGCTCATCTTGCTGGCGCGCTGGGCCTGCCGCTGTGGGTGGCGCTGCCCTTCTCGGCGGACTGGCGCTGGCTGACCGGCCGTGACGACAGCCCCTGGTATCCGACCGCTCGCCTGTTCCGGCAGCCGGCGCCCGGCGACTGGTCTGCGGTCGCTGGGCGCATGGCCGCGGAACTGGCGGCGCTGGCTCAGCGCTTCAGGCCGTTGCCGTAGCGGGAGCAGTCGTAGTCGTCGGTCCCGGCCTCGGCATGGCCACCATTGGAGGTGTTGTAGCGCGGGTCATCGCAGCGGCCGTTGCGGGCATAGGAATCGGAATTTCCCGACCCGAACAGCCCACCCCCGCCGCTGTTGCCGAACAACCCGCCGCCGCTGTTGCTGCTGGTCTGGTTGCAGGCGGCGAGCGCCAACGGTACGGCGGCGACGATCACGAAGCGGAGCGCGGTCTTCATGGCAGTCCCTTTCCCTTATGAGGGTTGCGAAGGAGAATTCTTCCTTCGCCCTCAACAGGGCAGGGGGCCGGCAAATCCCGTGCCGGCGCTCGGGTTAACGCTTCCTGGTCTGAAACGGCTCGCCGAGCCCCTCACTCGACCGGCTGGAACAGCCGGGTGACGGGGTGGATCGCCCACATCTCGCCCGACTCGATGTCGAACCACCAACCGTGGATGTTCAGCGTGCCGGCCTCCACCCCGTCGCGCACGAAGGGGAAGGTCATCAGGTTCTCGACCGACGCGCGGACCGCGGCGCGTTCGATCACCGCCGGGGTGTTCTGCAATTTCTCCGCATCGGCGCGCGCCTGTTCGGAGCCTTCCGGCCCGACATAGGGGTCGAGTGCCGAACCGGCGATGGACACCCAGGGGGAGACGAAATCGTCCTCCGCCTTCTGCCCGGCGCGAAGCCGGATCAGGCCCTGGATGCCGCCGCACTTGGCATGGCCCAGCACGATGATCTCCGACACCTTCAGCGCCTTGACCGCATATTCGATGGCGGCCGAGGTGCCGTGATAGGCGCCGTCGGGCTGGTAGGGCGGAACGAGGTTGGCGACGTTGCGCACGACGAACATCTCGCCGGGTTCCGCCATCGTCAGCAGCGCCGGGTCGACCCGGCTGTCGGAGCAGCCGATCAGAAGGACTTCCGGGTGCTGCCCTTCGGTCGCCAGTTGCCGCATGCTGTCGGGGCGCCGCTCGTAATAGCGGGCGCGGAATGCCTTGATGCCGGCCAGAAGCTGGCGGATGGGCTCGGACGGTTTGCTGCTGAAGGGCATGATGGGCTTTTCCCCTTTGGCGCCGGCCGGCGGCGGTGCCGGTTCCGCGTCGTGGTGCATCGACAGCGGTATACTGGCATTGCGCCCGCGCTCCAAGCCACCTGTTAAGGCGACCGCCGCGGGTCAGGTGTCTCCCTGACGTTCGCCCCAGCGCCGCAGGTTTCCCGCGTCCAGCCCGAACAGGTCCAGCACCCGGCCAACGGAATGGTCGACCAGATCGTCGATTCCCTGCGGCCTGGCATAAAAAGCCGGGACCGGCGGCGCGATCACGGCACCCATTTCGGCAAGCGCGGTCATGGTGCGCAGGTGACCCAGATGCAGCGGGGTCTCGCGTACCATCAGCACCAGCCGGCGCCGTTCCTTCAGCGCCACGTCCGCCGCCCGCGTCAAGAGGGTGGAGGTGACGCCGCTGGCGATCTCGCTCATCGTCCGGACGGAGCAGGGGGCGACCACCATGCCCAGCGTGCGGAAGCTGCCGCTGGACACGGCCGCGCCGATGTCGGCGGCGGCATAGCTGACATCGGCCAGCGCCCGCAGCTCCGCCACCTTCATGGCGGTTTCATGCGCCAGCGTGACCTCGGCCGACCGGCTGACCACCAGATGCGATTCGACGCCGATCCGCCGCAGCGTCTCCAGCATGCGGATGCCGTAGATCACTCCCGACGCGCCGCTGATGCCGACCACGAGCCGGGGCGGAGGGATGGTAGGATCGGTCATGGCCGGATTCTAAGCTCTCATCAGGCGGTATTCCCCCTCCCGCTCGGGGAGAGGGACATCCCCCTCAGTGCGCGTCTTCCTGTTCGGAATAGCGGTCGTCCTCGCGGCCTTCGCCGTAGAAGTCCTCGGCGGCGTCCTCCGGGGCACGCGGCACGCCGCCGCGGCGGATCGCCAGCGCCAGCGCCTCTTCCAGCTCGCGCTGGGAGCAGAGGCCCAGCATCACCGGGCCGCGCGGCTTGATGTTGGCGACGTTCCAGTGGGTGCGGTCGCGCACCGCGGCGATGGTCGGCTTCGTGGTGCCGATCAGGCGGCAGACCTGGGCGTCCGACAGCTCCGGATGGTGCTTCAGCAGCCAGGCGATGGCGTCGGGCTTGTCGCCGCGTTTGGTGATCGGGGTATAGCGCGGACCCTTGGAGCGGGAGGCGACCTGCGGCAGGTCGGCGACCAGAAGCTTCAGGCGCAGATCCTGATTCTTCTCGCAGCGCTCGATCTCCTGCTTGGTCAGCTGGCCGTTGGCGATGGGGTCCAGCCCCACCATGCCGACCGCGACCTCGCCGTCGGCGATGGCCTGGACTTCCAGCGAATGCATGCCGCAGAAAGCGGCGATCTGCTCGAAGGACAAGGACGTGTTCTCGACCAGCCAGACGGCTGTCGCTTTCGGCATCAAGGGCAGAGCCATCATCCCTCCTGACAAACTTCTTTACCGGCCGCACCCGCTGGCGGGTGATGCGGCCGGTCGTTCAAACTGGTTATGCGGCGCGGGTACGGCTTCGCGACCCGGCCTCGTGACTCCGGGGGCGGCCGCCCCATTCTCGTCACCACGATATAGGGCGAATACCGGTCCGCGTAAGCATGCTTACGCAGGCGCACCGGGAAATCCCGGCCGCCCGCTCGCCTCTGCTAACCTGTCTTGGCAGCGGATGGCAAGCCCGACGGCGCCGCAGCGGCGAAGAAAAGCGCAAAATCAGGCGGCGTCCGGTCCCACCGTCAGCACGATCTTGCCGATATGCGCGCTGCTTTCCATCAGCCGGTGCGCCTCGTCCGCCTGTTCCAGCGGGAAGGTGGCGTGGATCTGCGGCTTGATGCCGCCGGTCTCCAGCAGCGGCCAGACATGCTCGCGCAAGGCCGCGGCGATGCGGCCCTTCTCCGCCACCGGCCGGGCGCGCAAGGTCGATCCGGTCAGGGTCAGCCGCTTGGTCATCACCGGCGCCATGTTCAGCGACACCTTCGCCCCCTGCAGGAAGGCGATGGAGACGTGGCGGCCGTCCACCGCCATGATGTCGATGTCGCGGGCGATGTAGTCGCCGCCGACCATGTCCAGCACCACATCGACGCCGCGACCGCCGGTCGCCTCGCGGATGACCGCGACGAAATCCTCGGTCCTGTAGTTGATGGCACGGTCGGCCCCCAGCTCCTCGCAGGCGCGGCACTTGTCGTCGCTGCCGGCGGTGGTGAACACCGTCGCGCCGAAGGCCTTGGCCAGCTGGATGGCGGTGGTGCCGATGCCGCTCGATCCGCCATGGATCAGCAGGGTCTCGCCGCGCTTCAGGGCGCCGCGCTCGAACACGTTGGTCCAGACGGTGAAGAAGGTTTCCGGCACTGCCGCCGCCTCGACCATCGACAGCGGGCCCGGCACGGGCAGGGCCTGCACCGCCGGCACCACGCAATATTCGGCATAGCCGCCGCCGGCCACCAGCGCGCAGACCCTGTCGCCGCTGGCCCAGCTCTCCACGCCTTCGCCGATGGCGATCACCGTGCCGGACAACTCCAGCCCCGGCAGGTCGGATGCGCCCGGCGGCGGGTCGTAGCGGCCCTGGCGTTGCAGCGTGTCGGGGCGGTTCACGCCGGCGGCGGCGACCTCCACCAGGATTTCGCCGGGACCCGGCACCGGGGCGGGGCGGCGGGCGGGGCGCAGAACCTCCGGCCCGCCGGGCTGGGTGATCTCGACGCAGCGCATGCTGTCGGGCAAGCTTAGACCCATGGAGATCGTCCCTTCGGTTTTTGTCTGTTTGGCAATGTCAGGCCCGAAAGGTAGATTTGCCCAACCGGTCTGACAAGCCGGGCAACGGGCTGAAAACACGGCAGGGGGAGGGACCCGATCATGGCCATCGACGAGCGTTTCGAGGATCTGGAGCCGCGCAAGGCCAAGCCGGCGCCCAAAGACCTGACCGTGATGGGCGTGGCCGAGATCGAGGCCTACATCGCCACGCTGGAAGCGGAAATCACCCGCGCCCGCGCTGCCATCGCCGCCAAGCAGGCGCAGAAATCGGCGGCCGAGGCCTTCTTCAAGAAGGGGTGAAAAAAGCCCCTCTCCCGCTGGGGAGAGGGGCTTCGTCTGCGTGCGGAGTGGGTTGCCCTACGTCACCGCCCGATGCCGACCAGATCGCGGTAGCAATGCCAGGAGGCATGCCCGACGACCGGCAGGGCGATGGCCAGCCCGAGGAAGCCGGTGACCATACCGGCGCTCATGAACAGGGCGATCAGGAAGCCCCAGGCGATCATCGGCTTGATGTTGGCACGCACCACCGCGATGCTGGTCGCCATGGCGGTGAAGACGTCGGTCTCGCGGTCCAGCAGCATCGGCACCGACACCACGGCGATGGAGAACACCGCCGTCGCGATGATCCCGCCGAACACCGTCCCCGTCAGCAGGAAGGGAATGGTCTCCGCCGAGAAGAAGATACGGTCGACCAGTTGGTCCAGCGCCGGCGTCTCGCCGGAGAAGAACAGGGCGAAGATCAGGAAGGCGACGCGGATCCAGGCCAGCAGCGCCAGCATCAGCACCATGCCGATCCCGGCGATCTGCACCCCGTTGCGGCGATAGGCGGCGATCACCTTTGCCAGCGTCGGCCGTTCCCCCAGCTCCAGCAGGCGGCTGGTCTCATAGAGCCCGACGGCGAACAGCGGCCCGACCAGCATGAAGCCCGCCGCCATCGGCAGCAGCAGATATTCCATGTCCAGCGTCGCCAGACCGACCACCAGCATGAAGCTGGAGATCACCGCCAGCGCACCGTAGGCGAAGCTGATGCCGGGGGCGGCCATCATGTCCTGCCAGGCCGACGCCAGCCAGACCCAGGGCCGGTCCATCTCGACCGAGCGGATCGCCGGCAGCCAGCTGGGGGTTTGCCTCTGAGGCGTCTGCACCGAACCGCGAAACGACGTCATGTCGACCATGATGACGGCCCTCCCCAACAGCCAAGGAAAGCGCCCGCCGGCGCCCATGACCGGCACTGTCACACAACCGTCCCGATAGTCGCAATAGGGAACTATCGGCATACCCAATAGTAACAAAAAAGCAGAGGATATTCCCACTGCGCAGCTTGGTCTTTGCCTTGCTTTCGGCTTATGAGGTCAATCCTCCCCGTCCAGCTTATGCCCGTCCAAAGTCTGAGTGCGCCGCTCGGCGTCCTTGCGGTCGCGCTCCTTCTCTGCCTTGGTGCGGCCGAATCGGGCCCGATTCGCCTCCGCTTCCCTGGCGCGCTCTGCCTTGTCGCGGGTCTTGCGGAAACGGTTGAGGTTGACCACGTCGCCCATGGCACGGTCTCCGGTGGCTGTTTTCAGGGGGTTCGGCGCCGCACGGCCGATTCCGGCGCGCGGCGGGACGAAAAAACTTTGCGAAAAATCCAGGCGGATCCCGACTTGGCCGTGGGATTGCCCAAATTGCTTGTTTCTTCTGCGGGCGCTAGCTTACCGAAGGATGGCGCGCACCGGAAGCGGACGGTGCGGTGGGTGGGGGAACTGGTCTTTGTATAGACGTGGCAAAGGGGCGCGGCCGACGACAGGGCCGGTCGCAGGGAAGGCGGAAACCCGGTGAAGAAGATCCTGATCGCTGCACTGGCCGGACTGGCGGTTACGGCCGGTCTGCTGCTGGCGGCGCCGAGCCTCATCGACTGGAACGCCTACAAGGGCATCATTGCCGAGCGGGTGTCGCAGGCGACCGGCCGGCAGGTGGAGTTGCGGGGCGACGTCGGCTTCACCCTGCTGCCGTCTCCGGCGCTGACGGTGCGCGACGCCCGGCTCGCCAAC
This sequence comes from Azospirillum sp. A26, assembly GCF_042604635.1. Classification (NCBI taxonomy): domain Bacteria; kingdom Pseudomonadati; phylum Pseudomonadota; class Alphaproteobacteria; order Rhodospirillales; family Azospirillaceae; genus Azospirillum; species Azospirillum sp. A26. The sequence continues at coordinate 1,182,727 of NZ_CP170472.1, read as the reverse complement.
GCCGCCGGCGCCGCCGAACCCGACATGGTGCGTCTGAAGAAGCTCGACGCCCGGGTGGCGCTCGGCCCGCTGCTGGGCGGCCGCGTCCAGGTCGAAAGCATCGCGCTGGTCGAACCCACCTTCGTGGTCGAGGTGCTGAAGGACGGCCGCATCAACTGGGACCTGTCCACCGCCGGCACCCGCGGCGGCGACGGGTTGGGGGCGGCCGAGGGGCTGGTTTCCGCCGTCAGCTTCGATCAGGTGCTGATCGACAATGGCACGATCATTTACCGCGACGACCGCAACGGCCGGACCGAGACGGTGGCGGGCCTCAGCGCCCGCATCGCCGCCGGCAGCCTGAACGGCCCCTTCCAGATCCAGGGCGATTTCCGCCTGCGCGGCCTGTCCCTGCATGGCGAGGCAACCGCCGGCCGCTTCACCGAAGGGGCGGCGGTGCCGGTGCGCGCCACCCTGTCGATGCCGCACACCGACGCCACCCTGCGCTTCGCCGGCATCCTGACCGGCGGCGGCAACAGCGGGGGCAATGGCGGAGGCGGGTCGAAGGTCCAGGGCGATCTGCGCGCCGAGGGCAGCGACTTCGCCAAGCTGATCGACTCCCCGAAATCCTCCTGGGCTCCGGCTGCGCTGGCCCAGCCCTTCAGCCTGCGCTCGACGGTGGAGGCGGGGACCAGCCTCGCCACCTTCTCCGGGCTGGAGGTGCAACTGGGCGACACGCGCGCCACCGGCAACGCCACGCTCCGCGCCGGCGATCCCGCCAAGCGCGAGGAGCCGCGCACCGAACTGACCCTCGCCGTCAACCGTCTCGACCTCGATGCCTGGCTGGCCCAGGGCGCGCGCAGCGGTGGCAACACCGCGTCCGCTCCACCCGCCGCGTCCGGCACCGCGGATGCTTCCGGCGGCGGCAAGGCGCAGTCCCTGTCCGTCGTGCTGCCGGCCGGGGTGGAGGCCAAGCTGGATGTCGCCATCGACGCCATCGCCTACAACCGCGGCGTGTTGCGGCAAGGCCGGATCGAGGCCAGCCTCTCCGGCGGCCGGCTGAACATCGACCGGATCAGCGCGCTGCTGCCCGGCGGCTCCGACTTCGTCGCGGCGGGGGAGGTGACGACGCCGGGCGGCCAGCCGACGCTGGACGTGCGGATGGAGGCGAACGCCGACAACCTGCGCGCCCTGATGGACTGGGCGAAGCTCGACCTGCACGGCGTCCCGGCCGACCGGCTGCGCCGCGCCTCGCTGTCGGGTCGTCTCCAGGGCCATGCCGACCGTTTCGAGCTGTCGGGCCTCGATTTCCGCTTCGACAGCAGCCGCCTCAGCGGTGCCATCGCCTATGTCGACCGTGGCCGTCCCGCCTTCGGCGCCCGGCTGGAACTCGACCGCCTCAATCTGGACGGCTACCTGTCGCCCGATCCCGCAACCGCCCAGGCGCCCTCCCAGGGCTCTTCCCAGGCCGCTACGCAGCCGGCCAACCGCGCCGTCGGTCCGCGCAACGGGACCGCCAACGGCTCCACCGGGTCCGCCCAGACGCCGCAGCGCATGCTCGGCCTTGCCGACGCCAACCTCGATCTGCGGGTCGGGCAACTGACGGTGGGTGGGCTGCCGGTGCAGGGGCTGCGCCTCGACGCCACGGTCGCCTCCGGCGCGCTGACGGTGCGCGAGGCCAAGGTGGACGACATCGCCGGCCTCCAGGCCCGCATCGACGGTCAGGTCGCCAGCCTGATTCCGCTGCGCGGCGTCAACCTCGCCCTGACGGCCGATGCCAAGTCGCTGGGCGGCCTGCCCAGTGCCGTGTCCTGGCCGCGCGGCCTGCCGGTGCCGGAACGGCTGGGCGCCGTCAGCGCCAAGGCGCGGCTGGCCGGCGACGGCGAGCGGCTGGCGGTGGAGGCCTCGGCCGGCATGCTCGGCGGCACGCTGGAGGCCGGCGGCGTTCTGCTCGGGCTGGACCGCACACCCAGCGCCGACCTCAAGTTGCGCCTCACCCATCCGGAGATGGGGCGGATCGCCGCTCTGTTCACCGACACCGGCCTGGCCCGTGCCTATGGCCCGCTCGATCTCTATGGCGAGCTGTCGGGTTCGGCGGCGTCTCCCACCCTGAACAACCTCCAGGGGCTGGTCGCCGGCGTGCCCCTGCGCGGCAAGCTGGTGCTGGACCGCAAGGCTGAACGCCCCACCTTCCAAGCCGACATCCAGACCGGCGACCTCGACCTCGACCGGCTGCGCAACGCTCCGCTGGTCGGCGACGGTGCCGGTCGTCCCGCTGGCACCGCTGCCGATCCCACCGCAACGCCAGCCGACCCGCTGTCCGACCTCGCCTGGATGCAGTCGCTGGACGGCCGCCTCGGCCTGACTTCCACCTCCCTGACGGTGGGTGGGCAGCGCATCGCCCAACCCGCGTTGCGGGCGACCTTGTCCAAGGGCGTCGCGACGCTGGAGCAGCTGGACGGCGAATGGCAGGGCGGCCAGATCGGCCTCAGCGGCCGTCTCGCCACCGTGGCCGGGCAGGCGCCGAAGCTCGACGCCGATCTCACCGTCATCAAGGCCGACACCGGCAACGCGCTGTCCGGCCTCACCGGGCTCGGCCTCAGCGGCAGCACCGTCGATCTCGACGTGACCTTGTCGGGCAGCGGCCATGGCGACGCGCTGCTGCGCAGTCTGACCGGCCGCGGCCGAGCGGTGGCGTCGGGCGGCGTGCTGCGCGGCGTCGACCTTGCGGCATTGCGCAGCCGCCTTGCCGGGGTGGAGCGCACGCAGGAGGTGCTGACTGCGGTCGCCGGCGCGCTCCAGGGCGGGGAGACGAAGCTCGACCGGCTCGACGCCCGCTTTGCCATCGACAATGGGGTGATCCGCACCGAGGACGCCCGCCTCACCACCGCGCCGGCCGACGGCACGCTGGCCGGCACCGTCTCGCTGGCCGAGGAGCAGGTGGATCTGGGTTTGACCCTGAAGGTGAAGACGGACGGCGACCTGCCGCCGCTGACCCTGCGCATGACCGGCCCCTGGGCCGCCCCGACCCAGACCCTGGATCTGAAAGCTCTGCGCGACCGCTTCAACGCGGCGCCCGCGAAATGACGGCCGGCCCGAGTAATGCCCCAGCGAAATTGACGGCCTGCCCACACGGCCAAGGGCGTTGAAGTCGCCGCGCGCGGCGTCCATAATGAACGAACGGTAACCGGAAGTCAGAGCGATGCAGGTGGACAACAGGATTTTGGACGATCTCGCCCGTGTGGCGGGTGGCGCTCTCGGCGCCTTTTCGTCCTTGCGCGAAGAGGCCGAAGGCCAGCTCCGCGCCCAGCTCGAACGTGTTCTGTCGCGGATGGACGTGGTCAGCCGCGAGGAATACGAGGCTGTCCGCGCCATGGCCGCCAAGGCCCGCGAGGAGCAGGAGGCGATGGCCGAGCGGCTGGCCGCCCTTGAGGCGACCGTCGCATCGCTGAGCGCCGCGAAGGCGCCGCTGCCGGTCCCGGTCGAGGCCGCCGGTGTCCCCGCCGTGGTCGAGACCGATCCGGTGGGCGCCAAGCCCGAAGAGGGCAAGCCCGGCAGCAAGGCGGCCCCTGCCGCCTGAGCGTCGGCGCCGCCGCCCCACACCCGACGCCCCCTCCCGTCGTCCCTGTCCGCGCCCGCGTCCCGCGGCCGGACGGGTGTGCGCCGGCGCCAGTCTCGACCTCGATTGAGCTCGTTTTTTTCATCATCTTGGGGTATTGGCCCGGACCGCGCGCTGTCACCGGCGCGTCTCTTCGGTCCGGGTGAACGGTACCGCCCATAGCGCCTTCACAGGAGGACGCGGACATGTCGGCAGTCGCCGTCGAAACCACCACTTCCGCCCACAATCCGCTCGACGTGGTCGAGGAGATCGTCACTGCCAACGAATGGCCCTTCGACCGTGCCACCGAGGACGAACTGGTCGTCGAAATCGGCGGGCGCTGGTGCGATTACCGGCTCTATTTCGTCTGGCAGCCGGACGTTGCCGCGATGCAGTTCTCCTGCCAGTTCGACATGAAGGTCCAGGCCGCCCGCCGCACCGCCGTCGCCGAACTTCTGGCCGAGGTGAACGGCCGCATGTGGCTGGGCCACTTCGACGTCTGCTCGGAAGAACATACGCCGATGTTCCGCCAGACCATGTTGCTGCGCGGGGCGCGCGGTGCGGCGGTGGAGCAGCTTGAGGATCTGGTTGAGATCGCCCTGTCGGAATGCGAGCGCTTCTATCCTGCTTTCCAGTTCGTGATCTGGGGTGGGAAGTCGGCGTCCGAGGCGGTGTCCGCCGCCATTCTCGACACCATGGGCGAAGCGTAACAGGACAAGAAGCGTAACAGGACAAAGTGCCTGGGCGGGAAAGCCCTGGCGAACCGGAGAGGGGCAGGGTTCATGACGGCGGAATCGGGTGCGTCGCTGCTGTTGGTCGGCTGCGGGAAGATGGGCGGGGCGATGCTGGACGGCTGGCTCGCCGCCGGGACCGCGTCGCGCGTCGTGGTGGTCGACCGCGCCGGCCTGCCGCAATCGGTGGCGGGCGACTCCCGTGTCACCCTGGCATCCGGCGCTGACGCCTTGCCGGACGGCTTTGTTCCCGACGTGGTCGTCCTGGCGGTGAAGCCGCAGGTGATGGAGGAGGCGCTGCCGTCCTACCGTGCCCTGGTCGGCCCCGACACCGTCTTCCTGTCTATCGCTGCCGGCAAGACCATTGCCTATTTCGAACGTCTGCTGGGGGAGGGGACGGTTGTCGTCCGCTCGATGCCCAACACGCCGGCCGCCATCGGCCGGGGCATGACCGTCGCCGTCGCCAATTCGCGTGTCAGCACCACCCAGCGCGACCTGTCCGACCGCCTGCTGCGCGCCGTCGGCGACGTCGCCTGGGTGGAGGACGAAGGGCTGCTGGATCCCGTCACCGCGGTGTCGGGCAGCGGCCCGGCCTATGTCTTCTTCCTGGTGGAGGCGATGGCGAAGGCCGGCGAGGCCGCCGGATTGCCCGCCGATCTGGCGATGCGGCTTGCCCGCGCCACCGTGTCGGGCGCCGGTGCGCTGCTCGACGCCTCGCCTCAGCAGGAGGCCGCCGATCTGCGCAAGGCGGTGACCAGCCCGAACGGCACCACCCAGGCCGCGCTCGAGGTGCTGATGGCAACGGGGGGCTTGCAGCCGGTGATGACCTCCGCCATCGCCGCCGCCACCCGGCGGTCGCGCGAACTGGCGGGTTGACTGGATAAGTCGAGGCTGCGAAAGATTTTGCACCTTTGAAGAGAATTTTTATTTGCCGGAGGCGATGAAACGATGCATCCTGAACACGCTTTAGGGGCATTCAGGGCTGGGGGCTGAGGCGTCAGGTTGCGGGGGGCCGGACCGGATGGCTCACTCCGCGAAGGAGCGCGTCATGAAGGTGACATCAGATCCGGCGATGGCGGGAAACATCCGGCCGTCAAGCACAGTTCAGGCAAATCCTCAAAAACCCGTCGTGGCGCCGGCGAATGCCGGGCCTGCAGGTGGATCCTCGGGGGTGGTCGTCGATCTCAGATCCGCCATCCAGAATCTCAAGCCGGGAATGTCCTATTCTCTCGGCGAGGGGTATACCCCTTCGGATATCTCCATGCCCGGCAACGACAAGATAAGAAATGTCGGCGTCGCGAACTTCATGAACGCTTTTTCTGACTGGTCCAACAAGTTGTCGGACTATTGGGGAAAGGTGTCGGACTTCACCAAGAAGGCGCTCAACACGTCGGACGACGAGGTGGCCGTTCTTGGCGGGGCCGCCAACGATATCATTCGTAAGTCGCTGGCGGCGGTCGGGGTGGTGCGTCCCGACATGTCGGCGATTTTGAAAGAGGGCGGCGCCGAGGATCCGTACGACCCGTCGTCACTGGCCAATGCGAGACTTGGCGAGGTCTCCGTGAGCCGGCAGGATGATGGAAGCGGTTTCTCCACCCTGTTGTCATCGGTCAGCTTCGATCGCACGGCCAATATTCCGGATAACCAGATGAGCATTGTCGATCTCGATTCCGGCGATGCATCGGCCAATGGCTTGCTTGCCTCCATTTTGTCGGGATCCTTGAGTTCGGCGTTTTCGTCGCCCGACCAGTCCGGAAAGGCGGGGATGCATCGGTATGCCGTTACCAACGGCAAAACCGGAGCCGATGCGGTTGTCGGGGCGGTTCTTTTCACCCGCGGCAACGACGACGCCGACGTTCAAAAGGCCGCCGGCCTCTACACGGCGCTCAAGTCCCTTCAGCACAGCTAGATCCACACATCCCTTGCGGGATGTGATCCCATCGCCCGCAATATGCGGGTCGATAGACGCCGGCCCATGGCCAATTTTAATTAAATCTAGAAAATGAGAGCGAAATGCCTACTTATAATGGAAACCAGGACTCGCAAACCTTTGGGCCATTCACTGTTGCCGTTACGGTCAACGCCGGTGGGGGAGACGATATTGTTTTCGGATCTCCATACAATGACGTTCTTAATGGCGAAGACGGCAATGACAGCATGAAAGGGGGGCAGGGGAACGATACGCTTACGGGAGGAGAAGGCAACGACCTTCTGTTCGGTGAAGACCAGGACGACCTCCTCATCGGACATGAGGGGGCCGATACGCTCATTGGCGGAAACAACAACGATACGCTTTATGGCGGACTCGGAAACGATCTTCTCATCGGTGATCAGCCCACGGAATCCGGCATAGACTGGCTGATCGGAAATCAGGGCGATGACACCTTGATCGGCGGTAATTACAGCGACAACTATGTGTATGATTTCAGTCAGAACGACGGGTTCGACACTATTTTTGATTTTTCAGGATCCGATGACACTCTTTACCTGAATGGAATAAACATTTCCGATGTCAGGTTTTCACACGGTTCCGGTGCCTATTCGAACGACCTGATCATTTATTCCTCGAGCGACTATCAAGCGGACGGTATCCTTAGTGGAGCAGTTACCGTTGCCAACTTCTACGGAGCGGCAAATGGAGATCCCCAGGGGGTTGTCGAATATCTCGGCGTCGGCGGCAGCCTGTACCGCATCGGTTGATCCGTCGCGTCAGTGCGGCAAGGGGTGGCACTGGTGACGGCGCTCAGCCCGTCCGCCGCCCGCGTCCAGGCCCTGCTCGACGGCATCGGCCTCGGCCATCGCGTGGTCGAGCATGAAGGCAGCACCCGAACGTCGGAGGATGCCGCCAACGCCGTCGGCTGCGATGTGGCGCAGATCGCCAAATCGCTGATTTTCCGTACGAAGGAGACCGACCGCCCGGTTCTGGTCGTCGCCAGCGGCGCCAACCGGGTGGACGAGAAAGCGGTCGGCCGGCTGATCGGCGAGAAGATCGAGCGGGCCGATCCGGAGTTCGTCCGCGAATCGACCGGTTTCGCCATCGGTGGCGTTCCGCCCATCGGTCATGCCGTGCCGCCGTTGGTGCTGATCGACGACGATCTGCTGCGGCTGGAAACCATCTGGGCCGCCGCCGGCACGCCCAATGCCGTTTTCCGCCTGACCCCCGCCGATCTGGTCAGCATGACCGGCGGCCGGGTGGAAACTGTCCGCAAGGCATGATTGACCGGTTGGGCGGGTGACGTTCGCCCGGCAACGCACCACCTTATAAGGCAATCCCTGTCGCCTGGAGGTGGTGCCATGTCCGACATGTCGTCCGACAAGCCTGAAGACAACAGCTTCCGCTCCGATCCAACAGCCGATCTGGCGGACTCCGATTCGCTCGACCGCTCTGTTGCGGCGGCGGCAATGGGGTTGGCGGCCGAGAAAGGTTGGCGGCGCGTCGGCCTGCTGGAGATTGCGCATACCGCCGGCATCCCGCTGTCCCGCTTCCATCATCGCTATCCTGGGCGCGCCGATGTGCTGGCGGCGGTATCGCGCGTCGCCGATGCCACCGTTTTGGCCGGCGATGCTCCCGTCGATCCGACCGAATCGGCACGCGACCGCCTGTTCGACGTGATGATGCGCCGCTTCGATGCGCTGCGTCCCTACCGTGAGGGCTTGCGGTCGGTCGTGCGCGACCTGCCGGCCGATCCAGTGGCGGCGCTTGCCTTCACCTGCACCTTCGGCCGCTCCATGGCCTGGATGCTGCGTGCGGCGGGGATCGATCCCGACCAGCGCGGCGGGGCGGCACTCGTGGCCGGTCTCGGCACCGTCCATGCCCGCGTCATGCGGGTGTTCCTCGATGACGACACCGCCGACCTGTCGCGCACCATGGCGGCGCTGGACAATGCCCTGCGCGGGGCGGAACGCTGGGGCGCGACCTTCTGCCGCTGGACCCGGCGGCCTGGGCCGCTCGGTAAGCAACCGGGAACAGAATCCATGGCATCAGGCATTTAGCGACGGAGCAGCGTGCCGGGGCAGGGGGTTTTTCCCGCCAAGGTTATGCTGCGGCGCAAAAAAGCGGATTGACTAACTTTTCGGCACTCTGCATAGTCGGCCTCTGTAATGTTGCGACGCAACATGCCCGTATTCAGATGCGGGCAGCAAACACCGATGCTGGGATGAGAAACATGGCCAAGATCAGCGGTAACCCCTTCCTCGAATTCGATCCGTCCAAGCTGATGGGTGACCTGAAGGTTCCGGGTGTGGACGTCGAGTCCATCATCGCCAGCCAGCGTCGCAACATCGAGGCGGTTACCGCCGCCAACCAGCTCGCCTTCGAAGGCTTCCAGGCCATCGTCCGCCGTCAGGCCGAGGTGCTGCGCACCGTTGCCGAGGACGTGAACCGCGCCGTCGGCGAACTGACGGCTGCCGGTACCCCGGAAGAGAAGGCCGCCAAGCAGGCCGATCTGGTCAAGTCCGCCTTCGAGAAGTCGCTGTCGAACATCCGCGAGCTGAGCGAGATGATTGCCAAGTCGAACACCGAAGCCGCCGAGATCCTGACCAAGCGCGTCTCGGACAGCCTGGACGAGGTCAAGGCCGCCATCGCCAAGGCGAAGTCCTGATCCTTTTCGGTCAGTCGGATTTCTACGAAGAGGGGTCGCCATCGGCGGCCCCTTTTTCGTTTGCGGTGTCTGTCTCGGTCGGCCCCCCGTTCTGGTTTGATTGAGGCCGCGTGCGCTTGTCCATTCCGATGTCGACCCTGGCGCGCTACCCTGGCGCGGATCGCCAGAACCGCATCGGACCCGTCATGACCATCAGCTACGACGAATTCGCCAAGGTCGATATCCGCGTCGGCACCGTCCGCGCCGTCGAGGCCTTTCCCGAGGCGCGCAAGCCGGCCTACAAGTTGACCATCGATTTCGGCGGCGAAATCGGCACCAAGCGCAGTTCGGCCCAGATCACCAGCCACTATCAAGCCGATGCCCTGGTCGGCCGGCAGGTGCTGGCGGTGGTGAACTTCCCGCCCAAGCGCATCGGCCCCTTCACCAGCGAAGTTCTATGCCTTGGCCTGCCCGATGCCGAGGGTGCAGTGGTGCTGGTCGGTCCGGATCGGGCGGTGCCTGACGGTGCCCAGCTGTTTTGAGGCGGTTCCGGCAAGTCTTCGTAAAAGAATCGAACACGCCTCATGTTCTGAAATATCACTTCAGGGTTGAAATGATGCAGACGTAGTAAGGCGACAAGTTGCCGCAGGGGTAATGTGTATTTTAAATGAATGCAGTCTAAACGGGATGGCATAGTACGGAGCGACTAAGACTTCGCATCTGCAACATGTTTTCCTGGTGGATGGCACCCATGGACGCCCTGCGCTCCTTCGTCGGACGGCTTTCGATTTCCACGAAAGTCACCGTGTTGAATCTTGTCGGCATGCTGGTCCTCAGCACTGCGATCCTGTTCGCCATCGGACAGGTGATCGTCCGCGATCTGGAACGGCAGGCGATTGAAATGCAGCGTCTCAGCATGGACATCGCCTGGTCGTCGTTGCAGGAGCGCGGTGGCCGATTCTCCGTCGCCGACGGGAAGCTGCTGCTCGACGGTGTCGTGATGAACGACAACAATCTGGTGGTCGACAAGATCAAGCGCATCACCGGCGGCACCGCCACCCTGTTCCTGGGCGACCGCCGGATTGCCACCAACGTCACCGCTGCCGACGGCAGCCGTGCCGTCGGCACGACGCTGGCGCAGGGGCCGGCCTACGATTCGGTGCTGCGCCGGGGCGCGCCTTTCCGCGGCATGGTCGAGATCCTGGGCGAGCCCTACTATGCCGCCTATGACCCGATCAAGGATGCATCCGGCAACCCGGTCGGCATCCTTTATGTCGGCATCAAGAAGGCGGAGGTGTTCAAGACCTTCGACGACAGCATGCGCTTCGCCACCATGCTGGTGGTGCTGTGCGCCGTCGTGCTGGCGGTTCCGGGCTATCTGGTGTCGCGTCGGCTGCTGCGCCCGCTGGGCCAGCTCAGCCATGTGATGACCGCCCTGTCGTCGGGCGACCTGACCGCCACGGTGGCGGGCGCCGAGCGTCTGGACGAGATCGGTGCCATGTCGCGCTCCGTCCTCGTCTTCCGGGACGGCATGGCGGAGGCCGAACGCCTGCGTGCCGAACAGGAGCGCCAGCGCGTCGAGGGGGAGGCGCAGAAGCGCAGGGCTCTGCAATCGATGGCCGACACGGTGGAACTGGAAAGCCGCCATGCGGTGGAGCGGGTCGCCGCCCGCACCCAGGAGATGGACGGCAATGCCGGCGCCATGGCGAAATCGGCCGGGCTGGTCGGTGCCAACGCCCAGAACGTCGCCGCCGCGGCAGCCCAGGCGCTCAGCAACGCCCAGGCGGTGTCGTCCGCCGCGGAGCAGCTTTCCGCCTCCATCGAAGAGATCGGCACCCAGGTCGGCCATGCCGCCGGCGTCACCCGCGCCGCCGTCGCCGCTAGTGACCGGACCGAGGCCACCATCGAGTCGCTGTCCTCGGCCGTCGGCCGCATCGGCGATGTGGCGGAACTGATCCAGGGCATTGCCGCCCAGACCAACCTGCTGGCGCTGAACGCCACCATCGAAGCGGCGCGGGCCGGGGAGGCGGGTAAGGGCTTCGCCGTCGTGGCGGGAGAGGTGAAGAACCTTGCCAACCAGACCTCGCGGTCGACCGAGGAGATCTCGCGCCTGATCGCCGAAATCCAGTCGGTCACCGCCCGCAGCGTGGAGGAGGTGCGCGACATCAGCCGCACCATCGGCGAAATCGACGCCATTTCCGGTACGGTCGCCGCCGCGGTGGAGCAGCAGGCGTCTGCGACCCAGGAGATTTCGCGCAACGTCGCCCAGACCGCCGGTGCCGCGACCGACGTGTCGACCCGCATTGACGAGGTGTCGCGCGAGGCCAAGGTGACGGAAGAGAGGGCCGATGTGCTGCGCGCAGGCGCATCGGAAGTGACCCACAGCATCGACGAGCTGATGCATGTGCTGGTCCGCGCCGTGCGCACGGCGACCGAGGATGTCGACCGCCGCAGCCTGCCGCGCTACCGCGTCGAGGCGCCCTGCACGGTGGAGAGGCCGGAGGGCCGTCTGACCGTCCGGCTGCTGGACATCTCCCGCCACGGCGCGGCGCTTGCCGACGCCGACGCGGTCGGCGACCGCGGCACCCTGCTGTTCGACAGCCTGGGCGTGGCTTTGCCCTTCGAAGCTTTCAACCGGGAGGAGGGGGTGGTGCGCATCCGCTTCCGGCTGTTTGAGATCGACCGGCAGGCCTTCGATGCCCGCTTCGACCGATTCGAAGAGGCGATGGCCGGACGCCGCCTGACGGCCTGATCCCGGATGCCCGGATGAGTCCCGGCCGGGGAGCGATGACGGACCGCGCGGATCCCTGACGGTCCCGGCGCGGTTCCGATCTCAGTTCCGGGGTCCGTCAGACACCGGCTCGGCGGACGGCGGCGTGGACGTGCGGCGGAGTCATGCCGGTCCGCGCCTGCTCGAGGGCGCTTTGCTGGCGAGCGGCGAAGACGCCTGCTTCCGTCCGGTTGCGGAAATGCAGCTTGGACAGCACGCTGCGCACCATCGACTTGATGACCGCTTCCGACAGGTCCAGCGCGTTGGCGATGGTCCGGTTGTTCATGCCCTCGCCCAGCAGGCGCAGCGTCTCGAACTCCGGATCGGACAGGCGCGGCAGCAGCGTCAGCCGGATCTCGTCCACGCCGAGGCGCGACAGGAACTGCTTGGGCATCAGGCAATGGCCTTCCAGCCCGAGGTCGAGCAGCTCGTTGATGCGGTCGACGTTCAGATCCTCGAACACCCAGGCGTCGGCGAAGGCCAGGATATGGGCGGCGTCCAGCAGCTCGCGGGAAGACAGCACGACGACGATCCGCGAGCGGCGCGACAGCCGCAGATAGACCATCGGTTCATTTTCGCGCAATGCGGTGAACTGCTGCAACCCGATCAGGATCGCATCGGGGGTCAGTGCGCTCTGGGTCAGCTCCCCGATGTCGTGCAGGACCGTGACGCGATGGCGGCCGCCCCGGTCGAGCTGCTGGACCACGTTCTCGGTCAACGCGTTGTTGTCGAGGATCAGGCAGACATGCATGGGAGTCACCGCGTTGCGGGTCTGGTGAGATGCTTTCTCATGGGCGTACTCATGGTGTGTGTGCATGGGTCAGCTCTGTCTGGAGGAGGCATCCACGGCCGGCCCGGCTCAGGGCATTGCCGCCTGCGTCTAAGGGTTGAGGAGGAACCGGCCGGTTGGCCCAGGCACGTCATGGATTGGGTCACGTCGTTGGGGAATATTGTGGGATGAAAGTATTTGGGTGCGGACCGCAGACTCCCTCCTTGTCGGGGTTCGGGAAGTCCTGTTCGCACCGCGTGATTTAGAAATGATTGGTGCTCTTCGTAAATCAGGCGATGGATGATCAGCCAAGATCGCTTCCCGTCTCCTTGTTGGTCGCCTCAGGTTTCGAAACGGTAACACCTATGGAATGATGTGTGCTGGCCGGGTCACACGGGAATGCGCGTTGGTACAGGCATCCTTCAGGACTATCCTTTCGGTTTCGCAATGGCTTTTCCCTCCTCTATTGCGTGTTCGAATCGGGATTAGCCACATCCCTGCCACACGAACGCCGCAAAGATGGCAAGGTTCCAGAAAAATTCCCGTCGATAATGGAGACAGCGGGTCTCTGTTTGAATGAACCCATCCGGATCGAATGAATCCAATGGATGCGTGCGATAACTCTATTCGTGGACGCAATAGAATCTATGACCTTAGGCAGAGCCGTTTCTTGCCGGTCGCATGACGAACGGTGCCTCGAAGGGGGGTGGCGGCTTCGAATGACCTATGGCCCTTGTCGGGATGCAGAGCCCCTTCCGATCGTGGTATCAGATACTCAACACAGAGAAGAACAGCCCCACAACGGCAGACAGCCTTCCGGCCGATGCCCAAATGGGGCCGCAGCACAAATCGGCCACCAAGCCGTGCAAGCGGCATGAAATCGGTGACCCGGGTGCCGCGGGGGCGCACCGGGCGAGATTGACAACAAGCCCTGACGGGCGGTCGTCCGCGAAGCGGACGGCACCGGCAAGGGCCGGCGAGCGAGGATGACGGGGACCATGAAGATTCTGATCGGGGACGACCATCTGCTGTTCCGCGAAGGCCTGCGGCGTCTGCTGGAGCAACTGCAGGGCGAGGCCAGCTTCGTGGAGGCCGGCACCTTCGACGAGGTTCTGGAGCAGTGCCGCACCAGCGGCACCTTCGACATCATCCTGATGGATCTGCATATGCCGAACTGGCCGGGCTTCGACGGCCTGCGCGAGATCCAGGCTCTGCAGCAGGGTGTGCCGGTGGTTGTGATCTCCGCGTCGGAAGCGCTGGGCGACATCCGCGGCGCGCTCGACCATGGCGCGACCGGCTACATCCCGAAGTCGAGCAGCGTGAAGGTGATGATGGGCGCCCTGAACCTCGTGTTCTCGGGCGGCATCTACCTGCCGCCGGGCGCCCTGACCGCCAGCATGGACGCTGCCCCGCGCCGCCGGACCGTCGACATGTCCGACCGCAACGCCGGCTACGGCCTGACCCAGCGCCAGCGCGAAGTGCTGGAATGCCTGCGTCTCGGCAAGTCGAACAAGCAGATCGCCTATGAGCTGGGCCTGTCGGAAGGCACGGTGAAGATCCACGTCACCGCCATCTTCAAGTCGCTGGGCGTCAAGAACCGCACCCAGGCCGTCATCGCCGCCGCCGCCATGTCGGCGTAAGCCGCAAAGATTGGGTCGGGGTGAGCCGCGAAGGTTCTCGACTGGAATCGACCGATTCGAGGCACGTCCGGGTCGTGGACTGGGCTGCGGGGGCATCGCCTCCGCGGCCCATTTTCTTTCGCCTGCGACCTCATCCCCAGCCCGCGAAACAGCCTGCCTCTTGACCGGGCGGGTTGCCCGATGCTATCCGCCCCTCTTGATCTTGTGGAATCATCCGTCCGAATTGCCGGCCGGCTGGGTTCCGCCTGACCCGCGCCGCCATCCGGGCCGTGCGCGAAGCCGCCACCGCAAGGACGCCACCGCAGCGCCATGAGCGATATTTTCCGCGAAGTCGACGAGGATCTGCGCCGGGACCGCGCGGAGCACCTGTTCAAGAAGTATGGCGGCGCCATGATCGCCGCGGCCGTCCTGGTCGTCGCCGGCACTGGCGGCTACAGCTTCTGGCGCCATTGGCAGGCGCAGAAGAAGCAGGAGCAGACCGCCGCCCTCGTCACCGCCATCTCGCAGAGCGGCCAGGGGCCGGAGAAGGGTATCGACGCGCTTGCCGCGTTCGCCGGCTCCGCCGATCCCAGCCTCGCCGCCATCGCCCAGTTCAACGCCGCGGCGCTGATGATCCGCCAGGGCAAGGGCGCCGACGCCGCGACCGTCTATGACGGCATCGCCGGCAACGCTTCGGTGCCTGCGCAGTACCGCGATCTCGCCACCCTGATGGGGGTGATGCAGCGTGCCGACAGCGGCGACCCGGCGCAGCTGACCGCGAAGCTGCAGCCGCTGACCGCCGACACCAGCCCCTGGCGCTTCTCGGCGCGCGAGCTGACGGCGATGCTCGCCGCCCGTGCCGGCGACGCCGAGAAGGCGCGCACGCTCTACAAGCAACTGGCGGATGACCAGCAGGCCCCGTCGGGCGTGCGCGGCCGCGCCGCCGATCTCGCCTCCCTCTACGGCAAGGGCTGACCGGGGCCATGAAGACCAAGACCGAGAAGACCGCAATGGCCGGTTCGATCCGCCGCGCCGCGCTGCTGTCGGCATCGCTGCTGACCCTCCTGCTCGCCGGCTGCGACACCATCGACAGCTGGATGGGCAAGACCCCCGATCCGCCCCTGCCGGGCAAGCGGGTCGCAGTGCTCCAGCGCGAGCGCAAGGTGGAGCCGGACGCCCAGCTCGCCGCCACCGCCGTCACCGTGCCGCCGCCGGTCGCCAACGCGGCCTGGGCGCAGCCGGGCGGCACGCCGGACCATGTGCTGGGCAACCTCGCCCTGTCGGCCAACCCGTCCGACGCTTGGCGCGCCGACATCGGCGCCGGGTCTAGCAGCTCGCGCGCGTTGCTCGGCACGCCGGTGATCGCCGACGGCCGCATCTTCGCGATGGACGCCGATTCGCACGTCACCGCACTGAACGAGCGCAGCGGCCAGTCGCAGTGGCGGTTCGATACCCGTCCGGAGAACGAGCGCGGCGGCGCCACCGGCGGCGGCGTCGCCTATGCCGACGGCCGCGTCTACGCCGCCACCGGCTTCGCCGAGGTGCTGGCGTTCGACGCCGGCAGCGGCAAGGTGCTGTGGCGCAAGCGCATCGCCGGCCCGGTCCGCGGCGCCCCGACGGTTGCTGGCGGCCGTGTGCTGGTCATCACGCTGGACAACCAGACCATCGCGCTGTCCACCGACGACGGTGCGGTGCAGTGGTCGCAGCAGGGCATCCTGGAGACCGCCGGCCTGCTCGGCGCCGCCAGCCCGGCCGCGACCGGCACGCTGGTCGTCTCCCCCTATTCCTCGGGCGAGCTGTTCGGCCTGCGTCCGGAAAACGGCCGTGTTGCCTGGCAGGACAGCCTCGCCAACATCCGCCGCAGCGGTGCGCTGAGCAATCTGGCCGACATCCGCGGCCTGCCGGTGGTCGACCGCGGCGCCGTCTATGCCATCGGCCATTCCGGCCGCATGGTCGCCATCGACGAGCGCATCGGCGCCCGCATCTGGGAAACGGAGATCGGCGGCGTCCAGACCCCCTGGCTGGCCGGCGATTACCTGTTCACCGTCACCAACGATCAGGAAGTGGTCGCGGTGGCCCGCCAGAATGGCAAGGTCCGTTGGGTGGCGCCGCTCGCCCGCTTCACGGATCCGGAGGACAGGTCCGGCCCGATCGTCTGGTCCGGTCCGGTGATGGCGGGCAGCCGCCTGTGGGTCACCGGCTCCAACGGCCAGCTGCTCGGCCTGTCGCCGTCCGACGGCAAGGTCGAGGTGACCCGTTCGCTGCCCACCGGTTCCTACTTGTCTCCGGTCGTTGCCAACAACACTCTCTATGTGCTGTGCGACAACGGAACGCTCGTCGCGTTCCGCTGATCGCGGATTTCCTCCGTCTGTTGTGAAAGGCCTTTGGCCCCATGTCGTTCACCGTGGTCCTCGTCGGTCGGCCGAATGTCGGCAAATCGACCCTCTTCAACCGTCTGGCCGGCAAGAAGCTGGCCCTGGTGGACGATACGCCGGGCGTCACCCGTGACTGGCGCTCGGCCCCGGCCCATGTCGGCGGCCTGTCCTTCACGGTGGTCGATACCGCCGGTCTGGAGGATGTGACCGACGACAGCCTGGAGGCGCGCATGCGCCGCCAGACCGAGCAAGCCCTGGCCCGTGCCGACGTCGCGCTGTTCATCATCGACGCCCGTGCCGGCATCACGCCGCTGGACCGCCATTTCGCCAAGCTGCTGCGCCGGAGCAAGACCCCGGTGCTGCTGGTCGCCAACAAGACCGAGGGCAAGGCCAGCCAGCCCGGCATGTTCGAATCCTACGAGCTGGGCCTGGGCGATCCGATCCCGCTGTCCGCCGAGCATGGCGAGGGCATGGCCGATCTGGTCGAGGCCCTGCTGCCCTACGCTCCGCCCGAGGAGTCCGACAAGGCCGAGGATGTCGACGACGGCTTCGATCCCTCCATTCCCATCGGCGACCAGCCGGAGCCGGAAGAGGACCGCAGCAAGCCGATCCAGATCGCCATCGTCGGCCGTCCGAACGTCGGCAAATCGACGCTGCTGAACAGCCTGCTGGGCGAGGAGCGCGTGCTGACCGGACCCGAGGCCGGCATGACCCGCGACGCCATCGCCGTCGACTGGGAGTGGCGCGACCGCCGCTTCAAGCTGGTGGACACCGCCGGCATGCGCCGCCGCGCCCGCGTCGACGAGAAGGTTGAAAAGCTGGCGGTCGCCGACAGCCTGCGCGTCATCCGCATGGCGAATGTCGTGGTGCTGGTGGTCGATGCCGCCGCCATCCTCGACAAGCAGGACCTGACCATCGCCCGGCTGGTGATCTCCGAGGGTCGCGCCCTGGTGATCGCCGTCAACAAGTGGGATGCGGTCGAGGACCGCGCCATGGCGCTGCGTCAGGTCGAGGACAAGCTTGAGGCCGCGCTCGGCTACATCAAGGGCGTGAAGGTCGTCACCATCTCGGCGCTGAAGGGCCACAAGCTCGACACGCTGCTGGACGGCGTGCTGGAGACCTACACGGTCTGGAACCGCCGCATCCCGACCGCCCAGCTGAACCGCTGGATCGAAGGCGTTCTGGACCACCATCCGCCGCCCCTGGTGGAGGGCCGCCGGGTGAAGATCCGTTACGTCACCCAGGTGAAAACCCGTCCGCCGACCTTCGCGCTCTTCGTCAACAAGCCGCTGGATCTGCCGGAAAGCTACCAGCGTTACCTGACGACGCATCTGCGCGAGAGCTTCGACATGCCCGGCGTGCCGGTGCGCCTGCTTCTACGCAAGGGCAAGAATCCGTACGCGGACGATTGATCCCGATGTCCTCTCTCCTCCAATCGGAAGAGGGCTGCGACGAGCACCTGTAATATTGTGGAGCGCGATCTGAAACGATCACGCTCCACACAACGTTTTGTGATGCCCTTCGTTTGCCTGTCGGGCGGCTTGCCATATTGTCGATAACAGCGTCGCCCGCCGATTGGGCAGGCGCTGGTATCCGCCCAGTCCCGGCTTCCCAGAGGCGATTGTCCGCCGGCCTGCTCCTGAAATTTGGACGCCGCTGCCTCAATCACCCGATCCAACCCCTTCATTGCGGTCGCCAGGATCGTCCGGGCCGCGCCATCGATCATCGCGGCGACCGATTTGAGAACGGCCGTCTGTGACGGGGGGCCGCGTCGCGCCGTGCGATTGCCTTCCCCAGGATAAATCCCGTCTCGACAGCGAAGCCTGCAACTGATATCCATTCTCATGAAATTGAGAGCCATTCGCAGTCCGGGAGTGATGGATGTTCATCGATAAGATCGCTGGGATCGCTTTTGCCGTCGGTTCCTTGACCGCCTTTTCCGTCCAGGCGCAGGAAGTCAATGTCTACAATTCCCGGCATTACAACACCGACCGCGCGATCTATGAAACCTTCACGAAGTCGACCGGAATCAAGGTCAACATTATTGAAGGCAATCATGATGAACTTATCCAGCGCATGAAGTCGGAAGGCGCCAGCAGCCCGGCGGATCTGTTCATCACCGTCGATGCCGGCCGTCTGGCCGCTGCCGCCAAGGAAGGTCTGCTCGCCTCCGTCACCTCGCCGCAGCTCGATGCGATCAAGGTTCCGGCCAACCTGCGCGATCCGAACGGCGCCTGGTGGGGCCTGTCCAGCCGCGCCCGCATCGTCGTCTATGCCCGTGACCGGGTGAAGCCAGAGCAGATCAAGGATTACGAGGATCTCGCCAAGCCGGAGTGGAAGCATCGCGTGCTGACCCGCAGCGGCACCCATCCCTACAGCCTGGCCCTGACCGCCTCGATGATCGAAGCGCTGGGCGAGGAGAAGACGGAGGAGTGGGTCAAGGGCCTCGTCGCCAACCTCGCCCGTCCACCGCAGGGCGGCGACACCGACCAGATCAAGGCGGTCGCGGTGGGTGAGGGCGATCTGGCCATTGCCAACACCTATTATGTCGGCAAAATGATCACCTCGGCCAAGCAGGAGGACCGTGAGGTCGCGTCCAAGATCGGCGTGATCTTCCCCAACCAGGGCAACCGCGGCACCCATGTGAACCTCAGCGGCGCCGGCGTGGTGAAGACCTCCAAGAACCAGGAGAACGCCCGCAAGCTGCTGGAATATCTGCTGAGCCCGGAGGCGCAGCGCCAGTTCGCCGACGGCAACATGGAATATCCGGTCAACCCGGCGGTCCAGCCGCATCCGGAACTGGTGAAGCTCGGCAGCTTCAAGGCGGCCGAGGTGAACGCGGCCTCTTTCGCCGCCCACACGCCGCAGGCGCTGCGCATCATGGACCGTGCCGGTTGGAAGTAAGATGACAGAAGCCCTTTCTCCGTCCGCCCTTTCCCCGTCGGTCGTCCTCTCCGGCATCACCCACCGCTACGGTCGCGCCGACAGCGGCGTGACGGCGGTCGACGGCGTCTCGCTATCGGTCGCCCCGCGCGAGGTGGTGTGCATCGTCGGCCCGTCCGGTTGCGGCAAGTCGACCTTGCTGCGCCTGATCAGCGGACTTGAGGCGGTTCAGAAGGGCGAGATCGCGGTGGACGGGCAGGTGCTCGCCACCGCGGGCCGGTCGCTGCCGCCGGAAAAGCGGCCGGTCGGCATGATGTTCCAGGACTTCGCGCTGTTCCCGCACCTGACGGTGGCGGGCAACATCGCCTTCGGTCAGACCGACCGTCCGCGCGCCGAACGGAAGCGCCGGGTGGAGGAGTTGCTGGAGACGATGGCGCTGACCCGCTATGCCGACGCCTATCCGCACACCTTGTCGGGCGGCCAGCAGCAGCGGGTGGCACTGGCCCGCGCCATGGCGCGCGACCCCAAGGTCCTGCTGCTGGACGAGCCGTTCTCCGCGCTGGACGAGCAGCTTCGCCGGTCGGTGCGGGAGGAGGTGGTGCGGATCATCCGGGCCAGCGGCATCGCCACCGTCGTCGTCACCCACGACCCGGAAGAGGCGATGGAGATGGGCAACCGTGTGGTGGTGATGGAGGCCGGGCGCATCGTCCAGGCCGACACGCCGGTGACCCTTTATCAACGCCCGGCCAACAGCTTCGTCGCCCGCCTGTTCGGCGAGGTGAACCGTTTCGAAGCGACGGTGCGCGACGGGCAGATCGTCACGCCGCTCGGCCGGATCATGGCCCCCGGCTTGCCCGGCGGAACGAAGGTCGAGGTTGCCTGCCGGGTCGAGGATCTCGAACTGCTACCGCCGGGCACCCGGCCCGATGCCGTTCCGGTGCGGGTGCGCCACTCCAGCTTCCTTGGGCCGGCAACGCGGGTGTGCCTGGATTTGGCCGGGTCGGAGGTCCATGCGCGCCTGCCCGGCCATGTGGACGTGCGTGCCGGCGAAGAGCTGTCCGCCGCGATGGCGGCCGAACGCGCGATGGTGTTCCCGGCAGAGTGAGCGGGAGTGGGCGGGAGGCCTCAGGCCCCCGCCCGCACCTCGTCCTCGCCGAATTGCAGCCGGCACAGCCGGGCATAGGCCCCGTCGGCCGCCAGAAGCGCCTCGTGCGGGCCCTGTTCGATGATGCGCCCGCCTTCCATCACCACGATCCGGTCGGCATTGCGCACCGTCGCCAGACGATGGGCGATCACCAGCGTGGTGCGACCCTCCGTCAGCCGTTCCAGGGCAGCCTGCACCAGCCGTTCCGATTCGCTGTCCAGCGCGCTGGTCGCCTCGTCCAGCAGCAGGATCGGCGCGTCTTTCAGGAAGGCGCGGGCCAGCGCCAGACGCTGGCGCTCGCCGCCCGACAGCTTGACGCCGCGGTCGCCGATCACCGTGTCGTAGCCCTCGGGCAGCTTCGACACGAAGTCGTGCGCGGCGGCTGCCTTGGCGGCGGCGATCACGTCGTCCATCCCGGCATCGAGCCGGCCGAAGCAGATGTTCGCCCGCACAGTGTCGTTGAACAGCACGGTGTCCTGGCTGACGATGGACACGGCTCCGCGCAGGCTGCGCAGGGTCGCGCCGCGGACATCCTGGCCGTCGATCAGCACCTCGCCCTCCGTCACGTCGTAGAGGCGGGGGATCAGGTTGAAGACCGTCGATTTGCCGGCGCCGCTGCGCCCGACCAGCGCCACCGTGCTGCCGGCCGGCACGTCGAGGTCGATGCCCTTCAGCGTGTCGGCCCCGGCCTCGTAGGAGAAGCGGACGCCGCGCAGCGCGACGGCACCCGTCGAGACGGCAAGCGGCTTGGCGCCCGGCTGCTCGACGATGGTCGGCTGCTGGTCCAGCAGTTCGAAGATGCGCTGGGCGGCGGCAAGCCCTTCCTGCAAGGCGGCGTTCAGCGTGCCGATGGCGCGCACCGGCTGGGCCGCCATCAGCAGCGCGCCGACGAAGCCGGAGAAGGCGCCGACCGAGCCTTCGCCCATCGTCATGCGATAGCCGGCGAAGGCGATCACGCCGGCAACCGCGACGCCGCCCAGCACCTCCATCATCGGGTCGATGCGCGAGCGGGCGCGCACCGCCTTCATCGTCAGCAGGTAGTTCTCGTGGAAGGCGCGGCCGGCGCGGGCGCGCTCATAATCTTCAAGATTGTAGGTCTTGACCATGCGCGCGCCCGACAGGCTTTCGGTCAGCAGCGAGGTCATGTCGCCCATCTGCGCCTGGGTGTCGCGGGAGACGCGGCGCAGACGCTTGCCGATCCGCACGATGGGAACGGCGGCGATGGGATAGATGATGAAGACGATCAGCGACAGCAGCCAGTCGAGATAGAACATCGATCCGACCAGCGCGATCACCGTCAGGATGTCGCGCACCAGCCCCGTCAGCGTCCGGGTCAGCGCGTTGCGGATCAGATCGACGTCGTTGATGAAGCGCGAGGTCAGCGACCCGGTGGGCGTCGCATGCAACTGCGCCATGTCGGCAGTTTGCAGGTGCGTGAACATCGCCAGCCGGACGTCGGCGATGATGCGCTGGACGATGTCGCTGGTCACCACCGTCTGGGAATAGAGCGACACGCCCTTGATGATCGTCACCGCGACGATGGCGAGCGGGAT
Source organism: Azospirillum sp. A26 (assembly GCF_042604635.1). Classification (NCBI taxonomy): domain Bacteria; kingdom Pseudomonadati; phylum Pseudomonadota; class Alphaproteobacteria; order Rhodospirillales; family Azospirillaceae; genus Azospirillum; species Azospirillum sp. A26. The sequence goes on along the minus strand of NZ_CP170472.1, from coordinate 1,160,729 downwards.
CGCCAGCAGCATGCCGCGGTCCTGGGCGGAGAACATGGCATAGGACCGGTCGATCAGCAGCGGATAGGCGCCGGTGGTCGCCGCCACCACCGCCATCAGCACGAAGCACAGCAGCAGCTTTCCGCGATAGGGACGCACCCATTCGCGCCACATCCGGGCCGCTAGCCGTTCGGTCGCCGCATCCAGGCGCAGGGGCTTGCCGCTCTTGTTCGTCACGGTCGCATCCGATCATCTTGTCCGATGGGGATGGCTTAGCCCATGGGCTTCGGCTTTGTCCACCGGTCGACGTGGAGCCGCCGGTGCTGGTTACAGGCTTCCTTTACCGATTCCGTACGAGGATGCTGACGATTGGGGCGGCGAACATCGGTGCCGCCGGGCGAGGGGGGAAGGCCAATGCCGAACGGAACCAGCCTGAATGGCGGCATCAATGGCGTTAACGCTGGTGGCGGGAGCGCGCGGCGTCCGCGCATCGGTCTTGCGCTGGGCGGTGGCGTGGCGCGCGGCTGGGCGCATATCGGGGTGCTGCGGGCGCTGAAGCGCTATGGCATCGAGGCAGACATCGTCTGCGGCTCCTCGGTCGGGGCGCTGGTCGGTGGCGTCCATCTCGCGGGAAAGCTCGACACGCTGGAAGAGTGGGTGCGCACGCTGACGCGGATGAAGATCGTCGGCTATCTGGATCTGCGGTTGCGCCAGGGTGGTGGACTGATCAGCGGCGACCGGCTGCTGGCTGAACTGCGCCTGCATCTGGGAGACGTGCGAATCGAGGAACTGCCATGCCCCTATGCCGCCGTCACCACCGATCTGGTGACCGGCCACGAGGTGTGGCTGCAACGCGGCGAGCTGGTCGACGCCATGCGGGCGTCCTTTTCGCTGCCGGGGGTGTTTCCGCCGGCGTCTATCGACGGACGCTGGATGATCGACGGCGCGCTGGTCAACCCGGTGCCGGTGTCGGCCTGCCGGGCGCTGGGCGCGCAGATGGTGATCGCCGTCAATCTGGCCGGCGATATCCTGGGCAAGGCGCGCAAGCCCGGGTCGAGCGTGCCGACCGCCGCCGGTTTCGACCTGTTGCGGCTGGTCGAGGACGAGGCGCCGGGCCACCGCCCACCGCGCGGCATCGGCGCCCTGACACGCCGGATCTTCCGGCGCGACTATGAGGGGCCGAGCCTGTTCGGCGTGATGGTCTCGTCGCTCAGCATCGTCACCGACCGCATAACCCGCTCACGGCTGGCCGGCGATCCGCCGGACGTGCACATCGTGCCGCGGCTGGGTCACATCGGGCTGACCGAATTCGACCGGGCCGACGATTGCATCCGTGAGGGCGAGCTGGCGGTGGAGCGCGTCCTGCCGGAACTGCACGACGCGCTCGCCGTCTTTGCCACCGGTCCGCGCGAATCGACACGCGCACCGGTGCGGGACTGAGGCCTTTGGGCGGCCGGTCTCAGTGATCGATGGCGGTGCCCAGCGCCGCACCACCCAGACCGCCGATCACGGCGCCGCGGGTACCGTCCACGGCGTATCCGCCGGCCGCACCGGCCGCACCGCCGACCACGCCGCCAGTCGAGCAGGCGGTGACGGAAAGGACCGCGAACACCGCACCGATCAGACGCAAACGGGACATCATACTACCCTCCACGTGTTGACTGTTCGGTCTCTAAACACGCGAAAACGCATTTTGCTTCCATCGTCCCCTGATCTTTTGGTCCTGCTTCTTTGGGGGAACTTCTTCTCTCCATAAGCGTTGACCGGACTTTAACCGTGAAACGTTGATACGGGGGAATCACCATGCGAACCATGACCAACAGATTGCGCGTCACGGCCATCGCCGCGGTCGCGGCTCTGTCGCTCGGCGCCTGCCAGACCGGAAACGGCAGCGGTGGCGGCATCGGCGGCATGAACACGTCGGAGACTGTCGGTACGCTGGGCGGCGCCGTCGCCGGTGGCCTGCTCGGCTCGCGCTTCGGCGGCGGCGCGGGCAAGCTGGCGACGACGGCCATCGGCACGCTGGTCGGCGCCTATGCCGGACAGCAACTCGCCCGGCACTTCAGTCCCGCCGACCAGAACCGCGCGTCGGACGCGGAGGAGCGCGCGGTCGCCAACAACCAGACAATCACCTGGAACAACCCGCAGTCCGGCAACAGCGGCACCATCCAGCCGGTGAGGACTTATCAGGGCACTGACGGCCAGACCTGCCGCGACTACAATCACACGGTCGTGATCGACGGCAGGACCGAGGTCGCGCGCGGCACCGCCTGCCGTCAGGCTGACGGAAGCTGGAAGCTGGTATCGTAAGCGTACAGCCTATCCGAATGACCGCCTCCGGGTCCTACTCCTTGCGGATGTGGGGAGTTGCCGTCAAAATCAAGGAGTTCCGCCGGATGGCGGCCCGATAAGAACGGCGTGCGGGGCTTATGGAGGCGGTCAGCTACATCATCCTCATCGGATCGACACTGCTGATCGTCAGCGTGCTGACCAGCTACCTCGCTTTGCGGGTCGGCGCCCCGCTGCTGCTGATCTTCCTCGGCATCGGCCTGCTGGCCGGCGAGGACGGGATCGGCCACATTTCCTTCAACGATGCCGGCTCCGCCTTCCTGATCGGATCGATGGCGCTGGCGGTGATCCTGTTCGAAAGCGGCTTCGACACCAAGCTCGCCAGCTACAAGGCCGCTGCCTGGCCGGCGATGACGCTGGCGACGTTCGGGGTGGCGGTGACCACCGGCGTGGTGGGCATCGCCGCCCATTACCTGATGGGGCTGGCCTGGGGGGAGGCGCTGCTGGTCGGGGCGGCGTGCAGCTCCACTGATGCGGCGGCGGTCTTCTTCCTGCTGCGCGTCGGCGGCATCACGCTCCGCGACCGCGTCCGCTCCACCCTGGAAATCGAATCGGGCAGCAACGACCCGGTCGCCATCATGGTGACCATCCTGCTGGTGGAGGCGGCGACCCACGGTCTGGCGTCCCCCATCGCCATTGTCGGCGAGCTGGTGCTGGCCTTTTCGCTGGGCGGGGTGATGGGGCTGGCCGGCGGCTGGCTGCTGGTGACCTTCATCAACAAGGCGAATTTCGAAGCCGGGCTGAATCCGGTGGTGACGCTGACCTTCGCCCTGTTCATCTTCGCGGTCACCAACGTCATGGGCGGCAGCGGCTATCTCGCCGTCTATGCCGCCGGGCTCTATGCCGGCAACGTCAAGCTGCGCGGTGCGCTTGAACTGCGGCGTTTCCATGCCGGCCTGACCTGGCTCAGCCAGATCGTCATGTTCGTGATGCTGGGGCTGCTCGCCACGCCGCGGGAATTCGCCGGGATGATCCTGCCGGCGCTGGGTGTGGCCTTCGTCCTGATCGCCATCGCCCGTCCTGCCGCGGTGTGGATGTGCCTGCTGCCCTTCCGCTTCTCGGTCCGGGAGACCAGCTTCATCGCCTGGGTGGGTTTGCGCGGGGCGGTGTCGCTCCTGCTGGCGCTGGTGCCGGTACTGGGCGGGCTGGAGAATGGACAGCTGATCTTCAACACCGCCTTCATCGTCGTGGTGGTGTCGCTTCTGGTGCAGGGCTCGACCATCGGTACGATGGCGCGGGCGCTGGAACTGATCGTGCCGCCGCGCCGCGGCCCGGTGGAGCGCGTGGAGCTGGAGCTTCCCGGCAATGCCGACCAGGAACTGGTCGCCTACACCGTCCATGCCAAGAGCCCGGCCGCCAGGGGACAGCGCATGCCGCGCTGGGCCAGGCCGTCGCTGGTCATCCGGTCGGGTGCGGTGGTGCCGCTGCACAAGGCGAAGCCGTTGCAGCCCGGCGACCATGTCTATCTGTTCACGCCGCAGCACCGGCTGCCCCTGATCGACAGACTCTATGGCGGCAGCCGGGCGCTCGACCAGAACGACCGGGAGTTCTACGGCGATCTGGTGCTGAGTCCCGATGCGACGGTGGAGCAGATCGCCGAGATGTACGGGCTGCCGCTGTCGATGTCGAACGCCCGGCTGACGCTGAGCGATCTGCTGCGCAACGAGTTCGGCGGCTCCTGCGAGCTGGGCGACCGGGTGCGCATGGGCGGTGTCGAGCTGATCGTGCGCGATATGGAGGACAACATCATCACCTCCGTCGGACTGGCGCTGGAGCCGGCCCGCGTGACCAGCCGGCGCCGGCCGCTCTATCAGCGCCTCATCGATATCGGCGGGCGGCTGGGCGGCTGGTGGAACGAGCAGTCCTTCCGCCGCTGGAAGGAACGCGAAAAGCAGCGGGCGTGCCGGGCGGGCGTGCCGACGGCGGAGCCCCGGCACGACGAGCGGGTGGAAAGCCGCAATGAGGTCTGATGGTCAGTCGCGGTGCCCCGGCCGCGACGCCGCGATGGTGCGGCTGAGATAGATGACCGGAGCGAGGCCGACCAGAACGATCACCAGGGCGGGCAGGGCGGCGTCGTCCAGCCGCTCGGTGGAGGCCATGCGGAAGGCTTCGATCGCCAGCGTGTCGAAATTGAAGGGCCGCAGGATCATCGTCGCCGGCAGCTCCTTCGTGATGTCGACGAAGACCAGCATGGCGGCGCTCAGCAGGCTGGGGCGCAGCAGCGGTAGATGGACCCGGCGCAGCACCTGCAACGGCGTGTGGCCGAGCGAGCGTGCCGCCCCTTCCAGATTTGGGCCGATCTTGGCGAAGCCCGACTCCAGCGGCCCATAGGCGACGACGAAGAAGCGGATCAAATAGCCATAGAGGATGCCGGCGATGGTGGTGCCGAGGATCGCGCCCATCGGCCAGCCGGTCCAGTCGCGCGTCAGCCCGACGGTGATGAGGATGCCGACGGCGATTACCGTGCCCGGCGTGGCATAGCCGAGCGAGGCGAGCCGTGCAGCGCCGGTGGCGAAACCGCTTCGGTCATGGCGCACGCCGTGGATCACCATCAGCGCCACAGCGACGACCAGAACCGCGCCGCTGGCGCCCAGGATGAAGGTGTTCACCGTCAGGTCGGTGAAGCGGGCCAGCGTCAACTCGGTGCCGCCGCGCAGGATCATGCGGATCAGAACGGCACCCGGCAGCAGGAAGCCGAACAGCACCGGCGTCATGCAGACGATCCAGGCAACCATTGTGCCGCGGGCCGACAGGCGCGGGGCAGGCAGGGCGCGGTAGCGGCCGGTGGTCTGGTGGAAGCGCATCTTTCCGCGCGACAGCCGCTCCAGCCCGACCAGCGCCAGCACCACCAGCAGCAACACGGCGGCAAGCTGTGCCGCCGCCGCCGGATCGCCCAGGGCGAACCAAGTGCGGTAGATGCCGACGGTGAAGGTGTCGATGCCGAAATAGCGGACCGCCCCGAAGTCGGCCAGCGTTTCCATCAGCGCATAGCCGACGCCGGCCACCAGCGCTGGACGGGCGAGCGGCAGTGCCACGCGGCGGAAGGCGCCGAAGGCGGAGCATCCCAGCGTGCGGCTGGCCTCCAGCACGCAGACCGACTGTTCGAGGAAGGCGGCGCGGGTCAGCACATAGACGTAGGGGTACAGCACCGACGACAGCACCAGCCCGGCGCCCCAGGCGGTGTGGATGTCCGGGAACCAATAGTCGCCGCGCCGCCAGCCGAAACTGGCGCGCAGGAAGGACTGCAACGGTCCGGCAAATTGCAGGAAGTCGGTGTAGGTGTAGGCCAGCACGTACGCGGGCATGGCCAGCGGCAGCAGAAGCAGCCATTGCAGCACGCCGCGACCGCGGAAGTCGTGCATGGTGACGGTCCAGGCGCAGGCGACGCCGGTCACCAGCGTGACGACTCCGACGATGCCCAGCAGGATCACCGTGTTGAGGATGTAGCCGGGAAGCACCGTCCGCGCCATGTGCCCCCACAGATCGGTGGAGATTCCGGCGGACTGGACGAAGACGGCAAGGATCGGCAGGGCAATCAGCAGCGCGAGGATCAGGGCGAACAGCCCGGTCGCGCCGATTCGTGCCCACAGCTGGCGGGGAGAGAAGGACGGGGAGCCGGGGGACTTCGCGTCGGTCGCCATCGCCATGCGGAAACATCCTCGCATCGGTTCAAAAATCAGGGGGCAAAAAGAAGGCGGCGCCTGCTCCCTGTCAGGGGGGCACGCGCCGCCGGTACTCTACCCTATATGCGAACCGTTATCAGCTGGCCGTTATCAGCTGGCTTCTGCGGCACGCGAGTGGCGCTTGCGCTCGTTCGGATCGAGGTAGCGCTTGCGCAGGCGGATCGACTTCGGCGTCACTTCCACCAGCTCGTCGTCGGAGATGTAGGACAGCGCCTTTTCCAGGGTCATCTGGATCGGCGGGGTCAGGCGGACAGCCTCGTCCTTGCTGGTGGTGCGGATGTTGGTCAGCTGCTTGCCCTTGATGACATTGACCTCGAGGTCGTTGCCGCGGGTGTGCTCGCCGATGATCATGCCCTGATAGACCGGCACGCCCGGATCGATCAGCATCGGGCCGCGATCTTCCAGGTTCCACAGGGCGTAAGCCACCGCGGTGCCGTCGCTGTTGGAGATCAGGACGCCGGTGCGCCGCGCCGCGATGGCGCCCTTGAACGGCGCGTAGCCGTGGAACAGGCGGTTCATGATGCCGGTGCCGCGGGTGTCGGTCAGGAACTCGCCCTGATAGCCGATCAGGCCGCGCGACGGCGCATGGAAGACGATGCGGGTCTTGTTGCCGCCGGACGGACGCATCTCGATCAGGTCGGCCTTGCGCTCCGACATCTTCTGAACGACGGTGCCCGAAAACTCCTCGTCGACGTCGACGACGACTTCCTCGATCGGCTCCAGGCGCTGGCCGTTCAGCGGATCGGTCTTGAACAGCACGCGCGGACGGCTGATCGCCAGCTCGTAGCCCTCGCGGCGCATCGTCTCGATCAGGATGCCCAGCTGCAGTTCGCCGCGGCCGGCCACCTCGAAGGCGTCGCCGCCCTCGGTGTCGGAGATGCGCAGCGCCACGTTGCCTTCGGCTTCGCGGAACAGGCGGTCGCGGATCATGCGGCTGGTGACCTTGTCACCCTCGCGGCCGGCCAGCGGGCTGTCGTTGACCGAGAAGGTCATCGCCAGGGTCGGCGGGTCGATCGGCTGGGCGTGCAGAGCCTCGGCGACTTCCGGCGCGCAGATGGTATCGGCCACAGTGGTGTTGGTCATGCCGGCCAGCGCGACGATGTCGCCGGCATGCGCCTCGTCCACCGGAACGCGCTCCAGGCCGCGGAAGGCCAGCACCTTGCTGATGCGGGCGTTCTCGATCAGCTTGCCGTCGCGGCTCATCGACTTGACGGCCATGTTGACCTTGACCGAACCGGTCAGGATGCGGCCGGTCAGGATGCGGCCCAGGTACGGGTTCGCTTCCAGCGTGGTCGCCAGCATGCTGAAGGGCAGGTCTTCCTCGACCTTCGGGGCCGGGACATGGTCGCGGATCAACTCGAACAGCGGGGTCAGCGTCTCGCGGGCGCCGTTCTCCAGGTCCGTGGTCGCCCAGCCGTTGCGGCCCGAGGCGAACAGGGTCGGGAAGTCCAGCTGCTCGTTCGAGGCGTCGAGCGAGGCGAACAGGTCGAACACCTCGTCATGCACCTCGTGCGGACGGCCGTCGGGACGGTCCACCTTGTTGATGACGACGATGGGGCGCAGGCCGAGCTTCAGGGCCTTGCCCAGCACGAACTTGGTCTGCGGCAGCGGGCCTTCGGCCGCGTCGCAGAGCAGGACGACGCCGTCGACCATGGAGAGGATGCGCTCCACCTCGCCGCCGAAATCGGCGTGGCCCGGGGTGTCGACGATGTTGATGCGCAGGTCGTTCCACAGAACGGACGTGCACTTGGCCAGGATGGTGATGCCGCGCTCGCGCTCCAGGTCGTTGGAGTCCATGGCGCGTTCGGCGACCTGCTGGTTCTCGCGGAACGAGCCGGCCTGCTTGAGGAGCTGGTCGACCAGCGTGGTCTTGCCGTGGTCGACGTGGGCGATGATAGCGACGTTACGGAGATTCATGGAGCCTTCGGTCTCGCAAGGGCACCCCCGACACGCAGCAGCGTCATGCCACAAACAACAAAAAGGCCCGCCGAACGGAGTCGGTGGGCGATGTCGGGGAAACTGTTGCGGCGCAATATATGGATCCCGGGCAAAAACGCAAGCGCCGTGCCCTTTGGTCTAGGGCGAATTTCCGGGATGGAGCCATGCGTCAATGGGCCCTACATTGGGGACGATGATCCGCTTCGCTTCCGCTTCCCGCCGCCGCGCCGCCGTTGCAACCAGGATTGCAGCCGCTCCGCTCAAGGCTCCGATCGCCGTACCGATGGTCGCCGCCCTGCTGATGCTGGGGCCGGCCGACGCCGGCTATGCCCAGGATTCGCCGCCCGACAGCATCCCCGGCGCCGTGCCCGCGGCGCCGTCGGAGGGTGCTCCGCCGGACGCCGCGCCACCGGACGAGGAGGTCAGGCCGGCCGGTATCACCTATGAGGTCGAGATCACCGGCGTCGAGGACGAGGGGCTGCGCGGCACGCTGCGCGACGCCTCGACCCTGGTCGAGCTGAAGGACGATCACCCGCCCTCGCTGATCGGGCTGGAGCGGCGGGCCGACAGCGACCGCGACCGTTTGCAGACGGCGCTGCGCTCCGCCGGCTATTACGACGCGAAGCTGGACATCCGCATCGACGACCCGGCGGCGGCCGGCACCCTGCCCGCGGGCGGGCAGGCTCCCCCGGTCAAGGTGACGGTCACGGTGACGCCGGGGCCGCTCTATCACATCAAGACGGTGACGGTGCGCGGCGTCACCAACTCCACTGGCAGCTCTATCCTGCCGAAGGAGGTCGCGACCGACGATCTCGGCCTCGTCGCCGGTGCCCCCGCAATCGCGCAGAAGGTGCTGGACGCCGAATCGGAACTGGTCGGCCGGCTGAGCAAGCGCGGCTACGCCTTCGCCAAGGTGCCCGACCGCGAGGTGGTGGTCGATCATTCCGACCGCACGATGGATGTCACCTACAGCGTCGATCCCGGCCCGCTGACCCGCTATGGCGCCACCCGCATCGAAGGGTTGGAGCAGGTCGACGAGGATCTGGTGCGCGGGCGCCTCGCCTGGAAGGAGGGGCAGGTCTACGACCCGGGCGCCACCGACCGGGCGCGTCAAGACATCGCTGCTCTCCAGGTCTTCGACACCGTCCGCGTGCGGATGGCGGACGAGCCGGGGCCGGACGGCGTGACTCCGGTCATCGTCTCGGTCGGCGAGCGCAAGCGCCGCTTCATCGGCGGCGGCGTCACCTATTCCACCCAGGACGGAGTGGGCGCCAACGCCTATTGGGGCCACCGCAACCTGTTCGGCGGAGCGGAGCAGCTCCGTGTCGGCGTCGATGTCGGACGCGTCGCCGGATCGTCGGGCGGTACGTCGAGCAAAGGCAACGACCTGCCGGACCTGCGCTTCAGCGTCAATTTCCGCAAGCCCGACTTCCTGGCGGTGAAGCAGTCGCTGCTGGTCAATTTCGCCGTGGTGAACGACCAGCCGCCGGCCTACAGCCGCGTCGCGTCCGAACTGACGGTGAAGCTGGAGCGGCCTTTGACCGACCAGCTGACCGTCAGCTATGGCGTGACCGGCGAGCGTGGGCGGGTGCGGACGGAGGACACCACCTATCAGACCTCCTTCATCGGCGTGCCGCTGGGGGCGGCCTGGAACGGCACCGACAATCTGCTGAACCCGACCTCCGGCCAGCGGGCATCGTTGCAGGTAACGCCCTGGTTCCCGGTGGGCGGCGACACCAAGTCGCCCTTTACCTCAATATTGTTGAACGGCTCCACCTATTACGACCTCGGCAAGGACGGGCGCTATGTCGCCGCGGGCCGGATCGGGCTGGGCAGCATCCTCGGCACGTCGCTGAGCGACATTCCGCCGGATCACCGCTTCTATGCCGGCGGAGGCGGGTCGGTGCGCGGCTACGGTTTCCAGAAGGCGGGGCCGCGCGACCGCTACGACGATCCGGTCGGCGGGCGGTCACTGTTCGAAATCGGGGCGGAGCTGCGCATCAAGGTGACGGAGAGCATCGGCGTGGTGCCCTTCGTCGATGCCGGCACCGTCTATGACAAGGCCTATCCCGACTTCAGCGAGCCGTTGCGCGTCGGCGCCGGGTTGGGGCTGCGCTATTACACCGACTTCGGCCCGCTGCGCGTCGATGTCGGCGTTCCGCTCAATCCCGCCAGCGGCGATTCGCGCTGGCAGCTGTATCTCAGCCTGGGACAGGCGTTCTGATGGCGCATTTTCGTCCCAATCCTTTGGGACGATGACCGTTTATTGCGGTTGAGACAAAGATGGTGCTGGTGAAAGGGCATGGTGTGACGGCGGTTCGCTTATTCCTGGTCGGTCTGACGATCCTTGCCGGCCTGCTGGCCGGTCCGCAGCCCGCTCGGGCCTTCTCGCTGTTCCCTGGCGATACCGCCCGCGACTGGCTGGTCGAAAAGATCGAGGGTGCCGTCGAATCGCCGGACATGCACCTGAAGCTGGGCGCCATCGAAGGCAGCATCCCCACCGACTTCACCATTGCGACCGTCACGCTGGCCGACAGCCAGGGCGTCTGGCTGACCATCGACCGGCTGCATGTGGTGATGTCGCCGTCCGCTTTGTTCCTGCGCAGCGCCAGGATCGATGCGCTGGAAGCGGGATCGGTCATGGTGACCCGCGCGCCGGTCAGCACTCAGTCGGCCGCCCCCTCCGATCCCAACGCTCCGCTGCTGCCCAGCCTGCCGGTCGATATCGATCTGAAGAAGCTGGTGGTCGAGCGGCTTGAGCTGGCGCCGGCATTGTTGGGCGAACCGGCGGTGCTGCGCATTGCCGGCGCATTGGCGCTGGAGCACAGCGGCGGGGCGCTGAACACCAACCTGTCGGTGGCGCGCATTGACGACAAGCCGGGCAAGGCCGATCTGGTCGCCGTCTTCGACCCCGGCAAGAACACGCTGAACCTGTCGGTCGATGCGTCCGAACCCGCGGGCGGCGTCATGGCCCGTGCGCTGTCGATTCCCGGCCTTCCGCCGGTCGAACTGACGCTGAAGGGCGACGGCACTCTGGACGACTGGACCGGCAAGCTGACCGCCATGGCCGGCGAGGCGGCATCGCCCACCGGCACGCTGAACGCCGACGCGACCATCAAAAAGGGGCCGGAGGGCCATGCGCTGACGCTGGCGGCCGGCGGTAACTTCGCGCCGCTGATCGCCGGGCTGGCCGGCGAAACGGTGGTGCCGCTGATCGGCCCCAGCCCGACCCTGAACGCGACCGTCCTGCGGGCGCCGTCGGGGGCCATCAGCCTGCGCCCGCTGGCGCTGACCGTCGCCGCGGCGAACGCGACGGTGAACGGCGATGTCGCCGCCGATTACAAGAGCCTGACCCTGCGCTGGACCTTGCAGGCCGGACCGGACTCCACCCTGCACCCGCTGGTGCCGCTGTCCTGGCGCGAGGGTGTGGTGGAAGGCTCCGCCGAAGGGGCGCTGAACGCACTGAACGTCGCGGTGAACGCCACCTTGCGCGACCTTGCCGCCGACGATCCGGCGCTGTCCCGCCTGACCGGACCGGAGACGACTCTCGCCGCCAAGGCACAGATTGACACCGGCAGCGGCCGGATCGGCTTGGAGACGCTGGCGCTGACCGCCGCCGCGGCGCGGGCCGAGGCGAAGGGCACCGTCGGCGGCTGGGGCCAGACGGTCGACCTGAAGCTGAGCGCGAACGCCGACGACCTCGCGCCGCTGTCGGGCCTTGCCGGCCGGCCGCTGGCCGGTGCCGTGGCGCTGGCAGGGCCGGTGAAGCGCGGTGCCGATGGCACGCTGACCGCCGACCTGACCGGCAGCCTCGACCGGCTGTCCACCGGCACGCCTGCCGATGCGGTTCTGGGCGACAAGGCGACGCTGAAGCTGGCCGCCAGGATGGAGCCGGACGGCGCCATGCGCTTGACCGACCTGACGGTCGATGGCCGCAACGGCAAGCTGACCGGCAACGCGGCGCTGGCCGACAAAAAGGTCGATGCCCGCACCATCCTGACCGTCGCGAAGCTTGAGCCGCTGGGCGGCGCGCTCGGCACACCGATGGAAGGGGCGGCGACGCTTGAGGCGACCGCCCGCGGCCCGCTCGACGCCATCGAGGCGCAGGCGACGCTGAATGCCCGCGACCTCGTGGTGCAGGGCCGCCGGCTGGGCGCCACGGAGGTCAAGGCGACTGCCGCCGGACTGCCGGCGACGCCGAACGGCACGGTTTCGGCGCGGACCAACCTGGACAAGACGCCGCTGTCGGTCGACGGACGCTATGCGCTGCGGGAGCAGACGCTGCGGCTGGATGGACTGACCATCGCCAATGGGAACAACCGCATCACCGGGCAGGCGCAGGTGGCGCTCGACACGCTGCTCGCCACCGGGCGGCTGGAGGGCAAGCTGCCCAACCTGAACGGCCTGTCGGCGTTGGCGGGGATGCCGCTGGGCGGCGGGGCGAGCTTCACCCTGGCGCTTGACGGCAAGGGCGGCAAGCAGGCGGCCAACCTGACCGCCGACGCCAGCGACCTGCGGGTCGAGGGGCAAGGGGAGGGGGGAGGCGGACCGCTGCTCACCGCCCGCCGGCTGACGGCCAAGGCCGATGTGGCCGATGCGCTCGGCACTCCCAGCGGCAAGGCGCGGGTGGAGATGACCGACGGCAACGCCGCCGGCACCGAGCTGCGCAGCGTCACGGCCTCGGTCGATGGGTCGCTGGCGAAGGCCGACTTCCAGGCCAATGCCGCCGGAGCGGGCGCTCAGCCGGTCGCGCTGGACCTTGCTGGCAATTTGACGCGGGAGGGGCCGGTGACGCGCATCCGGCTCGACCGCCTGCAGGCGCGCTATGCCGGGGAGGATCTGCGGACCACCGCCCCGGCGACCATCCTGCTGGCCGACCGCCGGTATGAGGTGAAGGAGCTGCGGCTGTCGTCGGGCAATGCCCGGCTGGCCGCCGACCTCGGCCTGAACGGTGACCGGCTGAGCGGCGAGCTGACCATCGACCGCCTGCCGCTGGCATTGGCGAAGCTGGCCAGCCCGACGCTGGCGCTGGACGGTGTGGCCAATGCCCGGGCGTCGCTGGGCGGCACGCTGCGCAACCCGCGTGCCGATGCCACGCTGCGCGTCAGCGGCTTGAAGGCGCAGCAGACGACCCAGGCCGGTCTGCCGGGCATCGACGCGACGCTGGACGCGCAATGGCGTGACCGCCGGCTGTCGTTGAACAGCCGGATCGCCATGCCGAAGAATGCCGGCACGCTGACCGCCAGCGCCGCGCTTCCGCTGGTGATGAACCCCGACAGCTATGCCGTCAGCGTGCCTCCCAATGGGGCGCTCGAGGCGACGGTGAACGGCACGGTGGATCTGTCGCTGGCGAACGACCTGCTCGCCGCCTCCGGCGACCGGGCGCGCGGATCGCTGCGGCTCGACGTTCGGGCCGGCGGAACGGTGGGCAAGCCGTCGCTCGGTGGGTCGGTGGTGCTGGCGAACGGGCGCTACGAGAACCGGGCGTCGGGTGCGGTGATCACCAACATCGAGGCGCGGCTGGTCGGCGACGGCGACGTCTTCACCATCCAGAGCTTCCGCGGTCGGACGCGCAACGGCGGTGCGATCGGCGCCAGCGGCGTCATCCGTCCGGGCGCTCCCGCCGACCGCCAGTTGGACATCGCGCTTCAGGCCGACAACGCCCGGCTGGTGGAGATCGATCTGGTGACGGCGGAAATCGGGGCGAACCTGACCCTGACCGGCGGTTTCGCCAACGCCCGGCTGGCCGGGCCGGTGGACATCCGCCGCGCCGAGATTCAGGTGCCCGACCGCATGCCGGCAAACGTCGTCGATCTGAAGGTGACGGAGGTCGGCAAGGGCCGCCGCGCCCGTGGAACGACCCAGGTATCGACCGCCGGCGGCACCCGCCGTGTGCCCCAGCCGGCCGAAACCCCGCCGGCGGCGACACCCTTCGTCCTGGCGCTGGACATGACGGTGAACGCGCCGAACCAGATGTTCGTCCGCGGCCGTGGGCTGGATGCCGAGCTTGCCGGCAATTTGCGCGTCAAGGGAACGGCTGCGGCGCCGGAGGTGACCGGCCGCTTCAACATCCTGAAAGGCAGCCTGAACCTGCTGGCCAAGAATTTCGAGTTCAAGCGCGGCATCTTCGACTTCGATGGCACCCAGCCCATCGACCCGCGGCTCGATTTGCTGGCTGAGGCCACCGCCAACGGCATCACCGCCGACGTGGTGGTCAGCGGCACCGCCCGCCAGCCGAAGATTGAGCTGACCTCGCCCCAGGGACTGCCGCAGGATGAGGTGCTGGCCGGCGTGCTGTTCGGCAAGTCGGTGGGCGACCTGAGCGCGGCGGAGGCGGTGCAGCTTGCCCAGTCCGCGGCGGCGCTGGCGGGAGTCGGCGGGGGAGGTGGCGGCATTCTGGACAAGGTGCGCCGCGGCCTGGGCGTCGACCGGCTGGACTTCACCCAGGGCGAGAACGGTAAGGGCGGGGCGGTGCAGGCTGGCCGCTATGTCAGCGACCGCGTCTATGTCGGTGTCGAGCAGGGAATCGGCGCCAACCAGAGCCGGGCGAAGGTCGAGGTCGACATTACCAAAAACCTCAAGGGCACGGCATCCGTCGGCGCCAATTCCGAGACGAAGTTCGGCGTGGTGTACGAGAAGGATTACTGATGGAATGGGGTGGCGCTAACCCGCCACCCCGACCACGATCCGCGCATGCGACGGCACCGGCACGATGCCGTCCACCGCCCTAGCGTCGAACCGTCGGGCGATGTCGGCCTCCAGCGCCTTTCGCTGTTCCGCGGTCAATCCACCGAGCCGGTGGCCGAAGCTCATGTCGAGGGCGGCATGCCAGAAGGGCTGGCCGGCCGGCGCCTTGCGGACCGGGGTCAGGTCGGTTTCCGATGTCTCGGCGAAGCCGGCGGTGCGCATCAGGTCGGACAGCAGCCCCGGTGCCGCGAAGCGGAACAGCGGATCCAGGCTGCCATCCTCGCCGAGATGGTCGGCCACCGCGTCGCCGATCTCCGCGAATAGGCCGTTCCCGGCGCGCGGCCCCCACACCATGAAGGCGGCCTTGCCACCAGGACGCAGGACACGCCGCACCTCGCGCAGGGCGGTTTCCACCGTCGGCACGAACATGATGCCGAAGCGGCAGGTCACCCCGTCGAACGCGGCGTCGGGAAAGGGCAGGGCGGTCATGTCGGCGGCGGTGAAGGCGGGGGCCGGCCCCTCCACGCTCCGGGCGCGGCGGACGGCGCCGGCCATCATGCCGGGGACCAGATCGCTTCCGACCACCAGCCCGTTCCGGCCGGCCCGGCGCGCGGCGCTCAAGGCGGGCTCCCCCGCACCCGATGCAAGGTCGAGCAGGCGGTGACCCTCGACCAGCCCCGCCGCGTCGAGCAGCGGGCGGTTCAGCTTGTCGGCCAGATCGGCCATCGGATCGGCCCAGCGGTCCCAGGCGTCGGCGCTGGCGGTCCAGCGGTCACGCTCGCGGCCGGCATTAGGCATAGCACCATCGGGCGTGGCGGCATCCGCAGGTGCGGCGTCGGGACGGGTGGTTGCGGTCAATGGAGAAGCCTCGCCGTGCCGGCCACGCGCTGGACCGTGTCGGCATCGCTCAGCCGCTCACCCAGGGCCGACAGTTCGTCGGACAGCTTGCGGTTGGCGTCGGTCAATTGTTGGATGCGGGTCTGCGCCGCCTGCTGCTGCTGGGACAGCGTCGCCACCGTCTCCGTCAGCTTGCGGATTTGCTGGGACTGGCGGGATGCCGCCTCGTTCTGGCTGCGCCTGATCGATCCGACGGCCACCAGCACGACAAGGCTGATGGTCACGCCGGCCGCGATGGTGACGATGCTGATCCCGGTGAACCAGTCCATGGGCGCGAAGCTTCCGCCCATTTCACCCGATGGTCAAGCAGCCTGACAATCCATGAACGCAACGGACCCGGCACCGAGCTGGGTGCCGGGTCCACGCTGTCGGAAAAACAACCTGGAAGGCTGCCGCGGTTAGCCGACGGAGCCGGTGACCGGACGTTCCGCCTTCATGCGCAGTTCCTTCAGGTGGTCGCCGAAGGCGCGCAGGACCGGCATGATCCGCTGGGTCTGGTCGGTGGTGACGTGGGCATCCGTCTTCAGCACGATGGTAGGCGCCTCGGCCATCAGGCGCTTGGCGCGCATCGGGCCGACCTTGTCGTCGAGGAACATGGCCATGCCCATCAGGATGCCCAGCGTAACGTCGTCCGGAGCCTTGGGCAGGGCCAGGACTTCATGAAGCTCGTTCAGCAGCGTGTAGGCGACGATGGAGGTGCGTTCGATGGTGTCGACGTCGGCGGCCATGGGCATCGGGCAGGTCCTCGGGAAACGTTCGGATGAAACGTTGCGGGTGAGACACTGGCGGGTGACGCGGGAAGGCGTCCCGAAAGGCGCCAACGCTTGCGAAATCCGTCGTTCCCCGAGGGTAATCGTCAGTTTATAACCAAAGTGTTAACCAAGCGCCGCCCGAGTCGCTCGAGTCGCATTTTTCCGAGTCGCAATCTCCCGTTCTCATCGTTTTCCGCTGCTGCGCGCCTTGGTCGAAAGCGACAGTTCGGCCACTTCCTCTCGCGCGCTGCTGACGAGGCCGGCCGACTGCACGATGTCGCGGTTGAACGGATGATAGGTCTGTGCGTAGATCCCGCGGATCTTGGTCACGTAATCCTGCGTCTCGCGGTAGGGCGGAATGCCCTTGTATTGCAGCACGGCGCCCTCGCCGGCGTTGTAGCCGGCCAGCGCATAGGCGACGTTGCCGTTGAAGTAGGCCAGCAGCCAGCGCAGATACTTCATGCCGCCGCGCATATTCTGTTCCGCATTGAACGGGTCGGATACGCCGAAGCGCTCCGCCGTCTCCGGGATCAGCTGCATCAGCCCCTGGGCGTTCTTGTTCGAGACGACATCGACGCGATAGCCGGATTCCACCGCGATGACGGCGAGCACCAGATCGGGATCGAGGCCGTAGGTCGGCGCCATCTTCTGAACCATCGCGCGGATTTCCGCCGGCGGCTTGCGGATGATGCCCCAGCGCAGGTTGGGCGGCTCGCAACGGTCCGGCGTCTTCACCGTACCCCCGGCGCTGCCGACCAGACGCTCCGCCTGCTCGTTGCCCAAGGCTGCGGCCTTGCGCAGCCAGGCACGGCCGAGGTCGGCATCCTTGGACACGCCACCCAGGCCGGCCATGTGCATCCGCCCGGCCATCAGCGCGGCGTCGGAGTAATCCTGGCGGGCAGCCCGGCAATAGAGGGATAAGGCCAGCCGCGGATCGGCCTTCACCCCGTCGGCGCGTTCATAATGCTGTGCCAGTTCATACTGGGCGCGGGCGCTGCCTTTGTTGGCCAACGCCTCAAGCGCGGCGACGGTTTTCTCTGCAATGCCGGCGCTGGCCGGTGCCGAGGCCAGCAGGCAAGGCAGGAGCGCCGCCGCTGCGAACGCCGACAGGCGCATGCCGCGGGTCCGCCGCCTGGCATTGCCTTGCGAGGTTGATGGAGCGCCAAACGCGGACGGTGTACCGCAAAGGTTCGTGTGGTCTTCCACCGGACCCCCCTGTATGATTTTCTTCGAGCTTTTGGAGACCATCAAAAGGTCGGAAGCAGAGTTTTCAGGGAGGACGCCACTGCACCCAACTGGCCGGGTGCCAGGCATGGCGGCATAAGCCAAAACGGAAGGCTGGCTGCTGGGAAATACATCACCGTAAGAGGTTGATGCGCCGCCGCCAATAAAAAATACATAGGCCGATCGACTGGTGTCGGTCGGTCTTTTTCTTTTCGCGTTGGTCATGCGTCCTCCAATCGAGTTGGAGAAATAACGAACGACCATGTTTTAAGCCAATGCCCGAACGGTGATTGGTGTGGAATAGCAGGGGTACTCTAGGGGTTAATTGTCTCCATTGTATGACCCACTAGCCTTTTTCCCAACTGGCAGCTCCTTTGTGCGCTCATTAAGTACGGATCGGGCCAGATAATCGGCTGCGAATTCGACGGCCCCGGACGACGGAGACTCTCCATTGTCCGGGGCCGTCGCGCCGGAGGCCCCGGCAAAGCAATCCGCACCAAGACGCGGAGAGCCGCCGTGGCGAACGGCATTGAAGGAGGCATCGTTTCACCGATGGCGAACCACGTCGCGACCACCTTGAGCCACCGACAGCGCGTCCCGGTCGAGCCGGTGCCCTTCGGCGCCGAGGCCGTTGGCCGGACCCGTTCGGACCGCCTGCCGACGTATCTTGACCAAGACACCGCCGATGCCGGGATGGAGACCCATTTGACTGCCCATGCGGAGGCCAAGATGGCCGAAGCCAGCACCGAAATCGACGAAGCCCCGGCCGATGTCGATACCGATGCCGATCTTGCCGACGGCGCGGACACGGTTGTCCAGGCCGCTGCGGAGGACGACTTCCGCCCCGACCCCAACGCACCGCCCGACCCGGCGGTGATCCGTCAGATCGAAGAGGAAATCCCACGCCTGCGCCGCTTCGCCCGTGCGATGGTGCGCGATGCCACCCTGGCCGACGATCTGGTGCAGGAATGTCTTGAACGCGCCCTGTCGCGCCTGCATCTGTGGCGTCCCGGCACCAACCTGCGGGCTTGGCTGTTCACCATTCTGCGCAATCTGCACATCAACGGTGTGCGCCGCCGCCAGCCGGTCGTCGACATCGACGCCGAGGCGCAGGCCGCCATCGGTGCCGCTCCCGGATCGCAGTTTGTACGGATGGAACTGCGGGACCTGCGCCGGGCGCTGGCCCTGCTGCCGAACGAGCAGCGCGAAGTGGTTCTGCTGATCGGGCTGGAAGGAATTTCCTACAACGAGGCGGCCGACATCCTGGGAATTTCCATCGGCACGGTGAAGTCGCGCCTGTCGCGTGGCCGCCGCGCCCTCCGCCTGCTGATGGAGGGGGAAAGCCCGTCGGACGACGCAGACGCCTGATCGTCCAACGCCTGATCGTGGCGGGCGCGTGTTCGCCGAGTGCCGAAAAGTGCTGATTTCCGCGGGGCGTCCGGTAACCGGGCGCCCCGTTTCCATGTCTGCGGCCTTCTGTCCGTCGCTTTTGGCCGCAGACAAAAAAGAATGGCGGCGCCCGTACGGACGCCGCCGGAGGCGGGGAAGATTGAGACGCTGTCAGGGCTACCGGTGCCGACGGCATCTCTGGAGGAGAGAGAGTCTTGCAGCCTCAGGAGACACTGCGTTCAACCGGCCGGCCCGAAGGAGGTTCCGTCCCGCAGGAACCTTAGGCCGGCCGGTTTGGCAGCTTGGCTAGCGTCGCCGGACCAGACCCATGATCAGGCTGATGGCGAACAGGACCAGGAACAGGAAGAACAGGATCTGCGCGATGCCGGAACTGGCCGACGCAATTCCACCGAACCCGAGTGCGCCGGCGATCAGCGCGATGACGAAGAAAACGAGAGCCCAATAGAGCATCATACCCTCCCTCGCTTGGCCGAATAGTCACCAAGGACTGCCGGCGTCACGCATGAGACAAGTCGTGGCCGCATCCGCCGTCCCGTCGTCTCCATCTCCTGGCCTCTGCTTGGGCATGCAAGTCGGGGCGGGGAGACGGTAAGCACAGCCGGTGCGGCGGCATTCGAAGATCAGAACAACGCCGTGGGCGCGATGTTCCCTGTTCCTGATCGGCCGGAGTATCGGAGCGCCGCAGGGCTGGTGCGGACTGGCATTTATGCAACAATGGGGCTGTCTGCGCGTTTCCGCTTGTTATGAGGTCCGGCATCCGCCGGCCATGGGGGACGACAACGAGCGAGGACAAGATGAAGACCGGATTGATCCTGGCGGCGATGGCCGCCTCAGTCGCGATGGTTCCGGCGGCGATGGCGCAGCAGACCTATTCGCAAGGCTACTCCACCTATTCCAGTCAGAACTATTCCGGCAGCACCGGCAGCGATCTGTCGGGCATGACCGGCTCCGCTGGAGGATCCTCCTCCGATCTCGCCGGGCGCCGTGGCCGGGGACAGAAGCCGATCGAGCTGCAACAGACGACGCTGCTCAACCAGCTCAGCGCCGCCGGCTATGTCTCGGTGCGCGACTTCCGCAAGGAAGGCGACCGCTATGTCGCCAACGCCATGACCCCGCAGGGGCAGTGGACGACGGTGGTGCTCGACCCGCGCAACTCCTCAACGACGCCGGCCAGGGCGCCGGCCACCGCTCCCGTCGTCACGCCGGGCAGCAAGCCGATCCGTTGATTTAGAGTTTGGTTTTCCGTGTGATTCACGCTTCAAGCGGTTCCGCTTGAACCGATCACACTCTAATTGAGCAGCCGCGACCATGTGCCGGTGAGGCGTCCGACGCCTCCCGGCACACGGAGATCGTAGAGCGGCAGCGGCTGTTGCAGACGCTGTCCGGCATCGCGGCCCAGCGTGCGCACCGCCGTCTCCACCGTGCCGCCGACCGGCAGCCAGCCCGATGCGGCGATAGGCACCACAAGCGCCAGTCCCCAGTCCATCCTTCCGCCGAACCGGCTTTGCGCCCCGTCCGGCCCTTCGGTCCAGGTGGCATGGGCGGTCAGCCCGATGCCGCCGTCGAAGCGGCGCATCACCTCCACTGTGCCGCCCCAGTCGCCGCCAAGATAGCGGCCGAGCCGAAGCGCGGTCGTGGTGTCGGCCCCCGGCGATTCCCAATAGACGCTGGCATGGCCGGTGCCGCGGGCATCGGTGCGGTCGAAGCCGAACAGGCTGTCCGGCCGCCGCTTCCACACATGGTTGAGGTCGAGGCCCAGCGCCCAGCGTGCGGCGAGCGGCTGCACCAGCACCTCGGCACCGATGCCGCCATACATCTCCTCCAGATGGCCGGCGGACAGCCGGGTGGTCAGCCCATCCGCCGGACGGGCGAGCCATGCCCCATAGGCATGGTCGAGTGACATCTGGCGGTCGGCGTAGCGCGGCAGATCGCTGCGCACGGGCTGTGCCGCCGGCAGGGCATTGGTGTCCAGCAGCTCCAGATCGCTCGGCGCGTTGATGCGCAGTCCGCCGCCCAGCACCAGCCCGCGCATCGGCTCCGCCCGCAGCATCACATCCGTGTGGGTGCGCTGGGCCAATGGGGTTCCCAACTCCGCCAGATCGAAGGTGGCGACGAGCCGGGTTGAGAGATCGAGGGAGGGGCGCCAGTCGGGCGGCGGTTCGGCCGCCGGGGCGAGTTGCGTGGTTTGCCAGACCTCCTCGGCGCTGCCGCGATGGTTCGCGGCCCGTTCCAGGTCGCGGCGGAGCAGGGTCACGGCCGCAGCATCGAGACCTGCGGCGCCGGTGACGATGCGGAGCCGCTCGACCCCGGGCGGAGCGAGGTCGGCGAGCAGGCGGGCGGCATCGCCGACCTCGCGTGCCACCGGCATCCGCCCGCTCCCGGCCGGGTCGAGCCACAGGGTCGCCAGTTCCCCCTCGATCCGCACCGAGCGGACGGGCAGGCCCCGGCTGCGGGCCACCAGGGCAATGGCATCGGCGGACAAGGCCGATCCGGCCGAGGGGCGCGGGCCGATGGTCGGGGGAGGGCGGTCGGGTTTGTCGGCATCCACCGCCGGATCGAAGCGGACCGAGAGCCGCAGCATCAAGCGGCGTCCCTGCTCATAGGCTGCGCCCAGATCGGCCCAGGAGGTGGGGCGCCAGGACAGGCCAAGACTGTAGCGGCTGCCGGGATCGAAGCCCGGCTCATCCTGTCGCTGGGCGCGGAAGCGGTCGCCGGAGGATTCCAGCTTCAGGCTCAGACCGTCGACCGGCAGGTGCCACTCTGCGCCGCCGAACAGCGCCACCCGTTCGCCGCTGAACCATGCCTTAGGGCCGCGGGTGGTCGGCCAAGCGGAAGGGTCGCGGTCGCGGCGGAACCGGCCGCCCAGGAAACGCAGCGGGTTGCGCAGTTGGCCGGCTTCTCCCAGCGTTCCCCACCCCATGCCCAGCGTCAGGTCGATATCCCACCAGCGGCGCGACAAGGCGATGTATTCGCCGGCGAAGCGGCCTTTGCCCGGCAGGTCCAGCCCCGAGCCGGTGACGTCGCGTCCGCCGACCACGATTGCCGGCCCATGCTCATCCTCAGGCCGCAGGCGGAGCTTCAGGTCGAGACCGGGTTCGGTGAGCCCGTAATAGCCGGGATAGGCGCTGTTGCGCCCGGTGACCTCCAGCCAGGGCAGCGGCTGGGCCGAGATCGTGTAATGGCGGTGCAGATCGCCGAGCGCGGTCAACCCGCCGCTCATCGACCCGTCGGGCGCCATCCGGGCGTTCGGCATCTGCAACAGCCCGATCCCGCCCCAGTCGGACAGGCTGACCCTTGCCTCTCCGGCGACCGCGAGGGAGGTGAGCATCGAAAGAAGGGAAGCGATAATGAGGGAGCGCACGCGATGATCGCGAAGGTTCGGGGCAGATATCCGATCCTTCGCGAGTCATGCGTATGGATGCAACTGAAAAGCTATGGAGCTGCCCTGTTACGGCGCCTCGACCACTTCGAAGTCGTGGGTGATGGTCGCGGTCTGGCCCAGCATGATGGAGGCCGAGCAGTATTTTTCCGCCGACAGGGCGATGGCGCGCTCGACCTTCGCCGGGTCGAGATTGCGGCCGGTCACGGTGAAGTGGACATGGATCTTGGTGAAGACCTTCGGGTCGGTGTCCGCCCGCTCCGCCTCGATGGCGGCGACGCAGTCGGTGATCTGCTGGCGGCCCTTTTCCAGGATCATCACCACGTCGAAGCAGGTGCAGCCGCCCATGCCGATCAGCAGCATTTCCATCGGCCGGATGCCGGCGTTGCGGCCACCGGCTTCCACGGCGCCATCCATCACCACGGCATGGCCGCTGCCGGATTCGCCGACGAACATCTTGCCGTCCACCCAGGTGACGCGCGCCTTCATGACCATTTCCTTCGTTCACTGGTGATCGTGAGTGACCGCGCGAAGCTAGGCGCCGCGACGGATCGGCGCAAGAGGCGCGCTGCGCCATCCAATGTCGGGCTTGTCCAAAGGCCCTTGAGCGCCCAGACTCCGGTGCGCTGCGATGCACAATCCGACAACGGGACCCACCATCATGCCGCACGGCCATTCCCACGGCGGTTCCACCCACCTCGACGAAGATCATGCCGGGCATGACCATTCCGATCACGGCCATTCCGAACACGGCCATGCCGGCCACCAACACCACCACGGGCCGGTGCGCTACGACCGCTCCTTTGCGCTGGGGGCGCTGCTGAACATCGGCTTCGTGGTGGTGGAGGCGGTCTATGGGCTGATCGCCAACTCCACCGCCCTGATCGCCGACGCCGGGCACAATCTCAGCGACGTGATGGGGTTGCTGCTGGCCTGGGGAGCGGTGTGGCTCGGGCGGCGGATTCCGCAGGGACGCTATACTTATGGCTTCGGCAACGCCTCGATCCTGGCGTCGCTGCTGAATGCCATGATCCTGCTGATCGCTGTCGGCGCCATCTTGCTGGAGGCGGTCAACCGCCTTGCCGATCCGGAACCGGTCGGGGAAACGACGGTGATGGTGGTTGCGGCGGTCGGCATCCTCATCAATGGCTGGACCGCCTGGCTGTTCATGGGCGGGCAGAAGCACGACATCAACCTGCGCGGCGCCTATCTGCACATGGCGGCCGACGCGGCGGTATCGCTGGGCGTGGTGGTGGCGGCGCTGGTAATCCGCTTCACCGGCTGGCTGTGGCTGGATCCGGTGACCAGCATCCTCATCGCCCTGGTCATCGTCGCCGGCACCTGGGGATTGCTGCGCGATTCGGTGCGCTTGGCGATGGGCGCGGTGCCGGACGGCGTCGACCGGGTGGGAGTTGAACGGTATCTGGCCGGAATGCCCGGTGTCACCGCCGTGCATGACCTGCACATATGGCCGATCAGCACGACCGAAACCGCCCTGACCGCCCATCTCGTCCGTCCCGGCATGGGGCAGGACGATGCGCTGCTGCTGGAAATCTCGACGGTGCTGAAGGACCGCTTCGGCATCGGCCACGTCACCATCCAGGTGGAGCATGACGGCGCCTGCTGCCGCCTTGCTCCCGCGGACGTGGTTTGATCGGTCAGGCCTGTTCGCGCGCCAGGCGGCGGGCGTTGGCGCGCACCTTGCGGTAGGCGGGGTTCATGCCGGCGGCGGCGAGGGAGGCCGTCGCCTCGATCAGGCGCAGGTTGGCATGGATGCCGGCATCGACGACATCCGCCAGCAACCGCTGCTGGACATCGATGATCTCGACCGGGTTCTTGCAGCTGGCGAGGCCGCCGATGGTGGTGGCGGCTGCCTGGGTCTGCTTGGTGATCATGGTGATCCAGGCCTGCCCGAACTCGCCGATGCCGGTGGCGACGGCGTGGAAGGCCTCCACCGCTGCTTCCACCTTCTCCGCACCCATGCGGATGAATTCCGGATTGGCGAAGTCGATGGGGTTCGACAGCGCCGCGGTCATCATCGCGGTGCGATAGCCGATGGTCTGCGCCGCAGCGACGCCCATTTCACCACCGCGAAGGCCGGTCTTGGTGATCTGGCCCGCCACTGCCATCAGCCTGTCGGTGGGGTGGCCGTTGCCGGCATTCTCTCGTGACATGGGCGTCGCCTCTCTGAAGAAATCGTTGCCGGAACCTGACTGCAGGGTCAACGCTGCACTGCAACATAAGTTCCGGCACGATCTTTACGCCTCGGCGAGCGCGCGGTCGAGATCTTCCATGATGTCCTGGGGATCCTCTAGACCAACGGACAGGCGCAGGAGGCCGGGTTCGATCCGGGCGGCGGCCTTCTCCTCGTCCGTCAGCTTGCAATGGGTGGTGGTGGCGGGGTGGGTGACCAGGCTCTTCGAATCGCCCAGATTGTTGGAGATCATCACCATGCGCAGGCCGTTCAGCATGTTGAACGCCTCGGTCTTGCCGCCCTTGAGGAAGACCGACAGCATGTTGCCGCCACCGGTCATCTGCTTGCGCACCAGATCGTACTGCGGATGGCTGGGCAGCAGCGGGTATAGCACCTGGGCCACCTTCGGATGGCTTTCCAGGAACTCCGCGACCTGGAGCCCGGCCGCCGACTGGGCCTGCACGCGCAGTTCCAGCGTCTCCATCCCCTTCAGCAGCAGCCAGGAATTGAACGGGGAGATGGTCGGGCCGGTGTTGCGCAGGAAGGGATGGATGACCTCGGAGGCGTATTTCTTGTCCTTGGCGAGGATGACGCCGCCCAGGCAGCGGCCCTGGCCGTCGATGTGCTTGGTCGCCGAATAGATGATGACATCGGCGCCGAAGTCGAACGGACGCTGGAGCACCGGCGTGGCGAAGGCATTGTCGACCACGACCACCGCGCCCGCCTTGTGGGCGAGATCGCAGACGGCCCGGAGATCGACGACCTCGAGCCCGGGGTTGGACGGGGTTTCCAGGAAGACCGCCTTGGCCGGCTTGGACAGCGCCTCTTCCCACTCGGCCAGGTTGGTGCCGTCGACGAACACCGTTTCGATGCCGTAGCGGCTACACAGCTCCTTCAGGATCCAGTAGCAGGAGATGAAGAGCGCCCGCGGCGCCACCACCCGGTCGCCGGTGCGCAGGCCGCTCATCAGCGCGCCATGCACCGCGGCCATGCCGCTGGCGGTGGCATAGGCCCATTCCGCCCCCTCATATTCGGCCAGCCGATCCTCGAACATCGCCGAGGTCGGGTTGCGGAAGCGGGAATAGACGTGGCGCGCGCCGTCGTTGGCAAAGGCGTTCTCCGCCTCTTCCGCCGAGCCGTAGACGAAGCCGGAGGTCTGGTACAGAGCCTCGCAGGTTTCGTCGAACTGCGAGCGGCGGATGCCGCCATGGACCAGCTTGGAGCGGGGGCGTAGCCCCGCGACGTTCGGATTGCGATGATCGGTGCGCGACATTCCGCGACTCTCCCCTGATGATCGCCGGTGGGGCAAGGCCGGCCGCAAACAAAAAACGCCCCGACCGATCGGGTCGAGGCGCGGACGCGGCTCGGACCTTTTTAGCGGGTTGTTTTACGTGGCCCGCAAGCCGGTCGACCAAATCACCACGTGGATCCGCTTGTACGACTGCCTATGACCGCCGTCAAGAGGGGTAGCGCCGCAATCTTTTCTCCGTAATCCAGGCGCCCCGCCGATCCGAAACCGCAGCCGATATTCAGCAAGATGTGCCAGGACGGCCGCCGAACCGCCGGCTTATGGTCTCTCCCATCAACCGTGTGGAGGCCAGACAGACGATGAGCAGGCGGGAATACGATGAAAGGTTTTCCAGGCTGTTCGACTATATCGACCAGAATCTGGAAGGAGACCTGTCGCTCGACAGACTGAGCGATGTCGCCTGTCTCTCGAAGTTCCATTTTCACCGTCTCTTCTCGGCTCATTTTGACATCAGCGTCGGGAAATACATCCAGCTTGCGCGGTTGAAGCGGGCGTCGTTCCGGCTGGCCTTCTATCCGGCCGACAAGGTCATCGATATTGCCCTGGATGCCGGCTTCGAGACACCGGAGTCCTTCTCCCGCGCCTTCAGGAAGACGTTCGGCCAGACCCCGTCCGAGTTCAGGAAAACTCCGGAATGGCGGCAGTGGCACGACCGCTATCGTCACATCAAAAAGAAAAGGATCAGGACCATGGATGTTTCAATCGTCGACTTCGCGCCTGTGCAGGTGGCGGCCTACTGTCATCGGGGACCGATCGAAGACGTGAATGACTCGGTTCGCATCTTCATCGACTGGCGCAAGACCAGCGGTCTATCGCCGCGCGACCGGTGCCGGACCTTCGGCGTCG
The DNA here is from genome assembly GCF_042604635.1 of Azospirillum sp. A26. Taxonomy (NCBI): domain Bacteria; kingdom Pseudomonadati; phylum Pseudomonadota; class Alphaproteobacteria; order Rhodospirillales; family Azospirillaceae; genus Azospirillum; species Azospirillum sp. A26. The sequence goes on along the minus strand of NZ_CP170472.1, from coordinate 1,134,082 downwards.
CGTTCGACAACCCCGAAACCACCGAGCCGGCCGACTTTCGGTTCGACATCTGCGGAGAGATCGATGGCGAGGTGCCCGAAAACCCGCAAGGGATCGTAAAGAAACTCATCCCCGGTGGACGGTGCGCCGTCGTCAGGCACCGGGGTTCGCATGAGCAGATCGGCGAGGTGGTGAGGTTTCTGTATGGCCGATGGCTGCCGGAAAGCGGCGAAGAGCTTCGCGATTTCCCGGTTTATTTCCATTATCTGAACTTCATCGGGGAAACGGCGGAACAAGATCTTCTGACCGACGTTTATCTGCCCTTAAAGTAATCCGAGAAAATCCAAGCCGATCAGCAGGCCTCGGAGGTGGCGCCGCTTCCGATGGTCGTGATTCAGCCGATCTGCTCTTTGCCGGGTTGCGCCGATTTCGACAGCATTCCCTTGACGTCTCCCAATCTGGCCCCGCCCAGCAGCGTCGCCAGCGCGCCGAAAGCCGTGGCGCCACCAGCGACGAGCAAGGCCAGCGCCAGGAACCGCACTGCGGTGGAGGGTGCGTCCAGCCAGGGCGTCAGCACATGCCCGCCAGCCAGAAGTGCAGCTCCCATGCCGGCCGCAGCCGCCGCGATCCGGGGGGCGCGGCGCTTCAGGCGCTCATCCAGATCGAACAGGCCGCGCTTGCGCATCGCCGCCACCAGCAGCGCGACATCCAGCCAGGCCGTCAGCCCGGTGGACAGCGCAATGCCGACATGACCCAGCCAGGGCATCAGCAGCAGCGCCAGCAGGGCGGTCGCCACCGTCACGATGACGGCGACGCGCACCGGGGTCACCGTGTCGTGGCGGGCGAAGAAGGCGGCGTTCAGCGACTTCACGATCACATAGGCCGGGATGCCGATGGCGTAGGCGGCGAGCGCCATCGCGGTGGCGTGCGCCTCCTCCGGACCGAAGGCGCCACGCTGGAACAGGACGGCGACGATGGGCGTCCCCGCCACGCCGAGCGCGACCGCGGCCGGCAGGCCGAGCAGCAGGCTGAACTCCAGCGCGCGGCTCAGGTAATGGCGGACCATCCGCTCGTCCCCGGCGGCGACATGGCGGGCCAGCACCGGCAGAAGGGCGGTGCCAATGGCGATGCCGATGACGCCCAGCGGCATCTGGTTCAGCCGGTCGGCATAATAGAGGAAGGACACCGCGCCCGACGGCAGCAGCGAAGCAAGCACGATGTTCAGGAACAGGTTGATCTGCATGACCCCGGCACCGATGGCGCCCGGTCCGATCAGCCGGAACAGCCGCCGCATCCCCTCTGTCATCCGCGGTGGGCGCAGTGTCAGCACCACTCCCGCCTTGGCGCAGGCCCAGGCCATCCAGGAGACCTGAACTACCCCCGACAGGGTCACCGCCGCCGCCATGGCGGTACCGGGTTCCAGACCCAGCCGCGGGGCGATCAGCAGGGCGGCGACCAGCGTCAGGTTGAAGGCGATGGGCGCCGCGGCGAACGGGCCGAAACGGTCGAGCGCGTTCAGCACGCCGCCCAGCAGCGCCACCAGCGAGATCAGCGCCAGATAGGGAAAGGTCAGCCGCGCCATATCCACCGCCAGGGCGAACTTGGCCGGTTCGTCGACGAAGCCGGGGGCGAGGCCGTGCATGAGCAAGGGCATGGCGACGATGGCTGCCAGCGTGAAGGGCAGCAGCATCGCCAGCAGCATCGCCAGCGCCTCCTCCGCGAAACGGATGGCGGCGCTGCGTCCGCGGGTCTGAAGCTCGGCGGCGAACAGCGGGACGAAGGCGACGCCGAAAGCACCCTCCGCGAACAGCCGGCGGAACAGGTTGGGCAGCTTCAGCGCGACGAAGAAGGCGTCGGCGACCGGTCCGGCGCCCAGCACCGCCGCGGTCAAAATGTCGCGTGCGAAGCCGGCCAGCCGGCTCAGCAGGGTCAGTCCGCCGACGGTGGCGATGGCGCGTGCGAAGCTCATCGCGGCGGTATAGCCGGCTGCGGCAGCGCAGCAAAGCCGGCTTTTCGGCGCGGTCGATGCCGCCGCCCTCCCTTCGCTCCTGCGGTCCCGTGCGCCGGAGGGTGTCTTGGAACGCCGTGGACGAAAGGAATGGGCGGGCGGTCTGCATGGGTGGAGCAACTGTCCGCCGGTGCCACCTTGCCGGTTACGGCGTTGCGTCGGCATCTGCGTTGCGGCATGCTTGCGTCCGCCTGCCGCGGGCGTCCGCTTTCCTGGCGATGGACACGGCCGGCGGACGATCCACTGCGTTCGGGGTATACGTGAAGCGGGCGCTCTGGCTTTTTTCCGGTTTCGGCGGGCGCTTGGTCTTGCCCGCCCTGGCGGTCGCGCTGGCCATCGCCGCCTTGTGGTGGATTCTGCTCGACCGCCTCCATCGGGAAGAGAGTCTGCTCGACCTGACCGCCCATGAGAAGACCGCCGTCGTCGCCCGCCTGGTGGAGGAGCATGCGGTTTCCACCTTCCGCCGCGTCGACGACCTGCTGCTGGACCTGATCGCCAACACCGAGCGCAACCGTGCCATGCGCCTGGATTCCCGGCGGGCCTTCGAAGAAGGTCTGGTGGTGGGGGTTCGCGTCTATGACGCTTCGGGCCTGCTGACCATGGGCGGGGGGCGGGCCACCTTCCAGGGTGCCGTCACCGACCGCGACGAGTTCCGCATTGCCCGCGACGCCGCACCGCGCGGGCTGGTGATCGGCATGCCCTATGCGTCGTCCGAAACGCAGGATCTGCTGATCCCGGTTTCGCGCCGGCTGGAGAATGCCGACGGCACCTTCGCCGGGATCGCGGTCGCCGATATTCCGGTCGAATCCTTCGCCCGCTATTACCGCGTGCTCGGTTTGCCGGCCGATGGGGCGGCGACGCTGCTGCGGACCGACGGGGTCATCATCGCCCGCAACGCAGGGGCCAACAGCGTTACGGGGCGGGGAACCACCAACAACGAACTGTGGCAGGCGATCAGGCAGCATCCCGTCGGCCATATCCGCATGGTCAGTCCGGTCGACGGGGTGGAGCGGATCACCGCCTTCCGGTCGGCACCCGACTATCCGGTGGTCGCCATCGTCGGCGAATCGGTGGAGACGGTGTTCGGTCCCTGGCGCGACAATGCCCGCCTCTACATCGGCTGGGCGGTCGCCACCACGGTGGTGATCCTGCTGTTTGTCATCGCCTTCATCGTCGAGCTGCAATGGCGCCGGCATACCGACCGGGCGCTGCGGGTGCGCAACAGGGCGCTGGCCTGGAGCAACGACGGCATCATGATCGCCGACGCCACCCAGCCGGGCATGCCCATCGTCTATGTCAATCCGGCGCTCGAACAGCTGCTGGGTGCGCCGATTTCCGCCCTGATGGGCAGCGGCGCCCTCACTGCGCTGGAGCGGGCGACCAAGGACCGTGCGGCCTTGCAGCCCCTGCGCGACGCCATCGTCGTCGGACGCGATGCGCGCGTGGAACTGACCCGCTCCGACCCCGACGAGGAGGGGGCGGACCCGAAAGGGTCGCGCTGCCTGGAACTGAGTGCGTCGCCGGTCCGCGATCACGACAACCGGCTGGTCAGCCTGATCGCCACCGTCCGCGACATCTCCGAGCACAAGCGTGCCCAGGCGGCGCTGACCGACGCGAGGCGGGAGGCGGACCGGGCGAATGTCGCCAAGTCCAAGTTCTTGGCCGCCGCCAGCCACGATTTACGCCAGCCGGTACAGTCGCTGATGCTGCTGATGGAGGTGCTGTCGAGCCGTGTCAGCGACCCCATGACCCGCAATGTCCTGGGCACGATGGAGCGGGCGCTCGGCGCCTTGAAGATGCTGCTCGACGGGTTGCTGGACGTCTCCCGGCTGGAAGCGGGCGCGGTGGTGCCGGAGGTCGAGGTCTTTGCGCTGGCGGAGGTGATGGACCGCGTCGCCGCCAACAGCCGGCCGGTCGCCGTCCAGAAGGGGCTGCTCCTGCACATCGTGCCGAGCAGCGTTCATGTGCGCAGCGACCCGATGCTGCTCTGCCGCATCCTGCAGAATCTGGTGGAAAACGCCCTGCGCTACACCGACAAGGGCCGCATCCTGATCGGCTGCCGCCGCCGCGGCCACACGCTGCGCATCGAGGTGTGGGACACCGGCATCGGCATTCCCGCCGACCAGCAGGAGGACATCTTCCAGGAGTTCGTGCAGGTCGGCAACGCCAGCCGCAACCGCGACCAGGGGCTGGGGCTCGGGCTGGCGGTGGTGCGGCGGCTGTCGGTCATGCTGGGCCATCGGGTGACGGTGCGGTCGACACCCGGCGAAGGATCGGTCTTCGCGGTCGAGCTTCCCGTTGCCGATCCTCCGGCGGGGAAACCGGCGCCGGCTCCGTGCTCTCCTCGTCCGGCCTTCGCCACGACGGTACTGGTGATCGAGGACGACATGATCGTCCGTGAAGGGCTGCGGGCCATGCTGGCCGAGTGGGGCTATGGCGTCATGGCCGCCGAATCCTGCGCCGAGGCCCTGGACCTCGCCAATCGCGGGCCGGCGCCCGACCTGATCGTCGCTGATTACCGCCTGCGCGACGGCCGCACCGGAACGGAGGCGATCCGCGAGGTGCGGCTGGCCTTGGGCCGCATCCTGCCGGGCATCCTCGTCACCGGCGACACCGCCCCCGCCCGCGCGCAGGAGGCGGAGGCCGGCAATTTCCGCGTGATGCACAAGCCGGTGATCGCCGCCGACCTGCGCCGCGCGGTGGCCGAGGCGCTGGAACCGCTGCGGCACGAACGCCAGACCGTTGCCTGACCTGCGGCGGGTCGGTGCCCCGGGGATCAGCCGAGGTCCGGTGCCTGCCGCGGCACCCGCAGGGTGAAGACGGCGCCGTGGCCGGGGGTGTTGCGGACGCTCAACTGGCCGCCGAGCGTCTGTGTCGCCAGATTGTAGGCGATGTGAAGCCCCAGCCCGACGCAGCCGGCATGACGTGCGGTGGTGAAGAAGGGGTCGAAGATCCGGGGCAGGTCGGCTTCCAGGATCCCCTGGCCGTCGTCGCTGTGAACCACCTCGATCCAGTCGTCGCCGTCGGCATGGATGTCGATGGTGATCCGGCCGCTCTGCTCCGGCCGGAAGGCATGCGTCAGTGAATTGCGCACCAGATGGGTCAGCACGCGGGCGAAGGCGCCGGGGAAGCTTTCCAGTTGGAGCGCCTCCGGACAGGCCAGTTCCACGCGGTGGCCGGAGGAGCCGATCTGGGTGTGCAGGCTCAGCAGCACGTCCTCGGTGTATTCGCGCAGGTAGAATGTGCGGCGCTCGTCGCCGGTCTGGTCGGCTGCCACCTGCTTGAACATGTGGACCAGCGCGGCGATGCGTTCGGTGTTGCCGACCAGCAGTTGCCCGGCCTCCTGCGCCACCTCCAGGAAACCGGCCAGGGCCGAGCGGGTCAGGGCGTTGGCGGCGAACTGGCGCTTCACGTCCTCCGCCCGGCTCAGCAGGTGGGAGGCGGTGGTCAGCGCCACGCCGACCGGCCCGTTCACCTCGTGCGCCACGCCGGCGACGAGCTGGCCGAGGGATGCCATCTTCTCGGTCTGGACCAGACTGTCCTGAGCGGCCTGCAACTCGCGATAGGCCTGCTCCACCCGGTCCTTGGCGGCGCGCAGGGCGTCGGCCGCCCGCGCCCGCTCGGTGGTGTCGAGCATGACGCCGAACAGGTGGGTCAGGCGCCCGTCCAGATCGAAGCGCGGCGCGCAGGAGGAGGAGACGTAGCGGACCTCCCCTGCCGGATCGATCACCCGGTATTCGACATAGACGCGGCGGGAGTTGCCGATCACGCTTTCCAGCATGTTGCCGAAGGACATGCGGTCATCGGGGTGCAGGATGCCCAGCAGATTGTCGAAGGTCGGCTCGAACCGGTCCGGATCCTGGCCGTAGATGCCGAAGGCCTCGCGGTTCCACACCAGCGTGCCGCTGTGGATGCCGTACTCCCAATAGCCGAGATGGCCGGTGCGGTAGGCTTCCTCCAGCCGCTGCTTGGCGGCCTCGAGCTGGGCCGCGGCCTCCGCCCGCTCGGTGCTGTCCATCAGCACGCCGAAGACGTGAGTCAGCCGCTGCTGCGCATCCAGCCGCGGCGCGCAGGAGGCGGAGACGTAGCGGACGCGGCCGTCACGGTCGTGGACGCGGTATTCGACATAGACGCGCTGGGGATTGCCGACCACGCTTTCCAGCATGTTGCCGAAGCGTGGTCGGTCGTCGGGGTGCAGGATGCCCAGCAGGCCGTCGAACCCTCCGGCGAAGCGGTCGCGCTCATGGCCCAGCACCGCCAGCCCGGCGTCGCTCAGCACCAGTTCGCCGGACTGGATGCCGTATTCCCAGTAGCCGAGCTTGGCGGTGTGATAGGCCTCTTCGAGATTCTCGGTCGCCAGTTCCAGCCCGCGGGCGGTGCGGCGCTGTTCGGTGACGTCCTCCACCGTCGCGATCCAAGGCGGACCGCCGACGCGGACCAGCAGGTCGCGGGGCTCGCCGCCGGCTGACTGGACGCTGACGTCCCGCTCGTCGCCGGGGACGACGTCGGAAAGGTCGGCGGTGAAGGCATCGGTGTTGCCGTAGCGGTCGAGAAAGCGGCGATTGCCGCGCAGCCGCCCGTCGGGCTCGCGGAGCAGGGCGGCGACGGGCAGGGCATCGAAAAGCGTGGGTACGGAGGATGATGCGGAGGATGGGGCGGGCGCTGCCGGTACGGAACCGGTCTCCTGCCCCGGAGCCCCCGTCACGTCCATCGCCTGACCCGCTGTCGTCATGTGCATCTCCACAGTCCGCGCCCGATCCACGGGCGCAACTGTCGGCGGACACTACACAAGCAATTCAGCGGGACCTATGCCCAATTCGGCGCAAATCGTCGCGAATTTCAGGGTATCAGGCTGTCGAGGTCGAAGCCCTGGGCGAAGGCGATCATGGCGCCGCAGGCGCTGCCCGATCCGACCCGCATCACGCCCTCTCCGACCACGGTCGGGAACTTGCTTTTCTGCAATGCCTGCTGGGCCTTCACCGGATCGGCGACGCGCACGACGAAACCGGCGAAGAAGGGCAGGGTGGTCGTGGCGAAGGCTGGATCGGCGGTCCAGGCCCAATGCAGGCGGTCGGGCGTGGCCACCAGAACGGGCACCTGACCATCACCGGATCCGGCGGGCACCACCATGCGGGCGGAGCCGCGGACGGTGACGGTGCCGCCCAGCAGTGTGGCATAGGTCGTGGCGACTGCATCGGGATCGGCGGCGGCGATCACCAGTGCCTCCAGCCCGGTGGCGCTGTTGGCATGCTCCAGTTGGTCGGGACGCCAGACCAGATCGGGTGTGTGGTGCTGGCACAGGAAGACGCGGCCGGCCGGGGTGGCCGCCGGGTCGATCTGGGTGATGGTGAAGGTCGCGTCGCGGCTGCCGCCCGGCAACTCCACCGGCCGGCCGAAATCGACGGGCTCCGACACCGGGAAGCCGGCGGCGGTCAGCGGCCCGACAGCGGCGCGGGCGTCCGGCGTCTTCAGCGCAATGGCGGCGATGCCCTCGCGCTGACGCAGGAAGGCGGCGTAATGGGCGTTGACCGGCCGCTGCTCCTCGATGCCCAGCAACTCAAGATAGGTGCCGGTCGGGAACAGGATGGTGTGGTTGGCGGATTTCAGCTGGGTGTGGTGACCGCGCGGCGTCACGGTGAAGCCAAGCCGGGCGTAGGCGTCGCGCGCCGCGTCCAGGTCACGGGTCGCAATGACCAGATGGTCCAGTCCGGTGATGCCGTCGATGCTCATGGCGTCCTGCCGCTGTCGGGTTTCTGTGCCGCCAGCGATAGAACAGCCGGCTCGCCGCGGCAAGCGTGAAGCGGCCGGGCTTCCGTGCGGAAGGCCCGGCCCTTCGGTCACAGCGCCTGCTGCAACTCGGGCACGGCCTTGAAGAGGTCCGCGACGAGGCCGTAATCGGCGACCTGGAAGATGGGCGCTTCCTCATCCTTGTTGATCGCGACGATGACCTTGCTGTCCTTCATGCCGGCCAGATGCTGGATCGCACCCGAGATGCCGACGGCGATGTACAGCTCCGGCGCCACGATCTTGCCGGTTTGCCCGACCTGATAATCGTTCGGCACGAACCCTGCGTCCACGGCGGCGCGGCTGGCGCCTACGGCGGCGCCCAGCTTGTCGGCCAGCGCCTCCAGCAGCGGGAAGTTCTCGCCCGACTGCATGCCGCGCCCGCCCGACACCACCACGCGGGCGGCAGTCAGCTCCGGACGCTCCGACTTGGTCAGCTCGGCTGAGACGAAGCTCGACAGCCCGGCCGCACCGGCGCCCTCGACCTGCTCGACGGCGGCCGAACCGCCTTCGGATGCTGCGGTCTCGAAGGCGGTGGTGCGGACGGTGATCACCTTCACCGCATCGGCCGACTGCACGGTGGCAATCGCGTTGCCGGCGTAGATCGGCCGCTCGAACGTATCGGCGGAGACCACGGCGGTGATGTCGGAGATGGCGGCGACGTCCAGCAATGCTGCGACGCGCGGCAGGAGGTTCTTGCCGGCCGAGGTGGCGCCGGCCAGCACATGGCCGTAGCCGCCGCCCGTGACGGTGGACACCACCAGCGGGGCGACGTCTTCCGGCAGTTGATGCTCGTAAGCGGCATCGTCGGCCAGCAGAACCTTGGCGACCCCAGCCACCTTGGATGCTGCCTCGGCGGCGGCCTGCGCACCCTTGCCGGCGACCAGGATATGGACATCGCCACCAATCTTGGCGGCGGCGGTGACGGCATTCAGGGTGGCGGGCTTCAGCGAGGCGCCGTCATGGTCGGCGATGACGAGAATGTTGGCCATGGTCAGTTCATTCCCCTCAGATCACGCGGGCTTCGGTCTTGAGCTTGTCGACCAGCGTGGCGACGTCCGGCACCTTGATGCCGGCCTGACGCTTCGGCGGCTCCGTCACCTTCACCGTCTTCAGGCGCGGCGTGACGTCGACGCCGAGGCTGTCCGGCGTGATGGTCTCCAGCGGCTTCTTCTTCGCCTTCATGATGTTGGGCAGCGAGGCATAGCGCGGCTCGTTCAGGCGCAGGTCGGCGGTGACCACCGCCGGCAGCTTGAGGTTCACCGTCTCCAGCCCGCCGTCGATCTCGCGGGTCACCGCGACCGTGCCGTCACCGGCGGCGATCTTCGAGGCGAAGGTGCCCTGGCCCCAGCCGAGCAGCGCCGCCAGCATCTGGCCGGTCTGGTTGCAGTCGTCGTCGATGGCCTGCTTGCCGAGGATGACGAGGCCGGGGGCCTCCTTCCCGACCAGCGCCTTGAGGACCTTGGCGACGGCCAGCGGTTCGGTCGTCACGTCGGTCTGCACCAGGATGGCGCGGTCGGCGCCCATGGCAAGCGCCGTGCGCAGCGTCTCCTGGGCCTGGGTCGGGCCGACGGACACCACCACGATCTCGGTCGCCTTGCCGGCTTCCTTGAGGCGCACGGCTTCTTCGACGGCGATCTCGTCGAAGGGGTTCATGCTCATCTTCACGTTGGCGGTCTCGACGCCGCTGCCATCCGCCTTGACGCGGATCTTCACGTTGTAGTCGACGACCCGCTTTACGGGCACCAGCACCTTCATGATGACGTGTCTCCTCTCGGATGGTGTTCTTGTTAAGGCTCAGGCAACAGCGGACAGGGCCTGTCCACGCAAGGCCGCGACCGCATCGGGGATCGGTGGGGAGGCCGCCGTGGTGCCTAGCGCTGCCAGCACCTCGGCCGGGGCGACCACGCCGGTCGCACCGACGAATGCACCCTGGACGACGGCCAGCGCCGCCAGCTCGCCGCGTGTTTCCATGCGGTGTTCGATAAAGATGTATTTGTCGTCCCAGCACAGAACCCGGCTGACCAGGGTGAAGCGCTGGAACGGCCGCAGCGAGCGGCGGTAGCGGATGGTCGCTCCGCCCAGCACCGGCTGCCAGCGGTTGCGCAGGATCGTCGGACCCAGACCGACCCGGATCATCAGGTCGGTGCGCCCCAGATCCATCACGCTGAAATAGCGCGCGTTGGTCATGTGCAGGTTGATGTCCAGGTCAGTCGGCCAAACCCGGAAGCGCAGCGCCGACGGATCCAGCAGCCCGGCGCGGCGGCCCCGCCATGCGGCGACGATGGCGGCGACGACAACCGTCAACAGACGGAAGATCAGGTTCATGCCCCATCCCCCGTCCCGCCCCTCAATCCGAGGGCATCGCACACCGCCCGCAGCCATTGCTGTCCCATCATGCTCCGATCCCCCTCATAGGGCCGACCGGAGCGCCGGGGGCGTCCGACCGGTCAGCTGTCCTTCGCGGTGGACTTCTGCTCCGCCAAGGTGTTGTTGACCTGCTCTTCGATGTCGCGCAGTTCCTGTACGGTGGCTTCCAGATCTTCGCGCTGCTGGGCGAGGTCCTTCAGCCGCTTCTGCACGCGCTTCAACAGGTTCCTCTGCTGCTCGACCCCGCCATTCACGTTGTAGAGGTCGAGATATTCGCGGATTTCCGCCAGCGAGAAGCCCAGGCGCTTGCCCCGCAGGATCAGCTTCAGCCTGGCGCGGTCGCGCTTCGTATAGACCCGGTTGTTGCCGACGCGGTTGGGCGCCAGCAGTCCCTTGACCTCGTAGAAACGCAGGGCCCGCGGAGTGATGCCCAGTTCCTCCGCAAGCTGGTTGACCGTGTAGAGCTGTTCCATCCCTGGGAAGACCTTTTGTTCGTGTTCGGCACAATGCGCCTCCCGTTTGGTAGCACAGCTGCCGTCGCGTGATAAGGCTTCCCTTTACGTCCGGGTGAGGGCGATGACTTCGGGTCATCCGCCGTTCGATAGAGCCTGCTGGGCCTCGGCAATCAGTTCCTTCTTCGACAGCTTGCCGACGGCGGTCTTCGGCAGTTCCTCGCGGAACTCGATGGCCGTCGGCATCTCGATGCGGGAGATCTTGTCGCGCAGGAAGTCGCGCAGCGCCTCCACCGTCATGCTGGCGCCCGGTTTCAACTGCACGAAGGCCTTCGGCGTCTGGCCGCGGTAATCGTCGGGCAGACCGATGACGCAGGCGGCAACCACGTCCGGGTGCTGGTAGATCGCTTCCTCGATCATGCGCGGATAGACGTTGTAGCCGCTGCAGATGATCAGGTCCTTCAGCCGGTCGAGCAGGAAGACGTAGCCGTCTTCATCCATCGTCCCGACATCACCGGTCAGCAGGAAGCCATCGATCACGGTGCGGTCGCTTTCCTCGGCCCGGCCCCAATAGCCAGCCATCACGTTGGGCCCGGCAATCGCCACCTGACCTTTCTCGCCGATGCCGAGCTTGCGGGTCGGGTCCTCGAGGTCGCGGATCTCGATGGAGATACCGGGCAGCGGCAGGCCGATCGACCCTTCCTTGTTGACGCCGCTCAGCGGGTTGGCGGCGCAGACGGGCGAGGCTTCAGACAGGCCATAGCCTTCGATCAGCACGCAGCCGGTCGCCGTCTCGAACTGGCGCTTCAGTTCCATCGGCAGCGGCGCGCCGCCGGAGATGCAGTAGCGGATCGAGGTCATCGGGTAGCGGGCGACCTGCGGGTGGCCCAGCAGCGCCTTGTACATGGTGGGCACGCCGGGGACGAGCGTCGGCTTGCGCTTGGCGATGGTCTTCAGCACCTGCTCGGTCTCGAAGCGCGGCAGCATGATCAGTTCCGCGCCGCAGGCCAGCCCCATGTTCAGCACCACCGTCATGGCGAAGACATGGAAGAAGGGCAGCACGGCGAGCATGCGCTCCTGGCCCAGCGCCACGGTGGGGAACCAGGCCTGCACCTGCCGGGCGTTGGACAGCAGGTTATGGTGGGTCAGCATCGCGCCCTTCGGCACGCCGGTGGTGCCGCCGGTGTATTGCAGCACCGCCACGTCGCGCAGCCCGTCGATGCGCACCGGGCGCAGCGTTCCGTCATTGGTCAGCAGGCTGCTGAAATCGATATGGCGGTCGTCGCGCGGCACGGCGGCAAGCTCGCCGCGCTTCAGCACGCTGAACAGCGCCTTCTTCACCGCCGGCAGGATGGTCGCCATGCGGCAGACGACGATGCGCTTCATCGGCGTGCGCGCCAGCATCGCGGCAACGCGCGGGTAAATCTGCTTCAGGTCCAGCGTCACCATGATCTCGGTCTGCGAGTCGGTGATCTGGTGCTCCAGTTCCCGCTCGACATAGAGCGGGTTGTAATTGACGACGGTCCCGCCGGCCTTCAGCACCGCGAAATAGGAGATGACGTAGGTCGGGCAGTTCGGCAGGCACAGGCCCACCCGCACCCCCGGCCCGACACCCAGATCCTGGAAACCGCGGGCGGCGCGGTTCACCAGATCCAGAACCTCGGCATAGCTGTAGCGGCGGCCCAGGAAGTCCAGGCAGGGACGGTCGGCATAGCGCGCGGCCGCCTCCTCGAACAGCATGTGCAGCGGAATCGGCGTGAACTGCTGGTCCCAGGCGATCCCGTTCGGATAGTGCGTCAGCCAGGGATGGGCGGCATCGTCGGTGGCAACGGTTACGGCGGCGGTGGGCGGGTTGGCGCTCTGCGCAAGCGGCTCGGGCATGTTTCGCTCCCCTTGGCGGTGGCGCGTTCCGGATCACCTGGCAGCCTGCACCGAAAGGCGGCAACCGGGGCGGCGGGCGTCTGAAACGCTTTCGTTATGACGTTGACGTAAACGTAATGCGCGCCTACTGTCAAGACCAGTCCTACGAACAATCCTGAGGGCACGCTTTCATGGTCGACGACATTCTGCAGGAACTGCGCAGCCGCAGCGGCGATCTGCGCTCACTCAACGCCTCGGTCCGTTTCCTGCTGGGCAAGGAGGGCGAGGTGATCCGGGTCGATGGCCGTGCCAGCCCGATCAGCATCAGCCTTGAGGATGCCGAGTCCGACTGCACCATCCGCATCTCGCCGGAGAACCTGCAGAAGCTGATCAACGGTAAGCTGAACCCGATGCTGGCCTTCACCATGGGCAAGCTGAAGGTCGAGGGGTCGATGGGCGTCGCGATGAAGCTGGCGCAGCTGCTGGACGACTGAGCGGCCGCAAGAGCCGCCAGACAGACCAACCCAGGAGGAAATGCACATGACGATGACGCGCAACGCCTGCGCCACCCTGTCGGCTGCCCTGATGGCGGCCACCCTGCTGACCGGCCTGCCGGGCTCCGCCCGCGCACAAGGCGCTGCACGCACGCTGAATTACCAAATCCTGATGGGCGAGGACCCCATCGGCAGCGAGCAGGTGAAGATCGAACCGCAGGGCGACCGCACCAAGGTCACCGTCACCGCCACCACGCGGGTGAAGGTGCTGTTCATCAACTTCCGCTACGACCACAAGCGGGAGGAGATGTGGAAGGGCGGGGTGCTCGAATCGATGACCGCCACCACCGACGATGACGGCACGCCGCACAAGATCGAGATGGCGCGCGATGCCGGCGCCTACCGCCTGACGGTGGACGGCAAGGCCCAGCAGGCTCCGGCCGGCGTCCTGCCGCTGACCCTGTGGACGCCGGACGTGCTGAAACACAGGGAGTTGCTGTCGGTGATCGATGCGGCGCCCTACAAGGTGGCGGCGCGCAAGGTCGGGGCGGAGACGGTGGAAGCCGGCGGCAAGGCGCTGGAGGCCGCCCATCACCGCATCGAGGGCGATGTGGAACGCGATCTTTGGTATGCGGCGGACGGCACGCTGCTGAAGACGCGCTTCAAACGCAGCGGCTATGATATCACCTATGTCCTGAAGTGATTCACGCCGATCGAGGACCCGATGCCCATCTTCCTGTTTCCCGACGATCCCATCTGGAACGAGGAGGCCGACGCCGTGGAGTTCGCGGTGCAGGTCGGGGAATATCAGGGCCGGGTCCTCGTCACCCGCCGCACCTTGCAGGGCATCGTCGGCCACACGCCCAAGCCGGACGAGGCGGTTCAGCAGGTCTGCATGAACCGCCCGCTGTTCGAACGGGCGGCCGAGCAGCGCATCATGGCCCGCGCGCTCGACCCCGATGCCAATATCCACCTGACCGGCCGCGACCTGCACCGCGCGGCGGGGTAGGCGCGGCCGGCTGAATCGAGCCTCAGCCCAGGCGGGCGTAGCGGCCGCGGAAATACAGCAGCGGGTCGCCGCTGTCGCGCGAGGTCAGCTTGCGGACGCGGCCCAGCACGATGACATGGTCGCCGCCGTCCAGCAGATGCTCGCGGTCGCACTCCAGCGTGGCGAGGCAGCCTGTCAGCAGGCGGACGCCGCCGCGGCCGGTGGTCGTCTCCAGGCCGGTCCAACGCTCCTGCAGGTCGCGGCGGGAGAAGCGGTTGGACAGCTCCTCCTGATCGGCGGCCAGTATGTTCACCGCGAAGTGCGGAGCGAGCTTGAAGGCCTCGAAGGACATCGCGGCACGGCCCAGGCAGAACTGCACCAGCGGCGGGTCGAGCGACACGGACGAGAAGGAATTCACCGTGACCCCCAGCGGCAGCCCGTCGGGCGCGATGGTCGTGATGACGGCGATCCCGGTCGCGAAGCAGCCGAGGGCGGAACGGAACGCAAGGGGATCGATCGGCTGGTCGGTGATCATGACGTCCTGTCGTGTGGGCCTGGATGGGGCAGGGTGAAGAGGCGGCGCAGCGTGGGCAGGAGGGCCGGCGTGGGTCACACGCCCTCCGGTGGCGGTGAAGGTGACACACAAGGTAGGAAATACCGGGAATTAATCCAGCACGCCACCCGGTGCAAGCCGCATCTCCACCCCATCGCCGTTGCATCGCCACCCGGTCTCCGGCCCCGACAACGTCGTTAAACGGATCTTAATGAAACCCGGTCAGGGTTCTGCCGCAGTGGTCGGCCGCTGCTTTCACCGCGGCGCCGCGCCCAGAAATCGCATACGGGAAATCGGCCTTCGGGCTGTGAACCATTCGCCACGGCCAGGGCATGAGCGGGAATTCCGGCGGCGACGAGCGGCCGATCATCATCAAGAAGAAGAAGGGCGGGCACGGCGGCCACCATGGTGGCGCGTGGAAGGTGGCCTATGCCGACTTCGTTACCGCGATGATGGCCTTCTTCCTGCTGCTGTGGCTGCTGAACGTCACCACCTCGGACCAGCGCAAGGGCATCGCCGACTATTTCTCGCCGGTCTCGGTCAGCCGCGAACAGTCCGGCTCCGGCGGCATGCTGGGCGGCAAGACCATCACCGTGCCGGGCGCGCAGGTCTCCCCCAGTTCGCCGATGTCGGCGGACGTGCCGGTGTCCGGGCCTCCTGGCTATTCGGCGCAGCAGACCGAGGATGCCGACGACCCGACCGAATCGACCTCCGGCCCCGGCCAGGGCACCGGTCCCGGAAAGTCGGCCAGCGGCGCCGCCCCCGACGCCGATGTCGCCGACCAGAAGCCGAACGAAACCCGCGCCGAGTTCCAGAAGCGGATGGAGGAGATGGCCAAGCAGCTGGGCATCCCCGGCCAGAAGCCCGGCGAGAAGCTGTCCGACTTCGGAGAGCGGGTGAAGGAGGCGATGGACAGCCTCCAGGGTGCTGCCAAGGAGGCCCGCCAGTTCCAGCAGGCCGCCACCGAGATCCGGCAGGCCATCCAGTCGGTGCCGGAGCTGGAGCCTCTGGCGCAGAACCTGATGATCGACCAGACCCCGGAGGGGCTGCGCATCCAGATCGTCGATCAGGACCGCGTGTCGATGTTCCCCGGCGGTTCCGGCCAGATGTACCCGCAGACCCGCCAGCTGGTGCAGCAGGTGGCGAAGGCGCTGTCCAAGCTGCCCAACAAGCTGTCGATCAGCGGCCACACCGACAGCTCACCGTTCCCCGCCGGCTCCGGCCGCGACAACTGGGATCTGTCGACCGAGCGGGCCAACGCCACCCGCCGCGCCCTGCTGGCCGGCGGCATCGACCCGACGCGAATCCAGGACGTCGTCGGCAAGGCCGACCGCGACCCGCTTGTCGCCGATCAGCCCAACAGCCCGCGCAACCGCCGCATCACCATGGTCCTGCTGCGCGAGACCCAGGCGGCGCCTTCGGCCGGCGGCCAGTCCGGTGGTGGTGGCGCCCCCACCAAAGCACGATAAGACTTCCGCGCCGCCGGTACTTTGGCGCTAATTTCCGGAAGCACCCGCGTCCGAATTCTTGCTTTGTCACTGCGTCGCACAACGGGGCGCGCGTTTGCCCTGTTCAAAGCGCGCGGCGATGCGTCATACTTCCTGCACAATGCGACATGGCCGGGGCGATGCCGCCCGGCCCGCGATGATCGGTCAGATACAAGCGCGGGGGAGTCTGTGAGCGTACCCGAGGGCAAACCGTCCGACCTATTGTCATCCTACAATCCTGGCCTGTACTTCGATGAGCTGTTCGGAGCCATGGATTTGCCGGCCGAACACACGGCGCTCATCCGCCAAAGGCTGGCCGCACTCGATTTCGATGAACTGCGCCGCCGCGCGCAGGATGCGGAGCGGGAGCTTTACAATCTCGGCATCACCTTCATCGTCTATTCCGACAAGGACGCCGTCGACCGCATCCTGCCGTTCGACGTCATCCCGCGGGTGATCTCCGCACCGGAATGGAAGCATCTGGAGGCGGGCGTCAAGCAGCGGGTCACCGCGCTGAACCTGTTCCTGCACGATATCTATCACGACCAGAAGATCCTGAAGGACGGGGTGATCCCCCGGGATCTGGTCGAAGGGAACCATAATTTCCGCCCGCAGATGATCGGGCTGGACGTTCCCTTCAACACCTACATCCACATCATGGGCACCGATCTGGTGCGCGACCGCCAGGGCACATTCCGCGTGCTGGAGGACAACGGCCGCGTTCCGTCCGGCGTCTCCTATGTCGTGGAAAACCGCCACATGATGCAGCGGGTCTTCCCCGATCTGATGCAGGACATCGGCATCCGGCCGGTGGACAATTACGGCCACAAACTGCTGGACGCCATGGTGGAGATCGCGCCGGTCGACGATCCGCAGGTGGTCCTGCTGTCGCCGGGCACCTACAACTCCGCCTATTTCGAGCACATCTTCCTGGCGCGCGAGATGGGCGTGCCGCTGGTCGAGGGCCGCGACCTCGTGGTCGACAACGACCGCGTCTTCATGAAGACGACCAACGGCCTGGCTCCGGTCCATTCGATCTACCGCAGGCTGGACGACGCCTTCCTCGATCCCAAGGCCTT
This sequence comes from Azospirillum sp. A26, assembly GCF_042604635.1. NCBI lineage: Bacteria > Pseudomonadati > Pseudomonadota > Alphaproteobacteria > Rhodospirillales > Azospirillaceae > Azospirillum > Azospirillum sp. A26. The sequence continues at coordinate 1,117,028 of NZ_CP170472.1, read as the reverse complement.
CAATCCCGACAGCCTGCTGGGCGTGCCCGGCATCCTGGAGGCCTACCGCAAGGGCAACGTCGCGCTGGCGAACGCCATCGGCACCGGCGTCGCCGACGACAAGGCGGTCTACTGCTACGTTCCGCGGATGATTAAATACTATCTGGACCAGGACCCGATCATCCCCAACGTCGACACCCGCATCTGCCGCGAGCCGGACGCCCTGCAATACACGCTCGACAATCTGGCCGATCTGGTGGTGAAGCCGGTGGGCGAGGCCGGCGGCTACGGCATCACCATCGGCCCGCGCGCCAGCAAGGCGGAGCTGGAGGATTGCCGGGCCAAGCTGCTGGCCGATCCGTCCAACTACATCAGCCAGCCGGTCGTCGACCTGTCGGTCTGCCCGACCGTCTGCGACGACGCCATCGAACCGCGCCACGTCGATCTTCGCCCCTTCGCCATCACCGGCAAGAGCAGCTGGGTTCTGCCCGGCGGCCTGTCGCGCGTGGCGCTGAAGAAAGGCACGCTGATCGTCAATTCGTCCCAGGGCGGCGGCTCGAAGGACACCTGGGTTCTGGAAGGTGGTGCGGCATGAACCTGCTGTCCCGTTACGCCGAGTGCATTTTCTGGATGGCCCGCTACATGGAGCGGGCCGAGAATCTCGCTCGCATCCTCGACGTGCACGAGACCTTCGCGCGCGACACCCGCGGGGCGACCAACTGGTTCTCCATCGTCCAGCTGAACGCCGACGAGAAGGACTTCTTCAGCCGTCACGACCGTCCGACGGCGGAGGCGGTGGTCCATTATTACATGTTCGACAGCCAGAACCATAATTCGCTGCTGTCGATGATGCGGATGGCGCGGGAGAACGCGCGGACCCTGCGCCCCTGGATCTCGACGGAGATGTGGACGCAGATCAACGTGTTCCACAACAAGTTGCTGGAGATGTCGGTCAAGGACGTGGCGGCCCAGAACCTGTCCAAGGTCTGCACCTGGATCAAGGAAGAGTGCCAGACCCACACCGGCATCACCGAGGGCACCTTCTACCGCGACCAGGGCTGGTACTTCTACCAGATGGGCAAATACATCGAGCGGGCGGACCAGACCACCCGCCTGCTCGACATCAAGTACCACACGCTGCTGCCGTCGCCGGTGGAGGTCGGTTCCACCCTGGATGTCAGCCAGTGGACGACGGTCCTGCGCTCTACCGCCGGCTATCACGCCTTCCGCCGGGTCTATCCCCGCGGCATGTCGCCGGCCACCGTCGCCGGCTTCATGCTGTTCAACGAGGGCTTCCCGCGCTCGGTGGTGATGTGCGTGCGGCAGATCGACGGCGTGCTGACGCGGATGCGCTCGCGCTACGATCTGCGTGGCGGATCGGCGGCGATGGAGCGGGTGGACGAACTGCTGGGCGCTCTGCTGTCCCGTCCGATCGATGCGGTGCTGCGCGACGGGCTGCACGAGTATCTCGACTGGATACAGCTGCAGCTGAGCGTCATCACCACGGAGATCGCGCAAGCCTTCTTCGGCGTCCAGCCTCCTCTGGCAGTTCAGAGCCAGTCGCAGTAAGCTCGGGTCCGGCGGAGGAGGTTCGTGCTCCTCCGCCTCCTCGTCACTGTCGTGGTGGTTGTCGCTCAGAATGTCGGTCATCCAGCCGCCGCAGCGTCCATTGCAGCAATTCTTCCGGTCGGGGCCGATGCCCTGCCCCTATCTGCCCGGACGTGTGGAGCGCAAGCTGTTCACCCGCCTGATCGGTCCCTATGCGACCGAGGTGAACTCCACCCTGTCGCGGGCAGGCTTCCGCCGCAGCCACGACATCGTCTATCGCCCGGTCTGCCCCAACTGCCAGGCCTGTGTGCCGGTGCGCGTGCCGATCGCGGATTTCGTCCCGACACGGTCGCAGCGCCGGGTGCTGAAGCTGAACGACGGGGTGACGCTGAGCGAGCGGCCGGCCTACGCCACATCGGAGCAGTACCGGCTGTTCTCGCTGTACCAGAATTCCCGCCATGGCGACTCGGACATGGCCCGCATGGCGATGGGCGATTTCGCCGCCATGGTCGACGAGGGCAGGGCGGACACCAACCTGCTGGAGGCGCGCGACGAGCGTGGACAGCTGGTGGGCTGCATGCTGACCGACCGGCTGTCGGACGGATATTCGGCGGTCTACAGCTTTTACGACGCGGCGCAGGATCGCCGCAGCCTGGGCACCTTCCTGATCCTGGGCCTGATCGAACGGGCGCGGCTGGCTGGCATGCCGTATGTCTATCTGGGCTATTGGATCGCCCACAGCCGCAAGATGGCCTACAAGGCGAAGTTCCACCCGCTGGAATGCCTGGGCGAGGACGGCTGGCGCCGAGCCGACATCGTGCCCGACGGCGACGCGGAGTAAGGGCATCGCCGCCGTCCGTTCCGGCGGCGACGCCCGTTGATGCCTTTTGTCAGGCGGCCTTGATGTCGCTCAGGAACTTCTCGACGTCGCGGCGCATCAGTTCAGCCTGCCGGGACAGGTCGCCGGCGGCGCTCAGCACCTGACCGGCGGCATTGCCGGCCTCGCCCGCCGCCTGCGTCACCTGAACGATGCTGCCCGTCACTTCCTGCGTCCCGGCCGCGGCCTGCTGGACGTTGCGGGAGATCTCGTTGGTCGCGGCACCCTGCTCCTCGATGGCGGCGGCGATGGCGGTGGTGATGTCGTTGATGCTGCCGATGGTCCCGCCGATGCCGGTGATCGCCGTCACCACGCCCTGCGTCGTCTGCTGGATGGCGCCGATCTGGCTGGCGATCTCCTCCGTCGCCTTTGCGGTCTGGCCGGCAAGGCTCTTCACCTCGCTGGCGACCACGGCGAAGCCCTTGCCGGTCTCACCGGCGCGTGCCGCCTCGATGGTGGCGTTCAGCGCCAGCAGGTTGGTCTGGCTGGCGATGTCGGTGATCAGCCCGACCACCTCGCCAATCTTCTGCGCGGCTTCGGCGAGGCTGCGGACCGCGTCGCTGGTCTGGCTGGCCTCGCTTACCGCCTTGCCGGCGATGTCGGCGGAGCGGGCGATTTGGGTGCCGATCTCGCGGATCGAACTGGCCATCTCTTCGGTGGCGGTGGCGACGGTCTGGACGTTGGCGCTGGTCTGTTCGGCGGCCGACGCCACGACGGTTGCCTGGGTGCTGGTCTGCTGGGCCATCGCCGACATGCTGTGCGCGGTGGCGTCCAACTCCGACGCGGCCGCTGCCACGGTGCGCAGGGCGGCAGTCGACGAATTCTCGAAACCGGTGAGCAACCGCTCGATGGCTTGGGCACGACGCGTCTTGGCCTGCTGCTCGGCGGCTTCGACGGCGGCGAGGCGGTCGGCCTCGATCATGTTGTCCTTGAACACCTGGACCGCACGGGCCATGGCGCCCAGTTCGTCGCCACGGTCGATCCCGTCGATGGAAACCGTCATGTCACGGTCGGCAAGGCGCCCCATCATCGACGTGATCGCCTGAATCGGCTGGATCACCGTGCGGACGATCATCCAGGCCACGCCCACGCAGATGGCAACGACCAGCACCAGGATAGCGGTGACCCACAGCTTGCTGGTTTGGTAGACCTGTTCACCGCGGTCGGCCGCACGTTTGCCTTCGGCGGCGTTGAAGTCCATCAGAGACTGGAGAAGATCTTTGGAGGTTCGGAACTCATCCCGCGACGAACCGCGATATATGGCGCCGGCGCCGTCATTGTCGTTCTTGCGCGACAGCGGCAGAAGCTGCTCCCGGCTGATTTTCATGTAGGTTTGATAGCTCGTGACGAATTTCCGGTAGGTCTCGGTTTCCCAGCCCGGGGTCAAAAGCTTTTGGTAATCCATCCGCCGCTGTTCGATCCTGTCGGCGACTTCCAGAAGTGCTTTGTCCTCGCTCCCAATATCTTCATCGGTGGATGCGATCAGATGAGCGCCTTCCAATGTGCGATAGTAGTCGAAGGTGGTGTAAAGTCTGGAAATTGCCGAGACCGAGGGCAACCAGTTGTCGCGTACATCAGCGGCTTCTTCGTTGATTGTCGAGAGCTTGGTCAAGGAAAAGACGCCGAGACCAGCCGTGCATAGCAGAAGGGTTAGGATCGCAAGAAGCGTCCGTGACTTGACTGAGAGGTTCGAAATCCATGCCATGGCTGGTGCTCCTGATCTGAGGTTTCTCTCGACCTGCATTTCATCCGAGTAAGGGGGCTGGTTCGCCCGATTCCTCATCCCTTACGGAGGTGAGGCGTGTGCGCTCACCTTCTCCGCAAATCGAGCAAAAGGCGCGCCATAAGGCGTGGCTATGCCTGTAGATCGAATATTGTTTGAATCCAATATTCTATCTGCTTTCTCTCGATCACGGATCGCGTCTCGGATTATCGCGATTTGGCAATATGCGGATTGCATTTTGCAAAATGCCTACGGTTTCCGTGCCTTGAACCCGGTCCGGCCTCAACAGGGAAGACAGGGATCTACGGGATTCTACGTAGCTCCAACGTAGCCCTTGCCGCTGGAAGGCGGGAAAGGAATAGTCCCTTCAAATCCTATCTTTTGGTATACCCTCCGAACGAGAGAGGGTTGCGATCTGCCGTGCCTATGCGGCTGCAACAAAAGCAAAAGGGGACGGCGAAGGCCGCGCCCCCGCAACAGGGAGGTTTCTCCTTTGAGAGGTCTGCTCAGACTAAGCGGGCTGATCGATGCCATGAACGAAGGCATCGGCAAGCTCGCCTACTGGCTCGTGCTGGTCGCCGTCATCGTCAGCTCGGCCAATGCGGTCATCCGCTATGGATTGAACACCAGTTCCAACGCTTGGCTGGAACTCCAATGGTATTTGTTCTCTGCGGTTTTCCTGCTCTGCGCCGGCTATACTTTCCTGCGCAACGAACATATCCGCATCGACATCGTGCTGGGCCGTTTCTCGAGGCGATTCCAGGCTTGGGTCGACATCTTCGGCATCCTGGTCTTCATGTTCCCGATGACGATCCTCATCATGGTGCTGTCCTGGCCGATGTTCATGGACAGTTTCCTGACCAATGAAATGTCGAGCGACGCCGGCGGTCTGATCCGCTGGCCCGCGAAGCTTCTGGTCCCGGTCGGCTTCTTCCTGCTCACCGCACAGGGTGTGTCGGAACTGATCAAGCGCATCGCCTTCCTCACCGGCCATCGTGACGAGCCGGGCGAGAAGATGCACAGCCATTCCTAAGGACCCGGAGCCCCCCAGATGGTAGAGTTCATATCCGCCAATATGGCGCCGGTGATGTTCGGCGCCCTGGTGCTTTTCCTGTTGATGGGATTTCCGGTCGCCTTCGCCCTGGCGGCCAACGGCCTGGTGTTCGGCCTGATCGGCATCGAGCTGGGGCTGCTGACTCCGGCGCTGATGCAGGCGCTGCCGGAACGTGTGTTCGGCATCATGCGTAACGACACGCTGCTGGCGATTCCCTTCTTCACCTTCATGGGCCTGATTCTGGAGCGGTCCGGCATGGCCGAGGATCTGCTCGACACCATCGGGCAGCTGTTCGGTCCGATCCGCGGCGGTCTGGCCTATGCGGTGATCTTCGTCGGCGCGCTGCTGGCGGCGACCACCGGCGTGGTCGCGGCCTCGGTCATCTCCATGGGCCTGATCTCGCTGCCGATCATGCTGCGCTACGGCTATGACCGCCGGATCGCGTCGGGCGTCATCGCGGCGTCGGGCACGCTGGCCCAGATCATTCCGCCGTCGCTGGTGCTGATCGTGCTGGCCGACCAGCTCGGCCGGTCGGTCGGCGACATGTATGCCGGCGCCCTGATCCCCGGTCTGGTGCTGACCGGCCTCTATACCGGCTATATCCTGCTCACCAGCATCGTCAAGCCGGATATGGTTCCGGCCCTGCCGCCGGAAGCCCGCACGCTGCGCGGGGCCCAGCTTCTGCTGCGGGTCATCACTTCGCTGGTTCCGCCGCTGGTGCTGATCTTCCTGGTGCTGGGCACCATCTTCATCGGTATCGCCACCCCGACGGAGGGCGGCGCCATGGGGGCCGCCGGCGCCATCCTGCTGGCGCTCGCCAAGCGTCAGCTCAGCTGGAACCTGATGCGTCAGGCGATGGATTCGACCGCCAAGCTGTCGTCCTTCGTGGTGTTCATCCTGATCGGCTCGACCGTGTTCGGCCTGGTATTCCGCGCCGTCAACGGCGACCTGTGGGTGGAGCATCTGCTGATCGGCCTGCCGGGCGGCGAGCTGGGCTTCCTGATCGTCTGCAACATCCTGGTCTTCGTCCTGGCCTTCTTCCTCGATTTCTTCGAGCTGGCCTTCATCATCGTCCCCCTGCTGGGGCCGGTGGCGGACAAGCTGGGCATCGACCTGATCTGGTTCGGCGTACTGCTGGGCGTCAACATGCAGACCAGCTTCATGCACCCGCCCTTCGGCTTCGCGCTGTTCTTCCTGCGGTCGGTGGCGCCGAAGATGGACTATATCGACAAGGTCACCGGCAGGAAGATCGGGAAGATCACCACCGGCCAGATCTATTGGGGCGCGGTGCCCTTCGTGATCATCCAGATCATCATGGTCGGTCTCGTCATCGGCTTCCCGCAGCTGGTCGATGCCGGCCGCGACAAGGGACCGGTGATCAACCTGAACGACGTGAAGATCGAGATTCCGGCTTTCGACAATCAGGATGTGGCTCCGCCCTTCGGCGCTCCGGGCCAGTCGGAGCAGAGCCCGGCGGACGACATCATGAAGCAGCTTCAGGGCAAGTGATGAGAAGCGTCGCTAAACCCAGACAGTAAAATCTGGGCAGCAAAAGGGGGGCCGGTTCGTCCGGCCCCCTTTCTTATTTGTGCGTTTCCGGTTGGGAAAGGGTCAGCGCGTCGGGGTCGTTGCCCCGGCCCAGTTGGTCGGGGCGGTGCCGGCGGGCAGAACCACCCCGCTGTTGCCGAGCGACACCATGCGGTCGCTTCCCGCGGTGGGCGGCAGCGCGGCGAACTGTTCCGCCGTCATGCCGGTGAGGATCACCGCCTGACGGTTGCGGGCATAGCGCAGGTTGTCGCTGGCGACCGTCACCTTATGCTCGTTCGGGAACCGGGGGGCACCGACGGTGATGATCGCCTGCTCGACCCGGTTGGTCGGCCCGATCACGAGGTCGGTGACGTTGCCGAGGATGCGGCGGCCGTCCGGCGTCTGCACGGTCAGCCCGACCAGTTCCACCGGAGGCTGGGTTGCGACCTCTGCCGACGGGACGCCGCCCATGTCGGAACTGGCGCAGGCACCCAACGCCAGAACCGGCAGGAGAGCCAGGGCCGGCAGGGTGGGGAGGAGCGTGCGCAGGGAAAGGCGGCGGTGGTCCATCGTTCTTGGCCTTTTTGCTGACGGCGCGGAAATGTCCGCCACTACAACAGCACGGGCGTGGCCGGAGGTCCCCCGCGCCGACGGGGTGACCCCATCGCCCACGGGAGACCTCCTTCCGGACAGGGGCCGGACAGGGGGAGCCGGACAGGTCAGGTGAAGATGAAATCGTGGCCGGCGGTCAGCCCGACCTGATCGACGGTCAGCGACGAGCCGTCGGCGAAGGTGAATGTCGACTGGAAGCCGCTTGAGGTCAGCGACATCTGGCCCGCGGTGTAGCCATGGAATTCGATCTGGTCGATCCCCCGCTCGAAGTAGCTGATGGTGTCGTGGCCGAAGCCGCCGGTCGCCTGTTCCATCAGGAAACGGTCGACCTGCCCGTCGGTGTAGCTGACCATCGTGTCGTCGCCGGTGCCCGGCCGGAACAGGTCGGCACCGCCGTCGCGATAGCTGTCATACAGCGTGTCGTTGCCGGCGCCGCCGATCATGGTGTCGTCGCCGCGCATCCCCTTTAGGATGTCGTCGCCGGTGCCGCCGTCCAGCCAGTCGTTGCCGTCGCCGCCGAACAGCTGGTCGTTGCCGGCATCGCCCCACATCGAATCGTTGCCGGCCTCGTTGCCGCCATAGGGGTCGCCGAGCCAGTCGTTGCCGTCGCCGCCATGCAGCTGGTCGTTGCCCAGACCGCCGATCAGCGAGTCATTTCCCCGTTCGCCATACAGCTGGTCGTTTCCGCCGGCGCCGTTGATGCGGTCGTCGCCATCCAAGCCGTCGAGACGGTCATCAAAGGCGGTGCCGGTCATGGCGTCGTTGTTCGAAGTCCCCCAAAACTGGCGCATGGCGTCTCTCCATCAGTGCCGTTAACGTGCTGTTAACGATTAACCAGATGTTAACCATGGGTCCCGGGCGGTCGAAAAGCGATAAAGGGGCAATACAAAGGGGGGCGGATGAGATGACACAGATAATTGAAACTTGATCGAATTAAAGAAATGAACTGTTTCTTTATTCGTTGTTTTTGTGGCCGAAAGCAGCATCTTTCTGTGACCTAATAAAGACTTTCTCTCCCATATGGGCAGGTTTTCAGCTGCGGAACGGCACAGGCTCGGCTGACAAAGGCGATGCGCGGGCAGGCGAGGCGGTAGGCCACCGGCCAAACGGGCTGCCGGAGCGGATCGTCCGAAAGAGGGTCCGCGGCGCAAACGCGCCGGGCGCTGTCCGAAGTTGCAGATGCAGCCCTCGGGGCAAAAAATAACCGGGCGTCCAAAGGAGCGCCCGGTGCAGTCATATACAGGGAGGGTTAGAGACAAGAAGGTGTGTATACCCTTCGGCAGGGGTGACGCTTTGATGTGGATCAACAAACGCACCCGCTGTGGCGAATCGGCTCCCTTCCCAGCCCTTCTTCAAAACGGGTCTCTCAGCCGTGGCTGTGCGAATGGCCGCCATAGAGGATGGACGGATCGGTTTCGACCGCCTGGATCGTCTCCAGCTTGCCGTCGCGCCAGGCACGATAGAAGCAGCTGCGCCGGCCGGTGTGGCAGGCGACGCCGTCCTGCTCGACGACCAGCAGCAGGGTGTCGCCGTCGCAATCCACCCGGAAATCCTTCAGCCGCTGCACCTGTCCGGAGGTCTCGCCCTTGCGCCACAGCCCGCCGCGCGACCGCGACCAGTAGCAGACGCGGCCGGTGGACAGGGTCTCGACCACCGCATCGCGGTTCATCCAGGCCATCATCAGGATTTCGCCGCTGCCCTCGGCCTGGGCGATGGCGGGCACCAGCCCATCGGCGGTGAAGCGGATCGCGGCCAGCACCTCTTCAAAGGGGCCGGGCTCGGTCGACGGTGTTTCCGTCATGGCAAATCACTCCTCAACTGTCCGCCGCACTCAAAGGGCGGCGGCCATCCGCCGGAAGCCGGCCTCAAGATCGCGGATCAGGTCGTCGGGGCTCTCAAGCCCGGCGTGCAGGCGCAGAACCTGACCCGGATCGGTCCAGCGGGTGGCGGAGCGCACCGCCGCCGGCCGCGTCGGCAGGATCAGGCTTTCGAAGCCGCCCCAGCTGTAGCCCATGCCGAACAGCTCCATCCCGTCCAGCATCGCCGCCAGCGCCTTGCGTGGTACCTGGTTGACGATCACCGAGAACAGGCCGCTGGAGCCGGTGAAGTCGCGCTTCCACAACTCGTGGCCGGGGAAGTCGGGGCGGGCGGGGTGCAGGACCCGCGTCACCTCTGGCCGGGCGGCCAGCCAGTCGGCGAGCGCCAGCGCGCTCTCCTGGTGCTGGCGCATGCGCACTGACAGGGTGCGAAGGCCGCGCAGGCCAAGATAGAGATCGTCCGGCCCGCCGCAGACGCCGAAACGGGTGGCGGTCTTCTTGACCGCGGTCCAGCTTTCCTCGTCGCGGCAGGTGATGACGCCCAGCATCGCATCGGCATGGCCGACCATGTATTTGGTCGCGGCATGGATCGACAGATCGACGCCGTGGTCGAAGGGGCGGAAGAACAGCGGGGTCGCCCAGGTGTTGTCGATCATCACCGTGGCGCCGACCGTCTTGGCGGCGGCGGCGATGGCCGGAACGTCCTGCACCTCGAAGGTTAGGGAGCCCGGCGATTCGAGGAAGACCACGCTGGTGTTGGGACGCAGCAGGGCGGAAATGCCTGAGCCGATGCAGGGATCATAGAACTCCACCTCCACGCCATAGGGGATCAGCGTCTCCTTGGCGAAACGGCGGGTCGGGCCATAGGCGCTGTCGGTGATCAGCACATGGTCGCCGGCCTTGGTGAAGGCGGACAGCGCAACGGCGACGGCGGCGAGGCCGGAGCCGGTGTTCACCGATTTGTAGCCACCTTCCAGTTCTGCCGCCGCCTCTTCGAAGGCGAAGGTGGTGGGCGTGCCCATGCGACCGTAATTCACGCTGGTCAGCATGTTGCGGTCGCTTTCCTCCAGCGCGTCCAAGGTCGGGAACAGCACGGTCGAGCAATGATAGACCGGCGGGTTGACGATGCCGTGGTTGTTCCGCGGGTCGCGGCCGGCATGCACGAGAATCGTGTCCTTGGTGACGTCCTTCATCGACTGTCCGTTTGGCTGGAGCGGCAATCCGGCCCGTCCGAGTCCGCCCTAGCCGGGAGAACCCCGGGGCAGGCGGTGCGGGCGCGGCCGAACATTGTGTCACCCCGGACGCCCTGCCGCCATCGCGGATTGCGCGCAACGGTCGTCAGCGGATGGGATGTTCTGGTAACACCACCAATGCACAGAGGATTCGACAAGCCGGATCAAGTTGATACACTCTTGTCCCACGCGCATGGCTGCGTCGCGATCCTCACAGGACGGGTTCAATGGGGATCGGTCCGCCGGATTGTCAGGCGGATCGGTCCGGCAGGGTCGTTCCGGTTGGATTATGGAGCCGGCGTGACCAAGCGCGTCATCAGACCGCTCAAAGCGAAGAACGCAAGAACAGGGTGGAGTTCATAATATGAAGTCAGGGTTCCTGGCCGCCGCCGCAGCGGCCGTGGTCGTTTCCGCCAGCGCCGTTGCCGGTGCTGCCACGCTGGACACCGTCAAGCAGCGCGGCTTCGTGCAATGCGGCGTGAACGCCGGCCTTCCGGGCTTCGGCAACCCCGACAGCGCCGGCAACTGGACCGGCCTGGATGTCGATTACTGCCGTGCCGTCGCTGTCGCCATCTTCGGCGATGCCAACAAGGTCAAGTTCACCCCGCTGTCCGCCCAGCAGCGCTTCCCCGCCATCCAGTCGGGCGAAGTCGACCTGCTGTCGCGCAACACCACCGCCACGCTGACCCGTGACACCTCGGTCGGCCTGAACTTCGCCCCCGTCACCTATTACGACGGCCAGGGCTTCATGGTTCCGAAGAAGCTGGGCGTCAAGAGCGCCAAGGAACTGAACGGCGCCACCGTCTGCGTCCAGTCCGGCACCACGACCGAACTGAACCTCGCGGACTATTTCCGCGCCAACAACATGACCTACAACCCGGTCGTCATCGAGTCGAACGACGAGGTGAACGCCGCCTACTTCGCCGGCCGCTGCGACGTGCTGACGACCGACGTGTCCGGTCTGGCCGGCACCCGCGCCGGTGTCGCCCCGGTTCCGGACGACCACGTCATCCTGCCGGAAGTCATCTCCAAGGAGCCGCTGGCCCCGGCCGTGCGCCATGGCGACGACCAGTGGTTCGACATCGTGAAGTGGACCGTCTTCGCCACCATCCAGGCGGAAGAGTTCGGCATCACCTCCAAGAATGCCGACGAGTTCACCAACTCGAAGAACCCGGACATCCAGCGCTTCCTCGGCACCTCGCCGGGCATGGGCAAGGCCCTGGGCCTGGATGAGAAGTGGGCCTACAATGTCGTGAAGAAGGTCGGCAACTATGCCGAGATCTTCGACCGCAACGTCGGCCCGGGCACCCCGCTGAAGCTGGAGCGCGGCCTGAACGCGCTGTGGACCAAGGGCGGCCTGATGTACGCGCAGCCGTTCCGGTAAGGCACGTCACCGTCCGAAGGCCGCCCGCAGCCCGTTGCCGGGGGCGGCCTTCCGGTTCTTTTGGGAGCGGTCGCGAAGGGCGCCAGCGAAGCGCCTGCGCAGGGGGCCGCATTTGGGAGACATGTCGCATTCCCTACGGTGTGGGAAATGCCCGGAAGAACGTCCGGGACCGCGTGGGCACCGTATGGGGCGCGATGGTTGGGGGAGAGTAGTCCGTGGCGACCGAGACCCGGACCACCCAAGGCGCTCCGCCGCCGGGTGGCATATCGTTTTCCCTCAGCGACCCGACGTTCCGCGCCATCGTCTACCAGATCCTGGTGGTCGGCGCGGTCGTCCTGGTCGGCTGGTTCCTGATTTCAAACACGCTCGACAACCTCGCGCGTCGCTCGATCGCGACCGGGTACCATTTCCTGGAGCGTGAAGCGGCCTTCGGCATCGGCGAGTCGCTGATCGACTATTCGCCGAAGGATACCTATGGCCGGGCCTTCCTGGTCGGCGTGCTGAACACGCTGAAGGTGTCGATCATCGGCGTCATCCTGGCGACGATCATCGGTACGATCATCGGCGTCGCCCGCCTGTCCAGCAACTGGCTGATCGCCAAGCTGGCCTCGACCTATGTCGAGATCATCCGCAACATCCCGCCGCTGTTGCAGCTGTTCTTCTGGTACGCGCTGGTGTCCGACGGCCTGCCGCCGGTGCGCCAGGCGCTGAACCCGATCCCGGGCGTCTTCCTGTCGCAGCGCGGCCTGCGCGTGCCGACGCCGGCCCCCGATCCGGTCTGGGCCAACATGGGCATCGCGCTGCTGGTCGGCATCGTCGCCGCCTGGGGCGTGTCGCGCTGGGCCAGGGCACGGCAGGCGCGCACCGGGCAGCCGTTCCCGGCGGGCTGGGCCGGTCTCGGCCTGATCGTCGGTCTGCCGGTCCTGACCTGGCTTGCCGGCGGCGCACCGCTCGCGATGGACGTGCCGAAGCTGGCCGGCTTCAACTTCACCGGCGGCGCCTCCATCTCTCCGGAATTCTTCGCCATCCTGACCGGCCTGACGCTCTACACCGCGGCCTTCATCGCCGAGGTGGTGCGCAGCGGCATCAAGGCGGTCAACTGGGGCCAGACCGAGGCGGCCCGTGCCCTCGGCCTGCCGGGTAGCCCGACGCTCCGTCTGGTGATCCTGCCCCAGGCGCTGCGGGTTATCGTGCCGCCGCTGACCAGCCAGTATCTGAACCTGACGAAGAACAGCTCGCTGGCGCTGGCCATCGGCTATCCCGATCTGGTGTCCATCGCCAACACGACGCTGAACCAGACCGGTCAGGCGATCGAAGGCGTGACGATGATCATGGGCACCTATCTGGTCATCAGCCTCAGCATCTCGATCTTCATGAACTGGTACAACAAGCGCATCGCGCTGGTGGAGCGGTAACGGCCATGACCGACAACGTGCAAAGCGTCGGCCTGCCGGACGAACGTCCGCCGGCCAACACCGTCGGCCCGATTGCGTGGCTGCGCAACAACCTGTTCAACAGCTGGTACAACGCCATCCTGACCATTCTGGTCCTGGGGCTGCTGGCGTCGGCAATTCCGCCCTTCATGAACTGGCTGCTGTTCCGCGCCCACGGCTTCGACGCCACCTCAACCGTCTGCCGTCAGGATGCCGGCGGCGCCTGCTGGGGCTTCATCAGCGAAAAGCTGCGCTTCATCATGTTCGGCATGTTCCCGTGGGAACAGCAGTGGCGGCCGCTGGTGACCATCGCCGTCTTCATCGCCCTGCTGGTCGCCAGCTGCGACCGCCGCTTCTGGAAGCCGTGGTTCGGGCTGGTTTGGGCCGCCGGGCTGGCGCTGGTGGCGGTCCTGATGTGGGGTGGCGTCTTCGGCCTGACCTATGTCGAGAACACGCTGTGGGGCGGTCTGCCGCTGACCATCATCCTGTCGGTGATCGGTCTGGCCGTGGCTTTCCCGGTGTCGATCCTGCTGGCGCTGGGCCGGCGGTCGAACATGCCGGCGGTCAAGGTGCTGTGCGTCACCTACATCGAGCTGATCCGTGGCGTGCCGCTGATCAGCCTGCTGTTCATGGCGTCGGTGATGCTGCCGCTGTTCCTGCCGAACGGCGTGTCCATCGACAAGCTGCTGCGCGCGCAGATCGCCTTCATCATGTTCGCCGCCGCCTACATGGCGGAAGCGATCCGCGGCGGCCTGCAGGCGATTCCGAAGGGCCAGTATGAGGCGGCGGACGGGCTGGGGCTCGGCTATTGGCAGAAGATGCGCAAGATCATCCTGCCGCAGGCGCTGGCCGTCGCCATCCCGCCGCTGGTGAACACCTTCATCAGCTTCTTCAAGGACACCTCGCTGGTCATCATTATCGGTCTGTACGATCTGCTCGGCACGGCGAAGGCCGCGCTGTCCGATCCGTCCTGGCGCGGTTTCTACCGCGAGGCCTATCTGTTCATCGGCGTGATCTACTGGATCTTCTGCTTCAGCATGTCGAAGTACAGCCAGAAGCTCGAGCGCGATCTCAATCGCGGTCATCGTCGATAGATCGGATCGCGCAAAATCGAAATCGATTTGAAGCGTGAATCTGATCGTAAGAAGTGAAGATAGTATCGCCGTCAAGGGAGACACGAAAACCCATGTCCCAGGCCATGTCCCAGGCAGCCAAGCCGAAGCACGCCCTCAGCGGCGAGGAAATCATCCGCTGCACGGGCGTCAACAAGTGGTACGGCGAGTTCCACGTCCTGAAGAACATCAACCTCAGCGTCCAGAAGGGCGAGCGCATCGTCGTCTGCGGCCCGTCCGGGTCGGGCAAGTCGACGATGATCCGCTGCCTGAACCGGCTTGAGGAGCATCAGAAGGGCACGATCGTCATCGACGGGATCGAGCTGACCAACAACCTCAAGAACATCGAGCTGGTCCGCCGCGAAGTCGGCATGGTGTTCCAGCATTTCAACCTGTTCCCGCATCTGACCGTGCTGGAGAACTGCACGCTGGCGCCCATCTGGGTCCGCAAGATGCCGAAGGCGGAAGCGGAAGAGCGGGCGATGAGCTACCTGAAGCGGGTGCGCATCGCCGAGCAGGCCAAGAAGTATCCTGGCCAGCTGTCGGGCGGCCAGCAACAGCGCGTCGCCATCGCACGGTCGTTGTGCATGAGCCCGAAGGTGATGCTGTTCGACGAGCCGACCTCCGCGCTTGACCCCGAAATGGTCAAGGAGGTGCTGGACGTCATGATCGGTCTGGCTGAGGACGGCATGACCATGCTGTGCGTGACGCACGAGATGGGCTTCGCCAAGTCGGTCGCCGACCGTGTGATCTTCATGGATCGCGGCGAGATCGTGGAACAGGACACGCCGGACGCGTTCTTCTCCAATCCGAAATCGGACCGCACACGCCTCTTCCTCAGCCAAATTCTAAACCACTGAGACGGTCGGCAGGCCGGCGGTTCCGTTCGGCCTGCCATCTGGAAACAAAACACCTCGACTTAGGGTGCGCGGCGCAATGTCCTGTGGCGTCGCGCACCGGTTTGCGGTTCAATCGGTCGCCTGACGTGCTGTTCGACCGATCCGTTACCGGAGACCGAGGTTATGGACCTGCTCAGCCCCCGTCCCAGCGTTGGCCAGATCAAGCCGTACCGTCCCGCTCGCCCCCCACGCGACGGCCGCCGGTGGATCGACCTCTCGCTGACCCACAATCCGCTCGGCCCAAGCCCGCTGGCGCTGGACGCCTATTGCGAGGCGGCGACCCGCATCCACTGCTATCCCGACTGGGACCAGGAACCGCTGCGCCACGCCATCGCGCGCCGCCACGCCATCGATGCCGACCACATCGTCTGCAGCGCCGGGTCGGAGGAACTGATCCATCTGGTCGCACAGGCCTTCGCCGGGCCCGGTGACGAGGTGCTGTGCCACGAGCGTGGCTATCGCGGCTTCCTCAAGGCCATCCGCGCCGCCGGCGCCACCGCGGTCATCGCGGCGGAACGCGACATGGTGGTGGATGTCGAGGCGCTGATCGACCGCGCCAGCGAGCGCACCAGAATCTGCTTCCTCGCCAACCCCAACAACCCGACCGGCACCTACATCCCGGCCGACGCGGTGCAGCGGCTGCGCGCCGGGCTGCCGCCACACACGCTGCTGGTCCTGGATTCGGCCTATGCCGATTACTGCCGCCTGCCGGACTACAGCGACGGGACGGAGATCGTCGAGAATTCCGACAACGTCATGCTGATCCGCACCTTCTCCAAGATGCATGGCTTGGCCGGCTTGCGGGTCGGCTGGGGCTATGGTCCGGCGACGGTGATAGAGGCGGTGAACGCCATCCGCGGCACCTTCAACGTCTCGCTTCCCGCCCAGTTGACCGCGGCCGCCGCGCTGACCGACGCTGAGCATGAGGAGGCGACCTTCGCCCACAATGCGCAATGGCTGCCCTGGCTGTCCCGCGAACTGGAGCGGGTGGGGCTGCGCGTCTATCCCAGCGTCTGCAACTTCGTGCTGGCCCGCGTGCCGACCGACCCCTCGCTGGGCACCCAGGCGGTCATCGACCATCTCGCTCACCGCGGCATCCTGGTGAAGGCGGTGACAGAATATGGTCTGTCGGACTGCCTGCGCATCACCGTCGGCCGCGAGGAGGAGAACAAGGCGCTGGTGGTGGCGTTGGCGGAGATCCTCGGCTGAGAACAGCAGCGGGACAATACGTGTGGCTTACCGGGAATTTGAGGATTCTTGATCCAGATCAACGAACGACCTATGCGTTTCGACATAAGGTCCGTCTCGTCTCTAAACCTCCCTGTATCACTGAGCCGGAGCATCCGCATGGATGGCTCCGGCTTTTTCTTTTCCGCCCGGAAGTTTCAGCAAAGGTCGGGGAAAGTGCCCGTCGGTTGACATGCATCAACGCAGGAAGGATTGGTCGGGCGTAGACCTATGGCTGTCTCTAACCCTCCCTGTTTCACAGGAGGCTCCGGTTCCGGTGCCTCCTGTTTTTTTGTCCGGATCTCAGGAGGGCGGACGCGAGCGGTTCCAGCGCATGACCAGCCCGATCACAGACAGCGGCACCACCACGACCGCACCGATCAGGATGTAGGGCAGGGCCCAGCTCCCGGCTTCAATGACCAGTGCCGCGATGTCCTGCACCGTCTGCCAGCTGTTCGTCAGGATGCTGGCCGGATCGATGCGCAGGAACGACAGCACGAAGCCGACGATGAAGCACAACACCAGCGTCCGAATGATCCAACCCATCAAGGCCCCACCTCACGCTCGTCATGGCGGAGCTTCCGCCTGTCTGAAGGAACGCGCCGGTCCGCAACGGGGTTCCGGCGTTCCGCGGTAGATGGGGCGGGGTGGTCGGGGTGGTCAAGGGGGAAGGTGGGCCGCTTCCCCCAGCCTCACCCCGCCAGCGGAATGTGATCCCCCGAGCTGCGCGGCAGCACACCGTCCAGCCGCGGGTCGCGAACCTCGCGGGCGACATGGCGGGTGGGGACGAAACCCATGCTTTGATAAAGCGGCAGGGCCTTCGGATGGTCGAAGGTGCAGGTGTTGACGACCAGCTTCGATGCACCACCGTCCCACGCCTTGCGGATGATGGTGTCGAGCAGCCAGGGACCCAGCTTGTGGCCGATGAAATCGGGGATCAGGCCGAAATAGGCGAGGTCGGTTTCCTGTGTCCGCCGGTCCAGCTCGCCGTAACCGGCGGGTGTGCCATCGACATACAGCACCCACACCTCAACCCGCGGGTCGAGGATCGAACGCTCCAGCTCCTTGCGCGGCATGCGGCGGCGTTCGTGCCACAGCCAGGGCTCTCCTACCGTGTCGTAGAGATAGCGGTAGAAGGACCAGCTCGGCGGATTGGACCGCACCAGCGTGAGGTTGCCGGCCGGTTGGGGCACCGGCGCATGGGCCGGCGGCACTGTCATCTCCAGATAGGTGACGATCACCGGCAGATGACCCGGCCGGCTGGCGGCAGGCACGGCGGGGCGGGTCAGGGAGAAGGGTTGGTCAGCCATTTCTGCATCATCGTAACGGGCGATTTGGCATAGCCCAACCTCTCATAGAAGGCCAGCACCCGTTGGTTGGTCTCGCGGACGAGCAGCTGGACCTTGGGCATGCCGGCCGCAGCCAGCCAACCCTCCGCCTCCGCCACCATCCGGCGACCGAGGCCCCGGCCTTGCAAGGCCGGATCGACGGCGACGTAATAGATCCAGCCGCGATGCCCGTCCTGCCCGACCATGGCGGTGGCGACGATCCGCCCGTCCTCGATGGCAGCCAGCACCGTCGAGCTGCTCTTCGACAGTGCCAGCGCGAAATCGGCCGCCGGATCGTTCCATGGCACCACGAGCCCGCAGGCCGTCCACAACGCGACGACGGCGTCGCAGTCCTCCGCTGCGCAGGACCTGACGGTGACGGACTCGCTCATGGTTGCCGAGGGCCCGTCTCCAGCGGCAGATCCTCCCGCAGGCCCCATTCGGCCCAGGAACCGTCATA
Organism: Azospirillum sp. A26; assembly: GCF_042604635.1. Taxonomy (NCBI): domain Bacteria; kingdom Pseudomonadati; phylum Pseudomonadota; class Alphaproteobacteria; order Rhodospirillales; family Azospirillaceae; genus Azospirillum; species Azospirillum sp. A26. Next base: position 1,098,816 of record NZ_CP170472.1, on the reverse strand, counting down.
GATCGCCACGTCCGGCTTGCCGGCGGTGGCGAGGCCCAGCGCGATGACGCAGGCGGTGATGCCGCTGCCACAGGAGGCGACCACCGGACGGTCGAGGTCCAGCCCCGCCGCGCGCGCCTTCTGAACGATGATGTCCGGCGGCAGCAGGGTTTTGCTGTCGGCGTCGATCAGGTCGGTGTGGGGCAGGTTGAAGCTGCCGGGAATGCGGCCGCTGCGCCGGCCGGGCCAGGGTTCGGCCACCGCACCTTCGAATCGTGGCTGGGCGCGGGCGTCGGTGATTTGATCGTCCTGTCCCTCGATGTTGGCGAGCACCTGATCGGCGCTGCGGATCAAGTCCGGCCGCTTGTGTGCCGTGAAGACCGCCGGCTGAACCGGAGCGGCCTCACCCGATTCGGTCGGACGGCCTTCCGCCAGCCATTTCGGCAGGCCGCCGTCCAGAACCGCCACCCGGTCGAAACCGAACAGGCGGAACAGCCACCAGACACGTGCCGCAGCGGTTGCCATGCCGGCGCTGTCATAGACGACGACGGTGTCGCCGTCGCCGATGCCCAGCGCGCCGATCTTCGCGGCGAAGCTCTCCTCGTCCGGGACCATATGGGGCAGGGGGGCGGTGTTCGGTGCCGCCACCTCGTCGACGTCGCACAGGCGCGCACCAGGGATGTGCGACGCCGCGAACTCCGCCCGGATGTCGCGCTTCAGGGCCGGCATGTGCCAGGACCCGTCGAGGATTTTCAGCCCCGTCCGGCCGAGATTGCGGGCCAGCCAGTCGGTGGAGACGACGGGACCGGTCAGCGCTTCAACAATGCTGTCGCTCATGCTGCGCATCCTTGAAGATGAGGGGCTGTCGGGCAACGGATCGGCGAAACGGCTTCAATCCTTCAGCGCGATGACGACGCGCCGGTTCTGCTTGCCCTTGTTTTCGATCTTCGTCACCTCGATTCCGCCGATCTCGCCGGTGCGGGCGACATGGGTGCCGCCGCAGGGCTGCAAATCAACCCCCTCCACATCCAGCAGGCGCACCCGGCCGCTGCCGGTCGGCGGCTTGACCGACATGGTGCGCACCAGTTCCGGCTGCGTCGCCATCTCATCGTCGGTGATCCAGCGGGTGCCGACGGGAGTGTCGGCGGCGATCAGCCGGTTCACCGCCTCGGTGATGGCGTCCTTGTCCAGCGATTCGGCTGGGACGTTGAAATCCAGCCGGCTCTTGTCCGCGCCGATCTGCCCGCCGGTGACCGAGCCCGGCACCACCGCGCACAGCAAATGCAGCGCGGTGTGCATGCGCATATGGCGATGGCGGCGGCCCCAATCGATCTCCGCCTCCACCGCGGTGCCGGGGCTGGGAAGTTCCTGCCCGTCTTCCGGCACATGGATGACGTCGTCGGGGCCGCCCTCGCCCTTCACCGTGTCCTTGATGCGGACTTCGAAGCCGTCGAAGCGCAGCACACCGGTATCGCCCGGCTGGCCGCCGCCGGTCGGATAGAAGACGGTGCGGTCGAGCCGGATGCCACGCTCGTCCACCGTCGTAACGGTGGCGACGCAGTTGCGGGCGTAGGCGTCCTCACGGAAAAGCGCGTCCATATCCCCCTCGAAGAGAGTCAGGCCAGCCAGTCTGGCACAGGAAGATTCTTCTCACGGAGGAAGTCAGGATTGAAGAGCTTCGATTGGTAACGCTGACCCCCATCGCACAGGATGGTCACCACCGTGTGGCCGGGGCCGAGGTCGCGCGCCACCCGCATGGCGGCGGCGATGTTGATGCCCGACGAGCCGCCCAGCACAAGGCCCTGGGTCTTGATCAGGTCGAAGACAATCGGCAGCGCCTCTTCATCGGGGATCTGCACGGCGTCGTCGATCGGTGCGTCTTCCAGATTGGCGGTGATTCGGCCCTGGCCGATGCCTTCGGTGATCGAACTGCCTTCCGACTTCAGCTCACCGCTGGTGTAGTAGCTGAACAGGGCGGCGCCCATCGGGTCGGCCAGCGTGATGCGGATGTTCGGGTTCCGCTCCTTCAGGGCCAGCGCGATGCCGGCCAGCGTGCCGCCGCTTCCCACCGCACAGGTAAAGGCGTCGAGTTTGCCACCCGTCTGCTCCCAGATTTCCGGCCCGGTGGTGGTGCGGTGGCCGTCGCGGTTGGCGGTGTTGTCGAACTGGTTGGCCCAGACGACGCCGTTCGGTTCGGTCTTCGCCAGCTCCTCGGCCAGACGGCCGGAATAGCGGACGTAATTGTCGGGGTTGGAATAGGGGACTGCCGGGACCAGCCGCAGATCGGCGCCGATCAGGCGCAGCATGTCCTTCTTTTCCTGGCTCTGCGTTTCGGGCATCACGATGACGGTGCGATAGCCGAGCGCATTGCCGACCAGCGCCAGCCCGATGCCGGTGTTGCCCGCCGTGCCCTCGACGATGGTGCCGCCGGGGCGCAGCAGCCCGCGCTCTTCCGCATCGCGGACGATGGCGAGAGCGGCACGGTCTTTCACCGACCCGCCGGGGTTCAGGAACTCCGCCTTGCCCAGGATCTCGCAGCCCGTCGCCTTCGATGGCCCTTCCAGGCGAATCAGCGGCGTGTTGCCGATGGCGCCGATGAAGCCGTTGCGGATGTCCAAGGCGGGTACTCCCAAAGTCAGGTGTGGATTGCTGCCGATACTATCAGCGCGCAGGGCGGCGGTTTCAAGGCGGGGAGTGTGGAATGCTGCATTGAACGAGAATTGCGCGTGAAATATACGGTGGAACCTGGGAGCCGAGACTCCCCGCGCCTTACCCCTGACCCAGCCAGCGCTTGCGCAGGGACTCACGGTGACGGGCCAGCCAGCCGATGGCGATGATGGCGACGGAGTTGCGCAGGCGGTTCTCGTCCATCATGCCGATCGCCTCGTCGGCCGGCAGGGCCATGATGCGGATGTCCTCATGTTCCTCCTCCAGGCCGCCGGTCGCGGCGAGGTTGCGGCTGTCGACCCGGCCGCAGAAGACGGTGACGACCTCGGTGAAGGCGCCTGGGCTGACGTAATAATCGCAGATCTGCTCAATCTCCTGGATGGCGCAGCCGGCCTCTTCCATCGATTCGCGGCGCGCAACCTCTTCCGGGCTCTCGCCTTCGCCGACCATGCCGGCGACGATCTCGGTCATCCAGGCCGGGCCGCCGGCCGCGGCGGAGCCGACGCGGAACTGCTCGATCATCACCACGGTGTCGAGATCGGGATCGTAGAGCAGGACGCCCACCGCGGCCCCGCGGTCGCACACCTCGCGCGGGGGCAGCACGTCGGTCCAGGTGCCGTCGAACTTCTTATGGCGCAGGCGGTAGACGTCGATGGTCAGAAAGCCCTTGTAGGGGGTCTTCTTGTCGAGAATCTCGATATCGGGATGGTTCATGATCGGCGCGGGTCCATGGATGGCTGTTTCCAACAAGGTGCTATGCCGGCGCGCCGTCCACAAGCGCCCGGGAAGGCAACCGGCCATCGGGGCAGGCATCACAGCGTCGGGTTCAGCCTGAGGAACCGCACGCGGTCGGCCGAGGTCACCGGAACCGGGGTCAGGGTGGAGCCGCGCATCACCTCGAGCGGAACGACGATGCCGGCCGGTCCCAGCCCCCAGAGCTTGCGGTAGAAATCCGCCAGTCCATTGAAGCGCTGGCCGCCGACGCCGACGATCCAATCGCCGGGGCGCAGGCCGGCCGACTCGGCTGGGCTGCGTGGCGATACCTTTTCCACCAGCAGCCGCCCCATCTCATCGCGCAGGGTGACGCCCAGCCAGGGACGGGCGGGTTCCTGCCGTCGCCCGTAAGCCAGAAGGTCGGCCAGAATCGGCTCGAGCGCCGAAACGGGGACGAACATGTTGCCGGGCAGGCTGCGCCCCTCCACCGCCTCCGCCACCAGCAGCGATCCGATGCCGACCAGCCGGCCCTCGCGGTTGACCAGAGCGGCGCCGTTGAAGGCGCGGATCGGCGGGAAGGTGAACAGCGCCTCGTCCAGCAGATATTCCCAATAGCCGGCGAACTCCCGCTTGCCGACCACCTTCACGGCGGTGGCTCCGCGATTGCCGCCGCCGCTCAGCGCCAGCAGGGTATCGCCCTCCTTCACGGCGCCTGGACCGGCCAGCCGCAGCCAGGGGGCTGAAAACCCCATCTCCGCCCGCAGCAGCCCGAAGCCGCTGACGGGGTCGTAGGCCACCATGTTGGCGGGATAGCTGCGTCCGTCGGCGGCGATGACCTGAATCTGCGACGCCTCCATCACCGTATAGCCGATGGTCAGGATCAGGCCGGACCCATCGATGACGACCCCGCTGCCCTCGCGGTCGGTGCCCAGGGTGCGGGCGCTCTGGCTGTCCGCCGGCACGGTCGCGGTGATGCCGACGACGGAACGGACGACGCGCTCCGGGTCGAGCTGCGCGGACTCCGCCGCTTTGGCCGGGGCAACGCCGGGGACGGCCATTTGCAGGCCGATCAGGAAAAGGATGGTGGCCGCCAGACGCGGCATGACCGGTGTTGAGACGACCCGCATGACGCCGCACTCCCGCGCAAGGCAGGGCCAAAGGGCACCCCCGGCACCGCGCGGCCCTGTCCGTCGCGACTCGGGTGATACAAGCATGACATTGCGTTCGAGTCGCGGCTCATCAAGCCGTCATCGCGCGGTCATCCACCACAAGCGCGACCATGGTGATCGAAACATACCGCCGTTGGCCGCTGTTGTCTTGTCCGGGTCCCGCAATCAACGGGGAAAGGAGACAGCATGCCCATCGAAAGCGAACAGGAGCTGGAACAGGCCGTCCAGGAGTACCAGCGCCTGAGCGACGCACCGGAGGAGTCTGAGGAGGGACGCCGCCGCAGTGTTCTGGACGCGGACATCAAGTCGTACTACGCCAGATGCGCAGACACGATGCGGCCTGCCAAGCCGCCCTCCACCGGCTGACGGAGGGGGAAGCGGGTCCGCGTGGCCGACCGACGTGAAGCCGGCCATCATGAAGGAGAGCGGTCCGCGATGAAGCGACTCGACACCTGCTACACCTGCCGCTTCTGGGAAGGGCAGGGGCTCCGCCAGCGCGGGCCGAAGGGAACCTGTCGGCGTTATCCGCCGGTGGTGACCCCGCGAAGCCCGGAAGGCGACTTTCCGATCACCCTGTCCACCGACTGGTGCGGGGAATGGAAGCGGGTGGCGGTCGCCGCGGTGGGCGGCGACCCATCGGATTCCGACGACAGCATCTATGACGATCTAGTGGAGTAGGGGACGATCTGGTGGAGTAGGGCGCCTCACCGACCGGTGCCTTCCTCCCGACCGGTCAGCGCGGGTTGGGCGGGATCACCAGAACCGGGGTGTTCTCGTAGGCCTGCGGATTGCGGTCGGCGGCCGGTCCGGCCCAATCGGCACTGAAAGCCAGCAGGGCGACCAACACGGCCGCCAGGAACAACAGGAGTGCCGTGACGCAGTCTATCGTCCGGACCGGACGCTCGTCGGATTCGGACGAGCGGCTACCGGTGCTGCCGACCGGCGGGGCGGTGCGGAAATGTTCGGATTGGAATGGCAGAAGCACGGCGGTCCTCCATCGGCTGGAGACGCCCGGCCCAAGGCTCGGCCCGGATTGTTATCCAAGTCTAACCCCGTGCAGACATGCGCGGCATTTCGCTTCCGGCAAGGCAGGATCGTCTTTTGGGACTAGTTCATGCCGTGATGGGCCACCGTCAGTCCTAGCCCAACTGCTTTAAACCGAATTCGGTTACTTAAGCGCCACAGTCAAGCGGCAAGAGCGCAGAAAGACAAAAAGGCCGGATGCGCTTGGCATCCGGCCTTTTCGATCTGGCTCCCGGTGCTGGACTCGAACCAGCGACAAGCGGATTAACAGTCCGCTGCTCTACCAACTGAGCTAACCGGGATCGGTGACTGACCTTTCGGCCGCCGCCGTTGTTGGCGTGGCGGGTGTATAGCCGAACCATTCGGACCTGCCAAGCCAATTCCGACAGAAAAACGAATTTTCTTTCGACGGCGGGCGAAGCGGTGGGGAAGGGCATTCTGTGAATGAAAACAAGGCTAAAACGCAAAAAACCCCGCTGGGGGCGGGGCTGCGTTCGGTCTTGCCGATCATCATCTATACTGCTGTCAGGTATGGAGGCACGGGCGGGAATCGAACCCACGTACACGGATTTGCAGTCCGCTGCAATAGCCTTCTGAAAAACTTTTTGAAATCAATGGTCTAGGCCACCCATTGCCCCTCGCTCCATGGGAGCAAGATGGGAGCAAAATGGCTTACGTCGAGAAACGGGGGCACAGCCTGAGGGTGGTTGTGAGGGTCCGGGGCAAGGTCGAGGCCCAACGGACTTTCCCCCTGGAAGCCGTCGAGGAAGCCCGGAAGTGGGGCGAGGAACAGGAAGCCGCCCTTGGGGTCGTGGGGAGGGGCAGGGGACGCAAGCGTGAGTCTTTGGCGCCTCGTAGGACGCTTCAGGATGCGCCCGAACCGAAACCGGCAGCAGACCTACCGGCCAGCACCACAAGCTATCCCCTGACGCTCAGGGAGGCCCTTACCCGCTATCTCTCCGAAGAGAGTCCGAAGAAGAAGGGCCACGAACAGGAAAAGGGGCGGATCGGCTCTTGGCTCGCCCTTCCCCTGGCCGATAAGCGCATGGTGGATATAACAACGGTGGAGCTTGTGGAATGGCGACAGGCGGAAGAACAGCGGAAGGGCTGTAGAGGGCTTCCGATTTCCCCATCAACAATCCGTAATAAGCTGGCAGTCCTGTCCGCTATCTACCAACACGCCCGTAGCGAATGGGCAATGCCCGATCTTCAGAACCCCGTCCGTGGTGTGAAACTCCCGAAGAACCGGAAGGGCAGGGATGTTCGCTTGACGCCCGCCCAGAGAGAGGAACTGTGGAAGGAGCTTCGGAACCCAATCCGCAAGCCATATCTGTACTACATTGCCCGCCTTGCCTCACTAACTGCCATGCGGCAGGGGGAACTATGGCGGATTGCACGTTGGGAATGCTGGGATAAGGCGAATGTTATTCACCTGACCGATACCAAGAACGGCGATAGCCGGGATGTTCCGCTTTCCATGGAGGCGGTGAGGGTTCTGCGGGAATGGTGGATTGAGCAAGGCAGGCCAACAGTCGGCCCCCTGTTCCCCGACGTGATGCGCCCTGGCACGGTGGTTCGCTCTTACCAAAAGGTAATCCGGGCGATCCGTAAGAGAAACCCGACCTTCCCCCACATTACCTTTCACGACCTTCGGCACATAGCGGCTACCGATATGAGCAAGAAGCTATCCAATGTCTTGGAGTTGTCGGCGGTTACGGGGCATAGAAGCGTTCAGGTTCTAAAGAGATACTACAACCAGATGCTAAGGACTTGGCGTCTAAGTTGGGATGAAGAGAGTAGGGGGCTTCCGCCCCCTTCTTGCTTCCTTTGAATTTTCTCATCATTTCATTTTAGATAGAATTAACTGTTCGTCAGTCTTTCCGGACACAAGATCTGATAGGGGTATAAAGGTAGAGCGGTGCGGTACTTTTGGTGCCGTCGTGCCTGTCTACGCAGGCATAACACAGGCTTGGCACCCCCACCTGCCACCCAACCCCAGACGCTAAGATTTTCTATGATTGCAGCTACCACATGGGCGGTCAAAGTGACATTGTATGAATTTTGTGAGGTTTGCTAAAAGCTTGTACGATAAAATCCAATGGACAAATTTTGGAGGCAGAGAAATGGAACAGACCTCTCTCAAATTTGCTACGCAAATAGATTTCAAGTCAAGCGAGTTCGTGGATTTGGATAACCATATATCCCAAACAGGTGTTCTTCCTCTTGTTCATATAAAGAATGGAATTATAAGGCCGCTTGGTAGCTGTTTCTCTATTACGAGTGATGGGCTATACATGACTGCTCGTCATGTAATCGAGGAGGGATTTCAGCTTATTGGAAATGAGAGATATGTAGAATTAGATGAAAAAGAACAAGGTGTTTTCGGTGCTCTATTCATATCAAGCAGAAACCACCCGGAAAATCCAGATCATATTCTTGGGGGAGTGCTTGAGGCGTCACATGTCTTTTTTGGTGCTAACTTAGATATTGCACTAATAAAACTCTCGCTTCCGGTGCACGTTGAGACTGGAGAGATGCTCAGTCCCCCTGTGCATCAACTACGCCTTAGCTTCCCCGGCATTGGAGAGCCATTCTTCAGTCTTGGCTATCGAGCTATGGACTGGAGTAAGGGTGTGGAAACGAATTCCTATATCGCTGATCATCGATATTCTGCGACCAGAGGGCAAGTTGAAGAACTCCATGCTGGAGGCAGAGATAAATCAATGTTGCCCTTCCCTTGCTTTCGCACATCGGCTCGTCTCGATGGGGGTATGAGCGGGGGGCCGATTATTGATAACTTTGGCCGTGTCTTTGGTGTTGTTTGTTCGTCGTTTGGTACTTCCGATGATACTGATCAGCACATATCTTACGGGTCGCTAATTGGCCCAGCTATGGCTATGACGCTCGACGTAACTGATGTGCAAGGCGGTCCGGTCCGAAAAGCGTTCTTGTGGGAACTTGTCGATGGCGGCGCAATTGCCGCTGACAAGCGGGGCTTTGATGTTGAGCGTTCAGGAGAGAACATTAAGATTTCTATCGGACAAGCACTGACAGTAAGCGCAAAAATTGAAAATTAGTATTGCGATTATCCGCTAGCAGCCTGCACCAGATAGAATAGTTGTCCTTCATACATGAAAATTTGTCTTTCACTCACGTCAGGTAGTTGATCGACGTTAATCATAAGGATGACGCATGTGACACGGTGTGGATTGAGTACCCGCGGGATACCCGCAGACAACTCGTGGTGCCGCACTGTGCCGCACTTTCCCAACTTGGGGCTATTCCGTGCCGTATGAAAAAGGCGCAGGAGGTTCGGGCAACTCTGTATGAGTTTCAGGGTCGGAGCAACTTTGCGTATCTTTCAAGATACTGCTAGAAGCCAAGCGAGCGGGGGAGGCCCTGATTGCGGCGAAAAAGCAATGCCCCCACGGCACGTTCAAGGATTGGGTAGCCGCCAACTGCCGATGCAGTTACCCGAACGCCCACCGATACATGCAGGTAGCTAAGAAGGCGATAAATCTCCCACGGGAGACTTTTGAAGCCATGGCTGAAGTTTCTATCAGGGAGTTCCTTGGACGCACTGAGACGCCCCAGGAACCCACCCCGGCGGATCCGGCCCCCGCGCCCTCCTTCACCCGCGAAGACGCTGAATACGCCCTGAAGATCCATGCCCGCGTTGAGCGGGGACAGGACGGTGAAAGGGACATAGCCGCGACAAAGCTTGCGAAGGTGGCCGAGGGGTTCGCACCTAATTCACCCATCCTGAGAGAGGCCATTCACGATAAGGAATCCCCAGCATGACCACGACCGACAGCAACACCCTTCCGGTTCTTGAAGCTGGGCAGGACGCCTACAAGCGCATTCAGGAAAGCGGGCGAATGCTCCGCGACGACTGGCGGACGGTAGGTGTGGCCCTGTTGGTCGGGCTGAGTGCCTGTCCCCGAAGACGGGGAAGCTGAACGCTAGGAAGTTCGGGGAATGGTGCGTTGCGAACGGCTTTGGAGACATTCCGAGTGCAACCCGATCAAATGCCCTGTGGCTGGCCGAGGAATGGGAAACGGTTTGGCGTGTGCTTTGTGGTGACCACAAGGCAGCCCACCCCGACAACATCCGGGCTGCCTTCCGCAAGGCAACGAAGATCAGCGGGGAAACCGCCGCGAAGGCTATGAAGCTGTTCCGCCGGTCCGATGATGAAGCCTCTTCGGATGCTGAAGTTGCAGCGGCACTGAAGGCCCTCGACCGTATGGCCGAAGCGGCTTGCATGGATCGGGCGACCTTCGTTGACGTGTGTTCCGAGCTTGAAGAGAAAAAAGAGGAAGAGAAGGCGAAGACGCCCAAGGCCGCTAACCCTGAGTTCCGGGAAAGTCTTGCAGCCTCTATGCAGGAACAGCTTGAAGCCCTTCAGCGTCAAGTTGAAGCCCTAACGTCACTCTTGACCAAGCACGGGATTTCTGTCCCGGCTGTTTAATTTCCATTTAGTGGGAGGGCCTTCGGGCTCTCCCTTTTTATTTCTTTGAGTGGTTCGACAGATTTACAATAATCTTTCTGCGCATCCATGGTGCGCAAATCATTCTTCGTTTACACCAAATGGTAATGCGGCCATAGCGCCTCCTAGGACTCCTTACAGGTGCTTCTAAGTTTCCTGCATCCACCCTGCTGCCAACATCCACACTGCATCCACGGGGCTTCTGAAGGCCCTTCCTGTTGCTCCGAGCCGACGTTGGGCAATCGGTGCCGATGATGACGTTGGAGTACCGGCAGAGCGGAGGGGGCGTATTGGACGAAGCGGGTTAATTCACCCACCTGATTTTGGGTGCTAGATTGTGGTGATTTATCGTTCAATATCAATGACTTAGAGGGAAAAATGGGTCTTATTCACCCACCCTGAGGAGGAGCGATCTTGCGAAGCCCATTAAGACAGGGGCGGACGCAACGGCGGACCTACTCCGAACACCAATTATCGAACAATTCACCCACCCTGAGAGAGAATGGTAAGGACTAAGGGAAGCCATGCGGAGTTAGTTAGTAAGGTGACTCTTGTTAGATGGTCAGACTCTACCCCAGTCCGTACCGCTTCAATGTTTTTGAATTTGTTCGATATTTGGTGGTGGTTTGAAGCCACGCCATACAGAGCGTAGCGTAAAGGATATACTCTATGGGATTTTCAGCGATTGCAGCGGCTACCGTTGCGTCGGCGGGTATCGGGGCAATGTCAGCAAGTTCTTCTGCTAAAGCCCAGGCTAAGGCGGCGGAAAAGGGGCAAACCACTACAACCGTTCCATGGGCTGAGCAACAGCCGTATCTTACAGATGCATGGCAGAAGGCTCAGGCGAATTTCGCCAGTGCCCAGAACACCCCCTATTACCAAGGCAACCTCTATACGGGACTGAATGACGTTCAGAAAGCCGGCTTGAGCGGGATTACCAATTGGGCGGGTACGAACGGCGGTATGCTGGCCGGCAAGACCACGAACGCCAGTGTTGACGCCCTCACCCGCGGCGGCTTCTTCGCAGACAATGCCGTAAATGGTGCCGCGGGAAGTTGGGGGGCGGGTGTTCCTGGGGATCAGTCGAGCGCTATGGCAGCTTTTGGCACCGGGGCGCTTGGCAACTCGGGCGCCCTGAACAGCGCAATCATGGGCACCATTGCGAACGCCCAGAACGATCCGACCAAGGTGAACATCGCCGCGGCGGGGCAGTATGCCGACAACCCCTATCTTCAGAGTCAGATTGACGCCGCTTCGGCAGACGTCACCGATCAACTTGGGACGGGCCTTGTTGGCCTGAACAACCAAGCGAGTGCGGGCGGGAACCTCAATTCCAGCCGGGCGGGTGCCGCTGAAGCTGAAATGCGGGGGCAGGCTGCCCGAACCATCGGCAATATGTCCGCGACCATGCGCAGCAATGCCTACCAGTCGGGGCTACAGCTTGCCGAAGGTGCCCGACAGGCGAACGCACAGACGAACCTTGGCGCCCTCTCTGCCGGCCTGAACTTCACCGGACAGGGGCTAAATGCCCTGAACGGGGCACAGGATGCGCGGAACGCCGAGATTGGGAACCGCATCACGTCCAATGGACAGCTTGCGGGGCAGACGGGCCTTGGTTTCCAGGGTGCGGACCTGTCCAACAATATCGGACTGAATAACGCGGGAGCGGTGCTGAGTGCGGGCGGTGTTTACCAGTCCGACGCAAACAATCAGAACCAAGCCGATTTCCAGCGTTGGCAGGGGCAGGACACCCGTTCCACCGATCTTCTGAAGCGATACTATGAGATTGTCGGTTCTAATGGTTGGGGCGGTACGAAAACAGAGACAGGCGCCTATGCCGGTCAAGGCGCGGGTGCCTCTGCCCTTCAGGGGGCTATCGGTGGCGGGTTCACCGGCCTTGGTATGCTCGGCACCGGAATGAACCTCTACAACACCTATTTCAAGACCCCGGCAGCCCCCAGCTACACCGGGGGCGGGATGGTCGGAAACAACGCCTTGGGCGGAACCGGGATGCTCGGCGGTGGTGTCTAACTGAACAGAGGTGGGGAGGCTGCGGCTTTGGCCCGTGGGAGACTCAGGACGCCTCAGGGATGCAGTCTGCCCTTTTCCGGCTACCTGCCTATAGGCGGAAGCTTGGCGGCACCCCTGACTCTTCCACGGCCCTTCCTGTAGGTCTTCTCAATCCACCCCCTCTGCTAGACGCACCCATTCGGCCCGCTGTTCGGGGGTCATGATTTCCCAGGCGATGACGGTTGCCTTGATCGACTGAGGGACACCAGACGCCCACGCCCCGCGGATGCCTTGGGACACACCGCTCTTGGACAGCTTCAGCAGGGACCGAAGCGTTTCCTGAGATAGGCCCGCTTGCTTGGCGCGGACTTGCCATTCTGAGTTCTCCATCCGTTGACCCTCTCACGGTGAAAAGTTTAAGTCACGCAAATTTCACCCTTGTAGCGCAGGTTTCAGTGACTTAAACCTTCTCCTAACGAAGCCGCTTCACATCACCCAAGTCGCCCGAACCGCGGAAGGAAATCCCCTTCCCGCGAACACCCTAACCTTGCCGAAAGGAACCCGCCGTGACCAAGCGTACCGATGCCATAGCGAAAATGCTGAACCGCCGTACCGACCTTGGGAAGGCCCGTGCGATCATGGGTCTTGCTGGTGTCTGCGGTACGGCTTTCCAACTGAATGAACTTCTCTGCACCCCCTCCTTGGTCTACGGCCCTGTTGGCATGACCCGCGGAGACGAAGCCCAAGTCCGCGAACTGGTGCGGTCGCTGATAGCGGGCTTTGGTGCCGTCGATACCGATTGCACCGATAGCGCCGTGAGTATGGCCGCCAATGCCCTGAACAACCGTGACGCGCCCATAACTCCCAAGGCCGCGGAGTTCCTTCGGGCCGAGTTCCTTCGGATTGCCCATGTGGCGGAAGGGTTGGCGAAGGGCCTGAAGTAGGCGACCAAGCCCGCAGGCTAACACCCCTTATTTCCCACGTTTGTCCATTCTATCGCATCCCTACGGCCGGCCTGCGCCTTCCTGTTGATCGGGATCGGTGTAGCGCCGGCCGTATGCGTTCAGTTTATCAGGTGTCCCGCCTGAAGCGCGTTCTAGAGCCGTTTCAAGCCTGTCGAGGCGCAGCATCGTATCTAATTGGTGGCGGCGAATTTCACTTAGTAAGTCAATTATACGTGCTGTATCAATATCCCCCATCTGTCCCGCCCTATCGACACTGTGAAAGGATGGTATATTTCTTGGAACCGGGGCCGCTTCTGTCTTTCTTCTGAACGGCTTGGCGATGCACCGAACGGCGAACTTTATGAGCCAAACCGTCATAATGAGTATGCCGATAGCCAGCCCACCGATGATTACTTTTCCAATGGCTTCCTTCAAATCAATCATTTTTCCACCAGAAGATAATTTCAACCAAAGAGACGCTTGCGCCTCTTCACCCATACACGGCTTGGTTGGCTATCTGGAAGGGGTAAGCGTGTCCGCTTGATGGTATCCCTGGTGTCGGCAACTGCCTTACAGCGGGGGCGATAGCGGTCCCAACACCCGCTACCCCCTGTGGGGCCGTCTTGTTCAGGTATACCTAAACGAGGCGTTTCAGCAAGACACCCAAGCCTAGGCTTTCTGCGTCTCATTTGGGTTGACTGGTGCTGCAAGACAGTGCATCAAGGCAGGGTCTAGAACCAAACGAGACAGGAATAGGGTGTCATGGCGGTTTACGGTTATGCACGGGTCAGCACTACCGATCAGAACCTCACCGTACAGGAAGAGGCGCTTCGGGCTGCCGGCTGTGACGTGATCCGTACTGAGAAGGTCAGCGGCACCACCCGGAACGGACGGGCCGAACTGGAAACCCTCCTACAGTTCCTTCGCCCCGGTGACACGTTGATGGTCACGCGGGTTGACCGCCTTGCCCGCTCTATCGCTGACCTACAGGACATTGTGCGGGAATTGGAAGCTAAGGGCGTGGCGCTGAAGGCAACCGAACAGCCTATCGACACAGGCACCGCGGCCGGTAAAGCCTTTCTCGGTATGCTTGGCGTGTTCGCAGAGTTTGAGACGAACATCCGAAAGGAGCGGCAGTTAGAGGGGATTGCGAAGGCCAAGGCGGAAGGCGTCTACAAGGGCCGTAAGCCGTCCATCAATACCGCCGAGCTAATGGCCCTGAAGGCGGAAGGGCTAGGGGCAACGGAGATTGCCAAGCGGCTCGGGATCGGCCGTGCCAGCGTCTACCGCATCCTTGGGGCCGATGCCTGAACCGTGGGGCAGGGCAGGGCGGTAGGAGTCCCAAGGGACCGGAAGACACTCCCGGCCCTCCCCCGGCCCCTTGAAAACCATGGTTCGTAGATTGGGGCTAAACCGCTGTTGTTTTGTTGTTGTTCCGACCTTCACCGGCAGTGGACCGCCCCAGATTTTCCAATGGGACTCCCCGGCACCCCCACCCCTTTCGATCTTCGGTTTCCGCAGAGGGGGCGGCATTTCGACAATCGGCCCCCACCGGGGTAGGCGCGGCGCCCTGCTAACTGCCACCGAACAATGCACCCACCCTGAGGATAACAATCACTCAGGATTAACGACCATGAACACCAAAGTTTGTCGGGATTGCGGTAAGGAATTTCCGCTCAGAGATTACTATTTTCGCCCGTCGAATGGCCGCTACGATGCAAAATGTAAAGACTGCCACAAGATAAAACGCAAGATGTGGCTTATTTCCTCTACGTCCAAGCCTGCCAATGAGAATACACCGTTTCGTCAGCGCATCTCCAAAATGCCAATGGCGGGGAATACATACGGCAAGGTTACAGTTCTTGCAGAAGCCGGGTCGGACACCCACGGGAACCGCCTTGTTCAAGCGCGGTGTGAGTGCGGGACCGTTGCAGTCAGACATGCGGCGGCCCTTCGTAGGCCCGGCTATAGGTGTCTTAGCCCTTGCGCAGAGAAGATTGAAGGACAGTCAGAGCATCCGCTGTATAAAACATACACGATGATGATCCAGCGATGCGGAAACCCTAAAAGTACCGGGTGGGAATATTACGGAGGCCGCGGGATCAAGGTCTGCGAACGTTGGCGCAATTCCTTCCTGGCATTTGTGGAGGATATGGGCGAGCGGCCAGAAGGCTACACGCTTGACCGTATCAACAATGATGGGGACTATACCCCTGAGAACTGCCGTTGGGCCAGCAAGGTCACACAATCACGAAACCGCCGCCCCCGTTCTGCAAAGCGAGCCTAAGCCGAACTAGCGCTGACGACTGCCGTGTAGCTGATTTCAGATGGCAGGTAGGGTAGTTGCTCCCATTTTGCTCCCATGAACCTAAAGCGTATCAGCAATGCGGCTACGGCAAAGCTGGACTACTTTACCGCGATAAGGCAGAAATGCGAGTTCGTCGGGCAACGGATCAGCTGTGGGAGCAAACGCCCACAGCAGGCCGAAGCCTTGGGTGCAATTGGGAGCAAGATGGGAGCAAATTGGGTGCCCTGCGCCAACTAGGCTTCAGGGCTAAAGGCTGAAAACCCTAAGGTTTCCAGAGGGTTAGGATGGAGGCACGGGCGGGAATCGAACCCACGTACACGGATTTGCAGTCCGCTGCATCACCACTCTGCCACCGCGCCATCCTGACCGGCACCGGCGCGCCGTTTCCGGTGCGCCCTCGGTGTGGAGCGGTGGTATAGCGGCCTGGAACGGAGCGGTCAAGGCGAATGGTGACGATTTTTGAACATCGTCGATCCAGCCGGCATGACCGCTTCTTGCCGACGTCTCCGCCTGCCGTTTTCCCGGCCTTCGGCAAAGCCCGCGCGCATATCGCTCGTGACATTGTGTTCGCCAAGCCTTTGCGGCTATATACGGCCATGGCAGGAAGCCGTTCGCTGTTCGGCTTGGTGCCGGTGTCGTCACAACACATCAATAAGCGACCGCCATGACCGATTTCGCCGCCGCACGCTATTTCATGGTCGAGGGACAGATCCGCCCCAACAAGGTGACGGATCAACGTCTCGTCGATGTCCTGTCGGAGCTTCCGCGCGAAGCCTTCGTTCCTTCGTCGGCGCGCGGCGTCGCTTATGTCGACGACGATCTCCCCATCGGCAAGGGCCGCTTCCTGCTGGAGCCGATGGTCTTCGCCCGTATGCTGCAGGCCGCTGCCGTGCAGGAGACCGACCGCGTGCTCGACGTCGGTGCCGCCGGCGGTTACTCCACCGCGGTGCTGGGGCGGCTCGCCTCGTCGGTCGTCGGCCTGGATTGCGACGAAGAGCTGACCGCCGCCGCGGCCGCGGCGCTGGCCGGGCAGGGGATCGCCAACGCCAGGACCGTCACCGGTCCGCTGGCGGAGGGGTACGCCCAAAACGCCCCTTACGATGTGATCGTCGTCGAAGGTACCGTTCCGGAG
Source organism: Azospirillum sp. A26 (assembly GCF_042604635.1). Taxonomy (NCBI): domain Bacteria; kingdom Pseudomonadati; phylum Pseudomonadota; class Alphaproteobacteria; order Rhodospirillales; family Azospirillaceae; genus Azospirillum; species Azospirillum sp. A26. Next base: position 1,082,384 of record NZ_CP170472.1, on the reverse strand, counting down.
GTGCCGGCGTCGCTGACCGGCCAGCTGGCGGAAGGCGGGCGTCTGCTTGCCATCGTCCAGGGCAAGGGCAGCGTCGGCGAGGTCCGGCTGTTCCAGCGCACCGCCGGCGTGGTGTCCAGCCGCATCCTGTTCGAGGCCCAGCCGCACGCGCTGCCGGGCTTCGAAAAGAAGGCCTCCTTCGTGTTCTGACCGGATTCGCCGGTTGGACTGGTCTTGAACTGAACCGTGCAGTTTACCTCTGCGCGGTTCTGCGCTACCGTCGCCGTCGCCCTTGCACGAAAGTGAGCAACCATGGCCGCACCGTTTGAGATCGAGGTGGAAGAACTGGACCGCCGCCGCAAGGCCGGCGACGAACCGGTCGTCCTCGACGTGCGCGAACCGTGGGAGTTTGCGCTGTGCGCCATCGACGGCAGCCTGCACATCCCGATGAACGGGCTTCCCGGTCGGGTGGAGGAGCTGCCGAAGGACCGCGATGTCGTCGTCGTGTGTCACCACGGTGGCCGCAGCGCGCAGGTCACCATGTGGCTGCGTTCCAAGGGCTTCGACCGTGCCATCAACCTGGATGGCGGTGTCGATGCCTGGGCGCGCCGAATCGACCCGAACATGAAGGTCTACTGAACATGACCGTGCGAAGCCGTTTTGCGCGCCGCTGGCTGCTGGCGACGGCCCTGACCCTGACCGCTACGATGGGCACAGCAGTGACCGGCGGTGGTACGGCCCAGGCCCAGTCCCTCGAGCAGGCCCTCGCCCAGGCCTATGCCAACAACCCGACGATCGGTGCCCAGCGCGCCCGCCTGCGTGCCGTCGACGAAGGCGTGCCCCAGGCGCTGTCCGGCTACCGTCCGACCGCCCGCGTGACCGCCGGCATCTCCCGCTCGACAAGCGAGAGCAAGTTCGACGGCGGTTCGACCGGCTCGGAAGCCAACGCCAAGAGCGTCGGCGTCACCGCCACCCAGCCGATCTACGACGCCACCGTCGCCCCGGCAGTCCGCCGCGCCGAGCGGCTGGTCGAGGCGCAGCGCGCCACCCTGATCGCCTCGGAACAGTCTGTCCTGCTGGCCGCCGCCCAGGCCTATCTGGACATCGTTCAGAACCAGGCCATCCTGCAGCTGCAGACCAACAACGAGCAGGTGCTGCGCCGTCAGCTGGACGCCGCCCGCGACCGCTTCCGCGTCGGCGAATACACCCGCACCGACGTCAGCCAGTCCGAGTCGCGCCTGTCGGCCGCCATCGCCTCCAAGATCTCGGCCGAAGGCACGCTGCGCGCCTCCCGCGCCACCTACGAGCGTCTGGTCGGTGCCGCTCCCGGCGAGCTGAAGGCGCCGAAACCGGCCTTCCGCCTGCCGAAGAACCTGGACGAGCTGGTCGAACTGGCCCGCGCCAACAACCCGAACGTCCTGTCCGCCTCCTACACCGAGGCGGCGCAGCGCGAGGCGGTGGACCAGCAGTACGGCCGCCTGCTGCCGTCGGTGAACCTCTCGGCCAGCGGCACCCGCACCTACGATCCGGGCCGTTCGTCCGGCATCGATCTGAACCGCTCCGACAGTGCGCAGGTCACCGCTCAGGTGACCATCCCGCTCTATCAGGCCGGTCAGCCGGAAGCCCTGGTCCGCGAGGCCAAGCAGACTGCCAACCAAGCCCGCCTGCAGATCGAGGAATCCCGCCGTCAGGTGACTGAATCGGCGGTCAGCGCCTGGCAGGCCCTGCAAACGGCCCGCGCCAGCATCGAGTCCTACTCGGCGCAGATCAAGGCGGCGCAGATCGCCTTGGAAGGCGTCCGTCAGGAGGCGCAGGTCGGTTCGCGCACCGTGCTCGACGTGCTGAACCAGGAACAGGAACTGCTGAACGCCCGCGTCTTCCTCGTCCGTGCCCAGCACGACGAAATGGTCGCGGCCTTCAATGTACTGGCGTCCAGCGGACAGTTGACGGCGGACAGGCTGAACCTGCCGGTCCAGAAATACGACCCGACCGCGAATTACGACAAGACGCGGGGCAAGTGGTTCGGAACTTCGGTGACCGAATGAACGAAGCGGCCCGCGAAAGCGGGCCGTTTTTGTATTGTGGCTTTTTTGCCAGCCCTGCCCTAGGTTTGGGGCAGGTTGACGTCTCGGGTTGCCAAGATGAGCGATAAGGGCCAGCAAGAACCTTCGATGGAGGAAATCCTCGCCTCCATCCGGCGGATCATTTCCGAGGACGGCGAGCCTGCCAAATCGGAAACACAGGCGCCTTCGCCGCCTCCACCTCCGCCGCCCCCTCCGCCGCCGCCCCCGCCACCCCCGATGGTGGAGGACGACGACGACGTTCTGGAACTGACCCAGATGGTGGAGGATGAACCGGACGAGCGGCCCGACTTCGGCCAGCCCGATCCCGACCCCTGGCCGGAGGAGCCGGCCTTTCCGGAGCCGTCGCCTCCTCCTCCGCCGCGCTGGGACGAGCCGGAACCCGAGCCGATGCCGCCGCCGCGTCCCGCCGCCCGGCGGCCGATGCCGGCCTTCGACGATTTCGAGGATGACGAGCCGCCGCCCCCGCCGCGTCCGCGCCGCCGCGCGGTCGATCCGGATGCCGGGCTGATCTCCCGCCGGACGGCGGAGGATGCCTCGCACCACCTGACCCATCTGGCGCGCGAGCTGGGCGACGACCTGTCCATCGGCCCGATGCCCATCGGCATCCGCACGGTGGAAGAGGTCGTGCGCGAGCTGCTGAAGCCGCTGTTGAAGGAATGGCTGGACGAGAATCTGCCAACGGTGGTCGAGCGGCTGGTCCAGCAGGAGATCGACCGCATGATCCGGCGGTCGCAGAAGTTCTGACCCTGTCTTTCCGAGACCCGCCTTTTTGATCCTTGGTTGAGACGTTTCTAGCGAAAGTTCGTGGTGATGTTGGAAAAGACGTACCGGCCCGCCGAGGTCGAGGAGAAGCACTACCGCCTGTGGGAAGAGTCGGGCGCATTTGCCGCCCAGCCGCAGGGGAACGGCAAGCCCTACACCATCATGATGCCGCCGCCGAACGTCACCGGCAGCCTGCACATGGGCCATGCGCTGACCTTCACCATCCAGGACGTGCTGACCCGCTACAACCGCATGCGCGGCCGCGACGCCCTGTGGCAGCCCGGAACCGACCATGCCGGCATCGCCACCCAGATGGTGGTGGAGCGCAATCTGGCGAAGGACGGCAAGACCCGCCACGATTTCGGCCGCGACGCCTTCATCGACAAGGTGTGGGAATGGAAGGCCGAATCGGGCGGCACCATCACCCGCCAGCTGCGCCGCCTGGGCGCCTCCCCCGACTGGCCGCGCGAACGCTTCACCATGGACGAGGGGCTGAGCCGCGCCGTCCGCAAGGTGTTCGTTGAACTGCACCGTCAGGGCCTGATCTACAAGGACAAGCGGCTGGTCAACTGGGACCCGAAGCTGCACACCGCGATCTCCGACCTCGAGGTCGAGCAGAAGGAGATCAAGGGCAACCTCTGGCACTTCCGCTACCCCATCGACGGGGAAGAGGGGCGCTTCATCGTGGTCGCCACCACCCGTCCGGAAACCATGCTGGGCGACACCGGCGTGGCGGTGCATCCGGAGGATGAGCGCTACAAGGACCTGATCGGCAAGATGGTCCGCCTGCCGCTGGTCGGCCGCCTGATCCCCATCGTCGGCGACGAATATGCCGATCCGGAGACCGGGTCGGGTGCGGTGAAGATCACGCCGGCCCACGACTTCAACGACTTCGAGGTCGGGAAGCGCTGCGGGCTTGAGCAGATCAACATCATGGATCGCGACGCCCGGCTGAACGACAACGTTCCCGAAGCCTACCGCGGGCTGGACCGTTACGAGGCGCGCAAGCGGATCGTCGCCGAGCTGGAGGCGCTCGAGCTTCTGGAGAAGATCGAGCCGCACACCCACATGGTTCCGCACGGCGATCGCTCCGGCGTTGCCATCGAGCCGTGGCTGACCGACCAGTGGTATGTCGATGCCGCGACCCTGGCGAAGCCCGCCATCGAGGCGGTGGAGACCGGCAAGACGGTGTTCGTGCCCAAGCAGTGGGAGAACACCTATTTCGAATGGATGCGCAACATCCAGCCCTGGTGCATCAGCCGCCAGATCTGGTGGGGCCATCAGATCCCGGCCTGGTACGGTCCGGACGGCACCTTCTTCGTCGAGGAGACTGAGGAGGAGGCGCACGCCGCCGCGAAGGTGCATTACGGCAGCGATGTGGAACTGACGCGCGATGCCGACGTGCTCGACACGTGGTTCTCGTCGGCGCTGTGGCCCTTCTCGACGCTCGGCTGGCCGGACCAGACGCCGGAACTGGACCGCTACTATCCGACCGACGTGCTGGTGACCGGCTTCGACATCATCTTCTTCTGGGTCGCCCGGATGATGATGATGGGCCTGCACTTCATGAAGGACGTGCCCTTCCGCACCGTCTACATCCACGCCCTTGTTCGCGACGAGAAGGGCCAGAAGATGTCGAAGTCGAAGGGCAACGTCATCGATCCGCTGGAGATCATCGACCAGTACGGCACCGATGCGCTGCGCTTCACCCTGTCGGCGATGGCCGCGCAGGGTCGCGACATCAAGCTGGCGGTGAACCGGGTCGAGGGGTACCGCAACTTCGCCACCAAGCTGTGGAACGCCGCCCGCTACTGCCAGATGAACGGCTGCGATCCGGTCGCCGGCTACAAGCCGGTCGGCCTGACCCAGACGGTCAACCGCTGGATCGTCGGCGCGCTGGCAGATGCGGCGAAGAAGGTCGCCGAGTCCATCGACGCCTACAAGTTCAACGAGGCCGCCGGTGCCGCCTACCAGTTCACCTGGGGCACCTTCTGCGACTGGTACATGGAGTTCACCAAGCCGATCCTTGCCGGTACCGACGAGGCGGCGAAGGCGGAAACGCGGGCGACCACCGCCTGGGTGCTCGACCAGATCCTGCACATCCTGCATCCGCTGATGCCCTTCATCACCGAAGAGCTGTGGGAGCAGTTGTCGCCGGCCCGCGCCAACCGGCTGATCTCGGCTGAATGGCCGGAGTTCGCCGCCGACAGCGTCGATCCGGATTCGCGCGACGAGATGGATTGGGTCGTGCGTCTGATCAGCTCGGTCCGCTCCATGCGGTCGGAGATGAACGTCCCGCCGGCGGCGCAGATCGAGCTGAAGCTGAAGGATGCGAACGCGGTGAGCCTGAAGCGGCTGGACACCCACCGCGACCTGATCCTGCGCATGGCGCGCCTGTCCAGCGTCGAGCCGCTCCAGGGCGATGTGCCGAAGAGCAGCGTCCAGGCGGTGCTGGACGAGACGACGCTGGTCCTGCCGCTGGAAGGCATCGTCGATCTCGACAAGGAGAAGGCGCGCCTGTCCAAGGAGATCGACAAGCTGGCCGGTGAGATCAAGAAGATCGACGCCAAGCTGTCGAACGAGCAGTTCGTCGCCAAGGCTCCGGAAGAGGTGATCGAGGAGCAGCGCGACCGCCGCGAGGCCGCCGATCAGGCCCGCGACAAGCTGCAGAAGGCGCTGGAGATGCTGGCCGGGTGAGGTGTGGGGGAGGGGGCTTGGTTGCCCATGCCCCCTCCCCACCCGTCCGCTACAGCGTGAAGATCGCCAGCAGCACCAGCACCGCGATGACCCCGGCGATGCTGAGCTTCATGAATTTGGTGAAGGCGATCCAGGTCGCCTGATGTGAGCGGACGGTCTCCGCACTGACCGGGTTGGGACTCACGGCCGCCATATCGATCAACCCTCCAACAGTTTCTTTTGCCCGCAAATTTTGACGCGGACGCACAGAAACGCAACAGATTCCGAGTGGAACCGTCAACCATGCCGGAAGGGTGGTGATCGGAAGGGACGGGGCCCTTAGAGTGACGGGCTCAGCGGCGGGTTCACCAGGGCCGCGAGGTCCGGAACCGGACCGTCGATCCGGACCAGATCGCCATCGATTCGGGCACGGCCTTCGGCGATCAGGCGGACGGCATGCGGATAGAGCCTGTGTTCCGACAAAAGGACGCGGTCGGCCAAGCTGTGGGCGTCGTCGTTGGGCAGGACCGGAACCGCGGCCTGGGCGATGATCGGACCCTCGTCCATTTCAGGACGCACATAATGCACTGTGCAGCCATGGAAGCGGACGCCGGCGGCCAGCGCACGCTCATGGGTGTCCAGCCCCTTGAAAGAGGGCAGCAGGGACGGGTGAATGTTGATGAGCGCGTTGTGCCATTGTCCGACGAACCAGGGCGACAGGAGGCGCATGAAGCCGGCAAGGCATACCAGCTCGACACCGGCCTCGCGCAGAGCGGCATCCATCGCCGCCTCGAAGGCCGGCTTGTCGCCGGGATAGCCGCGGTGGTCGACCACCGCGGTGGCGATCCCAGCGCCTGACGCACGCTCAAGGCCGAAGGCATCGGCCTTGTTGGACAGCACCAGTGCGATCTCGGCCGGGAAACCCGGCGCGGCGCAGGCGTCGATCAACGCCTGCAGATTGCTGCCGCGCCCCGAGATCAGGACGCCGAGCTTCAACTTGCTCATCAACGAATCCTTAGGCGTCCCTTACGCGGTCCAGGCCGCGTCCATGCCAGTGACGGTCACGCGGGCGTCGCCGTCCTTCAGGGCGGTGACGGTGCCGACGGTGAAGACCGTCTCGCCGCCCTCGCGCAGAATGCCGATGGCCTCGGCCGCCTTGTCGGCCGGAACCACGACGACCATGCCGAGGCCGACATTGAAGGTGCGCGCCATCTCGTACGGAGCGATGCCGCCGGTCTTCATCAGCCAGGAGAAGACGGGGGGCAGGGTCCAGGTCGAGGCATCGAGAGCGACGCCCAGCCCGTCCGGCAGGACGCGCGGAATGTTCTCGATCAGGCCGCCGCCGGTGATGTGGGCCATGGCACGGACCGTGCCGGCGCGCACCGCCTTCAGCGTGCTCTTCACATAGATGCGGGTCGGAGTCAGCAGGGCTTCGCCCAGCGTCTTCGACGCGTCCCACGGGCAGGCGGAGTCGTAGTCGAGGCCCGACTTTTCGACCAGCTTGCGCACCAGCGAGTAGCCGTTGGAATGCACGCCGGTGGAGGCGAGGCCGAGGACCACGTCGCCCGCCTGGACGGCGGAACCGGTCAGGGCGTGCTGGCGTTCCACCGCACCGACGGAGAAGCCGGCGAGGTCGTAATCGCCCTCGGAATACATGCCCGGCATCTCGGCGGTCTCACCGCCGACCAGCGCGCAGCCGGCCTGACGGCAGCCTTCGGCGATGCCGGCGACGATGTCGCGGCCGGCGGCCACGTCGAGCTTGCCGGTGGCATAGTAATCCAGGAACAGCAGCGGCTCGGCGCCCTGCACCACCAGATCGTTGACGCACATGGCGACGAGATCGATGCCGACGGTGTCGTGGCGGTTGGCGAGAATCGCCACCTTCAGCTTGGTGCCGACGCCGTCGGTGGTCGCGACCAGAAGCGGATCCTGGTAGCCGGCGGCGCGCAGATCGAACAGCGCGCCAAAACCGCCCAGGCCCGCGTCGGAGCCTGAACGCGCGGTGGAGCGGGCAAGCGGCTTGATCGCTTCGACAAGCGCGTTGCCCGCATCGATGTCCACACCGGCCTGCTTGTAGGCGTCGGACATGTTATAGGACTGGGTGCTGATGGTATCCTCGCTTGGGCTGAGCTATATACCGGGCCTTGGGCTCGGGCCGAACATACTCGAATCGGAAGGCTTTGCAATGCTCCACCGCCGCCGCGCGCCGCTCCTCGCCGGTCTTGCTGCCATGTCCACCGCTCTGGTCGTGACGATGACCGGGCCGGCCGGGGCGCAGACCGGTTCCCCGCCGCCGGCCGCCGTCTCCGCCGCCACCTCCGCTGCCGCCGCCCCGTCCGCTGCAGACCCCTTCGCGGTGTCCGGCGTCCGGGTCGACATCAACGGCAGCAATCCGACCACCGTGCGCGATCAGGCGATCCGCGAGGCGCAGGCCAAGGCCTGGGTGGAGCTGTACCGCCGGCTCGTTCCCGGCGGCGGCAACCCTCCGCGCCTGTCCGACGGCGAGATCGCCAAGCTGGTCCAGGGCTTCGAGATCGACGAGGAGAAGGTGTCGGCAAGCCGCTATGTCGGCGCCATCACCGTGCGGTTCCGGCCCAATGCGGTGCGCGACGCCCTCGGTCAGAGCGGCGGTGCCGCCCAGTATGTGGAGCCGCCGTCGCGGCCCTTCGTCATCCTGCCGGTGACGCTGACCGACGGGCGTACCATCCTGTGGCAGGACCGCACCCCCTGGCGTGCGGCCTGGGAGGCGCGGCAGCCCGCCGCCTCTCTGGTGCCGCTGGTGGTGCCGGACGGCGAACTGTCCGATGCCCAGGCGATCAGCGGCGAGGATGCCGTCGCCGGCAATGCCGACGCGCTCGCCCGCATCGCCCAGGCTTACAAGGCCGGCGGGGTGGTCGTCGCCCGCACCGATCTTCCGGCCAACGGCCCCGATCCGGCCCGCGGCCTGACGGTCGACGTCACCCGTTACGGGCTCGACGGCACGCGCGAGAACCAGACGGTGCAGGTGAAGGGCGGCGGCACCGCCGACGAGCTGCTGAACCGTGCCGTCGCGTCGGTCGGCACCCAGGTGGACGATTCGTGGAAGCGCGAGCACACCACCGCCACCGGGCCGGAGCAGAACACCCTCGTCCGTGTGCCGCTGACGGCGGTGAACGACTGGGTGGAAACGCGCAAGCGGCTGTCCGCCGTCAATGCGGTGACCCGCAACACGCTGATGTCGATCACCCGCAGCGAGGCGCTGATCACCCTGACCTATCGCGGTGCGCCCGAACAGCTGGCCCAGGCGCTCGCCCGCCAGGATCTGAGCTTCGCGCATGCCGCACCTCCCGTCGCCGCCCCTGTTGCCGCCGGTTACCCCGCGCTGCCGGCTCCGTCGGCTGACTGGCAACTGACGCTGCTGCCGCGCGGGTCGGGTACCGCGTCGGCCGGTGCCGTTCCGTCCTCCGCCGCGCCGATGGCCTCGCCGACCTCTCTGGCGCCCTCGGCGCCGATGGATGCGGGTGCCGTGGGCACGATGGGCGCCCCGCCGCGCAACCTGGGAACGCTGCCGGCGAAGAGCGCACCGTGAGCGTACCCAACATCATCACGTTCCTGCGCATCGTGGCGGTTCCGGCCGCGATGTACATGATCCTCACCGGCAGAATGGAGTGGGCCTTCGCCCTCTTCGTCGCCGCCGGCCTGTCCGATGCGCTGGACGGCGCCATCGCCCGCATGTTCCGCGCGCGTACGGTGCTGGGCGGCTATCTCGATCCGCTGGCCGACAAGGCGCTGATCGTCGGGGTGTACATCGCCCTGGCCTGGGTCGGCACCATCCCGTTGTGGCTGGCGATGATGGTGGTGTTCCGCGACATCATGATCATCGGCGGCGTCATCCTGCTGTTCACGCTGAAGGAGACGCTGGCGATGCAGCCGCTCTACATCAGCAAGGTGAACACGGTGGTGCAGATCGCGCTGGCCGCCGCCGTGCTGGCGCCGCCGGCACTGGGGCTGCCGGACATCCACCTGAACGGCTGGGAACTGGTCGATGTGCTGGTGTACGTCTGCACGGTGACGACGGTGCTGTCCGGTGTGCTGTACGCCCGGCGCGGCGCCCTGCTGTTCAATCGGCTCGGCGGCGTTCCGTGACGCCGGCCAAGCAGCTCCGCTTCTGGCTGATTGGCCTGGGGCTGTTCGTTCTGGCGCTGTGGCTGCTGGCGGACATGCTTTTGCCCTTCGTGGTCGGGCTGGCCATCGCCTATCTGCTCGACCCCGCGGTCGACCGGCTGGAGGCGGCGCGGCTGCCGCGCTGGTTCGGCACCACGCTGGTGCTGCTGGGCTTCGTGCTGGTCATGGTGCTGATGGCGCTGCTTCTGCTGCCGCTGGTGCAGGGGCAGGTCTCCCACCTGCTGGAGGTGCTGCCGAACTATGCGACCCTGGCGAAGGAGCGGCTGATCCCGGCGCTGAACCGCTTCATCCACCGCCTGCCGGCCGACGATGTCGAGCGGCTGCGCGCCGCCGCCGGCAATTATGCCGGAGAGGTGGCGGGGCTGGTCGGCCGCGTCGTCACACGCATCCTGTCGGGCGGGCTGGCGCTGTTCGACATCGTCACCCTGATGTTCATCACCCCCGTCGTCGCCTTCTATATGATGCGCGACTGGGATCTGATGGTGGGGAAGGTCGATTCGTGGCTGCCGCGCCAGCATGCCGAGACGGTGCGCGAGCAGGCGCGGGAGGTGAACGTCACCCTGTCCGGTTTCGTGCGCGGGCAGGCGACGGTCTGCGTCGTGCTGGGCGTCTTCTATGCACTGGCGCTGTCGGCGGCGGGGCTGGATTTCGGGCTGGTGATCGGCCTGATGGCCGGGCTCCTGTCCTTCATCCCCTATGTCGGCACTCTGTTCGGCTTCGTCGCCAGCACCGGCCTTGCCCTGCTGCAGTTCGACGAGTTCTGGCGCGTCGCCATCGTCATCGGCATCTTCCTGTTCGGACAGGCGGTGGAAGGCAATGTCCTGACGCCGAAGCTGGTGGGCGACAAGGTCGGGCTGCATGCGGTGTGGGTGATGTTCGCCCTGCTGGCCGGCGGCAGCCTGTTCGGATTCGTCGGCGTGCTGCTGGCGGTTCCGGTGGCTGCGGTGATCGGCGTGTTGACCCGCTTCGCCTTGCGACAGTATCTCTCGAGCCCGTACTACCGCGGCATCGACGCGGAACGCTGATGGGTGTGTCCGCATGAGCTTGCCGGCGCAGATACCGCTCGATCTCGGGCACCGGACGGCGATGGGCTGCGAGGATTTCCTCGTCGCACCCAGCAACGCCGATGCCGTGGCGTGGCTGGACCGCTGGCCGTCCTGGCCCGCCCCGGCGCTGACGCTGTACGGACCCGCCGGCTGCGGCAAGACCCACCTGTCCCAGGTCTGGCGCGCCCGCAGCCATGCCCTGGTGACCCGCGGCGATGCCCTCGAGTCGGCAACGGTGCCGTCCCTGCTGGCCCCCGCCAATGCGGTGGTCGTCGAGGATGCCGACATGGTTGCCGGCAGGCCGGAGCGGGAACAGGCGCTGTTCCATCTCTACAACCTCGCCCGCGAACAGCAGGGCCATCTTCTGCTGCTGTCGCGCAAGGCGCCGTCGCACTGGCGGACGAAACTTCCCGACCTGCGGTCGCGCATCAAGGGCGCGCCGGCGGTCGAGGTCCGGCCGCCCGACGACGCGCTGCTCGCCGCGGTTCTGGTCAAGCTGTTCGCCGACCGCCAGTTGCGGCCGGGGATGGAGGTCATCACCTATCTTCTGGCGCGGATGGAGCGGTCGCTCGATTTCGCCCGCCGTCTGGTGGCGGCGCTGGACCATGCGTCGCTGGCGGCCCATCGTGGCGTGACCGTGCCGTTGGCCCGGGAAGTCCTTTCGGAACTGCAACGGACGGAACCGCAACGATCCGGTTCCAAAACGACCCTCTGATACCGACAAGGGAAGAGACGACCATGGATTTGGGTATCGCCGGCCGCCGCGCCATCGTCTGCGCCGCCAGCAAGGGGCTGGGCCGCGCCTGCGCCTTCGCGCTGGCCCGTGAGGGCGTCCATGTCACCCTGACCGCCCGCAACGCCGATGCGCTGGAGGCGACCGCCGAGGAGATCCGCAAGGCGACCGGCGTCACCGTCACCACCGCCGCCGGAGACATCTCGACGGAGGAGGGGCGGGCGGCGGCGCTGGCCGCCTGCCCGGAGCCGGACATCCTGATCAACAACGCGGGCGGTCCGCCGCCGGGCGACTTCCACGACTGGGACCGCGAGGATTGGATCCGCGCGCTGGACGCCAACATGCTGACGCCGATCTTCCTGATCAAGGCGACGGTGGACGGCATGATGTCCCGGGGGTTCGGCCGGATCGTCAACATCACCTCGGCCGCCGTGAAGGCGCCGATCCCGATTCTGGGCCTGTCCAACGGTGCCCGCACCGGTCTGACCGGCTTCGTCGCCGGTTTGTCGCGCCAGACGGTGAAGCACAACGTCACCATCAACAACCTGCTGCCCGGCCCCTTCGAGACCGACCGCCTGCGCAAGACGATGGAAGGCGGTGCCAAGGCCGGTGGACGCAGCATCGACGAAGAGATGGAGCTGCGCCGCAAGTCGAATCCCTCCGGCCGATTCGGCGATCCGGAGGAATTCGGGGCTGCCTGTGCCTTCCTTTGTGCCGCAAGCTCGGGTTTCATGACTGGGCAGAACATCCTTTTGGATGGCGGAGCCTTTCCCGGCACGATGTAACCTGCGGTACCAGGGCACGGTTGACCGCCGCGTCTCAAGTTTGTCTCTCCAATTCGCAATAAAATCCGCCCATCGTCACAGGTCATTAAGAAACGGCAACGGGAAGGGGCGCTCCAGCATCGGCTTGGGCACCGCTTCCCCGGTCCGCCGGTCGGCAAAACGCGGCAGTGCCGCGGCGACCGGACAACGGCTTTTGCGAGCCACTGGCACAGGAACGATGAGCATGCAGCAGAGTGTGGCGGCCCCCGCGGTCTACACCGACCTTGGCCGCGTCATGGAAAGCATCACCCGGCGCTTCCTTGACGTGCTTCGGATGGAACTGGCCCGCATCGGCGTGACCGACCTCAGCCCGACACAGGCGCTGATGCTGCTGCACATAGGCACCGAGGAGCTGTCTGTCCGCGATCTGCTGGAGCGCGGCTATTATCTGGGCTCCAACGCGTCCTACAATCTGAAGCATCTGGTGGAGGCGGGCTATGTCGACCGCAGCCCGTCCCAGCGCGACCGGCGGGCAGCCCGGCTCAAGCTGTCCGCCCAGGGGCTGGCCGCCTGCGAAGCGCTGAAGAAGCTGGAAGCGACGCGCGCCGACACCTTTCTGCGCACCGACAGCGACGGTGCCGACTTCGAAACCACCTATCGCACGCTGCGCCGGCTGGAGCGCGCTTGGACCGACCTGATCCGCTACGACGACGCCGATCCGGCCTGACAGAGTCCTGCATTCGATACGTAACTTTCTACCTCCTGTCCGTTCGATCTGTGTCCAGAATGGAACACCCGAGTCCGTAACAGGAACATAGACGGAACTGACCGATTGATGTTCCTTGTCCGTTCTGATAGCTCTATCAGAACAAGACACGAACGATGGAGGTTGGCATGTCGGTTCTGGCTTTCCTGCGTGAATGCATGACCCTCGCCTTTTTCCTGGCGGTGCTCTACGGCTGGGCCACGGTCGGGCCGATTCTGATCGGCTGAGGATGGCCGGGATGCGCCCGAGGGTTTCGGGGGCGCATCCCTTCGAAAGAGGTCCCCAAAGGGGGAATGCCGCGTCGGTATTATATCCGAAATCCCAGCCCACCCCGGCCGGCGCAGCGCTTACATCGGGAACACGCGGACCCGTCCCTGGCCCATTCGAGAAGCCGAAAGGGGGCCGGTTCCGCGAACGCCGACAACGCGTGGGGATTGGGACGGATGCGGAATTTCTTTCGAAAGCGTCGTTCGGCCGCTGTGGCCGACGAGCGCATGCCGGCTGCCGGTGGCGGCCTTGGTAATCCGGGCATCACCGGTGGCGGCCTTGGTTCGAACCCGCTGACCGGCGGGCCGGGCATGGGTGGACCGGGCATGGGCGGTCCCGGCGTCGCGGGGCCTGGAATGGGCAATGCCGGTGCCGGTGGCCTTTCCAATGGACCGGGATTCGCCCGGCCCGGTGGGGCTCACCTGCGTCCGGTGGACAGCAACATGGGCGGCGGCATCGGTGGCCGTGCCGGCTTCGAAGCGATGCGCGGTCCGGCCGCGCCGCGGCTGCCCGATATCATCGACAACGAGGCCACCGGCGACCGCCGCGGCCATATGTTCCCGCAGCCGGGCGGCCAGGATGCCGAGGGCGAACACGACCTGCCGCGCTTCACCATGTCGGTCAACGGCGGCTATCGTGGCGGCATGGGTGCCAATGCGCCGGCCATGCTGAAGGGCCTGACGCCGGAACTGAACGGCCTGCTGCGCGAAGCTTTCACGCCGACCCGGCCGAAGCAGCAACTGAACGGCCTGTTCATCGGCCGCAACGACACGCTGCGCCGCATCATCTCGGCCATCGAGGAGGAGCGGGCGCACGTCATCCTTTATGGCGACCGCGGCCGCGGAAAGACCTCCGTCGCCAACGCGATCGAGAAGATCGCCGGGCAGGCGGGCTATCTGTCGCTGAAGCTGACCTGCAGCGGCGAACTGAGTTTCGAGGACATCTTCAGGCACTTCCTGAAGAAGATTCCGTCGACCTATTACCGTTCCGCGCTCGACAATCCGTTCGCGGCGCGGCGCAACTTCGCCAGCCTGAATGAGCTGCTGCCGGACGGCACCTTCAGCGTCACCGAGCTGAACGAGGTTCTGTCGGGCATCCACGCCACCCATGTGCTGCTGATCCTTGACGAGTACGACCGCGTCCAGGACGAGGATTTCCGCAACAAGCTGGCGGAGCTGTTCAAGAACCTGACCGACAGCTCGATCCCGGTCACCCTGCTGGTGGTTGGCGTCGCCGAGAATCTCGACCAGCTGCTGGGCAAGCACCCGTCGATCCAGCGCTCGCTGGTTCCGGTTCATCTGCCGCTGATGACCGATCAGGAAATCGGCCGGCTGATCCAGGCCGGTGCGCAGAATGCCGGCATCGAGTTCGCTCCCGACGTGGTGCGGCGGATCGCGGAGTTCGTGCGTGGCCTGCCCTATTACGCCCAGCTTCTCGGCCTGCATGCGGCGCGCAGCGCCGTCAGCCGCGGAAGCAAGCTGGTGGAGCGGCCGGATCTGGCCTATGCCGTCGCCCGCTGCCTGCAGGAAGCCGAGCGCGGCATCGTCGAGAGCTACGCCCGTGCGCTGGCCGCCGACCGCCGGGCCGAGCTGGAGGACGCGCTGCTGGCTACGGCGCTGTGTCCGGCCGATGCCTATGGCGTGTTCGATCCCAACGATCTGGCTGGTGACAGCGGAGAACTGCCGAGCGCCTCGACGCTAGACCTGCTGAAGCGTCTGACGCGGGAGGACCATGGCGGCGTCCTAGCCCCGGTGGTCGAGCCGGGACTTGAGCGCTACCGCTTCCGCAACCAGATGATGCGCCAATATGTCCTGATGCGTCAGGCCAGCGAGCGCGGCCAGATCTGATCCATCCCCGATCAGGCCGTCCTTCGGCCCTTCCCCGGCGACGGGGGAGGGCCACTCTTTCATGGTGGACCCTTTTGCACGACGGGTCTTTTGGCAGGCGGTGAGGCGTTACAGGAACGCCGCCCGCCGCTGGCCGCTGGCCTTCTGCCACGCCCATTCGACCACGACGCTCAGCAGCCGCTCCAGCGACGGCTTCACCTCTGCCGCCAGCGCCGGGCGGAAGTGATAGGGGGTGTCCTCGTCCATGTAGGTAGACTGGGTCAGCTCCAGCTGGATAGCGTGGATGTTCTCTTCCGGCTGGCCATAGCTGCGGATGATGTAACCGCCGCGCAGGCGGCCGTTCAGCGCGGCTGAATAGCGCTCCGATGCCGAAAGTACGTTCATCAGCCGGACGACCAGCGGCTGGGCGGCGCTGCTGCCATCGCCGGTGCCCAGGTTGAAGTCGGGCAGGGTGCCGTCGAAGAAGCGCGGAACCGTGCTGCGCACCGAATGGGCGTCGAATAGGATCGCCACCCCGTAGCGGTCGCGCAAGGCGCGCAGCTCGCTGCGCATCTGCTCATGATACGGACGCCAATAGGCGCCGACCCGCCGCTCGATCTCCGCACGGCTGGGCTCCAGTCCCGGTCGATAGATCGGGGCGCGGTCGAACGTCGTCAGGGGGCAGATTTCGGTGGGGTCTTGCCCCGGCTGCGGCACGATGCCGTCGGGATCGCGGTTGAGGTCCACCACATAACGCGAGCACAGCGCCGTCAGGAAACCGATTCCGAGTGCGGGGGAGAAGTGGTACAACCGGTCCAGATGGCGGTCGACGTCGGGCTGCGCCAGTCCCTCCGGCGTCATCGTTGCGGCGATGTCCGGCGGAATCATGGTCCCGACATGCGGAATGCTGAGCAGGACCGGGGTTTCGCCCGGCTGGAAGCGGAAGGTTTCCATGGCTCGTCTCGTCATCGGAACGGCTTGCGCCGCACTGTGTGCAGTGCGGCAGGGGCAGCGGTGGGACTATGACGGGCGGTGCCGCACCCCGTCAAACAGATTGCGTTTTTTTGAAAGGATGGGGATGCCGGGTTGGTGGAAACCTGTCCTTACGCGTTCCATTTCCTGCTGCGCCCGGCAGAATTGCCGGTTGACCTTGAACTGCGCTTGCCGGAGACTTTCGCGCAATCGGCGACCGCCCAACAGAAGGCGTCGCCCCGCACCGGACAAAGCTGTTCCTCGGATAGTTCCCAGGCGACCGGACAAAAGACTTCGACAACACACGGCGCCCCGATTTCGCAGCCCCGGTGACGAAGCAACGCAGCAGGGGAGAAGCGACCATGACCACCGCCACCCGTCTTGGCACGGCCATGCCCGGCCGGCGCCAGATTCTGTTGCCGCTTGCGCTCGCCCCCGTCGCCGGTTGGGCCGTTTGGGCCGCCGGAGCGCCGGAGGCGCCGAGCCATCCCGCCGGACCCTTCCATCTGCCGCTGGACGAGTCCACGGCGATCTGGCGCGACCTCGGCGCCGTGCGGATGGGCGGTCTGACCGGCGATCCGCAATTTCCGGTGAAGGTGTCGGCGTTGGATGGCCGGCCGGTCACCGTGCGCGGCTTCATGGTGCCGCTGACCGACGGCGCCAGCCACAACCGCTTCATCCTGTCGGCCAATCCGATGGGCTGTCCCGCCTGCGAAAGCCCAGGGCCGGCGACCATGATGCATGTCCACACATCCATCGCCCTGCCGGCGACGCGGGAACCGCTGACCCTGACCGGAACCTTGTGGTTGCGCCCGCAGGAAGGTCTGTTCTACCGCCTGGACCGCGCCGAGCAGCGCTGGGCCTGAGCCACGCGGCCGATTTCCGCGAGCGGCGGCCATGACGGTGGCCGCCGCCCGGATGGGCGCGCTGTCGATGGCGGCGGCCCTGCTTCTCTATGGTGGCCTCAGCGTGCCGGCGCCCCCGGCCCTGCGAGGGGTGGAACTGTCCATTGGCCTTCTGATCCTGCTGTCGATCGGCTGGAAATGGCCGCTGGCGGTGGCGAGCGGCCATGCGCTGCGGATACCCCCCAGCACTGGATGGATGCCGGTGGCGATTGCGGCATTCGCCTGGCTGTTCTGGGTGTCGTTGCTGCGCGGGGCGGTGCTGGGGTGGGACGCGGTCGATATCCTGCGCGACGTCGTTCCTCTCCTGTACCTGTTCCTTCCCGTGCTTCTGGTGCCGGTGCTGCGCGCCGCAGGGCGAACCGCCGTGCGGGCGTTGGCCGGTGGGCTTGGCATTGCCGGCCTGCTGCTGGCCTTGCGCTGGTGGCGGCAGGCGGAGTGGGGGTTCGGCGCCATCGGACAGCGGGCGATGGCCGACGGTGGCGCTTATTTGCTCAATGCGCCTGCGGTGCTGTTCGCTGCCGTGGTCCTGCCGGCAACGGCCTTGTCGCTGGTCGGCATCGGCGGCCGGTTCCGCTGGTGGCTCGCCGCGATCCCCTGCGCCGTCGGTGGAGCTCTCTGCCTTGCCGCGCTGGCCGGAGCGGTCCACCGCACCGCGCTGGGGTTGGCGCTGCTGTCGCTGGCGGTGATCGCCCTGTGGTGGGCACGGCGGCAGGCGTGGCTGGCCTTGCCTCTGCTGATCGGTCTGGGGCTGGCGGTTGCCGTCGGTGGGGATGCGCTGGTCGGAGCGTGGCAGCAGGCGGCGGAGAAGACGCGGCTGACCGGGATCAATGCCCGGTGGGAAGAGGCGGCGGCGGTGATCGAGCATGCCGTCGCCTCTCCCTGGGCACTGCTGTTCGGTGACGGCTGGGGCGCACGGATCGCCAATCCGGCGGTGGGCGGCTGGCGGGTCAGCTATACCCACACGCTGGCGAGCTACAGCCTGCTGAAGACCGGACTGTGCGGCATGGTGGCGCTGGTGGCCTACCTCGGCGCGCTGGTCAGACCCTGGTGCGGGTTGCTGGCGGCCGATCCGCCGCTGGCCCTGGCGGTGGTGCCGCCGCTGGCGATGGCGCTCTGCCTCCACACCAGCTTTAAGTATCTCGACACCGGCATCATCCTATCTCTGATGCTTTTGGCGGCCGAGTGCAGGAAGGGGTTGTCTGATCCTTAGAGGATCTTCATACTTTCGCGTGTAATTCACGCTTCGGTGCGCCGTGCCGCTCGACCTACCGTCCATCATTTTCATCAACCGGGTGTTCCCGCCCGACCGCGGGGCGACCGGCCGTTGCCTGTCGGATTTGTCCAGGCGAATCGCGGCCGCCGGCTGGCGGGTGACGGTGGTGGCGGATGGCGAGCAGCTCAGCGATGAGGCGCCGAACCGCGCTGTTCCGGATGGGGTCACGCTCATCCGTACCGGCCGCAAGGTTGCGGAGGGTGAGCGGCCCGACACGCGCGCCTATCTCGACTCGCTTTGCCGACTGACGGCTCGGGCCCTGCGCCTGCCACGCCATGACCTCGTCGTGACGATGACCGATCCGCCGATGCTGGCGCTGGCCGGTCCGGTTTTGGCTGCGCGCCATGGTGCGGCATCGCTGCACTGGTGCCAGGATCTTTACCCGGACCTTCTGCCGGTGCTGGGCGTGCGGATGCCGGACCTGCTCCTCCGCGTCGCCGGGCGTGGCATGGCGCGGGCATTGCGGCGGCAGGATGGGGTGATCGCCATCGGGCGCTGCATGCGCGAACGCATCGTCGCGTCCGGCGTGGCGGCGGACCGGGTGACCCTGCTGCCGAACTGGCCCGATCCGGCGATCCGCCCCCTGGAGAAGGCCGGCAACGGCGTCCGCCGCTCGCTGGGGTTGACGGAGGGCGACGGCCGCTTCCTGGTGGCCTATTCCGGAACGCTGGGGCTTGCCCATCCGATGGACGGCGTTCTGGAGGCGGCGGCCCGGCTGCAGCACAGCGATCCATCCGTGATTGTCCTGCTGGTCGGCGAGGGCAGGGGCTTCGCTGCATTGGAAGACGCTGCACGCCGCCGAGGGTTGCGCAACCTGCGCCGGCTTCCCTGGCAGCCTGCCGACCGGCTGGCGGAGTGCCTGTCCGCTGCCGACCTGCATCTGGTGGCGATGGACCCGGCGGCGGAGGGGCTTCTGGTGCCGAGCAAGCTGGCCGGGGTGCAGGCGGCCGGCCGGCCCTGCCTGTTCCTGGGACCGGCCGGAAGCGAGGTGGCGGCCCAGATGGACGGATGCGGCATGGTGATCGACCCGTTCGACGGGGCCGCCATCGCCGAAGCCGTGCGCGCCTATGCCGCCGGCCCTGACCGCTGCGCCGCTGAGGGAGAGCGTGCTGCCAGAAAGGCCGAAGACTGGACGGCCGACCGTGCCGCCGCAGCCTTCGTCGGGTTGGCCGAACGTCTGGTCGAGGCACGCCGTGCCGCTCGGACCCTGTTGGGGAGGCCGTTGCCCCATGCCTGACGGCGTCATCGCCCCGCGTCACCCCCAGCCTCAACCGCATGCCATGACGCTGGCTCTGCCGATGGCCGGAGGGGGGGAGGGCGACCTGCGCAGTTTCGTCCGCACCCTGCGGACCGGCTGGCGCTGGTTGCTTGGCGGCTGGTTGGGCGGTCTGGCGCTGGCGGTGGCGGCTCTGTGGCTGGTGACGCCGGCCTATACTGCGGCAATGGTGATCGGGCCGACGGCCCGGGTCGGCTCCGCCGCGATGGGGGCACGGGTGCCGACGCTCAACGGCCGCGACTCCGCCGGTGTTGCCGAGCCGGGGGCGGGTGATGAATCGCTGTCCGACTTCGCCCGCTATCTTGAACTGTTCGGTTCGGGGCCGGTGGCCGACCGTCTGGCTGCGGACCCCAACATCCTGCGCGCCCTCTTTTCCGAACGCTGGGATGCGGAGGTGGAGCGTTGGCGTCCGCCGCCCGGATTGTTTCCAGCGGTGAAGCGGGCTTTGCTGGCGTCGGTCGGGCGCGAGGATTGGGTTGAGCCGGACGGCGACCGCGTGGCGCGCGCCCTGCGTGATCGGCTGGTTGTCGACATGCTGCGGTCGGGGCCGATGCGGCGGATCACCTTCCGCCATGCCGACCGGGCGATTGCAGTGGAACTGCTCGGGCGGATCGCCGCGGCCACCGACGCCCATCTGCGGGCGGAGGCGGCCCGGCGCAGTGCCGCCCAGATCGCCCACATCAAGCTTCGTCTCGGTGCCGTCACTGTGGCGGAACACCGGCAGGCGCTGAGCGACCTGCTGCTGGATCAAGAGCGGGTGGCGATGATGATCGGCGTCGATCTGCCCTTTGCCGCCGACATGATCCAGCCGCCGGCCGCCGCCACCCTGCCGGACTGGCCGAACCCGGCCGTGGTGATTCCGCTGGCCGGGCTGGTCGGGCTTGTCGCCGCCGGATTCGCCCTATCCGTGTCCCATGCCCTGCGGGAACGGACGACGGAGGTGGGGACGGCGCCATGAGGATGTCCAACATGCCTGCGCCCGCCATGACCGCCATTCCGGTCTCCGTGGTGGTGATGACGCGCAACGAGGCGGCCAACCTGCCGCGTTGCCTGGCGCCGCTCGCCCGATTCGCCGAGTGCTTCGTGGTCGACAGCGGCAGCGATGACGGTACGCCGAACATCGCACGGTCACACGGCGCCCGCCTGATCCCCTTCCGCTGGAATGGCCGCTACCCCAAGAAGAAACAGTGGTGCCTGGATACTCTGCCATTCGCCCATGACTGGGTTCTGTTCGTCGATGCCGACGAGCGGCTGACAGCGGAACTGGTTGAGGAGATCGCCCGGCTGATGGCGGCTGGCCCTGCCTGCGCGGCTTACTGGATCGACGGCAGGCCGGTCATCCGCGGCCGGCGACTGCGTTTCGGCTGCTGGAATCGCAAGCTCGCTCTGCTGGACCGTCGGCGCGCGCTCTTTCCCGATCAGCCCGACCTGGATATCGCCGCGATGTGGGAGGTGGAGGGGCACTACCAGCCGCAGGTGGCCGGTACGATCGGCCGGCTTCGCCACCCGATGGACCATGAGGATGCCAAGCCGCTCTCGGCCTGGTTCGACCGTCACAACCGCTATTCCGATTGGGAGGCGGCGATTCGTGCCGACGGTCGGATGGAGCGGCTGATAACGGGTGAACCGGATGGCGGCTCCAGCGCCTTTCCCAGCCTCCGCGTCCTCCTTGGCCGGCGCATGCAGAAGCGGCTTTTCCAGCGCTTGCCGGGCCGGCCGCTCTTGGCATTTCTGCATGCCTATGTGCTGCGCCTTGGCGCCCTCGATGGCGCAGCCGGGCTCGACCACGCGCTGGCACGCGCGTTCTACTATTGGCAGGTCGGGCTCAAGATGCGGTCGGCAGCAATAGGACCGGGAGCGTTCGACCGTTTCCCGGCCATCCGCGCCGCCTCCGAGTCTGTCCGGACCGACCGTCCGGCCGGCGACCCTTATTCTTCGAGCAGCGCGATCCGGTCGCCGCCCAGCGCCTTGAGCAGGTCGAAGGTCCGCTTGCGCACACCCGGATCCTCGATCCGGTAATAGGCGCGCACCAGTTCCAGCGTCTCGCGGCGAGCCATCGATTCGAACTCGTCCGTCTCGCTCATCGCCTCGGACGGGACTTCGGCGGCAATCTGGTCGGGCGACGGCATGTCGTCGAAGAAGTAGCTGACCGGCACACCGAGAACCTGGGAGAGATTGTAAAGGCGGCTGGCGCTGATGCGGTTCGACCCACGCTCGTATTTCTGGAGCTGCTGGAAGGTGATCCCAACCGCTTCGCCCAGCTTCTCCTGGCTCAGGCCAAGCAGGGTCCGGCGAAGCCGCAGGCGGGCTCCGACATGGATGTCGATGGGGTTGGGACCTTCGCCGCGGCGCGACAGGGTGTGGGCGGGGGCGAGTTTGGTTTTGGTCGCGCTCATAAGTCGTACCTCGAAAGGAAAGCCAGAGGGAAGGCGCCGCGAGAATGCTTAGTTCAGAAAGTAAATTCTATGCAACCATTTGTGCGTATCAACGGTCCGTTTGGGTGGAAGGGGGAGGAAGAGAGCGAAAGACATTAAATTTCAGGGCATCGGAAACGTAATTTCGCGTATAGAGCGGGAAGGTAATGACGTAATGCCAGTGCGACTCGTTGAGCCATTGCGATCATTGCCGCGTGTGCGGTGCCATGGCCGAAATGCCGTTGTCGAATCGCTGTCTGCTCATGCCGGCCAGCGGTTGCGTCGCGCTGCGACAGGCCTCCGGCCGCGAACAGACAGACCGGCCAGTGCAGCCGCTCGGCTCGTCCGCGCTTCAGCACCGACAAGGTGAAGTCATAGTCGGCCGCGATCCGGTACCCGGAGTCGAAGCGCAGCCCTGCCAACGCGGTCACAGAATAAATCATCGCCTGATGGTGGGTGAACATGCCCAGCGATGCCCAGCGGTGGGAGCGGGCACGCTTCAGCAGGATACGTCCGTCACCCAGCCGTTCCAGCGCATCGCCATAGAGAAGGGCGCAGTCGGGATGCCGGGCAATCGCTTGCAAAAGCCGCTTGCCGCTGTCCGACCCAGCCAGCCGGTCGCCGGCATTCAGGAATAGCACATGGCTGCAGCCCAGCCGGCCCGCGGCGGCGAGCGCATCGTTCATCGCATCGTACAGTCCCGAGTCGCGGGCTGAGCGCCACCACAGCGGGACATTGGCATGGCCCATCAGCCATTCCGCCGTTCCGTCGGTGGAGGCGCCGTCGGCGACCAGCCAGACGATACCGGCACCGAGCTGCCCGCGCAGGCTGTCATAGGTGTCGACCAATCCGGCGCAGTCGTCGCGGACCACGGTCAGGACGCCGAGTCGGAGCGGGGCGGGCGCCGTCATCGTGTGATCACCGAAATCGACGCTGCCGTAATCGCCAGCTGGCTCAGGATGTTGCCGATGGCCTTGGTGGCGTCCAGCCCGTCGAAGGGACGGGGGTCGCGCGGCACCACCAGAATCGATCCGGGCGGGATAACGTCCACCCGATGGTTCCACGAGGACAGCGCCAGTGGCCGAGCCCGGCCGTCCGGCAGGACCAGGAAACTGCGGCCGGTGTCGGCATCGCGGGTCGGACCGCCCGCCTCGTTCAGGTAATCCTCAGCACCCTTGCCGCTGACGAACTGCGCCGCGGTCGGATGCAGAACCTCGCCCGACACTGCCACGGTCAGCGGTCGCTTCGGGATCACGATCCGGTCATCGGGCTCCAGAAGCGGGTCGAGAGCCGGCCGGCTGCGCAGGACAGCCGGGTCCGCTTCCACCACCACGCGGCCGAGCGGCTCGGCCGCGCGGAGTTGGGCGGCGAGCTGGCGGGCCAGCGCGACATTCTCCGCCTTCACCGGTTCGCCCTTCTCCACCTCCAGAGCCAGCGTGCGCTCCAACTCGCGCGCTTGCAGCTGGAACTGCTCCCTCTCGCGGCGGCGTTCGCTCTCGCGGGTCAGCACGGCTCCTGCCGGATAGGCGTCGTCGATCAGGCCGCCGGCCCGCGCGATCAGGGAGGACAGCGTCTCGCCGCGGCCGATGTCGTAGCGGCCGGGACGGCGCACCGCCCCTTCGATGGCGACCGCGCGCGCCTCCAGCGCCTGCGGGCGCGGGTTGATCCGCAGCGCATCGCCGGGGCCGATTCTGCGGGCGCCGTCGCGGGTCAGGTCGATGGCGCTGCGTGTGCCGTTGGCGGCGGTCAGTTCCGCCACCGTGGGGTCGGCGTCGGTGGACAGCCCACCTGCCGCAGCGACCAGGGCCGCCAGCGGCGTTAGGTCGGCGACCGGATAGCCGCCGGGATCGCGCACGGCGCCGCGCAGTTGGACGGTTCGCTCCCCAATCACCGTGACGATGGCCGGATCGAGCAGGGCCGCCAGCATCGGCGGTTCGGACTCGTCGTCCGCCTTGCTGTCCACCTTCGATTCGGCGGGCTTCACCAGGCCGCGGATGTCGTCGGTGGCGAACAGGTGAATGCGGTCTCCGTCGCTCAGGGCGCGGTCGGCACGTCCGGCAGCCACCTCCTGCGGGGAAAACGGCAGATAGGCGCGGGTCAACGTCCGCCGGTCATAGCGTTCGACGATGCCAAGCAGCGGATACACGTCGCGTTTCAGCGCCTTGCCCTCCGCCAGCGCCTGGCGCAGCGTGGCCCCTACCGGCAACCGGCGGGTGCCGGGCCGGCGGACATGGCCGATCAGCTCATATTGAGACGCTTCCGATTCGACGATGGTCTCGCGCGCGCCGGCGCTCTCCGCTCCATCGGCCACGGGATAGAAACCGGGCCGCGGCGCACCGGTCAGCCGCAGAACCGAGTGGCGCAGGGCCAGCGGCAGCAAATCCGGCACCGTCGAGAACAGGGGCGGGCAGGGAGTGCGGGAACCGGTCAGAGTGGCGGCGGCGTGCGCCTGCGGGCCGGTGGCGAGGGGACCGGCCGGCTCCGCCGCCAGGATGCGGGCCAGCGCGACCAGACCGGGGCAGGCATTCTGCGGCGGCTGGCGTTCGCCGCGCAGCAGGGCCAGCACCGCCTCCGACGTCAGGAAATCGACGTCCGCAGTCCCCAGGACATAGAGCGTGTCGCCGTCCGAAAGCTGCCGGCGGTCGCGTCCATTCAGAACGGCCGACAGGTCGACCGGCCGCAGGCTGCGCGCTGCCGTGGCAGGGGCGGTGCTTTCCAGGGCGGCGAAGGGAAAATAGGCCGATGGGCGCAGGTCCGCACGGGAAATCAGTCCGGACAAGGATTTAGCCCGGGTCAGCGCGCGTGGGCCGGGACGCAGCACATGTCCGTCGAGCCGGACCTCGCCGCGGCGGTCTTCCCGTTCCGGCGCGATCAGCAGCAGGTCGCCGTCACCGAACTGCTTGGCGTCGGGGTCGGCGATCTCCTCCGCCGTTTCCTCGCCCGACGGCCCGATGCCGAATCGCACAAGCCGGCCGCGACCGGGCCGCAGCGCGCCACCGGCGAGGTCGCGCATCTCCGACGCCGACAAGCGGCCGCCATCCGGCGGCAGTTCGTAGATGCCCGGCCGCTTCACCGGTCCGGCAATCGCGACGGTGGCGCCGAGCGGCGGGACGAACAGACGGTCACCGTCACGCAACGGCATATCCGCGTTGCCGGTGGCACCGGCGATTTGCAGGGCATAGAGGTCGACCATGACCGCACCGCCGGGCCGCATCAGCCTGACCGCCCGCAGGCTGCCGCCACGATCCACACCACCGGCGGCCGACAGCGCATCGAGCACGGTGGCGAAAGCGCTGATCTCCTGCCGGCCGGGGCGGCGGACGGCGCCGGTGACCAGCACGCCGATTCGCCGCACCTCCGCCAGCGAGGCGAAGGCATCGGTGCTGGGCCAGGTGGCGGCGACGGTGGCGGCCAGGTCGCGTCGCAGGGCGTCCAGCGTCAGGCCGGCAGCCGTCAACGGCCGCAGATCGTCCACCACCAGTTGGCCGTTTCGGTCGACGGTGAAGCGTTTGCTGAAGGATTTCTGGCCGCGCAGGGTGACCAGAACGGTATCGCCGGTGTTCAGGACATAGTCGCCCTGGATGGCGCCGGGCGCGGCCTCGGCCGCCGAAACCGCATCGGCGGTCAAGGCGAACAGGTCATAGCCGAACTGGCGCAACGGCTCTCCCGCACGGGTGGAGAAGGCCGTCTCCAGGGGGGAGTCCGTCGATGCCAACTGAGGCCGCGGCAATGGTGGATCGCCCCGCGCAGGCCCGGCGGCCGACACGGCGCACGCCCACAGAATCAACGCCGCCCCGGGCGCAATTCGGGCGAATATCCTGCACGCAGCAGCCAACATGGATGTCCAACAACCCCAGCAATCACCCGCACAGCGCGAGTGATCGATATCGAACACTATCGCGTGCAATAGGCCGAAAGGCAATGGCCTGCGTCCGGGGCGCCATGCAAAAGGGTGGCATCCGCGGACGGTGGGGCGGCGCTATGATGAGGCGGCCTTCCGCCGGTCCGACTCTTTCCGGGACGGCGAACCAGTCAAGGAAGCCAACGGCGTGATCGTCATCCACAGCGAAGAACACCGGCTGCAGGCCGGCCGGTCCGAACTCAACGACGGCCAACTCGTTCCCTGCTACGAGAAGCCCGCGCGTGCCGACATCGTCCGGGCGCGGATCGAGGCGGTCGGGCTGGGGCCGGTCGTGGAGCCCACCCGTCACGGCATGGCCCCGCTGCAACGGGTGCACGACGCCGGCTATCTCGGCTTTCTCCAGGCCGCCTGGGACGACTGGGTGGCGGAGCATGGCGCCGACATCGACGCGCTGCCGCTGAACTGGGTGGCGCCGGGAATGTCGCGGCGGCGGGTGCCCCGGTCCATCGATGGACGGCTCGGCTTCTACTCCTTCGATGCGGGGACGCCGATCACCGCGGGCACTTGGCGGGCCGCGACATCCGCAGCCGACAGCGCACTGACCGGTGCCGACCGTCTGCGGGCCGGCGACCGCAGCGCTTTTGCGCTGTGCCGTCCGCCGGGCCATCATGCCGGCCACGCCTTCTACGGCGGCTACTGCTTCCTGAACAACGCGGCCATCGCGGCGCAATCCCTGCGCGACGGTGGGGCTGCGCGCGTGGCGGTGCTGGACGTTGATTATCACCATGGCAACGGCACCCAGGAGATCTTCTGGGAGCGTGGCGACGTGCTGTTCGTGTCGATCCATGCCGATCCGGCCGACGAATTCCCCTATTTCTGCGGTCATGCCGATGAGACCGGAGCGGGGGCCGGGGACGGAGCGAACCTGAACCTGACGCTGCCCTGGGGGACCGACTGGAGCGCCTACGCCCAGGCGCTGGCCGTCGCGGCGGCACGCATCCGCGAGTTCGGCGCCGACGCGCTGGTGCTGTCGCTGGGTGCCGACACCTATGGCGGCGACCCGATTTCCCGTTTCCGCCTGTTGTCCGAGGATTTCCTGCGCATGGGCGCCGCCATCGCCGGAATAGGCCTGCCGACCCTGTTCGTGCTGGAAGGCGGCTATGCTGTCGACGATCTGGGCGTGAATGTCGCCAATGTCCTGACCGGCTTCGAGCAGGTCTGAGGCGGAGGGACGGGCGCAGGGATACGCCATATCGTTGCCGGTGCGGACGAATCGTCCTAAATTGATGGGAAGTTCGGCATCTGAGTGAGGATGCGGGCGGTGGCTGCCGACCTTCCCATTTCCAGCCCGTCGATCGGAACCTATTTCACCCCGCGCAGCGTGCCGCTGCGGCGGGACGGGAAGGACGCATCCGGTGCTCAGGATTCCGGCGCTCAGGATGGCAAGAGCGGCTCCGCCGACAGCGTTACCCTGTCCGACGCAGCCCGGCAGCAGGTCCAGAAACTCAAGCAGGCCGACACCAGCGTCCGCCAGCATGAGGCGGCGCATCAGGCGGCCGGCGGTGCCCATGCCGGCGGCG
This sequence comes from Azospirillum sp. A26, assembly GCF_042604635.1. NCBI lineage: Bacteria > Pseudomonadati > Pseudomonadota > Alphaproteobacteria > Rhodospirillales > Azospirillaceae > Azospirillum > Azospirillum sp. A26. Next base: position 1,055,035 of record NZ_CP170472.1, on the reverse strand, counting down.
CCTCCTTCACCTTCACCCGCGGTCCGGACGGCAAGAACTACGCCACCGCCGGCGAGGTGCCGATCGATGCCAGCGCCGAATCGGAACCGGCGGCCACAGTCGCCAAGATGGAGCAGGTCAAGGCCGCGGCGCTCGCCCCGGCCGATCCCTCGCCTCAGGACTTGCGAGTCGCCGCACAGGCCGATGCGGCGAAGCTGCAAGCCCAATCCGAACAGCGCCGGCAGGGTGGCGATACGGCGTCCGCCCGCGCTGCCGCCGCCTATGGTGCGGCACAGTCGCTCGGCACTGCGGGACGCAATTCTGGATCGGGGAAGGGGCTGACGGTCTGACGCCGCGGCGCAGCGCCTGTCGCCAGCGTCAGCTCCCCTCCTTACCGGTCAGCGACGCGGGGTGGTTTCGCCGTCCAGCGTCAGCAGGGCGCCATACAGCTCCGGCCGCCGGTCGCGGAAGACGCCCCAGGAGGCGCGCTGCGCCGCGATGCGGTCGAGATCGAAGCTGGCGGTCAGGACCGTCCGGCTCTCGCGGTCGGCCTGCGCGACGATCTCCCCCTGCGGGCCGGCGATAAAGGACGAGCCATAGAAGGTCAGCGCGCAGCCTTCTCCCTGCTCAACCCCGACTCGGTTGGAGGCCACCAGCGGCATGAGGTTGGCGCCGGCATGGCCCTGCATCACCCTGGTCCAATGGCCCTGGCTGTCGATTGAGGAGTCCTGCGGTTCCGATCCGATGGCGGTGGGATAGAGCAGGATCTCCGCCCCTTTCAGCGCCATGACGCGCGCCGTCTCCGGGAACCATTGGTCCCAGCAGATGGCGCAGCCCACCGTGGCGTAGCGGGTCTTGAACACCTGGATGCCGCTGTCGCCGGGGCTGAAATAGAACTTTTCCTGATAGCCGGGGCCGTCGGGAATGTGGGACTTGCGGTAGATGCCCAGCAGGCTGCCGTCCGCATCGACCATGGCCATCGAGTTGTAATAGGCGTTGCGGGCCTTCTCGAAGAAGCTGACGGGGATGACCACCGACAGCTCCCGCGCAAGGGCCTGCATCCGTTCGATCACCGGGTGACCCTCGGCCGGCGCAGCCAGTTCGAACAACGACTGCTTCTGGTCCTTGCAGAAATAGGGGGTCTCGAACAGCTCCTGCGGCAGGATGATCTGCGCGCCCTTGGCGGCAGCCTCGCGAATCAGCGATTCGACGCCATCGACGTTGGCGGCACGGTCCCAGCTGCAGGCCATCTGGGTGGCGGCGACAGTGACGGTACGGGACGAAAGGACGGTTGGCGAAGCGGTCATCGCGGGCTCACGGCTCCTATGAAGGGCGGTTCGAGGCTTATGTGACCAAAGGTCGCGGCAGTTGCAAATGGTCGGAAGGGAATTCTCAACAATTTAGCGAAATATTCATTTAACGTTCTGGCGCTGTACGAATTGCCAAATAAAACCGATCCAATCGGCAATCATCATATCGATCATCATATGCGGATATGGTGTCTGCCGACGGTGCCAAAAAGATGGATGTGACACAAGTCGGCCATGCGAAGAGTCGGTGGATGGGTTCTGCTTAAGCTGCCGGCAATTTGGATGACCAAAGCCGGCATATCATTGCATGCCGGTGACAGATGGCTGCGCAATTGATTTGCGCTTTGCACACAACACGTTATGATTGGATGACGCAGCCATGCCCACTCGTGTCAAGGTGGTATTACCAGACAGGCATGGACCCGGTGGATGCAATGCGGCGGCGTCGCCTCGACAGGCGGCTGTCCGTCCATCGCAGCCGACGGGCTGGGGTGGCTGTGGGCACGGGAACGACGGCAGAGAGATTGTCGGTATGGAGGCGTCTGTCAAGGGGTGGGAGCCGGAACGCCCTGGCGAGTCGGAAGACGCGGCCGGTTCGGCCGACGGTGCTTTATCGTTCGTCGTCCGGGACGTGAATCGCGCCTTCGCCCGCGCCCTCCAGACACGCATCGCGCGGTCGGGGGTTAGCATGGGGCAATGGTTCTTCCTGCGTGCCTTGTGGGAAGAGGACGGATTGACCCAGCGGGAGCTCAGTCACCGCGTGGGCATGATGGAGCCGACCACGGTCACCGCCGTCAACGTGATGGAGAGCCAGGGGCTGGTCCAGCGCGTGCGCAACAGCCACGACCGTCGCAAGATGAACGTCTTCCTGACCGACAAGGGCCGGGCCTTGCGTCAGACGATGATGCCCAGCGCGTCGGAGATCGCCCAGATCGCCATCGACGGCATTGCGCCGGAAGATCTGGACCTGACGCTGGAGGTGCTGCGCCGTGTCGGCGCCAACCTCAACGCCGCCTGTGCGGCGGCCCGCGACGGCGAAGACGGGGGCGGGCGGGACGAGAGGTAGCGCGGGCGGTTTCGGTCCGCTGCTCCTGCCGTCCCATTTCAGTCGATCTCGGAAGATTTGCCCGGAGCGGCCGTCCGTCCGATCAGCCACCTTTCGGATCAATCGTCGTCCGGGTCCGGCGGCGGCGGCAGGCTGGCGCCGGTCAGGTTGGCGCCGGTGAATTTCGCGTCGCGGATGTTGGCGTCGCTGAGGATCGCGCCGGTCAGGTTGGCGTTGCTGAAATCGCAGTCTGACAGGTTGGCGCCGCGCAGGTTGGTGCGGACGCAGGAACTTCCGGTCAGCCTTCCGCCGGTCAGATTCGCTGCCCACAGGCGACCGGTTGGCTGACCGTCCGGTCCCTTTATATCGACCCAGCCGACTCCCGCCCCGTCCAGCCGGATTCCGGTCATATTGGCACCGCGCAGATTGGCGCCGTCCAGAATCGCCCCGCTGAAATCGGCGCCGTCCAGCACCGCTTCGGAGATGTCGCACATGATCAGCAGCGCCTCGCGCATCTTGGCGCCGCTGAGATTGGCCCGCTTCAGATTGGCACCCGACAAATTGACCCCGGACAGGTCGATGTGGCTGAGGTCGGCGCCGGTCAGGTCGGCCCTTGCACCCATCGCCCCGTTGGTGTTGATCCAGGTGTAATGGCTGTGCAGCGCCTGCTGGATCTGGACCGAGAAATTGTCGGCCGACCGCGCCAGATTGGCGCCGGTGGTGTCGGCCCCGGCCAGATCGGCGCCCTCCAGCTTCGCCCCCTGAAGGTCGGCGTTGCGCAGGTTGGCTCCGGCCAGCATGGCGCCGGTCAGGTTGGCGTCGCGCAGCACCGCTCCCTGCAAGTTCACGCCGGACAGGTTGCTGCCGCGCAGGTCGGCGCGGGCGAGATTGCAGCTTTTCATGCTGGCGCGCATCAGCGTGGCGCCGGTCAGCAGCGCGCCCTCGCAGTCGGCACCGTTCATCGACACGTCGGTCAGGTCGGCGCCCGACAGGTTGGCGTTGTTCAGCGACGCATCGTCGAAATCCGTGCCCGACAGGTCGGAGCGGACGAAATCGAGCCCCTTGCCATTCTTGCCGCCATGCCCGCCATACAGCAGGGCGCCGCCGCGCAGGTCGGCCTCCTTGAGGATCGCACGCTTCAGCTTGGCGCCACGCATGTGGGCGCCACGCAGGTCGGCGCGATAGAGGTTGCAGCCCGACAGGTCGGCCTTCGTCAGGTGCGCGGCAAACAGGTCGGCGGTGCTGAGATTGGCGTTCGACAGGTCGCAATGGGACAGGTTGGCGCCGGACAGCTTGCCCTGGGCCAGATTGACCCCGGACAGGTTCGACCCTTCCATGTTCGCCATGGTCAGGTTGGCGCGCGAACCGCCCGACTTGTTCTTCAGCCAGCGCTCGTGCTTTTCCAGCACGGCAACCAACTCGTGCGGTGTCATCGATCCTGTCCGGTCTGCATGGTTGCGTGGTCCATCGATAGACCAGTGTTCCGAAATAATCTATGCCAAAGGTTAATGCCGCATCCAGTACCGCGCCGCCTTGGCGTGGACGGGGTCAGGCCCCATCTGCGGGGCGTCGGGCGCCGAAACGCCGGTCGCAGCCAAGTGAGAACAAGGAGTTGGGGATCATGTCGGGTGGACACACGCTTGCGGCTTTCGACACCGAACTGGCGGCGCTGCGCACCGCCATCGACCGCATGGGCGAGCTGGTGGAGCGGCAGGTCGGGCTGGCGCTCGATTCGCTGGCCGGCCCCGATGCCGACATCGCCGGCGAGGTGCTGAAGGGCGACGCCGAGATCGACCGGCTGGAGGCGGAGGTGGAGGCGATGACCGTCCGCCTGCTGGCCCTGCGCCAGCCGATGGCGAAGGATCTGCGCGAAATCGTCGCCGCGTTGAAGATCGCCTCCAACCTGGAGCGCATGGGCGATTTCGCCGGATCGGTCGCCAAGCGCGCGGTCACGCTGTCGACCCTGCCGGTGGCTCCGCCGGTCGCCTCGCTGGTCCGCATGGGGCGGATGGTGCAGGCGATGATCGGCGACATGCGCCGCGCCTATACCGAACAGAATCCGGAGCTTGCAACCTCCGTCCGCGACCGCGACGGGGAGGTGGACGCCGCCTACACCGCGCTGTTCCGCGAATTCCTGACCTACATGATGGAGACGCCGGCGCAGATCACCGGCTGCACCCACCTGCTGTTCGCCGCCAAGTCCATCGAGCGCATCGGCGACCATGCCACCAATGTGGCGGAGAACATCAGCTTCCTGGTCAAGGGCCGTCTGCCGTCGGACGAGCGCCGCAAGGAGGACCTCAGCAGTTACGCCGTCGCCCCGCCGCAGGACCGGGCGTGACAAGAACGCTTGAAGGGAGCACTTGACAGGCAGCCCCGCCCTGTGTTGCGGTTGCGGTCATGAACATCTCCTCGCCCCTCCTGTCGCAGCATTGGTGGTGGCCCGTCTCCAACGGGCCGGCCTGGCGACGCGCGTGAGCGTGGATTGAGAACAAAAGGCCGCCCGGTGCATCCGGAGCGGCCTTTTTCCTGACCCGTCACAGCGGGTCACCCAGCGGAAGAACGGACAGGCAGGCGGAAGCACCGGGCGGCGTCACCGAAAAGACGCCCGAACCGGAGCACTGCCGTCATGATCCCGTCCCATCTGTTCCTTGCCGATCCTGCCTTTCTCGATCCGTTCGCGGCCACGACCGGCGGTGGCCTCGGTCTGCACCGCACAGCCGAGCCGGTTGCACCGGCCGAGGCGGTCGATGCGCTGGTCACCGCGCTCGACGAGCGGCGCGGGCTGCTGCTGTCCGGCGGGGTTGAGGCGCCCGGCCGCTACCGGCGTCAGGCGCTGGGCTTCGTCGATCCGCCGCTGTCGGTGACCGCCCGCGGCCGCACCGTGCGCATCGATGCGCTGAACCCGCGCGGCCGGCTGCTGCTGCCCGCTGTGGCCGGGGCGTTGGACGGCCATGAGGCGCTTGTCGGGCTGGAGGTCACCGCCGGCCGGGTCACCGCCCTGGTGCGCCGTCCGGCCGGGGTCTTCGCCGAGGAGGAGCGCAGCCGCCAGCCCTCCGTTTTCAGCGTGCTGCGGGCGTTGATGGCGCTGTTCGCCTGCCCGGACGAGTCGTTCCTGGGGCTCTATGGCGCCTTCGGCTACGATCTCGCCTTCCAGTTCGAGCCGATCCGCCGCCGGCTGGTGCGGCCGGACGACCAGCGCGACCTTGTGCTGTATCTGCCCGACCGGCTGCTGGTGGTCGACCATGCCGCCGGGGTGGCGCGCCGCTTCGCCTACGAATTCGTGGTGGACGGAGTCTCGACCGAGGGCATCGCCGGTGGCGGGCGGGTCCACGGCTATCGTTCCGACACCAACGCCGCCGCGGAGTGCGACCATGCCCCCGGCGAATACCAGCAGGTCGTGCGGGCAGCGAAGGAGGCCTTCAACCGCGGCGATCTGTTCGAGGTCGTCCCCGGCCAGACCTTCGCCGAGCCCTGCGCGGACAGCCCCGCCACGATCTTCCGCCGTCTGCGCACCGCCAACCCCGCCCCCTACGAGGCGCTGATCAATCTTGGCGATGGCGAGTTCCTGGTCGCCGCCAGCCCGGAAATGTATGTGCGCGTCGGCCAGGGGCGGGTGGAAACCTGCCCTATCTCCGGCACCGTGGCGCGCGGTAGCAATGCGCTGACCGACGCGACGCAGATCCTGACGCTGCTGAACTCGGCCAAGGATGCGGCGGAACTGACCATGTGCACGGACGTCGACCGCAACGACAAGGCGCGAGTGTGCGAACCCGGTTCCGTCCGCGTGATCGGCCGGCGGATGATCGAGCTGTATTCCCGACTGATCCACACCGTCGATCATGTGGAAGGGCGGCTGCGCCACGGCTTCGACGCGCTCGATGCCTTCCTGACTCACACTTGGGCGGTGACGGTGACCGGCGCGCCCAAGCGCTGGGCCATGCAGTTCCTGGAGGATACCGAACATTCGCCGCGCCGCTGGTACGGGGGGGCGTTCGGACGCATCGGCTTCGACGGTGGGATGGACACCGGACTGACCCTGCGCACCATCCGCATGAAGGACGGGGTGGCCTTCGTCCGCGCCGGCGCCACCCTGCTGTCCGACAGCGATCCGGATGCCGAGGACGCCGAGTGCCGGCTGAAGGCATCGGCCTTCCTCGACGCGGTGCGCGGTGCCGGCCCGCGGTTGTCGGTGGTTGAGAGCGGCGCCCGGCGGAGCGGGCAAGGGAGTGGGGAGGGCAAGCGGGTGCTGCTGGTCGATCATGACGACAGCTTCGTCCACACGCTGGCCGACTATTTCCGCCAGACCGGCGCCAGCGTCACGACCCTGCGCCACACCCACGCGCGTGCCGCCCTGCGCAACGACCCGCCAGACCTGCTGGTGCTCTCGCCGGGACCGGGGCGGCCGGCCGATTTCGATGTCGGCGGCAGCGTGCAGGCGGCGCTCGATCTCGGCGTGCCGGTGTTCGGCGTCTGCCTGGGCTTGCAGGGCATGGCCGAGCATTTCGGTGCGACGCTGGACCGCCTGCCGGAGCCGATGCATGGCAAGGCGTCAAGCCTGCGTCACCAGGGGAGCGGGCTTTTCGATGGGCTGCCGCAGGGGATGCGGGCCGGCCGGTATCATTCGCTGGTGGCGCGGCGCGACAGCCTGCCGCCGGACCTGCGGGTGACGGCGGAGACGGAGGACGGGACGGTGATGGCGATCGAGCACCGGTCGCTGGCGCTGGCCGCCGTGCAGTTCCATCCCGAATCGATCCTGACGCTGGACAGGGCCGCTGGCGGCGGGGCCAATGGAGGGGCTGGGCTGGCGCTGGTTGCCAACGTCATGGAGACGCTGGCCGGGCGTGCCGCCGAGGTGCCGAAATGCGAAGCGGCGGCCTGAAGGGGCCGCCGCGTCAGCAAATCCTGTAAGCTCGGGAGAGTGACGGAAACCCGTCACTCCACCATGCCCAGCGCTTCCTTGTAGAGTTCCAGGATGGCTTCCTGCTCCTGGCGGTCGGCCTTGTCCATCTTCCGCAGGCGGATGATCTGCCGGATGATCTTGGTGTCGAAACCGGTGCCCTTCGCCTCGGCGTAGACTTCCTTGATGTCTTCCTGCAGACCGCGCTTTTCCTCTTCGAGACGCTCGATGCGCTCGACAAAGGACTTCAGGCGATCCGCCGCGATGCCGCCGACGTCGGACATGGCAAAACCTCAAACGATGGGGGTGTTCTGAACGGGGCGGGACAATATCGGTGGGCGGGGGGAATGGCAAGCCGGCGATGCGCCGCGCCGGCGCACGGCAGAGGCACGGCTGCGTCATCGCGTCGCGGCAATTCCTTCGTACAAGCGGAAGCGTCGCCGGAATTTGAACAGCCCGTGGCTGATTTGTCTGTTCGTATGAAACAATCGTACGATAGGCCTACGAAGCCATTCCCTTTGTTGCGGCGCACCCAATAGGCTGGTATTACCATCGGTGGGTTCGGCTTCACAAAGTCACATGGATCCGGCATGTATGCGCGTCGTCTGTGCCGATAACCCATGGGGGATGCCGGGATCGGCGTATTTGAGGCAGGGGAGTTTTATCTAATGAAAGTCGCCATTCCAAAGGAGCGACGTGCGGGCGAACTTCGCGTGGCCGCCTCACCGGAAACGGTGAAGAAACTGAAAGGGTTGGGACTGGACGTGGTGGTGGAGAGCGGGGCCGGTCTCGGCTCCAGCATCACCGACGCGGCCTATGAGGCGGCGGGGGCCGCCATCGCCGCCGATCAGGCTTCGGCGCTGGCCGATGCCGACATCGTCCTGAAGGTGCAGCGTCCGCTGATCGCCGGCGAAGGGGAAGTCGACGAGCTGTCGCTGATCCGCAAGGGCGCACTGCTGTTCGCCATCCTCAATCCCTACAACAGCCGCGACCATGTGAAGGCCTACGCCGATGCCGGCGTGAACGCCTTCGCCATGGAGTTCATGCCGCGCATCACCCGCGCCCAGGTCATGGACGTGCTGTCCTCCCAGGCCAACCTCGCCGGCTACAAGGCCGTCGTCGATGCCGCCAGCGAGTATGGCCGCGCCTTCCCGATGATGATGACCGCCGCCGGCACCGTGCCGCCGGCCCGTGCCTTCATCATGGGCGTCGGCGTCGCCGGCCTCCAGGCCATCGCCACCGCCAAGCGCCTCGGCGCCATCGTCTCGGCCACCGACGTGCGCCCGGCAGTGAAGGAGCAGGTGCAGTCGCTGGGCGGCAGCTTCGTCGCCGTCGAGAACGACGAGTTCAGGCAGGCTGAGACCGCTGGCGGCTACGCCAAGGAGATGTCCGACGACTACAAGCGCCAGCAGGCAGCCCTGGTCGCCGAGCACATCAAGAAGCAGGACCTCGTCATCACCACCGCGCTGATCCCCGGCCGCAAGGCGCCGATCCTGGTGACGGCGGAGCATGTGGCGTCGATGAAGCCGGGCTCGGTGATCGTCGATCTGGCGGTGGAGCAGGGCGGCAACGTCGAGGGCGCCAAGCTGGGCGAGGTGGTGACCACGGCCAACGGCGTGAAGATCGTCGGCCATGCCAACTACGCCAGCCGCATCGCCGAGAGCGCCTCGCTCTTGTATGCCAAGAACCTGCTGGCGCTGCTGACGTCGCTGCACGGCAAGGAGACGGGCGTCGTCGTCAATTGGGACGACGAGATCGTCAAGGCCATCGCGCTGACCCGCGACGGCGCCGTCGTTCACCCCGCCTTCGCCGGCTGACCGGGCGCCCGAGGAGACTTACCGCAATGGATCAGATCCAACTGTCCGCCCGTATTGCCGAGCTTAAGGCGAACCTTGCGGCGCTCGGCCAGCAGGCCGACCAGCTGGCCGCCCAGGTCGCGCACGCGGCCCAGCCTGCCGCGGAGGCCGCCGGCGGTCATGGCAGCTTCTTCGTCACTGGCCTGACGGTGCTCGTTCTGGCCTGCTTCGTCGGCTACTACGTCGTCTGGCGCGTCACCCCGGCCCTGCATTCGCCGCTGATGGCCGTCACCAACGCCGTGTCGTCGGTCATCATCGTCGGCGCGCTGGTCGCCGCCGGCCCGGCCGGCTTCGGCTTCTCCAAGGTCTTGGGATTCCTCGCCGTCATCCTGGCGTCCGTCAACATCTTCGGCGGCTTCCTCGTGACCCAGCGCATGCTCTCCATGTTCAAGAAGAAGGGCAAGTAAGACCATGGAAACCTTGTCCGCCCTTCTCTACCTCGTCGCCTCCATCTGCTTCATCATGGCGCTGCGCGGGCTGTCCAGCCCGGAGACCTCGCGCCAGGGCAACATCTACGGCATGGTCGGCATGACCATCGCCATCCTGACCACGCTGGCCTCGCCCATCGTCCAGTCCTATTGGATGATCGTGCTCGGCATCGCCATTGGCGGCGCCATCGGCTACGTCGTCGCCAAGAAGATCGAGATGACGGCGCTGCCGCAGCTGGTCGCCGCCTTCCACTCGCTGGTCGGCCTCGCCGCCGTCTTCGTCGCGCTCGCCGCCTTCTACTCGCCGGAGGCCTACGGCATCGGCCTGCGCGGCGCCATCGCCAAGGGCTCGCTGATCGAGATGGCGCTCGGCACCGCGGTCGGCGCGATCACCTTCACCGGCTCCATCGTTGCCTTCGCCAAGCTCCAGGGGCTGGTCACCGGCAAGCCGCTGGTCTTCCCGATGCAGCATCCGCTGAATGCGGCGCTCGGCGTGCTGACCGTCATCCTGATCATCTGGCTGGTGCAGTCGAACGCCGATGTCGCGATGTGGCTGATTGTCATCGTGGCGCTGGCGTTGGGCTTCCTGCTGATCCTGCCGATCGGCGGCGCCGACATGCCGGTCGTCATCTCGATGCTGAACAGCTACTCGGGCTGGGCGGCCTGCGGCATCGGCTTCACGCTGCAGAACAACCTGCTGATCATCACCGGTGCGCTGGTGGGCTCCTCGGGCGCGATCCTGTCCTATATCATGTGCAAGGGCATGAACCGCTCGATCTTCAACGTCATCCTCGGCGGCTTCGGCGGCGAGAGCGCCGCGGCCGGCGGTCCCGCCAAGGGTCCGCAGGGTTCGGTCAAGGCCGGCTCGGCCGAGGATGCCGCCTACATTATGAAGAACGCCCAGTCGGTCATCATCGTCCCCGGCTACGGCATGGCGGTGGCCCAGGCCCAGCACGCCCTGCGTGAGATGGCCGATGTGCTGAAGCATGAAGGCGTGGACGTGAAGTACGCCATCCACCCGGTGGCGGGCCGCATGCCCGGTCACATGAATGTGCTGCTGGCCGAGGCCAATGTGCCCTACGACGAGGTGTTCGAGCTGGAGGACATCAACCGCGACTTCGGCACGGCGGATGTGGCCTTCGTCATCGGCGCCAACGACGTGACCAACCCGGCGGCCAAGACCGATCCGACCTCGCCCATCTACGGCATGCCGATCCTCGACGTTGAGAAGGCCAAGACGGTGTTCTTCATCAAGCGCGGCATGGCCGCCGGTTACGCTGGCGTCGAGAACGAGCTGTTCTTCCGCCCCAACACGATGATGCTGTTCGGTGACGCCAAGAAGGTCACCGAAGAGGTCGTCAAGGCGATGGAAGCCTGACCGCTGCACCAAGCGGTTGACCGAACCGGGCGCGGGAGGCGAGGCTTCCCGCGCCCGGTTCTTTTGGGCTCAAAGACCATAAAATAGGATGTGGAACTGATGACCGCCTACATCATCGCCGACGTGCGCGTGACCGATCCGGTCGCCTATGAGATCTACAAGTCGCTGACCCCCGACGCGATTGCCAAAAATGGCGGACGCTTCCTCAGCCGTGGCGGCGAGACGGCGGTGCTGGAAGGCGGCTGGCAGCCCAACCGCATCGTCATCCTCGAATTCCCGGACGTGGCGGCTGCCAAGGCCTTCTACGACAGCCCGGAATACCGCAAGGCCCGCGAGGCCCGGCGCGACGCCGCCGATTTCAAGATGATCGTGGTCGAGGGCCTCTGACGTCCCGGCTGTTACCATCACGGGAAGCCGTTACCAAGCGTTACACAGGACCGTCCGCGGGACACATCGCCGCAACACGGCACCGCTAACGCTTACCGTCACCGAAAGCCAGCGGTCTTCCTGCCGCCGGCTCCCTCACAGTGACGGAAACCCGACCATGGATGACGACGATCTCTCCGATCCGCTCGATTCGCACATCACGTTCTGGACTCGCATCGCCATGGCGATCCTGATGGTCGGAGTCTCGCTCTGCGGCGTGTCGCTCTACCTGCTGACCGAGACCTGAAGCCGAACCGCCAGCGCCGCGCCGAACCCACATTTTCCGCGGTTCCAGGCGGTTTCGGCCCAAGGATAACACGGATATTACGTGTTAAATCGCCAATTCCCTTTTCCTGTTATGTGAAAATCTCTCTTCCCCATTCGGGCAACCGTGCTAAATAGCGTCGGAACCTTAGCCGAGGACGATCCGATGCTCCGCTTGACCCGTCGCTCCACCCTTGCCGCCCTGGTCGCCCTCGCGTCGGCTGCCGCGTCGACCGCTGCCGTCATGCCGGGCACCGCGCACGCTGCCGACCCGGTAAAGCTGGAAATCGGCTATATCCCGATTCTGGCGGCATCCCCGCTGTTCATCATCGATGGGCAGGGCTGGGCCAAGGATGCCGGGATCGCGCTTAAGCTGACCCGTTTCGAATCCGGCCCGCACGCCATCCAGGCGATGGCCGCCGGCCAGATCGACCTGCTCTACGCCGGTGTCGCTCCCGTGCTGGTCGCCCGCACCAAGGGTGCCGACATCTCGGTCATCGCCAATTCGGCGGTGGAGGAGATGGTGGTCGCCGCCCGCGGTCCCTTCGCCAAGGCGGTGGGCACCACCCCGACCGCGGAGTCCTTCAAGAAATTCGTCGCCGACACCGGTCGCAAGCCGAAGATCGGCACCCAGCCGCCGGGCTCGGTCCCCGATACCGTGCTGAAGCACTGGCTGTTCAAGGTGGTGAAGGTCGATCCGGCCGATGTCGAACTGGTGCCGATGGGCATCGAGAAGACTCAGCAGGCCCTGCTGGCCGGCGCGCTCGACGCCGCCACCATCCGCGAGCCGACGGTGACCGTCACCCAGCAGATGGACCCGAACGTCGTGCTGCTCGCCACCGGCGCCCAGATGTTCCCGGACCAGCCCGGCACCGTGGTTTCCGCCCGCGCCGAGGTGTTGAAGAAGAACCCCGACGCCATCAAGGCGCTGGTCAAGGCCCACATCCGCGCGGTCGAGCTGATTGCCAAGGACCCGGCCGGTTCCGCCAAGATCGTGAACAACTATCTCGGCAAGGGCCTGATGGAGCCGGCGACTCTGGAAGCCGCCTTCAAGGGGCCGGGGTCGAAGTTCGTCGCCGATCCGCACAAGGTCGTCCCCGCGGTCGAGCAGATGATGGCCTACACCAAGGAGATCGGCTCGGCGTCCGAGACGGTTCCGGTGGCCGAGGCCTTCGACTTCAGCTTCTACGACGCCGCGGTCAAGTAAGCCGACCGGGCCAGGGACATCGAAAAGCCGATGAAGACCTACAACAAGATCGCCCTGTCGGCGCTGGGCGTCATCGTCTTTCTGCTGGCGTGGGAAGCGGTGGCGCGCAGCGGCGTCGTGCCGGCCCGGCTGCTGCCGTCGCCGAGCGCGGTGCCCGCCGCTTTCCTGTCCGAGTTCAAGAGCGGCACTTGGCAGGCGATGGTGCTGGCCAGCCTGTCGCACTATCTGGTCGGGCTGTCGCTGGGCACCTTCCTCGGCGTGTCATTCGGCACGGCCGCCGCCCTGTGGGGCAAGTGGGACGCCTTCCAGGCCTGGGTCGTGCGCATGCTGCGCCCGATCCCGGCCATCGCCTGGATCCCCTTCGCCATCATCTGGTTCGGCGTCAGCGAGGGGGCGGCGTCCTTCCTGATCGCGCTGACGGTGTTCTGGATCAATTACTACGCCAGCTACGCCGCGGTGCGCGGGGTGGACAAGGACCTGATCGAGCTTGGCTATGCCTTCGGCCAGGGCGGACTGATCCCGCGCCTGTTCAAGATCATTCTGCCGGGTGCCTTGCCGGGCATCCTGTCGGGTCTGCGCGCCGGGCTGGGACAAGGCTGGATGACCGTGGTCGCGGCGGAGCTGTTCGGCATCTCCGGCCTCGGCATGCGGATGATGGAGGCGTCGGGCCTGCTGGCGACCCACATCGTCGTGCTTTACATGGTCACCATCGCGCTGCTCTACGGCGTGTCGGATTTCCTGTTCATGCAAGTCCAGTCGCGGGTGCTCTCATGGCAGCGGTGACCCTCTCCAAGACCGCAACCGCCTCGGTCATCGACCTTGTGGACGTGTCCATCGGCTACGGCAATGACGCGCCGCCGGTTCTGGTCGATGTCAACCTGTCGGTCGAGCGCGGCAGTTTCGTCGCCATCGTCGGCCCGTCCGGTGTCGGCAAGTCGACCCTGCTGCGCGTCGCCGCCGGGTTGCACACCGCGCGCAGCGGCGGCGTCACCATCCATCAGGACCAGCGCCCCGGCCATCGCCCGGTCGGGCTGGTGTTCCAGGACTCCCGCCTGCTGCCCTGGCGCCGGGTGATCCGCAATGTGGAGTTCGGGTTGGAAGGCCTTCCGGTCAGCCGCGACGAGCGGCGCCACCGGGCGGAAGCCGCGCTGAAGCTCGTGCGGCTCGATGGCTATGCCCGTCGCTGGCCCTACGAGCTGTCGGGCGGCCAGCGCCAGCGCATCGGCATCGCCCGCGCCATGGCGGTCGACCCGGACATCCTGTTGATGGACGAGCCCTTCGGCGCGCTCGACGCCATCACCCGCCACAATCTGCAGGACGAGCTTCGCCGCATCCACCAGGAAACCGGCAAGACGGTTCTGTTCGTCACCCACGATCTGGAAGAAGCGGTGCATCTGGCCGACCGCATCATCGTGCTGGGCGGCACCCCGGCCCGCGTGGTGCGCGACGTGCGCAACAGTGCCGGCCGGGATGGGGCGGTGTTCCGCGATCAGGTGGAGCAGTTGCGCTCCGAGATCGCGGACAACTACAGCATCTGACGGGGGTGGGGGTTACCCGACCTCCATCATCAGGCTGGTCGGGTAGCCGGCATCCTTCATCCTGGCGATCAGCGCATCGACATGCGTCTGGTTGCGGGTTTCCAGCACCACATCCACTTCCGCCATCTTGACCGGCACGTTGTGGAACAGGCGCTGGTGGTGGACCTCGACGATGTTGGCACCGGCCTCGCCCAGCAGGCGGGTGACGCGGGCGAGCGCGCCGGGCGCGTCGGTGATGCCGATGCGCAGGCGGACGATGCGGCCCTCATAGACCAGCCCCCGCATCAGCACCTGCGCCATGATGCGGGAATCGATGTTGCCGCCCGACAGCACGATGCCGACATTGCGGCCGCGGTAGCGCTGCGGATCCTCCAGAACCGCGGCCAGCGCCGCTGCCCCGGCCCCCTCGGCGACCAGCTTCTGCACAGTGGCGAGGCGGTAGACCGCTTCCTCCAGCCGGGCCTCTCCCACCTCCACCACGTCGTCGACCAGGGCGCGGATGATCGGCAGGGTCAGGGCGCCGGGCGCCTTCACCGCGATGCCTTCCGCCACCGTGGCGCCGCCGCAGGTGATCGGCTGGCCGGCCAGCGCCTGACGCACCGCCGGATAGAGGCTGCACTGCACCCCGACGATCTCCAGATCCGGACGCAGCGCCTTGGCGGCCGTCGCCATGCCGGAGATCAGCCCGCCGCCGCCGATGGGGACCACCAGCACGTCGAGGTCCGGCACGTCCTCCAGCAGTTCCAGCGCCGCGGTGCCCTGGCCGGCGGCGACCAGCGGGTCGTCATAGGGATGGACGAAGGTCAGCCCGTCGCGCGACGCCAGCTCATGGGCGAAGGCGGCAGCCTCGCTCAGCGTCTCGCCATGCAGTTCGACGGTGGCGCCCAGATTCTCGGTCCGCTCCACCTTGGTGAAGGGGGTGAAGGCCGGCATCACGATGGTCGAGCGGATGCCCAACCGCGTGGCATGGCAGGCCACCGCCTGGGCGTGGTTGCCGGCGGACATGGCGATGACGCCGGCGCGGCGCTCCGCCTCGCCCAGCGACAGCAGCTTGTTCAGCGCGCCGCGCTCCTTGAAGGAGCTGGTGGCATGCTGGTTCTCCAGCTTCACGTGCATCCGGCAGTCCGCCATGTCCCCCAGGCGGGGAGCCGGAACCGTGGGCGTTCGGTGCAGGTGTCCCGCGATGCGCGCCGCCGCGGCGCGCACGTCCTCCAGCGTTATGGTCATTTCGTGTTTGTCCCGGTGTTGCGTGGTGTGAGTGTCAGCACCTCCGCCCCTGCCGAGACCAGCGTGCCACGGTCGCCGGCCATACGCAACGAACCGCCATCGCGCCACAGGGGGACGAGATCGCCCCAATGGCGGGACCAGATGTTGCCGGACTGGCCGGTGGCGATCACGAACCGGGAATTGTCGAGGTCGGCCAGATCATAGACCGCGCGGAACCCGGCGCCCTGGACGTGGCGGAACGGGTTGCCGGGGTCGCGGATGGTGGTCGATCCGCGGTTGACGGTGAAGAAATCGCCGTCGGTCTCCACCGACAGGTCGGCCTTGCCGCCGATCAGCGGCACGCGGCTCAGCATGCGGTGGACCAGCGCGACGGTGTGGTCGTCGCCCCAGCGCCAGCTCTTCATGCTGGACCCATGACGTTCGGCCAGCGCCTTGACCGCCGTTTCCAGCGAGCGTCCGATGATGTCGGCGCAGCTTTCCTTCTGCGGCGTGGTGATGTCGTCGCACCACTCCGGCCGGTTGTTCAGAACGTTGCGCAACGCCTCCGGCCGCAAATCCCAGTAGGAGGCGAAGTCGGCGCCCAGCTCGTCGGCGAAGACGGCGCGGACCAGTTCCCGCAGCCACATGTCGAAGATCAGCGGCTCGGGCCGGTTGCGGTCGATCCGGCCATCCCAGCCGCGCAGCAGGGCCGCGGCGTCGCTGGCCAAGCCCGGCGGCGTCGGGTATTTCAGCAGGTCCGGCAGGAAGTCGCGGGCGGGCAGGGAGACGATGTCCATCTGCTGGCGCGCCACATCCTCGACCGAATGGCGCCCGCTGCCCAGCATCTCGACGATGCGCTTGGCGCGTGAGGGATCCGGCCATTCGGTGGCGAGGCGATAGGGATAGTCGCGCCCGACCACCGCGTTGTTGGCGTTGACGAACTGCCCGGTCGGCGGATTCACCGCCTGCGGCAGGGCGTAATAAGGCAGGAAGCCGCTCCAGTCATACTCGCCGGTCCAGCCGGGAACCGGCACACGGCCATCGCCCTTGCGGCGGATCGGCACCCGGCCGGGGGTGATGAAGCCGACCTCTCCGCTCACATCGGCATAGACGACGTTCTGCTGCGGGGCGACATGCAGGCGCAGCGCATCGCGCGCGCCCTCCGCCGATCCGGCATGGTTCAAGCGGTAGAGAGCCTCCGCGCTGGTGTCGTCGTCGGCAAGGCCGGGGAAGGACAGCGCCAGCACCGGACCGGGCGCCTTGCCGTCGATGGACGGAGCATCCAGATCGGAGATGACGGGGCCATGCCGCGTGGTTCGGACGGTCAGCGTCTGCGACGCCTCGCCGGCGATGCCGATGGTCTCGGCACGCGTTTCGAAGGTCTGGCTGCCGTCGGGGGTCAGGTAGCGCGTGGGATCCTGCGGGTCGGGTTTTTCGACGAACAGGTCCTGGGTGTCACTGTGGGTGGTGGTGAAGCCCCAGGCGACCTTGCCGTTGTGGCCGAGGATGGTCAGCGGCACGCCCGGCACGGTGGCGCCGGTGACGGTGAAGTCCGGCGTGACGATGCGGGCAAGATACCAGAGGATCGGCGCTTCCAGCCCCAGATGCGGATCGTTGGCGAGGATCGGCTTGCCGGTCGTGGTGCGGGCGCCGGTCAGGACCCATTCGTTCGACGCGGTGTCGAAGCCCATCTGCGGCAGGGCCGCCAGGGTGCGGCGCACCGTTTCCCGCAAATCCATACCGCGCAGGTCGCTCGCCAGCGTGGTGGGAGTGCCGGGAACGTCCGGCGGGAACAGGTCGTCGACCTGTTGCGGCGACAGCCGCTCCAGAATGCGGGAGCGGAACAGCTCGTCGCGGTAGTTGGCCGACAGTTGCAGCGCCATCAGCTTGGCCCAGACCAGACTGTCGGCGACGGTCCAGGGCTCCGGCGTGTGGCGCAGGAGCTGGAATTCGACCGGCAGCGCCTCCGACCGGGTGGCGAGATAGGCGTTCACGCCCTCGGCATAGGCTTCGAAGGCGGTGCGGGCGTCGGGCGACAGGGTGGTGGCCATTGCCTCCGCCGCGCGGCGGACGCCCAGCGTGCGCATGAGCCGGTCGGTGCGGAGCGCGAAGTCGCCATATTTGGTACCGATCAGTTCGGCCAGCCGGCCGGCCCCGGCCCGGCGCATCGTCTCCATCTGCCACAGGCGGTCCTGGGCGTGGGCGTAGCCGAGTGCCCGGTAGGCATCACGTTCCGTCGCGGCGAAGATATGGACCACACCCTGCTTGTCCCGCACGACCTCGGCCGGCGCGCCGTTGCCGGGGATGGCGACCGTGCCGCTGGTCTGCGGCTGTTGAGCCCGCATCCACACATAGGTGCCGAGCAGAGCCGCCGGCGGCAGCAGCACAAGCACGCCGGCGACGGCCGCGACCTTGCCCCAGCGTCCCCGTGGCATGCGCAGGCGTGGGAGCCGGGAGGTGCGAGGGGGCGGCACCGGTTGCGGCTGCACACCGTAGGGCGGCGCCGGCTGCTGCTGGGGATAGGGCTGGCCGGGCGGCGGAGCACCCATGGGATGGGCCGCGGGGGGGTAGGTTCCCGGCGGGTAAGCGCCGGGCGGATAGACCGGCTGTTGCGGCGCCTGCGGGTAAGGGGCGCCTGGATAGGGCGCGCCCGGATACTGGACCGGCTGCTGAGTCTGGTGGGGCGGCGGCGGATAGCCGTCATAGGGTGGAGCGGCAGGCGGGGCAACGGGCGGGGCCGGGCGGGACAGCGCACGCGCCAGGGCGGCGCGGAGTTGGAAAGCGCAGGTCTCGCCGGCGCGGATCAGGGAACGGCGCAGCATCACGGTCCGTGGGAGAGAAGGGGGCGGCGACGGGCGGGGGCCGCCGGGAGGCTCGGTCGGGCGGCGGATGCTAGTCTTCCGGCCGCCGGCCCGTCCAGGGTTGCTTCGGTGGAGTCGGGCGCTTTTTCGCGACCCTGCCGCCGATTCGGGTGGAAGATCTGCCGCCTTATGCGGCGGTGGTCAGGATCTCGCGCAGCATCGGGGCGGAGACGGGCTTGTGGATCAGCCGGTGGCCGCTGCGCTGGACCTCGGCGATGCGGGCGGGGTCGGTGTCGCCGGTCAGCACCACGGCGGGAACGCGCACGCCGCAGACGCCGTAGATGTCGCGGATCGCCTCCACCCCCGTCCGTCCTTCGCGCAGGCGATAGTCGGCGACGATCATAGCCGGCTGCCGGCCGAGATTCAGCAGCGAGGCGATGGCCTCGTCGGCGGACACCGCGGCAACCACCTCGTATCCCCATTCCTCCAGCATCGCCCGCATGCTCAGCAGGATGATGGTGTCGTCGTCGACGACCACGATCAGCCCCTTGGCGTCCGGCAATTCGGCGGGGACGCGCACCGGCTTCGGGATCGGGCGCGGAACGGCCGTCGGCACATCGAGGAAGAAGCCGCTGCCGCGTCCCGGCGCGGATTGCACCGTCACCCCATGCTCCAGCAGCCCGGCCAGCCGCCGCACGATGGCGAGCCCCAGCCCAAGTCCCTTGCGGCGGTCGCGCTCGGGATTGGCGAGCTGGGTGAACTCCTGGAAGATGTCCTGGGTCTTGTCGGCGGGGATGCCGATGCCCTGGTCCAGCACCGCCAGCCGCAACGCCCCGCCACGGTGCCGGCAGCCGACCAGGATGTCGCCGCGTTCGGTGTAGCGGATGGCGTTCTCGATCAGGTTGCGCAGGATGCGTTCCAGCAGGGCGGGATCGCTGCGGGTCCAGGCGGATGTCGGGACATGGCGCAGCGTCAGGCCCGACTCGGCGGCGCGGATGCGGTATTCCTCCGCCAGCCGCTCCAGCAGGGGGCCGAGCGCGAAATCGGTGACGCTGGGCTTCACCACCCCGGCATCGAGGCGGGAAACATCCAGCAGGCTGTCCAGCATCACCCGCAGCCCGTTCAGTGAATCGGTCATGCTGGCCAGCAGGGGAGCGGCCGGGTGATCCTCCAGCTTGTCCGACAGGGCATGGGCGAAGAAGAACAGCGATTGCAGCGGCTGGCGCAGGTCGTGGCTGGCGGCGGCCAGGAACTTGGTCTTGGCGCGGTCGGCGCGCTGGGCATCGTCGCGGGCCTGCAAGGCCTCGACCCTCGCCGCCTCCGCCTCGTCGCGGGCGCGCAGGATCGCTTCCTCCGACGCCCTGCGGGCGGTGATGTCACGCATGATTCCGGTGTACATGCGCCGCTTGCCGACCTTCCATTCGCCCACCGACAGGTCGAGCGGGAAGGTGGAACCGTCCTTGCGCAGCCCGTCCACCTCGCGGCCGATCCCGACGATCCGCCGCTCGCCGGTCCGGCGGTAGCGGTCGAGATACCCGTCATGGGCGCTGCGGTAGGGCTCCGGCATCAGCATGCTGATGTTGCGCCCGATGACTTCGTCGGCCCGGTAGCCGAAGGTCTTTTCCGCCGCGTGGTTGAAGGACTCCACGATGCCCTGGTCGTCGATCAGGACGATGGGGTCCACCGCAGTGTCGACGATGGCACGGTAGCGCGCTTCCTGCTCCGCCGACCGCTCCGCCTGCTGCCGGCGGTCGAGCAGTGACGACAGCATCGCCAGCGACAGCAGAAGCAGCGTCCCCATCCCGGTCATGATCGCCAGCAGGGACGAGGAGAGCGCTATGCCCTGGCCGGAGTGGGAGGCGGCATGGGGAAGAACGGTGCGGCTGGCGTCCGCGCCTCCGATGGCGGCGGCGCTCAACTCCGTTATCGGCTCCATCCCGGCGGCGGCCATGCCGGTGTAGTGCATCGTCACCACCCCCAGCCCCAGCAGAACGGCGCCGGCGGCGCGTTGCAGCGGGCGGCTTGTGCGGAAGGCCAGCCACAAGGCCGCGGTCGAGGCGGCGATGGCGACGATCACCGAAACAGCGACCAGAACCACGTCATAGGACAGATCCATGTCCATGCGCATGCCCGCCATTCCCACATAATGCATGCTGACGATGCCGAGCCCGGTGAGGGTGCCCGCAATCGGCAATTTAAAATAGTTGTTGTTGCGGTCGCGCGCTACCGCAAACAGGCCGGCCCCCGAAACGCCGACGGCCAGCACGAAGGACAGCGCGGTCAGCCCGGCGTCATAGCCGATGGGCATGTCGCTGCGGTAGGCGAGCATGCCGATGAAATGCATCGACCAGATTCCGGCACCGAGCGCCAGCGCTGCACCGGCCAATCGCCGTTTGTCGCCCGGACCGCTTCCGGTCGTGTTCCGAAGGCCCGACGCGAGGGATTGGCCTGCCGTGCCGCCGCGGGAGTGATGGGCGAGGTCCAGCGCCACATAACCGCCGAACACGGCGATCACATAGGATAATGCGACGAGGAGGGGGTCGTAATGGCCGGGCACGGTCGCTATGGCTGTTGTGTGGGGTCGTTCGGGGAGGGGGCGGACTCGATTGTGCGTTTGGAGAAACAATTTGGGTGAAGGTGCCAGCCCCTTCCCACGAACGAAAGGCTCGCCTTCGTGGTAGAAGGGACCTAAGACCTCCGGCGGAATATTTCCAATGAACAGCACTCCTCCTCCCGGGGCCCCTCCCGAGGCACAGAACCGTCCCGCCTCCCCAGAACCGCCGTCGCCGCCACGCCGGCTGCTGTCCCGTCTGCTGCGGCCGGTCGCGACACTGTTCGCGGTCGCGTATTTCCTGCTGGACGCATTGGCCTATTGGGTGGTGCGGCCGGTCGCCCGCCGGATCGCGCAGCTGCCGCTGTTCGCGCGATTCGGGCAATGGGTGGCGGGGCTGGGACCTTATCCGTCTCTGGTCCTCGTGCTGGTGCCTTTGGCCCTGCTGGAGCCGGCGAAGCCGGTCGGCGCCTGGCTGTTCGCGACAGGCCGCCCGATGGCCGGCGCCGCCGTGATCATCGGGGCGGAACTGGTCAAGATCACCCTGGTGGAGCGGCTGTTCCACATTGCCAAGCCGAAGCTGCTGACCATCGGCTGGTTCGCCTGGGGCTATGTGCGGGTGACGGCCTGGCTCGCCTGGCTGAAGGAAACCGCTCCCGTCCGCACCGCGCGCAGGCTGCTGATCGCGGTCCGTCAGGTCGCGCGCCGGGTTGGCCGCCGCCTGTCCTCGATGGTGCGGCGGGCGGGGCGGGGGTGACCGGTCACCCCAGCACGGCCAGCACCAGCGCCCCGGCGATCAGCAGCACGCAGGCGCGGCGGTAGAGCGCCAGCGCCCGGCCGATGTCGTCCGGCGTGGCCGCGGTCCGTCCCGCGCCGAGCCAGACATCCTCGATTCGGGTGTTTCCATAGACCCGCGGCCCACCCAGCCGCAGGTCGAGCGCACCAGCCATCGCCGCCTCCGGCCAGCCGGAGTTGGGGGAGCGGTGGCGGTGGGCGTCCTGCCTGACCGATGCCCAGGCCTGCCGCGCATCCGCCCCTCGCGTCATCCAGGCGGCACCAACCAGTAGAATGGCGGTCAGGCGCGATCCCGGCAGGTTGACCAGATCGTCCAGCCGTGCCGCTGCCCAGCCGAAGGCTTCGTGACGCGGGGTGCGATGGCCGATCATACTGTCCGCCGTATTGATCGCCTTGTAGAGCGCCAGGCCCGGCAACCCGCCGGCCAGCAGCCAGAAGGCCGGCGCCACCACCCCGTCGGAAAAATTCTCGGCAAGGCTCTCGATGGCGGCACGGGCGACGGCGGGCTCGTCCAGCGTGGCCGGGTTGCGGCCGACGATCATCGATACCGCCTTGCGCGCGCCCTCCAGCCCGGCGGTGCGGAAGCCCTTGGCGACCGCCGCCACATGGTCGTGCAGGCTGCGCTGGGCCAGCAGGGTGGACGCCAGCGCCGCCTCGACCAGCCAGCCGAAGGGCAGGAGCCAGCAGGCCCAGGCCACCGCCACCGCTACTCCGCCCACCGTCAGCAGAAGCACCAGCACGGCCAGGACGCCGAACGCCTTGCGGCGGTCGAAACCATCGGTCTCACGGTTGAGTGCGCCGTCCAACTGCGCGATAAGCGCTCCGATCCAGACGACCGGGTGACGGATGCGGGCGTAGAGTGGATCGGGATAGCCGACCGCCGCCTCTATGATCAGCGCGGTGGCGAGCAGGAAGGGATGCAGCGGCACGGCAGGGACGTTCCAGGATTGGGGCGGCCCGCTGGCCGCGCGACGGGAAAATGAGGAGCGCGATCATGGCCGAAGACAGCCCGGCGACCAAGCCGCACATGGCGGACCCGCAGATTGCGGATCCGCGGGGGCAGGGGGCCGCGACCGGTGGCGTTCTTCTGCACGGCGGCGACCTGGACGGTGCCCGCGCCGCCTTTCCCGGTGCGCCGCTGCCGTGGGTCGACCTGTCCACCGGCATCAACCCTTGGCCCTATCCGCTGCCGCTGGTGCCGCAGGACGCCTGGACCCGGCTGCCCGGCCGGGGCGAGGAGGCAGGGCTGCGTGCGGCGGCGGCCGATTGCTATGGTGTGCCATCGGCGGAGCTGGTTGCCGCAGCCTCCGGTTCGCAAGCGCTGATCCAGCTGTTGCCGCGGCTGCGTGCACCGGGCAGCGTGGCCGTGCTGGGGCCGACCTATGCCGAGCACGCCCGCTGCTGGGCGCTGGCCGGCCACGACGTCCGGATGGCGGCGGACGCGGCGGAGGCCGACGTGCTGGTCGTCGTCAACCCCAACAACCCCGATGGCCGGCGCTGGCCTGTCGCCCGGCTGCTGGAGCTCGCCGCAGCGCAGGCCGCGCGCGGCGGCTGGCTGGTGGTGGACGAGGCCTTCGCCGATATGCGGCCGGACGACAGCGCCGCCACGCAGGCCGGCCGTCCGGGGCTGGTCATCCTGCGCTCCTTCGGCAAGTTCTTCGGGCTGGCGGGGCTGCGCCTGGGCATAGCGCTCGCTCCGGCCGATCTGGCGGCGGCATTGCGCGAGTCCATCGGGCCCTGGGCGGTGTCCGGACCGGGACTGAGCATCGCCACGGCGGCCTTCAGCGACCGCAGCTGGATCGCTGCCACGCGCAACCGCCTGACGGGTGCCGCGGTGGAGTTGGACAGGCTGCTGGCGGGAGCCGGGTTGCGGGTGGTCGGCGGGACGGAGCTGTTCCGTCTTGTCGAGGACGATCGGGCACCGGCGCTCTATCGGGCACTGGGCGAAGCCGGGATCCTGGTCCGCCGGTTCGAACACCGACCGGATTGGCTGCGATTCGGACTGCCGGGAGACGATGCGGCATGGCGTCGTCTTGATGACGCGCTGGTTCGGAAACAGGTTTGGGCGATGCAACCTTGTAAAATGTCCGCATCTTGAACAATCGCCGAAAATTTTATACACTCAACCGTTCTTAGAAGTCCGGCCCTTCCAGTTCGACCTTGTCGGAAACCACCGGCGCTGCGAGGAATTAAAAGTCAATGAGACACTCTCGGCCATGCCGGTTCCGGGTTGCATGGCAATGATCGCAGGCCGTGATGCGCATGACGGACGCGATGCCGCGTTGTCGATCCTCGACCGCCTTCCGGTCGGGGTTTGCGTCGTCGCGGCTTCGGGGATCATTCATCATGCGAATCCGGCGCTCCATGCGCTGCTGGCCTGCGAACCGGGTGGTTTGCCGGGACGCAGCCTGTGCGAGTTCGGGCTGGACACCTGCGATGGCGCCGGTCCGGCGCGGGCTCACCGGGCGTTGCGGAACGACGGCACCGTCTGCCGGGTGACGGTGGTGGAGGCGCCCTGGATCTCGCTTCCGTCCGGCGCAAAGGCCGAAGGAGGGGCGGAAAGCCTGCGGCTGGTGACGGTGACGGATGTCGATGCGGCGTATCGGCAGGCCATGCTTGCGGACGAGGATGCGTCGCAGGCCGGGAGTCCGGCTGCCGGCACGCTGCCGGACTATGGCGGCAATGTCCGGTACGAGGCGCCGGTCCTTGTGGCGGAGGGGGCGACCCGCTTCCCGGTCAAGGGGGCTTTCCGTGACGAGTCGGGCATTGCCGGTGTCACCCGGGATTTGGTTGACCTGCATCCGAACGAAGAGCGGCTTGAAGCCATCCTCGAACAGAGCCCCATTGGCGTTTCGGTGTCCCGCCGCGACGACGGCTGCATCATTTTCGTCAACACCCGCTTCGCCGAACTGATCGGCCTGCCGCGCGAGAAGCTGATCGGCAGCCGCGCCCGTGATTACTACCTCGACAGCCACCAGCGCCTGCGCGTGCTGGAGCGGCTGCGCGGCGGCGGCGGTGTCACCAACATGGAGGTTCAGTTCAGGCGGGCCGACGGGTCGCCCTTCTGGACCCTGTTCACGGTCAATCAGGCGGTGATCCAGGGCACCGCGGTCAATCTGGCCTGGATTTACGACTACACCGAACGCCGCAGCATGGAAGAGGCTCTGCGCGACATGGCGTCGCGCGATCCGCTGACCGGCATTTTCAACCGGCGTTCCTTCATGGACATGGCCCGCGCCCAGTTGGCCCGCGCCCATCGCTTCCATGAGCCGCTGTCGGTCTTCGTCCTCGATGTCGACCATTTCAAGCGCATCAACGACAGCTTCGGCCATGCCACCGGCGACGATGCGCTGCGCATGGTGGCGGCCGGCTGCCAGGCCATCCTGCGGGAATACGACATCCTCGGCCGGCTGGGTGGGGAGGAGTTCGTGGTGGTCCTGCCCGGTGCGACCGCCGACGAAAGCCGCGTGGTGGCCGAACGGGTGCGCCGCCATCTCGCCCGCATGCCCATCGAGGCGCCGGACGGCACCTTCCGCCTGACGGTCAGCATCGGCATCGCCGGGCTGGAGGGCGCAACCGACACGTTGGAACGGGCGATCCATCGCGCCGACCTCGCGCTTTATCGCGCCAAGCATCTCGGCCGCAACCTTGTGGCGGTGTTCGAGCCTGGAATGTAGCCTTCTGGCTGGTTCCTGTTCTGCGCTATGCTATCCTTGATCGTGGAGACGTCTCGGTGGCCGGGCCGTCGGGTTGGTGGCTGGCGACGTGGGACGGGGCGATGGACTACACGGTGCATGACAGTGGCACCCTGCGCGAACTGGAGATGCGCGGGCAGATCACCTTCGAAGCCGACACCGATTTCCGGGCGATCCTTTCGGGATGGGAGACGGCTGGCATCGCGGATTGCGTCCTCAACCTGTCTGCCGTCGATTACATGGATTCCGCGGGGCTGGGGCTTCTGGTGATGGCGAACAACGCTGCCAGACAGGCCGGCATCACCTTCCGCCTGAAGCATCCGCGCGGTCAGGTCCGCGACCTGATCGAGATTTCCGAGTTCCACACCATCATTACCTGCGAGTTCTGAGCGGTGAGCGGCGGTCCGCCGGTCGTCATCGGTCATCCTTGCCCATCCGCCGCCGGGCCGCTGCGCGATGTCCTGGGCCGGCTGGGGGTTCGACGCCTCACGGTGGTGGATGGCGACGGGCTGGTGCAGGCGGTTGCCGATGCCGCGGCCGAGCCCCCTCAGCTTCTCCTTCTGCATGCCGGGCTGCCCGGCTTCGGTCCGAATCTCCTGATGGGACTGCGGGAGATGGCGCAACTGCGCGACGTGCCCATCCTCGTCCTTGGCCGCTTTGCCAGCGGCTCCCGCCGGGCGGAGCTGATGCGGGCAGGGGCAACCGACCTGCTGGCGCGTCCGCTGACCCTGGCGGAACTGTCCGCCCGCCTGTCGGTGTATCTGGAGAGGCGCCGCCTCGACCGCTCCCTTCAGGAGGTTATCCGCAGCCTGCACAGCTACCATCACGGCGCCATGCAGCGGATGGCGCTGGCGCGGCAGATGCAGTTGGGACTGCTGCCGGATGCCGTTGCCTGCCGGTCGTTGGAAGGGCGCTATGGCATCGCGATGGACAGCCACTTCGAATCGAGTTCGGAGTTGGGCGGCGATCTGTGGGGCGCGCGTCCGCTCGATGACCGGCGCTTCGCCCTGTTCCTGTGCGACTTCACCGGCCACGGGGTGGCGGCGGCGCTGAACACCTTCCGGCTGCACGCGCTGCTGGCCCGCACCGACCTGCCGGCCGACGATCCGGCCGAGACGCTGCGCACGCTGAATGGTCTGCTGTTCGGGCTTTTGCCGGAGGCGCAGTTCGCCGCGATGATCTATGCCGTGGTCGACGTCGGTGCCGACCGGCTGGTCTACGCCACCGCCGGCGCGCCGAAGCCGCTGGTCCGCCACAGGGACGGCGGGTTGGAGGTGGGGCCGAGTTGCGGCTTGCCCTTGGGCTTGGCGGGCGAGGCGCGATACCGCAACCACTGCCTGGATTTCCCGCCCGGCTCGACCCTGCTGCTGTTCAGCGACGCGCTGTACGAGGCGCGCGGCTGGGACGGCGAAATGTTCGGCTATGGCGGCGTGACCGACCTGGTGCGGGGGCTCGGCGACGATGAACTGGAAAGGCCGCTGGGCCGTATGCTCGACCGCTATTTTGCGACCGTGCCCCGGCTGCTGGCCGACGATCTGACAGTGCTGTGGATCAGCCGGGGCGTCCGTCCGCAATCCGGTCCAGATTGACGATGCCGACCACGCGGTTGCCGTTGCCGACAAAGGTGAGCTGGTCGAAACCGACCATGCGGGCCAGCGCGATGCCGCGGCCGTGGGTGGCATCCGACTGCGAGGCATCGACCGACAGGTAGCGGTTGAAATCGAAGCCCGACCCCATGTCGGTGATGGTGAAAATGACGCGGTTGTCGGTGCGCTCGACATGCAAGGTGGCGTATTTTTCGCGATGTTCGGCCGAGGCCAGCCGCGCCTCGATCTCGCGCGCCAGCATGCCGCTGGCTTTCAGCCGCCCCTTCGCCTCGAAGCCGATGCCGAGGTTGCCGTGCTCCACCGCGTTCACCAGTATCTCCGACAGGCCGAAGGTCAGGCTGTGAGCGGTGGCGGCGACCGAGGACAACGTAATGGCCAGATTTTGCGCCTCCTGCGGGGTGCGGAAGCGGAAGCGCCCGTCGCGCAGCAGACCGATGGCGTCGGAGCGTGACCGCAGGTCGCCTTGCAGGCTCCTCAGCCTTCCGGTCGTCTCCTCCGCCGCACGGACGACGGAGCGCAACAGGGCGCCGTCATAGGGCTTGATCAGGTAATAAAAGACGCCGGCACGGATCGCCGCGGCGATTTCGGAACTGCTGTCGGAGATGGTCTGGACGATGACGGGGATGTCGGCCAGATGCGGCTCGCGCTTCATCCGCTCGTACAGTTCCAGCCCGTCGCCATCTGACAGCCGGCGGTCGAGCAGTACGACATGGATCGTCGATCCGCTGGCCGACAGGATCTCCCAGGCCTGCGCCTTCGTCTTCGCCTCCAGCGTTCGATAGCCGATGCGGGACAGATAGCCGGCGACGATGGCGCGGGTCATTTCCTCGTCATCGACGACCAGAGCGGTGACGGCATCGGCCATGGTCGGCGTGTACTCCAGCGGTTCGGGGCGCGATTGGGGAATTCCATGGCATTTTACCGAAACCGCCGCAATCGCACAATCACCGGCGGCACTGCGTCGCAGCATTGCCAGTTGTGGACATCAATCGGCAGTCGCCACAAACGCCACAGCTGCTTTCCGTGCCGCCGACAGTTCGTCGGCGACGCGTTCGCCGGCGGTGGCGGTCAGTGCGTCGAGGTCGCCACGGCGGGCGGCTTCGACCAGATAGTGAGCGGTCTCCGCCATCCGGTCGAAGCCGACATTTGCGGCCGAGCCCTTTAGAATGTGCGCTTCCCGCTCGATGCCGGTGCGGTCGCCGCGTGCAATGGCCGCGCGCAGCAGATCGAGATGCCGCGGGCTGTCGCCGAAGAAGGTTTCGAGAAGCAGGGCGAAGCCATCCTTGCCCAAAGCATCGCGCAGCTCTTCGATCTTCTCGGTGTTGACGGTGGCGGGTCCGGGGTCCGCCTTCGGCGGCGATGCGGCTTGGCCGGCGCCGTCGCTCTTGTCGTCCTCTGCCGGAGGGATGAAGCGGGCGATGGTGTCCAGCAGCTTGCGGGCATTGATGGGCTTGGACAGATAGTCGTCCATGCCTGCCTCCAGACAGATGGCGGCATCGCCCTGCATGGCATTGGCGGTCAGCGCCACGACGGGAATCCGGGCCACCGCTCCGGACAGCCGGCGGATCCGCCGCGTCGCCGCCAGCCCATCCATCACCGGCATCTGGACGTCCATCAGGACGAGATCGTAGGGCCGGGCGGTCACGGCCTCCACCGCCTCCTCGCCGTTGGACACCGCCTCCGCGCTGACACCGGCCCGGCGCAGCAGGGCCAGCGTCAGCTGCTGGTTGACCGGATTGTCTTCCGCCACCAATACGCGGACGCGCGGCGTCGGCTGACCATTGGGGGCCGGATCGTTCTTTGCGGCGGTCGGCGGCGCCGCTGCCGGGCTGTCGATCGGACGCGGAATGACGTTACCGGCGGCCGGCGGCTCCGCCAGCGACAGCGCAGGCCGTTCCAGCAGGCGCGCGAGGCATTGGCACAGGGTGCTGAAACGGATTGGCTTGGGCAGGTGGGTGTCCACCGGCGCCTGCTCCTGCTCCTGCCCCTCCAGCCTTTGCGAGGAGGCGAGCGCCAGCCGGATGCCGGCCAGTTCCGGGATGGCGCGGATACGCCGGGCCACCTCCGGTCCGGTGAGGCCGGGCATGCGGTGATCGAGGATCGCAGCGTCGAAGGGCGTGCCGAGACGAACGGCGGCGACCAACCGGTCGAGCGCCTGCTCTCCGCTCTCCGCCGTCTCGACGATGATGCCGAAGCCGTCGATCTGCCGGGTCAGCAGATCGCGGTTGACGGCGATGTCATCGACCAGCAGAAGCCGCCGCCCGGCCCAGTTGCCGGTGGGAGCCGGCGGATGGGCGCTGCCGACACCGCGCTTAAGCGGGACGGACACCCAGAAGACGCTTCCCGTCCCCGGCTCACTGTCCACGCCGATCCGGCCGCCCATCAGCTCGGCCAACCTCTTGCAGATCGCCAGCCCCAGACCGGTGCCGCCATGGCGCCGGGCGGGGGACGAATCGACCTGGGTGAACATGGCGAACAGGCGCGGCCTCTCCTCCTCCGGGATGCCGATGCCGGTGTCGCGCACCTCGAACCGGACGTGGACGCCGTCTTCCGCCTTGCCGGCATCGGGACCGTCCGCTTCCTGCCGCTCGTCGGGCTCCTCGCTCAACAGGATGGTGACGCTGCCGGAATCGGTGAACTTCACGGCGTTGCCGGCAAGGTTCAGCAGGATCTGCCGCAGCCGCCCGGCATCGCCCAGCAGGGGGCCGCGCAGCCCTGGCGGCACGAAGCTGGCAAGGTCCAGTCCCTTGGCCGCGGCGCGCGGCGCCAGAATCTCGGCGACGCTCTCGACCATCGGCACCAGTTCGAACTCTCCAACCTCTAAATCCAGCCGGCCGGCGTCGATCTTCGAGAAGTCGAGGATGTCATTGATGATGACCAGCAGCGATTCGGCGGAATCGCGGATCGTCTCGGCATAGGTGCGCTGTTCGGCTTCCATCGGCGTGTCGAGCAGCAGCCCGGCCATGCCGATCACCCCGTTCATCGGGGTGCGGATCTCGTGACTCATCGTCGCGAGGAATTCCATCTTGATGCGCTGGCCGTCCTCCGCCCGCTCCTTGGCGTCGCGCAACGTATGCTCCAGCCGCTTCTCCTCGGTCAGGTCGCGCAGGATGGCGGCGTAAAGCGGGCCGGCGGCGGTCTTCACCAAGGCCATGGAATAGGCCAACGGGAAGCCTTCCGTCCGATCCCCGGAATCGTCGGCCGCCACCCGCAGCGCCATGGTCTCGCCGCGGGTGGCGAGGTCCATGACGCGGCGGCCGCGCGCGATCTCTTCCAGCGCGCGGGAGACATCGGCCCGCCTGTCGGTCGGCAGAAGATCCACCACCGGCCGGCCGACAAGCTCGCCCGGTGCGCAGCGGAAGATGGCATGGGCGGCCGGGTTGGCCGTCTCGATCACGCCGTCCGGCCGCGCGGTAACGATACCCTCCGCCGCGGTATCGACGATGGCGGACAGGCGGGCGTTGGTCTCTTCCAGCTCCTTGCCCTGCTCGCGCTGTGCCGCAAGGGAGCGGGCCAGCAGCAGCCCGAACAGGCCGAGCAGCAGAATCATGCCGCCGGACAGCAGCGACGCCATCCGCAGATTGTCGCGCCAGGGGGCCAGAACCGTGTCGGTGCGCACGCTGACCGTCAGGATCAGCGGCCAGACCGGGGTGGTCCGGTAGGCGACGATTCGCGTTCCCGGGCCGGCGCCGACATCGGTTCCGGAATGACGGAACACGCCATATTCCGCCTGCGGCAGGTAATGGCGGAACAGCGGGGTTGCGGCGAAGGATTTGGCGATCTCGTCCCCGGTCTGCGGCTGGACGGTCAGCAGCGTGCCGTCATAGCGGTACAGCGCGATCCGGTCGCCCATTCCCGCGCCGGTACCACCCTGCACCGCCCGGTACAGGCCCTGGAAGTAATCCGGATTGACGGTGGCGACGACGACAGCCTGCAGCGTGCCGTCGGCCTCGCGCAGGGCGCGGCTCATCGGCAGCAGCCAGCGGCCCGACCGTTCGCCTGCCGGGGTGCGGTCGATCAGGCTGCGTCCCGGGCGCGGATCGCCGATGACCAGCCCGTTGCCCTGGGCAGCCGCTTGCAGGTGGAACACGTCCAATTCGGTCAGATAGGTGGCGGCAGGATAAGCCCCCTCGGTGGTGGCGACGATCCGGCCGGTGCGGTCGAGTAGGGTCAGCCCGCGCAGGTGGGGCGACCGGCGCAACCGGTCCGTCAGCATGGCCGTCAGGTCGGGACCGGGGGCGCCGTCCTCCCCCGTCCAGTTGGCGTCCGACAGCGCATCGACGATGGAGGACAGGGTCACGTCGACCGATTGCACCGTGCGGGTGGTCGAGACCTCCAGCGCCGCCGCAAGGCTGGCGAGGCTGGCCTCGGCCGAGTCGAGGGCCGCCTGACGTGCGGTGATCAGCTGCTGGCCCTGGTTGATCAGCAGGGCGAAAACCGCAAGAAGGGCGAAGGCGATGACGCCGCCCCGCTTTTCGAAGAGACCCTTCAGATCCGCTTTGACTGGGGACGGGGACAGGACGTTCGTTCCGGACGGTCAGATGTGGTGGAGCGACCAAGCTGCAGGTTGCATGGGTCCGAAGCCGTCCGTCATCTGCGGTCCGCGACCGGATCGCAGTCGGATCAATGCGCTGGGCCCAAGCCTTGGTCGAAGTTTGCGCCTGGAACAATAGCAGCTACACACACCCGACGCCAAGCATCCGCTGCCGTCGCGAACCGGTCGATGATAAGATACCATCAGGATTTCGCGGCCTTGCTTCCAGACCGCAAAGAACAGCGATGGTTGGTTAACGAAAGGTGTGACATGGCGACGCGCGGCCTTCGGGCAGTCAGCTTCTCAATTCTGTCGCTTCTGTCGGTCGGAATCGTGGCGCCGACCATGGCGGCGGACGGGAGACTTCAGAAAATTGCAGAACAAAAGCAACTTCGTGTCTGTTCTTGGCCCGATTACTATGCGATCTCGTTCCGGAATCCACGCACCGGCGCGCTGGAGGGGCTGGACGCGGAACTGGCGCAGGAATTCGCCAAGGATCTGGGCGTTCGCCTGACGGTGGTGGAAAGCAGCTTTCCCCGCTTCATCGAGGATTTGCTGGCCGACCGCTGCGACATCGGCATGTTCGCCATCGGCGCCACCCCGGCACGGGCACAGCAAGTCGCCTTCAGCCAGCCCTATCTGCGCAGCGGCATCTATGCGGTGACCACCCAGACCAACGGCGGCATCCAGCGGTGGGAGGATCTCGACCGCACCGGCAATGTCGTGGCGGTGCAGAAGGACACCTACATGGACGGCTACGCCCGCTCCGCCATGAAGGCTGCGCGCATCGTCGCGGTGACCCGCCCGCAGGAACGGGAGGAGGAGGTGCAGTCCGGCCGTGCCGATGCCTTCCTGACCGATTATCCCTATGGACAGCGCATGCTGGCCTTCCATCCCTGGGCGCGGTTGATCGTGCCGGACGTGCCGGTGCAGCCGACCCCCTACGCCTATGCGGTGGCGCCGGGCGATGCAGCCTGGCTGGACCGGGTCAACGCCTTTGTTGCCGCGATCAAGGCGGATGGTCGGCTGGAGAGCATCGCCGCCCGCTACAAGCTCACCCCGATCGTGGCGCGGGACTGAGTCGCGTTGCACGAATGCGGCGGCGGGATAAATCCGGTCTAGGATGGGTGAAGAGGGCCATCCATCAACCCATCCATCAGCGGGGACTATGTCGATGATTCTGATCGGACAGTATGATTCGCCCTTCGTGCGCCGCGTTGCCATCGCTCTGCGCCTCTACGGCATGGCGTACGAACATCGGCCCTGGTCGGTCTTTTCCGACGCGGCGGAGGTCGCGCGCTTCAACCCGCTGAAACGGGTGCCGACGCTGGTGCTGGCGGATGGCGAGGTGCTGATCGAAAGCGGCGCCATCCTCGACCATCTGGACGAGGTCGCCGGACCGGACCGCGCGCTGATCGCCCGCCAGGGGCCGGAGCGCCGACGGTCGCTGAAACTCTCAGCGCTGGCGACGGGATTGGCCGAAAAGGCGGTCAGCCTTGTCTATGAACGCGTCCTGCACAAGGAACGGTCCGATCTGTGGATGGAGCGCTGCACCGGCCAGATCGGTGCCGTCCTCGACGTGCTGGAGGCCGACCGCGCCGCCGCCGCCGGTCCCTGGTGGTTCGGCGACCGCATCGGCCATGCCGACATCGCCGCCGGCTGCGCCCTGCGCTTCGTCGGCGAAGCCCACCCGGCCGTGTTCGACCGCTCCCGCTGGCCGGTGCTCGCCGCCCACTCCGACGCCTGCGAGGCGATGGCGGAGTTCAAGGCGGTGGTGCAGCCCTTTTCGGTGAACGCCTGAGGCGTTGCCCCCTTCTCCGTGCATCGGCGCGGGAAGGGGGCTTGGTGAAGGTATGGGGGGCTTACTTGTGGCCGCTGATCTCGGCGTGCAGCGGCTTGGTGTCCTCGAACGCCTTCTGTTGTTCGGGCGTGGCTTCCTTCTGGTGCTTCTGCTTCCATTCGGAATAGGGCATGCCGTAGACGGCGATGCGGGCATCCTCGTCGGACAGTTGGACACCGCGTTCCTTGGCCGCCGCCGCGTACCATTTCGACAGGCAGTTGCGGCAGAAGCCGGCGAGGTTCATCAGGTCGATGTTCTGCACGTCGGTGCGCTTGCGCAGATGTTCGACCAGACCGCGGAAGGCGGCGGCTTCCAGTTCGATGCGGGTCTGGTGGTCCAGATCGGCCATGGGGTCTCAACTCCTCCGGTATTCTTGTTCAGTTAAGGTTGGGTGGCCGGTGCAGCGTGACCATCCGGCCATAGGGATGAAAATCGCGCGAACCGCCGCCGCCGGCGATGGTACGCACCACCGCCTCGCGGTCGATGGCGACGAAACCGGCCAGCGACTGGACGCCGTAATCGAACAGGCGCGGGGTCAGCGGCGTTCCGGGGCCGACCATCGCCACCTCCGCTCCCGCCGAAACCCGCAGCAGGCGGGGCAGGGTGCGGTTGGCGAAGGCCGACGCCGTGATGGCCACCGCATCGGCGCCCGGCAGCAGCCAGTCGCAGGCGGCCTCGGGGTATTCGCCGTCCTGCGGGGTCATGTCGATCACCTTGGCTCGGGGCAGGCGGCGGGCAAGCTGCGGGAAGCCGCCGATCACCACGACCCGGCCCTCGACCGAGGCGAACAGGTCCAGCCCGTTGCCGGGGACGCCGGTCACATCAGGCCGGTTGTAATGCGCGTTCAGGGCGGCGACGCCGACGGCGATCTCCAGCGGATCCCAGGACTGCGCGGCCATGGCAGCAAGGTCGCGCAGGCCCCGGCCGGTCCAGCGCTGCGCAGTGTCCTCTGCTGCGCCCTCTGCCGCCGGCGCCTGCCTTGCGGCGACGCCGAGGCCATCGGCGGTTTCCACCAGCACCCATTTGTCACCGGTGACGACGCGGCGGACGTCGGCATCGGCGACGCCCTGCACCAGATCCTGGTACATCCGCTGCGGCCCCCACCAGCGCCACAGCGCGTCGGCCACCGGGGAGAGCAGGTCGCAGAAGCCGCCGGTCGCGGTCTGCCATTCGTTGAGATAGCGGCTGCCGACGCTGGTCAGCACGGGGACGCCTTCGGCGATGGCGGCCAGCAACTCGTCCGACAGGCCGTCGCCGTGCGATTCCAGCCCGGCGAACTTGTTGACCACCAGCAGGTCGACGCCCGAGGCGACGGCGTTGCGGATCGCCTGGCTGGCCTCCGCCACGCCGGTCGGATCGACGCGGCAGGACTGCGATTCCCGCCCCAGCTTCTGGGTGATGTCATAGGCGTGGCCGGTGGCGACGTCGACCAACTCCATCCGCTCGGCGCAGTCGTCGCCCGGCCCGTGGTTGCGCTGGACCAGCCCGCCGACACGGAAGCCGCGCCGCTTCAACTCCGCCGAAAAGCCGTCCAGCAGCGTGTCGACGCCATAGGAGCCGGGCCCATGGATGACGGCGCCGGGACGCAGGGGCGGCAGAATGGCGGGGGGAAGCGGCATCTGGGCAGGGACCTTTCGCGGAACGGCGGACGGGCGGCGATGGACGCCTCAGCCGCCGCGGCGGATGCGGTAGATGAAGACCGTCTTGTGGATTTCGTCGGGCTGGGTTTCGTGCGACAGCAGCGCATTGTCGGTCGTGTTGCAGAAATGCTTGAAGTCGATGACGGAGGCCGGATCGGTCGCATAGACCACCAACTCCTCCCCGGTCTCCATCCCGTTCAGCAGGGCGCGGGTGCGCAGGATGGGCAACGGGCAATGCAGCCCCTTCACGTCAAGCTCTCTCGCCGGCACCGCGCCCGCTCCACACTGGTTGAAGACGAAATCCTTAACAAGGACGTGTGACTGTAGCCGGTTCGTCTCCGCATCTCCAGACCGGCGGCGGGAAGGCCGCATGCGCCGCGGTCGACCCTCGTCCGAAATTTTCCGGCCCCTGCGCTGTTGTACGGCGCAATCGCAAGGAACTTGCCCCGAGAAACTTTGACGAAAGGACTGCGGTCATGGCGAAGCGGCCGGGCAGCGATATGAGCGACAAGGTGGTTGTCATCACGGGCGCCTCCAGCGGCATCGGCCGGGCGACCGCGTTGGAGTTCGCCAGCCAGGGGGCGGCGGTGATCCTGGCCGCCCGGCGGATGGCGGCCCTGCATGAGGTGGCGGAGGAGTGCATCGAGGCCGGCGGCCGGGCCATGGTGGTTCCGACCGACGTGACCGACCAGCGCGCGATGCAGGCTTTGGCAGACCGTGCCATCCAGGCCTTCGGCGGCATCGACGTCTGGGTGAACAATGCCGGCGTCATCGCCTTTGGCCGCTTCGAGGATATCCCCGACGAGGTATTCGAGCAGGTGGTGCGCACCGACTTCTTCGGCATGGTCCATGGCTGCCGCGCCGTGCTGCCCCATTTCCTCGACCGCGGGGAGGGCATCGTCATCAACACCGCGTCGATGGTGTCCAACATCGGCCAGCGCTATGCCACCCCCTACACAGCGGCGAAATTCGCCGTGCGCGGCTTCACCGAATCCCTGCGGCAGGAACTGGTGGACGAGCCCGACATCCATGTCTGCATGGTCATGCCGGCCTCCATCGACACCCCGCTGTGGCAGCATGCCGCCAACTACACCGGCCGGGCAATCAAGCCGCTGAACCCGATCCACCCGCCGGAGGAGGTCGCCGCAGCCATCCTGTCGCTGGCGGCCAATCCCCAGCGCGAGCTGTTCGTCGGTGCCGAGGGGCGTCTCGCCGCCGTCGGCAACGCCATGGCGCCGCAGATGACCGAGCGAGCGCTCGCTCACACCATCGAGCGCGACATGTTCCAGAACCGCTCGGCCCCCGACACCTCGGGCGGCGTGCTGACGGCCATGCCGGAATATCAGGGCGCCAGCGGCGGCTGGATGGAACGGCAGCCGGAGCACGGCCGGGGTAGGGGCCGGGGTAGGGAGGAGGGGCGGGGGCGTGCCTTTTCCTGGACCAACCTGACCCTGTTCCTGCTGCCGGTGGTGCTGGCCAGCCGTCCTTTGGCGGGCAGGGCGATGCGCCAGATGTGACGATCGATCGGCAGGGCGCTTGATCCGGCGGTCCGGAGCCGTTATACGCTCGCCCCTTTTCCGGTGCGGCGGCTGGCCGCACCGGTCATCCGGGCAGGAGGCGGGACATGACGGCGTGCGGGCTCGATTTCGGCACCTCGAACACGACGCTGGGCGTACAGGATGCGGACGGCTTCCGCCTGCTGGCGCTGGACGGCACGCGGACGACCCTGCCGACCGCGGTGTTCTTCGACTTCGAACATGACCGCACCACCATCGGCCAGGCCGCCATCGACGGCTATGTGTCGGGGGTGGAAGGGCGGCTGATGCGCTCGATCAAGTCGATGCTCGGCACCGACCTGATCGATGCCGACACGGCGCTCCGCAAGGGCCGCATCAGCTTCCGCGCGGTGATCGGCACCTTCCTCGATCTGGTGAAGAAGCGGGCGGAGGATGCGCTGGGCGGCGAGTTGGGCGACGTCGTGGTCGGCCGCCCGGTCCATTTCGTCGACGGCGACCCGGCCGGCGATGCAGCGGCGGAAGAGGCGCTGGGCCGGATCGCGCAGGCTGCCGGCTTCCGCAACGTCTCCTTCCAGTTCGAGCCCATCGCCGCCGCCCTCGATTACGAACAGCAGGTGGCGGGCGAGGAACTGGCGCTGATCGCCGACATCGGCGGCGGTACGTCGGACTTTTCCGTCGTCCGCATCGGGCCGGAGCGGCGCGGCAAGGCCGACCGGGCCGGCGACATCCTGGCCAACGACGGCATCCGCGTCGGCGGCACCGATTTCGACCGCGACCTCAGCCTCGCCACTGCCATGCCGGAGCTTGGGCTGGGCAGCGCCATGAAGCGTGCCGGGCTTCTGGCGCCGAAGAGCATCTATTTCGATCTGGCCACCTGGTCGAAGATCAACTTCCTCTACACCGCCAAGGCGATGGCCGAGCTGGAGCGCCTGCAACGCGATTCCGCCGAGCCGGAAAAGATCGGGCGCCTGATCGGCGTGGTCGAACATCGCCAGGGCCATGCGCTGGCGATGGCGGTGGAGCGCACCAAGATCGCCCTGTCCGACCATGAGGCGACGCAACTGGCGCTGGATTGGGGCGACGGGGAGCTTGCCCTGGCGGTGGACCGTCCGGCGCTGAACCGCGCCACCGGCTCGCTGGCGGCGCGCATCGGCACGCGCATCCGCGACTGCCTGTCCGACGCAGGCGTGACCGCCGACCGCATTGACGCGGTGTTCCTGACCGGCGGCTCCACCCTGCTACCCCAGGTCCGCGTGGCGATCCTGGCCGAGGCGCCGGGCGCGCGGGTGGTGGAAGGCAACATCTTCGGCTCCGTCGGCCTGGGGCTGACGGTGGAGGCGTTGCGGCGCTACGGATGAACGGGACGGGGTGGGAGGCGACCTCCCACCCCTGACCGGTCACTGCACGACGATGCGCGGTGCCGCACGGCCGCCGGTGCCGCCGCCAATCTTCTCCCACAGGCGCGTCGCGATCCGGCGATAGGCCTGGGCATGCTCGGAGTCAGGCTGCGACACCACGATGGGCTGGCCCTGGTCGGAGGTCTCGCGGATCGACAGGTGAAGCGGGATCTCGCCGAGGAACTCCATGCCCAGATCGTCGGCTTCCTTGCGGGCGCCGCCGTGGCTGAAGATGTCGGTGCGGTGGCCGCAGTTGGGGCAGCAGAAATAGCTCATGTTCTCGATGATGCCCAGCACGGGCACATCGACGCGGCGGAACATGTTCAGCCCCTTGCGGGCGTCAAGCAGGGCGATGTCCTGCGGGGTGGAGACGATCACCGCACCCGCCAGCGGAACCTGCTGGGCCATGGTCAGCTGGGCGTCGCCCGTGCCCGGCGGCATGTCCACCACCAGCACGTCGAGGGTGCCCCAGTTCACGTCGCGCAGCATCTGCTGCAACGCGCTCATCACCATCGGTCCGCGCCAGATCATCGGCGTGTCCTCGGCCACCAGGAAGCCCATCGACATCACCTTGATGCCGAAATTCTCCATCGGCTCCAGGCGCTTGCCGTCGGGGCTGTTCGGCCGGCCGGCGATGCCCATCATGCGCGGCATCGACGGGCCGTAGATGTCGGCATCGAGCAGACCGACCTTCAACCCATTCGCCGCCAGCGCCAGCGCCAGATTGGCCGAGGTGGTCGATTTGCCGACGCCGCCCTTGCCGGACGCCACCGCGACGATGGCCTTCACGCCGGGAACCAGCGGCTTCTGCGGGTCGCCCTGCGGCGCTCCCTGCGGTGCCCCTCCATGGGAATGGCCATGGGAGTGGCCGTGCTGCCCACCATGCGAATGCGTGTGGCTCTGTGCCGCACCCTGCGGTGCCGCGCGGTGGGCGGTGAGCACGGCGGTGACCGACAGGACGCCGGGCAGGGCATCGACCGCCTTCTCGGCGGCGTGGCGCAGGGGCTCGGCCTGCGCGCCGCGCTTGGGGTCCACTTCGATGGAAAAAGCGACATGCCCGTCGCGCACCACGAGGCCCGACAACATGCCCAAACTGACGATGTCGCCGCCCCGGTCCGGGTCGATGACGGTCTTCAGCGCCTGCATGACTTGAGCTTCGCTGATCTGCGCCATGGTTGAAAACTCCGCTGTCTTCCCGATATTGGCGGATATCCGTTGGTGGAATCCTTGCCGAAGGGTATGGGGGACTATAGGACCGACGGACGAGATCGGTAAAGGGATGCGCGGGGCTTAAGCCATTGCGCTTCCACATGATGGGACGAATCGCAGAAGGGGGACAGAGTCGGATGCCGTGGAACAATCAAGGTGGGGGCGGAGGTGGCGGCCC
This sequence comes from Azospirillum sp. A26, assembly GCF_042604635.1. Lineage (NCBI taxonomy): Bacteria > Pseudomonadati > Pseudomonadota > Alphaproteobacteria > Rhodospirillales > Azospirillaceae > Azospirillum > Azospirillum sp. A26. The sequence goes on along the minus strand of NZ_CP170472.1, from coordinate 1,015,734 downwards.
CTGGGGTCCCCCGCCGGGCAACAATGGCCCGGGCAACCCGTGGGGCCGTCCCCAGGGCGGAGGAAATGGCGGCGGTGGCGGTGGCCCGCAGCCTCCCGACCTTGAGGATCTTCTGCGGCGCAGCCAGGACCGCCTGCGGCGTGCCATGCCCGGCGGCTTCGGCAGCGGCCGCGGCGTAGCGCTGGTTGCCGGCGTGCTCGGCCTGATCTGGCTCGCCAGCGGCATCTACCGCGTCGAGGCGGACGAGCAGGGCGTCGTCATGCGCTTCGGCGAGTGGACCCGCACCGAACAGCCCGGCCTGCGCTACCGCCTGCCGTCGCCGATCGAGACGGTGCTGCTGCCCAAGGTGACGCGCGTCAACCGCATTGAGGTCGGTTACCGGTCCTCCGTCGGCGGCGGCCGCAACGACCGCGACGTGCCGGACGAGTCGCTGATGCTGACCGGCGACGAGAACATCGTCGACATCGACTTCACGGTGTTCTGGGTCATCAAGGACGCCGGCAACTTCCTGTTCAAGATCCGCGAGCCGGAAGTGACGGTGAAGAAGGCCGCCGAGAGCGCCATGCGCGAGGTCATCGGCCGCACCGACCTGCAGCCCGCTTTGACCGAAGCACGCCAGCAGATCGAAACCTCGACCCGCCAGCTTCTCCAGACCATGCTGGACGAGTATCAGGCTGGCATCGAGATCACCCAGGTCCAGTTGCAGAAGGCCGACCCGCCGCAGCCGGTCATCGACGCGTTCAACGACGTGCAGCGTGCCCGCGCCGACCGCGAACGCGCCCGCAACGAGGCGGAAGCCTACCGCAACGACATCATCCCGCGCGCCCGCGGCGAGGCGGAGCGGCTGGTGCAGGAGGCCTCGGCCTATCGCGAGCAGGTGGTCAGCCTGGCGCAGGGCGACGCCGACCGCTTCCGCAAGGTTTACGAGGCCTATGCGCTGAGCAAGGACGTCACGTCCAAGCGCATGTACCTGGAGACCATGGAGGAGATCTTCCGCGGCCGGAACAAGATCATCGTCGAGGGTTCGGCGCAGAACGTCGTGCCTTATCTGCCGCTGAACCAGCTGGCCCCGAACGCCACACCGGCCCCGCAGCAGCAGGCGCCGCGCCAGGCCCCGTCCAACCAGGGCGGCAACCAGGGGGGCGCGCGGTCCGGCACGCAGACGCAGCCGCTGTCAGCCCTGCCCCAAAACCCGTCAATGTCCGGCCAGTGAGGAGGATCGCATCATGAAACGCACCCTCGCCATCGCCGGTATCGCCATCGTCGCTCTCGGCGTCGTCGCGTCGTCCGCCCTGTTCACCGTCAACGAGGCCCAGCAGGCGCTCGTCCTGCAGTTCGGCGAGCCGCGCCGGGTGATCCAGGATCCGGGCCTGAAGGTGAAGATCCCCTTCATCCAGGAGGTCCGGCTGCTCGACCGCCGCGTCCTCGACCTCGACCCGCCGGTGGAGCAGGTCATCCTGGCCGACCAGAAGCGCCTGGATGTCGATGCCTTCGCCCGCTACCGCATCCACGACCCGCTGCGCTTCTACCAGACCGCCGGGACCGAGGCGGTGGCCGAAACCCGCCTGAACTCCATCGTCAACTCGGCCCTGCGCCGCGTGCTCGGCAACGTCACGGTGCTGGCCGTGCTGTCGGACGAACGCGCCCGCATCATGACCGACATCAAGGGGCAGGTGAACGACGAGGCCAAGCGCTTCGGCATCGAGATCGTCGACGTCCGCATCCGCCGCGCCGACCTGCCGGAGGAGACCAGCCAGTCGATCTTCGCCCGCATGCGGTCCGAGCGTGAACGCGAAGCGTCCGAGGCCCGTGCCCAGGGCCAGGAGCAGTCGCAGCAGATCAAGTCGCGCGCCGAACGCGAGCGCACGGTCATCATCGCCGAGGCCCAGCGCGACGCGCAGATCCTGCGCGGCGAAGGCGACAACAGCGCGTTGAAGCTGATTGCCGAGGCGACCTCGCAGGACCCCGCCTTCTACGGCTTCTACCGGTCGCTCGAAGCCTATCGGAAGTCGCTGAACGGCAACGACACCACCATGGTGCTGTCGCCGACCGGCGAGTTCTTCCGTTACTTCAACGGCGCCGGCCCGCAGGTCGGCGGTGGTGCCCCAGCACCCGCACCGGCCCCGGCCCCCGCGCCGGCCGCTCCGGCGCAGTAACGCCGCGCGTCAGGTTCGAAACGGCTTGCGGCCGGATCGGGGTTTCCCCCGGTCCGGCCGCAGTGCTGTCGGGCCGGACGAGCCATTGGACCGGCGGTCCGCAGCAAGAGTTCAAAAGAAAACTCCGACCTTAAGTTTTCCACTGGTGCCGACTGGACCGGCACGCCATCTTGCGGCCATACTCTTGGCCCAACACATATATGGCCCAGAACTGGGCGGCCGCTCCCGTCCATGGAATCGGCCGGACGTCTGGTAGGGAGAGCACGTTGATTCGCATACCCAACTTCGAACCCGCCACGCGCGGCGCCGTGGCCGAGGCCCGGCCTCGCAAGGCGGGCGTCCGGCCGCTCGTCGCCGCGATCGTCTGGGGCATGACGTCGGTCATGGCCGGCGGCGCCGTGATGGGCGGCATTGCTGCCGCTCCGGCCCAGGCGCAGGCGGCAACGCCGAACCGCAATGCGCCCGGCAGCTTCGCCGATCTGGCGGAAAAGCTGCTGCCGGCGGTCGTCAACATCTCCACCAGCCAGAACGCGCCGCCGCGTCAGCAGGGCCAGCGGCCGGAGATCCCGCAGTTCCCGCCGGGCTCGCCCTTCGAGGATTTCTTCAAGGACTTCTTCGACCGCCAGCAGCAGCAGGACCAGCCGCAGCGCAAGGCGACGTCGCTCGGTTCCGGCTTCATCATCGACGCCAAGAACGGCTATGTGGTCACCAACAACCACGTCGTTCAGGACGCCGACGAGATCACCGTCATCCTGCAGGATGATACCAACATCAAGGCGGAACTGGTCGGCAAGGACAGCAAGACCGATCTCGCCCTGCTGAAGATCAAGACCAGCCATCCGCTGGTCGCGGTTCCCTTCGGCGACAGCGACGCCATGCGCGTCGGCGACTGGGTGCTGGCCATCGGCAACCCGTTCGGCCTCGGCGGGTCGGTCACCGCCGGCATCATCTCGGCGCGCCAGCGCAACATCGACGCCGGTCCGTACGACGATTTCCTCCAGACCGACGCCTCGATCAACCGCGGTAATTCCGGCGGCCCGATGTTCAACCTGAACGGCGAGGTCATCGGCATCAACACCGCCATCTTCTCGCCGTCGGGCGGGTCGGTCGGTATCGGCTTCGCCATTCCGTCCAACCTCGCCAAGCAGGTGGTGGCGCAGCTCAAGGACTATGGCAAGACCCGCCGCGGCTGGCTGGGCGTGCGCATCCAGGCGGTGACGCCGGAGATCGCCGAAAGCCTGGGCCTGCCCGGCCACAAGGGCGCGCTGGTCGCCTCCGTCACCCCCGACGGCCCGGCCGCCAAGGGTGGCATCCAGGCCGGCGACGTGGTGACCAAGTTCGACGGCCGCGAAATCGACGAGATGCGCCGCCTGCCGCGCGTCGTCGCCGAAACCTCCATCGACAAGGCCGTTCCGGTCGAAGTCTGGCGCAAGGGCAAGGCGCAGACCGTCCAGGTCAAGGTCGGAGAGCTTGAGGCCGCGGAGGAGCAGGGTCTGCTCGCCGCCGGTCCGGACGAGAAGCAGCCGCCGAAGGACAAGGCCCCGGCCCAGAAGCCCACCGAATCCCTCGGCATGAAGCTGACCGCCATCACCCCGGAACTGCGTCAGCAGTACGAGATCAAGCCCGACATGAAGGGCGTGGTCATCACCGACGTGACGAGCAACTCCACCGCGGCGGAAAAAGGCCTGCGCGCGGGCGACGTCATCATCGAGGTCGGCCAGGAAGAGGTCCGCAAGCCCGAGGACGTGACCGCCAAGGTCCAGAAAGCCAAGGAGCAGAGCAAGAAGTCGGTGCTGCTGCTGGTCGACCGCAAGGGCGACCTGCGCTTCGTGGCGATCCCGCTCAGCTGATCGCCTGCGGGCAATGAAGAAGGGCGCCGGCGGGAAACCGCCGGCGCCCTTTTCGTTTGTGGACAGTGGGAGAGGGGGCTGGCCGCGCGCCTATGCTCCGTCCAGCAGCATTGCCAGGGCAACGGCGCCGGCGAGCAGGGCGCACAGGGTGGCGACGATGGCAAGGCTGCGCAGGTACTGGAGGAACTCGCCCTGTTTCCAGGCACTGCGTCCCAGCAGCACAAGATAGCCCGCCATGGCGGCGGCGATGATCTGCCAGCCCATCCTGTCCTCATCCTCTCTCCGCGGGTGGCGGAAGCCGGCGGAAATGCGCATGCGCGACCGGGCGGGGTCAAGGCTACGACGATGGCGGCGGCCTCTTCTATGTCGAAAGTACGGGCGCTCCATTCGGGGTATCTGTTGGCGTCATCCCGTCGGCAGTGGTCGGAGCAACCCGGTGTGAGAATTTTGCGGCATTGATTGCTTAGGAGATACGCTTATACGCAAATAAGTGGTGGTTAACAAAACAGTTAATGCCTTTGCGCATAACAATGTTCGCTGCTGTGATATCTTTGGATCCGGAAATCTTGGAGAGGCTTTGCGCATATGCCCAATGCGTTCTTCTTTTAACTCCGGAGAGTGGTACCGTAGGACACGACACGGGGGTAACCTCCCCCTAAATAACGGCCTGCCGAAGCTATCGAGGGGTAATCGCCGAATCGCCAATGCGTCGGGACCTTCCTCTGTACAACGGCCTCCATCCTGGCCACGACGTCATGACGATCGACTAAATTTGCGGGAGCGGACAATGGACTCAGTGCGCGCTTTTCTTATCGACTCGAACAAGCTGTTTCGCGAGGGGCTGAAGCGCCTGCTCGACGATTCGCCCTTCCAGATCGTTGCCGAGGCGGGAAACCTGCGGGAGGCGCTGGGTTCGGTTGAGAACGGGATTCGGCCTCAGCTGGTCCTTCTCGACCTGCAGAATGGCGGCGACGAGGAAGCCGACGGCATGCGCCGCCTGCGCGCCCTGCTGCCGGAAACCCGGCTGGTCATCCTGACCAGCGACCTGTGCACCCGCCGCTTGGCGAACGCGCTGGAAGCCGGTGCCGACGGCTATCTGATGAAGGACCTGTCGTCCGACGCGCTGGCCCAGTCGCTGAAGCTGGTGATGATGGGCGAGAAGGTGTTCCCGACCCATCTGGCGGCTCTGCTGATCTCCGGCCGCGTCAACGGCAACGGCACCGAAATGCCGGTGTCGCGCAAGGGCCTGTCGCAGCGCGAAGTGCAGATCCTGCGCTGCCTGCTGAACGGCGACAGCAACAAGATGATCGCCAATCATCTGAACATCACGGAAGCCACCGTGAAGGTTCACCTGAAGAGCCTGCTGCGCAAGATCAACGCCTCCAACCGCACCCAGGCCGCCATCTGGGCGCTGAACAACGGCATCGGCGGCGAGCTTGCCGGCGCCAATGTCGTCGCGGCGGCGGCGAACCAGTAACCCCGCGCTCGTCCATTGCCCCCGCTCCCACCTTTCCTGCCTGCGCTTTGCTGCTCGTAGGGAGGGTGGGGGACGAGGTCGTCATTGCATGACATGAATTGCCCGCCTGAATGAAGGCGGGCTTTTTCATGGCATCGCCTCATCGGATCAGATCGGCAGCCGGATCACCGCGCGCAGGCCGCCGTAAGGGCTGTCGTCCAGCGTGATGTCGCCGCCGTGGCTGCGCGCCACGTCGCGCGCGATGGTCAGCCCCAGGCCGGAGCCGCCGGTGTCGAGGTTGCGGCTGCTGTCGACGCGGAAGAAGGGCTTGAACACGTCGTCGCGCATATAGGCGGGAATGCCCGGACCGTCGTCGTCCACGGTGATTTCGATCACGCCGTCCTTCCGGTCCGCCTTGACCCAGGCGGTGCCGGCATGGCGGCCGGCATTGACCAGCAGGTTGGCGATGCAGCGGCGGACCGCGTTGGGCCGCAACGGAAGGGACAGTCCCTCCGCTGCGGTCAGCGTCACCTCGGTTCCCTCGCGCCGGGCACCGGCGGCAACCTCGTTCAGCAGGCGGGTCAGGTCGGTCGGCTGCACCGCCTCGGTCCCCTCGCCACGGGCGAAGGCGAGGTAACCTTCGATCATCTCCTCCATCTCGGCGACGTCGGCTTTCAGCTCCTCCACCTCGGGGTCGAGGTCGGGATCCTCGATCATGTCGAGCGCCAGCTTCATCCGGGTCAGCGGCGTGCGCAGATCGTGGCTGACGCCGGCCAGCATCTCAGTACGCTGGTTGATCTGCCGCTGGATGCGCTCGCGCATCAGCAGGAAGGCGGAAGCCGCCTGCCGCACCTCCGTCGCCCCCTCCATCTTGAAGTTGGAGACATCGCGGCCCTTGCCGAGAGCGTCGGCGGCAATCGCCAGTCGCTTGATCGGCCTGATCTGGTTGCGCATGAACAGGATGGCGACGGCGAACAGCACGATGGCCGACCCGACCATCCACAGGATAAAGATGTAGCTGGTGGGCGTGAACAGCCGGCGTTCTGGCGACATCACCGAGAGCACCCCGTCGGCCATCTGCACCCGGATCTCGTACCATTCATGGGCGACGCGGGTGTTGATGGTGAAGGGACGGCCGACTCGGTCCTCCAGCGCCTTGCCCAGCGTGCGTTCCAGCAGGCCGCCGAGCAGGCCGCTCTGCTGGCGGCGCTGCTCCGGCAGGATCTGACCAGGCTCCAGGGTGACGATCAGGTCGGTGGTGCGGGCGGCGGTGGCCAGCGTCCAGTCGCGCCCCTCCGGCGTCGGGTCGTGTTCCAGCACGGCGATGACGGTGGCGATGTCGCCGGCAACCCCATAGGCCAGCCGGTTCGTCACCGTGTCCCAATGGCGGTCGTAGAAGATCCAGGTCGCCACCGCCTGGGCCAGGATCACCGGCGTGACGATGATCAGCAGGGACCGTCCGAACAGGGTTCGCGGCAGGAATCTCTTCAGGAACGGCGTGCGCCGCCGCCGCTCGGCCCGGCGGGTCGCCGCCCGCTTGGCCGCTGCATTGTCGGCCCCGGCCTGCCCGCTCGCCGTCACGGATCAGGCCTCAGCACATACCCCTCGCCGCGGACGGTGTGGAGGTAACGCGGCTCGCGCGGGTCGGCCTCGATCTTGCGGCGCAGGCGTGTGACCTGGACATCGACGGTGCGGGCGTTGCCGGCGACCTTGCTGCGTTCGGTCAGCTCGTCGCGCGTGAAGGTGATGCCGGGCGAGGTGGCGAGGATGCGTAGCAGGCTGGCCTCCGCCGTGGTCAGGCGGATCACCTCGTCGCCCTGGCGCAATTCGTCCCGGTCGGGCAGGTAGGTGAGGGGACCGAGCCGGACCGGGGCGGCCGGCGGGGCCGTCGGTTCCGGCGGGCGCGCCGCCTGCCGGCGCAGGATGGAGTTGATGCGCAGCAGCAGCTCGCGCGGGTTGAAGGGTTTGGCGAGATAGTCGTCGGCCCCGGCCTCCAGCCCGGCGATGCGGTCGTCCGGCTCGTCCCGCGCGGTCAGCAGCAGGATCGGCAGGTCCCGTTCGCGCCGGAGCGATTCGGTCAGCGACAGCCCCGATTCGCCCGGCATCATGATGTCGAGCACCAGCAGGTCGAAGGCCAGCCCGCCCAACTGCGCCCGCGCATCGGCGGCGTCGCGGGCGGTGCTGACCAGAAAGCCGTTGCCGGCGAGGTATTTGCGCAAGAGTTCGCGCAGGCGGGTGTCGTCGTCGACGACCAGGATGTGGGGCTGATCTTCGGTCATGGCCGGACTATAACGCGGCTCCCCGCAATCGACATAGAGGTGCCTGCCGAACATATCTTGGGTATGCATGGCGGGCAGTCGTGTAAGCGCTTGGCCGTTTTGGCCTTGATCCGTGTTAACCTCCATGTGCCCTCCGCTGAGGGCCGAGAGACACGAGGAGCGATCACGATGGCCGACCACCACAGGTCCAACGACCCCCGGGACCTGGACTCCCAAGACCTCGCCGACATGACCCGTGCCTTCCTGGCGAAGGGCGGGAACATCGTTCAATGCCCACCTGGCGCTTCTGAAAACGTGGTGTACCGCAAGGGCGGCTTCCGCCGCCGCAATCCCAACGAGGCGAAGGCGGCCGCTGAAAAGCCGGCCGACGGCGCAACCGAAGCAAAGCCGACCGAGGCAGCACCGACGGAGGCCCAGACCGCAGCTCCGGTGGAGACCATCGAATCGAAAGCCGGCTGACCAGCTACGACAGTTCCCGGATCAGCGTTTGACGGCAAGACGGGCAGGAGGAACGGGCGGTGCGAATTTCGCCCGGTCCTCCTCGTCCAGCATGCCCATCATCACCTTGCGGAACCCCTCCACCGCCTCGGCCCCCGCCATGCGATAGGCGCGGGCGATGCGCTGACGCTGGGTCTCGGACAGCTGGCGCTCCAGCTCCACGCCCTTTTCCGTCAACTCCAGCAGCCGCTGCCTTCGGTCACGGGCACCGGTCTGCTGGTCGATGAAGCCCTGGCGGACCAGTTCGCCCAGCACGCGCGACAGGCTCTGCTTGGTGATCTTCAGGATCGCCAGCAGTTCCGACACCGTGATCTTCGGATACCGGCCGACGAAGTAGATCACGCGGTGATGCGCGCGGCCGAAGCCGATCTCGGCCAGAATTTCGTCCGGCTCGGCGGTGAATTCGCGATAGGCGTAGAAAAGCAGCTCCATCCCGGTGCGGAGTTCCTCCTCGCGGAGGAAGAGCTGGTTCACGCCCGCTTTAAGGTCAGCCATGGCAACGCGGTTGGTTCGATTTGTTCTAATTAGGACAGCAACTCAGACATAAACAATCGTGCGACCGGTTACAAGAACAAGCTCGTTCCGGGAACCGGCTTTTCCTCCCGTGCTCAGGCGCTGCCGATCAGGATGCCGGTGCCGAAGACGAGCAGCCCGCCGACCACCACCTGGAAGGCGGCGGACAGCAGCGGCGTGTCCATGTAACGGTTGCGGATCCAGGCGATGACAGCCAGTTCCACCGCCACAACGGCGATGGCGACGGCGGTCGCCGTCCAGAAATGCGGGATCAGATAGGGCAGGGCGTGGCCCAGCCCGCCCAGCGTGGTCATGGCGCCGCAGACCAGACCGCGCAGCCACGGGCTGCCGCGCCCGGTCAGTGACCCGTTGTCGGACAGCGCCTCGGCGAAGCCCATCGAGATGCCGGCGCCGATGGAGGCGGCCAGCCCGACCAGAAAGGTCTCGTGGCTGCTTTGGGTGGCGAAGGCGGCGGCGAATAGCGGGGCCAGCGTGGACACCGACCCGTCCATCAGCCCGGCCAGACCCGGCTGGACGATCTGCAGGAGGAACAGGCGCCGTTCCGATTCGTGTTCCTGCTCGCGCACCTGGGGAGAGACGTATTTCGCCTCCAGCCGCTCGGCCTTGGCCTCGTGCCGCCGCTCCTCCTCCGCCAGATCGCCCAGAAGCTGGCGGATGGTGGCATCTTGCGAGCGCTCGGCGGCGCGGGTGTAGAAGCGCTTGGTTTCCGCCTCCATCAGCTCGGCCTGACGCCGCACGGTGTCGAGCCCCAGCGGGCGGGTCAGCCAGACCGGCTTGCGCTCGACGAAGCCCTTTACGTCCTGGCGGCGGATCAGCGGAATGTGGTCGCCGAATCGTGCCTGGAACAGTTCCAGCAGCCGGTGGCGATGTCCGCTTTCCTCCGACGCCATCGCACGGAACAGCTTCGCCGTGTCGGGATAATTGTCGGCGAGGCCGTGGGCGAACTCGTCATAGATGCGGCTGTCTTCCTCCTCCAGCGCGATGGCGAGTGCCAGCAGTTCCTTTTCCGTCAGGTCCGAGAAGTTCTTCATGGGGGTGAGGCCTTCGCCGCGGGGAGTTGGTGCGTTGCAAATGATGCTATTCCGGAAAGGGGCATCCGCAACATGGCACTTCGTATGGTCCGGCTCCGCCAAGGATGTGATCCGGCTTTGCCGGAGGGCGGCCGACGGGCTTCCGCCGGGGACTGCTACAAGATGTCTCTTATGGCTTTCGGGGGGCGATGTGCCGGTCGGGTGAGTGGAAATTCCGCAGCGGGCTTGCTATGGCCTTGGGTCACGAGAGGCAAGAACGTTCCACAAGTTCCCATATAAAGCCGACACAAGAAGGAAACGACCATGACCGCCAACCGGAAGCTGATCGCCGGAAACTGGAAGATGAACGGGTTGAAGGCCGACGGGCTGGATCTCGCCTCCGACCTCGCCGGTCGGCTGAAGGGCGCCGGGCCGGTCGCTTTCGACATGCTGGTCTGCCCGCCCTTCCCGCTGTTGTTCCCGGTGGGCGAGGCGATCGCCGACAGCCCGCTGGCGCTGGGCGGCCAGGACTGTGCGCCGAAGACGTCCGGCGCCCACACCGGCGACGTCGCGCCGACCATGCTGAAGGACGCCGGCTGCCGCTTCGTCATCCTCGGCCATTCGGAGCGCCGCGCCGACCATGGCGAGAGCGATGCCATAGTGAATGCCAAGGCAGTGGCCGCACATAAGGAGGGCCTCGTCGCCATCATCTGCGTCGGCGAGACCGAGGCGCAGCGCGACGCCGGCCAGGCCAACGCCGTGGTGTCGGGCCAACTGGCCGGCTCCATCCCCGCCGGGGCGACGGCTGACAACACCGTGATCGCCTATGAGCCGGTCTGGGCCATCGGCACCGGCAAGACCGCGACCCCGGACGATGTGAAGGCGATGCACGCCCACATCCGCGCCGAGCTGGACGGCAAGATCGCCGGGTCCGCCAAGGTCCGCATCCTCTATGGCGGCTCGGTCAAGCCGAGCAACGCCGCGGAGCTGATGGCGGTGGAGAATGTCGACGGCGCCCTGGTCGGCGGCGCGTCGCTGAAGGCCGACGATTTCTGGGCCATCGGCACCGCCTGCCGCTGACGCCGGCCTTCCCTTGCGGCATGGCGCGCAAGCGGTGTCAGCCATGCCGCCAACGGATAAGGCTCAGGTATTTTGGCGCTGGCATATCGCGCGATGGCGCGGTACAAACAATGGGCGCGCGCCACGGGCCCTTAAGACGGCCTGTGGCGCGCTATTCGATTTTTGGGATGGTTGTGGGGTGAGCATCGCATGGAATCGGTGATTCTGGTCATTCACCTGCTGATCGCCGTCGGGCTGGTCGGTGTGATCCTGATCCAGCGGTCGGAAGGCGGCGGGCTCGGCATCGGCGGCGGTACGATGGGCGGTATGATGAGCACCCGCGGCACCGCCAACCTGCTGACGCGGACCACCGGCATTCTGGCGGGCTGCTTCTTCGCCACCAGCATCGTGCTGGCGATCCTGGCCGGTGGCCATTCGCGCCCGGCGTCGATCATCGACACGCTGCCGGCCAGCCCGGCGGCTCCGACGGCCCCGGCCGCTCCGGCCCAACCCGCGCCGCCGGTGTCCCAGTAACGGGACAGTTCCCAGCGCACGGGTGCGAAGCGGACAGCGAGGCGGCCTCCCCGAAGCCGCCTCTTTCTTTTGAGGGCTGATTGCGGCGGACGCCGCTGCGGCTCTCCGGGGACTGGAACATTCGCCCCCATCGGGGGGCATGAAAACTCCGTTCCCTCTGGGGACATGTCGAATCCGTTCCCTCTGGGGACATGTCGAATCCGTCCCCTCTGGGGACATGTCGAATCCGTCCCCTCTGGGGACATGGAACAGCTCTCAAGCTCTTCGGACGGACATGACTCGCTACATCTTCATCACCGGTGGCGTCGTTTCTTCGCTGGGCAAAGGTCTGGCATCGGCGGCGCTTGGGGCGCTTCTCCAGACGCGCGGCTACAAGGTGCGGCTGCGCAAGCTGGACCCGTACCTGAACGTCGATCCCGGCACGATGAGCCCGTATCAGCACGGCGAGGTCTTCGTGACCGACGACGGGGCTGAGACGGACCTTGACCTCGGCCATTACGAGCGCTTCACCGGCGTGTCGGCCCGCAAGGGCGACAACATCACCACCGGTCGCATCTACTCCACCGTGATCGCGAAGGAGCGTCGCGGCGATTACCTGGGCGGCACCGTTCAGGTCATTCCGCACATCACCGACGAGATCAAGGAGTTCATCCGCGCCGACGCCACCGACGAGGACTTCGTCCTCATCGAGATCGGCGGCACGGTGGGCGATATCGAGTCGCTGCCCTTCCTGGAGGCGATCCGCCAGTTCGGCAACGAGGTCGGCCAGGAGAATGTGCTCTACATCCACCTGACGCTGCTGCCCTACATCCCGACCGCCGGCGAGCTGAAGACCAAGCCGACCCAGCATTCGGTGAAGGAACTGCTGAGCGTCGGCATCCAGGCCAACATCCTGCTGTGCCGCGCCGACCGTCCGATTCCGGAGAACGAGCGCAAGAAGATCGCGCTGTTCTGCAACATCCGTCCGGAGCGGGTGATCGCGGCGCTCGACGTCGACTCGATCTACCAAGTGCCGATCAGCTACCACGAGGAAGGCTTCGACACCCAGGTCCTGAACTATTTCGGCCTGCCGACCGACAAGGAGCCGGACCTGTCGCGCTGGACCCGCATCATGGATCGGGTGCGCAAGCCGCAGGGCGAGGTCACCATCGCGGTGGTCGGCAAGTACATCAGCCTGCTCGACAGCTACAAGTCGCTGGCCGAGGCGCTGACCCATGGCGGCATCGCCAACAACGTCAAGGTCAACCTCGACTGGATCGATTCGGAGATCTTCGAGGATGACGACGCCGCGGTGAAGCGGCTGGAAAACGTCCATGGCATCCTGGTGCCGGGCGGCTTCGGCTCCCGCGGCACGGAAGGCAAGATCCGGGCAGCCCAGTTTGCGCGTGAGCGCAAGGTGCCGTACTTCGGCATCTGCTTCGGCATGCAGATGGCGGTGATCGAAGCCGCCCGCAACATGGCGAAGATCGAGGATGCCGGTTCCACCGAGCTGGGCAAGCCGGGCAATCCGGTCGTCGGCCTGATGACGGAGTGGATGCGCGGCAACACTCTGGAACGCCGTGCCGAAGTCGGCGATCTGGGCGGCACCATGCGTCTGGGCGCCTATCCGGCCAAGCTGCTGGACGGCAGCAAGGTCGCCGAGGTCTACGGCACCACCGACATCTCCGAACGGCACCGTCACCGCTATGAGGTGAACGTGTATTACAAGGAGCGTCTGGAGCGCTGCGGCATGAGGTTCAGCGGCCTGTCGCCGGACGGGGAACTGCCGGAGATCGTCGAGATCCCCGACCATCCCTGGTTCATCGGCGTGCAGTTCCACCCGGAACTGAAGTCCAAGCCGTTCGAGCCGCACCCGCTGTTCACCGCCTTCATCAAGGCGGCCATCGATCAGAGCCGGCTGGTCTGACCGTTTCAGACCGACCGTCCTCGATTACGGAAGCCCCGCCCTCACCGGCGGGGCTTTTTTCTGCCGGCAACCTTCCCCATACGTCAGGTACCTTGCGTGCCAGATACCCTTGTGCGACGATCCTCTGAAAATCGGATAATCAAACAATCTGATCGGGGAAGGGCCATGAATCGCGTCAGGATCGCCGCGCTCGCCACCTGTCTGACCGCGGTTGCCGCGGTCCCGGCCGCCGCGGCGGATTACTCCTCCACCATCTTCTTCGGCGACAGCCTGACCGACAGCGGCGCGTTCCAGTCGCTGCTGCCCGTCGGCGGCAAGTTCACCACCAACCCGGGTCCGGTGTGGGCGGAGAATATCGCCGGGGCGCTGGGCACCTCCGCCACCACGGCGGCGCGGGGCGGCACCGACTATGCGGTCGGCGGCGCACGGGTGAACACCTCGGTTGGTTTTCCGGCGACCGGCCCGACCGCGCTCGCCCCCAGCGTGGCGACGCAGATCTCCGGCTATCTGGCTTCCAGCGGCGGCCGGGCCGACCCGAACGCGCTCTACACCGTCTGGGGTGGAGCGAACGACATCTTCACGGCACTCAACAACCCGGCCACCGCACAGGCGATGGTGACGCAGGCTGCCGGCGATCTGGTGACGCAGGTGGCGCGTCTGCGCGCCGCCGGGGCGCGCACGATCCTGGTACCGACGGTGCCGGACATCGGATCGACGCCGTTCGGGCGGGCGCAGGGCTCAGCCGCGGCGGCACAGATCACACAGCTGGTCAGCGGCTATAACCAGCTGGTCACGCTGGGGCTTGCGAATGCCGGCGTATCGGTCATTCCCATCGACACCTACTCCCTGCTGCGGGCGGCGGTGGCCGATCCGGCGGCCTTCGGCTTCACCAATGTGACCGGTACCGCCTGCACCACCAGCAGTTCGCTGCTCTGCACCTCCGGGACGCTGGTGGCGCCCAACGCGGCGCAGACCTATCTGTTCGCCGACGGCGTCCACCCGACCACTGCCGGGCATCGCGCGGTGTCGGACTTCGTGCTGAACGCACTGACCGCCCCCGGCAATGTGGCGCAACTCGCCGAATCGCCGATCCACACCCGCGACCGGCTGACCTCGACCATCCTGGCCCAGGCGGCAACCAGCCTGTGGAGTCGCAAGCCCGGCACCAGTGGCGCCTGGATCAGCGGCGGGGTCGGCCGGCTGACCAGCGACCGCACCGGCGACCCCGGTGCCGGCGGTCAGGCGGCGGTGCGCGGCACGCCGCTGTCGGTCAGCGTCGGCATCGACAAGCGCTTCACCGAGAACCTGCTGCTCGGCGTGGCCGGCACGGCGTCGCATTACCGCGGCAGCTTCTCCACCGGCGGCGATTACAAGCAGCGGGAGTATGTGCTGAGCGGCTATGGCGTCTACCGCATGGGCGGCGCCTTCGTGAACGGCGTCGGCTCCATCGGCTTCGCCGATTACGACCTGCGCCGTGGCGTCAGCATCAACGGCACCGACCATTCCACCAGCGGCAACACCGAGGGCATCAACGCCTCCATCGGCGCCGAGGGCGGCTATGAGTTCATGACCGGCGGGCTGACCCACGGCCCGGTGCTGGGCCTGCGCTACCAGCATGTCGAGGTAGAGGGGTTCAGCGAGGACAACAGCCTGTTCGGCTTCACCTACCGCTCGCAGACGCGCAACTCGCTGGTCGGCAGCATCGGCTATCAGGCGGCCTATGATTTCGGCAGCGTCCTGCCCTATGCCAAGGTGACGCTGAACCGGGAGTTCAAGGACGACCAGCGCAGCATTACGGTGGAAAGCCGCAGCATTTCCACGCTGGCCTATGACGTGGCGGTGGCGAAGCCGGACCGCAGCTATGTCGACCTGACGGCCGGCGCTTCCTTCAAGCTGGCGGAGTCGGTGACCGGCACGCTGGGCCTGAATGTCCGGCTGGGCGAGGAGAACCGCCGCGATTACGGCGGCTTCGTCGGCGTCAGCGTCGGTTTTTGACGAAAGGCGGGGTGACCGGGGGCAACTCCGCTCCATATCAGGGGCGGATTTGCCAACGGGAGGACAACAGCGCCATGTCAGACGTGATGATCGATGCCGCCGATGGCGGCCGCTTCTCAGCCTATGTCGCCAAGCCCACGGTGGCCCCCGCCGGCGGGCTGGTGGTCATTCAGGAGATCTTCGGCGTCAACGCGGTGATGCGCGAGATGTGCGACTGGTACGCTTCGCAGGGCTTCCTGGCGGTGTGCCCGGACCTGTTCTGGCGCCAGCAGCCGGGCGTGCAACTGACCGACAAGACGCAAGAGGAATGGAACCAGGCCTTTGCCCTGATGAACGGCATGGATCAGGACAAGGCGGTGGAGGATTTGAAGGCGGCGCTGGCCTGGGTGCGCGGGCAGGATGGCTGTACCGGCAAGGCCGGCAGCGTCGGCTACTGCCTGGGCGGCCGGCTGGCCTTCATGATGGCGACGCGGTCGGACGCCGATGCCAATGTCGGCTATTATGGCGTCGGGCTGGAGGGACTGCTGGGCGAGGCCGGGAAGATCGCCAAGCCGCTACTTCTCCACATCGCGGAGAACGACAAGTTCTCCAGCCCCGACAAGCGCGACGCGGTGGTCGCCGGGGTGAAGGACAACAAGTGGGTGACCGCCAAGGTCTATCCGGGCATGGACCATGCCTTCGCCCGGCCGGGCGGCGAGCATTACGACCGGGATGCCGCCGATGAGGCGAACCGGCTGACGGTGGAGTTCTTCCGGACGCATCTGGCCTGACGCCAGCGCCGTTGACCGATTTCCTGAATAGTGGGATGCAAGGGCCTTCCGACCCTTGCCCGAACCCCTGTCGGGTGAGCGCGGGAGGGCGGCGCCCTCTCGCCTCGATTTGTTTTGGAGCACTCCGATGACCACGCCGCGCGCCGTTCAGGTCGGCGACCTGACCATTGCCAACGACCGTCCCTTCGTCCTGATCGCCGGCCCATGCCAGATGGAAAGCCGCGACCATGCGATGGAGACCGCGTCCGCGCTGGTGGAGATGACCCGCGCGCTGGGCATGGGGCTGATCTACAAGTCGAGCTTCGACAAGGCCAACCGCACCTCGATCACCACCGCGCGCGGTCTGGGCATGGATAAGGCCCTGCCGATCTTCGCGGAAATCCGCGAGCGGTTCGGCTGCCCGGTCATCACCGACGTGCATGACTCCACCCAGTGCGCCCCGGTCGCCGAGGCGGTGGACGTGCTTCAGATTCCGGCCTTCCTCTGCCGCCAGACCGACCTGCTGATCGCCGCCGCCGAAACCGGCCGCGCGGTGAACGTCAAGAAGGGCCAGTTCCTAGCGCCGTGGGACATGAAGAATGTCGCCGCCAAGCTGGTCGCCTCGGGCAACGAGCGCGTGCTGCTGTGCGAGCGCGGCGCCAGCTTCGGCTACAACACGCTGGTGTCGGACATGCGGTCGCTGCCGATCATGGCGGAGACCGGCTTCCCGGTGGTGTTCGACGCCACCCATTCCGTCCAGCAGCCGGGCGGGCAGGGCACCACCTCGGGTGGCCAGCGGGAGTTCGTTCCGGTCCTGGCCCGCGCCGCCATCGCCGTCGGCGTCGCCGCCGTCTTCATGGAGACGCATGAGAACCCCGACTGCGCTCCCAGCGATGGTCCCAACATGGTCCCGCTGACGGACATGCCGGCCTTGCTGGCGAAGCTCCAGGCCTTCGACCGTCTGGCGAAGTCCTAAACAGGCTTAATTTGGCTGGGGCAGGGCGCCGTGCTTCACTGGCGCCTCTCCCGCATCCACGGGTCAAGTCAGCCTTCGGGGACATGCATGATGGTCGGTCGGAGTTTTCGGGGTGTGGTGGCGGCACTCCTGCTGCTGGTGGTCGCCTTCCCGGCACTGGCGCTGGAAAGTTTCCAGAAATCAAAGCTGACCGTCGAGACGGTGGGCGGCGGCAAGTTCCGCTTCGATATCGAATTGGCGCTGACGCCCGGCCAGCAGGCCCAGGGGCTGATGTTCCGCCAGTCGATGGCCGCCGATGCCGGGATGCTGTTCGTCTACGACCGGGTGCAGCCCGCCAGCTTCTGGATGAAGAACACCCTGATCCCGCTGGACATGCTGTTCATCGCCGCCGACGGCCGCATCGTGAACATCCATGAGCGGGCGGTGCCGGAATCGCTGGACTCCGTCAACTCCGACGGCCCGGTCAAGGCGATCCTGGAACTGAACGGCGGCATGGCCTCGCGGCTCGGCATCCGTCCCGGCGACCGGGTGGTTTCCCCTGACATCGCCAAGCCGTAAGTCCCGACGTTGAAAGACGGCTCGCCGCCCATGACTTTCGCATAAACTCCCCCAGATTCATCGTGCGGGTGGGCGCGGTGCGGAGGGTTGGGATGGCCAAGGGAGCTGGCAGGCGGGCGGCGATCTTTCTCGGACTGGCGCTCAGCGCCGCGGCCGGCCTCTCCGCTTATGTCGTGCTGGCGCGGGCCGAGCCCGGTCCGTCCTATCGTCTGGCGCGGGTGGAGCAAGGCCCGCTGGTCAGCGCCATCACCGCCACCGGCACCATGAGCGCCCTGGTGACGGTGGAGGTCAGTTCCCAACTCTCCGGCCAGATCGCCGAGCTTTACGCCGATTTCAACAGCCGGGTCACCAGCGGGCAGATCCTCGCCCGGCTGAACGGCGATCAGCTTGCCGCGCGGTTGGCCCAGGCCGGTGCCGATGTCGATTCCGCCAAGGCGGCGCTGATCCAGCAGCAGGCCCTGCTCGACAAGGCGCGGGCCGATCTCGCCAATGCCAACGCTAGCATTGCCAATGCCGATGCGCAGATCGTCCGTGCCGACCTTGCCCAGCGCGATGCGGAGCGAGACCTGCGGCGTCGGCGTGACCTGCAGGGCCGTGGCGTCGTCGCCGCCGCCGATCTGGAAAAGGCGGAGACCGCGGCCCACAGCGCCCAGGCCCAGTTGATCGCCTCCCGCGCACAGAAGCGGCAGGCCGAAGCGGCGGAGGCATCCGCCGAAGCCTCGCTGGCGGTCGCCGCCGCCCAGGTGGAGGTCGCCCGTGCCCAGGTGGCCCAGCGCGAGGCGGCCTTGCAACTGGTCCGCGTCGACCTCAACCGCTCGGTCATCCGCTCGCCCATCGACGGCGTGGTGGTGAACCGGGCGGTCAGCACCGGCCAGACGGTGGCGGCCAGCCTGTCGGCGCCCACCCTGTTCACCATCGCCCAGGATCTGCGGCAGATGGAGGTGCTGGCCAACATCGACGAGGCCGACATCGGCCGGGTCCGCGAAGGCATGGCGGTGCGTTTCACTGTCAACGCCTTCCCCGGCGACAGCTTTACCGGCCGGGTGGCGCAGGTGCGGCTGGCGCCGAAGGAGGACCAGACCGTCGTCACCTACATCGTCGTCATCACGGTTGAGAATCCGGAGCTGCGGCTGCTGCCCGGCATGACCGCCAACCTGCGCATCACCGTGGACGAGCGGCTGGCGGCGGTGAAGCTGCCGAACGCCGCCCTGCGCTTCCGTCCGCCTGGCGTCGAACCGTCCGCCGACGCGCCGGCGCCGACCACCGCTGGCCTGAATGGCGGGCGTGGTGCCGCGGCGCTGGAGGCGGCAGCCAAGCGGGTGACGGACGGGCTGAAGCTGGACGAGATCAAGCGGCGCGACATCGCCGCCCTGGTCGCCGAGGCCCGCGAGCGCTTCGCAGCACTGGATGCGGAAGGCGGCGATCCGGAGCGCCGCCGGGTGGAGGCCAACGCCATCCGCACCGCGACGCTGGAGCAGATGGCCGGACTGCTCGACCCGGCGCAGCGCGACCGCTTCGAGTCGCTGGTCGATCTCGGCCGGGCAGCGGAGGCCACACGCACCGTCTGGGTGCCCAGCCCTGGCAATGGCGGTCCTGTCGGGGTGCCGGTGCGGCTCGGCATCGGCGACGGCAGCTTCACCGAACTGGTGTCCGGCGACCTGCGGGCGGGGCAGGAAGTCATCACCGGCATCCTCGCCGCCGACCGCGACACCCGCCGGGGACCGCGCCTTGGCTTCTGAACCGGCCGAGCCTCAGGTCGTGCCTCTGATCGCGCCTCTGATTACGGTTGAGCGCCTGACCCGCCATTACCGCATGGGGCCGCAGCTCGTCCATGCGCTGGACGATGTCTCCGTC
This sequence comes from Azospirillum sp. A26, assembly GCF_042604635.1. NCBI lineage: Bacteria > Pseudomonadati > Pseudomonadota > Alphaproteobacteria > Rhodospirillales > Azospirillaceae > Azospirillum > Azospirillum sp. A26. Next base: position 996,320 of record NZ_CP170472.1, on the reverse strand, counting down.
GTCATCCAGCGTGGCGAGTTCGTTGCGGTGATGGGGCCGTCGGGGTCCGGCAAATCCACATTCATGAACCTGTTGGGCTGCCTGGACCGTCCGGACTCAGGCACCTACCGGCTGGATCGGCAGGAGGTGACCAGGCAAGAGGGCGGCGGACTATCCTCCGACGCGCTGGCGGCGGTGCGGAACCGCAGCATCGGCTTTGTCTTCCAATCCTTCAACCTGCTGCCGCGGCAGACGGCGCTCGACAACGTCATGCTGCCGATGGTCTATGCCGGCGTCGGCAACGCCCAGCGGGTCGAGCGGGCGCTCGCCGCACTCGACTCGGTGGGGCTGCGCGAGCGGGCAAGGCACCGGCCGACCCAGCTTTCCGGCGGGCAGCAGCAGCGTGTCGCCATCGCCCGCGCGCTGGTCAACGACCCGCTGCTGCTGCTGGCCGACGAGCCGACCGGTGCGCTCGACAGCGCCACCAGCCTGGAGATCATCAGCCTGTTCCAGCGGTTGAACCGCCGCGGCATCACAATCGTGCTGGTGACGCATGAGCCGGAGGTGGCGCGCTTCGCCGGCCGTGTCCTGCACTTCCGCGACGGCCGGCTGATCGACGACGTGAACCAGACACCGGAAACTGCGGCATGACCGCCTGGGATGCCCTGCGCGCCGCGCTCGATTCGCTGCGCGCCAACCCGCTGCGCAGCGCGCTGACCATGCTGGGCATTGTCATCGGGGTGGCCGCCGTGATCGCCATGGTCGCGGTGGGCGCCGGTGCGCGCGATCAGGTGCTGCGCCAGATCGCCAGCCTGGGCACCAACCTGATCATGGTGGGGCAGGGCAGCATCGCGCGGGGCGGGGTGAAGCTGGGCGCCGGCACCGCCTCTTCCCTGACGGAAGACGATGCGCTGGCGGTGCTGTCGGAGATCCCCGGCGTGGTGGTGACGGCGCCGTCGGTGCGCTGGGGATTGCAGATCGTCGCCGGCAACCAGAATTGGGGCACCGTGCTGTTCGGCATCACGCCCGACTATATGGATGCCCGCGACTGGAGTGTCGCGGCGGGGCGCGGCCTGTCGGACGAGGATGTGGCGCAGGCCAACAAGGTCGTGGTGCTGGGCCAGACGGTGGTGCGCAACCTGTTCGGCGGCGGCGACCCCATCGGGGAGCCGGTGCGGGTCTTCTCCACCCCGCTGACTGTCGTCGGCGTGCTGGCGGAGAAGGGGCAGAACACCCAGGGACAGGATCAGGACGATGTCATCTTCGTGCCGCTGTCCACCGCCAAGCGCAACATTCCGGGCATGGCCAAGAGCAACCCGCGCTTCATTCACACCATGGTGGTGAAGATGCGCGACGGCACCGACATGGCCGAGGCCCAGACGCAGATCCGCGACCTGCTGCGCCAGCGCCACCGGCTGGTTGCCGGTCAGGACGACGATTTCTGGATGCGCGACCTATCGGAGGTGTCGGCGACCCGCGATGCCTCGTCACGCGCCCTGTCCTTCCTGCTGGCCGCCGTGGCGGCGGTCTCACTGCTGGTCGGCGGCATCGGCATCATGAACATCATGCTGGTGTCGGTGACCGAGCGCACGCGGGAGATCGGGCTGCGGCTTGCCATCGGGGCGCGGCGGCGCGACATCCTGGTGCAGTTCCTGATCGAATCGACCACCCTGTCGCTGATCGGCGCTGCCGTCGGCGTGGCGCTCGGCATCGGCACCGCCATGGGCGTCGCGACTCTGGCCGGATGGCCGACACTGATCCAGATCGACTCGGTCGTTCTAGCGGTGGTGGTCAGCGGCATCGTCGGTGTGTTCTTCGGCCTGTACCCCGCCCGGCGGGCTGCCCGGCTCAACCCGATCGAGGCGTTGCGGCACGAATAGCCGCGAGGTCGGCCTCCACCTCGCCCGTCAGCACGACCAGTGGTGCCTTGCTGCGCGCCAGCCACAGCGCCAGCCGGCCGACCCAGACCACCTCCCGCGGAACCGCCAGAAGCGTCGGCTGCCGTTCTGCCACCATGCGCGCCAGGGCGAGGGGGGATGTGGCGGCATGGCGCTTGGCAAGGTCGATCTGCCCGACGGCGGGGTCCAGCTCGGCGCGCAGCGGTCCTCCGCCCATCGGCGCCACCACATCCACCGCAGCCCCTGTTCGCAGCAGTTCGTGGGCGAGGTCGATGGCCGAGCGGCGGTCCGGCCGGTCGGCAAGGTCCGGCTGGAACAGGATGATGGCGAGCGGTGCGGGGGTCAGTGATGGCAACGAAACGGATCCGGAACGGTGTTGACGACAGGCTGTTGAGCGACCGAATGCCGCAGCAAGCGACCGGCAGGGCAGGCGGGATGGAAAAGACCGCGAAAGCGGTGCCCGTCCGCTTGCCGTGGGCGTGGCGTTCGTGTATCTCACAACGCGGCGACGGGGCGTAGCGCAGTCTGGTCAGCGCGCCAGTTTTGGGTACTGGAGGCCCCCGGTTCGAATCCGGGCGCCCCGACCATCGCCAGAGGACAAATCCGCGTCCAAGCCATGGAGCCAGGACGCAACGGCAGGCATTTGGGGAGATGAGCGAGCCATGAACGTCCGGATCTATCAGCCGAGCAAGACGGCCATGCAATCCGGCCGGGCCAAGACTCACCGTTGGATGCTGGATTACGAGATCGAGACGCCGCGCCGTCCGGAACCGCTGATGGGCTGGACCAGCTCCGGCGACACGCTGAACCAGGTGCGCCTGTCCTTCGAGACCAAGGAAGAGGCCATTGCCTTCGCGGAGCGCGAGGGCTGGAGCTATACCGTGCAGGAGGCGCCGGTCCGCCGCGTCCGTCCGCGCAACTACGCCGACAACTTCCGCACCGACCGCCCGCGCTTCTGATAGCCTTTGCGACAGCCGGCGTCGGCCCGAGTCGCGGCCGGCATTCGGAGAGAAGAAACCGGGATAAGGCCCCATAGCTCAGTTGGATAGAGCAGCCGCCTTCTAAGCGGCAGGTCGCTGGTTCGAATCCAGCTGGGGTCGCCATCTCGGCAGTCCGTTGCAGACAAACAAAAAGCCCCGCTTCGGCGGGGCTTTTTGTTTGCGGTCGGCAAGCTGGCGATCAGGCCGCCTTGATGTCGCCCAGGAAGGTTTCGACGTCCCGGCGCATCAATTCGGCCTGCCGGGACAATTCGCCGGCGGCTGTCAGCACCTGACCGGCGGCATTGCCGGCCTCGCCCGCCGCCTGCGTCACCTGAACGATGCTGCCAGTCACCTCCTGCGTCCCGGCCGCGGCCTGCTGGACGTTGCGGGAGATCTCGTTGGTCGCGGCACTCTGCTCCTCGATGGCGGCGGCGATGGCGGTGGTGATGTCGTTGATGCTGCCGATGGTGCCGCCGATGCCGGTGATCGCCGTCACCACACCCTGCGTCGTCTGCTGGATGGCGCCGATCTGGCTGGCGATCTCCTCCGTCGCCTTTGCGGTCTGGCCGGCAAGGCTCTTCACCTCGCTGGCGACCACGGCGAAGCCCTTGCCGGCCTCACCGGCGCGTGCCGCCTCGATGGTGGCGTTCAGCGCCAGCAGGTTGGTCTGGCTGGCGATGTCGGTGATCAGTCCAACGACCTCGCCAATCTTCTGCGCAGCTTCGGCGAGGCTGCGGACCGCGTCGCTGGTTTGGCTGGCCTCGTTCACCGCCTTGCCGGCGATGTCGGCGGAGCGGGCGATCTGGGTGCCGATCTCGCGGATCGAACTGGCCATCTCTTCGGTGGCGGTGGCGACGGTCTGGACGTTGGCGCTGGTCTGCTCGGCGGCCGACGCCACGACGGTGGCCTGGGTGCTGGTCTGCTGCGCCATCGCCGACATGCTGTGCGCGGTGGCGTCCAGCTCCGACGCGGCGGCCGCCACGGTGCGCAGGGCGGTGGTCGACGAATTCTCGAAACCGGTGAGCAACCGCTCGATGGCTTGGGCACGACGCGTCTTGGCCTGCTGCTCGGCGGCTTCGACGGCGGCGAGGCGGTCGGCCTCGATCATGTTGTCCTTGAACACCTGGACCGCGCGGGCCATGGAGCCCAATTCGTCCTGGCGTGCCGTTCCGGGGATCTCGGTGCTCATCTCCCGGTTCGCCAACCGGCCCATGGTGCCGGTCAGCGTGTGGAGCGGCTTCACGACCGCGGTGAGGATCAGCAGGGCAGCACCGACGCCGGCCATCGCCGCCACGAGGATTGCAGCGATGATCCAGTTGCGGGAGACGACGTAGATCTTGGCGCCGTTGTCCGCCGCCTTCACCCCCTCGACCCGGTTGAAGTTCACCAGCTCTTCCAGAATCGCCACGGCAGTGCGGAATTCCTGCCGCGAGTCGCCGATAAACAGTCCGGAGATCGCAACCGTGTCGTTCTTGCGCGCAAGAGGGCGCAACCTGTCCCGACTGATGGCAAAATACCGATTGAACGAATCGACAAGCTTTCGATAGGTCTCGGTTTCCCAGCCCGGTGTCAGCATGCTCTCATACACGGAGCGCTTTTGTTCGATGGAGCGGATGATTTTTTCCAGGCTTTCCTCTTCCTTGCGGATTTCGGACTCGTCCTGTACCGCAATCAAGGCGCCTTCGCCGGTCCGGTAGGAATAGAAGGTCGAATAGAGATCGGAAACAGCGACGACCGATGGCAGCCAATTGTCGCGAATCTCCGCCGCTTCGTCATTCACAGATGACATGCGATTGATCGCGAACAGTCCAAGCAGCGCGGTGCCGATCAAGAGCACCAAGAAGGCCGCAATCACCTTCGTCCGAACAGATGCGTTCACCAACCGATTCATGGCTGAACCCTTTAATCTCTAATCATTATGAGTCTTAATAGAATCACAAAGAGATTAAACTAGGGCTTACCCTTATCGACCTCGTTTCATGGCTTGCAAAGGGAGATGCCGGAAGGGAGGGCGGACTTTGTCGATGCAGGGTCCGAAAAGCCACGCTTGTGTGGCTTGAAAGAAATCGTTGATAGCGGTCGGTGCAAATTTGAAAGGATGGTGATCCGGGTGGGATTCGAACCCACGGCCACATGATTAAAAGTCACGTGCTCTACCGACTGAGCTACCGGATCATCCAGCGCGGCGGTGGGAAACTGGCCCCCGCCGGAAGTGGGCGCACCATAGAAAGACGCGCCGCAAAGGTCAACCATGGGCTTGATGGCGGATGCAGGATTTTGCTTCGAATCCGCCCATCAAACCCATGGTGTCGACAATCAGGTCTGGCTGGTCGTCGGGACAGTGCCGTTGCCGGCCTCCAGCGCGAAGCGTTCGGCCAGCCGCTCGGCGACACGGGCCGAGACGAAATGACGGATGTCGCCGCCCAGGCGCCCGATCTCCTTGACGAAGCGCGAGGAGATGAACTGGTGCTTCTCCGACGACATCAGGAAGATCGTCTCGACCTTCGGGTTCAGACGGGCATTCATGCCCGCCATCTGGAATTCATATTCGAAGTCTGAGACGGCGCGCAGGCCGCGGATGATGACACGGGCGTTCATCTCGATGGCGAAATGCATCAGCAGATTGTCGAACGCCCGCACTTCGATGCTGGCCCCGCCGGCATTCAGCGCGGCCACATCCTCGCGAACCATGGCGACCCGCTCGTCCGTGGAGTAGAGCGGCCCTTTGCCGGCATTCCGGGCGACGCCGATGATCAGGTGGTCGACCTGTCGGGCGGCGCGCTGAATGATGTCCATGTGACCGTTGGTGATCGGATCGAAGGTGCCTGGATAGACACCGATTCGACGACCCTTGCTGGTCTCGGTCTGGCTGGTCGCCATGGGTTCCCCTTTAGGCCCGTCCGTTATTCGTTCGGCCCGGCGGTGCCGCCGGCATCGCCGACCGACCCGACCGAACCGTTGGCGTCACCGCCGTCCTCGACTCCCGTCTCCCCGAGGCCATTCTCACCCACGCCATTCTCGCCCTCTTCCTCGGCGATCGTGGCGACGGACACCACGCGTTCGTCCGCCCCCACGCGGAACAGAGTGACGCCCAGCGTCTTGCGGCCTGCCACCCGCACATCGTGCAGCGGCATGCGGATGACCTGGCCGCCGTTGGTGACCATCATCACCTGATGGTTCGATTCGACCGGGAAGGCGGCGACGATGGAGCCGTTACGCTCGCCCATCTCCATGTTCCAGATGCCCTGGCCCCCGCGTCCGGCGGTGCGATACTCGTAGGACGAGCTGCGCTTGCCATAGCCGCGGTCGGAGACGGTGAGAATATACTGTTCCTTCTGTTTCAAATCCTCGTACCGCTCCTGCGACAGGGTGACGCTGTCGGTCGGCACTTCATCGGCTTCCGGAGCGGCCTCGCCCTCCATCTCCAGCCCTTCGTCGCGCTTCATCTTGAAGAAGGCGGCGCGTTCCTCGGGCGTGGCGTCGACATGGGCCAGGATCGACAGCGACACCACCTCGTCCCCGTCGGCCAGCTTGATGCCGCGCACGCCGGTGGAGGTGCGGCCGGCGAAGACGCGCACGTCGTCGACCGGGAAGCGGATGCACTTGCCGCCGCGGGTCGCCAGCAGGATGTCGTCGGTTTCCGAGCAGGTGTGGACGCCGATCAGCCGCTCGCCTTCCTCCTCCAGCTTCATGGCGATCAAGCCGTTGGAGCGGATGTTGGCGAAGTCGGACATGCGGTTGCGGCGCACGTTGCCCTTCGACGTGGCGAAGACGACGTGCAGATCGGACCAGGCGGCCTCGTCCTCCGGCAACGGCAGGACGGTGGTGATGGTCTCCCCGTCGATCAGCGGCAGCAGGTTGACGAAGGCCTTGCCGCGCGCCTGCGGGTTGCCCAGCGGCAGCCGGTAGACCTTCAGCTTGTAGACCATGCCGCGGTTCGAGAAAAGCAGCAGCGGCGTGTGGGTGTTGGCGACGAACAGGTCGCTGACCGCATCCTCCGCCTTCATCGACATGCCGGAGCGGCCCTTGCCGCCGCGCTTCTGCGCACGGTAGGTCGACAGCGGCACCCGCTTCACATAGCCGGACTGGCTGACGGTGACGACCATGTCCTCGCGCTGGATCAGGTCCTCAATGTCAGCTTCGAACTCCAGATCCTGGATCTCGGTGCGGCGCGGGGTACCGAACCGCTCCTTCATCTCCACCAGCTCGTCGCGCAGGATCCCCATCAGCTTCGGCCGGTTGGCGAGCGTGGCGAGGAAATCGGCGATCTGGTCGGTGACGTCGGTCAGCTCGGCGCCGATCTTGTCGCGCTCCAGCCCGGTCAGGCGGTGCAGGCGCAGGTCGAGAATGGCGCGGGCCTGGACTTCCGAGAGCCGGTAGGTGCCCTGTTCACTGACGCCGCGGCCCGGCTCATCGATCAGTTCGATCAGCGGGCCGACGTCATGGACCGGCCACTCGCGGTTCATCATCTCCTCGCGCGCCCAGACCGGGTCGGGAGCGCTGCGGATCAGCTCGATCATCGCATCCAGGTTGGCGACGGCGACTGCCAGACCGACCAAGGTGTGCGCCCGCTCGCGCGCCTTGCCCAGCAGGAACTCGGTCCGGCGGGTGATGACCTGCTCGCGGAAGCGGACGAAGGCGGTGATGATCTGAAGCAGATGCATCAGCTCCGGGCGGCCGCCGTTCAGCGCCAGCATGTTGACGCCGAAGGAGGTCTGGAGCTGGGTGTGGCGGAACAGCTGCGCCAGCACCACGTCGGGAACCGCGTCGCGCTTCAGCTCGACCACCACGCGCACGCCGTCGCGGTCGGATTCGTCGCGCAGGTCGGCGATGCCCTCGATGATCTTGTCGTTCACGACCTCGCCGATGCGTTCCATCAGCTTGGCCTTGTTGACCTGATAGGGGATCTCGGTCGCGACGATGGCGGTGCGGTCCTTGCGCACCTCCTCGAAATGGGTCTTGGCGCGCAGGATGATCGAGCCGCGCCCGGTCTGCAAAGCCGCCCGGCTGCCCGAGCGGCCGAGGATCAGGCCGCCCGTCGGGAAATCGGGGCCGGGCACATGCTCCATCAACTCTTCGAGCGTGACGTCGGGATTGTCGATGTAGGCGCAGCAGGCGTCGATCACCTCGCCCAGATTGTGGGTCGGGATGTTGGTCGCCATGCCGACGGCGATGCCGCCGGCGCCGTTCACCAGCAGGTTCGGGAAGCGGGCCGGGACGACGGTGGGCTCGCGGCCCGAATCGTCGTAGCTGGCCTGGAAGTCGATGGTGTCCTTGTCGATGTCGTCCAGCAGCGCTTCCGCGGACTTGGCCAGACGCGCCTCAGTGTAGCGCATCGCCGCCGGCGGATCGCCATCCATCGATCCGAAATTGCCCTGGCCGTCGATCAGCGGCAGGCGCATCGAGAAGTCCTGCGCCATGCGGACCATGGCGTCGTAGATCGCGCTGTCGCCGTGCGGGTGGTATTTACCCATCACGTCGCCGACGATGCGCGCCGACTTCTTATAGGGCTTGGTCGAGTCGTACCCGCCCTCCTTCATCGCGTAGAGGATGCGCCGGTGCACCGGCTTCAGCCCGTCGCGGACGTCGGGCAGGGCGCGGCTCACGATCACGCTCATCGCGTAGTCGAGATACGATTTCCGCATCTCGTCTTCGATGTTGATCGGCGCGATGTCGGAGGCGGGAGGAAGGGGCGTATTGCTCAAGCAGGACACTCATTCTTCGTATGCGCCGCCGCTTGACGAATCCGCGGCAGTCACTGGCCTTGCGGGCCGAAGGTTTTGCCCAGGAAATATAGCAACTCTCGCAATTGCACACAACGATTCGGGGCTGAAAAGCCGGCTCAGCGCCGGCTCAGATACGCGAATCGGAGCGAGAGGATGGTGACCGATACCAGACTGGCGATCAGGATTCCCTCGAACAGCCCGTGGGCACCGTGGCCGAGACCGAAGACCAGGAAGGCCGACACCGGAATCATCACCACCGCGTAGGAGAAGAAGTGCAGCGCCGTCGGGATCCAGGCGTCGTGCCGGCCGCGCAGCGCGTTCGCCATCACCGTCTGGCCGCCGTCGGCGATCAGGATCCAGGCAGTGAAGGCGATCAGCGGCACCACCGCCTCCAGCAGCTGCGGATCGTTGGAGTAGATGGCGCCCAACGCGTCGGGCATGCTGCGATAGAGGATGCCGACGCAGGCCAGGATGGCGCTGGTGACGCCGAGGCCGGTCCAGCCGGCCAGCGCCATGTCGCTGCGGTCGCCGCGGCCATAGGCGACGCCGACCCGAACCGCGGTGGCCGAGGCAAGACCGACCGCGGCCATGAAGGGCAGGGCGGTCAGGTTCAGCCCGACCGTGTAGGCCCCCAGCGCCAGCGGGGAGATCATGCCGGCGAACAGGCCGAGCCCACCGAAAGCTCCGCTCTCCACCCCGATGCTGAGCCCGGCGGCATAGCCGAGGTGACGCTGGCGCGCGGCGCCGCTCCACCAGTCGGACACCGGCCGGCGGACCTGCCAGCGGTCATGGTCGCGCATCCACCAGACATAGGCGACGAGCCCCAGCCCCATGGCCCAGCGCACCACGGTGGTCGCCCAGGCGGAGCCGACCGCGCCCAGCGGCTCCAGCCCGACATGGCCCCACACCAGCGCCCAGGCCAGCGCCGCATTGACGATGTTGCCGATCACCATGGCGACCATGCCCGGCCATGGGCGCTTGACGCCCTCCAGGAAGAAGCCGGTGGTGATGTAGAGCATCATGCCCGGCGCGCCGAGACCCAGCACCGCCAGCACATGGGCGCCGCCGGCGGACATCTCCGCGGTCTGGCCGCCGGCCTGGAAGAGCGGAACGCCGAGCAGCGAGACCAGGGCGAACAGCACCCCCAGCAGCAGCGCATAGGGGACCGACCGCCGCCACGCCCGTCCGCAATCCGCATCGTTGCCGGCGCCGAAGGCGTGGGCGGTGATCATCACAGTGCCCATCAGCAGCCCGACCCCGGTGCCCACCATGATGTTGCCGGGCAGATGGGCCAGCCCGTAATAGGCCAACTCCTGGGCGGAGAAACGGCCGACGATGGCGGTATCGACCGCCATCATCACCATCAGGCCGGCGCGGGAGACGATGACCGGCGCCGCCAACCGCAGCAGTTCGCCGATGTGGGCGGCAAGACGCGCGCGCAACGGCTCCGGGGCGGGCAGGGTGGCGGTGCTCATGACGAAACCTGTGGTGGAAGAGGGTGGTGTCGCGGCCTGCGCCGTGCCGCCGGACCGTAAGGCTTGACCGGAAAGCGGGCAGACTGCGCAAAAGCTGGTCATCTTGCCCGGTGGGCGTACCGCGTCAAGGTTTTCAGGCGCCTCGAAAGGACCGTTGCATCCACTGCATGGCGGAAAGGTCGGGTGCGGAACCAAGCCGCTGTCATTCCGTTGTCAGAAACAGAGACAAACGACGCCCCGGCCATCGCCCAATCGCAATCGCTGATTTCCTTCTCCCAGCCCCACCCCAGACCGGAGAGACACCATGCAGCACGCCAAGAACCGCCGGCAGCGCGCCACCGCCCGCGCCATCCCGTTCCCTGCGCGCGAGATGGTGATCCTGACCTTTCTTATGGCACTGGCGGTCATGCTGACCGGCTGCAACACGGTCGAGGGGGCCGGGCAGGACGTCCAGGCCGGAGGCCGGGCGATTGAACGGACGGTCGACTGACGCGTTATCCCAGGGCCATCCCCAGGGCTCACCCTTGCGAAGGAGTTCCCGTATGAGCGAACCGCAAAAGCCGTCCACCCCCGGCGAGATTCCGCCGCCGTCCAATCCGAACCCGCCGCAGCCCGACCGGCCGACGACGCCCGATCCCTATCCGGTGCCCGAGAACCCCGGCATCCTGCCGGAAGTCCCTCCGCCGGCCGACGAGCCGATGCCGGGCATGCCCAACCCGACGACGGCGTGACGGCGTCGGTGTATTGTAAAGGACCGGGGGAGGGGGCTTTGTCGCCGCTCCCTCCCCAACGCCAACTGCTTACCGCCGCAGATCCTTGTCCAGGTTCGGATCGGCTCGGTCGCCGTTGAGGCGGGCGCGATAGACCTGCACCGCCTCCAGCACGCGCTGGACATAGTTGCGGGTTTCGGAGATCGGGATCAGTTCGATCCAGTCAACCACGTCGATGGTCTCCGTGCGGGGATCGCCATAGGTCTGCAGCCACTGGCGCACGCGGTTTGGACCGGCGTTGTAGCCGGCGATCGCCAGCACCCACGACCCATTGAAGCGGTCGATCAGTTCGGCCAGATAGGCCGAGCCCAGCGTGACGTTGTAGCCGGGGTCGGCGGTCAGCCGCGCATTCGTGTGCTTCAGCCCCAGCTTCCCCGCCACCAGCTGCGCCGTCGTCGGCATCAGTTGCATCAGCCCGCGCGCACCGGCGGACGAGACGATGGTGGGGTTGAAGGTGCTTTCCTGCCGGATGATGCCGTGGATCAGCGCCAGTTCCGGTGCGGCCGGGCGGGCATCGATCATCGGATAGCCAGCCTCGACCAGGAACACCTCGTTCTGGGCGGCGTCCTTGGCTGCAGCCACGGCCAGATCGCGGCGACCGACGTCGCTGGCCAGCCGGGCGGTGAGCACGTAATCGGCAGGCGTCTTGGCATCCAGGCTCAGGCGGCGGACAAACCCGGTCACCTGATCGGACGCAGTGCCGCCGATCTCCGCCAGCAGGCGGGCGACACGAACCACCTCGCGCCTGTTGAAGGCGGCGGCCTCGGCGCTCGACACGGTCGGCGGCGTCGGAAGGGTCACTGCCCCCCCGGAGACATGGCGGAAGGCCAGCTGGCCGTAGAAGGTGGTGGGGTAGGTCGCCGCCTTGGCGTACCAGTCGCGCGCCGGTCCGATCTGGCCCAGCGCCTCCGCGGCACGGCCGCACCAGTATGCGCCGCGCGCTTTGCTGATCGGCGCGGTGACGGAGCGGTAGAGCTTGTGGAAGTGGGTGAAGGCTTCCGACGGCTTGTCGAGGAAGCGGAGCGCCAGGAAGCCCGACAGGAACTCCGCATCGGCGAAGGAACTGCCCTCGCTCATTCCGTTGGCGCTGACCAGCCGGTAGGCGAGGTTGTAGTCGCCGCGCTCCATTGCCCGGCGGGCCAGCAGGTGCCGTTCCGACCACCAGGATTGCGGACGGCCCATGTCGGTGCCGGCCTGGGCGATGATTTCCAGAGCGCCGGCATCGTCGCCCTTGCGCCGCAGATAGCGGGCGCGGTCGTACATCAGGCCGGGATCGGTCAGCAGGCTGGGCGGCACACGCGACAGGGTCGCCTCGGCGCCCGTGCTGTCGCCGTCCAGCGCGATACGCGCCTGGATCAGTGCGTCATAGGCCTCGTCGAAGAAGGGCAGCATCCGGCGGACCGGAGCCTCCTGCTTGGCCCAGAGCAGCCGGTCGATGCGCGCCTTGTGATCCTGCTGACGCAGATAGGGCGTGTAATGGGAGAGGAAGGTGGCCTCCTCGTCCGCCGTGAAGGTGGCGTCGGCCCATTGCTTGCGGATCAGCGTGGTCGCACGCTCCACGCTGCCGGTCGCGATCAGCGCGTCGGCATAGCGGACGAAGCCGTCGCTTGTCTGCGGCGGGCTCTGACGGAACCACTCCACCACGTCGGCCGGCGGGATGTCGGGCATCGCCATTTCCGCCTGACGGCGCAGCGCCGCCATGTTCGGCCAGTCCGGATTTTCGCGGATGAAGGCGGCGATGTCGGTGAAGCTGCCGCCGCCCGGGTTGGCGAGCGCGATCCAGCGCAGAACCTTCGCCGGTAACGGGTCCTGCGCATTCGACGCCGAGGCCAGCGCTTCCGAAAGACGCTCGTCATTGGCGAGCCTGAAGGCCTCGCGGTAGATCGCGATGTCCTGCGGGCTCAGCGCCGCGGCGGGAAGGGCGCCGGGAAGCGCCGCGAAAAGGGTGAGGAGACCCGCGAAAACAGAGGTCCGGGCGCTCTTGCCGAGGGCGGCGGGGAGGGATAATGTGCGCAACTCTTTTTTCCAGCTAAGCCGACTGAGGAGGCAGCCATGTTCCACGGTTCCATCGTCGCCCTTCTGACTCCGTTCAAGGGCGGGAAAGTGGACGAGAAGGCCTTCCAGTCCTTCGTGGAGTGGCAGGTCGCGCAGGGCACGCACGGTCTTGTGCCCTGCGGCACCACCGGCGAGTCGCCGACCCTGTCCCATGAAGAACACAACCGCGTCGTGGAGCTGTGCATCGAGGCGGCCGGCGGCAAGGTTCCGGTGATGGCCGGAGCCGGTTCCAACTCGACCGACGAAGCCATCGCCCTGACCCGCCATGCCAAGCAGGCCGGCGCGCAGGCGGCGCTCGTGGTCACGCCCTACTACAACAAGCCGTCTCAAGAGGGTCTGTACCAGCATTTCAAGGCGATCCATGACGCGGCGGATTTGCCGATCTTCATTTACAACATTCCGGGCCGCAGTGTCGTGGATATGTCTGTGTCGACGATGGCGCGACTTGCAAAGCTGCCCAACATCGTCGGCGTGAAGGACGCGACCGCCGATCTGTCCCGCCCGTCCCGCCTGCTGCAGGAGGTCGGCCCCGACTTCATCCAGCTGTCGGGCGAGGATGCCACGGCTCTGGCCTTCAACGCGCAGGGCGGCGTCGGCTGCATCTCCGTCACCGCGAACATCGCGCCGGCCCTGTGCTCCGCCATGCAGACCGCCTGGGCCAAGGGCGACCTGAAGGAGGCCTTCCGCCTGCGCGACGTGCTGTCGCCGGTCCACGACTCGATGTTCGTCGAAACCAGCCCGGCGCCGGTGAAGTTCGCCGCCAGCCTGCTCGGCCTCGGCAGCGACGAGGTGCGCCTGCCGCTGGTTCCGGCGACGGAAGCCGCCCGTACCGCCGTGCGTGGAGCCATGACCAAAGCCGGCCTGTTGTCCTGAGCGATGGAACGGGCCGTATAGGAGAGAGACTTGGCGACGCGCGAGGAAGCTAAAAAATACGCGGCGCAGAACCGCCGCGCGCGGTTCGACTTCTTCATCGATGATGTCCTCGAAGCCGGGATCATGCTGACCGGGTCGGAGGTGAAGTCGTTGCGCGGCGGTCGCGCCAGTGTGAACGAGGCTTATGCCGGTCTGAAGAGCGGGGAGCTGTACCTGTTCAACGCGTACATCCCCGAATATCTCCAGGCCGGCCGCATCGATCAGCATGAGCCGAAGCGGCCGCGCAAGCTGCTGGTCCGCCGCCGCGAGTTGGACAAGCTCGCGGCCGGGATCAAGCAGAAGGGCGTCACGCTGGTGCCGATGTCGGTCTATTTCAACGACCGTGGCTATGCCAAGGTCGAGATCGGCCTTGCCACCGGCAAGAAGAAGCACGACAAGCGCCAGAGTGAGAAGGACCGCAGTTGGCAGCGCGATAAGGCGCGGCTGATGCGCGACAAGGGTTAATTCTTTGGCACGTCTCGACAATCGGGCCACGGACCGCGACTCCACCGTCGCCGCCGTGGCCGCCGAAGCTCTGTCCGAAATCCGGCCGCAGGGCCGGATTCTCGTCGCCTTCGACAGCGATGGCGCCATTGCCGACGCACTCCGCGATGGCGGTGCGGACGTGGTGGTGTGGAACCGTCTCGCCACAGGCGGGCAGGCTGCCACCCCCTGGCCGGCGGAGGGGCCGTTCGACGGCGCCGTGCTGCGCCTGCCGCGCGGCTGGGCCGGGTTCGAGATGGCGCTGCATGCGCTCGCCTCCCGCCTTGCTCCCGGCGCCCCGCTGTGGATCGCCGGCGGCAACGACGAAGGCGTGACCAGTGCCGCGAAGCATCTGGACGGGCTGGCGGAAGAACCGGAAACGCTGATCATCAAGCGGCGCGCCCGGCTGCTGCTGACCCGGCGCAGCGATGCACCGGCCAAGGGGGCGCTGGAGGATTGGCGGCAGACCGTCACCCTCGCTCTGCCCGACCGGACGCTGGAGCTGGTGTCCTATCCGGGCCTGTTCGCCCACGGCCATCTGGATGCCGGCACCGAATGCCTGCTGAAGGTGCTGCCGGAGGTGGCGGCCGGCACCCGCGTGCTGGATTTCGGCTGCGGCGCCGGGGTGATCGCACGGGCCGTGCGTGAGCGCCAGCCCGAAGCGCCGCTGACCCTGCTGGACATCGACGCGGTGGCCCTGCACGCCGCCCGCCAGAATGTGCCTGACGCCGAACTGGTGCTGAGCGACGGTTTGGCCGGCCTGGGCACCCGCGAGCGTTTCGGCCTGATCCTGTCCAACCCGCCGCTCCACCGCGGCAAGGACGAGGATTTCGGCATGCTCGACGCGCTGGTGGCGGGGACGAAGCAGTATCTGAAACTGCGCGGCACGCTGGTGGCGGTGACGCAACGGACCGCCGGGGTCGGCAAGCTGTTCAAAACGGCGTTCGGCCACAGCGACATGCTGATGGAAACCACGCAGTTCCAGGTCTGGTCGGGAACGCCGAAGTAGGACATGCAGGACATGGGAGGCGGCAGGCCATGCCGCCTCCCGTCTTCCGTCATCGCACCTTACACATTCACCCCGCGCATTCCCTCGGCGGTGTAGCGGTCGCCCGCCGCCGCCCCCGGTGGCAGCGCGTCGCTCAGCGCTTTGGCCTCCGCATCGGTCAGCGTCACCGCTGCGGCGCCGACATTCTCCTCCAGATACTTGATCCGCTTGGTGCCCGGGATCGGCAGAATGTCCGGCCCCTGGGCCAGCAGCCAGGCCAGCGCCACCTGTCCCGGCGTGCAGCCCTTCTGCACCGCCAGCGCCTTGACCTGTTCGACCAAGGCCAGATTGCGGTCGAAATTGTCCCCGGCAAAGCGCGGTGCCACGCGGCGGAAGTCGTTCTCGGCGAACTGGTCCGGACTGCTGACCGCCCCCGTCAGCATGCCGCGGCCGAGCGGTGCGTAGGCGACCAGAGAGATGCCGAGGTCGCGGCAGGTCGGCAGCACCGCAGCCTCCACGTCGCGGGTCCACAGAGAATATTCGCTCTGCACCGCGGCGATGGGATGGACGGCGTGGGCACGGCGCAGGGTGGCCGCGGACACCTCCGACAGGCCGAGCGCACGGACCTTGCCCGCCTTAACCAGATCGGCCATGGCGCCGACCGTCTCTTCCACGGGGATGTCCGGGTTGATGCGGTGGGCGTAATAGAGGTCGATGGTCTCCACCCCGAGCCGTTTCAGCGAAGCATTGCAGGCCTGGGCCACATAGGCCGGGCTGGTATCGACCCGGCGGGCATACTCGCCGGGCTGGCGGACGATGCCGAACTTGGTGGCAATCGTCACCCGGTCGCGCCTGCCGGCCAGGAAACGGGCAAGCAGCGTTTCATTGTGTCCACTGCCATACATGTCGGCAGTGTCGTAGTGGGTGACGCCAAGCTCCAACGCCCGTTCCAGCGTGGTGAGCGACTGGGCATCGTCGGTCGGGCCATAGAACTCCGACATGCCCATGCAGCCGAGGCCGATTTCAGATACCGAGAGAATGCCACCGATGTTGCGCTGTTTCATCGCTTTACCCCTCCCGTGCCGCGGCCGGGCGGATTACCCTGAGAGCCTGCGGCAACAACTACACTACACTGTGCAGTGTACTTTGAGGGTGGGGAATGTCAACGTCTCAGGCGGGGGGTGCCGCGCGCGGTTCGGTCAAGCGGGATGCGGTGGTGGAGGCGGCGACGCGCGCCTTCCTGACGCACGGCTACGAGGCCTCATCGATGGACGCCATCGCCGCAGACGCCAACGTGTCGAAGCGCACCGTCTATAACCATTTCCCCGGCAAGCGGGAGCTGTTCCAGGCCGTTGTGTCGGAACTCTATGAAGGGTTCCGCAGCGAGGACGGACAGAGCCTGCTGCGCCACGACCAACCACCGGAGCAGGCCCTGCCGGCATTCCTGCGATCCCTGCTGGTCCATACCGGCCGGCCGGAGGTCCGCGGCCTCCTGCGTCTGGTGATCGCCGAGCACCAGCGCTTTCCCGAACTGTCGCAGGACTATCTGGAGGGCGGCAAAAGCCAGGCCTATGCGTTGCTGGACGACTACATCGCCGCCCAGCATGCCCGCGGCCGGCTGAATGCGCCGGACCCGCATGTGGTGGCGACCCAGCTGCTGGGCGGCATGAAGGAGGTTCTGTTCTGGCCGACCATGTTGGGCCTGCCGGTCACCGCCGACCCGGAGAAGGTGATCGCCGACTCGGTCGCGGCCCTGATCCGCGCCTACGGTGCCGCGCCGGTCAGCGTCCCCGCAGATTCGACGGGTTGACGCCCATCGCTTCCCGGATGCGGCGGGCGAAGTGGGAGCGGTTGGCATAACCGCAGGCCTCCGCTGCCTCCTGCACGCTCAGCCCTTCGCTTTCCAGCAGGTCGCGGGCGTGGGCGACCCGTTCTTCCGTCAGGATGCTGCGGACCGAGCACCCTTCATCGCTCAAGCGGCGGCGCAGCGTGCCGGTGCTGAGGTTGAGCGCCCCGGCCACGCGCTCCGCGGTCCAGGGAATGTCGGGCTGGGTGCGCAGCAATTGGCGCACCGCGTCGGCGGTCCCGGTCGGCGCCACCGGTCCCAGCCACCAGACACCATCCTCCAGCAAGGCCAGCAGCACCTCCATGCAGCGATGTTCCGCCAGCTTGGACGGGAGCGGAGGGTCGGCGGTGAGACCGGCGGCGGCGTGGTGAATGGCATCGGTCAGGGACGGCGTCAGGGTGACATGCCAGTCGCCGGGCCGGGCGCGCTGCGTCAGCCCGTCCGTGCCGTGGGCGCGCAGAAGCCGCCGCACCATCTCCGCCGGGAACTCCAGCACCAGCGCACGGTAACGTCCGCCGGCACTGGGATCGTTCAACACAGCCCCGGACCAGCCCGGCGGCAGCAGCATGGCGCTGCCGGCCGGGAAGCGGCGGGTCGTGCCGGATTGGTCGGTCAGCTCCTTGGTGCCTTCCAGCACCGCGATCAGGGCGGTGCGCTCGATCTGCACCTCGGCTAGACGCTCACGGTCATGGGCGACGAAGGCCCACAGTTCCGGCCGGTGCGGCCGGTCACCGCCGCCGGGACGCAGGTCGCGGGCGGCAAAGCGGGACAGGCGGGCGAGCAGATCGGAACCCATGGCGTTCATCCTTCGGCCTCGGCCGATCCTAAGGCTGGTCGGCTCGGGCGATCAACGGCCGTAACGGGCCGTCAGCGTCGCCTTGCCCAAGCTGGCGGCGTTCAGGTTGAAGCCGACCATGGCGCCCGATGCGTCTGCGGGCAGGGGCAGGCTGTCGACCTTCAGCGCATGGACTGTGACGACATACCGGTGCGGCTTGTCGCCCTGTGGCGGGCAGGGACCGCCATAGCCGGCGGTGCCGAAATCGGTGCGGCTCTGCACGGCACCGGCGGGCAGGGTCGGCTTGGCCGCATCGCCGGCACCGGCGGGCAGGCCGCGGCTGTCGGGCGGCAGGTTGAACACCACCCAATGCCACCAGCCGCTGCCGGTCGGCGCATCCGGATCGTAGATGGTGACGGCGAGGCTGCGCGTGCCGGCGGGCGGCGTAGTCCAGCTCAGGGCTGGCGATTGGTTGCCGCCGGTACAGCCGAAGCCGACGAAGACATTGCGCCCAGGGATCGGCGACGTGTCGGTGAAATCGGGGCTGTGCAGTTCGAACGCCGCAACGGGCGAGGCGGCCAGCAGCAGGGCGGTCAGCAGAGCCGTGCGGACGGGAAATTCGGCGGTCATCGGGCATCTCCGTTGTTCGGGATGACCTGACGATAAAGGGCCGCGGATCGCTCCGCGGCCCCGAACGGCTCAAAGACGGTCCCGAACTGCTCAGCCCTGCTTGAGCAGCCTCGCCGCATCCACCGCGCCATAGGTCAGGATGGCGTCGCAGCCGGCCCGCTTGAAGCCCATCAGCGTTTCCAGCAGAGCCTTGTCGTAGTTCAGCCAGCCATTGCCCGACGCGGCGCGCAGCATCGCGTATTCGCCCGACACATGGTAGGCGAAGGTCGGGACCGCGAACTGGTCCTTCACCCGCCGGATGACGTCGAGATAGGGCAGGCCCGGCTTCACCATCACCATGTCCGCCCCCTCCTGCAGGTCGCAGGCGACCTCGCGCAGGGCCTCGTCGGTGTTGGCGGGGTCCATCTGGTAGGTGGTCTTGTCTCCCTTCAGGAAGCCGCCGGAATTCACCGCGTCGCGGAACGGGCCGTAGAAGGCGGAGGCGTATTTGGCGGCGTAGGAGCAGACACGGGTCAGCTGATACCCCTCGGCATCCAGCGTGTCGCGGATGGCGCCGATGCGGCCGTCCATCATGTCGGACGGAGCGACGATGTCGACGCCGGCCTCCGCCTGCGACAGGGCCTGCCGGATCAGGACCTCGACCGTCTCGTCATTCTGGATGTAGCCGTCGCGCAGGAGGCCGTCATGCCCATGGATCGTATAGGGGTCGAGGGCCACGTCGCCGAGGATGCCGATATCGGGGGCGGCGGCCTTCACCGCACGGATGGCGCGGTTCATCAGATTCTCGGGATTGTAGGATTCCGCCGCATCTTCCGACTTGCCCTCGGAGCCGACGACCGGAAACAGCGCGATGCAGGGAATGCCCAGCGCGCCGGCTTCCATGACCGCCTCGCACAGCAGGTCGATGGTCATGCGCTCCACGCCGGGCATCGAGGCGACGGGCTCCCGCCGATTCTGGCCTTCGATCACGAAGACCGGCCAGATCAGGTCGTCGGCGGTCAGCGTGTTCTCGGCGACCAGACGGCGGGTCCAGGCATCGGCGCGGTTGCGGCGCAGACGGGTGCGCGGGAAGGCGGCGGGCAGGGTGATCGGCATCGGGAGAACCATGCACTTAGAACGAGTGCGGCGATCCTACGCCTTCCGTCATCGTGAACTCAAGCCGCGGGGGCCGTTCCAGTGCTTAGGGACCGGGCATGAGCCTTGCGCAGGTCTCATGCCCCGCCATGGGCCTCCCCGCTTGCATGTCGGACAACCGACTCCCATCGCGTGGCCATCGGGTCGGCTGCGGTGGAGGCGTCGGAGCCGACCGGCCGGAAGCCGGTGTCCTGTGCCTGCAGGACCCAGCGGCTGCCGTCCTTGCGGTAACTGGACACCAATCCGCCGGTAAAGGCCGCACCCTCCCACGACCGCACCTCGAACGTCACAGTGGGGTGGGCGACGGTGATCAGGTTATAGGCGTTCGCCTCGTTCCGCAGGCGGGTCGAGGTGGCGGTGGAGGCCTGGGCGACCAGGATGGACCGGGCGACCTGGGTGTGGAAGCTCATGATGTCGCCGGAATAGGCCTTGTGCAGATGCCCGGCCAGCAGCAGGTCGACGCCGCAGCTTTCCAACGCCGGCAGCGCCAGCTTGTGGCGGCCGACCAGCTGGGTCTTGGGCAGGTCGGGCGGCGGCAGGAAGGGATGGTGGGTGAACAGCACCTTGAATACTCTGTCCGGCATTCCGCAGAAGACCTCGCGGACCCGCGCGATCTGCCGCTTGTTCATCCGCCCTTCGGAAAAATCCATGATCACGGGGCGGGCGGTGTTGATGCCCAGCACCGCGATCTCGTCATCGATGTGCAGCGGGCTGAAGTCGCTGGTGATGTAGCGCCGGTAATGGCCGAACGGGTCGGTGAAGCGCTTGAACACATTGTAAACCGGGATGTCATGATTCCCCGGTACGGCCATGTAG
Organism: Azospirillum sp. A26; assembly: GCF_042604635.1. Classification (NCBI taxonomy): domain Bacteria; kingdom Pseudomonadati; phylum Pseudomonadota; class Alphaproteobacteria; order Rhodospirillales; family Azospirillaceae; genus Azospirillum; species Azospirillum sp. A26. Next base: position 975,853 of record NZ_CP170472.1, on the reverse strand, counting down.
GGAAACGGTAATTTTTGCAGGAAGGCACGCGCTTCCTCAAAGTGGCGCACCTTGGCCCGCTGGACGAAATCGCCTGAGATGACGATCAGGTCGGGAGCCTGCGCCGTCAGGTCAGCCAGCAGGCCATCGACCACGCGCGGGTCTATCCGTCCGAAATGCAGGTCGGAGATGTGAGCGAGCCGTTTCACGCCATCTTCATCCTTTCTCTCGGCCGGGCGCCAGAACCTTCAGGGCACCGGGGAGAATCCGATAATGCAGCGGGGCGTGCAGTTTCCGGATCTCGCCATCGTTGACCATCTTCAGGTGGTGCCTGCGGCTGTGGACCGTCAGGTTGGTCACCGCATAGGTTTCCAGCCCTTCGTCCTGCTTCCACGAACCGGCAACCAGACGTCCCATCAACCGCAACATTGCGAAGGCGTTCCGTTCGCGGGCCACATAAACCCCGAGTTTCCCGGCATCGAGCGCCTGACGAGAGAGAACGAGCCCGAACCCGTCGTCATAGACGTTGTTTGAAACCACCAGAATCGGCGTGCGCATCCGCCGCGGACCCTCGCCCCAGTCCAGCCGCACGTCCAGCATCGGCAGCCGGTACAACGTTTTCGCCAAGGCCACGGCGGCGCCGGGCCATTTCAGCAGCCGGTGCTGCTTGCGCTGGCGTTCGCGTTCCTGAACCACCTGCGGATAGAAGCCGAGAACCGAACTGTTGGTGTAGGGCTCCCCATTCACCTCGGCGATGTCGATGGCGCGGATCCGGCCCGCCGCCAGTGCCTCCGCGGCATCCTCCAGTTCCAGCGGAACATGAAGATCACGGGCTAACAGATTGAGAGTCCCTAGAGGAATCACGCCCAGCGTCTTGCCCTTCGGGAGCGCCAGCTTCACCGCGCTGTGCAGCGTGCCGTCGCCGCCGCCGACCACAACGGCCTCGGCATCGGAGTCCAGCACCCGTTGGATCGTGTCGGTGCATTGTGCGCCGTCGACGGTGTGGAGGTCCACGGTCGCGCCATGCCGTTCGAATGCTGTGCGGATCGCCGTCTCGGCGCGGTCGATGGGCCGATCGACCAGGGAACCCGCCTGCCGGTTCAGGACGATTCCGATCTTCATGGCGCACCCGGCAGGCTGTTGAGCGGCATCGGCATCTGACCTTCCCTGAGAAGTCGAATGGGGTCTCGTCTTCTGATGAGAGCGTGAGCGCAACGGTCCAAGAGGGGCGATGTTCCTGATTGGCCGTACCGGACCGTCACAGGCGAACATCCGGATCCGTATGGTGGGTTTGACAGCGCCGCCCGCTCCCGTATCATCGCTGCCGGCCGATGCTGCCGTCCTAACGCGCAAAGGGATGCACGGCAGGGATGGAGCAGGTGGCCCGCCACCGCCCGATTCGCAACGATAATTGAGAAAACACAAGACGATGAGCGACGCTGCTGAGATTCTGTTCGAACGTCGGGGCGCCATCGGCCTCGTCACGCTCAACCGGCCCAAGGCGTTGAACGCGCTGACGCTGGGCATGATCAGGCTGTTCGATCCGCAGCTGCGGGCCTGGAACGCCGATCCGGAGGTCAAGGCCGTCGTGATTCGCGGTGCCGGCGAAAAAGCCTTCTGCGCCGGCGGCGATGTCGTCAGCCTGTATGAGGCTGGCAAGGCCGCCAAGGAAGGGCGTGGCGACACCGGGCCGGTCCGCGCCTTCTTCAGCGAGGAATATGTGCTGAACCGGCTGATCAAGCGCCTGTCCAAGCCCTATGTCGCGCTGATCGATGGCATTTCCATGGGCGGCGGCGTCGGACTGTCGGTGCACGGTACCCACCGCATCGTCACCGAGCTTACCCTGTTCGCCATGCCGGAAACCGGCATTGGCCTCTATCCCGATGTCGGCGGCACCTATTTCCTGCCGCGCCTGCCGGGGCAGGTCGGCATCTGGCTGGGGCTGACCGGCGACCGGCTGAAGGCGGCCGACCTGCTTGCCATCGGTGCCGCCGACGCGTTCGTACCGAGCGCTAGGATCGACGCGCTGATCGACGATCTGGCTGCCGGCGTCCCGGCCGACGAGGCCGTCGCCGCCCACCGCGGCGAGGCGGGCGAAGCGGCGGTGAGCGGTATCCGCGCGGCGGTCGACCGCTGCTACGCCTTCGACAGCGTCGAAGCCATCGTCAAGGCGCTGGAGGCCGAGGGAACCGAGTGGGCGGCCGGTCAAATCGCCATCCTGCGCCGGGTGTCGCCGACCAGCCTGAAGGTGACGCTGGCCGCCTTGCGCCGCGGCGCCAAGCTGGATTTCGAAGGCTGCATGGTGCAGGAGCTGCGCCTCAGCCTCGCCTGCCTAGCCGGCGACGATTTCTACGAGGGTATCCGCGCCGTCCTGGTCGACAAGGACAAGAACCCGAAATGGAAGCCGGCCGAGCTGATCGATGTCGGTCCGTCGGATGTCGAGCGGCACTTCGCCGAACCGGCTGGCGGCGATCTCGTGTTCCGGGACTGACCATAGGCGAGGTCGAAAGGGTGAAGGTCACGCACCGATTGCATGGCCTTCCCCTTTTTGCTTATGCGGGACCTGCCGCCCGGCCGAAAGCCTTTCGCCGGGGGCACCCTGCGAAAGGGGCCTGTACAGACGGGTTGTGCCAGACTTTTTCTGGAATTATTAAGATGATTGCCGACGAATGATCGGTTAATCTCGCTTTAAGGTCCCGGTATCGTCCTTGCGCGGGGAACGGCCGGTTAGAGCCAAAGGAGACCGCGGTGCGCAAACCCTATTATGAGAGCATTCTGTTGATCGAGCGGCTTCACCGCCACTTTCTTGAAGTGCTCAAGACTGAGTTGGACCGGCTTGGCATCCAGGACATCAACAACGTCCAGAGCCTGATCCTGTACAACATCGGCGAAGACGAGATGACGGTCGGCGAACTGACCGCGCGCGGTTATTATCTGGGCTCCAACGTCTCCTATAACGTCAAGAAGATGGTCGAGAACGGCTATCTCGGCCAGGAACGCTCCCCGCACGACCGCCGGTCGGTCCGTGTCCGCCTGTCGGAGAAGGGCCTGGATCTGCGCGAGAAGATCAGCATCATGTTCGAACGTCATCTGACCGCCCTGGAAAAGGCCGGCTTCAGCGACGAGGAACTGACCAAGGCCAACGAGACCCTGCGCAAGCTGGAACGTTTCTGGTCGGCTTCGCTCGACTACAGCGGTTTTCCGATGACCTCGGCGGCCTGACCGGCCGATTTTGCGACGGCCCCCGCGGTTCCGGCTCCCGCGGGCGGCATCGGGTTCAAGCATCCCAGTGTGGTCCTCCAGTTCGGGCAGGGAAGCGCGACCGATTGAGCCGGCACCTTCGCCATCCATTCCGCCGATCCATTCCGCAAGTCTTCTTGCGCCCGAGCTGAACCCATTCGCAACGTCATGCGTTGTCGTGGATTGGCCTCGGCGCGGACCTGTTGCCGTGCCGAAGCGATCACGGCAATGGGCGGCGCATGTCTTACACGGTCATGTTGGTGGGGCTGGGATTCCTGATCCTGCTGGTGGCGTGGCTGCCGATGGTGCTGAGGGAATTGCCGCTGTCCTTGCCGATCATCTGCGTCGGTCTCGGCTTTCTGGTCTTCGGAACGCTGGAGCTGGAAAACCCGGAGCCGCTGGCCTATCCGGAGGCGACCGAGCGGCTGACCGAACTGATCGTCATCATTTCCCTGATGGGTGCGGGGCTGAAGCTGGACCGCCGCATCGGCTGGCGGCGCTGGATCATCACGTGGCGCCTGCTGGGCATCACCATGCCGTTGTCGATTCTCATGATCGCCCTGATCGGCTGGTACTGGCTCGATTTCCCTCTCCCGGCCTCGATCCTGCTGGGGGCGGCTCTGGCACCCACCGATCCGGTCCTTGCCTCCGACATCCAGGTCGGTCCGCCGAAATCGGGGGAGGAGGACGAGATCCGGTTCAGTCTGACTTCCGAGGCCGGGTTGAATGACGGTCTGGCCTTTCCTTTCGTCCATCTCGCCATTGGGGTGGCGCTGCTCAACGGCAACCCGCCCTGGGACCTGCTGGAACATTGGGTGCTGCTGGACGTGGTGTGGAAACTGGTGGCCGGAGTCGGCGTCGGCTGGCTGGTCGGGCGTTTTCTCGGCTATGTCACGTTCCGCGTGCCGAACCGCGCCAACCTGTCGCGGACCGGCGACGGCTTCGTATCGCTCGGCATCACGCTAATCGCCTATGGCCTGACGGAACTTGCCAGCGGATACGGTTTCGTCGCCGTCTTCGTCGCCGCGCTCGCCCTGCGCGACGCGGAGCGCAACAGCGAATACCACGAGCGGCTGCACGACTTCGTCGAGCAGACCGAGCGGCTGATGATGATGATGATGCTTGTGCTGTTCGGCGGGACGATTGCGCATGGCCTGATCGACGCGCTGTCCTGGAGCGCCGTGGGTGCGGCGGTGGTCATCCTGCTTCTGGTGCGTCCGGTGGCGGGGGTGGTCGGGCTGACCGGCGTGGCGATGCCGGTCGGCGAGAAGCTGGCCATCGGTTTCTTCGGCATCCGCGGCATGGGCAGCATCTATTACATCGCCTATGCGCTGAACGCCGCGGAGTTCGATGTGCCGAACGCGCTCTGGGCGATCACCGGGTTGATCGTGCTGCTCTCGATTCTCGTTCACGGCACCACGGTGACGCCGATCATGCAGCGGATCGACCGCCGCCGGCAGGCCGCCGACCCGCCGCCGGACGCCTCCATACACCGCCGAATGGGAAAAGCGGGTGTTTCGGCAGACCCTTGATGAAAATTGTTTGTGAAGCTGAAATTCAGCTTTCCGTACAAGGTGATGCCCCTGCATAGTGGACGGGAAGGGGCGGCGCGCACGGCCTGACGGTTTCCGATGAAACCAAATGAGCAGGCCTGCACGACCGTCCGGGACCCGCCGGACGAACCGATCAGAGCGATCCAATCCGGACGGGCGCCCGCACTATGCGCAACGCAACGCTGAGGGGAGGAATTCACGCATGATCGCACGTCTTCTGGCCGGTGCCGCCCTTGCTGCCCTGACGATCGGTGTCATGTCCACCGGGCCTGCCATGGCCCAGCAGGGCAAGCTGTCCGGCGACATGGTCAAGATCGGTGTGCTGAATGACCGTTCGGGCCTCTATGCCGACCTCGGCGGCGAGGGATCGGTCATTGCCGCCCGCATGGCGGCGGAAGAGTTCGGCAACAAGATTCTGGGCAAGCCCATTGAGATCATCTCCGCCGACCACCAGAACAAGCCGGACATCGGCGCCAACCTCGCCCGGCAATGGATCGACCAGGATGGCGTCGATGTGATCGTCGACGTGCCCAATTCCGGCGTGGCGCTGGCCGTCCAGGAAGTGACCAAGGAGAAGAAGAAGATCTTCCTGATGGAAGGTCCCGCCACCTCACGTCTGACCGGCGACGCCTGTTCCCCCACCGGCTTCCACTGGCCCTACGACACCCACGCGCTGGCCGTCGGTACCGGTCAGGCGATGGTGAAGGAAGGCGGCGACAGCTGGTTCTTCATCACCGCCGACTACGCCTTCGGCCATCAGTTGGAGGCCGATACCTCGGTCGAAGTGAAGAAGGCGGGCGGCAAGGTGGTCGGTTCGGTGAAGGCGCCGCTCAACTCCGCCGATTTCTCCTCCTTCCTGCTCCAGGCGCAGGCGTCGGGCGCCAAGATCGTCGGCCTTGCCAACGCCGGCGGCGACACCATCACCTCGATCAAGCAGGCGTCGGAATTCGGCCTGACGCAGGGCGGCCAGCAGAAGCTCGCCGGCCTGCTGATCTTCCTGTCCGACGTGCATGCGCTGGGGCTTCAGGTCGCCCAGGACTTGGTGCTGACCACCGGCTTCTATTGGGATCGCGATGACGAATCGCGTGCCTGGTCCAAGAAGTTCTTCGACCGCTACGGCAAGATGCCGACGATGGTGCAGGCCGGCAGCTATTCCGCCGTCCGCCATTATCTGAAAGCCATCGAGGCTGCCGGGACCGATGACGGTCCGACCGTCGCCGCCAAGATGAAGGAGATGCCGGTCAACGACATGTTCGCCAAGAACGGCACCATCCTGCCGAATGGGCGCATGGTCCACGACATGTATCTGGCCCGCGTGAAGAAGCCGTCCGAATCGAAGGGCGCTTGGGATTATTACCAGATCCTGCGCACCATCCCCGGCAAGGAAGCCTTCGCAAGCTTCGAGGAGAGCGGCTGCAAGCTGCCGAAATGATGGTGCCGCAAATGATGACTGGCCGGCACAAGACATGACGTGACCGAGCGGCATCCCCGCCGCGGCGGTCCCTGGAGGGCCGGTTCGGCGGGGATGCCGTTGGAGAGAGCGACGCTCATGATGGGAACGATTTTCGGTATTCCGCCCCAGGCGCTGTTCGGCCAGCTGTTGCTGGGGTTGATCAACGGATCGTTTTACGCGCTGCTCAGCCTTGGGCTGGCGGTGATCTTCGGCATGTTGAACGTCATCAACTTCGCCCATGGCGCGCTTTACATGATGGGGGCCTTCGTCGCCTGGCTGTTGATGACCCAGCTGGGCATCGGTTACTGGTGGGCGCTGCTGCTGGCGCCGCTGGTCGTTGGGCTGTTCGGGGTGGTGCTGGAGAAAACGCTGCTGTCGCGGCTCTACAAGCTGGACCATCTCTACGGCCTGCTGCTGACCTTCGGGCTGGCGCTGATCGTCGAGGGCGCGTTCCGCCACCAGTATGGCGTCTCGGGGCAGCCTTACCCCATCCCCGACGCGCTGAAAGGCGGGCAGAATCTCGGCTTCATGTTCCTGCCCAATTATCGCGGCTGGGTGGTCGTCGCTTCCCTGATTGTCTGCATCAGCACCTGGATCGCCATCGAGAAGACGAAGCTGGGCGCCTATCTGCGCGCTGCGACGGAAAATCCGGTGCTGGTCCAGGCCTTCGGCATCAATGTCCCGCGGATGATCACGCTGACCTACGCCTTCGGCGTGGCGTTGGCCGGGCTTGCCGGCGTGCTGGCGGCACCGATCTACCAGGTGTCGCCGCTGATGGGATCGAACCTGATCATCGTGGTCTTCGCGGTGGTGGTGATCGGCGGCATGGGGTCGATCCTTGGTGCCGTGCTGACCGGCTATGGGCTTGGCCTGCTTGAAGGGTTGACCAAGGTCTTCTACCCCGAGGCCTCCAACATCGTGGTCTTCGTCATCATGGCGGTGGTGCTGATGATCAAGCCTGCCGGCCTGTTCGGACGGGAGAGGTGAGCGCATGAGCCTTCATTCGCAAAGCGGCGTCCGGGCATCCGGGAAGGCTTCCCAAGCGCCGGCGTCAGGGTCGATGCTGGCGCGGGTCGGCGCCCTTGTGGTGCTGGCGGCGCTGCTGGCGGTTCCCTTTCTGCTCTATCCCGTCTTCCTGATGAAGGTGCTGTGTTTTGCGCTGTTCGCCTGCGCCTTCAACCTGCTGATCGGCTTTGGCGGTCTGCTCAGCTTCGGCCATGCCGCTTTCTTCGGCAGCGCCGCTTATGTCACGGCCCATACGGTGAAGATGTGGGGACTGTCGCCGGAACTGGGGATTCTGCTTGGCACCGCGGCCTCGGCATGCCTCGGCATCCTGTTCGGCAGCATCGCGATCCGTCGCCAGGGCATCTATTTCGCCATGATCACGCTGGCGCTGAGCCAGATGGTGTTCTTCCTCGCCCTGCAATTGCCCTTCACCCATGGCGAGGATGGCATCCAGGCGGTTCCGCGCGGCTTGCTGTTCGGCGTCTTCGACCTGAACAACCCGCTGGCGATGTACTATACGGTGCTGGGCGTTTTCCTGATCGGCTTCGCCATCATTTGGCGGACCGTGCATTCGCCCTTCGGACAGGTGCTGAAGGCGATTCGTGAGAATGAACCGCGTGCCATTTCGCTGGGCTACCGCACCGAGCGTTACAAGCTGATGGCATTCGTCTTGTCGGCGACGTTGGCCGGACTGGCCGGCGGCACCAAGGCGATCGTGTTCCAATTGGCGACGCTGACCGACGTGACGTGGCAGATGTCGGGCGAGGTGGTGCTGATGACGCTGCTGGGCGGCATGGGCACGCTGACCGGGCCGGTGATCGGAGCCGCTCTGGTGGTGACCCTGGAGAATTATCTGGCGGCGACCAGCCTTCCCGTTCCGGTGGTGATCGGCTGCATCTTCGTCGCCTGCGTGCTGGTCTTCCGCCGCGGCATCGCCGGGGAAATCCAGGCGCGGTTTGGGAAGCAGAGCCGTTCCGGATAACGGCTCTGATTAAGATGGACCAAATCGAATAAGAACTGTTTCACGCAAAAGACAATTCTATTCCAAAATACCGCATACCTCGAAAGAAAGTATGCGGCGCTATTATTTTGCGTCCTGGAACGTTCTGTTTGCCGGGTGTTATAGGAGTGAACTCGTTCGGCGGTGCAGCATAAATAGCCGACGCGAGATATGGGACGAAGCGTCCTCCCGGACGAAAATATTCGAGGAGCATCCCGCATGGCTATCGACAAGGACACCACAACCGGTGTGCGTGAAACCGCCGATATGGCGAAGGGCACGCTCGACGATCTGACGCGTACCGGCGAGACCACCACCCGCCGCGCCGCCGATGCCGCGCGTTCGATCGGCGAAGCCGCGACGGAAACGGGAGTCCACGCTGCCGATGCCGGTCTGGGTGTCGGACAGAAGGCGATGGATGCCGGTGCCGACATGACCCGCCGTGGCGCTGAAGCCGCCAAGTCCGCGATGGGTTCCGCCACCGATGTTGCCGGCCGCACGACGGAGCAGTTCCAGCGTGTTCTCGGCCTGTCGAAGGAAGCCCAGGGCGAGGTCGCCAGCCAGACCCGTGAGACCATGGACGTCATGGCCCAGTGCAGCAGTGTGCTGGCCGGCGGTCTCCAGAATGCTTGGCGCGAATGGATGGGGCTGGCCCAGGAGGTCGCCTCCCGCAACGCGGAGGGCATGAACGCCCTGATGCGCAGCCGGAGCGTCCCCGACTTCTACGCCGCGCAGAGCCGCATGCTGAAGGACAACATGCAGCTGGTTCTTAGCCGCAGCGTCAAAATTTCCGAGCTGTCGGCGAGCACCGCCAACACCGCCATCGGCAAGCTGAACGCCCGCCTGGAAGGCGCGGTCCAGCAGGCGGAGCGCCGGTTCTGACCACCGCGCCGCCGATGACGGCACGTCATCGATAACGAACGGTCTCCATCCTGACTTGAACCCCGGCCCGAAAGGACCGGGGTTTTTTCCGTGCCCGAACCGGCTTTCCCCCGAATTGGCTTTCCTTATGACGCCTCGGGCGTCAGCCAACTGACCGCCGTGCCGCCGCCGGTGGAGGGCAGGGCATCGTGCAGGGCGGGCAGCATTGCCTTGAGGGTTTCGTCCAACTGCCAGGGCGGATTGACGATCAGCAGACCGGAGCCATTCAGCCGGAGATGGGTGTCTTCGGGGTGCCAGGTCAGTTCGGCGATCAGCACCTTCGGGATGCCGGTCTTCTCCACCGCATCCTGGAAGCGCCAGACAGCCGCGCGTTCCTTGATCGGATACCACAGGGCGAAGATGCCGGTGGACCAGCGGCGGTGCGCCAGCGCCAGCCCCTCCGCCATGCGGGCGAACTCGTCCGGCTGCTCGAAGGGCGGATCGATCAGGACAAGCCCGCGCTTCTCCTTGGGCGGAAGATGGGCCTTCAGCGCCGTGTAGGCGTCCGACTGATGGACGGCGACGGCGCGGTCGCCAGCGAATTCCGCTTTCAGGGTGTGGGCGTCATCGGGATGCAGTTCCACCAGCACCATGCGGTCCTGCGGGCGCAGTGCCGCGCGGGCGACGCGGGGGGAACCCGGGTACCAACGCAGAGCCCCGTCCGGGTTCAGCGCCTGTACGGCGTCGATATAGGGTGCCAGGGCAGGGTGCGGCAGGGAATGGCCGAACAGCCGGCCGATTCCCTCGTCGCTCTCCGCCGTCTTGCGGGCCGCCTCGGACGTCAGGTCGTAGCGGCCGATCCCGGCGTGGGTGTCGAGCACGCAGAACGGCGCCGGCTTGGCGCGCAGATGATCCAGGATCAGCGCCAGGACGGCATGCTTCATCACGTCGGCCGGGTTGCCGGCGTGGAAGATATGGCGGTAGTTCATGCGTCGGGGTTTACCCGATCCGACAGCGCCGCGCCAGCGCTCTCACAGCTGCCGTCACGCAGCACGGCTGTCGGGTGGCCAGCTATCGGGTGGTCGGCTGTCAGTTGATGGCCGCGACCTGCTGGGCGTTGCGGAAGCTGCGGCGGGTGCGCGGGGCGACACTGACGGGATCGCTGTCTTCACAACGGGAGGAGGCCAGCAGCTTGGCGCTCTGCGTGTCCAGTTCGGACAGGCTCTGCCAGATCTTGCAGACATAGGCCTGGGCGCGACGACCCGAGCTGCCATTGTAGCGGGTCAGCGCAGTCTTCCAGTTGCCTTCCTCACCGTGGAAGCGGACGAGAAGCTGGCCGGCGTAAAACACGTTGTCGCGCGGCTCGACGATCTTCTCCAGCGGCTGGAACTCGCCCCGGTGAGTCGCGACCGAAAGCTGCATGCAGCCGACATAGGTGTTGCTGCGAAGCTGGCCGCGATGGTCGCGCAGGTGGCGGGCAGCGTCGCTGACGTTGCGGGCGTAATAGGGGCGACCCTGGACGCTCATCGCGAACGGGTGGGGGGCGCCGTCCTGGCCGCTTTCCACCAGGGCGATGGCGACCAGCATGCCGGACGGAATGCCCAGCTTCTGCTCGGCTTCCACCGCGTGGGTGACGCAGCTTTCCTTCGACTGGGTCGCGGTCTGGGCCTGGGCCGTGCCGGAAACGGTGAGGACAGCCATGGAAGCCGTCAGCAGTCCCGCAGCCAGTGCGAAGCGTCCACACCCTGTGGCGCCTACGCGCTGATTTCGTCCCCGCATCCCAAACCTCCTTCTGCTGTCGCCCCGTGTTCTACGGCGGCTGTTTGACCCCCCGCGCGGGGCCGTTATTCCGGTCACCGAGTCGCTTACGGCGACCGCCTCCTACCCAGATGTTCAGCGCCTCCCAATTGGGCGCCGGGGCCACACTTCCAAAAATTTGATCCATCGTCAACCCGCTTGCACCCTGGTAATACCACAGCTTTCGTCCGGCAGATGTCACGCCAAGGCGGGGAACGGACGGCTTAGGCCCTTCGGCGTGGGCCATAAGCCATTGAATCGTCACATTTGCCGGCGATAACGATAGGGTTAGCCAAACTGGCGTCACTATCCTTTTGAATAGGGTCCGGAAATAGGGCTACTGCGACCGCGTGTCGCCGGAATCACACTTCGGAAGGATTTTCGCTCCCCCCTTGCGCAGCGCAGCATGTTGAGGCAGTAAACTCCGCCGCCTTATTTCCCGGGACTCGGATGCCTGGGGGTTGGCGGAGCCGCAGAGTCGCCCGGGACGGCCCGATGGCGGGCGGAGGCGGGTTCTCCGGGCCGGCGGCATCTCCCTGGCCGAAGCCCGACACCAGAGGACATTCATCCGTGTCAACGGATCCCTCCTTCGGCGACGAGCCGCAAATCTACAATCTCGATCAAATGTTCCGGGTTGGATACGACCGGCTGTATGCCGGGGATCACGCCGGGGCCGGGCTCGCATTCCGTGCCGCCGTCATTGTCGATCCCGCCAACGGCGAAGCATGGTCCGCACTGGCCGAGGCCGAAGGCGGACATGGTCCAGCGGGTCAGGCCGCAGCCTGTTTCCGGCGCGCCGTCGCCCTTGAGCCGGGCAATTGGGCGTGGCGGTCGATGCTTGCCGATGCCCTGCGGCAGTGCGGCGAAATCGATGCTGCACATGCGCTTTTCCACACTCTGGCGGCGGAGCGGAGCGATTCGGCGCAGGTCCGACTCGGGCTCGCCCGCTGTCTGGCTGCGCTTGGCCGGTCTGATGAGGCGTTGGAGGAATTCCGGGAGGCGGTGGCTCTGCGCCCCAACGACCGGGATGCCATGCTGGCACTGGCCGAAACACTGACTGCATTGGGCGATGCCCTGGCGGCGGTCGAACTGCTTCAGCCGCTCGCCCGCCGGCATGAAGACGATTCGGCTGTCCATCATGCGCTGGGACGCAGCTGGCTTGCCCTTCGTGAACCGGTGAAGGCTCTGGCTGCGCTCCGTCACGCCCGGGCCCTCGCGGAGGGGGATGAGGCGGCCGCCATCGAACGGTTGATCGCCGCCCTGGAAGCCGGGGAGGGGACAGACCTGTCGGCCGCCTATGTCCGTGCCCTGTTCGACCGCTATGCCGACCGCTTCGATCAGGACTTGGTCGGCAAGCTCGGCTATGCGGCGCCGGACCTGCTGCGCTCAGCGGTCGACCGGGTGATGCCTGGTGCCGCGGCTTTGCGGATTCTCGATCTTGGCTGTGGCACCGGGCTGGCGGGGGTGACCTTCAAGCCGCTTGCCGCACATCTGGCCGGGGTTGATCTGTCGCCGAGGATGGTCGAGAAGGCGCGCCAGCGCATGCTCTATGACGAGTTGAGTGTCGGCGACGTGGTGGAGGCAATGGAGCGGACGCCCGGCGGCTGGGACCTGCTGGTCGCCGCCGATGTCCTTGTCTATATCGGCGATCTCGCAGCCGTCTTCGCCGCGGCGGCCCGCGCGCTGGTGCCGGGGGGGTGTTTCGCCGCGACCGTGGAGCGTCTGGCGGAGGAAGCGGCGGTCGATCCCTTTGTCCTCGGCGCCACCCGGCGATATGCCCATGCCGAAGGCTATGTCCGGGAAACCACGGGCATGGCCGGGTTCACGATCCGCCTGATGGAGCCCTGCACGCCGCGCCGGGAGAAGGGCGTGCCGGTTCCCGGCCTGCTATTCGTGGTAGAGCGGGCGGCGTCATAAGAGAAGCACCGCAGACACTTCGACACTCTCTTTGGCGGATGACCCGTTCAGATGGCTTGGGTGTACCGGCCACCATCGCCGGGCAGGCACCAGCGGGCATGCAGTTGACCCTTCGCGTCGAAGCTGCACGCGATCCATCCGGCCCCCCGCAGCAGGCGCCGCCCGTTTTCCGCAAAGGGCGGCATCTCGAATTGGTGGGCCGGCAGGGGATGATCGGGGCGGATCGCCAGCGGCTCCGCCAGCCGTGACCGCCAGCCGGCCGGCCGGCCGGTCGCGGTGAAAGTGGGGGCGTAGAGCTGCCACATCTCCAGCCCGCCGCCGCGCAGCACTCCCCGCGCCCCCGCTCCGTCCGCAAGGCCTCGGGACGCGACGGTGACGCGGCAGCCGCTGCGCCGGGAAAATTCGCCCAGGGTGCGCAGCATCCTCTCCCAATCGGCATGGCGCCCGGCCGATGACAAACGATCACCTAGCCGGCCCTCCAGTCGGTCGCGCATCCGGGCGGGAATTGCGCTGCGAAGGCGGTCGAGCAAGGCGGCAGCTGGAGACAGGAGCGGCCCACCGCTGACCAGGATCAGATGCCGGCATCCGGCAAAGCGGTCGAGCCAATCGGACAACAGGCTCCAATCCCGTTCGGACAGCAGGCGTCGGCTGTTGCGGTCGGTCCAGAGATCGAGCGCAAGAAGGCCGGCTTCGCCCAGGACGAAGCCCTGCGCCAGCGTTCCGCAGGCGGACCCCCACAGGCAATCCGGCGGGCTGTCCGACACCGACCCGGTCTGGAACAGCTGAACCTGACGCCGCACCGCCATGAGCAGCGGACGCAGGCTGCGCGATGTGGAGTCGCCCTCCTCCCGGCCGCTCCAGGCGCCTGCCAGCAGACGGCCGAGATCGGCGCCATCCCACATCATCACAGATGGGATGGAGGCCAGCGCCGACGCCGCGGCGGCACCGCTCCAAACCCGCAGCATCCGGTCGAAGCCGGCGGTCATCAGCTCCTCCGCCACGCCGGGCAGGGCGGGGCCGAGCCGCCGCGAGGTATCCGTCAGCAAGCCACGGGCCTGGGTGGAGGCTGACATCACCGCGTCGCCATCGATCTGCCCGCCCGCCTGAACCAACAGGTGATAGCGGTCGGCTGCATGCCGGGAGATCAGGTCGGGCCAGAGAGCGGTCGGCGCAGTGGCGTCGGAACCGGCTTCTCCACTCATTCCGCTCCCGTAAAGAATAGCGAGACGGGGAAATGAGTGACGGCCCGGAACGATCACGTTCCAGCGGGGACCGTCGGGGAAGCCGTATGTGACATCGGTGTCGCGCATGCCGCGGGGAACGGCGAAGTCGAAGCGCCAGACTTGGCGGCGGCGCCAGACCATCAGGTGACGCGGCGGGACGGGCAGGGTGACGCCGTCCACCCGCAGATCGTCGGGCTCAACGTCCCCATCCAGAACGAACAGTGCCGACAGCCACCAGCGGTCGCGCTGCTCCCCACGGAAGTACAGGATCGGGCCGAGCAGGATGCTCGGCTCCGCTCGTCTGGGCGCCATGCTTCATCCGTCCGAACCGGCCCCTCCCCCAAAGATGGGCCTGCCGCATGCAATAGCGCAATGTGCTGCCGGACGGAGAAAAAATAACGCGGGGCGCGCCGGGGGACCGTCAGCCGTTCCGCTTGCGCAGCAGCTCCAGCATTCGGGAGGGCACCTCTTCGCTCAGGACCGGGTCGTAAAGGCGATGAAGCTCCTCGACATGCTGGCGATGCTGAGCGAGCAGCGCCTTTGCGTCGGGATCGCTCTCGACCACGCTCTCGAATTCGGCACGCTCCCGTTCGTCCAGGGCGCCGTCCAAATAGGCGTTTATATCGGTCATCGTTACACGCTTCATCTCTGTCGTTCCCGGATGGGTCGCCGGGGTTCTCCCCTGGGACACGATCAACCGTGACACGTCCGGTGGCTCCACCGCTGGCGGACGGTTCGGCCGAAAGGACCCCTACCCCATCTTATGGGCATGATCCTCGGCCATACCAGTCCGACAAACGGCGCGATCATTGCTCACTTTCGAGGCGAGCAATCCGGCACTGCCATCCTCTTTCGCGTCGCCCGGCCAAGTAACAAGGCAATGTCGCCGATTGTTCCGGCGCTCTTCTGTGAGGAACGCCGTGCATTGGGGTTTGTTGTCAATGTGCAACTCATCCCATCCATACCCGAACGGCTTGCCAACCGAGGAGAATACCTATGACTCAACAGGAAAGCAGGCAGCCGCCCCAACATCAGGACACCCGGCCCGGCCATCAGGGTCCCATGGTACCGCAGCCTTCGGAAACCCGGCCCGGCTATCGTGGCAGTGACAAGCTGCGCGACAAGGTTGCGCTGATCACCGGCGGTGACAGCGGCATCGGCCGGGCCATCGCCGTGCTGTACGCGCGTGAGGGTGCGAAGGTCGGCATCCTGTACCTGAACGAGGATGACGACGCTCGCGAGACCCGCCGGCTGGTCGAAGCCGAAGGTCAACCCTGCACAATCCTGAGCGGCGATGTCGGCGACGAGGAGATTTGCCGCAAGGCGGTGGAGCAGCTTATCGGCGAGCATGGCCGTATCGACATCGTCATCAACAACGCGGCCGAACAGCATCCGCAGAAATCGATCGAGGACATCACCGCCGAACAGTTGGAGCGAACCTTCCGCACCAACATTTTCGGCCAATTCTATATGGTGAAGGCCGCGCTGCCGCACATGCACGAGGGGGCCAGCATCATCAACACCACCTCGGTCACCGCCTATAAGGGCAGTCCGGAATTGCTGGACTACTCCGCGACAAAGGGCGCCATCGTCGCCTTCACCCGGTCGCTGTCGATGTCGCTGGCCGACCGCGGCATCCGCGTCAATGCGGTGGCGCCCGGTCCGATCTGGACCCCGCTGATCCCGTCCACCTTCGACGAGGAGAAGGTGGAGAAGTTCGGCAACAACGTGCCGATGAAACGTGCCGGCCAACCGGACGAGGTGGCACCGGCTTATGTGTTCCTGGCATCCGATGATTCTTCTTATATGTCCGGTCAGGTGCTGCACCCGAATGGCGGCACCGTGGTGAATGGCTGACGGACCACAGGTGGACGGCTCCGACGCCAGCGGCACCGGAGCTTTCCCTGGTCATCCCGCACTACCGGCGCTTCCGGGGCCCGGCATGGAAAAGACCCATATGACGCGAACGCCCCCCGCAGCGGAGTGCGGAGGGCGCTCATGACCGATTTGGCGCTGACGTAGCGCCGACGTGGAGGAATTCCGGTCGATCAGGCGGCCATCAGGTTGTTCAGCCGTTCCCGTGCCCGGCACAGGCGCGAGCGGATGGTGCCGATCGACACATTCAACGTCTCCGCCGCTTCCTGATAGGGGCGGCCTTCGATGGCGACCAGCTTGACGACCTTGCGCTGGCTGGGGGTGAGGGAGGAAAAAGCGCGGTCGACATCGCGGAAAACCAGCCGCGACATCTGCGCCGCATCGACCGACATGGCGCCGTCCCACAGTTCCACCTTCGTCACATGGCGGTCGCGCTGCAGGTTGTTGAAGTGCAGGTTCTTCAGCATGGTGGTCAGCCATGCCTGCATGTTGGTGCCGGGTTCGAAACGATGCTGGCGCGACAAGGCGCGGGCTAGGCAGTCCTGCAGCAGGTCCTCTGCGGCGTTGGCGTCACGGGTCAGCTTGCAGGCATAGCGCTGCAGGTTCGGCATGCAGCGGATCAGTTCGTTCTCGAACGAGTACGCCATGGTCTTTCCTTCCTCCACAGTCTGTGTACGTCTCCCGCCGGCCTGGTCGGTGGCGGCGCCCGTCGCGGTCAGGCGGGGCGCGGAGCGGGGACGGCGTTGGGCTTTCCGGCGCGCAAAGGAGGCGCCACCGGTTCGAAGGGCTGACAGTGCTTTTTCGGTCTTGAGCGTTCAGGGCGCCGTGGGGATGGTCTCCCGGGTGCCCATCGGCCGGCCCGTCATCTGGCGCGGGTCGGCTGCCTCTGCGGGGTGTTGTGGAACGATCCGGTCGGCGGTGGCGTCATTGAGGCGGTCCCGTTGTTGCCCGTCGTTGATCGTGTCGGGAGCTAAACGCGCCGTGCGCCGGGGATGTTCCACCGCAGGATTCGGAAAGAGTGACATCGGTGGCAGAATCCGGCGATTCCGGTCCAGCCTCAGCTTGCCGGGCTTACCACCATCGAACGCGGCTTCCGGTGCGCCTCTGCAACAGTCAGTGGCCGGGACTCAACAGCTTTTCCAGGCGCAGTGCCGCCATTCCGTCTTCGTAATAATCCGGATAGACGGAGAAACGGCGGTAACCGGCAGCGGTGTAGAGGGCGATTGCCGCAGCATTGTCGGCCCGGACCTCCAGCCTCATGCCGCGACAGCCATGGTCGGCTGCGGCTTTCTCCAGGGCCGCGAGCAGGCTGCGGCCGAGTCCCTGCCCACGTTTGTTCGGGGCCACGGCGAAGGAGGTCAGGCGGGCGAAGGGCGTTCCGGCATGGAAACCGACGACCCCATAGGCGCCGGGCTCATGGGAAGAGAGCCTTTCTTGCACCTTCGGTACTTGGCGGTATGCCACAAGGACCACACCTTTTGCTTGCTGGATCGCATAACGGAAGTTGCGCTGCGTCATCCGGTCGGTCGCGAAGCTCTGCTCCTCGATCGCCAGCAGCGCAGGAATATCGGCCGATTCGGCGCGGCGGATGCCGATGCATGCTGCATCGCAGTGGACAGGATCGGATTCGTGACGCATCGTTGATGGGAAATAGGGAAGGGGATGACAACCTACTCCCTTTTACCACAGCGAAACGACGGTAGGTTCCATCCGGGGAAAGCTTTGCTTAACCAACAGGGCAGACACTTCCCCAATATACGGAGCGCTGTCCTTCCAGCCGCCCGCTCCTATTGGCCTTTCACGCAGAAAGTCAGGACATGGACGCTCGGTTCAAATCTCGCGACATCGAACGCCGCAGCCTCGATGTCGATGGCCTCAAACGGTCGTTCCTGGAATGGCTGGTTTATTCGGTGGGCAAGGATGCACGCGCCGCCACGCGCCGCGACTGGTTCCACACCGTGGCGCTGGCCGTGCGCGACCGCGTCGTCGACCGCTGGATGGACACGACCCGCAGCTATTACCATGAGGACGCCAAGCGCGTTTATTACCTTTCCCTGGAGTTCCTGATCGGGCGCCTGCTGACCAACAGCCTGTCGAACCTGGGCATCGTGGACGAGTGCCGTCAGGCGCTCGACCGCCTCGGCCTGTCGATGGAGGATGTGGTCGACGCCGAGCCGGACGCGGCACTGGGCAACGGCGGCCTCGGCCGTCTGGCCGCCTGTTTCCTCGACAGCATGGCTTCCCAGAATCTGCCCGGCTACGGCTACGGCATCCGCTACGAGTTCGGCCTGTTCGAGCAGCGCTTCGAAAACGGCTGGCAGGTCGAATATCCCGAACAGTGGCTGCAATTCGGCAACCCGTGGGAATTCGCCCGTCCGGAGGTGCTGTATCCGGTTCAGTTCTACGGCCGCGTCGAGGAGTTCCGCGACAGCGTCGGCGAGCGCGCCTACCGCTGGGTCGATGCCGACCGCGTGCTGGCGATGGCCTATGACACGCCGGTCGTCGGGTTCGGCGGCGAGACGATCAACACGCTGCGCCTGTGGTCCGCCCGCGCCACCCGCGACTTCAACTTCGGCCACTTCAACGACGGCGCCTATATGAAGGCGGTCGAACAGAAGATCCTGTCGGAGAATCTCAGCCGCGTCCTCTATCCCAACGACGCGACGGAGACCGGCAAGGAGCTGCGGCTGAAGCAGGAGTATTTCTTCACCTCCGCCTCCTTGCAGGACATCCTGCGCCGCTACCTTCAGCATCATACCACCTTCGAGAACCTGCCCAACAAGGCGGCGATCCAGCTGAACGACACCCACCCGGCCATCGGCATCGCCGAACTGATGCGCCTGCTGGTCGATCAGCACGCGCTGCGTTGGGACGACGCGTGGGAGATCACCCGCGCTACCTTCGCCTACACCAACCACACCCTGCTGCCTGAAGCGCTGGAAGCCTGGCCGGTGCGGATGATCGAGCGGGTGCTGCCGCGCCACATGCAGATCATCTACGAGATCAACGCCAAGTTCCTGAACCGCACCAAGGCGAAGGCGGCAGGGGACAATGCCAGGCTGTCGCGGCTGTCGCTCATCGACGAGCGCGGCGAGCGCCGCGTGCGCATGGGCAACCTCGCCTTCCTCGGGTCGCACAAGGTCAACGGCGTGTCGGCCCTGCACACCGATCTGATGAAGCAGACGGTGTTCGCCGACTTCCACGAGGAATTCCCGGACCGCATCAACAACAAGACAAACGGCATCACCCCGCGCCGCTGGCTGAAGCAGGCCAACCCGGCCTTGTCGGAGCTGATCACCACCCGCATCGGCGAAGGCTGGATCTCCGACCTGTCGCAGATTGCGGCGCTGCGCGAGAAGGCCGACGACGTGGTGTTCCGTGAGGAATTTCGCCGGGCCAAGCGCAAGAACAAGAAGCGTCTGGCCGCCTACATCGCCCGCCAGACCGGCGAGGAGGTGCTGGTCGACAGCATCTTCGACGTGCAGGTCAAGCGCATGCACGAATACAAGCGCCAGCTGCTGAACGTGCTGCACACCATCGCGCTCTACAACGAGATGCGCGACAACCCGACGGTCAGCTGGGTTCCGGTGACCAAGGTGTTCGCCGGCAAGGCCGCGCCCTCCTATCACATGGCCAAGCTGATCATCAAACTGATCAACGACGTCGCCAAGGTGGTGAACCACGATCCGTCGGTTCACGACAACCTGAAGGTCGTGCTGCTCCCGAACTACAATGTCACCGCGGCGGAGATCATCATTCCGGCCGCCGATCTGTCGGAGCAGATCTCCACCGCCGGCATGGAGGCGTCGGGCACCGGCAACATGAAGCTGGCCCTCAATGGCGCGCTGACCATCGGCACGCTGGACGGCGCCAACGTCGAGATCCGCGAGCATGTGGGTGCGGACAACATCTTCATCTTCGGGATGACCGCGGATGAGGTGAACGATCTGCGCGCCAGCGGCGGCTTCAATCCGCGCGAGGTGATCGCGTCGAACCCCAGCCTGAAGCGGGCGCTCGACATGATCTCGACCGGTGCCTTCTCGCCGGACGACCGCAACCGCTACCACCCCATCGTCCAGGCGCTGACCGACGGCGGCGACCATTTCCTGGTGACGGCGGACTTCGCTGACTATTGCCGGGCGCAGGATGCCGCGATGCAGCTGTACCGCGATCCGGAGGAGTGGACGCGCAAGGCAATCCTGAACACCGCCAACATGGGCTGGTTCTCGTCCGACCGTACGGTCAACGAGTATGCCGGCGAGATCTGGGATGTACACCCGGTCAAGCCGAGCCATGACGGCGAAGGGTTCCGGTAAAGCCGGTAATTTCTGAAAGGGCGAACGCGCAGGTACTTTACAATGCCTGCGCGTTCAGATAAGAAGGCGTCATGAACCGCAAGGCCATCACCATCACTACGACCAAAAAAGCGACTCGCTTCGGCGGGCAGCGTCGTGGTGCGTGCTGATCGGATCGACCAGCGTTTCTTCCACGAGGCAGGCCCCGCCGGACAACGGACGGGGCCTCGTCGTATCCGGGGTCCGCTGTCCGAACGACCGATAGGCCGGTCCGATCAACAGTGCGATAGACAGGACGGAACCCCGCCATGAGCAGCAGCAACGCCTCCGCTTCTTCCAAGTCCCTCCGCGTCGCCGTGGTCGGCGCCACCGGCGCCGTCGGCCGCGAGATGGTCAAGGTCCTCCACGACCGCAACTTCCCGGTCGCCGAACTCGGCCTGTTCGCCTCCGAGCGGTCCGCCGGCAAGGTCCAGGAGACCCCCTATGGCGCCCTGACCCTGAAGGCCTTCGACGCCGCGGTGGTGAAGGGGTATGACGTTGTCCTGCTGGCGGTGTCGGGCGATTTCGCCAAGGCGCATGCCAAGGATCTGGCGTCGGCCGGCGCGCTGGTGATCGACAACAGCTCCGCCTTCCGTTACGACGCCGACATCCCGCTGATCGTTCCGGAAATCAACGCCCACGTCTTCCGCGAGGCGTATGCCGCCGGGTCGCGCCTGATCGCCAACCCGAACTGCACCACGGCCATCGCCGTCGTAGCGCTCGGTCCGCTGCACAAGGCCTTCGGCATCAAGCGCGCCATCGTCTCCACCTATCAGGCGACCAGCGGCGCCGGCGCCGAGGGCATGGCCGAGCTGGAAGAGCAGACGCGCAACCAGCTCGACGGCAAGCCGGTCACCAACAGCGTGTTCCGCCACCCGATCCCCTTCAACCTGATCCCCCAGATCGACGCCTTCCAGGAGAACGGCTACACGAAGGAGGAGATGAAGGTGACGTGGGAGACGCGGAAAATCATGGAGGTTCCTGATCTGCCGCTCAGCTGCACCGCCGTCCGCATCCCGACCTACCGCGCCCATTCCGAGGCCATCACGCTGGAGACCATCCAGCCGGTCACGCCGGACGCCGCCCGTGCCGTCCTGGCCGATGCCGCCGGCGTGAAGGTGGTGGACGATCCGGCCAACGGCGCTTACCCGATGCCGCTGAACGCCACCGGCCAGTATGACGTCGAGGTCGGCCGTATCCGCAACAACATCGTCTTCGGCGACCATGGCCTCGACCTGTTCGTCTGCGGCGACCAGCTGCTGAAGGGCGCCGCCCTGAACGCCGTGCAGATCGCCGAGCTGGCTCTGTAAGGCGACCGGCCAAGGCCGATCCCAGGGCCGATCCCAAGGCTCTGGAATCCCAGGGCCGGCACTGCTATGTAATGCGACGGGGGGCCGACGGGCGTGTTTCGCCTGTCGGCCCTTTCGCCGTTCGTACCGTATAACGCCTTCAAGTCACGGGATTCTGCGCATGTCCGAACTTCAGGACGCCGTCTCCCGCCGTCGGACCTTCGCAATCATCGCGCACCCCGACGCCGGTAAGACCACGCTCACGGAAAAGCTGCTGCTGTTCGGCGGTGCCATCCAGATGGCCGGTGCCGTCAAGGCGCGCGGCGAGCAGCGGCGCGCCAAGTCGGACTGGATGAAGGTGGAGCGCGAGCGCGGCATCTCGGTGACCGCCTCCGTCATGACATTCGATTTCGACGGGCGCACCTTCAACCTGCTTGACACGCCGGGCCACGAGGACTTCTCGGAGGACACCTACCGCACGCTGACCGCGGTCGACAGCGCGGTGATGGTGATCGACGGCGCGAAGGGTATCGAGACGCAGACGCTGAAGCTGTTCGAGGTCTGCCGTCTGCGCGACGTGCCGATCATGACCTTCTGCAACAAGATGGACCGCGAGGCGCGCGATCCCTTCGACCTGATCTCGGAGATCGAGAGCGCGCTGGCACTGGAGGTTACGCCGGCCAGCTGGCCCATCGGCATGGGCCGCGATTTCCTGGGCTGCTACGACCTGATCCGCGACCGGCTGATCCTGATGGACCGCAGCAAGGGCGACGAGATCGACGAGGGCATCGAGTGCAACGGCCTGGACGATCCCCGTCTGGACGAGCTGCTTCCCGCCCACGCCGTCGCCAAGCTGCGCGAAGAGGTGGAGATGGCGCGCGGCCTGATGCCGGCCTTCGATCTGGAGGCCTATCGCGCCGGCCATCTGACGCCGATCTATTTCGGCTCCGCCATCAACAATTTCGGCGTGCGCGAGCTGCTGTCCGGTCTGGCGGAGAACGCCCCGCCGCCGCGCCCGCAGCCGGCCGATCCGCGCACCGTCGAACCGGACGAGGAGAAGGTCACCGGCTTCGTGTTCAAGGTCCAGGCCAACATGGACCCGAACCATCGCGACCGCATCGCCTTCGTCCGTCTCTGCTCCGGCCGGTACAAGCGCGGCGCCAAGCTGAAGCATATCCGCTCCGGCAAGCTGATGGCGGTGAACAACGCCGTTCTGTTCCTGGCCCGCGACCGCGAGGTGGCGGAAGAGGCTTGGCCCGGCGACATCATGGGCATCCCCAACCATGGCAGCCTTCGCATCGGCGATACGCTGACCGAGGGCGAGGATCTGCGCTTCACCGGCGTGCCGAGCTTCGCGCCGGAACTGTTGCAGCGTGTCCGCCCGGACGACCCGATGCGGGTGAAGCACCTGCGCAAGGCGCTGGAGCATTTCGCCGAAGAAGGCGCGTCGCAGGTGTTCAAGCCGCTGACCGGCGCCGACTGGGTCGTCGGTGTCGTCGGTCAGCTGCAGTTCGAGGTTCTGGCCTCGCGCATCGAGGCGGAATACGGCATCGCCGCCCGATTCGAGGGCGCCGGTCTGGATGCCGCCCGCTGGGTCGAGACCGACGACAAGGTTCAGCTGGAAAAGTTCATCGAGCTGAACCGCTCGGCGCTGGCCGAAGACCATGACGGCGCGCTGGTGTTCCTCGCCCGCAACGCCTGGCACCTGAACCGCGCGCAGGAGGATTTCCCGGCGCTGCGCTTCCTGAAGACACGCGAGCAGAACCGCAAGGTCCACACCGCCGCGTGACGCAAACGCCCGCTCATGTGGCCGTGACCACGGGGCGGGCGTCCTTTCAGTAGAGAAACCTCACAGACCTGCCCTATCGGATTGACGGCTTGACGGAGTCGGTCCGGTGGCGGAACGTGTGCCAATGCATTGGTTGGTTTCGACGCCTAATCAACGTCCTCCGTCGGACGGGCATAATGGGAAAAGAGGCGGACATGGCGGTGGGATTGGAAGAGTTTCTGGACACCGGCGGTTTCGTGCCCCATGGGGTCTGTCTGCTCTGGCGCCCCGACATCCTGATGCTGCATGTCGCGTCGGATGTGCTGATCGGCCTGTCCTATTTCTCGATCCCGGTGGCCCTGATCTATTTCGTGATGCGCCGCCGCGACGTAGCCTTCGGCTGGATGGCGCTGCTGTTCGCGCTGTTCATCATCGCCTGCGGCACCACCCATTTCCTGTCGGTCTGGACCTTGTGGACACCCGACTATGTGCTCGAAGGTCTGGTGAAGCTGATCACCGCCGTCGTCTCGCTGGCGACCGCAGCGGCGCTCTGGTGGCTGATGCCGCGCCTGCTGGCCCTGCCCAGCCCGCGGCAGCTTGAGGCCAGCAACCGCGCGCTGGAGCTGGAGGTGGCGACGCGGCGTGAAATGGAAGCCCGTTATTCGAGCTTTTTCAACAACCTGGGCGAGGCTCTGTTCATCGTCCAGGTTCTTCCCGACGGTGACTTTGCCTATGGGGCGATCAACCCGGCGCTGGCGCGGATCGGCGGCCTGGACCCCGACCGGCTGCGTGACCGCCGTGTCCGGGATGCGGTGAAGCCGGAACTGGCCGATCTCGTCATCCCGCGCTACACCGCCTGCCGCGACAGCGGCAAAACCATCGATTATGAAGAGACGCTGGACATGCCGGCCGGCCAGCGCGTCTTCCACACCATGCTGGTTCCGGTCAAGGACGCCGCCGGCCGGGTCGTCCAGATCCTCGGCAGCGGCCGCGACGTGACCGAACGCAAGCGCTTGCAGGAGGAGGTGATCCAAACCTCCAAGCTGGCGACGCTGGGAACGCTGGCTGCGGGCATGGCGCACGAGATGAGCCAGCCGCTGAACATCATCCGTCTGTGGACGGAAAACACCCTGACCCGCCTTCAAGACAATCTGCTCGAACCCGCCCGTGCGGAAAAGGCGTTGAGGCTGGTGATCGAGCAGACCGAGCGCATGGACAAGCTGATCGACCATGTCCGCATGTTCGGGCGGCGGGACGGCGGCGGTATGCGGTCCTTCCATCCCGCCGATTGCGTTCAGAGCGCAGTCGAGCTTGTCCGCCATCAATATCGTCAGGAAGGCATCGAGATCGTCGAGAAAGGCTGGTCAGCGCAACTGGCGGTATCCGGACGGCCACTTGAATTGGAGCAGGTGATCCTCAACCTGTTTTCGAACGCGCGCGATGCGATCGTCGCGCTTCGTGCAACGGGTGGGGCAGCGGGACGCATCATGGTGGCGGTCGGCGACGATCCCGACGGGTATAGCGTGGTCATCCAGGTGACCGACGATGGCGGCGGGATCGATCCCGCGGTGCTGCCACAGATATTCGATCCCTTCTTCACCACCAAGGAGGTCGGCAAGGGATCCGGCCTCGGGCTGTCGATTGGCTATGGCATCATCGACGGCATGGGTGGGCGGATCGAAGCGCGCAACGTCGATCTGGAGGGGGGAGGCCGCGGCGTCCGCTTCACCATCACGTTGCCGAGCCAGCCCGTCTCCTCAGTCGACAGGGAGTTCTCGCATGCCTGATCGGTTCCATATCCTGATCGCGGAGGACGAGGTGCTGGCGGCCATGGCGCTGGAGGACTTCCTGTCCTTCAAGGGCTTCCGGGTGACCGTCGCCGCCAATGGCGTAGAGGCGCTGGAGCGCTTTGCCAGCGAGCGGATCCATGCGCTGGTGACCGACCTGCGCATGCCGCGCATGGATGGCGAGACGCTGATCCGGGAAATCCGTGACCGCGACGCCGCCCTGCCGGTGGTGGTGATGACCGGCTACCTGACGGAGGACAGCGACCTGAAGCAGGAGCGCTGGAAGCCGCTGGAGATCTTCAGCAAGCCGGTCAACCCGCGCACCATCTGCACCACGCTGCATCGTATGCTGGGCATACCGCTGGAAGCCTGAGGCTTTCTCAATCTTCCAGCGGCTCGACGTCCACACTGACGGTCAGGCCATGGCCGGCTCCACCCAGCAGGACGCCGCGGGCCGGGCTGACGTCGTCGTAATCGCGTCCCCAGGCCATGGTGATGAAGTCGCGGTTGGCGATGCAGGCGTTGGTCGGGCAGATGTCGAGCCAGCCGGCGGCGGCCCCGCACCAGACCGAGGCCCAGGCATGGCTGACGTCCGCACCCACCAGCCGCGGCTGGCCGGGCGGGGGCAGGGTGCGCAGATAGCCGGAAACATAGCGTGCCGGCAGTCCGATGGCGCGGGCACAGCCGACGGCGATATGGGCGAAGTCCTGGCAGACGCCGCGGCGGTTGCGCATCACGGCCGCCAGCGGAGTCGCGACCGTGGTTGCCGTGGGATCGAAGGCGAACTCGCGGTTGATGCGGTTCATCAGGTCGGTGGCCGCCGCGACCGCCGGACGGCCCGGCTTGAAGCTTCCCCGGACATAGTCCAGCAGTTCCGGACTGGAGGCGACCAGTGCGCTGTCGAAACAGTATTGCGTGATTTCCGCACCGTCGTCCGGTCCGGTCAGGCCGCGCAGGCTGTCGCGCACATGCTCCCACGGTGGCGAATCGTCGGGCGCCAATGCAGGCGGATCGAACACTTCCACCTCGCTTTCGGCGATGACGGAGAAGGTCCGGTGCGGCTCCTGCACGGCGACGTAGGTGACGGTGTTGCCGAAATAATCCACCCGCTCCGTCCGCACGGCCGGGACCGGGTCTATGGTCAGCAGGCTGCGCCGGATGCGCTGGCGCGGGTGCGGCCGGGCGGTCAGGTGCAGCAGATGGTGGGAGATCGGCACATCCTCGCCATAGTCGTAGGCGGTGGCGTGGCGCAGGCGATAGCGGGTGGAAAGACCGCTGCTGTTGGAAGCGGGAGCGGAGGGCGGAGGCGTCATCGCGTCAGGCCGATCTTGCGAAGGCATGGCTGAAATAGGCGTGAGCCAGGAAATTCGACACGTCCGGCAGCGTCATCGCCAGCGTGTCCAGCAGCGTGCGCAGCGCCTCGCTGGAGGCCATGGCATCGGTGCGTTCCAGGCTGTTGCGCGCGGCGGCGACGATGGCCAGCGCGCCGCCGGTCGGGTCCGTCCCGGTGCCGACGCCCTGGCTGGGCAGCGCCCGCATGTGCCGGTCGAGTGCCGCCAGCTGGAAGGCCAACGCACGGGGGTTGGCTTCCTCGCCCAGCAGCAGGTCCAGCACGGGCGTGCGCAGCACGCTGGTCAGGTGGCGGGCGCGATAGGTCATCACGCTCTCGCCCAGCTCCAGCAGCACCGACAGGGTGGCGGCCTGCATCGGCTCGTCCTGGCGGTCGAGATCGGCGACATGGACCCCGCGCATCAGCGCCACCATATGCAGCGACCGCTCGATCCGCCGGCCGATGTCGAGGAAGCGCCAGCCGGCCCCCCGCGTCATGCTGTCCTGTTCAAGACCGGAGAAGGCGGCCAGCATGATCATCGCGTCGTCCAGCCGCAGCAGCAGCGAGGCCGCGTCCATGCGTCCCTTCGGCTGCTGGGTCTGGCGGTCGATGGCCGACACCACCCGCCACATGTCCATCGACAGGCGGTCGCGCACCGAATAGGCGGTGCGGTGCAGCCTCAGCACCTGGGCACGCAGGCTGTTGGGGTGGTCCGGGTCCGTCACCGCCGCATGCAGCGCATCGCGCAGGCCGCGGCTGGTGCCGCTTTCCGTCACCCGCGCCAGTTCCGCCGGGATCATGCCGAGCGAGCCGAGCAGGTCGAGCAGCGGGCGCTGCTGCAAGGTGGCGCCCGGCATGTTGCTGTCGATCAGGCGGCTTTGCGTTGCGCGCAGCAGGCGCAGCGCCCCCTCCGCCCGTTCGGCATAGCGGCCGAGCCAATAGAGGCCGTCGGCAACGCGGCTGGGCAGGTCGTTGGCGGATGGACGCGCACCGCTGGCCGTCGGTTCCATTGCCAGCGCCGACGGGCGCGGCTGGCCGGATGCCACGTCGGCACGCCGCGGCGCCAGGATCCAGGTATCCTTGCTGCCGCCGCCGCTCTGCATCGACACGACCAGCCGCCCCGATTCGCTTGACACGCGGGTCAGGCCGCCCGGCATCACCGCATAGCCGCCGCTGGGGGTGGCGCAGAGGAAGACGCGCAGCACCAGCGGGCGCGGCTGGAGCCGGCCGTCCTGCCAGACCGGGGCGGTGGAGAGCGCCATCTGCTCCTGCGCCACGAAATACCAGGGGCGGCGCTTGATCCGCTCGGTCAGAGCGGAGCGTTCGGCCGCCGACAGCTGGGCGCCGAAGATCGGCTCGAAGGACAGCGACGGGAAGGCCGGCTTGATCACCAGACCGTCGAGATGGTCGATGACATAGGCGCGCTCCGCATCGTTGCCGCACCACCAGCTGGCGACGCCGGGCAGCCGAAGCTCTTCCCCCAGCAGATGGCGGCACAGCGTCGGCAGCGACGACTTCATCGCCATCGATTCCATCAGGCCGGAGCCGAGGGCATTGGCCATCACGACGGTGCCGGCCCGAACCGCCTCGATCAGCCCGGCGACGCCGAGCGAACTGTCGGCGCGCATCTCCAGCGGGTCGGCGAAATCGGCGTCGAGCCGGCGCAGGATGACGTCCACCTGCTCCAGCCCGGACAGCGTCTTCAGATAGACCGTCCGGTCGCGCACCGTCAGATCCGCCCCCTCCACCAGGGTCAGGCCGAGATAGCGGGCGAGATAGACATGCTCGAAATAGGTTTCGTTGTAGGGGCCGGGGGTCAGCAGCACCACGCGCGGCAATCGCCCGGCGGCACTGGTCCGCGGCGCGATGGAGAAAAGCGTTTCCTTGAAGGTGTCGAAGAAGCCGCTCAGCCGCTCCACCTGGCAATGGCGGAAGCTGTCGGGCAGGACCTTGGCGATCACCGCGCGGTTTTCCAGCGCATAGCCGCTGCCGCTCGGCGCCTGGGTCCGGTCGGACAGCACCCACCAGCGCCCGTCGGGCGCACGGGCGAGATCGACGGCGTAGAAATGCAGATGGACGTCGTTCGGAACCCGGATGCCGTGGACCGCGCGGCGGAAGCCGGGGTCGGCATGGATCACCGACGGCGGCAGCCGGCCATAGCGGGTCAGCGTCTGCGGTCCATAGATGTCGGTCAGGATGGCATTCAGCAGCGACGCCCGCTGGATCAGCCCCGATTCGATGGCCTTCCATTCATGGGCCGGCAGCAGCAGTGGCATCATGTCGAGCGGCCAGGGCCGCTCCATCCCGTTGGGATCGCCGTAGATGTTGTAGGTGACGCCGTTCTGGTGCAGAAGCCGCCGCGCCTCCTCCCAGCGTTGCGCCATCTGTTCGGAGTCGAGCGGCCCCAGCGAACTCATGAAGGTCTGCCAGTGCGGCCGCAACCGGCCCTGGCCGTTCACCATCTCGTCATAGACCGGCCCGGAGCCATAGCCGATGGCGTCGGCCTCGCCGAACAGCGATCCCTGGGTGAAAGGGACCGGCGGCATCCCGGATGGGACCACGGATGCCGGCGCGCGGAATGGCTGATCGGGCTGGGACAAGGTCTGACTGATGCGTATTGCCTATGAAGGAAGCAACAGTCTGAACGTCCCCGCCCGTCGATGCAAGGCTGGTGGGCTTGGGATCCATCCGAAAGAGGAAAGATTCCGTGGCGATCCCGTCATTGATGGATGATCGCAGGCCGATGTCCTGAAACGAAAAAACCGGAGCGCCGCGCAAGGCGACGCTCCGGCTTGCCGGAAATTGCGGACCGATCCGACCTCGTCGGGTCGCCGGGACTCAGCCCCGCCGCAGATCCAGCGTCATCGGGAATTGCGGGTTGCGTTCCTCCGCCGGGCTGTCCATCGGGCCGGGGGTGTGGCCGAAGGGGAAGAAGCGGGCCAGACGGCGCCCTTCCGCCTCGTTGGCATTGACCGGGAAAGTCTCGTAGTTGCGTCCGCCCGGATGCATGACGTGATAGGTGCAGCCGCCGATGGACCGGCCGGCCCAGCTGTCCAGGATGTCGAAAATCAGCGGGGTGTGGACCGGAATCGTCGGATG
Organism: Azospirillum sp. A26; assembly: GCF_042604635.1. NCBI lineage: Bacteria > Pseudomonadati > Pseudomonadota > Alphaproteobacteria > Rhodospirillales > Azospirillaceae > Azospirillum > Azospirillum sp. A26. Next base: position 946,343 of record NZ_CP170472.1, on the reverse strand, counting down.
CAGGCAGGAGGGCGGCTGCCAAGCGCGGTAGCGCACACCGCCGACGAACTCGCCCTCCACCCCGGTCGGGATCAGCGGCACGCGCCGGCCGTTGCAGGTGATGACATGGCGGGCGTCGATCAGGCCGCTGACGCGGACCTGCACCCGCTCCACCGAGCTGTCGACATAGCGCACCGTGCCGCCGCCGCCCGGTTCCTCGCCCAGGACGTGCCAGGGCTCCAGCGCCATGCGCAGTTCCATGGTGATGCCGCGCTGGTTGACATGGCCATAGACCGGGAAGCGGAAGTTGAAGTGCGGCGCGAACCAGCTGTCCTCCAGCGGATAGCCATGGTCGCGCAGATCCAGCAGTACGTCAGCCATGTCCTGCTGGAGGAAGTGCGGCAGCATGAAGCGGTCGTGCAGGTCGGTGCCCCAGCGCACCAGACGGCCCTTGTAGGGATGCTTCCAGAAGCGCGCGACCAGCGCCCGCATCAGAAGCTGCTGGGTCAGGCTCATCTCCGCATGCGGCGGCATCTCGAAGGCGCGGAACTCGACAAGGCCGAGGCGGCCGGTGGAGCTGTCCGGCGAATAGAGCTTGTCGATGCAGAACTCCGCCCGGTGGGTGTTGCCCTGCACGTCGACCAGCAGGTTGCGCAGCACCCGGTCGACCAGCCAGGGCGGGCAGTTGCCGCTCGCCGCCGCCTGATCGATCTGGTTGAAGGCGATCTCCAGCTCATAGAGCTGGTCGTCGCGCGCCTCGTCCACCCGCGGCGCCTGGCTGGTCGGGCCGATGAACAGGCCGGAGAAGACGTAGGACAGGGCAGGGTGGTTCTGCCAGTAGGTGATCAGGCTGCGCAGCAGGTCGGGGCGGCGCAGGAAGGGGCTGTCGGCCGCGGTGGCGCCGCCCATCACCACATGGTTGCCGCCGCCGGTGCCGCAATGGCGCCCGTCGATCATGAACTTCTCCGCCCCCAGGCGGGACTGGCGCGCATCCTCGTACAGGGTGATGGTGTTGCGCACCAGATCGTCCCAGCTGTGGGCCGGGTGGATGTTCACCTCGATCACGCCGGGGTCCGGTGTCACGGCCAGCGAGTTCAGCCGCGGGTCCTTCGGCGGCTGGTAGCCCTCGATGACCACCGGCATATCCAGCTCGACCGCCGTCGCCTCGATCTCCGCCAGCATCGCCAGATAGTCCTCCAGCGTGCTCATCGGCGGCATGAACAGGTGCAGGCGGCCGTTGCGCGCCTCGCAGCTCAGGGCGGTGCGCACCACCCACCAGGCCGACTTGCCGTCCTCCGGCAGCTCGTCGCGGATTTCCGCCATGATGCGCTGGCGTTGGGCGATCCGCTTGTCGGTGTGGACGCCGCGGTCGGATTCCTGAACGGCGCCGCGGATCTCCTGCCGGCGCTGCACCGGATGCGGCGGCAAGGGGCCGCGATCCTCGAACGGGTCGGTTTCCCAGGCATAGGGATAGTCGGATTTCGACACCCAGGGCAGGGACCCCAGCGGCAGGCGGTAGCCGACCGGGCTGTCGCCGGGGATCAGCAGCAGCTTTTCCTGGCGCAGCGGCCATGTGCTGGAGAGCCAGACCGGGCCCTGCTGGGTCATGCGGCGGTTGATCGGCATGACGAAGCCCACCGGCTCCGCCAGGCCGCGGGTGAAGATGCGGGTCAGCCGTTCCCGCTCCTCCTTGTCCTCCAGCTTGCTGTTCAGCGGATCGACATTGATGGGAAGCTGCGATTCCTTGCGCAGGTAGTGCCACGGATCCTCATAGGCGCCGAGCACCAGATTCGGGTCGAGGCCCAACCGCTTCGCCAGCGCCATCAGGAAGACGCCGGCATCCTGGGCCGTGTGGCCGTAATCGGTGTCCTCGCGCGCCAGAAGGTCGCTGTTCGCCCACAGCGCCTCACCATCGCGGCGCCAATAGACGGTCATCGCCCAACGCGGCAGCGATTCGCCAGGATACCATTTGCCCTGGCCGAAATGCAGCAGCCCCCCGGGGGCGAAGCGCGCCATCATCCGATGGATCAGGTCGGCGGCCATCCTGCGCTTTTGCGGACCGAGCGCCGTCGTGTTCCATTCCGCGCCGTCCATGTCGTCGATGGACACGAAGGTCGGCTCGCCACCCATGGTCAGGCGGACATCCTCGGCCTTCAGATCCTCGTCGACGCGGTGGCCCAGCGCCTCGATGGCCGCCCATTGCTGCGGGCTGTAGGGCTTGGTGACGCGCGGCGCCTCGTAGATGCGGGTGACCGACATCTCATGGCCGAACTCGACCTCCGCCTCATCGACGAGGCCGGAGATGGGAGCGGCGGAAGAGGCATCGGGGGTACAGGCCAGTGGGATGTGCCCTTCACCCGCCAGCAGGCCGGAGGTCGGATCCAGCCCGACCCAGCCGGCACCGGGGAGGAACACCTCCACCCAGGCATGCAGGTCGGTGAAGTCGCTTTCCGGACCGGACGGGCCGTCCAGCGCCTTCTGGTCGGCGGTCAGCTGGATCAGGTAGCCGGAGACGAAGCGGGTGGCGAGCCCGAGGTGACGCAGGATCTGCACCAGCAGCCAGGCCGAATCGCGGCAGGACCCGGTGCGCTTGCTCAGCGTCTCCGCACAGCTCTGGATGCCGGGTTCCAGCCGGATGACGTAGCCGATGTCCTGCTGAAGCCGTTGGTTCACCGCCACCAGGAAGTCGATGGTCGGCGTCTTGTCCCGCGGAATGTCCGTCAGGTAGGCGGTCAGTTCCGGACCCGGCTCCTCCGTCTCCAGATAGGGGCGCAACTCGCGTTGCAGCCAGTCCTCGTAGGCGAAGGGGATGTGGCTCGCCTTCTCCTCCAGGAAGAAGTCGAACGGGTTGATCGCGGCGATCTCGGCGACCAGATCGACCTCGACGACGAACTCGCGGGTCTTTTCCGGGAAAACGAAGCGCGCCTGGAAATTCGATTGCGGATCCTGCTGCCAGTTCAGGAAATGCTGCTTGGGCGTGACCTTCAGGGAATAGCTGAGGATCGGTGTCCGGCAATGGGGCGCCGGGCGCAGCCGGATGATCTGGGGGCCGAGGGAGACCGGCCGGTCGTAGCGATAGATCGTCTTGTGGTTCAGCGCGACGTGGATCGCCATTGAAAACCCCGCCTCATGCCTGTTCGATGATGTTCGCGCCATGGTTTGGTCCAGGGTCGCCACCGCAACGGTAACACCGATAAATCCGCCCCGACAGGGTGCCACGGTGCCGATCCTACCGCAGTTGCGAAAAAGTCACGAAGTTGCCTGTGACGCGCGCTGCGGCTTTCTTCCGTTCGCGTTACCCTTTATATCCTAAGCGAACGGGCTGGCGTTGCGACGGGGATTCGCGTCTGGATGGTGTCGGTGGCGGCTTTTTCATCAACGGGCGGCAACCGGGGTTCCGGCGGTGTGGGCGACGCGGGTCCGGGCGGCGCCGGGCGGGGAGTCATCACCGGCAAATATTTCAATTTCAAGCCGCTGCCGCCTCCGGCCGACATCCTCGGCAACCCGCTGGTCGTTCCCAACCTGCCGACGCACAAGCTGCCGAAAGAGACCTTCGGCAGCCGGGTGAAGCGGTTTCTAGCCCGGATGAATCTGGGAAGCCAGTCGGCGGAGACCCGCCTGCGCTGGAAGCTGTATGACACCATCCAGGCGACGATGGCGTCGCTGTCGCCCGCGGTCACGCTGGTTGCGGAGAAGCGGGCGCCGGCAAAGAGCAGGAAGCTGTCGGTTCCCATTGTCGTCGTGCGCCATCCCTATCACCTGCGCCACGTGTTCGAGATGCTGCCGAACATCCCCGACACCCACGCGGCGGAACGGCGTTTTCTTGAGCTGCTGATGACCCGTGCGCTGAAGCGCTACGGCGAGCAGATGGCGCTGATCAAAGGCAGCCCCTTCTCCTTCGAGCATGAGGCACGGGAGTATTTTTTCGCCGGTTTTCGGCTGGAAAAGCAGATCAAGAAGGTCAACAGTCCCGACGAGCGCTTCGCCGCGTTGCAAGCCATCCATACCAGCTATTTCCACGGCCGCAATTATTACTATTTCGCTCTGCTGCGGCGGGAAAAGCTGGCGCCCGACAACAAGCTGTTCATGCTGTTCGCCCGAGCCGTCTATTTCATGGCTCGTGTCGACTGGAATGGCGAGCTGCTGGACAAGCCCAACCCGCGCATGCTGCCCAGCCGCGACGACATGCTGTTTTTCGTGGAGCGTGACAAGTCGGTCGTGACGCGCTATCGCACCGACCAGGATTTCCAGCGTCAGGTCAAGGCCGTGCTGGAGGCTTTCCCCGCTTCGTGACGTCCCGTTTCCCCATCCAAGGTTTCCTGCGATGCGCGCCCTGTCCCTGGTTGGCGGTTTTCTGGCTGCCGGCTCCTTGCTCTCGGTCATGACCGCGGTCCCCGCCCTTTCGGCTTCGGCGGACACCCCGTCGCCCGAAGCGGCGGCTCCGGCTGCGCCCGCCTGCGACGCGGCGGAGACGCCGGTGGCGCAGCTGATGTGCCGCGATCCGAAGCTTGCGGAAGCCAGTGCGGCGATGGACGCCGCGCTGGCGGCGCTGGGGACCACCACCGACGACACCGGGCGCGCGGCGATTGCGGATGCCCAGACCGTCTGGCGGGCACGCCGGGACGAGGCCTGTCAGGTGACCGCGGCCGATCTTGCCGACTCGAAGGCCAGCAAGACCCGCAGCGATTGCCTGTTGCGCGTTCTTCGCCAGCGCACGGCCGCGCTGGAAACGGAGCGTCAGGCGCGCTCGCATCCGGTCGGCGACCTGCCGCTGTCCGTCACCGGTGCCGCCGCCCGCCGGTTCGACGCACCCGAGCCGCACATCCCAGCGTTCAGCCGCAAGGTGGCGCTTTCGACCCTTACCGGCCGCTGGGCCAAGGCCAATCCGACCGACCGCGCCGCCATCGACGATTGCCGCAGCTCCTATCTGGAGATCGGGGCAGACCGCGGCCTGCACGCGGTGGATGCGCGGCTGCCGCAGTTTCCGCTGAACGGCACGCTGGCGGCCGACGGCGATCCGCTCCGGGGGGTAGCGCTCCTCCCCGCCGGTCCGGCGGAAGGCACACCGGCTCCCCTGGCGACCCTGCGGCTGTTGCCGGCCGATTCGCCGCGCCTCGACCGGCTGATCCTGCGCATGCAGCCGCCGGCGACCTTCGCCGCTGAATTCGTGCGCTGCCGCTAAAGCCGCGACAACAGGAAACGGACGGTCAAGGACAGCCGTTCTCCCGGCGGCAGGGCGATCACGCCGGCGTCGGGCTCCTGCGGGCGGTTCAGCGCGTCGGTCATGTGGGTGACCGGCTCCAGGCACAGGTAGGGCTCTTCCGCCGGCGCATAGACGATCAGGTGAGCGGCCGGCCCGTCGGCGAGCATGGTCAGGCGCAGCCGCTCCTGCGGGCGGTCGAGCGTCGCCGAACCGTTCCAACCGGTGAAGCCGTTGTCCAGCGCCACACGGTCCATCGTCACACCGTGGCGGAAATCCCAGGCCGGGGGCAGCGGGCGCTTGCGGCAGGGCAGGATGGTCTCGTCATTCTCCCACATGCTGCCGACATCGGCGGTCACCCGGCTGCCCGGCGTCTTGACGAAATAGGGGTGCAGGCCCAACCCGGCCGGCATGTCGCTGTCGGCCTCGTTGATGAGGTCCAGGGTGACGGTCAGCCCCTCGCCGTCCAGCGCCACGGTCTGCGCCGCGCGATAGCTCCAGGGCCAATCGTCCCCCCGGTGGGTGAAGCCCATCCGCAAGGCATCGTCGGTCACAGCCTCGACGTTCCATGGGGTGGACCAGCCATGGCCGTGGATGCGGTGCGGCGATCCGGGATCGGTCGCCAGTCTCACCTCGCGCCCCTGGAAGACGAACCGGCCGCCGCCGATGCGGTTGGAAAAGGGGACCAGGGGAAAACAGGCCATGTCGGGGGCGAAATCGCCGGCCAGCGCCCGGTCGGACGCCCGCCGGAACAGCTCCACCGGACCATCGGGGGTGGACAGGCTCCAACTCGCCAGCGAGCCACCGCAGTGGGGGGCCGCTGTGAGGGTCATCGGCCCGTGTCGCAACGCGATGATGGTGCCGTTCCGGATCATGCGTTTCTCCCATCGTCAGCGTTCCGATTTTTTATCGCACATGCGAAGAGCGAAGGGAACGGGCCCCGCAGTCAACAGGCCGCATGGCGCAATGCTGACACAACTCTTGTGTTTTTGATGAAAAATGCGGGTATCGTACACCCGTCATTTACCCTCGCTGCGCAACCATGCTTCTCCGGCGGTATGGTCCGGCGGCACGCCGGCTCGATCGACAACGCAGGCGCGGCGCCATTGTTGCGCCCCGGCTGTCCCGTCCGCCATCTGATGGAAAGGCTCGGAGTGTCCAGTCCCCAGTTCAGCCGTGCAACACCGACACCCCATCCGGCCATGGCTATGCTCGATGAGGCGGAGCTGTGCGGCGCGCTGGCGGATTACCAGGCGCTGCCGGCACGTCTGGTGATCGGGGTGGCGCTGCGGTCGTACCTGGACCCGCTGCTTCTGACGCCGACGGAGTTGATCCATCTCGCCAAACCGCTGAAATCCTGTCTGGAGCAAGGCTCCCTGGTCGAGGCGGCCATCACCAGGATCGCGACGATCCAGGCACGCGCGCCGGGGCAGGATCTTCAGCTTCGCCGCCGCGCCATCCGCGCAGCGGTGGACGAGAGCTGGGCGAAGGCCAGGGTCGCCCAGCTTGCCTTCGCCGCCATGCCACGCGGCCGCACCTCCGTCGACTGGCTGCTGTCCCAGGGGAGCAAGACACCGACCGGCGATGCGGATTACGACCTGCGCGTCGCCATCGGCCTGGAGCTTGTCGACCTCAAGACCTGGAACGGCAAGCTGGATCGGCTGCTGGAACTGCACCAGTGGGATCGGGATGAACGGCTGGCCGCGGCCGTCGATGGGGTGATCGGCGATATCCTGGCCTCTTCCGCGGCAGCTGCGGAGCTGTTCGGCGCCAATTTGCTGCCCGGCACGCTGCTGGGAACCCTGTGCGACCTGTTGTTCGGCCGGATCGGCATGGAGGCCATCGGGCCGAACCGCGTCGGCGTGCTGAACGCCCTGTTCCGCCAGAACAAGCTTCCCCAGGCGAAGGCCGCGGTGCTCGACCGCATCCGCCGCCAGTTGAAGGCGCCCCAGCCGCTGGGCCGTGGCGCCTTCGATCAGGAGGCGGAGATGCTGAAGACGCTGGTCGGCCATCTGCTGACCCGCGACGGGCTGATCGGCGGTGCCGCGATGGCCGATGCATTGACCGTACGCTACTCGCGCCGGTTGGAGCAGGGTGGGGCCAGCGCCTATCGCCGGTCGATCGTCGGGCTTGGCGAGGGGCAGTCGGACCTGATCTGCCGCATCCATTACCTGACCCGCGTCGCCGCGGCTCCCGCCGCCGAACGGCATACCGACGAGATCGTCGCCTCGCTGGAGGCGGCCGTCTGCAACGAGCTGCTGATCGAGAACATGCTGGTGCAGACGCCCGACACGGCTCTGCTGGAGCGGGATTTCGTCCGCGCGCTGGCAGCGATCCGCTCCGCTCCGCTGCCGGCCGACACTTGTGAGCGGATCGCCGCAAAAGCCGAACGGTCGGTGGACGATTATGTGAAGACCGGCCAGCTTGCCGTCCGCCTGCGGCAGGTGGAACCGGTCCTGCGCCGCCGCACAGTCCGGCTGGCGGAGGTCGCCTGCTCGGGCCTGATCCGCGAGGATGGGGCACTGCCGCTGATCCGCCAGCACATCCTTGAGATCGTCCGCCAACCGCAGTTCCAGGCCGAGCTTGCCCAGCCGGAGAGCGAGGTCGCCCAGGCCGAGGTCCGGCGTCTGTTGGAACTGCTGGACCGGCTGCGCCAGTTGGCGACGGCACCAGCCCCTCCACCCGTCCTGCCGCCTGCTTTTCCGGTAGCCGTGCAGCCCACCGTGGATGTGGCGCAGCTTTCGCCCCAGGGACCTCCGCCGAAAGGCATGCGCGGTGCCGAAACCATCCTTCACCCGGTCAGCCGCCAGCCGGCAGGAACGGCATCGTCGAAGCCGGCTTCCGGGGTGAGACCCGGCCTTTGTCCAAGTTGCTACGCGATCCAAGGGAGCGCCGGCACCTGTGTCGCCTGCGGTTTCCCGGAAAAGTCCGACAACCGGCCGGGCGTGCATCTCGTGCCCGGCACGCTGCTGCATGGCCGCTACAGGGCCGGGAGGGTGCTGGGGCAGGGCGGATTCGGCGCAACATATCTGGGCTGGGACGACCGATTGCAGGTGAAGGTGGCGATCAAGGAATATTACCCGGCCACCCTGATCGCCCGGATCCCCAACGCCGCCGCCGTTTCCCCTTTCTCGGACGAACATGCGGAGACCTTCGCCGCCGGTCTGGAGAAATTCCTGGAGGAGGCGCGGACGCTCGCCCGGCTGCGCGACGTGCGCGAGATCGTCGGTGTCCAGGATTTCTTCGAGGAGAACGGCACCGCCTATCTGGTCATGGAGCTGCTGGAGGGCCGCACCATGAAGAAGTATCTGGTCGACAGCGGCGGACGCATCGACGTGAAGCGGACCCTGGCCGTGGTGATGCCGATCGCCAAGGCCTTGCAGGCCATCCACGACCAGGGGCTGATCCATCGCGACATCAGCCCAGACAACATCTTCCTGACCAATGGCGGCGACCGCAAGCTGCTGGACTTCGGTGCTGCGCGGCAGACCGCCCGTCCGGGGGCCGGCATGACCGTGATCCTCAAGCCGGGCTATGCCCCGCCGGAGCAATATTCCAATGAGGGGCGGCAAGGCCCCTGGTCCGACGTCTATGCGCTCTGCGCCACCATCTATCTGGCGCTGACCGGCCGTACGCCGCCAGACGCCACCGCCCGCTTCATGAACGACAAGGTGCCGAGGCCGTCGGAACTGGGGGTGGCGCTGGCACCCGGATTCGAGAAGGTGCTTCTGTCGGGGCTGTCCATGCGCTGGCAGGACCGGCCGCAATCGATGAAGGATCTGCTGCGGGCCATGACCAGCGCGCTGTCCGGCGGCTGACGCCGGAATCTGCGTTCGGAATCGGCGGGCAAGAAAAAAGGGACCGGCGAACCGGTCCCTTTTTTTCGGTCGGCTGATGCGGCGACGTTACTTCGCGTCGGCAGCGACCTGCATCTTGATGATCTTGTCCGGGTTCGAGACCTGACCGTTGCGGGCCTGATCGCCCTTCTTGATCATGTCAACGAACTCCATGCCTTCGACCACGCGGCCCCAGACGGTGTACTGGCGGTCCAGGAACTGGGACGGGGCGAAGCAGATGAAGAACTGGCTGTCGGCGCTGTTCGGATCCTGCGCACGGGCCATCGACAGGGTGCCGCGGATGTGCGGGGTGCTGGAGAACTCCGCCTTCAGCTTCTGGCCGGAGCCGCCCATGCCGGTGCCGGTCGGGTCGCCGGTCTGGGCCATGAAGCCGTCGATGACGCGGTGGAAGACGACGCCGTTGTAGAAGCCCTGGCGGGTCAGTTCCTTGATGCGGGCGACGTGGTTCGGCGCCAGGTCGGGCCGCAGTTCGATCACCACGCGACCGTCCTTGAGGTCGAGGTAAATGGTGTTTTCCGGATCCAAGGCCTTCGCCTCCCCTTGAGAAACTGTAAAGAACGAGACAGTGAAGATTGTGGCGAACAGTGCCGCCAGCAATGCGCGGGTCCACCGCTTCATGCGAAACACTCCGATGAGCCGAAATCCGCGCCCCGGACCATAGGGGAAAAGCGGCGGAATGCAAAGCCGCGCTGGCGGAGAGTTGAACCGGTCGGCCAATCGGTCGGCTGGCCGGCCGGTCTGCCACCCGAAAGATCCGCCAAAGGTCACGGATGACGGCCGCTCGTCCGGGTGTTCATCCGGGCGTGGACGTGGCATGCCGGTCCTGACGATCGGACGGGAAGGGGCGGGGGCATTGAGGCTGGGTCGGGCGATAGCGGGGACGGCGGCAGTGGCGGTGACGCTTGGCGTCGTCGGGCTGGGCGGGGTGATCCTGGCCGGACCGGCGCTGATCGGCGCCACTGCGACCGAAATGCTGCGCGGGACCGGCTTCACCGGTGCCACGGTAACCGTCACCGGACTGCGCATCGCCGACGGGTGGCAGGGGCTGCGGCTGGAGATCACCGGCGACAGCGGCCCGCTCGAGGCTGCGGCCAAGGCGCTGGATTTGCCGATGTCGGGCCGGCTGATCCTGTCCGGTGCGCTGGTGGTCGGGATGGATGGCGGCGCCGTGACCGTCACCCCCGACAGCTGCCTGCCGGCCAAGGCGGAAGGGCTGACGGTTTCCGGCCAGCGTCTCGACCTGCCGCAGGGGGCGACGCTGTGCGCCGTGCAGAAGGGTGAGCTTCTGCGCTGGGCGTCCGGCTCCATGACCGTCACGGCAGAACTGCAAGCGCCGCGGCTCGACATGCCGACGAGCGGTCTGCGGGCCGAACAGGTCGTACTGCGGCTGGGGCAGGAGGGCACCGGACGGCGGTCGGACGCCACCGTCGCGCGGTTGACCAACACAGCCAAGCCGGCACCCGTCGTGCCGCTGGCCGTCACCATGCAGGCGGTTCAGGCGGGGGAGGGTCCGTGGACCATCGACGGCACCGCCAAGGGCGCAAACGGTCTTCTCACGGTCAGTATGAACGGAACCTATGACCAGACCGCCGGCACCGGGCGGCTGGAGGCGGTGGCGAAGCCGATCCGCCTCGCCGAGAACGGCCCCGGTCTCGCTGCCATCTCGCCGTTGGGAGCCACCTTCCTGGAAAAAGCGTCCGGCACGCTATCGGGCAAGGCGACGCTTTCCCTGACCCCCAAGGGCCTGTCCACGACCGGTCAGGCGGTGGTCAAGGGCTTGGCCGGCGCCGCGGGTCCGGTGACGGTTGCCGGCGTCAGCGGTACGGTCGCCCTGTCCAGCCTGTCGCCGCCGGTGATCCCGGTCGGGCAGAAGCTGTCCATCGGCCTGCTGGATGTCGGCATTCCGCTGACCGACGGGACGCTGCTGTTCGGTTACGGCCGCGACGGGCGTCTCGATGTCGACCAGGCGGAGTGGCGCTGGGCCGGCGGCACGCTGCATGCCGACCCGTTCGAACTGTCACCCGACAAGCCGAAGGGGACGGTCACCCTGCACGCCGACGGCATCGATGCCGCAAAGCTGCTGGAATTGATTGCCGTGGATGGGCTGGAGGCAAGCGGCAAGCTGGCCGGCACCCTTCCCGTGGTCCTCGCCGGCGATACGGTCACGTTGAACGGCGGTGTCCTCGAATCGGCGGGCCCCGGCACGCTGCGTTACGACCCCGCCCAGCCGCCATCTGGCCTGAAGGGGGAGGAGGGCAGCCCGACCGCCATGCTGATGGGGGCATTGACCGACTTCCATTACGAAAGCCTGAGGATCACCATCGACGGACAGGCCGGCGGCGAACTCAGCGCCGGCTTCTCCCTGCGCGGGGCCAACCCGTCATTCTACGATGGCTATCCAGTTGCGCTTAACCTTAAGCTGTCCGGCGCGCTCGACCGGATTCTGCGCCAGAACCTCGACGTCTACCGGATTCCCGACACGTTGCGGGAGCGGATGACCGGCTCCGACCAGAAGGACCACTGATCGCCACATGGTTACCAGACTTTCCCACACAGGCCTGACGGCTGCCCTGCTGATCTCCGCCGCCGTTGCCGCCTGCGCCCCGACGGTGAAGATCGAGGCGCCCGACAAGCCCATCGAGATCAACCTGAATGTCCGGATCGAGCAGGAGGTGAGGGTCAAGCTGGAGCGCGACGTCGACGACGCGATCCGCAACGACCCCGCCCTGTTCGGTCTTCCCACCGACACCGCGCCTTCTTCGACGAAGGGGAAGAAGTGATGACGAGAAGCCCCATCAGTCGCCGGCACTTCAACCGGCTCGCCCTGTCCACCCTGGCTGCCGGACTGCTGGCGGTCGCGATGCCGCAGCTGGCGCTGGCCCAGGATGCGCTGGCCGCCGCCAAGGCCGCCGGTCAGCTGGGCGAGCGCCCGGACGGGATGGTCGGCGTGGTTCCGGGCGCGCCCGCCTCCGCCCAGGCACTGGCGCAGCAGGTGAACGCCCAGCGCCTGGCCCGCTATCAGGAGATCGCCAAGGGCAACGGCACGGCGCTGGACAAGGTCCAGGCGGTTGCCGGCCAGCAGTTGATCGAGCGCACCCCGGCCGGACAGTTCGTGATGACCGCCGCGGGCGAGTGGCAGCGCAAGTGACCTCGTCGCCGCCGATCCTTAAAGAACTCGGAAAGGGGGGCGGCAAGGGCGCCATCGCCGACCTGCGCCGCCGCCTTGCCGCCAAGGCGGGCGACGCGGCGTTGCTGTCGGCCCTGTTCGCCGCACTCGACACGCTGGGGCAGGCCGGCACGCCGGAGGAGGCGGTCGCCCGCTCCAACCTCGGCGAGGCGTTGCGGCGTCAGGGCCGCCTTGCGGAGGCGGAGGCGCATCACCGCAAGGCGCTGGATTGGCTGCCCGATTTCGGCGGCAATCATTACAATTGGGGTGTGACCCTGCAGGCGCTCGGCCGTCTGGCGGAGGCCGCCGCGGCCTATGGCGAAGCCGCCCGGCTGATGCCCGACTTCGCGCCGGCGCCCTGCAACCAGGGTGTCCTGCTGCGCGAGCTTGGCCGGCTGGACGAGGCAGGGGCAGCCCTGCGCCGGGCGTTGGAGCTTGACCACGCGCTGGTGCCGGCCCGGCTGGCCCTGGCCGCCCTGCACCGCGACCGCGGCGACCTGGACCGAGCTGCCGCGGGCTTTCGCGTCAGCCTGTGCCTGCGGCCGGATCTGGCGGAAGGACAGGCCAACCTCGCCCTTGCGTTGAAGGAACGCGGCCAGCGCGGCGGCCCGGCGGCGGATGCAGCTGCAAGCATCGTCGGTTTCGACCGCGCGCTGCGCATCGGCCTCCCCGATGCCGGTGGCGTTCTGGCGCAGCTGGTACAGCAGCGTCGCCATCTCTGCCGCTGGGCTGGGCTGGCAGCCTTGTCCGCCCGGCTGGTGGATCTAGTGCGGGAAGGGCGGACGCAGCAGGCTCACCCCTGGATCTTCCTGGGGGAGGGAGCGGGGCCGGCGCTGGAGCGCGCCTGCGCCGAGCGCTATTCCGGCTGGAAGACGCGGGGCATCCGGCCCGGCTTTCCGAAGCGCACCGACCGCGGCGCCAAGCTGCGGATCGGTTATCTCTCCGCCGATTTCCATGAGCATGCCACCGCGGTGCTGATCGCCGAGCTGATCGAACGGCACGACCGCGACCGCTTCGAGATCATCGGCTGCTCCTACGGCCCCGACGATGGCGGGCCGTTGCGCAAGCGGCTGGTCGCCGGGTTCGACCGGCTTCTCGACCTGTCGGCCCTGACCGACGAGGCCGCAGCCCGGCTGATCCATGAGGCAGGCGTCGACATCCTGGTCGATCTGAAAGGCCACACCCAGAACGCCCGCCCGGGCATCGCCGCATACCGGCCGGCGCCGGTTCAGGCGCAGTGGCTCGGCTATCCGGGCACGCTGGGCAGCACGGCAATCGACTACGTCATCGCCGACGCGGTGGTGGCGCCTGCCGATCACCAGCGTTTCTACTGCGAGCGCATCGTCCATCTGCCCGACAGCTACCAGCCGAACGACAGGCAACGCCCCATTGGGCCGACACCGGGCCGCGCCGACTGCGGGCTGCCGGCCGACGGCTTCGTCTTCTGCGCCTTCAACGCGCCCTACAAGATCGGACCGGACCTGTTCGGTCGCTGGTGCCGGATTCTGCAACGCGTGCCGGGATCGGTCCTGTGGCTGCTGGACGGGCCGGCCGAGGTCGCCGCCAACCTGCGGGTTGCGGCTGCGGAGCGCGGTGTCGCGCCGGAACGCCTGATCTTCGCTCCGCGCCTTCCGGGACCGGCGCATCTGGCGCGCCACCGGCTGGCCGACCTGTTCCTCGATTCAGCCCCGGTCGGCGCCCATACCACGGCGAGCGACGCGTTGTGGGCCGGGCTGCCGGTGCTGACGGTTCCCGGCCGGTCCTTTGCCGGGCGGGTCGCCGCCAGCCTGCTGCGCGCGGTCGGTTTGCCCGAACTGGCGGTGGCGGACTGGGATGCCTATGAGGCGACGGCGCAGCGGCTGGCGGAACAGCCTGCCGAGCTGGCCGCTCTGAAGCTGCGGCTGGAGCGGGCCTGCGCCACCGCTCCGCTGTTCGACACCGACCGGTTCGCCCGTTCCATCGAATCGGCGTTCACGACCATGTGGGACATCCACGCGGCCGGGGAGCCGCCGCGTGGATTCGCCGTTCCGCCTCAGGGATAGGCGCAGCGGTCGGCGGTCACCTCGACGAAGGAGCGCTGGGCCGCGGCGATGGTGAAGCGGTATTCGCTGTTGTCGACCACCAGCGACTGGTGCAGAGGCAGAACGCCGCTGACCGTGGTGCCCTTGCCGCCCATGCCGTTGATGCGGATCGTCACCGGCTGGCCCGGATCGAACCAGCTTTCGGCGTTGCCTTGCGGGTTGTGTGCCGATTGCCCCTCGCCGGTGACCGTGACGGTTCCGTTGCCGAAGGTGACGCCGCGCGCGCCGCCCTTCAGCAGCGGGGTGCTCAGCGTGAAGCGCTTAGTGTCGGTCGGCTGGCAGTTGCGCGGAACCTGGGCCTGCGAGATGACAAAGGCGAGGCGGTTGGCGTCCAGCCCGCTTTTCAGCCGCTCCCCAACCAGCTGGCTCAGCTTGGCGAGATCGCCGGTCGGCACCTCGCGCTGAAGGCGGCCTTCCAGTTCGGCAGCGCGCGCCTCGGCGGTGCGGGCGGCGTGCTGCATCTGGCTGGCCAGCAGCTCCAGCTCCGCCTTCTGCCGCGACAGCGTGGCGATCTCCTCGCGCAGGGTCACGTCGCGGCCCTTCAGCTGCTCGATTCCCATCTGGTAGGAGAAAAGCCCGACCCCCAGCACGAGTGCCGCCAGCAGCATGAACTTGATCACGCCGGCCCGCATGCGTTTGCGGTACCGTCTTTCGTAGTCGTAACGTCCCAGGGTCATGATCTCGGTCGTGGCGGGCTGTCTCGTCGGACCTTTATGGCTAATGGCAACGGCCAGGGGATGCAACCCCCTGGCCGTTGGTTTGTGCCGTCTTTACCCGAGGAAAGGCGATTACTGGTTGGCCGACCCGCCACCCAGGAAGCCGGCATTGATGCCCGGGCTCTTGAACTCGCCGACATTCTTGAAGACCAGACGGAAGAAGATGGTGTTGCCATCCTTCTCGCCGGTGGTGCTGATCGTGTAGTCGCGCCGGGCGATGGTCTGGAACAGAAGGCATTCGTCGCCATAGGTCAGCACGGCGAGGCTGGAGCGCGGACCCGGCTGCGGTTCCATCGCCTGGGTATGGGCGATGCCGATGTTCCAGCGATCGGTGAACTGCGAGGAAACGCCGAAGTTCGCCTGCTCCACCCGGTTGCGGGTGACCGCGGTGCGGGAGGTCGTCTGGTCGACATAGGTGTAGGAGGTCGACACACGCAGCAGCGGCACGCCGGCTGAGGCGTTCAACGAGTGGCGGCGCGGACGGAAGGTCTCGTGATCGACGCGGAAGCCGTAATTGACGTCCAGCCAGTCGGCGGGCTGCAGATCCAGGCGGCCGACATAATCGGAAACCCGCTCCTCCAGGCCCGAATCGCCGGAGAAACCGGCGCTGCTGTCGCTCAGGCGAATGCTCTGGCCCAGGAACAGGCTGGCCGACCCCTGGGTGTTGCCGTAGATCGCTCCACGCAAGCCGTAGGTGAAGCGCATGCCGTCGTCCAGCCGGTCGATGCCGGTGAAACGGTTGGGCTGCAATAGGTTCACATCGTCGAACTCGACGTCCAGGCTGTCCTCGTTCGGGAAGAGGCGGCCGTTCGGCAGCTTCGGCGCGAAGGTCAGTTGGCCGATGGGCTCAATCAGCTGGGACGAGCTTTCGCCATAGCGGACGAAGGGATAGCGGACGGTGGCCTGCCCCTGCGGGAAGAAGCGGAAACGGCTGATGGTGTCGTCGCCGCGGACCGTCGGGTCGTTGTAGTTGAATTGCTGCGCCTTGTAGCCGGCGACCAGCACGCTGCCCGACAGGGTCGTCACGAAACCGGCGTTGGAGACGATGTTGCGCTCCCACCCCGGCTGGACCGTGACGCGCTGGGTGTCGGGGCCGGCGTTCCGGAAGCGCGACACCGCCAGCAGGCTCGTATCGAACGACCAGCGGCCCCCCAGCAGGCTGCCTGGCTCACCCAGCGCGTTGTACTGCGCATAGGGCAGGGTGACGGGTTCCGGAATCGGGTTGCCGTACCGCATGTCCTGGAAGCTGTAGCCGGTGATTGCCGCATAGTTCCGGCCGTGGAAGCCTTCGACGAAGGCCTTGCTGGTCAGGTAATCCTCGCGGAAATCGTAATAGCGCCGCAGGAAGGTCGGGTCGCTGGCCCGCTTGATGTCGAAGCCGGCGCGCCACGTCTCGTCGATGTCGAACAGACCGCGCGCCGCGACATAGCCGCGGGTGCGCGTTTCCTTCGGCACGATGGTGGTGTTGGCAACGTCGCCGCGGGTGATGGCACCTTCCAATTCCAGCCGGCCGCTCTCGAACCGCTTGCGGTACTGACCGCCGAGCAGGGGCCCCTGCTGCGAGTAGTAATGCAGGTCGAAGGTGGCGTCCTGGTCCGGCGCGATGTCCCAGTAATAATGGGTCTTGAGGATCGCGCCGAGATTGGAGCTGTTGCCGAAGGACGGCGTCAGGAACCCGCTCTTGCGGTCCACCGACGGATCGGGGTGCGACAGATAGGGCGTGTAGGCGACCGGGATGCCGAAGATCTCCATCGTCGCGTCGCGATAGCGGACCTCGTGCTCCTCGTTGTCGTGCACGATGCGCACGGCGCGGATCTGCCACAGCGGCGGACGGGTCGGGTCTTCCTTGCACAGGTCGCAAGGGCTGTAGACGCCGCGGTTGACGCGCGTCAGACGGCCCTCGCGCCGCTCACCCTCGTTGCCGGCCATACGGCCGTTGTCGGTCATCAGGACGCGGATGTTCTCGATGAACACGTCCTTCAGATCGTCGGTCAGCTCGGCGTAATCGGCGAAGACGATGTCGCCCGACGGCTCCACCAGCCGGATCTTGCCGGTGGCGGTGACGACCTTGGTCTTCTGGTTGTAGGTGATCTTGTCGGCGTGGACGCTGCGCTTGCCCTGGGCCAGCTCGACATTGCCACTGGCGGTGACAATGCTGTTCACCTCGTCGAAGGTGACCTGATCGGCCGTCAGCAGGACGGGGTCCTGTTTCGATTCGGTGCCGCTCGCGCCGGCCTGGGCGGCCGGAGCGGCGGGCTTGCTGCCCGGAAGCGGTCCGTCGGCCGGCTTGGGAGTCGGCTTTGGCGTCAGCGCCTGCTTGGCCGGCGTCTGGGCGTTGGCCGCATCCGGAAGGGCCAGATCCAGGGCGGCGACCCCACACGCCACCATCAGCCCGACGATGCCGGAGCGCAGGATGGGGTTGGTGACGGTCGGAGCTTTGGCGCGGGCGCGCCGGGAGACGTGCTTGGGCATGTCGGAACGATTGGGGGAAGCGAAAGCCCAAGTCAACGGTTTCAAGACCCTTCCGCGGGCAATGTCACCGTGTCGCCGTCCCCCCTGTGGCAGCGCTGCCGCAGCCGCCGTGCCGGAACCGGCTCCGGGGGCTGCGGTGCTTCATCCAACGTCTCTCAATTCACCCGGAAGTTCTTGAACTGCCAGGGATCGTCCTCGTCGATGTCTTCCGGGAACAGGACATTGCGGTCCTGCAGCGGAGTCCAGTCGCCATAGGCGCCGACAACCTCGCCGAGATAGGGGGTGGCGATGTCCAGCACCCGGCGGAAGTCGACCTCGTCCGGTTCCACCAACCCCCGATTCGGGTTCTCCAGCGTCCAGACGATGCCGCCGAGAACGGTGGAGGTCACCTGCATCGAGGTGGCGTTGTTGTAGGGCGCCAGCGAGCGCGCCGTGTCGATGTCCAGCCGCGAGCCGAACCAGTAGGCGCCCTTGGGATGGCCCATCAGCAGGACGCCCAGCTCGTCCATGCCGCCGGTGATCTCATGCATCATCAGCCGCTGCTCGGCCTGCATGTTGTAATTCTTGCCGGCCAGTTCGTGCAGCGACATCACCCCGTCGTCGCAGGGGTGATAGGCATAGTGGCAGGTCGGCCGGTAGACGACGCGGTCGCCGTCGCGCACCGTGAAATAGTCGGAGATCGAGATCGCCTCGCTGTGGGTGATGAGGAAGCCGTGGAACGGCCCCTCCAGCGGGGTCCAGGTGCGCACGCGCGTCGCCGCGCCGGGGCGCATCAGGTAGATGGCGGCGTCGCAGCCGAATTCGTGCCGGCGACCGTCGGGCGGCAAGTCCTTCTCGTGCGTGCCCCAGCCCAGCTCGGCCGGCTGGCAGCCTTCGCTGACGAAGCCGTCGATCGACCAGGTGTTGACGAACTCGCCGATCCGCTTGGGCTGGTTCGACACCTGGGTGTCGCGCTCGGCCACATGGATGGTCTTGATGCCAAGCCTCTGCGCCAGCCGGCCCCAGCCGTCGCGGTCGGTCGGGACATCGGTTTCCACGCCGGTGTCGGCGGCGATGTTCAGCAGTGCCTGCTTGACGAAATGCGACACCAGACCCGGATTCGCCCCATGGGTGATCAACGCGGTCGGGCCGCCTTCGTAACGGCTGCGCAGCGCCAGCGCCGATTCGCGCAGCGCATAGTTGGAGCGCAGCGACGGCGACAGGCTGGAATCGGTGTAGCCGCCCGCCCACGGTTCGGTGCAGGTGTCGGTGTAGAAGGCGCCGACCCGCTGGCAGAACTCGATCAACGCAAGCGACGAGACGTCGACCGACAGATTGACCAGGAAATCGCCCTTGTCGATCAGCGGCTTCAGAACCTGGAAGAAATTGTCGTTGTCGAGCGGGTTGTTGTGGAAGGCGACGCCGTAAAGCTCCGCTTCCTCGCGCCCGCGCTCCTCGGCGGTGACGATGGTGATTCGGTCGGCCGTAAGTCCGTCGATGTGACGGAGAAGCAGCGGCAAGACACCCTGGCCAATCGAACCGAATCCAACGATGACCATGCGGCCTGTGAACGTGCAGAGCTTCGTGTCCAGGGCCATGATTTTTTGTCTCCCCGAGGTAGTTTAGGCCGACGACATAAGCCGGCGCTCCCGCCCACTTCGGAGAAGCGGAAACGGGACGCGCCGGGCAACTGAATGTTACGGATGTCTTTACGCTTTATCCACAGAAACCGGCTTCGCCTTCAGGCAGCGCAGGAGCGAAGCTCATAACCGGGAGTGGCGAGCAGGGGGGCGTCCGACACCTCGACGACGCGCGCCTGGTCGAAGCCGTTGAAGGCCGTGCGCAGGCAGGAGCCATAGGCGCCGAGCTGGCCCAGCTCGATCCAGTCTCCGGCCTTCACGTCGGCCGGCAGGTGGAACGGGCCGGCCATCTTGTCGGCGCTGTCGCAGGTCGGGCCGTAGAAGCTGAAGGCCTCATCCCCGGCATCGGTCATCGCCTCGAACGGGCGGATCAGGCGCGCCGGAAAGCGGAAACCGGGAACGCCGGCGTCCGACAGCGCGCCATAGACGCCGTCATTGATGAACAGCTCGTCGCCGCGCCGCTTCACCACCTGAACGACCAGCGAGACGCCGGGGGCGACCAGCGCGCGGCCGGGCTCGCACCACAGGCGGCAGTGCGCCGGCAGGTCGATGGCGGCAACGCCGCGGGCGATGGCGGCCATGAAGTCGCCGAGCGGCGGCGGGGTGACGCCCGGATAGGACACCGGGAAACCGCCGCCGACATCCAAAACGTCGAGGTCGACGCCGCTCTCGGCGATGACATAGCCGGCCAGCGCGATGGCGCGCTCATAGGCTGACGGATCCAGCATCTGCGAGCCGACATGGAAGGACAGCCCGACCTTCGCCGCCGCCGCCGCACGGGCGGCGCGCAGCAGATCCACCGCATCGGTGATGGCGGCGCCGAACTTGCCGGACAGGTCGTAGACGGCGTTGCCCTTCGGCAGCGACAGCCGCACGACGAGGCCGAGGTCGGCGGCGCCGTCCGTCTCCTCCAGGATCTTGTCCAGCTCTTCCCGGCTGTCGAGCACGAAGTCGCGGACGCCATACTGGTGGTAGGCGTTGCGGATCGCCTGACGGCCCTTGACCGGGTGCATGTAATGCAGGACGGCGTCCGGGAACATCTGACGGATCAGGCGGATCTCACCGGGGGAGGCAACGTCGAAATGGCGCACGCCGCCGGCCCACAGGGCGCGCAGCACCGCCGGCTCGGGGTTGCACTTCACGGCATAGAGCACGTCGCCGCCACGGGCGACCGCATCGGTCGCCCCGGCGAAAGCCTTCAGGAAGCTGTCGGCGGTGTCGGCCAGCACGCCGGGACGGATGCAGTGCATCGGCTCTTCCGGGCGGTGCAGCGCGACGGCCTGCACCACGGTAGAGCGGCGGCCGGTGGACAGGGAAACGGCGCTGCTGTCGTTCAGGCCGACGCGGCGCAGCGGGGTGACGGCGGAACGGGAACGCAGGAAACCCATGGCGCACTCCTATCCCCGGACGGCGGCGCGCAGGCCGGTCCGGTGAGCAGACGGCAATCCCCGGCCGCGTCACGAACCGGCCAGCACAGGACTGGGCGCGGGTGGCGCAGCGGAATCGGGGATTGATCGGATTTTGGAAGGGGGGAGACGGAAAAAGCCGGTGCGAGCAGCGGCCCCGGGCTGTGAAGCTCCAGGCAACAGCGCGTCGTTTACCGGCTAAAGGGCTACCGTCTCACAGCCCCACCGTGGGCAGCGTACATACTGACCTCCCTCTCGGGACCGACCCACTGGAATGGTCGGTTCTGCCAAAAAGGACGCGGTACGTCGTAGCATAACCACAGAGGGCCATAGGCACGTGCGGGTGCGTCGTGCCGATTGATTTACGCTTTTCCGTCCGTGATTCAAGTGAATTTTTTGAGGCGGGAATGGGGCGGATTCAGGCCGCCTGTGCAGTTTCCGGCTCGAAGGGCGGGAAGCGCGCGGCGATGGCGTCGCCGGTCAGGGTGGCCACCCAACCGTCGGGGCGGCCGAAGAAACGGATGGTGGTGAAGCGCGGCTTCGGCCCCATGTCGAACCAGTGCGGCGTGCCGGCGGGAATGCTCAGCAGGTCGCCGGCCTCGCACACCACGCGGAAGACGCGGGCCTTCAGGTGGATGTAGAAGGCACCGGCTCCCTCGACGAAGAATCGCGCCTCGTCCTCGTCATGGGTGTGTTCGTCCAGGAACTTGGCACGCAGGGCGGCGATACCGTCCGTCTGCGGGGTGACGCGGACGACATCCGCCGTGAGGAAGCGGCGCGCCTGCTTCAGCCGCTCGATGGGGACAGCATAGGCGTGCAGCACGGCGTCTGCGTCGCTATCGGCGGGGAGGGGCGTATCGGCGTTCCAGCGCTCGTAGAGAATACCGGCATGGGCGAGATGAGCCGCGATCAGGGCCGCATCGGAGGTGCGGAGTTCCGGCCGGCGGGCATCGCTCTCCAGATATACGGTTAGATCGCTCACCGCGCGCACTCCCGCCGAATGGACACGCACACCGTGAAGTGCCGACCGGCGCAGCGCAATAAGCCGAATCGCAGCCGCGACCGTTCGCCGCGCATCGGCGGCCGTACCCGCAGCTCGACCGTCAGCGGCTGCGTTGCAGGCCGACCGTCACCCCCACCGCGACCGCCAGCAGAAGGCCGACGAAGGCCGCCACCCCGGTCCAGCCATAGCCGTGCCAGAACAGCCCGCCGAGCGTCCCGGCGAGCGTCGAGCCCAGATAATAGCAGAACAGATAGATGGAGGAGGCTTGGCCGCGCGCCACCGCGGCGCGGCGGCCGATCCAGGCCGACACGATGGAATGGGCGCCGAAGAAGGCGAATGTGAACAGGGCGATGCCGGAAGCGATGGCGAACAGGCTGTCGATCTCCATCAGGGCCAGCCCGGCCACCATCAGCGTCACCGCCGCGGCCAGCGTGCGATTGGAGCCGAAACGGCCCGACCAGCCGCCGAACAGCGGCGAACTGACGACGCCGAAGCTGTAGACCAGAAACACCGCGCCGACGATGGCCGGCCGCAGTTCGAAGGGCGGCTCGCTCAGGCGGAAGCCGATATAATTGAAGACGGTTACGAAGCCGCCCATCAGCAGGAAACCGAGCGAGAAGAGCCCGAGCAGAGACGGATCGGTCAGCAGTCCGCGCCAAGCCCGCACCAGCGCCGGCAGCCCGGCGGCGCGACGGACGAAATGGCGTGACGGGGGCAGGGCGAACCAGACCGTGACGGCGGCTGCAACCGCCAGCGCACCGACCACCCCGACCGCCAGCCGCCAGCTGCCGAGATCGGTGAGGACGGCGGTCAGCACCCGGCCGGACATGCCGCCGATGGCCGTGCCGCCGATATAAAGCCCCATGGCGACCCCGGCCGATTTTGGATCGACCTCTTCGGAGACGTAGGCCATCGCCACCGCGGGCAGGCCGCTCAGCGCCAGCCCCTCCAGCGCCCGCACCGCCAGGAAGCCATGCCAGCCCGGCATCAGCGCGCCGACGATCCCGAGAATGCCGGCGCCGAGCAGGGCCGCGACCATCACCGGCTTGCGGCCGATGCCGTCGGAAATGGCACCGGCCACCAGCAGCGCCACAGCCAGGATGCCGGTCGTCAGGGAAAGCGACAGGCTCGATTCCGCCGGCGTCACCCCGAACTCCCGCACGAAGTCGGGCAGCAGCGGCTGAACGCAGTAGAGCGTGGCGAAGGTGGAGAAGCCGGCGACGAACAGGATGCGGCTGGCACGACGATAGGCGGGCGTTCCGGCCTGCAGATAGGGGGCCTCGCCACCGGTCTCGATCTCGTCGCGCACGCGCCAGGCTCCTGCTTCGATCCTTGGCGCCGCTGGTTGCGGCGCAACACGGACATTGCCCTGCCGTGCCTGTCCATTCCAACCATTGCCGGGGCGCAGCCGCCATGCCGTCCGCGCAAGTCCGCTGGAAGCCGCCTTCATATCCTTATCAGGAGAGGTGTGGACATGGCCTCGCACTGGACCTTGGCGGGGTCGCGCCGTATAACCAGTGCCCCACACAATTCGTTGATTGTTCGAGCCATGCACGACCTTCGCGCCATCCGTGAGAATCCCGAAGCCTTCGACCGCGGCCTTGGCCGCCGGGGACTGGCGCCGATGTCGTCCTCCGTGCTCGACCTCGACAGCCGCCGCCGCGCCGCGCAGACCCAGATGCAGGAGATGCAGGCCCGCCGGAACGAGGCGGCGAAGGAAGTCGGCCTCGCCAAGCGCGAAGGGCGCGATGCCCAGCCGATCCTGGACGAGATGGCGACCCTGAAGGACCGCCTGCCCCAGGTGGAGGAGGAGGAACGCGCGCTCGGCGCCGAACTCGATGCCATCCTGGCGGGCATTCCCAACATCCCGGCCGACGATGTGCCGGACGGGCCGGACGAGACCGCCAATGTCGAGGTCCGCCGCTGGGGCACGCCGGCCGACATCGCCAACCCCAAGCAGCATTACGAGCTGGGCGAAGCGCTCGGCCTGATGGATTTCGAGGCGGCGGCCCGCATGTCGGGCGCCCGCTTCACCGTGCTGAAGGGCGGGCTGGCCCGCCTTGAGCGCGCGCTCGCCGACTTCATGCTGGACATCCACACCAGCGAGCACGGCTTCACCGAGATCGCCCCGCCGCTGATGGTGCGCGACACCGCCCTGTTCGGCACCGGCCAGCTGCCGAAGTTCGAGGAGGATCTGTTCAAGACCACCTCGTCCGACCATTACCTGATCCCGACCAGCGAGGTGCCGCTGACCAATCTGGTCAACGACCAGATCGTGGCGTCGGAGGAACTGCCGCTGCGCTACACCGCGCTGACCCCCTGTTTCCGGGCGGAAGCAGGGTCGGCCGGGCGCGACACCCGCGGCATGATCCGCCAGCACCAGTTCTGGAAGGTGGAGATGGTCGCCATCACCGCGCCGGAACAGTCGGAGGACGAGCACCAGCGCATGACCCGCTGTGCCGAGACGATCCTGGAGCGGCTTGGCCTGCCTTACCGCACCATCGTGCTGTGCACCGGCGACATGGGCTTCTCCTCGCGCAAGACCTACGACGTCGAGGTGTGGCTGCCGGGCCAGAACGCCTACCGCGAGATCTCCAGCATTTCCAATTGCGGCGATTTCCAGGCCCGGCGGATGAAAGCCCGTTGCCGGGCCAAGGGCGAGAAGCAAACTCAATTCGTGCACACCCTCAATGGATCGGGTGTGGCGGTCGGGCGCTGCCTGATCGCGGTTCTGGAGAATTACCAGCAGCCCGACGGTTCGATCCTGGTTCCTGAAGCGCTCCGCCCCTACATGCGCGGAGTGGAGAGGATTTCCATCTGATGTTCGACCTGCCGCTCGACCTGTCCCGGACCCGGATCCTCGTCACCAACGACGACGGCATCCATGCCCAGGGATTGAAGGTCCTGGAAGCCATCGCGCACGAGCTGTCCGACGACGTCTGGGTCGTGGCGCCGGAGATGGAGCAGTCGGCGGCCAGCCATTCGCTGACCATCAACCGGCCGTTGCGCCTGCGCAAGCTGGATGACCGCCGCTTCACCGTCGACGGCACGCCGACCGACTGCGTGCTGCTGGCGGTCAACCATGTGATGAAGGACGCCCGTCCGACGCTGGTTCTGTCCGGCGTCAACCAGGGCTCCAACATCGGCGAGGACGTGACCTATTCCGGCACCATCGCCGCGGCGATGGAGGCGACGCTGCTGAACGTGCCGGCCATCGCCATGAGCCAGCATTACGAGCCGGGCCAGCCGATCGACTGGTCCGCCGCCGCTGCCCATGGCGCCGACGTCGTCCGAAAGGCGGTGACGGTGGCCTGGCCGAAGAACGTGCTGCTGAACGTCAACTTCCCGGCCCGCCCGGCCGCGGAGGTGACGGGCATCCAGGTGGTGCGCCACGGAAAGCGCAAGATCGGCGACGAGCTGTTCGAGCGTGTCGACCCGCGCGGCAAGCCATACATCTGGATCGGCACGCTGCGCGGCGAAGCCGACGTGGCGGACGACACCGACATCCATGTCGTCTTCAACGGCGGCATCTCGGTGACGCCCGTCTATCTCGACCTCACCCATACGCCGACGTTGCAGACGTTGAGGCAGGCCTTCGTGTGACATACAACCCGCGCAAGATCCGCTTGCTGATGGCCCTTCGCGGGGCCGGCGTCACCGACACGCACGTGTTGGCGGCCATCGAGCGGATCCCGCGCGAGCTGTTCGTCCCGGAGGCCTTCCAGGACCGGGCGTGGGAGGACACGGCGCTGCCGATCGATCAGGGTCAGACCATCAGCCAGCCGCTGGTGGTCGGCCTGATGACCCAGGCGCTGGAGCTGCTCCCGCGACATCTTGTCCTGGAGGTCGGTACCGGTTCCGGCTATCAGGCGGCGGTGCTGTCGCGGCTTTGCCGCCGCGTCTTCACCATCGAGCGGCTGAAGCCGCTTCTGCGTGAGGCGGAGGGGCGATTCAGGGCGCTCGACATCGGCAACATCACCACGCGGCTCGGCGACGGGACGCGGGGCTGGCCGGAGCAGGCGCCCTTCGCCCGTATACTGGTCACAGCCGCCGGTGGGCCGGAGCCGCCAAAAGACTTGACGGATCAACTCGCCATTGATGGTGTCTTGGTCATTCCGTTGGGGACCGATCACCGCGACCAGAAGGTCGTGCGTTTCCGGCGCTCCGAAGCTGGCCTTATCCGGGAGGACCTGTGGCCCGTCCGTTTCGTTCCGCTGCTGTCCGACCCGCCGCAATCGGTCCGTTCCGCATGAAACCCGCATTTTCCAAGCGCGTCCTGCCCGCCCTGGTCCTGTCCACCGCCGTCCTGGCGCTCGGTGCCTGCGAACGGGTGGGGGGGCTTGCCCCCTTCACCACGGTTTCCGAGGTGCCGGATTCGGCCGGCGGCGCCATCAGCGTGCAGAAGGGCGACAGCGCCTACAGCCTGTCGCGCCGCTACAATGTGCCGCTGCGCGACCTGATCGAGGCGAACAAGCTGGCTCCGCCCTACCGGCTGGAAGTCGGGCAGCGTCTGGTGCTGCCGACCTCGCGCCAGTACATCGTGCAGAAGGGCGACAGCCTCTACAGCATCTCCCGGATGCACAATGTCGACGTCAGCGAACTGAGCCGGCTGAACAACCTGACCCCGCCCTATGCGGTGCAGGTCGGCCAGCCCCTGCGCCTACCGGGCAGCAATGACAGCAACGGAACCATGGTCGCCTCCGGGGTCGCCTCCAGCGGCGCCGTGTCGCTGACGCCGCAGGGTTCGCCCGCCGGTCGCGGGTCGGTGCAGGCGGCCGAGCTTCCGCCGCCCGGCGCGTCCTCCTCCGGCTCCGTATCCTCCGGCGGCATCGCGGCAACACCGCTGCCGCCGCCGTCGAAGCCGGGAGCCGCGCCGGAACCGGCCGCGGCTCCCCCTGCCGCAACCGGCGATACCGCCTATCAGCCGGGTCAGGGGCCGACCATGCTGCGTCCGCCCGGCAGCAAGCCGGCGGCAACGCCCATTCCGGCGCCAACCGCTCAACCCGCTCCGCCCGCCGCCGCTCCGCAGCAGGAGGTTGCCGCCGCCGCGCCGCCGCCGAAGCCGGAACCGAAGGCCGAGGTCGGCGCCCCGCCGCCGCGCGGCGGCGCCCGCTTCTTGTGGCCGGTGAAGGGCAAGCTGATTTCCGGCTATGGGCCGAAGCCGGACGGTCTGCACAATGACGGGCTGAACATCGCAGCCGCAAAGGGGACCGCCGTGGTCGCCGCCGACAACGGTGTGGTCGCCTATGCCGGCAACGAGCTGCGCGGCTTCGGCAACCTGCTGCTGCTGAAGCATTCCGACGGCTGGATCACCGCCTACGCCCACCTCGACAAGATCGAGGTGGAGCGCGGCGCGTCGGTGAAGCGGGGGCAGGTGATCGCCCGGGTCGGCCAGACCGGCGGCGTGTCCTCGCCCCAGCTGCATTTCGAGCTGCGCAAGGGCAGCCAGGCCGTCGATCCGAGCGACCAGATGGACCGCAAGGTCAGCGAAGGGACTTCCCGAGGCGGCCAGCCAAGTCCTGGATGAACTGCCAGGCCACCCGGCCAGACCGGCTTCCGCGCGTGACCGACCATTCGACGGCCTCGGCGCGCAGCCGGTCCTCCGGGATCTCCAGGCCGAAATGGCGGACATAGCCCTCGATCATCGCGAAATAGGTGTCCTGGTCGCAGTTGTGGAAACCCAGCCAGAGGCCGAAGCGGTCCGACAGCGACACCTTTTCCTCCACCGCTTCCGCCGGGTTGATGGCGGTCGACCGCTCGTTCTCGATCATGTCGCGCGGCATCAGGTGCCGGCGGTTGGAGGTGGCGTAGAACACCACATTGTCCGGCCGCCCCTCGATGCCGCCGTCCAGCACCGCCTTCAGCGACTTGTAATGGGCGTCGTCATGGTCGAAGGACAGATCGTCGCAGAACAGGATGAAGCGGCGGGCCTCGCCCTTCAGCCGGGTCAGCAGGCGGGGCAGGGTGGGGATGTCCTCGCGGTGGATTTCCACCAGCGCCAGTTCGCCCGGCCGCTCCGTGCAGATGGCGGCGTGGGCGGCCTTGACCAGCGAGCTTTTGCCGGTGCCGCGGGCGCCCCACAGCAGGGCGTTGTTGGCCGGCAGGCCGGCGGCGAAGCGGCGGGTGTTGTCCAGCAGGATCTCGCGCTGCCGCTCGATGCCCTGAAGAAGCATGATGTCGACGCGGTTGACCACCGGAACCCCTTCCAGCCGGTCGGGATCGGGATGCCAGACGAAGGCGTCGGCCGCACCGAAGTCCAGCGGCCGGTCCGGCGGCGGGGCGAGACGTTCCAGCGCCTCGGCGATGCGGGTCAGCAAGGGGAAAAGCGCCTGATCGGCACCGGACTTTTCGATGGAGTGCGACATAATTTTCCGGAAATTTTTTCTGGATGTTCCATGGAAAGTGGGTGCCCGCGCAGCCATCTTTCCGACGCCTTCGCACCGTAACACAGCAAGGCAAGCACACAAGCCGTGGTGCGCCCGCGGATTGTGGCGCATCACCATTGCATCCCGGTCATGGGCGGCTATAGTCGCGGCGTCCCGGCGGAACGCCGATCCGGTGCCGAGACCAAACCTGTAAGGAGCTTCCAGATGTTCGTTTCGACGGCTTATGCACAGACGGCGGCTTCGGCTGGCGGCGGCGGTGACATGCTCGTCCAGTTCGCGCCGCTGATCCTGATCTTCGTCGTCTTCTACTTCCTGCTGATCCGTCCGCAGCAGAAGAAGATGAAGGAGCATAAGGCGATGCTGTCGGCCATCCGCCGCGGCGACCGCGTCGTGACCGGCGGCGGCATCATCGGCATCGTCACCAAGGTCGGCACCGAGGACGAGATCACCGTCGAGATCGCGGAGAATGTGCGCGTGCGCTGCCTGCGCTCGACCGTCAATCTGGTGCTCGCCAAGACCGAGCCGGCCGGCAAGTCCGGCGGCGACGCCGCGCCGACCGTCGACGGCGAGGCCAAGCCGGCCGACACCACCGCCGCCGGCGGGATCGGCAAGCTGTTCGGCCGCAAGTAAGCCGCAGCCGGGCCCCTCATCCACGGGTCGGCCCGAAGGCGCTTCCCGTCCGGCCCGGCCGCTCGCCCCATCGACGGGGCGGGGCGGTCGCCCGGACCGGGTGTCTGATCGGATTCGAGTGACGCATGCTCTATTTTTCGCGCTGGAAGATTTACCTGATCCTGGCGACCTGCATCGCCGGGTTCATCCTGATGCTGCCCAACTTCATGGGCCGCGACACGCTGGCGGCGCTGCCGTCCTGGTACGCCAACACCCGGGTGTCGCTGGGTCTCGACCTGCGCGGCGGATCGCATCTGTTGCTTGAAGTCGACATGGCCACCGTCATCCGCGACCGCGTGGAAGGTCTGGTGGACGGCGCGCGGCAGCAGCTGCGCACCGCCAATGTCGGCTACACCGCGCTGAACGCCGGCGAGCGCGCCGTGACCGTCCAGCTGCGCGACCCGGCCCAGGCCGAGGAAGCCGTGAAGGCCCTGCGCCAGCTCTCCAGCCCGGTGGGCCGCACGGCTCTGGGCGGTGGGCAGCCGGACCTCGACGTGACCGTCAACGGCGGCACGGTGACCGTGGCGCTGAGCGAGGTCGCCCTGCGCGACCGCGCCACCCAGGCCATCGAGCAGTCGATCGAGATCGTGCGCCGCCGCATCGACGAGACCGGCGTGAACGAGCCGACCATCGCCCGCCAGGGCAACGACCGCATCCTGGTCCAGCTGCCCGGCGTCGAGGATCCCGACCGCATCAAGCGGCTGCTCGGCACCACCGCCAAGATGACCTTCCGCCTGGTCGACGTGAACGCCGATCCCAGCACCGGTCGCGCCCCTCCGGGTTCGGAGATCCTGCCGTCGACCGAAGGCGACCGCTACCAGACCAAATACGTCATCCGCAAGAAGGTCGAGGTCGACGGCGCCACGCTGCAGAACGCGTCGGCCGGTACCAACCCGCAGACCGGCGAATGGGTGGTGAACTTCGAGTTCAACACCGCCGGCGCCAACCGGTTCGCCGAGGTGACCAAGCAGAATGTCGGCCGGCCCTTCGCCATCGTGCTCGACAACAAGGTCATCAGCGCACCCGTGATCCGCGAGCCGATCACCGGCGGCCGCGGCCAGATCAGCGGCAACTTCACCGCCGCCAACGCCAACGACCTTGCCGTCCTGCTGCGGGCCGGCGCGCTGCCGGCTCCGCTGAAGGTGATCGAGGAACGGACCGTCGGTCCCGACCTGGGCGCCGATTCCATCCGCGCCGGCCTGACCGCCGTCGTCGTCGGCTTCGTGATGGTCTGCATCTATATGATCGCCTGCTACGGGCTGTTCGGCGCCTTCGCCTGCTCGGCGCTGTTCATCAACCTCGTGCTGACGCTCGCGGCGCTGTCGCTGCTGCAAGCCACCCTGACGCTGCCCGGCATCGCCGGTGTGCTGCTGTCGCTGGGTCTGGCGGTCGACGCCAACATCCTGATCAACGAGCGTATCCGCGAGGAGACGAAGAAGGGCCGCGGCGTCTTCGCCTCGATGGAGGCCGGCTTCAGCCGCGCCTACAGCACCATCGTCGACAGCAACCTGACGACGGCCATCAAGATGGCGCTGCTGTTCGTCTTCGGCACCGGCACCATCAAGGGCTTCGCCGTCACCATCACCTTCGGCATCCTCATCTCCATGTTCACCGCCACGGTGCTTGTGCGCCTGATGATGGTGACGTGGCTGCGCCGGACGCGTCCGGCCGTGTTGCCGGTCTGAGAGGTCTTCCGATGTTCCATCTCCGCCTCGTCCCCGACAACACCAAGATCCCCTTCATGAACGGCCGCATCGCCGGCCTCGTCGTGTCGGCGATCCTGTCCATCGCGTCCGTCATCCTGTTCTTCCATCCCGGCCTGAATTACGGCATCGACTTCCGTGGCGGCATCGTCATCGAAGCCCGCACGCCGCAGGCCGCCGACTTCGCCTCGCTGCGCCACACGCTGTCCGGCCTCGGCATGGGGCAGGTGGCGTTGCAGGAGTTCGGGTCGCCGCAGGACGTGCTGATCCGTCTCGAACGGCAGCCCGGCGACGACGCCGCCCAGCAGGTCGCCGCCGACAAGGTGCGCAACACGCTGGCGCAGTCCATCCCCGGTACCCAGGTCCGCCGCGTCGAAGCGGTCGGCGCGTCGGTCAGCGGCGAGCTGTTCGCCAACGGCATGCTGGCGCTGGGCCTCGCCATGCTGGCGATGCTGGTCTACATCTGGTTCCGCTTCGAATGGCAGTTCGGCTTCGGCGCGGTGGTGACGCTGATCCTCGACATCACCAAGATCGTCGGCTTCTATGCCATCACCGACATCCAGTTCAACCTGACGGCCGTGGCGGCGATCCTGACCGTCATGGGCTATTCGGTGAACGACAAGGTCGTGGTTTATGACCGCATGCGCGAGAATCTGCGCATCTACAAGAAGATGCCGCTGCGCGACCTGATCGACATGTCGATCAACGAGACGCTGAACCGCACCGTCGGCACCTCGGTCTGCACGCTGCTGTCGATCATTCCGCTGGCGCTGTTCGGCGGCGAGGCGCTGCAGGATTTCGGCATCGTGCTGATCTTCGGCGTTATCCTTGCGACCAGCTCGTCGGTCTTCATCGCCGCCCCCATCTTGCTGTTCCTCGGCGAGAATCGCCTGCGGCGCGGTTCTCCCGATACCGCTTCGGCGGGCAACACCCCGGCGACCACACCGTAACGCCGGACGTTTGGGGAAGGAGAGGGCAGCATGGCCGACATCATGCCGATGATCCCGTCGGACCGTCAGGTCATCGACGGCTACGGTCCGGGACAGTTCTGCATTTCCGGCCAGTGGCGTGTCGGCGCGGTGATCGTCCTGCCCGACCGCACCCTGACCTGGGGGGCGGCAGACGTCGCCTCCCTGTCGGTGGAAGATTTTGGGCCGGTGCTGGCGGCGGAGCCGAAGGTGGAGATCCTGCTGCTCGGCACCGGCGGCACCATGCGGATGATTCCGAAGGCCCTGCGCTTGGCCCTGCGCGAGCAGGGCATCGTAGTCGAGCTGATGGACAGCCGTGCGGTGTGCCGGACCTACAATGTCCTGCTGGCCGAAGGCCGGCGGGTGGCAGCGGCGATGCTGCCGGTTTAAATCCGAACACCCTCATCGGAAACGACAAAGGCGCCCTTTCGGGCGCCTTTGCTTTTTCAACCTGCTACTTACCAAGAAACCTTACGCAGCCAGCTGCTCGGCGGCGAAGTCCCAGTTGGCGAGGTTGTCGATGACCGCCTTCACGAAATCGGCGCGGCGGTTCTGGAAATCGACGTAATAAGCATGCTCCCACACGTCGATGGTGAAGAGCGGCTTCTGGCCGTGGGCCAGCGGGGTGTCGGCGTTGCCGGTCTTGCCGACCTTCAGCTTGCCGCCGTCCAAGTACAGCCAAGCCCAGCCCGAGCCGAACTGGGTGAGAGCGGCCTGGGTCAGCTCTTCCTTGAACTTCTCGACGCTGCCGAAGTCGGCGACGATGCGTTGCTCCAGGGCAGCCGGCATCTTGCCGCCGTCCTTCTTCAGGCACTGCCAGAAGAAGGTGTGGTTCCACACCTGGGCGGCGTTGTTAAAGATGCCGACCTTGGACGCATCGCCGGCAGCGGCCTTGATGACCTCCTCCAGGCTGGCGTCGGCCAGCGGGGTGTCCTTGGTCAGGTTGTTCAGGTTGGTGACGTAGGTCTGGTGGTGCTTGTCATGGTGCAGGTGCAGGGTCTCCGACGAGATGTACGGAGCCAGGGCGTCATACGCATACGGAAGCGGCGGAAGTTCGAACGCCATTTGATTTACCCTCTCTTCTTTGATTGTCCTTCCGGGCCGGGCCTTGCGAGCACGGCACCTCCGTCCGACCAAATAGGCCGATGACGGAAGCTTGTGAAGGCCGGAAACACTCTCGAACGCCGTATAGGGTTATTTCCATTCGACAAAGTGGCCTCCGCCGCCCGGTTTCCCGAGCGCACGGCGGCTTCCAAGGTGGCGGGCAGCCCCGTTTCCGTCCAGTCGCCGGCCAGCATCAGGTTGCTCCAGCGCGTGCGCGTCCCCGGTCTGCGCGCGACCGATTCGGGAGACTGGTCTGGCGTCGCCCGCCGCTCCTTCACCACGCGGAAGGGCGGAATCGGACCTCCGAGTCGCGGTGCCGGACACAGGTGGGGGGCGATCTCCGCCCACAGCCGGCCGGCGATCTCCCCGGCCGGAAGATCGGCCAGCGCATCCGCGTCGCTGACGGTGACCGACAGCAGGTCGTCGCGGGCGAACAGCCATTCCGCAGTTCCCCCGACCAGCCCGACGAAGGGCGGGCCGCCCGGTAGCCGCACCGGCCCGTCGAGTTGGAAATGCAGATTGACGATGGCCGGCCCCGGCGGCGGCACGGTCAGGCCCGGTAGCAGCCGTTCCGCCACCCAGGCCGGCGCCGCGACGATCACGCTTTCCAGCGGGCCGAGCGTTACGGCGCTGCCGGCGGCGATAAATCCGCTCACGCGGTCCTGATCGAAGGTCAACCCATCGACCCGGGCGCCGAGATGCAGCGCCGCACCGGCCTCCCGCAGCCGTGCCAGGGCCGGTTCGACGAAGGCGGCGGAGAGGCCGCGCGGCGCCAGCACCGGCCGGCAGGCGGCCTCGCCGCGCAGCAGCGTCTCGCGCAGCACCGCACCGAACAGGCGGGCCGAGATGCGCTCCATCGGCCCATTCAGCGCTGACACCGCCAGAGGGCGCCACAGCGGCTCGAACAGCGCTCCACCGGGGGGAAGGCGGTCGGCGACGGAGTGCTTCCGACCGGCCGTCAAGCAGCGCAGGGCGGCGAGATAGTCGATCGGCCGGCTGCCCGGCACCCGGCGCGCCGGGTCGAACAGCCACAGCCCACCGGGACGGAGGGTCCAGGCAGCACCGTCGCGCAGATCGAGGAAGGGAAAGGCCGCCGGCCGCAGTTCCTCCAGCGCATCGGCTCCACCGGTCCGCCGGGCATAGTCGAGCAGCGCCCGGTTGCCGCTGAGCACCATATGGTTGCCGTTGTCGATCAACCGGCCGAGCGTCGCATCGTGGAAACTTCGGCAGCGTCCGCCGGCTTGCGGAGCCTGGTCGTAGAGAGCGACGCGCCGACCCGCCTCCACCAGCCGGACGGCGGCAGCCAGCCCGGCGAGCCCGGCGCCGATGATATGGACGGTTCCGGTGCCGCCCATCAGCCAGCCGGAGGGATGCCGAGCATGCAGCGCACCGCCACCCAGGCGCTTTCCCGCCGGCCGACGCGGACACGGGCCTTCAGGTCGCGCCAGCCGGCGGCGCGGAGGCGCTTCAGCAGGCGGTGGTACAACACCATCATGGCGGTCGCCGCCCACAGCGATCCGCGCGCCTGCCCTGCAATGGCGGAGCGTGCTTCGGCGAAGCGGGCTTCCGCGAGATCGGCCAGCGCCTCGCAGGCTTTGGGCAGGGCGGGGTGGGCCAACACCTCGTCCGGGTCATTGCCCTGGATGCCGACGGCCCGCAGCAGTTCGCGCGGCAGGTACAGCCGGCGCAATTCCGCATCCTCAGCCAGATCGCGCAGGATGTTGGTGAGTTGCAGGGCCTCGCCCAGCGCCAGGGCGAAACGCTCCGTGGCGGGGTCGGCGCGGTCGAAGACACGGATCGCCAGCATGCCGACGGCACCGGCGACGCGCCGGCAATAGAGCCGCAGGGTGTC
This sequence comes from Azospirillum sp. A26, assembly GCF_042604635.1. Classification (NCBI taxonomy): domain Bacteria; kingdom Pseudomonadati; phylum Pseudomonadota; class Alphaproteobacteria; order Rhodospirillales; family Azospirillaceae; genus Azospirillum; species Azospirillum sp. A26. The sequence continues at coordinate 912,162 of NZ_CP170472.1, read as the reverse complement.
GAGATCGGGCGCCTGCATGCCGCCGGCTTCCTCGCCGGCGACATCCATCGCCATGCCGTCGATCAGCGCTTCAAACTCCGCCCGCGGTAGTCCGTAACGCTCGATGGCGCCTTTCAGCGCAGCGGTCAGCGGACTGCCGGGAGCACCGCCGACATAAAGGTCGCGGATGTCGCGCCGCCAGACGTCGAGGGCGGCCCGCTTGTCGGCAGGCTCGCCCGGCTCGTCGGCAATGTCGTCGATCCGGCGGCAGAAGGCATAGATGGCGAACATCGCGGCCCGCTTGGAGGCGGGCAGCAGGCGCATCGGCCAATAGAAGGTGCTGCCCGACTTGGCAGTGACGGAGGTCGCCGTATCGGGCGGCGTCCTGCCCGGCGCATTTTTGTCCGGCGACGTCGTGGATACCGGTTCCAGCGGGGCCGTCTCCAGCGGCGGAGGGGTCATCTGTAACATCCTGGGCATTGCACGTCGTGACGTGCCTGACGGTGCACGTCGCGACGTGTGGCCCCGGAGTTTATGCGGCGGAGAAGCTCCGCGCCAGCCCCCGCGCCACGGCGGCCAGCTTGTGGTGTGCACCCAGCGTCACCCGCGTCTTCATCGGATCGCGGGACTTCAGACGCCGCGACAGCGATTCAGCGAGGCTGAGGATCACCGCCGCCTCCATGCGGAGACCACGATGCTGGATCAGGCCGGGCAGGGCTGCGGCACGTTCCAGCAGGCGGTCGGTATGCTCCAGCGCCTGATCGAAGATGGCGCGCATGCGGGCGTCGCTCTCGCCCTCCACAAGGCGCTCGACGCTGATTCCGGCCTCGTCGAACCAAGCCAGCGGGATGTAGCAGCGTCCGAGCTGCGTCCAGTCCTCCCGCGCGTCCTGGAGATGATTCAACACCTGCAAGGCGGAGCAGAGCGCGTCAGATGCCGGCCCGGCGGCCACACCCTCGCCATGCAGCTCCAGCAAATAGCGGCCGACCGGATTGGCCGAGAAGCGGCAGTAGAGAAGCAGGTCGCTCCAGCTGTGGCAGCGGGCGCCGACCGAATCGCGGCGGAAGGCGCGCAGGATCTGGCGGGCATGGCGGTCGCTGACGCCGGTCTTTTGCAGGCTCTCCCGCAGATCGGTGGCCGGCTTCAGATAGGCATGCTTGGCCTGGCCCGAGGTCAGCGCCCGTTCCAGCGCCTCCAGGTAAGCCAGCTTGGTCTCCGGTTCGAGATCCGCATCGTCGGCGATGTCGTCGGCCAAACGCACGAAGCGGTAGAAGGCGATCACATGCGGACGCAGATGCTTCGGTATCAGGCGGGACGCCACGGGGAAATTCTCTCCCGATTCGTCCTTGCGTGCGACCGGACCGGTCTTGCGGGGTTTCGTCGGGGCGATGTTGAAATCCGTCATGGGATCCCTGCCTGCTGCGCGTCGGGGCTGGCGGTGCGACCGTGTGTGCTTCATATAGGCGTAGCAACAGGCTTTGGCCCGTCCTTCCATCGCTCCTCCCCTCTTTTTCCAATCGGGCATCCCATGGTGAAGGCTGCGACCGACCTGTCCTATTGCGGACGGGAGGTTCGGAAATATGACAACGATCACTTTCTGGCAGGTCTGTTCACCCCTGCCGACAGGCGCGAGGCGACGTTCGCGCTCTATGCCTTCAACCTCGAGATCGCGAAGACGCGCGAGGTGGTCAGTGAACCGATCCTTGGCCAGATGAGACTTCAATTCTGGCGCGACGGCATCGAAGCCGTCTATGAGGATGGACCCGTACCCCGGCATGAGGTGATGGAGCCCCTGGCGCAGGCGGCGCGTGGGCTGGCATTGAGCCGCTCCCTGTTCGACCGGCTGATCGACGCCCGGGAAGCCGATCTGGACGACACGCCGCCGGCCGACCTGGCCTGTCTGGTCAACTATGCCGAGGTGACCGGGGCGCCGCTGGTCCAACTGGCGCTGGAGATTCTTGGCGTGCGAGATGCGACGGCGATGGCGGCCGGGCGCCATGTCGGCATCGCCTATGCCCTGTCCGGAATCCTGCGCGCGGTGCCGTTCCTGGCGCGTCAGCACCGTCTGCGCCTGCCGGACGACCTGATGCAGCGTCACGGCGCCAAAAGCGAAGACTTGTTCGCCGGACGCTCGACGCCGGAACTGCGGCCGGTGGTGGGGGAGGTCGCCGATGCGGCGCGCAAGCATCTGGCCGAGGCCCGCGCCCTGCGCCGCGACATGCCGAAGGCGGCGATCCCGGCGCTGCTGTCGGCGACGCTGGCCGACCTGCATCTGAGCGTGATCGCGCGCGAGGGCAACGACGTGTTCGCCCCGCGCGTCCTGTTGGCCAACCCGTTCCGTCAGCTTCGGCTGGGCTGGGCGGCGATGCGCGGGCGCTATTGACGCCCGCGCATCGCGGAAACCCGCCGGTCAGCCTTTCAGCCACCCCTCAAGGTCGGCCATCGCCCGGCGGGTGTAGGCCAGCTTGCGGTCGCGGCCGCGGATCTTGTCGTCCACCGGTGGGAACAGGCCGAAATTGACGTTCATCGGCTGGTAGGTTTCCGCCTCCGCTCCGCCGGTGATGTGGCCGAGGATGGCACCGAGCGCCGTGGTGACCGGGGGCGTGCTGATCTCCTGGCCCAGCCGTTCCGCAGCGGCGAAACGGCCGGCGAGCAGGCCGACGGCTGCACTCTCCACATAGCCTTCGCAGCCCGTGACCTGACCGGCGAAGCGCAGGCGAGGCAGCGACTTCAGCCGCAGGGCGCTGTCGAGGATCCGCGGGCTGTTCAGGAAGGTGTTGCGGTGCATGCCGCCCAGCCGGGCGAACTCGGCATTCTCCAGACCGGGGATCATGCGGAAGATGCGGGCCTGTTCGGCGTGGCGCAGCTTGGTCTGGAAGCCGACGAGGTTGTACAGCGTGCCGAGCGCATTGTCCTGGCGCAGCTGGACCACCGCATAGGGGCGGCGTTCCGGCTTGTGCGGGTTGGTCAGGCCGACCGGCTTCATCGGGCCATAACGCAGGGTGTCGACGCCGCGTTCCGCCATCACCTCGATCGGCAGGCAGCCTTCGAAGTAGGGGGTGTTCTTCTCCCACTCCTTGAAGTCGAGCTTCTCGCCCTCGATCAGCGCGGCGATGAAGGCGCGGTACTCGTCCTTCTCGAAGGCGCAGTTGATGTAGTCCTTGCCGGTGCCGCCGGGGCCGGGCTTGTCATAGCGCGACTGGAACCACGCCTTCGACAGGTCGACGCTCTCCAGATAGACGATGGGGGCGATGGCGTCGAAGAAGGCCAGCGACTCCTCGCCGGTCTGAACGCGCACCGCCTCGGCCAGAGCGGGGGAGGTGAGGGGGCCGGTGGCGACGATGACGCTGTCCCACTCCTCCGGCGGCAGGCCGGCAACCTCCTCGCGCTGGATGGTGATCAGCGGATGGGTGGAGATGGCTTCCGTCACCGCATCGGCAAAGCCGTCGCGGTCCATGGCGAGCGCGCCGCCGGCCGGCACCTTGTGCGCGTCGGCGCAGCGCAGGATCAGCGAGCCGCAGCGCCGCATCTCCTCATGCAGCAGCCCGACCGCATTGTATTCGGCATCGTCCGACCGGAAGGAGTTGGAGCAGACCAGCTCCGCCAGCTTGTCGGTATCATGGGCCTCGGTCTTGCGGACCGGCCGCATCTCGTGCAGCACGACGGGCACACCGCGGGAGGCGAGCTGCCACGCGGCTTCCGAGCCGGCGAGACCGCCGCCGATGACATGGACGGGGCGAAGGGAGTCGGTCATTGGGCTTTCCAGAACACAGTGTGATGCAGGCGGGCGAAGATCTGGCGGATCAGGGGCGGGTTATGGCGCTCCGCATCGCCGAGATCCAGGACTCAATGAGCGCGGCATGGGCAGGAAGGCGGGAAAACAGGTCCTCCGCCTTTTCCTCGTCGTAGGTGTGAACAGTCAGATTGCGGTCGTTCATCATCGCGAGGACGAGTTCCGTCTGCTCCTCGGTCAAGAAGCCTGCTATCTGGCTCTCGCGGACCATCGCCTTGGGGCTTGCTGAGTTCAGACGTTCCGCACCCATCTGATCGGCAATGACCGATCTTGCGGCTTTCCAGACCGTTTCCGTCGCCAGAGTGAAACGCAGGATGGCGGAGTCGCGAACAACATCGTCGGCTGGTCGGGCGAGCACTTCCTTAAGCCGCGTCAATGCCTGATGTGCGATATCGAGCTTCCGACTCATAGTCTCCATTCGACACCCTCCCGTTCGACTTCCTGCCGCAATTCCGGCCGTGCCGCATGGAGATCGACCACATCCACGAAGTACGGAACGGTGCTCTCCTCCAAATCCTCGGCGATTTCCCCGATGAGGTTGGGAGGCAGCGGTTCCAGCGGGTCGATGGCCACGTCTATATCGCTCCAATGTCCGACGTCGCCGCGGGCACAGGAACCGAACAGGTAGACATGCGCAGGATGTCCGGCCAAACGGGCGAATACGATGCGCTTCACGGTTTCGAGAGCGCGCAGGCGCACAGGGTTCAGCATGGCTCGCAGTTTAACACAGTTCGATACTGCATGCGGGCATTGGAAAAAGCCGGCCTTCGTATGGAAGGCCGGCTGCAAGTCGTTCAGGAGTCAGTCAGAACATCGATCCAGGCAGAACAATGAGCCTCAGGCGTCAACCAAGCAGTGGCTCACTCGCTCTTCGTCGTCGTGCTCCGTTCGACGGTGGTGGAACCGGTCGGGGCCGGCGTCGCGGTGGTCGAGCCGTAGCTGGGGGTGGTGGTGGTCGTGGTCGTCGTGCTGGTGGTGGATTTGTCGGACCCGCAGGCCGCCAGCAGCAGGGCCGCACCAAGGGCGGCCCCCACACCGGTCAGAAGCGTCTTGCTCATGCCTCTCGTCTCCCATGCAATGCGAATTCTGCCTGGAAGAACAAGGCGCAGCCTGCGTTTGTTCACGCCCTCTTTCGGGTTGCCGATTTCCGCACCGCCGGCTTCGCCTTTAGGTAGGGGGCAAGATAACGGCCGGTGTAGCTGCGCTCCACCTTCGCGACATCCTCCGGCGTGCCTTCGGCGACGATCTCGCCGCCGCCGGTGCCGCCCTCCGGCCCCAGGTCGATGATCCAGTCGGCCGTCTTGATGACCTCCAGATTGTGTTCGATCACCAGCACCGTGTTGCCCTGGTCGACCAGCGCGTGCAGCACCTCCATCAGCTTTTCGACATCGGCGAAATGCAGGCCGGTGGTCGGTTCGTCGAGGATGTACAGCGTGCGCCCGGTGGCGCGGCGGCTCAATTCCTTGGACAGCTTGACGCGTTGTGCCTCGCCGCCCGACAGGGTGGTCGCCGCCTGCCCGATGTGGATGTAGCCGAGGCCGACGCGTTCCAGCGTGTCCAGCTTGTCGCGGATGCCGGGAACCGCCTTGAAGAACTCCTTGCCCTCCTCGACCGTCATGTCCAGCACGTCGGCGATGGTCTTGTCGCGGTAGGTGACTTCCAGCGTCTCGCGGTTGTAGCGCTTGCCGTGGCAGACGTCGCAGGTGACATAGACGTCGGGCAGGAAGTGCATCTCGATCTTGATGACGCCGTCGCCCTGGCACGCCTCGCAGCGCCCGCCCTTGACGTTGAAGGAGAAGCGGCCCGGACCATAGCCGCGCGCCTTCGCTTCCGGCAGACCGGCAAACCAATCGCGCATCGGCGTGAAGGCGCCGGTGTAGGTCGCAGGGTTGGACCGTGGGGTGCGGCCGATCGGCGACTGGTCGATGTCGATGACCTTGTCCAGATGCTCCAGGCCCAGCACCGCGTCATGTTCGGCCGGATGCTCGCGGGCACCCATCAGCTTGCGCGCGACCGCCTTGTACAGCGTCTCGATGATCAGCGTGGACTTGCCGCCGCCGGACACGCCGGTCACGCAGGTGAAGGTGCCCAGCGGGATCCTGGTCGAGACGTTCTGCAGGTTGTTGGCGCGTGCGCCCTGCACCTCCAGGAACTGGCCGGGATGGCCGGGCCGGCGGGTGTCGGGCACGGGAACGAAGCGGGTGCCGTTCAGATACTGGGCGGTGATGCTGTTGGGGTTCTTCTGAACCTCCTCCGGCGTCCCCTGCGCGATGACCGAACCGCCATGCTGGCCGGCGCCAGGGCCCATGTCGACCAGATAGTCGGCGCTGCGGATCGCATCCTCGTCATGCTCGACGACGACCACCGTGTTGCCGATATCGCGCAGGCGCTTCAGGGTTTCCAGCAGCCGGTCGTTGTCGCGCTGGTGCAGGCCGATGGACGGTTCGTCGAGCACATACAGCACGCCGGTCAGGCCGGAGCCGATCTGCGAGGCGAGCCTGATCCGCTGGCTCTCGCCGCCCGACAACGTGCCGGATCCGCGGCTGAGCGTCAGGTATTCGAGGCCGACGGCGTTGAGAAAACCGAGGCGCTCGTTGATCTCCTTGAGGATGCGGTAGGCGATCTCGCGGTCCTTCGGGCGGAGATGCTCGTTCAACTCGCTGAACCAGGCACCGGCGCCGGCGATGGACAGTTCCGCCGCTTCGGAAATGTTGCGGCCGCGGATCTTGACCGCGAGCGCTTCCGGCTTCAGACGCGCGCCCTTGCAGACCTCGCAGGGCTGGGAGGACTGGTACTTCGACAGCTCGTCGCGCGTCCAGGCGCTGTCGGTCTCGCGGAAACGCCGCTCCAGATTGTTGACGATGCCCTCGAACGCCTTGTTGGTCTGGTAGCGCCGCAGGCCATCGTCATAGGTCATGGTGATGGCCGACCCGTCCGAGCCGAACAGGATGGTCTTGCGCACCGTCTCCGGCAGATCCTGCCAGGGCGTCGTCATCGACGCATCGAAATGCTCGCAGATGCTCTCCAGCGTCTGGTCGTAATATTTGGAGGTCGAACCCGCCCACGGCGCGATGGCGCCCTTGGCGAGGGTCAGCCGCTCGTCCGGAACCACCAGCATCGGGTCGAAATAGATCTTGCTGCCCAGACCGTCGCAGGCCGGGCAGGCACCGAACGGATTGTTGAAGGAGAACAGCCGCGGCTCGATCTCCGGAATGGTGAAGCCGCTGACCGGGCAGGCGAATTTCTGCGAGAAGACGGTCTGCTCGTTGGTCTTGGCATTCTCGACCCAGACGATGCCGTCGGCCAGCCCCAGCGCGGTCTCCAGCGAGTCGGCCAGACGGTTGCCCAGCCCCTCGCGGACCACGATGCGGTCGACCACCACCTCGATGTCGTGCTTCAGCTTCTTGTTGAGCGCCGGCACCTCGTCGATCTCGTACATGGTGCCGTCGACCCGCACGCGCTGGAAGCCGCGTTTGCGCAGGTCCTGGATTTCCTTCTTGTACTCGCCCTTGCGGCCACGGACGAAGGGCGCGAGCAGCAGCAGGCGCGTGCCCTCCGGCATGCCCAAGATGCGGTCGACCATCTGGCTGACCGTCTGGCTTTCGATGGGCATGCCGGTGGCCGGCGAATAGGGGATGCCGACGCGCGCCCAGAGCAGGCGCATGTAGTCGTAGATCTCCGTCACCGTGCCGACGGTGGAGCGTGGATTCTTGGAGGTCGTCTTCTGTTCGATGGAGATCGCCGGCGACAGGCCCTCGATGGAATCGACGTCCGGCTTCTGCATCAGCTCAAGGAACTGGCGCGCGTAGGCCGACAGGCTCTCCACATAGCGCCGCTGCCCCTCGGCATAGATAGTGTCGAAAGCGAGCGAGGACTTGCCCGATCCCGACAGGCCGGTGATCACGATCAGCTCGTCGCGCGGCAGATCCACATCGACGTTCTTCAGGTTATGTTCCCGCGCGCCGCGGACGCTGATGTACTTGTTCATGGAGTGTTCTTTTACCCGAAGCTTTTCCGGATGGAAAGCGGCAAGGCGCCGCGACGCATGACGAAAATCGGCCGGCAGGGGAAATGGCCCAGAGGAAATGGCCCCCGCCGCCGGTCGGCTGACGATATATGCGCCAAGCACGGCATTGCCACCGGCGCCCCGCGCGGGTCGGTCATGACCAGAAGGGCGGAACGGCCCGGAACCGCTTCCACAGCTCAGGCAGTGCCTTGCGCCGCTTTTCGGATTGGCGCTCGATCCAGGCGGCCACCGCGCCGACCGTCTGCGGATCGGCGCCGGTCAGCGATGCGAGCATGCGGGCGCTGGTGACGGCGTCCTGATCGGCGTCCAGCGCCGCCTGCAACTGTTCCAGCGCCGCGAAGAAGGGCAGGGTGGCCGCCTCCGGGTAAAGTCCCCGGAAAAAATCGGCGGTGTAGCGCAGCGTGCGCAGCCGCCGGCGCAGCTTGTCGCGCCCCTTGGCATCCTCCGGCGGCTTCGCCGGCTTGCCGAGCTTCGCCATGCGTGCAGATAGCCAGCCGCCGGCAAGCGTGGTGACCGGCGCCGACAGCACGGCCCGCCGGTCGCCGTCCGCCTCCGACATCCAGCGGCCATGCTCCAGCCATCCGGCGAGACCGAGGACCGTGGTGGTGCAGCCGGGTGCCAGAATCGCCGCCATCGCTTCGCGTGCCGGACCGGCCCCGGCGGAGCGGGCCAGCGATTCCAGCCGCTCCAATGCCGTGCAGTCGATGCCCGGAGCCGCCTTCGGGTCGGCGAGGAGAGGAACGAGGACGCCGGACATCAGCACGTCCCAGCCGCGCGCCGGCCCCAGCCGCTTGGCGAGCCCCCGGCTTTCCTCGACCAGCCGGTCGGCTTCCGGCGCGGCGATCAGCGGAGCGAAGAGGCGGTGGGCGGTGCGCAGCCGGCGCAGCGCCACGCGCATGCGGTGCAGCCCCTCCACGTCGCCACCGGCCAGGGCGCAGGACTCGTTGGCCAGGAACTGGCGCAGCGCCTGACGCAGGATGTGGCGATAGGCCTCCGCCACCGTGGTCAGCGGCGACAGGCCGAGCGGTTCGGCTTCCGCCGGCCCCGGCGCCCTGCCGGTGACCATCCGCAGACCGGCCTCCGCCTTGCTTTCGGTGCCGATGCGCATGGGAATGGCGGATTGCAGCATCAGCGCCAGATCGAACAGGCTGGCGACCTTGCCGGCCTTCAGCTCCAGCTCCACTTCGCTGATCGGCAGGGAGTTGCCGCCGGCATAGACGCCGCCGTCATCGACGGCCAGCTCGACCGCGGTCAGCGGATCGGGGCGCAGCAGCAGGGTGGTGCGCCGGAAATCAGTGATGAACAGGCAATCCAGCGCATCGAGCGCGGCCGACGGCACCAGCCCGGCGACGCTCGGATCCGTCAACACGCCGACATCGACCGCCTCGCCGGCCACGACCCACTCCCATTCCCGCCGCACGGCAACGGCGGCGGAATCGCCGGGGCTGGCGCTGTTGACGGTCTTCAGGGTCTGGACGAAGCGGTCACCCTCCTGCCGCACCCGCAACGCCACCCCGTTGGCGGCGAGCTTGAAGTCGGGCGTGTCGAAATAGGCGGTTCGCAGCCTTTGGCTCACCGCCGGGCCGTCGGCAATCGCCAGCAGCCCCGGCAGCGCCGCCACCCGCGCCAGATCCGCCGTCGCCGCATGCAGCTTCAACTCCACCTCGCGGAACGTCGAGGCGGCCGGCTGCTGCGCGTCGGTGCCGGACTGCGGGCTGCTGGGCGGTGCCGTGGGTGGGCTGACGGGGGTCAAGGGTCGGCTTCCTCCCGAATCCGGCCGGGGACCGGCCTGGAGCGTATCAGGTGGATCCGTGGATACTCCAACCGCCGCCGCAGGTTAAGAGAGTTTACGCGGCTGCACAAAATCCGCTAGCCGGCCGGCGCCCATCTCCAGGTCGGCCCAATCCAGGGTCTCGAAGACCAGAACGGCGCAGGCGCCGGTCGGGAACTTGTCGGCCAGATCGTGGCGGAGGCCATGGTCGCCGCTGCCGGTCAGGGCGTTCGCCAGTTCGTGCAGGTCGGGATTGTGCGCCACCAGCATCAGGCCGGTTGCGGTATCGGGGGCGTCGCGCAGCCTTTCCAGCAGCGTGTGGGCGCCGCACAGATAGAGCCCGCGTTCATGCTCCACCGGCGGATAGGGCGTACCCATCGCCGTCATCACCCGCTTGCGCGTCTCCACGGCCCGCACGGCGGTTGAACAGAGCACAAGGTCGATGTGCGCGTGGTGCTTGGCCAGATAGGCACCGACCAGGGTGGCCGCCTTCTCTCCGCGGGCGTTCAATGGGCGGTCATGGTCGCCCAGCGACGGGTCGTCCCAGGAGGATTTGGCATGGCGCAGCAGGAACAGCGTCTTCATGGCGGAAATCGGCCGGCAGGGGAGAGGGGAGGCGGCGGGATCGGCGGGGCGGGAAGAGGTCGCAGTGTTTAACCAAATGGGAGTCCTGAAACCGTAACGCATATGGGATACTCTGTCTGCCCACCATATAACCGTCGTCGGCATGGTTCGAAGCCAAGCGCCGGCGTTCGGGATTTCACGATTTCAGAGGTCGACGTGACGCATCTCCAGGAACTCGATTCGGTCGGTATCGAGCCAAACGCCCCGGAACGCTTCATCAATCGGGAGCTTTCGTGGCTGGCCTTCAACCAGCGCGTCCTGGACGAGGCGGCAAATCCGAATCACCCGCTTCTGGAGCGGCTGCGCTTCCTGTCGATCTCCGCCAGCAACCTCGATGAATTCTACATGGTCCGCGTCGCCGGCCTGAAAGGGCAGGTGGCCGCCGGCGTGAAGACGCCCAGCCCTGAGAATCTGACGCCGGCCCAGCAGCTGGCCGCGGTGAAGCAGCGCATCGCCGCGCTGATGGAGAGCCAGCAGGCCACCTGGCGTTCGCTGAAAGGCGAACTGCGTGGCGCCGGCATCTCGGTGGTCGATCCTGCCGACCTCAGCGAAGGCGAACTTGACTGGCTGGAAGCCAAGTTCCTGGACGATATCTTCCCGATCCTGACGCCCATCGCCGTCGATCCGGCCCACCCTTTCCCGTTCCTGCCGAACCTCGGCTTCTCGCTGGCGCTCCAGCTGCACGACCCGGTCAAGGGCCGGCACATCGACGCGCTGGTGCCGCTGCCGACGCAGCTTGAGCGGTTCCTGCGCCTGCCGGGTTCGGACATCCGCTTCATCCAGTTGGAAAAGGTGGTGATGCAGTTCATCGACCGCTTGTTCCCTCCGTTCCAGGTCAAGGCGCACGGCGTCTTCCGCGTGCTGCGCGACAGCGAGATCGAAATCGAGGAAGAGGCGGAAGATCTGGTCCGCACCTTCGAAAGCGCGTTGAAGCGCCGCCGCCGCGGCAGCGTCATCCGGCTCGCCACCGACAGCGGCATGGCCGCCGACCTGCGCGAGTTCCTGCGGCATGAGCTGAACGTCGCGTCGGACGACGTCTTCATCCTCGACGGGCTGATCGGCCTGACCGACACCAAGCTGCTGATCGTCGACGAGCGGCCGGATCTGGTCTTCCGCCCCTTCAACGCCCGCTTCCCGGAGCGAATCCGCGATTTCGGCGGCGACTGCTTCGCGGCTATCCGCCACAAGGACATCGTCGTCCACCACCCGTACGAGTCCTTCGACGTGGTGGTGCAGTTCATCCGGCAGGCGGCGCGCGACCCGCAGGTGGTCGCCATCAAGCAGACGCTCTACCGCACCAGCAAGGACAGCCCGATCGTCGCCGCGCTGATCGAGGCGGCGGAGGCCGGCAAGTCGGTCACGGCTCTGGTCGAGTTGAAGGCCCGCTTCGACGAGGAGGCGAACATCCGCTGGGCGCGCGATCTGGAACGCGCCGGCGCCCAGGTGGTCTACGGCTTCGTCGATCTGAAGACCCACGCCAAGGTGTCGCTGGTGGTGCGGCGCGAAAAAAAGGCGCTGCGCAGCTACGTCCATTTCGGCACCGGCAACTACCACCCGATCACCGCGAAGGTCTACACCGACCTGTCCTTCTTCACCTGCGACCCGGCGCTGTGCCACGACGCCGCCGTCATGTTCAACTTCATGACCGGCTACGCCACGCCCAAGGTGCTGGAGAAGATCGCCATCGCGCCGATCACGCTGCGCCAGCGGCTGTCGGACCTGATCGAGGCGGAAATCGCCCATGCCGTCGCCGGCCGTCCAGCGTCGATCTGGGTGAAGCTGAACTCCCTGGTCGACCCGGTCATCATCGACAAGCTGTACAAAGCCTCGCAGGCCGGCGTGCAGATCGACATGATCATCCGCGGCATCTGCTGCCTGCGGCCGGGGGTCAAGGGGCTGTCGGAAAACATCCGGGTGCGCAGCATCGTCGGCCGCTTCCTGGAACATGGCCGCGTCATCTGCTTCGGCAACGGCCACCCCATGCCGAGCAATCAGGCCAAGATCTTCATCTCCTCCGCCGACTGGATGACCCGCAATCTGGACCGCCGCATCGAGACGCTGGTGCCCATCGAGAATCCGACGGTGCACGAGCAGGTGCTCGACCAGATCATGGTCGCCAACATGAAGGACGATGCAAGCACCTGGAAGCTGGGCCCCGATGGCGTGTACCATCGCATCAAGGCTGGCCCCGATGCGTTCAGTGCCCATAATTACTTCATGACCAACCCCAGCCTGTCCGGCCGGGGCAGCGCGCTCAGCAACAAGCGCACGCCGCCGCGGCTGATGCTGCACACGGTGTCCTGAGGGAGGGTGACGGGAGTGAGAGTATGAGCATGGAGAAACGCGCCGCCGCCAATTTCGGCGAGCTGGGGCAGGCGGGTGTCGGTGCTTTAGGCGTCGGCGCTTCAGGCGGTGCGACCGCCGGGGAGCGCGTCGGAGACCGGGTGGGCGTGATCGACATCGGGTCGAACTCCATACGTCTGGTCGTCTACGATGGGCTGACCCGCTCGCCGCTTGCGCTGTTCAACGAGAAGGTGCTGTGCGGCCTCGGGCGCGGCGTGGAGAAGGCCGGCGTGCTGAACCCCGACGGCGTCGCTCAGGGGCTGGCGGCGCTGGAGCGATTCGCGACGCTGGCCCAGGGCATGCGCGTCGGCCGGCTCGACGTGATCGCCACCGCCGCTGTGCGCGATGCCCGCGACGGCGCCGCCTTCGTCGATGCCATCCGACGCCGGGCCGGCCTGACCGTCCGCGTCATCAGCGGCGAGGAGGAAGCGCGGCTGTCGGCCATGGGCGTGCTGTCGGGCACTCCGGGCGCCGACGGTCTCGTCGGCGATCTCGGCGGTGGCAGCCTGGAGCTGGTGACGCTCGACCGTGGCGTGATCGGCAAGCAGGTGACTCTGCCGCTCGGCCCGCTGCGGCTGATGGAGGTCGGCTCGACCAAGGGCGGCCCGGCCAAGCTGATCGACCAGCATCTGGAATCGCTGCCCTGGCTGCCGGCGATGAAGGGACGTCCCTTCTACCCGGTCGGCGGCAGCTGGCGCGCCATCGCCAAGCTGCATATGGAACAGTCCGGCCATCCGCTGCACATCATCCATCACTATACCATCCCCTCCGCAGACGCGCGGGAGTTCACCGGCCTGATCGGCCGGCAGAGCCGCTCGTCGCTAGAGAAGATGGCGGGATCGCGCCGCCGGCTCGACACGCTGCCTCTCGCCGGGCTGGTGCTTGAACGGCTGCTGCGCATCGCCCAACCGTCGAAGCTGGTCTTCTCCGCCTATGGCTTGCGCGAAGGGCATCTCTATTCGCTGCTCTCGCCGGAGGGGCAGCGCGAGGATCCGCTGATGGCGTCGGCCACCGATTGGGCGCGGCGCTTCGTGCGGATGGGCGATCCGGCCCTGCTGATGTCCTGGACCGCCGGGCTTTTCGCCGGCGAAGACGACAATGCCATCCGGCTGCGCCATGCCGCCTGCCTGCTGAGCGATGTCGGCTGGGCCGACCATCCCGACTACCGGGCGGAGCATGCCTTCCTGCGCGTGCTGCGCTATCCGTTCCCGGCGCTGGACCATGACGAGCGCGCCTTCCTCGCGCTTAGCGCCCATGCCCGCTATGCCGGCACCATCGACATGCCGCTGACCGCACCGGTGCGGACACTGGTGAGCGAAGGGCAGGGCATGAAGGCGCTGGTTCTGGGGCTGGCCCTGCGCCTTGCCCACACGCTGTCGGGCGGCGCCACGGCCTTGCTGGAGCGCACGAGCCTGAAGGTCGGCGATGGCCGCATCGTGCTGACGCTGCCCGACGACGGCAGCGTCCCGTCCGGCGAAGCGGTCCAGCGCCGCATCGACGCACTGGCCAAGGCGATGAATCTCAAGGGTGATGTCGTCCAGCCGCTGCGGCCTCAGGCGGCCGAATAGGGCCGGAGGAATAGGGCAGGGCCGGACGCCGGTGAATGGCGTGCGGCCCTGCCCGTTCATATCGGGGCGATCACGTCCGTGTGATCGACACGCCGCCGTCCACCAGCAGCGCGGTTCCGGTGGTGAAGCTGGACGCGTCCGACGCCAGATAGAGCGCCGACTGCGCGATCTCCCGAGGCGTCGCAAGGCGTTTCAGGGCGTGAAGCCCCTGGACGAAGGCCAGCGCCTCCGGCGTGTTCGACACGGCCCGTCCCATCGGCGTATCGGTGCCGCCCGGCAGCAAGGCGTTGGCGCGGATGCCCTGCGGTCCGTATTCCGCCGCGATCACCTGCGTCAAACCGATCAATCCGGCCTTGCTGGCGGCATAGGCGGCCATTCCGGGAAAGCCGACGGTGTGGCCGACGAAGGTCGAGGTGAAGATCAGCGATCCGCCGCCGCGGGAAAGCATCGCCGGAATCTGGTGCTTGGCGGCATGGAAGGCGCTGGTGAGGTTGGTATCGATCACCTCGTGCCACATCTCCGCCGTCATATCGGGAAGTGGAACCTGCGCGCCGGTGGTGCCGGCATTGTTGAAGGCGACGTCAAGTCCGCCGAACCGGCGCATGGCGGTTTCGACGGCGACGCGTGCGACCTCGGCATCCGCGACGGTGCCGGCCACGGCGACGGCATCGCCGCCTTTGCTCCGAATCTCGTCCGCCAGCCGTTCCAGTTCGTCACGCCTCCGGGCCACCAGAACGAGTTGCGCGCCATGCGCGGCGAACAGCAGCGCGGCCTCGCGCCCGATCCCGGAACTGGCACCCGTGACGATTGCAATCTTTCCGTCCAGCTGTTTCATTGCCATTCTCCCATGCGATGAACGGCTCGAAAGTCGCGAAACCGGTCCGGTTCGGGCTATCCGATTCTTGCTTTCGAATTCGCAAGGCCGAAGCTGACGTCGGCTAACTTATTTTCCATAACCTAACTTATGTGTTTTTACTTGCCCCCATGGGGTGTTCCCCAATCATCCCCCGTAAGCATGCATGGCTGGGTCGTTGTGGGTTGGCCGGTTGTGGCATGGCGGACGGACGGTGCATTGCCCATTTCCGGCCTCGCAACTTCGGATCCGGATGGAAGATGTCGTCGAAAAACCAGCCCACCCCGCCCGATCAGCGCCAAGCGGTCCTGTCACAGCGTCGAAATCTCAAGATGGCCGAATCCGCTCACGCCTATGTGCGCGGCAGCACCGTGAAATTTTACGAATGGCTGGAAAAGTCCAGCGGCAAGGTCCCCGACGGTCCGCCGGTCTGGATCTGCGGCGACTGCCATGTCGGTAACCTCGGGCCGGTCGCCAATGCCAAGGGCCGGATCGGCATCCAGATTCGCGATGTCGACCAGACGGTGGTCGGCAATCCCGCCCATGACCTGATCCGGCTCGGCCTGTCGCTCGCCACCGCGGCGCGCGGTTCCGACCTGCCCGGCGTCACCACGGCGCTGATGCTGGAGCGGATGATCGAGGGCTACATGATGACCCTCGACGGAGAGTTGGGCGGCGATGCGGTGCGGAAGAGGCCGTCGGTCGTCCGCGTCGGCATGCGTCAGGCCATCGGCCGCACCTGGAAGCATCTTGCCAAGGACCGCATCAAGGACATCCGACCGACCATTCCGCTCGGCAAGCGGTTCTGGCCGCTGACCGAAGAGGAGCGCGCCGCCGTCGAGGAGCTGTTCGCCAAGGATCAGGTCCGCCGTCTGGTGACCGCCCTGCACTCCCGCGACGACAATGACCGGATCGAGCTGCTGGATGCCGCCTATTGGGTGAAGGGGTGCAGTTCGCTCGGCCGGCTGCGGATCGCGGTGCTGCTCGGCGTCGGAGAGGGTCATTACGACGAGGGCGGCCTCAGCCTGATCGACATCAAGGAGGCGGTCCAGGCCGCAGCACCGCGTGCCGCCAAGAACGGCATGCCGCGCGACAATGCGGAACGCGTGGTGACCGGCGCGCAGAATCTCTCGCCCTATCTCGGCGACCGCATGCGCCCTGCCCGCCTGCTCGACCGCGCCGTCTTCCTGCGCGAGCTGCTGCCGCAGGACATCAAGCTCGACTTCGATCATCTGACGCGCGAGGAAGCGACCCGCGTCGCCTTCTATCTGGCCGCCGTGGTCGGCAAGGCCCATGCCCGCCAGATGGACGAAGCGACGCGCAAGTCATGGCGCGGCGAACTGGCCCGCAACCGGACCAAGAGCCTGGATGCTCCGTCCTGGCTGTGGTCCAGCATCGTCGACCTGATCGTCGGTCACGAAGCGGCCTATCTGGAGCATTGCCGCCGCTACGCCGAACGGCCCGACGTCTGATCAGGAAGGCCACGCGCCATTTCAAGACAGGCGTCGCGGTCCGGCTGGAAATCCTCGGCGATCCACCAGGCCTCGACGCGCTTCAGCGTTTCGCCGACGCGCGGGCCGCGCGGAACGCCAAGCTCCAGCAGGTCGCGACCGGCAATCGGCAGCTTCAAGCCCGGCAGGTCGTCGGCCACCGACAGCGCCTTGCGCAACGCGCCCAGATCCAGCGGACCGTCATGGATGGCGGCGGCGATCAGCAGCAGGTCGCCGAACAGCTCCGCGTCGCCGACGCGGTACAGCGCCTGACGCAGAGCCTTACGGTCGTCCGCTGGCGCCACCGCGACCGGCGGTTCGACCAGGGCCAGCAGGCGGTCGCGCTCGTGGTTGGACAGGCGCAGAGCGTCGGCAGCCCTGAGAGCGCCCGGCCGGTCGCTGTCCAGCACGGCGGCCAGCCGGCGGGTGGGGTCGGGCGTCAGGCCGAGATCGCGTTCCATCGCGATCAGCCGCTCCAGCCTGTCGGTGTCCATCGCCTCCGGCAGCAGATGGACCATGATCCCCTGCCCCATCATCAGCCGCCAGACCGAAGCGGCGCAGGGGGCGGTCAGCAGGCGGAACAGCTCCCCACGCACCCGTTCGCCCGACAGCGTCGGCAGGCGCGGCGCCAGATCGCGACAGGCGGCCATCGCCTCGGCATCCGGTTCGCCGCGGCCATAATGGGCATGGAAGCGGAAGAAGCGCAGCAGGCGCAGCACATCCTCCTCGATCCGCCGGCGGGCTTCGCCGACGAAGCGCACATGTCCGGCGGCGAGATCGGCCAGACCGCCGAACGGGTCGAACATCGCGCCGTCCGGCGTGCAGCTCAGCGCGTTCATGGTCAGGTCGCGGCGGGCGGCGTCCTCGATCCAGTCGTCGGTGAATTCGACGCGGGCATGGCGGCCGAAAGTCTCCACGTCGCGCCGCAGCGTGGTGATTTCATAAGGCTTGCCGCCGCACAGCGCGGTGACGGTGCCATGGGCAATGCCGGTCGGGATGACGCGGATTCCCGCCGCCTCCAACAGTTCCATGACCCGCTCGGGCGGCGCATGGGTGGCGATGTCGATGTCCTTCACCGGCCGGCCGAGCCATGCATCGCGCACGCAGCCACCGACAAAACGCGCGTCGGCACCGCCCGATGCCAGGGCAGCGAACAGCGCGAGGCTTTCGGGGGCGGTCATCCAGGGCTGGGGCGACAGGCGTGCGGCAACGATCATGGCGCGCGACGCTATCCGATTCCCGGTCCCCATTCCACCGCCGTCGGGTTTGGGGCCGTCGGTTTTGGCATTGTCAGTCCGCCCCCTCCCCCGTTTCGCGGGCGGCGGCACCCAGCACGTCGCGCAGGTTCACCAGCATGCCGGCGGTCGCCCCCCAGATGTAGCGCTGCGGATAGGGGAAGGCGTAGAACCAGCGCGGCTTGCCTAGGAACTCGCGGCTGTGGCGCTGCGGGTTCGACGGGTCGAGGATGAAGGACAGCGGCACCTCGAACACCTCGGCCACCTCGGTCGGGTCGGGCGTCAGGATGAAGGGCGGCGTCACCACCCCGACCACCGGCATCACCCGGAACCCGGTGCGCGTGACATAGGTGTCCAACCGGCCGACAATCTCGATCCGGCCACGCTCCAGCCCGATCTCCTCCGCCGTTTCTCGGAGCGCGGTTTCCTCCGGAGTACCGTCCTCCGGCTCCATCCGGCCGCCGGGGAAGCTGATCTGGCCGGCATGGGCGCTCAGCGTCGCGGTGCGCTGGGTGAAGATGACGGTCAGTTCCTCCGGCCGGTCGACCAGCGGAACCAGCACCGCCGCCTCGCGCAGCGTGGAAGGCTGTCCCATTTCCGGATTGAGGTCGTGATCGCCCCGGATCTTGGCGGCGTGCTTCGGTGCCGTCCGGTTCGACCGGACGGCACTCTCCACCGCCGCATCGGTGCTCATCGCCGGCAAGCGCCGGCGGACTTCCTCCAGGCTCAGTCGCCAGGCAGCCTGCCCAGCGTGAAGAAGACCTTGTTGCTCCATAGACCCACCTCGGACTCGCCGGTTTCGGTTTGGCGCGTCTCGCTGCGCTCCACCATGTCGTAGAACACGGGCCGCAGGATCAGCGCCTCAAGCCGGCTTCTGATTTCGATGTAGGGTGCCGGCTCCCCGGTTTCAGGGTTAACGGCGACGCGGATCGGATGTTCGGGGCCAGCCTCCACCCAGTGATCGAGGTTGGTACGGAAGGACAGGACCTGATCGGCTCCGCTGCCCGCCACGGTCATCTCCACCGCGACGAACGGGGCGTCGTCCACGACGATCCGGCCGCGCTCGACAGGAGTGATCAGCCAGTAATCGCCGTCGTCGTCGCGCCTCAGGACGGTGGAGAACAGCTTCGCCAGCTCGATCCGGCGGATGGGATCGCCATTGTGGAACCAGGTGCCGTCGCGCGCAATGCGGATGTCGTACTGCTCCAGCGTCGGCGTCCGTCCCAGCGCCACCGGCAAGTCGGACGGCAGATCCGGCGGCGTCTCCGGAGCGGTTTGTCCATCTGAGCGCTTGTCATTCGCCATCGCGTTACCGACCTTCATGGAATTGGGAACCGTTTTGTCCCCGGACATGCGCATTTTCGCCACACTCGGCCGCTAGGTCCACTCCAATGGTCCTGGCGCCACCACCCGTCCGGCGGCACATCCGGCGGCGGGAATTGGAAAATGGGTGTCGACAAGGTGCCGGAACAGGGCCAACCATGCGGATCCCGTGTTTCGCGTCGCGGAATCCTGCGACCATGACACCGATAGGCCCACCATCGGGGAGCAGCAGACCTTGAGCGCACAGGACATCCTGAGGGGGCAGCCTCCCGTGCCGGAGGACCCGCAACGGCTGATGGAGGAGATCGAGGCGCTGGGCGACCGCCTTGCCTCCGTCCGCGACCGCATCGGCCGCGTGATCTTCGGCCAGCAGGAGGTGATCGACCGCACGCTGGTCACGCTGCTGGCCGGCGGCCATGTCCTGCTGATCGGCGTTCCCGGTCTTGCCAAGACGCGGCTGGTGGAAACGCTGGGCACCGTGCTGGGCCTCGCCGAAAAGCGAATCCAGTGCACGCCCGACCTGATGCCCGCCGACATCCTCGGCTCCGAAGTGCTGGAGGAGGGCGAGAACGGCCGCCGGTCCTTCCGCTTCCTGCCCGGTCCGGTGTTCAGCCAGTTGCTGATGGCCGACGAGATCAACCGCGCCAGCCCGCGCACCCAGTCGGCCCTGCTCCAGGCGATGCAGGAGCACCGGGTGTCGGTCGCCGGCCAGTACCATCCCCTTCCCCAGCCCTTCCATGTGCTGGCCACCCAGAATCCGCTGGAGCAGGAAGGCACCTATCCGCTGCCGGAAGCCCAGCTCGACCGCTTCCTGATGCAGATCGATGTCGATTATCCGGACCGCGAGGCCGAGCGGCGGATGATGATCGCCACCACCGGCTCGACCGACGAGCGCGCTGTGACGGTGCTGTCCGCCGCCGATCTGCAGACGGCACAGCGCCTCGTCCGCCGCGTGCCGGTCGGCGAAGGGGTGGTGGACGGCATCCTCGACCTCGTCCGCCGCGGCCGGCCGGAAACGTCGGAGCTGATGGAGGTGCGCCAGCATGTCGCCTGGGGCCCCGGCCCGCGCGCCAGCCAGTCGCTGATGCTCGCCGCCCGCGCCCGTGCAGTGCTGGACGGCCGCCTGTCGCCGTCGCTGGACGATGTCGTTGCGCTGGCCAAGCCGATCCTGAAGCACCGCATGGCGCTGAACTTCGCCGCGCGGGCCGACGGGGTGACGCTGGACGACGTCATCGACCGCCTCTGCGCGCCCCTGGCCTGACCCCTTGAAGCGGAGCCGCAATGCCGCGAAGCCCAAACTCCCCGCAAAAAGGCCAGCCGCCGGGTCAGCTGTCGAACACCCTGCTGGCGCGGCATCGTGCGGAGGAGCTGGCATCCGCCCTGCCCCCGCTTCTGGTCGCGGCGGAACGGGTGGCGGCGACCGTCGCCCAGGGGGTGCATGGGCGCCGCCGCGTCGGTCTGGGCGAGACCTTCTGGCAGTTCCGCCGCTACCAGCCGGGCGACGCGCCGTCGATGATCGACTGGCGCCAGTCGGCCAAGACCCAGCCTGTCTATGTCCGCGAGAATGAATGGGAGGCGGCGCAGAGCGTCTGGCTGTGGCGCGACCGCTCCGCCTCCATGGATTTCCGTTCCGTCGCCGGGCTGCCGACCAAGCGGGAGCGGGCGGATCTGCTGACGCTCGCCACCGCCGTGCTGCTGGCCCGCGGCGGCGAGCGGGTAGCCCTGCTGAACAGCGGCGTGCGGCCCGACCATGGCAAGACCGCCATCGACCGCATCGCCCGGCTGATGACCGACCCGCGTGCCGCCGCCGCGCCCGATCCGCTGCCGCGGGTAGAACCGCTGCCCCGCCATGCGCAGACGGTTCTGTTCGGCGACCTGCTGTCCCCCCTGCCGGAAATCCACGCCATCGTTGCCGGTCTCACCGGCCGGGGCCTGCGCGGCCATCTTGTCCAGATCCTCGATCCGGCGGAAGAGACGCTGCCCTATGACGGCCGTGTCGATTTCCACGGCCTGGAAGGCGAACAGAATCTGCTGGTTCCCCGTGTCGAGGCCGTCCGCGACGCCTACCGCGAGCGTCTGAAGGCGCAGCAGGACGGGCTGGCGGCGCTTGCCCGCACCGCCGGCTGGAGCTTCGCCGTTCATCGCACCGACCGTTCGCCGCAATCCGCGCTGCTCACCCTCTGGGGTGCGATGGCGATGGAGGCGGTGTGACGCGCCGGCCTATCCGTTCTCGCCCCTCCCCCTCGTGAAGACGCGCCAATGCTGGGTCTCGGACCGATTGCCTTCGCCGCCCCCTGGGTCTTGACCGCACTGGCAGCCCTGCCGGTCCTCTGGTGGCTGCTGCGCGTCACGCCGCCGGCCCCGCGTGCGATCCAGTTTCCCGCCATCCGCCTGCTGCGCGACCTGATTGCGCGGGAGGAGACGCCGGCCCGGACGCCGTGGTGGCTGCTGCTCCTGCGGCTGATCGTGGCGGCGCTGATCATCCTGGCCCTGGCCGGTCCGTTGCTGAACCCGCGGGCGGCGCTGCCCGGCGGCGGGCCGTTGCTGCTGGTGGTCGACAATGGCTGGGCGGCCGGGCGCGACTGGCCAACCCGCAAGCGCACGATGGACGAGCTGATCGCCCAGGCCGACCGCCAGCAGCGGCCGGTGATCCTGCTGTCCACCGCCCCGGCCGCCGACGGGCAACCGATCCATGCAAGCGCCGTCCTGCCGGCACCCGAGGCTCGCCGTCTGGCCCAGGCGATGGTTCCCCTGCCCTGGCCGACCGACCGTGCCGCAGCGCTGGAGGCTTTGAAGGCGGTGGCGACGCAGGCCAACGGGCGCGGCTCCATCCATGCGGTGTGGCTCAGCGACGGCGTCGGCGACAAACAGGCCGCCGCTCTCGCCGCCGGATTGCAGCGGCTGGGTTCCGCCGACGTTCTCGACGATTCCGCCGAGCATCCCCCTCATTTGCTGCTGCCGCCCTCCAGCGAGGGCACGGCGCTGACCGCCCGCGTCGTCCGCGCCGATCCGTCGAAGCCGGAGCCGGTGACCGTCCGCCTCGCCGCTGCCGATGGCCGGCTGCTGACCCGCCAGACCGTCACCTTCGAGCCGGGCCAGAAGGTGCGGGAGGTGCGGCTGGACGTGCCGACCGAGCTGCGCAACGACGCCGCCAGCCTGCGGGTCGAAGGCGACACCACCGCCGGCGCCACCGTCCTGCTGGACGAGCGCTGGCGCCGCCGCCCCGTCGGTCTCGCGTCCGGCCGGGCGGAGGGGGAAAGCCAGCCGCTGCTGTCCGATCTCTATTATCTCGAACGCGCGCTGTCGCCCTACAACGAGGTGCGGCGCGGCGAGACGCTGGACCTGCTGAAGCGGGACTTGGCCGTGCTGATTCTGTCCGACATCGGCGCCTTGACCGGGACCGAGGTTCAGGACATCGAGGATTGGGTGAAGAAGGGCGGCGTGCTGGTCCGCTTCGCCGGCCCGCGTCTGGCCCAGCATGCCGACACGCTGGTGCCGGAGCGGCTGCGCATCGGTGACCGCGCGCTTGGCGGCGCCCTGTCCTGGTCGGAGCCGGCAAAACTCCAGCCCTTCCCGCCAAAATCGCCCTTCGAGGGGCTGACCATCCCGCCCGATGTCCAGGTGAACCGGCAGGTGCTCGCCGAACCCGCGCTGGATCTGGCCGACCGCACCTGGGCGAGGCTGGCCGACGGCACACCGCTGGTCACCTCGCAGAAGCGCGGCGACGGCTGGATCGTGCTGGTACACACCACAGCCAGCCCGGACTGGTCGAACCTGCCGCTGTCGGGCCTGTTCGTCGACATGCTGCGCCGGTTGGTTGCGCTCAGCGGCGGCGTGACGGGGACGGCAGCCACCGCCTCGCTCGATCCGGTCGAGCTGCTGGACGGCACCGGCCGGCTGGTTGCGCCGCCGCCCACCGCCTTTCCCATCCCCGGCAATGCCGCCGCCGATGTCATCGGACCGCGCCATCCGCCGGGGTTCTACGGCACCGACGACGCCCGGCGCGCGCTGAACCTGTCCGCCGCCGTCACCGCCATCGACCCGCTGCCGCCGATGCCGGCCGGCGTGGGCCGCGACGGCTATGGCGGTCGTGGCGAGGTTCCGCTGAAGCCGTCGCTGCTGGCGGCGGCCCTCGCCCTGCTGTCCATCGACCTGCTGATCGCGCTGGCCCTGCGCGGCCTGTTGCGCCCGCCCACCCTGAGGCGGGGCGCCGGCGGAGCGGCGGCCGGCCTGCTGCTGGCCCTCGTGCTGTCTTCAGCACCGCAGCCCGCCCGCGCGCTCGATCAGGACAAGGCGGTCAAGGTGACGGCGGAGACCTACCTTGCCTATGTCCAGACCGGCGACAGCAGCGTCGACGACACCGCCCGCGCCGGGCTTGAGGGGCTGGTCAGCGTGCTCGGCCTGCGCACCGCCGTCGAAGCGGCCGGAGCGGTCGGCGTCGATCCCGAACAGGACGAGCTGGCCTTCTATCCCCTGCTCTACTGGCCGGTGTCGGATCGGCAGAAAGCCCTGTCCGATCAGGCGCGCCAGCGGGTGAACGAGTATATGCGCAGCGGCGGCACCATCCTGTTCGACACCCGCGATCAGGCGCCCGGCGGCGGTCCGGCCGTTCTGCAACGGCTGGTGGAGGGGCTGGACATCCCGCCGCTGGCCCCGGTGCCGCAGGATCATGTGCTGCGCAAGTCCTTCTACCTGCTGACCGACTTCCCCGGACGCTACGCCGGCGGGCAGTTGTGGATCGAAGCGCGGGAGGGGCCGGCGAATGACGGTGTGTCCTCCGTCGTCATCGGTGGCAACGACTGGGCATCGGCCTGGGCGGTCGGCCGCAACGGCCAGCCGATGTTCGCGGTCATCCCCGGCGGTGAGCGTCAGCGCGAGATCGCCTATCGCTTCGGCGTCAACCTCGTGATGTACGCGCTGACCGGCAACTACAAGGCCGATCAGGTCCATGTGCCCGCCATCCTGGAAAGGCTCGGCCAGTGATGCCCGTCGATCTGCTCTCCGGCGTTTCCGTGGCGCTGGCGCCCCTGCTGCCCTGGCCGGTGCTGGGCGCACTCTTCGGCTTCGCCCTGCTGGTGGTGCTGATCGCGGCGGCGCGCCGGGCACGCGGCACATGGCTGCGCCTGCTGGCGGTGGCGGTTCTGGCCCTGGCGCTGATCAACCCCTCGCTGGTCCAGGAGAAGCGCGACCCGATCAAGGACGTCGCCATCGTGGTGATCGACGATTCGCCGAGCCAGGCGATCGGTGACCGCCGCGCCCGCACCGAACGGGCGGCGGAGCAGCTGACCGAGCGGCTGAAGCGCTTCAACGACCTCGAGGTGCGCGTCGTCCGCAGCGCCGAGGGCGGCGAGACCGGCGGCACCATCAACGAGACCCATCTGTTCGATGCGCTGAACCGTGCGATGGCCGATGTGCCGCGCCGCCGCATGGCCGGCGCCGTCTTCATCACCGACGGTCAGGTGCATGACGTTCCGCAGGTGCCGGGCAAGCTGGCCGACATCGGCCCGATCCACACCCTGCTGACCGGCGACCGCGACGAGGGCGACCGCCGCATCGCCATCGTGCAGGCGCCGAACTATGGCCTTGTCGGCAAGCCGGTCGAGTTGACCATCCGGGTCGACGACATGCCCGGCCGCCAGTCCGCCGACGCCGCGGTGACCCTGCGCCAGGACGGCGGCGCGCCCAGCACCATCCGCGTGCCGGTCGGCCGCGACGTCCGCGTCGACCTGCCGATCACCCATGGCGGTCAGAATGTCCTGGAACTGGAGGTCGAGCCGGCGAAGCAGGAGCTGACCCTTGCCAACAACCGCGCAGCGGTGGTGGTGAACGGCGTGCGCGACCGGCTGCGCGTGCTGCTGGTGTCCGGTGAGCCCCATGCCGGCGAGCGCACCTGGCGCAACCTGCTGAAGGCCGATCCCGCCGTCGACCTTGTCCATTTCACCATCCTGCGTCCGCCGGAGAAGCAGGACGGCACGCCGATCCGTGAGCTGTCGCTGATCGCCTTCCCGATCCGCGAACTGTTCGAGGTGAAGCTGGACGAGTTCGACCTGATCATCTTCGACCGCTACCGCCGCCGTGGCGTGCTGCCGCAGATGTATCTGGAGAACATCGCCGACTATGTCCGCAAGGGCGGCGCCCTGCTGGAAACCTCCGGCCAGGGCTTTGCCGGGCCGCTGTCGCTGTACCGCACGCCTTTGGGGTCGATCCTGCCGGCGGCGCCCAGCGGCCAGACAGTGGACAGCCCGTTCCTGCCGACCGTGACCGATGTCGGCCGCCGCCATCCGGTGACCGCCGGACTGCCCGGCGACCGGTTGGACGCGGCGCCGAGCTGGGGCCGCTGGTTCCATCAGGTGGATGTGACGCCCAACAGCGGCACCGTGGTGATGCAGGGCGCCGGCAACCGCCCGCTGCTGGTGCTGGACCGTGTCGGCAAGGGCCGGGTGGCGCAGCTCGCCTCCGACCAGATCTGGCTGTGGAGCCGCGGCTTCGAAGGCGGCGGTCCGCAGGCGGAGCTTCTGCGCCGCCTCGCCCACTGGCTGATGAAGGAACCGGAGCTGGAGGAGAACGACCTGCGCGCCCATGTGGACGGCAACCGCATCACGGTCGAGCGTCGCTCCCTGACGCCCGATCCGCGTTCCGTCACCATCACTGATCCGTCCGACCAGACCAGCACGCTCCAACTGGCCGACGACCGCACCGGCCGGGCCGTCGCCACCGTGACCGCCGCGGCCCCTGGCATCTACCGCATCTCCGATGGGGATCGGACAACACTGGCGGTGGTGGGTGCTGTGAACACGCCGGAACTGGCTGACGTGAGGTCCACCGGCGACCGCATGCAGCCGGTGGCGGAGGCGACCGGCGGCGGCATCCATTGGGTGACCGATACCGACACCGGCCCCAATCCCGGCATCGATGTGCGCCGCACCCAGCCCGACCGCAGCCAGACCGGGTCCGGCTGGATCGGCCTGCGCGCCAACGGCGACTATACCGTCACTGGCGTGACCGACGTGCCGCTGCTGCCGGTTGGCGCGGTGCTGGCCCTGGTGCTGGGGGGGCTGCTGATGGCATGGCGCCGGGAGGGTCGCTGAGCTGCCTCGCGGAGAGCCGATTGACCGCAAAAATTTTCTGAAAACAGCCTGTTGCGTTCGGCCGGGCTTCCGATTATGGTGCCGCTCCTTCCGGCGATACGAGAGATCGCCGCGCCGGTTGGGGCGTCGCCAAGTGGTAAGGCAGCGGTTTTTGGTACCGCCATCCGCAGGTTCGAATCCTGCCGCCCCAGCCAACTTTTCCAATCGTTGACTCAGCAAATTTCTAACCCGCCCTTTGGCGGGTTTTCGCGTTTCTGGCGGCCTCACCGATAGCGACCCCTTCCGGGGTCGGCGCTGGTCTCAGCGGTACAGAATGTCATCCATTCTGTACCGGGGGATCGAGGCCGGAGGCAGATGGCTCGGGAGCGCTGGCTTTGCCGGCCTCCCGAGCCATTCTTTCCTTAAAGAGCAGCGGCCAGCGAAGCCGAAGACTGTTCGGATGCCAGAAGCTGTGCGGAACGGCTGGTGGAGGTCGTCAGCGGGGCGGCAGACCGTCCCTCGCGATACCCCGATGTCACATAATGCGTCGCGGCAGCCAGTTGGTTGGTACCGAACATGCGTTGGAGGTCCGAGTAACGAGCAAGATAGGCGGACGCATTGAACGTGGTCGACCTGCCTTCGAGCCGTCCTGCCGTGGCATAGTGGAGCGCGGCAGCGGTCGTGTTCGTTCCAAATGCCTGGATGAGATCCGGATTGGCGGCGATGTAGCTCATCGCGTTGAAGCTGGTGCTGCGACCTTCCAAACGTCCGGCATTGATGTAATGCTGGGTGGCCGCTGCCATGTTCGTACCGAATGCAGAGGTCAGATCGGGATTTGCCGCAAGGTAGCCCGCGGCATCGAAGGTCGTCGACCGGCGTTCGCGGATCCCGGCGCTCAGATAATGACTCACCGCCGCAGCATTGTTCCCGCCGAGCGCTGCCGCAAGGTCCGGGTTGGCCGCCAGATAGGATACCGGATCGAACGTGGAAACGCTCGATGTTGCGACCGTCTGATCGGTAAAGCGGATGTATTCGACTCCGATCAGCTGGTCGTAGCCATTCGAGTCGTATACGTAGACGGACCCACCATAGCTGAAGGTGGTGCTGGATGCCGCACTGGAACTGCGCTGGACAGTGTCGTCGCCGGCCCCACCGTCGATAACGTTGTTTCCAGCCCCACCATCAAGCAGATCCGATCCACCGCCACCCAGAATGGTATCGTTCCCCGCATAGCCCCGCAGCGTATCGTTGAATTCCGATCCGAACATCGTGTCCGAACCGGACAGGATCATGGAGCGCGCGGTGCTGTTCTGGCTGCTGGACAGCCATCCGAGGAAGGTGGTTGCGGGCACCGCCAGATTATCGACCGTATAGGTCGGCGTGCCATTCGAAAGTGAACGTATGGTGGAGATTGTTCCTCCCACCACATTGGTGCCTGTCGAATTGTATGCGAAATTTCCATAAAACTCGGTGACCGCACCACCGCCATAGTTCGCTGCAATGTAGGTGCTGTTTGCGCCGGATATCTGCGCATACAGAAGATCGGCGATGTAGATATTGTCGGTGTTAACCCCGGTTGAACCACCCGCAATAAAGCGCGCCATAGGCCTTCCCCTGATTTTTGTTGCGTTCGTTTTCAGCTCGACGCGTGTGATTCGTATTATGCTTTTAAGATTGCTCAAGCTGAACGAAAACAGCCTCAGGGTATCACAACCCCAGGGTATGAAAAACATGCAATTGCATTTTTCTGCAATGGCTCGCGGCAGAAAATTACGAACCGCGCTCCTGAAGTGTGAGCGATCAGGGGCCAAACGGCGAAGGGCAGCCGGATCGGCAGCCTTACTCTTGGATCTCCGCGACCTCGTTCGCAGTTGGCTCGACCAGCATGACCAAGGTGTAAGCGGATCGGTCTCCCGGACGCAGGGTCACCTGCTCCAACGTCAGGGCACCATCCAGCGGATGATTGAATCGGCGCAGACCGCCTTCGCGCTCCAGAACGCTCTGGTCCTCCCACAGCCGGGCGAACAACGGGCTGGCCTGCCGAAGTTCGTCGACCAGTTGCCGAAGCGCCGGGTCGTCCGGGTGCCGGGCCGTTTCGGCGCGGAACTCCGCCAGCAGCCGGCGGCCACGATTCTCCCAATCCTGAATAAAATCGCGGGCCGACGGCTCCAAGAACACATAGCGCAGCAGATTGGTTTCGGCGCCGGCCAGCCAGCCGGAAAAAAGCCGCTCCGCCCGGGGATTCCAGCCGACGGCGCTCCAGCAGCGGTCGAGGAGATAGGCTGGCGCGGTCATCGCCATCAGCGCCGCAAGCAGCGACGGCGGGGGGCCGTCCGCCTGTCCCGCTGCCGGCATGTCCGGGTCGCGCTTGCGGGTCAGTTCGAACAGATAGGCCCGTTCAGCCGGGGTCAGGTGCAGCGCATTCGACAGACGCGCCAATGCCGCGGGAGAAACAGAAACGTCACGGCCCTGTTCCAGCCATGTGTACCAGGTCGGACTGATGCCGCAGAGCTGCGCCAGCTCCTCCCGCCTCAGGCCGGGTGTTCTCCGCCGGGCGGAGCCCGTTCGAACACCGGCCTCTGCCGGAGCGATTCGTTCGCGGTGGCGCCGCAGAAAGGAGGCAAGCAGGCGGCGGCGGTCGGCCGTTGGATCGACGGGGGCCTGACCGGTGGAGGCGGGTGTGCGGATCATGGTGGCAGTGCTTATACCAGGATAACCACCTGCCTTGTACCCGGTTACGAATGGCGCGACGCTCGCCACATCAGCCCCCTAATTGCAAGGAAGCCCCCCATGACCCGGACTCACCATGGCGTCGTTGCCGAGAATTACGGCCCGCGGGCCGATGCCTATGTGTCCAGTGCCGTCCATGCCGGCGGTGCCGACCTGGACCAGATCGAGCAGGCTTTGCGGGGACGGTCCGCTGCACGGGTTCTGGATCTGGGCTGCGGCGGCGGCCATGTCAGCTACCGCGCCGCTCCCCATGTGGCGGAGGTCGTGGCCGTCGACCTGACGCCGGAGATGCTGGAGGTGGTCGCCCGCACCGCCGCGGAGCGCGGCCTGTCCAACATCGCCACCCGGCAGGCGCCCGCCGAACGGCTGCCCTTCGAGGATGGCCGGTTCGACGTCGTGCTCTGCCGCTTCACCGCGCATCATTGGCGTGATTTCGAGGCAGGACTGCGGGAGGCGCGGCGGGTGCTGGCGCCGGGCGGGATTGCGGTCTTCATCGACTGCATCGCACCGGCCGCTGCCGTGCTGGACACCCATCTGCAGGTGGTCGAGGTGCTGCGCGACCCGTCGCATGTCCGCAACTATACAGCGGCTGAATGGATGGCGGCATTGGCACGGGCGGGCTTCGCTGTCCGATCCCTCACGCCGCGTCGTTTGCGCATGGAGTTCCCGGTGTGGACCGCCCGCACCCGCACCCCGGACCTCCACGCCCAGGCCATCCGCTCGCTCCAGCGCAGTGCGGCGGCGGAGGTCCGCACCCATTTCGACATCACCGAAGACGGCAGCTTCCTGCTCGATACGCTGACGCTGGAGGCGGACCCGGTTTGACGGCAAGCCGGTTCAGCAGGCCGCCGGAACAGTTGTCCGGCGGTCGGTCTCCCGCCTGTCGAGCGCACCACTCGCCAGCGTCAGGACGAGACCGCCCAGGACGAACAGACCACCAACCCACGGCGTGGCGCCGAGACCGAGCGGGGAGGAAACAACCTGCCCACCGAAAAAGGCGCCCGCCGCGATGCCCAGGTTGAAGGCGGCGATGTTCAGCGCCGACGCCACATCGACCGCTTCCGGCGCGTGACGCTGCGCCAGCTGGACAACATAAAGCTGAAGGCCCGGGACATTGGCGAAGGCCAGCGCCCCCATGCCGGCCAGCGTGACCAGCGCCGGAACCTTGGCGTCCGCGGTGAAGGTGAAGACGATCAGAATCAGAGCCTGCAAGGCGAACAGCCAGGCCAGCGCCCGAACCGGCCGGCGGTTGGCGAGCCGGCCGCCGACGACATTGCCGACCGCGATGGCGGCACCGTACAGAACCAGCACGAGGCTGACGGTCGAGTTCGAGAAGCCGGTGATCGTCTCGAGGATCGGCGCCAGGAAGGTAAAGGCGACGAAGGTGCCGCCATAGCCGAGCGCGGTGATGGCGAAGGCCAGCAGAAGCCGAGGTTTCGCCAAGACGCCCAGCTGCGTGCCCAGCCCGGCGGCCGGCGGCTGGCTGAGCCGCGCCGGCACCAGCGCCGCGACGCCCAGCCCGCCGACGACGCCAAGCGCCGACACCGCCAGGAAGGTGGCGCGCCAGCCGAAGGTCTGGCCGATCCAGGTGCCCAGCGGCACGCCGGTGACGATGGCGATGGTCAGGCCGGAGAACATCATGGCGATGGCCGAGGCGCGCCGGTCCTCCGGCACCAGATCGGCGGCGATGGTCGAACCGACCGAGAAGAAGACGCCATGGGCGAAGGCGCTCAGCACCCGCGCCACCAGCAGCGTCTCGTAATTGGGGCTGATGCCGGCCAGCAGGTTGCCGGCGACGAATACGCCCATCAGTCCGAGCAGCAGCGGCTTGCGCGGCACCCGGCCGGTCAGCGCGGTCAGGATCGGCGCGCCGAATGTGACGCCCAGCGCATAGACGCTGACCACCATGCCGGCCAGCGGCAGGCTGACGTCCAGATCATTCGCCACGGTGGGGAGCAGGCCGACGATCACGAACTCCGTCGTCCCGATCGCATAGGCGCTGATCGCCAGCGCCAGCAGTGCTAGTGGCATTTCCAAAGTCTCCATTCCAAGAAGGACTGTGCTGGGGAGACGATGTGCGCCATAAGGTCGGGAACGGGAATACCAGCCCGTTTCGCATGATTTTGTCATTCAGGGACAAGGTAAGGATGGAGATGCCGGAATGAGCGACTCGCGCGCCTGGGAAATGCGGGTTTTCCTGCGGGTTGCCGCCCAGGGCAGCTTCAGCGCCGCCGGGCGCGATGTCGGCATGACACCGTCATCCACGGCGAAGCTGGTCGGTCGGCTGGAAGAACGGCTGGGTGTGCGGCTGGTCGAACGCTCCACCAGGAAGCTGCGCCTGACCGCCGAGGGAGAACTGTATCGGGAACGGGCACAGACGCTGCTGGCGGAACTGGACGCGCTGGATGCGGAGATCGCCGGCGGCGCCCGCGCGCCGACCGGACTGATCCGCGCCAACGCCTCGGTGCCGTTCGGCCAGCATTGCCTGCTCCCGCTGCTGCCTGAGTTCCTGCGTGACCATCCCGGCATCACGATGGACGTGACGATGACCGACGAGGTGGTGGACCTCTACGCCGCCCGTGTCGATGTCGCCTTCCGCGCCGGCCCCTTGAGCGATTCGGCGCTGCTGGCCCAGCGGCTGGGCGTCGTCCGGCGGAGGATCGTCGCCTCCCCCGCCTATCTGGACCGCAAAGGCGTGCCGATGACCGCGGCAGATCTGGAGGCCCATGACTGTCTGGGCTTCAATTTCCGCCGTGCCGCCGCGGTCTGGCCGCTGAAGTCCGGCGGACGGCTGGTGGACCGCGAGGTGCCGACCCGCATCCTGGCCAACAATGGCGAGACGGTTCGCCATATGGCGCTGTTGGGGCTGGGGCTGGCGCGGTTGGCCGAATACCACGTCCGCGACGATTTGCGCGAGGGGCGGCTGGTCGCGGTGCTGGACGACGCACTGGTCGATACCGAGGAAATCCATGCCGTCTATACC
Source organism: Azospirillum sp. A26 (assembly GCF_042604635.1). Taxonomy (NCBI): domain Bacteria; kingdom Pseudomonadati; phylum Pseudomonadota; class Alphaproteobacteria; order Rhodospirillales; family Azospirillaceae; genus Azospirillum; species Azospirillum sp. A26. The sequence continues at coordinate 880,376 of NZ_CP170472.1, read as the reverse complement.
GGCCGCGACCGTGCGCCTCGCCGAGTCCGGGCCTTTCTGGACCATATGGCCCCGCGGCTGCGCGCGATGCTGGCGGGCTGACTTGCCGATCTGACTTACCGGACGCCGAAAAAAAATCGGCCGGATGACTGGCATCCGGCCGATGAAACCCACCGCTTCGGCGGCTCGCGTCAGAACGGGATCTCGTCGTCGAGATCCTCGTGACGGGGCGGTGCGCCACCGCCGCCACGGTTGCCGCCCGAAGAGCCGCCGCCGTAGTTGCCACCACCACCACCACCACCGCTGCCGCCGCCATAGCCGCCGCCGCTTCCGCCGCCACGCGATTCGTAGCCACCACCGCCGCCGAAGCTGCCGCCGCCACCCTCTTCACGGGCGCCGCCGGTGAAGTCGATTTCGGCCACGCGCACCGACAGGCCGGCGCCGCGGGTGCCGTCGCGCTTTTCATACTCGCGCAGGGTCACTTCGCCCGAAACGACGACGCTCTTGCCCTTGGTCAGGTGCTGAGCCAGCGACTCGGCGCGACGGCCCCAGATCGAGCAATCGACCCATTGAGTCGTCTTGCGCTCGCCAAAGCCGACATCGTTGGCGACGCGGAAACCCAGCACCTTCTCGCCGCTCTGGGTCGTGCGCAATTCGCCGTCCGCGCCCAGGCGTCCCGTAAACGTCCAAACATTCATCGCTCGTTGCTCCTAAGCGCGAGTGTCCCAGCATCCATGCCGACCCGTCAGGATGCCCGGCGGAGGCACCCAGATGCCGAGGGTTCCCATTCGCAGGGCCGGCTGTTCAATGGCGACCATCCCCCCGGTCCCGCGCAACGAAGCACGAGGGACCGACGCCGGTCAACCGCCGTCGGAAATGCTCCGGCGATGTTCGGACCGGCGCACTCGCCCCGCCGCTCCGAACCAGAACACTCCATGAACAAATATAGCAGAGGAACAGGCGCGGGAAAACCGAATCCTTCGGCTTAGCGCTGGAAACCCGTCAAGCGGCGCTGATCAGCGCAGGCGGCGCGCCGCCAGATCCAGGGCGATCTTCAGCTGTGCATGCGAAAAGGGCCTGTGCACCACACCCAATGGATAGGTCTCGGTGATGCGCGCCATGGTGCCATGGTCGCTGTTGCCCGACAGGAAGATGGACCGCAGTCCGTGGTCCAGGTTCAGCCGGCGCGCCACCGCGATGCCGTCCCCGCCGCCGAGATGCGCATCGGTCATTGCGAGATCCGGACGTTCGCGCAGTGCCAGATCGACCGCCTCACACTCTGTCCGGGCAACGCCGCAGACAATGTGCCCCAGATCCGCCATCACCACCGACAGGGCGTCGGCGATGCCGAGATCATGCTCCACCAGAATGACGCGCAACGGCTGCCCTGGCGTACGGGTGCGATGGGGCAGATGCTGCTTGGCGATGGCGTCGATCCGGAGCATGCGACCGACCTCGGACGTTGCAACTGTTGCGCGGTATGCGGCGAATCTTGGTAAAATTTCATTTACCGATACGCCGTTTGTACTAGAACCTCCCCGAATTTGCAAGCTCAATCGTTCAGAATCTGACCTTTTGCGTTGAGCGCAAAAGGGGTGCGAGCGCTGCAAGTCGCAGCACCTCCAAACGTCTGTCCAAATCCTGATTTGCTGATGTCAGCGTCCGGCTGGACCCAGCCAGTCGATTCCACCCTTGGGTCTTTGCCCAGCGCTGGCGGTGGCCCGTGCCGTCGCCGCACGGGATGGCGGCGGTGGCGGCACCGGTTCGCTGGCAAGCCAGGACGCCTGCCCTTCGGCGGTTCGGGGGGACGCCGGAGCCGATGACGGAGAGGCCGGGCTGGACGGATGTACCGGCGCAGCCGGCGACAGGGTCGGCGCCAGGGGGGCGGGAGAAGGAGAGGCTTGCGAAGCCGACGGCGCTAGAGCCAGCTGGGATGGTCGGGCCGGCAAGTCGGCCGGACGTGGCGGCGCGCCATCGGCCTGACGCGATTCATCGTTCCGCTCCAGCGCGTCGCCGCTGCCCCAACCGTCGGACATGTCGTCATCGCCCGGCGCGCCCCAGGCCATTGCGGCAGGCTGCCGCAGGCGGGGAGCGTCGGCGGCTCCCAACCAGGACGGACGTTCGTCATCCGACAGCGGGCCGGTCTGGGTGTTCAACTGCCGGGCCTGTTCGTGAATTTCCAGCAGGGTTTTGACCGCCAGTTGGAGCAGCGGCGCCAGCACCATGGGATCGGCCATTTCCTCGGCGGTCAGCGCGGCAAAACGGTCGCGCACCGTCTCCACGGCCTGCTCCACGCCATCACGGAGGGCGCCGGCCTCGTGGGCCAGCCGCTCCAGATCCTCGCGCAATGCGGAGATTTCACATGCTTGCCGCAACTCGTGAAAGCCGATGCCCGCCCCCGGCATGGGTGCGGATCGCCGGTCGCGTGACGAACCAAAATCGTGAGGCATCCTGGCCTTACCCCGGTTCCAAGCCCAGCCCGATGTAGACGTCCGACCCGTCGGGAACGGCGGCGCCCACCCTTATGGCAACCCGCGCAACCGACAGGCGGTTCCAAAAGCCAACGTCATGGCGTCATTTGCCGGAGCGTCGGCGAAGTTGCCCGGCGTTACCGATGGGTTCCCGATCGGGCAACACTGTTTAGCGCCGTTGATGTCGTTTGGAAACCGTTTGCGCGTGATGGCCGCTTGTACTATTTTTTCGGCCCCAGGGGAATGGATTCCTTGCGATCCAACATCCAGGCGCTTCCCCGTCGCCATTTCATCTTGCCGGAATCCCATACGGTGTCGATCGACCGCTCGGAACTTGAACGGCTCCTTGCCGATCGCCCGGCTGGCAACCGCAGCGCCATGCAGGCGGTGCGCGAAAGCTATGCCGATATCGGGCTGATGCGCGAGCGCGGCCTGTCCTGGGCCGAGATCTCCGATCTGCTGGCCAAGCTGGGGGTGACTGCCCGCGACAGCCAGCCGATCTCGCCCGTGACCCTGCGCTCCGCCTTCTTCCTGGTTGGAAACGAAGGGCGTGGCGAGGCCGCCGGCGACCATGGCGCCGCAGCCCTTCCTGCCGAGACCCTGGCAGCCGTCCATGAAGCCGCCCTGTCCGCCGGCCTGAAGGAAGAGACCGCAGATGCGGATGAGGGTGACCCGGATGAGGATCGCCCTGCGAAGGACGGCGAAAAGGATGACGGGGGCGACTCCGTCGACGAGCCCGTGGCGGAGGCTGCCGACTCCGATGCAGAAATAGCGCTGACCGAGACGGCCGAGCTTGGTGGCGAGCCTGATGGCGAGGATGCTCGGGCGAACGCCGTCGCGGAAGCGCCGCCGACGCAAGAGCCTGTGCCCGACGAGGGCGAACCGGCCCCGAAGGCCGTCGAGAAGGCGGTCGAGGAACCTTCACAACCCGCCTCCCCTGCCCTGGACCTGCTCGCACCGGCGAACGCCGTTGCCGAAGACCGGCCGGCAGAGGACGAGACCGGAACCGGGGAGGATGAAACGCCTCCCGAACCCGCAATGACCAGGCCGGAACCACAGCCGGCTTCCCATCGGACGTCCGCGACGGTTGCGCGGGGCACCGGCTCTCCTGTATCCCCGTCGATGCCTGCCACGATGACCCAAGACGACTCAACAAACGCATACTGGAAAGGCGATCGCATGCTGGGCACGATCTTCGTCCTCAATGACCGCGGCGGCGTCGGCAAGACGCTGCTGTCCCATCACCTGATGGCGACCGCCATGCTGGAAGGCCTGCAGCTGAAGGTCGTCGAGTACGAGGTGAACGAGCGTCTCGCCCGCCTGTTCGGCCCGGACGTGGTCGAACACCGCCGCATCACCCAGGACTTCATGAACATGATGGGCTCGGGTGACGGCTTCTACGAGTTCTGGGACCTGATCGGGCCGGAATTGCAGCGCGGCGGCCGTCTGTACGACTTCGGCGGCAACATCTCGCAGTGGTTCTTCAACTGGGCCGAGGTGTCGGGCTTCGACTATTACGTCGGCGAAGGCGAACGGCTGACCTTCATGGTCCCGGTGACCGTCGATCTCGCCTCGCTGTCCACCGGCATGACGACGCTGGAGCGGGTGGCAACCATCGCCCCGAAGGCCAAGCGCGTCCTGGTGGAAAACGGCTTCTCCGGCCCGTTCTCCCAACTGGAGGACAGCCAGTATGCCCGCCGCAAGGCGGAGATGGTGGAACGCGAAGGCCTGCAGGTCATCTCCATGCAGCCCTGCACCGCCCCGGCCTGGGCGCGCCTGACCGGCCACCGGCTGGATCAGGTGGCGACGATGACCCGCGAGGATCTGGTGAAGCTGGGCATGACCCCGCCGGTCGCCTCCCGTTCGCTGATCATCATCCACGAATGGCTGCGCAACATGCGCCAGTCGCTGTCGCCCTACCTGCACGACGCCTTCCGCCAGACCCCGGCCACCGCCAAGGCGCGCTGAAGCCAGGGAACGGGCTGAGACGGACCTTTGCGAAAAGCCCTTCCTCCCCGGCGGAGGAAGGGCTTTTCGATGTCTGCGCGGTGCTTTTCTACGCGGCGCTTTGGGCCGGGCTGGCGCTGTAGAGATCGTCCTTCACCGCGGTCACCGACTTCACCTGATAGCCGGGCCGGGCGCTGAAGCGGCGGTTGGCGCGTTCGCCAGCCTCGCGGTCCGACTCCGCCCAGACTAGATATTGGCGCCCCCGTGCCCATTCGACGGCCAGAGGGTGGGCGGCATCGATTTCGCCGATCTGCTGGTTCACCACGGTGACCAGCCATTCCTTGTCGCCGGGATTGCGCCGGTCGGTCAGGATCAGGATCTGCGGACGACGCTTCGACTGCGCTTCGGTCACGCGCTGTTGCACCTCCACCTGCTTCCTGCGCAGTTCCACCATCTCCCGCGTCAGTTCCTCGATCTCGGCATGGAGGGTCTCCTCCTCCCGATGCAGGCGGTGGATGGTGGCATCCAGCTTGTCGAGGTTGCTGCGGACACCGCGGACACGCTGGCGCGCCTGCGACACCCGCTGCTCGACGCTCATCAGGATGTTGCCGAGCCAGGCACCGATGGCGACGATGGCCAGGACGATGATGAAGTTGATCATCATGTGGCGGCACCCGCCTTCGCCCGGGCGGTGGCTGGCGGCGTCGGCACGCCCTTGCCGGCGGCCTTGCCCCCGGCCCGCGCATCGCCGCGCATGAAGGTCTTCTGGAAACCCATCTTGAACGGGAAGGCCACGTCGCACAACTGCTTGGCCTCGTCGAAGCTTGACGCCCAGACCTCGGCCACGTTCGTGCAGCGCCAGATGGGGTTGACCTGCGCCCGTTCACCGGCGGCGCGGGCAGCGGCAGACGCCTTCTCCTGCGTCACCGTCGCGACGAATTTCATCAGCCCGGCCTGCGGGTCGCCGACCTCATGCACGAACATCGGCGGCTGGTCCGACAGGTCCCGGACCTGTTTTTCGGCCTTGCGGATATCGCTTTCCAGCCGGTTGCGGTCGGAAGACTGGCTGTTCCGACGCTGGACCAGATGGTTCACCCGGTTTTGCAGATCCTGCGCCTCGGCATGCAGGACGTAGATGCGGTTCTCGATCTGGTCGAGGCCGCTGCTCTTCTCCATGATGTTGGGCAGGAAATCCTTCAACATCATGGCGACCGGGACGGCAGCCAGCATGATGATGACGATGGCGATCAGGAACAGCGTCGTGTTCGACATCCGCCCGCCCGTTCTCCTGCCGCAAATCCTGCCGGCAAATCCCGCCGAAGCCCGCATCACCCGACGCGGAAGCTGCACCGGCGCAGTGGAAAAGAGCATCAACAAACAATCCGACCCCGTCAACGAATCGTCACAGGTTGGTTCGAAATTCGTCGGAATGAGTCGGTCGGCCGCGGGTCAGGACAGCGCCCCCCTTCAGGACAAGGCCATCCCGGCCACCCGCTTCACAGCGTCCCGCACCGGACCCGGCCGCCGTTCGTCACCCAGCGTGGTGAACCAATGGTCCGGCGGGTTGCGGCCGGCGGCGCGGTTCCAGGTCAGGGCGCGCAGCACCGCCTCCGCCTCCGCCGTCGGCCGCACGGCGGGATCGATGCCGTTCATCACCGCCCAGATCCCGGCCCAGCAACGCCCGACCGACCAGGGGTTATAGCCGCCGCCTCCGACCACCAGCACCCGCGGCGCCAGGGGAAGCAGCGCCGCCACGGCATCCCACAGCGCGCGGTTGGACAGCTCCAGCCGGCTCAACGGATCCTCGGCCAAGGCATCGGCGCCGGTCTGGATCACCATCGCCTGCGGACGGAAGGAACGGGCCAGCGGCAGGACCGCCGCCTCCATCACATGTTCCATCTCGCTGTCGTTGAAGCCCGGCGGCACCGGCAGGTTGCGGGCCATGCCGCCGGCGCGGTCCTCCGCCTTGCCGGTGTAGGGCCACCGCCCATCCTCATGGATGGACAGGGTCAGCACCCGGTCGTCGTCGGCGAAGGCCTCCTCCACCCCGTCGCCATGATGGGCGTCGAGATCGACGTAGAGGACCCGCTCCAGCCCATGGTCCAGCAATTCCAGAATGCCGAGAACCGGTGCGTTGAAATAGCAGAAGCCGCTGGCCCGGTCGCGCCGCGCATGATGCGTCCCGGCGGCCGGCGCATAGACAAGACCGGCCGGCCGGTCGCCGAGAATCCTGGCCGCCTGCAAAGCCGATCCGCTGCTGTGGGCCGGCCGCCGGTACATCTCGGCGAAGACGGGATTTTCCAGCTTGCCCAGATTGTGGCGGGTGGCGGTCGCCTCGTCGACCCGCTGCTCGGCCTCCGCCCGCTTCAGCGCGGCGATGTAGTTGGACGTGTGGAAGCGCGCCAGTTCGCGTTCGCTCGCCACATGGGTGTCGAGATAGACCTCGTCCGGCAGCCAGCCCATGGCGCGGCTGAGGTCGATGGCGGTCGACACGCGTGGAATCGCCAGCGGATGCTTCGGCCCATAGGTCGAGCCGCGGTAGATTTCCCCGCCGATGAACAGCGGTGTGCGGAAGGGCGTGGTCAGGACGGGCACTCCTCGATGCCCGTCAGAAACTAGGCGCCGCGGCGGTGCGGTCAAGCCGCCCGCTTCCGCATGCCGGAACCTGCATCCGGCAATGCTTGCGGTTACGGATCGTCCGCGCCTATAGTCGCCGCCTTCACTGGGGGGAGCCGATGGGCGGCTGAGAGGTCCTGTTGCGGGACGACCCCTGGAACCTGATCCGGTTCATGCCGGCGTAGGGATCAGTGATGCGGGACCGCACCCTCTCCATCTCCGCCAGTCCACCATGCATGCCCGCGTGCCTGCGATGACGCCGCTTTCGGTGACCATCTCGCGCGCGCGGCTGACCTATGGCGGCACGCTGCTTTTCTCCGACCTGACGCTGGAACTGCCGGCCGGTCGGACCACCTGCCTGCTGGGGCCGAGCGGCGTCGGCAAGACCACGCTCCTGCGCATCCTCGCCGGTCTGGCCGAGCCGGAGCCGCCGACCGAGGTGGTCACCGGCGACCGGCAGCCGCTGGCCGGCCGGATCGCCTACATGGCGCAGCAGGATTTGCTGCTGCCCTGGCTGACCGTTCTCGACAATGTCCTGCTCGGCGACCGGCTGCGCCACCGCCGTCCCGACCCGGCACGGGTGGAGCAGGCCCGCGAGCTGCTGGACCGCGTCGGCCTGGCGGGGCGCGAGCGCGACCGTCCCGCCGCGTTGTCAGGCGGGCAGAAGCAGCGCGTGGCGCTGGCCCGCACCCTGATGGAGGACAAGCCGCTGGTCCTGATGGACGAGCCCTTCTCCGCGCTCGATGCCATCACCCGGCTGCGCTTGCAGGAAACGGCGGCGGAGACGCTGGCCGGCCGCACCGTCCTGATGGTCACCCATGACCCGTTGGAGGCGTTGCGCATCGGCGACCGCCTGCATGTGATGACCGGCCGGCCGGCCGTCATGGGGCCGGCGCTGGAGCCCTCCGGCCCGGTGCCGCGCCGTGTCGACGATCCGGACCTGCTGGCGCATCAGGCCGAACTGTTGCGGAGGCTGGCGGAATGAAGGGGCTGCTGCGCGGCGCGATCACCCTGCTGGTGCTGGTCGCCGGCTGGCAGGCGCTGGTCTGGGCCACCGGGCTGCCGCGCTACCTGCTGCCCGGTCCGCTGGCGGTGGCGGACGCCATGCAGCGGCAAGCCCCTCTGCTGTTGACCCATGGCCTGACCACGCTGGCCGAGATTCTGATCGGGCTGGTGGCTGGCGTGGCGCTGGGCGGGGTCAGCGCCTTGCTGCTCGCGCGATTCCGCACGGCGCGGCGCTGGCTGATGCCGCTGCTTCTGGTCAGCCAAGCCATCCCGGTCTTCGCGCTGGCGCCGCTGCTGGTGCTGTGGCTCGGCTATGGCATGGCGTCCAAGATCGCCATGGCGGTGCTGGTCATCTATTTCCCGGTGACGACCGCGCTGTTCGACGGGCTGCGGCGCACCGACCCCGGCTGGCTTGACCTTGCGCGCACCATGGGCGCCTCGCCCGCCGCGATCCTGTGGAGCATCCGCCTGCCGGCCGCCCTGCCCGCCTTCTGGTCCGGCGTGCGGGTGGCCGCCGCCGTGGCGCCCATCGGGGCGGTGATCGGCGAATGGGTGGGGTCGTCCTCCGGCCTTGGCTACCTGATGCTGCACGCCAATGCCCGCATGCAGATCGACCTTCTGTTCGCCGCCGTGCTGGTGCTGGGGCTGTTCGCGGTGACGCTGTATGCCGCCGTCGATGCGCTGGCCCGCCGTGCCCTGCCCTGGCAACCCGATACCCAACCTGCCGAAGACGCCAACCCTTGAAGGGGGAGAGACACCCGATGAAGCATCTTTTCACCGCCGGCCTGATCGCTGCCGGCCTGATGACCTCGCTTCCCGCGCTTGCCCAGGACAAGCTGTCCGTGATGCTGGACTGGTTCGTCAACCCGGACCACGCCCCACTGGTGGTGGCGCAGGAGAAGGGCTTCTTCAAGGATGCCGGGCTTGAGGTCACGCTGACCGCCCCAGCCGACCCCAACGACCCGCCGAAGCTGGTGGCTGCCGGTGGCACCGACATCGCCGTGTCCTACCAGCCGCAGCTGATCCTGCAGGTGGCGGAAGAGCTGCCGCTGGTCCGCATCGGCACGCTGGTGTCCACGCCGCTGAACTCGGTCGTCGTGCTGCGCGACGGGCCGGTCAAGACTCTGAAGGATCTGAAGGGCCGCAAGATCGGCTACTCCATCGCCGGCTTCGAGGACGCGCTGCTGGGCGCCATGCTGGAGAAGCAGGGGCTGAGCCTCAAGGATGTCGAGCTGGTGAACGTCAACTTCTCCCTGTCGCCGTCGCTGCTGTCGGGTCAGGTCGATGCGGTGGTCGGCGCCTTCCGCAATTTCGAACTGAACCAGATGGAGATCGAGAAGCACCCCGGCCGTGCCTTCTATCCCGAGGAAGAGGGCGTTCCGCCCTATGACGAGCTGATTCTGGTCGCCCGCAAGGACAAGGCGAACGATCCGCGCTTCAAGCGCTTCCTGGCGGCGGTGGAGCGGGCGACGCTCTACATCCTGAACCATCCGGAGGAATCGCAGGCCGCCTTCGTCAAGGGCCGGCCGGAGTTGAATGACGAACTGAACCGCCGCGCCTGGGCCGACACGCTGCCACGCTTCTCTCACAGCCCGGCCGCGCTGGATGCCGAGCGATATACCCGTTTCGCCGAGTTCCTGAAGGCCCGCGGTCTGATCAAGGCGGTGGCCCCGGTCGACCAGTATGCGGTGATGGTGAAGTAACCGCCTCCCTTTCCCTTGTGACCGGCGTTGCCATCGACCCCGGCGGAGCGTTACCTAGAGGGAAACCGCTCCGCCGGCTGATGGTGGACCGATCATAATGTTGGGAGACGCGAAGGCATGCCGATCAAGACCATCCTGCTGCACATGGCCAACGACGACGCCCACGCCAGCCGTCTGGCGGTGGCGGCGGCCCTAGCCAAGCGTTTCTCCGCCCATATCCAGGCGCTCTACATCGCCACCCCGGTGTCGATGCCGGCGGGCGCGACCGGCCGCGCCGCATCCTATGGCTTCATGGCGGAGGCGACCGCCATCGCCCACGAGAATGCCGAGCGGATCGAGCAGGAGGTCCGCAAGTCGCTTGACGGGCTGCCCTACGACTGGACGGTCGAAGAGGGTGACCATGTCGATCTGCTGGCCGAGCGCGCCGCCTATGCCGACCTGATCGTCGTTGCGCAATCCGCGGCCGTGCGGGCGGGCGAGCGGGTGTCGCTGCACCACATCCCCGACCGTTTGCCGCTGGAGACCGCAACGCCGGTCCTGATCCTGCCGCCGAGGCAGCCGGCTGCGGCCCCCATCGGCCGCCATGTGCTGATCGCCTGGAAGAACACACGCGAATCCACGCGTGCGGTCCGCGCCGCCATGCCCTTCCTGGAGGCGGCGGAGTCCGTCACCGTGCTGACCGTGGAACCACTCGGGCAACAGAGCAGGGAGGCCGCCACCCTGGTCGACTGGCTGCACCGCCACGGCATCGCCGCCCGTCCACAGTCGGTCATCGCGTCCGGTGGCGAGGTCGGCGACATGATCCTGTCCTGCTGCACCGACCAGGGCGCCGACCTGCTGGTGATGGGCGCCTACGGCCACTCCCGCCTGCGTGAACTGGTGCTGGGCGGGGCGACCCGCACGGTGCTGGACGGGCTGGCCCTGCCGGCGCTGCTGGCGCATTGAAGGGGCGCGGGAGGGCTGTCGGCCTCCTGCACCCGACACGCACTCAGCCGAACAGCTGTCCATGCAGCGCCTGCCAGCTTTCGCGGTCGGGCGCCAGCAGGATGCTGCCGTTCAGCAGCCCCGGCCGGTAGGGCGTCCCGTCGATCAGCGCCGAATAGCCGCCGGCCTCGGCATGCAGCAGGACGCCGGCCGCATGGTCCCACGGCATCAGCCGGTGATAGAGCGAGTAATGCGCCCGCCCGTCCAGCAGGCGCAGATACTCCTGGGCGGCGCTCGACAGGCACACGCGGTCCGCCAGCCCGACGCTGCGCTCTTCCAACTGGCGCCCCATCTCAGCACTGCAGAAGCGCGTGGACAGTGCTCCGACCATCTGCGGCAACGGAACGGCCGGTGCGACATGGACACGGCGACCGTCGAGCCAGGCCCCCTGCCCCTTCACCGCCGTCGCCATCCGGCCATCGACCGGATCGTGGATCCAGCCGGCGACCGTCTCCCCTTTGCAGGCAAGCGCGACGATCACCGCGAACATCGGCCGTCCCTGGGCGAAATTGATCGTGCCGTCCACCGGGTCGATGATCCAGACCGGATCGTCGCCATGGATGCGGTCGAGCACGCGCTCGTCCTCGGAGGCGGCCTCCTCCCCGACGACGCGGCTGCCTGGCAGCAGCGCCGACAGAGCCGGGGTCAAGGCCCGCTCCGCCGCCTCGTCGGCCAGCGTGACGAGATCGGTCGGGCCGGTCTTCTGCCGGATGCCGGCGGCGTCGAGCTTCTGGAAATAGGGCATGATCTCCATCCGGGCGACGGAGCGGATCAGATCGGCGACGCGGTCGATGTCGGGGAGTGGGAAGCCCGTCATGGTCGGTTGGCCCCTTGAAGTTTGAGTTCGGAGAGGATCAGCGCTTCGCCGCCGGCTTGCTGCCAGGTACGCTGTCCAGCTTCAAAACGGGATCGCCGCCCTTCGGGTCGGTCAGCAGCACCTTGCCGTCCAGCCCACTGTCCTTCAGCGCCTCCGACAGCGCATCGAAGGTGGCGCGGTCGGCCGCGGCGGCGGCGGCTTCCTTGGCTGCATCAGGCTGCGGAGGCGGTACGGGACCGCCCTGCGCCGGTTGGCGTGGCGCCTTGGGGTCGGGTGGCGGCGGAGGCGGAGGCGCCGCAGCGGTATCCTTCTCAGATTCGGGCGGCGGCGGCGGGGGTTGCCACAGGCGAAAGCAGTCGGTGAAGGTCTGCTGCTTGCAGTCCTTCAGCAGACCGGCTGCATCGGGAGCGACGACCTGCGGCTCATCGGGCGCCACCGACAGCGGCTTCGGCGGCGGAGGAAGCGGGTCCTCGGGTGGGGTCTCCGGTTCTTCCACATAGCCGGGCGGCAGCGGGGTTCCCGGTCGCAGCGGCTCCGCCGCCGCCAGTGGCTGGACGAATGCCAGCAACAGCGGCAGCGCCGGCATCAGACGGCCGGCACCGGTCAGGATGGTTCGGGAAGGGAAACGGAGCAATTCGGGACCGCGGCGATGGCGAACGGCTCATTATGACCTGCCATCGCAGGCGCCGTCATCCCTCAAGCATGTGTCAAATCACCGTCATGCCGCGGCGCGCTGATCGTGGTGCGGTTCATGGCGGGGGCTACCGGTGAAGCCGCCATAGCCCCAGGCAGTCAGTTCACGGCAGATCGCCGAAATCTTCGCGACCTCATCGGCGTTCGGTTCCCGCTCGCCGGCGGCCTCGATCAGATGCATCAGGGTGGTACGGCCTTCCGGCGTGCGAGAAAGCTCCTGCAGGCGCAGCAGGGCCGCACCCGGCGGCAGATTCTCCTGACGGGCGACGAGAGCTACCTGATCGGCGAGAAATGCCGTAATCGAGAAGCACGACGGATCGGTTTGCAACCGCATTGGCAGTCCTCCTCAAGGGGGAGCACGACCGCTCCTTTCCCATCATCGGACCCTAACGGAGAAATAACCACGCCGCATTCGTCTTAAGACCGGAGTGGGGTGCAACAGGTCATAGTCCTGTCCACACCCCTTTCCGTTTAGCCAGGGCACCCGACAGCACCGCCTAAGGTTGCGGTTCAGGCTGACTGTCGGGTTGGAACCGCTTTTCGAACCGGGCGAGATCGACGGGATCGATGGAGACATGCAGATGCGCATGTTCCTCGTCGTCGCGCCGGTCCAGCACCTCGCCCCTGGCGTAGAGCCAGGCGAGCGCAGCACCGTCGCCAAGGTCGACCGAGAGGTCGACGACCTGCCGGTTGACGTTCATCCGCTGGTCCAGCAGGCGGTCGAGGTCGTCGATCCCCTCGCCGGACAGGGCGGAGACCGCCACCGCACGCGGATTGCGGCCGGTCTGGGCCAGGATCGCCGCACGGCTCTCCTCGTCCAGCGCGTCGATCTTGTTCAGCACCTCGATCACCCGGTCGTCCGCCTCCGGGTCGATGCCCATGTCGGACAGCACCTCATGGACGTCGGCCTTCTGGGCGTCGCTGTCGATGTGGGCGATGTCGCGGACATGCAGGATGATGTCGGCGGCGTCCACCTCCTCCAGCGTGGCGCGGAAGGCGGCGACGAGGCCGTGCGGCAGGTCGGAGATGAAGCCGACCGTGTCCGACAGGATCACCTTGCGCCCCGACGGCAGGGTCACCTGCCGCATGGTGGGATCGAGCGTGGCGAACAGCAGGTCCTGGGCGAAGACGTCGGCATTCGCCAGCCGGTTGAACAGCGTCGATTTGCCGGCGTTGGTATAGCCGACCAGAGCAACCACCGGATAAGGCACCTTCGCACGTGCCTTGCGGTGAAGGCCGCGGGTGCGCCGCACCTCCTCAAGTTCCTTCTTGATCTTGATGATCCGGTCGCCGATCAGGCGGCGGTCAAGCTCAAGCTGCGATTCGCCGGGGCCGCCGAGGAAGCCGAAGCCGCCGCGCTGCCGTTCCAAGTGGGTCCAGGACCGCACCAGCCGGGACTTCTGGTAGGTCAGCGAAGCCAGCTCGACCTGGAGCATGCCTTCGCGCGTCCGGGCGCGGGCGCCGAAGATCTCCAGGATCAGGCCGGTGCGGTCGATGACCTTGGCCTTCAGCGACCGCTCGAGGTTGCGCTGCTGCACCGGCGACAGGGCATGGTCGAGGATGACGAGCGTCGCCTCGGCCTCTTCCACCACCTGCGCCAGATGCTCCACCGTGCCGGAGCCGAGCAGGGTCGACGGTTGCGGCCGGTTCACCTTGGCGCATTCGGCATGGACGACGTCCAGCTGAATGGCTTGGGCAAGACCGACCGCCTCCTCAAGCCGCGATTCGGGAGGGCGCATGTCCCCGTCCGCCTCACTGCGGAGGACGGGGTGGACCACGATGGCCCGCGCGGCGCCGTCAGGGGCCGCGCCGTTACCATTGGTCAAGGGATCAGACGCTTTCACCTTCCTTGGGCGGCTCGAAAAGTTGAATGGGATGGGCCGGCATAACCGTCGAGATTGCGTGCTTGTAGACGAGCTGCGAATGCGCGTCGCGCCGCAGAAGTACCGAGAAGTTGTCGAACCAAGTAATGATGCCCTGGAGTTTCACGCCGTTCACGAGAAAGACGGTTACGGGAGTCTTGTTCTTACGGACGTGATTGAGAAACACGTCCTGCACGTTCTGGCTTTTTTCAGACATTTTTCATGCCCCCTTCTTCAATGTTCTTGGGACCCCTTTTTAGGCGGTCCGCTCCCCGTTTCACGGTGTAGGTGTGGTCCGCGTTGGTACCGTCTCGACAGCCGTTTGCAGGGATATGGTATCACCATTGCCGTCCACCAAGCCATACAGGACGCTGTGGAGCGCCGTACAGTCGGTGTGGCGATGGGCGGGCGGGAATCGGTCGAAGCCACTCCCCTCGCCCAGCCCTATTAGCACCGGAACGAGACCGGCGCCATGGGCGCATTCCATATCGATGTCGGCATCGCCGAGAAACCAGACATCCCCACCCGGCGCGATCCCCGCCGGTTCCAGCGCCATCCGCACGGGGGCGACGTGCGGCTTGTCGAACTCGGCGTCCTGCGCGCCGACCAGCTTGCCGAAATACCGGGTCCAGCCCAGGGCGTCGGCCTCCGCCCGCAGGAACTTGCCGTTCTTGTTGGAGACCACGGCCTGATAGACGCCCTGCTCGTGGAAATGGCGCAGCAGCGTCTCGGCACCCGGCAACGGCGTCAGCCCGTCCAGATGGTGGGCGGCGAAATAGGCGTAGAACAGGTCACGCGCCTCGGTCCAGCGCTCGCCGAAAATGCGCGGGAAGCTGTCGCGCAGCGATGCCTTGATCCGCTCGCGCGCTTCCTCGGCACTCCAGGGGGCAAGACCGAAGGACACCAGCGCATGGTTCAGCGCCTCGCGCACCGTGTCCCAGTTGCTGACCAGGGTGTTGTCCCAGTCATAGATGACGGCGCGCGGCAGGGTGATGGGGGAGGACAAGGAGATACTCCGGCAGGCGTGAACATGATCGGCGCGAAGCCGACTCCCTCACGCGGAGGTCATCCCCGCGAAGGCGGGGATCCAGGCTGACCCATAGTCACTTCCGTACAGACGCTGGATTCCCGCCTTCGCGGGAATGACGGACGGACTGAGAAGCCGTTGGCGTCGAGCGATTGCACCGATCACTCGAGGAACATCTTCCCCTTCTCGCTGCCATGGACGCCCAGCGACTTCAGCTTGCGGTGAAGGGCGGAGCGTTCCATGCCGACGAAGGAGGCGGTGCGGGAGATGTTGCCGCCGAAGCGGGTGACCTGGGCCAGCAGATATTCGCGTTCGAACACCTCGCGGGCTTCGCGCAGCGGCAGCCCCATGATCTCGCCGCCCTTGTCCCATTTCAGGACCGTCGGCGTGATGGCGCCGATCTCCGGCGGCAGGGTGTCGGCGCGGATCGGCTCCTTGGGGTCGCCATGGGCCATGATCAGCAGCCAATCCACGACGTTGCGCAACTGGCGCACGTTCCCCGGCCAGTCATAGGCCTGGAGGGCGGCCATGGCGTCTTCGCCGAACTCGCGGGTCGGCAGGCCGGACGCTTCTGCGGAGCGCTGCATGAAATGGCGGGCCAGCACCGGGATGTCCTCGCGCCGTTCGGCAAGCGACGGTACACGGATCGGCACCACCGACAGGCGGTAGAACAGATCCTGGCGGAAGCGCCCCTGCTCGATCTCCGCCTGGAGGTCGCGGTTGGAGGTGGCGATGACGCGCACATCCACCTCGACCCGCTGTCCGCCACCGACGCGCTCGAACACCTGCTCCTGAAGGGCGCGGACGATCTTGCCCTGGGTCTCCAGCGGCATGTCGGCGACTTCGTCCAGCAGCAGCGTGCCGCCATGGGCCTGCTCGAAGGTGCCGATCTTGCGGCCGGGACCATCGACGCCGGCCTCGGTGCCGAACAGCTCCATCTCCAGCCGTTCCGGCCGCATGGTGGCGCAGTTCAGCCCGACGAAGGGACCGCCGGCCCGGCGGGAGCGGGCATGGATCAGCCGGGCGACCACCTCCTTGCCGGCACCGGGCGGGCCGGAGATCAGGACACGGCTGCCGGTGGGCGCCACCTTGTCGATGGACTGGCGCACCTGATTGACCGCCGACGACTTGCCGATCAGCTCTGCGTCGCCGCCGGCGCGCAGCTTCAATTCCTGGTTCTCGCGCTTCAGCCGCGCCGCCTCGATGGCGCGGTCCACCATCAGCAGCAGGCGGTCGGCCTTGAACGGCTTCTCGATGAAGTCGTAGGCGCCGACCTTGATCGCCTGAACCGCGGTTTCGATGTTGCCGTGGCCGGAGATCATGATGACCGGCAGGTTGGCATGATCCCGCATCAGCTGTTCCAGGATCTGCAGGCCGTCCAGCCTGCTGCCCTGGAGCCAGATGTCGAGCACGACGAGGCTCGGCCGGCGCGCCGCCACCTGGGCGAAGGCCTGATCGGCATCGGCGGCTTCGCGCGTCTTGATGCCTTCGTCGTTCAGGATGCCGGCTATCAGCATCCGGATATCGGCTTCGTCATCGACGATCAGAATGTCATGCGCCATGGGCTTCGTGCCTCATCTCTCCGCCGGTCTCCGCCGGCCTGTCGTCACGGCCGCCCGCGTCGTTCGCGACCGTAACCGGGTGTGGAATGACCAGGGTCACGCGCGCCCCGGGTCCGCCTTCGCGGTCCTCGAGGGTCAGCACGCCGCCATGGTCCTCCATGATCTTCTTGACGATGGCGAGCCCCAGCCCGGTGCCCTTGGCCCGCGTCGTCACATAGGGTTCGGTCAGCCGGTCGCGCTGTTCGCCGCCGGGCAGGCCCCTGCCGTTGTCCTGTACGGTGACGACGACCTTCTCGCCGTCGTCCTCCACCGCAATCGCCACCTCTCCGGGCGGCATCTCCGACCCGTCGGCCGGCGGCGTGCGCCCTTCGATGGCGTCGGCCGCGTTCTGGAGCAGGTTGGTCAGCGCCTGGGAGATCTGCCGGCTGTCGCAGGCCACCGTCAGCGGTCCGGACGGCAGCCGGGTGTCGAAGCGGATCCTGCCGGAATGGGCGCTCGATTGCAGGAACACCGCCTGCCGGACCAGATCGTTGATGTTGACCGGCTTCATCACCGGCTGCGGCATCCGTGCGAAGGCGGAGAATTCGTCCACCATGCGGCGGATGTCGTCGACCTGCCGGACGATGGTGTCGGTGCACATGGTGAAGACCTCCGTATCGCTGGAGATCTCCTTCAGATATTTGCGGCGCAGCCGTTCGGCCGACAGCTGGATCGGCGTCAGCGGGTTCTTGATCTCATGCGCGATGCGGCGCGCCACGTCGGCCCAGGCCGCCTTGCGCTGCGCCGACACCAGTTCGGTGATGTCGTCGAAGGTGACGACATAGCCGCGCACATTGCCGTCGCGCACCTCCGCCGCGATGCGGACCAGCAGGGTCAGCGTCGTCTTGCCCGGACGCCGGATCTGGATCTGGTCCTGCACCACGCGGCCGGGCTTCTTCGGCGCGTTTTCCAGCAGGTCGCTGATGTCGGGCAGCAGCTCGACCAGCGACATGCCGATCATCCGTTCCGGATCCTCCTCGCCCAGCAGGCGGGCGGCGGACAGGTTCGGCAGGTTGATGACGCCGTCGGCATCGACACCCAGCACGCCGGCCGACACGCCGGACAGCACCGTCTCGGTGAAGCGGCGGCGCTCGTCGAGCAGCCGGTTGGTCGACAGCAGCTCCCGCCGCTGCCCTTCGATCTCGGTGGTCATGCGGTTGAAGGCACGCGACAGCAGGACGAACTCGTCCTCGCCCGGCGGTTCCGACACGCGGACGGTCAGGTCGCCGGCGCGCACCCGCTCGGCGGCGCCGATCAGGGCGCTGATCGGGCGGACCAGCCGGGTCGCGAAGTTCAGCCCGGCCCATACCGCCGCCAGCAGCAGCAGCATCGCCACCACCAGGAAGATCAGCGTGAAAGTGACCTGCAGGCTGCCGCGCTGATTCTCCAGCGCCGTGTATTCCTTCACCGCCCCCTCGGCCGAGGCCATGTGCTGGAGCACCCGCGGCTCCACCATGCGGCCGACATAGAGGAAGGTGTCCGACACCCGGTCCAGGCTGACCAGGGCGCGGACACGGTCGTCGGATTCCTTGACGATCAGCGCGACCTCGCCGGTGCGGGCCTGCTGGATCTTGTCTTCCGGGATCGGTTCGAATTCCAGGGTGAAGGTGTAGCCGGCCCGCGCAACGATGGCGCCGGTGGTGCCGTTGAAGACGATCGCTTCCGACAGCGTACGCAGCATCGCCTGGGTGGCGACGACCTGCTCGAACCGCTCGGGGTCGCTGGAGAAGCGCGCCTCCTGCGACAGGTCGTTGGCCATCGCCAGTGCGTCGGCGCGGATGTTCTGCTGGTGTTCGTGCAGGTAGGCGCTGGCCACCACCAGGGATTCGTTTACCGCCGTGCGGACGCGGTCGCTGAACCAGCTCTGCACCCCGACATAGAAGAACAGGGTGGAAAAGACGGTCATGATGATGGCCGGCGCCACCGCCAGCACGCTGAACACCAGAACCAGACGGGTGTGCAGCCGCGACCCCGCCAGCCCGCGCCGCCGCCCGATCAGGATGGCGACGATACGCCGCGCGATCAGAACGCCCAACGTCAGCAGGATCGCAAGGTCGAGCGTCAGCAGAAGCGTGACGGTCCGCGGGTTGGCCTGACCGAACGGCGCACTTTCCGTCATCGCCGCATAGGTGGCGAACCCGGCGGCCAGGGCCGCCAGCGATAGGGCAAAGGCCAGCCGCTTGCCCAGGCCGACCCGCCTGGACCATTGAAGAATCTTCTGCCAGACCGGCCTTTGGCCGGCTGCTGCGATGTCGGAATTCGGTGGCATGATCCGGCGCTAATCTGTTGCCGGAAAGATACACCTCTGTTGCGGCCCTGCCAAGCCTCAACGAATCTGCCTTTCGGACAGCACAGTCTACGCCGGAAGGCGTCAGAAGAGGTGCAGAAGGCGCTACGCGATGAATGGGCGGCGGTCTGGCCGCCGCCCTCGACCGGGGTGTGTCACAATTTTGGCACGGATCGGCCGCTGTGGCGGACCTCCCGCACGCACTGCCGGATGCGGCTTATTTGATACCGCGCATCACCTGGATATCGAGGTCGCGGATCTTCTTCCGCAACGTGTTGCGGTTCAGACCGAGCAGCTGTGCCGCCTTGATCTGGTTGCCACGGGTTGCCGACAGGCTGAGCGAGATCAGCGGCCGTTCGATTTCACGCAGCACCCGGTCATACAGGCCGTTGGACGGCATGCCGTCCTTGTGGGCGGCGAAATAGTCCTTCAGGTGGCGCTCAACGGCCGAGGACAGGCCCTCGCTCTGCGGCTCCTCCACCGGCTGGGCGGCCGGGGTGGCGTCGGCGAGTTCCGCCTCCACCACATCCAGCCCGATCACCTCCTGCGAGTAGAGCGCGGCCAGACGGCGGACGAGGTTTTCCAGTTCACGGACGTTGCCGGGCCAGCGATAGCGCTTCAGCCGGTCCATCGCCGCCTGGTCGATGCTCTTGGCCGGGAGTCCCTGGCTGATGCCGAGATTGAGGAAATGGCGGACCAGCAGCGGGATGTCTTCCGTCCGCTCGCGCAGGGGCGGCAGGCGGATCGGCACCACGCACAGGCGGTAGAACAGATCCTCGCGGAACAACCCCTGGCGGATCAGGGTGCGCAGGTCGCGGTGGGTCGCCGCGATGATGCGCACGTCGGTCTTGATCGCGGTGCGCCCGCCGACGGTGGTGTATTCGCCCTCCTGCAGCACGCGCAGCAGCCGGGTCTGGGCATCGAGCGGCATGTCGCCGATCTCGTCCAGGAACAGCGTTCCGCCCTGCGCCTGCTCGAACCGGCCGGTCGACCGGTTGGTGGCGCCGGTGAAAGCGCCCTTCTCATGGCCGAACAGTTCGGATTCGATCAGTTCGCGCGGGATGGCGGCCATGTTGATGGCGACGAAGGCGCCGTTGCGCCGCTTGCCGTAATCGTGCAGCGCGCGGGCGACCAGTTCCTTGCCGGTGCCGGACTCGCCGGTGATCATCACCGTCAGGTCGGTGCCCATCAGGCGGGCCAGCACCCGGTAGATTTCCTGCATGGCGGGCGAGCGGCCGATCAGCGGCAGCTGTTCCTCTCCCTCCATGTCGCCGCCCGGCACGGCGGCCGGCGGGGTGTTGGTGTTCAGCGCGCGTTCGACGACGGAAACCAGTTCCTTCAGGTCGAACGGCTTGGGCAGATATTCGAAGGCCCCACGTTCCGCCGCCTTCACCGCGGTGATCAGCGTGTTCTGCGCGCTCATCACGATGACGCGCATTTCGGGCCGCAGCTTCTTGATGCGCGGGATCAGGTCCAGGCCGTTTTCATCCGGCATCACCACGTCGGTGATGACCAGATCGCCCTGCCCGTCCGCAACCCAGCGCCACAGCGTCGCGGCGTTGCCGGTGGTGCGAACCTCGTGCCCCAGCCGGCCCAGGGCCTGCGTCAGGACGGTGCGGATGGCGCGGTCGTCATCCGCGATGAGAATGGTCGCTGCGCTCATCAACGAGTCCCCCGGCCGCCCTTGGACTGCAAGCCAGCGTCAGAAATCTTCGAGTCCCCGGAAAGTTTCGGTTCATCGTATTTCGAATCATCGTACATCGGCAGCGACACCTTGAAGACGGTCCGGCGAGGCTGGCTGTCGAACTCGATGGTTCCGCCATGGTCGCCTATCAGTTTGGCCACCAATGCAAGACCAAGGCCAGTTCCGTTCACTTTGCTGGTCACGAACGGATCGAACAGATTGGACTGAAGGTCTTCCGGAATGCCGTCGCCGTTATCCTGAACCGTCACCAGTAGGGGCAGGTGCCGGCGCACGTCCCCGCCGGGCAGCGCCATGCGCACACCATGCTGGTAGGAGGTCGTCAGCGTGATCTCGCCGCCCGATTCCGGTGCAGCCTCTGCCGCATTTTTGACCAGATTCAGGAAAACCTGCACAAGTTGGTCGCGATTGCCGTAAACAGGAGGCAATGACGGGTCGTACCGCTCGACAAAGCGTATTTTTCGGGCAAAACCGCTCTGAGCCACTTTCCGCACATGTTCCAGAACGGTGTGGATGTTCACCGCGGCACGTTCCAGCGGTCGTTCGTCGGAAAACACCTCCATCCGGTTGACCAGCGCGACGATGCGGTCGGCCTCGTCGCAGATCAGGCGGGTCAGCACCCGGTCCTGGTCGCTGGCATTTTCCTCCAGCAGCTGGGCGGCGCCGCGGATGCCGGACAGCGGGTTCTTCACCTCATGGGCCAGCATCGCCGCCATGGCGGTGACGGAGCGCGCAGCGTGGCGGTGAGTCAGCGAATGGTCGATCTTGCGGGCGAGCGACCGCTCATGGATGGTCAGCACCACATGGTCGGGCGGGTCGCCCATGGTCGCCACCTGCACCGTCACATGGTGCGGGCCGATGCGGGGCGTGTCGATGATGACACCGTCCTGCGACACCCGGCGGCTGCCCCGGCGCACCTGTTCGATCAGGCCCATCACCGGGCTGTCCGGCGGCAGCAGTTCCGGCAGCGGCATGCCTTCCATGGCGTTGGCGGACAGGTCGAAGAACTCCTGCCCTTCCAGATTGACGAAGCGGATGTCGCCGTTGCCGTCTACCACGAGCACCGGATCGGGCAGGCTGTTCAGCACCACCAGCGAGTCCAGCCGCGGCGCTCTGGCGGCACCCGACCGGTTGCGGCCACGCTGGCCCGGAGCGGTCATCGGTACGGGATCCATCAGGCGGCCATCCTTTCGATTGCCGGTTCATAGAAGGCACGGATGCGCTCGCGCACCGCGTTCGGGTCGCCCAGCTGGTTGACCTCCTGCCGGAACTCGTTGGAGCCACGCAGACCGGTCGAGTACCAGGAGACATGCTTGCGGGCGACCTTGATGCCGCCGTCCGTGCCGTAATGGCTCAGCATGCTGTCGAAATGCTCCAGCAGCGTGTCCATCTGCTCGGGCAGCGGCGGGTCGGGCAGCGTCTCGCCGGTGCGCAGATAGTGCATGACCTGCGACGGGAACCAGGGGCGGCCATAGCTGCCGCGCCCGATCATCACACCGTCGGCGCCGGATTCGGCGAGGGCACGGCCCACCGCCTCGAAGCTGGCGATGTCGCCGTTGACGACAATGGGGATCTTCACCGTCTCCTTCACATGGCGGACATAGGTCCAGTCGGCGGTGCCGGTGTAGAACTGCATGCGGGTGCGGCCATGGACCGTCACCATCCTGATGCCGCACTGCTCGGCGATGCGGGCGAGATTGGGGGCGTTGCGGTTGGTATCGTCCCAGCCCAGCCGCATCTTCAGCGTCACCGGAATGCTGACGGCCTTCACCACCGCCTCCAGGATGCGGCCGGCCAGTGCCTCGTCCCGCATCAGGGAGGAGCCGGCATGGCCGTTCACCACCTTCTTGACCGGGCAGCCGAAATTGATGTCGATGACCGCGGCGCCGCGGTCCTGGTTCAGCTTCGCCGCCTCGGCCATCACCTCGGGCTCACAGCCGGCGAGCTGGACCGCCATCGGAAACTCTTCCGGTTCGGTTTCCACCATGCGCAGAGTCTGGCAGTTCTCGCGGATCATCGCCTGGCTGGCGATCATCTCAGACACGACGAGGCCGCAGCCCGCGCGCTTCACCAGACGGCGGAACGGCAGGTCGGAGACACCCGACATGGGCGCCAGGATCACCGGTCCGGCGAGCGTGATGGGTCCGATTTGTATGGTCATTCTCACCTGCCCGATTGATGGGCAAATCAACAAAGTGCCGTCAATTTGGGCAAGTTATCACGTGGCGACAGTCGTGTGCAAGGGCGAAGCCCGACCGCCGCGCTCAGGCCCTGCCCTAAACCCATGATCTTGCATCGGCTTGCGCCGATTTCCGGCTCAGCTCCAGGTCCACTGCCCGATCAGCACGTTCGAGACGAACTTGACGCCGGGATAGGCAAGCGTCGCCAGCAGGTAGACGATCAGCATGGTGCGCGCCGCCGTCCGTCCGCGCACCCCGGTCCGGTATTCGGCAAGCAGCAGGATTCCGATCACGATGAAGGTTGCGAGCGACAGCAGGCTCTTATGATCGGTGCGGAACAGCAGCCCCTGCTCAAAATAGAGCACCGCCATACCGGTGGCGAGGCCGGCACCCAGCACCACTTCCGACGCGATCAGCAGGCGCAGTTGCAGCCGCTCGCTCTCCGCCACCGGCGGCAGGAAGCGGCTGAGCGGGGTCGGCCGCTTGGACTTCAGCGCCCGGGTCTGGATCACCGCGGCGAAGGACGACACGGCGCTGAGCGTCAGCAGGGCATAGGTGAAGACCGACACGGCGATGTGCAGGTCGATCCACACGCCCGGCGCATTGCCGCGAAGGATCGGCGCCGGCGCATCCTCGGTCAGGGTCGCCAGCAGGCAGACCACCAGCAGATAGGGCAGCAGCAGCGGCGCCAGCCTCCAGGCGGTGGCATGGAACAGGCTCAACCCGATGAACAGCGCCATGCAGGCGGCCGTCGTCACCCACAGCGCCGTCGAGAATCCGGTCTGCCACTGACCGGCAACCTGGAGGATCGCCCACATGCCGGGCCCGGCGGCGGCGAGCAACAACGCGCCCCAGAAAGCCCAGCCGCGTCCCTCCACGCCCTGCCCCGCGATCCGCCGGTAGGGGTAGAGGGCGGCAGGCACCAGGGCCACCAGCGCCGTCAGGCTCAAAAAGATGTTCTGCGACATGGACCCGAATGCACTCCCGTCTTTCCGCCATCATGCTGCCGGAGCGTGCCGGCCGGCTCCCTGACATTGTCCGGAGCATCTCGGCGGCAAGGCTCGGCACTTGGCGGAACCACGGCGACAGGCTAGGCTCCGCGACGTTTCCGTCAAGTGGCTATCATATCTTACGGTTTGCCTTATGCCCACCTGCATCGCCCCAACCTGTATTGCTTTGATCGTGGCCGGAGGGTCCGGACAGCGGTTCGGGGCCGAGCGGCCGAAGCAGTATCTCGACCTCGCCGGCAAGCCGGTGCTGCGCCGGACGGTGGAAGCTTTCCTGGGCCATCCGCAGGTCACCGGCGTGCGCGTGGTGATCGACCCGACCTGGCGCGATGCCTGTGACGCCGCCCTGTCCGGACTCGCCCTGCCCGACCCGGTTGCCGGCGGCGCCAGCCGTCAGGACTCGGTCCGCAATGGGCTGGAGGTATTGGCCGCCGACGGCGCACCCGATCTCGTGCTGATCCACGACGCCGCCCGCCCACTGATCGATGCGGACACCATCGCTGCGGTGATCGCGGCACTGGACAGCACGCCGGGCGCCATCGCAGCGGTGCCGGTGGCCGATACGCTGAAGCGCGGCAGCGGGGACGCCATCGCCGGCACGGTCGACCGTGACGGGCTGTGGCGGGCGCAGACACCGCAGGGCTTCCGCTTCTCCGCCATTCTCGAAGCGCACCGGGCCGCCGCCGGCCTGTCGCTGACCGACGATGCCGCAGTGGCGGAGCGCGCCGGACTGACCGTGGCGCTGGTGCCGTCCAAGGAGGACAATTTCAAGGTGACCACCCCCGACGACCTGACCCGCGCCACCCGCGCGATCATGAGCAGCCTGTGGGACGTGCGGACCGGCAGCGGTTTCGATGTCCACCGCTTCACCGACGGCGATTTCGTGACGCTCTGCGGCCTGCGCGTTCCCCACAGCCATGGGCTGGAAGGCCACTCCGACGCGGATGTCGGATTGCATGCCCTGACCGACGCCATTCTCGGTGCGCTGGCTGCCGGCGACATCGGCAGCCACTTTCCGCCGACCGATCCGCGTTGGCGCGGGGCCGACAGCGCCAAGTTCCTGCGCCATGCCGCCGATCTGGTGGCGGAGCGCGGCGGCGTCATCGCCCATGCCGACGTGACAATCATCTGCGAGCGACCGAAGGTCGGCCCCCACCGCGCCGCCATGGTCGAACGCATTGCCCAGATTCTGGGCATCGAGGTCGGACGGGTCAGCGTGAAGGCGACCACCACCGAGCAGCTCGGCTTCACCGGCCGGCGCGAGGGTATTGCGGCACAGGCTGTGGCGACCGTCCGACTTCCGGGCTAACATCCCGACCAACGATACGAACCGGGAGAGGCCGTCATGTTTCCCGAGATCATCCGCGACCTCGCCGCCCAGACGCTTGCCGAATACGGCCTCGCCGGCTTCATGCTGGCGACGGCCGAATCCTGCACCGGCGGCCTGATCGCCGGCGCCCTGACCGACATAGCCGGCTCGTCCAAGGTGGTCGACCGCGGCTTCGTCACCTACACCAACATCGCCAAGACGGAGCTTCTGGGCGTTCCGGCCAGCCTGCTGCATGCCCATGGCGCCGTCAGCCCCGAGGTGGCGGTTGCCATGGCGGTCGGCGCGCTGGCGAAATCGCGGGCCGACGTGACGGTGGCGGTGACGGGGATCGCCGGCCCCGGTGGAGCCACGGAAACCAAACCGGTGGGCCGGGTCTATGTCGCCACCGCCGTGCGCGGCGGGGCTGCCAAGGCCAAGGAATACACCTTTCCCGGCGACCGCGACGCCGTTCGGATGGCGACGGTCCAGGCGGCGCTGGAGCGACTGCGGCTTGCCCGGCCGACCGGAAGCCTGCGCTGAAGACTCGCCGATAAGCTATTGACCACGAAGGAAAAACACCCAATGCCGACCATCAACATCCAGCTGTTCGAAGGACGCACCGTCGAACAGAAGCGCGAATACGCCAAGGCGTTGACCGAGGCGACCGTTAAGGTCCTCGGCTGCTCGCCGTCCGCGGTGGACATCATCTTTCAGGACGTGAAGAAGAGCGATTGGGCGAGTGGCGGGGAACTGTGGTCGGACAAGAGCTGACCGACCACCCACCTCAATCGTCCGCGGCCGGCGTCAGGCCGGCTGCGTCGCCCGGCCCGGCCCGTAAAGTTGGGCCGCGCGCGTTTCGAAGGCCTGCACCATGCGGCGGACAGCCTCATTGAACAGCAGGCCCATGATCTTCTGCAGCATCTTCGAGCGGAACTCGAAATCGACGAAGAAGTCGACGCAGCAGCCGCCGGGATGCTCGTTGAAGATCCAGTGATTGTTCAGATACTGGAACGGCCCGTCGGTGTACTGCACGTTGATCCGGCAGTCGGGCTCGTGCAGTTCCACCCGTGAGGTGAAGCGTTCGCGGACCATCTTGAAGCCGATGATCAGGTCCGCGAACATCACGTTGTCTTCGCGCTTGCGGATGCGGGCCGCCAGGCACCAGGGCAGAAACTCCGGATACTTCTCCACGTCCGCGACCAGGTCGTACATCTGCTGGGGCGTGTAGGGAAGAACCTTCTTCTCCGCGTGCGTCGGCATGCCCGTACCATGTCCTTTCTTATTGAACCGCCTGGATCAGGCGGCGGCGACCCCCAGCTTGCGCAGCCGGGCTTCGCGCAGCTTCTCGAAATCCGCACCCGCATGATAGGACGAGCGCGTCAGCGGCGACGAGGCCACCAGCAGGAAGCCCTTGCCGCGGCCAACAGTGGAATAACCGTCGAACTCCTCAGGAGTCACGAAGCGATCCACCGCCGCATGCTTGGGCGTGGGCTGGAGATACTGCCCAATCGTCAGAAAGTCCACATCGGCCGAGCGAAGATCGTCCATCACCTGGCCGATCTCCTCCTTCGTCTCGCCCAGGCCGACCATCAGGCCGGACTTGGTGAAGATCGTCGGATCCAGCTCCTTCACCCGCGCCAGCAGCTGCAGCGAGGCGAAGTAACGCGCACCGGGACGGATCGTCGGGTAGAGACGCGGCGCGGTTTCCAGATTGTGGTTGAACACGTCCGGCTTGGCCTCCACCACCACCTCGACCGCGCCCTTCTTCTTCTGGAAGTCGGGGGTCAGGATTTCGATGGTCGTCGTCGGCGAGGCGGCGCGGATGGCGCGGATGGTGCGAGCGAAATGCTCGGCGCCGCCGTCGGCCAGATCGTCGCGGTCGACCGAGGTGATGACGACGTGGGAAAGCTTCAGTTGACCGACGGCCTCCGCGACCTTCTCCGGCTCATGCGGGTCGAGCAGATCCGGACGCCCGGTCTCCACGTTGCAGAAAGCGCAGCCGCGCGTGCAGATGGAGCCCAGGATCATGAAGGTGGCGTGCTTCTGCTTCCAGCACTCCCCGATGTTCGGGCAGGCGGCCTCTTCGCACACGGTGTTCAGCTTCAAACCGCGCATCAACTGGCGGGTCTCGTTGTATTCCTGGCTCATCGGCGCCTTGACCCGGATCCAGGCCGGTTTGCGCTGGATGGGGTTGTCGGGCTTATGGGCCTTTTCGGGGTGGCGCAGCTTCTCGGTCTGGTCGACGAGGGTCATGGTCTAAAGCTCCCGATGGCCGACGCGATGCCCCGGCCCCGACAATAGGTGCGATGAGGATGTCAAACCCGCCATTCCGGCGGAAACAGTTCGGCCGGATAGGCCGGATCGAGCGCCTGGTCAAGCGTGAAAGGCGGCTCGACCGGGAAATGGCCGTCAGGGGTATCCGCCTCGACGGCTGCCCGCAGGCGGGCATCCGAGTATACATCGGCGAAAACGTCGGCAATGTAGGGCCGAAGGCTTGGGCTGTCCTTGATCTCGCGGATCAGCTTCTTGCGCTGCTCCCGGACGGTCAGGCGCCAGCCGCGCTCGCACCGTTCCCGCAGGTCAGGGCAGAACATCCATTTCAGCAAATGGACCAGCAGAACCCCAAGGCGATGGTCAATCTCGGACTTCTGGCTGCGGCCCATGCACTCGATCTCCTCGGCGACGTTCTCCCAGTCGACCGGGGCATTGTTCCGCTCGGCGCCGGCACGGCGAAGCTCCTGCGCCTGGGCTTGGGTCCAGGCGTAGAAATCTTCGTCATACGCGGCGCTGCTGCGATCCATGGCCCCATCCGGCTGGGAAGAACGTCACCTCGGAAACATTAGTTAAAAGTGGATCGCCCGGCCATAGGCATCAAGGACCGACTCATGCATCATTTCCGACAGGGTCGGGTGCGGGAACACCGTGTGCATCAGCTCGGCCTCGGTCAGCTCCGACGACTTGGCGATGCCATAGCCCTGGATCAGCTCGGTCACTTCCGCGCCGATCATGTGGGCGCCCAGCATCTCGCCGGTCTTGGCGTCGAAGATGGTCTTGATCAGGCCTTCCGGCTCGCCGAGCGCGATGGCCTTGCCGTTGCCGACGAACGGGAAGCGGCCGACCTTGATCTCGTAGCCGGCTTCCTTCGCCTTCTTCTCCGTCAGACCGACCGACGCGATCTGCGGGTGCGAATAGGTGCAGCCCGGGATGTTGCGGACGTTCAGCGCATGCGGATGCTTGCCGGCGATGTGCTCGGCCACGATCACACCCTCGTGGCTGGCCTTGTGGGCGAGCCAGGGAGCGCCGGTCACGTCGCCGATGGCGTACACGCCCGGCTCGTCGGTCTCGCACATGCCGTTGGCCTGGATGTGGCCGCGGTCGGTCTTGACCTTGGTGTTCTCCAGGCCGAGGTTTTCGGTGTTCGGGCTGATGCCGACAGCGACGATGACGCGGTCGACCGTGATGTCCTCGGTCTTGCCACCGGCTTCGACGGCCACGGTCACGCTGTCGGCGGCCTTGCGCAGGTTGCCGGCCTTGCCGCCGGTGATGATGCGCATGCCCTGCTTTTCGAAGGCTTTCCGGGCCAAGCCCGAGATCTCCTCATCCTCCACCGGAAGGATGCGGTCCATCACCTCGACCACGGTGACTTTGGCGCCGAGCGCATTGTAAAAGCTGGCGAACTCGATGCCGATGGCGCCGGAGCCGATGACCAGCAGCGACTTCGGCATGGCATCCGGGGTCATCGCCTTGCGGTAGGTCCAGACCAGCTTGCCGTCATCCTCCAGGCCCGGCAGCGTGCGGGCACGGGCACCGGTGGCGATGATGATGTGCTTGGCGCCGAAGGTGCCGACCGGGGCTTCGCCCTTGGAAACCGCCACCTGCCCCTTGCCGAGCAGCTTGGCGGAGCCCTCGATCACCGCGACCTTGTTCTTCTTCAGCAGGTGCTTGACGCCGCCGTTAAGCTGGCCGGCGACCTTGCGCGAACGGGCGACGACCTTGTCGAGGTCGAAGGACGGGTTCTGGATGACCAGGCCATAATCGGACGCGTGCTTGGCGAGATGCAGCACCTCGGCCGAGCGCAGCAGCGCCTTGGTCGGGATGCAGCCCCAGTTCAGGCAGATGCCGCCCAGGTTTTCACGCTCGATGACCGCGGTGTGCAGGCCCAGCTGCGCGGCGCGGATCGCCGCCACATAGCCGCCCGGCCCGCCGCCGATGACGATGACGTCGTAATTGATGTCGGCCAAGGGTGTTCTCCCCATTCAGGAGCGAGGCGCATCCTCGCGGCCGGCGGCAAAGATGCCTTCCTCGACCCGGCACGCCTCGTCGATGATCGTCTGGTACAGGGTGGCCATGAAGTCCGGATCCAGGCCGTACGCCAAACCCGCCTCGGCCGCCCGCCGTTTGACCGCTTCGACGCGGTCGGGCAGGACGGCCGGCAGGTTCTCCGCCATCTTCACCGCTGCGACGCGGTGGACGACGGACAGGCGCTTGCCCAGCAACGCGACAATCTCGTCGTCGATGGCGTCGATCTCGGCGCGGAGCGGGGCAAGGCTTTTCGACATGGAACCGGTCCTCTAACCGTCAGAGCAGCATCGAGAGCGGATCCTCGAGCAGCTTCTTCACCGCTCCAAGGAATTCCGCACCGACGGCGCCATCGGCCACGCGGTGATCGAAGGTGCCGGTCAGGCTCATCACCGTGGCGATGGCCAGAGCGCCGTCCTTGACCACCGGGCGCTGCTCGCTGGCGCCGACCGCCAGGATGCAGGCCTGCGGCGGGTTGATGATCGCCTGGAACTGCTTGATCCCCATCATGCCCAGGTTGGAGATGGAGATGGTGCCGCCCTGATACTCTTCCGGCTTCAGCGCGTTGTCGCGCGCCTTCTTGGCCAGCACCTTCATCTCGTTGGAGATGTCGGCCAGACCCTTGGTCTCCGCCTTCTTGACGATCGGGGTGATCAGCCCGGTCGGGGTGGCGACGGCGACCGAGATGTCGGCATGCTGGAACTGCAGCATCGCCTCATCGGTCCAGGCGGCGTTCAGCGCCGGAACCTTCTTCAGCGCCAGCGCCACGGCGCGGATGATGAAGTCGTTCACCGACAGCTTGTAGGCGTCGGACCGGCCGTTCAACTCGGCACGGACCTTCATCAGCGCGTCGATCTCGACATCCACCGTCAGGAAGTAGTCGGGGACCGTGCGCTTCACCTCGCCCAGACGCTTGGCGATGGTCTTGCGCATGCCGCTGTTCGGCACGGCGGTGTAGGCCATGCCCAGCTTGTCGGCGAGCGCCTTGGCATCCACACCTTCGGCCTTGGGAGCCGGGGCCGGTGCAGCAGCGGGAGCCGGAGCGGCGACCGGAGCCGGGGCGGCAGCGGCCTTGGCCGGGCCGGCGGCCTTGGCGGCCTCGACGTCGGCCTTGACGATGCGGCCGTGCGGGCCGGTGCCCTTGACGGTCTTCAGGTCGACGCCGGCCTGCTCGGCGATGCGGCGGGCCAGCGGGCTGGCGAACACGCGCTCGCCAGCCGCCGCCGGAGCGGCAGCAGGCGCGGCCGGAGCCGGAGCAGCGGCGGCAGCCGGGGTTGCGGCGGGCGCCGGGGCGGCGGCCGGAGCCGCTGCTGCCGGGGCCGGAGCGGAACCGGCGGACGCCAGCGCGCTCTCGTCCTCGCCCTCTTCCAGCAGGATGGCGATGGGGGTGTTCACCGCCACGCCCTGGCTGCCGGCCGGGATCAGGATCTTGCCGATGCGGCCTTCATCGACCGCTTCGACTTCCATGGTGGCCTTGTCGGTTTCGATCTCGGCGAGCACGTCGCCGGACTTCACCGTGTCGCCTTCCTTCTTAAGCCACTTGGCGAGGTTGCCCTCGGTCATCGTGGGCGAGAGGGCAGGCATCAGAATCTGAACGGTCATCCTATCAGCCCTCCTCTCAACGATAGCAGGCTTGCTTGGCGGCCTTGACGATGTGATCGACCTGCGGCAGCGCCAGCTTTTCCAGGTTGGCGGCGTAGGGCATCGGCACGTCCAGGCCGGCCACGCGGGCCACCGGAGCGTCGAGATAGTCGAACGCCTGCTCCATCATCAGCGCGCACATTTCCGAACCGATGCCGGCGAAGGGCCAGCCCTCCTCGACGGAGACGAGACGGTTGGTCTTCTTGACGCTGTTGACGATGGTCTCGGTGTCCAGCGGACGGATCGTGCGCAGGTTGATGACCTCCGCGTCGATGCCTTCCTTGGCCAGGATCTCGGCGGCGGCCAGGGCATGGCCGACCATGATCGAGAAGGCGGTGATCGTCACGTCCTTGCCGGCGCGCTCGACCTTGGCCTTGCCGATCGGCAGGACGAAGTCCTCGTCCTCCGGAACCTCGAAGCTCTGACCGTAGAGGATCTCGTTTTCGAGGAAGACGACGGGGTTCGCGTCACGGATCGCCGCCTTCAGCAGGCCCTTGGCGTCGGCCGCCGACCAGGGCGACACGACCTTCAGGCCCGGGCAATGGGCGTACCACGAGGCATAGCACTGCGAGTGCTGGGCGCCGACGCGGGCAGCGGCGCCATTGGGGCCGCGGAACACGATCGAGTTGCTCATCTGGCCGCCCGACATGTACAGCGTCTTGGCGGCCGAGTTGATGATGTGGTCGATCGCCTGCATGGCGAAGTTGAAGGTCATGAACTCGACGACCGGCTTCAAACCCTTGAAGGCGGCGCCGACGCCAAGACCGGCGAAGCCAATCTCGGTGATCGGCGTGTCGATGACGCGACGCTCGCCGAACTCCTGCAGCAGGCCCTGGGTCACCTTGTAGGCGCCCTGGTACTGCGCGACCTCCTCACCCATGACGAAGACCTTGTCGTCACGGCGCATTTCCTCGGCCATCGCGTCGCGCAGCGCTTCGCGGACCGTCTTCTTGACG
This sequence comes from Azospirillum sp. A26, assembly GCF_042604635.1. Classification (NCBI taxonomy): domain Bacteria; kingdom Pseudomonadati; phylum Pseudomonadota; class Alphaproteobacteria; order Rhodospirillales; family Azospirillaceae; genus Azospirillum; species Azospirillum sp. A26. The sequence goes on along the minus strand of NZ_CP170472.1, from coordinate 848,290 downwards.
GTCTTGGCCATGAACCGGTCCTCGTCCGACGCGGGCGCCGCGACCGGAGCCGCCGGCACCGTGGGCGCCGGAGCCGGAGCCGGAGCGGCCTCCGCCACCGGGGCGGGAGCGGGGGCGGCCGGAGCGGCGGCGGCCGGAGCGTTGCCGCCCTTGCTCAGCGCGCTCTCGTCCTCGCCCTCTTCCAGCAGGACGGCGATGGGGGTGTTCACGGCGACGTTGTCGGTGCCCTCGGCGATCAGGATCTTGCCGACGCGGCCTTCATCGACCGCTTCGACTTCCATGGTGGCCTTGTCGGTTTCGATCTCGGCGAGGACGTCGCCGGACTTCACCGAGTCACCTTCCTTCTTCAGCCATTTGGCCAGTTTGCCCTCTGTCATCGTGGGCGACAGGGCCGGCATCAGCACTTCGATCGGCATTCCTCAACCTCCGGCGGCGCGGGGAACCCGGTTTCCCGTCCCACAAGGCGCCGCTCCCGCTTATCGTTGACGTCAGGATCAGACGAGAATGTCGGTCCACAGCTCCGACGGATCGGGCTCCGGGCTCTGCTGGGCGAATTCAGCCGATTCGGTGACGATCGCCTTCACCTCGCGATCGATCTCCTTCAGCTTGTCCTCGTCGGCGTGGTTGCCGGCCAGGATCTTCGACTTCAGCTGATCGATGGGATCGGATTCCGACCGCATCTTCTCGACCTCTTCCTTCGTCCGGTACTTGGCCGGGTCGGACATCGAGTGGCCGCGGTAACGGTAGGTCTTCATCTCGAGGATGACCGGGCCGTTGCCCCCGCGGATGTGAGGCACCCACTGGTCCGCCGCGGCCTTGACCTCCAGCACATCCATGCCGTTGACCTGATAGCCGGGGATGCCGTAGGCCGCGCCGCGCTGGTGCAGTTCACCGGCCGAAGCGCGCTCCTGCGAGGTGCCCATGGCGTATTTGTTGTTCTCGATGATGAAGAGCACAGGCAGCTTCCACAGCGCCGCCATGTTGAAGCTCTCGTAGACCTGGCCCTGGTTGATCGCGCCGTCGCCGCAATACACGGCGGCCACGCCGCCGTCATTGCTGTACTTGTGCGCGAAGGCCAGACCGGTGCCGAGCGGGACCTGCCCGCCGACGATGCCATGGCCGCCGAAGAAGTTCTTCTCCTGGCTGAACATGTGCATCGAGCCGCCCTTGCCCTTGGAGTATCCCCCAATGCGGCCGGTCAGCTCGGCCATCACGCCCTTGGCCTCCATGCCGCAGGCCAGCATGTGGCCATGGTCGCGGTAGCTGGTGATGACGCTGTCGCCGTCCTTCAGGGCGGCCTGCACACCGACCACAACGGCTTCCTGGCCGATATAGAGGTGGCAGAAGCCGCCGATCAGGCCCATGCCGTACAGCTGGCCCGCCTTCTCTTCGAAGCGGCGGATCAGCAGCATCTCGCGATAATAATGAAGAAGCTCTTCGGAAGAGACGGCTTGAGCGGGCGCAGTGTCGGTCAGCGCCTTGGTGGAACGGCGTCGGGACGCGGCCATGATTCCTCCCCAGGGTTCAAGCGGCAAAGGTCATTGACAGAACCTTTTGCCGCCGCGCGTTGCGGGCATACAGGAGCCCGCACCGGAAGCGAATATGGCGCGCACACTACACGAGCTTAAGAAGGCGCGCAAACGTCTGTTTTTGCAGCGCTATTTCAGATTAACCGCGAAACGGTTAATCGGCTGAAATCCCCTTACTTCTGCTGGCCGGACCCTTCCTGTTCAGCCAGTTTCGGCAGCTTTACGATGACGTCGCGCGCACTTGAGAAGTTCAGCATCAGGCGCGCCCGCTCCTCCAGCATGTCGCGGTCGAGGCCGTCGCCGCGCAGCAGCTGCGCGCGGCGTTCCATGTCCTCCCGCTCGGTGCGGAGCTGGTTGAGGACCCCTTCGGCCTGGGCGATCTCCCCCTGGATCTGCTTCATCGCCACCAGCCCGCGGTCGCCATGGACCGCGTAGTAGGCGAAGTAGGCGACCACGCAGGCGCACAGCGCCGGCATGATTGCTTGGCGGATCGCGCTTTTGGCGGCGCGGGCGAGCGTGTCTGTGAGATCGGCGATCATCGTCATGGTGGCATGATGGAATCACAGCGACTTTCCACCGGTCAAACGAAAAAAATGAAAAAGCCAAGTCGCAAAAGGTTCGTGTTCTTTGCGCAACTCAGTAATGGGTATATGTCACGTTCAGGCCACAAGTCGCGATGATGTTCTTGTAAAGTTCTCATTGGCCAGCGTAAGCATCCAATGAGCCGAAATCCGTTCATCGGGACAGGCACCCACCCGGCATAGCACCAAGGTGGATGGAATGAAACCGGCGGTGGCGTGTTTGGACGCATACGGTGCCGCCGGGGCCGTGCCGAGTCCGCTTCGTACTCGCACAGCAGGTCCCGTCGCTGGCCCCGCCCACTGGCTGAGGAGCAACACTCATGCGCAGCAAGTTTCTGATCGTGGCCCTGCCCGCCCTGCTTCTGGGTCTGGCCGCCTGCGATGACCACAACGCCCAGAATTCCAACGCGTCCAACCAGACCAGCCCGACCACCAGCAGCGGGTCGAGCAGCGGCTCCACCACCGTCCCGCCGCCTTCGACCGGCGTGCCGGTGCAGGGCGGCACCTCCGGCAACTCGATGAACGAGACCACCGGGGCCACCAAAACCGTACCGGGTGGATCGACCGCCGGCGGGTCGGCCGGCGGCGGCGCCAGCACCGGCGGATCCGCCCCCCCCTCGGGCGGGCAGTAAAAGCGGCGAGTTGCGGCCCCTCTCCTTTCGCGGGATGAGGGGCCGTCTGCCTATACGTCCACCACCCGCCCGTGCCGGTCCGATACGGCGCCGCCGCCTTGCGGTTCGAAGGCGACGCCCTTGACCAGCGCCACCACCTCGCGGCCGGGCATCAGTCCCAGTTCGCGAACCGCCGCGCGGGTGATGCGCGCGATCAGGAAGGAACCGCCCACTGCCAGCCTCACGTCGGCGGAGGATGGGCCGGCCTCCGCCAACTCGATCACCGTCGCGGCGAGTGCGTTGCGCAGACTGACGCCGGCTAGCGGCTGCAACGCGACGATCACGTCGCGGGCATGAATGTGCAGCCGCACCGCGGAGCCGGGCGGGCGGTCGATCTGCGGCACGGCCAGCCGTCCGCCGTCGAAGGCCAGCACCGACAGAACGTCTTCCGGAATATGGGTCTCGACGGTCAGGTCAAGCACGGCGCCGGCATCCTGCGCGCCGGTCGCCGCCGACAGGTCCAGCCGGCCCATCACCGTTCCGACCGACCCCGACGCACGCACCCTCCCCTCCCCGATCAGCACCATGGTGGTGGCAAGCCGCACCACCTCGTCCAGCGCGTGGCTGACCATGACGATGGGGATGTTCATCTCGTCACGCAGCCGCTCGATGTAGGGCATGATCTCCGCCTTGCGGGCAGCGTCGAGCGAGGCCATCGGCTCGTCCATCAGCAGAAGACGCGGCTGCGCCAGCAGGGCACGGCCGAAGGCGACACGCTGCCTCTCGCCGCCGGACAGGCCGCGCGGCCGGCGGTCCAGCAGATGGCCGAGCCCCAGCAAATCCACCACCGGGCCGAAGGCGATGCGCCGCTCCGCGGCCGGCACACGGCGCAGCCCGTATTCAAGGTTGCTGCGGACGGTCATGTGCGGAAACAGCCGCGAATCCTGGAAGACATAACCGATGCGCCGCTTCTCCACCGGCACGTCGATGCGCCGGGCGCTGTCGAAGAACACGGTGTCGCCGACGCGGATATGCCCCTCGTCCGGCCGGGTCAGCCCGGCAATCGCATTGATGACCGAGGTCTTGCCGGACCCGGACCGGCCGAACAATGCCGTCACGCCGCGTTCCTCGGCGGTGAAGGCGATGTCGAGCGTGAAGGCGCCCAGCCTCTGGTGGATTTGAAGGTCGAGCATGATCAGACCTGCCCGATCAGGCGGCGAACCCGGTGCGCCAGGAATTCAGACAGCATCAGCGCCAGCAATGCCACGGTGAAGGAAATCGCCGCCAGCCTTGCCGCCACCGCATCGCCGCCGGGTTCCTGCGTCGCGGCATAGATCGCCAGCGGTAGGGTCTGCGTCTTGCCGGGGATGTTGGACACGAAGGTGATCACCGCGCCGAACTCGCCCATCGCCGCCGCGAAGGCTACGATGGCGCCTGACAGCAGTCCGGGCGCCATCAGCGGCAGCAGAATGGTGAAGAAGCGATCGACCGGCCCGGCGCCCAGCGTGCGCGCCGCCGCCTCCAGCCCGCCGTCGATGGCCTCCACCGACAGGCGGATCGCCCGCACCATCAGCGGAAAGGAGGTCACCGCCACCGCCAGCGAAGCGCCTTCGGCGGTGAAGATCAGCTTGATCCCGAAGGTCTGGTACAGCCAGCCGCCGACCACCCCCTTCGTCCCCATGGTCACCAGCAGGATATAGCCGGTGACCACCGGCGGCAGGACCAGCGGCAGATGGACCATCCCGTCGAACAACGTCTTGCCCGGAAAGGAATAGCGGCCGAGCACCCAGGCGGCGAGTACGGCGAGCGGCAATCCCAACGCGATGGCGACGCCGGCGACACGCAGGCTCAGCAGCAACGCGGTGGTCTCCATCGGCGTCAGGATTTCCATGCCGCAGAGCTTACGGTGCCTTGGGCGCCGGGACGAAGCCGAATTCCTTCCAGACCGCCATGCCGTCCGGCGACTTCATGTAGTCGAGGAACGACGCGGCAGCCGCATTCTTCGAAGAGGCGACCAGCGCCGCCGGATAGGTGATCGGCGGATAGCTGTCGGGCGGGAAGGCCGCGGCGACCTCCACCCCCGGATCGACGGCGGCATCGGTGCGATAGACGATGCCGACCGGCACCTCGCCGCGGCTGACCAGAACCAGGGCCGCGCGCACGCTGTCGGCCCGCGCCAGCTTCGGTTCGACCGCCGCCCACTGGTCCAGCTTCTCCAGCGCGGCCTTGGCGTACTTCCCGACCGGAACGTTCGACGGGTCGCCGGTGGCGAGCCGCCCGTCGCCCAGCTGCTCCGCCAGCTTTCCGCCCTTGGACAGGTCGGGCTTCAGCGTCGATCCCTTCGGCACCACGACCACCAGCTCGTTGCCGAGCAGGTTCACCCGGCTGTCGGTCTTGATCAGGTTGCGCTGCTGGAGATAGTCCATCCAGTCGAGATCGGCCGAGATGAAGATGTCGGCCGGAGCGCCGTTTTCGATCTGCTTGGCCAGCGCCGACGAAGCGGCGAAGGAGGAGGTCACGGTGGCCCCGGTCTTCGCCTTGAACTGCGATGCCAGCTTTTCCACCGCATTCTTGGTGGAGGCCGCCGCCAGCACCAGCACATCCTGCGCCATCGCCGCCTGTGCCGCGAGCGTCAGCCCGACACCGAGAATGACCGCCGACATCGCCGACCTGAACCGGCCGCGCCCCAGAGACCCATGCAACCCAACCATCGCCACCTCCTGCCGGATTTGACATTTCATCTATATTCAAACGGATACAACGCTTCGCAATCGCGGTAAAGCCCAAACGGCCCGGCTGACGCTGGTTCCGACTCCCAGGCCCCGAAGCTGGATGCGCATATCGGGCGTTCACATCATGTCATGACTTGCCTTGCTACACCGTGATAGGAAGTTCGGCTGATCGGACCCGGTCCAAGCCACCTCCCGCACCAGGAAAGCCCCATGCGCGCCGTCAAGATTTCCCCCTCGATTCTCTCCGCCGATTTCGCCCGGCTGGGCGAGGAGGTCCGCGCGGTCGATGCCGCCGGCGCCGACTACATCCACATCGACGTGATGGACGGCCATTTCGTGCCGAACCTGACCATCGGGCCGGGCGTGGTGAAGGCGCTGCGTCCCCATACCGCCAAGGTCTTCGACGTCCACCTGATGATCTCGCCGGTGGATCTCTTCGTTCCGGACTTCGCCAAGGCCGGCGCCGACATCATCACCGTCCATCCGGAGGCCGGTCCGCACCTGCACCGCACCATCCAGCTGATCAAGTCGCTGGGCAAGAAGGCCGGCGTGTCGCTGAACCCGGCCACGCCGGTTGACGCCATCCAGCATGTGCTGGAAGACATCGACCTCGTGCTGGTGATGACGGTGAATCCCGGCTTCGGCGGCCAGAGCTTCATCAAGAGCCAGCTTCCGAAGATCCGCGACCTGCGCGCCCGCATCGACGCGCTCGGCAAGCAGATCGACCTCGAGGTGGACGGCGGCATCAACCCGGAAACCGCGCGTCTGGCCATCGAGGCCGGCGCCAACGTGCTGGTGGCCGGCACCGCCACCTTCACCGGCGGACCGGAGCAGTACGCCGCCAACATCAGTGCGCTACGCTGACCCGGCCTTAAAGGAATGCGGCCCCGCAGCGCCCCCGATTGAGGAGCGCTGCGGGGCCGTTTTCGTTCGGAGAGGCGGCCGGGAGGATACGGCGTAGGGCCGGAAGGCTCCGCCTCGCCGAAAGAGTACCATTCCAAAAGATCCACCGGCGCCGAGAACCAAATCCCTCTTTGCCCGTTATTGGGCATGGGAAGACGCTCCCGCAACGGAAGGGAAATCACCATGGGCATTCTCTGGACGATCATCATCGGCTTTCTCGCCGGCATCGTCGCCAAGTTCCTGATGCCGGGTCGCGATCCGGGCGGCTTCATCATCACCACCCTGCTGGGCATCGCCGGCGCCTTCGTCGCCACCTATCTGGGTGCCGCCGTCGGCTGGTATCGGCCGGGTGAAGGCGCGGGCTTCATCGGTGCCATCGTCGGCGCGATCATCATCCTGGCCATCTACCGCATGATCGCCGGCCGCCGCACGACGGTGTAAGAACGGTTCAGAGAAATGCCGGCCTGCCTATAGGCCGGACATGAAAAAGGGACCGCCGGACGACCGGCGGTCCCTTTTTCATTGGGTATTTTCATTCGGTGACGGGCATCAGGCCAGCGCCACCGGCTGCGGCATGAAGATGGCACGGGAAATGGCGGCCTGGATGCCGGCATTGGTGAAGGGCTTGCGGACGATCTGCCCCAGATGACGGGCGTCGCGGGCGAGGATGTCATCGTCGAATGCGGTGACGAAGATGGTGCGCAGATCGCGGACACATTTCAGCCGCCGGGCGATTTCGATCCCGCTGCCGCCATCGGCCAGCCGGACGTCCAGCAGGGCCAATGTCGGCTTTTCGGTATCCAGCAGGGCCAGCGCCTCCGGTTCGTTGCCGGCGGTGCCACAGACGACATGGCCCATTTCCGCGACCAGCGCCCCCAGTTCCATCGCCAGCAGGGCATTGTCCTCAACCACCATGACCCGCTGCACCATGGTGCTGCGAACCCGCGCGCGGGCGGATTTCAACCGCGGGATCGCCTCTCCCGTCCTCAATTGCAGAACCCTCGCCGCCTGCGGCAGGGACAGACCCTCCAGCGCGGTCAGCAGATACAGGCGACGGTCGGCCTCCGGCAGTTCTGCCAGGGCGCGTTCGATGGGATGGGGAGAGGGCAACGGGCGGCCGGGCGGCCCGAACTCCTCCGGAGAGCGGTCGAACAGCAGATTCAGCAGGGCGTACATCGACAGGCGGGCACCATTGCCGCCGCGGTCCAGCCCGAAACGGGTGGGTGCCATCACCGCAGCCTCGACACAGCGGGTCACCAGCGCGTCGCCACGATCGGTGGCACCGGTCAATGCGCGCGCATAGCGGCGCAGCACCGGGACCACCTCGAACAGTTCGCATTCATAAACGAGCATACCCGTGACTCCGCTCCCCGGTGGGAGTTGCCGCTCTGGAATCGCGCCGGCCCTGTCCAATCGGGCCACAGAACCTGCTTGATGATCGTCCGTCGTCTTTCCCGGATCCTACCACGACCGGCGGAGGGGTCGAATGGGAAATGGAGGTGTGGGCGGTCATCGCCCGGTCAGCAACTTACGATCAGGACCGAGCCAACCTGGCATTCAGCGTTGAGGTCACTTGGCGTTCTGGCGAATCTGCCTGCTGCGCCATTGCCAGGGTTTTTCCACCTGCCCGGCCCACAGCCCCAGCCGCTTGCTCTGAGCATAGGCCTCGCCCTTCTGATAGGCGGGCGACAGGCTGGCATATTGAAAGGCCCAGCCGCGCGCCACCATCGCGGCCCCCAGATCGACGCCGCGCACGCGGCATTCACCCTTCTTCTCGCCGGTGCGGTCCTGTTCGGTGACGGTGCAGGTCACCTCCTCGCCCTTCACCATGTTGGCGAGAACCGCGGTGGCGACCTTGAAGCAGTCCAGTTCGTGGCCGTAGCGGTTCTTGCACTTCTGCCCCGGATCGGGCGCATCGATGCCCATCAGCCGCACCGCCGTCCCGTTGATTGTCAGCAGGTCGCCCTCCACCGCCATGGCGGAGCCCTTGATCGTCTGGTCCGGCGTGTTGGCGATGGGGCCGCGGCTCTTGGCTGACTGGTTGGTCTGCGCCGCTGCGGAGCCGGCCAGGAAGAGGACCGCAACGACCATTGCCACTCTCATGGCCGCCGCCAGCGGCATTGCCTCAGAACAGACTCGGCTGATCATCGCCCCGCTTGTCCTTCGCTTTCGCCGGCACGGTCTCCTGCGGCGGGTCGAGGCAGGAGCAGTCGTCGTTGCGGACGCTGTTCACCTTCGGTCCCACCGGCACGACGTCCAGCCACTCCTCCGGTGCTGAGCGGATCAGCCCCTCCAGCACCGGCAGCGGGGTTGCCGGATCCATCCAGGTATCCCAATCGGCGGGATCGAGCACCACCGGCATGCGGTCATGCAGGAAAGACAGCGTGGCATTGGTGGCCGTTGTCACCACCGTCGCGGTCTCCAGCGGCGGATCGAGCGGAGCGGCGCCCTTCGGTCCGCGCCAGCGCTCCCACAGGCCGGCGAGCGCGAACAGGCCGCGGTCGCGGCGGCGGATGACGTGGCCCTGCTTACGCGGCTTCGCCCCCTCCCCCACGCTGGTCCATTCATAGAATCCGTCCAGCGGGACCAGGCAACGACGCTTGCGGAAGGCATCGCGGAAGGCCGGCTTGCCGGCCACCGATTCGCCGCGCGCGTTGATCATACGGCCGCCGATGGCGGCATCGTCGGCCCAGGGCGGCACCAGCCCCCAGCGGACCATCGCCAGATGGCGGCCGTCCTCCTCCCGCCGGATGACGGGAATGTCCTGGGTCGGAGCGATATTCCACCGCGGCATCAGGTTCGGCCGCTCCGGCACGCCGAACACACGCTCGATCTCGTTGATCGGGGTGGTGAGAAGCATTCGTCCACACATGCCCTGGAATATGGCCCCGGAAGGTCCCGTGCGCCAGCCGCATTCCCCCGGGATCGGCGCGCTCCACAAACAATCCTTGCAGCGGACAACCGTCACCCATACCTGAGGCCGGGGTTTCCCTGGCGCTCAAGCCGGCCTATCTTCGCGGGGCAGACCAATCGCATCGCACCGGAAGGCGGGAGTTCACCCATGAAGTTCGGCATCGGACAGGCAGTTCCGCGCACCGAAGACGCCCGGTTGCTGACCGGCGGCGGCTGCTATACCGACGACGTGTCTCTCCCCGGACAGGCCTATGCGGCCTTCGTCCGCTCGCCCCATGCCTTCGCCGCCATCGGCGCGGTCGATGCGTCGGAAGCGCTGGCGCAGCCCGGCGTGCTGGCGGTCTACACCGTCGCCGATCTCGATGCCGAGAAGATCGGCATGATCCCCTGTCAGGCGGCGCTGAAGCAGCGCGACGGCTCGGACTATGTCGATACGCCGCGCCCGGCGCTGGCCCGCGGCTTCGCCCGCCATGTCGGCGATCCGGTCGCCATGGTGGTGGCGGAAACGCTTGAGGCCGCGCGCGAGGCCGCCGAGCTGGTGATGGTCGATTACGAGGACCGCCAGTCCGTCACCGGCACGCTGGAGGCGCTCGAGCCCGGCCGCCCGCTGGTGTGGGACGAGGCGCCGAACAACCTCTGCTTCGACTGGGACACCGGCGACGAGGCGGCTGTGGAGGCCGCACTGGCCGTCGCTCACCGCGTGATCGAGCTGGAACTGGTCAACAACCGCGTCGTCGCCAATCCGATGGAGGGCCGCGCCTGTGTCGCCGGCGTCGAATCCGGGGCGGACGGTGCGCCCGGCCGGCTGCTGATCTATGTCACCAGCCAGGGCGTTCATGGCTTGCAGAAACAGTTCGCCAAGATCCTGAACGAACCGGAACAGCGCATCCGCGTGCTGACCACCGATGTCGGCGGCGGGTTCGGCATGAAGCTGTTCAACTACCCCGAATATGTCGCCTGCCTGTTCGCCGCCCGCCGCCTTAACCGCGCGGTGAAATGGGCGGCCGACCGGATCGAGGGCTTCATCAGCGACGACCATGGCCGCGACCATGTCAGCAAGGCGCGCCTCGCAGTCGATGCCGACGGGCATTTCCTGGGCCTGCGGGTCGATACAGTCGCCAACCTCGGCGCCTACCTGTCCAATTACGGCCCCTTCATTCCGACCGATGCCGGTTCGGCGATGCTGGTCGGCTCCTACAAGACGCCTGCCGTCTATGTCCGGGTGAAGGGTGTCTTCACCAACACCCAGCCTGTGGACGCCTATCGCGGCGCCGGGCGGCCGGAGGCGGCCTATCTGCTGGAGCGGCTGATCGACCATGCCGGCCGCGTCACCGGGCTCGGTCCGGCGGAGATCCGGCGGCGCAACTTCATTCCGGCCAGCGCCATGCCCTATGCCACGCCGATGGGGCAGGTCTACGACACCGGCGAATTCGTCCAGAATCTTGAGGATGGCCTGATCCTCGCCGACATGGCGGGACTGCCTGCCCGCAAGGCGGAGGCGAAAGCGCGCGGCAAGCTGCGCGGCGCCGGCCTAGCCACCTACATCGAAGCCTGCTCGGGCGGCGGGCCGGAGCAGGCGACCGTCCAGGTCAACGGCGACGGCAAGGTGGTGCTGATGATCGGCACCCAGACCAACGGCCAGGGCCATGAAACCGCCTACAAGCAGATCCTCGCCGACCGGCTCGGCGTCCCTCCGGAGGATGTCGAGGTGGTGCAGGGCGACACCGACCGCGTCAGCTGGGGATCCGGCACCGGCGGCTCCCGCTCGGTCCCTGTCGGCGGCTCGGCGCTGGCGGAGGGGGCGGCCAAGGTGGTGAACGCCGCGACGACCGTCGCCGCAGATCTGCTGGAAACCGCGGAGGTCGATGTGGAGTTCGCCGACGGCCGCTTCACCATCGTCGGCACCGACCGCTCGGTGTCTCTGAAGGACGTGGCCGCAAAGGCGGCGGAGAGCGGCACCGGCGGCATCGCCTTCTCCGAGATGGCGCGCTGGACCCCGCCGGCCAGCACCTTCCCCAACGGCTGCCACATCGCGGAGGTGGAGGTCGATCCCGCCACCGGCATCGTCGAGGTTCTGCGCTACAGCGTCGTCGACGATTTCGGCACGGTCATCAACCCGATGCTGGTGATCGGCCAGATCCATGGCGGCGTCGCCCAGGGGCTGGGTCAGGCGTTGCAGGAGCGCGTGGTGTTCGATCCCGACAGCGGCCAGCTTCTGTCCGGCTCCTTCATGGACTACCAGATGCCGCGCGCGGTCGACATGCCGCCGATCGAGGTGAAGCTGAACAGCGTGCCCAGCACCACCAACATGCTGGGCATGAAGGGCGCCGGCGAGGCCGGGGCCATCGGCGCGCCGCCGGCCATCATCAACGCGGTGGTCGATGCGCTGTCCGACCTCGGCATCACCCACATCGACATGCCGGCGACGCCGGAAACGGTGTGGTCGGCAATCCGCCGCGCCGAAACCCGGATGGCCGCGGAGTAAGCTGTTTAGCGAGCCCTACCGGAATGCTAAGGGAAAGTCCTAGTCGGAAGGTGTGGCACTTGCCACACCTCCGTCGGATGAAATCCATGGCATTGTTCCTTACCTAAAGGTGGCAATCTATTGACTGACAGGGGTAAGACGATGGCGTTTGGCGACGGCGGGTGTGGCGGACAATGTGCTGACCGTCTCGATCTGGACTTCACGATGGCGTTCCAGCCCATCGTCGACGTTGCCAATGGCGGTGTCTGGGCGCATGAGGCGCTGGTGCGCGGTCTTGACGGTCAGGGCGCAGGCTGGGTCCTGGGACAGGTGACCGATGCCACCCGCTACGCCTTCGACCAGTCCTGCCGCATCAAGGCCATCGAGCTGGCATCAAGCCTGCCGATGAACGGCGCCCGCCTGTCGATCAATTTCCTGCCGAACGCCGTCTACAAGGCGGAAGCCTGCATCCGCGCCACGCTGGCCGCCGCCCGCCGCACCGGCTTCCCCACCGACCGCATCATCTTCGAGGTGACGGAGAACGAGCGGGTGGTGGACCACGACCACCTGAAGAGCATCTTCAACGAATACAAGCGCCAGGGCTTCCTGACCGCCATCGACGATTTCGGCTCCGGCTATTCCGGGCTGAACCTGCTGGCCGAGTTCCAGCCCGACATCATCAAGCTGGACATGGAGCTGACCCGCAACATCGACAGCGAGCGGGCGCGGCGCAGCATCGTCAAGGCCATCCTGTCGGTGTGCGAGGATCTCGCCATCACCCCCATCGCCGAGGGCATCGAGACCGCCAACGAAGCCAAGACCCTGCGCGATCTGGGCGTCACCCTGATGCAGGGCTACCTGTTCGCCAAGCCGGCCTTCCAGGCTGTGGTGACCGATCCGGAAATGGCGATGCTGGCCGCCTGAGGCTCATTCCCGCGCCCGAACCGGCGCCGTCATATAGCTCATCCCCCCGCCATAGCTGGCCAGCTTGGCCTCCAGCGCCGGCCCGCCCTCCGCATAGGGCGTGAAGCCGACCCGGTCCCAATAGCTCCGCGCAGGCGGCGTGGAGGTCAGCGCCAGCCATCGCCAGCCCTCCCGCACCGCCAGTTCGTGCGCATAATTCAGCACCGCCATCCCCAGCCCGGTGCCGCGCGACTCCGGCAGCAGTGCGATATCGTGAAGATACAGGCAGTCCGCATCGGCCGGCAGGCTGCCGAGCGGCGTATCGAGAGGCGGTGGTACACCAAGCCTGCCGGGATGCATGACGCCGTAGCCGATAGCCTCGCCGCCACACTCCGCCACACGGCAGCCGACGGGGTAGAGTGCCAGCCGTTCCTCGAACACACTGCGCTCCTCGGGATAGGCCGGATGCACGATGTCCGCGATGGCGAGAATCCGATCCAGATCGGCAGCGGTCATAGCACGCCATCGGGCCGATGTGCCCCGGCCCTCCACCCGATCACCGTCCGACTGTAACCCGGCCGTCATCCGCCTTCTCCGTTCCACACCCGTTCAAGAGCTTCCGGCCCGCCATCGGGCACGGTATGCTGACTCTTCATACCATAGGGAGTTCACTCCATGCCCGATGCCGCTGTAGCGAGCCTGCTGCCGACGGTCCGCACCATCGCTCACGAGGCCGGTCAGGTCATCCTGCGCTTCTACAACGACGGCATCGACGTCGCCACCAAGGTCGACGGCAGCCCTGTCACGCAGGCCGACCATGCGGCGGAGGCGGTGATCGTTCCGGCGCTGCACCACCTGCTGCCCGGCGTCCCGGTTGTCGCGGAAGAGGCGATGGCCGCCGGCCACAAGCCCGACATCTCCGGCGGCCGGTTCTGGCTGGTCGATCCGCTCGACGGCACCAAGGAGTTCATCTCCCGCAACGGCGAGTTCACCGTGAACATCGCCCTGATCGAGAATGGCGCCCCGGTGCTGGGCGTCGTCTATGCTCCCGCCACCGGCGACCTGTATGCCGCGGCCGGCCCCGGCACCGCCGTCCATTGCGCGGAAGGCCGCCACGACCACGCGATCTCCGTCCGCAACCCGCCGGCCGACGGGCTGACCGTCGTCGCCAGCCGGTCCCACGGCAGCGGGTCGGTGCTGGACGAGTTCCTCGGCAAATACGCGGTGAAGGACCGGGTGTCCTGCGGCAGCTCGCTGAAGTTCTGCACGGTGGCGAGCGGCAAGGCCGACCTCTACCCGCGCTTCGGACCGACCAGCGAGTGGGACACCGCCGCCGGCCACGCCGTGTTGATCGGTGCCGGCGGCCGGGTGGAGCAGCCGGACGGCTCGCCGCTGGTCTATGGCAAGGACGACATCCTGAATCCGAACTTCGTCGCCTACGGCTGGAAATGACACCTTCCGTATCGTGCCTGGGTGAAGCGGCGACCGCGGTGCTGACCACCGCGGCGCCGCTGGAGAAAGTGCGCCTGACCCGCCGTCACGCTGCCGCATGGCGCGATGGTCTGCTGTCGCCCGACGTGCCGGCGCCGCCGCCCGACCGCCCTGCCCGTCCCGACCGGCCGGAGCTGAAGCTGCCGCGCGACATGCCCAAGCGCGGTCGCGGCGGCAGTGCCCAGAACCGCATCGCCCTGCTGCATGCGCTGGCGCATATCGAGCTGAACGCCATCGATCTTGCCTGGGACATCGTCGCCCGATTCGCGCCTCTCGGCCTGCCGAAGGGCTTCACCGACGACTGGATCCAGGTGGCCGACGACGAGGCGCGCCATTTCCAGATGCTGGAAACCCGGCTGAATGCCCTGGGTTCCTCCTACGGTGACCTGCCGGCCCATGACGGGCTGTGGCAGGCGGCGACCGAGACCGCCCACGACCTCGCCGCCCGGCTGGCGGTGGTGCCGATGGTGCTGGAGGCGCGGGGACTCGACGTGACGCCGGAGACCGTGCGCCGCCTGCGCGATTTCGGCGATGCGGAGAGCGCCGACCTGCTCCAGACCATCCATGACGAGGAGATCGGCCACGTCGCTGCCGGCCGCCGCTGGTTCGTCCATCTCTGCGCCGACCGCGGGGCGGAGCCGGTCGCCCTGTGGCAGGAGCTGGTGGGCCGGCATTTCCGCGGCGGGCTGAAGCGCCCGTTCAACACCGCCAGCCGCCAACTGGCAGGCTTCGGCCCGGAATATTACGAGCCGATCACTCCCGAAATTGACCGCAAGCCGGAAACCCGGTAAGGCGCTGCACATCATGGCCGTATACACCGAAGTCACCGACGAGGATCTCAGCACCTTCGCCGCCCAGTACGATCTGGGCGCGGTGCTGTCGTGCAAGGGCATCGCGGAGGGGGTGGAGAATTCCAACTTCCTGCTGGTGACCGAGAGCGGACCCTACATCCTGACGCTCTATGAAAAGCGCACGCGGAAGGAGGATTTGCCCTTCTTCCTCGGTCTGATGGAGCATCTGGCGGACAAGGGCATCGCCTGCCCGCTGCCGGTGGCGGCGCGCGACGGCGTGGCTCTGCGCGAGCTGTGCGGCCGCCCGGCGGTGATCGTCACCTTCCTGGCCGGCATGTGGCCGCGCCGGATCACGCCGCAGCATTGCGCCCAGCTGGGCGAGGCGCTGGCGCGGCTGCATCTGGCGGTCGGCGATTTCCGCATGGAGCGGCCGAACGCGCTTGCCCTGCCCGGCTGGAAGGACCTGTTCGCCAAGTCGGCCGAGCGCGCCGACAAGGTCGCCCCCGGCCTGCGCGCCACTCTGGAAGCGGAACTGGCGGCGCTGGAGGCAAACTGGCCGGTCGGCCTGCCTTCCGGCGTCATCCACGCCGACCTGTTCCCGGACAATGTCTTCTTCCGCGGCGACAGCCTGTCCGGCCTGATCGACTTCTATTTCGCCTGCAACGACTTCCTCGTCTATGACGTGGCGATCTGCATCAACGCCTGGTGTTTCGAGATCGACGGCTCGTTCAACGCCACCAAGGCCCGGCTGCTGCTGTCCAACTACCGCAAGGTCCGGCCGCTGTCCCGCGGGGAACTGGACGCCCTGCCCTGGCTCTGCCGCGGCAGCGCCGTGCGCTTCCTGCTGACCCGTCTCTATGACTGGCTGAACCACCCGCCGGGCGCCTTCGTGCGGCCGAAGGACCCGCTCGAATATCTGCGCAAGCTGCGCTTCCATCAGTCGGTCCGCGGTCTGGGCGACTATTTCCTCGACGACTCGGACACGGGCAGGACCTGACGGCATGACGGACAGCACCAACTCGCCCGAAGCCGGCGGCAAGACCGTCGACATCTTCACCGACGGCGCCTGCAGCGGCAATCCCGGCCCCGGCGGCTGGGGCGCCATCCTGCGCTATGGCGAGGTGGAGAAGGAGCTTTACGGCGGCGAGCCGGCGACCACCAACAACCGCATGGAACTGATGGCGGCCATCATGGCGCTGGAGGCCCTCAAGAAGCCGGTGACCGTCCGTCTCTTCACCGACAGCGAATATGTGAAGAACGGCATCACCAAGTGGATTCATGGCTGGAAGGCCAAGGGCTGGATGACCGCCGACAGGAAGCCGGTGAAGAATGTCGATCTGTGGCAGCGCCTGGAAGAGGCGAAGCGGCAGCACGAGATCGAGTTCCATTGGGTCCGCGGCCACGCCGGTCACCCCGAAAACGAGCGCGCCGACGAACTGGCACGGCGAGGGGTTGCCGACGTGAAGAAATTTCCGATCTGAACCATCGTATCTATAGGATCAGAACTATCTTAACGAGATGATACCCAGAAGCATGATGCAAAGCTGAAGGAATCATCGCTGCTTCTGGAAATTCTATAGGTATAAGACTCTGGATGTCCGTCCTCTCCGTAACGATAAATTCCGTCCCTGGCCTTTTGATAATCAATACCAAAAAGATTTGTTCCTATGTTATTGGCTCTCGTGTCGACCCTTTCAATTGCAGTTTTCCTTTCTCCTTCCCCGTTTGCAATCAGAAAGGCCATTCCAACAAATTGAATGGAAGAGCTTCTTGGAGATTTTCTTAAAGCTGATCGCAATCTCGACAGATCGCTAGAGATCTGCGAATGAGAGTTTATCGTCCTTTTTACTTCAATAGCTCCAACCGGCGAACCAGACGTTCCATAGACGATGATGTCAAAACGACCTGCCGCATTCAGCGCCGAAGGCATTGGTCCTGGTCCCAGCGCACTTGCTTCGCTCATCGACTCTTTAATGTTTGCCTCTGGCCGTACCCAACCGACCGCCCGCAGCTTCTTCAAACTGCGGTATAAGCCTGCTGTGAGGAGATATTCTGGCATCTGGTCGCAACCGAACCCGCTAATCTCCTGAAATTCGTCACAAACACTTTCCAACGCATCGTGTACGCATTTAACCAATGCATTTTGTGCGAATGCCATCAATCCCCCCGGTCACCGCAGTCATCTACCGACAGGGGATTAGATTGCTCAGATATCTCTTAAAAATATATTCACGGCCGATTTTCACCAGTGCGGGGATGAAAACATACCCCGCACTGGTGAAAAACAGTCAGACCTTTTCCAGCACCGCTTCGGCCGACGACACCTCGAACTTGCCGGGGGCCTCGACGGCGACATGGGTGACCTTGCCGTCCTCGGCCACCAGGGCGAAGCGCTGGCCGCGGGTGCCCAGGCCGTGGGCCGAGCCGTCCATGGTCAGGCCGAGAGCGGTGGTGAAGGTGGCGTTGCCGTCCGGCAGCATCTTGACCTTGTCGCCGACGCTGCCCTTGTCACCCCAGGCGCGCATCACGAACGGATCGTTGACGGCGAGACAGATGATGCTGTCGACGCCCTTGGCCTTCAGCGCATCGGCCTGCTGGACGAAGCCCGGCAGGTGCTTGGCGGAGCAGGTCGGGGTGAAGGCGCCGGGAACGGAAAACAGGACGACCTTCTTGCCCTTGAACAGCTCGTCCGTGGTGACTTCCTGCATGCCGTTGTCGGTCAGCCACTTCAGCGTGACGGACGGAATGGTATCGCCAACCTGGATGCTCATTTGTCTCTAACCCTTCCGGTTTTTGGGTTTGGCCCGTTTTCGGGTCCGGCCGGACCCTCGTTGCGGAGCCCGGCCCTGTATCCCTTCTATCCCTCGCGGCGAGCGCCCGCAAGGCGCGGTTGACCGGACAGCACAACCGGGATCAAGCCTTCTTCACGAACTCCGACTTCAGGTTCATCGCGCCGATGCCATCGATCTTGCAGGCGATGTTGTGCCCGTCGGCCCCATCGACCAGACGGATGTTCTTCACCTTGGTGCCGCCCTTGACCACCAGAGACGATCCCTTGACCTTCAGGTCCTTGATGACGGTGACGCTGTCGCCGTCGGCCAGCGGGTTGCCGTTGGCATCGCGCACGCCCTGGCCGGCTTCGGCATCGACGGCCGCGGCAGCCGTATCGGGGTTCCACTCATGCCCGCAGTCGGGGCAGTTCCACAGGCTGCCGTCATTGTAGGCGTTTTCGGAGCTGCATTGCGGGCAGTTGATCTGATCGTCCATCATCGTCCTCTTGGCTCGGGAGGCACTCCCGGAGCCGCCCTGTTACCGCAGAATAGCCGCAACAGCCATAGGCCTTTTCCGGACCCTGCTCAGACCCCCTTGCCTGCTGGCTTACCCGCCGCCTTGCTCAACGCCTCCAGCACCGCGCCCTCGCTCAGCAATTCCGGCAATGCCAAGCCGTCCGGCGCGCCGGGACCGTAGACGATGTTGAAGGGAATGCCGTAGCGGCCATGGTCGGACAGGAATTTCGCGATTGCCGCATCCGGGCGGGTCCAATCGGCGCGCATCGCCACGACAGTCGGATCGTCCATCCGCTGGGCAACCTCGCCGCGATTCAGCACCAGCTTCTTGTTGGCCTGGCAGGTGATGCACCAGTCGGCGGTCACGTCGACGAACACCGTGCGTCCGGCGGCGACATGCTCGTGGATCGTCGCTTCGGCGAAGGGCACCCAACGCGCCCTGGACTCGGCAAGCACCGGCGCCGCCCCGGCCGACGGACCGACCGCCGCCGGCATGGCGAAGGCGGCGACCGCCAGCACGCCCGCCAACGCCGGCCCGGCGGTCCGCGCGGTACCCCGCGCGCTCCGCCCGACCCACAGCGCCAGCACCAGCGCCGCCATCATCAGCCCGACCGTGGCCGCGGCCACCTCGCCGATCTGCGCGGTCAGCACCGACAGCAGCCAGAGCGCCGTCAGCATCATCGCGAACCCCAGAACAATCTTCAGCGTCGCCATCCAGCGCCCCGGACGCGGCAGCCAGCCCGCCACCCGCGGCCATGCCGCGACCGCCAGATAGGGCAGAGCCAAGCCGACGCCCAGCGTCGCGAAAATCGCGTAGATCTCCACCGGCCCTTTCGACAGGGCGAATCCCACCGCCGTGCCCAGGAAGGGAGCGGAACAGGGGGTCGCCAGCAGGGTGGCGAACATGCCGGTGGCGAACGGCCCGGCCAGCCCGTCGCCGCCCAACCGGTCGGCCAGGGCGCGCGGCAGCGGCACCTCGAACAGGCCCCACAAATTGGCTGAGAACAGCGTGACCAGCACGACCATGAAGACGAGGAACAGCGGCTGCTGGAACTGGATGCCCCAGCCAACCGCCCCGCCGGCCGCCTTGACGCCGACGAGTACCGAGGCCATCAGCAGGAACGAGGTCAGGATGCCGGCGGCACTCGCAAGGAAGCCGGCGCGCACTGCGGCAGGCGCCTGCCCGCCATGCTTGACCACCGACATCAGCTTCAGCGACAGCACCGGCAGCACGCAGGGCATCAGGTTCAGGATCAGACCGCCCAGCAGGGCCACCCCCAGCATCGCCAGCAGCCCGACACCGCCGGGCACCGAAGCGGCGCCGCCGGCCGACGCGGTTGCCGGTGCTTCGACCGCCTTGTCGCCATCGACCAGGGTCAGCGTCATCGTGCGCCCGGCCAGATCGAGGCCCTGCTGCGGATCGGTCGCCGTCAGGGTCAGGCGGACATGGCGGTCATTGTCGGAAAACACCGTCTTCGGGGCGGAGAAGGTCAGCGGCGGGTCCGTCTCCACGAACAGATCGGGGGAAACGAAGCCATCGGCGGCGGTCGCTTCGACTTCCAGAGCGGATCCCTTGCCCTGCACGGAGTCGATGCGCAGCAGACCATTCGGCCCCTTCGGCACCAGCGCCTGCGCGCGCGCCACGTCATTGGCGGCGTCGCTGGGCTCGGCCGGCCCGGCCGGAAGGGCAAGCGCAAGCTCCAGCGTCTGCGGCACGCAGATTTCCGAGCAGACCAGCAGTTCGGCGGTCAGTGCCAGATCGACCGGCTTGCCGGGCGTCGCCGGCTTGCCCTGGATCGGGAAAAGAACCGCCGTGTCATAGCCTGCTGTTTCGAACCCCAGAACCGAGAAGCGGTGCGGCGCCGGATAGGACAGCGTCGCCTCCCCCAGATTGCCGGAGCGGCTCCAGTCCAGGCGCGGCGCGAATCCGGCATCGCCGGGGGAGCGCCAGTAGGTCTTCCACCCCGATTCCAGCCGCAGTTCCAAACCCAAGGGCAGCGCCGCCAGATCGCCGGTGCCGCGCACCGCCGACACCAGCCGCGCCTCCACCGGTCCCGCCTTGGTCCAGGCCCCGACCGCATCCTGCGCAAAAACGGGGGCGCCGCCACCGGCCAGCGCGGCCAGACTCAGCAGGAGGGCGAGGGCATGTCTTTTCATCGCGCGCACTGTTCTCTTCCCTGGAAGGGGCGCATCCGCGTCCCCGACACCCTATATGATAGCCCATATAATGGTGACAAAGCTCGGCCGGTGCTGTCACACTCCGGTGAAAGCGTCGCCAGAGCGCCAACCACAACCGCACGTGGGTACGGACGCGGTTTCCCGCACCGGACCGACGACAAGGATATTCGCCCATGCCGCGCCTGACCAAGTCTCCGGACTCCAAGACCACGGAATCGCTGACCGGCCAGCTGCTGATCGCCATGCCCGGAATGGAGGACCCGCGCTTCCAACGTACGGTCATCTATGTCTGCGCCCATAACGAAGACGGCGCAATGGGGCTGGTTGTCAACCGGCTGTTCGGGTCGATCACGTTCGAGGATCTGCTGGAACAGCTCGACATGGACATCTCGCAGCCGGTCAACAACCTGCCGGTGCATTATGGCGGCCCCGTCGAGTCGGGCCGCGGCTTCGTCCTGCATTCGACCGATTATGTCCGCGACGGTACCCTGGTGGTGAACGACGACGTGGCCCTGACCGCCACCATTGACATCCTGCGCGCCATCTCCGAAGACCGCGGCCCGCGCCGCAACCTGCTGCTGCTCGGCTATGCCGGCTGGGGTCCGGGGCAGCTCGATGCCGAATTCCAGGCCAATGGCTGGCTGAACGTGCCCTGCGACGAGAAGCTGCTGTTCGATACCGACCTGGACGCCAAGTGGGAGCGCGCCATCGGCAAGCTGGGCGTCAGCGTTTCCATGCTGTCGGGCGAAGCCGGGCACGCCTGAGCGCGCCCCGCCTCCTCCAAGACCTCATTTCGCCCACCGTGCCGCCGCAGCGTCGTCACTGTCCTTGGCCTCGACCCAGCGCTCGCCCTCCGGCGTTGCTTCCAGCTTCCAGAAGGGCGCCCTGGTCTTCAGCCAGTCCATCAGGAAGCGGCAGGACTCGAAGGCGGCGTCCCGGTGGGCCGACGCGGTGGCGACCATCACGATGCGGTCGCCCGGCTCCAGCCGGCCATGGCGGTGGATCACCAGCACGTCGTCCAGCGGCCAGCGGCGGCGCGCCTCGTCCTCGATCGTCTCCAACTGCTTCTCGGTCATACCGGGGTAATGCTCCAGCGTCATGGCGCTGACGGCGGCACCGCCGGCGATGTCGCGCACCAGCCCGACGAACATCGCCACCCCGCCGACGCTGGTGCGGCCGGCGGTGAAGGCGGCATATTCGGCGCCGACGTCGAAATCCCCGGCCTGGACGCGGATCGCCATGCCGTCAGCCCCCCGTCACCGGCGGGAACAGCGCCACCTCGTCGGTCTGCGAGATCGGGTGGTCGTAGGGCACATGCTCCTGGTTCACCGCCACCTTGACCACCTTGCTGTTGGCCAGGGCTTCGGCATGGCGCGGGCTGCGGGTCTTCAGCCATTCGACGAGATCGCCGGCCGTGGCGACTTCCGCCGGCAGGTCCACCGTCTCGGTCGGCACGCCGATCTTGCTGCGCAGCCAAGCGAAATAGAGAATCTTCATCACGCGCCCTCTACAGGAATTCTTTGAAAGGCAGGAAATCGACGGTCATGCCGGGCTCGACCCGCGCCAGATCCTCGGGCAACTCGATCAAACCCTCGGACTCCACCAGCGACGACAGCACGCCGGCCCCGTCGCGCGGGTATTTGGTCGCCTCGAGCGCGCCATCGGCGCTCAACACCAGCGACCCGCGCAAAAACTCGCGCCGACCGGGCTTCTTCTTGTGAGCGAAGCCCGCGCGCACCGGGATCGGCCTCGGCGTCTCAGCGGATGCCCCCATCAGCGTCAGCAGGATCGGCCGGGCGATGCGCAGGAAGGTCACCACCACCGCGACCGGATTGCCGGGCAAGCCGACGAACACGGCGTCGCGCACCCGCCCCAGCGCCACCGGCCGTCCCGGCTTGATCGCCAGCCGCCAGAAATCGAGCCGTCCGTTCGCCTCGACCGCCGGCTTGACGTGATCCTCCTCACCGGTGGACATGCCGCCGGAGGTGATGAGCGCGTCATGGCCGGCCGCAGCCTCGGCCAGAGCATCGCGGATAGCCTCGAACCGGTCGGGCAGAATGCCAAGGTCGGTGACGGCGCAGCCCAGCCGGGTCAGCAGCGCGATCAGGGCAAAGCGGTTGGCGTCATAGACGGCGCCGGGTTCCAGCGCCTGCCCCGGCTGCCGCAGCTCGTCGCCGGTGGAGAACACCGCCACCCGCAGGCGGCAGCGCACGTCCAGCATCGCATGGCCGAGCGAGGCGGCGAGCGCGATGTCCTCCGGCCGCAGGCGGCGCCCGGCCGAAAGCACGACCGAGCCCTCGCGCACATCCTCTCCCGCCAGCCGGCGGTTCACGCCACGGCGGATGCCGGGCGGCAGGGTGACGGTTGCATCGCGTCCGGTCCCGGCGCTGCGGCAATCCTCCTGCATGAAGACGGTGTCCATGCCGGCGGGCATCGGCGCGCCGGTGAAGATCCGCACCGCCTCCCCCCGCGCCGCCGGCCGGCCGAGCCATTGCCCGGCCGCCACCCGCGCCGTCACCGGCAGAGTAATGGGGGCGTCAGGGTCGAGGTCGTCGAAGAACACGGCATAGCCGTCCACGGCTGCATTGTCGTGCGGCGGCACATTGAAGGGCGCCACCAGATCGGCAGCCAGAACCCGCCCCAGCGCATTGGACAGCGGCACGGCTTCGGTCGCCGTCACCGGCCCGACCCGTCCGGCCAGCAGCGCAAGCGCCGGCTCCAGCGCCATCATCGGTCCGCCGAAGGCGAAGCAGTCATTGTCGAGTTGCACCATGGCCGCCACTCTAGTCCGTTGCGGCGTCGGGTGCGAAGAGGGAAAAGGCGCGCTTTCCGGGACGTGGCATTCAGCCGCCAAACAGGCTGGGGATCTCCTCCACCCGGTTCAGCAGCCGGTCCGGTTGCCGCGCCGCCAGCGCATCGCCGCGCGTGTAGCCCCAGGTGACCGCGGCACAGGCCATGCCCACCGTTCGCGCCGCCTCGATGTCGCGCAGCTCATCCCCGATCGCGATGGACTGCGCCGCCGGAATGCCGGTCGTCCGCAGCATCCTGCGGAACTTCGCCGCCTTGCCGAACAGCGAGGCGCCGCAGCCGTAATGAGCAACCTGCCCCGCCGCCTCCGGCCCCAGGATGCGGCGGATGTTCTCGACGGAGTTGGAACTGACGACGGCGACCGTCACCCCCCGGTCGGTCAGCGCCCGCAACATGTCCGGCACGCCATCGAACAGCCCGATGCCGTCGATGTCGCTCGCCATCAGCCGGCGCATGTGGTTGGCGATGAAGGGAAGCTTCCAGCTTGGCACCCGCAGGTGCCGCATGATCTGCCGCGCGTCATAGCCGCGAAGCAGTTCGACCTCGTCGGCCTGGACACGATTGAAGCCATAGCGGTCGGCAACGCCGTTCAGAACGCCGACGAACCAGGGGAAGCTATCGGCCAGCGTCCCGTCGAAATCGAAAATGGCGATCCGATGACCACCGCGGCCGCGCGTCCGCCGGGTGGAAGAGGAAGCGCCGTCCATACTACCCGTCCGACCGCGTGAAGACTCAGTCTCACCCCAACCCACAGCGCGCAACGATGAAGGCCGCGACCGCATCCGCATCGTTGAGGTCAAGCACCGGAACCGGGCATCCCGGCACCGCACTGTCGCTTGCCACCGCGACGATGGTGGGGTCGTCCGGCGCGATCAGCGCCTTGTCCACATCGGCCCGCCAGACCTCGATCTTCTCGTGCCGGTCGCGCTTGAAGCCCTCGATCAACAGCAGATCGACCGGAGCGATCTTGCCAATCAGCTGGTCCAGCGTCAGCTCCGGTTCGGCGTCGCGCAGCTCGTGCATCAGCGCCCAGCGGCGCGGAGAGCTGACCAGAACCTCCGTGGCGCCGGCCATGCGGTGGTTGTGGCTGTCCTTGCCGGGATGGTCGATGTCGAAGCCCTTGTGCGCATGCTTGACCGTCGAGACCCGCAAGCCACGCGCCGTCAGCGCCGGAATCAGGCGCACCATCAGCGAGGTCTTGCCGCTGCCGCTCCAGCCGGTCAACCCGAAGATTTTCATGTCGGAAACTTTCAACCGGCGCTTCGGGCCGAACGGGCGGCACCGGGCTTCGCCGGCTGCTCCGCCATCATGTGGGTCAAGCCGGCGCGCATGTAATCCCACCCGGTGTAAAAGGTCAGCGCCGCGGCGATCCACAGGCCGACCGTACCGATGAAGGTCACCGGCAGTTCGGCGGGACCATAATCGCCGACGATCAGGAAGCCCAACGCGATCATCTGGATCGTCGTCTTCCATTTCGCCAGCCAGGTCACCGGCACGCCGACATGCAGGCCGGCCAGATACTCGCGCAGGCCCGACACCAGAACCTCGCGCAGCAGGATCACCACCGCCGGCAGGATCGACAGGCCGGTCAGCCGGTGGAAGCCCGCCAGCATGATCAGCGTCGCCGCCACCAGCAGCTTGTCGGCAATCGGGTCCAGGAACTTGCCGATCACGCTCTCCTGCGCCCAGGCGCGCGCCAGATAGCCGTCGAACCAGTCGGTGATGCAGGCGGCCGCATAGAGCGAGCAGGCGGTGTAGGCGGCCCACGCCTCCGGCACATAGAACAGCCCGACCACCACCGGGATCACCGCGATGCGCGACAGGGTCAGCAGGTTGGGCAGGCTGGTCAGCATGACGGAGAACTCGAACCGCTGGAGGATGTCGCCGCACGGCGCCCGTGAGAGAGCCGGCTGAATTCGTGTGCCTGCATTCTAACCATCGGGATGGAAGTGATCGTATATCTTTTTCGCAACGGTCCGATTGATCCCCTCCACCGCCTCCAGATCGGCGAGCCCGGCGCGCGCCACGGCCGCGCCGCTGCCGAAATGATGCAGCAGGGCTTTCTTGCGGGCAGGACCGATGCCGGCGATCTCGTCGATGGGCGATTTGCCGATGGCCTTGGTCCGCTTGGCCCGGTGGGTGCCGATGGCGAAGCGGTGCGCCTCGTCGCGCAACCGTTGCAGGAAATACAGCACCGGATCGCGCATCTCCATCTGGAAGGGCGGGCGGTTCTCCATGAAGAAATGCTCGCGCCCCGCATCGCGGTCCGGCCCCTTGGCGATGCCGACCAGCGTCACGTCGTCTATTCCCAGTTCCGCGAACACCTCAAGCGCGACGTTCAACTGGCCCAAGCCGCCGTCGATCAGCACCAGATCGGGCCAGCTTCCCAGGCTGCGTTCCGGATCCTCCTTTACCGCCCGGCCGAATCGGCGGGTCAGCACCTCGCGCATCATGGCGAAATCGTCGCCGGCCGCGCCCTCCGTGCGGATGTTGAACTTGCGGTAGGCGTTCTTGATGAAGCCGTCCGGACCGGCGACGATCATCCCGCCGATGGCGTGCGCCCCCTGGATGTGGGAGTTGTCATAGACCTCCACCCGCTCCGGCGCCGAATCCATCCCGAAAGCGGCGGCCACCCCTTCGAGCAGCCGCGCCTGGCTGGAGCTTTCGGCCAGCCGGCGCCCATGCGCCTCGCGCGCGTTGGTCAGCGCATGCTCGACGATCCGGCGCTTCTCGCCACGCTTGGGCTCCGCCAGCTCCACCTTGTGCCCGGCACGGACCGCCAGCGCCTCGCTCAGCAGCTCCAGTTCCGGCAGGGCGTGGCTGACCAGGACCAGCGGCGGCGCCGCCTTGTTCTCGTAGAACTGGGCGATGAAGGCGGCGAGAACCTCGTCGGTCTCCGCCGCCTTGTCGTGGCTGGGGAAGTAGGCGCGGTTGCCATAGTTGCGCCCGCCGCGGAAGAAGAAGACCTGGATGCAGGTTACCCCGCCCTCGGCATAGGCGGCGATGACGTCGGCATCCTCCACCACCCCCTCGACATTGATGTCCTGGTGGGCCTGGATCGCCGTCAGGGCGCGGATACGGTCGCGGTAGCGCGCCGCCGTCTCGAAATCCATCTGCTCGGAGGCGGCCATCATCCGGTCCGCGAACTCCGTCTGGATGTCGCGGCTCTTGCCCGCCAGGAAGGCGCGCGCCTGATTGACCTGTGCCTGATACTCCGCTGGGCTGACCCGGCCGACGCAGGGCGCCGTGCAGCGCTTGATCTGGAATTGCAGGCAGGGCCTGGTGCGGGCGGCGAACACCGTGTCGGCGCAGTTGCGCAGCAGGAAGGCGCGCTGCAGCGCCGTGATGGTGCGGTTCACCGCCCCGGCCGAGGCGAAGGGGCCGAAATAGTCGGCGTCGCGACCACGGGCGCCGCGGTGCTTGGTCAGCTGCGGATAGTCATGGTCCTTGGTGATCATGATGTGCGGAAACGTCTTGTCGTCCCGCAACAGCACGTTGTACCGCGGCATCAGCTTCTTGATCAGGTTCGATTCGAGAAGCAGCGCCTCCACCTCGGTGTGGGTGTTGACGAACTCCATTGTCTCGGTCTCCGCGACCATGCGCTGGAGCCTGACCGGCAGCTTTCCCACCTGGGTGTAGTTGGTCACCCGGCGCTTCAGGTTGCGCGCCTTGCCGACGTAAAGGACCGCCCCGTCGCCCGCCAGCATGCGATAGACGCCCGGCGTCTGCGGCAGGGTCTTCAGATGCTCCCGAATGATCTCGACACCCCGGTTGATGTCGGCCGGGCGCCGCTTCGGACGCGCGGATGCACCCTCCCCCACCGGCACTGCGTCGGTCGGAGCGGCCAGATCGGTCAAACCGTCTTCGGCCAAGCGATCTTCAGCGGAACCATCTGAGGCATCGTCGGCCGAGGGGGAATCCAGAGGGTCTGATGAATGCGTTTCGGACATGACCAGAATGTCGTCGAGCGGACGCCGTGGGTCAACTGTTGGGCACATACAGGTCGCATGTGGATCGACTCACCCCTCCGAAAGAATATCCACGAAACCTGTGGATAAGTTTGTCGATAACGGAGGGAGTAGCCCACCCGGAGCTAGGCGCCGCAAGGGATCGCATGCCTCTGCCTATTTTTTGGTCATTTTTGCTAAGCCATTGATTTCACTAGGTCAGGTTCAAGTCAAGGGCGGGAATTGACGCGCTGACACAAAATCGTCGCTGCGACGCAAGCGCCTCTTGCGCGGGGTGGGCCACCTGTGTAAAACGCGCGGTCCTTTTCCTCGCCCCCGCTTCCGTCATGCCTGTCGTCCGGCGTCAGGCGGGCGCGTCTTCCCATGTTTACGCGCTGTAACAGGTCGTCATTCGGTGGGCACGAAGCCATGCGCCGGCTGCGCCCATCCCAGATGCTCGCCACCGTCCAGCGCGATCATCTGTCCGGTCATCGCCGGGGCGGCGATCAGGAAGCGGATGGTGGCGCAGACCTCCGCCGGCGTGGTGCCGCGCCGCAGCGGGGTCGAGTCCCACTGTTCGGCGAACTCCTCGACCGTCTGGCGGTCGTTGCGCAGGGTTGGGCCGGGACCGATGCCGTTGACACGGATGCGCGGGGCCAGCGCCAACGCCATCGTCCGGGTCAGCGCCCACAGCCCCATCTTCGACAGGGTGTAGGAGACGAAATGCGGCGTGGGGTTCCAGACGCGCTGGTCGATGATGTTGACGATCAGCCCGCTCTCCCCCTCCGGCAACTGTAACGCGAAGTCCTGCGACAGCACGAAAGGCGCCCGCAGGTTCGCCTCCATATGCGCGTCCCACGATTCGCGGGTCACGTCGGCAACCTCGTCGCGTTCGAACCGGGACGCGTTGTTGACCAGCAGGGTCAGCGGACCGAGCTGCTCCGTCACCGCCGGCACCAGGGTCTTCACCTCCGCCTCGCGGTCCAGATCGGCGGAGAAGGCCGTGGCCCGCCCGCCCGCCCGCTCGATGTCCGCGACGACGGCATCGGCCTCCGCGCGGGAGCTTCGGTAATGGACGGCGACGTCCCACCCCTGCCCCGCCAGATCGAGCGCGATGGCCCGCCCGATGCGCTTGCCGGCCCCGGTGACGAGGGCCGCTTTCCTCTTGATCTCGACCATGGCGCCATAGGTACCTTGCCACCCTCGCGGGTCAAGGGGTGAGACGGCCAAAAAGCGAGGCGCCAGGAAGAGACCGACGGGAGGGAATTGGCCGGCGATGTTGCGCGAAGCCTTCGAATATCTGACCACCCCCTGCCCGCCGCTGGCCCGCAGGTTCGGCTATCTGTCGGAGATGGTGGCGCTGGGCGCCCGCCACCGGCGGCAAAGACGGGCGTGGGCGCCGCACGTCGCCGCCTGCCACCGCTTCGTCGAACAGGCGATGGAATGGGCGACACCGGGCGGACGGGCGCTGGTCGCCGGGTCCGGCCTGCTGATCGAAATTCCGCTGGAAAGGCTGACGGCCCGCTTCGACGAGGTGGTGCTGGTCGACATCCTGCACAGCCGAGCCGTCCGCCGCAGGGTCGCCGCCTTGCCCAACGTCCGGCTTATCGAGATGGACGTCAGCGGTGCCCTGGCCCCGCTTGCAGCGTCGCTCGATAGCCGCGGCCCGCTGCCAACCAGCTTCGTCGCGCCGCTTCCGGAGGGGAGCCCCTTCCGCTTCGCCCTCTCCTGCAATCTGCTGTCCCAGTTGCCCCTGCTGCCGCTGGAGGCGGTGGAGCGCCGCGCCCCGAAGATCCCGGCGGCGGACCGGATGGCCTTCGCGCTGCGCATGATCCACGGTCACCTGTGCTGGCTGACCGCCATCGCCGAACACGCGGCTCTGTTCACCGACATCGACGCCTCATGGATCCATGGCGGCACCGTGACCGAGGTTGAGGATTCGACCTGGGGCATTGCCCTTCCCGCCCCCGACATGTCCTGGCTGTGGGACATCGCCCCGGCACCGGAACAGGACCGGCGGCACGATCTGCGCCACAGCGTCGGCGGCTGGTTCGACTTGCGGTCGGTGACAAGTGCCTTTCCGCCCTGTTGAGGAACGCGAAACCTCAACACGGCATACAGGAGAGCACCCATGGCCACCAATGACCGCAATGACGGCCGCAAGATCGGCAACGCCACCGGCCCCAGTGACAATGGCAGCATCGACGAGCGCGACATCCCGCTGGATATTCGCGAGACACGCGATCATCTGGACGTGGACGAGGAGATCGAAGGCTTCCAGCGCATCATCGGCCCCGGCGCCGGTGGCCCCATCGACCAGCCCGATGAGGATTTCGGCATCCCCGGCAGCGAGGAGGCCGGCGGTCTCGGCACCGGCCCACTGCCGCCGCGCCAGCCCGACCGTCCGCAGGGGCTGACGGGCGAACGCGGCAACGACCGCATCGTCTCCGACCGCAACGTCGCGGTGGACGGCGCGCGCGACCGCGAATGACCGGACCGGCGAACTCTTGCCCGCAGTCAGCGGCAAACCGCGTCCTGCGGCAATAGTTCGCACCTCCGTTGATTGAC
Organism: Azospirillum sp. A26; assembly: GCF_042604635.1. NCBI lineage: Bacteria > Pseudomonadati > Pseudomonadota > Alphaproteobacteria > Rhodospirillales > Azospirillaceae > Azospirillum > Azospirillum sp. A26. The sequence continues at coordinate 818,584 of NZ_CP170472.1, read as the reverse complement.
GAAGCTGATACGGAAAACGTCGGTCGGCGTTGCACGGACCGCGCTTCATGGGACAGCGGCTCTGCCCTATCTTGAACTCCACAAAGCAAACAATGCCAAAGGGAGTGGACGTCTCTCACCTTACGTGGAGATTCCCAGAGCCATGACCATGTCTATCAACGAAGTCCGCGATCCCCGCAGCCACGACGAAATCATGCTGGCCGCCCGCCAGATGCGCGCCGAGTACCTGCGCGAGCTGTTCGGCCGGCTGCGCGCCAGCCTGTCCGGCGCCCGCACCGGCCATGGCAGCGCCCTGCCGAGCGCGCGCTGACGGCAAGCAGAGTTCACGATGTAATGAGACGCGGCACCGTGCCTTACTGCACGGTGCCGTTTTCCGTTTCAGCGTCAGCCGAAGCTTCAGCCGCGCTCCGACCCCGGCGCACCGGTGCTCCACAGCAGCCCCAGCACCAGACCCTTGCAGCGTGGCAGCAGAAGCAGCGTCAGCAGCAGGGTCAGCGACGGCCAGATCGTCAGATGCACCCAGGTCGGCGGCTCGTAGGTCTGCTCAACCGACAGCAGGGCGGGAATGACGATGTGGCCGACGATCAGGATTGTCATCCATGGCGGCGCGTCGTCGGCACGCAGGTGGCCATAGGCCTCGCCGCAGGCCGAACACTGGTCAACCGGCTTGAGGAAGTTCCGCAGCAGCCGGCCGCGCCCGCAATTGGGGCAGCTGCCGATCAGGCCGCGGAAGGAGGCGAGAAACTTCGACGGCGCCGTTCCGGTCCCTGCGATCATGGCCACTCCTTCCGTGTTGCCCACAATATAGGCTCTTCTCAAGCAAACCGCACTCCCGATTGCGGGCAGGGCCGGCATGCCGCCATATCCTGGCCCGGACGCCCCTGCTGCCGAGTTGACGGCGGCGCCCGCGCGGTCTAGGGGAAGACCTTTCCGTTGCGGAGATTTCCAAGCCATGTCCTTCACCCGCCTGTTGTGCGCCGCGGCGGCACTCGCCGCCTTCGTCGGTCCGATTGCCGCGCCGGTTCCGGCCATGGCGCAGAGCAAGACCGTCGCCATCACCGCCATCGTCCAGCACCCGGCGCTCGACGCCACCCGCGACGGCATCGTGGAGGCGCTGAAGGACGCCGGCTTCGTCCAGGGCCAGACGCTTAAGGTCGAGTACCAGAGCGCGCAGGGCAATCCGGCCACCGCAGCCCAGATCGCCCGCCAGTTCGCCGGTTCCCGTCCAGACGTGATCGTGCCGATCTCCACCCCCTCGGCCCAGGCGGTGGCGGCGGCGACCCGCGACATCCCGGTTGTCTTCACCGCGGTGACCGATCCGATCTCGGCCCAGATGGTCAAGTCGATGGACAAGCCCGGCGCCAACATCACCGGCCTGTCCGACATGGCCCCGGTGGGCGAGCATGTGGCGCTGATCCGCGAGATCCTGCCGCAGGTCAAGCGCATCGGCGTGCTCTACAACCCCGGTGAGCCCAACTCCATCGTGCTGGTCAAGGCGCTGAAGGACGAGGCGGCCAAGGTGAGGCTGAGCGTCGTCGAGGCCTCCGTGCCGAAGTCGTCCGATGCCCAGCCGGCGGTGCGCAGCCTCGTCGGCAAGGCCGATGCCGTCTACATCCCGCTCGACAACACCGTCGTCTCGGCTCTGGAAAGCGTGATCGCGGTCGGCCAGCAGGCAAAGCTGCCGATCTTCTCCGCCGACACCGACAGCGTCGCCCGCGGCACGGTCGCCTCGGTCGGCTTCGACTACTTCCAGGTCGGCAAGCAGACCGGCGCCATCGTCGCCCGCGTCCTGAAGGGCGAGAAGCCGGGCGACATCCCGGTGGCGCTCGCCAAGGGCACCGACCTGTTCGTCAATCCCAAGTCCGCCGCCGCCATGGGCGTCACGCTGCCCGACGCGGTGGTGAAGCGCGCGACGAAAATTGTCGGGCAGTAAGCGATCGTCAGGGGGGAGCGGAGCGCTCCCCCGCAAAGCCCTTTCAAAAGCACCGCAATGACTGAAATCGCCCTCTTCGGCGCCATCGAGATCGGCCTCGTCTATGCGCTGGTCGCCATCGGCGTCTATCTGTCCTTCCGCATCCTGGACTTCCCCGACCTGACGGTGGACGGAAGCTTTCCGCTGGGGGCGGCCGTCTGTGCGGTGCTGCTGATCGCCGGGGCCAACCCGTGGCTCGCCAGCCTCGCGGCGGCACTTGCCGGCGCGGCGGCCGGGCTGGTCACGGCGACGCTGAACGTCCGCTTCAAGATCCTGCATCTGCTCGCCAGCATCCTGACGATGATCGCGCTATTCTCGGTCAACCTGCGGGTCATGGGCCGGCCGAACGTCGCGCTGCTGATGCAGGACACCGTGCTGACGCCCTTCTATGGGCTGGGGATTCCCGACCACATCGTCCGTCCGCTGGTGGTCGGCGTCATCGTCGCGGCGGTCGTGCTGCTGCTCGCCCGCTTCCTGGGCAGCGAGTTCGGGCTGGCGATGCGGGCGACCGGCGTGAATGCGCGGATGGCGCGGGCGCAGGGGGTCGACACCGACGCCCATGTCTATGCCGGCATCGCCCTGTCGAACGCGCTGACCGGTCTGGCCGGCGCCCTGTTCGCCCAGACCAACGGCTTCGCCGACGTCACCACCGGCATTGGCACCATCGTCGTCGGGCTGGCTGCGGTGATCGTCGGCGAGACGGTGCTGCCCGCCCGCGCGCTGGCCCTGGCGCTGATCGGCTGCGTCGCCGGCTCGATCCTCTATCGTCTCGCGGTCCAGTTGGCGCTGTCGGCCGACGCCATCGGGTTGCAGGCCTCCGACCTCAATCTGGTGACCGCGGTGCTGGTCGCCGTCGCCCTGATCCTGCCGCGCCTGAAGGCGAAGGCCAGCCGCAGCACGAGAGCCGCCCGATGATCGTCGTCGAAGACATCCACGTCACCTTTGGGCGCGGCACGCCGCTGGAAAAGCATGCGCTGCGCGGCGTCGACCTGACCATTCCCGAAGGCGAGTTCGTCACCGTCATCGGCTCCAACGGTGCCGGCAAGTCGACCTTCCTCGGCTCGCTGGCCGGCGACGTGCTGGCGGAGCAGGGCCGCATCTCCATCGACGGCACCGACGTCACCCGCTGGGACACGCCGCGCCGTGCCGGTCTGGTCGCCCGCGTCTTCCAGGACCCGATGGCCGGCAGCTGCGCCACCTTGACCATCGAAGAGAACATGGCGCTCGCCGCCGCCCGCGGGCGCCGCCGCGGTCTGGCGCCGGCACTGGGCGGCGACCGCCGCAAGGGCTTCCGCGATCGCATCGCGGCGCTGGGGCTGGGGTTGGAGAACCGGCTGCACGACCGCATGGGCCTGCTGTCCGGCGGCCAGCGTCAGGCGGTCAGCCTGCTGATGGCGACGCTCGCCGGCTCCAAGATTCTGCTGCTGGACGAGCACACCGCGGCACTCGATCCCGCCACCGCCGACTTCGTGCTGGATCTGACCCGCCGTATCGTCCGCGACAACCGCCTGACCACGCTGATGGTCACCCATTCGATGCGGCAGGCGCTCGACTATGGCGACCGCACGCTGATGCTGCACGAGGGCCGCGTCGTGCTGGACGTGGCGGGGGAGGAGCGCGCCGGGCTCGACGTGCCGCACCTGCTCGCGCTGTTCGCCAGACAGCGCGGCGGGGCGGAGATCAGCGACGACAGCCTGCTGATCGGTTAGGCATTGGCGGTTCTCGGTTCCGCCTCTCCCTGCACGGCATCCTCGCGGTCTGCCTCGAACAGCGACTGAAGCTCGGCGGCGGCGTCGCGGGAGGTCTGGATCAGCTTGGTCTCGTCATTGTGGACGGCATGCTGGCGGATCAGGGTGCGCTCGTCATGGGCACGGAAGGTATCGAGCGTCCGCACGACCTCGCCCTCCGCCATGCCCATCTGGCGCAGCACGTCGCCGGTCAGCCGGATGCTGCTGTCGAAGGTCTCGCGCACGATGTGGGTGACGCCGCGGTCCATCAGATGGTGGACATGGCGGCGGTTGCGGGCGCGGGCGAAGATGGTCAGGTTGGGGAAATGGCGCGTCGCCATCTCCACCACCCGCAGCGACTGTTCCATGTCGTCCAGCGCCACCACCAGCACACTGGCCTTCTCCGCCCCGGCGGCGCGCAGAAGCTCGACGCGCGTCGGGTCGCCGTAATAGGCCTTGCTGCCGAACTTGCGGACGAAGTCGACCTGCGCCGCACTGCTCTCCAGCGCGGTGAAGGCTATGCCGCGCATGCGCAGCACGCGGCCGACCACCTGCCCGACCCGGCCGAAGCCGCAGATGATGACCGGCGGGTTCTCGTCGGGCGGGGTGTCGAACGGCCGCTTGGGCTTGCCCGCCATCAGGCGCGGTGCGAACCAGCGTTCCTCCGCCGCGAACAGGAAGGGGGTCGCCAGCATCGACAGGGTGACCACCAGCATGGCGGCCGACGCCTGTTCCCCCGCCATCGCACCGCCGCCGACCGCCAGCCCGAACAGGACGAAGCCGAACTCGCCGCCCTGGCTCAGCACCGTCGCCATCCGCCCCGCCCCGGCCCAGGGCACCCCGGCAATGCGGGCCAGAACCAGCAGCACAGCCCCCTTCACCACCAGCAGCGCCACGGCAAGACCGAGGAAGCGGATCGGGTGCGCCATCAGCGTCGGCACATCCGCCCCCATCCCGACCGAAACGAAGAACAGGCCGAGCAGCAGCCCCTCGAACGGCTCGATGTCCGCCTGCACCTCGTGCCGGTATTCCGAATCCGACAGCAGGACGCCGGCCATGAAGGCGCCCAGCGACATCGACAGGCCGGCCTCCTGGATCAGCACGGCGGTGCCGATGACGATCAACAGGGCGGTGGCGGTGAAGATCTCCGGCGCACCGGCACGGTCGACGGCATGGAAGATCGGCCGCAGCAGATAGCGTCCGCCGATCAGCACCAGCGCCACCGCGACCACCGCCTTGGCGACGGCCATCCAGGCGCCGTCGGCATGCGGTACGGAGCCGCTACCGAGCAGCGGCAGCAGCGCCACCGCCGGGATGATGGCAAGGTCCTGGAACAGCAGGATGGAAAAGGCGTTGCGCCCGGATTGGTTGGCGAGCAGACCGCGCTCCGCCATCATCGGCAGAGCCATGGCGGTCGAGGACAGGGCGAAACCGAAGCCCAGCACCACCGCGGTCGGCCAGGGGAGCCCCAGCCCCCAGCCGCACAGCGCGGCGATCACCGCGCCGGTGACGGCGACCTGCGCACCGCCCAGCCCCAGCACCGATTTCCGCATGACCCACAGGCGGGCGGGCCGCAACTCCAGCCCGATCAGGAACAGCAGCATGACGACGCCGAGTTCCGAGGCGTGGGCAATCGCCCCCACATTGGTCACCAGCCCAAGGCCCGCAGGCCCAACCGCCAGTCCGGCGGCGAGATAACCCAGCGGCGCGCCGAACCCGAACCTTTTCGCCACCGGCACGGCGACCACCATCGCCGCCAGCAGCACAACCAACGTCACAAGCTCCGCCATATTCCCCGCCGCTCGACTGTCGCAGCGGCACTATGACGCGATTTCAACGGGCAAGGCCAGACGCTTGACCGTCGGCCCGGCCCTACACCGTCATGCTATTGATCATTCCGCTGCGGACGCAACCCGCGACCGGTTCGACGGTGAATTGCCGGCCGCCCAGCGGGTCAGCAGCAGGATGCCGACGACCACGCCGACATAGGCTATCAGCTGCGCCTCGGTCGGACGGTCGGTGTAGCCGACCAGAACATGCAGCGCCTGCCCGATAAGGCTGTTGTCGCGCAGAATGCCCGAACTGTCCCACAGCACGGTTCCGCCAGCATTCAGCATGCCGCCCTGCGCCAGGAAATTGACCGCCGTTGCGGCCATGCCGGCGGCCAGCAGCGTCAGCAGCCACGTGGTGGTGGCGAACAGGTGCCGCGTCGGGATCTGCACCAGGCCGGCATAGAGCAGGACCGAGACCAGCCCACCGAGCGCCACGCCCCCCAGCCCGCCGGCGGCCACGGTGGCGATGCCGCCCTCTTCCGAAGCCAGGATGCCGGTCAGAAACAGCACGATCTCCGACCCTTCGCGCAAGACGGCGACGCCGATGACGATCGCCAGCGCCGCCAGAGACTTCTCTCCACTGCGAACCGCATGGCCGACCGCCTTCATGTCGCGCGCCAGTTCGCGGCCATGCTGCGCCATCCAGGCATTGTGCCAAGCCAGCATGACGACGGCGATCAGCAGGACCGTGGCATTGAACAGCTCCTGCCCGGTGTCGGCGAACAGCGAGCTGATGCCGTCGGCGAAGGCCGCGACGATGCAGGACCCGACGATGCCGCCGACGATGCCGAGGGCGATCCACCGGCCGCGTCCGGCCACCCCCTGGGTGGCGGCCAGCACGATGCCGACGATGAGGCCCGCTTCGAGGACCTCGCGAAAGACGATGATCAGACTGGCGAGCATGGTCGTCTCCGGTACGGGGCGGTCTCTGGCTTAAGACTGCGTCACTCGGCGATCACGGCGCCCTGCGCCGTCGCCTCGTGGAACTCGCCGAAGAAGGGATAGCGCCCCGGCTTCAGCGGACCGACCATGACCTTGATCTGCTTGCGGCCGCCGACGATCTTCTCGACCTTCATCTCGCCGCTTTCGAACTCTTCCGACGTGGCGTCCTGGTTGTCGACCAGCAGGGTTACCCGCTTGTTGGCAGGCACCTTGACCTCGGCCGGTTCGAACTTGTGGTCCTTGATGACGATGGTGATCGCATCGTCGGCCCAGACCGGAGCGGCGTTCAGAAAAGCTGCGCCGGACATGGCGATGGCGCAGGCAGCAGACAGCAGGGAAACACGGCGCATTCGCGGAAAACCTCAGGGGCTGGTGGGCCTTTTGCTTCTGAAAATCATTCTCACCCCAGCCACTCAGGGTCAAATGAAAAGGCACCCCCAGGCTCCGCAACGCACCTGCGACGGAAACGCGCACCCGGCAGGAATGCGGCCGTCCACAAACAACTGTCGTCACCAACTTTCCGAGGTTGAAATCCCAGCACGTCTATTCCGGTTCCGACGACCCGGGAAACTGCTCCAGCCCGTCGGTGATCTCGTAGTAATCGGCCCTGCCGGCGACATAGCCATGGCGGAGCGTTGTCAGGCCGGTCGGCTGATCCAGGCTGCCGGCGGCGATCTCGATCTCGCTTTTGCCGTCGCCCTTCCAGAACAGCGACGATCCGCAGCGGCCGCAGAAGCCGCGCTCCGCGATGTCGGAGGAGCGATACCAGGACAGGGTCTCGTCGGCATCGAAGGTGACGGTGTCGCGCGGCACGGTGATGTAGGCGCCGATATGACCGTGGAAGCGGCGGCACTGGCCGCAATGGCAGGTCACCACCCCGTCCGGCCGCTCGGCCAGCAGGAAACGCACGCCGCCGCACAGGCAGCCCCCGGAAAGTGCCCTGCCCTGTTCGCTCATTCCACCGTCTCTCCCGTGCTGGCCCGGCGTTCGACGCCGTCGTCGCCGATGTCGTAATAGGCGCCCTTGTGGTCGACGAAGATGTGGCGCTCGACCCGGAGCGCCGACGCATCGTCCAGGCTGCCGGCGGTCACGGTGATGCGCGGCCCGCCCTCGGCACCGCCCTGGTCGAGCGCCTCCCAGAACAGCCCGGCACCGCAACGCGCACAGAAGCCACGCCGCGCCCGGTCGGAAGAGGCATACCATGTCAGCGTGGCGTCGTTCAGCAGACGCAACGCCGCACGCGGCAGGCCGGTGTAGGCGCCGACATGGCTATGCTGGCGCCTGCATTGGGAACAGTGGCAGAAGGAGATCGGCTCCGGACGCGTGTCGATGGCATAGCGCACGCCGCCGCACAGGCAACCGCCGGTCCAGACCTGCTCTCCCTCTGCCGTCGCTTCGGTCATCGCTCACCCCCGCCAGAACGGCTTTTCGGCCTCATAGTCGGCGTCGGCACGGGAAATGCCGATGTCCGACAGCAGGTGATCGGGCAAGGCCTCCAGCGCCCGGCGCTGCCGGCGACGCTCGTTCCATGTGGCGAGACGATCGAACAGCGACACCACGCGCTCGCCCAAACCCGGATTGGCCTGAACCGGTTTGCGGACGAACAGCTCTGCGGCGGAAAACTGCGACTGCGTTCCCTTTGCCATGCCCTTTGCCATGATCCCATTTCCTTCGCTGGATGGGGAGCGGGGCCTCGGCCTCGCCGCTCCGTTCAGTGTGATCGCTTGTGAAACTGAGAATGGGGCACGGGAGGCTTGCCGACAAACGACGCTTTCTCATAGAATCGATTAGCTTTGCTAATCCGAATCCACCTCCGGTCCAGAACCGCCCCATGTCCCGCCGCCTGCCTCCGCTGAACGCGCTGCGCGCCTTCGAAGCCGCCGCCCGCCATCTTTCCTTCACAAAAGCCGCCGAGGAACTGCATGTGACGCAGGCCGCCGTCAGCCATCAGATCAAGGCGCTGGAGGAGTGGCTCGGATTACCGCTGTTTCGCCGAATGAACCGGGCGCTGGCGCTGACCGAGGCCGGGCAGAGCTACCTGCCGCCGGTGCGCGAGGCGATGGACACGCTGTCCCAGGCGACCGACCGGCTGATCCGCGCCGACAGCAGCGGCACGCTCACCATCTCCACCATGCCCAGCTTCGCGTCCAAATGGCTGGTGCCGCGGCTGGTCCGTTTCCAAAAGCGTCATCCCGATATGGACGTGCGGGTCCACAGCACGGCGCAGGTGGTCGATTTCGCCCGTCACGACGTCGATCTGGCGATCCGCTTCGGCAATGGGCTGTGGCCGGATCTGCGGGTGGAGCGGCTGCTGACCGAGGACATCTTCCCGGTCGGCCATCCGTCTCTGCTGTCCGGCAAGCGGCCGCTGGTTAATCCGGAGGATCTGCGGCACCACACGCTGCTGCACGACGACTACAACATTTCCTGGGCGGTGTGGTGCCGGGTGGCGGGAATCGAGGGGGTGGACACCGAACGCGGCCTGCGGTTCGACGATTCGTCCTTCACCCTCCAGGCGGCGATCAACGGCCATGGCATAGCACTCGCCCGCGGCGTGCTGGTGGCCGACGACATCGCCGCCGGGCGGCTGGTCCGCCTGTTCGATGTGCGGTTGCCGGGAAGCCTCGCCTATTACGTCGTGGCACCGCAGCATTACTTTTCCCGACCCAAGGTGAAGGCCTTCTACGACTGGTTGTTCGAAGAGGCGGGAGCGGTGTGAAACCCTTCGCATGGAGCGGCTTGCGGGCGTAACGGACCGCTCCTATAGTCCGCGGCCATGAGCGCGAACCCGCCCCCCGACACGGTCTTCCCGCACCGCCACCTTCTCGGAATCGAGGGGCTGCGGGCCGGCGAGATCACCCAGATTCTTGACCTCGCCGATGGCTACGTCGAGCAGAACCGCCGCCCCGTGAAGAAGTCCAACCTGTTGGACGGCCGCACGCAGGTGAACCTGTTCTTCGAGAACTCCACCCGCACCCGCACCAGCTTCGAGCTGGCCGGCAAGCGGCTGGGGGCCGACGTCATCAACATGTCGACCGACAGCAGCTCGGTGAAGAAGGGCGAGACCCTGATCGACACGGCGATGACGCTGAACGCCATGCACCTCGACGCGCTGGTGGTGCGCCACGCCGATTCAGGTGCCGTCAAGCTGCTGGCCGACAAGGTCAACTGCTCCGTCATCAACGCTGGCGACGGCCACCACGAACACCCGACCCAGGCTCTGCTCGACGCGCTGGCGATCCGCCGCCGCCTCGGCCGGCTGGACGGGCTGATCGTGGCGATCTGCGGCGACATCCTGCACAGCCGCGTCGCGCGCTCCAACATCCACCTGCTGAACGCCATGGGCGCCCGGGTGCGCTGCGTGGCGCCGCCGACCCTGCTGCCGTCGCAGATCGAACGGCTGGGTGTCGAGGTCCATCATTCGATGAAGGCCGGACTGCGCGACGCCGACGTGGTGATGATGCTCCGCCTGCAGACCGAGCGGATGAGCGGCCAGTATGTCCCCTCCACCCGGGAATACTTCTACTTCTACGGCCTCGATTACGAGAAGCTGGAGGTGGCGAAGCCCGACGCGGTCATCATGCACCCCGGTCCGATGAACCGCGGCGTGGAGATCGATTCGGAGGTCGCGGACGATCTCAAGCGCTCGATGATCCTCGATCAGGTGGAGCTGGGTGTGGCCGTCCGCATGGCCGTGCTCGACTTGCTGACCCGCGAACGCCGCCAGTCCGACCTTGCGGGAGCCGTCCGATGAGCAGCCGTACCGTCTACCGCAACGCCCGCCTGCTCGACCCGGCGACGGGCCTCGACCAGCGCGGCGACCTGCTGATCGATGGCGAGACCATCGCCGATTTCGGCCCCGGCCTGTTCAACGACTCCACGCCCGAGGGTGCGGAGGTCATTGACCTCGCCGGCCAGTGCCTCGCTCCCGGCCTCGTCGACATGCGGGTGCTGATCGGCGAACCGGGTGAGGAAGAAAAGGACACGATCAAGAGCGCGTCGCGCGCCGCGGCGGCCGGCGGCATCACCGCCATGGCGCTGCTGCCCAACACCGACCCGGTGCTGGACGAGGTCGCCGGTCTGGAGTTCATCGCGCGGCGTGCCCGCGAGGTGAAGCTGGTCAAGGTCTTCGCCTACGGCTCCGCCACCCGCGGCACCGAAGGCAACGAGATCACCGAGATGGGCCTGCTCGGGCAGGCCGGTGCGGTCGCCTTCACCGACGGCATCAAGGCCATCGTCAGCGCCAAGACCATGCGCCGGGCTCTCAGCTACGCCAAGACCTTCGGCAAGCTGATCGTCCAACACCCCGAAGAGCCCTCGCTGGCGTCGGGCGGCATGATGAACTCCGGCGAGATCGCCACCCGCCTCGGCCTCGTCGGCATCCCGCGCGAGGCCGAGATCATCATGATCGAGCGCGACCTGCGGCTGGCCGAGCTGACCGGCGGGCGCCTGCACTTCGCCCACGTCACCACCGGCGAATCCGTCGACCTGATCCGCTGCGCCAAGGCGCGCGGGCTGAAGGTGACCTGCGACACCGCACCGCACTATTTCGCCCTGACCGAGACCGACGTCGGCGATTACCGCACCTATGCCAAGGTGTCACCGCCGCTGCGTGGCGAGATGGACCGCCGCGCCATCGTCGAGGGGCTGGCCGACGGCACCATCGACGCCATCGCATCCGACCATGTGCCGCAGGACCAGGACCAGAAGCGCCTGCCCTTCGCCCAGGCCGCCCCCGGCGTCATCGGGCTGGAGACCCTGTTCCCGCTGACGCTGGAACTGGTGCACAAGGGCAGGATGCCGCTGCTGAGGGCGCTGGCCTGCGTCACCGCCAACCCGGCGGCCATCCTCGACCTGCCGCTCGGCCGCCTCGTCAAGGGCGGGCCGGCCGATCTGGTCGTCTTCGATGCCGATGTGCCGTGGCAGATCGACGTCAGCCGCTTCAAGTCGAAGTCGAAGAACTCGCCCTTCGAGAACCGTCCGGTCCAGGGACGGCCGCTGCGCACCATCGTCGACGGCCGTACCGTCTGGCAGGCGGAGGGCTGATCCGGTGCTGATCCTCGTGCTTGCCGCCCTGCTGGGCTACCTGCTGGGCTCGATCCCCTTCGGGCTGGTGCTGACCCGGATGGCCGGTCTGGGCGACATCCGCCAGATCGGCTCCGGCAACATCGGCGCCACCAACGTGCTGCGCACCGGCAACAAGCCGCTGGCGCTGGCGACCCTGTTGCTCGACAGCGGCAAGGGCGCCATCGCGGCTCTGCTGGCCATGTGGTGGGCCGGGCCGGAAGCGGCGGTTCTGGCCGCCGGCGGCGCCATGCTGGGCCACAGCTTCCCGGTCTGGCTGGGCTTCAAGGGCGGCAAGGGCGTGGCGACCGCCATCGGCGTCCTGCTGGCGATCTCCTGGCCGGTCGGGCTGCTGGCCTGCCTGACCTGGATCGTTATGGCGGCGCTGTTCCGCATCTCGTCGCTGTCGGCGCTGACGGCTCTCGGCCTCAGCCCGCTGACCGGCTGGTATTTCGGCGGACCGCTGGTCGCCGGCCTCTGCCTGTTCATCGCCGTGCTGGTCTTCATCCGGCACGAGGCGAACATCCGGCGCCTGCTGAAAGGCGAGGAGCCGAAGATCGGCGCCGGCAAGAAGAAGGCGGCCTGACCGGCAGCCAGACAGATTGGTGACACCAAGGGCGGGGAGGAAACTCCCCGCCCTTTTCGTTCGCAGCGCCTTGATTCCGTTACCGTTGCCCTCTCCCACCCTATCCGATTTCGCCCACCCGGACGCAGACAACCGATGCGGCCATGCGCTATGCTGCACGGCAATCCGGGGCACGAACAAGCAACCCGGCAGGAGAGCCGGCCACTGGGGCCGGTGGAAAACGAGACGCTGAGGGAACCGAGAATGGACACTCCGCTGTGGAGCCCGAGTGAGGAGCGCATCGCGCAGGCCAACCTGACCGTCTTCCGCAAGGCGGCGAATGCGCGATTCGGACTGCGGCTGGACGATTACGACGCGCTCTACAATTGGTCGATCGCGGAGAAGGAGCGGTTCTGGCGCTTCCTGTGGGAATGGGCCGGGCTGACCGGCGATCTCGGCGGCGTCGATCTGCTGGACGGCGACAGGATGCCGGGCGCCCGCTGGTTCCCGGACGCCCGCCTCAGCTATGCCGAGAACCTGCTGGCCGGCGCGCCGGACGACACTGCGGTCGTCTTCTGGGGCGAGGACAAGGTGAAGGTCCGCTGGAGCGGGGCGGAGTTGAAGGCCACCGTCTCCCGCCTTCAGCAGGCGCTGAAGGCCAAGGGCGTCGGCAAGGGCGACCGCGTCGCCGCCATCATGCCGAACATGCCGGAAACGCTGGCGGCGATGATCGCCACCACCAGCCTGGGCGCGGTGTGGTCGTCCTGCTCGCCCGATTTCGGCATCCAGGGCATCACCGACCGCTTCGGCCAGATCGAGCCGAAGGTGGTCTTCGCCCCCGACGCCTACTGGTACAACGGCAAGAGCCACGACGTCCGCGCCAAGGTCGCCGAAGTCCTCAAGGATCTGCCGACCGTCGTCGCCACCGTCATCGTCCCCTATGTCGACAAGGATCCCGACCTGTCGGCGATCCCCGGTGCCGTCGGCTTCCACGACTTCATGGCGCCCCATCCGGTGGCCGAGCCGACCTTCGAGCGGGTCGAGTTCGATCACCCGCTGTTCATCCTCTATTCGTCCGGCACCACCGGAAAGCCGAAATGCATCGTCCACGGCACCGGCGGCACCATCCTTCAGCATGTGAAGGAACACCGGCTGCACTGCGACCTCAAGCCCGGCGACCGGCTGTTCTACTTCACCACCTGCGGCTGGATGATGTGGAACTGGCTGGTAACCGGATTGGCCAGCGGCACCACGCTGGTCCTCTATGACGGCTCGCCCTTCGCTCCCACCGGCGACATCCTGTTCGACTATGCCGACGCGGAGCAGGTGACGCTGTTCGGCACCTCGGCCAAGTTCATCCAGTCGCTGGAGAAATCCGGGCTGGAGCCGATGAAGACCCATTCTCTCGCCAGCGTCCGCGCCCTGGCCTCCACCGGCTCTCCGCTGATGCCGGAGAATTTCGAGTTCGTCTACCGCTCGATCAAGCAGGACCTTCATCTCGCCTCGATCAGTGGCGGCACCGACATCATGTCCTGCTTCGTGCTGGGCAACCCGATCTCGCCGGTGTGGAAGGGCGAGATCCAGACGCGCGGCCTCGGCATGGCGGTGGAGGCCTTCGACGACAACGGCCATGCCGTCCGCGGGGAGAAGGGCGAACTGGTCTGCACCCGCCCCTTCCCCAGCATGCCCATCGGATTCTGGGCCGATCCGGACGGCTCGAGATACCGCTCCGCCTATTTCGACCGCTTCCCCAACATCTGGGTGCATGGCGACTTCATCGAGCAGACGGAGCATGGCGGCTGGGTAATCTACGGCCGCTCGGATGCGGTGCTCAACCCCGGCGGCGTGCGCATCGGCACGGCGGAAATCTACCGTCAGGTCGAGCAGTTGCCGGAGATCATGGAGGCCGTCTGCATCGGCCAGGAGTGGGACGGCGACGTGCGCGTCGTGCTGTTCGTCGTGCTGCGCGAGGGGATGAAACTGGACGAGGCTCTTGCCGCCACCATCCGCAAGCGGATCAAGGACAACTGCTCGCCCCGACATGTCCCGGCGAAGATCGTGCAGGTCACCGACATCCCGCGCACCCGCTCCGGCAAGATCACCGAACTGGCGGTGCGCGACGCCGTCCACGGCCGGCCGATCAAGAACACGGAGGCGCTGTCCAACCCGCAGGCGCTCGACGAGTTCCGCGAGCGGACGGAACTGAGCGGATCCTGATATGGCGCCGCCGCTGTTCCTCGACCTCGACGGCGTGCTTGCCGATTTCGACCGCGGCGTCGTCGCGGTCACCGGCAAGCGGCCGGAACAGCTGGCGATGAAGGAGATGTGGCGGGTGCTGTCCCGGCATGCCGACTTCTTCGGCACGCTGGAGTTCATGCACGACGCGCAGGAGCTTTGGGACTTCTGCGCGCCGCACCGGCCGACCATCCTGACCGGCCTGCCTTTGGGCAGTTGGGCGCCGGAGCAGAAGACGCGCTGGGTCGCCCGCATGCTGGGGGCCGACGTCCCGGTCATCACCTGCATGGCCCGCGACAAGGCCCGCTACGCCACTCCCGGCGCCATCCTAGTCGACGACCGCGAGAAGGCCCGCGAGCCTTGGGAAACGGCTGGCGGATGCTTCATCCTCCACCGCAACGCCGCGGACAGCATCGCCGAACTGGCGAAGCTGGGGTTCTGAGAATGACGGAAGGGGCGGCACCGGCGTGCCGCCCCCCAGCGTCGAGCATCACGGTTACTCGGCCGCCACCGCCTTGTTTTCGCGGCTGGTCTTCCACAGCGACACCACCACGCCACCGCCGATCAGGGCGAAGGTCACGCCCAGCGCGATCAGCGGGTCGGGCTTGCCGAAGACCTGCGTGTAGAAAATCTTGCCGCCGATGAACACCAGCACCAGCGCCAGGGCGTATTTTAGGTAACGGAAGCGGTGAACCATCGCGGCCAGGGCGAAATACAGCGCGCGCAGGCCCAGGATGGCGAAGATGTTGCTAGTGTAGACCAGATACGGATCGGTGGTGATGGCGAAGATCGCCGGCACGCTGTCCACCGCGAAGACCAGATCGGCCAGCTCGACCATGATCAGCGCCAGCAGCAGCGGCGTCGCCGTCCAGCGCATCGCGCCGCTGCCGCCCACCGGTTCCTTGACGAGGAAGTGATGCCCGTGGAAGCGGTCGGTGACGCGGATGTGGCGCTTTACGAACCGGAGCGCGACATTCTCGCCCAGGTTGGTCTCCTCGTCCTTGGCGAACAGCATCTTGATGCCGGTCAGCAGCAGGAAGGCGCCGAAGACGTAGAGAATCCAATGGAATTCCGACACCAGCGCCGCACCGGCGCCGATCATCAGGCCACGCAGCACGATGACGCCCAGGATGCCCCAGAACAGCACCCGGTGCTGCAACTCACGCGGCACGGCGAAATAGCTGAAGATCAGCGATATGACGAAGACGTTGTCGAGTGACAGGCTCTTTTCGACAAAAAAGCCCGTGTAAAACTGCAAGCCGGCTTCGCCGCCCATCGACCACCAGATCCAGCCGCCGAACAGCATCGCCACGGCGATGTAGAAGGCGGAGAGCTTCAGGCTTTCACCGACGCCGATGACATGGTCGCGGCGGCTCAGGACACCCAGGTCCAGAACCAGAAGGGTCAAAACAATGCCGACGAATACCATCCAAATCCAGACCGGTTTTCCCAAAAATTCGAGAAAAACAGTCGCTAACAAACTGTCCATCGCAAAACCCACTTGATGACGCTGCGTGAGCGGAGAGATCAAGCGGTTCCGACATCACGACCGACGCCTCGATCGCCAGAGGGGCCCGGATCCGAACTTGCCAGCAGAT
The DNA here is from genome assembly GCF_042604635.1 of Azospirillum sp. A26. Lineage (NCBI taxonomy): Bacteria > Pseudomonadati > Pseudomonadota > Alphaproteobacteria > Rhodospirillales > Azospirillaceae > Azospirillum > Azospirillum sp. A26. The sequence goes on along the minus strand of NZ_CP170472.1, from coordinate 802,649 downwards.
GGTGTCGCTCTGCCGCGGGTCAAGACCGCGATAAGGAGCGAACGCACCCGCCAAGCAAAAGCAGCGCTCAGCGTCTTTCGCTGACCTTTGCGAGTCGCAGCCCCGACAGCGGGCCCGAGATGCCGAAGCCCTGGAAATCTGCGGCAGCGGCGAACGAAACGCCATCCGGACCCGGTACTTGATGCAGCGACGCCACAGATGGCGAACGAATGACGCGCAAGAAAAACACCAACGGTTGCCCAATCTGTGTTCGCTCTTGTGCGGATGGTGCCGTTCTGCCAATAACTCCGAAAAACCGAAACCAAACCGAACAAATGGAGTTTTGCATGAACCAGGCCGAGCTGATCGAAACCGTCGCCACCAACGCCGGCATCAAGAAGGCCGACGCGGCCAAGGTCGTTCAGGCTGTGTTCGAGGGCATCTCCGGCGCGCTGGGCCGCGGCGAAGATGTGCGCCTGGCCGGTTTCGGCATCTTCGAAGTGGCCGAGCGCGCCGCCCGTGAAGGCCGCAACCCGCGCACCGGCGAAGTCGTGGCGATCGCCGCCTCCAAGGCTCCGAAGTTCAAGCCGGCCAAGCAGCTGCGCGATCTGGTGAACGGCTGATCCGCCCGCATCCGCGTCACAAGGGATCGCAGCCATGACCATCGATCAAACCGAACTGCAATCGCTGACCGCCAAGGTCGTTGCCGCCTATGTCGGCAACAACTCGGTGCCGGTTCAGGAACTTCCCACGCTGATCAACAGCGTCCAGATCGCCTTCCGCAATTTGGGCGACGACAAGCCGGCCCCGGCCAAGGCCGAACTGGTCCCGGCCGTCGCGATCAAGAAGTCCGTCACGCCGGAATTCATCGTCTGTCTGGAAGACGGAAAGAAGCTGAAGATGCTGAAGCGGCATCTGAAGACCGTCTATGACATGACGCCGGACGAATACCGCGCCAAGTGGGGCCTGCCGCCGGAATACCCGATGGTTGCCCCGAACTACGCCAAGGCGCGTTCGGAAATGGCGACCAAGCTCGGGCTTGGCCGCAAGCGTGCGGCGGCCGAATAACGGCCTTCCGTCCATCGCTGCCAGATCGGGCGCGTCCTTCGGGACGCGCCTTTTTCTTTGCCCACCTCCTGCTTCGCCCGACGCCGCCGCACTCCGCCCGGGCTACCTCCTTGCCCATTGTCGTCATATGACCAATGTTCGAGTGGCGAAGTGGCTCGGCCTTCCCATCTAGGGTTCCGGTATGGTTGAGGGACCACGGGCGGTTCTATCACCATCCTCATCGCCGAGGCATAGTCGCCTCCCGCCAATCCGGTCGACCGGGGGACTGCCTGCCTCCGTTCCCTTTCGCAGATGCGGTATGGCGATGATGTCCGGTCCTAAGTTCGACCGGCCGATTGGGGATGAGCCGCTCGCCCGTAAGTCACCCGACCGAAGGTCAGGGGTCATAGAAATGGCTCCTCCTCCAGACTGCCGGTGCGGGTGGAAGAAGAGCCTGGGTATACGCCGAAAAACACCCGGAACACGCCCTTTACAGGGTTGATCGGTCGCATTTCTGCGGCCACATTAACAGTGTCATAAGGACGCAGTTCCTTAAGACGACAGGCAAAATACAGACCCCACCACAAACCGAAGCCGGCCAGAGCCGATAAAGACGGACGATATTCCTGCGTCCGCCAATGGATCATCGCCACTAAGGCGATCCCCGCCATGGGCCCCGACCGGGCCGGCCTTGGAAAAGAGGCCGTTCCGGGAAGCGTTGGAGAGGAGGCAATAGCGTGCTGAAGAAACTGCTGACCGGTGAAAACGCCAGCCTGACCCGCTACATCGAGGAGTCAAAGCGCTTCCCGATCCTTGCCCCGGATGTCGAGCGCGACCTCGCCATCGCCTGGCGCGAGCGCGGGAACCCGCAGGCCCTGGAACAGCTCGTGGGCAGCCATCTCCGCCTCGTCATCAAGATCGCCCGCGGCTTCGGCGGCTACGGCCTGCCGCTGGTCGATCTGGTCGCAGAGGGCAATGTCGGCCTGATGCAGGCGGCCCAGAAATTCGATCCGCAGCGCGGGTTCCGTTTCGCCACCTACGCCACCTGGTGGATCCGCGCGGCGATCCAGGAATACATCCTGCACAGCTGGTCGCTGGTGAAGATGGGCACCACCGCCGCGCAGAAGAAGCTGTTCTTCAACCTGCGCCGCCTGAAGAGCCAGATGGCCGAACTGGAGCAGGGCGACCTGTCACCGGAGACCGTCGCCACCATCGCCGCCGAACTGGACGTGCCGGAAACCGAGGTGGTGGAGATGAACCGCCGTCTCGCCGCCAACGACAGCTCGCTCGACGCCACCCTCTCGTCCGATGGCGAAACCAACTGGCTGGAACTGCTGGCCGATGACCGGCCCACCCAGGACGCCATGCTGGCGGAGGCCGACGAACTGGCGCTGCGCCGCCGGCTGGTCGGACAGGCGCTGGACCGGTTGGACGCCCGCGAACGCCGCATCCTCTTCGAACGCCGCCTGAAGGACGACCCCTCGACCCTGGAGGCGCTGAGCCAGCAATTCTCGGTTTCGCGCGAACGGGTGCGCCAGATCGAAGTGCGGGCTTTCGAAAAGCTCCAGAAGGCGGTGCTGAGTGCCGCGCAGGCACTGCGCCGCCCGGTCACCCCGATGGTGGCCTGACCCGACATCGTTTTCCCGTCCGGCTGCCGCGCTGCCGGACGGGACATATGCGGGACCGGCTATGCCGCGCTCCGCATCGTTCCAGCGGGCTGTCGGCCCGCCTGTTGCCTCCAGACCTGTAACTTTCACGCCGGCGGTGCCCATGGCCCCGCCGGCTTTTTCTTTTGTGGACTGTTTCGGCTTCGATCCCAGCCAGCTGCAATCCGTTGCGTTTGCTGCCGCTTGAGGATGTCATGCGACAAAGTGACAGGTTCAAAGTTGCGAATGCCTGCGCATGATGTGCGGCCCGCGGGAAAGATTGCATTTTCGCCAATTCTTAGTACGCTAGTCATATCACAAATGGGAGAGGGCTCCATGTCGAACGCTGCCCAGACTCAATCGATTATTGACCGCATCACCTTCCTGCGCATCGACGAGGCGACGAAGGCGACCCTGCGGGAGTTCCAGCCCTATCTGGCGCAGCGCATCGATCAAATTCTGGAAGAGTTCTACGGCTACCTGCGCGCCGTGCCGCAGGTGGCGCCGATGCTGGTCAATCCGGCGGTGACCGGCCGCGCCCGCGACCTGCAGAAGCAGCATTGGCTGCGCAACGTCTTCACTGGCACCTTCGACGAGGCCTACGTCAATCAGGTCCTGAAGATCGGCCAGACCCACCAGCGCATCGGGCTCGAACCACGCTGGTACACCGGCGCCTATTGCTTCACCCTGAACAAGCTGATCGAGCTGGCGACCCAGACCTACCGCAAGAAGCCGGAAAAGCTGTCGCAGCTTCTCCAGGCGATCAACAAGGCGGTGTTCCTGGACATGGACCTCGCCACCTCCGTCTATATCGACCTGAACACCGCGGCGATCATCGCACGGGAACTGGGCAGCACCGCAGACAGCTTCGAACGCGAGGTGAAGGGTGTGGTCCAGGCGGTGGCGAGTGCCGCCCAGCAGTTGCAGGGCACTGCCCAGGCGATGAGCCGCACGGCGGAAACCACCAGCGAGCAATCGACCCAGGTCGCCGCCGCCGCCGAAGAAGCCTCGGTCAACATCCAGACCGTCGCCGCGGCAGCGGAGGAACTGACCGCCTCGATCGGCGAAATCAGCCATCAGGTGACCCAGTCGGCCGCCATCGCCAACGCCGCGATGACCGAGGCGGAGCGGACCAATGCCACCGTGCAGGGTTTGGCCGACGCCGCCAGCCGCATCGGACAGGTGGTCAAGCTGATCCATGACATCGCCAGCCAGACCAACCTGCTTGCCTTAAACGCTACCATCGAGGCGGCGCGTGCCGGCGAGGCCGGCAAGGGCTTCGCCGTCGTGGCGAGCGAGGTGAAGAGCCTCGCCAACCAGACCGCCAAGGCGACGGAGGAGATCAATTCGCAGATCGGCGCCGTTCAGGGGGCGACCCAGGAGGCGGTCGGGGCCATCCGCTCGATCTCCGGCACCATCGCCCGCATCAACGAGATCTCCACCTCCATCGCCACGGCCATGGAAGAGCAAGGCGCCGCCACGACGGAGATCGCCCGCAACGTGCAGCAGGCGTCTATCGGCACCCGCGAGGTCAGCGAAACCATCGTCGCGGTGAATGCTTCGGCCAACAATGCAGGTGAAGAGGCCCGCCAGGTTCTGGAGGCAACCAACGAACTGTCGCGCCAGTCGGGAACCCTGAGGTCCGAGGTCGAGCGCTTCCTGACCCGCGTCCGCGCCGGCTGATCCGCTTCACAGTGCAGGTTTGTTTGAAGAAAGGGCGCGTTCGCAGGAACGCGCCCTTTCTCATTGTCCAGGCTTGGCCGCGATGCGACCGCTCAAGGCAGCGTGCGGACCACGAGATCGCTGACGGGAATATTCTCCGCCAGCGCAGCGCGGCGAACCTCCTCGGCGCTGCGCCAATGGCTGTGACCGCCCAGGCTGGTCATCACTCCACCGCGCATCGCCACGAATAAACCGGTACGTCCCAGATTAACGATTCTTGTCATGTTTCAATCTCCCGCCCGATGACGCGAATTTTAGGTAAAATTGCTTTATTCTTCATACGATAGAGAGTTTGTCTCTGCATTCAGACTTATCAAACAGCATCCTGTAACGTCAATAAGACTTCTGGCATTCAACCAATTGCCGTTTTCATAGGCCGGCTTTCATCTTTAAGGACCATCCCTCTCCGGGACACCACCGACACCTCCTTATTACTGATTATCATCAAATTTTATTTGTTTTGTACAAAGCCGCGGAAAAGGGGTGCCCCACCGAAAGCCTTATCCCAACCGCGCAGCGTGGGAACGTCCGCATGGCGTGTAGGGTTGTCAGCGAAGCCGCCACCCGATCCATCGGCGGCACAGTGCGGGGAAAAACCTGCGAGGCATCGGCATCATGGCAACAGCACAGCGCCGCGTCGGCATCCGCGGCACAGCCACCACCGCTCACTTCGGACTGGATACGGCAGAGGAGGACAGCAGCGAAGGCGGGAACAGCGAGAAACTCGAGTTGCCGCTGACCATCCGTTCGGCAAGGCAGGAGGATTTGCCGACGCTCGAATGGTACGGCCTGCATACACCCCATCGCGAAATCATCGCCGACGCTTTTCGTCTTCAGGAGCGCGGTGACGGCGCCATGCTGCTGGCCGACGTCAACGGTTTTCCGGTCGGCCAGATCTGCATCGATTTCCTGCGCAAGCGGCCGAGCGGCCGTGCGACCCTATGGGCGCTGCGGGTGTTCCAACCCTTTCGCGGCATCGGCATCGGTGTCCGTCTGGTGCGGGCAGCCGAGCGGGTGGTGATCCAGCGCGGCGTACCCTTCGCCGAACTCGGAGTGGACCGCGACAATGTCGGCGTGCTGCCTTTCTACGAACGGCTCGGCTATGAGCATTGCGGGCGGGAGCGCGGGCAGTTCCTCTACCACACTCCGGAAGGCCGGTTGGTCCGCGTCGCCATCGACCAGTGGCTTCTGCACAAGCGGCTGCCCGAAGCCAGTGGCGCGGCCGGCACCCCCTCGGACCGCACTCGGAGCCTGAAGATGGCCGGCGACTGACCCCTACTCCACCGCCGTCTATTCCGCCGCTATCTATCTCGCTGCCGTCTATTCGGCCGCCATCGCCATATTGCCCATGGTCGGGCCGGTTGCCGGCGTCACCAGACGCGCCACCCTTCGGCGCGGCAGGAAGATACGCGCACCATCCAGGATGCCGCCCAGTTCGACCATCGCGTCGGTCGCCATGAGCAGTGCGACCGGCGGCAGCCAGCGGTCGAACAGCTGCGCCGCCATTTCCGCGTCGCCACCCTGCACCGCGGCCAGGGAATCAAGCAGGGCGGCTTCGTCGATGCTGATCCGGCTGCAGGCCGGGCAGCGGATCTCCGGCCGGTGGGCGCCGGCCACCGCGAAGGTGCCGAGCAGGGCGAACAGCGGCAGCAGTGCGGTGTTCGGCACGCCGGCTACGTTCAGTCCGATGCGCATCGATGCCATCGCCCCGGCGGTGCCGGCACGGAACCACTGGCGCACACCGGTCAGCAGCGCCCGCTCTGCGGTCGTCAGGTCCGCCACCGTCCAAGGCGAGTACCGCCCCTCTTCCCCCGTTCCGCACATGCCGATGCTCCTTCATCCGGTTGCGGGAACACCCTAACGCTTCCCTTCCCTAATTGCGAGTCATTCTTATTTGCGGAATTTGCCTGTGACAAAAACTGGTCGTCCGTGACAGTGAAAACCATGGAAAGGTCGCGTTAACGAACGGCGGCAATCCTGAAGCGACTATGCAGTTCAGGGGGGTCGCTGGGCATGAGGCGGACGATTCGGGGGGTTGTTCTCGCACTGGTCGCGACGATCGGATTGGCTGTCGCCGGGGGCTTGACGGTCGCCCGCCCGGCAACCGCCCAGATCGTTCTGAAATCCGCCTACGGCGAGGCCTCACTGGCTGGTCCGGCCAAGGCCCGCGGCGCGGTGGTCTGGAGCCACGGCCGCTCGGTGGACTCCGAAGATTCGGAAGCCCCCACCCCGCTCTACATGAAGGCGATGCGCGACGCCGGCTGGGACGTCTACCGGCTGGACCGCATGAGGGTCAGCGACACCCTGCCCAACAGCTCCCGCGCCCTCGCCGGCTATTCGGAGGCGCTGAAGGCCAAAGGCTATCGCCGGGTCGCCCTGACCGGCCAGTCCTTCGGCGCCTTCATCTCGCTGATCGCCGCCGGCCAGACCAATGCCATCGACGCCATCATCGCCACCGCCCCGGCCGCCTTCGGCAACTTCACCGAGGCGTTCGACAGCTATCGCGAGAACGCCGCCCAGCTCTGGCCGATCCTGCGCGAGGTCCGGCGGGCGCGGGTGATGATGTTCTTCTTCCACGGCGACGATTTCGATCCGGGCGGGCGTGCCGAGCCGGCCCGCAACATCCTGACCCAGCGCGGGCTAAGCAGCCTGATCGTCGACCAGCCGTCGCTGTTGACCGGCCATGGCGCCGCCAACACCGGGCTGTTCGTCCGCCGCTTCGGCGCTTGCATCGTCCGCTTTGCGGAGGAGCCGCCGACGCCCAACGACCCGCCCTGCGACGAGACCTGGGGCCGCAGCCCGAGCGCCGAGATGCTGCAGGCCGCCCTGCCCGCGAACTCCTCCGGCTCCGCCAGGGGCAACGACGCGACCGCCACGCTGCGCCCCTACATGGGCATGTGGTACGGCAGCTACATCAATGGCCGCGAGGTCGCCCTGTCGGTGGAAAAGGCCGAAGGCGACGCCGTCTATGCCGATTATGTGCTGGGGGCCGGCATGGAATCGGACCAGCCCGCCGAGCGGGTGCGCCGCAAGGGCCGGATCGAGAATGGCGAGCTGGTCTTCGACGAAAAGGGGCGCAACATCCTGCGCTACCGCCTACGCCCGGATGGCCGCGTCGCCGCAAGCTGGCTCGACAAGGATGGCCATGGCCGGCTCGACACGGTGCTGCGCCGGGTGAACTGATCGCCTGCTCCGGAGGGCGCTCAGCCCTCCGCCAGGAAGTTGCGGACGATGGCGATCTGCTCGTCTGTCATCAGGGAGGGGGCGTGGCCGGTGTTGGGAATTTCCACCACCCGCACCAGCCCGGCAGCCCCCGGCCCACGCTCCGCCATCCGCTCCGCCGTTTCGGCGCTCAGCAGATCGGAGTCCGCGCCGCGCAGGACCAGCACCGGGCAGCGCACCCGATCCCACAGCGCCCACAGATCGACATCGCCGATGGGCGCCGTCTTGAACGCATCGCCGATGGCCGGATCGTAGGCCAGGCGGAACCGCCCGTCGGGCAGCGGCCGGGCACTGTGCTGCGCCATATGGCGCCAGCACGCGTCGCTGATCGTGCCGAAGCCCATCAGCACGAAACGCAGGTAGGATTCCAGCGCCGGCAGATCCTCGAACACCGGATCCTTGCCGACATAGTCGGCGATCCGCTGCAACCCGGCCTGGGCGATGAAGGGGCCGACATCGTTGATCACCATGCGGCGGATCGGGCTGTTGGCCTGTGCCGCCAGGGTCATGCCGATCAGCCCGCCCATCGAGGTGCCGACCCAATCGACCGTTTCCACCCCCATACGGGCGATCAGCGCCACCATGTCGGAGCAGTATTGCGGATAGCCGTAGAGCGCCGGCACCGGCAGCCAGTCGCTGCGACCGCGCCCGACCACGTCGGGACAGGCCACCCGCCAGCCATCCGCCAGGGACAGCGCCAGCCGGTCGAAATCGCGGCCGTTGCGCGTCAGCCCGTGGACGCAGACCGCCGTGCGCGCGGCATCGTCCCGCCCCCACTGGGTGTAAGCCATCCTGTGGAACCCGGCGGCGCTGAGGCCGAGGACGTTGCGTTCGGACATCGGCACGGGCGGGCACTCCTGTTCAGGATTGACGGGACTATCCCTTTTTCGGCGATTTGGCGCCGCGTGGCAACTCCGCCTCGACCGCGCGTTCCGCCGCAGCACGGATGGCCGGCATGGCCGAAGACGGTTCCGCCACCGACCCGTCGAAGGGATGGCGGGTGTTGTCGTAGATGCGGCGGATGATGCGGACGTAGTTGCGCGTCTCGTCATAGGGCGGAACGCCCTTGTAACGGTCGACCGCCCCCTCCCCGGCATTGTAGCCGGCCAGCGCCAGCGTCACGTCGCCCTGGAAATAGGCCAGCAGCCAGCGCAGGTATTTCACTCCGCCGGTGATGTTCTGCTTGGGGTCGAAGACGTCGCCGACACCGAAGCGGTCGGCCGTGTCGGGGATCAGCTGCATCAGCCCGGCAGCGTCCTTGGGCGACACCGCATCGGTGCGGAAGGCGCTTTCCGCCTGGATCACCGCCAGCACCAGCGCCGGGTCGATGCCGTATTTCGGCGCGATGCTGTTGACCAGCGCCACCACCTCCGCGGGGGGCGGCCCCATCTCCCGCACCGGACCGGCGCCGGGGCGGCACCAGGGGCGGATGCGCCCCATGCGGCCGGGCACATAGTTGACCAGCCGCCGCGCTTCCGGATGTCCGCGCGAGGCGGCGGCGCGCAGCCAGGCGGTGCCGAGCCGCCGGTCCTTGCGCACCCCCTTGCCGAACAGATAGCGGCGGGCCAGCCGGAACGCGGCATCGGCGTTACCCTGCTCCGCCAGCTCGCAATCGCCTGATCTGGTCTTGAGAGAGGGCGGCGGCAGTTCGGCTACCGCGTTCGGCTTCGCTGCGGATTTCGCATCCGCCGCCGCGGCGATGGACACCGACCCGATACCGACGCCACACAGCGCCAGCGCAATCAGCGGCACCATCACGACACGACAAACGAACAAGCCACGACCCTCCTGCGATCCCGCGCCACCCTACGGGAAGCGGAAGTATGGTGTTGCAACCTGTTCAGGACAAGGGTGGGCCAACAAGAGGTGTATCACGGCCCGCGGCGCCGCCTGCCCTGCTTCTTCGGCGCCCCTTCCGGAATGCCGCGACCCTGGCGCGCACTGCTGATGCCGATGCTGCCAGGAGTTTCCAGCCCCAGATCCATCGCCTCCAGCCGGCGCAGCTCGTCGCGCAGACGGGCGGCCTCTTCGAACTCCAGGTCGGCGGCGGCGGCCCGCATGCGTTTTTCCAGATCGGCGATGACGCTCTTCAGGTTGTGCCCGACCAGCTCATTGGAGTTCAGGCCGGTCTTGACCGTCACGTGGTCGCCACGCTCGAACACGCTTTCCAGAATGTCGCCGATGGCCTTCTTCACCGATTCCGGCGTGATGCCGTGTTCCAGATTGTAGGCCATCTGCTTCTCACGGCGGCGTGCCGTTTCGTCGATGGCGTACTTCATGCTGTCGGTGATCTTGTCGGCGTAGAGGATCGCCCGTCCGTCGATGTTGCGGGCGGCACGGCCGATGGTCTGGATCAGCGAGGTCCTGGAGCGCAGATAGCCTTCCTTGTCGGCATCGAGGATCGCCACCAGCGCGCATTCCGGGATGTCCAACCCCTCGCGCAGCAAATTGATGCCGACCAGCACGTCATAGGCGCCCAGCCGCAGGTCGCGGATGATCTCGATGCGCTCCAGCGTCTCCACGTCGGAGTGGATGTAGCGCACGCGCAATCCCGCCTCGTGCATGTATTCGGTCAGCGCCTCCGCCATCTTCTTGGTCAGTGTAGTGACCAGCACGCGATAGCCCTTGGCGACCACCTCCTTGCACTCGCCGATCAGGTCGTCGACCTGGGTCTCGGTCGGGCGGATGATCACCGGCGGATCGATCAGGCCGGTCGGGCGGACCAGCTGCTCCGTGAAGACGCCGCCGGTGCGCTCCATTTCCCAGGGACCGGGCGTGGCGGAGACGAAGACCGTCTGCGGCCGCATGCCCTCCCATTCCTCGAACTTCAGTGGGCGGTTGTCCTTGGCGCTGGGCAGGCGGAAGCCGTAATCGGACAGCGTCGATTTGCGGACCAAGTCGCCGCGGTACATGCCGCCGATCTGCGGCACCATGACGTGGCTCTCATCGACGATCAGCAGCGCGTCGCCCGGCAGATATTCGAACAGCGTCGGCGGCGGATCGCCAGGGGCGCGGCCGGTCAGGTATCGGGAATAGTTCTCGATGCCGGCGCAGGAGCCGGTCGCCGCCATCATCTCGATGTCGAAGGTGGTGCGCTGCTCCAGCCGCTGCGCCTCCAGCAGCTTGCCTTCGGCGGCGAACTCCTCCAGCCGGTCCTTCAGGTCCCGCTTGATCTGGTTGATCGCCTGATTCAGCGTCGGTTTCGGCGTCACATAGTGGCTGTTCGGATAGACGCGCACCGCCTCCAGCGCCGCCAGCTTCTCGCCGGTCAGCGGATCGATCTCGTGGATGGCCTCGATCTCGTCGCCGAACAGCGAGATGCGCCACGCCCGGTCTTCCATGTGGGCCGGGAACAGCTCCACCGTATCGCCGCGCACGCGGAACAGGCCCCGGCCGAAGGCGGCGTCGTTGCGCTTGTACTGGAGTTCGGTCAGCTTGCGCAGCAGCTCCGGCTGGGCGATCACCTCGCCCTTGCGCAGGTCCACCGTCATCTCGGAGTAAGTCTCGACCGAACCGATACCGTAGATGCACGACACCGACGCCACGATGATGACGTCGTCGCGCTCCAGCAGAGCCCGCGTCGCCGAGTGGCGCATGCGGTCGATCTGCTCGTTGATCGACGATTCCTTCTCGATATAGGTATCGGTGCGCGGGACGTAGGCCTCCGGCTGGTAGTAGTCGTAATAGGAGACGAAGTATTCCACCGCGTTGTTCGGGAAGAACGACTTCATCTCGCCATACAGCTGCGCCGCCAGCGTCTTGTTGGGCGCCAGGATCAGCGTCGGGCGCTGCACCGTCTGGATGACGTGCGCGATGGTGAAGGTCTTGCCCGACCCGGTGACGCCCAGCAGCACCTGATCCTTCTCGCCCTGCCGCAGTCCGCCGGTCAGTTCCTCGATGGCGTTCGGCTGGTCGCCCGCAGGCGTATAGTCCGACACGATGACGAACTGCTTTCCGGCTTCCAGCTTCGCGAGCGGCTTGGCGGGAATGGCGGACAGGACGGGACTTGCCATGGGGCGGCGATCCGGATCAGGGGACGGGTACGGAACAAGAACCGATTATATGGCCGCAATCCCCCCGTCTGTCGAGCGCGGGCTTGGCGGCAATTGCGATACAATTCATACCCCGCCCAGCATCCGATTTCCCGAAGCGCTTGCCCTCGGTGCATTCACCGGGACTTCAACGCCTCAAACAAATGGCTTGGAAGTCGATGGCACGGGAGGGACAGGTTCCCCAACTTGAACGCTGAATTAGGTTAGGGCATTATCCTGTTTAGAGTATGAAGTTGAGGCAGCTCTCCAAGCGTATCCGGGACGGGGCGACAGCAGGTGGTCGTTCCTTAAGTGCGGCCACAACGTTTCATAGACCACCTGTTATCGTGCAGTCGACGGACCCTCCATGTCAGACAAGTTCTTTTCTGAGATTTCCGACACTCTGTCTGCCGCCAAATCGGTCGAGGATTTGACCCGCCCGCTGCTGAGCCTCCTTGAAGCGGTAACGGAACTGGAGGCCACCTATCTGACCTGCATCGACCAGGAACTCGGCGTGCAGCGCGTTATGTTCGCCTACAACAGCAAGACGATGCAGATTCCCGAAGGGCTTGTCGTGCCCTGGGAAGGAACCCTGTGCAAGCGTGCCCTCGACGAAGGACGATTTTACACCGACGATGTGCCGACGCTGTGGGGCGATTGTGACGCCGCCAAGTCTCTCGGCATTCAGACCTACGTCAGCACTCCGGTTCGACTGAATGACGGCAGGATTTTCGGAACCCTGTGCGCCGCCGGGTCGGAGCGCAAGCCGCTGACCCCGAAGGGCGAGCAGGTTCTCCGCCTCTTCTCCTCGCTGATCGGCTTGCATGTGGAGCGGGAGCAGCTTCTCGAAAACCTTCAAACCGTCAACACCGCGCTGGAAGCGCATTCCTTCACCGACGTGCTGACCGGACTGCCGAACCGCCGCTTCCTGCTGAAGGAGATGGAAAGGCTGTTCTCGGATGCCGAAGGGACCGGGCAGACGGTCCTGATCGCGTTCATTGATCTGGATGGCTTCAAGGCGATCAACGACCGTCATGGCCATGAGATCGGCGACGAGTTCCTGATCGAGGTGGGCAAACGGCTGTCGGCCGGGCTGCGGGCCGGTGACATTCTCGCCCGCTTCGGGGGCGACGAATTCATCGTCACCGGCCTGGGTCCCTCCGGCGATGCCAAAGGTCAGGCGGCGGCGGAGGTTCTGTGCAATCGCCTTGCACCGCTGCTGGTCGGCGACTACGCGTTGCGCGGCACGACGCTGCACTATTCGGGCGCAAGCTTCGGCCCCATCGCGTCCGATCCGCGAACCATCACGGTGGAGACCGCGCTGAGGAACGCGGACGCCGCGATGTACGAGGTGAAGCGCAAACGGAAGGCGCTTCGAGCCTGACAACGGGACGGGGCCGGGGACGGGGGCTGTTGCCCCCTATCCCAGTGCCTTCGGATTGGAGATCCCCAGCCGCGCTTCGACGATGGCCTCCAGCGAGTCCATCAGCACGCCCTGCCCCTCCTGGTCGAAATCGCCGGCGGCGATCTCGATGCACAGGCGGTGCTGCAAAGCCTCCACCCGCTTGCGCAGGTCGTCGCCGGACAGGGCGTCGTCGGCATCCTCGCCATAGAGCAGGGCGAGCGCGCCCAGAATCGAATGACCCGCGGCGTCCAGCCCCTTCAACTCGCGCTCGGCAATCTCCAGCGCGTTGGCGACCATCAGCGCGGCGAAACGCGCCTCCGGCGCCACATGGGGAAGAACGTCGGCGCGGAAGGTCGAGGCGGCGATCTCAAGCACGGCGCGGGCGTCGGGATTGGCGCGCATCAGGCCACCCTCTCCACGGCATCCGCCGCCATGCCGCCGAGGGCGCTGATGGCACGGAGATGGCGCAGCATGTCCATCTCGATTTCCGGCAGCATCCGCCCGGTCAGGGCCAGTTCGAGCGAGGGCTCGGCGCCGGAGCTGTGGCGCAGCCCCTGCTCCACCGCAATCGCCGCCCAACGCAGATAGGCCGCCGTCTCCCAATAGGCGACGCGCGTCGCATCGACGCGGCGGCCGGAGGTCTCCTCATAGCCGGCATGGAAGTCCGCCCGGTCGGCGATGCCGCCCGCCTCACGGTCGGGCCGGCGGAACCGCCAGGAGCGGGCGCAGAACCAGCCGAGATCCTCCATCGGGTCGCTGAATCCGGCGAACTCCCAATCCAGGATCGCGGTCAGCGCACCATCCTTGACCAGATAATTGCCGGTGCGGAAGTCGCGGTGGCACAGCACCACCGCACCCGGTTCCGGCGCGTTGACCTCCAGCCAGCGCAGCCCCCAGGCGATCACCGGATCCCGCCGCCCCAGATCGCCGAACCAACGGCGGTACTGCGCCAACGTCGCCTGCGCCGGGCAGTCGGGCGCCTCGCCCAGCCGCTCCAACCCCTCGACAGCCGGCGTAATCCGGTGCAGCAGGCCAAGCTGCCGCCCAAGCTCGCGCGCCAGCTCCGGCTGCGCCGCGTCGGACCGCGTCACCGCATAGCCGGCACCGAGCCCTTCGGCCCGCCGCATGATGTAGAAATCGTGGCCCAGCACGGCCGGATCGTCGCAGCCGAACAGCGGTTCCGGTGCCATCACCCCGGCCGCGAAGGCGGCACGCAGCACCACGAACTCCCGCAGCTTGCCGATGCTGGCCGAAATACGCCCGCCACCCTCGGCCCGCAGCACGCAGGCATGGCGCCCGGCCATCGGCCCGCCGACGATATCCAGCGTCACCGCCAGATTCAGGGAGATCGCTCCGCCGCCGAGCCGTCCATCCTCCGTCACCGTGACGCGGGATGCGCCGGCCTGTGCGGCCAGCCAATGTTCCAGTCGACCCCGGTTGTCACCTGAGAACAGCGAAGACGGGGACTGGTCGGACGCTTTCACGACGTGCATGACGATCTCCCTCCGAAGGTTGCCGGGCGCGTTGGTTCGCGCGTCTTTATCGGTTTGAGCCGCCGATGGTAGGCACGAAGCGCTGTTGCAGACAAGTTTCACCTTGGTAGGAAAAACGACTACACCCCCAAAAAAGTCGGCCCCTCCCCCACCGGTCAGGCGGGGAAGGGGCCGTTTTTGCAGAAGGGAAGGAGGAGAGGCCTTACGCGGCGACCGGGTGGCTCGTGCGCTGCTCCTGGCTGGCCGTGTTGCCCTGCTGGGCGGCCGGAACCGGGACCGGCTTGGCTTCGCGGACCGGAAGCATGTCACCGATGCCGAAGGCGACGGCCATCAGGTTCGGCACCGCCATCGCGGCGAGCAGGACCGACCACAGTTCCAGCGAGAGGGTGCCCAGCGGGTTGACCAGCGCGGCGGTGGCGGACGAGGCGACCAGCGCGGCGGACAGCCAGGCTTCCGGTTTGGCGCAGAAGCGGCCGGCGGTGCGCTTGCCGCCCTTGGCGGTCACCCGGAAGGCATCGTGCTTGCGGACCAGACCACGGACGACGGCCAGGGCGACGGTGGTGGACAGCGCCATGCCGACGGCGCAGGCGCCCAGGCTTTCCTTCCAGCTGTTGCCCGAGGCATAGCGCGAGGCCAGCAGGCTGGACCCGGCGCGCAGGACCAGGGCACCCAGCACGGCGGCGGTGGCGGCCACCGGCGGCAGGTGCAGCGGCAGAACCAGCGAGGCGAAGGTCCAGACCACGGCGGCGGCGGCGGCGAACAGGCCGACAGCGTCGGACCACCAGCGGATCCAGTTGGTGACGTAGCCCAGCTTCTGCCGCGCGCTCAGCTCGGCCGCACCCGGCAGGAACTTCTTCCAGTGGGCGCGGACGATCTGCGTCGAGCCGAACACCCAGCGGTCACGCTGCTTGCGGAACTGCATGAAGTTGTCCGGGGCCAGACCGGCGCCGAGACGCTCGTCGGTGTAGGCGGCGCGGTAGCCGGCCGACAGGATGCGCAGGCCCAGTTCGGTGTCCTCGCAGATGCCGGCTTCCGACCAGCCGCCAACCTGATCCATCGCGGAGCGGCGCAGCATGATCATCGTGCCGTGGCAGATGAAGGCCTGGGACGACACGCCCTCCTGCATGCCGACATCGAAGAAGGGACGGTATTCGGCGGTCATCGCCGACTTCAGCACCGTCTCGTGGCCGTCGCGGTGTTCCTGCGGAGCCTGGACGATGCCGACCGACGGATCGGCGAAGGTCGGGGCCAGCTTCGACAGCCAGTCGGGCGACACGGTGTAGTCGGCGTCCAGCACGGCGACGATCTCGGCGGTCGGATCGGTGTGGCGCAGCGCGGCGTTCAGGGCGCCGGCCTTGAAGCCGGAGATCTTCTTGTACCAGTGGAATTTGAACTTCGGCCCCAGCGCCTGGCACATCTCCTCCACCGGGCGGACCAGATGCTCCTCCTCGGTGTTGTTGATCAGGACGACGACCTCGTAGTTCGGGTAGTCGAGCCGCGACAGCGAGGCCAGCGTGGCGTTCAGCACGTCCGGCTGCTCGCGGCAGGCGGCGACGTGGATCGAGACCATCGGCTTGTGCTCGGTGCTCGGCACCGCGTGCGGCAGCAGGGCCGGGGCGCGGCCGGTCAGCAGCCGGCGGGCGACGTCCACCAGATCGGCGAAGGCGACGCTCATCATCAGGGTGCCGAGCGCGAAGGCGGAGCCCCAGGTGGTGACCGCACCGAAGGTCAGATACTCGGAGAAGGCACCGGCGACGGCGGAGCCGATGGCGAAGCCGATGATGTTGGCACCCAGCGAGGCGGCCAAAGCGAAGCCGGCATTGGTCCGGCGGCGGAACACGGCGAAGGCCGACAGGGCGAGGCCGACGGCGAGCGCCACGCCCGCGGCGACACGCTCGCCATAGGGGGCGGCGACGGCGCCGGTCATCGACCATTTCGGCTGGCGGTCGGCATCCAGCACGCCCCAGGTCGGGCCGGGCGAGCCTTCGATGGTCGACTTCCAGATGCCGTCGAAGGCCTCGACGACGTTGTAATGCAGGCCAAGTGCGTTGGCTTCCGCCGCGAACCCACGGACGACGGCGGCCTGGGCCTCCGGCGTCGGATAGGCGTCGTGGAAGTTCTCGCCGCCCGACGGCCAGCCGACCTCGCCGACGAACAGCGCCTTGCCCGGATGGGCCTTGCGCACGGTGTCGAGCCGGTCGCGGATCCAGGTCAGCGCATCGGACACCGGCACGCCTTCCCAGTAGGGCAGGACGTGGACGCCCATGAAGTCGGACGCCTTCACCGTGGCGTCGGCCTTGACCATCTCCGACCACACGTCGGCAGTGCCGACCTTGATGGTGGCGGGGACTGCGGCGCGCACGCGCTTGATGTAGGAGGCCAGCTCGGCATCGGTCAGTTCGGCGCGCAGCAGCGTCTCGTTGCCGACGACGATGCGCTTGATGCCGCGGAATTCCTTGGCGAGCGCGATGCCGTGCAGCACCTCCCGCTCGTTCCGGGACTTGTCCTTGCTCAGCCAGATGCCGAGCGTGACGTCCAGACCCTTGGACACCGCGATCTCCGGCACCTCGCCCTGCGAGCCGAGCGTCGAGTAGGTACGGACGCCGTCGGCGAAGCCGGCGATGGCGGTCATGTCCTTCTCGATGTCCTTGCGCGGCACCACCGGCTGGTGATTCGGGTCGTAGCTGCGGCCCGACGGCGAGTAGGACACCGATTCGATACGGCCCGGCTCCGCCTCCACAGGCGTCGGCGCATTGCGCCAGGACCAGAAGGACGCGTGGCCCGCAGTCACGGCCAGCATGGCGGCGGCGATGGCTGCGCGCCGGATCGAGTTCTTCGGGTTGCTCATGGGGAGTTCGCGTGCCCTGTTGCTGGGTGGCCGCTCGCCACCGGACACCAGCACAAACGGGCGGATCGACTTCCCTATTCCGTCGCTTCCAAAAAAATTTTGTGCAGTGCGGGGAGCGGAACCCCGGCCGGCGGCTCCTGTTTGACAACGACCGGTTTCCCAATGCTCAAGCCACAGGAGAACGCCCCATGGCCACACGCCACGAAGACAGCCCCGAACACAAGAAGGCCCACGATCTGGCCGAGCAGGCGCTGGACAAGGCCGCCGGCGGCGATCCCCGCAAGGCGCGCGACCTGATCGAGGAAGCCAAGAGCATCGATCCGAAGATCGGCGAGGAAATGGCCCGCGAGGCCGCCGAGGATCAGAAGAAGGCCGACAAGTTCGTCGGCAAGACCGACAGGTAAAAGCGACTTGTGGAAACAGGAAGCTCCCCCTCCCGCGCAGAGAGGGGGGGCTTCCTGTTTGTCCTTACTCCGCCGCCAGAGCCTCCTCCGGCACCGGCGGGGTCCAGCGCAGCACCGGCTTGCGGGCGGCGGCCGTCTCGTCCAGGCGACGACGCGGCGTCAGGCGCGGCGCGGCCTGGAAATAGGCGGCATCGCCCGACTTCGCCCGTTCGGCCAACGCACGCAGCGCATCGACGAACTGGTCCAGGCTGGCCTTGCTTTCCGTCTCGGTCGGCTCGATCAGCAGGGCACCGTGGACGACCAGCGGGAAATACATGGTCATCGGGTGGAAGCCCTCGTCGATCAGCGCCTTCGCCATGTCGAGCGTGGTGACCCCCGTCCCTTTCAGGAACCGGTCGTCGAACAGGCACTCGTGCATGCACGGCCCCTCGAAGGAGGCCGTCATCACGTCCTCCAGCCGGGCCATGACGTAGTTGGCGTTCAGGACCGCATCGCCCGACGCCTGCCAAAGCCCATCGGCGCCATGGCTCAGCATGTAGGACAGGGCACGGACGAACATGCCCATCTGGCCGTGGAAGGCCTTCATACGGCCGAAGGCGGAGCCTTCGCCGGCATTCTCGACCAGCGCGAAGCCGTCCTTGCCGTGGGTGACGTAAGGCACCGGGATGTAGGGTGCCAGCGACTCCGCGAACACCACCGGCCCCGACCCCGGACCGCCGCCGCCATGCGGGGTGGAGAAGGTCTTGTGCAGGTTGATGTGCATGACGTCGATGCCGAGGTCGGCCGGACGCACCCGCCCGACGATGGCATTGAAGTTGGCGCCGTCGCAGTAGAAATAGGCACCGGCCGCATGCACCGCCTCGGCGATGGCAATGATGTCGCGTTCGAACAGGCCGCAGGTGTTGGGGTTGGTCAGCATCAGCCCGGCCACATTGGGACCGAGCTTGGCCTTCAGCGCGTCCAGATCGACGCGGCCGTCGGCGGTCGCCGGGATGGCGTCGACGCTGTAGCCGCAGGCCGCGGCGGTCGCCGGGTTGGTGCCGTGGGCGCTTTCCGGCACCAGGATCTTGGTGCGGCCGCTGTCGCCCTTCGCCTCATGCGCGGCACGGATCGCCATGATGCCGCACATCTCGCCATGGGCACCGGCGGCGGGCGCCAGCGTCACGGCGGCCATGCCGGTCAGCGTCTTCAGCCAATAGGCCAGCTGGTCCATCAGCTCCAAGGCACCCTGAACCGTGCTGACCGGCTGCATCGGATGCACGTCGGAGAAGCCCGGCAGCCGCGCCATCTTCTCGTTCAGGCGCGGGTTGTGCTTCATCGTGCAGGAGCCCAGCGGATAGAACCCGCTGTCGATGGCGTAGTTCTTCTGCGACAGGCGGGTGTAGTGGCGGACCACCTGCGGTTCGGCGAGGCCGGGCAGCCCGACCCTGGCGCGCGGCTTCACCGCACCCAGGCGGGACGCCACCTTCGGCAATTCGGGTAGATCGACGCCGGTGCGGCCGGCGCTGTCCTGTTCGAAGATCAGCGGCTCTTCGATCTGGAGACCGCGGTTGCCGGTGACGGTGCCGGTCACGCCGTCGAACGAGGCGGCGCCGGCCGGAATGGCCGACGGACGGCCCTGGTTGTTCATGCTCATGCCAGAACCTCACTCAGAGCGGCAGCGAAGGCGTCCATGTCGGCGTCGGTGTTGGTCTCGGTGACGGCGACCAGCAGCAGGTCTTCCATCTCGCCCGGATAGAGGCGCGACACCGGCACGCCGCCCAGGATGCGGCGCTTGGCAAGCTCCTCCACCACCGCGGCGGCCGGCTTCGGCAGCTTGACGGTGAACTCGTTGAAGAAGCCGTCGTTCAGAACCTCGACGCCCGGAACCGTTGCCAGCTTGTCGGCCATCTGGACCGCCTTGGCGTGATTCAGCTGGGCCAGCTGGGTGATCCCCGCCTCACCCAGCAGGCTGACATGGATCGAGAAGGCCAGCGCGCACAGGCCGGAATTGGTGCAGATGTTCGAGGTCGCCTTCTCGCGGCGGATGTGCTGCTCGCGGGTGGAGAGCGTCAGCACGAAGCCGCGGCGGCCGTCGGCGTCCACCGTCTCGCCGCACAGGCGGCCCGGCATCTGGCGGACATATTTGTCCTTCACCGCGAACAGCCCGACATAGGGGCCGCCGAAGTTCAGCGCGTTGCCGAAGGACTGGCCTTCCGCCGCGACGATGTCGGCACCCATGTCGCCCGGCGGCGTCAGCAGCCCCAGCGACAGCGCTTCCGTCACCACGACGATCAGCAGGGCGCCCTTGGCCTGGCAGGCGGCGGCCAGATCGGTGTAGTCGCGGACATGGCCGAACACGTCCGGGTTCTGCACGACGACGCAAGCAGTCTTGTCGTCGACCAGCGCCAGCAGATCCTCGCCGCCGGTCGGGGCGGCCGGCAGGGCCACCGCCTCGAAACCGATGAAGCGGGCGTCGGTGGTGGTCACGTCGCGGTAATGCGGGTGCAGGCCGCCGGACAGGATCGCCTTCTTCCGCCGGGTGACGCGGTTGGCCATCATGACGGCTTCGGCGCAGGAGGTGGCGCCGTCATACATCGAGGCGTTGGCCACATCCATGCCGGTCAGCAGCGCGACCTGGGTCTGGAATTCGAACAGGACCTGCAGCGTGCCCTGGCTCACCTCCGGCTGGTACGGCGTGTAGGCGGTCAGGAACTCGCCGCGCTGGACCAGATGATCGACGGTGGCCGGCACATGGTGACGGTAGGCGCCGGCGCCGAGGAAGCTCGGCACCGATCCCGCCGGCACATTCTTGGCCGCCATGGAGCCGAGCAGCCGTTCGACCTCAAGCTCGCCCATATGGTTGGGCAAGCCCCCGATCGGGCCGGCCAGACGGGCCGCCTTTGGAACGTCGCGGAACAGGTCTTCGACCGATGTTGCGCGGATGGCCTCCAGCATCGACTGCCGGTCGGCCTCGGTCAGGGGCAGATAGCGCATGTTAGTGGGATTCCTCCACGAAGGCCTTGTAGGCCGCTTCGTCCATCAGGCCATCGAGTTCGGAGGCGTCCTTGAGCTGAAGCTTGAAGAACCAGCCATCGGTCTCGGCGGCGCTGTTGACCATCGACGGGTCGTCCACCAGGGACTGGTTGGCCTCCACCACGGTGCCGGACACCGGGGCGTAGACGTCGCTGGCGGCCTTCACCGATTCGACGACGGCGGCTTCCTTGCCCTTCTCCAGCACGCGGCCGGCGTCGGGCAGCTCGACGAACACCACGTCGCCCAGTTGGCTCTGGGCGAAGTCGGTGACGCCGACGGTGGCGACATCGCCATCGACCTGAACCCACTCGTGGTCCTTGGTGAATTTCTTGGTCATCTGAAGGTTTCCCTGTTCAAAACGGTTGCTTGTGATTGGGGAAGCCGGGGCATCAGCCCCGGTAATAGCGTTGCGGCACGAAGGGAGTGGCGGCGACACGGGCGGGCAGCGGCTTGCCGCGCACCACCAGCGTCAGCGGCGTGCCGACTGCGGAATTCGCGATGTCGACATAGCCCATGGCAACCGGCGCGCCGGCGGTCGGGCCGAAGCCGCCGCTGGTGATCTCGCCGATGACGGTGCCGTTGGCATCCTGGATTTCGGTGTGCTCGCGGGCCGGCTGGCGGCCTTCCGGCTGGATGCCGACGCGGCGGCGCGACGCGCCCTCGGTCAGCTGCCGGTGGATGATGTCGTAGCCGGGGAAACCGCCCTCGGCGCGGCGGCGCTTCGGCAGGGTCCATTCCAGCGCACCGTCGACCGGCGTCGTGGTGGTGTCGATGTCGTGGCCGTACAGGCAGAGCCCGGCCTCCAGGCGCAGCGAGTCGCGAGCGCCCAGCCCGATCGCCTCGACCTCCGATTCGCCAAGCAGGGCGCGGGCGATCATCTCCGCATCCGCCTTGTCGCAGGAGATCTCGTAGCCGTCCTCGCCGGTGTAGCCGGAGCGGGTCAGGATCACCGGCACGCCCTTGAAGGTGGCGGACAGGTAGCTCATGAACTTCATCGTGGCGGCTTCGGGAACGAAGCGGGCCATTACCCCGGCCGCCATCGGCCCCTGGAGAGCCATCAGCGCCAGATCGTCCAGCAGTTCCACCTCGGCCTTCCCGGCCAGCTTCTCGCGCAGATGGGCGACGTCCTGCTCCTTGCAGGCGGCGTTCACCACCAGGAACAGGTGATCGCCGGCATTGGTCACCATCAGGTCGTCGAGGATGCCGCCCTGTTCGTTCAGGAACAGCGTGTAGCGCATGCGGCCCTGCGCCAGCCCCTTGATATCGCCGGGAACCAGCGTTTCCAATGCTGCGGCCGGATCGGCGCCGGTCAGGCGGACCTGCCCCATGTGGGACACGTCGAACAGCCCGGCCTTCTCGCGGGTGTGCTGGTGTTCCTTGAGGATGCCCAGGGGATACTGCACCGGCATGTCATAGCCGGCGAAGGGGACCATGCGGGCGCCAAGCTCGACATGGAGCGCGTGCAGCGGGGTGGTCTTGAGAGCGGTTGCGGCCTCGGTCACGCTGGTCCTCCGACAGGGTTACGGCACCCGCACCGGGATCGGTGCGGATCGCTGCCCCCTCTGTCTTGGACCTGAGAGATTCACCGCCGTCCGGTCGAGCCGGGCACCCGGTTTACTCCTTCGGTGAGTCGCGGCGACTGGGCGCCGAGGCTGCTTTCCAGAGTTGCCTTATCCCCTTGCGGTCCTTTTGCCTGAGAGTTTCCGGGGGCGGTTGCTCCTTCGGCGCCGCCTGCGGACCTGCCGATTTACGACAAGCTCACAAGCGATCTCTCCCGCGAGGGATCATCGGCGTGATGGCGGCACACTGTCGCGATCAGACAGGTTTGTCAATCGGCGCTCTGGCCAATGAACAAGCCAAGTCGTTGAAATGCCCCGCTTTTGGAAATTTTCCTTTTATATGATACGAGTAGGTATACATACCCATTTACCGCGTCGTGCCGAGCTGGCCAGCCGTTGTCCATCGCGGGACTCATTCCAATCGACAGAGTGGAGAGCGCGCAATGACCGTTCAGGCTTTCAACCCGTCCGACCTGTCCCAATCCGCCGCCAACTGGGCGGTGTCCCAGCGTATCGTCGGCAACTTCGCCCCCCATGCGCAACTCGTGCCGAACCTGACCCTTGCGCTCGATCCCGGCAATCTGCTGAACGGCACCATCCTGACCGAGGTGAACGCCCAGTCGGTCGGCCCCTTCGCACCGCCGGCCAGCGGCTTCCGCATCGACCGCGTGGTGGTGGACCGCAGCACCGGCGCCGCGGCCATCGTCACCGGCACCGCCAACAGCCTGACCCCGCCGGCGATTCCGGTCGGCAAGCTGCCGGTGGCCCGCGTGATGCTGCTGCCGACGACCGATGCCGTCACCAATGACGCTGTGGTGGACGAGCGGGCACTGGCGGATGTCGATTCCCGTCCGACCAACCCGATCATCGCCGTCGCTACGCTCAACGGCGTCAATCAGAGTGCTGCACCGAATGTCTACACCAAGGTTAACTTCAGCAACGTCGTGATCAACTCCCATCAGGGCTTCGACCCGTCCACCCAGCAGTTCAAGCCTTCCATTCCCGGCGTGTATTCGATCTTCTGCCAGCTGGGAATCGAGTGCAGTTCCGGGAAATCCATCGGCTGCGTCATTCGTAAGAACGGCAACCCTCTTGCGACCTATTTCAATGACACGTCCGTGACGGGAAGTGCCTTTGCCAATACCAGCACGGTCACCGCAATGAATGGTATCGACGATTACATCGAATTCTACGGTTTCTCAAACAACAGCGCGGCGGTGAATATCATCGGCACGAGCCATTTTTCGTTCTTCACGGCCAGCCTTCTCAGCATTTAACCACGTCGACCGGCAAGGCACAAAAAGGGAGCCGCGAAATGCGGCTCCCTCGCATACTATACAATCGGAATGACCGCTCTTACTTCTTCACCTGCGTCCGGTTGAAGTTCAGCTGCTCCGGCGTCAGCTGGAACCCCAGATAGATCTTCCAGTCCTTGGCATTGGCGTCCTTGGGCAGCGGGATCTTCGGCGTCAGCTCCTCGCGGGTGCCGGCGCGCGGCTGGCCGGGGACGAAGGTCACGTCGGTGTCGAAATAGGCCTTCGACACCAGCGTGTCGTCCGGCTGGGCCACGGCGACGAAATACTGGTACTTGGCCGTGGTGCCCTGGAGCGCCGGGCCGCGTTCCGCCACCAGATAGACGTTCACATTCACGGTGACGCCGCTGCTGGTGTAATCGCAGCTGCCGGTGAAATCGGTCAGGGCGGCGCGCGACTCCAGATCGGTCAGATCCTTGCCGCCGGGGCGGAACACCGTCACTTCCTGCAGGTCGCGGACGATGTTGACCTTCGGGCAGGCCAGCGCCGCTTCCGACGGGCTGGTCGGCCCCAGCCCCATGCCGGAGCAGCCGGAAAGCACCAGAACGGCCCCGGCCGCCAGCAACGCAGGGCGGCCCATCCCAAAGAGGGACGCCAGCGGGCTTTTCCGGGCGGGGGTTCCTATATTACGGTCGCGGCGGTCCATCGGTTCGGCCTGATCGGTTAACGGGCTGTTGGATCGCGACTTTAGTGTCCCAGCTTGACCGGCACAAGACCGCGCGGCGGTTCTATCCCTTGTGACCGTTCAGCACAGGACCACCTAAGGGCGACCTTCTCCACGCAAGGGCGGTACAGCGCATATGACCACGACCAATTCCCCAATCCGCCAGCCCCTGACCATCCTTCTGGCGGCACCGCGCGGTTTCTGCGCCGGGGTGGACCGGGCGATCCAGATCGTCGAGACGGCGCTGGAGCGCTTCGGAGCGCCGGTCTATGTGCGGCATGAGATCGTCCACAACCGCTTCGTGGTCGAAAGCCTGGAGGCCAAGGGCGCCGTCTTCGTCGATGAGCTGACCGAGGTGCCGGACGGCCGCCCGGTGGTCTTCTCCGCCCATGGCGTGCCGAAATCGGTGCCGCAGGCGGCCGAAGCGCGCGGGCTGTTCTATCTCGACGCCACCTGCCCGCTGGTCAGCAAGGTCCACCGCGAGGCCGAACGCCATCACGAGGACGGCAAGCAGATCGTCCTGATCGGCCATGCCGGCCATCCCGAGGTCATCGGCACCATGGGACAGCTGCCCGCGGGCGCCGTGGTGCTGGTGGAGACGGTGGCCGACGTCGCGACGCTGGAGGTGAGCGACCCGGAAAACCTCGCCTACGCCACCCAGACCACCCTGTCGGTCGATGAGACGACCGAGATCCTGGCCGCACTCCAGGCCCGTTTCCCCGCCATCGCCGGGCCGAAGAAGGAGGACATCTGTTACGCCACCACCAACCGTCAGGCGGCGGTGAAGGCCATCGCGCCGAAGGTGGAGGCGCTGCTGGTGCTGGGGGCGTCGAACTCCTCCAACTCGAAGCGTCTGGTGGAGGTGGCGAAGACCCATGGCTGCCCGGCCGCCCAGCTGGTCCAGCGCGCCGCCGACATCGACTGGAGCGCGCTCGCCGGCGTCGCCCGCCTCGGCATCACCGCCGGCGCGTCCGCCCCGGAAGTGCTGGTGGAGGAGGTTATCGAGGCCGCCCGCAGCCGCTTCGACGTGACGGTCGAGGAGCTGCGCACCGCGACCGAGAACATCGTCTTCAAGCTGCCGCGCGCGTTATCGGTGGAGCAGGCGGCGGTCTGAGGGGGCATTGCCCCCTCCCTCATCCCTGCGCCACCGCCAACAAGCTCTCCACGTCGACGACGCTTTCCAGCCGGTCCGCAACCGCATCCAGCGCCCGCTCGACCGCCACGCCATAGCCGAGATCCGACCCGGTGCCTCCCAGCCGGCGCAGATAGGCCGAGCGGAAGCCGTCGGCGGTGAACAGGCCATGCAGATAGCATCCGGCCACCCGTCCGTCCGCCGACTCCGCCCCATCGGTTCCGCCGCCGGCAAGCTCCAGCATCGGCCGCGCCCGGTCGGCCCCCTCCGTGCGGCCCATATGCATCTCGTAGCCCGCCACGGCGGCACCGGTGCGCCGCTCCGTCCCGCGCGCCTCCTCCAGCACCTTGGGCCCCTTCAGCACCGTCTCGACATCCAGCAGCCCCAGCCCGGCCGCCTCGCCGGGCGGGCCTTCGATGCCGTCGGGATCGGCGATGCGCCGGCCCAGCATCTGGTAGCCGCCGCAGATGCCCAGCACCCTTCCGCCGCGCCGCCAATGGGCCATGAGGTCGATGTCCCAGCCCTGCGCCCGCAGGAAGGCGAGGTCGGCGATGGTCGCCTTGGTGCCGGGCAGGATCACCAGATCGCAGTCGCCCGGCAACGGCTGTCCCGGACGCACCATGGTCAGGGCGACGCCCGGCTCCTGCGCCAGCGGATCGAAATCGTCGAAGTTGGCGATGCGCGACAGCATCGGCACGGCGATGCGCAGCGCTCCGTCGCCGGCCTCCCGCGGCCGGTCGAGCGCCACCGCATCCTCAGCCGGCAGGATCGCCGCCTCGCGCAACCAGGGCACCACGCCGAATCCGCGCCAGCCGGTGTGGCTCTCGATGATCCGCAGCCCTTCATCGAACAGGCGAACATCGCCGCGGAACTTGTTGATCAGAAAGCCCTTGATCCGCTCCTGTTCAGATTTCGGTAGAAGTGCATGGGTGCCGACCAGACTGGCGATCACGCCGCCACGGTCAATGTCACCGACCAGCATCACCGGCACGTCGGCGGCAGTGGCAAAGCCCATGTTGGCGATGTCGCCGGCCCGCAGATTGACCTCCGCCGGGCTGCCGGCACCCTCCACCACCACGATGTCGGCCTCGCCCCGCAGCCACTCGAAACTGTCGAGAACGGTGCCCAGCAGTTCGCGCTTGCGCAGCTGATAGTCGGCGGCGCGCGCGGTGCCGACCACCACGCCGCGCACCACCACCTGACTGCCGACATCCGACTGCGGCTTCAGCAGCACCGGGTTCATGTGGACGCTGGGCGCCACGCCGCAGGCCCGCGCCTGGAGCGCCTGGGCGCGGCCGATCTCGCCGCCGTCCGCCGTCACCGCGGCGTTGTTGGACATGTTCTGCGGCTTGAACGGCCGGACGCTCAGCCCGCGCCGCACCAGCGCCCGGCACAGCCCGGCCACCAGCAGCGACTTGCCGACGTCGGAGCCGGTGCCCTGCAACATGATCGCCCGGGATCTCATGATCTTAGAACTCGATGCCGGCCTGGGCCTTCACCCCGGCCTCGAACGGGTGCTTGACCAGCGTCATCTCAGTGACGAGGTCGGCGGCGGCGATCAGTTCCGGCTTGGCGTTGCGGCCGGTGATGCAGACATGCAGGTCCGGCCGGCGAGCGGCCAGCGTCGCCAGCACCTCGTCCAACGGCAGATAATCCATGCGCAGCACGATGTTCAACTCGTCCAGCACGATCAGGCGATAACGCGGATCGGCCATCAGCTCCTTCGCCTTGGCCCAGGCGGCTTCGGCGGCGGCGATGTCGCGGGCGCGGTCCTGGGTGTCCCAGGTGAAGCCCTCGCCCATCGTGTGAAAATCGACCAGATCCTCGAAGCGCTCCAGCGCCACCGTCTCGCCGGTGGACCAGGCGCCCTTGACGAACTGCACCATCCCGACCCGCATGCCATGGCCGACGGCACGCATCATCAGGCCGAAGGCGGCGGTAGACTTGCCCTTGCCCTTGCCGGTGTGGACCATCAGCAGCCCTTTCTCCACCGTCTTGGAGGCAAGCGCCCGCTCCTGCAACGCCTTGCGCCGCTTCATCTTCTCGGCGTGGCGGAGGTTCAGCTCATCGGTATCGACGGTCATACGGAGGTTCCCTTCACGAAAATCGGCAGACCGGCGACGGTCAGCACGACGCGCGGCGCCACGGCCGCGATGGATTGGTGCAGGCGGCCGGCATGGTCGCGGAAGCGGCGGGCCAGCGCATTGTCTGGCACGATGCCGAGCCCGACCTCGTTGGAAACGAGCACCACCCGGCCGGACAGCGTCGGCAATAGCTCCACCAGCGCCGCGGTTTCCGCCGCGATGTCGGCCTCGGCCATCATCAGGTTGGTCAGCCACAGCGTCAGGCAATCGACCAGGACGCCGGTGCCCTCGGCGGCATGCCGGCGCAGCACCCCGGTCAGGTCGCGCGGCTCCTCCACCGTCGTCCAGTCCGGGCCGCGGTCGTCGCGGTGCTTCGCCACCCGCTCGGCCATCTCGGCGTCCCACACCTGCGAGGTGGCGATGTAAACGCGCGGCCCGCCCAGCGCAGTCACCAGCCCCTCGGCATAGCGGCTCTTGCCCGAGCGGGCGCCGCCCAGCACCAGCGTGATGTCGGCAGTCATTCCCAAACCGTGCCGTCACGGTGGTGGTAGGCACCGTCGCGCCAGACCATGTCCTCGTCGGAATAATCGATCTCATCGCCGCCGCTGCGGTCGCCGACCTCCAGATAGCTGGCGGGCCGGTCGCTGCGATTGATCAGCCGATGGCCGTCGGCGACGCCCTGCGGAAAGCCTGCGCACATGCCGGCGGTCAGCAGCGTCTCGCCCACGTCGGTCACCAGAGTCAGTTCGCCGTCCACTACATAGACGAACTCGTCCTGCCGGCTGTGCCAGTGGCGCAGGGCCGAGGAGGCACCGGGCGCAAGCCGGGTCAGGTTGACGCCGAAATTGCTCAAGCCCAGCGGGTCGCCCAGCACCACCCGGTGCCGTCCGGCGACCTGCGACCGGAAGGGCTGCGGATAGTCGGTGGCGCCGGTTTCGGCGGTCAGCGTCGCGGGATCGAGGACCGGTGGATTCAGCACGGGCGCTCTCCGGTTCTGTGTTGCGGGTCCGGACTGTCGCAAACCGCACCGGCGGCGTCAAACGGCTCAAGTCCCCTTCCAGAGCAGGCCCTTACAAAGCAGGGTTGCCGGGACCGTGGCTGGACAGGCGCCGCTTCGCCCACCATGATTATTGCGGTGCAAAACAACAACCTGCGATCCGATGTCCCGCTTGGAAATCATCAGCCGCCGCCCCTCCGGAACTGCCAAGATGCCGCCGCTCCTGTTCGTCCATGGCGCCTTCAGCGGCGCCTGGATCTGGGATGCCAAGTTCCTGCCCTGGTTCGCCGAGCGGGGATGGGAAGCGCACGCCGTCTCGCTCCGCGGCCACGGCAACAGCGAAGGGCGCGACCGGCTGCATGATTTCGGCATCGCCGATTATGTCGACGACGTGCTGGAGGCGGCGGGCCGCCTGTCCGCTCCCCCGGTGCTGATCGGCCATTCGATGGGCGGCATGGTGGTGCAGCGCGCGCTGGCGAAGCGCCGTTTTCCGGCCGGCGTGCTGATGGCGTCGGCGCCGCCCTACGGCCTGCTGACCTCCACCATGGGGCTGGCCTGGCGCTCGCCCTACGTGTTCCAGCAGATGTCGATGCTGATGGCCTTCGGCGAGACCGCGATCAACCCCGACGCCATCCGCCGCGCCATGTTCTCCGACAAGATGCCGCACGCCGAAGCGGCCAAGTACGAGAGTTACCTGCAGGAAGAGTCGCGCCGCGTCCTGCTCGACATCGGCGGCTGGATCCCCTTCCCCGTCCTGCCGCCGCGCGACATGCCGGTTCTGGTGATGGGTGCCGAGGAGGATCTGCTGTTCCCACGCGCCGAAATCGTCGCCACCGCGATGGCGCTGGGCACCCAGCCGGTGTTCATGCCGGGCATGGGGCATGCGATGATGCTGGAACAGGATTGGCAGGCGGCGGCCGAGCGTCTGGAGACCTGGATCGCCACGACCGTGACGGCCGCAACCGCCCCGTCCGCCTCCGCCGTCTGACCCTGCCCGCCCCTATCCCTTCGGCCGTTCCGACCGCGAATAGTTGCTGAAATGCCCCTCCCTGGAGGCCTGCCGGCGGGCGGACTGGAGGATGGCGCCGGACTTGCCCTCCGGCGCCACGTTCGACAGCTGGCGGGTCAGGTCGGCACCGCCGCAGGACGGGCAGGCAGGCGTTTCACCGGAACGGACCAGGGTCTCGAACCCCTGGCTGCAGGACTGGCAACGGTAGGAATAGAGCGGCATCGCACCCTCGCGGAACGGATCGCACCGGTCCGAGCATGCCGCAATACCCACAACAAGAAAACGGTTTTGTTGCGCCGCAGCAGCGGAGCGGTCAGGCCGCCGCTCCGGCGAAATCGAATCCGGCCGCCTCGACTGCCTGCTGCACCAGTTCGGCCGGGATGCCGCCGGCGACCACGACGGTGCCGGTTGCGAGATCGACGGTCACCGCGGCGTTGGGGGCCGCCTTGGTGATCGCGTTCGAAACGGAGCGGGCACAGCCGCTGCAGGTCATCCCATCCACCTTGTACGCATCGGTCATCGTTACTGGCATCGCCACGGGCTTCCTTTGGATCGGGTCAGCCGCCGGCATGGTGCGTCCGCACCACCGCGCTGACCGGGACAAGAACGAAGCCACGCTTTTGCACATCCGGCAACCAGGATGCCAGAGCCTCGATTGTCGCATCGTGCGGGTGGCCGATGGCGACGGCGTAGCCCTGGCGCTTCGCCACCTGTTCGGTCTTGGTCAGCTGGGCCTTCACCGCAGCCACCGTTTCCACATTGTCGAGGAACACGTCGCGGCCGACCCAGGGCATCTTCAACTCCTGCGCCAGCCCGATTCCGGCGCTGTTGGGCGTGGTCCGGCTGTCGAGCCACAGCAGCCCGCGCCGGTGCAGTTCCGTCAGCACCGGCGCCAGCGCCGCGCGGTCGGTGGTGAAGCGGCTGCCCATATGGTTGTTCACCCCGACATAGCCGTCGAAGCTGTCCAGCGCCGCGCGGAACCGCTTCACGATCTCGCTTTTGTCCAGCGAGACCAGCAGCGCGTTCGGACCGGGATCGGCCTTCACGCTGGGTTCCATCGGCATGTGCAGCATCAGCTCATGCCCGTTGGCGCGGGCCGCCTTCGACTGGGCCGACAGATCGCGAGCATAGGGTAGCCAGGACAGCGTCAGCGGACCGTGCAGCCCGGCCATCCGGGACGAGCGCTTGCGGTCCAGCCCCATGTCGTCGATGACGATGGCGATGATCGGTTTGCCCTGCGGAACCTCGGCCGGCAGCGCATTCCTGCGCCACAATGCCGCATTGCCCGAGGGCGCCTGCACCGGCGGCTGGGCCGGGGGGACCGGCGGCGGCAGCATCGCCACGGTGGTGGCAGGCGGGCGCGGTTCCGCCTGGGCCGGCTTTTCCGGCACCGCATGCTCCGGGCCGACCGCCGCGTGCTGGGCGGGGGCCGGAGCCTCCACCTTCACCGCCGGCAGCGAGGGCGGCGACGGCGGCACGGCAGCCGACTGGGGCGGGGCCTGCTGGGCCGGAGCCTGTTGAACGGCGGCCTGCTGGGCACGCTCGCCGCCGGACCGGCCGCCGGTCAGCGTCGCCACGCCGATCGCCACCGCGAACACCGCAGCGACCGCCGCCAGAGCCAGGACGAAGGGATTCGACAGAAAGGGGGGAAGCGGAACCTTGCGGGCTTTCGAAGGCGCCTTGCGGGCCATGGTGACGATGTCCATCCTGCGACCGGGGCGGCGCACAGTGGCACCCTGCCGCAGCGACCGCAATTGCTCAAACGACACAAGACGGCCGCCGCAACGGAACCGTCATTCCAACGGCCCGACCAGTCCCCGGAGACCGCAAGATGCGCCCGTTTCTCCTCACCGTCCCGCTGCTGCTGGCCGCCGTCGCCCCTCAGGCACTGGCCGCCGGCGGCCCGCAATGCCCGCCGACCGTCAGCGTGACCGCCCAGCCGGAAGCACCGGGCGGCTGGGCGCCCTATCCGGGCCGCGACAGCCACAGCTTCATCGGCATCACCCTGATCGAAGGCGACCGCGCCCAGCAGATGACCAGCGCCTCGCGCACCACCCTTGCGCCCGACAGCGAGACCAGGCACGCGCGCCGTCTGGTCCAGCTCTGGGAGTTCGACGCCGCGCAGCGCGGCAAGCTCTTCGTGCTCTGCCGGTATCGCGGCACCGAGGCGACGCTCGCCGCCGACCTGCCGCGACAGACCCGCCGCTGCACGCTGACGCTGGAAACCGACATCCGCGGCGACGTCCTGGACGAGCCGAAGACACCGCCGCAGCTCGACTGCCGGTGAGGACGCGAGGCCCCAGGGCGAAGTTCTGCGCGGAGGCTGGAAATCCGCCCTTTCAGCCGCTAGGGTGTCCATCGTTGGAACAGGGCCGGAACGGCCCGGACGACCCGGACGAAGGTGGCCGGGCACAGGTGGAAGGCGGAAGGCGCATGCTGCTGCTCATCGATAATTACGACAGCTTTACCTACAACCTCGTCCATTACCTGGGCGAGCTTGGCGCCGACGTGCAGGTCCGCCGCAACGACGCCCTGACGGTGGAGGAGGCGATGGCGCTCCGCCCCGACGGCATCGTCCTGTCCCCCGGCCCCTGCGATCCCGACCGCGCCGGCATCTGCCTGCCCCTGATCGACGCCGCCGCCAAGGCCCGCCTGCCGCTGATGGGCGTCTGCCTCGGCCACCAGTCCATCGGGCAGGCCTTCGGCGGCCGGGTGATCCGCGCGCCGGTCCCCATGCACGGCAAGGTCGACAACATCCGGCACGAGGGCCGCGGTGTGCTCGCCGGCCTGCCCAGCCCGTTCCGCGCCACCCGCTACCATTCGCTGATCGTCGAGCGCGACACGCTGCCCGCCTGCCTGGAGGTGACCGGCGAGACCGCCGACGGCCTGATCATGGCGCTTGCCCACCGCGAGCTGCCTATCCACGGCGTGCAGTTCCACCCCGAGAGCATCGAGAGCGAGCACGGCCACAAGATCCTGCAAAACTTCCTGGATCTGACCCGTCCCCGCCCGGAAAGCGCGCCCCTGGAGACCGCGGCATGAGCGGCGATCTGTCCGACATGAAGGCCATCCTGGGCAAGGTCGCCACCGGCGGCGCCCTGACCGAGGCCGAGGCCGGCTTCGCCTTCGACATCATCATGTCCGGCAACGCCACCCCGTCGCAGATGGGCGGCTTCCTGATGGCGCTGCGCGTCCGCGGCGAGACGGTGGACGAGATCACCGGCGCCGCCCGCGTCATGCGCGCCAAGGCGATCCCGGTCGAGGCGCCTCCCGGCACCATCGACACCTGCGGCACCGGCGGCGACGGCGCCGGCACCTACAACATCTCCACCGCCGCGGCGCTGGTGGTGTCGTCCTGCGGCGTGCCGGTCGCCAAGCACGGCAACCGCGCCATCTCGTCGAAGTCCGGCGCCGCCGATGTGCTCGGCTCGCTGGGCGTCAACCTCGACTGCGACTTCGCCCTGGTCCGCAAGGCGCTGTGGGACGCCGGCATCGCCTTCCTGATGGCGCCGCGCCACCACCTCGCCATGCGCAACGTCGGCCCGACCCGTGTCGAGCTTGGAACCCGCACCGTCTTCAACCTGCTGGGCCCCCTCGCCAACCCGGCGACCGCCAAGCGGCAAGTTCTGGGCGTTTTCTCCAAGCAGTGGGTGGAGCCGCTGGCCCAGGTGTTGAAACGGCTGGGCTCCGAGGCCGCTTGGGTCGTCCACGGCTCCGACGGGCTGGACGAGATCACCACCACCGGCCCCACCACCGTCGCCCAGTTGAAGGACGGCGAGGTGACGGTGTTCGAGGTGACGCCGGAGGATGCCGGCTTGCCCCGCGCCCGGATCGAGGAGTTGAAGGGCGGCGACGCCCAGGTCAACGCCGAGGCGATTCACGCCCTGTTCGACGGGGTGCGCAGCCCCTACCGCGACATCGTGCTCCTGAACGCCGCCGCCGCCCTGCTGGTGTCCGGCAAGGCCGCGACGCTGAAGGACGGTGTCGCCATGGCCGCCGACGCCATCGACAGCGGCGGCGCCCGCGACCGCCTGCGCCGGCTGGTCGCCATCACCAACGAGGCAACGGCCTGATGAGCGACGTTCTGACCCGCATCAACGACGACAAGCGCGCCCTGGTGGCCTCCCGCAAGGCCGCCCGTCCCTTGTCGGAGGTGGAGGCCGCCGCCAGGGCCGCCAACGAGACCGACCCGCCGCGCGGCTTCATCCGGGCGCTGAGCGCCGCGGTCGAGGCCGGGCGCTACGGCCTGATCGCCGAGATCAAGAAGGCGAGCCCGTCCAAGGGTCTGATCCGTCCCGATTTCGACCCGCCGGCCCTGGCCCGTGCCTATCGCGAGGGCGGTGCGACCTGCCTGTCGGTGCTGACCGACGAGCCTTATTTCCAGGGCAAGGACGAGTATCTGGTCGCCGCCCGCGCCGCCGTCGATTTGCCGGTCCTGCGCAAGGACTTCATGGTCGATCCTTATCAGATCGTTGAAGCCCGCGCGCTGGGCGCCGACTGCATCCTGATCATCATGGCGTCGCTGTCCGACGCCCAGGCGGCGGAGATCGAGGACGCCGCCATCGCCCAGGGGCTGGACGTGCTGGTCGAGGTGCATGACCGCGCCGAACTGGACCGCGCGCTGCTGCTGAGGACCCCGCTGCTGGGCGTCAATAACCGCAATCTCAAGACCTTGGCGGTCGATATTGCGACGACGGAAGAGCTGGCCGCCAATGTGCCGGCCGACCGTATGCTGGTGGCGGAAAGCGGACTCTACAATCCCGCCGATCTGGCCCGGATGGCGAAGGTCGGGGCGCGCTGCTTCCTGGTTGGCGAATCGCTGATGCGGCAGACCGACGTCACCGCCGCCACCCGCGCCCTGCTGGCTCCGGTGTGACGCGATGACCGAGGTGGTGGCCGATCTGACAGCCGATGTGCTGATCGCCGCGGAGAGCCCGCGCCAGGATGCCGTGATCGCGCTGGTGGCGGCGCTCGACCGCTATCTGCTGGATCTCTATCCGGCAGACACCTGCCACCTGCTCGACATCGGCGAACTGGAGGCACCGAACCTGCGCTTCCTCGTCGCCCGCAAGGACGGCGTTCCGGTCGGCTGCGCCGCACTCCGCGTCGATCCCACGGGCTATGGCGAGATCAAGCGGATGTATGTCGATCCCGCCGCCCGCGGACAGCGCATCGGCGACCGCCTGCTCGCCCGGCTGGAGGAGCAGGCGCGGGCGGAGGGCCTGAACGCCCTGCTGCTCGAATCGGGCATCCATCAGCCCGAAGCGCTGGCGCTCTACCGCAAGGCCGGCTTCACCGACCGCGGCCCCTATGCCTGCTACGAAGACAATGGCGTCAGCGTCTTCATGGAAAAGCTTTTGACGGAGACCGCACGATGACCGGCTTTACCCATTTCGACGCCGAGGGCAAGGCGGTGATGGTCGACGTCTCCGACAAGGCCGACACCGAACGCACCGCCACCGCCGCGGCGACCGTGCTGATGCAGCCGGAAACGCTGGCGCTCATCATGCAGGGCGGGGTGAAGAAGGGCGACGTGCTGTCGGTCGCCCGGCTGGCCGGCATCATGGGGGCCAAGCGCACGCCCGACCTGATCCCGCTCTGCCACCCGCTGATGCTTACCTCTGTCAAGGTCGACCTGTCCTGCGATCCCGCCCGCAACGCGGTGGACGTGACGGCAACCTGCAAGTTGAAGGGCCAGACCGGCGTGGAGATGGAGGCGCTGACCGCCGTCACCGTCGCAGCCTTGACCGTCTACGACATGTGCAAGGCGGTGGACCGCGGCATGACCGTCACCGACGTGCGCCTGCTGCACAAGGCCGGCGGCAAGAGCGGCGAATGGGGTGCGTCCACGTCGTCCTCCACCGGAGGCTGACGCCATGATCTCCGTCGCCGAGGCGCGCGCCCGCATCCTGTCGGCCTTCGCTGCCCTCCCGGCGGAGACGGTCGCCCTGCCCGACGCTCTC
Source organism: Azospirillum sp. A26 (assembly GCF_042604635.1). NCBI lineage: Bacteria > Pseudomonadati > Pseudomonadota > Alphaproteobacteria > Rhodospirillales > Azospirillaceae > Azospirillum > Azospirillum sp. A26. The sequence continues at coordinate 767,116 of NZ_CP170472.1, read as the reverse complement.
GGTCGTGTGCTGGCCGAACCGGTGGTCGCCCGGCTGACCCAGCCGCCCTTCCACGCCGCCGCCATGGATGGCTGGGCCGTGCGTGCCGCCGACATCGCCGCCGCGACCGCCGAGGCCCCCGTCCCGCTGCGGCGCATCGGCGAATCCGCCGCTGGCCATGCCTTCACCGGCAGCGTCGGCCGGGGCGAGGCGGTGCGCATCTTCACCGGCGCGCCCCTGCCCGGCGGCGCCGACGCCGTGGTGATGCAGGAGGATTGCAGCGCCGACGACGCCACAGTGCGGATCGGCCGCGCCGTGGCCGCCGGCCGCTTCGTCCGCGAGGCCGGATTCGACTTCACGGCCGGTCAGAAGCTTCTGCCGAAGGGGCGGCGCCTGACCGCGCGCGACATCGCGCTGGCCGCCGGCGGCAATGTGCCGTGGCTGTCGGTCCACCGCCGGCCGCGCATCGCCGTCCTCGCCACCGGCGACGAGATCGCCCTGCCCGGCGACCCGCTGGGACCGAGCCAGATCGTCAGCACCAATGCGCTCGGCCTCTGCGCCCTGGTGACCGCTCAGGGCGGGCTCGCCCACAATCTGGGCGTCGCCAAGGACACGCCGGAGAGCGTGGCGGCCCTGGCGAAGGGGGCCGCCGGCTGCGACCTGCTGGTCACCACCGGCGGGGCGGCGCATGGCGATTACGATTTCGTCCGCGATGTGCTGGCCGAACGCGGCGTGGCGCTGGAGGTGCAGACGGTGGCGATGCGTCCGGGCAAGGCCTTGATGTTCGGCCGTGCCGGGTCGGTGCCGCTGCTCGGCCTGCCCGGCAACCCGGTGTCCACCGGTGTGACCGCGCTCCTGTTCCTCCGCCCGATCCTGCGCGTGCTGCAAGGCTTGCCGCCGGAGGACAACCGCCTGCCGCTGCGCGCCCGCCTGACCGGCGCGCTGAGAGCCAACGACCGGCGCGAGGAATATCTGCGCGCCACCCTCGCCGCCGGCCCGGACGGTGTCCTGACCGTGACGCCCTTCGCCCGGCAGGACAGCGCCATCACCACCCTGTACGCTCAGGCCGATTGCCTGATCCCCCGCCCGCCCCATGCCGACCCGGAGCCGGCGGGCGCCATGGTGACCGTGCTCCCTTTGACGGATGGGGTGCTCAGCATCTAGACTTGAACACAGAGCTTAGAAACGGCGCCTGGAAACGGTGCTGGGACGAGGACTGGAACAGGTGAACATCACCCGGAAAACTGTTTCACCGCGTTCCAAATGTTCCACACAAGTTCTAAAAGAAGCCGCTGGGGGGCTTGACGCGCGGCAGGAACCAAACTAGAACATGGAGCAACGTTTAGTTTTTGTTCCATCTTCAGTCTGGCCGAAGCCGGGAGGCATCCATGCTCACGCGCAAGCAGCACGAATTGCTGCTGTTCATCCACGAACGGCTTGGCCAGGGCGGTGTCTCGCCGTCGTTCGACGAGATGAAGGACGCCCTGGGCCTGAAGTCCAAGTCGGGCATCCATCGCCTGATCACCGGGCTGGAGGAGCGCGGGTTCATCCGCCGCCTGCCCCACCGGGCCCGTGCGCTGGAGGTTCTGCGCCTTCCCGAGGGTCTCGACGCGTCGCGCAACCGGACCGCGGCTCCCAAGCCGAAGTTCCAGCCCAACGTCATCAAGGGCGATTTCGCCTTCGCCGGCCGCGACACCGCTCCGCCCGCCCCGACCCCGGCCGCGGCCAACGAGACGGTGCAGCTTCCGCTCTATGGCCGGATCGCCGCCGGTACGCCCATCGAGGCCCTGCGCGACAACAGCGCCTTCGTCGACGTTCCCGCCTCGATGCTGACCGGTGGCGACCATTATGCGCTGGAGGTTTCCGGCGACTCGATGATCGAGGCCGGCATCCTCGACCACGACACCATCGTCATCCAGCGCTGCGATGCGGCAGAGAACGGCACCATCGTCGTCGCCCTGGTGGACGAGGGCGAAGTGACACTGAAGCGCCTGCGCCGCAAGGGCAACACCATCGCGCTGGAACCCGCCAACGCCGCCTACGAAACCCGCATCTTCGGCGCCGACCGCGTCCGCGTGCAGGGCAAGCTGGTCGGTCTCGTGCGCAAGTACTGAGCTTTTCGTGCCCGGCCGCCGATCCCCTCCTCCGTCCCCGCGGCGGATGGGATCGGCGAAGTCCAAAGCTCCTCTCACTTTGCTCCGGTCCAGGGCCGGTCTCCCCGCAGCCCACGCACCGTCTCCACCGTCACCCCCTCGGCGGTTACCGTCAGCGCATGCGCGCCTTCATGACGCAGGGTCCAGCGGTCCACCACCAAATCCGCCCGGCAGCGCCGCGCCACCTCCGCCGTCACCACCGCATCGGCCGTCCCGCAATCCTCGTCCAGCGCATCCGGCAGCCGCGGCAAGGCCACCGTCTTTCCCTGCACCCGGTACAGGCAGCCAAGCGCATCGCAGTCCAGCGACCGCCCTCCCCCGCTCCATCCTCCGTCCGCCGGCCAGGGATCGGCCGCCGACCGCTCGCCATCGCGCTCCCGCCAGGTTTCGGTCATCCGCCCGCCGCCTTTGACCGACGCGCTGAGTCGTCCGTCCGGCAGCCTGACAGCCATCACCGTCCCGTCGCCGGCCACCAGCACATCCGGCCGCACCGCCAGCATCGGCGAGGCCATCCCCATCAGGACCGGTAGCATGCCCAGCCAACGCCACCACCGCGTCCACAAGCACAGCCAGATCCCTCCCACCACCAGCAGCGCAAATCCTTCCGCCGGCATCGCCGGCACGGTCAGCGAGGCCCAGGGGAGGCGTCCGAAGAATTCCGCCGTCCAGATTACCGCCCGGTCGCCCCAGTTCATGGCGATCAGCGCCGGCGCCTCCAGTCCGAAGGGCAGCAGCGCGTAGGCGATCAGGCTCCACGGCATGACCCAGAAGGACGTGATGGGAATGGCGATGAGGTTCGACAGCACGCCGTAGAAGGCGATCTGCTGGAAGTGGAAGAGCGAGAAGGGCAAGGTCGCCAGCGTCGCCACCACGCTGGTCAACAGAATCCCGCCGACATAGAACAGCCCGCGCACCAGCCATCCCGCATCGCGCCGCCATTCCGCCAGCCTGACGCTGCCCTTCTCGAAGGCAGCGATCAGCGCCACCACGGCGGCGAAGGACATCTGGAAGCTCGGCCCCAGCATGCCCTCCGGATCCATCGCCATGGTGACCAGCCCGGCAAAGGCGACCAGCCGCATGCTCAACGGATGACGATCCAGCATGATCGCCCCCATCACCATGCCGGTCATCAACACCGACCGCACCGTCGGCAGCGGCGCCCCGACCAGCAGCGTGTAGCCAAGTGCCGACAGGATGCCGAACAGCGCCGCGATCTTCTTGATCGGCCACCGCAGCGCGATATAGGGCACCGCCGCCAGCAATGCCCGCACGACATAGAACAGGATGCCGGCGGCGATGCCGACATGCAGGCCGGAGATCGACAGCAGATGGGCCAGCCCGCTGTTGCGGAAGTCGTCCATCGTCGCTTCCGGGATGCCGAACTCCTCGCCGTTCAGCAGCGCCGTGGTGACGCTCGCCTCCACCGGATCGCCGATGGCAGCCGCCACCCGCTCGGCAATCGCGCCCCGCGCCTTCTCGAAGGCAATGGCGACCGTGCTCCACCCCGTCACCGGCGGCGCCTCGACCAGTTCCGGCGCACCGGTGGCAAAGCCCGTCCCGCCCAGCCCCATGAACCAGGCCCGCCGCTGGAAGTCGAAGGCGCCGGGTTCGGCCGGCGCCTGCGGCGGCAGCAACGTCGCCCGCAGCCGCACCACCGATCCGGGCGCCGGTGCCGGGAAGCGGTCCGACAGCCGGACCCGCAAGGCGGCCGGCGTCCGTTCCGGCGTCAGCTTGCTGACGCTCACGTCCCGCAGGGTGATCCGCGTCGCGCCCGGCCGCCGCTCCACCGCCATCACGCGGCCGGTGACGGTCGCACCGGCGATGCTGCGGCTCAGGACCGGGGCCGCCATGTGGATGGTGTGCGCCTGCGCCACCAGGAACCCCGCCGCCAGCATCAGCAGCGCCATCGCCACACCGGCCATGGCGAACCATCGCCGCAGCGCCAGCACCAGCACCGCGCAGCAGCCGACCGCCGCAGCGCCGACCCACCAGTCAGGCTCCTGCCGCAACCCGAAATAGAACGACACACCCGCCCCGAAGGCGACGGGCAGCCACAGCACCCAGCGCTCGCCCTCCGCCTCCGCGAGCGCCACGAGTCGCCTGCTCATGCGTGACAGCAGGCGCCGCCAGCCTCCGCCAAGTGCCGGCGGACCGTCGGTTTCCTCCTCCGGCCAGCCGGCGGCCGTCACCGGTAACGGATTCCGGGCGCAGCGATGCCACCCGCGAGCTCCTCAACGACCGTCCATGCGCGCATCGCATTGCCTCCAAGCCGGGTGGCTGTGTTAAACCACGGTGTCGAACCACCGGCGCATCATACCAGCGCCGAACCGGAAATTGAGAGACCGATGACCGTCGTCACCCGCTTCGCTCCGTCGCCGACCGGCTTTCTGCACATCGGCGGTGGCCGCACCGCCCTGTTCAACTGGCTGTACGCCCGCAACACCGGCGGCAAGTTCCTGCTGCGGATCGAAGACACCGACCGGCAACGGTCCACCGACGCGGCGGTGGATGCCATCATCGACGGGCTGAAGTGGCTGGGTCTGGATTGGGACGGCGACGCCGTCAGCCAGTTCGAGCGCAAGGACCGCCATGCCGAGGTCGCGCACCAGATGCTGGCCGCCGGCAAGGCCTATCGCTGCTATTGCAGCCCGGAAGAGCTGGAGGAAATGCGCGCCGCCCAGAAGGCCGCCGGCCAGCCGATGCGCTACGACGGCCGCTGGCGTGACCGTCCCGAGTCCGATGCCCCTCCGGGCGTGGCGCCGGTGATCCGCCTGAAGGCGCCGCAGGAAGGCCAGACCGTCCTGAACGATCTCGTCCAGGGCGAGGTGACGGTGCAGAACGCCCAGCTCGACGACCTGATCCTGCTGCGCGCCGACGGCACGCCGACCTATCTGCTGGCGGTGGTGGTGGACGATCACGACATGGGCGTCACCCACGTCATCCGCGGCGACGACCATCTGACCAACACCTTCCGCCAGATCCAGATCTTCAATTCCATGGGCTGGGAGCTGCCGCGCTTCGGCCATATCCCCCTCATCCACGGGCCGGACGGCGCCAAGCTGTCCAAGCGCCACGGCGCGCTGGGCGTCGACGCCTACCGCGACATGGGCTACCTGCCGGAGGCCATCCGCAACTATCTGCTGCGGCTCGGCTGGTCGCATGGCGACGACGAGATCATCTCGACCGAGCAGGCGATCGAGTGGTTCAATCTGGAAAGCATCGGCCGGTCGGCGTCGCGCTTCGACTTCGCCAAGCTGGAGAATCTGAATGCCCATTACATGCGTCTGGCCGACGATTCCCGCCTGCTCGGCCTGATCGCGCCGCGGCTCGAAGCCGATCTCGGCCGCAGCCTGTCCGAGGCGGAACGCGACCTTCTGACGCGGGCGATGAGCGGGCTGAAGCAGCGCGCCCGCACCGTCGTCGATCTGGCCCAGAGCGCGCGCTTCTATGTTGCGCAGCAGCCGCTCAGCTATGATGAAAAAGCAACCGCCCTGCTGGATGAAAAGGGCCGCAACCTGTTGAAGGAACTGGCTACCGCCTTCGTCGCCGAGCCGGAGTTCACCGCCGCCGCGCTCGAATCCCAGGTCCGCGCCTTCGCCGAGGCGCGGGGCGAGAAACTGGGCAAGGTGGCGCAGCCGCTGCGCGCCGCGCTGACCGGTTCGACGGTGTCGCCGCCGATCTTCGAGGTGGCTGAACTGCTGGGTCGGGAAGCGACGCTTTCTCGCATCCGCGATGCAGCGGGTGCAGCATAATGGTCATTTCCGTGCGTTGCCATCGGGCAGCCATGGAACTATGCTGCGCCGACGAAAAAAGGGCACCAAGCCCGACCCTCAACGATAAGGACGTGCCGAGATGACCCAGACTGAGGACGGCAAGGACACCGTTACCCTCATCGACAATAAGACGGGCAAGCAGGTCACGATGCCGATCATGCACGGCAGCGTCGGGCCGAGCGTGATCGACATCCGCAAGCTCTACGCCGAGACCGGCTATTTCACCTACGATCCGGGCTTCACCTCCACGGGCAGCTGCGAATCGGGCATCACCTACATCGACGGCGACGAGGGTGTGCTGCTGCACCGCGGCTACGCCATCGATGAGCTGGCCGAGCATTCGACCTTCCCGGAAGTCTGCTTCCTCCTGCTCAACAACCACCTGCCGACCGCGGCCGAGCGCACGGAGTTCGAGAACATCCTGCGCCGCCACTCGATGGTGCATGAGCAGCTGACCAAGTTCTACAGCGGCTTCCGCCGTGACGCCCACCCGATGGCGATCATGTGCGGCGTCGTCGGCGCCCTGTCGGCCTTCTACCACGACTCGCTGGACATCAACGATCCGACCGCACGCAAGATCGCCGCGCACCGCCTGATCGCCAAGATGCCGACGATCGCGGCGATGGCCTACAAGTACTCGACCGGCCAGCCCTTCATGTATCCGCGCAACGACCTGTCCTACGCGGAGAACTTCCTCTACATGACCTTCGGCACGCCCTGCGAGCCGTTCAAGGTCAACCCGATCCTGTCCAAGGCGATGGACAAGATCTTCATCCTGCACGCCGATCATGAGCAGAACGCCTCGACCTCCACCGTCCGTCTGGCCGGTTCGTCGGGCGCCAACCCGTTCGCCTGCATCGCCGCCGGCATCGCCTCGCTCTGGGGTCCGGCCCATGGCGGTGCGAACGAAGCCGTTCTGAAGATGCTGGAAGAGATCGGGTCGGTGGATCGCATCCCCGAGTTCGTCCGCCGCGCCAAGGACAAGAACGACAACTTCCGCCTGATGGGCTTCGGCCACCGGGTCTACAAGAATTACGACCCCCGCGCCCAGGTCATGCGCCAGACCTGCCACGAGGTTCTCGGCGAACTCGGCATCAAGGACGAGCCGCTGCTGGACATCGCGATGGAGCTGGAGAAGATCGCCCTGTCGGACGAGTACTTCATCGAGAAGAAGCTCTATCCGAACGTCGATTTCTACTCGGGCATCATCCTGAAGGCGATGGGCTTCCCGACCAGCATGTTCACCGTGCTGTTCGCGCTGGCCCGCACCGTCGGTTGGATCAGCCAGTGGAAGGAGATGATCGAGGACCCGGTGCAGAAGATCGGCCGTCCGCGTCAGCTCTACACCGGCGACGTCAAGCGGCCGTTCGTGCCGCTGGCCGAGCGTGGCTAACCGGCCCACAGCCCATATCGGAATGGGCGGCTCCAACGGAGCCGCCCAGGACCCGACTGCGTACATCGTTCCGGCCCGGCGGGTGCGTCTGCGCCCGCCGGCCAACGACAACCGGGCGCCGCTTGGCTGGCGCGTCCGCCGGTTGGTCGTCTATCTGCTGATTCTGGCGCTGATCGCCGGGATCGTCTTCGTCTGAGGTAGTCCCTCAGCCCTCGCTTTCCAGCGCGAAGCCCTCGTCGATCCAGCCGGTCACGCCGCCGATCATCAGTTTGACCGGCCGCCCGATCCGCGCCAGACGCAAAGCCGCGCGATCCGCCCCGTTGCAATGGGGGCCGGCGCAATACACCACGAACAGCGTTCCCTCCGGCCACTCGGCCATCCGCCGCTCCGTGATCTTGCCATGCGACAGGTTCAAGGCGCCCGGCACATGGCCACGCGCATAAGCTGCCGGCCCGCGGACATCGAGCAGGACGAAATCCGGCACACCGGACTTCGATGAGTCGTGAACATCCCAGCAATCGGTCTCCAGGGACAGGCGCCTGGCAAAGTGCGCCTCCGCCTGTTCGGAAGGAGCGGCGGGAATTTCGCTGACGAGACTGGCCATGTTGTCCTCTTCGCAATCGCCCGATGAATGATGAGGACCCAATCATCCCTGTGGCGGCTTCGGCTGGAAAGTGGCGCGATTGCCAGCTATCGTGCAGTTCATGCCAAATGCCCTTTCCCCCCTGGCGGTCGCGCTGGCCTATGACGGTCTCTGCACCTTCGAGTTCGGTGTCGCCGTCGAGGTGTTCGGCCTGCCCCGTCCGGAGTTGGGACCGGATTGGTATCGCTTCGCCGTTGCGGCACTCGATGACGGCCCGTTGCGGGCGATGGGAGGCATCCGCGTCGAGGCGGATGGCGGTCTCGACCTGCTCGACCAAGCCGACATCATCGTCATTCCCGGATGGCGCGGCGCACTGGAACCGGTTCCCACCGCCTTGACTGCTGCCCTTCGACAGGCGAGCGCCAGGGGCGCCCGCATCCTGTCGATCTGCTCCGGGGCCTTCGTTCTCGCCGCATCCGGTCTGCTGAACGGCCGCCGGGCGACAACTCACTGGCGATATGCCGCAACGCTTGCCGACCTCTATCCCGACATCCGGGTGGTGCCCGATGTGCTGTATGTGGATGAAGGCAACATCCTGACCTCCGCCGGCAGCGCGGCCGGCATCGACCTCTGCCTGCATCTGGTTCGTCGTGATTTCGGCCCGGAGGCGGCGAACAGCGTCGCCCGCCGTCTGGTGGTGCAGCCCCACCGCGAAGGCGGTCAGGCGCAGTTCATTGAAACGCCCGTGCCGATAGCCCGCGAGGGTGCCCGCCTCGCCCCCCTGCTCGACCATCTGCGGGAGACGCTGGCCGAGGATCACAGCCTGTCCAGCATGGCGTCACGGGCGGGCATGAGCCTGCGGACCTTCCTGCGCCGCTTTCAGGCGATGACCGGGACCACTCCCGGCGAGTGGCTGCTGACCGAACGTCTCGCCCGGGCCCGCGAGGTGCTGGAATGCAGCAGCCTGCCGGTGGAGGAGGTGGCGACCTTGACCGGATTCGGTTCCGCCGCCACCCTGCGCCACCATTTCCGGCAAAGGCTGGGCGTCAGTCCAGCGAGTTACCGGACGCGCTTCCGCCGGCTTCCTGTCGACGATCCGGCCGCATCGAAAAAGGGCGCGGCCGTCACCGACCGCGCCCTTTCGCGAAAACGGTAATGTCCCGAACGGTTACTTCCGCTCGATCAGCTCAACCTTATAGCCGTCCGGATCCTCGATGAAGGCGATCACCGTGGTGCCGTGCTTCATCGGGCCGGGCGGACGCGGAATCTTCACCCCTTCGGCCGCCAGCTTTTCGCAGGTGCCGTAGATGTCCGGCACGCCCAGCGCGATGTGGCCATAGGCGGTGCCGATCTCGTACGGCTCCTTCTGATCCCAGTTGTGGGTCAGCTCCAGAACGGCGGTGTCGGACTCTTCGCCATAGCCGACGAAGGCGAGGGTGAAACGACCGCCCTCAAAGTCATTTCGGCGCAACAGCTTCATTCCGAGCAGGCGGGTGTAGAAGTCCAGCGACTTCTCCAGATCCAGCACGCGCAGCATCGTATGCAACAGACGGAATTCGCTCATGGTCTCTGTTCTCCCGTTCGGGGTTTGCCCTCTTTGGGCCTGATCGAGCGGTGCTCTGCGATGACGTCCAGAATGGCGCGCGCGGCCCGTTCGCTCGGTGGGATATCTCCCTGCCCCAGCCAGCGGGCAACCTCCGCGACGCCATCGATCTGCACCTGGCGCGCCTCCGGATCGTCGAGCAGGCGCCCCACTTCGGCCGCCAGTTTATCGGGCCGGCAATCCTGTTGCAGCAGTTCCGGAACCAGCATGCGGTCAAGCATCAGGTTGACGAGGTTCACATACTTGACCCGGATCAGCCGCCGATAGAGCGCGACCGTCACCGGATTGAGGCGATAAGCGATGACCGTCGGCAGCCGGGCAAGCGCCAACTCCAACGCCACCGTACCGGAGGCGGCGAGTGCCACCTCCGCTGCGGCGAAGGCGTCGTATTTCTCGGCATCCCCCTCGACCAGAATGGTTCGGACTGGCCAGTCGGCAATGGCGGCAGCCACACGGTCGCGCACCGTCGCCACGGTCGGCACCACCGCCATCAGATCGGGATGGGACGGGCGCAACAGGTCCAGCGTCGCGCGGAAATCCGGCAGCAGACGCGACACTTCGCCCTTGCGGCTGCCTGGGAGCACGGCCACGACACGGTCGGTCGCGGCAATCCTATGACGTTGCCGGAATCCCGGGCCATCCCCCTTGCCCGCCCGCCCCTCGACAACCGAATGGCCGACGAAGGTGCAAGCCAGCCCTTCCTTTTCGAAATAAGGCGGCTCGAACGGAAGCACCGCAAGAAGGTGATCGTAGATGGCCGCGTACTTCGCTGCACGCTTGGGCTTCCATGCCCAGACCGTCGGCGCCACATAGTGGACCAGCGGAATTGTCGGATCGGCCGCACGGACCTTCTTCGCAACGCGCACCGTGAATCCAGGCGAGTCGATGCCAACCACCACGCCGGGACGCATGCGCAGGACCTCGGCAACAGTTTGGTCGATGCGGCGGATCAGGTTCGGCAGATGCGGCAGCAACTCGAAAATTCCGAACAACGTCAGTTCCGCCATCGGGAAGAGGCTGACCAGCCCCTCGGCCGTCATCCGCTCGCCGCCGATGCCGACGAAGCGCACCTTGCCGCCGGTCAGCCGCTTCGCCGCCGCCATCAGCCGGGCGCCAAGCGCGTCGCCGGATGGTTCGCCCGCGATCAGGAACAGCGTCGGTGGGTCGTCAGCCACATCGGCGGCAGCCATATGACCGGCAGTCATTGCGGGATCTCGATGCCGACGACGAACAGGCCGAGACGGTCTGCCGCCTCGGCCACCGCGGCACGGTCGACCAGCAGGCTGCCGCCGGCTTCGACCGCAATGCCACGCAAACCCGAGGCCGCAGCCCGCTCCACGGTGGTGATACCCATGGTGGGCAGGTCGATGCGGCGGTCCTGCTTGGGCTTCTTCACCTTGACCAACACGCCGCCAGGGCCTGGACGGATCAATCCGGCGCAGCGGCCAAGCATCGCATCGGTCCCTTCGATTGCCTCGACCGCCAGGACGATGCCTTGCTGGACCACCGCCCCCTGCCCGACGTCGAGCGCGCCGAGGGCACGGGCAACCTCGACCCCGCGGGCAATGTCCCGCTCCGCATCGGCATCGGGCATCAAACGGCCCACCGGCCCTGCAACGGTCAGCAGGTCCTTCAGCAGTTCGTGCAAACCGACCACACGGAACCCGTCCTCCTCGACCTCGCGCACGACGGCCCGCAGCAGGCCGTCATCGCCCAAGGCCCGTGTCCCGACGCGGGCGAGAAAGCGCGCGGTGCGCCAATCCGGCATCAGCTCGGTGAAGGACGGCCGCCTGACGGGTCCGGCGAGCACGACCTCACCGACGCCCTCCTCGTGAAGACGGCGCAGGATCGTGCCGGCGGCGCCGAAGCGGCTCCACAGATGCGGAAGTCCTGCAACCGTTTGCGGATCGGTATGGCCGTCGAAGGCGACAATGAAGACGTCGCGGCCCCGCCCACGTACCGCCTCGGCGATGCGGGCGGGCAGCGTACCGCCGCCGGCAAGAATCGCCAGCTTGGGTCCTGCCGCCGGCGATCCTTTACGTTGAGTGGTTTCGGCCATCGGCCGGCTGCCTCAGCTCTCGCGCGGCTGGCAGAGAGACCGGGCTTCCTTGGCCCGGATGAAGGACAGAACGTCCGAAATCAGCGCCCGCTCGCCGAAATCGCGGCCGACCCCGTCGACCCGTTCGGCGAAGGTGCCTTCCGGACCGAACAGCATGCGATAGGCAGCGCGAAGGGCATGGATGTCGTCCTTCTTGAAGCCGCGACGCTCCAGCCCCACCAGGTTCAGGCCGGCCAGCCGCGCCCGGTCGCCCATCACCAGACCGAAGGGAATCACGTCATTCTCGACGCCCGACATGCCGCCGATCATGGCATGGGAGCCGATGCGCACGAACTGGCGCACCGCCGACAACCCGCCGATGATGACATAGTCGCCCAGCGTGACGTGGCCGCCCAGGGTGGCGTTGTTGGCCATGATGACATGGTCGCCGACGACGCAGTCATGGGCCACATGCGAGCCCATCATGAACAGCCCGTCATCGCCGACGCGGGTGATCATGCCGCCGCCCTCGGTGCCCGGGTTCATCGTCACATGCTCGCGAATCTGGTTGCGGGCACCGATGACAAGCTCGGACGGCTCGCCATGGAACTTCAGATCCTGCGGGCGATGGCCGATGGACGCAAAGGGGTAGATGACGGTGTCTGCGCCGATGCTGGTGCGCCCATCGACCGCCACATGCGACACCAGCCGAACGCCATCGCCCAGCGTGACGTCGGGACCGACGACGCAGAAGGGGCCGATGTCGACCCCCTCCCCCAGCTTGGCCGCGGGATCGACGATGGCGGACGGATGGATGGTAACGGTCATTTTTCGTCCAGAATCATGGCGGAATAGACGGCTTCAGCGACGAGGACGCCGTTGACCTTGGCCTCGCCCTTGAACTTCCACACGTTGGCGCGCTGGCGCTGCTTGGTGACGTGGATGTGAATGGTGTCGCCGGGGGTGACGGGGCGGCGGAACCGCGCCTCGTCGACGGTCATGAAGTAGACCAGCTTGCCTTCTGCATCCGGACCCAGCGTGGCCACCACCAGAACGGCGGAGGTCTGGGCCATCGCCTCGATGATCAGGACACCGGGCATCACAGGGCGCGACGGGAAGTGCCCCTGGAAGAAAGGCTCGTTGATCGTGACGTTCTTGACGCCGGTGGCGCCTTCGCCCAGCGTCACATCGATCACCCGGTCGATCATCAGAATCGGGTAGCGATGCGGAATCATCTTCATGATCCGCATGATGTCGATGTCGTCGATCTTTTTGCTTTGTGCGCTGTTGTCCGCCGTCACGTCCATTGCCCGGCCGCCCGCCTTTCCACCAACCTATAGGGTTCAGTATTCCCCGTTACAGGGAACGGGCACCGCCGCCCCGATGGGGAGCACCGGCGCCTTCTTGTCTGCTCCGCCTTCTTGCCCCATTTCCGCGGCGACCGCAACGCCGAACCCGGAAGAGGACCGAAACCGGAAACAGAACGGGGCCGCCACCGTCCCGCCTGGGATGGCAGCGGCCCCGGTCAGAGTTGCATCACTGCTTCGGAACGTTCAGCGCAACCTGCGGCAGCTTCTTGTTCACCCGCTCCATCACCACATCGGTGACGTCGAGCTGGGTGTCGACCAGAACGAACTGCTGGCGGGCCAGAACGAGGTTGGCACCGCGCTCGCGGGAAATGTCCGCGACCACTTCGACCATCGTCTTGTGAACGACAGCCATCGCCTCGTTCAGGCTGGTCTCCAGGGCGCGCTTGCGGGTCTGCACCGTCTTCTGGACGTCGGCGACCTGCTTTTCGAAGTCACGGCGCTTGGTGGCGAGCGCTTCCGGCGACAGAACGGTCTGCTGCTTGCGCAGTTCGTCCTCGTTCTTGCGGAGCTTGTCCTCCAGCGCGGAGATTTCCTTCTGGTAGGAGTCGCGCAGCGATTCGAAGGACTTGGTGATGCCCTTCGACGCATTGGACTCCTGCATGATCTTCTGCACGTCGATCACGGCGATGACCGGAGCCTTCAGCTCCGCACCCGGTGCCGGCGCGTCGGTCTTGGGCGCTTCCGCCTTGGGGGCCTCGGCCTTGGGCGCCGACTGGGCCTGAGCAGCACCTGCGGTAAGAACGAGACCGGCAGCCGTGACGGCCGACAGAAGGGCGACGCGAAGCGGCGTCTTGGACAGCGTGGATTGCATCTTAGAACCTGGTTCCGAAGCTGAAGCGGACGAGCTCTTTCTTGTCGTAGCCTTCCTTGCGGATCGGCAGCGCGACGTCGAGCCGGATGGGGCCGAACGGCGATTTCCACGACACACCCGTGCCGATGGAAACGCGGATGCTCTCGTCATCCTTCACGTTCGGATCTTTGATGTCGACTTTGCCGAGGGTGCCGACGTCGGTGAAGGCATGCCCGAGCAGGCCGAATTCCTCCGGCAGGCCGAACGGGAAGCTCATCTCCACCGAAGCACGGGCATAGCGCGTGCCGCCCAGCGCGTCGCCGGTCGAAACGTCGCGGGGGCCGATGCCGGCGGTGTTGAAGCCGCGCAGGGTGTCGCCGCCGATGAAGAAGCGGTCGCCCAGGTCCACCTTCTTGCCGAGGCCGTGGATGTACCCGATCTCGCCGGTCGTGCTGAGCACCCATTGGTCATCGCCGAGCGGCAGATAATATCCACCGGCCAGCTTGTTCCGCAGGAAGCGCACCGAGCCGCCGAGGCCGGCGATGTCGTTGGTCAGGCGGATGAAATAGCCTTCCGTCGGCGTCAGCTTGCTGTTGCGGACGTCATAGGTCAGCTCCTGGCCGATCAGCGAGGTCAGCCGTTCACCGCGCTGCTCCTGGATGTACTTCGACGCGGTCGTCGGCACTTCCTCGATCAGGGTGTCCTGCAGCTGGTAGTAGACACGCTGGCGCAGACGCTCGGTCAGCGGATAGCCGAGGCGCAGGGCGAAGCCGGTGTTCTTTTCGTTGAACGAGCTTTCGTCCTGGTAGTTGTAGCGGGTCCGGAACACGTCGACGCCGGCCGACAGGTCGCGGTCCATGAAGTACGGCTCCGTGAAGGAGATATCGTACAGCTGGCGCCGGCCCGACAGGGTCGCACCCAGACGCAGATCCTGACCGCGGCCGAGCAGGTTGCGCTCGCGGATCGAGAAGTCACCCAGCGGGCCGTCGGAGGTCGAGAAGCCGGCACCGATGGAGATTTCACCGGTGGACTGCTCGGCCACGTCGACATTGACCACGGTGCGGTCGGGCGCGCTGCTCTCGGCGGTCGTGATGTTCACGCGCTCGAAGAAGCCGAGATCCTTGATGCGTTGTTCAGAGCGCTTCAACTTCGAGGAGTTGAAGGGATCGCCTTCGGACAGCAGCATCTCGCGGCGGATCACCTTGTCGAGCGTCCGGACGTTGCCCGAGATGTCGATGCGGTCGACGAAGGTGCGCGGCCCTTCGTTGATCTCGTAGGTGATGTCGATGGTGTGGGTTTCACGGTTGCGCGTGATCCGCGGCCGGACATCGACGAAGGCGTATTGCAGGTCGCCGACGGCGTTCGTAAGCTTCGTGATGGTGTCTTCCACCTTCTGGGCGTTGTACCAATCGCCTTCGGTGGTGAGCACGCTGTTCTGCAGAACGGCCGGATCGAGCTGCTTCAGCGAGGTGTTAATGTCGACCTTGCCGAACTTGTAACGCTCGCCTTCCTCGATGGTGAAGGTGATGAAAAAGTCCGACTTGTCCGGCGTCAGCTCGGCGACCGCAGACACCACGCGGAAGTCGGCATAGCCTTCCTTCAGGTAGAAGCGGCGCAGCAGGTCGCGGTCGTAGCTCAGCCGGTCGGGATCGTAATTATCATCCGATGTCAGGAAACGCCACCAAGCCGATTCCTTGGTCTGGACATTCTCGCGCAGGGTGCCGTCCGAAAAATGCTCGTTGCCGATGAAGGTGATGCCACGCACACCGGTGCGCACGCCTTCATTGATCTCGAACACCAGATCGACGCGGTTCTGGTCGAGCTGGATGATCTTCGGCTCGACCGTCGCGCCGAAGCGGCCCTGGCGACGATAGATGTCCTGGATGCGCTGGACGTCGGACTGGACGCGGGTGCGCGTATAGACGACACGGGGACGCAGCTGGATTTCCTTATCCAGCGTCTCCTTGTCGATGCGCCGGTTCCCTTCGAACGCGATGCGGTTGATGATCGGGTTTTCGGCCACCGTCACGACCAGCGCATCGCCCTCGCGCTTCAGCACGACGTCGGCGAACAGGCCGGTGTTGAACAGCGACTTCAACGACTGATCGATCCGGTCGGGATCGAACGGATCGCCCGGCTGGATCGTCAGATAGGAGCGGACCGTGGAGGGCTCGATTCGCTGGGTGCCTTCGACCCGGATGTCGCGCACCGTACCGCCACTGAACACCTGGGCGACCATGGACCCCGTGGCACCAGTCGCCCGTCCGGGCGAGGATGCGGTTTGGGCGTGGGCGACAGACACCGTCGTCATGGCGCAGCCGGCCAGCAGGCCCGCCACCAGAACTTTGCTCGACACCGGCAAATCACGCTCCCTGGCAAGGGGCTGGCTTTAGGAAACCAGTCCCCGGAAGAAATCGACCACGCGCAGCTGAACCAGGTCGTTCCACGTGGCGAAGACCATGAGCGTTAATACCAAGGCCAATCCAATTCGGAAACCGTATTCTTGCGCTCTCGCTCCCAATGGCCGGCCGAGCAGCTTTTCGATCCCATAAAAAAGCAGGTGTCCGCCATCGAGCATCGGGACCGGAAACAGGTTGATCAGCCCCAGATTGACCGACAGGAAGGTCATGAACCAAACCAGCGGATACCAGCCGGACTGGGCCACCTCGCCCGACATCTGGGCGATGCGCAACGGACCCCCCAGTTCCTCCGTTCCGCGCGATCCCTGGACCATCTGGCCCAGCGCGGTGAAGGTGCCGGTGATCATGCCTGCGACTTCTCGTCCCGCCTGCCAGACGGCGGTCAGGGGATCGTGGCGCATCATACCGACGCTGCCGCGGCTGATCCCGAGCAGCCCGATCTGATGGGCGTTGCCGAGTCGGTCGGTGATGGTCTGCGAATCCGGCGTCGCGGTCAGGGTCATCACCCGGCCGTCGCGCTTCAGCTCGACCGCCAGCGGCTGGCCGGGACGGATCGAAACGATCTGGCGGATTTCCTCGAATCTCTGAACGCCGGTCCCGTCGACCGACAGGATCAGGTCGCCCGGCTGGATGCCGGCGCGCTCCGCGGCGCTGCCGGGCTGGATGCCGCCGACGTCCGGCGGCGTGAAGGACTGGCCGGCGGTCATGAACAACAGGGCCAGCACGACGATGGAAAAGACGAAATTGGCAATCGGGCCGGCGGCGACGATGGCCGCGCGCTGCCCCACCCGCTTGTGGTGGAAGGAGACCGCACGTTCCTCCGCAGACATTGCGGTCAGGTGCGCCCCCGGCGTGCTGGCCGGATCGGCGTCGCCGAACATCTTGACGTAGCCGCCGAGCGGCAGCGCGCTGAACTTCCAGCGCGTGCCGGCACGGTCGGTAAAGCCGAAGATCTCCGGCCCGAAGCCGATGGAGAAGGTCTCGATCCGCACGCCATTGCGCCGCGCGATCAGATAGTGACCAAGCTCGTGCACGAAGACGAGCACGGTGAGGACCAGAAGGAAGGCCAACACCGAGGTCCAGAAACCGCCGATAACGTCCATTTCAACCCTTGCGCCTTCCAGCGCCTCGAACGCGGATCATCGGCTGCCAACCGCCGTCGCACCGATGGCCGCAACACGGCCGGCGGCATCCCGCCTCGCATCCGCGTCGGCCTCCCGCACGGCGGCGAGATCGCGCAGCGGGCGGTGGGGCAACGCCGTCAACGTCTCCTCGACGATCCGTTCGATGTCGAGGAAGCCGATCCGGCGGTCGAGAAACGCCTGGACGGCCACCTCGTTGGCGGCACTGAGTATAGTAGGGGCGCCCCCACCGCTTTGCAAGGCAGCCCGGGCCAGCCGAAGTGCCGGGAATCGCACGGGATCCGGCGCCTCGAAGGTCAGCGTCGCCGCCTTGACCAGATCCAGCCGCTCCGCCGGGGTGGCGATGCGAGCGGGCCAGCCGAGGGCATAGGCGATGGGTGTGCGCATGTCGGGCGTGCCGAGCTGCGCCAGCACCGAGCCGTCGACATATTCCACCAGGGAATGGATGACCGACTGCGGGTGGACCAGCACGTCGATGCGCTCTTCCGGAATGCCGAACAGGAAATGGGCCTCGATCAGCTCCAGCCCCTTGTTCATCATCGTGGCGCTGTCGACCGAGATTTTGGCGCCCATGTCCCAGGTGGGATGGGCCACCGCCTGCTCCCGCGTCGCCGCCGCCATGAAGGCGCGGTCCTTGGCACGGAAAGGACCGCCGGACGCGGTCAGGATCAGGCGGGAAACGCTTTCGATGCGCTCGAAATCGAAGACCTGATAAATCGCCGAGTGCTCGCTGTCGACCGGCAGAAGCGTGGCGCCGTGCGCCTTCACCTCCTCCATCATCAGGGCACCGGCGCAGACCAGCACTTCCTTGTTGGCGAAGGCGACGATGGCGCCGCGCCGGATGGCGGCGAGCGTCGGCTCCAGTCCGGCGGCGCCGACGATGGCGGCCATCACCCAGTCCGCCGGGCGTTCCGCCGCGGCGGCAACCGCCTCGGAACCGGCGGCAACCTCGATGCCGGTACCGGACAGAAGCTGCTTCAACTCGGCATAGGCGGCGGGGTCGGCGACCACGGCCATGCGGGCATTCAGCTGCTTGGCCTGCTGCGCCAGAAGGGTGACGTTGCGGTTGGCGGTCAGCGCCTCCAACCGGAAGCGCTCCGGATCGCGGGAGACGAGGTCGACGGTCTGCGTGCCGACCGAGCCGGTCGACCCGAGAATCGTCACACTGCGCGGCGCATCCGCTTTCACCACCATGACAGAACCGATCCAACGGCCGCGTGGAACAAGGCCAGCACCGGGGCAGCGGCCAGAAGCCCGTCGATGCGGTCGAGGATGCCGCCATGCCCGGGGATGAGCTGGCCGCTGTCCTTCACATTGTAGCGCCGCTTGACCGCCGATTCGAACAGGTCACCCGCCTGTCCGACCACGGCGGTGGCGGCGCCGACCGCCAGAGCGATGTCGGGACGTGCCGCCCCGAACGAGAGCGCCACCAGCCAGCCGAACAGGGCGGACGCGGCCATGCCGCCGATCAGGCCGGCCCAGGTCTTCTTGGGGCTGATGCGCGGCGCCAGCTTCGGACCGCCGATGCTGCGCCCGGCGGCGTAGGCGCCGATATCGGTTGCCCAGATGGCAAAGAGGACGAAGAGGAACAGGGAGAGCCCGCTGTCGGGCAAATCGCGCAGCCACATCAGGCCGGCCATGCCGACCGCGACATACAGCACACCGAAGCCGAGCAGGCCGCGGTCGGAGCCGCCACCGACGATGGCGGTCAGAACCGCGAAGGCGGCCGCCGCTCCCAACCCGGCAGCCGGGCCGGCGACGATCTGCACCATCAGCGCCACCAGGATTCCGATGGTCGCCATCAGGCGTGCAGGAAGCCGGCGGGCACTGGGAACGATGCTGGTCCATTCGGAAACGGCAATCACCGATCCGAAGGCGATCAGGGCATGGAACACCCAGCCGCCGGCCCAGACGGCGCCCAATACGACCGGCGCCATGACCAGCGCCGACAGGACACGGACCTTGAGGTCGCCCGTCTTGGATGGCTTGGCCGGAGCCGCGGCGGTAGCCGCCGAGCTGTCAGCGGGACCCGGCGGTGGTGGCGCCGAAGCGGCGTTCCCGTCGGTGGAACTCTTCAATCGCCGCCTCCAGATCGCGCTTGGTGAAATCGGGCCACAGCGTATCGACGAAGACCAGCTCGGCATAGGCCGCCTGCCAGAGCAGGAAATTGCTGATCCGCTTCTCGCCGCTGGTGCGGATGATCAGGTCGGGGTCGGGAATGTCGGCCGTGTAGAGCCGGGCCGACAGCGCGTCCTCGTCGATGGAGTCCGGAGAGAGACGGCCGGCAGCCACCTCCTGAGCCAGCCGGCGGGCGGCATGGACGATCTCCAGGCGCGAGCCATAGCTGAGAGCCACGACCAGGGTCATGGTCCGGTTGTCGCGGGTCAGAGCCTCGGCATTGTCGATCAGCCGGTTGATGTCCTCGGACAGGCGGGTGCGGTCGCCGATCACCCGCAGGCGGACACCTCCGCGGTGCAGTTCGGCGACCTCGCTGCGCAGATAGAAGCGCAGCAGGCCCATCAGGTCGCTGATCTCCTCTTCCGGCCGGCGCCAGTTCTCCGAGGAGAAGCTGAAGATCGTCAGAGTGCCGATGCCAAGTTCGCGCGCCGCTTCCACGGTGCGGCGGACGGCGTCCACGCCCTTCTTGTGCCCGGCGGTGCGCGGCAGGCCGCGCGCCTTGGCCCAACGCCCGTTGCCATCCATGATGATGGCGACGTGCCCAGGAGCCGTATTGGACCGGTTGTCGTCCGCGTCGCGCATTCCGGATCAGACCTGCATGATTTCCTTTTCTTTTTGCGCAAGCGAGTCGTCGACCAGCTTGATGTGCTGGTCGGTCAGAACCTGCACCTTGTCCGACTGGACCTTGTGCTCGTCCTGGGTGATCTCGCTTGCCTTCTCCGCCTTCTTCAGGCCGTCCATGCCATCTCGACGGATGTTGCGGATGGCGACGCGGCACTGCTCGGCGTACTTGTGGGCGACCTTCGCCAGTTCGGCGCGGCGCTCCTGGGTCAGGTCCGGCAGCGGCACGCGGATGACCTGGCCTTCGGCCTGCGGGTTCAGGCCGAGACCGCTGTCGCGGATAGCCTTCTCGACCGCCTTGGTCATGCCACGGTCCCAGACCTGGACCGAGATCAGGCGAGGTTCCGGAACGGAGACCGTCGCGACCTCGCGCAGGTGCATGCGGCTGCCATAGGCCTCCACCATCACCGGTTCCAGCAGATTTGAAGAGGCGCGGCCGGTACGGAGACCGCCCAGTTCCTTGCGAAACGAGTCGAGCGCGCCTTCCATGCGGCGCTTCAGATCCGATAGGTCGGGCGCAGCCACGGGCCTACTCCCTTTCTTCCGTTATGATGGTGTGCTTGCCACGGCCCTGCATCACTTCGGCGAAGGCGCCGGGCGTGTGGATCGAGAAGACCAGAATGGGAATGTGGTTCTCGCGCGACAGCGCGATCGCCGAAGCGTCCATCACCTGGAGTTCCTTGGTCAGGACGTCCATGTAGGTGAGGCGTTCGTAACGTTCGGCCGCCGGATCCTTCTTCGGATCGGCGGTGTAGACGCCGTCGACCTGCGTCCCCTTCAGCAGACCGTCACAGCCCATCTCCGAGGCGCGCAGCGCCGCGGCGGTGTCGGTGGTGAAGAAGGGATTGCCGGTGCCGGCGGCGAAGATCACCACCCGGCCTTTTTCCATGTGACGGACGGCGCGGCGCCGGATGTAGGGCTCGCAGACCGTCGACATGGGGATGGCCGACTGCACCCGCGTGCTGACGCCCATCCGCTCGAGCGCGCTCTGCATCGAGAGCGCGTTCATCACGGTGGCGAGCATGCCGATATAGTCGGCCGAGGCACGCTCCATGCCGCTCGCCGCACCCTTCACACCCCGGAAGATGTTCCCCCCGCCGATGACCAGACAGACCTGGACGCCGAGCCCGATGACCGCCTTCACCTCGTTGGCGATGCGGTTGACCATCTCCGGGTCCAGGCCGTAGTCGCGCTGACCCATCAGCGCTTCGCCCGACACCTTGAGGAGAACGCGCTTGTAGCGCGCGCTCCCGGCCGGCGTGGTGGTCCCGGTGGTATCGACCATGGGGGGAACGCTCCCTTGCTGTTTCAGAATGCGGCTTGCGGACCTAGGCGTTCGACCTTACCGGCCTCAGCCCTGACCGCCGGCGGCGGCGGCGACTTCGGCGGCGAAGTCCGACTGGGCCTTCTCGATGCCCTCGCCCAGCGCGAAGCGGGTGAAGCCCGTGACCTTGACCGGGGCGCCGATGTCCTTGGCGGCGTTCTCAACCACCTTGCGGAGCTTGGTCTCGCCGTCGATCACATAGGTCTGCTCCAGCAGGCAGACTTCCTCGTAGTACTTGCGGACGCGGCCTTCCACCATCTTCTCGATGATGTTCTCCGGTTTGCCCGAAGCGCGGGCCTGCTCGGCCAGCACGCTGCGCTCACGCTCCAGCGACGAGCTGTCGACATCGGCGATGTCCAGCGCGTCCGGACGGGCGGCGGCGATGTGCATGGCGATCTGCTTGCCGAGGTCGGCCAGCTTGCCGGCATCGCCGGTCGACTCCAGGGCGACCAGAACGCCGATCTTGCCCAGGCCCGGCGCGATGGCCGAGTGGACGTAGCTGACGACGACACCGGCCGAAACCGACAGCGTGACGGCACGGCGCAGGTTCATGTTCTCGCCGACGGTGGCGATCAGGCTGGTCAGCTCGTCCTGGGCGGTGTGCGAGGTGCCCGGATAGGCGGCGGCCTTCAGGGCCTCGACATCGCCACCGGTGACCAGGGCCAGCTCGGCGCACTTGGCGGCGAAACCCTGGAACTTGTCGTTGCGGGCGACGAAGTCGGTCTCGGCGTTCACCTCGACGACGGCACCCTTGGTGCCGGCGGTGGCGACGGCGACCAGACCTTCGGCGGCGACGCGGCCCGACTTCTTGGCGGCGGCGGCGAGGCCCTTCTTGCGCAGCCAGTCGACGGCGCCCTCGAGGTCGCCCTGCGTCTCGTTCAGCGCCTTCTTGCAGTCCATCATGCCCGCGCCGGTCTTCTCGCGCAGTTCCTTGACGAGCGAGGCGGTAATCTCGGCCATGTTGCGCCCTCTTCCTTCCAAGCGATCCGGCAGGCGGATCGGATTGAGTCACAAAGTCAAAACGGGTGGCAACCCATCAAAAAGGCAGCCCATAAAAAAGGCAGCCGGGCCATAGGTCATAAGGCCCGGCTGCCCTTCAACCGTCAGGGTCAGGCCTGGGCGGCGGTCTCGGCGGTCTCTTCTTCCGGCAGTTGCTCGGCCGGGGCGTCCTCGGCGGCGCCGACGTCGATGCCGGCGGCGCTCATCTCGGCCTGCAGGCCGTCAAGCACGGCGCCGACCGTCAGGTCGCAGTACATCTCGATGGCGCGCAGCGCGTCGTCGTTGCCCGGGATCGGGAAGGCCACGCCGTCCGGATCGGAGTTGCTGTCGAGGACCGCGATGACCGGGATGCCAAGCTTGTTGGCTTCCTTGACCGCGATCGACTCCTTGTTGGTGTCGATGATGAAGATGACGTCCGGCAGGCCGCCCATCTCCTTGATGCCGCCCAGCGCACGCTCCAGCTTGTCGCGCTCGCGGGTCAGCTCGAGGATTTCGCGCTTGGTCAGGCCCGAGGTGTCGGCGCCCAGACGCTCTTCCATCTCGCGCAGACGCTTGATCGACTGGGAGATCGTCTTCCAGTTGGTCAGCATGCCGCCGAGCCAGCGGTGGTTGACGTAGTACTGGCCGCACTTGGCGGCAGCCTCGGCGATCCGCTCCTGGGCCTGGCGCTTGGTGCCGACGAACAGGACGCGGCCACCGCCGGCGACGACGTCGCGCACGGCCTGCAGGGCGCGGTGCAACATCGGGACGGTCTGCTCGAGGTCGATGATGTGCACGCCATTGCGCACGCCGAAGATGTACTGGTTCATCTTCGGGTTCCAGCGGCGGGTGTGGTGACCGAAGTGGACACCGGCTTCCAGCAGCTGGCGCATGGTAAAGGTGGGCATGGTCATGTGGAAAAAATCCCTTTTTCCGGTTGCTCCGCCGCGGGCATTGTCGACAGCGCATGGAAACCATGGCTGAAGACACCGGATCGGGCCATCGGGGTAAAACCGAGGGTCCGCCAGCCCGCGTGAGGTTTTGACGACGGCGCTTACATAGCTCTCTTGCATCACTTTGGCAACAGCCACGCGGGTACGGAGAGTCTTTTTGTCGTTGTGATCCGCTCTCCGCATTCTCATCGTTATAGCATCGCCAGATGCTCAGCCTCGGCCGCTCCCGTCAGACCGGCGGCGCAGCGTATCGCGGTCTATTTCAGTGGATGAACCAGATGACTTTGGACTCGAAAGCCTTGTCCGCGGTGGAGGGCGCCGCAGAGCAATATATGGCGGCGCAGGGCGTCCTGATGTCCGCGGTGGCCAAACTGGGCAGCACTGTCGATGGCACGTTGAACTTGCTGCCCGAGGGCATTCGCAGTTCTCTGCACGATACGCTTCGTTCGGCGCTCGATCAGGCGTTCAAGGTGGCGATCCTGAACATGGATGGCGAGACGGGCAAGGAGGCGTCGAAAGGCCTCTACAAGTTGCTGGGCGCGGCGACCGGTGCGGCCGGCGGCTTTTTCGGGGCGCCAGGGATTCTGGCGGAATTGCCCGTGACCACAACAGCGATCCTCCGCTCCATCGCCGACGTGGCCCGCTCCAAAGGGGCGGATTTGAAAGACCCGGCGGTACAGCTCGCCTGTCTCCAGGTCTTCGCGCTGGGCGGACCGCTGGACGACGACGACGAGGCGGACGCCCTCTTCGTCGCTTCGCGAGTCGGGGCGAACATTGCCGCGCCGAAGCTGGCTGAAATGATCACGAAGATCGCCAGCCGCTTCGCGATAACGCTGTCGCCCAAGATCGTGGCGCAGTCGGTGCCGATCGCCGGGGCCGTGGCCGGCGCCGGGCTGAACCTCACCTACATGTCCTTCTACCAATCGATGGCTGCCGTCATGTTCACACTGAAGCCCATCGAGGCCGAATTCGGCCGGGAAGTAACGAGGCAGAGCTTCATTGACGCCATCAATACTGTCAAAGCCAAGAAAATCTCCGGAAAGACGAAGATCTTTCCGTAGTTGAAAAAGGCCGCGCCTCAGTGGTGCGGCCTTTCCAATAATCAGGAATACTCTACCTTTACGCCTGCGGCGCCGTCGGAGCGGCCACCTTCGGCTTCGGCAGGTCGAGTTTCAGGTGAAGCTCGCGCAAGCGGGCGGTGTCGACCGGCGCCGGGGCCTGCATCAGCAGATCTTCGGCCCGCTGGTTCAGCGGGAAGGCGATGACCTCACGGATGTTCGGCTCGTCGGCCAACAGCATGACGATGCGATCGATGCCCGGAGCCGAACCGCCGTGCGGCGGGGCGCCCAGCTTGAAGGCGCTCAGCATGCCGCCGAATCGGGCTTCCAGCTCCTCCGGCGGGTAGCCGGCGATGTCGAAGGCCTTGTACATGACTTCGGGCAGATGGTTGCGGATCGCGCCCGAGGACAGTTCCACGCCGTTGCAGACGATATCGTACTGGTAGGCGTTGATCTCCAGCGGGTTCTTCTCCTGCAACGCCTTCAGGCCGCCCTGGGGCATGGAGAACGGGTTGTGGCTGAAGATGACCTTGTTGGTCTCCTCGTCCAGCTCGTACATCGGGAAGTCGACGATCCAGCAGAAGCGGAAGGCGTTCTTCTCGATCAGGTCCAGTTCCTCGCCGATGCGGGTGCGGGCGAAGCCGGCCAGCTTGGCCGCCGGGCCGGGCTGGTCGCAGACGAAGAAGATCGCGTCGCCGTCCTCAAGGCCGGCCAGCTCGCGCAGGGCGGCCTGGGCCGCTTCCGGCACGAACTTGGCAATCGGACCCTTGCCGCCGCCGGCTTCCATGACGATGTAGCCGAGGCCGGGAGCGCCGAGCCCGCGGGCCCAGTCGTTCAGCTTGTCGAAGAAGCTGCGCGGACGGTCGGAGACCTTCGGCGCGCGGATGGCGCGGACGACGCCGCCCTTCTCCAGCGTCTGCTTGAAGGCGCGGAACTCCACGTCTTCGCGCTTGAACACCTCGGTCACATCGGTGATGACCAGCGGGTTGCGCAGGTCCGGCTTGTCGTTGCCGTACTTCAGCATCGACTCGGCGTAGGAGATGCGGCGGAACGGCAGGCCGTCGATGGCCGGCTTCGAGTCGCGGCGGAAGCTGCCGAACTCGTCGAAAATGCCGTGCAGAACCGGCTCGATGGCGGCGAAGACGTCTTCCTGGGTGACAAAGGACATCTCGAAATCGAGCTGATAAAACTCGCCCGGGCTGCGGTCGGCGCGGGCGTCCTCGTCGCGGAAGCAGGGGGCGATCTGGAAATAGCGGTCGAAGCCGGCGACCATCAGCAGTTGCTTGAACTGCTGCGGCGCCTGCGGCAGGGCGTAGAACTTGCCGGGATGGTTGCGGCTGGGCACCAGATAGTCACGCGCGCCTTCCGGAGAGGAGGCGGTGAGGATCGGCGTCTGGAATTCGGTGAAACCCTGGTCGATCATGCGGCGGCGCGCCGAGGCGATCACGCGCGAGCGCAGCATGATGTTCTCGTGGATGCGCTCGCGGCGCAGGTCGAGGAAGCGGTAGCGCAGGCGAACGTCCTCGCCGGCATCGGTGTCCTGGTTGACCTGCAGCGGAATCTGCTCCGCCTCGCCTTCCACGGTCAGCTCGGCGATCTGCATCTCGATGCGGCCGGTGGGCAGCTTGTCGTTGATGGTCT
This sequence comes from Azospirillum sp. A26, assembly GCF_042604635.1. Taxonomy (NCBI): domain Bacteria; kingdom Pseudomonadati; phylum Pseudomonadota; class Alphaproteobacteria; order Rhodospirillales; family Azospirillaceae; genus Azospirillum; species Azospirillum sp. A26. The sequence goes on along the minus strand of NZ_CP170472.1, from coordinate 741,119 downwards.
CGGCCGTACGCTTCACCACCTTGCCGGTGACGGTGATGACCGATTCCAGCTTCAGCCGGTTCGCGACCTCGAAGGCCGGGTTGGAGGTATCGACCACGCACTGCGTCAGGCCGTAATGGTCGCGCAGGTCGATGAACAGCAGCTGTCCATGGTCGCGCTTCCGGTTCATCCAGCCCGACAGGCGGACGGTTTCACCGGCATTCTCTTCACGAAGCTGGCCGCAGGTGTGCGTGCGGTAGGGGTGCATGGGTCGAAACACCTTGAAAAGGGCGGATTCCGGCGGAAAAAGCGGTCCGACACACCACACCGGACGCGGGCGAAAGTCAAGCCGCGATAGGGCGGAGCGTGCAGCCGGCAGGGCCGGAATGCGACATTTGGAACGCTATGAAACACTCTGCGCGCCCCTGTTCACTGTTCCATCCGCCGGTGTGCCGGCCATCGAAACCGAGTTTAACACCGTGGCGGCTTCGGGATAAGCGGAGCGGTAAAATCGGGCCGGGTCGATCTCCTCCCCCACCCGCGCGGACGGCCGCCTCGAGAAACGCATCGCCTTCGCGCTTCGGCGGACTTTCAAGCACCCGTTCGGTCGTGTATGAAGCAACCATGACGCTCATCACGACAACCGACGCCCTCCAGGCCTTCTGTCAGTCGCTGGCAGGGACCGAATACATCACGGTCGATACCGAGTTCCTGCGGGAAAAGACCTATTGGCCGCAACTGTGTCTCGTCCAGGTCGGCGGGCCCAACGGCGCGGTCGCCATCGACCCGCTGGCCGAGGGCATCGACCTGGCGCCGCTGTTCGCGCTGATGAGCGACCCGTCGGTGCTGAAGGTCTTCCACGCCGCCCGGCAGGATGTGGAGATCTTCTGGCATCTGTCCGGCCAGATCCCGCATCCGCTGTTCGATACCCAGGTCGCGGCGATGGTCTGCGGCTTCGGCGAAAGCGTGGGCTATGAAACGCTGGTGACCAAGCTGGCCGGCGCACGCATCGACAAGTCCAGCCGCTTCACCGACTGGTCGCACCGCCCGCTGACCGAGCGGCAGCTGACCTACGCCCTGTCCGACGTCATCCACCTGCGCCCCGCCTACGAGAAGCTGAAGCGCCGCCTCGCCCGTTCCGGCCGTTCGCACTGGCTGGAGGAGGAGATGGCGATCCTGACCGATCCGGCGACTTATCAGGTCGATCCGGAAAGCTCCTACCTGCGGCTGAAGGTGCGCACCAACAAGCCGCGCTTCATGGCAATCCTGAAGGAGCTGGCGGCCTGGCGCGAGCGCGAGGCCCAGCGCCGCGACCAGCCGCGATCCCGCATCCTGCGCGACGAGGCCCTGCTGGAAATCGCCGCCCATGCCCCGACCACCGTCGATGACCTTGCCCGCACCCGCGGGCTGGGCCGTGGCTTCGCCGAGGGGCGCCAGGGCTCCGACGTGCTGGCCGCGGTGAAGGGCGGGCTGGACCTGCCGGACAGCGCCCTGCCCCGCGTCGAGCCGCGCGAGGAGCCGCCGCCCGGCCTGCAACCGATCGTCGAGCTTCTGCGCGTCCTGCTGAAGATGAAGTGTGACGAGAACAATGTCGCGGCGAAGCTGGTCGCGTCCTCCGCCGATCTGGAGTCTCTGGCGGCCGACGATGGCGCAGACATTGCGGCGATGCAGGGATGGCGGCGCGAACTGTTCGGCAATGATGCGCTAGCCCTGAAGCACGGAAAGATCGGACTTGCGGTCATAGATCGTCGCGTCCGCATCGTTCCTGCTGGCGAACCACGCCCGTCGGCGGCTCCGCCGGAACCGGAAACTTGACCTTTTCGGATGGCGTCGCTTCGATGACTGTGGCGCCTTTTGCTGCGGTCCGGGTACCTCCTGCGCCCGGACTTCAGCCTTAAGGGCTTTTTAAAGAAAGTTACCGTTAAGATCGGTTCGGCTTCGCAGCATCGAGCGGACCGGGGTATGCCGAGCGGGCATGCCCCGCTCTTCCGGCCTGCCGACAACGCCGCCTGGGCAGAGACTGGCCCGGATGGAAAGACAAGGCTGCCGAGCAACGAGCGGCCAGGGATACGGGTGGTTGGCAGGCGTGTCGCTTGTTGTGGGAGTGAGCAAGGTATGAGCAGGTTTGGCGGCAGACCACCCATTGGACGGGACCGTGTCCGGCTTTCCACCACGGAGAAGCAGGCCGCCGTCGCCGCCGCCAAGGATCAGAAGCCAGATTTCGACAACGACAAGCTGCTGAATCTGCTGCGGTCGGCGAAGAGCGAACTGCAGGGCATGCGTCTGATCCACATGCACCTGTCGCTGCTGAAGGACCGCGACCCGACCAGCCAGATGATGGTCCGCTCCATCATCCAGGAACTGGCGAGCAAGGCGTCCTACCTGCAATCCTTCAACATTTCCAACGGCGACGTCATCATCCTCTACAAGGGGCTGAAGCTGACCGGCGTCACCGACGTCTGCCAGACGGTCGAACAGGTCTTCCTGTCGAAGACGACGTTGACGGGTCCCAACCCCTATAAGGAATATTCGCTCTATTCGATCATGGAACTGGCGTTGAACTTCATCAACGTCATCCGTTTCATCGAGGAATTGCAGGCGAACGAGACCGGCAACCACGTCACCGAGACCAAGCCGCCGATCACGCTGGAAGAACTCGGCAAGCTCGAACGCTCCATGCAGATGTTCGACCTGTCGCCTTTCCTGTTCAACCAGGGCATCGCCAACCTCGGCACCGGCGAAGCCGAGATGGAGTATTTCGAACTCTACATCTCGATCAAGCTTCTTCAGGAACGGCTCTGCCCGGATTATGACATCACCGCCAACAAGTGGCTGTTCAACTACTTCACCGCCAATCTCGACCAGTCGGTGCTGCGGGCACTGAACCATGGGCTCAGCTTCATGCGGGGCCGTCGGATCGGCATAAACATCAACCTGTCCACCGTCATTTCGACCGGATTCGTGAAGTTCGACGAGCGGCTGCCGATCGACTTCCGCGGGCAGGTGGTGCTCGAGGTGTCGAAGGGCGACCTGATCGAAAACCTGTCGCTGTTCAACGAGGTGGTGGAGTTCGCCCAGGACCGCCGTTACCAGATCGCGGTCGATGGTCTGAACCCGTTCTGGGTGACGAATTTCGACCTGGAATATCTGAACGCCGACTACGCCAAGATTTTCTGGTCGAACGACATGCTGGAGATGGACCCGTCGTTCGAGAAGTATTTCCGCGACCGCATCGCCGAACAGGACCGCTGCAAATTCATCCTGGCCCGCTGCGACAGCGTGACCAGCCTGGTCTATGCCCACAAGATGGGGATCAATCTGGTCCAGGGCCGCGCGGTCGACAACATCATGCGCAAGGGCGTCAGCGTTCGCGAAGCCATCGCCCACGCCAAGGTGGATTGAGCCCGGTCACGGCTTGCGCGGGGCCTGCCGCAGCAGACCGTCGGTCCAGGCCGGGGGAAGAAGGGCCAGCAGCCAGACCGCGGCCATCATCGGCCAGGGGAAGGCGATTCGCCCCCGGTTGCGCTCCAGCCCGCGGCGGATGAGCCGGGCCGCTGCATCGGTCTCCATCAGGAACGGCATGGGAAAGCGGTTCACCGCCGTCATCCGGCTTTTGACGAAGCCCGGACAGATGACCGAGACACCGATCCCCTCCCCGGCCAGATCGCCGCGCAGCGCCTCGCCATAGACCCGGACCATCGCCTTGCTGGCGCAATAGGCGGGCGCGCCGGGGAGGCCGCGGAAGCCGGCCAGCGAGGCCATGATGGCGATCTGTCCGCTCCGCCGCTCCCGCATCGCCGGAAGCAGCGGGTGGATGCTGTTCAGAACGCCGTCGATGTTCACCGCCAGGATGCGCCGCGCCTGCTCCTCCGTCTCACCGCCATCGCCGGTGCCCGCCGACATGCCGGCGTTGGCGATCAGCAGGTCGACCGGGGTGTCCGCATCGACCCGGGCCAGCCAGTCCGCCATCGCCTTGCGGTCGGCCACGTCGATCACCTTCGTCTCGACCAGCGCACCGGCGGCGCGACAGCGCTGCGCCACGCTCTCCAGCCTTGCGGAGTCGCGGCCGGTCAGGGCAAGTCCGACTCCGGGAGCGGCGTACAGGACGGCCAGGGCTTCGCCGATGCCGCTCGAGGCCCCGGTGATGACGATGGAACGCGGCTGTTTCATGGGATGTGCGCCCTGCCCGCCGGCTGCCCGATGGCGCCGAAGCTTGTTGTGGGGTGACGTCGCGTTTATAAGCACGACATCATTCGACACCGCTTTTCAAGTGAGGCCGCCGTTGCCAGCCCATCGCCCCGTCATTGCCAGCATGACCGGTTTCGCACGCGTCGACGGGCACGGCGACGGCTATTCCTGGACCTTCGAGGCCAAGAGCGTCAATGGCCGCAGCCTGGATCTGCGCTGCCGCCTGCCGTCCGGCTTCGACAGCGTCGAGGCGGCGGCCCGGGCCGATGTGCCGAAGCGGCTGGCGCGGGGCAACGTCAACCTGACGCTGACCGTCAACCGCGCCCAGGCGGTGTCGCAGCTGCGCATCAACCGCGAGCTTCTGGCCCAGGTCCTGGAGATCGCGCGGGAGATCGAGGGGGCCGGCGCCGCCGCGCCGCGTCTTGATTCGCTGCTGGCCGTCCGCGGCATCATCGAGCCGGTGGAAGAGGATGAAACCGAGGCGCGCGAGCGCGTCGAGTCGGCGTTGAAGGGCGACCTGTCCAAACTGATCGACCAGTTGGCGGTCAACCGCCTCACCGAGGGCGCGCGCATCGCCGAGGTGCTGAACGGCCATCTCGACGAGATCGCCCGGCTGGTGGACGCGGCGTCGGCCTGCGCCTCGACCCAGCCGGAGGCGCTGCGCGAGAAGCTGCGCGCCCAAGTGGCGGCGATCCTCGGCTCCTTCCCCGCCCTGTCGGAGGAGCGGCTGGCCCAGGAGGCGGCGATCCTGATCGGCAAGGCCGACGTGCGCGAGGAGCTGGACCGCCTGCGTGCCCACATCCAGGCCGCGCGCGACATGATGGCGGAGGGCGGCGCCATCGGCCGCCGGTTCGACTTCCTGTGCCAGGAGTTCAACCGCGAGGCCAACACGCTCTGCTCCAAATCGGCGGATGTCGAACTGACCCGCATCGGCCTGTCGCTGAAAGCCTCCATCGAGCAGCTTCGCGAGCAGGTCCAGAACATCGAATGACGACCATTTTCGAATGAGCCGTTTTCGAATGAACCGTTTTCGAATGACAGGCAACTGCGAGTGACCGCCATGGCTGCGACCACCACCTCCCCGATCCACCGCCGCGGCCTGATGCTGGTGCTGTCCTCCCCGTCGGGGGCCGGCAAGACCACCATCGCCCGCGGGCTGCTGGACCGCGATGCCGGCATCACCATGTCGGTGTCGGTGACCACCCGCGCGATGCGTCCGGGCGAGGTTGAAGGGCTGGATTATTACTTCATCGACCAGCAGCGCTTCGACCGCATGGCGGAGACCGGCGACCTGCTGGAACATGCCCGCGTCTTCGGCAACTGCTATGGCACGCCGCGGGTGGCGGTGGAGGACGCGCTGGGCGCCGGCCGCGACGTGCTGTTCGCCATCGACTGGCAGGGCGCGCAGCAGCTGGCGCAGAACGCCCGCGACGATCTGGTCAGCGTCTTCGTCCTGCCGCCGTCGGTCAGCGAGTTGGAGCGCCGCCTGCGCGGCCGCGGCCAGGATTCCGAAGAGGTTATCGCCAACCGGATGGCGAAGGCGTCCAACGAGATCAGCCACTGGCCGGAATACGACTATGTCATCGTCAACAGCGACGTGACCGAGAGCATCGCCGCGGTCGAGTCCATCCTGCATGCCGAACGGCTGCGCCGCCGCCGGCAGATCGGCCTGCCGGAGTTCGTGCGCAGCATTCAGGACACGCTCTAACTGGTTGAGCGGTAACTATGTGTTCGGAAACGGCTTCGCCCGCACCTTGATTTCATGGTCGGGCGGGCCTTCGCTGCCGTCCGGCTGCTTGCCGCGGTAATAGCCCTTCTGCCAGCGTTCCTGTGCCGCGGTGCTGCCCGGCGTCCGCAATTCGTTGTTGAACTGGCTGCGCGAGGTCGCCCAGGCGCGGTACTGCGCCGCGGTCTCCGGATCGCTGTCCAGGTCGCGAACCTCCGGCGTCAGGCTTTCCACCAGACCGCGCTGGATCGGCATGAGATGGGCAAAGGGCTCGCCCTTTTCCCAGGTCACCGGAACGCCGGCAGCGGTGAACCTCCAGTTCATGGTGAAGGGATACGGCGACCAGTCGGTCTCGATGATTCCCGACAGGCCCAGGATCCCGTGTTTCGGATGGTTCAGCGGGCCGGTGACCATCAGGTTGACGCCCGGCGGCGTGCGGAACAGGGCCGCGACATGGAAGGTCAGGACGCCGCTGCCGAAATGGCTGGCCGGCAGCAGGGGATGCGGCTCGTCGGCCGTGACGGTGATGGCATCCAGCCCGGTTCCGCCATCCCACACGGCGGTGACCCGCACCGGGCAGCAAACCTCCCACCCGTGCATGCTGGCGATGTTCAGCGGCAGGCAGCGGTAGCCGTACTGCTCCGGCAGGGCATCGATCCAGTCGCGGGTCGGGCGGGCCGGGCGGATGTCGGGCATCGCGCCCGAGAGGGGATAGGCGATCAGCGTCATGGCGTCGCATCCTGACAGACTTCTTTATCAGGTGTAACCCTAGTGCTCCAATGGTCACAACCAGTTTCGCGACCATCCGGATTACTCCTGGCTCGACGTCAGGCATTGCGTCGACGAACAATGCTCCAGTATGACTGATTTGTTGTATTAGAGTTCGTTTGATTAGCGAACCGTATCGTCTCGTGCCGTTGGGTGGCGGACGCGGCGTCGCGCGCATGGGGTGGAACAGGGCGATGATCGGCAAACTTCACAGCATCAAGGCAAAGCTCCTGATCCTTCAGGGGCTGTTCCTCGTCGCCATTCTGGTGGGCGGCATCTGGTCCGCGACATCGAAGCGCGAAACCATGGTGGAGGGCTACCGCAATTCCATCCAGGCGGTGGTGCAGACCTCGCTGTCGATCATGAAGTCCTATGATGCCCGCGCCGCCAAGGGCGAGTTCAGCCGGGAAGAGGCGCAGACCCTTGCCAAGGGTGCGCTTCGCGCCCTGCGCTTCTTCGGCAACGAATACATGTTCGGGTACGAATTCGACGGCACCAACGTGTTCCACGGCGTGCGTCCTGACCTGGAGGGCACCCGCAAGCTCGCCGACTTCAGGGACAGCAACGGCGTGCTGGTGATCCGCGGCCTGATCGATTCGGCCCGCGGCGGCGACGGCACCCTGATCTACAATTTCCCCAAGGCCGGCGGGACCGAGCCGATGCCGAAGCTGGCCTATGCCGCGATCTATGAGCCGTGGGGCTGGATGATCGGTACCGGCGTCTACATCGACGATGTCGATGCCGCCTTCCGTGCCACGCTGATCAAGACGCTGCTGGTGACGCTGGCGGCGGCACTGCTGCTCGGGCTGTTCGGTTTCCGTCTGGTGTCGCGCATCGGCAAGGGGCTGGACGGCATCGCCCACGCCACCGACCGCATCGCCAGGGGCGATCTGGTCGCCCAGGTCGCCGGCGCGGACCGTGCCGACGAGGTGGGGGCTCTCGCCCGCTCGGTCGAGACCCTGCGGCTCAGCGCCATCGAGGCCGAGGATTTGCGCCGCCGCCATGCCGCACTGGAACGGGAAGCCGAGGAAGGCCGCCGCGCCACCATGAGGCGGCTGGCCGACGAGTTCGAAAGCACGGTCGGCGCGCTGGTCCATTCCGTCGCCGAGTCGGCCGGGCAACTGACCCACACCTCGGGCGAGATGAGCCGCGGGGCGGAACAGACCACCCGGCTGATGGACGGCGCCGCCCGCGCCGCCGGGACCACCTCCGGCAACGTCCAGGCGGTGGCGGGCGCCACCGAGGAACTGGCCGCCTCGATCCGCGAGATCGCCCAGCAGATCGCCGAGTCGACGACCGGCTCCGCCCGCGCCGTTGAGGATGTGCGCCGCACCTACGCCCTGATCGAACAGCTGGACGGCGTCGCCCGCCGCACGGTGGAGGTGGTCGACCTGATCCGCTCCATCGCCGAGCAGACCAACCTGCTGGCGCTGAATGCGACCATCGAGGCGGCCCGTGCCGGCGAGGCCGGCAAGGGCTTCGCCGTGGTCGCCAGCGAGGTGAAGAATCTCGCCAACCAGACCGCCAAGGCGACCGACGACGTGCAGGCGCAGATTGCCGCCATGACGGACGCCACCTCGTCCGTCGTCGAGGCGATGCGCGGCGTCGGCGGTGCCATCGAGACGGTGAACAACGTCGCCTCCAGCATCTCCGCCGCCATCGAGGAGCAGGGGGCGGCGACCCGCGACATCAGCCAGAACGTCAACGAGGCGGCGCAGGGCGTCAGCTCGGTGTCCGACAGCCTGAATCTGGTGTGCAGCCACGCGACCGCCACCGGTCAGGCCTCCGCCGAGGTGGCCGCTGCCGCCCGCATGGTGGGCGAGCGCGCCGACCGCATGCTGGGCGAGGTGTCGGCCTTCGTCGCCCGCATCCGGCAGGGCTGACCGTCCACCATGGCGGGGAGGGTTATTCTACCGGATGCATTCGGTAAAATTCCGCGCTATGGATGGGGCAGCCAATCGCCGGATATGACGCCATGACCATCCCCTCCCCCGCCGCAGCCGCTCCCACCGTCGCCCGCCGGGGCTGGCTCGACGAGGCTCTGCGCCGGATCGAGGCGGACGTGAACCGCTCCGCCGATACGCACCTGCTGCGGATGCCGATCCTGGCGGCGCAGGGGATCACGCTGTATCTGAAGGACGAGTCGACCCATCCCACCGGCAGCCTGAAGCACCGGCTGGCGCGGTCGCTGTTCCTCTACGCGATCTGCAATGGCTGGGTGCGCGCGGGCACGACGGTGATCGAGGCCTCGTCCGGCTCCACCGCGGTGTCGGAGGCCTATTTCGCCCAGCTGCTGGAGCTGCCCTTCGTCGCCGTGGTGCCGCGCAACACCTCGCCGGCCAAGATCGCGCAGATCGAGTTTTATGGCGGCCGCTGCCACATGGTGGAGCGTGCGTCCGAGGTCTGCGCCGAGGCGCAGCGGCTGGCCCGCGACTGCGACGGCCATTTTATGGACCAGTTCACCTATGCCGAGCGCGCCACCGACTGGCGCGGCAACAACAACATCGCCCAGTCGATCTTCGAACAGCTGGCGCAGGAACCGCATCCGGTGCCGGACTGGATCGTCTGCGGCGCCGGCACCGGCGGCACCTCGGCCACCTTCGGGCGCTATGTGCGCTATCGCCGGCTGCCGACGCGGGTGTGCGTCGCCGATCCCGAGCATTCCGCCTTCTTCACCGGCTTCCGCGACAACGATCCGGCGGCCAATGTCGGCCGCGGATCGGGCATCGAGGGCATCGGGCGTCCGACGGTGGAGCCGTCCTTCCAGCCGACGGTGATCGACCGGATGATCCGCGTGCCCGACGCCGCCAGCATCGCCGCCGTCTGGGTGCTGCGCGACCGGCTGGGCCGCGCCTGCGGCGGCTCCACCGGCACCAATCTGGTGGGCGCCATCGAGCTGATCGCCGGGATGATGCGCGAGGGCCGGCAGGGCAGCGTCGCCACGCTGATCTGCGATCCGGGCGACCGCTATATGGGGACCTACTTCAACCGCGACTGGCTGGAGTCCGCCGGGCTGGACATCGATCCCTGGTGCGAGCGGATCGACGCCTTCTTCCGCACCGGCGCCTGGAGCGGCGCCGGTCTGGACTCGGCAGAGCGCTGAGGGGGAGCCTGTCACCATGACCCGCATGAGAATCCGCATCGACTTCGAAAGCGGCGGCTCGATCGGGCCGGGCAAGATCGCGCTGCTGGAGCAGATTCGCGGCACCGGCTCCATCTCCGCCGCCGGACGGGCGCTGGGCATGTCCTACCGGCGGGCGTGGCTGCTGGTGGACGACCTGAACCGCATCTTCAGCGAACCGGTGGTGAGTGCCGCGGTCGGCGGCAAGCATGGCGGCGGGACGGTGCTGACCGCCTTCGGCGAGCAGGTGATCGACCATTACCGTGCGGTCGAACGCGAAGCGCATGTGGCGACCGCCCACCGGCTGGCGGCGCTGGCGGCGGGGACCAATCCCGATTACGGCGCGGGCAGTCAGGTCGATGACGGGAGCTTCGCGAACGATCCCGCCGTCGGGCCCGGATGCGGACCGGAGAAGTAACCGGACCGCAAGACAACGAAAAAGGCCGGGCAACTGCCCGGCCTTTTCATGTCCGCACACCGGAACCGGCTGTGCGACCGGCGTCTATGCGAACGCCTTGTACGCAATCAGCGTGAAGGTATCCCGCACGCCGGGCAGAGTCTGCACATGCTCCGTCACGAAGCGGCCGATGTCGTCGTCCTGCTTCAGGTAGCACTTCATCAGCAGATCGTACTGGCCGGAGATGGAATGCACCTCCGACACCTGTTCGATCAGCTGCACAGCCTGATCGGCGACCTCATAGGCGCGACCGAGATCGCACTTGACCATGACGAAGATGGTCTGCACGGGCTCAGCCCTCCTGCGACGGATCGGTCGAGGTTTCGCTGGACGGGCGCGGACGGGCCGAGCGCAGCATGAAGGCCGGCATATGGTCGCCGAAACCGATCACCGGCACGTCGTCATCGTCGTCGTCACGGCGACGGCGGCGATCACGGTCACGATCACGGCGCGGATCGTTGTTACGGCGGGATTCGGCAGCAGCCAGCGATTCGCGGGGTTGGCGCTCCTCACGGACCGGACGCTCTTCACGCATCGGGCGCTCCTCACGGACGGGGCGTTCCTCGCGGACCGGACGTTCCTCGCGGGCGGCGCGCTCTTCACGGAGAGGAGCGGCTTCCTCGCGCGGGGCACGCTCTTCACGGCCACCACGGGGCGGACGGGCTTCCGAACGGGAGTCAGGCTTGGCTCCACGACCGCCACGGCCGCGGCCACGCCCGCGGGAGCTGCCGTCTTCCTCGCCGAACTCGGCCGTCTCCAGGCCGTCGATGGCGATCATGGGAATCTCCCGCTTGATGAGGCGCGTGATCGCGCCGACCAGTTTGGTGTCGTCGGGCGTCGCCAGCATAAAGGCACGGCCCTGCTTGCCGGCGCGGCCGGTGCGGCCAATCCGATGGACATAGTCGTCGGGGGTCAGCGGCACGTCGAAATTGAAAACGTGGCTGAGACCCTGGACGTCGATGCCGCGGGCGGCGACGTCGGAGCAGACCAGCAGCGTGATCTCACCCTGCTTGAAACGTTCCAGCGTCTCGGTCCGCTTGGACTGCACCATGTCGCCATGCAGCGCACCGACATTGAAGCCGTGGCGTTCCAGCGACTTCTGCAGCACGGCGATGTCGCGCTTGCGGTTGCAGAAGATGAAGGCGTTCTTGACGTCCTCGGTCTGCAGCAGATGGCGCAGCGCCTTGCGCTTGTCCATCTCATGCACGAGGCTCAGGGCCTGGGTCACCGTTTCCGCCGGCGAGGCGGGCGGAGCGACGGAGATCTCAAGCGGCTGGGTCAGGAAGGCATCGGCCAGACGGCGGATTTCCGGCGGCATGGTCGCCGAGAAGAACAGGGTCTGGCGGTTCTTCGGCAGCTTGCTGACGATGCGCTCGATGTCCGGGATGAAGCCCATGTCGAGCATGCGGTCGGCCTCGTCGATGACGAAGACCTTGATGTCGTTCAGCATGATGTTGCCGCGCTCGAACAGGTCGATGAGACGACCCGGAGTCGCGATCAGCACATCCACGCCACGGTCGAGCTTCTTCACCTGTTCGGTGAAGGTCTCGCCGCCGATCAGCAGCGCCATGCTGAGCTTATGGTACTTGCCGTAGGTCTCGAAGCTCTCCGACACCTGGGCGGCCAGCTCGCGCGTCGGCTCCAGGATCAGCGACCGCGGCATCCGCGCGCGGGCACGGCCCGACGCCAGGATGTCGATCATGGGCAAGGTGAAGCTCGCCGTCTTGCCGGTGCCCGTCTGCGCGCAGCCCAGCACGTCGCGGCGTTGCAGGACACAGGGAATTGCCTGTTCCTGAATGGGCGTCGGTTGGGTGTAACCCTTGTCCTCGATGGCGCGCAGGACGTCAGGGCCAAGCCCAAGTTCCGAAAAAAGCATCCAACCTGTTTCTGTTCTGGAGTGCGGAAATCGAGCGTTCGACGCCCGATGCCTGGATGAGGCCGAAGAATAGGAAGTCAAAGCTACATGTCAATAGATCCGATGTTCGGAGACCGAAAATTGACGCGAAAATACGCCGCGTTGGCGAAATCCGTCCCCTGCGCTAGGCTGTCGTCCGGCAACACCGCGAGTCGCGGCGCTTGCCGGCACCCTGAAACGGGGTGGCCCGCTTCATATGGAACGGTCGAGAGCATTTGATGATTCTTCGTGCCCAGGACTCGGTGCTGGTGGTGGTGGATGTGCAGGAACGGCTGCTGCCGGCCATCCACGACTCCGCCCGCGTCGTCCGCAACACCGGAATGCTGCTGAAGGGCGCTGCCGCCCTGTCGGTGCCGGTGCTGCTGACCGAACAATATCCGCGCGGCCTGGGGCCGACGGTGGAGGCGGTGCGCGCCGACCTGCCGGCGGGAACCCCGGTGATCGAGAAGATCACCTTCGGCTGCACCGGCGAGCCGGCCTTCAACGCGGCGCTGGTGGAGTTGAAGCGTCCGCAGATCGTGCTGTGCGGGACGGAAGCCCATGTCTGCGTGATGCAGACGGCGCTCGGGCTGCGCCAGCAGGGCCATGCGGTCTATCTGGTGGCCGACGCCGTGTCGTCGCGCACGCCCGACAACCGCGCCATGGCGCTGGAGCGGATGCGCGCCGCCGGCGTGACCATCGTCACCACCGAAATGGTGCTGTTCGAGTGGATGGAGCGCGCCGGCACCCCCGTCTTCAAGCTTGTCAGCGCCCTGGTGAAGTGAGCGCAGGAGACATCCCATGGCCTCGAACTCCACACCCCCGAACCCCACGTCTGCGAACGCCGGTGGCCGCCCCGCACTGATCCTGTTGCCCGGCATGCCGCTGGACGCCGCATTGTGGGACCATCAGGTCCGGCATCTCGGCGAGGTAGCGGATCCGCAGGTGGTCGAGCTGGCGGACTGCGACAGCATCGCGGCGATGGCCGGCAAGGTGCTGGCCCAGGCGCCGGAACGCTTCGCTGTCGCCGGCCTGTCGATGGGCGGCTATGTGGCGCTGGAGATCCTGCGCCGGGCACCGGAGCGGGTGGAGCGGCTCGCCCTGCTCGACACCAACGCCCGCCCCGACACGGCGGAGGCAAGCGCGACCCGGCGGGAGGCGGTGGCGCTCGCCCGCCAGGGCCGTTACGGGCAGGTCATCCGCGCCGCCCTGCCCCGCCTGATCCATCCCGAGCGGCTGGCCGACGAGGGCTTCGTCCGCTCCGTCCTGGCGCAGATGGAGCGGGTGGGCGTCGACGGCTATGCGCGGGAACAGGAGGCGATCATCAACCGGGTGGACAGCCGACCGGGCCTTGCCGCCATCCGCTGCCCGACGCTGGTCGTCTGCGGCCGCCAGGACATCCTGACGCCGCCGGCCCTGCATGAGGAGATGGCGGAAGCCATTCCCGGCGCGCGGCTGGTGGTGATCGAGGAGTGCGGCCACCTGTCGGCGATGGAACAGCCGCAGGCGGTCACCGCCCTGATGCGTGACTGGCTGCTGTGAGACTGACTTTGTCAGCAGTCCGGCCTGCCGCAGAGCAGATCCGACCGCTGGCTCGGGAACAGCGAGAAGGTCATGTCGCTGATCAGGCTGCGAAAATCCGGATCGTCCGGTCCCTGCGGCCGGTCAAGCCAGCCGGTGGCGGAGGTCAGCGCTCCACCCGACCGGCAGAACGCGCCCTGCACGATGATGGGTCCGCCCGGCGGAGCGGTCGGGATCGGCCCTTCGGTGCAGAGGGCCGAGTTCAGCGTGTTTTCCGATACGTTGAAAGCCAGCACCACCTTGTACTCGCGCCGCGCCGTATCGTTGGGCGTGGTGGTGAGGTTGGTCTTCACGCCGAACACCCGATCCTGCATGTGGGGCAGAACCTTCTCGGCAAAGCGGTCGGGCGTCAGGCCGAAGGGGTTGCCGTGCAGGACCACGCGAAGGTCACGGTCGCTCGCGGCATAGGCGACCTCGCTGCGCGTGTAGGCGGATGTCGGCTCGCTCGCCACCACCCGCTCGTTGGTGCAGGCGGCGAGACCGGAAGCGCCCAGCAGGAGGGCGGCAAGCGACGGAAGCATGCGCATGGTCGAATCGTCCGTTGGTGTCGCTGGCCCCCATATGGGGAACGTCGTGGCCGGAAGCGAGTGGACCAACCGATGCCCTGCCGATCCAACCCGCTTCCCCTTCAACAGTCGAAACAGGGAAGAAGCTCCAGCGCCTAAACGTCGATGTCGTCGGCTTTCACGAACTTCGCATTGTCCTGGATGAACTTGAAGCGCAGCTCCGGACGCTTGCCCATCAGGTCCTCCACCAGCGACCGCGTGCGCTCGCATTCCGGCTTTTCCTCCGGATCGGCGGCGTTGGGCACGACCACGCGCAGAAGCGAGCGCTTGGACGGGTCCATCGTCGTGTCGCGCAGCTGGGCCGGCATCATCTCGCCCAACCCCTTGAAGCGGCTGATGTCGGGCTTCTTGCCCTTGAACATCTTCGACAGCAGCTCGTCCTTGTGGGCATCGTCGCGGGCATAGACCTGCTTGTTGCCGTGGCTGAGACGGTAGAGCGGCGGCAGGGCGAGGTAGAGGTGGCCCTCCTGGATCAGCCCCGGCATCTCGCGGTAGAAGAAGGTCATCAGCAGCGAGGCGATGTGGGCGCCGTCGACATCGGCGTCGGTCATGATGATGACCCGCTCGTAGCGCAGCTTGTCGGTCGAGAAATCCTTGCCGATGCCGCAGCCGAGCGCCTGGGTCAGGTCGTTCAGCTCCTGATTGGCCTTCATCTTGTCGACCGACGCGCTGGCGACGTTCAGGATCTTGCCGCGGAGCGGCAGGATCGCCTGGGTCTCGCGCTGGCGGGCCTGCTTGGCGGAGCCGCCGGCCGAGTCACCCTCCACCAGGAACAGCTCGGTGCCCTCGGGGGAATTCCGCGAGCAGTCGGCCAGCTTGCCGGGCAGGCGCAGCCGGCGGGTGGCCGACTTGCGCGTCATCTCCTTGGACTGCTTGCGGCGCGCCCGCTCCTCGGCCTTTTCGATCAGCCGTTCCAGCAGGCCGTTGGCGCTGTGCGGGTCACCGGACAGCCAATGGTCGAAATGGTCCTTCACCGCGGTCTCGACGAGGCGCTGGGCCTCCGCCGTCACCAGCCTCTCCTTGGTCTGACCCTGGAAATGCGGTTCGCGGATGAAGACGGAGAGCAGGACGCAGGCGTCGCCCATCACGTCGTCGGACGTGACCTGACCGGCGCGCTTGTTGCTGGTCAGCTCGCCATAGGCCTTCAGGCCGCGGGTCAGCGCGGTGCGCAGGCCGGCTTCGTGCGTGCCGCCCTGCGGGGTCGGCACGGTGTTGCAGTAGGTGTGCGAGAAGCCCTCGTCATCGTCGGGCCACGCCACCGCCCATTCCACCCGGCCCTGGCCGTTGGGGAAATCGAGCGCGCCGGCGAAGGGAAGCCGCGTCAGGGTCTTGCGGTCCTTCAACGCGGCGTTCAGGTAGTCCTGAAGCCCGCCGGGGAAATGCAGCGTTTCCGACGCGGGCGTGGTGGCGTCGACCGACAGCAGGGCCGGATCGCAGCTCCACCGGATCTCCACGCCGCGGTAGAGATAGGCCTTGGAGCGGGCCAGCCGGTAGAGCCGGTGCGGTTCGAAATGAGCGGTCTCGCCGAAGATTTCCGGGTCGGCGTGGAAACGGATGGTGGTGCCGCGCCGGTTGACGTTGCCGCGATGGGCCAGCGGCCCCTGCGGCAGGCCGCGGCTGTACTCCTGAACGTAGAGCTGCTTTTCGCGGGCGATCTCCACGGTCAGCCGGTCCGACAGGGCGTTCACCACCGACAGGCCGACGCCGTGCAGACCGCCCGAGGTCTGGTAGACCTTGTTGGAGAATTTGCCGCCGGAGTGCAGCGTGGTCATGATGACCTCCAGCGCCGACTTGCCCGGATATTTCGGGTGGTCGTCGATGGGGATGCCGCGACCGTTGTCGCGCACCATCACCGTATAGTCGGCGGTCAGCTCCAGGTCGATTCGGCTGGCATGCCCGGCCACCGCCTCGTCCATGGCGTTGTCCAGGACCTCGGCCACCAGATGGTGCAGCGCGCGGTCGTCGGTGCCGCCGATATACATGCCCGGCCGGCGCCGGACAGGCTCCAGCCCCTCCAGAACCTCGATGTCCTGGGCGGAATAGCTGTCGGCCTTGGAGGCCGTGTTCTCGAAAAGATCGCTCATGACGGGATGATAGGAATTTCGTCAGGGGTGCGCAAGCGCATCCTGGGCCGCTTATACTGCGTCGCCACATGGTTTTGTGGGCAAAATTTTTATGACGCCGGAGGAAGCATGAGCGCAGCGGACGCATACGACTTCGACAACGGCCCTGCCCTTCGGGCCATTGCGATGCCGGCGGACACCAATCCGAACGGCGACATCTTCGGCGGATGGCTGCTGGCACAGATGGATCTGGCCGGCGGGACGGTGGCGGTGCGGCGCAGCCATGGCCGCGTCGCCACCGTCGGGATCGAGGCGATGACCTTCCACAAGCCGGTCTTCGTCGGCGACGAGGTCAGCTGCTTCGCCCGGATCGAGAAGGTCGGCCGCACCTCGCTGCGCGTCCGCATCGAGACCTGGGTGCGCCGCGAACGGTCCGGTTCCGACCCGATCAAGGTGACGGAGGGCGTCTTCACCTATGTCGCCATCGGCGAGGACCGCAAGCCACGCGAAGTGCCGCCTGAGTAAGGCGCCTCAGGCAGCCGGCGCCTTGACGAAATGCTGGTGGCCGTGGTCGCACTGGCCGCGGGCGTGCTTGTCGTCGCAGCTTTCGCCGGAGGTCAGACCGATCCAGGCGTGGAGCGTGGTGGGGTCGAAGCCGGCCTCGCGGCGGTCGCCCACCTGGATCAGCGGGCGGCGGATCAGGTCGCGGTCGGCCAGCATCGCCGCCAGCGCGGCAGAGTCGTCAAGGGCGCCGGGTGTCACGGCGCCGGACTTCACCGCTGCGGCACGGCGGTTGAACCAGGCATCGACCTCCTTGTCGCCGAAGAAGGCGCGCAGCTCGGCGGCGGTCAACTCGGCGGTGGCGAGGTCGCGGTCTACCAGACGGTGGCCGGCGGCGGCCAACTGCTGTTTTTGCCTGGCGTTCGCCGGGCAACCGGCCAGTCCGTAGAAAATCACTTCGGCCATGGGACACTCCGCTGCTGGATGGGCGGTCCTGATCCGGGGAGCAATCAGGACCGATTTCGTCCAGTCTAACGGCGGTGCAGCATGAAAAAGGGCGCGACAGAATGCCGCGCCCACATTTTTTCTATGGGTACTCAGAAGCGGGCCCGGAGGCTCACTTCTGCAGGCGCTTCAGCGCATCCTCGACATACTGGTTGGTGTAGGTCTTGGACAGGTCGATGCTGGCGGACGCCACCGCCGGGTCGAAGGCCTTCAGCACCTTCAGGGCGGCATCGGCCCCCTCCTGGGTGAAGCGGCCGTCCGGCGAGTAGGTCGGCTTGGAATGCTCGAAGGCCTGGGCGTAGAGCGACTTGTTGCCCAGGAAATACTCTTCCGGCAGCACTTTCAGCACGTCGTCGGTGCTGGCCTTGTTCAGCCACAGCATGGTGCGGACGAAGACGTCGGCCAGCGCCTGGGTGGTCTTCGGGTTCTCCTTGATGAAGTCCGGCTTCATGTAGAGCACGGCGGCGGGATAGGGGCCGCCATAGACGTCCATCGTGCCCTTCTCGGTCCGGGTGTCGGCCAGGATGGTGATGTCGCCGTCGGCCTGGGCCTGGCTGATCACCGGGTCCAGATTGACGATGGCGTCGATCTCGCCGCGCTTGATCGCCGCAATGGCGCTGGGGCCGCCGCCGACGCCGATGACCGAGGCATCCTCCGGCTTCAAGCCGAGCGACGTCAGCACATGGTTCAGCATGAAGTTGGTCGAGGAACCGGGGGCGGTGACGCCGACCTTCTTGCCCTTCAGATCCTGCAACGACTTGACAGTGCCGGACTTGTTGACCGACGCCAGCACGATGCCGGGATAGCGGCCGAGCTGCGTCACCGCGACGATGGGCTGGCCCTTGGCCTGCATCTGGATGGTGTGGTCGTAGGCGCCGGTCACGACATCGGCGGAGCCGCCGACGAGGGCCTGGAGGCTCTTGGCGCCGCCGCCGAAGTCGCTGACCTCGACGTTCAGCCCGGCGTCCTTGAAGTAGCCGAGCCGCTCGGCCAGAGTCAGCGGCAGGTAATAGAGCAGCGGCTTGCCGCCGACGGCGATCTTGATGTCGGTCTTCTCAAGCTTGCCCTGGGCCGCGGCCAAGCCGGAGGTTCCCAGGGTCAGGGCGACCGCGGCGGCCGCGATCAGCGATTTGAGCGTCATTGGTTGCCTCCCTTTTGAATTTTCCTGTTGGATTTCCCGATTGGATTTCAATGCTGCCCGCCGCCGGTGTCCTGCGGGCGCCAGTGCAGAAGCCGCTTCTCGATCATGGTGACGGCGGCATCGATCAGGACGACGAAGATCGTCAGAACCAACATGCCGGAGAAGACGCCGACCGTGTCGAACACGCCTTCCGCCTGATGGATGCGGTAGCCGAGGCCGGCGGCGGAGCCCAGATACTCGCCCACCACCGCACCGACCATGGCGAAGCCGACGGCGGTGTGCAGCGAGGAGAAGACCCAGGACAGGGCCGAGGGCAGATAGACGTGCCGGAACAGGTCGCGCGAGCTGGCGCCCAGCATGCGGGCATTGGCCAGAACCACCGGGCTCACCTCCTTCACGCCCTGGTAGACGTTGAAGAAGACGATGAAGAAGACCAGCGTCACCCCCAGCGCCACCTTCGACCAGATGCCGAGCCCGAGCCACAGCGCGAAGATCGGCGCCAGCACCACGCGGGGCAGCGCGTTGACCGCCTTGATGTAGGGGTCGAAGACGACGGAGACCAACGGCGCGCGGGCGAACCAGAAGCCGAAGGCGATGCCGGCCACCGTGCCGATGATGAAGGCCAGCGCGGTCTCCAGCAGCGTGATACCGAGATGGTACCAGATGACGCCCGACGCAAAGTCGGCCCAGGTGCGGGCCAGCACCGCCCCCGGCGTGCCGAAGAAGAAGGGGCTGAGGATCTTGGTGTCGGTCAGGACATGCCAGATCAGGAAGAAGGCGATCAGGACGCCCAGCTGCAGCAGCAGGATGACCGGACGGCTGGGCAGGCGTTTGGCGTGGGATCTCATGATGTCGTCACCGCAGCTTGGTCTGGGCGTAGCCCTTCAGCACCTCGTCGCGCAGCTGCGCCCAGATCTCCTGGTGCAAGGCGAGGAATTGCGGGGTCATGCGGATTTCCGCCACGTCGCGCGGACGGTCGAGGTCGATGCGGTATTCGCCGATCAGCCGCGCCCCCGGCCCGGCCGACAGCACCAGCACCCGGTCGGACATGGCGATGGCCTCCTCCAGGTCGTGGGTGATGAAGACCACCGACTTGCGGTCGGCCGCCCACAAATCGAGCAGCTCGTTCTCCATCATCTGGCGGGTCTGGACGTCGAGCGCCGAGAAGGGCTCGTCCATCAGGATGATCTTCGGATCGACGATCAGCGTCTGGGCCAGGGCCACCCGCTTGCGCATGCCGCCGGAGAGCTGGTGCGGGAAGCGGTCGCCGAACCCCTCCAGCCCGACGCGCGACAGCCAGGGCAGCGCGCGCTGCCGCGCCTCCGCCTTCGAGACGCCACGGAACTCCAGCCCGGCGGCGACATTGTCGAGCGCCGATTTCCAGGGCATCAGCGCCTCGGCCTGGAACATGTAGCCGGCCTTGGGATTGATGCCGGTCACCGGCTGGCCGAAGGAGAGCGCGCGGCCCTCGCTGGGCTTCAGCAGGCCGGCGGCGACGTTGAGCATCGTCGACTTGCCGCTGCCGGTCGGGCCGACGATCGACACGAACTCCCCGTCGGCGACGGTGAAGCTCGCGCCCTGGACGGCGGTGTAGGAACGTCCCCGGCCGTCGGGTGAGGGAAAGGTGCAGGTCACGCCTTCCAGCTGGAGGGCGGGCGCCGCGGCGGCGGCCTCGGCCATGTCGGTGTGGTCCTTATCGTTCGGGCGGTATGCTTTGGTTGGAGGACCATACTGTCCGAAGAGAAGCCTATCGGCAACCGCTTGAGATCTCCGTAGAATCCGAAAGGAGCCATTCCGCAAACGCACCGCTTACGGTGTCAAAGAAGGGACGCGGGGCCTTATCGGTTGCCGTCATGCCCTGCCCTCCAGCATCAATGGCATAGATCGAAAGCCAGTCCCTTTCCCCTTGCGGAGCCGACATGCCCACGCTGCCGAAACGCCCGTTGATCGCACTTGCTGTCCTGGCCGCCCTGCTTGCCGTGTGGCTCGGCTTCGCCGCCTGGTACGATCATCATCAGCGGGCGGATGAACGGCCGGCCACCTACAGCGCACTGATCGAACAGGCCGGGCGGGGCGAACTCGGTTCGATCACCTTCGCCAACGGCACCGGCCATGCGGTCGGAACCGACGGCAGCCGCTATCGCGTCGTCATGCCGGTGACCGACGATCTGCTGAAGGAGATGCGCGCTCACAAGGTCGCCATCGCCTTCGACGAGGGTCCCGGCGGGCTGATGGCACAGACCGTGAGCGTGCTGGACCGCGCCGCCCCCTTCGTGGTGGTGGCCCTGCTGATCGGCGGGCTGCTGATGAGCGGTGGGCAGTTCTTCGGCATGGGCCGCGCCACCCGCGTGCGGCCGGAGGACACCAAGACCGTCTTCGCCGATGTGGCCGGCGTGGACGAGGCCAAGGAGGAGCTGCGCGAGACTGTGCAGTTCCTGAAGGACCCGCGCCGCTTCGCCATGGCCGGCGCGCGCGTGCCGAAGGGCATCCTGCTGGTCGGCCCGCCCGGCACCGGCAAGACCATGCTGGCCAAGGCGGCGGCGGGCGAGGCCGGCGTCCCCTTCTTCGCCGCGTCGGGATCGGATTTCGTCGAGATGTTCGTCGGGCTGGGTGCGGCCCGTGTGCGCAGCCTGTTCAAAACCGCCCGCGCCAACGCCCCCTGCATCCTGTTCATCGACGAAATCGACGCGCTGGCCGGCAAGCGCGGCGAGTCGACCAGCCATTCGGAACGCGAGCAGACGCTGAACCAGCTGCTGGTCGAGATGGACGGCATCGTCGAGGGTGGCGAGGTGGTGGTGATCGCCGCCACCAACCGGTCGGAGATGCTGGACCCCGCCGTGCTGCGCCCCGGCCGTTTCGACCGCCACATCCATGTCAGCCTGCCCGACGTCGCCGGGCGCGAGGCCATCCTCGGCGTCCATGCCGGGCGCCTGACGCTGGCCCCCGACGTCTGCGCCCGCACGGTGGCGCGTGGCACGCCGGGCTTCTCCGGTGCGGAACTGGCCAACCTGACCAACGAGGCGGCGCTGTCGGCGGCGCGCCAGGGCCGCGTCATCGTCACCATGGCCGATTACGAGGCCGCCAAGGACCGCGTGCTGATGGGCACCGAGCGCCGCAGCCTCGCCCTGACGGCGCACGAGCGGCGGCTGATCGCGGTGCATGAGGCCGGCCACGCGCTGGTGTCGCTGCGCTGCCCGCAGGCCGACCCGATCCACAAGGCCACCATCATCCCGCGCGGCGGCGCGCTGGGCATGGTGGTGCGGCTGCCGGAGGGTGACCGCGTGTCGGTCTCCCGCGCCAAGCTGATGGCCGACATCGCCGTCGCCATGGCCGGCCGCGCCGCGGAGGAGATCGCCTTCGGCGCCGATCAGGTCACCACCGGGGCCGAGGCCGACTTCCGCGCCGCCACCGATCTGGCGCGGCGGATGGTCACCGCCTGGGGGATGAGCGAGGAGATCGGCTTCGTCGCCCATGCGGCGGCGGAGCCGGGAGCCCGGTCCGAACGGACCGCCTGGCGTATCGACGAGGAGGTCCGGCGCCTCACCGACGAAGGCATGGACCATGCCCGCCGGCTGCTGCGCACCGACCGCGCCGCCCTGGACGGCATCGCCCAGGCCCTGCTGGAGCGCGAGACCCTGACCGGCGGCGAGATCGCCGCGCTGGCCGATGCCCAGACGGAAAGGGCCACCGAGGCGGCTTGAGACTTTGAGAGGACGTTACCGGGCCGGAGAGACTGTCTTGCCGGACTTGCTAAGGAAATGTCCTGCATTGCGGGGCGGATGCATACCGGGGTAGATTGACCCTGTTCTGTTCGAGGTAGCACGAGAGGGGCGCAATGTCGGGACCGATATCCCGCCGGACGGTTCTTGGAACCGCCTTGCCCCTTCTCTGCACCCTGCCAATCCTTGGGCTCCGGCTGGCCCCGGCACACGCGTCGGCCACGGTCATCCAGGTCGGCGCCTATGAATTCCCGCCCTATGTCGACGAAACCGGCGGCGGCATCACGCGCGACCTGCTGGAGCTGCTGAACAGCGCGCAGGGTGAATTCCGGTTCGAGACGGTCAGGACCGCCCCGCAACGCCGTTACGAAGATCTGGAACAGGGGCGGTTCGACATGATCGCCTTCGAATGCCGCAACTGGGGCTGGCAGGACCATCCGGTCGACGCCACCCGCCCCTTTCTGCGCGATGCGGAGGTGTTCATCGCCAGGGCGGCGCCGGGCATCGACCAGCGTTATTTCGACGACCTGAGCGGGAAGACGATTCTCGGACGGCTCGGCTATCACTATGCCTTCGCCGGCTTCGATGCCGACCCCAAGCGGCTGGAGCAGCGCTATCGCACCCGTGTCACGGTGACGCATGAGGGCAATGTCCGCAGCGTCGTCGCCGGGCGGGCCGATCTGGCCATCGTCACCCGATCCTTCCTGACCCGCTTCCTTCAGCGTGATCCGGAGCTTGCCCGACAGGTCGTGGTCTCCGACCGCACCGATCAGATTTACGAGCACACGATCCTGATCCGGCACGGCGCGGCGCTCACCACCGGCTGGCTCAACGGGCTGCTCGACCGGCTGGAGGCGGAGGGACGCCTGGAAGCGCTGTGGCGGCGCAGCGGGATATTGTCTTGAACCGGCGATCCTCCCTGTTTGCGCAGGTGGCCGGGGCCATCCTGCTGACGACGGCAAGCTTCGGCACCATCGCGATGCTTCTGTCGGAGCGGATCGTCGAGGGGCAACGCCATCAGGAACTGCTGCGGCGGGCCGAGCTGGTCACCGCCACCCAGGCCGACGCGCTCAGCGGCTTCGTGTGGGAAATGGACAACCGCAGCGCCCAGCGCATGATCGAGGCGCTGACCGCCCGCGATCCGGCGATCCGCTCCATCGCCGTCTTCGAGACGGACCGGGAGGAGCCGCTGGCGCGGACCGCAGTCGAAGAAATCGCCGGAAAAACCGAGGATACCGACGGCATCGTCACCGTCGAACGCCCCATCCTTCTGCACGGCCGCGAAGGGCGGGTGCAGACGGTCGGGCATCTGCGCATCGCCTATTCGACGGCCGAGGTGCGGCAGGCCACGCTGGATGCGCTGATCCCGGTTGCCGGGCTGCTTCTGCTGTCGCTGCTGGGGGCGATGGCGGCGCTGGGGCTGACGCTCAACCGGATGGTTCTGCGTCCGCTGCGCCGCCTGACGCAGCTGGCCAGCGCCATGGCCCACGGAGAGTACGGCGCCCGCATGGATGCCGGACGGAGCGACGAGATCGGTGTGCTTGCCGATGGCTTCAACCGGATGGCGGCGACGGTGCAGGATCACACCAGCACGCTGGAAAGCCGGGTCCGCGACCGGACGGAGGCGCTGGCCGCCACCAACCGCGCCATCATGGACAGCATCAACTACGCCCAGCTGATCCAGTCGGCCATCCTGCCGTCCGCCGGCACCCTGTCGGCCGGTTTGACCGAACATTTCGTTCTGTGGCGCCCGCGCGACGTGGTCAGTGGCGACTTCTATCTCTGCCGCGAAGTCGAGGACGGATTCGTCGTCGCGGTTGCCGACTGCACCGGCCATGGCGTTCCCGGCGCCTTCATGACCATGACCGCCAGTGCGATCCTCAACAATGTGCTGGACCAGCTTGGCGCGGCAGACCCGGCCGCGGTGCTTGCCGCCGTCGACCGCAAGGTCCGCGCCGCCCTGCACCAGGAGGAGGAAGCGCGCGGCGGAGCCGACTGTTTCGACAACGGCCTCGACCTGGGGCTGTGCCACATCCGGCCGGCCGAGGGAGAACTGGTCTTCGCCGGCGCCCGCATCCCGCTGCTGGTCGTTGCTGATGGCGGCTTGGATGGCGGCGTGACGGAACTGCGGGGCGACCGTCGCAGCCTGGGCTATCGTCCAAGCGCTTTTCTCGCGGCCGACAGCGAGCCGGACAGGTGTGGCGCCGAGTCGCCCTTCACCAACCACAGCATTGCCCTGCGGCCCGGCCAGACCTTCCTGATGAGCACCGATGGGTTGATCGACCAGAATGGCGGGGAACGCGGACGCAGCTTCGGCCGGATCAGGCTTCACGCGCTGTTGAGCCAAGGCGCCGACACCCCACTCGACCGGCTGAAGACCGATGTGGAAAGCTCGCTCGACCGGTTCCAATGCGGCCGTGAACAGCGTGACGACATCACCCTGTTCGGTTTCCGCGTGCGGCTGACGGACGCAGTCGCCATTTCCAGCACGGGGTCCGGCCGCCGGGCGGCGTAAAAGTCCTGGACCGATTGTGCGTATCTGTTACAGACATGTCATATATTGTGACGGGTTGTGACGCACACGTGGCGGGAGCAGCGGAAGCAGCGACTACCTCTCAAGTTTGTTTTAAAATTTAGGCATTCCGGGGTATGTTGCACCCGCTGGAGTAGTGATAGGGAGAACACGGCATGGCCGGTCCGACGATCGTCGTGGTCGAAGATGAGAATTCTTTGCGGTCCGACATGGTGGAGTATCTGTCGAGCTGCGGATTCGATGCCATCGGCGCACGCGACGGGACGGAACTGGATCGGCTGTTGCAGACCCGCACCGCCGCCATCGTCATCCTGGATGTAAATCTGCCGGACGAGGACGGGTTCAAGATCGCGGCCCGGCTGCGCGACCATCATGGCGCCGGCATCATCATGGTCACCGCCCGCAGTTCGACGGTCGACCGCATCGTCGGGCTGGAGATCGGCGCCGACGCCTATCTGGTGAAGCCGGTCGAGCTTCGCGAACTGGAAGCGCAGGTGAAATCGCTGCTGCGGCGGCTGAGCGAGCGCGCCGCGGAATCGGCCACCCAGTCCGCCAACGGTGCGGCGTCCGGCGAGGCCGCCGGCGACGGGGCGGACGAGGCGCGCTGGTCGCTGGACCCGACGGAATGGAGCCTGACCAACCCCGCCGGCATCCGCATCAGCCTGACCAGCATGGAGATGAAGCTGACCAGCCTGCTCGCCGCCCAGGCACGCAAGCCGGCGACCCGCGACCAGATCTCCCAAGCCTTGTACAACCGCCGCTGGAACCCCGAAGACCGCTCCATCGACACCGTCGTCGGCCGCCTGCGCCACAAGGTGGAGGGCGCCATCGGCGGTCCCGCGCCGCTGAAGTCGGTGCATGGCGTCGGTTACGTGTTCTCCGCTCCCATCCGGGTGGTCGGGACGGGCCAGGGCTGAGTCCCGGTTCCTACATCGTCACAGCCTCGACCGGCAGGTCGCGGTCGGGTGTCCGGCGGGGGAATTGCAGGGTGAAACTGGTGCCCAGGTCGGGCGCGCTCAACACCGTGATCGAGCCCATCAGAACGCCGACCACCAGATTGTGGACGATGTGGAGCCCAAGCCCGCTGCCGCCGCGACCGCGCCGGGTGGTGAAGAAGGGCTCGAACACCCGGGCGGTGTGCTCCTCGCTCATGCCGCGGCCATTGTCGGCGAAGCACATGCGGACGGTGTCGGCGTCCGGACAATCCACCGTGATCGCCATCCCCCCTGGCTGCCCGTCGACGAAGGCATGGGTCAGCGCATTCATCACCAGATTCGACAGGATCTGCGACAGCACGCCGGGATAGCTGTCCAGTTCCAGGTCGGCGGGACAATAGACCGCCACCGCATGGCCCGATGGCCGGAATTTGGGCTGGAGGCTGACCAGCGTGTCCTGGATATAGGCGGCGAGATTGACGG
Source organism: Azospirillum sp. A26 (assembly GCF_042604635.1). Lineage (NCBI taxonomy): Bacteria > Pseudomonadati > Pseudomonadota > Alphaproteobacteria > Rhodospirillales > Azospirillaceae > Azospirillum > Azospirillum sp. A26. Next base: position 714,960 of record NZ_CP170472.1, on the reverse strand, counting down.
TGCGCCGCACCGCGCTGGCGCGGTCCACCGCCACCTGCTTGAAGCCGGCGATCAACTGCGACGCCCGTTCGCAATTGCCGAGGATCAGATCGGTGGTGTCGACCGCCGTGGCGAGATAGCGGGCGAACTCCGCCTTGCCCAAGGTCCCGCCGTCTGCCCGCCGGCGCATCGCCTGGGTGGCATCGGCCAGATGCGAGGCGCAGGACACGGCGATGCCGACCGGCGTGTTGATCTCATGGGCGACGCCAGCGACCAGCGCACCAAGCGACGCCAGCTTCTCCGACTGGACCATCGCCTCTTGCGCCTCGCGCAGGTGATCGAGTGCCGCCTCCGCCTCGCTGCGCTGGCGGTCCAGCTCGTGGATGGCGTCGCTCAATTGGGCCTGCAACCGGTCGCTGACCCGCACGAGCCGCTGCTGCTCCCGCGTGCTGAGTTCGAAGGCGGCGATCAGGTCGCGGAATTCGGGCAGGCAGTCGGGCGCCAGCGCGCCCAGCCTCGTCTCCAGCGCACGGGCCTTGGCGAGGGCCTCCTCCTCGGCGGCGAAAAGGTTGAAGCTCATGACGGGCCGCCGGCGGGCATCTCCCGCATCTGGAAGACGACGTGCCGTAAATCCTCCGCGAAATCCTCGCCCAGTTCGCGCATGGACTCGTCATTCTCCTCGACGCACCATGTCAGCGTCACCGGCCGTCCGCCCTTGGCCACCGTCTCCAGCATCTGGAATATGTTCATCAGAGCCTTGGCGCTTGAGCTGTTGAAGTAGAGAAGCTCCATGTCGAAGCGGATGGGACCGCCGTCGGGATTGTCGAGAAAACTGCGCAACGCCTCGAACACCGGGCCGAAGAACGCCGCGACATCGTCGGGATAGGATTCGCCGGTCATCCGCAGATGGCCGCCGGCGAAGTCGAACGACACGCCGGGCGTCCGTCCGGTGGCGGGAATGGTCAGGCGGTCCATCGCATGCCGCTCGGCTCGGACGTTCATACGCTGACCTTGAGGCAGAAGAAGCTGCGGTCGCCGTCCATCGCGTTGAAATCGTAATCGATGGGATCGCTGGCCCGCCGGGCGATCTCGATCAACCCCAGCGTGGCGCCGCGGCTGCCTTCGTCCGGCTCCTCGCGAAGCTGCTCGCGGTAGTAGGTCTTGATGCCGTCGCGATCCAGGCTCTTCAGATGGTCCAGCCGCTCCTTCAGGCGGGGCACTTCGCTGTTGCGCACGGTGTTGCCGCAGACGATGAAGACCTTTCCGCGCTCCATGCCGATGGTGACCATGCCGGCGCTGAGTTCCACCGCGCGGCCGGCTGTGCCGGACATCTTCTCCGCCGAATAGCGGATGATGTTCTGCATCTGCTCGACGAAGACGGAGAAGACGCGGCGGATGGTCGGTCCGTCGGCCGCTTCCAAGGCCAGCTTCTCGCGCAGAGCCTCGCCCAGGGAGTAAAGTATCCCCTCCGACAAATAACCGCTGAAAGAGAATACGATTCCCTTGTCGTCGAGATCGCGCTTAATCGACGCATATTGCTGGGCGAGCATGGCTGCGGCCTGACGTTCCACCGGTACCAGGGTTCCGCCCGACTATGTCACCTCCTATGACAAAGGGCCATAGACTTTCAGAGAGGCGGGATGAGAGCGATAGCGACATCGCGCTGCATCACACCGGCACCACGACCCGGAAGCTCGATCCCTTCCCCAGAACGCTGTCGACGGCGACCGCACCGCCATGCAGCAGGGCGATCTGCTGGACGGTGTGCAGCCCGATGCCGGTGCCGGGCACTCCGGAAGCGTCCGCCCCGCGGAAGAAACGGTCGAACAGGCGCGGAAGCTCCACCTCGGGAATGCCGCGGCCATGGTCTGTCACCTCGATCACCGCCATGGCGCCGTCGGTGTCGCCGCTGAGGAGGATCGGGCCACCGGGCCTGGAATATTTGACGGCGTTGTTGACCAGATTGCTGATCACCAGCCCGATCAGGTTGGCGTCGATCTCCGCCCGCCGCGGCAAATGGTCGAGGGTCAACCGGAATTCGCGGTCGGGGTAGGCGACGCGGAAAGGCTGGACGACGGTACGGATCAGGTCCTGCAGGTCGACCTCGGCCCGTTCCACGACGAGGGCGTTGTTTTGCAGCCGCTCGTCGGTCAGATGGGAATCGATCAGGCCGGTCAGGCGCTGCACGCTGCCGCGGATCACCGCCAGCCGTTCCAGCATCTCCGGCTCCACCTGCCCGGCCCGCATCGCCAGCAGTTGGGCGGCGCTGTCGATGATGGCGAGCGGCGTGCGGAATTCGTGGCTGACCATGCCAAGGAACTGGCGCTGCTGGTCGCGCGCCAGCAACTCGCGCTCCAGCGCCCGTTCCACCCGTTCCTTCGCCAGGATCAGCGCCTTCTGGTTGGCGGCCAGTTCCAGCGTGCGATCCTCCACCCGCTGTTCCAGCGAGCGGTTCAGCGCCATCAGTTCCTCATACAGGCAGACATTGTCGAACCCGATGGCGACGCGGTTGCAGAACAGCTCCAGCAGGCGGTGCTCGTCGGCGATGTAGGGCTCCGTCCGTTCCAGCCGGAAGACGGTCACGCCATGCTCGCGCGTGCGGAAAACCAAGACGCAATGGTCGTCACGGTAGAGGTTGGACTGGGTGGCGAGCGCAGTTGCCACCTCCGCAGCGGCGGCGGCGGTCAGGACGTCGCCCACCGGCATGCCAATGCTGCCGGCGAACGGACCCAGCCCGGCGACGATGTCGACGGTCAGGCTGCCGTCGGCACGCGCGACCGGCCGGCAGGCCAGCACCGACGGCGCGGCGCCGTGATCGACGACGCGGGCGATCTGCTCCGCCAGCCGTTCGACGAAGCTGCGCATCGGCCGCATCTCGAACAGCGGGGCCGATGCGCTGAGGATCCGCTCCAGCCCCTGCCTGTTGCGCTCGATCGTCACGATGTCGCGCCAGGCGCGCAGAGCGCTGACCAGGGTGGTGAAAAGACGCTGGGCGGTCAGCTCGCTCTTGGCTTTGTAATCGTTGATGTCATAGCCGACGATGACGTCGCGTTCCGGCGCCTGTCCCGGCTGGCCCGTGCGCAGGATGATGCGCATGCGTCGGTTGCCCAGCTCCTCCCGGATGTGGCGGACCAGCTTCAGGCCGGCATCCTCCGTCTCCATCACCACATCGAGCAGGGCGATGGGCAGGTCCGGCCGCCGGGCGAGGACTGCCTTCGCCTCCTCCGCCGACAGCGCGCTCACCACCTCGAACGGGCGTCCGTCGAAATCGAAGTCGCGCAGCAGAACCGCGGTCATGGCATGGACCTGGGGATCGTCGTCCACCACCAGAACGGGCCAGGGCAGCCCGCAGGGCCGCTGGGGTGTTGCCACGGTCACGGCGCCGTCTTCCGGGCCGAACAGCAGCTCGTCGTCCAGCCCACCGTCCATTCCCATCATCCGCCGCCCCCACACCACTGCGCATGACCGCCCTCACCATAGCACAATGGAACCACCGTCCGGTGCCGGTTCCAAGTCGGATCGGATGAACCGGCAACATTCGTTTCAATTTGTCGCATATGAGCGAACAGCGCTGTATCGGTTCGTCAATATTTTGCAAGAGTTCATTGCGCCCACGCACAACGGAAGCTGTGCAACGGACCGGGCGGGTGCGACACTGATCACGGGACGGCTGCCCGGCAGGAGAGAGAATGGAGGATTCCCTTTCCCATGCTGCGGGGATGCTCCCCGGCCGAAGTCCCAATTCATACCGGACTGCCGCCGGATCGGACGGTCGGCAGGACGATACCCACCATTCAGGGAAATAGTATAGGCCATTAACCCGACATGGTTGTTGGATGACGGAATGAAGCGGTTGAGCTATTCTCGCGCCCTGTCCATCCCCTTTTACGGCCATCCCCTTTGCGGAAGGACCACCTCGCCCCGATGACCCCTGCTGGCCTCGAACAGGACTCACACGCCGCAGGAAGCCGGGATGCGGAACGGGGGGGACGCAAGGCGGCGTCCCTGGCCGTGGGCGCATTGCTGGCGGTGTCGCTGGTCCTCACCGCCGCCCTGCTGGTGTTTTCGGCCTACCAGTATCGCAGCCAGGTGATCTCGGAGGCGGAGAACCGCAGCATCGCCGTCGCCCGCGTTCTTGAGGAACATGCGGCCAGGACGCTGGGCATCCATGCCTCCACCCTGTCGCACATGGAATGGATGGTGGACGACCTGGGCTGGGACCGGATCGACAACACTCCCCTGCTGTTCGAGCGGCTGAAGACGATGGCCGCGCAATCGCCGGAGGTTCAGTCCTATTGGATCACCGACGAGAGCGGACGGGTGCGCGCCAGCAGCTACGAATGGCCGATGCGCCCGCTGAATGCGGGAGACCGCGAGTATTTCCGCGCCCACCTGAATCCCGGCACGATGCTTCACATCGGCCCGCGGATGAACGGCAAGATCGTATCGGAGGTCGTCTTTACCCTCAGCCGCCGGATGGAACTGCCTGGCCACCGGTTCCAGGGCGTGGCGCAGATCTCGCTGCTTCCCAGCTATTTCACCGACTTCTACCGTTCGGTCCTGCATGGGTCCCGCGATGTGATCCTGCTGATGCGCGAGGATGGCGAGGTGCTGGTCCGCAACCCGATGATCGCGCCGCAGGACAGCGCCGCCATCGGCCATTTCCCGGAACTGATCTCCGCCCCCGACAGGAACGGCATCTTCCGCGCGATCACCCCCTCCGACGGGGTCGAGCGGTTGCTGGCCCGCCGCAAGGTGCCCGACCTGCCCGTCTATGTGGTCTATGGCACCGATGTCGCCTCCATCGAGGCGGCTTGGCGCGACCGGGTGCTGCCCTATGTCCTGACGGCCTTCCCGGCGCTCGGCCTGCTGGGCCTGCTGGGTGGCATCGCGTTGCACCGGTCGCGGCAGGCGGTCAATGCGCAGGAGGCGCTGCGCCGCGCCAACGAGGCGCTGGAGGGCCGCATCGCCGAGCGCACCCGGCATCTCGACCAGGCGCTCGCCGACAAGGAGGTGCTGCTGCGCGACATCCATCACCGGGTGAAGAACAATCTGCAGGTCATTCTCAGCCTGCTGGAGTTGCAGGCGCAACGGTCGCCCGAACTGGAAGCGCCGTTCAGCGAAGCCCTGACCCGCATCAACACGATGGGGCTGATCCACGAGCAGATCTACCGCTCCACCGGCATATCGGCGGTCCGGCTCGACAATTTCGTCGAGGCGCTGGCCGGGCACCTCAACAGCTTCCACAGCCGCCCCGGCCGGACCATCGTCATCAGGCACCGGGTCGACCCCGTCAGCCTCGACCTGAACCGCGTGGTGCCGTTCGCCCTGATCCTGAACGAGGTGGTGTCGAACGCCTACAAGCATGCCTTCACGGGCCGCTGCTCCGGCACCATCGATATTGCGGTGACGGCGGAAGACGGATCGCTGCACCTGACCATCGAGGACGACGGCACCGGCACGCCGGAACCGGAGGATGCCGCCCCACCCGGACGGCGGTCGATGGGCATGGATCTGATCCGGGCCTTTACCCGGCAAATCCGCGGCGAATACCATTTTGCCAGGGGGGCGGGCACGCGGTTCGATCTGGTCTTCCCGCAGGAGCCGGACCCCGCCTAGAGTCTGTCTGGTGCTTATTGAAGCACCAGACAGACTCCAGCCTTTTGGTTTTCCGTGTGATTCACGCTTCAAGCGATTCCGCTTGAACCGATCACACTCTAACGCTTGCAGCGTTTGGCCTGATTGGGCTTGTCGGAATTAGGCTTGGGGGGAAGCGGCTTGTCATGGCCGGCGGCGACACCGTTGGTGGGGTCGTCCGATTTCGGCAGCTTCTCGGCTATGCCATAGGCCAGTTCGCGCCGCCGCAGCTCCGCCAGGATCTCGTCGGGGGCGATATCCAGGTCGGCCATCAGGACCACCAGATTGTAGAGCAGGTCCGCCGCCTCCATCACCAGCGCGCCGCGGTCGCCGCGCATCGCCTCGATCGCCACCTCGATCGCCTCCTCTCCCACCTTGCGCGCCATGCGGGCGCGGCCTTGGGCCAGCAGCTTTCCGGTGCGGGAGGTCTCGGGAATGGCGGACGGTTCGCGCCGCATCGTTTGGACGGCGTCGTAGAGACTGCGGAGCGGATCGGGGCCGATATACTGAACCATCCCTCTCAAGTCGTTTTTTCCGGCAGCACTGTCAAGATGTTGGTTGGTCGGCCGAACATCCGGGGGATGCGGCGCGAGCAGTCCGCATGGCATCGCCGCACGCCTATAGTTCGTTAAACTGATTGATTTGGCAGATGACGATTTGCCAAAGGAAACCTCTGTATAGCTGTAATTTTTGCAGCATCCAGCAATGCAAAGGCCGCGTATTTGGCATTGGGTATACCAGTATATAGTCTCCTCAACAGCCCGATGGAGACGACAATGACCACCACCACTTTCCAGCCCGGCACCGAACACCACGCTTCGACCGATGCCCTGCACGCCGTCGCCGAATTCCCGGTGGCCTGGTTCGAAGCCACCCCGGCCTATCTGGTCCTGCGTCCGGTCGGCGCCTTCCTGCGGGAATGGGCTGCCGCCACCCCGGCCGGTTACCTGCTCGGCCTGCTGAAGCGCTGATACCCCGCCACCCCTTCCGACATTTCCAGCCGACGGAGACGATCATGAGCATCCTCAGCCTTCATCATGGCGATCATGGCATCCATGGCGACACCCAGTCCCAGCATCCGGTCCGCGATTTCGCCGCCGACTGGTTCGAAGCGACCCCCGCGGCGATCCTGCTGCGTCCGGTCGCCGCGTTCCTGACCGAATGGGCCATGGCCACCCCGGTGGCGATCCTGGTCCGGTCTCTGCACCGCTGATTGCGGAAAAAAAGCAAAAAAAGTCTTGAGGGTTTGAAAGGCGACCGCGGCACGGCCCGACCATACGGGTTGCCGCGGCCTTTTCTTTTTCAGGGTCCGCTTCCCTGCCGGCGCGCTCAGGCGCCGCCGCGGACATCCTCGACCAGCATTTCCAGCCGTGACAGGTCGCGCACCACCAGCGCGTCGGGACGGCGTTCCAGCATCCCGTCGCGGGTCAGGTCGCTCAGCACGCGGGCGACGGTTTCACGCGTGGTGCTGACGCGGGCGGCGATGTCGGAATGGACGGGAATCGGCGCGATGATCGCCGACGCACCCTGGCGCGAACCACGCTTGGCAAGGCGCAGCAGTTCGGCATGGACGCGGTTGTTGGCGCCCAGCGTCGACAGTTCCATGATGCGGTCGGTGGCGCCGCGCAGCTTGTCGCACAGCCGCAGCATCGTCGCCATCGCCAGGTCCGGATGGGCGGTCACCAGCGCCTGGAAAGGCTTGGCCGGCAGGAAGGCGATCAAGGCGCCCTCCCCCAGCGCCACCACCGACGCGGACCGCGGACGGCCGTCCAGCGCCGACATCTCCCCCACCAGTTCCCCCGCCTCGATGTCGTTGAAGCTGATTTCGCGCCCACCGGCCGAATGGCTGAGCACCCGCACCCGCCCTTCGACCACGAAAGCCACGTCGCGGGTGTCGGCCCAATGGTCGATCAACTGCTCGTCGGGAGCGAACCGGCGCCAGCGGCATTGGCGCGCCACCGCGGTGCGCTGGTCGGCGGACAGCGGGCGAAGCAGCTCGATGCGGTCCAGGCCGGCGGCGGATGCCTCGGCCAGCCCATCGGCCGGGCTGTCGGGTTTTGTCATTCTGGTTTCGTCATGTCGGTCTTTGGCACGGAAGATTCCGGCTTCGCCCCGGACTGTATGTTGCCCCGAAGGATAGCGTGACCTGCGCAAAGGTGGAAGGCGCTGTGACTATTGGCCGGTGTCAACCCTCCGTTAACGCCGAGCGCGCAGAAGGGGGTGACGCCTCGCCGAATTTCCCATTGGCCAGTCCCATCGTTGCCCGGAGCGCCGACCATGCCGATCCTGTTCCCCGTGCCCACCGCCCGCCGCATCGACCGGCAACGGCTGCTGTCGGTCGCCCTGATCCCCTTGGCGGCAGCCATCGCCATGGCAAGCACGGTGGCCGCCACCGGCTTCACCGCCAGCCCGCTGGGCGAGGCGAACAGCACGCTGGGCTTCCTGCTGGATTTCGTGAAGTTCTGCTATCTCGCCGTCGCCATGGCGCACCTGTCGGGCGCCATCGCCGACCACACCTGCGGCAGCCTCGCCGCCGGCCTGTCGATGGACGAATACGACGCACCGGAACCGGTCTCGAAGGACGAGTTCTGGCGCGCCTTCCCCAACCATGTCGACGGCGCCGCCATCGCCGGAGCCGTCACGCTGCTGTCCGTGATCGCGAGCTCGCTGGTCGGCTGACGCTTTTCCCAATTCCCGCGCCCCCTTACGCGGCAGTTGAGAGCGGGCCGCGCTTGCCCCACTATGGCGCGGATGGACGATGGGCGGATGGGCAGGCGTGAGCGGAGATCAGACTGAACCGAAGGCCGAAGGTAAGGCCGACCCGAAAGCCCAAGGCAAGCCCCAGGCGAAAGGCCATCCGGGCGAGCCGGTGCGGCACCGCCGCGAGGGTATCGGGTTGATGGGGCGCCTGCGGGCCTATTTCCTGGCCGGCATCCTGGTGACGGCCCCCATCGCCATCACGGTCTATATCGCCTGGTGGTTCGTCTCGCTGATCGACGGCTATATCCGGCCGCTGATCCCCAGCGTCTACAATCCGGAAAACTACCTGCCCTTCTCGATCCCCGGCATCGGCGTGCTGGTGGTGATCATCGCCGTCACCCTGATCGGCGCCTTCGCCGCCGGCTATGTCGGCCGGCTGGTGCTGGGCGTCGGCGAGGGGGTGGTCGGGCGCATGCCGGTCGTCCGCTCCGTCTATGGCGGGGTGAAGCAGATCTTCGAGACGGTGCTGGCCAAGAAGTCGAACGCCTTCCGCGAGGTGGTGGCGATCCAGTATCCGCGCCCCGGCGTGTGGTCGCTGGGCTTCATCACCGGCAGCGCCCACCCCGAGGTGCAGGTGAAGCTGGCCGGCGAAGCCGACGACATCGTCAACGTCTTCATCCCCTGCGCGCCGCCCACCGCCGGCTATCTGGCGATGGTGCCGCGGCGCGAGGTGACCGTGCTGAACATGACCGTCGAGGATGGGCTGAAGCTGGTGATGTCCGGCGGCATCGTCGTCCCGCCCGACCGCCGCCCTACCCTGGTGGAAATGCCGGCCGATCCGGATGACGAGGATCGCGACGGCGATCAGCCCGACCGCAAGGTCTTGGCCGCCGCATCGCGTTCGAAAAGGTAGAGCAGGGTCCGCAGCGCCTGTCCGCGCGGGCTGGCGAGGTCGGGGTCGCGCTCCACCACCAGCCGGGCATCGTCGCGCGCCACCGCCAGCAGGTCGCCATGCACCGCGAGGTCGGCCATCCGGAAGCCCGGCAGGCCCGACTGGCGGGTGCCCAGAACCTCGCCGGCACCGCGCAGGCGCAAATCCTCCTCCGCGATGACGAAGCCGTCCTCGGTATCGCGCAGGGTCTTCAACCGCGCCCGCGCCGTCTCCGTCAAGTTCGATTCGAACATCAGCAGACAGCTCGACGGCTTCTCGCCACGGCCGACCCGGCCGCGCAGCTGGTGAAGCTGGGCAAGGCCGAAGCGTTCGGCATGCTCGATCACCATCACCGTCGCTTCCGGCACATTCACGCCGACCTCGATCACCGTGGTGGCGACCAGCACATCCAGGCTGCCCTCGGCGAAGGCGGCCATCACCGCGTCCTTGTCCGGCCCGCGCATCTTGCCGTGGACCAGCCCGACGCGGTCGCCGAAGGTGGCGCGCAGGAAGGCATGGCGCTCGGTCGCCGCGGCGAGGTCGCTCTGCTCCGATTCGTCGACCAGCGGGCAGACCCAATAGACGCGCGCCCCCTCCGCCACCTTGCGCTGGATGCCGTTGACGACCTCCTCCAGCCGGTCGAGGGCGATGGTGACGGTCTGCACCGGCTTGCGGCCCGCCGGCTTCTCGGTCAGGCGCGACACGTCCATGTCGCCATAGGCGGTCAGGGTCAACGTGCGCGGGATCGGCGTCGCGGTCATCACCAGCACATCGACCGCCCGCCCCTTGGCCGACAGTTGCAGGCGCTGATGGACGCCGAAGCGGTGCTGCTCGTCGATCACCGCCAGCGCCAGATCCTTGAAGGCGACATCCTCCTGGAACAGGGCATGGGTGCCGACCAGCAGCGGCAGCTCGCCGGACGCCAGCCGGTCGAGCACCGCCTGGCGCGCCTTGCCCTTGTCGCGCCCGGTCAGCAGCCCGATCTCGACACCGGCCGCCCTGCACAGCGGCGCCAGGCTTTCGGCATGCTGGCGGGCGAGGATTTCGGTGGGCGCCATCAGGGCGGCCTGGGCGCCGGTCTCCACCGCGTTCAGCATCGCCATCAGGGCGACCACGGTCTTGCCGCTGCCGACGTCGCCCTGGAGAAGCCGCAGCATCCGCCGTTCGGCGGCCATGTCGGCATAGATCTCCTCCAGCGAGGACGCCTGCGAGCCGGTCAGGGAGAAGGGCAGCGCCGCCAGAGCGGCGCGCCGCAGGCTGCCGTCGCCCTGGGTCGCCCGCCCGGCCAACCGGCGCTGGCTGGCGCGCACCAGCATCAGAGCGAGCTGGTTTGCCAGCAGCTCGTCATAGGCGAGGCGGCAGCGGATGGGCGCGGTGGCGGCGAGGTCGCCTTCATCCTCCGGCGTGTGGGCGCGCTTCAGCGCCTCGGCCCAGGTCGGCCACTGGCGGCGGGACAGCCATGCCGGGTCCTGCCACTCGTCGAGCGGCGGGACATCGTTCAGCGCGGCGCGCACCGCCTTGCGCAGCGTCTTGGCCGGCAGGCCGGCGGTCATCGGATAGACCGGCTCGACCAGTTCCAGATCTTCCTTAGCGTCGACCGGGACGACGGCGTCGGGATGGGTGATCTGGGCGGTGTCGTTGAACCACTCCACCTTGCCGGAAACCACCATGGTGGTGCCGGCCGGGATCTGCTTCGACAGCCAGTCGCCGCGGATATGGAAATAGACCAGCTCCAGCACGCCGGTCTCGTCGGTGCAGCGAATCTTGTAGGGATGGCGCGGGTTCACCGGCGGCGCATGCGAATCGATGCGCACGGTCAGGGTGGCGATGCGGCCATGCGGCGCCTGCGCGATCTTCGGCGAGAAGCGGCGGTCGACCACGCCGCAGGGCAGATGCCACAGCAGATCGACCACATGGGCGCCGGCCAGCTTCTCCACCAGCTTGCCCAGACGGGGGCCGAGGCCGGGGAGTGCCGTGACCGGTTTGAACAGCGGAAACAGGATGGCGGGACGCACGGGCGGGTCGCTACCGGGAAAGCCTTCGACGGCCACCAGAAAGCCGGGTGGACCTTGCTGCGTCAAGGCTGCTGAACGGCATCGGGGAAAAGGCGGGGAAAAGAAGGAACGGCGGAGCGCACCCAAGGCCAGGGGGCCTATGGTGGGGGGCAACGTCGGCCTGGAAATTGGCTTGGACGCGCTCCGCCGATAGGTACCGTCCGGAGGCAAACGGGAGAACCGGACGGTCGGGTCCGATGGCAGGGAACCATCGGGAAGAGACACCAGATAAGAAGACGCTCAACTGTGACGGGCCGGTGTTTCAGGGGGGCTGGCCCGACCGCGTCACAAGAAGGACATTAGCCCGTCCGCCCTGTCCCCAACCTGACTCAACCATGAATTTCCCTTCATGAACCGGCCAGGCCGAACGGGTGCATCAGGCCGGCGCGTCGGCCTCCCGCCGCTGGGCCAGCGCGGCGAGGCGATAGAGTTCGTCGCCGTCCAGGATGATGACGATGCGACCGTCGTTCAGCAGGGAGACGCCGCCGACACCGGGCACATCGGCAAGTCCGGGATGGCTTTCACGGACGAACAGGTCGCCGCGGCGCAGAAGCTTGTCGATCTCCAGCCCGATGCGGCGTCCACCCTGGCGCAGCACGACGACGAGGCGCTGACCGGGGCCGGACGGCGGCCACTCCCCGTCGGCGGGAAATCCCAGCGCATCGGCGAGGCGGACCACCGGCAGCACCCGCTTGCGGCGCATGACGGTCCAGCAGCCGGAGACGCGGTGGAAATCGTCGGCGGTGAAGCCGCAGACCTCCTCGACGAAGCGGTCGGGGATCGCCAGCACCTGATCGTCGACCTGGACCAGCAGGGTGCGCAGGATCGCCGCCGACAGCGGCAGGTCGATGGCGAATGCGGTGCCCACCCCTTCCCGCGTGCGGATGGCGATGCTGCCGCCCAGCCGGGTGATTGCGGTGCGCACCACATCCATGCCGACGCCGCGGCCCGACGTTTCGGTCACCGTATCGGCGGTGGAGAAACCCGGGGCGAAGATGAACTCCCGCACCGCATCGGGCGACAAATTCAGGCTGTCCTCCTCGCCGATCAGGCCCTGGCGCACCGCCTTGGCGCGCACCGCCTCCGTCGCGATGCCGCGGCCGTCGTCGACGATCTCGACCACGACGCGGCTGTTGCGCTGGATGGCGCGCAGAGAAAGCGTGGCCTGGGCCGGCTTGCCGGCCGACTCGCGGTCGGCGGCAGGCTCAATGCCGTGGTCGATGGCGTTGCGCACCATGTGCATCAGCGGGTCGTAGAGCATCTCCACCATGCTCTTGTCGATGCGGACCTCGCCGCCCTCGGTGGCGAAGCGCACCGATTTGCCCTGCCCCCGTGCCAGTTCGCGCACGACACGGGGAAACTGGTTGAACAGGGTTTCGATGGGAACGACGCGCAGGTCCAGCGCCGCCTCGCGCAGCCGGTCGACCGAGCGGCTGAGCTGGGTGTCGAGGTCCAGCAGATCGCGGCGGTGATGCTCGACCGCCTCGCGCAGGGCACGCAGGTCGGAGTCACCGGCACCCAGCCGCTCAGTCAAGGCGGCGAGCGCCGACTCCAGCCGCAAATCGTTGGCGGTGGCGTTCAGGTCGCCGGACAGCAGGACCATGCCGTCGATGCGGGCCATGAAGCGGTCGATCACCTCGCCGGGCACGCGCAGCACGCCCCCCGCAGCGGTCGCCGCCGGCCGGGCGGATGGGGCGGCAGGCGGCGGCGGGGCGGCGGTCGCCACCGGGGCACCGGCGGACTGCACCGCAGGCAGGGACGGCGCGTCGGCAGGGACCGGCACGTCGGCAGAGACCGGCTCTCCGCCATCCCAGGCCGGGTCGGACGGCGCGCAGGCGCGGATGCGCAGGAAGCCGCCGCCGGGGTCGATGCCGGCCAGAGCGTCCGCCAGGGCCGGAAGCTCCTGCGATGAGGCGATCAGCACACGCAGCCAGGTCTTGCCGTCGATGAACTCCGGCCAGTTGGTAATGGCGCGCACCTTGCTGCCCATCCACTGGACGAAGCCGGACGCGACCTCTGGCGAGGTCTCCAGAAAGGCGGTGACCTCGTAGAGACGCATCTCCGGGTCGGCAATGGCGGCGCGCAGGTCGGCGGTGCTGTCGGGCGACAGGAAGCGCAGCAGGCCGGGATCGAGCCCGAGGGTCGACAGATTGTCGGCGGTCAGCGGACGGCGCGCCTCGCCCGCTTCCCGCTCAGCCGAGACGGCATCGACGAAGGCACGCAGCCGGGCTTCCAGCGCGGCCATCCCGTCGGCGTCGAGATCCTCGGCCGGATCGCGCGCAACCCTAACCGCCAGATCGGCGAGCATGCTGCGGGCGTCGGCCAGCAGGACCGGCCAGTCGGGATGGTCGGCGGCGGGCGTACGGCGCATCACGTCGGCCAGCACCCGCAGCAGGGCGGAGCCGCGCGGCAGCCGGACGATGTCCAGCGTCGCCGCCATGCGGTCGAGCAGGCCGGCAAGTTCGGCGGCAACGGACGCTTCTGCCAGCGCCGCCGGATCGGCCAGCAGCGCATCGGCGCGGGCGCCGCCCTGGGCAAGGATCTGGGCGTTGTGGTCGGCCAGCAGGGTCGCCAGGATCGCTGCGCCGGCATCCTTACCTGTCAGCCGCCCGATGCGGGCGCTGGCGGTGGCGACGGCCTGAAGCTCGCGCAGGATGGCATCGGCGTCACGGGCGGACAGCGCCTCGCGGAACCGGCGCAGCGTGTCGGCGAAGGGCAGGAAATTCAGCCGCTCGCAGGCCAGTTCCAGCCGGTCGGCCGTGTCGTCGACGCTGCGGACTCCCTCCTCGTCCAGGGTGTCGAGGTCGAGCGCACGGGTCAGCGTCGCCATCCCGTCATGCAGCAACCCGACGAACAGACCGAGCATCCGCTCATTCTCGTGCAGACGCACAGGCGGGGGCGGGGGCGGAGCGGCGGGAACAGGCTTGGCGGTGGGGTTCTCCCCGCCCAGCGCGTCGAGCCGCGCCAGCAGGTCGGCTGGCGCCTGCCCGTCGCGGCGGTCGCGCATGCCGGCCTCGGCAAGCCCGCGCAACGCGTCCAGAGCCTCCAGCAGCGGGGCGGCGACCTCCTCCGTCAGCGCCAGCGCGCCGCCGCGCACACGGCCGAGGATGGTTTCCGCCCGGTGCGCCACCGCTTCCATCGCGAAAAGGTCCATGGCGCGGGCAGCCCCCTTCAGCGAATGGAAGGAGCGGAACAGGGCGGCGATCCGTTCCGCCTCCGATCCATTGCCGGGGCCGGCGGACAGCAGCTTTTCCAGCAGGTCGAAATGTTCGCCGGCCTCGACGCCGAACTGTCGCCACAGGGTCTCGATCAGTTCGCTGGTCATGGGTCACCGCTCACGAAAGAAGGCGCCTCACCGGACGGATCAGGGCCTCACGGGCGGGGGCAAGCCGGCGGCGCGGCGAATGGCGGCGACGATGTCGTGACCCTTCTTGTGGGCAAGGTCGAGGCTCATGGTGCCGGACGGCTTGGCGATGATCTCCACCGCCCCCAGGGCGCGGGCCTCGTTCGCTTCGGGCGAGCCGACCTGCGCGACAGAGGAGATGATGATGACCTTGGCGCGCGACATCAGCGACAGATGCTCCATCACCTCCAGCCCCGACATCTCCGGCATCTCGATGTCGAGCAGGACGATGTCGGGCTTCAGGCTCTTGACCATCTCCAGAGCCACCTTGCCGTTTTCGGCCGCGCCCACGAGGGACAGTTCGTCGTCGGCGCGCACGATGTCGCCGATGATGGTGCGCATAAGCACCGAGTCATCGACCAGCAGGATCGTCGGCTTCGCCATGAGTAAAAGCTTCCTATGTTTGCAGCGCCTGTCGGCTTCCGGGGTCTGCCTGACTGTCAGGAGAGTGTGAAAAGAGCGTTCAGCTTGCGGGCGATTGACGTAACCGGCAACACCTCCGTGGCGATACCGGCACGGATTGCCGCCCTTGGCATGCCGTCGACCGCGCAGGTCGCCGGATCCTGGACCAGAACGGTAAAGCGGCGTTCTGCGAAGGCCGCCGCCCCGCTGCTGCCGTCGTCTCCCATGCCGGTCAGGACGACGGCGACCGGCGACTCCGCCGCTTCCGCGGCGCTGCGGAAGAGCCGGTCGGCCGAGGGGTGGTAGATGGCGCCGGCCGGGTCTGCGGCATGCAGCGTGAAACGGCCGGCGGTGCCGCGGCGCACCGCCCAGTCGCCGCCGCCGCGCAGGATGGTGACGGCTTCCGCGTCGAGCGTCTCGCCGTCGCCCCCCTCCGCCACCGGCCGGCCGAGCGACCGGGCGAGCGACGCGGCGAAACCGGCGGTGAAACTGGCCGGCATATGCTGCGCCACCACCAGCGGACAGGGCAGCGGTCCGAGCGCGCCCAGCAACTCCGCCAGCGCCACCGGCCCGCCGGTGGATACGCCGACGACGACGAGGTCGGGGCGGCGTCCGCGGATGGACGGACGCGGGGACCGAGGCGGTTCGGGTGTGGGGTCTGCCACGGGGGCCGCAACGGAATCGGCGGCCCGCTCCCCCGTCATGGCCATGCGCCAGCGGCCCCAGTGGCGCACCTTCTCGGTCAGCTGGCGTTCGATGGACGCCATGTCGAAGGTGATGAAGGAGCTGTTCTTGCAGACGAAATCCACCGCCCCGGTTTCCAGCGCCCGGATGGTGGCGGCCGCCCCCTCCGAGGTTTCGTTGGAAACCATGATGCAAGGCGGTCCTTTCTCTGCGGCGATGGCCTGAACCGACTCGATCCCGTCCATGACCGGCATGTTCAGGTCCATCGCCACCACGTGCGGCTTGAGCTTCCGCGACAGGCGCAGGGCCTCGGCACCGTTGCGCGCCTCGCCGACGATCTCGATGTCGGACGCCGGCTCCAGCATCTTGCGGAGCGCGATGCGGACGAAGTTGCTGTCGTCCACCACCAGCAGGCGGATGCGCGGATCGGTCATGGCACTGCGGCCTCGCTCCGGGCGTCTCCGAGGGGCAGCACCCTGGTGCCGGCAGCCGCGGCGGCAGTCAGGCCTTCGGGCCGCAGAACCGGGATCAGGGCATTGTCCAGGCGGATCACCGCGGCGGTCAGGCGGTCGGACAGCGGGTCGACATCCTCGCTGTCGATCTTGCGGATGCGTTGGATCTCGTCGGCGATCACCGCCACGGTCCCGCCGTCGATCTCCACCAGGACCGCGATGCCGGGCGTGGCGGGAGCGGCACCGACCGGCGCCCGCGCCAGCAGGCGGCGCAGATCGAGAACCGGAAGGATGCGGCCATCAACATCGGTCAGCCCGTCGAAGCTCTCGGCGCCCTGCGGCAGGCGCAGCCGGTCCGATACCTCCACCACGCGGCGGACCCTTTCGAACTCC
Organism: Azospirillum sp. A26; assembly: GCF_042604635.1. Classification (NCBI taxonomy): domain Bacteria; kingdom Pseudomonadati; phylum Pseudomonadota; class Alphaproteobacteria; order Rhodospirillales; family Azospirillaceae; genus Azospirillum; species Azospirillum sp. A26. Next base: position 698,325 of record NZ_CP170472.1, on the reverse strand, counting down.
AGCGCATAGATGCGGGCCTCCACCACCAGGGTGAGGAAGCGGCGGTAGAAGCGGCGCGGCAGGCGGCTTTCCGCCAGATCGTCATCGGGATCGCCGCCCTCGGGCACGAAGCGGCCGATGTCGTCGAGTCGATCGCCCAGCATGCGCGCCACGCTCCTCACGTCGAGCCAGAGTCCATCATAGTCCACGATCCGGGCCGCCGCCCCGGCTTCTCCCGCGCGCAGACGGTCCAGCGGCACGCGCACCACGCCCCGCACCCCATCCACCCGCACGCCCACCGGCCCCCGGCGTGTCCGCAGGACGACGGCGTAGCCGCCGGGCCGACCTCCGATACCTGCACTGGCATCGGCACCGGCACCGAGCGGATCGGTGACCAGGATCGACCGCTTCTGCACCCGCGCCACGCCGCGCACCAGCGCCGGCGCATGGGGCAGCGGATGCAGGTCGCCGATGGGGAAAACCAGCAGCAGATCGGCCATCTCCAGCGCATGGGGGTGGCCGGCGACCTCGACCATCAGCAGGCGGATGGTGGCGCGCTCGCGCGACGGGTCGGGAGGCTCGGCGGCACCGCCGGACAGCGCATCGGCATCCGCCAGCCCCGGAATGGCGAGCGCCCCGCCGCGCCCCAGCTGGATCAGGTCGGGGTCGAGCAGCCGCAGGAACCGGTCGCCATGACGCAGCCGGCCGGCCACCGGTGTTCCGCCATCCTCCGGCTCCGCCGCGCACAGCCCCACCCGCTCTGCCGTCAGCGTACCGCCGATGCGGCCGGCGCGAAGTGCCAGCACGCCGGCCCCGGCGCGCAGCACGATCAGCAGTCCGCCGCGCCGTCCGCCGCCCCAGGCCAGCCGCAACGACGGGTAGCCGGTGACGTCCAGCACCGGCAGGATGCGGCCGGCGACATTCGCCAGCCCCTCCACTTGCGGCGGGGCGAAGGGCAGCCGGGTGATGCCGGTCGGCTCCGCCACTTCCTCCACCCGATCCGCGGCGACGGCGAAGGGCGTGCCGGCGATGTCGAAGGTGAGATAGCCGCAGGTCGTCATGCCGCCGCCCCTCCCCGCCGGTAAGCGAGCGCGCGGTCGCCGCGATGGCGTTCGAAGCCATGCCCCCGGCAGCGGTCGTCCGGCAGCCGGTCGGTGGTGCCGAGCACCAGCCAGCCGCCCGGCGCCACCGCCGCGGTCAGCAGGGAGAGCGCCCGCTCGCGGCTGTCGTCGTCGAAATAGATCATGACGTTGCGGCAGGACACGAGATCGAAGCCACCGGCCGGCACCCCATCCGGCAGGGACTCATCCATCAGATTGTGGCGGGCGAAGCGCACCACCCGACGGGCATCGCCATGCACCCGGCGGTGCAGCGGTGCCTCCGCCCCCAGCGGCACGAACCAGTTCCCGTAGTCCGCCGGCATTTCGCGGAAGGGGCCCAGCCCCTCGCCGCCATAGCAGGCGTTGGCGGCCTGCCGCACGGCGATGCGGCTGAGGTCCGTGCCAAGGACCTCGACGGTCCAGTCGGTTTCCAGCCCCTGGGCGGTGCGGCATGCGTGCCCGGCGTCGGCCAATGCCTCCAGCGTCACGATGGCGAGACCGTAGGCCTCCTCCCCGGTGGCGCAGCCGGCGCTCCACAGCCGCAGGGTCCGGGTCGCGGCGCGTTCGGCGATCAGGCGCGGCAGCAGATGGCCGCGCAGATAGGCGTGATGCGGCAGGTCGCGGAAGAAATAGGTTTCATGGATCGTCAGATTCTCGATCAGGCTCAGCCAGTCCGGGCTGTCGGCCGGCGCCCCTTCGATCTGCGCCACCCAGTCCTCCAGCACCGCCAGCGGCATCGCCGCCAGGATGCGCACCAGCTTGCGCTCCAGCGGGCGGTCGTGGCGGATCCCAGCCTTGCGCCGGACATCCTCCAGCAGCCGCCGCACCAGACCGTGCAGCGGACCATCCGATCCGGACGCAGGAGGAACGGCGGCGCCGGTCACGACGCCCGGAAGCGTTCGGCCAGCCGCCGGGTGTCGTCGGCCAGCCGGGACAGGTGGACCATGGTCGCGGTGATCTCCTCCGACGCGGCGGCGTTCTTGGAGGCAACGGTGCGGATGTTGCCGACGTTCGATTCGATCTCGACGATATGGTCCTGCTGGTGGGCCATGGCCGCGGCGACCGACTGGACCATGCGGTCGATCTGGGCGACCCGCTCGGCGATGCCGTCCATCATCTGCACCACTTCCGCCGTGGCGGCCATCCCCTCCTCCGCCATCGTCGCAGCGGCCTCGACGATCTCGGCGATCTGGCGGGCGCTTTCGACGGCGTTGTCGGCGAGCTTGCCGACCTCCTCGGCGACCACCTCGAAGCCCTTGCCCTGCTCGCCGGCGCGGGCGGCCTCGATGGAGGCGTTGACCGACAGGATGTTGGTCTTCACCGCGATCTGAGTGATGGCTTCGGTGATGCGGCCGATGCGGCGGCTGTTGTCGCCGATGGTCTGGGAAACACGGACCAGCCGCGCCATCTCCGCCTTGCCGCGGTCGGCGATTCCGGCGGTGACGCGCACCATGTCGGAGGCGGCGCGGGTGCTGTCGGTGACATCGGCGATGGCCCGGACGGAGCGGCCGACCGCATTCACCACCCGGTCGAGATCCTCGGTCTGGATGGCGGCGCCGTCGGCGACCTGCGACACCGCGGTGCTGGCCTGCCCGGCGGCGACGGCGACCTGGGCGGCCTGCTGGCCGATGTTCCGGAAGGAGGCACGGGCGTCCTCCACGAGCGCCGCCATCTCGCCATAGCGGCCGGGAAGAGGTGTTGCCACCGGTGCGTCGCCGTCGGCCTCATGCGTCAGGCGGCGGAGGGTCGCATGGAGACTGTCCTGGGTCCGGGCGACACGGGCGAGCGCCGCGGCAATGCCTCCCGCCTCGTCATCGCGGACAGACAGCGCGGATGCATCATCTAACATTCCAGGGACCGGCGTTCCGGCGGCGAGGCGGTCCGCAGCCGCCTCCAGCCGCGTCATCGCGTCCGACAGATCGAGCGCCAGGACACAGTCGATCAGCAGCGCCAGGGCAAGCGCGCCGCCTGTGGCGAGCCAGACGGTCTGCGGCGCGGCGTCCGGAACCGCCTGGGGAAGCAGAAGGGGAACGAGCGCTGCCGCCGCGGGCAGAAGAACGGCGAGTCCGAAACGGGGAAGGATCCGCAAGCTGGCCGGAAGGGACATCGCAGTACAGGCTCCTCACGAACGACCAGCGGCATCCCGCGACATCTCGCGGAGACCGCACGCCACCCTTATGACTTGCCGGATGCACCCCAACCGAAGCAAGGTGAATCCGGCAGATGGACCGGGATGCCGCAGGTCACGCGGGGCTTCCGCCGTCTGCCCGTCGCTCAACCCGGCGCCGCCCTCGGGGCGGCCTTGATCGGACCTCCACCGGCATGTCCATCGCCACCCGCATCGCCCTGGGCTTCGCCGCCGTCCTGCTGCTGACGCTCGCCGTCGCCGTCGTCGGCTGGAGCGGGCTGAACACCTACGCCTCGCGGGTGGAGATCGCCGCCCAGACCGCCCGTCTGGACACGCTGCTGTACAGTGCCCGGCAGGAGGAATCGCGCTACCTGCTGGACGTCGACCCGTCCGCCAGCCGGCGGGTCCGGCAGTTGACCGACCAGCTGAAGGCGGATGCCGAGGCGCTGTTGGCCCTGCCCGACCATGCGGTACCTCCGGAGGCGTTGCGCGAGGCGCTGGAGAAGCTGGCGGCCTACCGCAAGTCCTTCGACGAGGTGGTCGGGCTGGAGGTCGACCGTTTCGCCAGCCTGGCGAAGCTGCGCAAGCAGACCGCCGCCCTGCTGGTGATCGCCCAGACGCTGACGCACGAGCAGTCAGCGCGCTATGCCGACGCGCTGGTGCGGGTGAAGGCCGATCCCGGCGACCGTGCGGCGGTGACGGCACTGGAATCCTCGGCGCTGCTGGTCTCCATCGCCGGGCGGCTGATCCAGGACACCCGCGGCGCGCTGCTGGACGTGCAGCAGTTCCTGATCGACCATGGCGGTTCCGGCCGCAACTCCCTCAGCGCCAGCATCGACCGGCTGCTGGCGGTCGTCGGCGATGTCCGCAAGGCGGCCAACGACGGCGAAGCGCTGCGCGAGTCGGAGAAGCTGACCGCCTCCATCATGGGAGTCGAGACGGAGTTCCTGCTGGTTGCCGACATCGTCGCCCGGCGCAACGCCGCGCGGGACGCCATGCGCGATGCCGCCAGGATCGTCAACGATCAGGTGACGCAGCTGGTGGCGGCCCAGACGGCCGAGCGCGAGGCCGGACGGTCGCGTGCGGTGATGCTGTTGTGGAGCGGCGCGCTCGGCGCGCTGGCCGCCGGCACGATCCTGTCCTTCCTGATCGCCCGCAGCCTGACCGGCCCCATCGCCGCCACCACCGCGGCGGTCCAGCGCCTGTCGGACGGCGATCTGACGGTGGCGGTACCCAACACCGGCCGGCAGGACGAGCTGGGCTCCATCGGCCGCGCCGTCGCCACCGTCATCCAGGTGCTGCACGGACTGCATGGCGAGATGCACAGGCTGTCCGGCAAGCCAGTGGACTCGCTTGAGACGGCCGAGACGCGGCAGGCTCCGGACTTCCATGGGGCCTATGGCGAGATGGTGGCCCTGCTGCAGGAAACCGGCACGGCTTTCCGCACCATCGGCGAGCAGGCGACCCAGGTCGCCGTCGCCGCCGGTCAGGCCAGCACCGCCATCGCCCATGTGTCGGACGGCGCATCGGAACAGACCGACGATCTGGATCAGGTTGCTACCGCGGTCGGGCAATCGGCCCGCGCCATCGCCCATGTCACCGACAGCACACGCGATGCGTCCGACATGGTGAAGGATGCCGCCGATTTCGCCGACGGTGGGCGGCAGGACATGGCGCGGCTGCTGCGCGTTTCGCAGACCATCGCCGACAACAGCCGGCGCATCGGCCGCATCACCGAGGCGATCACCCAGATCGCGGTGAAGACCAACATCCTGTCGGTCAACGCCTCCATCGAGGCTGCCCGCGCCGGCGAGCAGGGCAAGGGCTTCGAGGTGGTGGCCGAGGAGGTCGGCAAGCTCGCTGACAACGCCGTCGAAAGCGCCCGCCAGATCGCCGAGATCATCGAAGCGGCTGCCGCACTGGCCGAAGAAGGCAAGGCCGTCACCGAGCAGGCGCGGCGCCGGATGGACGGTCTGGCCGAGCGGGTCGACCGCATCGACGGCGCTTTTCAATCGGTCGCGGTCGCCATGGAAGAACAGCAGGCCTCCGTTCGCGAGATCGAGCGGTCGGTCGAGAGCGTGCGCACCGTCGCCTCCAAGAATGCCGCCGCGTCGGAGGAGATCGCCGCAACGATGCTGCATCTCTCCCGCCTCGCCGATGAGACGCGCCGTCAGGTGTCGCGCTTTCAAGCCAGCTGAAGCTTGACCTTTGCCGAAGTTCTGAACAGGAAGCGAGCCCTGGGAGCGTTTCTGGTGCTGCATTCTGCTGCACAGGCCAACCAGCGCCAGTCTCTGAAGTGGTAATTCTTAATCCCAGCCGGGATTACATGGCATTTAAAGTTCTTTTAACCCTATTCCACGCCTAATCGGTTTGCGGGAACGCTCGATCCCGAGAAGACACTCTACTGAACATTAGACCCACACGACACCAAGGGAGTTCCCCATGCCCGCACAGAAGGTCGCCGATGAAGTCCGCTTGGCCAGCCGCATCCACGCGCGCCTGCTGGACGCCTTCATCGATTTGACGGAGCGGGAACTGGCCGGGCTGGCTCCGGGTTTCGCCGAGGAAAGCCTTACGGAGGCGCTGGACGCTCTGCGCGCCGCCCGCAAGTCCTACGGCACGACCGCCGGGGTGATGGTCATTTCCAACCTGCAACTGCCGCAGGCTTCGAACGCCGCCTGACCCCGGACGCCATCCTGCGACCGGTCGGGCCGCGACAGATCAGGCGGTGACCGCTTTGCGGGTCCGCGGCTTGCGCGTCTTCGGGGGCTCGGCAGGCACGGCTTCCGCCTCGGCGGGCTTCACCACACCGCGCGGCTTGGCGTTGGTGGTCTTGCGCGGAGCCTTCACCACGGCGACGACCGGCGCGTGATCGGAAACGGCAACCGCTTCGGCCAGGACCGCGTGTTCGGCCTGGACTGCATGTTCGGCCTGGGCCCAATGGTCGGCATCGCGGCCATGGGGACAGCCCTCTTCCAGCCAGATCGCATAGGCGCGATCACGGATGCGCTGTTCGACATCCACGCTCATTACATCTCCCCGGGGAATGGTGGTCAGTTTCGCTGCGATGCAAAGACTGCCGAATTCCTCGATTGCGCGCAACCAAGCGGATCGTTATCGGCCGTCACTCCGATGACGTTTCGCCGTGCTCGGGCTGCCGGCTCTGCTGGACCTCGCGCCATTTGGTGACGTTGCGGTTGTGGTCGGCCAGCGACTTGGCGAAGACGTGGCCGCCGGTGCCGTCGGCGACGAAATACAGGAACTCGTGCCGCTCGGGCTTCATCACCGCCTGGATCGAGGCCTTGCCTGGATTGGCGATTGGCCCCGGCGGCAGGCCGGTGGCGACATAGGTGTTGTAGGGCGACTCGAACTTCCAGTCGTTGCGGGTCAGAGCCCGCCCCAGCTCGCCGCTGCCATCGGTCAGCGCATAGATCACCGTCGGATCGGATTGCAGCTTCATGCCGGCTTCCAGCCGGTTGACGAAAACCCCCGCCACCCGCGGCCTCTCCGCGGCGATGCCGGTCTCCTTCTCGACGATGGAGGCGAGCGTCAAGGCCTGCTGCGGCGTTTCGAACGGCAAATTCTGATCGCGGTTCTTCCAGGCCTCGCCAAGCGCCTGGGTCATCGCCGTCTGCATCCGTTCGATCAGGGCGGCGCGGCTGTCGCCATAGGCGAAGTGGTAGGTCTCCGGCAGAAGGGAGCCTTCCTTCGGCGGCTTGGGCAGATCGCCGGTCAGTCCGGTTTCCCGTGCCAGCAGTGCAACCACCTGGGCGGAGGTCAGCCCTTCCGGCACGGTGAAGCGACGTACCACGGTGCGGCCCTGGCGCATCTGCTCCAGGACGCCTTCGATGCTGATTCCCGCAGGGAACTGGTATTCGCCGGCCTTCAACTCACGGAAGGTGCCAGATAGCTTGGCCGCGGCGGCGAACACAAGCGGTGAACCGATCACGCCGGAGTCGCCCAGCGTGATGGCGATGGCCTCCAACCCGCTGCCACGCGGGATGATGACCGTTTCGGATTGCTCCAACGGTCCGGGGGCCGAATAGCGCTGGTAGCCCCAGACACCGATTCCGCCCGCCGCGCCGACAGCGAGGACCAGCGTCCCCGCAAAAATCCGGAGACCCCAGCCCATCGCTCACCTCTTGAAGACTGCAGACCGCAACGCGGGTGCGGCGCTTCGTTTACGCAAATTCCTTGAACACCAGCGAGGCATTGGTGCCGCCGAATCCGAAGGAGTTCGACAGCGCGGCGCGCACGCGGCGCTCCTGCGCCACCTTCGGCACCAGATTGACACCCAGGCAGCTCTCGGACGGATTCTCGAGATTCAGCGTGGGCGGCACGATGCCGTGGTTGATCGCCTTGATCGAGTAGATCGCCTCGACCGCACCGGCGGCCCCCAGCAGGTGGCCGATGGCCGACTTGGTGGAGGACATCGCCAGATTGTCCATGGCGTCGCCGAACAGGCGCTTCACCGCCCCCAGCTCGATCTCGTCGCCGAGCGGCGTCGAGGTGCCATGGGCGTTGACGTAATCGATATCGGACGGGTTCATCCCGGCGCGCTTCAACGCGGCCTTCATGGCGCGGAAACCGCCATTGCCATCTTCCGCCGGAGCGGAGATGTGGTGCGCGTCGCCGGACATGCCGTAACCGACGACTTCGGCATAGATGGTGGCGCCGCGCTTCTTGGCGTGCTCCAGTTCCTCCAGCACGACGACACCGGCACCCTCGCCGATGACGAAGCCGTCACGGTCCTTGTCATAGGGGCGCGACGCCTTATCGGGCGTGTCGTTGAAGCTGGTGGACAGCGCGCGCATGGCGGCGAAACCGCCGACGCCGAGACGGCTGACCGCCGCCTCCGTACCGCCGGCGACCATGATGTCTGCATCGTCCCACATGATCAGACGGGCAGCGTCGCCGATGGCGTGCGCGCCGGTCGAGCAGGCGGTGACGACCGCATGGTTGGGGCCCTTGAAGCCGTGCTGGATCGAAATATGGCCGGAGGCCAGATTGATCAGGCAGGCCGGGATGAAGAAGGGCGACAGGCGGCGCGGACCCTTTTCGTGCAGGGTGACGGCGCCGTCGGCGATGCCCGGAAGGCCGCCGATGCCCGAACCGACCATGACGCCGGTCCGCTCGCGCTCTTCATCGGTCTGGGGAACCCAACCCGAATCCTTGATTGCTTCCTGCGCCGCGGCGATGGCGAAGATGATGAAATCATCCATCTTCCGCTGGTCCTTCGGCGGAATGAAGGTGTCGGCGTTGAATTCGCCCTCACCGTTTCCGCGCGGGACCTGCCCGGCGACTTTGGAGGCCAGGTCCGAAGCGTCGAACCCCGTGATGCCGCGGATTCCCGACGTGGCGGAAATCAGCCGCTCCCAGTTCAGCGTGTGGCCGACGCCGAGCGGCGTGACCATACCGAGTCCGGTGACGACGACACGTCTCATGAGGCTGTTCCTTGACCTTTCCTCGAATAAACTGTCGACGATCTGGTCGTCGACGGCCAGGCCCCGCGCTGCTGGTGTTGCAAATGCGGTTTGCCTGGCCCTCGGGGGCTCAATGCCCGCGGCCCGATCAGGCGGCGGCGTTGGCCTTGATGAAGTCGATGGCGTCCTTCACCGACAGAATCTTCTCCGCGGCGTCGTCCGGGATCTCTACACCGAACTCTTCCTCGAAGGCCATGACCAGCTCGACGGTGTCGAGGCTGTCAGCGCCCAGATCGTCGATGAAGGAGGCGTTCTCCACCACCTTCGACTCCTCGACACCCAGGTGGTCCACAACGATCTTCTTCACGCGCTCGGCGATGTCGCTCATCTTTTAAGACCTTCCAATCCTTGAAACCGCTCGGGATAATCCGGTCGGAGCAACACGCGAAGAACGTGCCGTCCTGCCGCGAAAAGCCCCGTCCGATAACACATTTCAGCAGCCTTGACCAGCACCCGCGAGCGAGCCTGGTTGGCGCCGTTCTTCACACGTGGCGATGCCGCCCCGTCTGATCCTCATCAGATCATAGCCATGCCGCCGTTGATATGCAGCGTCTGGCCGGTGACGTAGGCGGCCTCCTCGCTCGCGAGGTACACGACCCCGGCGGCGATCTCGTCCGACTGGCCCATGCGGCCGGCCGGGATAGACGGGAGCAGCTTCTGCTTCTGCTCGTCGTTCAGCGCGTCGGTCATGGCCGTGGCGATGAAGCCCGGCGCGACGCAATTGACCGTGATGCTGCGCGAGCCCAGTTCGGCCGCCAGCGACTTCGACATGCCGATCAGGCCGGCCTTGGAGGCGGCGTAGTTCGCCTGCCCCGCGTTGCCGGTAACGCCGACGATCGACGTGATGTTGATGATGCGGCCCCAGCGGCGCTTCATCATGCCGCGCATGGCGGCCCGCGACAGGCGGAAGGCCGCCGTCAGGTTCACGTCGATAACCGACTGCCAGTCCTCGTCCTTCAGGCGCATGGCGATCTGGTCGCGGGTCAGGCCGGCATTGTTGACGAGAATGTCGATCTTGCCCAGCGCCGCCTCGGCGTCCTTGAACAGCTGTTCGGTGGCGGCGGCCTCCGACAGGTTGCCGGGCACGACGAAGGCACGCTCGCCCAGCTCGGCGGCCAGGGCCTCCAGCGGGGCGACGCGGGTGCCGGACAGCGCGACGGCGGCGCCCTGGGCGTGCAGCGCACGGGCGATCGACGCGCCGATGCCGCCGGACGCGCCGGTGACGAGGGCCGACTTGCCGGTCAGGTCAAACATGGATGGCCTCATGACGCTGATTTATCAGAGTGCTGATACAATCACAGGGTTTTCAGGAACGACTCGACATCGGCCGGGGTGCCGACCGACACCGCCGCCATATCCTTGTCGATGCGCTTGGTCAGCCCGGCGAGCACCTTGCCCGACCCGACCTCGACCAGCCGTTCGACGCCCTGCTCCTTCATATAGAGCACGCATTCGCGCCAGCGGACCATGCCGGTCACCTGCTCGACCAGCAGGCGGCGGATGGCGTTGGGATCGGACACCGCCGAGGCGGTGACGTTGGCAACCACCGGAACCACCGGCGCGGAAATCGTGACGTTCGCCAGAGCCTCCGCCATGGCGTCGGCGGCCGGCTGCATCAGCGAGCAGTGGAAGGGAGCGGACACCGGCAGACGCACGGAGCGCTTCAGACCGCGTTCCGCCGCCAGCGCGATGGCACGGTCGATGGCGTCGGCACTGCCGGAGATCACCACCTGTCCGACCGAATTGTCGTTGGCGATGCTGCACACCTCGCCCTGCTCCGCGTCGGCGGCAATCGCCTGCGCCTGGTCCAGATCGGCACCCAGCAGGGCCGCCATGGCGCCCTTGCCGACCGGAACGGCCTTCTGCATGGCCTGGCCGCGCAGCTTCAGCAGACGCGCGGTGTCGCCCAGCGAGAAGGCGCCGGCAGCGCATAGCGCCGAATACTCGCCCAGCGAATGGCCGGCGACGAAGGTGGCATGCTTGGACAGATCGACACCGCCCTCGCTCGCCAGCACCCGCATCACCGCGACGCTGACCGCCATCAGGGCGGGCTGGGCGTTTTCGGTCAGGGTCAGATCGGCCTCGGGGCCCTCGACCATCAGGCGCGACAGCCGCTGGTTCAGCGCGTCGTCCACCTCTTCAAAGGTGTGACGAGCGACTTCGAACGCCTCGGCGAGTTCGCGGCCCATGCCGACGGCCTGGCTGCCCTGCCCCGGAAAGACGAACGCCCTGGTCATGCTTCGGTGAAACCCTGGATGAATGCGCCCCGCCCCTGCGGCGGCACCATGGATTGGGCGACAGTCATACCCTCACTTTTGAGCAAGTCAAGCGACGCGCGATGACCAAAGCGACAATGGCGCGATAAAACGCCACGTATTGAGGCAGAAAGCCCACGAAAAACCGCCATTCCGAAGGGGTTGTTCGTGGGCTCGCACAGAGGTGCCGCTCACCGGGTCTTGCACCGTCTGCCGCGGCACAAATCAAAGGCCTGCGGTCATGCCTTGCCCATCAGCGCCACCCTGCTCCATGGCCTGACCTGCGCCAGCATCTCCAGCACCATCGGGCCGATCAGGCCGGAAAGCAGAGCCCCCCAGAAAATCACGCCGTCCGGAGCCTCCACATGGTGCAGAACCACCCGCGTGCCGGCGGCGAACAGGGCATGATGCAGGTAGATCGCATAGGAAGAGGCGCCGACGGTCCGGAAAATCCGGCTCGACGGCATGGCATGCAGCAGGGTCACCGCTCCGCCCATGCCGCACAACAGGGCAACGCTGCTGTTCCAGCCGAAATGGGGCAGATACCCCCACAGCGATGCCTGATGAAGCGCGACACCGAGGGCAAGCGCGGCACCGGCCGCCGCCAGCATCGTCTGCCGCGGGACCATCGCCCGGAACCGTGTGACGCCCACCCCGAACAGGAAGTGCGGCAACAGGAAGCAGGCCTCGTTGATCGAGAAGATGTTCGATTCGACATGGACCGTCAGGCAGGCCGCCACCGCTGCGGCCATTGCCAGCACGAATCCGCCCGGTCTGTCCATGGCATGGAGCGCGTCGAGCAGCGCCACGACGGAGAAGATCAGGAAAAGCGCCTGCAAATACCAGAAATGGGCATAGGGATAGACATAGATCCGCCACATCGACTCGGGGACGAAACTTCCGTTCGCGCCCGGCGCATGCGTCTGCAGGAAATAGAAGATGGCGGACACCACCAGGAACGGGAAGCCCAGGCGGCGAAGCTTCTTGGCGAAGAAGGTCTTCAACCGGTCGCTCCGGGCCGGGTTGAGGGCATAGACCAAGCCTGAGATGAAGGTGAAGAGCGGCATACGGATCAGTTCGAAGCTGTCGGTGGCGTAGCGGTAGATCGACCCCTCCGCCACCTGCATTCCGGATCCGGGAATGCCGACCACGTGATAGGCGACCAGCAGGATGCAGGCCAACCCTCTCAGTTCCACGACATGGTACGGCAACATGTTCTTGCGCATGGCTACTCCAGGCACCGGGCTGTCATGCCGCCGGCGGAGCATGCGTGGGCGATTCGACGCATGGCCCGCCGGGAGCGGCAGTCGCAAGATGGCGTCTGGGGCAGTGTATTGCACTTCGGTCAAATGCGCCGGACCGTATCCCGCGCGATATCCACCCTTGCCCCACCCCTACCCAGCCCATTCCCGGCAAGCGCAGCGGTGTTCATCCGGGCAGCACAGCCGTTCATCCGGACAACACCCTATGGCCGGTATAGATTTTCCAAAAGGCGGGGAGGTTTTCCGCTTGCTACCACCGCCGGCCTGTGCATACTGCGCCGCTTCATAACTCCTTGCCGTCGGTCCGCCGCCGGCTAGGCCCGGGCGGCTGATCCGATCCATGAGGGATGGGGCGCAGCGCCGGACCATGAACAGCCATGGGGAGTGCAATGGCACTTTACGAGTGCGTGCTGATCGCGCGCCAGGACATTTCGGCCGCCCAGGCCGAACAGCTCTCTGAGCAGTTCGCCCAGATCGTTCGCGACAACGGCGGCACGATCGCCAAGAACGAATACTGGGGTCTGAAGACCCTCACCTACAAGATCAAGAAGAACCGCAAGGGTCACTACACCCTCTTCAACATCGACGCGCCGGCCGCCGCCGTCGCCGAGATGGAGCGGAACATGAGCATCAGCGAAGACGTGCTGCGCTTCATGACCGTGCGTGTCGACGAACTCGACGCCAACCCGTCGGCGATGATGCAGAGCCGCAACGAGCGTGGTGAGCGCGGCGAGCGTGGTGATCGTGGTCCGCGTCGCTTCGACGACCGTGGCCCGCGTCCGCCGCGTCGCCAGGAAAACGTTGCCGCCGCCGAAGGGGAGTCCGCGTAAATGTCCGACAAGCAGACCACGGGCGCTCCGGCCCGCACCGGCGGCGCTCGCCGCCCGTTCTTCCGTCGCCGCAAGACCTGCCCGTTCTCGGGCGCGAACGCCCCGGCGATCGACTACAAGGACGTCAAGCTGCTGTCCCGCTTCATCTCCGAGCGCGGGAAGATCGTCCCGAGCCGCATCACCGCGGTCTCGACGAAGAAGCAGCGCGAACTGGCCCGCGCCATCAAGCGCGCCCGTTTCCTGGCCCTTCTCCCCTACGTGGTGAAGTAAGCCCGGCAACGGCCGAACTGTTTCGGTGAAGGTTCTTCAAGGGGTTTCCATGGCCTTGGGTCCGGCCGTTCCGCTGGTGGTCGCCGTCGGCGGCGGTCTGGCGAGCGCGTTCTTCTACCTGTCGGTCACATTCGGCGGGATGGGTGCGCTGATCCTGGGCTATCTGGCCCCCCTGCCCCTGTTCCTGACGGGACTGTGGCTGGGGGCTCCGGTGGTGGCGCTGGCCGGTCTGGCCGGTGCCGCCGCGGTGATGCTGGGCACTTCCGGCAGCATGCTGGTGGCGCTGTCCTACCTGGTGACCGGGGCTGCCCCGGCGATCCTGGTGGTGCGGCAGTCGCTGCTGGCGCGCTCGCGGGAAGATGGATCCCTTGAATGGTATCCGCCCGGCCGGGTCCTGATGGGCCTGACCGGGATGGGCGTGGCGGCGCTGCTCGCCGCGGTGATCCTGACGCTCGGAGAGCCCGGTGGGCTCGAAGGGCTGATGCGGCAGACCCTGGCCCGAGTCGTCGAGCCGGCGTTCCGCTCGCAGGGCCAGCCGGCCCCGGATCCCGAGGCATTCTGGGTGGCGGCCGTCCTGCCGGGACTGGTTGCGGTCTCATGGCTTGTCATGACGATCGTCAACGCGGTGCTGGCGCAGGGGGCGCTGATGCGGTTCGGCCGCAACCGGCGCCCTGCCATGCGTCTGGCCGAGCTGGAGCTGCCGAGCTGGTTGGCGCCGCTGTTCGCGGTGTCGGTCGCGGCGGCATCGGCCGTACCGGGAACCGTCGGGTTCCTGGCGGTCAATCTGGCCCTGATCCTGGCAATCCCGTTCGCCTTCGCCGGACTTTCGGTGGTTCATGTATTCGCCAGCAGCAAATCGGCGCGAACGCTGATCCTGGTTGGCTTCTACATGATGCTGTTTCTCTTCGGGTGGCCGATCCTGCTTTTGGTCGGCCTGGGCATGATCGAGCAATGGATCGGGCTGCGCCGCCGGTTTTCCCCCGCGGCCCCCGGTCAGGAGGACGAGTGATGGAAGTTATTCTGCTGGAGCGGGTCGAGAAGCTCGGCCAGATGGGCCAGGTCGTCAATGTGCGTCCCGGCTTCGCCCGCAACTATCTGCTGCCGCAGCGGAAGGCCATGCGCGCCACCAAGGCGAACCTGGCTGTCTTCGACAAGCAGAAGGCCCACCTTGAGGCTGTGAATCTCGAGCGCCGCAAGGACGCCGAGCATGTCGCGACCAAGATGGACAACGTGACGGTCGTCGTGATCCGTCAGGCCGCCGAGACCGGCGTCCTGTACGGTTCCGTGACCACCCGCGACGTCTCCGACGCGCTGACCGCCGCCGGCTACAAGACCGACCGCAAGCAGGTCCAGATCGATACCCCGATCAAGACCCTGGGTCTGTTCAAGCTGCGCGTCGTCCTGCACCCGGAAGTGTCGATCGCGGTCACGGTCAACGTCGCCCGTTCGGCTGAAGAAGCCGAGTTGCAGGCCCAGCGCGGTGGCATGATCACCGCCGCCGACCTGCGCGACGACGACGACGAGGAAGAGACCTACGTCGAAGAGACCGCGACCGAGGAAGAGGAGGGCTGATAGCCCTTCTGCCGCGGCAACCCCGAGGACGCCTTCAGGGTTTTCGCGGCACCGTCGCGCCGCTCGTCCGGAAACCGCCCACCCCACCAGGGGCCGGGCGGTTTTCCGCGTTCAGGGACCGGCGGAGCATCTCCGAACATAACTCTGCGCATAGGGCAGCAATGCCCAATTGGGTAGCAGTTCTGACCGATTGACGAATTGTCGCCCCCCTCCCTGCGCGCGATGCTTAGACGGCACCGCGGAAGGAGTTCGGCATGCTGCTGGTTCGTCTGCTTGCCGCCGCCAAGGGCGACGGAACCTTGACTCTCGTTACGGCCGATGGAAAGCATCACCGGATCGGCTCCGGTCCTCCACATCTGACCCTTCGCCTCCATGACCGCAGGGTCGAGCGCGACCTGCTGATCAATCCCCGCCTGCGTTTTGGCGAAGCCTATATGGACGGCCGCTTTTCGATTGAGGGCGGCACCATCTACGACCTGCTGGCGATGCTGATGAGCGGCGCCGAAGTGCAAGGTGCTCTGGGCCGGGCGTTGGAGTCACTGTCGCCCTTGCTGCGCCATGTGCAGCAATACAACCCGATGCAGCGGTCGCGGCAGAATGTGGAACACCACTACAACCTGTCACGTCAGTTCTATCAACTCTTTCTCGACCGGGACATGCAGTATTCCTGCGCCTATTTCCCGGAGCCGGGGATATCGCTGGACGAGGCGCAGGAGGCCAAGAAGCGGCACATCGCAGCCAAGCTGCTGATCGTGCCGGGTATGCGGGTGCTTGACATCGGTTGCGGCTGGGGCGGCATGGCGCTCTATCTGGCGCGGCACACCGGGGCGCGGGTGACCGGCATCACGCTGTCGTCCGAGCAGCTGGCGGTCGCCCGCCAGCGGGCGGAGGAGGCGGGGCTGGCCGACCGGGTCACCTTCGAGCTGCGCGACTATCGCGAATTCGCCGCTGCCCACCGGGGGTCCTTCGACCGAATCGTCTCGGTCGGCATGTTCGAGCATGTCGGCGTACCGCATTACCGCGATTACTTCGCGGCGGTGCGCGAGATGCTGAACGAGGAAGGGGTGGCGTTGATCCACTCCATCGGCCGGCTTGACGGACCGGCGAGCACCAACCCCTGGATCCGCAAATACATCTTCCCCGGCGGCTACTCCCCTGCCCTGTCGGAGGTGCTGCCGGTCATCGAACGGTCCGGCCTGTTCGCCACCGACCTGGAGGTGCTGCGCCTGCACTATGCCGAAACGCTGCGCCACTGGCGTGCCCGCTTCCTCGACCGCTGGGAGGAGGCCAAGGCTCTCTACGACGAGCGGTTCTGCCGCATGTGGGAATTCTATCTGGCCGGCGCCGAACTGGCCTTCCGGCTGCAAGGGCACATGGTGTTCCAGGTCCAGGTTGCACGCTCGCTGGGAGCGGTGCCTCTGACCCGCGACTACATGCTGAATGCGGAACGCGACCTTGCCGACACATCGGCCGGTCATCCGGCGGAACGGCGGCCCTCACGCACGCCGGAGTCGGCGGCCTGACCGTTCCAAGCACTGGATTTGCGGCCCCAACGCGGCATTCAGCCGTCAAAGGGCCACAATCCGGCCAACCGGTAATACCAATTGACCATCATGGCCGGGCGCAGGGCCGTGTTGCAAGCGGAATCGTGCGACATCGACGCCTGAACCACCGCCGCGCCTTCCTTTCCGTCACGGGGCGATGCTATATAACCGCGATTGATTTCCGCCCGGGGTACCGGGGAGCCACCCATGCGGCATGCTCCCCGGCAACAAGCGCCCGCTGGACGACGCGCCCGGCTCCCAAGGAATGACAACGCCCTTACCCGTTCGGGGAGATCTCGCACCCATGACCAAGATCAAGGTAGCCAATCCGGTCGTCGAACTCGACGGCGACGAGATGACGCGCATCATCTGGCAGTTCATCAAAGACAAGCTGATCCTGCCCTACCTCGACATCGACCTGAAGTACTACGACCTCGGCATCGAGAACCGCGACAAGACCGACGACAAGGTCACCGTCGAGTCCGCGAACGCCATCAAGCAGTATGGCGTCGGCGTGAAGTGCGCGACCATCACCCCGGACGAAGCGCGGGTGAAGGAGTTCAACCTCAAGAAGATGTGGAAGTCGCCGAACGGCACGATCCGCAACATCCTGGGCGGCACCGTCTTCCGCGAGCCGATCGTCTGCGAAAACGTTCCGCGCTACGTTCCGGGCTGGACCAAGCCGATCATCATCGGCCGTCACGCCTTCGGTGACCAGTACAAGGCCACCGACTTCGTCGTCCCCGGCCCGGGCAAGATGACGATCAAGTGGGAAGCGGCCGACGGCAGCAGCCAGATCGAGCACGAGGTGTTCGACTACCCCAGCGCCGGCGTGGCGATGGGCATGTACAACCTCGACGACTCGATCGAGGGCTTCGCCCACTCCAGCCTGATGTACGGCCTGGAGCGCGGCTACTCTGTCTACCTGTCGACGAAGAACACGATCCTGAAGGCCTATGACGGCCGCTTCAAGGACATCTTCCAGAAGATCTTCGACGAGACCTATGCCGACCAGTTCAAGGCCAAGGGCCTGGTCTACGAGCACCGTCTAATCGACGACATGGTCGCTTCGGCCCTGAAGTGGGAAGGCGGTTTCGTGTGGGCCTGTAAGAACTACGACGGCGACGTCGAGTCGGACGTCGTGGCGCAGGGCTTCGGCTCGCTGGGCCTGATGACCTCGGTCCTGGTCACGCCGGACGGCAAGACCGTCGAGGCCGAGGCCGCCCATGGCACGGTGACCCGCCACTACCGCGAGCACCAGAAGGGCAAGGAAACCTCGACCAACCCGATCGCCTCGATCTATGCCTGGACCCAGGGTCTGGCCTATCGCGGCAAGTTCGACGACACCCCGGACGTGATCAAGTTCGCCCAGACGCTGGAGCGCGTCTGCGTCGAGACCGTCGAGTCCGGTTATATGACCAAGGATCTCGCCATCCTGATCGGCCCGCAGCAGCCGTGGCTGACCACGAAGCAGTTCCTGGACAAGCTGTCGGACAATCTGGAAAAGAAGATGGCCGCCTGGTCGTAAGGCCGGCGTCGTATTCAGCCGGTGCTCTCTTCACAGGGTGCGACGCCGCGTCCGGGTCAAACCGGATCGCGGCTCGGCTAGGGTTCAAGCGGGGAGTTTCGGCTCCCCGCTTTTTTCTTGTCCGAATTTCAAAAGGAACGAACCCGATGTCCAACGATCTGTTCCGCGTCGCCGTCATCGGTGCCGGCGAGACCGGAACGCCGCTGCTGCGCAAGCTGCTGGCCGCTCCCTTCGTCGAACTGCTGGGTGTGGCGGATCTCGATCCGGACGCACCGGGCATGCGCCTTGCCGAACACCAGGGCGTGAAGACCACCACCAACTTCCACGAGCTGGCGGAGCTGGGCGATGGTCTGGATGTGCTGATCGATGTCACCGGCGTGCCCGCAGTGCGGGAATCGCTGCGCAAGGCGATGCAGGAGACCGGCAACCACCACACGGTGATCGTCCATGAGATGGTCGTGCAGCTGATGCTGTCGCTGTTGAACGGCGAGTTGGTGCAGCTGAAGCATGACACCCAGGATTACTGAGGCATGCTGTTGCGACGGGGCGGGATTTTCAGCCTCTCCGAATTGGCTCATGATGGGGTGTGAGGGCGTCTGAGACGGCGCCCGCCCATGTCAGGAGCGGCGATTGATGGAACTCGGCATTCTGGTCATCGCGGCGTTCGTGCTGGTCGTCATTCTGGCGATCACGAGCGTCCGCACGGTCCCCCAGGGCTTCAACTTCATCGTCGAGCGGCTGGGCCGCTATCAGGAGACCCTGCATCCCGGCTTCAACGTGATCTTTCCGGTCATCAGTTCGATCCGGGCCAAGGTGGACATGCGCGAGACGGTGGTGGACGTGCCGTCGCAGAGCGTCATCACCAAGGACAATGCCGCAGTGACGGCAGACGGGGTGCTGTACTTCCAGGTGCTGGACCCGATGAAGGCGACCTACGAGGTCAACGACCTGCAGCGGGCGATCCAGACGCTGGCGATGACCACCACCCGGACGGTGATGGGCTCGATGGACCTCGACGAATTGCTGAGCCAGCGCGAGGCGATCAACGCCAACCTGCTGCGTGCGGTGGACGAGGCGACCGCCTCCTGGGGTGTGCGGGTGACCCGCATCGAGTTGCGCGACATCACCCCGCCCGACGACATCGTCCAGGCGATGGGCCGGCAGTTGAAGGCCGAACGCCTTCGCCGTGCCCAGATTCTGGAGGCGGACGCCGAGAAGGAAAGCCAGATCCGCATCGCCCAGGGCAAGCTGGAAGCCGCCAAGCTGGAGGCAGAGGCGCGCGAACGGCTGGCGGAGGCCGAAGCCAAGGCGACGCGGCTGGTATCGGAAGCGGTGGCGCAGGGGTCGAACCAGGCGCTGGGCTATTTCCTCGGTCAGAAATACATGGAGGCGCTGAAGGCCTTCGCCGCCTCTCCCAACCAGAAGACGATGATCCTGCCGGTTGAGCTGGCCGGCGTGGCGGGTGCCCTGTCGGGTCTGGGCGAGCTGCTGCGTGACGCGACCCCACCGAGGGCGCCGGAGCCTCCCGCCACCGCCAAGCGCAATCCCTGGTCAGTACCGCCGACCGCATCCGCTGCGGATGGGGAGTGACGGATGTCGCCTCTGCTTTGGGGAGCGTTGGGTGCCGTGCTGATCGCGGCCGAGCTGGTGATCCCCGGCCTGTTCCTGATCTGGTTCGGCGGTGCGGCGATGCTGACCGGGCTGGTCACCGCGCTCTGGCATGACTGGGGGCTGGTCAACGAGGCCGGATTCTTCACAATCGCCGCCGGGGCTGCCGTTGCCGTCGCGATGGTCCATGCGCGCCGCCGCAATGCGTCGTCGGAAAGCGATGCCGCCCGGATCAACGACCGCGCCGGTCAGTTGGTCGGCCGCGCGGTGACGCTGAGTGAGCCGATCGTCAACGGACAGGGGCGAGTGTTCGTCGGTGATACGCTGTGGTCGGTCGAGGGACCGGATCGGCCGGCCGGGGCGGCGATGCTGGTCGCCGGCCATAAGGGGATGGTTCTGGTGCTGCGCGATGCGGCGGAGGTCCGATAGGGCTCCTCCCCGCGCGCAACCGGCCGGTCCGCAAATCAATCAACAAAAAAGCCCGTCTCTCCCCCGAGAGCGGGCTTTTTTGTTGGGTATCTTGCCGAACTGTCAGGCGGCGCCGACGTTGCGGTCTTCTTCACGCTTCTTGCTGCCCGACGCCGGCTGATAGGCTAGGGCGGCGTGCTCCGCGCAATAGGGCATGCCCGCCAGAGCGGTCTTGCCACAAAAATGGAAATCCTGGTGCTTGGGGTCGCCGACCGGCCATTTGCACATCCGCTCGGTCAGAGCCAGGATGGTCGCGCCGCGTGTCGGCTTCTTCTTGATGGGCGACGGCCGGCCCGACAAGCCCAGGCGGTGGGCCTTGCCGATGACCGCGTTGCGGGTGATGTCTCCCAGAATGTCGGCGATCTCGCTCGCGCTCAAACCCTGGGACCAGAGGTCCTTGAGCTGTTGAATCCGCTCGTCCGTCCAACTCATCCCCGAGTACTCCCGATCCGGTGTCCGGTTATGCTGTGGCAAACAGGTCACGGTCTAGTGCCGTTTTCCATAAGCCGCAACATTTTGTGCCAGCCGGTGAGGAAGCTACCAGATGACGGCCGCGGACGATAGGGGGGCGCGGCAACATTCCTGTTGATAAGTCCGTGGGTAGACTCACGAGTTCAGCGCGCCATAGACCTCCTCGGCGACGCCGGAGAGGGTATCCCGATCGGTCTCTCCGGCGACGGCAAGAGCCAACCCATTGTCCTGCCAATACAAAGCGCGGACACCGCCATCCTGGGCGAACCGGAACGCTGAACCGGAGGTGTTGGGAGAGGGGCGGATATACAACGTAATGCGACGCCCGGCCGCATCCTCGTACATGTACATTGCAACAGGTCCAACGGAATCGGCCAAAAGCCGGCCGCCGATCAGTTGGTAACCCCCTCGTGTGACTTTTGGGCAACGCATATTCTTGCCCAGCCGCTTGGACAGCCAGTTGACCAGATGCGCTTCCTCCTCGACGCCGATCTCGACCGGATGGCGGACTTCGACGGAGAAGACGCGGTGGGCGGCTACGGCATCGGCGATGAAGGCAGCGGTCGGCGGCTCGGCCCGCAAGCCGATGCGGTCGCGCATCAGCCAGCCGCTGGCCCCGCCGGCGACGAACACCAGAAGCGAGGCGGCAATCGCCGTTCCCCACCAGACAGCACGGCCACGGGACGGGAGCGGCTTTTCGGATTGGTCGCGGGCGGTAAAGGGCGGGGTCAGGCGGTCGGGCAGAGGCTGGTCGATCAGCGGACCGAAGCTCTGCCCCAACAGGGAGCGCTGGGCACGGTAGCGTTCGAAGCGCTGGGCGACCTCCGGATTGTCGGCGAGGTGTCGTTCGACGGCGGCCTGCCGCTCCTCCGGCAATTCGCCGTCCAGCCAGGCATGCAGCTCGGCTTCGGTCACGGGATTGCTGAAGCCGCTCATCACTTGATCCTCCTGACGACCTGCTGGGTTCCACCGTCCAGCAGGACCCTCAATTTTTCGCGCGCCCGGGCCAGCCGCGACATCACCGTCCCGATCGGCAGTTCCAGCACCTCCGCCACCTCGCGGTAGGACAGCCCCTCCATTCCTGTCAGCAGCAGGATGGTGCGGTGTTCGTCGGTCAGCTGGGCGAAGGCGCGGACGAAGTCGCGCACCGCTCCGCGGTCGGCCGGCGGGGCGCTCAGCGCCAGATCGTCGGCCAGTTCCTCCACCGGCACCTCCGCCCCGCGCCGCCGCCGGCCGCGCTGGCTGGAGATGTGCAGGTTGTGCAGGATGGTCATCAGCCAACCGCCGAGCTTCGACGGATCCCGCAGCGCATGCCGGTTGGCCAGCGCCTTCTCCACGCAGTCCTGCACCAGATCGTCGGCATCCGGCCGGTTGCCCACCAAAGCGGTTGCATAGCGCCGGAGCCGCGGCACATGCGCGGCGATGGTGCGGTCGTCGATGTCGGGCGGGCTCATGTCGGGTCCGGGGATGGCGTCGTCACCCGTCATGACGCCCTGCCCTGCCGGTTTATTCCCACCCCGCCCATCGCATCACTGCCCCGGCGAGGAGAAGCCGGCCTTGCCGTCGAAATTGCTGAGATTCTCGGTCTGGGTGAAGTCGATCCCGGCCGCGGCCAGCCGGCCCAGCAGCTCGACGATGGCGCCATGCTGGACCGGGCCGTGCTGAGACAGGAAGCGACAGCGCCAATGGTCGGTGCAGAAGACGTCGGCATTGCCGTCAGGCCAGACCCGCTGCGAGCGGTTGGAGATGCTGGTCAGCTTCAGCGCATCGGTCGACAGCGGCAGCACCAGCTCCGCCAGATCGTCGGGCAGCCCGCCGGACCAATGCAGGAAAATGTCCACCCCGACCAGTTCCTTCAGCGCGCGGACGCGCGGGGAAAGCCGGTTGATGCGGTCATAGGCCGGCCTCGCGGTGGAATAGCCCACCGGCGGCATGGTGACCGGGGTCTGTCCCAGCCGCTCCACCACCGCTTCGGCGAAGGCGGCGGTGCCGGCCCGCACGCGGCCCAGGCCGCGGGCATAGATGTCGGCGGTGTGGATGCCGTCCTCGATGGTCTTCAGCCACGCATTGTGGATGCGGGCGGCGATGTCGCCCTGGCCGATATGGACCAGCATCATCACGGCGGCCATCAGCAGGCCAGAGGGGTTGGCGATGCCCTGCCCGGCGATCATCGGGGCCGAGCCGTGGATCGCCTCGAACATGGCGCAGGTCTCGCCGATGTTGGCGGAGCCGGCCAGCCCGACCGAGCCGGTCAACTGGGCGGCGATGTCGGACACGATGTCGCCATAGAGGTTCAGGGTGACGATGACGTCGAAGCGCTCCGGCTGGTCGGCCAGCCGGGCGGCGCCGATGTCGACGATCATGTGGTCGGCCTTGATCTCCGGGTAATCGGCCGCGATCTCGTAAAAGATTTTCAGGAACAGCCCGTCCGTCATCTTCATGACGTTGTCCTTGACGAAGGCCGTCACCTTTTGCCGGTGGTTGGAGCGGGCGAAGTCGAAGGCATAGCGGACGATGCGCTCCGACCCCGGACGCGAGATCAGCTTGACCGACTGAATCACGTCGTCGGTCTGGCGATGCTCGATGCCGGCGTAGAGGTCCTCCTCGTTCTCGCGGATGATGACCACGTCCATGCGGGGATGCCGGGTCCGCACATAGGGGTGGTAGGAGACGCAGGGGCGGACATTGGCGAACAGGCCCAGCGTGGTGCGGGCGACAACGTTCAGCGACTTGTTGCCGTATCCCTGGGGCATGGTGATCGGCCCCTTCAGGAAGACCCGCGTCCGGCGGATCGATCCCCAGCCGGCGGCATCCAGCCCACCGGGATGACCCCGCTTGTAGACGGCCTCGCCTGCCGGAACCTCTTCCACCTTCAGCTGCGCGCCGGCCGCATTCATCACATAAAGCACGGCATCCATGATCTCCGAGCCGATGCCGTCGCCGCGTGCGACCGTGACGGGGGTGATATCGCGCATGCACTCACTCCAAGGGGACGCGCGACCGTAGACGCAAACAGGGGCCTTTTTCAATGGTTGGAGGCAGCGACGGATCGCAGCATCGGGGGAGCGCACCCCCCGCTCCCGGCTTTGCGGAAGCGGGGAGTGCGCGCGTCCGGTCAGTGATGCGCCCCGGCGAGGCCGCCGCGGCCATCGGGCACGCCGATGCTGACATTCTGCATCATGCCCTGGTCCTCATGGTCGAGGATGTGGCAGTGCAGCACATACTCGCCGATGAAGCGCTCGTAGCGGGTGCGGACCGTCACCTTGTAGACGCCCTTCGGCGGCTCGGCAGAGGTCAGCGCGTTGCTGTTGTCGCTCTTCACCCAGATGGTGTCCTTCCACACGCCCTTCATGCCGGCATAGTCCGGGTCGCCGGAACCGGGCTCGCTGACGTCGCGGCCGTCCGGACCGATGACCGAGACGATCTGGAACGGGTTGACGTGGATGTGGAAGGGATGGCTGACGAAGTAGGAGGCCAGTTCCCACTGCTGGGCGGTGCCCAGCACCACCGGCCGGTTGTCCACGTTCGGCCGGTAGGCGGCGGCTCCCTTCGGGCCATAGGTGCCGTCGGGATTCTCCACCACCTCGAAGCTGTCGGCGACCTGGAACAGCGCGTTGGTGCGCTTGCCCCCTTCCGGCGGCAGGTTGATGAAGAAGGTCAGCTCCTGCTTGGGCTGGTTCATCACCTCATGCTCGGTGATCGGCCGGTGGGCGGTGAACTTCGAGAAGCGCGGGCAATAGGGGGTGTCGACCATCGTCTTGGCGAAGCAGCGGGCGGTCAGCCCGTCGATAACCTCCTTGGCGACCGACGGCGCATATTTCGTCGCGTTGACCGTCAGCCGGCGGATGGTCTCCTTCACCGGATCCTTGACGACGCGGTCGCCCTTCACCCGGACGAAGCCGAGCACGCCGGTGGAGGTGGCGGTCTGGTCCGGGCTGGCGTTGGCGGCGGACGGCTTGTTGATAACGCAGTAGATGCCGGGCTCGGGGAAGTTGACCAGCAAATCGTCGCGGTAGCCCGGCTGCATCGGCACGCTGGTGCGCACCTGCCCTTCCTCCATGGTCAGGCCGTCGGAGGCCGCCAGGATGTAGGGCACCGGCTGCCCGACGCAGCGCTCCTTGGCGAAGCGGTCCTGGCCGGCGGCCGACAGCGTCTTCTCGCTCTGGAAGAAGCCGGTCGGATCCAGCTTGCGGAACTCTACCGTGATGGGCGAGCGGACGCCGCCATGGATCAGGCGCCAGCGTTCGGGCTCGCCGGTCCTGGCGTTGGCGAACATCGGACGGACGCGGCCGTTGACGGTGGTGAAGCGCCCGGACTGCTCCCAGGTGCCCGGACCGAACTGGTCGCAGGACACGACCTCGCCCACCTCGCCCGGCGCGCAGCTCCAGTCGATGGAGCCGTCGGCGTTGGTCTTCAGCTTGCCGTCCTTGGTGCAGGCGTAGGGGATCTGCTCGAACAGCAGGACCCGGTCGGTCATCGCCACGCCCTTGGGGCTGGTCAGCAGGGTGTCGAGATCGCCGTTGGCCTCGCGCGTCGGCGGACGGTCGCCGCGGATGATCAGCGCGCCGGCCATGCCGCTGCCGACCTGGAGGGCGGTCGAGCCGTGGCGGTGCGGGTGATACCAGAAGGTGCCGGCCGGATGGTCGGCCGGGATGTTGTACTCATATTCGAAATCGACGCCCGGATTGAGCGAGATCAGCACATTGTCGCTGTTGCCGGTCGGGCTGACCCAGACGCCATGGCTGTGCAGGTTGGTGCCGTTGAAGCAGTGCGGGGTGTTGATGTCCGCCGGTGGCTGGTTGTTGCAGTTCGGATCGGCCGGCAGCTCGTTGTGCAGCTTGATGCGCACCGTGTCGCCCGGCGTCGCCTCGATGGTCGGCGCGACATAGGGATGGTTGGGGTCGACGTTGGTGCCGCGGTAGCTGCGCAGCCGCACCGCGTCGGGACGGCCCTGAGCAGGGTTGCGGATATAGCCGTCGGTGAAGGACACGAACAGGTCGTAATTGCGCGCCTGCCCGGTGTGCGGACGGGCGGTCGCCTGCGGCTGGCGCATCAGGAGCGAGCCGACGCGCGGCGATTCGGAGTTGGTCAGCAGCGGCGGATTGCCGATGGCTTCGCCGGCCGGCTCCGCAGCGTCCTTTGCGGCGGTCGCCGCCAACGCGCCGGTTGCGGCGCCCAGCGCCAGGGGCATCAGCAGGCCCAGCAAATATGCATGCTTCATGAAATACTCCCTCGATAACGTCCTATATCGAGAGATATAATTCCTGATAATTGATATTTGCAACGCGAACACACGCAAAATCATATGCCGCCAAGCCCGGCCCTGGCCGGGTCGGAAGCGCATCGCTCCGCGGCGGAAGAACCGGCTGGCGCAATGCAGGGTGGCGCAGCACACTCCGTCACCGCTTGCTGCTTGCCTGGGCCGCGGAATTCCGCTCATTGCTGCAACCGTGACGGCGGTCTGCCGCCGTGACCCAGGCTTTTGCACAAGACCCGCCCGATCAGCCGAACCGAACGCGACATCATGAGCGACGCCCCCATTCGCAAGCCTTCCACCGGCCACCCTGCTCATCCCGGCCGGCGCCTGATCGCCTCGGCGATGATCGGGCTGATCGCGGGCATCGACAATCTGGGCAACGGGCTGGCGATTGCCGCACTGCTGTTCACCGGGCCGCTGGCGGCCGGGCTGGGCGCCGGGGTCGGGGTGGTGCTGCTGAGTGCCGCCATCCTGGCGCTTCTGGTCGCCCTGCGCAGCACGCAGGCGAATTCCGTGGCGCTGGTGCAGGAGACCGGCGTCGCCATCCTGGCCTCCACCGTCGCGACCATGGCCGCCGGGCTGGAGAGCGCGCCGGAGGGGGTGAGGATCGCCACCGCCTTCGCCATCCTGGGCGGCAGCACGCTGGTGACCGGGCTGCTGTTCTGGACGGTGGGGCGGCTCCGGCTCGGGCGGCTGGTGCGCTTCTTTCCCTATCCGGTGGTGGCCGGCTTCCTTGCCGGGTCGGGCTGGCTGCTGGTGGAAGGCGCGCTGGCGATGGTCAGCGGGCGGCATGGGCTGGGCGCCGGCATCGCCGAGCTGGCGGCGCCGATGGTGGCGGTCACCGCCGCGGCGGCGGTCGGGCTGGCCGGGCTGCTGGTGCTGGCGATGCGGCGCAGCGACAGCCCCTTCACCATGCCGCTGGTCCTGCTGGCGACGGCGCTGGCCTTCCATGCCGGGCTGCCCCTGCTGGGGGTGACGGCGGAGGAGGCGCGCGGCTGGGGCTGGCTGCCCGGCGTGGACGGCGGCGGCGGGTTCAGCCTGCCGGTGCCGACGGAGGTGCTGGCGCTGGCCGATTGGGGCCGGGTGGCGGCGGCGCTGCCGGCGATGGTCTCGGTCGCGGTGCTGGGCATGCTGGGCCTTCTGCTGAACGTCAGCGGCATCGAGTTGGCCCAGGGCAGCGACATCGACGCCGATGCGGAGCTGCGCAGCACCGGGGCGGCCAACCTGCTGGCGGGCGCGCTGGGCGGGCCGTCCGGCTATGTCGGGCTGGGCATGACCCTGCTGGCCGGGCGGATGGGCGCCACAGGGCGCGGCGCCGGGCTGGCGACCGCGGCGGTGATCCTGGGCGGGCTTGGGGTTGCGGGGTGGCTGGTGTCGGTGACGCCGGTGTTCCTGACCGCCGGGCTGATCCTGTTCCTCGGCGTAGAGCTGTTGCAGGAGTGGCTGATCGACGCGCGCCGCCGGCTGCCGCGGACGGAGTGGCTGATCGTGCTGGCCGTGGTTCTGGCGATTGCCGGGATCGGCTTCATGGAGGGGCTGGCGCTGGGTCTGGCGGTGTCGCTGGCGATGTTCGTCTACAGCTATTCCCGGCTGCCGGTGATCCGCGGCCGGCACAGCGGGGCGGAGCTGCGCAGCCGGGTCGACCGCAGCCCGGCGGCCAGCCTGCATCTGACCGGCGCCGGGGCGGCCATCGAGGCGATGCAGGTGCAGGGCTATCTGTTCTTCGGCACAGCCGAGCAGATCGTCGGGCCGGTGCGCGACCGGCTGGATCGGACCGGCGGAGATGCGGGTGCGCAGCCGCTGCGCTTCCTGATCATCGACTTCCGCCACATCAAGGGCATGGATTCGGCCGCCGCCGGGGTGTTCCGCCGCATCCGCAACCTGATCGAGGCGGCCGGCGCCACGCTGGTGCTGAGCGCCCTGCCCAACGCAGTCGAGGACGCCTTCCGCAACTGCGGCCTGGACCCCGACCGCGACCCGGTGCTGCGCCGCGCGCCCGACCTCGATCATGCGCTGGAATCCTGCGAGGAGGCGCTGCTGGCCGGAAACGGCGCGGATGGTGGCGGAGCGGATGCGCCGCTGCTGCGCCATCTGGAGGCGATGACCGGCCCGCACCCCCGGCTGGCCGATGCGGTGGCGGCGCTGGACACCCTGCATCTGGAGCCGGACGAGGTGCTGATCCGCGCCGGCGAGGCGGCCAGCGACGTCTTCATCATCGGGCGCGGCCGGGTAAAGGTGCAGATCGCCCTGCCCGACGGGCGGAGCCTGCGGCTGCGCACCATGACCGCCGGGGCGGTGGTGGGTGAGATCGCCCTGCTGCTGGGCCAGACCCGCGGCGCCGACGTGGTTGTGGAAACCCCCGCCACCATCCACCGGCTGACCGCGGCGACGCTCGCCCGGCTGGAGCGCGAGGATCCGGAGCTGGCGCTGGTCCTGCACCGCATCCTGGCGACGACGCTGGCGCAGAAGGTAACGCTGGCGAACCGGCTGATTGAACAGGCGGCGGTGTGACGCGGCGGCCCGGGGCGGGATAGCGGCGCTGCGGCGTGGGGCGGATGGAACGTCTGAAACGCCGTGAACCGGTTTCCGGGCAGCGTTCCATTGTCGCATCCGCTCAGCGGCGGCGGGGGAACGCCCCTTCCCCGCCCTGGCGCTCCAGGGCCGAGCCGAGGTTGGGATAGGGATCGTCGGGGTTGAGCGTGTAAGGATAGACGCCCTTCGGCCCCTCCGCCTCCGGCCGGGCGAGGATGGCGGCGATCACCTTCGGGTCGGGCGGGGTGTGCTCGCGGATCGCGCCGGGGATGCTGTCGTCGTCGAGGCCGGGCAGCGCGGGCTCGGGCGGCGCCGGGTCTGCGGCGGTCGAGGCGGCGGCGGTGGCGGGGTCGGCCGGAATGGTGGCAGCGGCCTGCCTGGCGCCCGGATCGTCGCACTCCCTGAACAGGCCAAGCCGCTCGGCCAGCCAGCGCACGGTGGAGGGATCGCCGGCGGAGACCAGCCGCTCGATCTGCTCGGTCACCAGGGCGCGGAGCGAGCCGAGCCGAAGCTCCGACTCCCGGTTCAGCGCCTGCCGCTCCCACCAGACGCGATGGCGGAACGCCTGCGACCCGTAATAGGCCCGCCATAGCGTGGTGCGGCTGCACCCCATGGCGCGGGCGACCTGCTGGAAGGACGCGCCGCGCGCCAGCATGCCGGCGGCCATCACCCACTGTTCCTCGTGAAAGCGCGAACCGGGAACGAGCGAGCCTTCGGGCGGAACCGGCGGTTCCTCGGCCCAGCGGGGGAAGTGGTCGGCGGGGTGGTTGGTGGAGGACAGGCAGTCGGGCATGGGGCGTCTCCGGGAGTTGGTGGGTTGACGCTCCTATTTCAGCGGGGTTTTGGGGATTTTAATAGGATAATTTTCATAATTAGCGGATTGCGGGACCGCTGGCAATGGCTCTTCTGCCGCAAGACTGCGGGGTTCAGCAACGAGACCGGACCACGAGCCTCTTTGCTTTTGACGCTGGAAAACGCCACCTGTACAATTCGGAGCAGTTTGTCGGAGACCGACCATGGGCACCCAACGCAGACCGTTGGAGCATCGCAGCGAGAAGAAGGTCGGCACTGTCCGCGTCAGCCGCGACAGCATAACCGGTCGCTTTGCGGTCGCTGCTTGCCCTGAGGCCGAACCATCCTACAAGGCCGATACCGTCGAACGCGTGAAGACGCTGTCGGAAGCCTCGGCTTCTGGAGAGGCGATGAACGGCGAAGACTATCTCCGCTGGTTAAACGGCTGACATCCTCATGGCACCGCCCTCTGGACGCGTCTTTGCGCGCTTTGACCCAATCGACGAATTCCAGAAGCTTTACCGGCGCTACAGGGACGATCATCCGGAGATCGTAGAGCCGTTTCACACCTTCATCCGCTGCGAGATCGAACGCCCCCACCGACTTGCCGCGCAGCATGCAGCCACCACCTGACTGGCAACCTGTCCGGATTTCGCCAGGGTCACCTTGCCGTCGTTTTCCTGCAGATCTACCGTAAGCGTAAGCGCAACCGTCATCCAGCCTCATTTTTCCGAAAACATGGTTTACTCCAGTTGGGAGAGGGAAATGCAGAAACAAGATATTAATCTTGCAAAGACGTCGAATGAAAAGACAAAATCTTTTTTAAATTATTACTGTAGCACAGGCAGGAATTTTGACTATGCCGTATTGATTAATGGCAAATGGGGATCCGGCAAAACTCATTTTATTAAAGGCTTTATGAATGATTTCTCAATTGAAAATGGGACGTCATTTATTTATGTTAGTCTCTATGGCATATCATCATTAAGACAGATTGACGAAAAAATATTTAAATCACTTCACCCCCTTCTGTCATCAAAGGCCGCCAAACTTGCAAAGTCAATTGCAAAAGGATTGATAAAAGCAACCACGAGATACGATCTTAACGGGGATGGAAAAGATGATATATCAATTTCTTCCCAAATACCTGAGATTGAGCTAATTGATCATCTGGAGGCCAATAGTGATAATATTCTTGTATTTGATGACATTGAGCGTTGTGCGATGCCGTTCAACGAAATACTTGGATATATAAATTATTTTGTGGAACACAGGTCCATAAGAGCAATTTTGTTAGCTAACGAGAAGGAAATAGATAAGCATGGAGAGGAGGATGATAGTAAGCGATATAAAAGTGTTAAGGAAAAATTAGTTGGTCATATATTTGAAATTACCCCACCAGATGAAATGGACCTAATAATTTTAGCTGATTCAATAAAAAACAAGAGAGCAAAGAGTATTGTTTTAAAAAACTTTTCAGAAATTTATAAAATATACGTTGCTTCAGAACTATATAATATAAGGTCTTTAAAGAAAGCTCTTAGGATATTTGAAAACCTGTCCGACGAACTGCAAGAAATTCACTGGAACAACGAGGAAGCCATTATAATTCTTTTAAAGATGATTATAGCACTTTCTTTTGAAGCTAATAGCGGAATTTTGGTCAAAAATGAAATACCTCAAATCCTTATCAAAAGCGCTTATGACTTTCGCATTAATAGAAAAAGAGATCATGAATTAAACTCTGAAAACACACTTTCTAAGTACGACAAAATTAAACGCAAATACGAAATGGTAGTGTTTTCTAGTGAAGTCATCAAGGGGGAAACTCTAGCATCATTGCTGTTCGATGGATGGATAGATGCACCTATACTCATAAATGATCTAAATCAAAGCCGTTTCTATAAGCCAGATACTCCTCCTCCAGCTTGGAGATTAGCATGGAAGCTTTGGGACCTAGATGATGATACGTTTAGCAAATTCTATAAAGATATATATGATCAATTCACAAATAATGAATATAACTCTATCGGAGAGTTCTTGCAAATTTGCGGCTTGATGCTGATATCAGCTGATATTGGCATCTCTTTGCTTTCAAAGGAAGAGATCGTCAATAGATTGATTGAAAATTCAAACATTCTCTTTAATTCTAAGAAATTTAGCATATTCGACGTTGAAGCTTACAACAATAGTGGCGGATTATTCGATAGTTTCACGCATGAAGGATATGAGGTTCACAATTCCAAAAGCCCTGAGTTTAGGCGAATATGGGCGCACATCGAGAGCGTTAGTAAAGATGAGTACGTAAAATCCATACCTGATTTGGCTTCTGATTTGCTAATAGAAATGAAGGAAGACAGCATTGGTTTCTTTAATTCACTTTGCGGAAATAGAGAAAATCCGTCGAAGTTCCCAAACATTCCTATATTGAGCTACATACCGACCTCAAAATTTATATCTACGCTTCTTTCTCTAGAGCCTGAAAGCCAACGGAAAATCTTCCTATCATTGAAAGAACGCTTCGACTCTTTCTCCCCTAGACAAACAAATCTTGATAAGCCCTCTTGGGAAAGAGAAATAAGCTGGCTATCAGAAATAAATGAAAAACTATCAGAAGAAATGAACTCAATGAAGCCTCTTTCAAGATATAGATTTGAATCTTATGTTAGAACCTCTATACTGCCAAATATACCGATAACTCCGCCCTCACCCGCTTAACTCCCGCACGGCCCCGTCCAGCCCCTCCAGCGTCAATGGGAACATCCGGCCTCCCATCAGGCGCTGGAGCAGGCGGGTGCTTTCCGAGTAGTCCCAGTATTGCGGCGCGGTCGGGTTCAGCCACACCGCCTTGGCGTAGACCGACAGCAGGCGCTGCATCCACACTTGGCCCGCCTCCTCGTTCCAATGCTCGACGCTGCCGCCGGGATAGACGATCTCGTAGGGGCTCATGGCGGCGTCGCCGACGAAGACCAGCTTGTAGTCGGCGGGATAGGTGTGCAGCACGTCCCAGGTCGACAGCCGCTCGGTGTGGCGCCGCGCGTTGTCGCGCCAGACGCCCTCATAGACGCAGTTGTGGAAGTAGAAATGCTCCAGATGCTTGAACTCGCTGCGGGCGGCGGAGAACAGCTCCTCGACGAGGCGGATGTGGTCGTCCATCGAGCCGCCGATGTCGAGGAACAGCAGCACCTTGATCGTGTTGTGCCGCTCCGGGACCATCTTCAGGTCGAGCCAGCCGGCGTTGTTGGCGGTGGCGCGGATGGTGCCGGGAAGGTCCAGCTCGCTGGCGGCGCCGCTGCGGGCGAACTTGCGCAGGCGGCGCAGCGCCACCTTGATGTTGCGGGTGCCGATCTCCACCCGGTCGTCCAGGTTCTTGAACTCGCGGCGGTCCCACACCTTGACGGCGCGGCGGTGGCGGCTCTCGTGCTGGCCGATGCGCACCCCTTCCGGGTTGTAGCCGTAGGCGCCGAAGGGTGAGGTGCCGGCGGTGCCGATCCATTTCGATCCGCCCTGGTGCCGGCCCTTCTGCTCGGCCAGACGCTGGGCCAGCGTCTCCATCAGCTTGTCCCAGCCGCCGAGCGCCTGGACCTGCGCCTTCTCCTCGTCGGTCAGGAAGCGTTCGGCCAGCTTGCGCAGCCATTCCTCCGGCAGGTCGGTGACGGGGACCTCCCCGCCGGCCGGCATCTCCTCGGTCAGGCCCTTGAAGGCGGCGCCGAAGACGCGGTCGAAGCGGTCGAGGTTGCGTTCGTCCTTAACCAAGCATGCACGACTGAGATAATAGAAATCCTCGACGCGGAAGGACGCGGTGCCCTGCTTCATGGCCTCCATGAGCGTCAGGTACTCCGTCAGCGAGACGGGCACGCCGGCCTTCCGCAGATCGAAGAAAAATGACGTGAACATGGGCGCGGTCCTTCGGCATCGGGGTCCCCGGGGCGGAGGATACTGCAATGCCCCAGCCGAGAGAACAGCATGACCTTGCCAAACGCCTCCCCGACAGGCGCGCCCCTCCTCGATTTCGCCCGCGCGCTGGATTTCGCCGCGCACAAGCACATCGACCAGCGCCGCAAGGGCGTGCGCGCCGAGCCCTACGTCAACCACCTGTCGGAGGTGGCCCTGCTGGTGGCAGAGGCGACGGCCGGCAAGGACCCGGTGGTGGTGATCGCGGCGCTGCTGCACGACACGCTGGAGGACACCGACGCCAGCTATGAGGAGATCGAGCAGCTGTTCGGCACCGAGGTGGTGCAGGTCGTCGCCGAGACCACCGACGACAAGCGCATGTCGAAGGCCGAGCGCAAACAGCACCAGATCGACGCCGCCACCCATGCCTCGACCCGCGCGAAGCTGGTGAAGCTGGCCGACAAGGTGTCGAACCTGCGCTCCATGGCGCACAGCCCGCCCGCCGACTGGCCGCTGTCGCGCAAGGTCGAGTATTTCGAATGGGCCCATGCGGTGGTCGCCGGCCTGCGCGGCACCGACGCGCGGCTGGAGGCGCTGTTCGACCGCGCCTATCACGACGGGCTGGCGGAGCTGCGCGGGCAGACGGTTTGAGGCGGGAGGGCGGTCGCCCGACCGCGGAGCCGCGTCGCCGCGGGCAACGATTCACACGGATTACACGGATTTTGACACGGATTACACGGATCGGGCCGCTCCTTGGGAGGGAATGTCCGGATATGGAGCGCGCTGAACCGGGGAGGTTCCGTGAAATCCGTTTTCAATCCGTGAAATCCGTGTCGATCTTGCCGGCATCGCCGATGCGTCGGGTTCAAGCGGGCGCTCGCCAGATTAAGCGGGCCGGATTGACATTGCGCAATGCGGCTCCATCACGGAAGTCTTATGGAGAAGGGACGACGCTGACGCCACCCGTGCCGCCTGACGGCCGAGGAAAGATGCCATGTCCCTTCGCCAAGAAGACACCACCCTCACCCGCCGCCCCGCCCAGGCGGGCAAGCCGGCCGCTCAGAGCCACGCCGGGCCGCAGGAGGAGCCGGGACGCCACTGGTTCATCGACCGGCCCAAGGTCTATGCCGCCGACGTCAAGGGGCGCTTCCGCCAGCTGAAATGGGCGGTGCTGATCGTCCTGCTGGCGGTCTACTACATCACGCCGTGGCTTCGCTGGGAACGCGGGCCGGGCATCCCGGACCAGGCGGTGCTGATCGACATGGTCGGGCGCCGCGCCTATTTCCTGTGGATCGAGATCTGGCCGCAGGAGGTCTATTACCTGACCGGCCTGCTGATCCTCGGCGCCTTCGGCATCTTCTTCGCCACCACGCTGGCCGGGCGCATCTGGTGCGGCTATGCCTGCCCGCAGACGGTGTGGACCGACCTGTTCATGTGGGTGGAGCGCAAGATCGAAGGCCCGCGCACCACCCGCATCCGGCTGGACAAGGCGCCGATGACCGGGGCCAAGCTGGCGCGCAAGACCGCCAAGCATGCGGCGTGGGTCGCCATCTCGCTGCTGACCGGCGGGGCCTGGGTGTTCTACTTCAACGACGCGCCGACGCTGATGAACGAGCTGCTGCATGGGCAGATCACCAGCGGGGTGGCGACCTTCATCGCGCTGTTCAGCTTCACCACCTATTTCTTCGCCGGCTGGGCGCGCGAGCAGATCTGCATCTATGTCTGCCCGTGGCGCAGCTTCCAGTCCGCGATGGTGGACGAGGACACCTTCCTCGTCACCTATGAGGACTGGCGCGGCGAAGGCCGGGCGCCGCTGCGCAAGTCGCAGAGCTGGGACGACCGGCAGGCGGCGGGCCTGGGCGACTGCATCGACTGCAAGCAGTGCGTCCATGTCTGCCCGACCGGCACCGACATCCGCGAGGGCCAGCAGATCTCCTGCATCGGCTGCGGCCTGTGCGTCGATGCCTGCAACGACGTGATGCGGCAGATCGGCCGGCCCATCGACCTCGTGCGCTTCGACACCCAGTCGAACCAGATCGCCAAGATCGACGGCAAGCCGGAACGGGTGAAGCTGGTCCGGCCGCGCACGGTGATCTATTCGCTGATCATGCTGGTCGTGCTGTGCGCCATGGGCATCGCGCTGATGCTGCGGCCGACGCTGGACGTCAGCGTGCTGCGCGACCGGGCGCCGCTGTTCGTGACGCTGTCCGACGGGGCGGTGCAGAACGCCTACACCATCAAGGTGCTGAACAAGACGCACATCGCCCGCAGCTATGCGGTAACCTTCGAAGGCTTGCACAATGCGCATCTGTCGGTGGCGGGGGATGAGGCGACCGGCAGCGGCGCCAGCCTGACGCTGACCGCCGAGGCGGATTCGGTGGCGACCTTCCGGGTGTTCGTGAAGGTGCCGGCGGCGGCGGTGAAGTCGGGGTCGACGGATGTCGCGGTGATCGCCAAGGACCGGACCAGTGGGGAGGCCGGCAAGCACGCCAGCGTGTTCATGGCGCCGTAGCCTCCCCTGTCCGGGGGCTGTCCCCTCTCCCCCCGGGGAGAGGGGATCCGCTTTGGGGAGAGGGTGTGTTTTACGCCCCCGTCACCTTCGTCCGGGTCCGCTTGACCGGCGCCGGGGGCGGGGCGTCGCCGGTGGGGTCGTCCAGCGCGCTCAGCAGGCGTTCCTTGATCTTCGCCAGCTTGCCGTCATGCGTCACCTTCAGGCCGAAGACGTCCTTCACATAGAAGACGTCGATGGCCTTCTCGCCGAAGGTCGAG
The DNA here is from genome assembly GCF_042604635.1 of Azospirillum sp. A26. Classification (NCBI taxonomy): domain Bacteria; kingdom Pseudomonadati; phylum Pseudomonadota; class Alphaproteobacteria; order Rhodospirillales; family Azospirillaceae; genus Azospirillum; species Azospirillum sp. A26. The sequence continues at coordinate 662,583 of NZ_CP170472.1, read as the reverse complement.
ACCTTGGCCGAGCTGATCTGCAGGGTCAGGTTCGACAAGGCACGCGTCAGGTCGTAGAGCAGGCCGGGACGGTCGCGGCCGTTCACCTCGATCACCGTGTGGGTGGTGGAGGCGTTGTTGTCGATCAGCACGCGCGGCGGCACATGGAAGACGCGGGTGCGGCTGGCATGGGGCGTGCGGCGGGTCGACAGGTCGTTCAGCGGCTTCAACTGGCCCGACAGCACCTTCTCGATCATCACCGACAGCTTGGCGAGCTTGTCGCCGCTCTCGAAGGCTCCGCCGCCGGCGGCGTCCTGCACCGAGAAGACGTCGAGCGCCATGCCGTTGGTCATGGTGAAGATGCGGGCATCGACGATGTCGGCACCGCAGGCCGCCAGCGCCCCGGCGAGGCGGGAGAACAGGCCGCTGTGGTCGGTGGCGTAGATCGTCACCTCCGTCACCGCCCGGCCGCGGTCGACGCGGGTCTCCACCGTCAGTGGGCGCTGCGCCCGCTCCGCCTCGCGGACGATGCGGGCCTGATGGGCCAGCGTGTCGGTGTCGAAGGCCAGCCAGTAGCCGGGGTAGCCGAGGCCCTTTTGATGCTCGAAGGCCGCCTCGTCGAAGTCGGTCAGCTCGGCGCGCAGGGCGGCCTGGGAGGCCTGGATGCGCCGGCCGCGGCCCTCCACCGTCATGCCGCCCGACATCAGCTCCTCGGAACGGTTGTAGAGTTCGCGGAGAAGCGTGGCCTTCCAGTTGTTCCAGCGCTGCGGGCCCACCGCGCGGATGTCGGCCACCGTCAGCACCAGCAGCAGGCGCAGGCGCTCCGGCGACTGGACCAGCGCCACGAAGTCGCGGACGGTCTTGTCGTCCTCCAGGTCGCGCTTGAAGGCGGTGTGCGACATGGCGAGGTGCCAGCGCACCAACCACGCCACGGTTTCCGTCTCCTCCGCCGTCAGGCCGAGCCGCGGGCAGAGCTTCTCGGCGACGCGGGCGCCCAGCACCGAATGGTCGCCGCCGCGGCCCTTGGCAATGTCGTGCAGCAGGACGGCGACGTAGAGCGCCCGCTTGGAGACGACCTTGTGGATCACCTCGGTGGACAGCGGCAGCTCGTCGGCATGGTCGCCCGACGCGATCTTGTGCAGGATGCCGAGAGCGAACAGCGTGTGCTCGTCCACCGTGTAGACATGGTACATGTCGTACTGCATCTGCGCGACGACCCGGCCGAAGTCGGGGATGAAGCGGGCCATCACGCCCGCCTCGTTCATCCGGCGCAGCGTGATCTCCGGATCCTTCGGCCCGGTCAGGATGTCGAGGAAGAGCCGGTTGGCATCCGGATCGTTGCGCAGCTTCGGGCCGATGGCCGACAGCGACCGGGTGATGGAGCGCAGCGCCGCCGGGTGGATGTCGATGTCGTTCATCTGCGCGGTGTGGAACAGCCGGATCATGTCGATCGGCTGCTCCTTGAACTGCTTGTCGCTGCGGGCGTTCAGCCGCTCGCCGTCGACGATGAAGCCGTCCACGTCCTTGCGCCGGGCGACCGAGGCCAGACGCAGCAGGTTGAACCTGGGCGGACGCTTCGATTCCGCTTCCAGCGCCGCGCAGAAGATGCGCGTCAGGTCGCCGACATCCTTGGCGACCAGGAAGTAATGCTTCATGAAGCGCTCGACGCCCTTGGTGCCGGCATGGTCGGTATAGCCCATGGCGGCGCCGATGCTGGTCTGGACGTCGAAGGTCAGGCGGTCTTCCAGCCGGCCGGTCAGGTAATGCAGGTGGCAGCGCGCGGTCCACAGGAAGTTCTGCGCCTTGGCGAAGCGCTGCGCCTCCTCCGGCGTCAGCACATGCTTGCCGACCAGCTCGTCGACTCCCTCGACGCGGTAGAGGTACTTGGCGATCCAGAACAGGGTCTGGAGATCGCGCAGGCCCCCCTTGCCGTCCTTCAGGTTGGGTTCCAGCACATAGCGGCTGTCGCCCATCTTCAGGTGGCGGTTGTCGCGCTCGGCCAACTTGGCCTCGACGAATTCGGGACCGGATCCTGCGACGACCTCCTTGTCGTAGCGCTTGCGCAGCTCGGCGAACAGCTTGCCCGGCCCCCAGAGATAGCGGGATTCGAGGATCGCCGTGCGGATGGTGACGTCGGCCTTGGACTGGCGGATGCACTCGTCGATGCTGCGCACGGCATGGCCGACCTTCAGCCCGAGATCCCACAGGATGTAGAGCATGTATTCGACCACCTGCTCCACCCGCGGCGTGCGCTTGTAGGGCAGCAGGAACAAGAGGTCGATGTCGGAGAAGGGCGCCAGCTCGCCGCGGCCGTAGCCGCCGGTGGCCACCACGTCGAACACCTCGCCCGAGGTCGGGTTGGCGGTGGGGAAGATGAAGCGGACGGTGAAATCGGCGAGCGTGCCGACCACGCGGTCGGCGAGGTAGCAGTTCTCCCGCACGCACTGCTCGCCCGAGCCGCCGGCATCGAAGCGCCGCCGCACCTCCGCCCTGCCCTCGGCCAGCGACTTGCGCAGGCAGGCGATCAGCGCCGGGCGCAGCTTGTCGCCGGTGCCGTGCTCGGCGACCAGATCCTCAAGCTCCCCCGACAGCTTGCGGCGGGAGATGATGGCGCGCTTGTTCGGGATGGCGGGCGCCGGGGCATCGGCCGGGGCCGGCGTCTTGGAGCGGGAGGACAGCATCGGTCAGGAAAAACCTCGGCGTTCGCGCGGTCCGGACGGGCCGCACCGTTCGCACTATAGCGTTAAAGCCATCAGGTAGCACGATCAGGTAGCGCGTCCAGGATCGAATCCCGGCGCAGGGCGCGGCCCGACCTTTCCGCGCGGCGACCGGACCGCAGAAGTTGTGTGCCGACCGCGCCGGCGGCCTCATTGCAAGGACGGTCATCCACTAGCTATCGCCTAACGCTGCCTATCGCTTTAGGGGAGGATTTCACTGGACCAATACCCCCTTTTAAAGTAAGAAAATTCGCTTCGCAGGAGAAGGTTCCTGCAATTTACGTCTCAATTTTCCAGTTCTGACGGTTTTCCTCAACTTCGCGGAGTCATTGGAAGATGAATGGCATGTCTCTGAAATTTTTGCAGAACTCCCTGCTTTCCTTGGCTCTCGTCGTTGGCCTTTCGGCCTGCAATCAGAATCGCGCAAACACCACGCTCGATTCCACCCCAGCCGCGCAAGCGCCGGTGAAAATCAATTTCGCCGCCATCAAGTTAAGGAACACCGTCAACCCCGAAGAAGTGATCCTGATCGACAACGGCCAGCAAAAATCGATGCAGTACCTCACACCGCAGTTGCGGACGGCCGTGCGGGCCTTGGGTTTTGGTGGTGTCGGACAATATGCGGTGCTGAGAGGCGTTCGCGCGACGCTGCGCCTGACCGGCAAGCAGCCGATGTTCGTGATCGCCGTTCCCAGCAATGCCCAGCCCGAGAGTTACTTCACGCTGGCCAATTTCGCCGTGCGCGACAACGGAACCCGCGAGGTCATCGTCGGCGGCGGCTATATGAGCTACTCCACCGGCGTGAACAAGGACCGCGTCGTTCCGACCTCGGTCGAGAAGATGCCGGATCAGTCGAAGGCCCCGAAAGGCTCCATCCTCTACGCGGTGGCGGTGAACGCTCCCCTGAACGAGGGCGAATACGCGATGATCTTCTACAACAGCCAAGTCCGCGCGGTCGGTTTCGCTGCGGGCGCCATGGACAGTTACTTCGATTTCGGCGTGGACAAATAATCCGTTCGCCGGCCGGCAAAATTGGGAATCCTCGCGCCGATTAGAGTGATGGGACGAGAGAATCCCGATTAGGGGCCCTGATCAGGGGATTGATCCGGACTTAACTCGATGCCGCCCCCCAGGCTGGCGGTGCGGACTGCCGCCAGTTTCCGGAAAATGCCACCGAAACGCCGACAGGTGCGGCCCCGGCGTCAGGAGTGTGGGGAAGCGACCGCGCTCCCGACCCTCGACGCCGGATCGGTGGGCACGAACGCCCGCACTGAAAAAAGCGCCACCAGCGCCGCTGATGCCTCCGGTTGTGACCGCCGTCACAGCGGCACCGCCATCGCTTCGTCAAACTGATCCCGTGTGGAGCGTAATGCGGGAGACGGGCCATGACCGGCCGGACGAGCACGGGACGCGCGGCGGAGACATCGGCGAAGGAGACATCGCTGAAGGGACGGCGGGAGCTGGCGGCGCTGAACGACGCGCTGGCGCTGGCCGAACGCGGGCTGGGACGGCAGACGGTGGCGGCGCTGATGGCGCGGCTGCTGCGGGTGGCGGCGATGTTCCCGCGCTCGGTGGACGACACGCTGATGTGGCAGGTGACCGACCTCGTCACCGGCGACGATCTGTCGGACGGGGTGAAGCTGACGCTGATCCGCATGGGATGGGCGTCCATCGTCCAGGCACAGTACCGGGCGCACGGGCTGCGGATGGTCGCCACCCCGAAGCGCCGGCAGGCCGCCGCGGCGTAAGGTGAAGGGCCGGACCGCAAAGGGCGAGACCGGCAGGAATGGGCAGGCAGAAGTTGCCCGGCGGCAGGGGCCGCCGCCCCGGCGGATGCCCCCAAGCCCCTGAAACGGAAAGATTTCCCGTTCGGCGTTGAAATTGCATCGCGTTCTGCACTGCCGGCAGATGCTGTCCGGCGGCGGCGCAACCGACAGCGGGACCACCGCGATGCAAGTCAACGGCTACAGCGGCTACTCGAACCCCCTCTACACCCAGTCGCAGACGGCGGCCGCGCGCAAGGGCTGGGGCAGCAGTGCCGGCCCCACCACCGACACCGACGCGGTCAACGCCTTCCTGAAGGAATCGAAGAAGACGCCGGCCGAGCGGATCCGCGACGACTGGCTCGCCCGTCACAAGATGACCGAGGACGAGCTGAAATCGATGCCGTCGGAAAAGCGGGAGGCGGTCGAGAAGGAAATCGCCGAGGAGCTGAAGCGGAAGCTGACGGGGCAGGACGCCAAGCGCGGCGCCGTGATGAACCTGACCGCCTGACGTTCACCCCCTCCCCGCCTGCCCGTTCCGGTTCCGTCACGCGTCGCGGACGCTCACATGCACGTTGCCGCCGCCTTCGCGATCCAGCAGGGCGGAGGCCTGCGCCTCGCGCTCCGCCGTCTCGACGCGCACCCACAGGATGATGCCGCCGGCCTCCAGCGCGCGGGAGAACTCGTCGGGCTTGGGATGACTGGTCAGCTCGTCCAGATAGTCCTTGATCGCCACGCCGCCGACGCCGGCCGCGACCAGCGCCGCCAGCGCCGCCTCGATGGGGCCGCCGACGATGGCGATCAGGCCGGCGGTGGTCAGGGGGAAGGCGTATTTCAGCTCGCCCACCAGACCGGTCAGCGCCTCGTCGCGCGGGCGGTATTTCGGGTCGGCGGCCTCCAGCGAGGTGTGGCTGGCCAGGACCGACAGGTCGGCGCGGTCGAAATCGGCTGCCAGCAAGGCCTCCACCGCGCGGTCGAACGCGGCGCGGGTGGCGAAGAGGGCAACGACCTCCCGCACCTCGGCTGGCACGGTCTCCTCGGTCAATTGCGTCATGATGGCCGTCTCCCTAATTTTCAGCTTTCCCTATTGTAGCGACCGGCGGCGCGCGCCCGTCAACCGCAACAGGGACGTGGACCCGAGTCGTTTGTGCGCGTCCCATTGTCCCAGGCTCGGCAAAGCCGCCTATCCCGCGGCTGCATATCCCGTGATAGGGTGCGCATCCGAAACAACACCCATCCAAGGCTTCGTGGTTCCCGTGTCCGACATCGCAGAAATCGTCATCCCGCCCGACGCCACGCCGATGATGGCGCAGTATCTGGAGATCAAGCAGGCGCATCCCGATTGCCTGCTGTTCTACCGGATGGGCGACTTCTACGAGATGTTCTTCGAGGATGCGGTCAATGCCGCGGCGGCGCTGGACATCGCGCTGACCAAGCGCGGCCAGCATCTGGGCGAAGACATCCCGATGTGCGGCGTGCCGGTGCATTCCCACGAGAATTACCTGCAACGCCTGATCCGCCAGGGCTTCCGCGTCGCCATCTGCGAACAGATGGAAGACCCGGCCGAGGCGAAGAAGCGCGGGGGCAAGTCGGTGGTGAAGCGCGGCGTCATCCGCATCGTCACCCCCGGCACCCTGACCGAGGACAGCCTGCTCGACGCCCGCTCCTCCAACTGGCTGGCGGCGGTGGCGGAGACGGCGGGCGGGCTGGGGCTGGCCTGGCTGGAGATGTCCACCGGCGAGCTGGTGGTGCAGCCGGTCGAGCGGACAGGACTTGGCGCGGCGCTGGGGCGGCTCGACCCGCAGGAGGTGCTGATCTCCGAGAAGCTGAGCCAGACGCCGGAGCTGTTCGAGCTGTGGGGCGAATGGAAGTCGCGGCTGACCATCCAGCCCACCCCGCGCTTCGACAGCGAGAACGGCAAGCAGCGCCTGCTGACCCAGTATGGCGTCGGCACGCTCGACGCCTTCGGCACTTTCAGCCGGGCGGAGGTCGCGGCGGCCGGTGCGCTCGTCGGCTATGTCGAGCTGACGCAGAAGGGGCGCGTGCCCCGGCTGTCGCCGCCGCGCCGGCTGGGGCCGGGGGCGGTGATGGAGATCGACGCCTCCACCGCGCGCAATCTGGAACTGACGCGGACACTGAACGGGGAGCGGCGCGGCAGCCTGCTCGCCACCATCGACCGCACGGTGACGGGGGCCGGCGCCCGGTTGCTCTGCGCCCATCTGACCTCGCCGCTGACCGATCCCGCCGCCATCGGCCGCCGGCTCGACATGGTGGAATTCGCGCTTACGGGTGAGCGGCTGCGGGCTGAGTTGCGCGGCGCCTTGCGCAGCTGTCCCGATCTGGAACGGGCGCTGTCGCGGCTGACGCTGGGGCGCGGGGGCCCGCGCGATCTGGCGGCGATCCGCGACGGGCTGCGGCAGGCCGGGCTGATCAGGGAACTGCTGGCCGGCGCCATGCCGCTGCCGGACGGGCTGGCGGCGCTGGACAAGCGGCTGGGCGCGCATTCGGAACTGGTCGACCAGCTGAGCCAGGCGCTGGCGCCGGAGCTGCCGCTGCTGGCCCGCGACGGCGGATTCATCGCGCGGGACTACAGCTATGCGCTCGACGAGCTGGTGACTCTGCGCGACGAGAGCCGGCGGCTGATCGCCGGCTTGCAGACGAAATACGCCGAGATCGCCGGGGTGCCGTCGCTGAAGGTCAAGCACAACAATGTGCTGGGCTATCACATCGAGGTCACCGCCGCCCATGCCGACAAGCTGATGTCGGAGCGGGGCCGCGAGGTCTTCATGCACCGCCAGACCATGGCGAACGCCGTGCGTTTCGGCACGGTGGAGCTGTCGGACCTGGAGCGCCGCATTTCCGAGGCCGCCGACAAGGCTCTGGCGGTGGAGCTGGAGCTGTTCGCCGGGCTGGTCGAGGCGGTCGCCGGCAAGGCCGACGCCATCGCCCAGGCGGCGCATGCTTTGGCGGCGCTGGACGTCGCCACCTCGCTGGCCGAACTGGCGGAGGAGCGGCGCTACAGCCGGCCGCTGGTGGACGACAGCCTCGCCTTCTCGATCACCGGCGGGCGGCATCCGGTGGTGGAGGCGGTGCTGGTCGCCGCCCATGGCGGGCCGTTCGTGGCCAACGACTGCGATCTGGCGCCGGACAACCGGCTGTGGCTGCTGACCGGTCCGAACATGGCCGGTAAATCGACCTTCCTGCGGCAGAACGCGCTGATCGCGATCCTGGCGCAGATGGGCGGCTTCGTGCCGGCGGAACGGGCGCATATTGGGGTGGTCGACCGGCTCTACAGCCGCGTGGGTGCGGCCGACGATCTGGCGCGCGGGCGCTCCACCTTCATGGTGGAGATGGTGGAGACGGCGGCGATTCTGAACCAGTCGGGCGCGCGGGCCCTGGTGATTTTGGACGAGATCGGGCGCGGGACGGCGACGTTCGACGGGTTGTCCATCGCCTGGGCCTGCGTCGAGCATCTGCACGACGTGAACCGCTGCCGGGCGCTGTTCGCCACGCATTATCACGAGTTGACGATGCTGGCGTCGAAGCTGCCGGCGCTGTCCTGCCACACCATGCGCATCAAGGAATGGCAGGGCGACGTGGTGTTCCTGCACGAGGTGACGGCGGGGGCGGCGGACCGCAGCTATGGCATCCACGTCGCCAAGCTGGCCGGGCTGCCGCCGGCGGTGGTCGGGCGGGCCGACGAGGTGCTGAAGCTGCTGGAATCGGGCGACCAGAACGCGACGATCCACCGGCTGGCCGAGGATCTGCCGCTGTTCAGCGCGGCGCTGAAACGGCCGGCGCCAAAGGCCGACGCGGCGGTGGCAGCGGTGCCCGCGGGGCCTTCGGCGGTCGAGGTGGCGCTGGCGGGGATCGACCCGGACAGCTTGACGCCGCGGCAGGCGCTGGAGGAGCTGTACCGGCTGCGCGGGATGGTGCGCTGATTTCTCTCAGGATCCCTTCTCCCCCGCCCCAAATCCAATGGGGGGAGAAGGTTAGGATGAGGGGGTTCGGCGCAGCCGAAGGGATCCTCGAAGCGGATCCCCCTCACCCCGACCCTCTCCCCGGGGGGAGAGGGGGAATCCCTCATTGCGCCTGAACCAACTCCCCGTGCTTCTCGCAGCCGGCCTCGGCCAGTTCCACGAAGCGTTCGGTCACGTCGTCGGGCTGGGCGACCTTCGTCGGATCCTCGCCGGGGAAGGCCTGAGTGCGCAGCTTGGTCGCCACCACGCCGGGGTCGAGCAGGTTGACGCGGACGGTGGAGGAGGCGACCTCCATCGCGTAGGTCTTCACGATCATCTCCAGCGCCGCCTTGCTGGCGCCATAGGGCATCCAGTAATGGTGCGGCGCCTTGGCGGCGGCCGAGGTCACGAAGATGGCGCGGCCGGTGCCCGACGCGCGCAGCAGCGGGTCCATCGAGCGGATCAGCCGGTAGTTCGCCGTCACGTTCAGGTCCATCACCCGCGACCACAGCTTCGGATCGTACTGGGCGACCGGGCCGAGAGCCTCCAGGGCACCGGCATTGCCGACGACCACGTCCAGCTTGCCGAAGCGCTGGTAGAGCGCATGGCCGAGCTGGTCGATCTTGTCGTAGTCGCGCATGTCCATCGGCACCAGGGTCGCCGACTGGCCGGAGAGCTTCTGGATGGCGTCGTCGGTCTCCTCCAGCCCGCCGACCGTGCGGGCGACCAAGACCAGATGGGCGCCTTCGGCGGCGAAGCGCTTGGCGACGGCGGCGCCGATGCCGCGCGAGGCGCCGGTGACGAGGGCGATGCGGCCGGAGAGACGGGACATGGGGACGACTCGTTTCCTGGGATTATTGTTCGTTCACATATGAAAAACCCTCTCCCAGGACGGGAGAGGGTTTTGAGGTCAGGCGCGGACCGGGACGTTCGACTCGACCGGCGGCTGGTCCAGCGCGTCGGTCAGCGGGATCGGGTAGTCGCCGGTGAAGCAGGCGTCGCAATAGCCGAGCTTGGCCGGGTCGCGCTTCTCGTCGCCCATGGCGCGGTAGAGGCCGTCGAGCGAGATGAAGGCGAGGCTGTCGGCCTGGATGAACTCGCGCATCTGTTCCACCGTCATGCGGTGGGCCAGCAGCTTGCCCTGCTCCGGCGTGTCGATGCCGTAGAAGCAGGGGTGCGAGGTCGGCGGGCTGGAGATGCGCATATGCACCTCCTTGGCCCCGGCGGCGCGCACCATCTCGACGATCTTCTTCGACGTGGTGCCGCGGACGATGCTGTCATCCACCAGAATGACGCGCTTGCCCTCGATCATCGCGCGGTTGGCGTTGTGCTTCAGCTTCACGCCGAGATGGCGGATCTGGTCGGTCGGCTCGATGAAGGTGCGGCCGACATAATGGTTGCGGATGATGCCGAGGTCGAAGGGCACGCCGGCTTCCTGGGCGTAGCCCAGCGCCGCGGGCACGCCGCTGTCCGGCACCGGCACGATCACATCGGCGGGAACCCCGGCCTCGCGGGCCAGCTCACGGCCGATGCGCTGGCGCGCCTCATAGACGGAGGTGCCTTCCATCACACTGTCGGGGCGGGCGAAGTAGATGTATTCGAAGATGCACAGACGGCGCTGCTGCGGCTGGAACGGGCGCAGGCTGTGGACGCCGCTGTCGTCGATGACGATCATCTCGCCCGGCTCGACGTCGCGGACATAGTCGGCGCCGACGATGTCGAAGGCGCAGGTCTCGCTCGCCAGGATGTAGGTGTCGCCGAGCCGGCCCAGCACCAGCGGACGGACGCCCAGCGCGTCACGCACGCCGATCACCTCCTTGGAGGTCAGCGCCACCAGGGAGAAGGCGCCCTCGACCTGCCGCACCGCCTCGATCAGCCGGTCGACCGGCGAGCCGCCGCGGGCGGTCGCCATCAGGTGGACGATGACCTCGGTGTCGGTGGAGGACTGGAACAGGCAGCCGCGGCGGACCAGCTGGCGGCGCAGCGTCTGGGCGTTGGTCAGGTTGCCGTTGTGGGCCAGCGCGAAGCCGCCGAATTCGAAATCGGCATAGAGCGGCTGGACGTTGCGGATCGAGGTGTCGCCGGTGGTGGCGTAGCGCACATGGCCGATGGAGCTGCCGCCCTTCAGCTTGGCGATGATCGCCTCGGAGCTGAAATGGTCGCCGACCAGGCCCAGCGTGTGCTGGAGGTGGAACCGGCCGCCGTCGAAGCTGACGATGCCCGCCGCCTCCTGCCCGCGGTGCTGCAGGGCATGCAGGCCCAGCGCCGTGATGGCGCCCGCCTGCGGGTTGCCGTAGATGCCGAACACGCCGCACTCTTCGCGCAGCTTGTCGTCGTCGAACGGATGCGTCGTCAGCATCACCAGAAGTCCTTCGTCCAAGAGGCGCCGTCGGCGCGCGTCAGCACATGCAACGGAAAAAACCACGGTCCCACAAACGTCAATCGCGCCAAAACCGAGCGGTCAAGCTCAGCGGGCGTTGTTCTGCATCAGCCTTTCAAGATCGGCGCGATCGCGGTCCTTATAACCGGTATCGGGCGCCTGCGCACCCCCGGTCTTCGCGGGGCTGGGCACCGGCGTCGACAGGCGGTCGAGCGCCTGCTTGGCCTCCATCGCCTGACGCGCACGGTCGCGCGCCATGTCCATCTGGCCGAGACCTTCCTTGCGCAGATTTTCCGGCACGAAGGCGTAGAGCGTTTCCGCCCCCATCGCCAGGAAGGGCCGGGTCTTCGCCTGCTGGAGCCAGACCGGCTGTTCGGCCTGGTTCGGCACCAGCCACAGGAAGAACAAATAGGCGATGGAAACCAGAATCCCGCCCTTCACCAGACCGAAGGCGAAGCCCAGCGTGCGGTCCAGCGCCGACAGCGCCGACGCCTGCACGCCGCGCGACAGGCTGCGCCCCAGCAGCGACAGCACGATCAGCGCGACGATGAAGATGCCGACCGCCGAGGCGGCATAGGCCAGCATCTCGAAGCGGATGTAGATCTGCGCATAGGGCAGGACATGGGGCAGCGCATAGAGCGTGACGATCGCCGCGCCGGCCCAGGCGGCGACCGACACCAGTTCGGCGACGAGGCCGCGGCTGAAGGCGAGCAGTGCGGCCAGAAGCAGCACGGCGATGACGACGATGTCCACCGGATTGACGGGAAGAGTGTCCATGACCCCTGTGCCGATTGCCTGTACCGATTGATGAGGTGCCGTTCTAAGGCGGAATTGCGGTCAGATGTATTCGTCGTCGCGCGAGCGGCGCCTGTCGTTGTCGTCATGGCCGCGCCTGGACGGCGGCCGGCCGGAGGAGCCCTGCGGCTGGAACAGCGGCATCAGCTCGCCCAGCTGCTGGAGTTCGACGGTCTTGAGGCCGTTGTCGCCGCGGCTGCCCTTCTTGCCGGCGCGCCGGGCCGGGAAGATGGCGGAGGAGAAGCCGAGCTTCGCCGCCTCCTTCAGCCGCGTGTCGGTCTGGCTCACGGCGCGGACCTCGCCCGACAGGCCGAGTTCGCCGAACACCACCGTGTCGGCCGGCACCGGCTCCCCGGTCAGCGACGACACCAGCGCGGCGGCGACGGCGAGGTCGGCGGCCGGTTCGGTGATGCGCAGGCCGCCGGCCACGCTCAGATAGACGTCATTGGCGCCGATCTGCACGCCGCAGCGCGCCTCCAGCACCGCCAGCACCATGGCGAGGCGGGCCGAATCCCAGCCGACCACGGCGCGGCGCGGCGTGCCGAGCGGCGACGGGGCGACGAGCGCCTGCACCTCGACCAGCACGGGGCGGGTGCCCTCCATCCCGGCAAAGACGGCGGCACCCGACACATCGCCGCGGCGTTCGGCCAGGAACAGGGCGGACGGGTTGGCGACTTCGCCCAGCCCGGCGTCGCCCATCTCGAACACGCCGATCTCGTCGGTCGGGCCGAAGCGGTTCTTGACGGCGCGCAGGATGCGGAACTGGTGGCCGCGCTCGCCTTCGAAATAGAGGACGGTGTCTACCATGTGCTCCAGCACGCGGGGACCGGCGATCATGCCTTCCTTGGTGACATGGCCGACCAAAAGCAGGACGATGCCGCGCCGCTTGGCGACGCGGATCAGCTCCTGCGCGCTGGCGCGGACCTGGGCGACGGTGCCGGGGGCGCTGTCCAGATTGTCCATATACATGGTCTGGATCGAATCGATGACGATCACCTCCGGACCCTTGGCGTCGTCCAGCGAGGCGACGATGTCGCGCACGCTGGTGGCCGACGCCAGATCGACGGGGGCGGTGGCGCAGCCGAGACGCTGGGCGCGCAGCCGGACCTGATCGACCGCCTCCTCGCCCGAGACATAGGCGCAGCGGTGATCCTGCGACAGCCGGGCCATCGCCTGGAGCAGAAGGGTCGACTTGCCGATGCCGGGATCGCCGCCGATCAGGATGGCCGAGCCGGGGACCAGCCCGCCGCCGCAGACGCGGTCGAACTCGGCGATGCCGGTCATCCGCCGCGGCGGCGCCTCGCTGGAGCCGTGCAGCCCGACGAAGTCGATGCGGCGGCCGCGGGCGGCGCCCAGCCCCTTGGGCGCGCTGTCGGGCGCGGCCTCCTCGACGAGGCTGTTCCATTCGCCGCAGGCGTCGCACTTGCCCGCCCATTTGGGGAAGGAGGCGCCGCAAGCCTGGCAGACATATCGGGTGATGGGCTTCGCCAAAGGTCTGGTAGTCCAATGGGGATAGGGCCCGCCACATATAGCAAGCCATTCCGCCGAATCCTACGATTGCAGGGGTGGAATGCAGGGGCTTTTTTCAGACGGGTGGCGTGATAGGTTGCTGGCGGTTTCCGGACCAACGAAACGATAAGAGGAAGGAGTCCCCTCTCCCCCCCGGGGAGAGGGTTAGGGTGAGGGGGTCGCGTGGCGGCCCTTACCCGAGAATCCAACCTGTGCATCCCCCTCACCCCGACCCTCTCCCCGGGGGGGAGAGGGGGATAACGTGAAAAGAGGATTTACGTGACGGATGACGGTTTGATGGACAAGGATGGACGGCGGATCGTTCTGCACGGTCCGGAAGAGTTCGCGGCGCTGCGCAAGGCCTGCCGGCTGGCGGCAGAGACGCTGGACTACATCGCGCCCTTCGTGGTGCCGGGCGTCAGCACCGGGCGACTCGACAAGCTGATCGAGGAGTTCCAGCGCGACCACGGCGGCATTCCGGCGACGCTGGGCTATCAGGGCTATCCGGCCTGCAGCTGCATCTCGCCCAACCATGTCGTCAACCACGGCATCCCCAGCGACGACAAGAAGTTGGTCGAGGGCGACATCGTCAACATCGACGTCACCGTGATCCTCGAGGGCTGGTACGGCGACAGCAGCCGCATGTATTTCGTCGGCGACAAGATCGGCGTGAAGGCGCGCAAGCTGGTCGACCTGACCTATCGCTGCATGATGGCCGGCATCGCCCAGGCCAAGCCCGGCAACCATCTGGGCGACATCGGCCATGCCATCCAGACGATGGCGGAGGCGGCGCGCTGCTCCGTCGTGCGCGATTTCGGCGGTCACGGCATCGGGCGGGAGTTCCACGGCGCCCCGCACGTCGATCATTTCGGCAAGCCCGGCACCGGCGTGGAGCTGCGCCCCGGCATGGTCTTCACGGTCGAGCCGATGATCAACGCCGGCCGACCCGAGGTGAAGATCCTGTCCGACGGCTGGACCACGGTCACCCGCGACCGCTCGCTGTCGGCACAGTTCGAGCACCAGATCGGCATCACCGAGGACGGCTGCGAGATCTTCACCCTCTCCCCCGCCGGCTACACCCAGCCGCCCTACGGGAGCGCCGCATGAGCGACGACCAGAAGCAGGGCGAACAGAAGCCTTGGGACGTGCTCGGCAGCCGCGAGCTGCTGGACGCCAGCCCGTACCTGAAGGTGCGGGCGGAGACGGTCCAACTGCCGGATGGGCGGACGGTCGAGAATTTCTACCAGATCGACCAGCCCGACTTCGCCCTGATGTATGTGGAGACCGAGGACGGCAAGGTCGTGATGCTGCGCACCTACAAGCATGGGCCGCGCCGCGTCAGCCTGACATTCCCGGCCGGCGCCATCGAGCCCGGCGAGGATCCGCTGACCGCCGCCAAGCGGGAGCTGCTGGAGGAAACCGGCTATGCCGCCGACGACTGGACGGCGCTGGGCGGCTTCGTGGTCGGGGCGAACTCGAAGGGCAGCACCTGCCACATGTTCCACGCCAAGGGCGCCCGCAAGGTGGCGGAACCGGACCAGGGCGATCTGGAGGACATGCGGATCGAGCTGCACAGCGCCCGCGAGCTGATCGACGCGGCGGCCCAGGGCGACTATGCGGTTCTGCCGGTGATCGCCATGCTGGGAGCCATGCTGCTGCCCGAACTGCGCGAGGGGCTGGGCATGGCGGCGCGGAGCACGCGATGACGGATGATACGCCGACCGCCGAGCGGCTGATCGACCTGCTGGGATTGCAACCGCATCCGGAGGGGGGCTTCTACGCCGAGACCTGCCGTGCGCCGGGCGATGGCGGGCGCGGGGCGGTGACGGCGATCTATTTCCTGCTGAAGGCTGGGCAGCGGTCGCATTGGCACACGGTGGATGCCGTGGAAATCTGGCTCTGGCACGGCGGCGCACCGCTGGAGCTGTCGATTTATCAGGATGGCGGGACGGTCGAGCGCCGCCGGCTGGGGATGGACATCGCCGGCGGCGAGCGGCCGCAGGCGGTGGTGCCGGTGGGGGCCTGGCAGGCGGCGCGGAGCCTGGCCGACGGGCCGGACGGCTGGTCGCTGGTGAGCTGCACCGTGGCGCCGGCCTTCGAGTTCGCCGGGTTCCGGATGGCGCCGGAGGGATGGGAGCCGGCGGAAAAGCTGTGAGGGGCGGATGACCGTCCACTCGCCCGGATCGCTCACGCCCAGATCGCTCGGCCCTTGATCGTCCGGGCGCAGGGCCGGGAGATCAGGCGATGGCCGGCGCGGCCTGCGTGCGGACCATGTCGGCCAGCGCCTCGGGCGCCATCGGGCGGCCGAACAGGTAGCCCTGCATCAGGTCGCAGCCGACCGACACCAGGAAATCGCGCTGCTCCGCCGTCTCCACCCCTTCCGCAACCGTGGTCAGGCCAAGGCCGTGCGCCATGCCGACGGCGGCACGGACCAGCGCGTTGCTCTTCGGATTTTCCGGCACGTCGATGACGAAGGCGCGGTCGATCTTCAGCTTCGCCACCGGCAGCTGCTGCACATAGCTGAGCGAGGAATAGCCGGAGCCGAAATCGTCGATGGCCGCCTGGATGCCGAGATCGGCCAGCTCGCCCAGCGTCCGCACCGCCACCTTCAAATCGCGCACCGCCGCCTGTTCGGTGATCTCCAGCCCGAGATGGCTGCGCAGCGACGGATGCTCGCACAGCAACTCCTCCAGGCGCAGCGTGAGGTTGCCGCGCAGGAACTGCTGGCCGGAGATGTTGAGGAAGACGCGGTCGGGCAGCACGCCCTCCACCTCCCAGGCCGTCATCTGGGCGATGGCGGTGGACAGCACCCAGTCGGTGATCGGCACGATCAGGCCGCTTTCCTCGGCGACCGGGATGAATTCCCCGGGCGAGACCGGCCCCAGCGCGTGATGGTCCCAGCGCAGCAGCGCCTCCGCCGAGCGGACCCGGCCGGCCTTGTCGACGATGGGCTGGTAGACGAGGCGCAGTTCGTTCCGTTCGATCGCGTGGGTCAGATGCATGGTCAGCATCATCCGCCGCGTCGCCGCCGCAGCCATTTCCGGCGTGTAGAAGCAGATGGCGTTGCCGCCATTGTGCTGAACCGCCTGCAAGGCCAGCTTGGCCTTGGCGTTCAGATCCTCCAGCGTGCTGACCGTCTCGTCCTGCACCGCGGCGCCGACCGACAGCCGCAGCCGCACCCAATGGCGGTCGGCGTAGATTGAGGCGGTCAGCCGGTCGTGCAGCACCCCGGCCAGCGTGCGCGCCTGATCGGCGTCGGCCACCCGTGACAGCGCTGCGAATTCGTCGGCGGCGATGCGGCAGATGATGGTGTTGGGCGGCAGCACCTCGGTCACCCGGCTGACCATCGCCTTCAGCGCGGCATCGCCGACATGGAAGCCGAAGGCTTCGTTCACGTCGCTGAACTGGTCGACGTCCAGGGCGAACAGCGCGAACAGACCGCCTCCCGCACCGCCATTTGCGTTGCCGCCCTCCGGCCCGTCGGCGCGGTGGCCGGCGAACAGCGCCTCGCACTCCTCCAGGAAGGCGGTGCGGGTCAGAACGCCGGTCAGCGGGTCGTGCCGCGCAAGGTAGGAGGCACGCTGCTCCGCCGCCAGACGGTCGGAAATGTCGCGGATGATGCCGACGAAGGTGACGGTGTCGCCCATCCGCGCCTCACCGACGCTGAGATGGATGGGGAACACCGTGCCGTCCTTGCGCTGGCCCAGCGTGTCGCGGCCGATGCCGATGATCTTGGCCCGCTCGGTCCGCATATAGGTGTCGACATAGCGGCTGTGGTCGCGGGAGAAGGGCGGCGGCATCAGGATGGTCATGCTGCGCCCGACCAGCTCGCTGTCCTCATAGCCGAACAGGCGGCAGCAGGCGCGGTTGATCGAGCGGATGACGCCGCTGCGGTCGGACACGATGATGCCGTCCACCGCCGCGTCCAGCAGGGTGGCGACGAAGCTGTCGCGGCAGGTCACGAACTCGGCGATGCGGTCGGGATCGCCGGTCTGGTGAAAGGTGCCGAGATAGCCGAGGATCGTCCCGACGCCGTCGCGATGGGCGGTCACGCTGCCGCTGAGAATCGAGCGGCGGCCGTCGCAGCCGACCGTCGGGCAATCGACCGGGGCGGAGCCCTGCGCCTGAGACTGGCCCAGGGAGGTGATGGCGGCGCCCAGCGCCGTGGTCACGGGATGATCGATGGCGGCGAGCGGCCGGCCGACCAGTTCCGCCGGGGAGCGGTCGAGCGCCGCGGCGAAATGGCGGTCGGCATGCCGGCACACGCGGTCGCGGTCCAGATAGACCAGCGCCATCCCGCCCGCCATCCCGCCCGCCATCCCGCCATCGTCGAGCAGGCTGGCGGCCAGCGAGGCCAGGAAGGCCGGATCGCGCGGCATCCCGGCGGCTTCCGCCGCGCCGGACCCGCTGCATTCGGAACCGTTCATCTGATCCGCCGGTTGTAGGTCCACGAAGCGATCCGTTTCTTCTGTCCGGCCCGAAAGACGGACCTCGTGATGCATCGCCGGGATCCCGGCTGACCGAATTCGGATACCCGACGGTGGTATTATGACCCCGTCCGGCATCTTTTCCAACGCCAAGCGGACGCGTAAAGGCAGGACATTTCCGCAACCCTGTCGCCGTGATGCATTCGCACTCTAACGGTTAGAGGCCGAAGTACGATTGACATGGTTCAATGCGGGCCGCGGTTTCGGAGATAGACGCGCACCGTCCGCCGCACCACTACAGCTTTCGCGCGTGTGGCCTGCGACAATTCGGGGGCATCGGGTCCGGCGTGCTGGACCTTCGGCGGTATACGCCCCAAGATATTCGCCAGCACCATTCGGCAGCACCGCCGATCCGGGAACCCTCCCGGCATTTTTCAGCCAGCCCCGTGTCTTTGTGCCTGATGGAGGAATAAACCGCAGGTCCCAGGCGTTTTTCCTGACAATGGCCGCAACAACCGACCCAGAAGTCGGCTGGCGCCGGCACGTCGGGTCCGCCAACGGTCCGCGGTTCGACAAAAAACGATTGGGAGCATTCCGTCATGACCAACGCATTCAGCCAGATCCGACACTCCGACGGCCGTGCATACTACCAGGGCACCCCGCTGTCCCTGGCCGATGCGCAGATCATGCTCAACGACGACATCCTGCGTCGCCGGGTGCGCGTCGGGGCCTATCTGCGGGTGGATGACGGCCGGCTGGTGCTGGTCAACGGCCCTGCCCTGCACCCTTGGGTCAGCCGACCGGCGTCGGCGCTCAGCCCCCGCGCGGCCCGGCCAGAATAAGCGCCGCACCGGCCAGACAGATCAGCGCGCCGGCCGCGTCCCAGCGGTCGGGCCGCGCCCCCTCGACCAGCCACAGCCAAAGCAGCGACGCCGCGATGTAGACGCCGCCATAGGCTGCATAGGCCCGCCCGGCGAACTCCGCGTCGGCCCGCGTCAGCAGCCAGGCGAACAGGCACAGGCTGGCCACGCCCGGCAGGGCCAGCCACGCGCTGCGGTCCAGCCTGATCCAGGCCCAGAAGGCGAAGCAGCCGGCGATCTCCGCCAGCGCCGCCGCGCCGTACAGCGCCAGCGTCGCGCCCTGTGTCCGCTCCATCCGCCCGTCCACCGTCCCCCTTGTGCCGTCGGCAGGATGCTGACGGCCTTGTCCTTCGGCGTCAATAGGTTGCGGGCCATTGCAACCCGCCACAGCTCGTTTCAATTTGCTGTCCTGATATTACAGTGCATTCATGGACTTGGCTGGGGGTGCGGCATAGATTCGCTGGGCAGGAGGCATACTATGATGCTCATAGACGCTACCGACCCGATGCGGGATGCCATCGAAACGATCCGGGCCACCGATGTGATTTCGGAGTCGCAGAAGCGCATCCTGTTCCAGGGGCTGGAAGCGTTGCGGAACCGGCATTGTCCGGACCCGCGTCCGATGACGGGCCGTTGCGAAGAGTGCCTGTCCCGCAGCCGCTGCCTGCCGGCGGTGCTGGATCTGCTCGGTTCCTGACCAAGACCAGGGGGGGGAACGCTGAGTGCGCCTGACGCTTGATGACGAAGCCACGCTCTGTTCCGTCGAGATTCTGGCGGAGGCGGTCGAAATGGCCTTCGTCCCCGGTATCCTCGAACTGCGCACCCTGCGCGATTCCCTGAACGATGCGCTGCACACCCGATCCCCCGCAGCGGTGAAGCTGGCCTTCAGCGCCTTCAGCCGGATCGACCGCGATTTCCGCAATCAGATCACCCATCACGCCCTCCAGCTGGCGGCCCTGCGCCGTCACAGCGCCGGGCCGATGCGCCGCGACCTGCCGGTCGACGGCAGCGTGCCGGCGCGCTCGGCCGGCCGCGGGATCGACGGACCACGCCGGGCGTGATGGGCCGCGCCGGACTTGAGCCCAGCATGAGCTTGGGGGGCGGGCCGTTTGTCTTTCGTGTATTATTTTTAATGGACCCTTTTGCCTTCCGTTCCGTTGTCCATGCATAACCAACACACATGAGGTTGCCACCATGGACAAGGATCGCATCGAGGGCGCTGCCCGTTCCATCAAGGGTGCCATCAAGGAAGCCGCCGGCAAGCTGACCGGCGACACCAAGACCGAGGCCGAGGGCCGTGGCGAGAAGGCGGCCGGCAAGGTGCAGAACACCGTCGGCGGTGCCAAGGATGCCGTGCGCGACACGCTGAAGTAACCGCCGAAGCGATCCCGGCGCCCGCAAGGGTTTGCCGACCCGGCGTAACCATCGGACGCCCCGGTCCCGCATTTCGATGCAGGGCCGGGGCGTTCGCATGTTCTCGCCCCGCCGGGAGAGCGCCCGTGGCGGTGGCAGTTGCGATTGCAGCGGCGATTGCAGCGGCGACGCCCAAGCCGGAAATGGGCTGTTGCCGCCCTTCCCTCCCCTATCTATGATGCGCCGCCCCGGCCGGATGGCCGAACGACGCGCTTAGATTCGGGTCCCATGCTCCAGTTCATCCGCAATTTCGCCGGCTCCTGGGTCGTCAAGATCCTGTTCGTGCTGTTGATCCTCAGCTTCGGCATCTGGGGGATCGGCGACGTGTTCCGCTCCACCACGCCCACCACCGTCGCCGAAGTCGGCAAGGTGGAGATCGGGCAGCAGGCGCTGGACCAGGAATTCCGCCGGCAGATGGAACGGCTGCGCCCGATGTTGGGCGGCAACCTGACCGCCGAGCAGGCCAAGCGCTTCGGCCTTCTGGAACAGTCGCTGCAATCGCTGATCCAGCGCACGCTGTTCGACCTCGCCGCCGCCGACATGGGCATCGCCGTCGGGCCGGAGGTGGTCCGCCTGCGCATCGCCGACGAGCCGGCCTTCCGCAACCAGCAGGGCCGGTTCGACCCCAACATCTTCCGGTCGGTGCTGCGCAACAACCAGCTGACCGAAGACGGCTATGTCGCGATGATCCAGCGCGAAACCGCGCGCCAGCTGGTCGCCGGCGCAGTGTCGGCCGGCCTGACCCCGCCGCAGCCGCTGGTGCAGGACCTCTACCGCTATCGCGGCGAAAAGCGCGTGGCGGAGGTGGTGACCCTGCCCAACGCCTCCATCGGCGACGTCGGCGTGCCCGACGACGCGACGATCAAGCAGGCCTACGACGACCATCAGGTCCGCTTCACCGCCCCGGAATACCGCGCCCTCACGGTCGCCCGCCTGTCGCCCGACGCGCTGGCGAAGGACATCAAGATCGACGACGCCCAGCTGCGCAAGGCGTACGAGGAGCGCGCGAACGAATTCGGCGCCCCGGAAAAGCGCTCGGTCCAGATGGTGGTGACCGACGACGAGGCGAAGGCCAAACAGATCGCCGACGCCGCCAAGGCCAAGGGTCTGGCCGAAGCCGCCAAGGACGCCGGCGTCGAGCCGGTGACCCTGGACAACATCGCCAAGGCCGACCTGCCGGAGATCGGCGACGCCGCCTTCGCGCTGGAGCCGGGCAAGCCCTCCGACCCGATCAAGAGCGCGCTCGGCTGGCACGTCATGGCCGTCACCGGCGTCACCCCGGCCTCGACCAAGAGCTTCGAGGATGTGCGGGACCAGCTGGCGGCCGAGCTGAAGAAGGAGCAGGCGCTCGATTCCGTCTTCTCCATCGCCAACCGGGTCGAGGACCAGCTGGCCAGCGGCGCGTCGCTCGACGAGGTCGCCCAGGCCCAGGGTCTGGTGGTGAGCAAGGTCGCCGCCATCGACAGCACCGGCAAGGCCCCGGACGGCAAGGACGCCGCCCCGGACCTGCCCGGCCTGAAGGCGCTGCTGCCGAACGTCTTCCAGTTGAAGACCGGCGCCGCCACCAACCTGACCGAGGGCGAGGGAAGCAACTTCACCGCCATCCGCGTCGACAGCGTGATCCCCGCCGCCGTCCGTCCGCTGGCCGACGTGCGCGAGCAGGTCATCGCCGACTGGCAGCAGGAACAGCGCGCCGAGCGCGCCGCCAAGAAGGCGGAGGAGATCGCCGCCAGCCTGAAGCAGGGTGCGGAGGCTGCGGCCCAGGACATCGCCACCCAGGCCGGCGCCACCTTCGCCATGACCAGCCCCTTCACCCGCGACGCCCAGGCGGTCCAGGGCCTGCCGGCCGAGCTGGTCGCCAAGCTGTTCGCCGCCAAGCCGAACGAGGTCGTCACCGGCAACACCGCCGATGCCCAGGTGGTCACCCGCCTGAAGGAGATCATCCCGGCCGATCCGAAGGCCGCCGACGCCGATCTGGCGCCGGTCCGCGCCGCGGTCGAACAGGGGATGGAGGGCGATCTGGTGGCGGAGTTCACCAACGCGCTGCGCGACAAGTACCCGGTCCGCATCCATCGCCAGCGCATCGACCAGTTCTTCGCCAGCAACTGAGGCTTCGGCGCAGCCGACAGCAATCCAAGAGGTCTCGTGCCGTGAAGGTCCAGCCCGATAACACCAGCTTCGATGCCGCTTACGCCGCCGGTCGGCCGCAGGTGGTGTGGACCACGCTGGTCAGCGATCTGGAGACCCCGGTCTCCGCCTATATGAAGCTGGCGGACGGCCGTCCCTTCGGCTTCCTGCTGGAGTCGGCGGAGCGCGGTGCGGGGTCGCGGCGCGACCGCTATTCGGTGATCGGCTTCAAGCCGGACGTGGTGTGGCGGTCGCGCGGCAACCGGGCGGAGATCAACCGCGACGCGCTGCACGACCGCGATGCCTTCAAGCCGCTCGACAAGGCACCGCTGGACGAGCTGCGCGCGCTGATCGACGAGAGCCGGATCGACCTGCCGGAAGCGCTGCCGCCGATGGCCGCCGGCCTGTTCGGCTACATGACCTACGACATGGTCCGCCTGATGGAGCGGCTGCCGGACAACAATCCGGACGAGCTGAACATCCCGGACGCCATCCTGACCCGGCCCAGCATCGTTGCCATCTTCGACAGCCACACCGATTCGATCACGCTGGTGACGCCGGTCTGGCCGAAGCCCGGCAAGGACGCCGCCACCGCCTACGCCGACGCGCGGGAGCGGCTGACCGACGCGCTGGCCGATCTGGAACGCCCCCTGCCCTACCGGCGGGAGCCGCGGGCGGAAACCGAGTTGCCGCTGGCCTGGACCTCCAACACCACGCGCGAGGAGTATCACGCGATGGTGGAGAAGGCGAAGGAGTACATCCGGGCCGGCGACATCTTCCAGGTCGTGCCGTCCCAGCGCATCCGTTTCCCTTTCAAGCCATCGCCGCTGGCGCTGTACCGCACGCTGCGCCGCCTCAACCCGTCGCCCTTCCTGTTCCACTGCGACTTCGGCGACCTGACCGTCGTTGGCTCCAGTCCGGAAATCCTGGTGCGCGTGCGCGACGGCAAGGTCACCGTCCGACCCATCGCCGGCACGCGCAAGCGCGGCACCACCACGGCGGAGGACGAGGCGCTGGCCGCCGACCTGCTGAGCGACCCCAAGGAGCTGGCCGAGCATTTGATGCTGCTCGACCTCGGCCGCAACGACGTCGGCCGGGTGGCGAAGGTCGGCACCGTCAAGGTGACGTCCAAGATGATCGTGGAGCTTTACAGCCACGTCATGCACATCGTCTCCAACGTCGAGGGCGACCTCGATCCGACGTTCGACGCGCTCGACGCGCTGGTCGCCGGCTTCCCCGCCGGCACGGTGTCCGGTGCGCCGAAGGTTCGCGCCATGGAGATCATCGATGAGCTGGAAAAGGCTCGGCGCGGCGTCTATGCCGGCTGCGTCGGCTATTTCGGCGCGTCGGGCGCCATGGACACCTGCATCGCGCTGCGCACCGCCGTGCTGAAGGACGGCATGATGTATGTCCAGGCCGGCGGCGGCGTCGTCGCCGACAGCGACCCGGAGGCCGAGTATCAGGAGACCGTCAACAAGTCGATGGCGCTGATCCGCGCCGCCGAGGAGACCCTGCGCACCACCGCGCGCGGGTGATCGTTACAGCCGCGCTCAACGGAAAGGCCGCCTCACGGGGCGGCCTTTTTCATGCAAAAACGGTTGCGGGACAATGGAACGGCTCCTGCCATTCCGGATTATCCACAGAAAAATGCACGCCGCCGGACGGTAGAGCGGCATACATCTGCAACCATGCATCTATAGTGGGAGAGTGTGAACGGGGTGGCGGATAGGCCGCCACCGCCGCACACGAACAAGGGAGAAAAGAGGATGGAGAAAATCCTCACACTCCTGATCCTGCTGTTGCAGATCGTCAAGGCGTGCCTTGATCTTCTGAACCGCTGATCGGATGGGTGCATCGGGGCTGGCCGGCCTCGATGCACCTGTCCTTAAAGATAAGCCATTTCCCGCGCTTGCCAAGAGGCTTCCGCACGCCTTCCGCGAGTTGACGGTCAGAGATACCGCCGCTCCAGATGCCGCTTGAACACCGACGCGTCGAGCGGCCGGCCGGTCGCCGCGGTCAGCAGCTCGTCGCCGGAGGCGTGGAAGCAACCCGTCTGGTGGACATTCACCCGCAGCCAGTTCACCAGCGGCGCGAACTCGCCACGCGACAGCGCCGGGACGATC
Organism: Azospirillum sp. A26; assembly: GCF_042604635.1. Taxonomy (NCBI): domain Bacteria; kingdom Pseudomonadati; phylum Pseudomonadota; class Alphaproteobacteria; order Rhodospirillales; family Azospirillaceae; genus Azospirillum; species Azospirillum sp. A26. Next base: position 638,531 of record NZ_CP170472.1, on the reverse strand, counting down.
TCCGGATCGGCGGTGCGGGCGGCATCGAACAGCTGGGCCGCGGTCATCGCGCCCAGCGTGTAGCTGGGGAAATAGCCCCAGCCGCCGCCGGGCCAGTGGATGTCCTGCAAACAGCCGAGCCGGTCGTTCGGCGGGACCACCCCCACCAGTTCGGCCATGCCGTCGTTCCAGGCGCCCGGCAGGTCCGGCAGGGTCAGGTCACCGGCGACCAGCGCCTTTTCCAGCCGGTAGCGCAGGATGATGTGGGCGGGATAGGTCACCTCGTCGGCATTGACGCGGATGAAGCCGCGCTCCACCCGGCTGTAGAGGCGGCGCAGATTGTCGGCCTCCCAGGCCGGCCCCTCCCCGGCGAAGGTCTCGCGCACCACCGGCGCCAGCCAGGTGATGAACTCGGCCGAGCGGCAGGCCTGCATCTCCATCAGCAGAGACTGGCTCTCGTGCACCGCCATGCCGCGGGACTGGCCGACCGGCTGGGTCAGCCACGCGGCCGGGCGGTTCTGCTCGTACAGCGCATGGCCGGTCTCGTGCAGGATGCCCATCAGCGCATCGGTGAAGTTCGCCTCGTCGTAGCGGGTGGTGATGCGCACATCGCCGGTGGCCCCGCCGCAGAAGGGATGCAGCGACACGTCCAGCCGGCCGCGGCGGAAGTCGAAGCCCAGCCGCTCCATCATGCGGACGCCAAGCTCGCGCTGCTTCTCCACCGCGAACGGCCCCTGCGGCTCGGTCACCGCCGGCGCCGCCGCCTGCTTGTCGAGGACGCGGCCGATCAGGTCGGGCAGGAAGCCGGACAGATCGGCGAACAGCGCGTCGATCCGCTCCGCCCGCGCACCCGGATCGTGGCTGTCGAGCAGCGCATCATAGGCGCTGATCCCCATCACCGAGCCGAGCGCCTCAGCCCCTTCGCGGACGCGGGCCAGAACCTCGGTCAGCGAGGGCAGCAGCTTGGCATAGTCGCTCTCCGCCCGTGCGGCGCGCCAGGTCATCTCGCAGACCGACACCGCCTTGCTGGTCGCCTCGACCAGATCGGCGGGAACGGCGGTGGCCTGGATGTGGTGGCGGCGCATCTCGCGCAGGTTGGCGCGCTGCCAGGCGTCGAGGCTACCGTCGCTCTCCGCCTCGGCCAGCAGATCGCCCATGCGCGGATCGGTCGCCAGCTCGTGGGCGATCACCGACAGGGTCGCGGTCTGCTCCGCCCGGCCGTCGTTGGCCCCCTCCGGCATGATCGTCTGGGTGTCCCAGCCGAGAATGCCCAGCGCGTCGCCGATGGCGGCGATGCGGGCGTGGCGGCGTTCAAGCTCCTGATATGCGGTCATCGGGTCGTCCGTCGGTTCCGGTGTCGGCGCGCTTGCGCTGTGACAGCACGTAGATCCCGGCGAGCGTCACCGCAAGCCCGTACCAGGTCAAGGCATACTGCAAATGGTTGTTCGGCAACTCCACCCGCGGCTCGATCCCCGCCAGCGTCCCGGCCGGCGCACCGGGCAGACCGGCACCCTGCCCGCTCCCCTGCCCCGGCAGCATTTCCACCACCACGGGCTCGACGCCGCTTAGCGACAGCGCGGCGGCCATCGCCGGAGGATCGGCGCGCATCCAGGCGGAACCGGGCGCCGGGGTGCCGTTGCCGGGCTGGAAGAAACCGGGCGGCTGCGGCACGCGGACGATGCCCCTGACGGTCGTCTCGCCCTCCACCCGGGCGGCGGCGCGGGCCGCCGGATCGCGGCGGTCCATCGGCACGAAGCCGCGGTTGACCAGCACAACGCCGGCCCCGTCGGCCCGTTCGAACGGGGTCAGCACCTCGTAACCGACCTGCCCCTGGTGCGGGCGGGCGATCACCAGCAGGTCCTTGTCGTTCAGGAAATGCCCGGCGAGCGTCACCGGCCGGAACTCCCAGGCGGCGGGATCGTCGATCCGGGCGGGCAGCGGCGCGGGCGGCGCGGCCATCTGCCGGTCGATCCGGGCGATCAGCTCCTGCTTCCAGTGCAGCCGCTCCAGCTGCCATGTGCCGAGCCCGATGGTGACCGCGAGCCCGGCCAGCGTGACCAAAGTCGCCCCCAGCGTTGGGCGGAAATGCCGCCGCCCCGCCGTCTCGACCGCGGTTGCGCTCAAGAGCCCTTCTCCACTTCGCTGCGGCGGTAACGGTACTGGAGGGCGATCACGGCGGCCTTGGCCGGCCGCAGCATGCCCAGCGTCAGGCCCAGCACGACGATGCTCCAGACGATGGCATGCAGCCACAGCGGCCAGTCCACCGTCATCGACACCCAGAGCGCCACCGGCACGACGAGGAAGCCCAGGATGAAGATCAGAAAGACGGCCGGCCCGTCGCCGCTGTCGACCTGCGAAAAATCCAGATCGCAGACATTGCAGCGCTCGGCGACGGTCAGATAGCCGTCGTACAGCCGTCCCTTGCCGCAGCGCGGGCAGACGCTGCGCAGGCCCGCCGACAAGGGCGAAACACTGGGGTAGAGATCGATCACGCCATCACCTCCAGTCCGGACCGTTCCGGCAGCGATACAGACCGCCGCCGGAACGGCTCGGCACCGGTCGCGTCAGTGGACGGCGACCACGCCTCCATGACCACCCCACCAGTAGACCGACACGAACAGGAACAGCCAGACGACGTCGACGAAGTGCCAGTACCAAGCCGCCGCCTCGAAACCGAAATGGCTTTCCGGGGTGAAGTGCCCCTTGTTCGTCCGGAACCAGCACACCGCCAGGAAGATGGTGCCGACCAGCACATGGAAGCCGTGGAAGCCGGTCGCCATGTAGAAGGTCGAGGGGAAGATGCCGTCGGTGAACTTGAAGGAGGCGTGGACGTACTCATAGACCTGGAAGAAGCTGAACAGGACGCCGAGCAGCACGGTCAGGCCCAGCGCCTTGGCTGCCGTGCGGTTGTGCCCCTCGATGATGGCATGATGGGCCCAGGTGACGGTGACGCCCGACAGCAGCAGGGTCAGCGTCATCATCAGCGGCATGTCGAAGGCGTCGATGACATGCACGTTCGGCGGCGGCCAGATGGCGTCGGGATTGAGCGGCGACACCTTCGGTTCCAGCGCCGCATGGAAGAAGGCCCAGAAGAAGGCGGCGAAGAACATCACCTCCGACGCGATGAACAGCGCCATGCCGTAACGCAGGCCGATCTTCACCACCGGCGTGTGGGCACGCTCCACCACCGATTCCCGGATGACCGACCGCCACCAGCCGAACATCGTCACCAGGATGGCCAGCACACCCAGGATCATCAGCAGCTTGCCGCCGCCGTGCATGAAGATGACCAGACCGGTCGCCAGAAGCCCGCCGGAAAAGGCGCCGATCAGCGGCCAGGGGCTCGGCTTCAGCAGATGGTAGGGATGCGGGATGCCGGCGCCCGGTTCATGGGCTGATGGTTCGGCGTGCGGCATTTGCCCGTGGGTGATGTCGGCCATCGTCTCACTACCCCATATGGTTCAGTTTGTGGCGGTCGCCCCCGGCTCCGCCTTTTGTTTTCCTGACTCCGGCGCCGGGGACGTCGATGCGGCGGCCGTGTGCTGTGCCAGCCTGGCCTCGCTGTCCTTGGCGCGGAAGAAGGTGTAGGACAGCGTGATGGTGCTCACGTCGTCCATGTTCGGGTCGTCGGCCATCGACGGGTCGACGAAGAAAGTCACCGGCATGTCCACGACCTGACCGGGTTCGAGAACCTGCTCGGTGAAGCAGAAGCACTGCATCTTGTTGAAATAGGCGCCCGCCTTTTCCGGCGTGACGTTGTAGACGGCGGTGCCGACGGTGGGCGCCTTCCCACGATTCTCCGCCCGGTAGGCGGCGAAACCGGTCTCGCCCAGCTTAAGCACCAGATCCTTCTGTTCCGGCCGGAAGCCCCAGGGAAGGGCCGAGTTGGTGTCGGCGTTGAAGCGGACGGTCACCGTGCGCTCGACGACACGCGCCGCGGCCTGTTCGGCCCGCTGGGTGGTGCCGCCGAAGCCGGTGACCGAGCAGAACAGGTTGTAGAGCGGGACCGACGCATAGGTCAGCCCGATCATCCCCGCCACCAGCCCGAACAGCGTGCCGAGGACGAGGCGGTTGCGGCGGCGCAGCCTGTCGTCGCGCCGGTTCATCAGTGCGCCCCGCCCATCCGGACGACGGTGATCGCGTAGAACAGGACCACCAGGGCCAGCAGGGCCGCCAGAACGGCCAGATTGCGCCCGCGCAGCTTTTTGGCCCGCAGGGCGGCCTCCTGCCGGCGCTGCTCTTCGACGGAGTTGCGGGTATCGGTCAGGCCGTCGCGTTCCATCACCGTCATGCCCACCCTCCAAGGATAAGCCGCTCGCCCATCATCACGGCGAACAGCAGGAACAGGTACAGGATCGAGAAACCGAACATCTTCTTGGCCGGCTTGTCGTCGTTTGCCCGCAGGACGCGGACGGCGCAGCCGACGAACATCAGGCCGAGGATGGCCGAAACCGCCAGATAGACCGGACCGGCGATGCCGACGAAGGACGGCGCCGCGGCCACCGGCAGCAGGATCAGCGTATAGAGCAGCATCTGCCGCTTGGTCGCCGCCTCGCCCGCCACCACCGGCATCATCGGCACGCCGGCGCGGGTGTAGTCGCTGTTGCGGAACAGGGCCAGCGCCCAGAAATGCGGCGGCGTCCACAGGAAGATCAGCAGGAACAGCAGGATCGACGGCAGATCGACGTTCCCGGTCACCGCGGCCCAGCCGATCATCGGCGGGAAGGCACCGGCTGCCCCGCCGATCACGATGTTCTGCGGGGTCCGGCGCTTCAGCCACATGGTGTAGACGAAGACGTAGAAGCCGATGGTCAGCGCCAGCAGCGCCGATGCGGTCCAGTTCACCGCCAGCCCCATCACCACCACCGACAGCACCGACAGGGTGACGCCGAAGCCGAGGGCCTCGGCAGGCTCGACACGGCCCGACGGGATTGGGCGCTTCACCGTGCGGGTCATCACCGCGTCGATGTCGCGGTCGTACCACATGTTGATGGCACCCGACGCCCCGGCGCCGACAGCGATGCACAGGACGGCGACCAAGGCCAGGAAGGGGTGGATGTGGCCGGGCGCCAGCACGATGCCGGCCAGCCCGGTGAAGACCACAAGCGACATGACCCGCGGCTTGAGCAACTCGATGAAGTCACCGGCCGACGCGCCCCCTGTGTGGTTGAGCGCCAGTTCGTTCGTCACGTCCGTCATATCATGTCCTTGTCTTCTAACCCCGGGCCTTCCAACAAAAAGTCGTCACCCCGGCACCCTCCACACCGGCGCCCATTTTCGGGCTGCTCGGCCTGGTCCCCTGTATCGGTGTCCCTTGTATCGGGCGGGTGCCTCCTTCACGGCGACGCCCGCCCGTTAGCACGCTTACTTGACCTGGGGCAACGTCTCGAACGCATGGAACGGCGGCGGCGAGCTGACCGTCCATTCCAGCGTGCCGGCCTGCGGGCCCCAATAGGCGCCCGGCACCCGTTCGCCGCTGCGCAGAGTCTTCCAGGCGATCCACACGAACAGCAGGGTGGAGGCGAAGGAGAGATAGGCGCCCAGCGACGAGATCATGTTCCAGCCCCAGAAGGCATCCGGATAATCCGGAATGCGGCGGGGCATGCCCGACAGGCCGAGGAAGTGCTGCGGGAAGAACACCAGGTTGACGCCGATGAAGGTGGTGTAGAAATGGACCTTGCCCCAGAACTCCGGATACTGGCGCCCCGACATCTTGCCGATCCAGTAGTACCAGCCGGCGAAGATCGAGAACACCGCGCCCAGCGACAGCACATAGTGGAAGTGCGCCACGACGTAGTAGGTGTCGTGCATGTAGTTGTCGAGGCCGCCGTTCGCCAGCACCACGCCGGTGACGCCGCCGACCGTGAACAGGAAGATGAAGCCCAGCGCCCACAGCATCGGCACCCGGAACTCGATCGAGCCGCCCCACATGGTGGCGATCCAGGAGAAGATCTTCACGCCGGTCGGCACCGCGATGATCATGGTGGCGGCGGTGAAGTAGGCCTTGGTGTTGACGTCCAGACCGACCGTGTACATGTGGTGCGCCCACACGACGAAGCCGACCACGCCGATGGCGACCATGGCGTAGGCCATGCCGAGATAGCCGAACACCGGCTTCTTGGAGAAGGTCGACACGATGTGGCTGATGATGCCGAAGGCCGGCAGGATCATGATGTAGACTTCGGGGTGGCCGAAGAACCAGAACAGATGCTGGAACAGGATCGGGTCGCCGCCGCCTTCGGGGTTGAAGAAGGTGGTGCCGAAGTTGCGGTCGGTCAGCAGCATGGTGATGGCGCCGCCCAGGACCGGGACCGCCAGCAGCAGCAGGAAGGCCGTCACCAGCATCGCCCAGACGAACAGCGGCATCTTGTGCAGCGTCATGCCCGGAGCGCGCATGTTGAAGATGGTGGTGATGAAGTTCACCGCGCCCAGGATCGAGCTGGCGCCGGCCAGATGCAGGGCGAAGATCGCCATGTCGACCGACGGCCCGCTGTGCCCCAGCGGCGAGGACAGCGGCGGGTAGATCGTCCATCCGGTGCCGGCGCCGGTGCCGACGAAGGCGGAGCCCAGCAGCAGCAGGAAGGCCGGCACGATCAGCCAGAAGCTGATGTTGTTCATGCGCGGGAACGCCATGTCGGGCGCGCCGATCATGAGCGGCACGAACCAGTTGCCGAAGCCGCCGATCAGCGCCGGCATCACCACGAAGAACACCATGATCAGGCCGTGCGCCGTGATCAGCACATTCCACATCTGGCCGTCGGAGACGATCTGCAGCCCCGGCGACTGAAGCTCCGCCCGCATGATGACGGAGAACAGGCCGCCGATCAGCCCGGCGATGACCGAGAAGATCAGATAGAGCGTGCCGATGTCCTTGTGGTTGGTCGAATAGAACCAGCGCTGCACGAAGCCGGGGACGTGATGATCGTCATGCCCGTGCCCATGGTCACCCACATGCTCACCATGTCCCGGTGTGGCGTTTGCCATGTCTCTACCCTTTGTCGCTGTCCCTGGCCGCCGTCCGATCCGGTCTGTCGCGGAGCGCCGGCAGCTGGGTTGGGTTCTTCTTATCGCGTCGTCCCTGTGGCGGGCTGTGCGAAGTCCGCTTACTCGACCAGCGTTCCGGTCGGGCGCTGCGCCACGTCGCGGTCGCCGTCCTTGGGCGCGTAGGCGGTCTTGGCCTTGGCGACCCAGGCGTCGAACGCCTCTTTCGACACGGCTTCGACCGCGATCGGCATGAAGCCATGGTTGGTGCCGCAGATCTCGGAGCACTGGCCGTAATAGACGCCTTCGCGCTCGGCCTTGAACCAGGTCTCGTTGATGCGGCCGGGCACGCCGTCCTTCTTCAGGCCGAAGGCGGGAACCGCCCAGGAATGGATCACGTCGCCGGCCGTCACCAGCACGCGGACGGTGGTGTTGACCGGAACGACCACGCGGTTGTCGACCTCCAGCAGGCGCTTCTGGCCGGGCTTCAGGTCGGCTTCGGCGATCATGTAGCTGGAGAAGGTGATGTTGCCGTGGTCGGGATATTCGTAATCCCAATACCACTGGTGGCCGATCACCTTGATGGTCATGTCGGCCTGCGGAATGCGCTCCGCCGCATAGAGCAGCTTGAAGGACGGAACGGCGATCACGATCAGAATGATGACCGGGACCACGGTCCAGGCGACCTCGAGCAGCGTGTGGTGCGAGGTCCTGGACGGGACCGGGTTCCTCTTCGCGTTGAACCGGACGACGCAATAGGCCATCAGCCCCGCGACGAAGATCACGATCAGCGTGATGACGACGGTCAGCAGGTCGTTGAACGAGGTCATCAGGTGTTTGACCGGCGAGGCGGAGGGCTGCATGCCCATTTCCCACGGTCGCGGCTCGTTCGCCAGGACAGCCGTGCTCCAGCCGCCCACCATCGACAGGACCGCCGCCAGGCCGGCGGCGTACAGGCTTTGCCTTCTCATCCCCAACCCCTTCTTAGCCGCGACGCTCGTCATGGCCCGCGGTCGTCTCTCCCGCCGACGCTCCCTCCGCCCTGTTGATCCGGACCGGTTTCTGTTCGCGCGGTCCATGGTTGGGCTTATCAGCGAACGTCAGTTTATGCAGGGATCACGCCATCTTAGCGCGACATATACCCGCAGCCGGAGCTTATCCCCGTGCCCCGCTGGGTTACAAGCCTTTCCTCTCTCCCACCGATTGCCCCATCGTTTGCATAGATTTTTCCTCACATTCAGATGAACCGTGAGTACAAAGGTTGAGCGGAAACGGGGGTCGTGCCATGCGGCATTCCGCCGCAGTCCGTTGGACCAGCTGATTTTCTCAGGGTTCGCTTCGGGAAATGAATGCGAGCGCTCAAGTCCTGGCGCGCAGGATTGTTGCGGCGGCGGCGCGCGACTCAGGGAAGAAGGATGGGCAAGGCCCAGGCGTGCCGCCAGATGCGCGAAGGTGATAGGCGCCAACTTGCGGAATGCCGCCCCCTTGCCGCCCGCTTGCCGACGTGCCGGAACCTCTTTCAGCGTCATCCCCGCGAAGGCGGGGATCCAGGCTTACTCATTGATCCTGCTTGGCAAACACTGGATCCCCGCATTCGCGGGGATGACGGTCGATAAGGGACGCGCTTGGCTTCGACGGCAAGCGAACATCCGGGTTGGCGCCTTGGAAGGATCAGGTGGGGCCTGAACCAGCCAGGCGGCAACCGCGCCGGTCAATGCCCGCCGACCAGCACCTTGCGAATCCGCCTGACGCCCGACCAGACGAAGGCGATGACGATGGGGATCATCAGCCCGACCAACAGGTCGGGGTCGACCTTGAGGCCGAAGCCTTTCAAGCCCTTGGCCGCATAGCCGACGATGCCGACGAGGTAATAGCTGATCGCCACCACCGACAGCCCCTCGACCGTCTCCTGCAAGCGAAGCTGCAACTGCGCGCGGCGGTCCATCGACTGGAGCAGCTCGGCATTCTGCCCTTCCACCGCGATCTCGACGCGTGTGCGCAGCAGCGTGCTGGCCCGCGCGACGCGCTGCGACAGCGAATCGAGCCGCTCCTCCACCGCCTCGCAGGTGCGGATCGCCGGGGTCAGGCGGCGGTCCATGAACTCCTGGACGGTCTGCAACCCCTCGATCCGGATCTCGCGCAGCTCCTCGATTCGCCGCTCCACCAGCTCGTGATAGGCGCGGGCGGCACCGAATCGGTAGGCGGTCTCGGCGGCGATCTGCTCGGTCTGCGCCGCCAGCAGGGTCAGGCGGTCGAGCAGGTCGCGCTCGTCCTGCAAGCCGCGCAGGCTGGCGATGCGGGCGGTGACCTCGGCCAGCCCGGCCTCGATCGGGCCGATTCGCGGCAGCACGCCGCGCGCCATCGGCAGGGCCAGCAGGGCCAGCACGCGGTAGGTCTCGATCTCCAGCAGGCGCTGGACGACGCGGCCGGTCTGGCGCGGCGTCATCGAATGGTCGGCGACCAGCATGCGGGAGAAGCCGTCGCCATGGATGCGGAAGTCGGTCCAGGCGGTGGCCGACCGGCCGGCGATTCGCGACCCGACATAGCTTTCCGAGCCGAACATCGCCGCCATCATGTTGGCCGAGGGCTCCGGCGTGTCGGGATCGAGCACCGCGACATGAATGCCGACCAGCAGTTCGCCCGGCAGCCCGGCCAGCCAGTCGCGCGGCAGGGCGTGCAGCGCCGGATCCACGAAGGGATCGACAACGGAGCCGGCCGGCATGGCGCTGGGACGGAAGACCGTCCAGGTCGAAAACTCGGTGTGGCGCTCCCACTTCAGGTGGAAGCTGCCGAAGGAGGCGCTGTGGTGGGTGGCGCCCTGCGGCGGACGGACGACGCCGGCCCAGTCGCACAGAGCCTCCAGATGCCGGCGGTCGGCCTCCGCCGCCCCTTCGCCCGACAGCATCGCCAGCATGGTGGCGCGCACCGGGGCGGCCAGCGCCTCCGGCGGGCGGGCATGCACCTCGTTGGTGAGCGTCTGGCGCAGCGGATGGTCGCGCAGCGGGCGCAGGCCGGACATGGCGCCGCCGGGTCCGGTCAGGCCGGCGCGGTTCAGGGTATCGGCTGTCGTCCGCGCCACACCGTCGGTCATGATCCCCTCCGCCATCCCAGCACCGCCCCTCTGGCTGCCGTCTGGCCGCCCGCCGTAAGGTTACACAATCGGGCATCGGCGAACTTGCCGGATCGCGCCAGCGTCGCCACACTATAGTCTGTCCGTTAGAACACATCGTACGGTGCGGCGCGAGATCGCCCGCTATGACACTGTGTCCTACCATGGAACAAGGCCGCTACTCCCCGCGGGCCGGGCAGGCCGGGTTCCGCCCCATCACAGGTTCGGAGTTTTCATGAGCGCGCTTGCCGTCACCGACGATCTCTTCTTCAACCGCGCCGGCATGGACCGCGCCCGCGTGGAAGGCGTCGTGCAGGACGCCCTGCACAGTGCCGACGATGGGGAACTCTACCTCGAATACGCCCAGAGCGAGTCGCTGGGCTGGGACGATGGGAAGCTGAAATCCGCCAGCTTCGACACCACCCAGGGCTTCGGCCTGCGCGCCATCGCCGGCGAGGCGACCGGCTATGCCCATGCCAGCAACCTGTCGGAAGAGGCGATCCGCCGCGCCGCCGCCACCGTGCGCGCCGTGCAGGCCGGCCACACCGGCACGCTGGCCGAGCCGCCGGCCGGCACCAACCGCGCGCTCTACATCCCCGACAACCCCCTGCACCTCGTCCCCTTCGAAGAGAAGGTGAAGCTGCTGGCCGACATCGACGCCTATGCCCGCGCCAAGGACGAGCGCGTCCGGCAGGTCAGCTGCTCGATCAGCGGCGAATGGCAGGCGGTGCAGATCCTGCGCGCCGACGGCGTGCGCGTCGCCGACCTGCGCCCGCTGGTCCGCCTGAACGTCTCCGTCGTGGTGGCCGAGGGCGACCGGATGGAGACCGGCGGCTATGGTGGCGGCGGCCGCGTCACCTACGAACATTACATCCAGCCGGAAACCTGGCGCGGCTTCGTCGACGAGGCGCTGCGGCAGGCGCTGGTCAACCTGTCCTCCGTCCCCGCCCCGGCCGGCGAGATGACGGTGGTGCTGGGCAGCGGCTGGCCCGGCATCCTGCTGCACGAGGCCATCGGCCACGGGCTGGAGGGCGACTTCAACCGCAAGAAGACCTCCGCCTTCTCCGGCCTGCTGGGCCAGCGCATCGCCGCCCCCGGCGTCACCATCGTCGACGACGGCACCATCGAGAACTCGCGCGGCTCGATCAGCGTCGATGACGAGGGCACGCCCGGCCAGTGCACCACGCTGATCGAGGACGGCATCCTGGTCGGCTTCATGCAGGACCGCATGAACGCCCGCCTGATGGGCATGCGCCCGACCGGCAACGGCCGGCGCCAGAGCTTCGCCTACAACCCGATGCCGCGCATGACCAACACGGTGATGCGCAACGGCAACCACAGCCCGGACGAGATCATCGCCTCGGTCAAGAAGGGCATCTACGCCAAGAATTTCGGCGGCGGCCAGGTGGACATCACCAACGGCAAGTTCGTCTTCTCGGCCAGCGAAGCCTACCTGATCGAGGACGGCAAGTTGGGCCCGGCGGTGAAGGGCGCCACCCTGATCGGCAACGGCCCGGACAGCCTGACCCGCGTGTCGATGATCGGCAACGACAGCCGGCTCGACCCCGGTGTCGGCACCTGCGGCAAGGACGGCCAGGGCGTGCCGGTCGGCGTCGGCCAGCCGACGCTGAAGCTGGAAGGCCTGACGGTCGGCGGCACCGCCGCCTGACACTGCGGCGCCTAACCGTTTCCGAGCCTCGATGACGGGTCGGATCGCTTCTGCGGTCCGGCCCTTTTCGTATTTCGGGCTTTGAGCCGCCGATTGCATCGGTATCGTCATTCCGGAGTTTTTCAACTTTCCGGATTGGATGAACACCGATGCATTCTTTTTCGCGCATTTTCAAAGCCACGACGCTCGCTTTCGGACTGGCGCTGGCCGCGGCCCTTCCGGGCCATGCCCAGACCGCCCCGAGCGTCGAGCAGGTGACCGCCGCCAAGGCTCCCGGCACCGGCGCCGATCAGCTGAACGCCCGCGTCGTGGTGGCGAGCTATTTCTATGCCTCCACCGACCTCACTTCCGCCCGCTATGCCGACGATGCCAAGGGAATCGATTTCTCCAAGCCGCTGGAGGTGATCGACGTCGCCGCCGGCACCGGCTGGTACCAGTATGTCCGCACCGGCTACGACAGCGTCCGCTTCGGCAACTTCTTCTCGCCCGTGGTGACGGCAACGCCCGACTGCCTCGGCATCTCCGGTGCCGGCCGGGCCGAATACAAGGCGGTCCTGCCCGCCGGCCAGGGGCTGAAATCGGTTGCCGCACCCATCGTCGACAGCTGGACCACCCCCGGCACCAGCGTTCAGACGGCGGGCGGCTGCGCCCAGGTCGTGGTGCCGAACAGCGTGAAGGCCGGCGTCACCAGCGGCGGTCTGGTACAGTAACCCGCCGCCGCAATCGCAACCCCTCCATCGCAACCGGAGTCCCGCCATGCCCGACATCGCCACCGTCGACGAGTTGCGCCGCCGCATCGCGCAGGCCCAGGCCGGGGTTGCCGTGCTGGCCCGGCGGGAACCGGAAAACAGCTGGCTGAGCAGCATCCAGCGCCAGCTCGACTATGTGGACGGAGCGGCGCGGGACGGGGCCGAGCGGCTCGACCGCGCCGACGAGCTGAATTTCGGCCTGCTCGCCTCCCATTATGTCGACGATGCCGACCCGGCGCTGGCGGCGGAGCTTCACGCCATCAGCGCTGCGACCCGCCGCCTGTTCGGCTTCTGAACGCCATTTTCCGCTGGCGTTCCCGGCACCCCGCTTCGATGATCGCCCTTCCGGACGGCACGGCCGAACCCGTGCCCGTCGAAGAAAAGCAAAACGGCAAGATCAAAACGGGAGATGTGCGATGGCGACGGAATCGACCGCTGGGCTGGCCCTGGTTTCCACCTTCTGCCCCGACCGGGTCGGGCTGGTATCCGGTATCACCAGCCACCTGTTCGAACAGGGCATCAACCTGCGCGACGCCACCTTCGCCTCGCTGGGCAGCGGGGCCGAGTTCTCCGCCGTCTGTGAACTGCCCACCGCCCTGACGGTGGCGGAGGTCCAGGCCAGCCTGTCGTCCCTGCCCGTCCTGGCCGGCGCCGAGGTGAAGGTCACCCCTTTCGCCTTCGATCCCCAGCCGGGTCCGCAAGCCATGGTCACCCACCGCATCGAGGTGTCGGGCGGCGACCAGCCCGGCCTCGTCGCACGCCTGTCGGAGATCTTCACCCAGTTCGACGCCAACATCGTGCGGCTGGACGCGCAGACCCTGCCCGACCGCGCCGGCGAGCGCTATGTCCTGCGCTTCTCGGTTTCGATCCCGCCGGAGCGGGCGGAGGTCTGCCTTTCGGCGGTGGCCAACACCGCGGAAACGCTGGGGCTGACCTGCCGGGCGGAGGCGCTGTGAGGGGGGTTTCCCCCTCACCCATGCAGGACTTTCAGCCCGACGATCCCGCCGACGATTGCCGCGATGCACAGCAGACGCAGCGCGCCGGCGGGTTCGCCGAACAGCATCATGCCGAGCAACGCGGTGCCGACCGTGCCGATTCCCGTCCACACCGCATAGGCGGTGCCGAGCGGCAGCGTCTTCAGCGCCGCCCCCAGCAGCAGGATGCTTGCCAGCATCGCCGCGGCGGTCAGCACGCTGGGAACCAGACGGGTGAAGCCTTCGGTGTATTTCAGGCCGACGGCCCAACCGATTTCGAAAAGACCGGCGAAGAACAGCGTGACCCACGCCATGACGGTACCTCCGTCCTGGAATGGCGGGGTCGTCCCCACCCGGTTTGCCTCTGCAATCGGCGGGGTCGTCCCCGCGGGCCAGACCGCAGATAGGACAGCCCGCCCGCCCAGTCAAGACGCGCGGGTCAAGTCGGGCAGGTCAGGATGGGCGGCGAATGTTGCATCGCCACGCTGGCCCGTGCAGGATGGGGTTCCTGAATGGTTCCCCCTTCGCCGCTGGTGGCGCTGGGGGCTTTCGACGTTGGACAGCAATGACCGAAAACGGCTCCCACATGGCTTCCAAGGCACCGGCTCCCGAGAAGGCCGAATCGCTCGAGAACCGGCGCAAGCGGCTGCGCTTCCGCTCCTGGCACCGCGGCACGCGCGAGATGGACCTGCTGATGGGCAGCTTTGCCGATGCCCATGTCGGCGAGTTCGACCACGCCATGCTCGACCGCTTCGAGGCGCTGCTGGAGCTTGGGGATCCCGACCTCTACGACTGGATGTCCGGGCGCGAGCCGGTCCCGGTGGAGCATGACAGCGATGTGATGCGCCTGTTGACGGCGTTCCGTTACACACCACGTCAAGGCTCCTGACGGAGCCGCGGTCAAGGCTCCCGACGTTTTCAGACTGTCCCCGCATCTCCGAGGCATCTTCCTTTGGTCAGTTACGATCTCCAGCCCGGCCGCGCCGGCCGACTCCTGATCGGCGGCGCGCCCGAGGGTCATGACGCCCGCATCCTGGCGGAGCTTGCGCAGAAGGCCGGCGGCTATGGCCTGCTGCATGTGGCGCTGGACGACACGCGCTGCGCCCTGCTGGCGGAGGCGCTGGCCTTCTTCGCGCCGAAGCTGGAGGTGCTGACCTTCCCGGCCTGGGACTGCCTGCCCTATGACCGGGTATCGCCCAACGGCGGCATCGTCGCCCGGCGCATCGACACGCTGACCCGGCTGATCGCCCGGCGCGAGGCGGCATCGAACCGCGACGGGCTGGCGCCGCTGATCGTGCTGACCACGGTCAATGCCGTGGTGCAGAAGGTGCCGCCGCGCAGCGCCTTCAAGAACGCGGTGTTCTCCGCCAAGCTGCGCGACCGGATCGACCTGGAGAAGCTGCAACGCTACCTCGCCGGCAACGGCTACACCCGCGCCCAGACGGTGCGGGAGCCCGGCGAGTTCGCCGTGCGCGGCGGCATCGTCGACCTGTTCCCGCCCGGCACGGAAGAGCCGCTGCGCCTCGACCTGTTCGGCGACGAGCTGGAGGGCGTGCGCGCCTTCGATCCGATGACCCAGCGCACCACCGACAAGCGCGACAGCGTCGAGCTGAAGCCGATGTCGGAGGTCTTCCTCGACGAGGCCGGGATCGCCCGTTTCCGCTCCGGCTACCGCGAGCTGTTCGGCGCGGTGACCGACGACGATCCGCTCTACGAGGCGATTTCCGCCGGGCGCAGCTATGGCGGGATGGAGCATTGGCTGCCGCTGTTCCACGAAAGCATGGACACGGTGCTGGACTATCTGCCGCGCGGCATCGTCAGCCTGGACCATCAGGCCAACGAGGCGCGCGACGCCCGCATCGCCCAGGTGGTCGATTTCCACGCCTCGCGCGACGGCATGATGACCATCGAGAAGCGGACGGGCTCCCCGGTCTACAAGCCGGTGCCGGTCGCCTCGATGTTCCTCGACGGGATCGGCTGGGACGCGCTGCTGGCGGAGCGCGCGGTGGCGCAGCTCCAGATCTTCTCGACGCCCCCCGGCATCAAGGGGACGGTGGACGCCGGCGGCAAGCGCGGCCATGACTTCGCCGAGGAGCGCAACCGCCCCGACGTGAACGTCTTCGACGCGGTGAAGGACCATATCCGGGCGCTGCGCGCAGACGGGCGCCGCGTGCTGATCGCGGGATATTCCGCCGGCTCGCGCGACCGCCTGTCCAACGTGCTGGCCGACCACGGCATCCCCGGCCTGGAGCCGGCGGAGAGCATGGAGGATGTCCGCCGCTTCGACCGCGGCATCATCGGCACCATCGTGCTGGGGATGGAGCACGGCTTCACCTCCGCCGACCTCGCCGTCATCACCGAGCAGGACATCCTCGGCGACCGCTTGGTCCGTCCCCAGAAGAAGAAGCGCAAGGCCGCCAACTTCATCGCCGAGCATTCCGCCCTGCATGAGGGCGACATCGTCGTCCATATGGACCACGGCATCGGCCGCTATGATGGGCTGGAGACGCTGGAGGTCACCGGCGCGCCGCACGATTGCCTGCGCCTGATCTACGAGGGCGGCGACAAGCTCTATGTCCCGGTCGAGAACATCGAGGTGCTGTCGCGCTACGGCTCGGAGGACGCCAATGTCCAGCTCGACAAGCTGGGCGGCGCCGGCTGGCAGGGCCGCAAGGCCAGGGTCAAGAAGCGCCTGAAGGACATGGCGGAAGCCCTGCTGAAGATCGCGGCGGAGCGCATGCTGAAGAAGGCCGATCCGGTGCTGACCCCGGAAGGCGTCTATCAGGAGTTCGCCGCCCGCTTCCCCTATCCCGAGACCGACGACCAGCTGAAGGCCATCGAGGACATCTTCACCGACCTCGGCAGCGGCCGGCCGATGGACCGGCTGGTCTGCGGCGACGTCGGCTTCGGCAAGACCGAGGTGGCGCTGCGCGCCGCCTTCATGGTGGCGATGAGCGGCAAGCAGGTCGCCGTCGTCGTGCCGACCACCCTGCTTGCCCGCCAGCATTTCCGCACCTTCTCGACCCGCTTCAACGGGCTGCCGGTGCGCGTCGTGCAGCTGTCGCGCATGGTCACCGCGCGCGAACAGACGCTGGTCAAGAAGGAGCTGGCGGAGGGCACGGCCGACATCGTCGTCGGCACCCATGCCCTGCTCGCCAAGGGCCTCGACTTCAAGCGGCTCGGCATGGTCATCGTCGACGAGGAGCAGCATTTCGGCGTGAAGCAGAAGGAGCGGCTGAAGGAGCTGCGCGCCGACATCCATGTCCTGACGCTGACCGCCACGCCGATCCCGCGCACGCTCCAGATGGCGCTGTCCGGCGTGCGCGAGCTGTCGCTGATCGCGACGCCGCCGGTCGACCGTCTGGCGGTGCGCACCTTCGTCCTGCCCTATGACCCGGTGGTGATCCGCGAGGCGATCCTGCGCGAGCATTACCGCGGCGGCCAGAGCTTCTATGTCTGCCCGCGCGTGGAGGATCTGGCGAAGGTGGCCGAGCGCGTGCGCGAGCTGGTGCCCGAGGTCAAGATCGTCACCGCCCACGGCCAGATGCCGGCCAGCGAGCTGGAAGACGTGATGACCGCCTTCGACGAGGGCAAGTTCGAGGTTCTGCTCGCCACCAACATCATCGAGAGCGGGCTGGACATTCCCAACGCCAACACGCTGATCGTCCACCGCGCCGACCTGTTCGGGCTGGCGCAGCTCTACCAGATCCGCGGGCGCGTCGGCCGGTCGAAGAAGCGCGGCTACGCCTATCTGACCTATGCGCCGAACAAGCCGCTGAGCGGCACCGCCCAGCAGCGCCTGCACGTCATCGAGACGCTGGATTCCTTGGGCGCCGGCTTCCAGCTCGCCAGCCACGACATGGACATCCGCGGCGCCGGCAACCTGCTGGGCGAGGAACAGTCGGGTCAGGTGCGCGAGGTCGGCGTCGAGCTGTACCAGCAGATGCTGGAGGAGGCGGTCGCCAGCGCGCGGGCCTCGATGCAGGAGGGCGCGGTCGCCGCCGCGGCGGCGCAGGAATGGGTGCCGCAGATCAACCTGGGCACGCCGGTGCTGATCCCGGAAAGCTACGTCCCCGACCTGACGGTGCGGCTGTCGCTCTACCGCCGCATCGCCGATCTGGTCGACCGCGCCGAGGTGGACGGCTTCGCCGCCGAGCTGATCGACCGCTTCGGCAAGCTGCCGGAGGAGGTCGAGAACCTGCTGGACGTCGTCACCGTCAAGCGCTGGTGCAAACAGGCCAACATCGACCGGGTCGATGCCGGTCCGAAGGGGCTGGTGCTGGCCTTCCACGACAATTTCTATGCCGAGCCGGCCAAG
Organism: Azospirillum sp. A26; assembly: GCF_042604635.1. Classification (NCBI taxonomy): domain Bacteria; kingdom Pseudomonadati; phylum Pseudomonadota; class Alphaproteobacteria; order Rhodospirillales; family Azospirillaceae; genus Azospirillum; species Azospirillum sp. A26. The sequence continues at coordinate 620,752 of NZ_CP170472.1, read as the reverse complement.
CTGCTGACCTACATCGCCCAGCATCTGACGCTGATGAAGCTGCGGCCCGACCACAAGCTGGTCTATGTCCGCGAGTGGCCCGATCCGCAGGCCCGCGTGCGCAGCGTGCAGAAGCTGGTCAAGGATCTGGCGGAGATGGCGTCGGGCGGCGGCGTGCCGCGCGGCGAGACCCCGCCGCCGCCCCCTCCCCCGCTGCCGCCGAAGCCGACCGGGGCCAAGATCGCTTCGCGCTTCGGCACGCCGTCGCGGTTCGGCCGTCCGACCGGGCGGCGCTGAGATGGATGAGCTGATCCGCAATGCGTCGCTGGCCCGCCGTCTGGCCATCGGCGACCGGCGTGCGATGGGCGACGCCCCCTCCGTCGCCGATGAGGTGGCGGCCGACCGCGGCAAGCTGGCGGAACTGGTTGGCTGCCTGTTCGACCGCAATGCCAGCGTGCGCATGCGCGCCGCCGACGCGCTGGAGCGGGTGTCGCGCGGCAATGCCGGCTGGCTCGACCCCTATGTCGAGCATCTGCTGACCGATGCCGTCGCCATCGAGCAGGCAGAAGTGCGCTGGCACATCGCCCAGATCGTGCCGCGCCTGACCATGACGGAGGAGCAGCGCCACCGTGCCGCCGTCCTGCTGGCCGACTGGTTCGAGAACAGCCCCAGCCGCATCGTCCAGACCAGCGCCTTGCAGGCGGTGGTCGATCTGGCCGAATCGGATGCCGGGCTGCGCGCCACCTCGGCGGAGATGCTGGGCCGCGCCATGCGCTCCGGCGTGCCGTCGCTGGCCGCCCGCGCCCGCCGCATCCTGAAGCCCTTCGAGGTGGACGAGGCGACGCTGACCGCCGCCCTGGTGCGCGAGCAGACCGGTCTGACCCTGTCGATCCTGCCCGAGCGTCTGGCGGTGGCGCAGCTGCCGCCGGGCAGCGGCCTGCCGGACTGGCTCGACTGGACCGATCCACTGGTCGGCGCCACCCGCACCGGCGAGGAGCTGTCGATCCTCTGCCGCGAGGAGCGCGTGCCCGAGGGGGTGAAGGCCGAACGCGGCTGGCGCGCCTTCCGGGTGGAGGGCGTGGTCGATTTCACCCTGTTCGGCATCCTGGCCCGCATCGCCGTGCCGCTGGCCCAGGCCCATCTGCCGATCTTCGCGATCTCCACCTACAACACCGACTATGTGCTGGTCCGCGCCGACGACCTCGACAAGGCCGCGGACGTGCTGGCACTGACCTGCACGGTAAAGCGGTAGGACGGGATTGCCCTCCCCCGCCCCGGACCGGCCTTCGGTCGGTGCGGAGCGGGGAAAGGTCGATCAGGCGCCACCGCCCTCCCGCTGGCTTCGCTCGGCGATCTCCTCGCGCTCGCCCATCTCTTCCCACTTCTTCTGGACCGGCTTGTCGGGATCGCCGGAGGCCTTGCCGGTCTCATCGACCAGCTTGTCCTCGATCCGCTGGGCGGCCTCGGACGGGGCATCGGAGGTGCGAGAAGCGGGACGGTCTTCGGTGGCCATGGCGGCGATCTCCGGATTTTTGCTGAACCCACGAACGGTTCCGATCAGATAACCGCGCGCCCGGCCCGCCGGTTCCGGTCCTGTTTCAAAAATTGTATGTCGTAAAGAAATACAATTTTCCTGTTGCCCGGGCTTATTTATCACAGCGACAGTGGGGCTATCGATCATCAACCCCCGCGCGTGGAGGTTTCGCCCATGAATGCGTCTCGCCTGTCGATTGTGGCAGCGGCCGGCCTGCTGCCGCTGACTTTGCTCGGCGCCTGTGCGCCGGCCCTGCCGACACCGGCCCCCGTCAAGGAAACGGTCTGGCTCGACCAGAACTGGAAGCCGGGCGAGCGCTATTGGTACCACCATGCCAGCCAGGGCACCTCGACCTTCCCGATCTCCTATGCCTGGTTCGTGGCGCTGGAGCAGCCGGACATCCGGGTCTTCGGCGAACCCAGGATGCTGGCGGACGAATCGTACCTCCAGCAATTCGGCTTCATCCCCAGCCCGAAGCGGCTGGGCGGCGCCACGGCGCGGGATTACGGCTATGGGGCGGAACCCGGCTCGGCCAAGGCGGTGCTGGCCGCCTACAACCAGTCGGAGGAGGAGGTCAACCCGGACGGCCTGCCGGTCGGCTTCGCCCGCACCAAGGGCTATGTCGACCCGACCACCGGCACGCCGCTTCCCGACCAGATCGGCCTGACCTGCGCCGCCTGCCACACCGGCCATATCGAGTATAACGGCGTCAGCCTGCGCATCGACGGTGCGCCGGCCGTCATCAACCTCGATGCGCTGACGGCGGCGCTGGGCTATTCGCTGGCCTACACCAAGGTCCTGCCCGGCCGGTTCGACCGGTTCGCCGACCGCGTGCTCGGCCCCAACCGCACCGCCGAACAGACGGCCGCCCTGCGCGGGCAGTTCGAGCAGACGCTGGCCACCCTGGAAGCCCTGGCGAAGCGCGGCGCGGCGCAGAGCGGCAATCCGGCGGTCGTCGAAGGCTTCAACCGTCTGGACGCGCTGACCCGCATCGGCAACACCGTCTTCACCAACGACCTGCTGAACGGCAAGGTGGAGTTCGACCCCTTCACCAACGTCGCCGCCATCACGGCGCCGGTGAAGTATCCGCACATCTGGAACGCCTCCTGGTTCGACTGGGTGCAGTACGACGCCTCGATCATGCAGCCGATGGTGCGCAACGCCGGCGAGTCGATGGGCGTGGCGGCGCGGGTGAACCTGTCGAACCCGGACCGCAAGCTCTATGCCTCCTCCGTTCCGGTCGACACCCTCTACAGGATGGAGCAGCTGCTGGCCGGTCCCAACCCGCGGGCCCGCAAGCCGGACGGCAGCATGACCGGCTTCCAGGGGCTGACCGCGCCGAAATGGCCGCAAGCCGTGCTCGGCACCGTCGATGAGGCCAAGCGGGCGCGCGGCGCCGGCCTGTACCAGGAGCTGTGCCAGGGCTGCCACCTGCCGCCGGTCGACACCCCCGCCTTCTGGGACGCGAAATACTGGACCAAGCCGAACGCCGCCAAGCAGAGCTATCTGAAGGTCACGCCGATCAACGTCGGCACCGACCCGGCCCAGGCCAACATCCTCCAGACCCGGACGGTGCAGCTGCCCGCCTTCCTGAAGGTCGATCCCGCCAGCCTGTGCAACGGCAAGCCGGGCGAGCCGGTCACCAGGACCAGCTTCGCGGCGGCGCTGGGCTACGTCGTCCAGAAGACGGCCGAGACCGCCTATGACGAGAACAAAATCCCGCCCGCCAAGCGGGAGGAGATGAACGGCTTCCGTCCGAACTGCCTGCAGGCGGAAGGCGGCTACAAGGCCCGTCCGCTGGATGGCATCTGGGCCGCCGGACCCTACCTGCACAACGGTTCGGTTCCCACGCTCTACGACCTGCTGTCGCCGCTGGCCGAGCGGCCGAAGAGCTTCTGCCTCGGCCTGCGCAGCTTCGATCCGGTGAAGGTCGGCTACCGCACCGACTGCGCTGACGGCACCTTCACGCTGGACACCAAGATCCCCGGCAACACCAATGTCGGGCACCAGTTCGTCGGGTCCGGTGTCGCCGGCAGCGGCATCATCGGCCGCGGCCTGTCCGAGCAGGAACGCTGGGATCTGGTGGAATATCTGAAGACTCTGTAACTTCCCCCGCCGGCCCGGCCCCCGCGACCGGGCCGGCGGTCAGTCTTCCGCGTGCAGCGCGTCGGCCAGACGTTGCGCCAGGGCCGCCGCCTCCGCCGGCTCGTAGGGCTCGGCGTGGCCGGCCCCCCAGACCGGACCCGGCCATGCCGGATCGCCGCGCGTCCGCCCGATCACATGGACGTGCAGCTGCGGCACCATGTTGCCCAGCGCCCCGACATTCATCTTGTCCGGCGCGAACAGCCGTTCCACCGCGCGGGAGGCCAGCGCGATCTCCCGCATCAGCGTCGCCTGATCCTCCTCGGCCAGCCAATGGATTTCCACGGCGCCCGCGCGCCTCGGCACCAGGATCAGCCAGGGCCACAGCCGGTTGTTCATCAGCAGGACACGGCAAAGCTCCAGATCGGTCACAGGACAGGTGTCGGCCTGTAGCCGTTCGTTAAGGGAAAACATGCTTCACTCCTCTCTGACACCGGCTGTCCGGTACTGGCCGGAAGCATCATCCGGGAATAATCCGGAGGCTGCCCTGTTGTAGCCGGCAGTGGCGGGCCAACCGCGAAGCTTGTATAGAAGGCCGTGCGCGCCGGCCATACGGCACGGGCGGCATTCGTTGGACGATTGAGAGAGTTCGGTCCGAGGCAATGGTCGGGGCGGCAACGATCCCCTTGCGCCATTTCCGCGGGCCGTATCCATGTTTTCTGGTGCGGCGAGCGAGAACGACCCACATGCGCAAATCGGCCTTTGCGGTTCTGATCCTGGTGATCCTCGGCAACATCGCCTTCTGGGCGCTGTGGAACCGTCCGGTGGACGAGCGGTCCTGGGCCGGCGCCATCACCGGCGTCGCCTATACCCCCTTCCATTCGGACAAGAGCCCGTCGAAGGGCGACAAGGCGTCCGCCGACGACATCGAAAAGGACATGACGGCGCTTGAAGGCGCGGTGAAGGCGGTCAGAACCTATTCGACCACCGACGGCTCGGAAATGGTCGCGGCCATCGCCGCCAAGCACGGGCTGCCGGTGACCGCCGGCGCCTGGACCGCCGGCAAGCCGGAGATCGACGAGCCCGAACTGGCCGGCCTGATCAAGCTCGCCCGCGCCAACAGCAACGTCCGCCGCGTGCTGGTCGGCAACGAGGCGATCCTGCGCGCCGACCTGACGGTTCCGCAGGCCATCGAGTACGTCAAGCGGGTGAAGAAGAAGGTCAACGTCCCGGTCTCCATCGCCGAGCCGTGGCACGTCTGGCTGAAGAACCCCGAGCTGGCCGACGCGGTGGACTTCCTCGCCGTCCATCTGCTGCCCTACTGGGAAGGCGTGCCGGTCGACCAGTCGGTCGATTACGCCATGTTCCGCTACAACGAGCTGAAGGCGAAGTTCCCCAACAAGCACATCCTGATCGGCGAGATCGGCTGGCCGGCCGACGGCCCGTGGCGCCGCGGCGCCGAGGCGAGCCAGGTCAACCAGGCCAAGTTCATCCGCAACTTCCTGAACGTCGCCGCCCAGAACAAGCTCGACTACTTCATCATGGAGGCCTTCGACCAGCCCTGGAAGCGGGAGATCGAAGGCACGGCGGGCACCAGCTGGGGCCTGTGGGACTATCAGCGCAACCCGAAATTCCCGATGATCGGCGGGGTGAACGAGGTCCGCAACTGGGAGATCAAGTGCGCCACCGCCGTGGCGCTGGGCTTCCTGCCGCTGGTGTTCTTCCTGTGGCGCCGCGGCGACCTGAAGATCGGCGGCCAGATCTTCTATGGCGCGCTGATTCAGGCGGTCGCCTCCGTGCTGGTCTTCACCGTCAGCGCCGCCTCGGCCGCTGGCCTCGCGCTCACCACCGAGATCGCCTGGGGCCTGCTGATCTTCTGCCAGCTGGTGCTGTTCGCGGTCATGCTGATCGACGGCATGGAGCTGACCGAGGTCGTCTGGCAGCACAAGTTCAAGCGCAAGTTCATCCCCTGCTCCGCCGCCCCGCTGCCCAACGCGGCGAAGGTGTCGATCCATGTGCCCTGCTACAACGAGCCGCCGCACATGGTCATGCAGACGCTGGACGCGCTTGCCGCCCTCGATTACCCGAACTACGAAGTCCTGCTGCTCGACAACAACACCAAGGATCCGGCGGTCTGGCGGCCGATCGAGGAGTATTGCCGGAAGCTGGGGCCGAAGTTCCGCTTCTTCCACCTCGACAACTGGCCGGGCTTCAAGGCAGGTGCGCTGAACTTCGGTCTGGCGCAGACCGCCCCCGATGCCGAGCACATCGCCGTCATCGACAGCGACTATCAGGTCCATCCCGACTGGCTGAAGGCGACCATCCCGCACTTCAACCGGCCGGAGGTCGGCTTCGTCCAGTCGCCGCAGGATTATCGTGAGTGGGAACACGACCTGTTCCAGCGCATGACCAACTGGGAATATGCCGGCTTCTTCCACATCGGCATGATCCAGCGCAACGAGCGCAACGCGATCATCCAGCACGGCACCATGACCATCATCCGCAAGTCGGCCCTGGAAAAGGTCGGCCGCTGGGGCGAATGGTGCATCACTGAGGACGCCGACCTCGGCCTGCGCCTGTTCGAGCATGGCTATGAGGCGGTCTACATGCCGGAAAGCTACGGCAAGGGCCTCGTGCCCGACAGCTTCTCCGCCTACAAGACGCAGCGCTTCCGCTGGGCCTATGGCGCCGTGCAGATCCTGAAGCACCATTGGCGCCAGCTGTCGCCGGGCGCCAAGGAGCTGACCGCCGGCCAGAAATACCACTTCATCACCGGCTGGCTGCCCTGGTTCGCCGACGCCGCCCACATGGTGTTCGGCATCGCCGGCATCCTGTGGTCCATCGGGCTGATGGCCTTCCCGAAATATTTCGAGTTCCCGCCCAACGTCTTCATGATCCCGACGCTCAGCGTCTTCGCCTTCAAGGTCGGCGCCTCGCTCTGGCTCTACGAGGCGCGGGTGAAGTGCGGCTTCTGGGACAAGGTCGGGGCGGCGGTGGCCGGCATGGCGCTGACCCACACGGTCGGCCGCGCCATGTGGCTCGGCATGTTCACCTCCGGCCGTCCCTTCGTCCGCACGCCGAAGTGCGAGAACCAGCCGGCGCTGATGCAGGCCTTCCTGATGGCTCGGGAAGAGCTGGTTCTTCTGGTGTCGCTGTGGGGTGCGGCGCTCGCCATCGTCATGGTCTTCGGCCACGAGAACCGCGACGCCTTCATGTGGTCGGGCCTGCTGGTGGTGCAGTCGCTGCCCTATCTGGCCGCCTTCATCACCGCGCTGATCAACGTCTTCCCGACGCTGGGATTCGGCAGGAACAAGCCGCAACCGGCCGACAATGCGGTGGCCGGCGCCGGCGACTGATAGTCATAGGCCGGTGCTTCGGCTTGGAAGGAAGCGCCGGCTCTGCCAGACTTGATCGCTGTCGGGGCGGTTCCCCGGGAGGCGGCCCATGTCGGGAAATGTCCACGGTGTCGGCCCACCGGAGTTCAGCGTCCGCACCACCGCGGGCGTCGAGCGGGCCGGCAGCGCCACCGACCGCAACCGCCGCCGCAACCCGCGGCGGGAGCAGCAGGAGCGCGAGCAGGAGCGGCGCGACCAGAGCCCGCCGAACCCGCAGCGCCGCCGCCTCTACGACCTGCTGTTCGATGAGGTCGACCAGTTCGACGGGCTGGACGACCGGCAGCGCGACCGGCTGAAGGACAGCCTCCGCAGCCATTTGTCCCGCCGCCGCCCTGCCCCTCCGACGGCAGCGCCGTCGGTTCCCCATGACGAGGAGGCGCTGGCCGAGGCCCTGCTGAAGGACCCGGCGGCGCCGATCCCAGTCGATCCCGAGCATATCGTCCAGGCCGTCACCGCGGCGGCGCCGGAGCAGGATGCGGAAACCGCCCGGATGGCCGAACAGCTGCGCGACTGCCTCTCCCGCAACACCGACCGGGCGCGCAAGGTGGCGGTCTATTTGCATCTGCTGCTGACGCTGGAGGGCGCGTTCCGGCCGCATATGGTGGTGGATGTGTAGGCAAGGGCTGCGATAGCCGCCCAAAAACAAAAAAGCCCCGCCTCCCTTTCGGAAGACGGGGCCTTTCGTTACACGTGACCGTTCGGCGTCACTCCGGCGTGGAGGCTTCGCCGTCGGCTTCCGGGGTGCCCATCATCGCATCGGCGACCAGACCGGCGTTGCCGCGGATCTTGGCCTCGATGGCGTCGGCCATCTCCGGGTTGTTGCGCAGGTAGGTCTTGGCGTTCTCGCGGCCCTGGCCGATGCGGGTGCCGTCATAGCTGAACCACGCCCCCGACTTGTCGACCACGCCGGCCTGGATGCCGAGGTCGAGCAGCTCGCCCACCTTCGACACGCCCTCGCCATACATGATGTCGAACTCGACCACGCGGAACGGCGGGGCCATCTTGTTCTTCACCACCTTGACGCGGGTCTGGTTGCCGACGACGGCGTCGCGGTCCTTGATCGCGCCGATGCGGCGGATGTCGAGACGGACCGAAGCGTAGAACTTCAGCGCGTTGCCGCCGGTCGTCGTCTCCGGATTGCCGAACATCACGCCGATCTTCAGGCGGATCTGGTTGATGAAGATGACGAGGCAGTTCGACTTGGAGATCGAGCCGGTCAGCTTGCGCAGCGCCTGGCTCATCAGGCGGGCGTGCAGGCCGACATGGCTGTCGCCCATCTCGCCTTCCAGTTCGGCGCGCGGCACCAGCGCCGCAACCGAGTCGACCACCAGCACGTCGATGGCGCCGGAGCGCACCAGCGTGTCGGCGATCTCCAACGCCTGCTCGCCGGCATCGGGCTGGGAGATCAGCAGATCGTCGACCTTGACGCCGAGCTTGCGGGCATAGGACGGGTCGAGCGCATGCTCGGCGTCGATGAACGCACAGGTGCCGCCGGCCTTCTGGGCCTGGGCGATGGCGTGCAGCGCCAGCGTGGTCTTGCCCGAGCTTTCCGGGCCGTAGATTTCGATGATGCGGCCCTTCGGCAGGCCGCCGATGCCCAGCGCGATGTCGAGCCCCAGGGAGCCGGTGGAAATGACCTCCGTCTCGACCAAGCTCTCCTTGGCGCCGAGCTTCATGATCGAGCCCTTGCCGAACGCGCGTTCGATCTGGCTCAGGGCGGCATCGAGCGCCTTCTGCTTGTCCATGGAATCCTTCTCGACCAAACGAAGCTGTGCGGACGACATGCCCGGTACCCCTCTCTTAGAACACACGGTCGGCGCTCTTGCAACGAGGCTGAATGTACTCTCTTCGTTCTCGTTTGCAAGCGCCGATGTTGCCTGTGCGTTCCTATTTTACGCGGGATGTCCGGGTCCATTTTCGCGGGCGAATTCGCTCCTCCGCCTGCCCGTCACCGCCCGTCGCGGATGACCTCCTTCACCTTGGAGGCCAGCTGTTTCAGCGAGAAGGGCTTGGGCAGGAAATGGGCGACTTCGACGCCGTCGATCTCGCCCAGCCGGTCCTCGGCATAGCCGGAGATGAAGATGACCCGCATCTCCGGGCGCAGCCTGCGGACATGGCGGGCGAGCGTCGGGCCGTCCATCTGCGGCATAACCACGTCGGTGATCAGCAGGTCGATGGAGGCGCCGTTGGTCTCGATCTGCTGCAAGGCCGCCTCGCCGTTCTTGGCCTCCAGCACCTGATAGCCCTTGTTGCGCAGCGCGCGGGCGGAGAAGACGCGCACTGCGTCCTCGTCCTCCACCAGCAGGATGATGCCGGTGCCGGTCAGGTCGCTGCCGCGCCGCTCGCGCGGCTCCGCCGTGTCGACCGGACGCAGTTCGCCCTGATGGTGGGGAAGCAGGATGGTGAAGGTAGTTCCCTCCCCCACCGCCGAATCGACCAGCACGAAGCCGCCGGTCTGCCGCACAATGCCGTAGACCGTCGACAGGCCGAGCCCGGTGCCCGATCCGACCTCCTTGGTCGTATAGAAGGGCTCGAAGATGCGCTGGAGATTCTCCCGCGCGATGCCGCAGCCGGTGTCGATGACCTCGATGGAGACGTAGCTGCCAGCCGGCACCGTCTCGTGCTCCCGCCGTTCCGGCTGGCTGACGACGTAGTTGGTGGTGTTGACGATCAGCTTGCCGCCGCCGGCCATGGCGTCGCGGGCATTGACCACCAGATTGATGATGACCTGCTCCAGCTGGTTCTGGTCGACCTTGACCAGCCCCAGGTCGCGGCCATGGATCATCTTCAGCTCGATGTTCTCGCCGATCAGCCGGCGCAGCAGGTTCGCCAGCTCCGCCAGCACGTCCGTCACGTTGATGACGCGCGGCTGCAGGGTCTGCTGGCGCGAGAAGGCCAGCAGCTGCCGCACGAGGTTGGCGGCGCGGTTGGCGTTCTGCTTGATCTGCATGATGTCGCTGAAGGACTGGTCGCCCGGCTTGTGCCGCAGCAGCAGCAGGTCGCAGAAGCCGATCATCGCCGTCAGCAGGTTGTTGAAGTCGTGCGCCACGCCGCCGGCCAGCTGGCCGACCGCCTGCATCTTCTGCGACTGGGCGAACTGGGCCTCCAGGCTCTTGCGCTCGGTCATGTCGATGAAGTGCAGGATCAGGCCCACGCCATCGCCCCTGCCGCCATCGCCCCTGGAACCATCTGCACGGCCATCCGTGCGCACCGGGTTGGCGAGGCGCCGGGCATAGAGCTGGGCGGTCAGCTCGCGCCCGCCGGACAGCCGGACCTCCAGCGGATGGGCCGGGTCGGCGCCGCCCTGCACCGCCCGCAGCCGGGCGGTCACCGCCTCGCGCTCCGCCGGGACGATCAGGTCGGCCATCGGGCGGTTGATGACGCTGCCGGACTCGCTGCCGATCAGCGCCAGGAAGGCCTCGTTGCATTCGGTCAGCTGCCCGGTCTCGTCGACGAGCGCGATGCCGATGGGCGCATCCTCGAAGAAGCGCTGGAACCGCTGCTCGGACTGGCGCAGCGCCTCCTGCCATTCCCGTTCCGGGGACAGGTCGCGCACCACCGAGCGGGTGTGGATGGTGCCGTCGTCGGCATGCACCACGCTCTGCGCCACCGCGACCTGGAACCGCCGGCTGCGCAGGCCCACCATGGTCAGCTCGCCGCGCTGCTCGCCGCCGCCATGGTCGAACAGGTCGTAGGGGGCGGCGGACACCGGGGGAGCCGCCAGGATGCCGTGCAGCCGCGCCTCGCCGTCGGTCAGATCGCCGGGGGCCGCCTCCAGCCATTGGGCCAGGGTGGCGTTCACGAACAGGAAATGGCCGTTCTGATCGACCGAGAAGAAGCCGACCGGCGCGTGCTCCATGAAGTCGGCGAGCTTGGCCTGCTCGCGCAGCATGACATGCTCCAGCTCCCGCCGGGCGGTGATGTCCTCGATCCGCCAGTGGACGGAGCCGGGGAAGCCGGCCACCGGCTGGCCCTGCACCTTGCGCCATTCCGGCGGGTGGCCGTCCAGCGCCGGGATCGCCAGCTCGGCCGAGGCGGCGCCCCCTGCCTTCACCCGTTCGCGCAGGCGGCGGAATTCACGCGCGCTGTCGGGGTCGCCGGAGAATTGGCGGGCCAGGGCGTCCAGCGGCCGTTCGCCGCGGCGCCAGCCCGCCAGCTCGCGGAAGGCGGCGTTGACGAACACCACATCGTCCGTTCCGTCGCAGACCAGCTGTCCGGCCGGCATCCCTTCCAGCGCGCCGCCGAGAAGCGCGCCGATGTGGGCCGACCGCCGCACCACCGACACGCTGCGGGCGATCAGCAGGACGACGCCCAAGGCAACCAGCGCCGCTCCCAGCCAGCCGACCGTATCGCGCTCCAACAGCAATCCGGCGGCCAGCACCAGCAGTCCGGCCGGCGCCAGCGCATATTGGACCAGCATCAACACCCCGCCGGTCGAAGCCTTGCGGTTCACAGCATTGCGCGCGCTGTCGGAAAGGGAAGTTGTGTCGTCCACCAATACTCCAAACCCCACACGGTCCGGCCGGGACATGCCCCGGTCCGCACTTGCCCGTCACACCACCTGCGATGGCCGGCCGATCCAACCGATCCCATCAACCATCACGGGGCCGGATCCGTTGCGCCCATATCGGGTGCACCCGGATCAGTTGCGCAGCGACCGCCCTTTCAGCTTGAAGACATAGGTGATGACTTCGGCGACCGCCCGATAATGCTCGGATGGAACTTCCGCGTCGATATCGCAAGCGGCATAGAGCGCACGGGCAAGGGGCGGGTTTTCTATGACCGGCACATTGTTCGATTCGGCGATCTCGCGAATCTTGAAGGCGACCTGATCCACGCCCTTCGCCAGCACCATCGGCGCGCCCATCTGGTTGGGATCGTATTTCAGCGCAACCGCAAAGTGGGTCGGGTTGGTGACCACCACGTCGGCGTTCGGCACCGCGGCCATCATGCGCTTGCGCGCGCGTTCGAACCGTATCTGCCGGATGCGGCCCTTGACCACGGGATCGCCTTCCTGCTGCTTGTGCTCGTCCTTCACCTCCTGCTTGGTCATCTTCATTTTCTTGTCGAACTGCTGCTTCTGCCACACGAAGTCGCCGGCGGCGATGAAGGTCAGGACGACGAGGACCCAGACCAGCAGGCGATGGGCCAGACTGTCCACCTGCAGCAGCATGGCGACGATGTCGATGCCGATATAGGCCTCGATGCCGCCGAACATCGGCACCAGCGCCATATAGGCGACGCCGCCGACCACCCCCAGCTTGACGATGCTCTTCAGCAGTTCCACGCCCTGGTTGGCCTTGAACATGTTCATCAGGCCGGGCAGCGGGTTCAATTTGCCGAATTTCGGCGAGATCAGTTCCCACGAGACATGGAAGCCGGTCTGCCCGATGGTCGAGAGGACGCCGGCCACCACGAACAGCAGGATGGGCAGCCACAGCGCCCACATGGCGTCGCTCATCACCCGGAACAGCAGCGCGCCGACCCCGGCCCGGTCGAAGGTGATGCGGTCCAGATTCTCGAAATAGTAATTCAGGCGGAAGACCAGCCCCTTCATCGTGCCGGGCAGGACGGAGACCAGAACCACCAGCATCGCCGCGACCATCAACCAGTTCGCGGCCTCGCGGGTCATCGCGAACTGGCCCTGCTTGTGGGCCTCGTCGAGCTTTTTTCCTGTCGGGTCTTCTGTTTTGGAGGACTCGTCCGCTTCTTCCGACACCGGCGTCCTCCCTCTACAGCGGCTTCAGGAATTCGATGAAGGTCGATTCGAAGCGCGACAGCCAGAACAGCATCATCGCCCCCAGCGTCAGGGCGAACATGAACAGGCCGAGCAGCACCTGGACCGAGGTGAAGAGCTGGAAGACCTGCACCTGCGGCGCCAGCTTGTTCAGGAGCCCCAGCGCCAGCGCGAACAGGATGCCGGTGATCAGGAAGGGGGCGGCCATCTGCACCCCCATCATGAAGCTCTTCGACACCAGCTGCCCGACCACATTCGCCATGTCGTCGATCGGGATCGCCGCCCCCGGCGTAAAGGTGGAATAGCTGTCGACCACCGCCATGATCAGCAGATGGTGCAGGTCGGTGACGAACAGCAGAAGCAGCCCCAGCCACCCCATCAGCGAACCGGGCAGCGATCCGGCGGACGCCATCGCCGGGTTGAAGATCTGCGCGTTGGCCAGCCCGCTCTGCAGGCTGATGATGGTGCCGGCCACCTCCAGCGCGCCCATCAGCAGCCGGGCGATGGTGCCCATGAAGATGCCGATGGTCATCTCGCCGGCGGCCAGCACCAGCAGTTGGAACGGATTGCCCGGCATCGGCGGCAGCATCGGCCGGATCGACGGCGCCACCACCACGCTGACCACCAGCGCGAACAGCAGCCGCGCCCGGGTGGGAACGAAGGCGTCACCGATGGTCGGCATCACGCTGAAGGCGGTGCCGACCCGCATGAAGACCAGCATCCAGACGAAGATCTGTTCGCCCAGCAGCTGTTGCAGGATGCTCATTGGCCCGCCGCGGCAGCGGTCGGGGCCGGGGCGGGCGTCACGCCGGTGCCGGGGGTGAAGGGCGCGCCGCCATTCTCGTTGGCGCCGACGCCGATGGCGACGATGCGGTCGGCGACCTCATGTTCGAAGAACTCGGTCAGCTTGCTCAGCATGAAGGGCATCAGCAGGATGCTGAGCCCGAAGACCAGCATCACCTTCGGCACCATGGCGATGGTCTGCTCGCTGATCTGGGTGACGGCCTGGAAGATGGAGATGACGGTGCCGAGCGCCATCATGATGACCAGAATCGGCCCGCACACGATCACCAGCGTGACGATCGAGGTGCGGCAAAGCTCGATGACTTCGGTCTCGTTCATAACTGCCAGCTGGGCATGACGACGTCTGGGACCGGGCGCGGGCCGTCACATCGGCATGCGCAGGATTTCCTGATAGGCATTCAGCACCTTGTCGCGCACGGCGGTGACGGTCTGCAACGTCACTTCGGCATTGGTCACCGCCTGGACGACGTCGCTGAGGTCGGCCTTGCCGACGGCGGCCAGCGCCGACATGTCCTCGCTCTTCTTCATGGTGCCGATGCTTTCCTTGGCCGCCTGTTCCAGCACATCGCCGAAGGACGCGCCGTCGCGCGCGGCCATACCGGGGCCGGTCGTCTTGGCGGCGGTGGTGGCATAGGCCGCAGCAGCGTTCAGCGGATTGATCATGGCGGCGGTTCCGGTCGGTCAGGAAGGTTTGCGGGCCTGGGCTTGCGGGCCTGGGCGGCGGAAAATCAGGTGCGCAGGAGGTCGAGCGTGCGGGTCAGCATCTGGCGGGCGGTGTCGATGGCCGACAGGTTGGCTTCGTAGCTGCGCTGGGCCTCGCGCATGTCCATCGCCTCCACCACCGAATTGACGTTGGGCATCAGGACATAGCCCTCGGCATCGGCCGACGGGTGCGACGGGTCGTACTTGCGCTGGAAGTCGCTCTTGTCCACATCGACCTTGGCGACGCGGACCTTGTCGACGTCCATCGCCCGGTCAAGCTCGTTCTTGAAGATGACGGTCTTGCGGCGATAGGGCAGATCGCCGGGCGTCTCGGCGGTGGTGTTGGCGTTGGCCAGATTCTCCGAGATGACCTTCAGGCGCGTGCCCTGCGCCTTCATGCCCGAGGCGGACACCGCCATCGACTTGTAGAGATCCATCGCACCGCCTCCTCAAAATCCGGCTGGAAAGACCGGCCGGAAAGACACTCAGCTGCCCGTGCGGATCGCCGACTTGATCATCGCCACCTGCTTCTTATACAGGTTCGTGATGGTCTGATAATCCATCGAACTCTGGCTCATCCGCATCATCTGGTCTTCCAGCACGACGTTGTTGCCGTCCGGCGCCGTCTCGTACGGGTCGCGCACCTTCTGTTCCTGGGACAGGCCCCCGGCGCCGCGGGTGCCGGCCAGATGCGACGCGTTGGTAGCCACCGGGGTCAGCCGCCGGCTGTCGCTCAGCGCGTCGCGGAAGCTGAAGGGCTTCAGGTCCCGGCTCTTGTATTCGGGCGTATCGGCGTTGGCGATGTTCTGCGACAGGACTTCCTGGCGTTGGGTCAGCCAGTCCATCTTGCGCGACATCAGTTTGAAGAGTCCGAGATTTCCGAGGTCCATCGCCCTGATCCCGCCACCAAGACCGCCGCCGATTCCGCCAGATGCCGCCCTGACGGCGGCGTCCGGCAAGGAGATCGCCATAGAGGACAATGGTCGCCCGTTTGCGTTAACGAAGGATGAATCCTTACCTGCGCGAATCGGCTGGGGCAACCGCCTTTACAGTTCGTTAAGCCTACCGGTCCAGGATGCGGCGCAGGAAGGACCCTCCGACCAAGGCCGCCTGTTGTCCGCGCAAGCCCGCCCTCCCGCCCCGTCGCCTGCCGGCCCGACTGCCGGCAAGACGGCGTCTCCCGCCCGGCGCCCGGCGCAACGCCCGGTCGCGGTGGCGCTGAAATACGAGCTGGGCACGGAAAGCCTGCCGCGGATCGTCGCCACCGGCAAGGGCACGGTGGCGGAGCAGATCCTGGAGGTGGCCTTCGCCAACGGCGTGAAGGTGCGCGAGGACGCCGATCTGGTCGAAATCCTGTCCGCCATCGAGGTCGACAGCGACATTCCGGTCGAGGCCATCGCCGCGGTGGCCGAAATCCTGGCCTATGTCTACCGCGCCAACGGCACCCTGCCCCCGGAGCCGCGATCCGAAGAGAGTCCGGAGGAGGACACGCCGTGACACGTCCGCCGCCCATGCCGCCGCCCATGCCGCCATCCTCCCTGTCGCCCTCCCCCACCCCTCCCATTTCCGACGGCGCCGAGTCGGCCACCGGCATCGCGCGGCAGGCGGCGGTGCTGGGCGACACGCTCGACGATGCGCGGGCGCAGGCGGAGGCCGGCGTGCTGATCGACCTCGCCGGGCTGGAAGACCGCGTCGCCCATCTCTGCCTCGCCGCGGAGGCTCTGCCACGCGGGGAAGCACGCTCGCTTCTCGGCCCGCTCGGCGATCTGGTGGCGGCGCTGGCTCCGCTGGCCGCCGCCCTGACCGACCAGCAGAAAGGACGGGAGGAGGTCATCGCCGCCGCACTGGCCGGCCGCGACGATCCGCACACCGCCCGCCAGCGCGCGGTCGCCGCCTATGGCCGCAGCGCCGGCCCGACCGGGTCCGGTATGCCAGATCCCGGCCTGCCCAACGACACGCCCTGATCAGAGAAAGCCCGCCGTTTCCATGGATCTCGACCAGTATATCCGATTCCTGATGGCGCTCGTCTTCGTCGTGGCGCTGATCATGGTCGTCGCCTGGGTGATGCGCCGGGTCGGCATGGCCGGCGGAACCGTGCGCGGACGCGCCCGCCAGCGCCGGCTGAGCGTGGTGGAGGCCCTGCCGATCGACGCCAAGCGGCGGCTGGTCCTGGTCCGCCGCGACGACCGCGAACATCTGATCCTGCTGAGCGCCAACGGCGACCTGCTGGTCGACAGCACCCCGGCGGGCGGATTCGACAGCGCGCTTGCCGGGGCGGAGGCCGCACCGGCCGACGCCCCACGCCCGGCGGGGAGCGATCCGCGATGAGGCGGTCCATCCTCCGCCGTCTTGGCGCCTGCTGGAAGCCGGCTGCCGCCGGGCTGGTGCTGGCGCTCGTCGTCGGCGTCGCGCTGGGCCTGAGCGCCGGGCCGGCGCTGGCGCAGAGCCTGACCTTCGACCTGGGCGACGCCGGCGGCACCGCCACCGGCCGCATCGTCCAGACCATCGGGCTGATCACGGTGCTGTCGCTGGCGCCGTCGATCCTGATCATGATGACGGCCTTCACCCGCATCGTCATCGTGCTGTCCTTCCTGCGCAACGCGCTGGGCGTGCAGCAGGTGCCGCCGACCACGGTGATGATGTCGCTGGCGCTGTTCCTGACCTTCTTCGTCATGGCCCCGGTGTTCGAGCGCAGCTACAATCAGGGCATCCAGCCGCTGATGAACCAGGAAATCGACGAGATGGAGGCGTTCCGCCGCACGATGGCGCCGCTCCGCGATTTCATGCTGCACCACACCGCCGAGAAGGACCTGCGCCTGTTCATGGACATGGCCCGCATCCAGTCCGTGCCGGAGGCGAACGACGTGCCTCTGCATGTTCTGGTCCCGGCCTTCATGATTTCCGAGATCAAGCGCGGATTCGAGATCGGCTTCCTGCTGTTCCTGCCCTTCCTGATCATCGACATGGTGGTGTCGTCGATCCTGATGTCGATGGGCATGATGATGCTGCCGCCGACCATGGTGGCGATTCCGTTCAAGATCATCTTCTTCGTGCTGGTCGACGGGTGGTATCTGATCGCCGGTTCGCTGGCCCGCAGTTTCGGAACTCTCTGAAAATACACCTATAGAGAGAATATTCCTGCGCACTTCGTCGCATCCCCCCGGTGCCGGAGGGGCCGCTCAAGCACGCTCTGGCGTTGGGCGCCGTAAACGCGTATGAGGAAAGACGATACGCGTTTACGGCGGGCGTTTACGGCGGGATTTGCGGCAAGGAAGCCGGTCCGCCGGATGGCTTCACGACGGACCAACTTCGGACCGCAATCACTGCATGACTGATACCGCTTTGAAGGCCGCGCAGCCCGACACCGGCAAGCTCGCGACGCTGACCCTGGGCGCGCTGGGCGTCGTCTTTGGCGACATCGGCACCAGCCCGCTCTATACGCTGCGCGAATGCTTCGGCGGCGAGCATGGGCTGCCGCTGACCCATGACAACGTGCTGGGCATCATGTCGCTGGTGTTCTGGGCGCTGGTGATGGTCGTCACCGTCAAGTATGTCGGCTTCGTCATGCGGGCCGACAACAAGGGCGAGGGCGGCATCCTCTCGCTGCTGGCGCTGGCGTCGAAGACGCGGCCGGACGCCTCGGGCCGGCTGACCGTGCTGACGGCGCTGGGGCTGTTCGGCGCCGCGCTGTTCTACGGCGACGGCATGATCACCCCGGCGATGTCCGTGCTGTCCGCGGTCGAGGGTCTGGGCGTGGCGGAACCGGCGCTGGAATCGGCGGTGGTGCCGCTGACCGTCGCCATCGTGATCGCCCTGTTCGCCATCCAGAGCCACGGCACCTCGCGCGTCGGGGCACTGTTCGGTCCGATCATGCTGGCCTGGTTCGCCACGCTGGGCATCCTCGGTCTGCTGGAGGTGATCCAGCAGCCGAGCGTGCTGGTCGCCTTCAACCCGCTCTACGCCATCGCCTTCTTCGCCAACCATGGCATCGCCGGCTTCCTGGTGCTGGGTGCGGTGGTGCTGGCAGTGACCGGCGGCGAGGCGCTCTATGCCGACATGGGCCATTTCGGCCGCCGCCCCATCCAGGTGGCATGGCTGGCCGTGGTGCTGCCGGCGCTGCTTCTGAACTATCTGGGCCAGTGCGCGCTGCTGCTGAGCGACCCGACGGCGGTCCGCAGCCCCTTCTACCTGCTGGCGCCGGACTGGGCGCTCTATCCGCTGATCGGCCTGTCCACCGCCGCCGCCGTCATCGCCAGCCAGGCGGTCATCTCCGGCGTCTTCTCGCTGACCCGGCAGGCGGTGCAGCTCGGGCTCTGCCCGCGTCTCGACATCCGCCACACCTCCAGCGAGGAGGAGGGGCAGATCTACATCCCCCGCGCCAACTGGGGCCTGCTGGCCGCGGTGCTGGGCCTCGTTCTGGTGTTCCAATCCTCCAGCCGGCTCGCCGCCGCCTACGGCATCGCGGTGACCGGCGACATGATCATCACCACCACCCTGTTCCTGGTGGTGGCCCGCCGCCGCTGGAACTGGAGCCTGCCGGTCTGCTTCGGCGTCGGCGCCGCCTTCCTGACGGTGGAAATCTCCTTCTTCGCCGCCAATGCGGTGAAGATCCCGCATGGCGGCTGGGTGCCGCTGGTGATCGCCTGCGTCACGCTGGGCCTGATGTCCACCTGGCGCCGCGGCCGTGCGGTGCTGACCAGGCGGCTGGCCGAGGAATCGCTGCCGCTCGACGCCTTCATCCAGCGGCAGGCGAAGAAGGGCGACATCCACCGGGTGAAGGGCACGGCGGTCTTCATGACCTCCAGCTCCAACACCGTGCCGATCGCCCTGCTGCACAATTTGAAGCACAATCAGGTCCTGCATGAGCGCATCGTCTTCGTCACCGTCGTGGTCGACGACGTGCCGCGCGTCCCGGCCAAGGACCGCGTGCTGGTCGAGGGGCTGGCCGACGGCTTCTACCGCATCACGGTGCGCTACGGTTTCTCGCAGGAGCCGAACATCCCGAAGGCCCTGCGGCTGTGCAAGGCCTTCGGGCTGGAGTTCGACGTGATGGCGACCTCCTTCTTCCTGGGCCGCGAGACGCTGATCCCGCAGATGAACTCCCAGATGGCGTTGTGGCGGGAGAAGCTGTTCGTGGTGATGTCCCGCACCTCGGTCAGCGCCACCGACTTCTTCAAGCTGCCACCCAACCGCGTGGTGGAACTCGGCACGCAGGTACAGCTGTAGCTGGTTGAAGGACGACTGCGGCACGACCGAAGACTTACCCCCTTCGCTCCCGCAAGAATCGGCGCCTCTGACAGAAAACAGTGTGATCTGAGCGAAAGCATCCTCCGTAACGGTGTTGTGTCCGCGGGAAGCGGACCTTCACCGACATGAGGGAATGCTATGAAGAAGGTTGCCACCGTGGCGATCGCCACCCTTCTTTTTGCCGGTTGCGCCAATGCGGCCATGGAGAAGATGGTCGGCGGCGCGCCGATGTACCCCAACAAGACCATCGTGGAGAACGCATCCCAGTCGAAGGACCACACCACGCTCGTCGCCGCCGTGAAGGCCGCCGGGCTGGTCGACACGCTGAACGGCAAGGGTCCCTTCACCGTTTTCGCCCCGACCAACGAGGCCTTCGCCGCACTGCCCGCCGGCACCGTCGACACGCTGCTGAAGCCGGAGAACAAGGGCCAGCTGACCAAGGTGCTGACCTATCACGTCATTCCCGGCAAGCTCGACGCCAAGGACATCGTGGCGGACATCAAGAAGGGCAACGGCAAGGCGATGCTGAAGACGGTGGAAGGCATGCCGCTGACCTTCACCCAGTCCGGCGATGCCGTGATGGTCGCCGACGCGTCCGGCAACACCGCCCGCGTCACCATCGCCGACGTCCAGCAGTCCAACGGCGTCGTCCACGTCATCGACAAGGTTCTGCTGCCGAAGTAACAGCCGGACGGGCGGGCGGCACGAAACCGGGAGTACGGCCCGGCATTCCGCCGATTTATGAGGTCGGCTTGTCCGCGGATTGCTTGCCGCCGCGATACTGCTTCAAAAACTTCTTGAACATATCCACTTCCGCGACGCGGGAGCGGATAGTGCCGACGTCGATCAGGCCCATCGCCTGTTCGGGGCGGGTCAGAATGCGGAAGGCATCCTCGTTCGGCCCGCCCTTCATCGCCCCTTCGAAATCCTTTTTCAGCAGATTCAGACCGTTGCCGTCGCCGGCCAGCGCCAGCGCCACGGCCCGGTTCAGCACAAGCTGCGACATGTTGGGGTCGAGCGGCTTGCCCGGCGTGGGCGGCGCCCCGATCACCTTGTTCAGCGCCAGTGCCGCCGCATCCCACTTCTGCCCCTTCCAGGCTATGTCGACGCGCAGCAGATTGGCGTTGGTGCTGTCGTCCTGGGCTAGAAGCTGCATCGCCTCGTCGCCGCGGTTCAGCTCGGCCAGCGCCTTGGCCTGCATCAGCCGCCGCTCCGCCGCCAGATCGGTCGGCAGCCCGGCGACGTTCGACAGTTCAAGCGCCTTCAGCGCCTCTTCCGGCTTGTTGTCGAGCAGCCGGACCGAGGCCAGCCGGGTGCCGACCCGTGCCTTGTCCAGCCCGGACAGGCGGAATTCGACCTGATGCTGAAGCAGATCGGCGGCGCGGTTCAGCAGGTCGATGGAAATCAGCCGTTCCGCCAGCTGCCGGATGATCTCGTCGCCGGCCTCGCCCACCGGGGTCAGCTCGCGGAACTGGTCGTAGAGCTGCATGGCGTCCAGCGTCGGCAGGCGCTGCGCCCCGTCCTTGTAAAGGTCGGCGAAGATGCGCGACATCTCCTTGGTGATCGCCTCGGCCCGCGGCGTGTCGGCGACCAGCGCCGCCGTCTCCTTCATCGTGTTGAAGCCCTTGGCATATTCGCCGCCGGCAATCAGCACCTCGCCCATGCGCGAGCGGATCTGCATCTCCAGATCGTCGCCGCGCCAGGTGAAGGTCAGGCCGGCCAGCTGCTCCGCCGCCGCGGTCGGCGACATCTTGCCTTCCGACAGCTCCAGATTGGTCAGAGCCAGCCCGGCCTTGGCACGGTAGAAGCGGTCGTAGCTGTTGAAGGCGGCGGTCAGCTGCTCGCGCGCCTGATCGGTCTCGCCGGTCTGGGCATAGAGCAGGCCGCGCAGATACTGGGTCTGCGGGTTCTCCTCCTGATCCGGGCCGCCATGCTCGATGACGCGGTCGAACAGCCGCTTGGCGGTCGCGGTGTCGCGCGTCTCCAGCGCCGCTTCGGCCGCCCGCAGCCCGAGCTTGCCGAGCATCGGATCGGGATAGCTGTTCAGGATCTGGCCCGACGCCTTGAAGCCGGCCATCGCCTTGGGCCAGTCGCGGCGGTCGGCGGCGATGGCGGCGCGCCACAGATTGGCTTCCGGATTGCCGGCGAGCGAGGGGATCGACAGGTCGGCCTCGCCGCCGTCGAGATCGCCGGTCAGCACGCGGGCGGCGCCGCGCAACGCCCGGAACTCCGGCCAGCCCTCCAGGTCGGGCTGGTTCTGTTGCAGCACGTCGAGCAGACCGAGCGTTTCCTGCCCGAACCCGTTGGCGAAATAGAAGCGCGCGAGATCGAGCTGCGCCTTCGCCCGTTCCGATTCCGGCGCGTTGACGACGGCGAGCTGGAGATCCTGCCGGGCCTCGGTGAAATGATCGAGGTCGCCACGCTTCCAGGCCGGCAGGTTGAACAGCCGGCGGCCCTGCATCTGGACGGTCTGGGCCTTCGGCGGCTCCATGGCGGCGGACGACCCGCCGGCCGGCGGCGCCGGCATCGGCGCGGCGGCCAACTGAGCCGGAACCGGCTGGGGAGCGGCAGACGGTGGAACAGAGGCGGCGGGCGGCGGCGGTGACGCCGCGTTGCCGGCGTCGGCGGTGGGCGAGATGTGCAGGCCGCCGGCCGTGGTCAGCTCCACCCCCTCCTTGATCGCCCGCACCGTCACATTGTCGGAGATCGGCCGCACCACCACGCCCTGGTAAGAGGCCATGACCTCAAGGTCCGGATAGCGGTGGGGTTCGGGCACCCCCTGCCCCGGGCTGGGAAGCGGAACGACCTGGATGCGGTCGCCGACGTCCGGATCGGCGAACTGCACGACGTTGGCCGCATCGGGGGCCCGCACCAGCAGCCGGGCGCCCAGCAGGAAATCGGGGTCCGGCTCCACCCGCAGATCGCCGGTGCTGCCCATGTTGGCGGGGCGGGCGGAGGACAGGATGCGCCATGTGGTGCCCTGCCGCTCCACCGTCGGCCACACCATCGGGCCGATCTTGGTGCGGAAGACGCTGCCGCCGGTCGCCGGCACCGGCTCAATCGCGCCCATCAGCTCGGCACCGGGACCGCTGAGCTTGCCGGCGCCGATCGGCATCGGCCGGTCGAAGGCGATGTAGAGCTGTCCTGCCCGCGGATAGACCGCGATGGAGGCCGGACCGCCGGTGTCGAAGGTCAAAACCGGCCCCTTCGGACCCGCCGCCGGCTGCGCCTTCGCATCGGCAGGGGCCGCCGGAGCCGCCTTGACCTCGGCCGGCGGAGCGGCGGGCGTTGCAGCGGGTGCCGGGTTGGCAGTGGCGGCATTCGCGGCGACGGCCGACCGGCCGGAGGTGGCCGACGCCACCATGGGCGCGTCCTTGCCGCCCTCCTTGGCCACGTCCTTCGCCGGCGTGGGCTGGCTGGCGCCCTGGTTGCCCTGCCCGGCCGGCACCCCCTGGGAGCCGGAAGCGGGCGCAGCGGCGGCCGGAGCGGCGCCGTCGCTCTTGGGCAGGCCGGCACGCGACCCCGGATTGCCGACGGACAGCACCATCGACTTGCCCGACGCGCTGTCGCTCACCTCGGCGTCCTGCGGCACGGCCAGCGTGACCGCCAGCGAACCGTCGGGCTGGCGGTAGGATTCGATGTTGCGGATGTTGCGCAGCGGTGCCTTGGGCAGGGCCGACAGGTCGGCGGTGCCGCCCTTGTCGAAGGCGACGGTCACCGCGGCGCCGTCACGGGTCACCGTGTAGCCGACCGGGGCCGGCCAATCGAAGGTCAGCCGGCTCCGGTCAGGCTGGTCGCCCCCCTGCACCCGCAGCCGGCCGGCGGACGGCACCGGCTTCGCGGCGTCCGCCTTGGCGGATGTCGGCGATGCGGGCGGCGCGCTCTCGGCCTTGGCGGCAGGCTCGGCCTTGGCGGCGGCCTGCTGCGGGGCAGCGCCCGCCGCGGCGGGCGACAGGTCGATGGCGACGGCGTTGCCGTTGCGGAAGCTCTTCAGCGAAACCGGGCGCTTCAGGTCGAAGGAGACCGTCTTGCCATCGGCCTCCACCCGCCCGGCGGCAAGATAGTCGGGCAACGCCCGCACCAGCCGGTCCAACGGGGCGTCGATGGGCTCGGTGAAGGCGATGACCAGCCGGTCGCCCTCGACCGACGCGGTGAAATCGACCTTGTCCGGCCAATCGAAGACCAGCCGGCCGAAATCCTTGTGGGTGCCGCCGCGCACCGGCACGCTGGCGGCATCGGCCGGCAGGGGGGAGAGCAGGACCGGCACGGCAAGCAGCGCCACCGCGGCGGCACAGCCGCGCAGCCAGCGCTTCCGTCGATAGCCCGAGCCGTCCGTCACCTCAATCCGCTCCTTCCTCGCGCACCACGATGTCGACCGGCAGGCGTCCCCCGCCATTCGGTGCATCGCCGGCAATCCCCGCCCCGTCCACCGGCATCATCACCGCCCGCGCCACCAGATCGCGGCGATAGCCGGTCTCGCGCAGGGCGGCGGAGACGGCGACCGCCCGCGTCAGCGCCCGTTCCCAGGCGACGCCGCCGGTCGTGTCCTCACGCTCCGCATGGCCGACCAGCTCGATGCGGTTGCCGATGCGGCCGATGACGGCGCCCAGCAGGAACAGCACCCGCCGCCCCTCCTCGGTGAAAGCGGCGCCGGTGAGGTCGAACATCCGCTCTCCCGGCAGGCGGATGACCACCCGGTCATCCTCGCGCCGGACATCGACCACCGCCAGCTCCGCATTCGACCGCAGCTGGCTTCCCAGCAAGGCCGCCAGATAATGCAGGTCGATGGCCGCCCTTGCCTCCACCGCCATGGCGTTGAAGGCGGCGCCGGGATCGGCCGGCCGGTCCGACGGTGTGGTGGCGGTCGAGCGCGCGGCGGGGATCGACTCCGACACGCCCTTCGCCAGACGGGTCCAGCGCTCCGCCTCCGGCTCGCTCATCGAATACATCAGCACGAAGAAGGCGAGCATCAAGGAGATCAGGTCGGTGAAGCTGATCAGCCACAGCGTCTTGCGCTGGGCGCCGCCATCGTCCGCCCCTGTCCGGCCGGCGATCCGGGGAACGCGGATCATTTCCGCACCTCTGTCTTCGCAGGGGCCGCAGTCGCCGGGGGGGCCTTGGCAGGCGCGGCCGTAGCCGGTGCGGTCTTCGCGGCCGGGCGGGCCGCCCCGCCCTCGTCCCAGCGCAGGGAGAACAGCAGCCGCACCCCGCCGGGCTCGCCGCGCTCGATCCCGACGGTGACGTTGCGGGCCGGCGCCCCATCCTCGACCAGGGCGCGGGCCAGCACACCGGCACGGGCGACCGGCCCCGGCGGCTGGCTGGGCGTGCCCGTCGGGCCGATGCCGAGCAGCGCGTCCAGCTCGACCCGTTCGCCCTGGCGCGACTGGCGGAGCGCATCGGCGATGCGGTCGATCAGTCCCTGACGGTCCGGCCGCAGGGCCATGGTGCCGGGTACGAACAAATCGTCGGCGGGCAGGCGCACCTCCAGCAGCTGGCCGGGGGCGACCACCTCCACCTTGGAGACCGCAACCGCGGTGGCGAACAAGGTGCCGACATCCTCCAGCCGCTGCACGGCGAAGACGGTCCCGGCGCGCGAGGCCACCGGCTCGGACCCGTCGCGCAGGCGCGGGTCGATGACGAAGCTGGGGAAGGTCCGCTCCAGCGAGGCGGCGACCGCCTTGACCTTCTGCACCGTCTGCACCGAATGGGCGTTCAGCACGATGAAGAAGACCAGGAGCAGTAGGAACAGCGACAGCAGAAGCAGGATGCTGCCGTTGTTCGGGTTGGCATGGCTAGCGGAACCGCCGGCGCGCCCGGCCCGCAGCAGCAACGGCAGCCCGGCGCTTCCCGTCCCCGGAGCGATGCCCTGGGCCGTGTGCCCGCCTCCGGGCCTGCTGGTGGGGGAGCCGGGCAGCATGGCGTCAGTCGAAGCTGGCCAGCAGACGGTCGATTTCGTCCTGGTCCATGGCGTTGCCCGGCAGCTGCGGGCCGTGCAGAAGCTGCTGGTCGGCCTCCGCCGCGCTCATCGGCTCGAAAT
This sequence comes from Azospirillum sp. A26, assembly GCF_042604635.1. Lineage (NCBI taxonomy): Bacteria > Pseudomonadati > Pseudomonadota > Alphaproteobacteria > Rhodospirillales > Azospirillaceae > Azospirillum > Azospirillum sp. A26. The sequence continues at coordinate 595,235 of NZ_CP170472.1, read as the reverse complement.
GCACGGCAGCGGCCTCCGCCTCCTCCGCCGCCAGCTTCGCCAGCCGCGGGGCGTGGTTCTGCCGCACCTCGCTGCCGAAGGCGGCGACGATCATGTCCACCTTCGATTCGATGTGCTTGAGGGTGCGCACCACCTTGCTGATGCGCTGGCCGGTAATGTCCTGGAAGTTGCAGGCCTCGTAGATCGCGGTGATCTGGTCGTTCAGCTTGGCCGAGGTGCCGGCATCCGTCTGTCCGGCGACGGCGCCGATGGCGTCGCAGGCATCGAAGATGGCGAAGGTCGCCTTCTCCGTCGCACCGATCACCGCGTCCAGCTCGTCCGTGGCGGTGCGGATGTGTTCATCGCGGATTTCGGCCGGCTGGAGCGCTGCGATCTCCTGCTTGGCCGTCTCGATGTATTTGGCGAGGTCCACGACCTCCTTGTACAGGCGCAGGTCGGTGGCGGAGATGTCGCCGTCCATGCTGCCCAGGATGTTGCGGACGATGTCCGTCACCTCGTCGCGCGACAGCGGCTGTGCGGCTTCCGCGAAGGCGGCGTCGAGGCGCTGTCTCAGGAGCTTCTGTTCCGTCACGGCGGATTGGGCGGAGAAGGTCATCGGGCGTGTCCAGCGAGAGGGGCAAGGCCTTGGCGGAATGTGCCGGAACCTCCCCGGTTCGCGCCCTCCAGCGAGCGCACCGTCGGTGCCTTCCGCAGCGGAGGTTCGATGCTCCGACCGCTTGTGGCGCCCAACCGTCCAAGGAACTGTCCGAGCCGGCAAAGCCTAGGACGCGAGGGTTAAGAGCCCGTAAAGATGACCCCGCCAAGGGTCCTGACACTGCGCCCGAGTTGCCGGCGCGTCACACTGTGGCCGGCGCGACCGCATGGGCGCGAGCCTCGATAGCGGCGCGGTTCAGAACAGGCTGGCGGCGGCCGGCGCACCGAGAAGCGCGATCAGGACCAGCACGGTCACGGCAACCAGCCGCTCCATCGGCGACCAGCGCTTCCAGTCTTTTCTGAAGCTTTTCAGTTCGTCGGCCATGACAAACCTTCCGGGGTTCGGGAACTACATTGCAACGCAACGAAATTGTATCCGGTCCAGTTGACGCATGGTTAAAATCACCCGGCGATACGACAATGCTCGACCAGTGGCACAGAATTGCCACAGTCATGCCCGGCCGACCTCTGATCCAGGTCAAACATCGGCCAAATTTTCGACATTTCCCATCTCGCGGGCGGCGATGCCCCCGTCTCCGGCGGCGTGCCACTTCCGGCCGCTTCCGAAACCGGACGGTAATGCCTAGATGATAAGCTCTAGATCAAGCCTCCGATGCCCGGGGGCATCCAGCCTCCGACACCGGGGGCATCTGGCCTCCGATGCCGGAGGCATCTTGGCCTCCAAAGCCGGAGGCGCCGACGGGAGATGCGGATGGCGAAGGGAACCGACCTGAAGATCGGGCTTGCGCTGGGCAGCGGTGCGGCGCGCGGCTGGGCGCATATCGGCGTCCTGCGCGCGCTGGAGGAGATCGGGATCAAGCCCGACATCATCTGCGGCACCTCGATCGGCGCCGCGGTGGGGGCCGCCTATCTGACCGACCAACTCGACGAGCTTCAGGCCTGGGCGCAGAAGATGGGCTGGCTCGGCATGCTGGGCATCATCGACCTCACCTTCCGCCGCGGCGGCCTGGTGGCGGCCGAGAAGGCGTTCGGGCGCTTCGACAACGAGCGCAGCAACGTCCTGATCGAAAAGCTGCCGATGCCCTTCGCCACCGTCGCCACCGACCTGTCGACGGGGCGCGAGATGTGGCTGCGCGACGGCCCGCTGATGTCGGCGGTGATGGCCTCGGCCGCCATGCCCGGCCTGTTCCCGGCGGTGCGGCGCGACCATCACCTGCTGGTGGACGGCGCCCTGGTCAACCCGGTGCCGGTCTCGCTCTGCCGGGCGCTGGGGGCCGACATCGTGGTCGCGGTCAACCTGAACAGCGAGCTGTCGCCGCTGGGCCGGCCGGCCGGCCGCGGGGCCGGCAACGGCAAGGGGCTTGGCGGCAAAACAGTCGCGGTCAAGGCGCCGGAGCCGGTGGTGGCCGGCGGCGATGCCGGCTCACCCGCCCTGTCCCACCTGACCAGCCAGATCTCGACATGGCTCGGCCGCAAGCCCAGCCGGCGCACCCAGTTCCTGGCCGACCAGATCGACGACGCCCATGCCCACAAGCAGTTGCCCAATGCGCTGGAGGTGATGGCCGGCTCCATCGACATCATGCAGGACCGCATCACCCGGTCCCGTCTGGCCGGCGAGCCGCCCGACGTGCTGATCGCGCCGCGGCTGGCCCATATCGGCATCCTGGAGTTCGACCGCGCCGCCGAGGCGGTGGAGATCGGCCATGCCGCCGCCTCCATGCTGCGCCCCTCCATCGAACTGGCCCTGCGCCGCGCCTGACCGGTTGCGCTGGAGGCTGTTCCCGTCTTCCGTATCAGCCATATATCCCTCGTGTCCCGGCGTCCGGCCGGGCTACGCTCCCGTCTGCCCCCTCCCCGTTTGTCCCCTCCCCGTCTGCCCTTCCCCGTTTGCCGCGAGAGCCAGCGTCCATGAGCCAGTCTGCGCCGTCCGACACCGTCGCCACCCTGCTCGCCAGCGGGACGCCGCATTGGGGCGCCAACGGCACGGTGCTGGACGGCGGTTCCGTCGGCGCCGCCGCCACCGTCACCTATGGCTTCCTGACCAGCGCGCGACAGGTCTCCGCCACCGACTCCACCGGCTTCGCCGCCATGAACACCGCCCAGCGCGCCGCCGTCCGGCAGGCGCTGGCGGCCTGGAGCGCGGTGGCCAACGTCACCTTCGTGGAGACTTCCGACGCCGCAAGTGCCGCGGTCGCCTTCGGGACCAACCGGCAGAGCGGCCAGTCGGCGGCCTACGCCTATTATCCCTCCAGCGGCATCCAGGGCGGACAGGTGTTCCTGGCCAACGACAGCGCCGGGAACACCAACCCGACGTCGGGCAGCTACAGCTACATGACCGTCATCCACGAGATCGGCCATGCGCTGGGGCTGAAGCATCCCGGCAACTACAACGCCGGCAGCGACGACGGGACGGAGGGGCCCTACCTGCCGGCGGCGACGGACAATTATGCGTTCAGCATCATGTCCTACAACGAGAACGCCGCACTGCCGTCGGGGACCTACCTGACCGGCCCCAGCCTCTTCGACATCGCCGCGATCCAGTATCTCTACGGCGCCAACATGGCGACCGGGGCCGGCGACACCGGCTATACGCTGAACACCGGCAGCTTCACCACCCTGTGGGATCCCACCGGCCACAACAGCCTGAACGGCGCCGCCCAGACGGCCGACCTGTCGCTGGATTTGCGCAGCGGCCAGTTCAGCAGCGCCGGCGGCACGACCTTCCTGGCGCTGGCCTATGGAACCAGGGTGCAGCTGGCGACCGGCGGCAGCGGCAACGACAGCTTCACCGTCAACAACCTGGGCAATGTGCTGGACGGCGGCGCCGGCACCGACACCGTGGTGTTCAGCGGCCGCCGCGCCCAGTACCGCGTCCAGCTGCTGGACGCCGGCCGCTACATCGTCAGCGGCGCCGACGGCAACGACCTGCTGACCAACATCGACTATCTGCGCTTCGCCGACGGCAGCACCGCCCTGTCGTCGATGGTGTCCGGCAGTTTCGACGCGCTGCGCTACGTCGCCTCCAACAGCGACCTGATCGCGGCACTCGGCACCAACGCCGCGGCGGCGACCCAGCATCTGATCGGGGCCGGCGTCTATGAGGGCCGCAGCCTGACCGGCTTCGATCCCTACAATTATCTGGCCGGCTATGGCGATTTGCTGACCAGCTTCGGCAGCGACGTCGCCGCCGCCACCCGCCATTACATCGAGGCCGGCAACCGCGAGGGCCGCAGTTCCACCCTGTTCGACACGCTGTCCTACGAAGCCAGCAACCCCGACCTGATCGCCGCCTTCGGCGACAACCGCGAAGCGGTGGAGCTGCATTACATCGTCAGCGGCCGGCTGGAGGGCCGTTCGCTGACCCGCTTCAACGCCACCGCCTATCTGGCGGCCAACCCGGACGTCGGCGCCGCCGTCGGCGGCAACCTGACCGCCGCCAAGCAGCATTACGTCAGCCATGGCTATGCCGAGGGGCGGGCGCTGGCCTGAAAGGTCTGAACCGGGCGGCCCTTATTTCGCGGGCCCTTATTTCGCGGGCCAGATCCAGGTCAGCTCGTGCTTGTTGTGGTGGAGGTGGAGCACCCGGCCGCCGGGGATCTCCGCGAAGGCGCGGGCGGTCTCATGGTCGGTTTCCGCCTGGAACTTCAGCGTGCAGACGAAGCGCTTGGCGAGCCCGCTGTCCATCCACTCCTTCACCAGCCGCAGCAGGCGGGTCGGGTAGCAGATCACGTCGCAGCACAGCCAATCGACCGGGCCGACCGTCGCCGGCTTCAGGCCGAAGGCGCTCTCCTGGCGGATCTCCACCCGCGGCAGGGCGGCGATGGCGGGATCGAGCGGCGCCTTGTCGACGCTGACCACCGACGCGCCCAGCTCGTGCAGCACCCAGGTCCAGCCGCCGGGACAGGCGCCGAGGTCGAGGCAGCGGTCGCCCGGCCCCGGCTGCTCGCCGAACAGGGTCAGCGCCTCCCACAGCTTCAGATAGGCGCGGTTGGGCGGCGCGGTGCGGTTCTCGACGAAGGTCACCTCGCCGTTGCGGAACGGGCTGGAACAGCGTGCCGCGGCGATGATGGTGGAATCGTCGACCAGCGTCCAGGAGCCCAGCGGCGCCGTCGGCAGGGGCGACGGGAAGACCACCGGCTTGGCCGAGACATGCGGCAGGTTTTCCTGGATCAGGGCGGCGCGGCGGTGATGGCGCTGCGACCACAGCGCCCAATTGCGCTGGATGCCGCGCAGAGCCTTCGCCCCGCCCTTGATCGAGGGGAACTCGATGCGCACCGGGTCGTACCAGATGTTCTGTGCCCAGGCCGCCGGCCGGGCCGGGCCGTCGACGAAGACCAGCCGGCCGTCGACCGATGCGACCTCCCCCAGCTCCGCCACCAGATCGTCGAGGAAGCCGTCCGCCGCCAGATAGATGGTCTGGCCAAGCGGGGTCACCACCGCGCCGGGAACGGCTTGCGGGTCGGTGCCGGGGGCATTCGGGGAGGCGGTTTTGGGGGTGCTGTCGTCCATGCCCCAGGGGCTACCGCTGCCGGCCGTCGAATGCAAGCGCAAGGATGCGGCGCACCCCTTTCGGCGTGACGCGAAGGGGGCTGTGACAAAGCGTCTCGAAACTTCTTATATGCGATTGGCTCGCAATAGCGTCATTGACAACGATTCTCACTCTCAGCTATTGCTGGGTCCGGGACACCTCATCCGAAACCGATTTTCGCCGAGGGCTTATGTACGTCTGCATCTGCCACGCGTTGAACGATAAGAAGGTCAAGGCTGCGCTCGATCAGGGCGCCACGACCCCGGCCTCGGTGTTCCGCCATCACAAGTGCCAAGTCCAGTGCGGCAAATGCGTTCCGACCATGCGCAGCATGGCCAGCGAACACCGCGCCACCTGCGCGCAGCTGACCGCCGCTGCCGCCGCCGTTGCGGCGACGCCGGCCGCCGCCCCCTGCTGCGGCTCCGCCTTGCCTGAGCCGGCCAATGCCGAGGCGGTTCCCGCCTATGCCATCGCGGCCGAGTGAACAGGCGCACACAGGTGTAGGACCGCCCTCCCCCGCAGCTCTACCACTTCCGACTTTGTGCTGAATAACAGGTCTACAACCTCGCCTTAAGGCTGCGACAGATTGCGCGCCGACTATGATTTTTGGGCGGATTGACCCGGCGCCGGCATTCCGGCACAAAAGCGTCACCAAAACAAAAGAACGTCGTCAAAATGATGGCGTATAAAAAACAGGAACGGGCCGGATGAAACCGGCCGTGGAGGAAACGCAATCCAACCGGGAAGACTTCCTTGGCCACCGGGTTTGCTTTGTCCTTGATGGGTGGAGCGGCCCGGCGGGATTTGGATTCGGACGGGTATTCCGCAACTGCGAAATCGCACCGCGAAAACCGGGCGGCATCTCCCAAACGGGCTGTGCCGACTGCGCTTCCGGCGTGTTTCCGCTATGTCGGCATGGGGATATCTTTCCAATCGGCCGAGAGGTCAAAAAGCGCCAAGAAGTCAAAAAAAGGTTGAGGATCAAAGGAGGACCCTTTCATGAGCCGCCGTAACCGGCAAGCTTTCGACACGTTGAGCCGTGATCTGGTGCTGCGCGCCACCGACCGCATGGAAACCCTGCGATCGATGGTGGAGCGCGCGGACAGCAGCCGGCGGGAAACGTGGGAACGCACGCTCGACCGTCTCCGCGGCCTGAACAATCGCGCCATCGCCCGCATCGAGGCCGCCCACATGGCCGACGACGACGCATGGCCCTTCGCCCGCGCCCAGGCCGATCAGGCGATGATGGACCTGATGCGCGCGCTCGACGATTTCGACGGCCATCTGCGCCTGATCGCTGCCTGACCGGGCCGCGAAAGGCCCCAAATGAAAAAGGCCCTCTCCCGCGGGAGAGGGCCTTTTTCATTGGGCAGAACGCCCCGAAATCAGGACGCCCCGAAATCGAGGCCCCAGGCCGAGTAGCGTTCCGGATCGTCGACCCAGCCCTCGCGCACCTTCACGAACAGGATCAGGTGGACGCGGCGTTCCAGCATATGGGTCAGTTCGGAGCGCGCGGCGGACCCCAGCGCCTTGATCCGCTGGCCACCCTTGCCCAGCACGATGGCCTTCTGGCTTTCGCGCTGCACGAAGATCACCTGCGAGATCTTGACCGAGCCGTCCTCGAACTCCTCCCACACCTCGGTCTCGACTGTGGCGGAATAGGGAAGCTCCTGGTGAAGCTGGAGGAACAGCTTTTCGCGGGTGATTTCCGCCGCCAGCAGGCGCATCGGCATGTCGGAGATCTGGTCTTCCGGGAAATGCCACGGCCCGTCCGGCAGACGGTCGGCCAGGAACTGCTTCAGATGGGCGACGCCGTCCTCGGTGAAGGCCGACACCATGAAGATGTCGGAGAAGATGCCCTCCTGCCGGAAGGCGTCGGCGATGCCGAGCAGGACATCGCGCTTCACCAGATCGATCTTGTTCAGGATCAGGATGGCTTCGCGCCCCTGCTCCTTCAGCCGGGCGACGATGCTGCGGGTGTCCTCGTCGATGGAGCGGCGCGACACGTCGTAGAGCACGCCGATCACGTCGGCATCCTCCGCCCCCTGCCAGGCCGCTGCCACCATGGCGCGGTCCAGCCGGCGCTTCGGCTTGAAGATGCCGGGGGTGTCGACGAAGATCATCTGGGCATCGCCCTGGATGGTGATGCCGAGCACGCGGGTGCGGGTGGTCTGCACCTTCGGGCTGACGATCGACACCTTGCTGCCGATCATCGCGTTCAGCAGCGTCGACTTGCCGGCATTCGGCGCGCCGACCAGCGCGATGAAGCCGCAGCGCGGATTGTCCGGCATCGTCGGCAGAGGCGGCAGGACGGAGATGGGCTGCCCGCGCGGGGCGTCCTCATCATCCTCGTAGTCGTCGTCCTCGTATTCGCCGTCCTCTTCGTCGTCGAAGTCGCCCTCTTCGGCGTCCCCCTCAACGTCCTCTGCGGCGCCCTCCGCGGCGTCTCCGCCCTCGAGACCGGCGTCTTCGAGCGCCTCGTCGGCCGGCACGGGCTCCGGAGTCGGCTCCGCAGCTTCGGAACCGGGCTGGATCTTCGTCTTGTCGATGTCGTCGCGACCGTCAGTCATCGACTTGCACTCCCACCTGGCGCAGCAATGCGCTGGCCGCCTTCTTTTCCGCGATGCGCTTGGAGGAGCCGGAACCGGAGACCGGATCCATGCCCTCGACATGCACCGCAACCACGAACAGCGGCTCGTGCGCCGGGCCGCTGCGTTCGATCTGTTCATAGCGGGGCAGCGGCTTGCCGCGGCCCTGCGCCCATTCCTGCAACGTCGTCTTGCTGTCCAGCGGCGGCGGCGTCGCCTTGTCGATCTCGCCGGCCAGCGCCTGCCGGACGAAGCGCGTCACCGGCTCCAGCCCGCCATCGAGATACATGGCGCCCAGCACCGCCTCGCAGGCGTCGCCCAGGATGGTGCGGTTCTCCCGCCCGCCGCTCTGCGCCTCCGCCGGCGACAGGCGCAGATAGGCGCCCAGCCCGATGGCGTCGGCGACGCGGCCCAGCGATTCCCGGCGCACCAGCGCGGCGTGCCGCTTGGCCAGCGCGCCCTCCCGCTCGTTCGGATAGCGTTCCAGCAGCCATTGCGCGACGACCAGCCCGACGACGCGGTCGCCCAGGAACTCCAGCCGCTCATAGGCGATGCCCGGCCCCTTGTGCCCCTTGCGACCGGTCCGCTCCAGCCCCATCAGGCTGGGGTGGGTGACGGCATCGTGCAGGAGCGACGGGTCGGAAAACTCGTACCCCAGCGCCTGCGCAAGGCTGGCGACGTCCGCGGACCGGGCGGCGCCATCGGGCTGGATGTCGGAGCCGGCGCCCAGATCGGCGGGCGCCTTGGTGACGGTGGACACTTACCGGACTCCGTTGAACAGACGGCTGAAGCGCAGATCGACCGGCCAGCGCCAGATTTCGTAGAAGCGCGTGCCTTCGTCGAGCGAGAAGAACAGGAATTCGGCGCGGCCGACCATGTTCTCGATGGGAACGAACCCGACCTGCGACGGCACGCGGCTGTCGAGCGAGTTGTCGCGGTTGTCGCCCATCATGAAGAGATGGCCGGGCGGCACCTTGAACACCGGCGTGTTGTCGAGCGGGCCGTTGTCCGACTCCTCGATGATGCGGTGGGTGCGGCCGTTGGGCAGCGTTTCGATGAACTGCGCGGTGCGGATGCTGCGGCCCAGCGAATCCGTGGTCACGTAATCCTCGATGCGCTCCCGCTTCACCGGCTGGCCGTTGATGTGCAGGATGCCGCCGATCATCTGGACGGTGTCGCCCGGCAGGCCGATCACCCGCTTGATGTAGTCGGTCTTGTTGTCGCGCGGCAGCTTGAACACCGCCACGTCGCCCCGTTCCGGCTCGGAGCCGAGGATGCGGCCCTCGAACAGCGGCAGGCCGAAGCCGACGGTGTATTTGCTGTAGCCGTAGCTGAACTTCGACACGAACAGGTAATCGCCGATCAGCAGCGTCGGGATCATCGACCCCGACGGGATGTTGAACGGCTCGAAGGCGAAGGTCCGCACGCCGAAGGCGATCAGCACGGCGAAGATCACCGTCTTGACGGTTTCGGCGAACCCGGATTCCTTGGCTTTGGCGGTGGGCGCCGTTTCTTTCTGAAAGGTCATTCTGGGGTCGCCGTTTCGGTGGGCGTTTCGGACTGGATGGGTTCGGCGCTGATGACGACGAACGCTTCCGCCATCGGGTATTCGTCGGTCAGCGTCACATGGATTTTCGCGCGCATGCCCGGCGGCGTGATCGCCTCCAGCCGGGCCAGCGCGCCGCCGGTCAGGCGCATCGTCGGCTGGCCGGATGGCAGGTTCACCACCCCCATGTCGCGCCAGAACACGCCATCGCGGAAACCGGTGCCCAGCGCCTTGGAGCAGGCCTCCTTGGCGGCGAAGCGCTTGGCATAGGTGGAGGCCCGCGCGTTGTTCTTCGCGGCGGAGCCGGCGCGGCGTTCGGACTTGGCCTGCTCGACATCGGTGAAGATGCGGTCGATGAAGCGCTGTCCGAAGCGCTCCAGCGACTTTTCGACCCGCCGGATGTCGATCAGGTCGTTGCCGATGCCGAGGATGGTGCCGGACATCGTCATGCCGGCATTCCGGCAGCGCGCGCCCTGTCCATGGCCTTGCGCATGCGGGCGATGGAGTTGGTCAGCCCGACGAAGATCGCCTCCCCGATCAGGAAATGGCCGATGTTCAGCTCGACGATGGTCTGGATCGCCGCCACGGGGCCGACGGTGTCGTAGCTCAGGCCGTGGCCGGCATGGCATTCCAGCCCGATCGCCTCGGCATGGGCGGCGGCACGGACGATGCGCGCCAGTTCCGCCTCGCGCTCCGCAGGGCTGTGGGCATCGCAATAGGCGCCGGTGTGCAACTCCACCACCGGAGCGCCGAGGCGCTTGGCGGCGTCGAGCTGCACCGGCTCCGGATCGATGAACAGCGAGACGCGGATGCCGGCGGCGCCCAGCTCGCCGACCGGGCGGACCAGATGGTCGTACTGGCCGATCACGTCCAGACCGCCTTCGGTCGTCACCTCGGTGCGCTTTTCCGGGACGAGGCAGGCGGCGTGCGGCTTGTGGCGCAGGGCGATGCCCAGCATCTCGCCGGTCGCCGCCATCTCGAAGTTCAGCGGACGGTCGATCTCGGCCATCAGCCGCTCGATGTCGCGATCCACGATGTGGCGGCGGTCCTCGCGCAGATGGGCGGTGATCCCGTCGGCCCCGGCCTCGATGGCCAGCTTCGCCGCGCGCACCGGATCGGGATGGGCCCCGCCGCGTGCATTGCGTACGGTCGCCACATGGTCGATGTTCACGCCGAGGCGAAGAATACGGGACATGCAAGGACTCCAAAGCGCCGCCGCCCGCCGGAACGGGCGGGGGCGATTCCGTCTATATAGCGGTGCGTCCGCCATCCGTCACGCCGAACCGACCGAGGCAATCGCGGATGACAGGGAATTTACCGTCTCCGCCCCTGCTCGGCCGAATGGCCGGATCGGCGATCCCGGCGGATTTTCCTTATTTCGACCTGCGGATCAGGTCGTTCATGTAGTCGTTCAGGTCGCGGAAATCCTTGACGGTCCATGCATGCGGCGGCACCCGATAACCATTTTCCTTCAGTGTCTTCGGGATCAGATCCCCATTGGGGCGGAGTATGACCGACGACACGATGACGCCGGGATAATCGGCCAAGCGCTTCTTGAAGGCCGGCGTCGTCAGATCCGGAGTCGGAGGGTTGCTCTTGCCGGCCAGCGGGCCCGAACCTTTCGCATCCGCCCCGTGGCACATGGCGCACCGCTCCACGAACAGCTTTTCCCCGTTGTCCGCGTGGGCACCATGAAGTGGCGTCAAGCACAAGGCGGCAGCCCAAACCGGCAAGAGCAGCTTAACGAGCCGCATGTCCTCTTCTCCCATCGCACACCATCATAGCGGAAGCGTCACCGCCCCCGCGCCCGCTCCACCGAATGGATGGCCGGGGTGGCGCGCAGGGCGGCCATGATGTTGGTCAGGTGCTTGGCATCCTTCACGTCGATGTCGATCAGCAGCTCGAAATAATCGGTGCTGCGGTTCGTGATCTTCTGATGGATGACGTTGCCCTGGTTCTTGCCGATCACCGTGAACAGCGTGCCGAGCGAGCCCTGTTCGTTGGCGATGACGACGCTGATGCGGCCGACATGCTCCTCCGGCGAATCCGGGCCGGTCTCCCACGACACGTCGATCCAGCGTTCCGGCGATTCATGGAAGCTTTCCAGCGTTTCGCAGTCGATGGTGTGGATCGTCACGCCCTTGCCGGTGGTGACGATGCCGACGATGCGGTCGCCCGGCAACGGGTGGCAGCAGCGGGCGTAATGGACCGCCATGCCCGGGATCAGCCCGCGGATCGGCAGAGCCGATTCCTTGCGGGCCTTGGCCTTGGGCTTCGGCGCGCTCTCTTCCAGTTCGCGGACGGCCGGCGCGGTCTGGGCCTTGTGGCCGGGGAAGACGGCGTGGAAGACTTCGCGGACCGAATGCAGGCCGGAGCCGACACCGGCCATCAGGTCGTCCACCGTCGGCTGCTGGAAGATCTTGGTAGCGGCTTCCAGCGCCTTTTCGGTGAACTCGTAGCCTTCCGACTTGAACTGCCGCATCAGCATGCCGCGGCCCAGTTCCATATACTGGGCGCGCTGCTGGGTGCGCAGGAACTTGCGGATGCGGGCGCGCGCCTTGCCGGTGACGACGAAGCGTTCCCAGCCCGGAACCGGCGTCTGCGCCTTGGAGGTGACGATATCGACCTGATCGCCGTTCTGCAGCTGGGTGCGCAGCGGCAGCATGCGGCCGTTGATCTTCGCGCCGACGCAATGGTCGCCGACCTGCGAGTGCACGGCATAGGCGAAGTCGACCGGCGTCGCGCCGCGCGGCAGCGCGATCAGGTCGCCCTTCGGCGTGAAGCAGAACACCTGGTCCTGGAACAGCTCCAGCTTGGTGTGCTCCAGGAACTCTTCCGGCTTCTGCGCATGCTCCAGGATGTCCAGCAGCTCGCGCAGCCAGCGATACTCGCCGCCGTTCGGGCGCGGCTGGTGGTCCTGCTTGTAGGCCCAGTGGGCGGCCACGCCCAGCTCGGCAATCTCGTGCATGTCCTGGGTGCGGATCTGCACCTCGATCCGGTTGCGGCCGGGACCGATCACGCCGGTGTGCAGGCTGCGGTAGCCGTTGGGCTTGGGGGTAGAGATGTAGTCCTTGAAGCGCCCCGGCACGACCGGATAATGGGCGTGCACGATGCCCAGCGCCTGATAGCATTCACCGACCGAGCCGACCGTGATGCGGAAGGCCATGATGTCGGACAGCTGTTCGAAGCTGACATTCTTGCGCTGGAGCTTGCGCCAGATCGAATAGGCCGACTTCTCACGCCCCGACACCGACACGTCGGGCAGGCCTTCGGAGGCCAGCAGTTCGCGCAGTTCGGTGATGATGGTCTGGACGCGGTTCTCGCCCTCGCTGCGCAGACGGGACAGCTGGGCCAGGATGCTGTCGCGCGCGTCGGGGTTCAGTTCCGCGAAGGCGAGATCGTCCAGCTCGTCCTTGATCTTGTGCATGCCGATGCGTTCGGCCAAGGGCGAGTAGATCTCGATGGTCTCGCGGGCGATGCGGCGGCGCTTTTCCGGCTTCTTCAGGTGGAACAGCGTGCGCATGTTGTGAAGCCGGTCGGCCAGCTTCACCAGGAGGACGCGGATGTCCTCCGACATGGCGATGACCAGCTTGCGGAAATTCTCCGCCTGCTTGGCCTGCTCGCTGTTCAGTTCCAGCCGCGACAGCTTGGTGACGCCGTCGACCAGACGCGCGATTTCCTTGCCGAACACCCGCTCGATGTCTTCGAGCGTGGCGACGGTGTCCTCGACCGTGTCGTGAAGCAGCGCCGTGGCGATGGTGCCGGCGTCCAGCTTCATCTGGGTGAGGATGCCGGCGACCTCCAGCGGATGGAGGAAGTAGGGATCGCCGGACGCGCGCGTCTGCGACCCGTGCGCCTTCATCGAGAAGACGTAGGCGCGGTTGAGGAGATCCTCGTCGGCGGAGGGATCATACGCCTTGACGCGCTCGACAAGCTCGTACTGCCGGATCATGCGGCCCGACCCGGCGCACGCGGCGCCTCAAATGTGTTCGTGACGTTTCTCAGGGCGGTTCCGTTCGAACCGAAGGGGAACAGCATGCCCCCCACCCTTCTCTGCGGCGAGGGGGCGTAACGCCCCCTTCGGGTCCTGCGGTCGTTGTCCAGGATCAGAGGTCTCCGTCGGGATCCTCGGTCATGGCGAAACCGGCGCCCGGCTCCGCATCCATGTCGGCGGCGACGTCGTCTTCCTCGGTCAACTCTTCGCCGTCGCTCTCGCTCATGCCGTCTTCGTCGCCCAGCGAGTTGTTGCCGCGGGCGGCCCAGTCATTCTCGCCGGCCATCAGCTCGACGATCTCTTCCTCGGGCTCGTCCGGCTCGACATGCTTCTGGTGGCCCTTGATCAGGGCGTTCTTCAGATACTCCAGCGACACCGTCTCGTCCGCGATCTCGCGGAGCGCCACGACCGGATTCTTGTCGTTGTCGCGGTCGATCGACAGCGGGGCGCCGCTCGCGACTTCGCGGGCGCGCTGGGCAGCCATCATGACCAGCTCGAAACGGTTCGGAACCTTCAGGACGCAATCTTCAACGGTAACGCGGGCCATGCCAGACGAACTCCGGATTCATAGGAGGCTCTAGACTATATGGATGTGGTCCGATAGGTGCAAGCGCGAACGACAGCGCTGCTGCATTGCGTCGGGGGAACACCCCCACACAAACTCAATATCCATCCGGTCTGACGCCTGGAGACAGTAGGCGAACCCTGCCTCTTGTATGTTTGCCCACAATACACTAGATTTCAAAATTGGAACGCGAGCTTTTGCGCATGTTCCAATACATTTTCAACAAGCAGCGATGGAAGGATCCTGGCATTGGACCGCAATTCGACTTTGCCGCGTGATGTCAGCAAGTTGTTTTACAAGGAAGAGCGTCTCGCACTTTTCATAGATGGGGCCAACCTCTACGCCACAGCACGTTCACTTGGCTTCGATATTGATTACAAAAGGTTGCGTGACGGCTTTGCCGGAGAAGGGCGACTCGTGCGCGCCTTCTATTACACCGCCCTCGTCGAAGATCAGGAATACTCCCCGATCCGCCCGCTGGTCGATTGGCTGGACTACAACGGCTACACCATGGTGACCAAGCCGACCAAGGAGTTCACCGACGCCTCGGGCCGGCGCAAGATCAAGGGCAACATGGACATCGAGCTGGCCATCGACGTGATGGAGATGGCCGATCATGTCGACCACATCCTGCTGTTCTCCGGCGACGGCGACTTCCGCCGGCTGGTGGAGGCCGTGCAGCGCAAGGGCGTGCGTTTCAGCGTCGTCAGCACCGTCCGCTCGCAGCCGCCGATGGTCGCCGACGAGTTGCGCCGGCAGGCCGACAATTTCATCGAGTTGCAGGAGCTGGCACCCTTCATCGCCCGCACCCACCATCACCGCGATCAGATGCCCTCCCACCACGACCAGCAGGGCGGCCCGACCATGTACGACCCCGATGACCGGGGCTGACGACCGGGGCTGACGGCACGGGTCGCAAAGCAGCGTTGGCAGACATGAAAAAAAGGAGCGCATCGGGCGCTCCTTTTTCGTTTGGGGACTTCCGCGGTTCAGCGTGACGGGCCGGCTGTCCGTTGCCGGTTCCGCGCCATCCGGTCGGCCGTCTTCAGCGCCGCGATCAGGCTGGCCGCATTGGCCTTGCCGGTGCCCGCGATGTCCAGCGCCGTCCCATGGTCGGGAGAGGTGCGGACGAAGGGCAGCCCCAGCGTGATGTTCACGCCGCTGTCGAAATCCACCGTCTTCACCGGGATCAGCGCCTGATCGTGGTACATGCACAGCGCCGCGTCATAACCACGCCGCGCGGCGGCATGGAACATGGTGTCGGGCGGGCGCGGCCCGGACACGTCGATGCCGTCGGCGCGCAGCGTCACGATGGCGGGCTCGATGATGTCGATCTCCTCCCGACCCATCGCCCCGCCCTCCCCCGCATGCGGGTTCAGGCCGGCGACGGCCAGCCGCGGACGGTCGATGCCGAAGTCGCGCGCCAGCGACGCCGCGGTGACCCGGCCGGCATGGACGATGGCCTCGGTGGTCAGCCGGTTCACCGCGTCGCGCACCGACACATGGATGGTCACCGGCACCACCCGCAGGTCGGCCGCCGCCAGCATCATGATCGGCTCGTCGGCCAGTCCGGCGAGGTGGGCCAGATATTCGGTGTGGCCGGGATGGCGGAAACCGGCGGCATAGAGCGACGATTTCTGGATCGGGTTGGTGACCACGGCCGCGGCCTGCCCACCCCGCACCAGCGCCACGGCACGGTCGATGCTGGCGATCACCGCAGCACCGTTGGCCGGATCGGGCCGGCCGGCGACAACCGGATTGCCGAGCGCGACCGGCAGCACCGGCAGGGCACGGCCGAACAGCGCCGCCCCCTCCTGCGGAGACGAGACGGCCTGCACCGGCACCGGCAGCCCAAGCGAAGCCGCCAGAGCGGCCAGCCGCGCAGGGTCGTCCAGAATGACGAAGGGCCGCAGGCCGGCCTCGTCGCGGGCCAGCCACGCCTTCAAACCGATCTCCCCGCCGACGCCGGCCGGTTCCCCCATGGTCAGGGCCAGCGGCAGGTCGTTCGGCGGGGCGGCGGTCACAGGCGGGTCTCGATGAAGGCGGTGCGGCGCAGGTCACGCAGATACCGGCGCGACAGCAGTTCCGCCCGTTCGCTGACCAGTTCGCGCTCGATCTCGTCGCGGCCGGGCAGCTTGGCTTCCTGGATGGGAGTCGGAGCCGGCGGCGGCGGCGGGGCCGGCTGGGCTTCCGGCGGCGGCTGGATCATCGGCATGTCGCGCTTGCAGACGATCAGGATCACCGCGGCGGCCGGGCTCATCAGCACCGGGCTGGCCTGGCCGAGCGGGATGCCGAGCGCGAGATTCTGCAGGCCGGGGGCCATGTCCTTGACCCGCATGGTGCCCATGTCGCCCGATTCCGGCATGCCGGTCTCCCTGGCGCGGGCCTGGAAATCGGAGCAGCTCTTGATCGACTTGCGCAGCTTTTCAGCCTGCTCCTTGACGGACTTGGCCTGCTCCTTGGACTCGATCGGGAGAATGATCTGCTTCATGTTGACCGTGGCCTTGGCCACGTCCGGGCGCGGCTGCGGACGGGGCGCGGCCGGCCGGGCGACCGGCATCGGCATCTCGCCGCCGCTGCTGCCGAACGGCCGCTGGCCGCGCACCATCAGGATGTGGTAGCCGGTCGCCGTGCGGACCGGCGACGACAGCTGGCCGCCGCGCATGCCCGACAGCGCCTTGTCCACCTCCGGCGACAGCTCGCCGCTGCGCACCCAGCCCAGGTCGCCGCCCGACGCGGCACCGGCGGACTGCGAGAACTGGCGGGCGAGCGCGGCGAAATTGCCGCCGCGCTTGACCTCCTCCACCAGACGCTCGGCGTTGCGGCGCACCTCGTCGTCCTGATCGGGGCTGTCCACCGCCAGGAAGATCTCGGCGACCAGATATTCGGGCTTGCCGATGTTGGCCTTCAGCCGCTCCATCGCGGCATCGACCTCGTCCTCGCCGACCACGACCTCCTGGCGGATGCGGCGCTGCATCACCTTCTGCCAGGCGAGCAGGGCGCGGATCTGATCCTTCAGGGTGGAATAGGGCACGTTCTGGCGCTTCAGCATCTCCTGAAGCTGCTGGCCGTTCATCCGGTTCTGCTCGGCGATGCGCTTGACGGCATCGTCGATCTCCGACGCCGACACGGTGACGCCCTGGCGCTTGGCCTCCTGCATCTGCAGGCGCTCGTCGATCAGCAGGCGCATCACCTGCGGCATCAGCCGCTTGGTCGTCTCCGGATTGGCGGCGGCGCCGGCGTTCAGCAGCGCCATGCGGATGCGGGCATTGACGTCCGAAACCGAAACGACCTCGTCATTCACCACCGCAGCGATGCCTTCCGACCCCGGCGCGCGGGCCTGACGCGTGCTCTCGTCCCCCGTCCGCGGCGTGGCGGCGCCGGCGGCGGCCTTGCTGGACTGCGCCACGGCGGGCATGGCCAGAAGCGCACAGGCGGTCGCCACGGCGACGGTGGTCCGGACGGCTCGCAAACTCGACATGCTGCTCAAGCTCCAAAAACGGGTCGCCCGTTATTACGGTGGGGCCGGTGCCCCTGGCAAACGGAATCGGCCCCTGCAATCCAGTGCTAAACCAAGTGGGCGGAATTATGACCGACGGCGATAACCGCCCGCTTTGCGGCGAATGGTCCCACTCCGCCCTCCCTTCCCGGCAGCCGTCCCGTCAACCGTCTTCCAGATGCAGAAGGGCGGCGATGCCCAGCAGCAGGCTGATGCCGGCGGGACTCCAGGCGGCCATGAGGATGGGGATGGTTTCCGACATGCCGAAGGTGCGGACCACGTCGGTCATCACGAACAGCACGAAGCCGGTCAGCACGCCGCCGGTGACCATCGCCATGGTGCCGCCGCGGCGCGGCAGCCGCAGCGAGAAGGCGGCGGCGAACAGCACCATCGCCAGGAATAGGAAGGGCTGGGCCAGCAGCGACTGGTAATGCAGCCGGTGGCGCACGGCCGGGAAACCGGTGGTTTCCAGCGTGTGGATGAAGCGCGGCAGCTCCCAGAAGGAGATGGTCTCCGGCGGGGCGAAGCTCTCCTCGATGGTCGCCATGTCCAGCTCGGTCGGGATGGTGTAGCTGTCCAGCTTCTCCGGGTCCTTCTTGGCCCGGTTCAGGATCGCCTCCTGCAATTCCCACTTGCGGTCCTTCAGCACGGCGCTCGGCGCATCGACGCGGCCCAGATAGGTCTGGTCGGCGTCGAACAGGAAGACGATGACGTTCGACAGCTCGAAGGTCACCGGGTTCACCAGCTCCGAATGGATGAAGAACTGCTCGTTCTCGTTGGTCTGGCGCAGCCACAGGCCGGAGCGCGAGATGTTCAGCGTGCTGGACTGGAGCTTGAGATAGCGGTCCTGCAACTGCTCGTACTTGGCGATGAAGACGGCGCCGACCGGGTTGATCAGCGTCACCTTCACCACGCCGATGGCGGCGGCGGCGAACATCACCGGCATCAGGAACTGCCAGGCCGACACGCCGACGGCGCGGGCGACCACCAGCTCGGCGCTGCGCGTCAGCCGCCAGAAGGTGAACATGCCCGCGAACAGGACGACGAAGGGGAAGATCTGCTGCCCGATCTCCGGGAGCTTCAGCAGCGCCATCTCCACCACCAGCCCGAAGGTGACGTGAGGCTTGGTGCCGGCGCGGCGCAGAAGCTCCACCGTGTCCAGCAGCAGCACGATGGCGAGCAGGATCACCATCAGCAGGCAGAACCACACGACGAACTGCCGCCCGATGTAGCGGGAAAGCGTAGGCGAGGAATACATGCGGTGTCCGGTCTCCGGAGCCCCGCCCGCAGCGCCGCCATGGCGCCTGGGACGGACTGGCGCGGCCCCGCCCGATCAAGGATCGGTGCGGGGCCGCGCCGGAACAAGTCCCGCTGTTTACCTCTGTTGCGCCGCGATGACAACCGAAGCCGAGGCCGGGCTGCCTGCGATCCTATCGACGATGTCGCCCCTCTCCCTCCTTTTCCGTCTGGACTTCCTGCACCGGCACTCCAAACTGTTGGAGAGAGGCTGTATGGGAGGGTCGGTCGATGACGGACACCACGGTCGCAATCCGCCAGGCGCGCGGGTCGGACGCCGCCGGCATGGCCCGCGTCCATGTGCAGAGCTGGCGCTCCACCTATCCCGGGCTGATCCCGGCGCAGTTCCTGGTCAACCTGTCCGAGCCGGCCGCCGCCCAGCGCTGGGCAGCCATCGCCGAGACGCGCGGCCCCGGCCAGGGCGCCTTCGTCGCGGTGGATGTCACCGGCCGGATCGCCGGTCCCGGCACCATCGTCGGTATCGCCTCCTTCGGCACGCGCCGGGTCACGGTGGAGGGGCATGCGGGCGAGTTCCACGCGCTTTATTTGCTAGACGACGCAAAGGGTTACGGAATCGGGCGGCGGCTGATGGCGGCGATGGCCGATTGTTTCCTGGCCGCCGGAATCCGGTCCGCGGCGGTCTGGTGCCTGCGCGACAACCCGTCGCGCTGGTTCTATGAAAGGTTGGGCGGCATCAAGGTGGCGGAACGGCCGATCCGCTTCGCCGGCAGCGATCTGGTGGAAATCGCCTATGGCTGGCGCGACCTGACGCCGCTTGCACGCTTGTCGGCGGGGCCAGAGGTGCGGTAGTGAGGGGACTTGAGTCCCCACGCATCAGGATTCGCCGATGTCCAGCGCCGCCTCCCTTTCCGCCGCCTCTCTTTCAGCCGAACGGGTTCTCATTCTCGATTTCGGGTCGCAGGTGACCCAGCTCATCGCCCGCCGTGTGCGCGAGAGCGGTGTCTATTGCGAAATCCATCCCTTCGGCATGAGCGACGAGCGCATCCGCGACTACGATCCGAAGGCGATTATCCTGTCGGGCAGCCCGGCCTCCGTCACCGAGGCGAACGGCCCGCGCGCGCCGCAGGCGGTGTTCGACCTGAAGGTTCCGGTTCTCGGCATCTGCTATGGCCAGCAGACGATGTGCCACCAGCTGGGCGGCACCGTGTCCGGCTCCGACCACCGCGAGTTCGGCCGCGCCTTCATCGAGATCAGGGAGCCCTGCGCCCTGTTCGACGGGCTGTGGGACATCGGGTCGAAGGAACAGGTGTGGATGAGCCACGGCGACCGCGTCACCGCGCTGCCGCCCGGCTTCCGCGCCGTGGCGGTCAGCGACGGCGCGCCCTTCGCCGCCATCGCCGACGACCAGCGCCGCCTGTACGGCGTGCAGTTCCACCCGGAGGTGGTCCACACCCCGCACGGCGCCCAGCTGCTGGCGAACTTCGTCCACCGCGTCGCCGGCATCGAGGGCGACTGGACGATGGCCGCCTTCAAGCAACAGGCCATCGAGAAGATCCGCGCCCAGGTCGGCACCGGCAAGGTGATCTGCGGCCTGTCGGGCGGCGTCGATTCGTCGGTCGCGGCCGTGCTGATCCACGAGGCCATCGGCGACCAGCTGACCTGCATCTTCGTCGACACCGGCCTGATGCGCGCCGGCGAGTCGGAAGAGGTCGTGCGGCTGTTCCGCGACCACTACAACATCCCGCTGGTCCACCGCGAGGCGGCCGACCTGTTCCTGGGCAAGCTGGCCGGCGTCACCGACCCGGAGCAGAAGCGCAAGATCATCGGCGGCCTGTTCATCGAGGTCTTCGACGAGGAGAGCGCCAAGGTCGGCGGTGCGGAGTTCCTGGCCCAGGGCACGCTCTACCCCGACGTGATCGAGAGCGTCTCCTTCACTGGCGGCCCGTCGGTCACCATCAAGTCGCACCACAATGTCGGCGGCCTGCCGGAGCGGATGAAGCTCAAGCTGGTCGAGCCGCTGCGCGAACTGTTCAAGGACGAGGTCCGCGCACTCGGCCGTGAGCTTGGCCTGCCGCCGGCCTTCATCGGCCGCCATCCCTTCCCCGGCCCGGGCCTCGCCATCCGCATCCCCGGCGAGATCACCCCGGAGAAGCTGGAAATCCTGCGCAAGGCCGACACGGTCTATCTGGAGGAAATCCGCAACGCCGGCCTCTACGACGCGATCTGGCAGGCCTTCGCCGTGCTGCTGCCGGTCCGCACCGTCGGCGTGATGGGCGACGGCCGCACCTATGACCATGTGCTGGCGCTGCGCGCGGTGACCTCGACCGACGGCATGACCGCCGACTGGTATCCCTTCCCGCACGACTTCCTGGCGCGCGTGTCCAACCGCATCGTCAACGAGGTCCGCGGCGTCAACCGCGTCGTCTACGACATCACGTCGAAGCCGCCGGGGACGATTGAGTGGGAGTGAGGCGGGCGGAAACGCTTCGTCTGTGAAAGACAAAGGGGCGGGAAACCGCCCCTTTTCTTTTGCCTGTCCGGATGTCGTTCAGAACAGCGATTCCACCGTCTGCGTTTTGGGGCCGCGCCGCTTGCCGCGGGCTGGCTTGAGGGAGGCCGGCAGCAGGCCTTCCCGCTGCGCGCACAGGTCATGCCAAACACGGCCCGGACGCTCCGGCGTCCAGTACATGGGTTCGCCGAGCAGCACTTCTTTGCCGCAGCAGGCGCAGGGAGGATATGGGCTGGATGTGTGTTCGTACCGGTCCATCTCACCGTTATGGCAGTGGTGAGCCGATCCGTAAGTGATGCGGATCAAATCGGACCGCAAGGGTGCAAAAAATAGTGCCGTTCACGCTGGGCCGGAAGACAGCGACGGTCCCGCCCCCCTATGGCAGGGAGACGGGACCGCGCGGCCTTATCCCGTCAGCGCACGTCGGCCAGTGCGACGCAGGCGCGGTCGCGGCCGGCGAGGCTGCCGCAGCCGTCGGCGCGCTGGGAAACGAAGCGCATCACCACGCGCTCGCCCTTGCCGACCGACTGCGGCGGCAACAGCGCCTCGGCGACCTGGGTGGTGAATTGCGGGCTGACGCGGTGCGTCGTGGCGGGCGCCGGGTCGAGGCTGGCGACCTGCACCGGCCTCGCCGGGGCCACCGCGGGCGCGGGAGCCGGGACAGGGGCGGGGGCGGGTTCGGGCAGCGACGCCACCACCACGGGAGCGGGCGCCGGTTCGACGGCCTTCGGCTCGGCCGGTCGCGGCTCCATCCGCCGCGGCTCGACAGCCCGGGATTCGGGGGCACGCGATTCGGGAGCGCGGGTTTCCAGGGCGGCGGAGGCGACGACGACCGGCGCCGGCTCCGACGGCTGCTGGGCCGTGGCGGGGGCCGACGGCTGGCCGCCGCGCGGCTTCGGCGCGTCGTCCGGGACCACCGCGACCTCGATGGCCGAGGCGCCGGCCGCCAGCGACGGTTCGCGCGGACCGGTGCCGCGCAGCACCGGGGTCAGCGCCGCCAGATACATCTTCGTCTCGCGCGGCAGCCGCTGCTTGCCGGCCAGATGCTGGGCGTAGCAGGCCGGGCCGCAATTGTAGGCGGCCAGGAAACCGGGGGCGCCGAACAGGTCGTACATCTCGCGCAGATACGCGGTGCCGGCCATGATGTTCTCGTGCGGGTCGGATGGATCGGAGCCCAGCCCATACTTCGCCCGCATCAGCTCATAGGTGCCGGGCATCACCTGCATCAGGCCGATGGCCCCGGCGGAGCTGGTCAGAACCTTGCCGCTGTTGGTCGTCGCCCGGCCGTTGCTCTCGCGCATCATCACCGCGCGGATCCATTTCTCCGGCATGTCGTACCGCTTGGAGGCCTCGCGGATGTGCGGGACCCAGCGGGACAGCGGGTCGTTCGGATCCGGGACATAGGCCGCGGCTTCGACCGGCGGAGCCGTCTGCACTTGCGGTGCTTCGGAAGCGCAGCCGGCCAGACCGAGAGCCAGGCACAGCATTGCTCCGGCGGCGTGGATCGTCGCGAGGTTTCGTTTGACCACGAGGGGATTTCCGTGCTGTTGGCGCAGGCGGGACAAAAGATGGATCGCTTTTCAATGTATAGCCCACGCCTGTCAAGCGACATCACGGCCGTTTCTTGAATCCTGTCCCGAAGATGCCTCAAAAATGCCCGATTTATCCCTTGTGAAGAGGTCGGCAATTAGGATTTTTGGCAAATGTCCCTATGCCAATCTTCGCTCTCCGTCTGGACATCGCCATCCAGTCATAAGGCGCGACAACGGGAACCTTGACGGAACATCCACGCCACCCCTAATGGAGGGCGCCGGCCGCCCCTTCAACCGACGCCGTTCCGACCGGACGGGCTCGGCCGAACTGGATCGACGATCATGACCGCCCCTCAACGGACCTTCCCGCCGGCCCCGCAGCCGCCGCAGCAGCAGCCGCGACCCTCGTTGCCGCAGGAAGACGCCCCGCCCCGCAAGCCCCGGCGCTTCGGCCGGCTGCTGGCGATCCTGCTGGTTCTTCTCGTGGCCGGCGGCGGTGTCGCCCTGTGGCGCGCCCGCAATCCGGCGCCGCCCTCCCCCTCCCCGGCCGTTCCGGCGGCGGAGCGTCCGGTGGAACTGACCGCGCTGGAGGTCACGGCCGTCGCCCCGCGCGCGCTGACGGAGACGGTCCGGCTCAGCGGCTCGGTCTCGCCGATGGAGCAGTCGGCGGTGAAGGCGGAGGTCGCCGCGCGGCTGGCCGAGGTGGCGGTGCGCGAGGGACAGGCGGTCCGCCGCGGCGACATGCTGGCCCGCTTCGACACGGTGGAGCTGACCGCCCGCCTGAACGAGAAGCAGGCCAATCTGGAAGGCGCGCGGGCCCAGCTGGTGCTGGCCGAAAAGACGCTGACCAAGAACCGCACGCTGAACCGCAGCAACATCGTCTCGGACACCAGCCTGGATCAGGCCGAGAGCAGCTTCGGCTTCCAGCGCGCCCAGGTCGATGCGCTGGCGGCGCAGGTCGAGCTGGCGCGCAAGGCGCTGCGCGACGCGGTGGTACTCAGCCCCATCGACGGCATGGTCGCCACCCGCGCCGTCAATCCGGGGGAAAATCTGGCGGTGAATGCCGCCATGTTCACAGTGGTCGACCTGTCGCGGGTCGAGGTCGAGGCGACCGTCCCGGCGGAGCAGGTGGCCCGGCTCGCCGTCGGCCAGACCGCCAGCCTGCGGGTGGAGGGGTTCGGCGAGCGGGAGTTCGCCGGCAGCGTCGCCCGCATCAACCCGATGGCGCGGGCGGGATCGCGCGCCATCCCGGTCTATGTGACCATCGACAATCGCGACGGCGCGCTGCGTGGCGGCATGTTCGCCAGCGGCGAGGTTCTGGTGGCGCAGGCGGCGAGCGCCATCGCCGTGCCGCCGGTCGCCGTCCGCCATGACGAGCAGGGCGACTTCGTCCTGGCGATTGCCGACGGCCAGACCGTGCGCCGCCCGGTCACGCGGGTGGCGTTGTGGGCGCGCGGCGATCTGGTGCAGGTGGAAGGCCTGGCGCCGGGCGACCGCGTCGTCACCGGCAACCTGCCCGGCCTGACCGCCGGACGCAGCGTCTCGATAGCCGGCACCTGACCCGGACGGACCAGCCGCCATGCCGATCACCCGCATCAGCGTCGACAACCCGGTCTTCGCCACCATGATGATGGTGGCGCTGATGGTGCTCGGTCTCTTCTCCTACAACCGGCTGGGCGTCGACCTGTTTCCCGACGTCGATTTCCCGGTGGTGGTGGTCAGCACCAGCTATCCCGGCGCCAGCCCGGAGACGGTGGAGACCGACATCACCAGGCCCGTCGAGGATGCGATCAACACCATCGCCGGCATCAAGACGCTGACCTCGCGCTCCTACGAGGGGCAGTCGGTGGTGATCGCCGAGTTCGACCTGAAGACCTCGTCGGTCCAGGCGTTGCAGGACGTGCGCGAGAAGGTCTCGGCCATCCGCGCCAGCTTCCGCGACGAGGTGAAGGATCCGCAGATCACCCGCTTCAACCCGGACGACCAGCCGATCCTGTCCATCGCCGTCACCTCCGACCTGCGGTCCTTGCGCGACCTCACCACGCTGACCGACCAGATCATCCTGAAGCGCTTGCAGAATGTCCGCGGCGTCGGCAAGGCCACCATCGCCGGCGGGGTGAAGCGGCAGATCCTGGTGCGGCTGAAGCCGGAAAAGCTGGAAGCGCTGACCATCGGCGTCGACGAGGTGATCGCCACCGTCACCGGCGAGAACCAGGACGTGCCCGCCGGCACCGTCTCCGGCCAGGGACGGGAGCGGGTGGTGCAGGTGGAGGGGCGCGTGCGCAACCCGCGCGACCTGCTGGACCTGATCGTCGCGCGGCGCGGCGGCAGCCCGGTGCGCCTGTCCCAGGTCGCCGAAGTGATCGACGGGCAGGAGGAGCAGGACTCCGCCGCCCTGCTGAACGGCAACCCGGCGCTGGCGGTCGATGTGGTTAAGGTCCAGGGCGCCAACACGGTGGAGGTCGCCCGCGGCCTGCATGCGGCGATCCAGGATCTGCGGACCAACGGCTCGCTGCCGGCGGACGTGACGCTGGCGGTGGTGCGCGACAGCTCCCGCGGCATCACAAACTCGCTCAGCAACGTGCAGGAAACGCTGGTCGAGGGCGGCATCCTGACCATCCTGATCGTCATGGTCTTCCTGGGGTCGTGGCGCAGCACGGTCATCACCGCGCTGACCCTGCCGGTCGCCGTGCTCGGCACCTTCGGCATGCTGGCGGCGATGGGCTTCACGCTGAACATGATGACGCTGATGGCGCTGTCGCTCGCCATCGGCATCCTGATCGACGACGCCATCGTGGTGCGCGAGAATATCATGCGCCACCTCGCCCGCGGCCAGGGCCACCGTCAGGCCGCGCTCGACGGCACGGCGGAGATCGGGCTGGCGGTGCTGGCGACCACGCTGACCATCGTCGCGGTGTTCCTGCCCGTCGCCTTCATGGGCGGCATCATCGGCCGCTTCTTCCTGCAATTCGGCATCACCGTCTCGGCGGCGGTGCTGATCTCGCTGTTCGTGTCCTTCACGCTCGACCCGATGCTGTCCAGCATCTGGTACGACCCGGCCGCCCATGGCCGCCACGGCCGCTCGATCTTCGGCCGCTTCGCGGCATGGTTCGGGCGCGGGTTCGACAGTGTCTCGCACGGCTATGGCCGGCTGCTGCGCTGGGGCCTGCGCCGGCGCTGGGTGGTGGTGGTCGCGGCGCTGGCGATCTTCTTCGGCAGCTTCCTGCTGGTGCCGCGCATCGGCGTGGAGTTCGTTCCCGCCGCCGACCTCGGCGAGCAGATCGTCGAGGTGGAATCTCCCGTCGGCTCGTCGCTCGCCACCACCACCGCCAAGACCAGACAGGTCGAGGCGGCGATCCGCGAGTTCCCGGAGATCGCCTACACCTACAGCACCGTCAACACCGGGGTATCGATCGGCCACAACCGCGGCAGCATCTATCTGCGCTACACCCCCATCGACCAGCGCAAGCGCTCGCCCAACGACTTGGCACCGCTGCTGCGGCAACGGCTGTCGGCGATTCCCGGCGTCACCATCGGCATCGCCATCCCCGGCGTCGGCGGCGTGCAGAAGCAGATTCAGGTCTCGGTGCAGGGCCGCAACATCGCCGAGCTGGACCGGCTGTCGCAGACCGTCATCGGCGCCATGCGCGCCATCCCCGGCTTCGTCGATGTCGACAGCACGCTGAAGGCGGCCAAGCCGACGCTGGCAGTCCGGCTGGAGCGCGACCTCGCCAGCGACCTCGGCATCGGCACCGCCAAGGTGGCCGAGACGCTGCGCCCGCTGTTCGCCGGCGACACGGTGTCGAGCTGGAAGGCGCCGGACGGCGAGAGCTACGACGTGCTGGTCCGCCTGCCCGAAGGCGACCGTGCCGGCCGCGCCGACCTCGACCGCATTTATTTCTCCGGCGGGGTCGATGCCAACGGCACGCCGCGGATGATCCCGCTGTCCCAGGTGGCGGAGGTGGTGACGACGCTCGGCGCCTCGCAGATCAACCGGCGCGATTTGCAGCGCGAGGTGAATGTCCAGGCCAACGTCCAGGGCCGCGCCGCCGGCGATGCCGGCCGCGATTTGCAGGCGGCGCTGGCGAAGATCGAGCTGCCGCCCGGCTACCGCATCGTCTTCGGCGGCTCGACCAAGGACATCGCCGAGACCAGCGGCTATGCCATGCAGGCTTTGGCGCTCGCCGTCATCCTGATCTACCTGATCCTCGCCTCGCAGTTCGGCAGCTTCCTGCAACCGCTCGCCATCATGGCCTCGCTGCCGCTGTCGCTGGTCGGCGTGTTCCTGGGGCTGCTGACGGCGGGATCGACGCTGAACATCTTCAGCGCCATCGGCTTCATCATGCTGATGGGTCTGGTGACCAAGAACGCCATCCTGCTGGTCGATTTCGCCAACCAGGCGCGCAAGCGCGGCGCCAGCCTGCACGATGCGCTGGTCGAGGCCGGGATCATCCGCCTGCGCCCCATCGTGATGACCACCGCCGCGATGATCTTCGGCATGCTGCCGCTGGCGCTCGGCATCGGCGAAGGGGCGCAGCAGCGCGCACCGATGGCCCATGCGGTGATCGGCGGGCTCCTGTCCTCCACCATCCTGACGCTGCTGGTGGTGCCGGTGGCGCTGACCTATCTGGACGGGCTGTCGCGCCGGATGAAGCGCTGGTTCGCCCACGCAGACCCCGACGCCCAACAGCATCCGGCGGGGCAACATCCAGCGGGGCAGCATCCGGCGGAGTGAGGGTCAGGCCAGGGCCGGGGTCCGCACCGAACTGCCGACGCCGACGGCCGGCATGTTCTCCTCGACCCAGCGCCCCGCCGCCTCGCGTCCGGCGTCACGCAGCCAGTTGAGGAAGCTCCAGTCAGTCATCAGCTTCGAATAGAGTCCCAGATCCTGGAGATGCTCGTCGGCGCCGATCAGGTGCAGGCGCGGGGCGTCGCTGCGGGCGGACAGGCAGCGCATCTCCTGCAACAGGGCGGCGTTGAAGGTGATCTGGTTGAGGCGGGCCGCGATGCCGGTCGGGTCCTCCGGCGTGGTGGAGCAGGTGAAGGGGTTGATCGTCACCACCAGCAGGTCGGCGCCGGGACAGGCCGCCGCCAGCGGCGATAGCGGCGGGTTGGCGAGATAGCCGCCGTCCCAGTAATCCTGGCCGTCGATCCGCACCGCGCGGAACAGGCTCGGCAGGCAAGCCGAGGCCAGCAGGTGATCGACCTCCAACTCCGTCTCGTCGAACAGCCGCAGGGCTCCGGTCCGCACATTGGTGGCGCTGACGAACATCCGCAGCCCGCTCCGCCGGATCAGCTCCGGTTCGACCATCTCGGCCAGCAGGCCGCGCAGCGGGTGGAAATCCGCCGATTGCGTCCGATAGGGGCTGACCCAGCGCCGCGCCCAGTCCACCAGATGGGTTCCCGGCGCATGGTCGACGTTCCAGCGGCCAAGCAGCCGGTCGGTCACGCTCGGCCGGATCGGCCCCAGCCGCCCGGCGGCGCTGACCCGCTCCCAGAACGTCGCCAGTTCGGCCCGCGCGCCCGCGCACCCGCCCCGTGCCCAGCCCTGGGCCAGCATGGCGGCGTTCATCGCCCCGGCGCTGGCGCCGCTGACCCCGACCAGCCGGATATCCTCCTCCAACAGCCGGTCGAGCACGCCCCAGGTGAAGGCGCCATGCGCGCCGCCGCCCTGCAAGGCCAGCGCCAGCGTCGGCTTGGGCGGCGGCAGGGCCAGCATCGGCTCCGGCCCGGACAGTTCCAACGGTTCCGCGGGGTACGCGCGCGGCGCAGGCGTCGCCTTGCCGCACACACGGTTCCACAGCTTTCGGATCATCGTCATGGCCGGCACGTCTCCAAATGCTTATGCTGCACCGCAACATGAGCAGGGACGTCCGCATCGGCAAGGGGGTATGCCCATGGAGGGTCGGCAGGGAACGGCATTGGAAACCCAGCGCCACATGCACTAAGTAGGCGGATACCCAAAACGCCGAGCCGCCCCTTGCCCACCCCGCCCTATC
Source organism: Azospirillum sp. A26 (assembly GCF_042604635.1). Lineage (NCBI taxonomy): Bacteria > Pseudomonadati > Pseudomonadota > Alphaproteobacteria > Rhodospirillales > Azospirillaceae > Azospirillum > Azospirillum sp. A26. Next base: position 566,564 of record NZ_CP170472.1, on the reverse strand, counting down.
AGGTCATCCCGATCACCGACCCCGAAGATCCGCGCATCGAGCCCTACCGCGACGTGCGGGAGCGCGACCTCGTCGGCCGTGACGGGCTGTTCATCGCCGAGGGGGCGGTGGTGGTGCGCAGCCTCGTGCAGTCCGCCCGCTACCGCGCCCGCTCGCTGCTGATCGCCGAGAAGCGGCTGGCGGCGCTGGAGCCGATGCTGGCCGCCCTGCCGACGGACACTCCGGTCTACACTGCCACCCAGCCCGTGCTGGACCGCATCGCCGGCTTCCCCCTGCATCGCGGCATCCTGGCGGTGGGGGAGAAGACCGGTGTCCCCAGCGTGGCCGACCTGCTGGGTGCCTGCGGCCCGGTCGCCCGTGTCGTCATGCTGTTCGGCATCGGCAACCACGACAATATGGGCGGCATCTTCCGCAACGCCGCCGCCTTCGGCGCCGATGCGGCGATTCTCGATTCCGGCTGCTGCGACCCGCTCTACCGCAAGGCGATCCGCGTTTCGGTGGGGGCGACCCTGCTGGTGCCGACGGCGAGGCTGGCGGCGGACGAGGACCCGCTCGCCCTGCTCGACCGATTCGGCTTCGAGGCGGTGGCGCTCAGCCCCGCCGGTGCCGAGACGCTGGCCGCCCTCACCCCGCCCCGCCGCGCTGCCCTGCTGTTCGGGTCGGAAGGACCGGGCCTGCCGCCCGCCCTGCTGGCCCGCGCCCGCAGCGTGCGCATCCCGATGGCCGGCGATTTCGATTCCCTCAACGTGGCGACCACCAGCGGCATCGTGCTGCACCACATCGCTTCCGGACAGGTGCCATGACAGACGACGCCATGACAGACGATACCGGCATGCCGGCCGCCACAGCCATTGCCGACCCGCATCTGGTCCACGACCTCGCCGTCGCCCATCCGGAAGTGACGACGCTGGGGGCCGCCGGCCTGCTGCGGATGACCGATGCCGAGACGCGCGGGCTGGTGGCGCTCGGCCTGCCGCTGCCGAAGGGCAAGCGTGACCTGCTGGTGCCGGCGGAGCGGCGCGAGGCCATCCTGCTGGAGATCAGCGGCCGCATCGACCGCGCCCACCGCCGCGACGCGCTGCTGGCCCAGGGCCGCCGGGCGCTGGCCGGCAGCCAGACCGCCTTGCTTTCCTGCGAGGACCGCACCCGCGTCCGCGCCGTGCGCAGCGACGAATTGCCCTGGCCCGGCCTGTCCCCGGCGATCCGCCTGCACGTCTCCCGCAGCTTCGACGCGCTGGAGCTGTCGGACCTGTCCGATGCCGAGCTGTCGGCCCGGCTGGACCATGACCCGGCCCTGCGCGCCGCGCTGGACGACGCCCTGTCCCGCATCGCCGCCCGGCTGCGCGATCTGGCGGACCGGGCCGGGGACGACCCGGATTGGGGCTTCGCCAGCCTCGCCGAGCGGCTGGGCAAGGCCGCCCGCAACCGCAGCGACGCCGACGAGCTGCTCGACCGCTGGGACCGCGAGTATGACCAATGGCGCCGCGACCGGGCGGAGGGGCGCGGCCGGCTCTATGTCGACCGTCATTTCGACTTCTCGCGCTTCGAACGGCTGTTCCCGGTGGCGCGCGGCATGAACCGCCGTCTGGTGCTGGTGATCGGCCCGACCAACTCCGGCAAGACCCACCGCGCCATCACCGCGCTGCGTGAGGCCCGCGACGGCGTCTATCTGGCGCCGTTGCGCCTGCTGGCGCTGGAGGTGATGGAGCGGCTGAACGGCGAGGGCACTCCCACCACGCTGATCACCGGCGAGGAGGAAATCCGCACCCCCGGTGCCCGCCACACCGCCTCGACCATCGAGGTGATGGACCCGGACCGGCCGGTCGAGGTCGCGGTGATCGATGAGATCCAGATGCTGGCCGACCCGGCGCGCGGCTGGGCCTGGACCGCGGCGCTGATGGGCGTGCCGGCGGAGACCGTCTATATCCTCGGCGCGCCGGAGGTCAGGCCGCTGGTGGAGCGTGCCGCCGCCCATCTCGGCGAGCCGCTGGAGGTGGTGGAGCTTGACCGCAAGACCCCGCTGTCGATGCTCGACCGCCGGCTGGAGTGGGCGGAGGTGGAGCGCGGCGACGCGCTGATCGCCTTCTCCCGCCGCGAGGTACACAGCGTCCGCGACACGCTGCTGGCCCAGGGGCTGTCGGTCGCCGCCATCTATGGCGCGCTGGCTCCGGCGGTGCGGCGGCGCGAGGCGGCGCGCTTCCTGGCCGGCGAGGCCGATGTGGTGGTGGCGACCGACGCCATCGGCATGGGGCTGAACCTGCCCTGCCGGCGCGTGCTGTTCACCGCGCTGGAGAAGTTCGACGGCAGCAGCGTCCGGCCGCTGAGCGCGACGGAGGTGAAGCAGATCGCCGGCCGCGCCGGCCGCTTCGGCCAGTTCGAGGAGGGGCATTTCGGCGTCATCGCCCGCGGTACCCCCGCCGCGCTGAAGCGCCTGCTGGAGGCGCCCGACCGCCGCCTGCGCGCCGACGCCCCCCTGCCCGTCCGCCCGACCCGCGCCATGCTGGCCCGCCTTGCCAGCCACATCGACAGCGCCGAGACCCGGCTGCTGGTGGAGTGCTTCGGCAGCGCCGCCACCGCCGGCTCCCCCTTCCGGCTGGCCGACCTGTCGGCGCTGCGCCGCGCCGCGCCGATGCTGGACGCCCGCCGTCTGGCGCTCGCCGCCAGGCTCGACTTGCTGCTCGCCCCCGCCGACCTGGAGGATGCGGAGGATGCCAAGGTCTTCGCCGCCATCCTCGACGCGGTGGAGGCCGGCGAGAGGCTGCCGCTCGGCCGGCTGATCCCGGCGCGGCTCGACGGGCTGGCCGCCGATGTGCTGGAGGCGGCATCGCGCGCCTGCGACCTCTATTTCTGGGCGTCGCGCAAGTTCCCGGACGCCCTGCCCGACCGCGACCGGGTGCGCAGCGCCCGCGACGCCATCGGCCAGCGCCTGTCCGAAGCGCTGGCCTCTCGCGCCCGCCGCCGCGAGCCGCCGCCGGCAGCCGGCTTCCGCGGCGCCCCGCGCAAGCGCTTCGGTCCGCGCCGCCGCTGACGGGGGATTGACGAGGGGAGATTGACGGAGGGGGATTGGTTCCCGGCGAAATTCGCCCGCATGGCACTGCTGCACTGCGAACGAAGTGGCCGCCCTGCTGTTCTGAACTGGACCCGACTTGGCTCGGTCGCCATATCGATAGCGAGCGCCTATCGACACGTTAGAAAACGTCGATTGGACGCTATCGGAAGGCCCTGCCATTGTTGCATCGGCGGCCAAGCCTCTGGCCGTCCCGTTCAGGAGCAACCGGCGTGAAGACCGCATCCCCCACCATCGCCGAGACCATCCCCGCCCCCGCCCGCACCCCTGCGGTGGGGCGGCGGTTCTGGACCATGCTCGGCCCCGGCTTCGTGGTGGCGGTCGGCTACATGGATCCGGGCAACTGGGCGACCGACATCGCGGCGGGCTCCAGCTTCGGCTTCGCCCTGCTGTCGGCGGTGCTGATCGCCAGTCTGGCCGGCATCTTCCTGCAGGGGCTGATCGTCAGGCTGACGCTGGCGACCGGCACCGATCTGGCCCGGCTGATCCGCCAGCGCTTCCCGCGGCCGGTGGCGATGTTGGTGTGGGCGGTGTCGGAACTGGCGATGATCGCCACCGATCTGGCCGAGCTGCTGGGCAGCGCCATCGCGCTGAAGCTGCTGTTCGGCATCCCGGTCATGGCCGGGGTGGTGATCTCCGCCGTGCTGACCTTCGGCATCCTGGCCCTGCCCGGCGCCCGCGGCCGTGCCCCCGAACTGGTGGTCGGCGCGCTGATGAGCGTGGTCGTCGTCTGCTTCGCCTGGGAGCTGGCAATCGCCCGCCCCGACCCCGGCGCCCTGCTGGCCGGCCTGATGCCGAGCGTCGAGCTGGCCCGCAATCCGGAGATGCTGTACCTGTCGCTGGGCATCATCGGCGCCACCGTCATGCCGCACAACCTGTTCCTGCATTCCGGTCTGGTCCAGGCCCGGTTGGCCGAGGTGAAAACCGAAGAGGAGCGGCGGCAGGCCGCCCGCTGGCTGACCATCGACCTGTCGACCGCGCTGGCGCTGGCCGGTCTGGTCAACGGCGCCATCCTGGCGGTCGCCGCCGTGGCGTTCCAGGGAGCGGCGCCCGGCGCCTCCCCCGGCATCGAGGACGCCCACGCCCTGCTGGGCAGCAGCATCGGCGGCGTCGCCGCCCTGGTCTTCGCCATCGCCCTGCTGGCCGCCGGCCAAAGCTCCACCACCACCGGCACCATGGCCGGGCAGATGGTGACGGAAGGCTTCCTGAACCTGCGGCTGCGCCCGGTCACCCGCGCGCTGATCACCCGCGGCGCCTCGCTGATCCCGGCGCTGGCGGTGCTGGGCAGCGCCGGCGATCGCGCGGTGGATGGGCTGCTGGTGCTGAGCCAGGTGGTGCTGGCCCTGACCCTGCCCTTCATCCTGATCCCGATGCTGTTGCTGCTGCGCAACGACAAGCTGATGGGCGGGCTGGCGATGGCGCCGCTGACCCTGCGGCTGGCAAGCCTGACCGTGCTGGTGCTGACCGGCCTGTCCGGCTGGCTGGCCGGCACCACCGCGATGGCCTGAGCGGAAAGGCACCTCGACCCGGAGCGGGGAATGGTCCATCTTGCGGCCCTTCCCCGATATTCCTTCCTGTCATCGGTGCCCTATGGATTCCGCCCTCGAACAACGCCTCGCCGACCTCGAAAGCCGCCTTGCCCATCACGAGCGCATGGCGGAGGAGATGTCGGAGGTCATCTTCGCCCAGGGCCAGACCATCGACCGGCTGACCGCCCAGATGAGGCGCATGCGCGACCGGGTGGAGGCGGCGGAATATGCCATCGCCTCCCCGCAGGACGACCGGCCGCCGCCGCATTATTGACGGGTTGGGGGTGCTCCCTCACCCCACCCCTTCGTAGACCACCTCCGTCATCATCCCCGTCGCCATGTGCAGCAGGTTGTGGCAGTGCAGCGGCCAGCGGCCGGGGTTGTCGGCGTCGAAGGCGACGGTGACGCTGCCCATCATCGGCACCAGGACGGTGTCGCGCACCGCCCCCGCCACCGGCCGGCCGTCTATCGCCACCACCTGGAAGTGATGGCCGTGCAGGTGCATGGGATGCGCCATCATCGACGCATTCTCGAAGGTCAGCTCCACCCGCTGGCCCTGGCGGACCGTCAGCGGCCGGTGCGCCCCGAAGGTCAGGCCGTCCAGGCTCCAGACATAGGGCGCCATCGAGCCGGTCAGCTGCATCCGCCGCGTCAGGTCGGCCGCGCGTGCCGCCAGCGGTGAAACGGCGGCCAGCTGCTTTTCCAAGGACAGGTCGAGCGGATCGGTCTGCGTCTCCCCGGTCGCCGCAACCTTCCCCACCGCCGCGCCGGGGGTGGCGAGGATGATGCCGGTGCGCTGCACCGCCCCCTCGCGCAGGGCCAGGATCGGGAAGGCGCCACCCTCGGCCGGCACGGTCAGGCGGATGTCCAGCCGCTGGCCCATGCTCATGGCGAAGCGGCTGCCGGCAACCGGCTGAACCGGGTTGCCGTCGGCGGCGATCACCTGCCCGGTCAGCCGCCCGAGGTCGATATGGAAGGCGGTCGAGGTGGCGCCGTTGATGATGCGCAGCCGCACCCGTCCGCCCCGCTCCACCCGCACGACCTCGGGGTCGGCAAGCGTGCGGTCGTTGGCGAGATAGGCGTCGTACTCGACGTCGTTCAGGTCCATCGCCATGCCGCCGGCCATGCCGCTCATGCCATGATCCGCACCATGGCCCGAACCATGCGCCGAACCATCCGCCGCCTGCCCGTGATCCATCGACCCATGGTTCATCGCGCCGCCGGCCATCGAGCCGTGGTTCATCGCGCCGTGATTCATGGCGCCAGCGCCCATGGAGCCGTGCTCCATCTGGCCGTGCCCGCCATGGGCCATTCCGCCGGCCGGCGCGCCCAGGGAGGCCAGCAGTTCGGCCGGGTCGCGGAAGGTGAAGTCGTGCAGCAGGATTGTCACCTCCTGCTCGTCGGCGCGCAGGTCCTCGGCGCTGCGGACCACCAGCGGGGCCGCCATCAGCAACTGTTCCTGCATCCCGTGGTGGGAGTGCATCCAATGGGTCCCGGTGCGCGGCGCGAAGTCGTAGCGGACCGATTCGCCGGTGCGGATCGCCGGACGGTTGGTGTCGATGACACCGTCCTGGACATAGGGCGGCGTCTGGCCGTGCCAGTGGATGACCGCATCCTCGCCGGCCCGGTTGGCGAGATCGACCAGGAAGCGCCGGCCGGGGTCGAGGGTCAGCCCAGGGGTGCCGTCGGGCTGGCGGATGCCGAACACGCTGGCCGCCTTGCCGTTCACGTCGAGCGTGCGGCGGTCGACGGTCAGGCGGACGGCGTCCATCGGATTGCCCACCGGATTGGCGGCAAAGGCGGAACGCGAAAAAGCGGGAAGCAGGGCGGCACAGCCGCCGGCAACCGCCGTCGACAGCAGACGGCGGCGCGAAAGCGCGAGAGTCATGACGGACTCCGAAGAATCGGATGAACAGGGGATGGGAAAGGCGCCGCGGAAACCCGGCGGCGCGCGGGCATCATCCCAGCCGCGGCGGCGGCAGGTCGGGCCGTACCCCCAGCCCTTCGCGCAGCGGCCCGGTCGCCCAACGCAACCGCAGCCCCGAAGACCCGGCCGGGGTCGTCAGACCGGCGCTCGGCAAGCCGACGACCATGGACGCACAGGCCATGCCGGCGCAGCAGGGCTGCGTCGCGTGATGCGGCCGGCCCGGCGCAGGACGGCCGTGATCCATTCGACCCGAGTCTGCGGCAGGCGACACGCCATGCGCCGCGACGGCGGCCGGCGCGTCATGCGGACAGGCGGCGGCGGCATCCCCCGACCATAGCAGCAGGCCGAGCATCACGAGAAGCAGCGCCCCCGCGACCCCACCCAGCCTCCGCATCCAGTCGGCAACGCGCATCGGCACCGCACCGCTCCCGCTTGTTGTCAGCCTTTCCAGATAGGCCCTCGGGTGAAGCCGGTCAACCGCCTCTGACCGCCGGACAGGGCGTCTACCCATTCAGTCCTAGGCGTTTTCCCGAGCATGGAACTGCAACACACCGCCCCTATATTGGCCGTCACCCGAAACCAAGAAAACATTCCCGAGATGTCCGCCCCCGCCCGTCCGGCCACCCTCCCGCACACCGCAACTCCGCAAACCGCCGCCCGCCCGCTGCATTGCGCCTGCTGCGGCCGTCCCTTCGTCCGCCCGTCCACGCGGGGGCCGGCACCGCTCTATTGCTCGGAGGATTGCCAGAAGCAGATGCGCGTCCGCACGCGGGTGTGGAGCGGGCGCGACGACGCCCCCTTCGGCCTGCGCCGCGCGTCTTAGCGCCCTCAGCGAATCTCGACGGTCGCGCTGTCGCTGCGGCCGTCGGCGTCCAGCACGGTGACCCGCACCACCCCCGGCCCGTCCGGACGCCACACCACGTCGCGCGCAATCGGTGACTGGGCGATGCGCCGCCCGTCGATCAGCCAGGACAGCGGGCGCCGCCCGCCGGCAGCGGTCAGGGTCATCGGCTCCCCCTTGCCATCCGGCCCCAGCGCCTCCAGCACCATGTCGCTGACCGGGAAGGTCAGGCGCAGCCGGTCGGTCTGGCGCGGCCCGGCCAGTTCGACCTCCCCCGGCCGCAGGTGGCGCAGCAGTTCCGGCGGCGCCTCGTTCCTGACCGGGCCGGCAGGACGGCCGCGCTCGGCCGGCAGCCGGTCGAAGACCTCGAACAGCAGCGGGGCGGCGGTGTTGCGGCCGTAATGGTCGGGGCTGGGCGTGCCGTCCGGTCGCCCGACCCACACGCCGACGGTGTAGCGCCCGGTGACGCCGAAGGCCCAGGCGTCGCGGAAGCCGTAGCTGGTGCCGGTCTTCAACGCCACCGGCCCGCTGCCGCGCAGTTCCTGCGCCTGCACCACCCCCGGCGGTGGCGGCGAGCCTTCCAGAATCGCGCGGACCTGCTGCGCCGCGGTGGCCGACAGCAGCCGCTGCTCCGCCCCGCCGGGCTCGTCCATCCTGGCGCGCAACGGCGCCACCAGCCCATCGCGCGACAGCCCGCTGTAGAGCGTCGTCATGTCCCACAGGCTGATCGACGCCCCGCCCAGCGCCACCGGCAGCCCCGGCAGCGTCGTGCCGCCCGGCAGCACCAGACGGGCACCGGCCTTGCGCAGGGCTTCGGCGAAGCGCAGCGGCCCGACCCGGTCGAGCACCAGCACCGCCGGCACGTTCAGCGAGCGCTGCAACGCCTCCATCACCGTCAGGTCGCCAGTGAAGCTGCGGTCGAAATTGCGCGGCGCCCAGTCGCCGAAACGGGTGGAGACATCGGCGATCTGGGTCAGCGGGTGGATGATGCCGTCATCGAAGCCCAGCCCATAGATGAAGGGCTTCAGCGCCGATCCGGGCGAGCGCACCGCCCGCACCATGTCGATGGGGCCCTGCCGCGTCTCGTCCAGCGCGTTGGGGCTGCCGAGATAGGCCAGCACCGAGCGGTCGCGGTTGTCCACCACCAGCACCGCCAGCCCGGCCTGCGGGTTCAGCGTCTCCGCCGCCCGCCGGCCCAGCGCCTCGACCGCCTGTTGCAGGGTGCCGTCGATGGTGGTGACGATCTCCGGCTGGCCGGGGTTGGCTCTGCGCAACCGGTCGGCCAGATGCGGGGCATGGGACGGCAGCGACAGGCGGGCCGAGGGAACCGGCAGCGACTTTGCCTCCGCCACCGCCTTGGGCGACAGAGCGCCCGATTCCGCCACCCGGTCCAGCACCTTGTCGCGGGCCGCCTGCGCCCGTTCCGGATAGCGGTCGGGGCGCAGGTGGGAGGGCGATTGCGGCAGCGAGACCAGCAGTGCCGCCTCCGCCGCGTCCAGTTCGGCCGGCGCCTTGCCCAGCAGCATCAGCGAGGCGGCGCGGATGCCCTCGATGTTCCCGCCATAGGGGGCGAGCGTCAGATACATGCCGAGGATGTCGCGCTTGCCGTAGCGCCATTCCAGCTGGGCCGCCCGCGCCGCCTCGATCAGCTTGGCGCTGAAGGTGCGTGGCCGCGGCTCCAGCAGGCGGGCGACCTGCATGGTGATGGTGGAGGCGCCGGAAACCACCCGTCCCGCCCCCAGATTCTGCCCCGCGGCGCGCAGTACCGCCAGCGGATCGACGCCGGCATGGCTTTCGAAACGCCGGTCCTCATAGGCCAGCAGCAGCTCGACGAACAGCGGCGAGACATCGTCCACCGTCGCCGGCAGCCGCCACGCGCCGGCCGCATTGGTGAAGACGCGCAGCGGCTGGCCCTTGCGGTCGGTGACCGTCACCGACAGGTCGGCCAGCCGGCCCAGCGGCGGCGGGAACAGCCGGTCGAGCAGCAGCGCCGTCCCCATCAGGACGGCGACGCCGGCCGCCGCCACCCCCGCCCGCCTTACCCAGACGTTGCGCACCCAAGCCGGCGCCAATCGTCACTCCGCCGGACGGACGGTGATCCGCCCGGTGGTCTGGCGGGCGAAGAAGCGCGGCTTGTACATATCCTCCACCGTGGCGCCCGGCAGCTCGTAGGTGCCGGGGGTGATGGCGCGGACGACGAAGGCCAGCTTGAAGGTCTGCTGGTCCTCCGTCAGGTCCACCGCGGCGACATAGCGGTCGTCGCGCGCCTCGGTCGTGCGGGTGTAGCTGAGGTCGCCCAGCCACGCCATCTCCTCCGGCGTACCGCCGCCCAGCTTGGCGTTCTCGATCTCCCAGCCGGCCGGCAGCGCATGGGTCACCATGCCCTGGTGGAACAGCTTGGTGTTGGCCTCGCCCTCCAGCACGACGACGAACACGTCGTTCTGCTTGATGCTGTCGAGGTTCAGCACCTCGCCCTTGCGGGTGAAGAAGTTGCGCTTGATGCGCAGCCCCTCGCGCGCCGCCGGCTGCGGCGCCACCGGCACGCCGGACAGCGATACCGCCTGCCACACCGCCGCCTTGCCGGCGTTGGCGACCGGGATGCCGGCCTTCAGCTGGGCCAGCGTCGGGGTCAGATCGACCCGCGCGCCGTCCTTCTTCGCACCGCCCAGCGTCATCTCCGCCTTGGCCGGCGCGCCGCGCAGCAGCGCGTCGGCGGCCAGCACCGACCACGCCTTCTCCTGCGTGTTGGTGCGGTTGGCGGCGGTGGCGGAGGCCGGCAGACGGTCGATCAGCGCCGGGGTGCGGTTGCCCGCCATGTTGACCTCGGTCATCAGCGCCACCAGCGCCGCGGAGTCGCGGACGGTGGAGCCGTAATCGACATGCCATTCCTCGCGCGCCAGATGGCCGACCGCGCTGTCGAAGGCGCTGGCCGCCCGCTCCTGGTCGCCCATGCGGGCCAGTGCCGCGCCCAGTTGGCCCTTGGCGAGCGGCGTCGGCAGCTTCTCCAGCGCAGTGTCGTGCAGGTAACGCGCCGGACCCGGCAGCGACACGCCGGCCAGCGCCAGCGTGTGCAGGGCATAGGCGCGCACCGCCAGATCCCCCGGCTCCGACGCGCTGGCGATGGCGCGCTGGCGCAGCCAGTTCAGGGCGTCGGTCAAGGGTTTGTCGGGAACCGCCTCGCCCTTCTGCTTGGCGCGGACGAGGAACTCGGCGGCATAGGCGGTCAGCCAGCCGTCGGCCTCGTCATTCGCCCCCCACAGGCCGAAGGCGCCGTCGAAGCGCTGCTTGTCCAGCGTGCGGGAGATCGCCTGCTGGACCCGCGCCTCCAGCCCGTCGTCGGGCTTGCGGTCCTTGCCCAGCGCCAGCTCCACGTCGCGCACCACCAGCAGCGGCAGCGCGCGACTGACCGTCTGCTCCAGGCAGCCGAACGGGTAACGGTCGAGCGCCCGCAGGATGCCGGCGACGTCGAAGGGCGGTGCGGTGGTGAAGCTGGCCGACCAGCTGGTGGTTCCCGGCAGGTAGGTGGCAAGCTCGGCCCCGTCGAAGCGGACGCTTTCGCCGGGCGCGATCTGGCGGGTGACGAACTGGGTCTCCACCGACCGCGCCGGGCGGACGGTGATGCCGTAGTCGTGGTTCAGCGCCAGATTCTCCGGTCCCTTCACCGCGACGGCGACATGGCCGATGCCGGCGGCGACGCCCTTCAGCGGAACCACCAGAGTCTTGCGCTCGCCCTTCGCCAGCGGAACCGACAGGGTGCCACCCTCCACCGCCACCGCGTCCTGGGCAGTGACGGCGACCTCATAGGTGCCGGCCGCCGCCTCGACATTGTGGAGCGACAGGGTCACGCGGCTGTCGTCGCCGGGGGCGAGGAAGCGCGGCAGGATGGCGTCGGCGACCAGCGGGTCGCGCACCGTCACCGGACCGGCGGCGGAACCGACGCGGCCACGGCTGTAGGCGACCGCCATCAGCCGAAGCTCGCCGTTGAAGTCCGGCACGTCGAAGCCGATGCGGGCGGTGCCGTCGGCGCCGACCTTCACCGGCCCATGGAACAGCGAGACCACGGTGAAGGGCACCACCGGCAGCCCGGCACCGCTCGAATCGCCGCCCTGGCGCATGGCGCCATAGGGGCCGTCGAGCGGATCGATCAGCCGGCCGTAATCGTCGCGGATGTCCAGCCCCAGCCGGCGCTTGCCGAAATAATGCTTCTCCGGCTGCGGGCTGGCGAAGTCGGTCAGGCGCAGGATGCCCTCGTCCACCGCGGCCAGCGTGACATAGGTGTCCTCGATCTTCCCGCCATCGGCGGCGGCGACCTTCACCCCGACCTCCAGCCGGCTGCGCGGGCGCATCACCTGCGGGGCGTCGAGCGCGACGGTCATCGTCCGCACCGACGGATCGACGCCGACCCAGGCGACGCCCATGGCGCGCACCGGCTGACGCTCGCGGCCCTTGACCGGCGGACGGTAGGCGGTGGCGGTGACATAGGCGCCCGGACCCCAGGCGGCATCGACCGGGATCTCCACCGTCGCCCCTTCGGCCGGAACCGAGATGGTGCGCACGTCGAAGATGCGGTCGGTCGCCACCGTCACCAGCAGTTCGCCGGCAAAGGGCGGCGCCACGCGGATGCGGGCGGTCTCACCCGGCTTGTAGGACTGCTTGTCGGTCGAGACCTCCAGCTTGTCCGGGATGTCGGTAGTCTCGTCGCCGCTCGCCCAGCCGGAATAGAAGCGGTAGGAGCTGGCGACGCCGGCCGCCTTGTCCGTCACCTCCAGCCGGTAGCGGCCGAAGTCGCGCTTGCCCAGGGCCACCAGAGCCGGCTTGTCGGCGGCGACATCGACACTGCCCGAGGCCAGCGGAATGTCGCGCACCGTGGCGTTGTAGCTGTAGCGGCCGTCGCGGCGGAACCAAACGAAGGACACCCGTTCCTCCACCAGCTCCCACTTGATGCCGGGCTTGGCGACGGCGCTGCCGTCCGGCGCCACGGCGACGAGGTCGAAGGCGGCCTCGCCACCCTCGCCGACGCGCCCGTCGGAGAAGCGCGGGCGCAGGCCCAGCGCATGGGTCTTCGGACGCACCGGCACGCTGACCGACTTGTGGACAGGGCGCCCGCCCGGCTCCGACAGGGTGACGCGGATGTCGGCGCGCAGCGGCTTGCTGGTGTCCGGCACCTCCGGCAGGGTCACGACGATGTGCGACACGCCCTGCTCGTCGGTGGTCGGGAACTCCAGCGGGTCGAGCCGCTCGGTCGGGTTATCCTGCACGCGGCCGAAGCGGTAGTCCTTGAAGGCCGGATAGGGCATCGGGTCGGTCTTCAACGCCACCTCGGCGGTGCCGTCCAGCCCGGCGGCCGGCGGGCCGTAGAGGAAGCGGCCCTGCGCCGTCACCTCGAAGGGCTGGCCCGGCACCAGGATCGGCGCGCTGGCCGTCACGTCGAGCGCCAGCTTGATCGGGACGAAATCCTCGACCTGGAAGGAGCCGCGGCCGATCGGCTCGCCCTTCGGGTCGCTGTAGACCTGCACCTCCCAGCCGCCGAGCGGCGCGGTGCGGGTCAGGGTCAGCGGCAGGAAGAAGCCGCCGGCCTCCTGGCCCTTCAGGGCACCGCTGTAATATTCGGTGCCGCTGGGGCGCAGGACCTTCACCGTCAGCGGGAAATTGTCGACCGCCTCGGTCTTGTCGTCGCGCAGCAGGATCGACAGGTTCACCGTCTCGCCCTGGCGGTAGACGCCGCGGTCGGCATAGACGAAGGCGTCCATCGGCCCCGGCGCCGGACGCCCGCCGACCCCGCGGTCGCTGAGGTCGAAGGCGGCGCCGGTCAGATCCTGCATGGCGAAATCGGTGCCGAGATAGGCCATCGCCATCTCGGGCGCGTTGCCGCCGGTCTTCAGCAGGCCGGGGGCGAAGCGGGCGCGGCCGAATTCGTCGGTCTTGACGCGGGCCAGTTCGGTGTTGTTGCGGGCGACCAGCGCCACATCCACCCCCGGCAGCGGCTTGGCCGTGCCGAAGGAGCGGGCGAAGACGGTCAGCCCGTCGGCGCCGCGGAAGCTGGTCAGGCCGATGTCGGACAGCAGCACCCACTGGGTCGCCAGCGCTTCCCAGCGGTCGGACTCCTCCACGTCATGCGGGCGGGCGGTGACGACATAGAGGCCGGCCTTGGGATCGTCGCCGACGGCCTGGCGGAACGGGATCGCCGCGGTGGTGTCGCGGTTGCGCTCCCCCTTCACCTCCAGCGAGCCGGACCACACCAGCTCGCCATTCTCCTGGGCCAGCCGGTCGGCGGAATAGCTGGTCAGCTCGTTGAAGATGTTGCCTTCATACTTGTTGGACACCAGGGCGCGGTCGGCGATGCGGTAGACCGACACGTCGAGCCGGTCGGTGTTGACGCTGACCACCGGGATGCCGTCGGCGCCCTTGCGCGGCAGGATGTAGGCGGAGCCGCGGAAAGCCGCCATCGACGGCCGGTCGGGCACGCGCACGCGCTGGGTCTCGTCGGCCTTCAGGTTCACGCCGTCCTCGCCGGGCAGCCCCTGGCGCAGGGTGACGGTGTAGCCGGAGCCATGGGTGACGCCGCGCAGGCACAGGCTGTTGTCGCGCGTCTCGATGGCGGTCTTGGTCGCCGGCTCCACCCGGACATAGTCGTCGAAGCGCACGCCCTGCTTGCCGCTCAGCCGGTCGCTGAACTGGAAGCAGACGCGCGGGCTGCTGCCCTCGGCATTGACGGTGACGCCGGTCATCACCAGCCCGGCCTTGCGGCGGAGTGCGACGATGCGCTCCTCCAGCTTCGGCGCCTGGGTGTCGAGGGTCGCCGCCTCCATCTTCGGCGCGATCTCCTGGATCGACCGCAACGCCTTGACCGCCTCGTCCGGCTTGCCGAAGGCCTCGTCCATCAGGGTGGCGATGCGCCAGAGGATGGCGACCCGCTCCTCGTCCTTCGGGTTGAACTGGCCGGCCATCACAGCGCTTTGCAGCGCGCGGTCCCGGTTGGGCGGGGTGGCGGCCTGCCAGACGGCGCTCAGCTCCAGCCAGACCGACGGGGAGCCGCCGCCCTGGGTGATCGTCTTCTCATAAGCCTGGATGGCGCCGGCCATGTCCTTGCGGTCGCGGGCGGCGCGCGCCTGCTTCAGCAGATCGGCGATCACCTGCGGCTTCGGCTGCGGCGGCGATTTCAGCAGCAGCCCGTTGGCATAGGCGGAAGCGTCGGAAAGGGCGCCGGGCGGCGTATAGTCGGCACGGACCGGGCCGGCCGTCATCGCCATCACCACCAGAACCCAAAGCAGCGTCAACAGCCGTGCCATCATGTCGCCTTACAACCGGAAGCGGGATCGCCCGGTTATAGCGCCGATAACCCGGTCATGGCGATATGGCGAACCGCCGATGTACCGTTCGGCTGTATGGGTACCACCACGCTTGTCGAGGACGGCGCTTCCACCGGCACTTGTCCGCTGGCCCGCCCGTCAGGCGGAGGCCGACGCCTGCCCGGCGTCCAGCGCGCTGCGCACGAACGCCCGTTCGGCGATGCTGCGGTAGCGGTCGCGGTGCCGCAGCAGATGGAAGGGCCGGGCCGGCAGGTCCAGCCCGTCCAGCGCCACGATCCGCCCGGCCGCCAGATCCTCGGCGACGATCAGGTCGGACAGCACGCTCGCCCCGACGCCGGCCAGCAGCGCCGCCCGGATCACCCCGCCGCCGGGCAGCGTCATCGCCACATCGAGCGCGTCGGGGGCCAGCCCCACCCCGCGCATCGCCGCCTCGAACAGCGCGCGGGTGCCGGAGCCGGGTTCGCGCTGGATCCAGCGCCCGGCCGCCATCTCCTCCCGCCCGACCCGGCCCAGCCCGGCCCAGGGATGGCCGGCGCCGACCACCAGCCGCAGCCGGTCGCCCTCGATGGGTTCGCTGACCAGCGCCGAGTCGGTCACGGCCCCCTCGGCGATGCCGAGTTCGGCGCGGCCATCGCGCACCGCCTCGGCCACCTGTTCGGTGTTGCCGATGGACAAATCCACGCGGATGCCGGGATAGGCGGCGGCGAAGCGCAGCAGCCGCGGCGCCAGCCAGTGGTTGCCGACCGTCTGGCTCGCCGCCAGCCGCAACGCCCCGCGCGACAGGCCGGACAGCTCGGCCAGCATCGTGCCGGCCTCCTCGACCTTCGCCAGGATGGCGCGGGCCTGGGCGTGCAGCAGGTTGCCGGCGGCGGTCAGCTCGACCCGGCGGCCGATGCGGTCGAACAGGCGCAGGCCATGCTCCGCCTCCAGCGCGGCGATGGCGGCGCTGACCGCCGGCTGCGACAGGTGCAGAACCTCCGCCGCACGGGTGAAGTGCAGCATCTCCGCCACCGTGGCGAAGATGCGCAACTGCTCCAGCGTCACGCGAACAGGCCGGTGAAGGGCAGGAAATCGACCAGATCGCCGGGCCGCACCGCCGTGGCCTCGGCCGGCATGTCGACCAGCCCGTCGGCCTCGACCATCGAGGTCAGCACGCCGGAGCTGTTGCTGGGGAACTTCACGGCGACCGGGCGGCCGTCCGCACCGCGCTCCAGCCGGGCGCGCAGGAATTCGCGGCGGCCGGGCTTCTTGGTGAAGGTGAAGTCGGCGACCACCAGGCTGCGCGGCGTGGCGATGCCGCTGGCGCCTGACAGGCGCAGGACCAGCGGGCGGCCGACCAGCAGGAAGGTCACCATGGCCGAGACCGGATTGCCGGGCAGCCCGAGGAAGGGCGTGTCGCCGACCCGGCCGAGCGCCAGCGGCTTGCCCGGCTTGATCGCCAGCGTCCACAGGTCGATGGAGCCCAGCGCATTGACCGCCGCCTTGACATGGTCCTCCTCGCCGACCGACACGCCGCCGCTGGTGACGATCAGGTCGGCGGTGCCGGCGGCCTCGGCCAGCGCGGCGCGGGTGGCGTCCGGCCGGTCGGGCAGGATGCCGAGGTCGCGCACCTCCACCCCCAGCGCGTCGAGCTGCGCGGCCAGCGTGTAGCGGTTGGCGTCATAGATGGCGTGGTCCGGCTTCGGCGTCCCCGGCTCGCGCAGCTCGTCGCCGGTGGAGAACAGCACCACGGTCAGCCGCTTGCGCACCGTCAGGGCGGGGCGGCCGACCGCGGCGGCGAGCCCGACCTCCTGCGCGCGCAGGCGCTGGCCGGGTTGCAGGACCACGGCACCGGCGGTCATGTCCTCGCCCGCCAGCCGGATGTTGGAGCCGCGCTTCAGCGAGGCCGGGACCAGGACGGCGTCGCCGTCGGTCCGGCAATCCTCCTGCATCGCCACGGTGTCGACCCCGGCCGGCACCGGCGCGCCGGTGAAGATGCGCACCGCCTGCCCCGCCGCGACCGTGCCGTCGAATTTCGATCCGGCCGGAACCCGCCCGACGACCTCCAGCCGCCGGAAGCCCTCCCCCGCCTCGGCGGGAAAGGCCCAGCCGTCCATGGCCGAGACGTCGGCCGGCGGCACGTTGACCGGCGCCACCACCTCTTCCGCCAGAACGCGGCCGAGCGCCCGGCGCAGCGGCACCTCCTCCGTCCCGGTCACCGCGCCATAGCCCTGCGCGACGCGGGCGACCGCCTCGTCCAGCGACAGGGGAATGGGGCCGTGTGCGGAGCAATCGTCCATGATCTCGATGTCCTTGATGAATAGGCCGGGATGAAGAGGCCGGGAATGAGGTGGCCGGGATATGGCGGGCCGTGCGAGCGGCGGGGCCCGCGCCTTTCCTATCGCCAACTGCAACCCGCGCCTTTGATCGGCGTCAAGGCTCCGTTTGGTTATTCCTGTATTGCGGCGCCTCAGCCCGTCTCCGCCCGCAGCCAGTCCAGATAGGCCGGGTTTCCGGCATGGGGAAGGCTCCCTCCTTTTCGATGCACCTGCCTCGCGCTTTCGCGTAGGATGCC
The DNA here is from genome assembly GCF_042604635.1 of Azospirillum sp. A26. NCBI lineage: Bacteria > Pseudomonadati > Pseudomonadota > Alphaproteobacteria > Rhodospirillales > Azospirillaceae > Azospirillum > Azospirillum sp. A26. Next base: position 549,336 of record NZ_CP170472.1, on the reverse strand, counting down.
CGCACTTTGCCACAGCCCCCGCCGGGGCCGGCGATTTTCCTGTCCGTTCCCGTTTCCGCAAGAGCAGCCCGCCCCATGGCAAAGCCACGCCGTTCCCCGTCCCGCAGCACCCCGTCCGACGTTCAGGGGGCATGGCTGCGCCGCGGTCTGGACCAGCCGGGCGGCAAGCTGCCGCTGTTCGACGAGCGCGGGCAGCGCGTGAAGAAGCCGACGGTGGACGCCTGCCTGAAGGCGGGATGGGCGGAGCGCTGGTTCGACAATCCGCTGAAGCCGGACTGGCTGGTCTGCCGCCTGACGGAGACCGGCCGCACCGCGCTGGGCGGGCATGACCAAGGCGATGCCGCCCCGGCCGACGAGGCGGAGGCCGATGCGCGGCAGGGTGCGCTGATTTAAGCGGCTGCTATTTAAGGCGCTGCTTGAGCGGAGCTACTGCGCGGCCTGCGCGATGCCGTTCACACGCTTGATCCGCAGCTGGCGGTCGACCTCGGCCTGGAGCTGGCGCGGGGTCACCGGCTTGTGCAGGATCGCCACGCCATGGGCCGAGGCGTCGGCCAGCGTGTCGGCACCGGTCTCCCCGGTCAGGATCAGGGCGGGAACCTCGGCACCGTAGCGGGCGCGCACCCGGCGGATCACCTCGGTGCCGACACGCCCCTCGCGCAGCCGGTAATCGGCGATGACGATGTCCGGCACCCGTCCCAGCGACTCCAGCCGGTCCATCGCCCGGTCGGCGCTGTCGGCGGCGACGACGCGGAACCCCCATTCGGTCAGCACCGTCTGCAAGCCCAGCAGAACCACGGCGTCGTCATCGACCAGCACGGCAAGGCGCGGGCGGTCGATGGCAGGCGGCCGTTCCGGCCCCCCTGCCCGCCCGGCGAGGAACCGGGCCGGCGCCAGCGGCACCAGGACGCGGAAGGCGGAGCCCTGCCCATGCACCGAACGCACCTCGACCGGATGGTCGAGCAGCTGCGACAGCCGCCGCACGATGGCGAGCCCGAGCCCAAGCCCGCGCAGCCGGTCGCGCTCCGGATTGCCGACCTGATGGAATTCTTCGAAGATGCGGTCGAGATGTTCGGGCGGGATACCGATGCCGGTGTCCTGCACCTCGATGGCCAGCCGGTCGCCGTCCGGCCCGGCATCGATGCGGCAGCGGATGCGGATCGCCCCGGCCTCGGTGTAGCGCAGCGCATTGTCGACCAGATTGCGCAGCAGCTGCATCAGCAGCCCGCGGTCGCTGCGCAGGACCGCCTCGCAGCTCTCCACCCGCCAGACCAGCCCCTTGGCGGTCGCCTGCTCGCCATAAGCGGCGTCGAGCGCGTCCGTCAGCTCGCTGACGTCGAAGGTGTCGAGAACCGGCGTCACCACCCCCGCCTCCAGCCGCGACACCTCCAGCAGCCCGTCCAGCAGGCCCTTCATGGTGTCGAGCCCCTGGTCGAGACGGGACAGCAGGTCGCGGCCGCTGTGGTCGCCGACATGGCGGGCAAGGGCTGCGGACAGGAAGAACAATGCCTGGAGCGGCTGGCGGAGGTCGTGGCTGGCGGCAGCCAGGAACTTCGACTTGGCGAGATTGGCGCGCTCGGCTTCCTCCCGGGCGGCATCGCGCTCCGCTTCCAGCGACTGAAGGCGATGAATGAGACTCATGCTTCGACCACGGCTCTCAACGGAGGATGATGGGGTTCCCGAAGGCGCCCCGTTTCCATTTTCGAACAGAACCGGGGGTAATGTTAAAATGCATTAACCATAATCATGCTGCAGCGCGCAACCCTTCCCAGGCATATGCGTCGCATGGGCAGGGTCCATGAAGAAAAGGTTAATGCCGGTTCATATGCGAAAGCCCCGGCATTTTCCGGGGCTCTCCGCATTCGGGACTCGATTGGCCGCCTCGCGCCAGACGCTGTGGGCAAACCTTTCGATATCCGGTCTTTCCGACAATCGAGGCCGCGCCGGGCGCCGCCTCAGACGCCGCGGCGGACGGCCATGTGGATTTCGCCGCGGGTCAGTCCGATGTCGGACAGTTCGGCGTCGGACATGTGGTTCAGCTCACTTTCAGCACGGTAAAGTTCAATCCGTTCGTGAACCCAATGAACGACCCGTTGAAAGAGGGTGTTTTCCTTTGTTCCGGCCGCAAACAATTCACCGGACGAAGACTGCATCGAAGAGTAGGCCATGTCGATCTCCTGCGCTTGGCGCTGATTACATGGCCCTATTTTGCCTTTCGCACCCGCGAAATCAATGGACAACCCTCTGCGGCCCAGCGGCGGCAGACCTGCGCGGATTCGATAGAACATTCGTGGTCAAATCAAAGCAGGCACAAAAAAAAACGCGCGGGGGCTTCCCCCCGCGCGCTTTCCAGAACAACGGCTTGGCCGTCGATCCGCTTACTTCACGCTGACCTTGCGCGACAGGTTGTGGTGTGCCTCGATGTAGCGGACCGTGCCCGACTTGGAGCGCATGATGACCGAATGGGTGTAGGCACCGCCGGGGAAGCGGCGGACACCCTTCAGCATGGCGCCGTCGGTGACGCCGGTGGCGGCGAACATGACGTTGCCGCGCGCCAGCTCGTGCAGGCTGTACTTCTTGTCGAGGTCGGTGACGCCCCACTTGGCGGCGCGGGCCTTCTCGTCGTCGTTCCGGAACAGCAGACGGCCCTGGAACTGACCGCCGATGCAGCGCAGCGCCGCGGCGGCCAGCACGCCTTCCGGCGCACCGCCGGAGCCGACATACATGTCGACGCCGGTGCCGGCCTGGCTGGTGGCGATGACGCCCGACACGTCGCCGTCGTTGATCAGCATGATGCGGGCGCCGGCTTCACGGACGCGGGCGATCAGCTCGGCATGGCGCGGACGGTTCAGGATGCAGACCAGCAGTTCCTGCACCTCGGTGCCCTTGGCGGCGGCCAGCGCCTTCAGGTTGTTGGCCGGGGTCTCGTCCAGATCGACGACATTGTCCGGCAGGCCGGCGCCGACGGCGATCTTGTCCATGTAGACGTCGGGGGCGTTCAGGAAGCCGCCCTCCTCCGCCATGGCGATCACGGCCAGCGAGTTCGGGCCGCCGGTGGCGCAGATGGTGGTGCCTTCCAGCGGGTCGAGCGCGATGTCGACCTTCGGGCCGGAGCCGATGCCGGCACCGACCTTCTCGCCGATGTACAGCATCGGGGCCTCGTCGCGCTCACCCTCGCCGATCACGACGGTGCCGTCGATGTAGAGCGTGTTGAGCGCCTGGCGCATGGCGTCGACCGCGGCCTGGTCGGCCAGCTTCTCGTCGCCGCGACCCATCAGCAGCGAGGCCGACAGGGCGGCGGCCTCGGTCACGCGGACGGCCTCCAGTGCGAGGTTGCGGTCCATGTGGGACAGGTCGACATGCGTAGACGGCGTAGACATCGTGTGCTCCCCCAGACTCTTCGGTCGTATCAGGCTGTGTATTGGTTATGGTGGGAAACGGTCCTGGTCAGAACTGCCCTGGTCAGAACTGCTCGATCCGGATCATCCGCGGCGGCTCCAGCACGCTGTCGCTGGCCGCGATGGTCGCAAGCGCGCGCTGCATGGCCGCCTCGTCGGTGTCATGGGTGGTCAGGACCACCGGAACGCCTTCGCCCGGCGAGCGGCCGCGTTGCAGGAACTGCTCCATGGAGACGTTCTGGTCGCGCATCGCCGCTGCGATATCCGCTATCACACCGGGACGGTCCACGACCATCAGGCGGACGTAGTACGACCCGCGGCGCGCTTCCATCGGCGAGGGGGTTGCCGCCCCCAGCCGATCGGCCGGAACGCCGAAGGTGGGCGTAGACCGCCCGCGGGCGATGTCGATCAGATCGGCGACCACCGCCGACGCGGTCGGGCCGGCGCCGGCACCGCGGCCGACGAACAGCACCCGGTCGGCGAAGTCGGCCTGCGCCACCACGGCGTTGAAGACGCCGTCCACCGAGGCGATGGGGGCGGCCACCGGCACCATGCAGGGATGGACGCGCTGCTCGACGCCCGCCTCGGTGCGCCGCGCGATGCCCAGCAGCTTGATGCGGAAGCCCAGCTGGTCGGCATAGTCGAAATCGACCGCCGACACCTGCCGGATGCCCTCGACATAGACCGAGGAGAAATCGACCGGCGTGCCGAAGGCGACCGACGCCAGGATCGCCAGCTTGTGCGCGGCATCGATGCCGTCGATGTCGAAGCTGGGATCGGCCTCGGCATAGCCGAGCGCCTGGGCATCGGCCAGCACATCGGCGAAGTCGCGGCCGGTGGTCCGCATCTCCGTCAGGATGTAGTTGCAGGTGCCGTTCAGGATGCCGTGGATTTCCGACACGGCATTGCCGGCCAGACCCTCGCGCAGACCCTTGATGATCGGGATGCCGCCGGCCACCGCCGCCTCGAAGGCGACGGTCAGGCCGCGCGATTCGGCCTTCTGGGCGATCTCGGTGCCGTGGACGGCCAGCAGCGCCTTGTTGGCGGTGACCACATGCCTGCCGGTCTCCAGCGCCGTGGCGACGGTGTCGCGCGCCGGGCCTTCCGACCCGCCGATCAGCTCCACCACCAGATCGGCGCCGGATTGGGCAGCCATCGCGACGGGATCGTCGAACCACTGGACGCGCGACAGATCGACGCCGCGGTCCTTGCCCTTCGAGCGCGCGCTTACCGCGACCACCTCGATCCGGCGGCCGCAGCGCTGTTCGATCAGCGAGCCTTGCGTTTCCAGCAGCTTCAGGACGCCGGCACCGACCGTACCAAGGCCGGCGACGGCGATTTTCAGGGGGGCTTGCTGGGCGTTCGGCATCAGGCTTTCGCTTTCTCGGATTCCAGAAGGGCGGCGCGGGCCACCGGGTCCTTGCTCGCCGCAACGCCGCCGGCGTTGGAGCGGAAGAACTCCTTGATGTTGCGGGTCGCCTGGCGGATGCGGTGGACGTTCTCCACCATCGCCAGACGGACATGGCCGTCGCCGTATTCACCGAAGCCGATGCCGGGCGCCACCGCGACCTCCGCCTGCTGGAGCAGCAGCTTGGAGAATTCCAGCGAGCCCAGATGGGCGAACTGCGGCGGGATCGGCGCCCAGGCGAACATCGACGCCTTCGGGCTGGGGACCTCCCAGCCGGCGGCGGCCAGACCCTCGATCATCACGTCGCGGCGCTGCTTGTACATGTCGCGCACCTGCTGCACGCAGTCCTGCGGACCGTTCAGCGCGGCGGCGGCGGCGACCTGGATCGGCGTGAAGGCGCCATAGTCGAGATACGACTTGATGCGGGCCAGCGCGGTGATCAGCGTCTTGTTGCCAGTGGCGAAGCCGATGCGCCAGCCGGCCATCGAATAGGTCTTCGACATCGAGGTGAACTCGACGGCGATCTCGCGCGCTTCCGGGATCTCGAGGATCGACGGCGGCGGGTCGTTGTCGAAGAAGATCTCGGCATAGGCCAGATCGGACAGGATGTAGATGCCGTGCTTGCGGCAGAACTCGACGATCGGACGGTAGAAGTCCAGCCCGACCACCTCGGCCGTCGGGTTCGACGGATAGTTCAGCACCAGCGCCAGCGGCTTCGGCACGCTGTGGCGCACCGCGCGCTCCAGCATGATCATGAAGCTGTCGATGTCGGTCGACGCCCCGTTCTCCATGCCCACCGGCAGGTGGCGCACCGAGGCGCCGGCAAGGATGAAGCCGAACGGGTGGATCGGGTAGGAGGGATTCGGCACCAGGATGATGTCGCCGGGGCTCGTGATCGCCTGGGCGAGGTTCGCCAGACCTTCCTTCGAGCCGATGGTGACGATGCACTCGGTCTCGGGATCGACGTCGACGTTGAAGCGGCGCTTGTAATAGGCGGCATGGGCCTTGCGCAGGCCGGGGATGCCGCGGGAATTCGAGTAGCGGTGCGTCTTCGGATCGCGCACGGCCTCGACCAGCTTGTCGACGATGTGCTGCGGGGTCGCCTGGTCGGGATTGCCCATGCCGAGGTCGACGATGTCGGCGCCGTTGGCCCTAGCTCGCGCCTTCATCGCGTTCACTTCGGCGAAGACGTAGGGCGGCAGGCGCTTGATGCGATGGAATTCGGTGTTGGACATGGACGCTCCGGAAGACCGCTCCGGTCACGCCACGAACCCAAGAGACCTGCGGACCGGGACTGACGTTCTACCGCCCTGACGCGACGGAAGCGAGGCAAATTTCGCTCCCCGACCGTCGGATCCGGCGCTTTGACCGCGACGGCCTCATGAGCGCCGGTTGATGGAGTGACTTAACAATCTCCCTACCAACGTCGTGGTTAAACCTAACTGTGCTTTAACTCATTAGCTTTCATACCTTCGGCTTGGAACTTTCGTCGCCATGCCGCAACGGTCAAGGATGTTGGAGTCGTAAGATGGTTTCGCTTTTGAAGGTCGCGGATCGGCTGCTCGGCGACATGCGCTTCGCGCGCAAGATGGCGCTGGCCCTGTCGGTTCCGATGGCGGGCGTGGTCGTGCTGTCGTCGCTGCTGGTGTGGGAACAGGTCGAGGCGAGCCGCCGGGCGTCCGATCTCGCCTCCGTCACCCGGCTGTCGGTGGGCATGACCAGCCTCGTGCACGAGCTTCAGAAGGAACGCGGCTCCTCCTCCATCTTCCTCGGCGGCAAGCTCGCCGAAGACCGCGGACGCCTGGAGACGGTGCGGACCGCCGCCGACGCCCGGATGGCCGACCTGAACCGGCAATTCGCCGAGGCCCGGATCGGCGACCCGCGGGTTGCCGCGGCGATCGGCGGCGCCCGCGACGCACTGTCGCAGCTGTCCGGCCTGCGCACCGGCGTCGACGGCATGGCGCAATCCTCGATGGAGGTGGTGGCGAGCTACACCGCCATGATCCGCAGGCTGCTCGACGCCGCCGGGCAGGCCCGCTCCCTGTCCGACGGCAGCGACCAGCTGCGCGCCGCCGACGCCCTGGTCTCCCTGTCGGAGGCGAAGGAGCGGCTGGGCCAGCAGCGCGCCGTGGGCGGCGGCGCCTTCCGCAAGGACCGTTTCCCCATCGACGCGCATGAACGCTTCATCGAACTGTCCGGCGAATACAAGGCGCTGATGGGCGGGCTGAAGAACACGCTGACGGCCGAGCAGGCCGGCTATTTCGACCGGACCGTCGCCGGACCGGCCATCGCGGAGGTGGAGCGGATGCGGCGGATCGGCATCGCCTCGGCCTATGGCGCCGAGGGCGAGCGGATCGATGCCGGCAAATGGTTCGACACCATCACCGTCACCATCGACATGCTGCGCAGCGTCGAGACCCGCGTGGCCGACGACCTGATCGGGCTCGCCAGCCGCGACGCGCAGGAGTCGATGACCCGGCTGGTCGGCATGGCCGCCGGTCTGGCGATGCTGCTGGTCGCCATGACGCTGATCGCCGTCCTCGTCGCCCGCAACATCACCCGGCCCATCGCCCGCCTGAACGGCGACATGGCGCGGCTGGAAGCCGGCGAGCGCGGGCTGGCCATCCACGGCGCCGAACGCGCCGACGAGCTGGGCGCCATGGCGCGCAGCCTCGACCAGTTCCGTCTCAGCCTCGCCGAGGCCGACCGGCTCGCCGCGGAGCAGCGGCAACACCAGGAAGACCGGCTGCGCGAAGCCGAACGGCTGGAACAGCTGGTCGAGGCGTTCGACCGCCACATCGAAAAGGTCGCCGAACAGCTGGCGGGGGCGGCCACCGGCCTGCGCGGCAATGCCCAGCAGATGAGCCACATCGCCTCGGAGACCGAAGTCCATGTCCTCTCCGTCGCCCGCGCGTCCGAAGGGGCATCCGACAATGTCCAGGCCGTCGCCGCGGCGGCGGAGCAGTTGACCGCCTCCATCGCCGAGATCGGACGCCAGATGGCGGGCTCGACCGAGATGGCGGAGCGGGCGGTCGGCGACGTCCGGCGCACCGCCGACGTCATCGCCGATCTCAGCGGCGCCGCCCAGCAGGTGGGCGAGATCGTGCGGATGATCACCGACATCGCCAGCCAGACCAACCTTCTCGCCCTCAACGCCACCATCGAGGCCGCCCGCGCGGGCGAAGCCGGCAAGGGCTTCGCGGTGGTGGCGCAGGAGGTGAAGACCCTCGCCAACCAGACGGCGAAGGCGACCGAGGACATCACCGCCAAGGTGGCCGAAATCCAGGCGGCGACCGGCCACACCGTCAGCGCCATCGACGACATCGGCAGCATCGTCACCCACATCGAGGAAAACATTTCCGCGGTCGCCGCCGCCGTGGAGGAGCAGAACGCCGCCACCGCGGAGATCGGCCGCAACGTCCGGCAAGCCGCCGACGGCACCGATCAGGTGTCGCACAACGCCTCCCTGGTCGGCACCGAGGCCAGCCGGGCCGGCGCCATGGCGAAGGAGGTGCTGTCGATGGCCGACGCGCTGAAGCGCAACGCGGACGGGCTGCGCAGCGACGTCGCCGACTTCATCGGGAAGATCCGGGCGGCGTGAGGGGGACGGGGAGCGGCGTGGCGGTCGCCGCTTTCCACCCCCGAGCGAGGCATGTATCCTGATGACGGTCCGTTTTCTCTCCTGGAGAGCCCCGCGATGCCCGTTTCGCCGACCCCGCCGGCACGCCCCTCCAAAGTGACGGCGACAATTCCGGCGGAGGAACTGCCACGAGCGATCACGGCCGCCCTCCCCGTCCGCCCGCCGGCCGGAACCCGCTTCCGGGTGACCATCGAACCGGTCGATGAGAGCGAAGAGGAACGCCGGCAGTCGTTGAAGGACGACGTCGTTGTCGGACTGGAGGACGCGGATGCAGGGCGGACGACGGACGGCGAGACGCTGTTCGAACGTCTGATCGCCAAATATGCCAAGGCGGGAGAGCCCGGACAGGGTTGATCGACAGCAATGGCACGGCTGGATTTCACCGCCGCCGCGGAAGCCGATCTTGAGAGCATCGGCGACTATATCGCCCAGGACAATCCGCTGGCCGCCATCCGCATGGTCTTGGATATCCGGGATCATTGCAGGAAGATCGCGTCGATGCCCGCAATCGGCCGAAGCCGTCCAGAGTTGGGCGTTGGCTTGCGCAGCCTGTCCGTTTCACCCTACCTGATCATATATAGAGCCGCGGAAGCGGACCGGGTCATCGTGATCCGCATCGTCCACGGTGCGCGCGACTTGCCGCAGGTGATGAAGGAATAGCCTCCCTCACCCCACCCCGGTCGCCTTCGCGTATTTCCGCTTCGCCACCTCCAGCGATGCTAGAAGCTGCTGGCCGGTGGCGCCGCCGTCGCCGCTGACGCGGCCGGTCATCACCGCCCTGATCGCGTCGACATGGGCCTTGAACAGCAGATGCTCGTTGGTGGTCACCGTGGTCAGGCCGCTGCGGGTCGCCTCGTAGAGCGACTTGGCGATGTGGGTGATCAGCGGATAGCCGAAGATGCCGCCCTGCCCCCGCATCTCGTGGGCCGAGCGGTTGACCTGGGCCAGCAGGCCGGCCACAGCGGCCGGCTCGCGCGGCAGGCGGTCGACGCGGCGGCCCATCTCGTCCACCTCCGCGCCGATCCAGACGGCATAGTCGCCGGCACGGTTCAGAATCTCTTCCTCCGCGGCGGCCAGCACCTCCGGCGGCAGGGTCGGCACCGGGTCGCGCGGGGCGAGGCCGGCCTTGGCGCCCAGCCGGTTGGGCAGGTCGAAATAGATGACGGGAAAGCGGTCGATGCCGCGCGCCTTCGACGCGCTGTGCACAACCAGGATTTCCGACGGCGAGGTCATCCGGCAATCCATCGCCACCGGCTTGTCGGCGCGGCGGCGGTCGGGGCCGAAATAGCCCTTGGCCAGCACGAAGCGGCGCGGCCGGGCGATGGCGAACAGCAGCCGGCTGGCGATGGTCTGGGCGGAAAAGGGCTTGGCGATGAAGTCGGTGGCACCGAGATCGCGCGCCTGCTCCACATAATGCCGGTCGGCAGCCCCCGACAGCATCAGCACCGGCAGGAACTTGTCCGGGCTCTTCGGGCTGGAGCGGATCCAGCGCAGCAGCATCAGCCCGTTCACCTCGGGCATCACCAGATCGGACAGGATCAGGTCGACCGGGGCGGTGCCCGGCGGCAAGGCCGCGCGGCGCTCCTCCAGCCAGCGGATGGCGTCGGCGCCGCTCGCCACCCCCTCGACCCGGCCGATGCCGATGGTGCGCAGAGTCGCCGTCAGGACCGTGCGGATGAAGCTGCTGTCCTCCACCACCAGGACCGAGAGAAGATCGAGCTTCGGCTGGGTCATCGCCGTCTGTTTCGCCGACCGGGACATATTCCCGCATTCAGTTTCCACTTCTGGCACAACCGGACCCGATTGGCGAGCGACAAGCGGAACGGAAGACAAACCGCGCGGTGGCGGTTACCCTCCCCCGGCCGAAAGGCCCAGCAATCAAAGGAGAGGACTCGCCCGATGCCGCAACCCGATCACGTCATGGCCCTGCCCCTGCCGGAAAAGCCGGACCTCGACCCCGACATGCAGGCCCTGTTCGACAAGTGCGTGGAAAAGCTGGGCTTCGTACCGAACGTGCTCCAGGCCTACAGCCTGCGGCCGAAGAAGCTGCGCAACTTCGCCATGGCCTACAACGAGCTGATGCTGGGCCAGAGCGGTCTCAGCAAGCTCGAGCGCGAGATGATCGCGGTGGTCGTCTCCTCCGCCAACCATTGCTATTACTGCCTGGTCGCCCATGGGCAGGCGGTGCGCAAGCTGTCGGGCGATCCTGAGCTGGGCGAGATGCTGGTCGCCAATTACCGCGTCGCCCCGCTGGAGCCCCGCCAGCGCGCCATGCTCGACTTCGCCTGGAAGCTGACCAAGGAGCCGATGTCGGTGGGCGAGCCCGACCGCGAGGCGCTGCGCGCCGCCGGATTCAGCGCCGAGGACATCTTCGACATTGCCGACACGGTCGGCTTCTACAACATGTCCAACCGCGTGGCGACCGCGGTGGACATGATCCCGAACCGCGAGTACCACAGCCAGGACCGCTGAGGGCCGGATAAGTCCCGGTCTTCCATCGGCAGCCTTATCGATAGTCTTCAAGGCCACACAGGGTAGGTGTCATGGCGATCGTCCGTTTCTTCGTCCGTCTGTTCGCGCTCATCGGCCTGCTGCTGGTGGTCGGCGCGGTGGCGGTGGTGGTGCTGGCGGTCCGTCACGAACCCACCCTGCCCGCCGCCGTGGTGCTGGAACTCGACCTAACCAGGCCGCTGGCCGAGAGCGACGACGGTAAGTTCGGCAGCCTGTTCGAGCACCAGACCACGCTGCGCGAGGTGCTGGACGCGCTCGACGGCGGCCGGCGCGACCCGAAGGTGAAGGGCGTGCTGGCCCGCTTCGGCGACGACAGCATAGGCTTCGCCCAGACCCAGGAGCTGCGGACCGCCATCGAGCGGTTCCGCGCCTCGGGCCGCTTCGCCGTCGCCTTCGCCGAGGAGTATGGCGGGGCCGGGGCCGGCAACCGCTCCTACCTGCTGGCGAGCGCCTTCGACGAGGTGTGGCTGCAACCGCTGGGCACGCTCGGCATCACCGGCCTGTCGGCGGAGCTGCCCTTCGCCCGCGACGCCTTCGACCAGCTGGGCGTGCAGCCGAGCTTCGCCCAGCGCGAGGAATACAAGAGCTTCGCCGAGACCTTCACCAAGTCCGGCATGACCCCGGCCAACCGCGAGATGATGGAGGCGCTGGTCGGCGACCTCGGCAACCAGCTGGTCGACGGCATCGCCAAGAGCCGGCGCCTCGCCCCCGCCGCGGTGCGGACCGCCATGGACAAGGCGCCGCTGCTGAGCAAGGAGGCGCTCGACCAGAAATTCGTCGACCGGCTCGGCTATGCCGACGAGGCGCGGGACGAGGCGCTGAAGCGGGCGGGCGCCGGGGCGGAGACGCTGGATCCGGCCGATTACCTGTCGGTCGCCGGCAGCCCCAACGGCGAGGGGCCGACCATCGCCCTGATCCACGCCGTCGGCACCATCACCGGCGGCGAGAGCGGCAAGCCGACGCTGGGCGGGATGTCCGCCGGGTCGGAGACCATCGTCAAGGCCATCGAGGAAGCGGCCAACGATCCGGAGGTGCGCGCCATCCTGTTCCGCATCGACAGCGGCGGCGGCGCGGTTTCCGCGTCGGAGGCGATCCGGCGGGCCCTGATCAAGGCGCGGCAGAGCGGCAAGCCGGTGATCGCCAGCATGGGCGACACCGCCGCGTCGGGCGGCTACTGGATTGCGCTGGCCGCCGACCGCATCGTCGCCTCCCCCGCCACCGTCACCGGCTCCATCGGCGTCGTCGCCGGCAAATTCGCCATCGGCGGCCTATCCGACAAGCTGGGCATTCATTGGGACCGGGTGCAGGGCGCGAAGAATGCCGGCATGTGGTCGCCGCTGCATCCCTTCGAAGGCGGCGAATCCGACCGGCTGAACGCCATCATCGAGGACACCTACGCCAACTTCCTGCAACGGGTGGCGGAGGCCCGGCGGATGACGCCGGAACAGGCGCGCGGCATCGCCAAGGGCCGCGTCTGGACCGGCGCCCAGGCCCGCGACCTCGGCCTCGTCGACGATCTGGGCGGCCAGGAACAGGCGCTGACGCTGGCCCGCACCGCCGCCGGCCTCTCCCCCGATGCCCCGGTGAGCCTGATCCCCTACCCGCCGCCGAAGTCGGTGACCGACCAGATCCTCGATCTGGTGTCCCGCAAGGGCGAGTTGGTCGGCGCGCTCACCGCAGTGGCGGAACTCCGCCCCCTGCTGGCGCAACTCCGCCCGCTGCTGGCCGCCACCCAGGGCGAGGGCGTTCAGGCCCGCATGCCGCCGATGTCGCTCGGGCAGTGAGCCGAACGCTCGGAAAAATCCCCTCTCCCCCCCGGGGAGAGGGTTAGGGTGAGGGGGGCGCGCGGCGGCCCTTACCCGAGAATCCTCCCCGTGCATCCCCCTCACCCCGACCCTCTCCCCGGGGGGGAGAGGGGGACCTCACTGTTCGAAGTTCTTCACGTCCGAGACGCCTGACCATGACCGAGACCGCCACCCGCGCCGCAGAGCCCGATTCGGCCCATCCCGTCTTCACCCACCAGGAAATCCTGCGGGTGTTCAGCGGGGTGGCGCTGGCGATGCTGATGGCGGCGATGGACCAGACCATCGTCGCCACCGCGCTGCCGACGATGGCGAGCCAGTTCGGCGGGCTGGAGATGCTGCCCTGGGTGGTCACCGCCTATCTGCTGACCTCCACCACCACGACGCCGATCTACGGCAAGCTGTCGGACCTCTATGGCCGCAAGCGCGTGCTGCAAACGGCGATCCTGCTGTTCCTGGTCGGCTCCGTCCTGTGCGCCGCGGCGCAGAGCATGACGCAGCTGATCCTGTTCCGCGGGTTGCAGGGGCTGGGCGGCGGCGGGCTGATGTCGCTGGCCTTCACCATCATCGGCGATGTCGTCGCCCCGCGCGAGCGCGGGCGGTACCAGGGCATGATCGGCGGCGTCTTCGCGCTCGCCAGCGTCGCCGGGCCGCTGCTGGGCGGCATCTTCACCGAGACCATCGGCTGGCACTGGATCTTCCTGATCAACCTGCCGCTGGGCGTCGCCGCACTCGCCATGACCCGCAGCACCCTGTCGCGCCTGCCCGCCGGCCGCGCCAAGCCGCGGATCGATCTGGCTGGCGCAGCTCTGCTGACCGGGGCGGTGACCAGCCTGCTGGTCGTCGCCACCCGCGGCGACGCCATGGGTTGGGGCAGCCCGGCGGCGCTGGCCCTGCTGGCGGCCGGCCTCGTCATGCTGGTGGTCTTCCTCTGGCACGAGCGCCGGATCGAGGAGCCGATCCTGCCGCTGCACCTGTTCCGCCGCCCGGTGGTGGCGGTGGCGACGCCGGTGGTCGCCGTGTCGGCGATGGTGCTGTTCGCCGGCATCGTCTATCTGCCGCTGCATCTCCAGCTGGTGCAGGGGACCAGCGCCACGGTGTCGGGCCTGCTGCTGCTGCCGCTGGTGCTGGGCATGACCGTCGGGTCGGTCGGCGGCGGACGGCTGATCGCCAGGACCGGGCGCTACAAGGCCTTCCCGCTGGCCGGTCTGGCCCTGTCGGGCGTGATGTACGCCCTGCTGGGCAGCCTGCCGGCGCTGGCGGCGGACGGGCTGTGGTCGACGCTGATCCTGGTGCCGCTGGGCATGGGGCTGGGGCTGGTGATGCCGGTGATGACGGTCGCCGTGCAGAATGCGGTGGAGCATCGCGACCTGGGCGCCGCCACCGCCGCGGTCGGCTTCTTCCGCTCGCTCGGCGGGTCGGTCGGCGTCGCGGTGTTCGGCGCCGTCTTCAACGCCGTGGTGTCCGAACGGCTGGAAGGGGCCGGCCTGTCCGGCCGCGCGGTTCTGGAACATGGCGCCGCCGCCCTCGCCGGCCTGCCCGCCGCCGCCCGCAGCGGGGTGGTGGCGACGCTGGAGCATGGCTTCGCCACCCTCTTCCTGCTGGCCGCCGCGCTGGCGGTCGTCTCCTTCGCCATGACGCTGTTTTTGAAGGAACTGCCTCTGCGCTCCGCCAATCCCGGCCGGGCGGAGACCGCTCCGGCGGCAGAAGGCTAACCGCCAGCCGTCAGGAATGATCGCTGGGGAAGTGCCTGGGCTGCCCCAGCTTGTCCTCGATATAAAGCAAATTGACCAGCACCAGCGCGACGACGGCGAGCGGCGTCGCCAGGAACATGCCCATGATGCCGAACAGCACGCCGCCGGCGGCAATCGCGCCGATGGTGACCACCGGCGGCAGATCGACCACCCGCTTCTGCAGCAGCGGCGTGATCACGTTCCCTTCGATCTGCTGGATGACCAGATAGAGCCCGGCGACCCACAGCGCGTCCTGCGGCGACTGGGCGAAGCCGATCAGCAGGGCCGGCACCGCCGCCAGGAAGGGGCCGACCAGTGGGATGAACTCCATCAGCCCCGCCACGATGCCCAACGCCAGCGCCGACGGGATCCCGAGCAGCCACAGCCCGACCGCGATCATCGTGCCGACCGCCGCCATCGCCACCAGCTGTCCGATCAGCCATTTCCACAGGCTGTCGCCGGCCACATCCATCACCTCGCAGGCCCGCTTCTGCCCGCGCGGCGGCACCAGCAGAACGACGCCGCGCTGATAGAGCCCCGGCGACGCCGCCAGATAGAGCGCCGCGAACATCACCACAACCGCGTCGCCGACGACATAGACGAGGCCGGAGGCGAAGCTGCTCAG
Source organism: Azospirillum sp. A26 (assembly GCF_042604635.1). Lineage (NCBI taxonomy): Bacteria > Pseudomonadati > Pseudomonadota > Alphaproteobacteria > Rhodospirillales > Azospirillaceae > Azospirillum > Azospirillum sp. A26. The sequence goes on along the minus strand of NZ_CP170472.1, from coordinate 534,222 downwards.
CTGGTTCATCCAGGGCCATTCCTTGCCCTGCTCCATGATGCGGTCGCGCCAGCCGTCGGGCAGCATGCCCATCGCCTTGGTCACCTGCTCCTGCAACTGGCCGAGCTGGGCCGCCATCGAGGTGCCCATCAGCCAGCCGCCGCCGCCGACCAGAAGGACCAGCGTCAGCAGCACGATGGCCAGCGACCAGCCATGGCCGAGCCCGGTCGCCCGCTGCACATAGCCGGTCAGCCGCTGCAACAGGATGGCGAACAGGACGCCGGTGAAGATCAGCAGAAGCGTGCCGGAGATCCGCCACAGGAAGATGCTCAGCGCCGCCACCCCGGCGACGATCAGCACCTTCCAAGTGAAGACGGCCAGTTCGCCGCGCCCGGCCCGTGCCGGCGGCTCGGTCTCCGTCGGCGGCTCGTTCTGGGCCGCCCCGCCGCCGGGGGGTATCGCTTGATAGGCGGTGGGCCGGCTGGGTGTCGCCATCTCTTCAAACTCCCGCACTCGCGGCCGCCGGAGGGACAGCCTCGCGGGAAGAACGCGCGAGGTCCGCAGACGTTGCGCACCGTCGGCAGGCTAGGCCGTCGGCGGTAGTCCGAAGATCGATATGGAAGCGGCCCCGAACCGCCCCATATCAGCAGTGACGCCAAGGAGTCATTCTCGCTGATGTCACTTGAAGAGCCCGCCTCACGGCGGGCTTTTTTTTGGCCTGCTATCGGCCTCCCTTACCGGCGCGCCTCGGGCGGGAACACCAGGCTGACCTTCAGACCGGGCTGGTTGTCGCTCAGCTCCAGCTTCGCGCCATGCAGCGTCGCCACCGCATCGACGAGGCTCAGCCCCAACCCGTTGCCGGGCGAGGCGCGGGCGGTGTCCAGCCGGACAAAGCGTTGCAGAACCTTGTCGCGCATGTCCGGCGGAATGCCGGGACCGCTGTCGGCGACCTCGATGCAGGCGGCGCGGCCGGGGGCGTGACCGTCGAGGACCAGCACGATGCTGCCGCCGTCCGGCGTGTATTTGATGGCGTTGTCCAGCAGGTTCGACACCGCCTGGGCCAGAAGCTGCCCGTTGCCGTGGACGACCGGCTTGCCGCGGATGTCGACCGACAGGCGCTGCCCCCGCTCCTCCGCCACCGGCTCGTAGAGGTCGGCGGCGAGTTCCACCACCTCCGCCAGATCGACCGCCACGAAGTCCTGCCGCTTGGCGCCCGATTCCGCCTCCGCAATCGACAGCAGGGCGGTGAAGGTGGCGAGCAGCCGGTCGGCCTCGACGATGGTGTCCTGCAACACGGAACGATAGACTTCCGGGTCCTCCGTCTCGTGCAGCAGGGCCAGTTCGATGCGGGAGCGCAGGCGGGTCAGCGGCGTGCGCAGGTCGTGGGCGACGCTGTCGGTCACCTGCTTCATGCCGGTCATCAGCCGTTCGATGCGGTCCAGCATGGCGTTGAGGTTGCCGGCCAGCCGGTCCATCTCGTCGCCGCCGCCGAAGCGCGGCACGCGGTCGGTCAGATCGCCGCTCATGATCTGGCGGGTGGTGCGGTTGATCGCCTCGATCCGCCGCATGGCGCCGCGGCTCATCAGCAGCCCGCCGCCCAGCCCGAGCAGGGCGGTCGCCCCCAGGATCCAGCCGAGCGAGCGGAACATCCGGGTGCGCAGCTGGTCGATCTCGCTCATGTCGCGGCCGACCAGCAGGCGGAATTGCCCCGGCAGCGTGAAGGTCACCGCCTGGGCGGTGGAGGGACGGTCGGTCACCCCGCCATAGTCGGCGACCTTGAAATGGGTCCAGCCGCTGGCGTTGGGCACCGCCGCCGGCCAGCCCGACAGGTTGCCGGCCAGGATCACCCCGGCCGCCGTGGTCAGCAGATAGATGGAGTTGTTGTTGGCGACCGCGCTGCGCGTCCGCACCACATCGACGAGGCCGGGCAGCCCGTAGTTGCGGTAATGGTCCTGCAGGCCGGCGACCTCCAGTGCGATGGTCTCGCCGATCTCCTGCTCCAGGAATCCCGCGGTGGTGCGGTAGACGACGCCCAGGATCAGCCCGACCGACAGGACGAACATCGCCAGATAGAGCAGCGCCAGCCGGAACGCCGTGGTCCGCACCAGCCGCAGCACGGCTGCGACGAAGCCGTGCAGGCCGGCGGCGGCCGCGCCCTCATGCCTCATGCGTCACGCAATTCCATCGGGACCCTTACGCCTCCGCCGCGCGCAGACTGTAGCCGGCGCCGCGCACGGTGTGGATCAGGGGGGTGGGGAAATCCTTGTCGATCTTCTGGCGCAGACGGGCGATGTGCACGTCGATCACGTTGGTCTGCGGATCGAAATGATAGTCCCACACATTCTCCAGCATCATGGTACGGGTCACCACGCTGCCGGCATTGCGCATCAGATATTCCAGCAGCGAGAACTCGCGCGGCAGCAGGTCGATGGCCTTGCCGGCGCGCCTGACGCTGCGCGACAGCAAATCGAGTTCCAGATCGCCGACCGACAGGCGGGTCTGCGGCTGGGCGGCACCGCGCCGGCGCACCAGCACCTCGATCCGCGCCAGCAGCTCGGAAAAGGCGAAGGGCTTGGTCAGGTAATCGTCGCCGCCGGCCTTCAGCCCCTTCACCCGGTCGTCGACGCTGCCCAGCGCCGACAAGAACAGGACGGGCGTGTCGTTGCCGGCCGCCCGCAGCACCTGGACCAGCGACAGGCCGTCGCGGCCGGGCAGCATGCGGTCGACGACCATCACGTCGTAATGCTCGGCCCCGGCCAGGAACAGGCCCTCCTTCCCGTCGTTGGCGACGTCCACCACATGGCCGGCCTCCTTCAACCCCTTGGCAAGGTAGCTGGCGGCCTGGCGATCATCTTCTATGACGAGAATCTTCATGAGCACGAGTGTAGCCTCCCAAAACAGCCCGGCCAAGCACGAGGGTGTCGTGCCCGGCCGGACTTTCCGTCACTCAGAGAGCGCGTTGCCTCACGCCTTCAGCTTCAGCGCGACGAAGGACTCGTTGCCCTGCCGGTTGATCAGCATCAGCAGAGCCTTCTGCCCCGCCTTTTCGGCCTCGCTCACCTGATGGCGGACGTCGGCCGGGCTCTTCACCAGGGTGTCGCCGACCCGCTCGATCACGTCGCCGGGACGGATCGGCACGTCGACGCTGGAGGACAGGCCGGTCACCACGACGCCCTGGATATCCTCGCCGATGCCCAGCCGCTTGCGCGCCGCCCGGTCCAGCGGGGCGAGCTTCAGCCCCTTCACCGGCGCGACATCCTCGTGCTCGGCGGAGCCCTTGCCGGAGTCGGTCTCGGCGGCGGCCATCTGCTGCTGTTCGGACAGGCGGTCGATGCGCACCGGCACCGTCTTCTCGCGGCCCTCGCGCAGGATCTTCAGGTCCACCGTGTCGCCGGCCTTGGTGTCGGCGACATGGCGGGTCAGGTCGCGCAGGTTGTTGACCGGCTTGCCGGCGTAGGACAGCACCACGTCGCCCTGATGCAGGCCGGCGCGCTGGGCCGGGCTGTCGGCGGTCACCTCGGCCACCAGGGCGCCCTTGGCGCTGGGCAGCCCGACGCTGTCGGCGATGTCCGGCGTCACCTCCTGGATCTTCACGCCGAGCCAGCCGCGCTCGACCTTGCCGCTGTCCTTCAGCTGGGCCACCACCTCTTTGGCGAGGTTGGAGGGGATGGCGAAGCCGATGCCGACCGACCCGCCGTTGGGCGAATAGATGGCGGTGTTGATGCCGATCACCCGGCCGCTGAGGTCGAAGGTCGGGCCGCCCGAGTTGCCGCGGTTGATGGCGGCGTCGAGCTGGAAGTAATCGTCGTAGGGGCCGCTGTGGATGTCGCGGCCGCGGGCCGACACGATGCCCTTGGTGACGGTGCCGCCCAGCCCGAACGGGTTGCCGACCGCCATCACCCAGTCGCCGACGCGGGTCTTGTCGCTGTCTGCCCAATCGACCGACGGCAGCGGTTTGTCCGACTTCACCTTCAGGAGCGCGAGGTCGGTCTTGGCGTCGCGGCCGATCAGCTTGGCCGGCATGGCGGTGCCGTCCTGCAGGGTGACGGTGATCTCGCTGGCGCCGTCGATGACGTGGTTGTTGGTCACGACATAGCCGGCCGGGTCGATGATGAAGCCGGATCCGAGCGCCCCGGTCTTGCCGCGCGGACCCCCCTGGTCCTGATCCTGGTCGCCGTCAGGGCCGCCATTGGGACCGCCATTCCGGTTCATCTGGTCCTGGAACTGGCGGAAGAACTCCTCGAACGGCGTGCCGGGGGGCACACCGGGGATCGCCGGGCCGCGCTGGGTCCGCGCTTCGGCCTTGGCCTCCTGGGTGGCGGCGATGTTGACCACGGCCGGGCTGACCTTGGCGGCGAGGTCGGCGAAGCTGGCCGGCGTGTCCTGCACCATGGCGACGGCCGGCGGGGTGGCGTTCTGCTGTGCCTGCGAAACCGCCCAGCCGGTCAGCGCCGGAGCCGTCAGCACCGTGGAGCCCAGCAGCAGGGCGGCGACGGTCCGGCGCAGGCGGCCCGCACGCCCGATTTCGCTCCGGGTCTCGCGCTTCGACTGGGAATTGGCGGGAGGAAGGGTGGTCATGACGGCGACACTCCGATCAGGCGATTCCGACTGTGGGGAGGTGGGCGGGCGGTCCGGCCGCCGCGGCACCTCACCGCTGTTGTCCCCAACATAGGAACCCGCCCTTCACCGCCGCCTTGCGACCGGATGAAAGAAATTTCAGGCTGGCCGGCTGGATCGGCCGGATCGGTCTTGCGGGCCTACTCGCCGATCAGATGCAGTGCGATCTCCCGCCAGTGCGGCCGGGCGCGGTGTTCGAACAGGTAGATGCCCTGCCAGGTGCCAAGCGCCGGCTCCCCCGCCATCACCGGGATCGACAGGCTGACGCCGGTCAGGGCGGAGCGGATGTGGGCGGGCATGTCGTCCGGCCCTTCGGTGGTGTGGGCATAGAGCGACGGGTCCTCCGCGACCAGACGGCGGAAGAAGCGCAGAAGGTCGGCCTGCACGTCGGGATCGGCATTCTCCTGGATGGTCAGGGAGGCCGAGGTGTGGCGGCAGAGCAGCGTTAGCAGCCCGGTGTCCATCCCCTGCTCGGCCACCCAGCGCCGGACCTGGGCGGTCACCTCGACCAGCCCGGCGCCGCGGGTGGGAACGGTCAGCGTCGTGACGGCTTGTCGCATGGCGTGCGGTCTCCTTTATGGTTCTTTGGCTTGGTTCCGGGGACGGGCAATACCAGATGTCTCTACCCCAACGGTTCGCCCGAACGAAATCGATGGGCGCACTGTTTCTGTCGGAAGGCCAGGGAGGAAGACGGCGCATGGACATCACCGGCACCCACAGCGTTCCCGGACCGCGCGACCGCGTGTTCGCGGCGCTCTGCGACCCGGCGGTGCTGATGCGCTGCATCCCCGTGCTGGAAGAGATGGAGCGGCTGTCGTCCACCGACTATGCCGCACGGGTCCGCACCACGCTTGGGCCGATGAAGGCGCGCTTCTCCGGCCGGCTGCGGCTGGAGCCGGAAGACGGCGCCCACCGCTACCGGCTGGTCGCCCAGGGCAATGGCGGGCTGGCCGGTGCAGTGAAGGGCGAGGCCTTCGTGGTGCTGGAGGAGGAGGACGGCCGGACCCGGCTGACCTACAGCCTGTCGGTGGCGCTGGGCGGTGCGGTCGGCCGGCTGGCGGTGAAGCTGGTGCAGGCCAAGACCGACCGCGTGCTCGCCGGCTTCTTCGAGCGCTTCGCGGAGGAAGTCGACGCCCGCCCGGAGCAAGAGGATGTGTGATGCGGCGCAATGCCGCAGGGCTGGAGAGCGCCTTTCGCAGGCGCAGCATCATGGGTCAGGATAGCAGGCGTCGCGGGTGCTCTTTGCCGGTGGAGATGCCGAGTGGTCCTGTCCCAGCCCACTGCCCACAGCCTTGACCGAATTCCCGTTGCGGATGACACCACCGACCGCATGATCTTCGGCCGCATCCTGGCGCTTGCCGCCGCCGATCCGGCGCGGACGATGACAGGATCGCTGGCGCTGACCAAGGCCGAGTTGACGGAGCTTGCCGCAAGACACGCGCCCGATTTCGCCGTCGCCGTCGCCGCCCTCCCCGGCGGGGACGACGCCGGCGAGGACGCCATCGAAGAGGCCGATTTGCGGGCCTTCCTGGCCGAGCATGGTGCCAGGGGAGCCGACGAGGAGCGCTGGCTGGCCGCCATCCTGGCCCGCCGCTCGCTGGAGCCCAACCATCTGTGGCAGGATATGGGGTTCCACGACCGCGGCGAACTCAACACCATGTTCCGGCGGCATTTTCCGGCGCTGGTGGCGCTGAATTCCAGCGACATGAAATGGAAGAAGTTCTTCTATCGCCAGCTTTGCGAGCGCGAGGGGCTGATGCTGTGCAAGTCCCCCAACTGCGAGGTGTGCGACGACGTCGAGGTCTGTTTCGGCGAGGAGGCCGGGGATCCGCTGTCCACCCTCTCCCGCCTGGCGCGCAACGGGTAAAGACGCTCAGCGCGGCTGGGCGCCCAGATCCTCGAAGGCCATGCCCTTGTCGGTGTGGCGGAAGCGGCCCTTGCCGTTGACGGTCAGCGGCGGCTGGCCCGGCTGCGGCACGAAGGTGGCGGCGTAATAGCAGTCATACCGGCCGCTGCCGTCAGGGCTGCTGCCGGTTGGGCCGCCCTTCGGCTTCGCCTCGACGCAGCCCTGCTTGCGGAAATTGTCGAAGGCACGGAAGGCGGTATTGCCCTGGCGCTCCAGCGTGCGGCGGGTGTGCGCCTCCACCAGCTTGCGCATGTCGCCCTCCGACGGCTCGCCCGAACAGGCGGCGAGCAGCAGCGCGGCGAGCAGAACCAGACGCCTCACCGCCCGCCCAGCAGCCGGTCGACCCGCTCCTTCAGGGCGGCGAAGGAGGGCGGCTTGACCACGAAACCGTTGACGCCCAGCGACATCGCCTGCTTCACGATCTCGGATTCGGTGTGGTTGGTCAGGAACACCACCGGGCCGCGGGGGTTGGCGGCTTCGGTGCTGGCGCGCAGACGGGCCAGGAATTGCAGGCCGGAGACCGGCTTCATATCGATGTCGCAGACGATCAGGTCGGGATTGACGCGGATGCACTCGTACATCGCCGACTCGCCGTTGTCGGCCTCCGTCACGTCGCGGAAGCCGATCTGGCTCAGGATCTGGACGATGGTGCGGCGGACGAAGGGCTGGTCCTCGACGACCAGGATCCGAAACTGGGAATAGTCGATCGCCTGCATATCCACTCCCATGTCTCCAGCCACCACACCGCATCCCACTGATACCGTCCGAACCGGTGGCGGGCAATCGAAGGTCGGTTACCGGCGGATGCAATATGATTTTGGTTCTGTAAATTTTCCGACAATCTGTAATACCGGAGCCGTCAGCCGCCGGCCTGGACCCGGCCGGGGAACAAGCGCTCCAGAACCGTGCGCAGACGCTCCATGGTCAGCGGCTTGTGCAGGCAATCGTCCATCCCGGCGGCGCGGCAGCGCGCGTCGTCCCCGGCATCGGTGCCGGCGGTCAACGCCACGATGGGCACGCGGCCGGCCTCCCCTGGCAGGGCGCGGATGGCGCGGGCAGCCTCATGGCCGTCCATCACCGGCATCTGCACGTCCATCACGATCAGGTCGAACCGCCTGTCCGTCGCGGCGGCCAGCCCCTGCGCCCCGTCCTCCGCCGTCGTCACCGTGTGGCCCAGCGCCTTGAAGAAACCGGCGGCCACCAGACGGCCGATGGGGTTGTCCTCCACCAGCAGGACCGACAGGGCGGCGGGGCGCAGCACGGTCCGCACCGGGATGAGAACGGTCAGCCACTCCCCCGCCGCGCCATCCGGCCCGTCGGTCGGCAGATGCCCGCTCAGGCGCCGCACCAGCGGCTGGACCGCGGCCAGCACCAGGGGGCGCAGCCGGGCCGGTCCCCGGCGCCGCAGCGTCAACTCGGCGGCATCGCCCGCCGGCCGCAGCGACAGGGACAGCGACGCTCCTGCCTCAACTGCCAGCAGCGTCAGCAAGCCCCGCAGCCCTGCGGCATCGCCGGTGAACTCCTCGTCCGCCCCGCCTTCAATCGTTACCGCGTTTGCCGTCACCGCCCTCGCCGTTGCCGCCGTCGCATCGGCGGCCAGTGCCGCCAGCGTCAGGCTTTCCTCAGCGCCCGGCCCCACCGGGCGCAGGGCCGCCATGGTGGTCCGCAGGGCGGCGCCCGCAGCCTGGACGGCAAGCAGCCGGTCCTGCTGGCGCGGCAGCAGCGGCGACTCCAGCGCGGCGGCCGTGAGCGCCATCATCGGATCGAGCACCGCCGCAACCGCAGCCCCCGCCGCGTCGAGCAGCGTTGCAGCCTCGGCCCGGCCCCGCTGCGCCTCGGCCAACGCCGCCCGCAGCCGGTTCTCCCGCATCTGGCGCCGGCGGGCGGCCGACACCGCGCTGCGCAGAGCATTTCCGTCGCCTGCCGGCAATGCATCCTGCGCGCCCGCCGCGATGAAGCCCGCAACATCGTGCCCCTGCCCGTCCGGCAGCAGGACCACCACCGCCGGGGCCGGTTCCAGCCGGGCCAGCGCCTCGACCGCCGCCACCGCGGGAGTGTCGAGAAGCACCACCGTTTCCCCCGCCGCCATACCGCCGCCGCGCAGCCGGTCCAAGGCGGCGGCCACCGTGTCCACCCGCGCCAGCTCCGGAAAAAGCGGGGCGAGCCCTCCGGCGAGTGCCGCCGCCTGCGACACCAGAAGCACCGCCTCATTTGCAGCCGACCTGGGTTGGATCATGGGTTGGGCCTTGAATCCTTCTGCCATTTTTCCTCGAACGAACCGTCAGCCGGCGATGGATGTGGGAACGGAGGCTGTGGAAACGGAAGCCGGGGCAAGGACCGGGCCGGGATGGCCGTCGCCGATCACCACGCGGTTGCGGCCCGCCGCCTTCGCCTCATACAGCGCTTGGGTGGCGCGGCCAAGCGTCCTCATCCTCGACCAGCAGGATCTCGAAGGGGGTCGACAGGTCCTGCATCAGGGGACTCCTCGGTAGGAGGGATGGGGCAGATGAATGGAGAAGGTGCTGCCGACGCCGGGGCTGGACAGGACGGTGAGGCGGCCGCCCAGCCGTTCCACCATCTTGCGGGCGATGGCCAGCCCCATGCCGGTGCCGGGATGCTCGTCGCGCGGATGCAGGCGCCGGAACACCTCGAAAATCTGGTCGCGGTGGCGCGGTTCGATGCCGATGCCATTGTCGCGCACGTCGATCACGTCATGCCCGTCGACCCGCCGGTGGGAAATCTGCACCTCCGCCGCGCGGTAGGGATGGCGGTATTCGATGGCGTTGGCGATCAGCACGATGAAGATCTCGCGCAGCCGGCGCTCGTCGGCCTGCACCGACGGCAGCTCGGCCACGGTCACGGCGGCGCCGGCATCGGCGATGCGCCGCGCCAGCGCCGCCAGCGCCGCCTTCAGCGGATCGCCGGCCGGGATGACGCTGCAGCCGAGCGGCACCCGGTCCTCCGCCAGGAAGAGCTGCACATCGCGCAGCAGCATCTTCAGCCGCCCGGCGCCGTCGACGATCTCGCGGATGAAGCCCTCGCTCTCCTCGTCCAGCCTGCCCTTCTGCTGGCGCTCCAGCAGCTGGACGTAGCTGGCGATGGCGCGCAGCGGCTCCTGCAGATCGTGGGCGGTGGCATGGGCGAACCGCTCCAGCTCGTTCTTGGCACGGCCAAGCGCGGCGGTGCGCAGGTCGACCTGCCGTTCCAGCGTGTGGCGGCGGCCGATGGCCATCAAGGTCACCGTTTCGATCAGCAGCGACAGCAGGAAGAAGGCCAGTTGGAAGCCGCGGAAGGTCGGATCGCCACGGGCGAGCCCCTCCCAGCCGGTGCGCGGGGCCAGCGCCAGATGCCAATAGCCGTCGGGCAGGTTGATCCGCTCGACCAGCGGGTCGCCCTTCAGCGCCAGGGCGTCGCCGGCCACCTGCCGACCGTCGTCGGTCACCACGGCGAATCCCAGATGCGCCGGGAGCCGGTCGAACCGCACCTCGTTCAGGATGGCGCCGACGTCGAACACCAGCCCGACCGCGCCCCAGGGCTTGCCCGGTCCAGAGACGATCTGGCGGGCGATCAGCCCCTGCCCGCCCTTCAACAGGGTGACCGGGCCATGGACGGTCACGTCGCGGCTGACGATGGCGCGCTGCACCGTATCGGCGAAGCCCGGCCGGGCGTCCCGCAGCAGGTCGTTGCCCAGCACCTTCTCGTTGCCTTCCATCGGATAGACGATGCGGACGACGAAATCGGGGGCGGCGGAGATGGTGCGCACCCCCACCACCGACCGCCGCAGCCCCTCCGCATAGCGCGGGAACTGGTCGGCGAGGTTGCCGGTGCCGGACGCGACCTCGACGAAGGCGGTCAGGCCTCGGACCAGGGCAAGGCGCTCGTTCAGCGCGCTCGACAGGGTGCCGGCGAGCGACGATGCGGTCAGCGCCGCGGTGGCGCGGTGTTCGGCCACCAGGACACGGACATAGACGTCGGCCATCCAGACATAGCCGACCAGCAGCACCAGCGTCACCACCGCCTGGACGGCGGCGGGCTTCCAGATGCGCAGTCCGCCGGCCAGCAGGCGGCGCAGGACGGCCGGCCGGCGCGGCGCGGTCAATGGCTGCGCCGTCATGATCGGATCCGTGCCTCCTCAGTGTGGACAGATCGAAGGGTTCCGTACAGCGGACGGGATGCTTAAAACTGCATGCACCGCCGGCAATGACCGCAATCATATCCCGTCACCCGGCAAGGACTCCCCCTGTGAAATTGTCACAGGAGATAAGTCACCGATATGCGGGATGAAGACGATGCGTAGCGTTCGGTGCGACCGATCGATGACGGAGCGGCAGGCTTATCCGCCCTGCGGTCAGGCCGCCACGTCGACCGGCGGGCGGTTCTTGGTGGCGATCTCCACGGCCCGCGCGAAATCGCCCGCCATCTTCTCCGCATCGAAGGCCAGATGGATGCGGCTGTGCTCCACCGCCTTCACCACCACCGCCACCTCCGCCGCGTAGCGGTCGAGCCGCAGATGACCGATGGCTCCCGCCAGCGAGCGGCCGTCGGTCGTCGTCACCGGATCGATCATGGCGCCGCCGATGGACAGGTTGCGCACGGTCACCGCCAGCCGGTCGCCGCCGATCAGCAGGGTTCCCGTCTCGTCCACCTGGAAACGCGGCTTGCGCCGCCGGTCGGCATCGCCGGTGGAGGTGCGGACGATGCGGACCAGAACCTGCCGCAGACTCTCGATGGAGCGGGCGACGTCGCCGGACCCGTTCTTGACATGGGTGGCCTGTTCGCCGGTGCGGTCGGCCTCCTCCGAGACCGCGGCGATGCGGTACGACACTTCCTGCGCCGCCGTGGAGGTCTCCACCACGTTGCGGCTGATCTCCTGGGTGGCGGCCGACTGCTGCTCCATCGCCGCGGCGATGGAACCGGCGATGTGGTCGATCTCGGCGATGGTCCGGCCGATTTCCTCGACCGCCTGCACCGCCTCGTCGGTCACCGCCTGGATCGCGGTGATCTGGCGGGTGATCTCCTCGGTCGAGGATGCGGTCTGGTTGGCGAGGTTCTTGACCTCCTGCGCCACCACGGCGAAGCCCTTGCCGGCTTCCCCCGCCCGCGCCGCCTCGATGGTCGCGTTCAGCGCCAGCAGATTGGTCTGGCCGGCGATGGACTGGATCAGGTTGACCACCTCGCCCACCTTCGCCACCGTCTCCGACAGCGAGCGGATGGTGGCCTGGGTGTGATGGCCGCTCTCCACCGCGCGGCGGGTCACCGCGCTGGAATGGGCGACCTGCGAGGAGATCTCGCGGATCGAGGCGGCCAGCTCCTCGCTGGCGGCGGCGACGGTCTGGGCGTTCGCCAGCGCCTGCCCGGCGGCGGACGCCACGGTCTGGGCGTTGATGCTGACCCGCTCGGCCGAACCGGACATGCCCTCGGCATCGTCTGCCATGGCGCCGGTGCGCTGGGCGACCTCCTCCACCGCGCGGCCGGCCTCCCGCTCCACCGTCGACGCCATGTTTTCCAGGGCGCGGCGCCGTTCCTCGTCGGCATGGCGGGCACGCTCGACACGCTCCTGCACGGCATAGCACAGGCGCGCCTTCAAGCCGCGCAGCTGGCCGGCGATGAGATGGAATTCGGCCGCGGCCGGCAGGTCGATGATGTGGGTCTGGTCGTTGCGGGCGATGGCGTCGAAATCGACCGAGAAGGCGGCGAGCGGGCGGCGGACGGTGCGCAGCAGCAAGAGCCCGCAGAACACCGCCCCCAGCAGGACGGCCAGCCCGGCGGCCACGGCGAACACCAGATGCCAGCGGAAATCCTCCAGCGCCCCCTCATACTCGCCCTTGGCGACCGTCAATTGCAGTTGCAGCAGATCCTTGTTGGTCTGGAAGGCGGCCTGGAACAGCGGGTCGATGCGGTCGCGGACCAGGACCTCCAGCCGCAGCGAATCGCCCTGGCGCGCCAGCTCCACCGCCGGCTTCAGCCCTTCGTTCAGGAAGGCGGCACGCTGCTTGGCGAAGCGGTCCGCCAGAATCGTCTCCTCCGGCGTCATGAAGGTGGTGACATAGTCCGCCCACAGCCGGTCGATGGTGGCGGCATTGCCGGCGATGCGCTCCTCGCGCTGCGCCATCGCCTTGGGATCGGTGCCGTCGCGGGCGTCGATGATCAGCCGCTGCAAGGTCTGCACATTGTCGCGCATATGGTCCAGAATCTCGCCGATCTGGACCGCCGGCACCGTGCGGTGCTCGTACACCATCTTCAGCGACGCGTTGCTGTCGGACATGCCGCGCAGCGTGACGCCGCCGACCGCCAGCATCGACAGGATCATGAAGGCGAAGATCAGGGTCAGCCGCCCGGTCACCGTCGCCATCCAGCGGCGGAACCCCGCCCCGGCGCCGCGCCCGACCGCCTGCCCGTCGCGCACCGTCAGATGGCGCGCCCTGCCCTCGCGGATGTCGGAATAGAGCCGTTCCGTCGCCGCCACCTGATCGCGCGACGGCTTGGTGCGGATCGAGATGAAGCCGGTTACCGTCCCGTTCTCGATCACCGGCGTGACGTTGGCGCGGACCCAATAGAAATCGCCGTCCTTGGTCCGGTTCTTCACCAGCCCTTCCCATGGCCGGCCGTCCTTGATGGTCGCCCACAGGTCGGCGAAGGCTTCCTTCGGCATGTGCGGATGCCGGATCAGATTGTGCGGGGCCCCGATCAGCTCGGATTCGGCATAGCCGCTGATGTCGGCGAAGGCCTTGTTGACGAAGGTGATGCGCCCGCCCGTGTCGGTACGCGACACCAGCAGGACACCGTCTTCCATCACGATTTCACGGTCGGTGATCGGTTCGTTGAGACGCATGGGGACGGGGCCTCGTCAGACAATGGGCACGTTCGGGGGCGCGTTCGGGCAGGCAAGCCGGCGCGACGGGTCGCGACCGGAGGACAGACCAGGGGCCGGCGCACCGCCTGGAAAAAGCGATGGTTCGGCACAGCTAACGGAATGGCGTTTCATCTACTGTGAGTAGCCCATGTCCGCACTGACACAGATCAAGTCAGCAAGGGGCGTGCCATGCACACTGAATTCTTCGCAAACCGCCGTTCCGGTAAAACCCTTATGACCGGGCATGCGCTTCCGCTGGGATTCGCCACGTCCGGAGTCGCAATTTGCGAATGAAAACGCGAGTCAGACGGGAAATTGTCAAATTGCAAAAGATCAAATTCGCCCCAGGCGAATCAGCCGAAGACATAAGGAAATAATAATAAAGAAAAAGCCCCTCTCTCGACTTGGAGAGAGGGGCTTCATAACTGCGACATTCTGCCGCAGCATTTCCGCGTATATGAAAATGCCGCGAGCGGTCAGGACTTCGCCATTAGCTGTTCCAGCCAATGGATGTCGTAATTGCCGTCGATGAAGGCCTGCTGCGCGATGATGCGGTCATGCAGCGGCAGCGTGGTCTGGATGCCGCCGATCACATACTCTTCGATGGAGCGGCGCAGGCGCATCAGGCACTCGTTCCGCGTGGTGCCGTGGACGACCAGCTTGGCGATCAGGCTGTCGTAATGCGACGGCACGCGATAGCCGTCATACAGCGCGGAATCGACGCGAACACCCAGTCCGCCCGGCGCGTGATAGCCGTCGATCTTGCCCGGCGACGGGATGAAGGTCTCCGGGTTCTCGGCGTTCACGCGGCATTCGATGGCATGGCCTTCGAAGCGGATGTCCGACTGGCCGTAGCCCAGCGGCGCACCGGCGGCGACGCGGATCTGCTCGCGGACCAGATCGATGCCGGTGATCATCTCGGTGATGGTGTGCTCGACCTGAAGGCGGGTGTTCATTTCGATGAAATAGAACTGCCCGTCCTCGTAGAGGAACTCCATCGTGCCGACGCCGCGGTAGCCGATGGCCGCCGCCGTCTTCGCCGCCAGATCGCCGATGAAGGCGCGCTGTTCGGCGTTCAGCGCCGGGCTCGGCGCCTCTTCGATGACCTTCTGGTGCCGGCGCTGGACCGAGCAGTCGCGCTCGCCGAAATGCACGCAGGTGCCGTGGGTGTCGCCCAGGAGCTGGATCTCGATGTGCCGCGGATGGCCGAGATACTTCTCCAGATAGACCTCGTCGTTGCCGAAGGCGGCGCGCGCCTCGCCACGGGCCAGCTGATAGGCTTCCTTCAGCTGGTCGGGGTTGCGGGCGACCTTCATGCCCTTGCCGCCGCCGCCCGCCGCCGCCTTGATCAGCACCGGATAGCCGGTCTCGTGGGCGACCTTCTCCGCATCCTCCAGCGACGTCACCGGGCCGTCGGAGCCGGGCACCACCGGCAGCCCCTGCTCCATCACCGTCTTCTTGGCGGTGACCTTGTCGCCCATGATCCGGATATGCTCCGGCGTCGGGCCGATGAAGGTGAAGCCGTGCTCCTCCACCATCTCGGCGAACTGGGCGTTTTCCGACAGGAAGCCGATGCCGGGATGGATGGCGTCGACATTGGTGATCGACGCCGCCGACAGGATGGCCGGAATGTTGAGGTAGCTGTCGCGCGCTGACGCCGGACCGATGCACACGCTTTCGTCGGCGAGGCGGACGTGCATGGCGTCGGCGTCGGCGGTGGAATGCACCGCCACGGTCTGGATCCCCATTTCGCGGCAGGCGCGGTGGATGCGGAGCGCAATCTCACCACGGTTCGCGATCAGGACCTTTTCGAACATCGCCAAGGGAATGCCCCGCTTACTCGATGATGAGGAGAACTTCGCCGAATTCGACCGGCTGGGCGTCGGACACCAGCACCTCGGCGACGGTGCCGCCGCGCGGGGCCTTGATCGGGTTCATGACCTTCATCGCCTCGATGATCATGATGGTCTGGCCGGCCTTGACCACGTCGCCCGGACGGACGAAGGGCGTGCCGCCCGGCTCGGCCGCCAGATAGGCGGTGCCGACCATCGGCGAGGTCACGGCACCCGGATGGCTTGCCGGCTTTGCAGCGGCCGGCGCCGCCACGGCGACCGGAGCGGCCGCCAGGACCGGGGCTGCCTGGACGGCGACCGTCTGGGCGGCGGTCGGGCGGGTGACGCGGATACGCTTTTCGCCCTCGGCGAACTCGATCTCGCTCAAGCCCGTCTCACGCAGGAGGTCCGCCAGCTTGCGGACCAGATCGCCGTCGATGTCGAAGCTCGCCATGATGTCAGTCGTTCCCGTTTCCTTAATCGCGGTCGATGATGTTCGCGATGGCGTCCAGCGCCAGAAGATACCCGTGCGGCCCGAACCCGCAGATCATCCCCCTCGCCACCGGCGAGATGTAGGAGTGATGGCGGACCGGCTCGCGCTTGAAGATGTTCGACAGATGGACCTCGATCACCGGCAGATCCGACAGGATCAGGCTGTCCATGATCGCGACCGAGGTGTGGGTGTAGGCGCCGGCGTTGATGACGATGCCGTCATTCTCCGTGCGGGCCTGCTGAATCCACGAAACCAGTTCGCCTTCGTGATTCGACTGCCGGAAATCCACGGTCAGACCCAGCGTGTCGGCACGCTCGTGGCAGGCGGCCTCCAGCTCGTCCAGGGTCATCGACCCGTAGATTTGCGGCTCCCGCACACCCAGCATGTTGAGGTTCGGCCCGTTGAGGACCAGAATCGACGCGTCGATGGCCACAGCCCGCGCCCCTTTTCCATGATCGAAACCGCGCGTTTATATCACGAAGCACCGTCCTGTCCATGGCGACGGGGGCCTTCCGCGCGGAAAAGCGCGCCCAAATCGGGAAAATCGCCGCGGCAGGGCCGGAAGCCCGCGCGGATCCCCAAGGGAAAACCCCAGCAATATCAGGGAGCAGGCTGAAGCGTGTGGCTGAGGAGCAGCTGGTGGTAGACGCCCTGACGTTTCAGGGTCTCCAGCCCGTGGTTGAAGGCGGCGACCGTCGTCTCCGCCCCCGGCGTGGCGCGTCCGACCACCAGATGCAGCGTCACCACGGCGAAAGGCCGGTCCGCCACCCGGATGTCGTCGGCCAGCCCGGAGCGCTGAATCGCCGCGGCGCCGCTGAACTCGTCGATCACCAGAACGTCGGCCCGCCCGGTCGCCACCATGCGCACGCAGGCGCCCAGGTCGGACGGGGTCTGCCGGGTCAGGCGGCCCTGCCCGACCATCGCCTCCAGCCCGGCCGGCAGGGCATAGCCCACCGGCTGGCAGATCGTCCGCCCCTGGAAATCCTCCAGGCCACCGGAGTCGCCGCCTCCGGTCCGGCCATGGAACTCCATCCCGGACCGGTCCGACAGATAGACGAACTGCCGCACCTCCATCACCGGGTCGGAGAACAGCACCTCCCGCTCGCGCTCCGGCGTGCGGATGTAGGGAAAGGTGGCGAGGAAACGGCCGGCCACCACGCCGTCATAGCCGCGCTTCCACGGCATGAAGCGCACGTCGTAGCGGCGCCCGCCGACCGCGAAGGCGCGGCGGACCAGATCGGTCACCAGCCCACCGCCCGGCAGGTCATCGCCGGTGTAGGGGGCATAGTCGCTGCCGGTCACCAGATCCAGGCCGGTGTAGGGGGCCGGGGCCGGTTCCTTGCCGCCGGTCTCCGAGACGGGAACCTGCGCCTGAGCCGGGGCGATGCACAGCAGCAGCCCGGCCAGGACGGCGCCCGCGGCCGAGGATCTCACCGTGCCAATCGCTCCGTTTGCCGATTCCCGCAAGTCCGTTGGCCGCCTGCTAATGGGTCCGGTGCCGCGGTCGCACGGCGCCGGCCAAGATCTGACGGACGAGATCTAACGGTCTGCACGCCGCGCTGTAAAGAGCCGCCGACATCGGCCGCCGGCTTGCGGTCACTTACGGTCACTCAGCCGCGGCGGCCGGCGGGATCGGTGTAGAGGTCGTTGAGGCGCTGGACATGCACCGCCGTCGCCTCGCGGATGGCGAAGATCGCCTTGCGCGCCCGCCCGCCCCAGCCGGCCGGCTGGCTGGCGAAGATCGAGCGGAAGAAGCGGGTGTTCCGCAGGAAGGCCTGCCGCAGATTGAGGTCGACGTCGCCGAAACGGTCGCTCAAGGTGGCGGCGATGCGGTGGGCGAAGAACTGGCGCAGCTTGAAATGCCCGGCCAGGAACAGCCCGCCCAGCAGCAGCGCGGTGCCGATCAGGTGCAGCGGAAGCCCGCTGTCGCCGGACTCGGACAGCCAGCCGAGGAAAGCACCGAAACCGCCGCCCAGCGTCTGCACGACGGTACCCAGCAGCGCCAGCAGCAGCACGCCCCACACCGCGTCGCCGATCAGCACGCGGCGGCGCCACGCCGCCATCGCCTCGCGCAGCTTGGGCAGCACCTCTCCCTCCACCTCCTTGGTCAGGCTGTCGATGGAGCCGATGATGCGATAGGCGCGGGCGACCTCGACCTCGTTGATGCGGGTCTGGAGTTCGGCCAGATCGTGGTCGCGGCGCGCCTCGTAGCGGGCGCGGCGGCCGTCATCCTCGATGTCGACGGCGGAGCGCTGATCGTAGATGGCATAGAAGCGGCCCGACACCAGCCCGGCCTGGGCGATGGCGCGCTGCCAGGCGCCGAACACCGCCTCGAGATTGTCCTCCTTGGCGGTGGTGTCGACCTGATTGAGGACGTAGCAGACCTTGCGGGCGTCGGCGCGGTTGACCGTCTTGGCGACCAGATGGCGCAGCGTGTCCTGCATGGCGCCCGGTTCCGGATGGCGGGCGTCGAAGAAGACGAGCACGAGGTCCGACAGCTCGACGATATGGTCGACCAGCCGCAGGACCGAGCGGCGCTGGTCGTCGGCGTCGAAGCCCGGCGAGTCGATGAAGATCTTGCCCTTGGTCCGCGTCCCGGCCAGCGTCTTCAGCTGCAGGTAATTGTCGATCCGCTTGCCCTCGCCGGCGGCGACCTTCTCGATCTCGTCGGCGATGCGATAGAAGGGGAAACGCGGGTCGGCGTTCAGCGCGGTGCCGGGCAACGCCTCCTTGCGAGTTTCCGGACCGTGGCAGATGACGGTGAACTTGTCGTCCACCGCCTGATTGCCGGTGTTCTGCAACACCTCGCCGAGATAGCCGTTGAGGAAGGTCGACTTGCCGGCGGAGAAGGTGCCGAGCACCGCGACCATCGGCCACCAGGGAATGCGGGTGGTCAGCGATTCATGGCGGTCGATCAGCCCCAGCCCGGCCAGGATGCGGTCGAAGGCGCGGAAGGTCGGAAGGACCGGCAGCAGGTTGGGGTTTTCCGCCCGCAGATGGGCATCCAAAGCCGCAAGGCGCTGCTGAAGGGCTTGCCGGGGGGTCATGGCGGGCGAATTCCACTGTTGGACGGGCCGAAAAGAACGGCCCCTCTCTAGCACGGGCGCGACCGGCACCGGACATGAATTCTCCCTCATCTTCCGGGCAGGAAGGCGGGGTTGGGAATTCGGACGGTGTCGGGCGAAATGCCGCGGGAACAGGACCGGGCGGACGCGCGTTTCCCGGCGATGGACGACAGCGACCATCAGGACGGCGCCCCCCTGCCGTCGGGGGCCGATCAGGCGCATCGGCTGACCGCGGACGAGCTGGCCTTTCTGCTGCGCGACCCGATGCTGCGGGCGCGGGAGGCGGAGCGTGCCGCGAAGTCCAACCGCAGCCGCACCGAACGGCGGGCGGCGGACCCGGCCTATGCCGAGCGACTGCGGGCCGGCGACCGCGAGCGCCAGCGCCGGCGGCGCCTGCGCGAGTCCATCGGCCGGCCCGAACCGCCGGAGCCGGCGGCCGCCGACCTGCCGGACCTGACCGTGGCGCAGGCGGAGGCGCGGCTCACCGACCATTTGGACGGCAGCCCGTCCGCCCAGGCGGCACAGCTGCGCGGACGGCCCGACCGCATCCGGCTCTATGCCGAGGCCTTCGTCGCCTACCGCATTTTGTCGGCCGGCGGCGTCCGTCCAACCCGCGGGGCGCTGGCCGCCCTGCTGAAGTCCCGCTTCGGCCGCACCGTCACGCCGTCCCAGGTCCAGAAGCTGCGCGACCATGTGGAGGGCTTCGCCATGGCCGGCGGCCCCTGGGGCATGGAGGTGTCCCACCCGTCCGGCACTGCCCGAACGAGGAGCACCCGCAAGGCCGATACGGATAGTCACGCACCACGGCCCCCGCGGCCCTGAATCGCCGGCTGCGGACACTGGTTAACGGCTGCTTAATAAGGTTAATTATGTATTAACGCTTGTCTGGCCAACCATGCGGCCCAAACGGCCCGGCCCGATTGCTGCGTGACGGGCTGTATCGGCCTTGAGAGAAGAAAGTTTCTCTCTGTCCTTCGGTTTATTTATTACAACCAGAAGGTTCTTCACCACCATTTGTGGCGGTACAAATCTTATCGGTCCTCGATCACGGAATTTCTATAATCGAAAAGCTATCGGCCCAACCAATGGATGATCCCAAAGACTCGGTGATTTCCGCAAAGGGATGAGCGCAGGGTTCCGGCAGAGCCTTGGCGCAATTGATTCTCAGCGTCGGCTGAAATAATACAAAGTTGTAATATGACAACCCCTGCGAATGCTGCACCACCACCAACGCCTATCGGAATATGGCAAACACACACCAATATTCAGAAGTTTTCTCTTGAATCGCTTCAACGAATGTGTGAACAATCTTTTCATTATCGCAAAGACAAGCCGCGGAAGACTGGGCAGCGGAGACCAATGGACATGAGTGAACCGACGGCTCGCAAAAGAGGACGACGCGGATCGCCTGAGTCCTGGTCTGTGGACGCCCATGTCGGGCAGCGCGTGCGGATGCGCCGGACCCTGCTGGGAATGAGCCAGGAAAAGCTGGGCGAAGCGATCGGCCTGACCTTTCAGCAGGTTCAGAAATACGAACGCGGCTCCAACCGCATTTCGGCGGGCACCTTGTATCGGCTGAGCCAGGTTCTGGACGTTCCCGTCAGTTTCTTTTTCGATACCTACAGTGACGCCGACAGCCCACGCCGCCCACGCGGCGGCTTCGAGGAGTCGGACGAAGCCGACAGCCAGATCAGCCGGCGCGAGGCGCGGCTGCTGCGCCTGTGGCGCGCTGCTCCCTCCCATGTGTCGGACGAGATGCTGTCGCTGCTCTCCGCCCTCTCCCCCGAAATCAGGGAGCCGCCGGAAGGCCCCGGCGAGGGCGAGGACGGCGAGCCGGATTCCTCCCCTCAATCGGGCAGCTCACAGTCGTCGGTCGTCGGTGGAAGCCGCCTTGCCGGCACCGAGATCGTCGCCGCCGGTCCGGATGGGGAAAGCGTCCGCAAAGCCGGACGCCCGGTGCGCAGCGATGCGCCGCGGGTCAAGCCGGCGAAGTCGGCCGACGCCGCCAGCCAGAGCAAGTCGCGCCGGCGTCACGGCGCGGTGTGGGACCCGACCGACATCCAGCGCGCGTCTAAGCCGTCGCCGAGAAACTGATCCAGGTCCGGAATCAGGCCCGGCATTCGAAAAGCCGCATTTCACCGCCAGCACACCAAAGCGCCAGCACACGAAAAAGGCTCCGCATCGGCCGATGCGGAGCCCTTCTCATGACAGGACGGGTACGGTTGCTCCGCGGCCTTACCAGCTGCGGACCGGACCGACGTCGAGATGGACGAAGCCGCTGCGCGGGTAGAAGCCGACACCGCCGGACTGCATGCCCTTCGCCGTCTCGGAAATCGCGCGCAGCTGGGTGTCGGGCAGGCGGATGTCGATGGCCATGCCGCGGGTGTGATAGCTCTCCTTCGCGACGCCACGCGACCGGCGCCGGGCCATCGCATTGGTGCGGCGGGAGCGATAGCCGCAGATCACCTCGAACGGATCGTCGGATCCGACGCTCTGGTGGACGCGGGCGAGCAGGTCGAACAGGCGCGGATCGTAGTGGCAGACCTGCTTGGCGCGGTGGTCGCGCAGAAGCACGTCCAGCTTGCGCAGCACGTCCGGCTTGTAATTGCCGTCGGCCCAATAAACGCCGTCGAACCGTTCCTGCGTGTTGATGTTGTGCAGGCTGAGGCGCCGGACGCTGCCGGCCAGGGGAGCGGCTTCCGCAGCACCCGATCCCAGCAGGACCGGCGCCGTCGCCACACCCGTCACCACGCTGGTGGCGACCCCCGTCATCATCCCCGATGCGGCCGGAAGAGCCGCAGATACCGCCGCCGCGGCAAAACCAAGGAACCCGCGCCGCCCGATTGCCGGTGCGGCACGCTCATCATCCCCCAAATGCATCCCCGAACCTCGTCGTCTTACGTTTTTGCCGTTCTACGCTGTGGCCGTTCGGCGTTTGGCGGGTCGCGTGGCGCCCGCGGTGTATAGTATCAGCCTTATGACCAACGCTGACCCGAAGCGTCCCGTCTGGTGTGAATCGTCTCCGGACGGATATTCGTATAGGGAAGGTCATCGGCCGAGGCAATTAAAAAATTTCGCAGTGTGACCTTCTTGCATAGGCAGGTCATAGGACGGCGGCAGGAAGATCACACCGGAAGAATGATCGACCGGATTTCTCGCCGCACGCCTCGCCTTCCATTATTGCGTTGCATAAATTGATAGGAAGGGCAGCGGTGCATCCATTCCGATGCTTCGCTGGACCACAGTGACAGAAGGTGCCGCCATGATCGCTTCCGCCGACCTCCGCATGTCCCGCAAGCTGGCCCTGCTGGCGCTGACCGCCGCATCGGCGATGGCGCTGCTCGGGGCCGGACCGGCCGACGCCCTGCCCTACCGCGACACCTTGACCCAGTGGGCCGACCGGCTGGACGCCGCCGCGGTGGAGCTGGACAGCGCGCCCGTGCAGGCCTCCACCCGGATCGGGGAAGGCGGGCTGATGAAGCTGGGCAGCAGCGGCGAGCGTGTCGGCCGGCTGGCGCAGCGACTGGCCGAACTCGGCCTGCTGCCGGCCGACAAGGTGTCGGAGGTCTTCACGACCGACATCGACCGCGCGGTGAAGGCGTTCCAGCTCGCCCAGCGCATGAAGCCCGACGGGCTGATCGGCGCCGGCACAAGGGCCGCGCTCGACCGCACGCCGGCGGAGGCCGCGGCGCTGATGCGACAGAGCGCCGTCGCGATGCGCAGCTTCCGCGACACCGCGCCGGACAATATCCTGGTGGTGAACCTGACCAACCAGACCACCACCCTGGTCCGCGGCGGGGAGGAGGAGCTGACGATGCGCGCCATCGTCGGCCGGCCGTCGCGCGAGACGCCGCTGCTGACCGACCGCATCACCCACGTCATCGTCAATCCGACCTGGACGGTGCCGCCCACCGTTCTGAAGGAAGACAAGCTGCCGAACCTGCGCGCCAAGGGCACGCCCGGCATCCAGCACGCCATCGTCTATCTCGATGGGCAGGAGGTGGCGCCGGAAACGGTCGACTGGCATGACGTCACGCCAGGCCGCGTGCGCATCGTCCAGCAGCCGGGCGACCACAATGCCCTCGGCCGCTTCCGCTTCAACCTGACCAACCCCTACGACATCTATCTGCACGGCACCAACGAGCCGCGGCTGTTCGCCCGCGAACTGCGCTCGATCAGCTCCGGCTGCGTCCGTCTGGAGGATCCGCGCAAACTGGCCGAACTGCTGTTGCAGGGCACCAGCGTGACGCCAGAGCGGATCGACCGCATGCTGAGCAAGCAGCAGCCGCAATGGGTCAAGCTGGCGGCACCGATGCCGGTGCAGTTCGTCTACTGGATCGCGACGGTGGAGGCCGATGGGGCGGTCCGCCTGCATCCGGACATCTATGACCGTCTGGACGATGCGCCGGCCGCGGTGTCCGTCCCGGCTCCGCCGGCCGGCGCGCTTCCCGCCGCCACGCCCGCCGCGGCCCCCGCGCTGTCCCCGGCTCCGGCTGCCATGCCGCCTGCCGGCCGGCAGCCCGACGCGGGCCGCGCCGCCATGCCGCTGGACAAGAGCGGCACGGCGGAAAGGTCGGCTGACAAGTCCAGCGTCTGAAGACGGCCGGACCGCGCGGCGCCTGCCTAATTGTTTAGGCCCGGCGCCGCGTCTTCTTGCTGCGGTTGGGCGGCACGGCGGTCGATGCCGCCTCTTCCGGTGTCGGCCAGACGTCGCGGTCGCCGCGCATCGGGATGCCCATCTCTTCGCCCTGGTCGGCGAGGCCGGGCTGTTCGCCCTGGTTGGCGATGCTCAGCACCGGTTCGACCGGCTCGGTGCGCATCGCCGTCGCTTCCGGACCGCCGGCAGGGTTGGGCTTCAGCGTGTCGAGATAATTGTCCTGGATGGCGATCTCTTCGCTGGCCAGCTCCCAATGGGCCTCGGAACGCCCCTCCGGCCGGCCTTCATTTTCCCAGATCTCGTGCGCGCGCCGACGGATGCGGCTTTCCAAATCCTCGGCCATACGGGTCGTCTCCTTCATGGGTGGGCCTTGCGGGGGGAGGCGGGAAGGGCGCGCGGCGGCAGTCGCCGCCCCGGTCCGCCCCGCCGGTCCTGTAATGAACCCCGCCGCTCCCCCGCCGGTTCCGGCGCGCTTCCGCTCTATGCTTTCGTACTGCCCGCAGCCGTCACCGTTTCCGAACGGCAACGCCCCTGTGAAAAGCGGCGAAGCCGCCACAATTCCGCCGCTTGTCGTTTGAATTAACCCCATCGTGATGATATTGCACCGCCATCAACCGGCGGTCCGCAGACAGTGGCTGGGCCAAGCGACGGGACCGATATGTTGCGCATTTTCAGGCCGAATCCCGCCTCAACCAGCACCCGACCCCGGGCGGCCGATGCCGTCCGAAGCGCCGTCCGGAGCCATGGCGGCGCCCTGGCCCCGCTGGGCCGCGCCGGCTTGCTCAAGGTTGCTCTGCTGGCCTACGCCCTCGGCCTGCCTGCTCTGCCCGCCGACGCTGCGGAGCCTGCCGCGAAGCGTCCGTCCGCGATGAAGGTGGAGGCGAAGCCTGCCGTTCCGGTGCAGGCCGCCACACCCGCGGCGGCCCCGGCGGCCGATGGTCCGGTTCTGCAGCTGGGCATCTACTCCCGCGACGGCGATGCGTGGCTGAGCTGGAAGAATTTGCAGCAGCGCGAGCGCGACCTAACGGCGGGCCTGACCGCATCGGTCATGCAGCTGGATGGGAAGAGCGGTGCCGGCGTGGCGCTTTACGCCCAGGTCGGCAAGGGGACGGACGCGCGGGCGCTGTGCCGGCGGATCGTCGGTGCCGGCTTCGGCTGCCTTGTCGTCGACCGGCCGGCCGTGGCCGAAAAGCCGGCGGAGAAAGCGGCGGCGGCTGCCACTGCCACGGTCACCGCTCCGTCCGCGCCGGCTGCGGGCGGCGCCTCGGCAATCCCGGCATTGGCCCCTGTTGCGGCGCCTGTTGCACCCCCTGCGACGGCAAAGCCGCCGGCCGTGACCGTGGCGGTCGCCCGGGCGCCGGCCCCCCTGCCGGCAGCTATACCGGCCCCCGTACCGGCCGAGGCCAAGCCGCCGCAGCCGGCCGGCAACCGCGAGACGGTGACGACAACCACTTCTTCCGTCCTGGCGCCGATCGGTTCGGCTGTCGCCGCTCCGCTGGCGC
This sequence comes from Azospirillum sp. A26, assembly GCF_042604635.1. Lineage (NCBI taxonomy): Bacteria > Pseudomonadati > Pseudomonadota > Alphaproteobacteria > Rhodospirillales > Azospirillaceae > Azospirillum > Azospirillum sp. A26. The sequence goes on along the minus strand of NZ_CP170472.1, from coordinate 509,318 downwards.
CCCCGCCGCCGTCGGTGGCCAACGCCACGCCGCCGGCCGACGGGCTGATCATCTACAACGAGGAAGACGCCCGCACCATGGCGGACATCGAGCAGCACAGCCGCCGCAAGGGCCGGCTGCGCTCGGTGATGCCGGATTCGCGCTATGACGTGATGCCGGCGACGCTGAAGCGGGAGAACTGGAACCTCTGCGCCCTGACCTTCGACGACGGGCCGCACCGCACGGTCACCCGCCAGATCCTGGACATCCTGAACCAGGAAGGCGTGCGCGCCACCTATTTCCCGGTGGGCCGCATCGCCGAGCGGCAGGGCGACCTGATCCATGATTTCGTCGCCGGCGGGCACGAGATCGGCAACCACAGCCTGACCCATTCCGACCTGCGCAAGATGGACGCCACCGGCGCCCGCTACGAGATCGCGGAGACCAACCGCATCCTGCGCAGCTTCGGCGCCAACCCGGTGCTGTTCCGCCCGCCCTATGGCCGCTATTCGGACGATCTGCTGGCCATCGCGCGGGACGAGCACATGGGCTCCGTCCTGTGGTCGGTGGACACGCGCGACTGGCAGGTGCGCAACGCCGACAAGATCGTCAGCCAGATCAAGCTGGGCGGACTGCCAGGCAACGTCTTCCTGATGCACTCCACCTATCCCAGCACGGCGCAGGCCCTGCCCCGCGTCATCGCCGAGCTGAAAGCCAAGGGCTGCGAATTCGTTACCCTGTCGGAATGGCTGGAGCGGGCGCGCGTCCTGGCGCTGCCGAAGATCGTCAATGCCGGCATGCCGTCACCGGGCGGGGACGAGGCGAGCGGCCGCCAGTAAGCCCCGACCGCCGCCTGCCCGCCGCCGCCCGATGGGACTTCAGCGGGCGCCCTTGCCGTCCTGCTTCTTGCGGTTCTGGGCGTATTGGCGGATCACCGCATCGACTTCCGTCGGCAGGATGCTCCAGGTCGCGCCGACGCTGTCGCCCTTGACCTCAACCACCGAAACGGTCGCGTTGAAGGTGAATTTGCCGGCGGGATCGTCGACGCGCACCGACACCTTGGCGTTCTGCCCGACCACCAGCGACCCGTCGAAGCCGCGGGCGACGAAGCCCTTGGTCGTCAGCGACACGATGGGATAGCTTTTTCCGTCGCACTGGATGACGCTGACCGGCATGCGGGCCGCCGGCTTGGCCGCCTTCTTGTCGGCCACCGAGACCTTCAGAAAATCGAAAAGCCCCATCCCGCGCCCCCGCAAAGCCGTCCCCGCTCTCGACGGACGGAAGGGCGAATGCCGCCCTCGCCCGCGATTAAACGCGGGTACGCTTCGGGTAGCAATGAAATCCTGCCGGGTTTCCGTCAGGGAAAAGCCTGATGCCTCAGGGACGGCCGGCGCCCTGCCCGGTCTCCTGACCGAAGCCCTGAATTGCCGTCCATGCCCGCTGCGCCCGCCTGAAGGACAGCAGGGTGAAGGGCAGCAGGGTGACGAGGACCACCGCCATGCCGGCCATCACCGACAAGGCCCCCAGCGCATCGGCGGCCGGAAGCTGCGCAACCAGACTGGCCATGAGATGCAGGATCAGTGCCCCCAGCACCGATGCACCGAGCAGCGGACCGACCACTGCGGGAAGCCCGCCCAGGATTCCCCGTGCCGGCGCTTCGGTCGGTTTGGCGACGGCATCGCCGTCCGCCCATCCGGACCGGACCTGCGCAGACCGGACGGCCGGGTATGGCAAGCCGGCGACGCCCCGCACAACGCTCCGCATCGGCACCTCCGCTCTGGCTGTTCTCCCGCACCCCGTACGGTCTGATGCATTTGGCCCAATCGGATTACCGAAGGAACCGGTACGGGAACTATAGGATGCTTTCTCCGGTCTGGCTAAAATCCAATACGGCTACCCCCTTGCGCTGAGCGCCAACTCCATCTCTGCCCAAAGTAAAGGCATCTTATGGACAGGTTCATTGGATAGGCACGACAAAGGGCTTGGCCGCCGGCCTCGCCCGCGGTCTCCACAGAGGCTGTGGATAACTGTGTGGGCAAACCGTGGGCAGTCCCGATTCGCGCAAGGCGATTCAAGGGGCCCACTGTGTTTGCCCAAAAATCAGGCAATCTACGCAACCACCTGATTTATAAGAATAATCACGTTTTTCCGGCTGTCGGCGCCTCAGCGGCGTGTCAACTGAAATCTGTCACATTTCGCCGGACCCTGTGATTTCACACCCTGTTGTGCCCTGTTGACAACTGCTCCCAAGGGCATTGCACCATCGTTGCGGGTAAGGCGGCCACCATCGGCCGCCCTATGACCTTCGTGCAGGAGGCGTCCGCAACCCGCGGCGCCGCCTAGCTTTCCGTCTTTGCCCAGCAGCGCAGCACCTCGGCCACGCTCCAGGCCTGCGAGATGCAGCCGCGCGGGGTGAACGGCGCCTCCGCATCGAAGATTTCGCTGATGGTGCCGATTCCGGCTTCGTCCAGATGCGGCAGGAAACCCTCCAGCAGGCGGCGCCCGCCCGCCTTGTCCTCCGGATGCAGCTTCAGCCAGGCATCGACATAGGGGCCGATCAGCCAGCCCCAGACGGTGCCCTGGTGATAGGCGGCGTCGCGCGCCCGCAGGTCGCCGAAATATTTCGCCTTGTAGTCGCGGCAGCCCGGCGCCAGCGACCGCAGCCCCAACGGGGTCAGCAGACGGCTGCGCACCGTCTCCACCACCGGCTCCCAGCGCTCGCGCTCCAGAACCGGATGGTCGAGCGAGACGGCGAAGATCTGGTTGGGCCGGCAGGCGATGTCGTCGCCATGCTCGCCATCCACCACATCGAACAGATGCCCGGCGGACGGGCACCAGAAGCGTGCGTTGAACGAGGCGCGCGCCTGATCGGCCAGCTCCTCCAGCGGACGGGCGGCGGCCTCGCCGTCCTCCTCGCGCAGCCAGCCGGCCATCAGCCGCAGGGCGTTGTGCCACAGCGCGTTGATCTCCACCGCCTTGCCCCGGCGCGGCGTGACCACCCAGTCATCGACCTTGGCGTCCATCCAGGTCAGCTGGTAGCCCTCCTGCCCCTGGCGCAGCAGCCCGTCCCGGTGATCGACGCCGATGCCGAAGCGGGTGCCGCGGCGGTGGAAGTCGATCACCTCGCGCAGCTTGGGCAGCAGCAGGCGCAGCGTGTCGCGGTCGCCGGTGACGCCGAGATAGCGGTGCAGCGCATGGAAGAACCACAGCGTGGCGTCGGCGGTGTGGTACAGCCCGCGGTCCTTGCCGTCGGGGAACATGTTGGGGATCAGGCCGTCGCGGATGTAATGGCCGAAGGTGTGCAGGATCCACCCCGCCTCCAGATGACGGCCGGTGGCGAGCGTCAGCCCCTCCAGCGCGATCATGGTGTCGCGGCCCCAGTCGGTGAACCAGTGGTAGCCGGCGATCACCGTCCGCACCTCGTCGCCCTCCGCCCGCGCCCGCATCTGGTCGGCGACACGGCCGGCCGGCACGAACAGGAAGCTGTCGGCCGACAGCACCAGCTCCGCCATCGCGCCGTCGCGCAAGCTGGGGTGCGCGTTCTGGATGATGCGGCGGCGGCGTTCCGCCTCGAACCCCAGCACATCGGCCGGCGGCAGGGCCTCCAGCCGCCACCAGTCCTCGGTCGCGGCGGCGAAGGTGATGCTCTGGCCCGCCCCGACCTCGCCGCTGAAATAGCCCGGCGTCCACAGCGACCCGCGCGCCTGATAGCCGCGCTCGTCCTCCACCCGGTAATAGACGTCGCGGCGGATGCCGCCGTCGAGCGTCATCGGGAAATCGCCGCCTTCGATGGCCATGCGCAGCACCGGCAGGTCGGGTCCGGCCGACACCTCGTAGCGCTGCCCCGCCGCGGTGATGCGATAGGCGCCGGCCAACGGCCGGTCCACCGCCGATTCCAGCGTGCGGAAGGCCAGCACCGGCCGCAGCCGCAGCTGCACCGGCGCCTTCGCCTCCATCACCCGGTAGGTGACATGGACGATGTTCTGGCCGTGCGGCAGGACGACCTGCTTCTCGATCACCGCCCCGCCGGCACGGAAGCGCCAGACCGGCAGACCGGCCTCCATGCGGAACTCCTGCAGGGCGGCGGTCTGCCCCTCCTCCCCCGCTTCGCCGCCGCCCGGATCGCCCCCACTCGGATCGCCGCCGGTGTCGCGGCAGCTCAGCCGGTAATGGTGGCCGTCGGCGTCGATGGCCACGTCGCTCAGCTGGCTCAGCATCAGCACGCGGCCGAGCGGGGCCGGCAATGCGGCGATCAGCAGCCCGTGATAGCGCCGCGTCACCGCCCCCGACACCGACCCGGAGGCATAGCCGCCAAGTCCGTTGGCGACCAGCCATTCACGGGTTTCGGCGCCGTTCGGACCTGTGTTCAGGACCTCGCGCGACAGGGTGCGGACGAAATCAGCCATGGTTGACCTATGCTCAGCTATCGGTTTCCGACCTCTTGGAAACCACGATGACCGGGGTTGTGTTGCCTCCGGCCCCATCACTTTTCGCTGGGTCGCTTTTCGTCGGGACATCACCGGCCGGCCCCAGAACCAGCGCCGCATGGCCGGGCAGCCGCCATGCGCCGTCCGTCTGTTCCACCGCCGGGGTGCCGCAACCGCCATAGGCGGGCTCCTCGCTGGACCACAGCACCGTCCAGGCACCGTCAAGGGGTGGCGCCAGCAGCGGATCGGCCAGCGCACGCAAGGTCAGGTCGCGGCCGAGATTGACCAGCACCAGCCGGTCGTCGTCCTCCTCCTCTCCGAAGAAGCGCAGGACGAAGGCCTCCTCCCCCAGCACGGCACCGTCCAGCCCGCCGACACGCTGGGCGGCGAAGACCGGATCTTCGCGGCGCAGGCGCAGCAGGTCGCGGTGCAGCGCCCAGACCGCGGCGTTGCTCTCCCGCTCGCGGTGGTCGAGCTTGCAGCGGGTGAAGCTGTCCTCCGCATGCGGCTTCGGCAGGGCGGCCTGCATCGCCGGCGCCGCGATGCTCGGGAACTGGCTCAGGAACTCCGCCCTGCCCTTTTCGACCAGCTCGGCTATGTCCGGCTTGTGGTCGGCGAAATAGAGGAAGGGGGCGCTGGCGGCGAACTCCTGGCCCTGGAACAGCATCGGCGTGCCGGGTCCCAGCAGGATCAGCGCCGTCATCGCCCGCAGCCGCGCGTGCGTGGTCAGCGCATGCAGCCGCAGGCCGCGGGCGGAGTTGGCGATCTGGTCATGGTTCTGCAGGAAGCTGACGAAGGCCGGGCACGGCACCCCGAAGGCCGGCATGCCGCGCCGCTTGCCCTGCCAGCGGTACCACTGCCCCTGATAGAGGAAGCCGTGCTTCATCGCCGACACGAATTCCTGCGGCGTGCCGCGATAGTCGGTGTAGTAGGCCTCCATCCGGCCGGTCAGGGCCACCATCGCCGAATGGTGCAAATCGTCGTTCCAGATGGCGCACAGCCCGCAGCCGCCCTCCGCGGCCGGCTTCACCATGCTGGCATGCTGCGGCTCGTTCTCCCCCACCAGGATGGTGGAGCGCCCGCCGCCGGCCTTGCGCACGGCGTGGGAAATCTCGGTCAGGATGTGCGGCTTGCCCTGGGATTCGCTGCCGTCATGGATCGACTGGGTGGCGTCCAGCCGCAGCCCGTCCAGATGATACTCCTCGATCCAGAAGGCGGCGTTGGTCAGGAAGAACTCCCGCACCGGCTCCGCATCGGGACCGTCGAAGTTGATCGCCTCGCCCCAATCGTTCTTGTAGCGGTCGGTGAAGTAATCGTCGGCGAAGCATTGCAGGTAATTGCCGTCCGGCCCGAAATGGTTGTAGACGACGTCGAGGATGACGGCGAGCCCCAGCCGATGGGCTTCGTTCACGAAGCGCCGCATGGCGTCGGCATCGCCATAGAGCCGCGTCGGCGCGAACAGGTTCACCCCATCATAGCCCCAGCCGAAGCGGCCGGGGAACTCCGACACCGGCATCACCTCCAGCACCGTCACCCCCAGATCGGCCAGCGCCGGCAGCTCCGCCAGCGCGGCGTCCCAGGTCCCGTCCGCCGTGAAGGTGCCGATGTGCATCTCGTAGATCACCTGCCCTCGGATGGCGCGGCCCTGCCAGTCCCGGTCGCTCCAGGCGAAGCGGTGCGGATCGACCAGCTGCGAAGGCCCGTGCGGCCCCTCCGGCTGGAAGCGCGACATCGGATCGGGATAGAGCATCTCCTTGCCGTCCAGCCGGAAGCGGTAGAGTCCGCCGGCCTCCAGCCCCGGCACCGCGGCGGAGAAATAGCCGTTCCCCTCGCCCGTCAGCTCCGTAGCATGTCCGTCCGGCTCGGAGACCAGTTCGACCCGCCCGGCCTTCGGCGCCCAGACCCGCGCATGAGCACCGCCGGGAAGCAGCTCCACCCCGATGGGCCAGCGGCGTTTGACTGTGGCCTGCGCCTGTTCGACAGGCGGAAGTGCGGCGGAGATGATCACGGCAAGTGCCCCCGGTGAGTGATGCGGACGTCCCTTGTGGGTCGGTCAACAGGGACGGGGCGGCGTGGTCACGCGGGTCCGGAAAATTGTTTCGGTATCTATGTATTTTGCAGGATTCGAGGATGACGCGCCCTAACCCTCACCGCTTGCCGTTGGGAACGAAGCCGCCGCCTGTGATCTCCATCCCGGCCATGTCGAGCCCCATGCCCTGCGCGCCCTTGGCGACAGCGGCCCGGACCTGCCGCATCCGTGCGGGATCACGCTTCGCCTGCTCCACCGCGGCGTCGATCAGCGTGGTCTGGACCAGCAGAGCCTCGGCAAGCTCCTGCTTCTCGGCATCGGACGCCCGGGCGGGGCTGCCGGCACCGTTCAGCGCCCTTGCGGCCTGGGCGCGGACGGCAGCGTACATGTCGCGGCCCAGCGTGTCGTTGTCGCCGCGCGTCGCCTGCCACGCGGTGATCCACCACAACGCATAGACATCCGCGAGATTGTCGGTCCGCAGGCCGACGGGGGCAATCGCCGCCCCGATCCGCTCGATGATGTCGCCCTCGGCGAACAGCCGTTGCAGATCGGCGGCGCCGTTCGGATCGACCGCCCGAGTCTTTTCGATGAAAGCGGCGAGATTGGCGCTGCGCCGCGCCTTCGACGGCGTAAAGCCCAGCCGCGAGACATCCGGCGGCGTGCTGCGCCGTTCCTGCTCGTTTCTCAGTTCGCGCAGATGGGTGCCGAGAATGTCCGTCTGGGCAATCGACGGCACAAGGGTGCTCCACGCCCAGCCGTCGATGATCGACTGCTGGGCTGCCGCGTCGCTCCCGCCCAGCGCGACGGCCAGAACGACCGCGCTCAGAAACCTCCGCATCCCACCTTCCTTTTCCCGAACTCCGAAGAGGGAGAGCGGACGACAGACCGGCCTCGCTGGAAAGAGACCCGATGGAGGTATCGCTTCCGGCGCCGCGGCTCCTCTCAAACCCGCTCGCCGAAGCTCCGTGCGGCGGCGTCGATCACCAGCGGGTGGGCACGGAGCGCGGTCAGCGCCGCCTCGACCTTGTCGTCGGTGACCTCCAGCGTCACCACCACGTCGGAGCGGTCGCCACGCTCGGCGTCCCGCTCCTCCCGCCCCCGCTGCACGACGGTGCCGAAGCGGTCGCGCAGGCTGCCGACGATCTCGGCCTCGACGCCCCGGCCGCGCTCCGCCGGATAGGCATAGACCAGTTCCATCTGTCTCTCCCTTCGCTTCAGCCCTGCGGCGCGAAGACGACGCGCAGGCAGTCGTCGGCCTTCTCCTTGAACATGCGGTAGGCCTGCGGGCCGTCGTCCAGCGGCAGTCGGTGGGTCATCAGGTAGGAGGGATCCAGCTCGCCGTTGCGGATGTGCTCGAACAGCCGCTCGGCATAGCGCTGGCCGTTCTGCTGTCCCATGCGGAAGGTCAGGCCCTTGTTCATCGCCGCCCCCATCGGGAACTTGTCGATCAGCCCGCCATAGACGCCGACGATGGACAGGGTGCCGCCCTTGCGGCAGCTCTCGATCATCTGGCGCAGCACCGCCGGCCGGTCGGTCTGCAAACCCACCGCCTGCCTGGCCCGGTCGTATAAATCCTCCACCGCGTTCGACCCGCTGTCGGCCTCCATGCCGACGGCGTCGATGCAGACGTCGGGGCCGCGTCCGCCGGTCATCGCCTGAAGCGCGTCGAAGACATCGACGCGGCTGTAATCCAGCGTCTCCGCCCCCGCCTTCATCTGGGCGGCGCGCAGCCGGTCGGGAATGCGGTCGATGCCGATCACCCGCTCCGCCCCCAGCAGAGTGGCGCTGCGCATCGCCATCTGGCCGACGCCACCGCAGCCCCACACCGCCACCACGTCACCCGGCTTGATGCCCGCCATGTCGGCGGCCATGTAGCCGGTCGGCACGGCGTCGGACACGAAGACCGCCTTCTCGTCGCTCACCCCCTCCGGAACGCGGAAGGCGTTGAAGTCGGCATAGGGCACGCGGATGTACTCGGCATGGCTGCCGGCATAGCCGCCGAAGGCGTGGCTGTAGCCGAAGATGCCGGCGCCGCAATGGCCGTAGGCGGTGCGGGCGTAGTCCGGGTTCGGGTTAGAGTTGTCGCACAGCGAGCTTTCGCCGTGCTGGCAGTGCCCGCAATGGCCGCAGCCGATGATCGACACCGTGATGACGCGGTCGCCGCGGTTGAGATAGCGGACCTCCGGCCCCTTCTCCACGATCTCGCCCAGGAACTCGTGGCCGATGATGTCGCCGGGCCGCATGGTCGGCACATAGCCGTCGATCAGATGCAGGTCCGACCCGCAGACTGATGACAGCGCCACCTTGACGATCACGTCATGCGGATTGACCAGCACCGGGTCGGGCACCCGCTCCACCCGCAGGTCGTTGGTTCCGTTCCAGCAGAGCGCCTTCATTCCGTCGCCTCCCGGAAGGGGCCGGCGGTTCCTCCGCGCGGCTGCCGTTCGATGGTGGACAGCTCGCCCGTCTCCACCCGCTGCTTCAGCCGGCGCAGCGCCTCCTCCGCCTGTCCTGCCGGCGTGGTGCCCAGCAGCGCCGCCACCTCGGTCGCCGGCACGCGGTAGACCAGCGTCAGCCGCACCTCCGTCCCGCGGTCGCCCGGCGCCGGGCTCAGCATCAGCGAGGCGCGGTGCGGCAGGGCCGTCTCGCCCACCGTATGCCAAGTCAGCAGCCGGTCCTCGTCGACGCGGTCCAGCACGCAGCGCCAGCTCGGCGCCTCATTCGCCGACGCTGTCGCGGATTTGCCGATCCAGCGGCTTTCGGTCGCCGACAGCACATCGACCCGCTCCAGCTGCGGCATCAGTTTCGGCAAATTGGCGAAATTGCGCCAGAAGCGGAAGATCGTCCCGGCATCCGACGCGATGGTGACCACCGCCTGCGTACGTTCCGGCGTCAGCGACCGGCGGCGGGTGGCCGGACCCTGGTGGCGCCACGCGCCGGGATTCGGTGCCGTGCCGAGCGACCGCTCGCCGAAGGGCCGCAGCCCGAGGGCACCGGCGGCGAACAGGCCGGCGCCGCCCAGCGCCATCATCGCCCCGCCCCAGCCCGGCCGCTGCAATCCCAGAACGCCGAGCGCCGTACCGCCGACCATGGCAAGCCAGCGGCCGCCGGTCGCGGCATCGCCTGATCCCGCGCCCGCAAGGCCGGAACCCAGGCCAGAGAGGAGAGAGTCCGGCTGCGGCCAGCGGCCCCGCCCGGTCAAACTGTTCGACGCCATCGCCGCTCCTTTCCCGTCTGTGCAAAGACTATGGACAGAGAACAGCCGGGTTGCGGCTTCGTTGCCTCACCTGCCGCCTTACCTGCTGTGGTAAGCGGCAACCGCAGGGCGTCTGCGCTGTTAGGCTCTACAGCAAAGATCGGATGGGGGGATGGCCGTGCCTCTTCTGGACGCCACCATGGGCATCGCCGACGCCGAAGGCTTTCGGCCGGTGACACTGGAAACCGACCGCGGCCCTGTCCAGGCCCGCTTCTACCCGGCGCCGGACGGCGAACTGGCGGTGCTGTGGGTCGGTGGGGTCGGCGGCGGGTTCGACACCCCGGCGCGCGGGCTCTACCCGCGTCTGGCCGCGGATTTCACCGCCGACGGCGTCGCCTCGCTGCGCCTGCGCTTCCGCGATCCGCGCGACCTGGAGGAGGCAGTGCACGACGCGCTGTGCGGGCTCAGCTTCCTGGGCCGGCAGGGCATCCACCATGTGGCGCTGGTCGGCCATTCCTTCGGCGGCGCGGTGGCGATCCAGGCGGCGGCGTCGAACCGGGGTGCGGTCTGCACCGTGGTGACTCTGGCGACCCAGGGCTACGGCACCGATCCGGTCGGCGACCTGTCCTGCCCCATCCTGCTGATCCACGGCGAGGCGGACGAGATTCTGCCGGCCAGCTGCTCCATCCACGTCCACCGCAAGGCGGGCGAACCGAAGAAGCTGGTTCTGGTCCCCGGCACCGGCCATGCGCTGGAGGAGACGTCGGAAGCGGTCTGCCGCGAGGTGCGCGACTGGCTGAAGACCTACCTGCTGAAACGATAAGGGGCGCCCCCGGCGCCCCCCTCGATCTGCTTGGAAACTCCCTCAGCTTTCCTTGGCCTTGTGCGTGTCGCTGATCGGCTGCACGCCCGCCGGCTGCTCCTGCTGCTGCTGTTGGGGCTGCTGCTGTTGCTGCTGCTCCGGCGGGGCCTCGCGCCGCGGCGGGCCGGCCTTCACGTCCTGATAGACCGCCTTGGCGATCTCCAGCAGCTCCTCCTTCGACAGGCGGCCGGCAAGGGCGTAGGCCAGCGGCCCTTCGACCCAGTAGAAGGTCGCCACGTCGCCATTCTGGGTGAAGCTGAAGTTCGACTGGTTGCCGCTCTGCGGAGCGCCGACGAACAGGGTGATCCGCTTGTTGCCGTCGTTGGCGTACATGTACTGCGCGCCGGCGCCGAGGTCGGTCGGCAGCGAGCGGCCGCCGATCAGGCGATAGCCGACGCGGCCCAGGTCCGGCCCGAACACGTCGCGGCCCATCCGCTTCGACAGCCAGCCGTTCAGCTCGTCCTGATTGTCGGCGCCAAGTTCCACCTGGAAGCGTTCGTCCGAGGTGTAGAAACGGTGCGCCTGGGTGGCTTCCTGGGCGAAGGTGGCGAGCGTCTGGCGCTGCTGGGCGACAGGAGCGCCGACCTGCTGGTCGACCCCGCGGCCCATCCAGCCGCCGGCGGCACCGGCGACGACCAGCATCACCGCCGCAGCGAAGCGCACCAGCGGACGGGCATGCCAGGCCGGACGGTTGTCGTTGAAGGCAACGCGTCCCTTCAACCGGTCGGACAGTTCCTGGACCTTGTCGCTCGGCGGCTCGCGCAGGACGGTGTCGAACATCTCGTGCAGCAGCGTCGCCTGGGCGCGGTAATCCTCCGCCCGGCGTGCCGCCTCCGGATCCTCGGCCAGCCATCGCTCCACCGCCAGACGGCGGTTGCCGTCCAGCTGTCCGTCGACATAGGCGTGGAGTTCGTCCTCCGTAACCCGTCCCAGTCCCTGATGCGCGTTCATCACTTCACCCGCCGGAGGGTAACGCCACCCTCGTTCGCCAGTTTCGCCCGCACCGCCTCGCGCGCCCTGGACAGGCGCGACATGACGGTCCCGATCGGCACGCCGAGCATGTCGGCGACCTCGTCGTATTTCAGGCCCTCCAGCGCCACCAGAAGCAGCACCTTGCGCTGTTCCTCCGGCAACTCGTCGACCGCGCGCATCATCTCGCGCAGCTCGACACGCTCTTCCTGCCGGGGCGGGCTGACCAGCTTTGATTCGACGTCGTCGACGTCGACCTCCTGCGGCCGGGCAGCCTTGGAACGGACCTGATTGACGTGGACGTTGTGCAGGATGGTGAAAAGCCATGCCCGCAGGTTCGTCCCCGCCTGGAAGCTGTCGGCGCGCGCCACCGCGCGCGTCAGCGCCTCCTGCACCAGATCCTCCGCATCCGCGCTGTTGCGCATCAGCGCACGCGCGTAGCGCCGCAAGGACGCGATGTGGACTTCCAGATCGACCCCGAATTTGCTCAACCGCGCACCCGATCCTTAACCGATCACGCCACGGCTCACGCCATGGCCTTCCCCTTCTGCCGACAAGGCGGACGGGACGACGCGGGCGCCGCAACTCCAGAGGCCGGGCCGGCTCTTTCGACCTTGCGGCCGAAGGGGAGACCCGATGCATATGGGTGCGAACGCGCGCCGCGCATCCTTTATTCCAGACTTTATGAGGCTTGCAGCAAAATTTGTGCGGGACGGCCACGCTTGTGCCGAAAAGGCTTCAGAGCGGCCCCGTCAGTTGCCGGCCAGGGCAATCCGCCGCTCCGCCAATGCCGCCAGATCGGCCCGCAGCCGCTCCACCGGCCCCGACCAGTCGCCGGGAACCGTCTGGCGGTAGAGCCGCGCCGTCGGATACCAGGGCGACTCCTCACGCCCGCGCAGCCAGCGCCATTCCGACCCGGCATGCAGCAGCACCGACGTAGGCCGGCCCAGCGCGCCGGCCAGATGGGCCATGAAGGTGCAGGAGCTGATCACCACATCCAGTTCCCCAAGGGCAGCCGCGGTGTTGTCCATGCCCTGCAACGCGTCGCCCCAATCGACGGTACCGGCGGGCAGCGGGAATTTGGCCATGTCGTCGCGCCCCTGCCCGAACTGGAGCACCACCGCCGTCGTCCCCGGAATGCCGAACAGCGGCAGCAGCGGCTCCAGACGGGGCGAGCGGACGCGGTCATAACGGAAATGCACCGAACCGGCCCAGACGATGCCGATCTTCAGCCCCTCAAGCCCCGCGGCCCTCCCAGCCCAAAGATCCTTCGCCGCCTGCGAGGCGTGGAGATAGGGGATGTCCGCGGGAACGCTGTCCAGCTCGGTCCCCATCCGATGGACCAGGCTCATCACATGGGCATGCATGTCGTAGGGCGGCAGCTCTTCGTCATAGCCCAAGGCGGCGTCGACGATGCCTGAGGACCGCAGCAGCCCCAGCAGGTTTTCCTGGCCGCAGAACAGCACCCGCATCCCCTGCGCCCGCAGAATCGGCGCATAGCGGATGAACTGGATCGCATCGCCAATTCCACGGTCGGCATGGATCAGCAGGGTCGCCCCCGGCCGGATGCTGCCGTCCCAGTCCGGCCGGTCGAAACGCCGCGGCGGCTGGAACAGCGGCAGTCGCACCCGCTCCTCATAAAGCGCCGCCCCCTCGCGCAGGCGCCCCATCAGCATCAACGCGCTGCCCTGCCCGACCGCCGCCTCCGCCAGGGCCGGGTCGAGGCGGCGGGCATGGGCGAAGGCCGCCACCGCCGCTTCCGCCCGATGCCGTTGCAGATGCGCGAATCCGAGATTGCTCCAGCTTGCCGGATCGGCCGGATCGAGCGCCAGCGCCCGGCTGAGCGCCGACTGCGCCTCCTCGATCCGTCCCGCCTCGACCAGTTCCGCCCCTGCCGAGGCCCAGGCCGGCGCTGTGCCGCGAAGCCGGGCCAGCCGGGCCAGCTCCGTTGCCGCCGCCGGCATGGCCTGCCGGCGCAGGGTTTCCGCCAGATTGTTCAGGCTGCGCCCATGGTCGGGCGCCAGCAGCAGCGCCGCCCGGTAAAGCGACAGCGCCGCCGATGCGTCGCCGCTCCCCAGCCGCAGATCGGCGAGATCGCAGAGCAGGTCGGGAGCGAGCGCGCCGGCAAGCACCGCCCGATGCAGGACGACCGCCGCCTCTTCCTCCCGCCCCAGCCGTTTCAGGCAGGCCGCGAGGTTGCGGGCATAGGCGGGATTGCCCGGCGCGCTGCACAGCGACCGCTGGAACGGCGCCAGCGCCCCGACCGCATCGCCGCTGCCGATGGCCGCGACGCCGAGGATGCTCCAGCCATCGCCGCGCCCCGGATCAAGCGCCAGCGCCTGCCGCAACGCCCTGCGCGCCGCAGCCGGTTCCCGCCGCTGCAACGCCGCCGCCGCCGATTGAATGAGTTGGAGAACGTCGCCCACGACCATGCCCCGCCATGCCCCCGATCAGAGTGTTGGGTCGGTCGGGGAGGCGTGGTGGGCCCGGCCGGATTTGAACCGACGACAACACCGTTATGAGCGGCGCGTTCTAACCGCTGAACTACAGGCCCTACCGCGGGGCGCACTTTGCGACAAAGCTTTGGGGAATTGCAACCCCTCGTTCATCGTTCCGACGCGGAAACCCGAAAACGAAAACGGGGGCCGATTGGCCCCCGCTTCGCTTCGAAAAGCACGCTTCCCGATCAGGTATCCCAATCAGGTATCCAGGAAGCTGCGCAGCTTGCGCGACCGCGACGGGTGCTTCAGCTTGCGCAGCGCCTTCGCCTCGATCTGGCGGATACGCTCGCGGGTCACGTTGAACTGCTGGCCGACCTCTTCCAGCGTGTGGTCGGTGTTCATGCCGATGCCGAAGCGCATGCGCAGCACACGCTCCTCGCGCGGCGTCAGCGAGGCCAGGACGCGGGTCGTCGTCTCGCGCAGGTTCGCCTGGATGGCGGCGTCCAGCGGCAGGACGGCGTTCTTGTCCTCGATGAAATCGCCGAGATGCGAATCCTCTTCGTCGCCGATCGGCGTCTCGAGGGAGATCGGCTCCTTGGCGATCTTCAGGACCTTGCGGACCTTCTCCAGCGGCATCATCAGACGCTCGGCCAGCTCTTCCGGGGTCGGCTCGCGACCGATCTCGTGCAGCATCTGGCGGCTGGTGCGGACCAGCTTGTTGATCGTCTCGATCATGTGGACCGGGATGCGGATGGTCCGCGCCTGGTCCGCGATGGAGCGGGTGATGGCCTGACGAATCCACCAGGTGGCGTAGGTCGAGAATTTGTAGCCGCGCCGGTACTCGAACTTGTCCACCGCCTTCATCAGGCCGATGTTGCCCTCCTGGATCAGGTCCAGGAACTGCAGGCCGCGGTTCGTGTACTTCTTGGCGATGGAGATGACGAGACGCAGGTTGGCCTCGACCATCTCCTTCTTGGCCCGGCTCGCTTCCTTCTCGCCCTTCTGGACGGTGGAGACGATGCGGCGGAACTCGTTGATCGGCAGGCGCGCTTCCTCGGCGACGTTCGAGATCGACTCGCGCGTCTTGCGGATTTCGCCGTCGTACTTCTCCGCGAACTTGCCCCAGGTCTTGGGGTTCAGGCCGCGGATGCGCTCCAGCCAGTTCGGGTCCAGCTCGTGGCCGAAATACTGGTTCAGGAAGTCCTCGCGCTTCACCCGGCACTCGGTTGCCATGCGCAGCAGGCGGCCTTCGAAGCCGGTCAGCTTGCGGTTCAGGCCGTAGAGCTGCTCGACCAGCTGCTCGATGCGCTGGTTGTTCAGGCGGACGGTGTTCATCAGCTCGACCATTTCGAGCTTCAGCTTGTCGTACTTCTTGTCCGTCTGCTTGCCGACGTCCTCGCCGCGCTGCATCGCGCCCATGCGGGCCTCGTGCAGCTTGTGCAGCTTGTCGTAGGTCGCCTTGATGTTCTCGAAGGTCTCGATGACCTGCGGCTTCAGCGCGGCTTCCATCGCGGACAGCGACAGGCTGTTGTCGCCCTCGTCGCCTTCCTCGCCCTCTTCGCCCTCGCCTTCGGCGCGCGGCGGACGCGGCTCGTCGCCTTCCTCACCGGCCGGCGCATCGGCACCAGCAACGACGGGAGCGGCGGCGGCGGTGCCGGCAGTTCCGGCGGCGCCAGTGGCGTCAACCACTTCGGCCAGCCCTTCCGGCAACTCCTCGCCATCCGGGCCGCCGCCATAGGTGGCATCCAGATCGATGATGTCGCGCAGCAGCATCTTCCCTTCCATCAGGGAATCATGCCACTCCAGAATGGCGCGGATGGTCAGCGGCGATTCGCAGATCGCGCCGATCATCATCTCGCGGCCGGCTTCGATCCGCTTGGCGATGGCGATTTCGCCTTCGCGCGACAGCAGCTCCACCGACCCCATCTCGCGCAGGTACATGCGCACGGGATCGTCGGTGCGGCCGATGTCGTCGTCGTCGAGGTTGCCCGACGAACGGCCTTCGCCTTCGCCTGCCCCCTCGCCGCTGTTCTCCGAATCCTGCTCTTCCGATTCGACGATGTTGATGCCCATCTCGGACAGCATCGCCATCGTGTCTTCGATCTGCTCGGACGAGGACGAATCCTGTGGCAGCGCTGCGTTCAGCTCGTCATAGGTGACATACCCGCGCTCCTTGCCGCGGGCGATCATCTTCTTGACGGCCAAACCCATGCCGTCCATCAGAGGACCGTCTGCGGATTCCTCCCGCGTTTCGGAAACTTCCACGCTGTTCGCAGCTTTCGTGGCCATGCGATCGGTGCCCCCGCATTACCCCAGTGAATAAAGACGAAAGGAGCGCCCGGTCCCGGTTTCCCGGCCCGTCCGCCCCACCCCCAACCATGTATCTACCCAGAACCCGCCATCACAGAAACTGTCATGCGGCCCCGTCCTCTTGCCCTCTGTACCCATCAACCGACATCCGATTGCCGACGATATGCATCATCAACCGTCAGAGGTCGTCAAAGTCACTGTCCGCGATACCCATGCCGGACTTTATGACCTCCTGCTGAAGAGCCACGACCCTCGCGAAGTTGGCCTCGCTGTTGTCACGGGTCAGAGCGGCCTTCGCTTCCCTAAGATCGTCGAGCACCCGCTCGTGATGCAGATGCCGCCACGCAGGCCACCATCCCTTCCGAGCATCCTCCGTGGAGGCGTCCGGACGGGCGAAGCCGGCATGGACATAGGTCGACTCGCCTAGCAAAGCACCGACCATTGTCTCATGGCCGGCGGATGACAAGTGGCGACAAAGCGCATCGGCGTCAAGTGTCGAGTCGTGGTTGCGGTCGTCGGAAAGGCATTCGATGACCGCCCAGCGCAGTTTTTCGAGATCCGGGTCACCGAATGGCAACAGCCCCAGCGGCTCCGCCAGTTCGCCGAACAAATCCGGATGGTTGATCAGCGTGGCCAGCAGAATGCGCTCGCGCATCGACGCGAGGCGGGAAGCGCGGCCGCGCCCCTCCCCCGCCGGCTTGGAGGTCAGGCGTCCGGGCGTGCCCGGCACATGGCGGCGCGGCGCCTCGCCGAAGCGTCCCCGCCCCTGCCCCGGCACCCACGGCCCGCGGTTGTAGGCCGGCCGCGCCGGGGCGAAGGCCTCGTCGACGCGGCGGCGCATTTCGGTGCGGTAGAAGCTCTGGACGTCGCGGTCGGCGATGGTGGCGACGCGGGCCTCCAGCGCCGCCTTCACCGCGGCCTTGGCCTCCGGTGTGTCGGTCGGCCGGCCCTCGCTCTCCATCCGCCACAGGGCGTCGGACAGCGGGATGGCGGCCTCCAGCACCGCTCCCATCGCCTTCGCCCCCTGGGCGCGGATCAGGCTGTCGGGGTCCTCGCCCTCCGGTAGGAAGGCGACGCGGGCCGACTGGCCGGGGGCGAGGTGCGGCAGGATGCGCTCCACCGCCCGCCAGGCCGCCCGC
This sequence comes from Azospirillum sp. A26, assembly GCF_042604635.1. Classification (NCBI taxonomy): domain Bacteria; kingdom Pseudomonadati; phylum Pseudomonadota; class Alphaproteobacteria; order Rhodospirillales; family Azospirillaceae; genus Azospirillum; species Azospirillum sp. A26. The sequence continues at coordinate 491,966 of NZ_CP170472.1, read as the reverse complement.
CGGCCGGCATTGTCGCCGTCGAAGCACAGGAACGGCACCTTCTCCGCCGCCGGGATCAGCTTCCACAGCTCCTGCACCTGGGTCTCGGTCAGCGCGGTGCCCAACGGCGCCACCGCCCCCTCGAAGCCGGCGCGGACCAGCGCGATCACGTCCATATAGCCTTCGGCGACGATCACCGGCTTGCCGTCCGCCGCCGCCTGCCGCGCCCGCGACAGGCCGTAGAGCAGCGTGCCCTTGTGGAAGAGCGGAGTATCGGCGGTGTTGACGTATTTCGGCCCGTCGCCCTCCAGGATGCGGCCGCCGAAGGCCACCACCTGCCCGCGCCGGTCGGTCACCGGGAACATCACGCGGTTGCGGAAGAAGCTGTAGGGCGACCGGCCGTCGTCCGGCCGCTTCAGCAGCCCGGCATTGACCATGTCCTCGTCGGAGAAGCCCTGTTTGCCGAGATATGTCCTCAGCGCATTCGAATCGCCGGGCGCGTAGCCCAGCCGGAAGCGTGCGATGGTCTCGCCGTCCAGGCCGCGCCGCAGGAAGTAATCCAGCCCCGACCGCCCGGCGGAAGTGTGCAGTTGCTGTTCGAACCAGCGCGCCGCCTGCTCGACGAGGTCATGCAGGGTCTTGCGCCGCTCGTAGCGCTGGCGGTCCTCCTCGGTCGGGCGCGGCACCGGCAGACCGGCCTCGCCGGCCAGATGCTCGACCGCCTCGGGGAAGCCGAGATTGTCGTGGCGCATGACGAAACCGATGATGTCGCCATGGGCTCCGCAACCGAAGCAATGGAAGAAGCCCTTCTGGTCGTTGACGTAGAAGGACGGCGACTTCTCATTGTGGAAGGGACAGGGGGCCTTGTACTCGCGGCCGGCGCGGATCAGCCGCAGCCGCTTGGAAACCACTTCCGACAGGGTCAGCCGGGTGCGCAGTTCTTCCAGGAATTGGGGCGGGAAAGCCATGGTCGAACGGTCACCGGATGCGATAAGCAGGAAACAAAGGCGCAGAGCTATGGCAGAGCCATAGTATGGGAACCGGAACTGCCGCCCCCAAGGGCGCCGATGGTGGCGCGGATGGGGCGGACCATCGGCATCCGTCCGACTGAGCGGGACCCGGCCGATCGGAGGGCCCGGCCTCGGACGAAGCTTGGCCGCCCCGCTACTGCCGACGCCCCGTCAGCCCGGCCTTACTTGCCGGACAGCCGCGCCTTCAGCAGACCGCCGGCCTTGGCGAAATCCATCTGGCCGGCATGGCGGGCCTTCAGCTCGGCCATCACCTTGCCCATGTCCTTGATGCTGGCGGCACCAAGCTCGGTCACGATGGAATCGATGGCGGCGGCGACCTCCTCCTCGCTCATCTGCCTGGGCAGATAACGCTCGACGACCGCGATCTCCTCGCGCTCCTGCTGGGCCAGTTCGGGACGGCCGCCCTGCTCGTACATCGCCGCCGATTCGGTGCGCTGCTTCACCATGCCCTGCAGCATCGACAGGATGCCGGCATCGTCGATGCCGTCGGTCACGCCGCGCCCCCGGGCTTCGATGTCGCGGTCCTTCAGGCCGGCGAGGATCATGCGGATGGTGGACACCGCGCGCTGGTCCTTCGCGCGCATCGCATCCTTGAGGCTGTCGTTGAACTGCGTGCGCAGTGTCATGTCCCGTCTTCCTTGGTTCGTCGGGCCGGGATAGGAGGCTCCGGCCGGACAGCCGACTATTCCGAAAATGGCCGCCGATTTCCACGGCAAAAGCCCCAGCCGGCAAATGGGTGCCCCGCGGCCGTCCGACTTTGTCCGCGGATCAGGGCCGCCTTGCAAAGCTATTGCTGGAAATCCGGCATCCAATCGTCATATAGGATGTCCGGCCCATCCGATCAGCCCACTCGATCCCACATAACCGCTTGATTCCGGCGGAGGTGGGGTGCGAGCGGCTACGTGTGCGCGCCCGGCGGGACGCTAGGCCGTCGCCGTTCCGCCGATCACCCGATCCGTCGCCGGCCGCGGTTTTTGGGAAGGTTCACAGGAATGACTCTCGCCACTCCCCCCTCCGACAATGCGGTTCACACCGGCGTCCTGGTCCTGGCCGACGGCACCGTGTTCCGCGGCCGAGGCATCGGCGCCACGGGGGATTCGGTGGGCGAGGTGTGCTTCAACACCTCCATGACCGGCTATCAGGAAATCCTGACCGATCCCAGCTATGCCGGCCAGATCATCACCTTCACCTTCCCACACATCGGCAACACCGGCGCCAACCTTGAGGACATCGAGACGATCACCCCGGCCGCCCGCGGCCTGATCCTGCGCGCCGACATCACCGATCCGTCGAACTGGCGCGCCACCCGCCATCTCGACGACTGGCTGAAGAGCTACGGCCTCGTCGGCCTGACCGGTGTCGACACCCGCCGCCTGACCCGCCGCATCCGCGACCTGGGCGCGCCCAACGGCGTCGTCGCCCATGCGCCGGACGGCAAGTTCGACATCGAGGCGCTGGTCGCCAAGGCCAAGGGCTGGCCGGGTCTGGAAGGCATGGATCTGGCCAAGGACGTGTCCTGCCGCCAGACCTACGACTGGACCGAGGCCGGCTGGACCATCGGCGGCGGCTATGCCACGCTGGACAAGCCGCAGTACCATGTCGTCGCCATCGATTACGGCGCCAAGCGCAACATCCTGCGCTGCCTCGCAGCCGCCGGCTGCAAGGTGACGGTGGTGCCGTCGACCGCCACGGTCGAGGATGTGATGCGTCACCAGCCGGACGGCGTCTTCCTGTCCAACGGCCCCGGCGACCCCGCCGCCACCGGCGAATATGCCGTGCCGACCATCAAGGGCCTGCTCGACACCGGCGTGCCGATGTTCGGCATTTGCCTCGGCCACCAGATGCTGTCGCTGGCGCTGGGCGCCAAGACTACCAAGATGCAGCAGGGCCACCGCGGCGCCAACCATCCGGTGAAGGATCTGGCGAGCGGCCGGGTGGAGATCACCAGCCAGAACCATGGCTTCGTCGTGATGCCGGAAACCCTGCCGGCCGACGCCGAGGTCACCCATGTCAGCCTGTTCGACGGCACCAACGAGGGCATCCGCCTGAAGGACAAGCCCGTCTTCTCGGTGCAGTATCACCCGGAAGCCTCGCCCGGCCCGCAGGACAGCCACTATCTGTTCGACCGCTTCGTCCAGCTGATCGCCGAGAAGAAGGCGGCCTGACGCCATACCGCCGGCAGGTCATGAAAAGGGGGGAGCCGTTCACGCGGCTCCCCCCTTTTCTATTTGGCATTACGGTCCTTGTCGGGGGCGAGTGTTGCGGCGGTCGCCGTGCGCGGCTGCACCCGCTGGATGCCGCCATAGCAGCTGGTGCCGCCACGTCCGCCGGGCGATCCGGCGGCCTGGCCGTACTGGGTGCAATCGGCGGTCTGGCTGGCGGCGTTTTGGCTGGCGGCTGCCTTTTCGCCGTCATGCTTCTGGTCGCGAGGCTGTGATTTAGGATCGTTCACAGTGGCCTCCTGGAGGTTGCGGACCATATCTTTTATGGCCTCTCCTAGATTGCCAACATGGTCAGCGATCAGCGGTTCCAACAGATATGCGTCTTCCCGACCATCCGTTTTCCCACAGGCCCCAGCCAGCCACCGAACCAGATGGCCCCGCCTGCCCGCTCTGCGGCCGGCCGATGGTGCCGGGCGCCAGCCTGAACGAACACCACCTGATCCCCCGCACCTATGGCGGGCGCGAGACGGTGACGATGCACCGCATCTGCCATGCGAAGATCCATGCGGTGCTGACCGAGCAGCAGCTGCGCGACCACTATCACGAGATCGACGCCCTGCGCGGCCATCCCGACCTTGCCGCCTTCATCCGCTGGGTCCGCCGCAAGCCGCCGGAATTCAATGACGGTCATGCTACCGACCGGCGGCGGCGCAAGCGCTGAACGCCCCCCTCAGCCCTGGCGGACGGTCCGCCGCGTGGCGGGTTTCGGCAGGTAATTGCGGGCCTCGCCGTTGCAGACCCGGCTGACCCGCTCATACTCCTCGACCGTGTCGACCTGGGCCTGCCGGCGGTCGCGCTCGCGGCCGAACTCCTGCATGATCCGCCGCATCGCCGATTCGAGCGGCCGGCGGACCGCCGCCATCGCCTGCGACTGGCTGCGCGAGCGCACCGGCGTCATTTCCGCGATCACCTGATCCAACCGGCTGCGGATCTGCGGCATCATCTCCTGAAGCAGGGCCTCGTCCACCGCGACATGGCGCATCTCGTGGGCAAGCACCTCGCCATGCAGGCAGGAACCGGCGGGGATTTCCCGGGCGACATGGACGATGCGCTGCTGGAAGCCGAAACTGATGGCAAGCTTGCTGGCCGAGGCGCAATAGGTGCCGTCGCCCATCGTCTTGAACAGGGCCGACACCTGGGACTGCTCGCCGTAGCGCGCCTGGGTCAGCCCCAGCACATGGCTGTCGGCGGTGCTGACCGGACCCGGCGTGCGTCCCGGCAGACGGGTGAGCTGCGGGATCGACAGCGCATCGTCGCGCTGGATCGGCGCCAGCACGGTGTCGAGGTCCAGCGTGGTCGGCGGAAATCCGGTGCAGCCATTCGACTGCGCCGCGGCCGGCGACATGGACAGCAGGATTGCCGCAAGGGCGAGGAACAGGAGGCGAACGGTCATCCCAGCACTGTTACCGGGAAACCGTTCTCCTACAAGAGATTTGGCGGCAAGAGATTTGGCGTCAGGAGATAGGGAAGGGCCGCCACCGCAGGTCTCCGGCAGCGGCCCCCGATGCCGTCCTCAATGCTTGGAGGGGAACAGGAAGCGCGCCTTCAAGGTGCCTTCGATGGCGCGCAGGTCGTTGACGACCTCCAGCTCGTCGACATCGCCGTTGACGTCGACCACCACATAGCCCAGCTCCGGATCGGTCTGGAGATACTGGGCGGCGATGTTCAGGTCGCGGCCGGAGAACACCTCGTTCACCTTGCGCAGCATGCCCGGACGGTTCTCGTGAACATGCAGGAAGCGGGTGCAGCCCGCCTGCACCGGCAGCGCCACCTGCGGGAAGTTGACCGCGCCGACGGTGGAACCGTTGTCCGAATACTCCAGCAGCTTCTGCGCCACCTCGGTGCCGATGTTGGCCTGGGCCTCCATCGTCGAACCGCCGATGTGCGGGGTGAGGATGGCGGTCTTGATGCCGCGCAGCGCGCTCTGGAACTCCTCCTTGTCGGAGCCGGGCTCGACCGGGAAGACGTCGATGGCGGCGCCCAGGATGTGGCCGGAGTTCATCGCGGCGGCCAGTGCCTCGATCTCCACCACCTGCCCGCGGGCGGCGTTGATCAGGTGGCTGCCCTTCTTCATGGCGGCCAGCTCACGCTCGCCGATCATGTCGCGGGTCTGCGGGGTGTCGGGCACATGCAGGGTCACCACGTCGGACACCGACAGCAGTTCCTCCAGCGTGTCGCAGGCCCGCGCATTGCCGAGCGCCAGCTTGCGCACGGTGTCGTAGAAGCGGACCTGCATGCCCATCGCTTCGGCCAGGATCGACACCTGGGTGCCGATGTGGCCGTAACCGACGATGCCCAGCGTCTTGCCACGGATCTCGTAACTGTCCTTGGCCGACTTCATCCAGCCGCCGCCATGCACCAGCTGCGACTTCTCGAAAATGCCGCGCATCAGCATGATGATCTCGCCGATCACCAGCTCCGCCACCGACCGGGTGTTGGAATAGGGGGCGTTGAACACCGGAACGCCGTGGCGGCGCGCCGCCTTCAGGTCGACCTGGTTGGTGCCGATGCAGAAGCAGCCGACGGTGATCAGCTTGCTCGCCGCCTCGAACACCTTGGCGGTCAGGTGCGTGCGCGAGCGGATGCCCAGGATGTGGACCGAGCCGATGCGTTCCAGCAGCTCGGACTCGTCCAGCGCGCGCGGCAGCCGCTCGACGGAGGCATAACCGCCGCGGGCCAGCTCTTCGATGGCGTTGTCGTGGACACCTTCCAGCAGAAGGATGTTGATCTTGTCCTTGGAGAGCGAGAGCTTGGTCACGGCCGGCTTCCGTATCTGGGCATCGGTTCTGTCCCGCAAGGCCAGCCCACCGGGATACGGCGCGCAGGGCCTTTCGGAAAAGCGAGCGCGCAAAATAATACCAAAGGCAGCCCTTGTCACCTGACGGATGTTGCGCCGCGGCGTCCGTTTCCGCATGCCGGATTGGCGCGCAGCGCGGGTTGGGTGTATCAGTCTGACCGCGCTTCAAACCTGGAAAGCCTGTCATGAGCGACGTGACGATCTATCACAACCCGCGTTGCAGCAAATCGCGCGAGACGCTGGAGCTTCTGCGCTCCCGCGGCGTCGAGCCGACGGTGATCGAGTATCTGAAGACCCCGCCGACCGCGGCGGAGCTGTCGGTCCTCCTCGCCAAGCTGGGCAAGGGTCCGCGCGACATCACCCGCGCCAAGGAAGCGGCGGAGGCCGGCATCGCGAAGGACCTCGACGGCGAGGCGCTGGTCGCCGCCCTGTCCGCCAATCCGGCGGCCATCGAACGCCCCATCGTGGTCAAGGGCGACCGCGCCCGCGTCGGCCGCCCGCCGGAGTCGGTGCTGGACCTGCTCTGACCGTCTCCGATCCGCTCTGTCCTCTCGCCCCTGCCCCCTCGCCCCCGCCCCTCCACCGGAGCCCGCCGCCCGTGACCAGCAAGCACACCGCAGCATCCGCCGCCGCTGAGCTGTCGACCATCCGCGATTTCCTGCGCTACGGCGTCAGCCGCTTCAACGAGGCCGATCTGGATTACGGCCACGGCACCACCACGGCCTTCGACGAGGCGGTGTTCCTGGTGCTGGAGTCGCTGCACCTGCCGGTCGACCAGCTCGACCCCTATATGGACGCCCGGCTGACCGCGGCGGAGCGCGAGGCGGTGGCCGGCATCCTCCATGCCCGCATCGACACCCGCAAGCCGGCGCCCTATCTGCTGAACAAGGCCTATATCCAGGGCATCCCCTTCTATGTGGACGAGCGGGTGATCGTCCCGCGCTCCTACATCGGCGAGCTGCTGTTCTCCGACATGTTCGGCGGCGACGACTTCACGCTGGTGGAGGACCCGACCTCGGTCGAGCGGGTGCTGGATCTGTGCACCGGCTCCGGCTGCCTCGCCATCCTGGCCGCCCGCATCTTCCCGGAGGCCCAGGTCGACGCGGTGGACCTGTCGCCCGACGCGCTGGAGGTGGCGAAGCGCAACGTCGCCGACAGCGGCTTCGAGGACCGCATCGCCCTGCATCAGGGCGACCTGTTCGCCCCGCTGAAGACGCGGAAGTACGACGTCATCATCACCAACCCGCCCTATGTCGACGCCGAGTCGATGGACGCCCTGCCGCCGGAATTCCGGGCCGAGCCGGCACTGGCGCTGGCCGGCGGCGACGACGGGCTGGACATCGTCCGCCGCATCCTGAAGGAAGCGCCCAAGCACCTGACGCCGGAAGGCGGCCTGCTGTGCGAGTTCGGCACCGGCCGCGAGATTCTGGAGGCGGAGTATCCGCACCTTGACTTCCTGTGGCTGCAGACCGCCAACAGCTTTGGCGAGGTGTTCTGGCTGACCCGCGACCAGTTGAAGGCCGGGAAGTGAGCCGAAGGTAGGGTGCGATCGCCCCCACTTCGGTCTCTCCATCGGGGGAGGATCGAAGTGGGGGCCTGACGTCCCCAGGAACCCTTCTCCCGCCCGCCGGTTGTCCTCTCACGATGTTGCACCGCAGCAGCCCCGAGAGGACGCCGCCGATGACTGACCGCCGCTCCACCCTGCTCAAGACCCTGGGCCTCACCGCGCTGACCCTGGGCGGATTGGCCGTCGCCAACACGCTGGCCGCCCGCGCGGCCGAACGGCGCTATCCGCCGGAAGGCCGCTTCCTGACCGTCGATGGCGTCCAGCTGCATTACATGGAGGCTGGCGAAGGCCCGCCGGTCGTGCTGCTGCATGGCAATGTCTCCGCCCTCGGCGATTCGCTGGCAAGCGGGCTGTTCCAGCGTCTGGCCCGGACCCACCGGGTGATCGCCTTCGACCGGCCCGGCATGGGCCACAGCGACCGGCCGCGGGATCGCGCCTGGACGCCGGAGGATCAGGCCGACCTGCTGGCCCGGGCCTTCGCCGCGCTGGAGATCGAGAACGCCTTGGTGGTCGGCCACTCCTACGCCACCCTGGTGGCGCTTGCCCTGGCTCTGGACCATCCGCGGACGGTGAAGGGGCTGGTGCTGATGGCCGGCTATTACTTCCCGACCAAGCGGGCCGATGCGGCTCTGGTGGCGCCGCTGGCGATGCCGGTGCTGGGCGACCTGCTGCGCCACACCCTGTCGCCGCCGGTTTCGATGGCGATGATGCCGGGGCTGCTGAAGACGCTGTTCTCGCCCCGTCCGGTCCCGGACCATCTGACCGAGAGCTTCCCCGCCGCCCTGACCATCCGGCCGGGCCAGATGCGTGCCAACGCCCAGGATGGCGTGACCATGGCACCGGCCGCCGAGCGCCTGCAGCACCGCTATGCCGGCGTGACCGTCCCGGTGGCGATCTTCGCCGGCCATCACGACCGCGTGGTCGAGCAGGAGGAGCAGAGCGGCCGGCTGCATCATGTGCTGCCCGACAGCACGATGCATTGGGTGCCGGACTCCGGCCACATGGTCCATTATGTCGACCCGGAGCTGGTCGTGCGCCGGATCGGTGAACTGTCAGCCGGGAAGACGGCTCCGCGGATCGTCGCTCACAGATAGCGCCGCATCAGGATGCTGCCGCCCTGGTGCGGCAGCCGGGGGTGCCAGGGGATGGCGGCGCTGCCGATCTCCTCGAACCCCTCGCCGACATAGAGACGGCGGGCCGGCTCGTTGTCGGCCCAGACATGCAGAGTAATCCGGTCGAAGCCGCCGGTCCGCGCCCGCTCGTAGAACCAGCCGAGCAGCCGGCCGGCGATGCCGTGGCGCCGGTGCGTGGGGTCGACCGCCAGGGCGGACAGGAAATAGCTGCCCCAGTCCAGCGTTTCGGCGAATTCGCCCATATGGGCGACGCGGTCGGGCGGCAGGCCGCTGTAATCCTCGGTGCGAATCCAGTCGGTGGGATAGCCATGGGCGATGCCGATCACCTGCCCATCCAGTTCGGCGACACCGCTCTGGCGATGCGACAGCGACCCGCTGCGCCCGGCCAGACCGGGCATCAGCATCTCCGCCGCCGTCATCCCCGGTATCAGCCCGTCGAGCAGGAATTCATAGACGCCACCGCCGGCGATGTCGATCAGCCGCGCCAGATCCGGGGCATCGTCGGCATCGGCGGAACGAAGGCGGAGACGGTCGTCAGTCGGTGCGGAGCTCACGGGCGGAACCCTTGGATCGGGAAAGCGGCTGGATAGAAAAGGCTCTCCCGCCGACGATTTCCAGCCCCAATCTTATCAATCCCGATCGGCCGCCCGGTTCAAATCGTCGCGCAGCCGCAGCAGAGCATCGCGGAGCGACATCAGCTCCGCGGCGGAGCAGCCGGCGGCGGCGGCGATTCGCGTCGGCAGGCATTCGGCCTGCGTCCGCAAGGCCGCCCCTTCGGCGGTCAGGCCGATGCGGACCAGCCGCTCGTCCTGCGGGTCGCGGCTGCGGGTCAGCAGGCACTGCCCTTCCATCCGCTTCAGCAGCGGGGTCAGCGTGCCGCTGTCCAGCCCAAGCCGCTCGCCGAGCAGCTTCATCGACTGGCCGTCCTCCTCCCACAGCAGCAGCATGATCAGATACTGCGGATAGGTCAGGCCAAGCTGCTCCAGCAGCGGGCGATAGACGCGGCTCATCGCCAGATTGGCGGAATAGAGCGCGAAGCACGCCTGATTGGAAAGCAGAAGCGGATCGTCCCTGTCAGCTGCCATGATGTCTGAACCTTGAAAAGACGGCGCGCCGCCGGGATGCCGCGCGTCGGTCGATCGTGCGGCCTGCACAATCGCGCGCAACAGCCCGGCGGCGCAATGCCGAAGACTTTTCGCTTCAGGCGATGGCCTCAGGCCCTGCCCTCAGGCAACAGTCGTGGTGACCGGGATGTTGCCCTTGGTGGCGTGGCTGTACGGGCAGACCTTGTGGGCGCGGGCCAACAGATCCTCGGCGGCGGCCTTGTCCATGCCCGGCAGCGACACCACGAAATCGACCGTCAGGCCGAACCCCTCGCCATCGTCGCGGGCACCGATGCCGACCGTTGCGTTCACCGTCAGATCGGCCGGGACGGCGATCTTGTCGCGGTTGCCGACGAACTTGATGGCACCGATGAAGCAGGCGGAATAGCCGGCGGCGAACAGCTGCTCAGGGTTGGTGGCGCCACCCTGTCCGCCCAGTTCCTTCGGCGCGGCCAGCGCGACCGACAACAGACCATCCTCGCTGACGGCCTTGCCGTCACGGCCACCGGTGGCGGTCACCTTGGTCGAATACAGGGTCTTCATGGCGCGTGCTCCTTCATTGATCGCCGAGTGGCAGATTTTGGTTTCCTGAGCGGCGGTTCGAACCGGCGCCCCGTGATCTTGTGAGAGGAACAATGGCGCACAATCGAATTGCACGCAATGTGTTTGATTGTGCGTTATCCGATTGCGCGCAATGCGTTTGACGCATGGCACGGCATGGGAGACGAGGCGGCTGAGGCCGGGACAGTGCTAACCCTGCCCGGATGCCCCGACCGCAACGCCTTCAGCGACGTGAAAACCCGCTATTCCGCTACCCGGAGGTCCACCCTGCCGCGCCGCTCGTCGGTCCTGCGCCCCATGGTGATGTTCTTGGGCGCCCGCACGTCCCGGTTCCGCCACGTCCAGCATTCGCCCGTCTCATCCTGGAAGCAGACCCAGCACAAATCGTGCTCGGCGCCATAATCGATGAGGAAATGCGCAAGGGCGGGGCCCTTCGGGGTGTCCATGGGAAGCGGCGGATTGAGCTGGAGCATGATGGCCTCATTGCGACACTGTGGAGCATGAACGCGCCAAAGCGTGCAGTCGGTCCCGTTTCGCTGCCGGACACTCCCATTGCGCCGGTCCCTGTCCGGTTTGGAATGGCTGGCGCATCTCGTCAATGACGCGTTTTGCCGGCCGGCCCTGGGTACCTGCCCTGCCACCCCAAGACTTCCACACGGTGCCGATAGAAGACGAACCTGCTTTCCGGGACCCAGGCAAAGAAAAAGCCCTGGAACCGTTGGGTTCCAAGGCTTTTTCGTTCCCTCCGGAACTGGTCGGAGCGACAGGATTCGAACCTGCGACCCCCAGACCCCCAGTCTGATGCGCTACCAGGCTGCGCTACGCTCCGTCAACATCACCGCAGTGCTTGCGGCTTGGCTCCGGAAGGGAACGGGACTATAGCCGCGGGCTTTCGCCGATGCAACATCTCCCGTGATGATTTTTCAGCTTTTTTTGCCCCCTATTTCGGACAGGCGGGACAGCACCGATTGCAGGGATTTCAGCTCGTCAAGAACCATGGTGATCTCGTGCCGGACCGCGTCCGATAGGGGCGGATGGTCCTCTCCCCCGCCCCTGTCGTTATCCCTGTCATCGTCGGCGACGTCGCCGCCGAAGCCTTCCGCATCGACCGGCCCGCCGCCATCGTCGGCATCCTCGGGCAGCGGCGGCGTCGGGTCGGACATGCGCCCTTCCTTCAGCAGACGCTGGACGCCCTTGATGGTGTAGCGGTCCTCATAGAGCAGAGCCTGGATCCGCCGCAGGAGTTCGACATCCTCCGGCCGGTAATAGCGCCGGCCGCCGCCGCGCTTCAGCGGACGAATCTGGGGGAACTTCGTTTCCCAGAACCGCAGCACATGCTGAGGCACGTTGAGGTCGGTCGACACCTCGCTGATGGTGCGATAGGCCGTGGCGGATTTCATGGCGCGAATTTCATGGCGCGATCAGGCCGCCGTCCGACAATGGCCGGCGGCGGCACTCCGCGGAAAGGCACGGCACGGCGACAGACAAGGTGGACAGGTCATCGCAATCGACCGACGTCAGGACAGCGCCCGCGCGGGCGTCGGTGCCCCACCCTCCTGAACCTCGTTGATCCGGTGTTTCAACACATGGCTGGCACGGAACACCAGAACACGGCGCGGCAGAATCGGCACCTCTTCCCCGGTCTTGGGGTTGCGGCCGACCCGTTCGCCTTTCTGGCGGACCTGGAAACTGCCGAAGGACGAGATCTTGACCATCTCCCCCCGGGACAGGGCATCGGAAATCTCATCCAGCACCGTTTCGACCAGATCGGCCGATTCGTTGCGCGAAAGTCCGACTTCCTGGTAGACGGCTTCGCTCAGTTGGGCGCGCGTTACGGTATTTTGCGACATTGTCAGACCTCCCCCCGCAACCGTTGCAAAGACGGTAATCCGGCGGAAGAAGGTCCGTCAATTCAAAAGCTTGGCAGCCTCATACGGCCCGGCCGAAGCCCGGCCGGGCGTGCAGTGCAGCATGACGGAAGCGCGATACGCGGAGGATGCTGGCGCCTTACCAGCGGACCAGCGCCGACCCCCAGGTCAGGCCACCGCCGATGGCTTCCATCAGGATCAGGTCGCCGCGCTTGATGCGGCCGTCCGCCACCGCCTCGCCCAGGGCCAGCGGGATCGACGCCGCGGAGGTGTTGCCGTGGCGGTCCACCGTCAGCACCACCTTTTCCGGCGACAGCTTCATCTTGCGGGCCAGCCCGTCGATGATGCGACGATTCGCCTGGTGCGGCACCATCCAGTCGATGTCGGTCGACTCCAGGCCGTTGGCGGCCAGGGCCTCCTCGACCACCGCCGACAGTTTCGACACGGCGTGGCGGAAAATTTCCTGTCCATGCATGCGGACATGGCCGATGGTGCCGGTCGAGGACGCACCGCCATCGACATAGAGCAGGTCGTACTGGTTGCCGTCGGAATGCAGGTGGGTGGACAGCACGCCGCGGTCGCTCGAATCGCCCTTGGCCTCGTAGGCCTCCATGACGATGGCGCCGGCGCCGTCACCGAACAGCACGCAGGTGGTGCGGTCGTTCCAGTCCAGCAGGCGGGAGAAGGTCTCTGCACCGATCACCAGGGCGCGGCGCGCCTGACCGTTGCGCAGGAAATTGTCGGCCACCGACATGGCATAGACGAAACCGGCGCAGACCGCCTGGATGTCCATGGCGAAACCGCCGGCGCCCAGCGCGGCCTGCACCTTGGTGGCCGTGGCCGGGAAGGTGTTGTCCGGGGTGGTGGTGGCCAGGATGATGCAGTCGATGCTGCTGCCCGGCACGCCCGCATGCTCCAGCGCCCGCATCGCCGCGGCGATGGCGAGGTCGGAGGTCTTCTCCCCCTCGGCGGCGATGTGGCGGGACTTGATGCCGGTGCGCTGGACGATCCATTCGTCCGTCGTGTCGACCCGCTGTTCCAGATCTTGGTTGGTGACGACGTTGGACGGCAGGAAGATGCCGCAACCCAGAACTCGGGAACGCATGACCATTGTTCAGCCCGCCGCCGCCTTCGTGTCGGGAAGAGGGGTCGCGTCGGCTATACGTCCCATCTCTTCCTTGATGCGTTCGTTGAACCCGTGCGTCGCCAGATTGATGGCGACCGCAACGGCATTGGCGAAGCCGACAGCGTCGGTGCCGCCATGGCTCTTCACGCAGACGCCGCGCAGACCGAGGAACATCGCGCCGTTGTAGCGGCGCGGGTCGATCCGCTCGCGGAAGCGCTTGAAGGCGCCGCGGGCCAGCAGATAGCCGATCCGTGCCAGGAAGGACGTCGCGAAGGTGCGGCGCAGGAATTCGGAGAACAGCTTCGCCGTCCCCTCCGCCGTCTTCAGCGCGACATTGCCGGTGAAGCCGTCGGTGACGATGACGTCCACCGTGCCCAGCCCGATGTCGGTGCCTTCGACAAAGCCATGGAAGCGGCCGGGAAGCGGCATGTCGCGCAGGCTGGCCGCCGCGGCACGCACCACCTCGTTGCCCTTCATGTCTTCCGAGCCGATGTTCAGCACGCCGATCGACGGCTGCGGCAGGCCCAGGATGGCACGTGCGAAGACGGCCCCCATCACGGCGAACTGGACGAGGTTTTCAGGCTGGCACTCGGCATTGGCGCCGAGGTCCAGCATCACGCTCTCGCCCCGTTGCGTCGGGAAGAAGGAGGCCATCGCCGGCCGGTCGATGCCCGGCAGCGTCTTCAGCACGAACTTGGCCATCGCCATCAGGGCGCCGGTGTTGCCGGCCGACACCACGCAGGCCGCCTCGCCCGCCGCAACGGCGTCGATGGCAAGCCTCATGCTGGACTGGCGCCCCGCACGCAGCGCAACCGCAGGCTTGGCGTCCCCGGCCACGAAGTCGGCGGTGTGGCGGATTTCCGCCACCGCCTTCAACGCAGGCCGCTGGTTCAGCAGCGGCTCGAGCCGTTGCTGGTCGCCGTACAGCAGAAAACGCACGTCGGGATGGCGTTCCCGCGCGATGTCCGCCCCGGCAATGACCATGTCGGGACCGTGATCGCCACCCATGGCATCCAGGGCGATGGTCAGGCGCTGGCTCACCGCGAACAGGCTCCCCGGCTTGGACCCCGGCAGGGGCGACGGGCGCCCCCGATCAACGGGACCTCAGACAACGCGATGCGGATCAAGCGGCCGCGGTGCCGCTCTGAACCACTTCACGCTGGTCGTAATGGCCGCAAGACCCGCAGACGTGGTGCGGACGCTTCAGCTCACCGCAGTTCGGGCACTCGTTGTAGGCCGAAGTCGGCAAAGCGTGGTGCGAACGACGCATGTTGCGCCGCGACTTGGAGGTCTTCTTCTTCGGAACAGCCATGACCGTAAACTCTCTTCATTGGAAAGGGCGGCCCGAACAGGGGCCGCCCAGCGCGAGCGGCATTCAATAAGGCAAATGCCCCAAAAGGGCAAGCCCGAACAACCCCCATTTCGCAACCCCGGGCCGCTCATTGGTGGGGGTGGAAGTGCCGGCCCTTATACAAGACGCGGCGGAGAAAGCAACAGCCGGATCAGTCCCGCGGCTTCAACTGCTGCAGAACGGCGAAGGGATTGGGTTTTTCAGACTCCGCGGCGGCCTCTTCCTCCACCGCCTCCCCTTCCTCATGCTCGCGGTAGCCCTCGAAGTCCACGCCCTCGGCATGCGGATAGGGGTCGAGCCCCAGCGACAGGTGCTGCGCCGTCAGCTCACCGATGTCGATTCGGTTGTTCTCCATCGGCTCCGGAACGTCCTCGTCGGACAGGGAGGCGTCGAAATCGATCTCCAGCCCCGGATCCTCGATCATCGACTCCGGAGCGAACAGCGCCTCGAAGCGTTCGCTGACATGGGCCGGCACCGGCTCCAGCGTCACGACGCAGGTCTGGACCACGTCGGCCTCCAGCTGTCCGGAGACCCGGATCATCTGGCCGCCGCGCACGGCGCGCAGCCTCACCGTGGCGGTCAGGCTGCCGATCGCCTCCAGCTCCAGCCGTTCGGCCAGCGCGCGGCGCTCTTTCTCGGTCGCTTCGATGGTTTCGCTCACCTCGGCACGACGCACCGTGTCGGCATTGACGACGCGCGAGAATTCCGGGGCCGGCAGGGCGCCGTTGGCAGGGCTCATGACAAGGACTTTCCGATCGAAAACCAAAATGGCCGGCGCGGCGAACGCCCGGCGACACCCGAGTCACATGCAACCCGCGGCCTGGAAAGGCAAGCCCTCAGACGCGGCGGCGGACGGCGGCGGGACGCAAGGATATCCCACGACGACACTTCATATATAGGGAAGCGGTCAGGCAGGCACCGGCGCGAAGCGGATCTCGCCCCGCATCAGCGACTCCAGCGGCTGGGCGTCGAGCGTCGCGGTACAGCTGCGGACATAGGCGGCCATCGTCGCCAGCGCCCCGTCCGGCACCGGATCGACCGTGCCGTAGAGGTTGTTGTCCAGCGCCACCTCCAGCCTGCGGCCGTCGGAGTCGGCCAGCGCCTCGTCATAGGCGCGGATCCGCCCGGCCATCCCGCGCGCCATCGTCTTCACGCGCCGGGCGATGCCGCTGTCGCCGGCCCCCATCTCCAGCAGCGACTTCTCGAAATCGTCGACCATCGTCTCGTAGAGGCGCTGCGACAGTTTGCCCGCCTCCGGCCCCTGCCCCTTCAGGCGGCGCATCACCAGCAGCATGTGCAGCGCCACCATCTCGAACCGCCCGTCCAGGCTGTCGGGTACGGAAAGCGCGCTGTAGAAGCCGGGTTCGCGGGCCTGTCCGACGATGGCAGCGAACAGGCCGCCCACCGCGGCGGCGGTGCGGGTGCGGTCTCCGCCCCCGACACGACCCGACAGAGGTCCCAGCAGAGGCCCCAGCAAACGGCCGATAAAGCTTCCTGACACGAACGGCAACCCTTCCCCGACTCGGAGTCTCGTTGACAGGGCGAAGCAGCCGGTGCGATTGTCCCGCCCGGAGACTGTCCACAGCCGTGAACGGCCTCGTTGCCCCGCCGGCTCCATCATAGCCCGAGCACCATGACCAGATCGAACTTTTCCGCCCCCCGCACCGTCATTCGCACCGCCCTGCTGGGCAGCGTCCTGCTCGCCGGCCTCGCCGCGACCGGCTGCTCGCCCACCGTCGCCACCCGCGGCAACCTGACGGACCCGCAGCTGGTGGCGGAACTGCAACCGGGCCAGAGCCGGCGCGACGACGTCGCCGCGGTACTGGGCACGCCGACCTCGGTCGGCACCTTCGATCCGAACGTCTGGTACTATATCGGGCAGAAGACCGAAAAGACCGCCTTCTTCGAGCCGGAAGTGACGGAGCGCCGCGTCGTCGTCGCCCATTTCGACGACAACGGCGTCCTGCGCGAGATCAAGACGCTCGACAAGTCGAACGGCCAGGACATCGATCTGGTGGAGCGCACGACCCCCACCGCCGGCCGCGAGATGGGCTTCCTGGAACAGATGATGGGCAACGTCGGCCGCTTCTCCGCCAAGGACACCAAGGGCAAGGGCCCCGGCAGCTGATCGGCCGGCCGATAGCCCGGCCCGCCGTGCCACCTCCTTCCGATACCGACACCGACCTGCGCCACATGCGCGCCGCCCTGTCGCTCGCGGCGCGCGGGCTGGGGCGGACCTGGCCCAATCCCGCGGTCGGCTGCGTGCTGGTCCGCGACGGCGCCGTGATCGGCCGCGGCTGGACCCAGCCCGGCGGCCGCCCCCATGCCGAGACGGAGGCGCTGGCCCGCGCCGGCACCTTGTCCGGCGGAGCGGAAGGCGCCACCGCCTACGTCACGCTGGAACCCTGCAACCATTATGGCAAGACGCCGCCCTGCGCCCTGGCGCTGGTCGAGGCGAAGGTGGCGCGCGTCGTCGTCGCCTGTCAGGACCCCGACCCGCGGGTTGCCGGCGGCGGGCTGACGCGGCTGCGCGATGCCGGCATCGCGGTCACGACAGGCGTCTGCGAGGCCGAGGCGCTGGCCCTGAACGAGGGCTTCTTCAACCGCATCACGCTGGGCCGCCCGCTGGTCACGCTGAAGGTCGCCAGCACGCTGGACGGCCGCATCGCCACCGCCACCGGCGAGTCGCAGTGGATCACCAGCCCCACCGCCCGCGCCTGGGGCCACCGGCTGCGCGCCGGCCATGACGCCATCCTCGTCGGCATCGGCACCGCGCTGGCCGACGATCCCGAGCTGAGCTGCCGCCTGCCCGGCCTGGAAGACCGCAGCCCGGTGCGCGTGGTGGTGGACAGCAGCCTGCGCCTGCCGCCGACGGCGAAGCTCGCCACCGGCGCCGCCCGCATTCCGACCTGGGTCGTCACCGGCCCCACCCCAGACCCCACGAGGGCCAAGGCTCTGGCGGCGCTCGGCGTCGAGCTGGTCCCGGTCGCCGCCGGGCCCGACGGACGTGTCGATCCCGCCGCCGCGATGACCGCCCTCGCCTCCCGCGGCATCACCCGCGTGCTGGTGGAGGGCGGGGCGTCGATGGCCGGCGCCCTGCTCGGCGCCGGTCTGGTCGACCGGCTGGAATGGTTCCGCGCCGCCTCGCTGATCGGCGGCGACGGGTTGCCGGCGGTCGCCGGCTTCGGAGTCGAGGCTTTGGCCGCCATGGCGCGCTTCGAACGCACCGCCGTCCGCAGCGCCGGCGCCGATCTGGCCGAAAGCTATCGCCGGATCGGCCCCAACGTCGGTCTAGCCCGCGCAACAGACCGTTGCGCCGCCTGCGGTGTCGCGCCCGCTTCCCCTGGCCGCGAAACCTGCTAAATTCCCCCGCATGTTCACCGGAATCATCACCGATGTCGGGCGCGTCCGGGCCGTGGAGCGGCAGGGCGACACCCGGTTCACCATCGAGACCGCCTTCGACACGGAGACGATCGCGATCGGGGCGTCCATCGCCCACAACGGCGTCTGCCTGACGGTCATCGAAAAGGGACCGGGGGCCTACGTCATCCAGGCGTCTGGGGAAACCCTGTCGAAGACGACGCTCGGCGGCTGGGAGGCCGGCACGCGCGTCAAC
Source organism: Azospirillum sp. A26 (assembly GCF_042604635.1). Lineage (NCBI taxonomy): Bacteria > Pseudomonadati > Pseudomonadota > Alphaproteobacteria > Rhodospirillales > Azospirillaceae > Azospirillum > Azospirillum sp. A26. The sequence continues at coordinate 473,612 of NZ_CP170472.1, read as the reverse complement.
CTGGAACGCGCGCTGAAGGTCGGCGACGAGCTGGGCGGCCACATCGTGTCCGGCCATGTCGACGGCGTCGGCCGGCTGCTGTCGATCCGCCCCGAAGGCGAATCGCTGCGCCTGACCTTCGAGGCGCCGGTCACTCTCGCCAAATACATCGCGCCCAAGGGCTCGGTCGCCATCGACGGCGTGTCGCTGACCGTCAACGAGGTCGAGGGCAACCGCTTCGGCGTCAACATCATCCCCCACACCCAGACCGCCACCACTTTCGGCGGGCTGACGGAGGGCGATACGGTCAATCTCGAAATCGATATGCTGGCGCGCTATGTCGCCCGGCTCGCGGGGCAGGAATGACGTCCGAGTTTCACCACTACCTGTCGACGGCCGAAGAGATCATCGAAGAGGCGCGTCAGGGCAGGATGTTCATCCTGGTCGACGACGAGGACCGGGAAAACGAGGGCGATCTGGTGATCCCCGCCTCCTGCGCCACGCCGGACGCGGTGAACTTCATGGCCAAGCACGGGCGCGGCCTGATCTGCCTGACCATGGACCGGCCGAACATCGAACGGCTGCGCCTGCCGCTGATGGCGCAGCAGAACGCGTCCCGCCACCAGACCGCCTTCACCGTCTCCATCGAGGCGCGCGAAGGCGTGACCACCGGCATCTCCGCCGCCGACCGCGCCCGCACCATCGCCGTCGCCATCGACCCGGCGTCCGGCCCGCACGACCTCGCCACCCCCGGCCACATCTTCCCGCTGCTGGCGCGTGACGGCGGCGTGCTGGTCCGCGCCGGCCATACCGAGGCCTCGGTCGACATCGCCCGGCTGTCCGGCCATTCCTCGTCCGCGGTGATCTGCGAGATCATGAACGACGACGGCACCATGGCCCGCCTGCCGGATCTGGTGCAGTTCGCCCAGTTCCACGGGCTGAAGGTCGGCACCATCGCCGACCTGATCGCCTATCGCCGCCGTACCGAGACCATCGTCGAGCAGGTTCTGGCCGGCACTCTCGACAGCCGCTATGGCGGGCGCTTCCAGTCCTACGTCTACATCAACAAGATCCAGTATGCCGAGCACATCGCGCTGGTCCGCGGCGACATCTCCGGCGACGAGCCAGTGCTGGTGCGCATGCATGCCCAGTCGGTGCTGGACGACGTGCTGGGCGACCGCAACTCCGGCCGTGACAACGACCTGCATGCCTCGATGGAGCTGATCGCCAAGGAAGGCCGCGGCGTCGTCGTGCTGCTGCGCGAGCCGAACCCGAACGGCCTTTCCACCGTGCTGAAGGCGCGGCTGGAGGGTCAGGCCGGCAGCGTTCCGGAGCTGCGCGACTACGGCATCGGCGCGCAGATCCTGCTGGATCTGGGCGTGCGCAAGATGACCCTGATCTCCAACCGCAAGAAGCCGATCATCGGGCTGGAAGGCTACGGCCTGACCGTGGTCGGCCACCGCGCGATCAATCCGGGCGCCGCCGACCTTGGCGAAGACTGAGAAGGGACAGGTCTCCGCCGGATGACCGACACGCCCCACATCATGGTCGTGGACGCCCGCGTCCACGAGGACATCGCCGATGAGCTGGCGCGTGGCGCCGTCGCGGAACTCGACCGCGCCGGCGCCACGCACATCCGCTATGGCGTGCCCGGCTGTCTGGAGCTTCCGGCGGCGATCATGTACGCCATCCGCTCCATGGATTTCTTCACCGCCCGCAAGCGGTTCGACGGCTATGTCGCGCTGGGCTGCGTGATCCGGGGCGAGACGACGCGGTACGACACTATCTGTGCCGAAAGCGCACGCGGCTTGCAGGATCTGGCCCTGCGCTACAGTCTGGCGGTCGGAAACGGCATCCTGACGGTGGAAAACCGCGAGCAGGCCTGGGCACGGGCCAATGTCGGATCGGTCAACACCGGCGGGCGCGCCGCGCGGGCCTGTCTTGACATGATTGACCTGAAGCGCAAATTCCGCCTCTATCCGCGCTGACCCCGACATCTCCTCTCTTTTAGCGACTGCAGATCATGAGCAACGACGACGCGGGCAGCCCCGTGACACCCGAACGCGCCTCCGGTCAACCGAAGGGCGGCAAGTCCAAGTCCCGCAAGAACAAGACCGGCGGCGGCTCCGCCAAGGCGCGTCGCAAGGCCGCCCGTCTGGCCGCGGCCCAGGCGCTGTACCAGATCGATCTGGCCCAGGCCCCGGTCGAGAATGTCGTCGGCGAGTTCGTCGCCCACCGGCTGGGCGAGGAGATCGACGGCGACAAGTTCGTGTCCGGCGACCCGCAGCTGTTCGCCGACATCGTCCGCGGCGCGATCCACCGCCGGGCCGAGGTCGACGGGGTGCTGGGCGCCGCCCTCGACCCGCGCTTCCCGCTCGACCGGCTGGAGCTGCTGCTGCGCGCCATCCTGCGCGCCGGCGCCTATGAGATCGCGGTCCATACCGACACCCACCCGCGCATCCTCATCAGCGAGTATGTCGACGTCGCCCGCGCCTTCTTCTCCGGCCGCGAGCCGGCGATGGTGAACGGCGTGCTCGACCATGTCGCCCGCGCGCTGCGCGCCGACGACCTCGCCAAGCCCGATCCCGGCCGCAGCGCGGCCGAGGAGTAACAGAGACCCTCTCCCGGGGCGGGAGAGGGAGCGTGAAGGCGCTCCCCAATGACCACTCCCACCCTCGGCGAGTTCGGCCGCATCACCCGCTTCTTCAAGCCGCTGGCCGCCGGTTTTCCCGGCGCCCGCGGCCTGCGGGACGATGCCGCCGTGTTCGGCGTGCCGGACGGGCGGGAACTGGTCGTCACCACCGACGCCATGGTCGCCGGGGTGCATTTCTTCCCCGACGATGCGCCGGCCGACATCGCCGCCAAGCTGATGCGCAGCAATTTGTCCGACCTCGCCGCCATGGGAGCGGAGCCGCTGGCCTACACGCTGGTGACCGCCCTGCCCCGCGGCCTGGACGAATCCTGGCTGGAGGGCTTCGCCGCCGGGCTGGGCGAGGAGCAGCGGCAGTTCGGCATCGCGCTGGCGGGTGGCGATTCGGTCTCCACCAGCGGTCCCATCACCCTGTCGGTCACCGCCTTCGGGCTGGTTCCCACCGGCCGCGCCCTGCCGCGCTGGGGTGGGCAGTTGGGCGACCGCGTCTTCGTCACCGGCAGCATCGGCGACGCCGCGCTCGGGCTCGAAGTCGCCTATGGCCGTCTCGACATCCCGGACCAGGACACCCGCGCCCATCTGCTGCGCCGCATGCGCCGGCCCGACCCGCGTATGGGCATCGGACCGCGGCTGATCGGTCTGGCCAGCGGTGCGATGGACGTGTCGGACGGGCTGGTTGCCGACCTCGGCCATCTTTGCGAGGAGTCCGGCTGCGCCGCCCTGCTCCACGCCGATGCGGTGCCGCTGTCGGAGGCCGCCCGCGGCGCCATCGACAGCGATCCGGTGAGGCTCGCTCTCGCCATCACCGGCGGCGACGATTACGAGCTTCTGTTCACCGCCCCGCCATCGGCCCGTGATGCCCTGACCGCCCTGGCCGCCGAATGCAGTGTCGCGATCACCGAGGTCGGCGAACTCCGCCCCGGCACGCCCGGCGAGGTCGCGGTGCTGGACGGTGCCGGCGCGCCCTTGCCGCTGACCCGGCGCGGCTGGGACCATTTCTGACCGTCCGGCCCCGGCGCCCGGCGCTTAAGACAATCGAAAGCATCGACAGCGCAGGGTTCGGCGATTCGCCGTTTGCGCAAGGTGTGTTGCCGTGGTCAAGGCTCTGATCGTCCTCGTTCTCGGCATCGTGTTGCTGGGCGGCGCCAGCTTCGGTGGCTGGTTCGTCTATCAGAAATACTTCACCGAACATCCCGACGCACCGCCGAAGAAGGTGGAGCCGCCCCCCAAGCCGCCGACCGCCTTCGTCCGTCTTCCCCCGCTGGTGGTGCCGATGATCGGCGCGACCCGAGTCGAGCAGTTCGTGACCGTCGTGGTCGCGGTGGAAGTGCTTCTGGAAAAGCAGCCGATGGTCCAGGCCAACCAGCCGCGCCTGACGGATGCCTTCCTGACCGCGCTCTATGGCGGCGTCGCCGACAAGTCGATCCTGAACGGGGCTTTGGTCAATATTCCTGCCGTAAAGGCCAAGTTGGTGGAGGCCGCCGGCAAAGTCGTCGGCAAGGACGCGGTCTATGACGTGCTGGTCCAGGCGGTTACGCAGCGCAATCTCTGACCGCTTCCCACAGCACCCGCAATTTGCACCCATTTTGCGGTGCATTATCCCGACACTACCCATAAAGGTCAGGGGTACCCCCGGCCATTTCGCCGCGTCCCGCCGCCCCGTGCGGCGGTTGCAAAGCGCCCGCACCGGGCGCATGCTTTTCCCGATAATACTTGCGCCCGACTTCTCCCCCACTTGCATACCGTGGTGGGACCAGCCTTTCCGGGGCGCGTCCTTAAAATCAATCGGGGGATGCGATGGCTCTAGCGTTCATCGTCATCATCGCCGCCGGCCTGCTCGCGCTGGCCTACGGTTTTCGTACCGGAAAAGAAGTCATGGCCGCGTCGCCTGGGTCCGAACGGATGCAGGCCATCGCCGCCGCGGTGCAGGAAGGGGCGCGCGCCTATCTGAACCGCCAATACACCACCATCGCCATCGCCGGTGCCGTCCTGCTGGTCATCCTGTGGGTGACGCTGGGCTTTCCCGTGGCCTTGGGGTTCCTGATCGGCGCCGTGCTGTCGGGCAGTGCCGGCTATGTCGGCATGAACGTCTCGGTCCGCGCCAACGTCCGCACGGCCGAGGCGGCCACCCGCGGTCTGGCGCCGGCACTCGACATCGCCTTCAAGTCGGGAGCGATCACCGGCATGCTGGTGGTCGGGCTGGGGCTGCTGGGCGTCGGCGGCTATTTCGGCATCCTGACGCTGGTCTACCACGTCAACGATCCCGTCGAGGTCCGCACGATCCTGGAGGCGCTGGTGGCGCTCAGTTTCGGCGCCTCGCTGATCTCGATCTTCGCCCGGCTGGGCGGCGGCATCTTCACCAAGGGCGCCGACGTCGGCGCCGACCTCGTCGGCAAGGTGGAGGCCGGCATCCCGGAGGATGACCCGCGCAACCCGGCGGTCATCGCCGACAATGTCGGCGACAATGTCGGCGACTGTGCCGGGATGGCCGCCGACCTGTTCGAAACCTACGCCGTCACCATCGTCGCCACCATGCTGCTGGCGGCGATTTTCTTTACCGGCGGCGTGTTGCGGATGATGCTGGTCTATCCGCTGCTGATCGGCGCCGTCTGCATCCTGGCCTCGGTCGCCGGCACCTTCGCGGTGAAGCTCGGCCCCGACAACAACATCATGAAGGCGCTCTACAAGGGCTTGGCCGTCGCGGCCGGCATCTCGCTGGTGCTGATCCTGATCGTCACGGCGATCCTGTTCGGCTTCACCCGCGCCATCACCATGACCGACGGCGTGTCGATCACCGGTTTCAACCTGCTGGTCTCGGCCCTGGTCGGGCTGGGCGTCACCGGCCTGCTGGTCTGGATCACTGAGTTCTACACCTCGACCGCCTTCCGCCCGGTGCGCAGCGTCGCCAAGGCGTCGGAGACCGGGCACGGCACCAACGTCATCCAGGGGCTTGCCGTGTCGATGGAATCGACCGCCCTGCCGGTGATCGTCATCTGCGCCGGCATCCTGATCGCCCACGGGCAGGCCGGCGTCTTCGGCATCGGCATCGCCGCGACGACGATGCTGGCGCTGGCCGGCATGGTGGTGGCACTCGACGCCTACGGGCCGGTCACCGACAATGCCGGCGGCATCGCCGAGATGTCGGACATGCCCGCCAACATCCGCGTCACCACCGACGCGCTGGACGCCGTCGGCAACACCACCAAAGCGGTGACCAAGGGCTACGCCATCGGCTCCGCCGGTCTGGCCGCCCTGGTTCTCTTCGCTGCCTATGTCCAGGATTTGGGCCATTACTTCCCGACCATTCCGGTCGAGTTCCGGCTGAACGACCCGTACGTCGTCGTCGGGCTGCTGGTGGGCGGCCTGCTGCCCTATCTGTTCGGTGCCATGGGCATGACTGCCGTCGGCCGCGCCGCCGGGTCCGTCGTCGTGGAGGTGCGGCGCCAGTTCCGAGAAATCCCCGGCATCATGGAGGGCACCGCCAAGCCCGATTACGGCCGTGCGGTGGACATGCTGACCAAGGCGGCGATCAAGGAGATGATCATCCCCTCGCTGCTGCCGGTCCTGGCCCCGGTGGTCCTCTATCTGGTGATCGCCGCCATCGGCGGGCAGGCGGCCGGCTTCGCGTCGCTGGGCGCCATGCTGCTGGGCACCATCGTCACCGGCATCTTCGTCGCCATTTCGATGACGTCGGGCGGCGGCGCCTGGGACAATGCCAAGAAGTTCATCGAGGAGGGCCATCACGGCGGCAAGGGCTCCGACGCCCACAAGGCGGCGGTGACCGGCGATACCGTCGGCGATCCCTACAAGGACACCGCCGGCCCGGCGGTGAACCCGATGATCAAGATCACCAACATCGTGGCGATCCTGCTGCTGGCGATCCTGGCCCAGGTGGGATGAGAGTTCGGGTGAGCGACCGGTGCGGGGCAGGACAACCGCCTGCCCCGCACCGACGCATTCACAGTCCCGGCGAGGCTTCCGGCGCCAGAGTTTCCACGAACTCGTTGAAGTCGGACGCCTCGCGGAAGTCCTTGTAGACGGAGGCGTAGCGGATATACGCCACCTGATCCATCGTCTGCAGCGCTTCCATGATCTTCTCGCCGATCTGCTTCGACGGAATCTCGCTCTCGCCGGAGGATTCCAACTGGCGGACCATGCTGTTCACCACCCGGTCGATGCGGTCAGCGTCGATCGGGCGCTTGCGCAGCGCGATCCTCATCGACCGCAGCAGCTTCTCGCGGTCGAATCCTTCGCGCTGGCCGTTGCTCTTCACCACCGTCAGCTCGCGCAGCTGGACGCGTTCGAAGGTGGTGAAGCGGGCGCTGCAACTGGGACAGAAGCGCCGCCGGCGGATTGCCGAGTTGTCTTCGGTCGGGCGCGAGTCCTTGACCTGGGTGTCCTCGTTTCCGCAGAACGGGCAGCGCATCTGGTGGATTCCCCGTCGATTACAGTCGATTACAGAGTCGGATAGATCGGGAACTGACGGCACAGGCCGCGCACACGCTCGCGCATCGCCGCCTCGACCGCCGTGTTGTCGCCGGAGTTGCTGGCGGCCAGCCCGTCCAGCGTCTCGACGATCATCTCGCCGACCTGTTTGAACTCGGCGGTGCCGAAACCGCGGGTGGTCGCCGCCGGGCTGCCCAGGCGGACGCCGGAGGTGATCATCGGCTTCTGCGGGTCGAACGGCACGCCGTTCTTGTTGCAGGTCATGCCGGCATGCTCGAGGCTGGCTTCCGCCGCCTTGCCGGTCAGGTTCTTCGGACGCAGGTCGACCAGCACGATGTGGCTGTCGGTGCCGCCCGACACGATGTCCAGCCCGCCGGCGATCAGCGTCTTGGCCAGCACCTGGGCATTGTCGACCACCGCCTGGGCGTAGGTCTTGAACTCCGGACGCAGCGCCTCGGCGAAGGCCACCGCCTTGGCGGCGATAACATGCATCAGCGGGCCGCCCTGCAGGCCGGGGAAGACGGCCGAGTTGATCTTCTTGGCGATGTCTTCCTTGTTGGTCAGCACCATGCCGCCGCGCGGGCCGCGCAGCGTCTTGTGGGTGGTGGTGGTGACCACGTCGGCATAGGGGAACGGGTTCGGATAGACGCCGCCGGCAATCAGGCCGGCATAGTGGGCGATGTCGACCATGAAGATCGCGCCGACCTCGTCCGCGATGGCGCGGAAGCGCTCATAGTCCAGCACGCGCGGATAGGCGGAGCCGCCGGCGATGATCAGCTTCGGCTTGTGCTCGCGGGCCAGCGCCTCGACCTGATCGAAGTCGATCAGGTGATCGTCCTTGCGCACGCCGTACTGCACCGCCTTGAACCACTTGCCCGACATGTTGGGGGCGGCGCCGTGGGTCAGGTGGCCGCCGGCGGCCAGCGACATGCCGAGCACGCAGTCGCCCGGCTGAAGCAGGGCCAGCAGGACCGCCTGGTTGGCCTGGGAGCCGGAGTTCGGCTGCACGTTGGCGAAATCGCAGCCGAACAGCTTGCAGGCGCGCTCGATGGCGAGGTTCTCCGCCACGTCGACGAATTCGCAGCCGCCATAGTAACGCTTGCCCGGATAGCCTTCGGCGTACTTGTTGGTCAGGACCGAGCCCTGCGCTTCCAGCACCGCCTGCGAGACGATGTTCTCGGAGGCGATCAGCTCGATCTGCTCCTGCTGGCGGACCAGCTCGTCGCGGACCGCGCGGGCCAGTTCGGGATCGGTCTCGGCAAGCGAGGCGGCGAAGAAGCGGCCGATCTCTGCGGTGTTGCTGCTGGTCATGGCGGGAGGCTCCTCAATCGAAAGGGCGTCAAGCAGGACAGGCAAGAAGCCGTCCCGCTTTCGTCAGGTCTCCGGGCTCTGTCGCGTCCCGGTTGCGGGCCTTCACGGCCAAATCAAGGGGCCAGAGGCGGCGCGAAGACGCGCTCAGCCCATCTTGGCGATGCGGCGGCTGTGACGCTCGCCGCCTTCGAAATCGGTCTTCAGGAAGATTTCGACGCAATCCTTGGCGATCTCCGGACCGACGATGCGGGCGCCCAGCGCGATCACGTTGGCGTCGTTGTGCTCGCGCGACAGGCGCGCGGTGGTCACGTCGTGCACCAGGGCGGCGCGGATGCCGGGGTGGCGGTTGGCGGCGATGCTGATGCCGATGCCGCTGCCGCAGACCAGCACGCCGCGCTGCGCCCGGCCGTCGGTGACGGCGGCGGCCAGCGCCGCGGCGAAGTCCGGGTAATCGACCGAGGCCGGACCGTCGGTACCGAGATCGAGGACGGTGTAGCCGGCGCCCTCAAGCTGCCGTGCGATCTGAGCCTTCAGCTCATAGCCGGCGTGATCGGAAGCGAGTGCCACGGTGCGGACGGTCATGACGGCGGAAACTCCGGTGCGGTCGGTAACGGATACGGGCAGTGCGGATGCACGGGCGGCAACCGGGCCGGCGAAGCGGCCTGCAATCGGGCAAAAGACGCCGGCACCCTACCAGATGTCGGTGCCAACCGCCACAGCCACACCATGACGTGGATGCATAGCTAAACCCAGCACCGCCCGGCATCGGTCGACTTGGCGGTCGACTTGGCGGTCGGTTTGACGGTCGGTTTGACGGTCGATTTCCGGCGCGCGATCGGCCGGCGCCCAGCCGGAGCGGCGCCGACGCCTACCAACGCGAAAGTTCGGCCTCTGTTTTCACCTCCTCGTTGCCGATGGGGCAAAACAAGGGAGATAGCCGATTCGTTATATGCGGGGGAAATGCGCCAATTGCCGCAACGGAGCCGGGGGAAAATCGCAAGCCGGCGCCTACTAGACGCGCCTTAAAGCCGCGGCACAGCCACAACCGTGCAACGATTTTCAGCGAAGGCTGATTTACGCGGTGTTGCTTTGTTCTGACCGACAAGAGCAACTAATTTGATGATTGCCGAAATTATATTGACACCCAAATCACGGTATGCAACTTGGTTCCTACGGACAAATGAAAAACCAGGACACAGTGCAATGAGCGACCAGCTTCGCGCCGATGTACCGGACAATGCGCTGCTGCGGATGACCGCCGACATCGTATCGGCGTATGTCAGCAAGAACGTGTTGCCTGCTCAGCAAATCCCCGACGTGATCAATACGGTCTACTCGTCGCTGACCGGTCTGAATGGTCAGCCCCGTGAGGTCGCGGCGGAGCCGCTGAAGCCGGCCGTTCCGATTCGCAAGTCAGTGACGCCCGAATACATCGTCTGCCTGGAAGACGGGAAGAAGTTGAAGATGCTGAAGCGGCACCTTCGCTCGACCTACAACATGTCGCCGGACGAGTATCGCGCACGCTGGGGACTTCCGCCCGACTATCCGATGGTTGCGCCGAACTATGCGGCGCAGCGTTCGGAATTCGCCAAGCGCATCGGCCTGGGCCGCAGTTCCGGCCGCCAGACCCGCCGCAAGGCCGGTTGATCGAGTAAAGTCCGTATGCAACACGGGCCGATCCACCCAGGAGTCGGCCCGTGTGCGTGTCCGGTCGATGGCACTGCCATCCGATTGGTTGAAGCTGCGAATCGGTTGCATTCCAAGGGCCGCAAGCCTCAGTTGGCGCACCCCTTGCGGCCCGACAGGCGGCAGTTGAAACGGTCGACATTTCGACTCAATTCGCGCCCGGTCGACACATTTTCTTCGTTCAGGCAGGTCAGATAGCTCATCGACTTGTCGACGTAATCCTTCACCTCGCCCTGACAGGACGACATCTTGTCGGCGCTGAGGAAGGTCGCCTGATCGTCCATGCACAGCGGCACACCCGGCTTCAGGCAGCCCGCTGCCGGCGTCGTCGGTTGCGGGGCGGTCGAGGGCGGCCCACCGGTTGCCGTGCCGCCGGCAGCGCCGGGGGCCGACTGACGGCCGCCATGGTCCTGTGCGCCATGGCCCGGCTTCTGGCTCGGCTGGGACGAGGCGGCCAGCGCCGCCTGCGGGATCGCCAGGACCGGCAGGGCTGCAACCGAAGCGGTGGCCGTCAATGCCGCCGACATCAGCGACACACGCAGGAAAGCCGTCACGCCCAGAATCCTGAAGCCTGCCGCCCTCAAACCCGCCGCCTTAAAACCCAACATGGCCTCGATCCTCTGGCGTTTCATTTTTCTGCCCGAAGGCCGGCACGGAAAACGGCCCGGCCACCCCCCGCTTAACCGGCTGAACGGCGCAGGAAAAGGGGCTTTCCTTATGCGCCATTCGTTCAGAGATGCGCGGTTCTACAAGCGTTACACCCCCTGCGCCAGTGTCAACGGGCAGGCATAGGTCTACTGTCGGGGTCGAGCGGTTCGCTCTACGACCGGCGGGCCGACCCAGCGTCGGGGCCGCCGGCGGAGGCATGCCGGCGCTCACCATCAGCAAAAGCCAGACTTCGATACGCGCCGCCCGGCCCCGTCCGGCGGCGCGTTTTCTTTTCGCACCCTGCGGATAAGCGTAATTCAGGGAAGATTCACAACTATTGGATGTTACTGCCCGGTCAGTAAAGTCCGCCGCCCCGCTTCGGCCCCGGCTTGGCCGGCGCGGTGGGTCCGACGCCCTTGTTCTGCACGAAGCGCAGCTTGTTGATCGCCGTCCGCTTCAACAGTTCCTGGCTGCCGGTTGCCGGACCGGCCACCGTCACCTCGACGCCGGTCCTGGCATCGATGGCGGTCACCCGCAGATAGCTGCCGACCCGCTGGAACTCGAACAGCACGTCACCGTCGGTCATGCCCAATGCCCTCCCTTGGCCCGCCACATCGCCCGGCCCTCCTTACCCTAAGGTCAGTCCCCCTTCGAGACCGCAACACCCGGCAGCCATCGCTGTTGTCCACCCAGCCATTCGGCGCGCAGGAGCCCCGCTCCGCCAACCCCCACTGCGAGGAAGGACCACCAAAATGGCCGCCAAGACGATGCAGGATCTGCTGATCGAGGATCTTCGCGACATTTACCACGCCGAGAAGCAGATCGCGAAGGCCCTGCCCAAGATGGCCAAGGCCGCCAGCTCCGACAAGCTGCGCCAGGCGTTCGAAACCCATCTGGAACAGACCCACGGCCAGATCGAGCGGCTTCAACAGGTGTTTGAGGAGATGGACACCCGTCCGCGCGGCAAGCATTGCGACGCGATGGAGGGGCTGATCAGCGAGGCCCAGGAAATCCTGGAAATGGGTCTGGCGCCCGAGGTGCAGGACGCCGCCCTGATCGCCGCCGCCCAGAAGGTGGAGCATTACGAGATCGCCAGCTACGGCACGCTGCATGCCTTCGCCACCGCCTGCGGTCTCGACAGGGTCGCCCAGCTGCTGGACGAGACGCTGCAGGAGGAAAAGGACACCGACACGCTGCTGAACAAGCTGGCCATCGGCGACGTCAACAAGAAGGCGATGGCGGCCAGCGGCAAGAAGGCCGCCTGATCCCATAATCCCTCAAGTCTTCCGTGACCAATCGTCCCCCGGCCCCGCGTAAGGGCCGGACCCCGGTTGCAAGCACCGCGTCGGACCGATAGCATCCCCGCTGTCCGGTCCTTCGCGGTGTTTCGTCATGCGTCGCCTTTTGTCTGCCTTTGGCTTAGCCCTGTTCCTGACGCTGCCGTCGGCGCCATCGGCCGTTGCGAACGAGGGGGCGCCGGGCGCCCTGCCGCCGTCGGTGCGGATCAAGCCGCTGATGGTCCCGGTGGTGAATGCCGGCCGGATCGAGAAATACACCCAGGTCGAAGTGAACCTGGAGATCGGCGACGCCCTGAAGCTGGGCGAGGTGCAGCTCAGCATCCCACGCCTGCACGACGCCATCCTGACCGCGATCTACAAGGGCGTGGACGAAGGCTGGATCGTCCGCGGCAACATCGCGAACGTGCCGGCCCTGCGCCGCCGCATCGACGAATCGGTGATCGCCATGTTCGGCAAGGACGTGGTCAGCCGCATCCTCATCACGCCCATCGCGCGGCAGTCGTCGCTGCAATAGACTGCTCCCCGGAAAGCCCGGTGATTCAAGGCTCCGTATAAGGCCCCATTTCAAGGATCGACCCGTCATGCCCTTCGTCTATGTCGCGCGCAGCGCCGCCCTGACCAAATGGGCGTCCGACGTCGGACAGGGAAAGCACATCTACAAGCTGGGCATCGCGGAGGATGAGGCCGCGGTCAAGGCGACGGTCGCCGCCGGCTGGGGTGGCGAATCCGACTGGAAACTGATTCAGACCATGCCGGTCGAGGATCTGGACGAGGACGCCGCGCTGGCCCGGCTCGGCCGGCGCGAGAAGGCGATCGACCCCACCTACTACCCGCGGTTGAAGGGAGCGGCCGGCGTGTACCGCATCACCCTGACCAACGTGCAGAACAGCCTGCTGGTCGCCAAGGCGATGACCGCCGACGAGCCGCTGACCGACGTCAAGGTGAAGCCCAAGGACATCGCCGACTACATGATCCGCAACGCGATTGCCTGAGCGTCCCCGTGAAGACCTCCCCGCCGCCCATCCGCCGCCTCGCTTTCGATGCCCTGACGCTGCGCGACCTGCACGACATGCTGGCCCTGCGCAGCCGCGTGTTCGTAGTCGAGCAGGCCTCCCCCTACCCCGACATCGACGGCCGCGATCCCGGGGCGCTTCACCTCGTCGCGCGGGACGAGGCGGGCGCCATCGTCGGCTGCGCCCGCTGCCTCGGCCCTGATGAAGATGGCTCTGACAGGGATGGCCCGGATGGGGCGAATCCGGACGCGCCGGTCTCCTTCGGCCGTCTGGCGGTGGATCCGTCGCAACGCTCGACCGGGCTCGGGCGGGCGCTGGTGGCGGAGTCGCTGACGGTGCTGGCGGAACGCTGGCCCGACCGCGACGTGGTCATCGGCGCGCAGCAGCATCTCGAACGCTTCTACGGCAGCTTCGGCTTCGTCCGGGACACCGATCCGTACGACGATTTCGGCATTCCCCACATCGACATGCGGCTGCGGCGCTGACGCTTCCCTTGCCGGCGATCCGCCGCTGATCCTGCGTCGAGACACCTCCGTTACAGCTGCCCCGCCATCACCGGCACGGCGATGCGACACAATGCCCCACGCATACGAGGGCATTGCTGCCCGTGGCTGTCTGCGCCCTCGGGAAGACAACGGGGCGTTGTTATTCCTGTGTTTGCCGGCGAGGCATAAGCCTTACGTAACAGACCGTTGATTTCGTCATACGTAGAATTTTCGATGATCGAAATCGAAATCGTTGCCGTATCAGTTCTCACATTCGATGGGGTGAGGCATTCACCCTTTCGTATGCAACTCCGAAGGCGAGGCGACTGTCCCCGCGAATCGAAGGCCTGTCCGGTTACATGAGGGGCAAGACGATGTCCTGGTTCACCAATCTCCGCATCGGCGGAAAGCTGCTGACGGCATTCGCTGCATTGATCGTCATCATTGGCGTAATCAGCATTGCCAACTATTCGACCCTATCGTCGATCCAGTCCTCCATCGGCTGGACGATCCACACCTACCGCGTCATCCAGACCACCGATGCGGCGATGACGGCGATGGTCGATCAGGAAACCGGTCTGCGCGGCTATCTGGTCAGCGGCGATCCGGCCTTCCTCGAGCCCTACCGCTCCGGCGCGCAGGCGTTCGACCGTGCGCTGGCGGAGGTGAAGTCGCTGACCGCCGACAACCCGCAGCAGCAGGCCCGGCTGGAGGAATTGCGCAGGCACGCCGCCACCTGGCGCGAAACGGTGGCGGACAAGGAAATCGCCCTGATGTCCAAGGCCGACACGCGCGAGGAGGCCCGCGCGATGGAGGCGAAGGCGCTCGGCAAGGCGTCGATGGACGGCATCCGTTCCCTGGTCCGGCAGATCGAGGATGCCGAGCGTGCGCTGCTGACGGCGCGCGACGCGGAGCAGAAGACCGCCTTCTCGACCGGCTATGTCACCGCCATCGCCGGCGCGCTGATCTCCCTTCTGGTCGCCGTGGCGGCCGGGCTGGTGCTGCGCGGCTCCATCGCCGAGCCCATCGTCGCCATGACCGCCGCCATGGGCCGGCTGGCCGGCGGCGACCGCACGGTCGAGGTGCCGGGCGTCGGCCGCAGGGACGAGGTCGGTGCCATGGCCGAGGCGGTGGATGTGTTCAAACGAAACGCCATCGAAGCCGACCGCCTCTCCGCCGCCCAGCGCGCCGAGGAAGAGGCCAAGGCCCGTCGCGCCACCCGGTTGGAAGAGCTGATGCGCACCTTCGAGGGCAACGTCACCGCGGTAGTGCAGAGCCTGTCGGGTGCGGCGACCCAGATGCAGCAGTCGGCCGGCGCGCTGACCAGCACCGCCGACGAGACCAACCGCCAGAGCACCACAGTGGCGTCGGCCGCCGAGCAGGCGTCCGCCAACGTCCAGACCGTCGCCGCCGCGGCCGAGGAACTCTCCTCCTCCATCGCCGAGATCGGCCGTCAGGTCACCCAGTCGACCCGCGTCGCCGAACAGGCAGTCAGCGGCGCCAACCGCGCCAACGGCGTGGTGTCCGGCCTTGCCGACGGGGCGCAGAAGATCGGCGAGGTGGTGGACCTCATCAACAACATCGCGGCGCAGACCAACCTGCTGGCGCTCAACGCCACCATCGAGGCCGCACGGGCCGGCGAGGCCGGCAAGGGCTTCGCCGTGGTGGCGAGCGAGGTGAAGAGCCTTGCCAACCAGACCGCCAAGGCGACCGAGGACATCACCGGCCAGATCGCCACCATCCAGGGCGCGACGCGCGAGGCGGTGTCCGCCATTGAGGAGATCGGCCGCATCATCACCGAGATCAGCCAGATCTCCGCGACCATCGCCTCGGCGGTGGAACAGCAGAGCGCCGCGACCCAGGAAATCAGCCGCAACGTCCAGGAAGCGGCCCAGGGCACGCAGCAGGTGACCAGCAACATCGTCGGCGTCACTCGCGCTGCCGGCGACACCGGCCGCGCCGCCGGCGAAGTCCGCAGTGTCGCCGATCACCTGACCGGCGAATCGACCCGCCTGCGCCAGGAGGTGGAAAGCTTCCTCAACGGCGTGAAGGCGGCGTGAAGGCGGCACGATGAACCAGGGGGGCGACTTGGCGCCCCCCTGCCCCGTTCATCAGTGAGACAGCAGCAGCGGCACCGGGCAGGTGCGCAGGACATGCCGCGTCCCGCTGCCGCGGTGCAGGAACGGGAAGCCGTAATGGCCGTGGGCGCCCATCACCAGCAGATCGGCGCCGGTGTCCATGGCGCGGGCCAGCAGGGCGTCCATCGCACCGATGTCGCTCACGGTGAAATGGGTCTGCTCGGCGGTCACGCCGTGGAAGGCAAGATGGTCGAGCACGCCGACCCGCGGCGTCTCCGGCGCGGAGGAGGAGGCCTGGGTCAGCACGGTGATGACCGTCACCTCCTTGGCCTTCTCCAGCATCGGCATGGCGTCGGACAGGGCGCGCGCGGCTTCGCGCTCGGCGTTCCAGGCGACGGCCACGCGCTGGCCGATGGTGGCGAAGCGGCCGGCATAGGGGATGACCAGCACCGGGCGGCCGGAATTCAACACCACCTGCTCGTTCAACTCCTCCGGCGCCGCCTGCGATCCCGCCTCGCGGTCATACTGGCCCAGCACCGTCAGGTCGGCGAAGCGCGACCAGATGATGACCTCGCGGATGACATGGTTGTACTCGCCATGGGTCAGGCCGTGCCAATGGCCCTGGAGCCCGGACGCGGCGAGCTTCTCCTTGAACAGCGCCTCGCTGCGGGCCGCGGCGTCGCCCAGATGGTCGCTGGACCGGCGGGCGATCACGCTGGTGGCGTTGCGGTCGCCCTGCGCGAACAGGCCACGCAGGAAGGCGCCATGACGCTGGGCCAGCGCGATGGCGGCATCGAGACGCGCCTCGACATGCGGGCTGCTGTCGAGATGAACGAGGATGTGCTTGTAGGTCATGCGGACCCTCCCGGTATGAAATGCGAAGTCTTATGACGTCTGCGGTTCTCCGCCGGACCGGCCGACGCGGGCGATCTGTGGGATGATCGGCGGGCTGGCGGATTGTTTCATATGCATCATGTTCAGCCGGGCGGCGTTCGTCCAGCAGCGATCTGCCGGCCTGCGGCGAGAGGTCGCAAGGGAGGCGAGCTGGCCGTCCGGAAAACCGATCCGGGAACCCGTCAGGCGTCGCGGAACCGTCCATAGGTGTAATGCGCGGCGCACGCGCCCTCGGCCGAGACCATGCAGGACCCCATGGGGTTTTCCGGGGTGCAGACCGTGTCGAACAGCTTGCAGTCGACCGGCCGCTTCACCCCACGCAGGATGGCGCCGCAATCGCAGCCCTTGTGGTCGGCAACTCTGGCCCCGGCGATGGGAAAGCGCCGCTCGGCATCGAAGGCGGCATAGGCGTCGCGCAGCTTCAACCCGCTGTGCGGGATGCTGCCCAGCCCGCGCCATTCGAAGGACTGCCGGGTTTCGAAGATCTCCAGAACCAGCGCCTGGGCCTTGCGGTTGCCGTCGGCGGTGACGGCGCGGGTGAACTGGTTCTCCACTTCCGCCCGCCCGTCGTTGATCTGGCGGACCAGCATCAGGATGGATTGCAGCACGTCGAGCGGCTCGAAGCCGGAGATCACCACCGGCTTGCCATGCTCGGCCGCGGCCGGGGCGTAGGCCTCCGACCCGATGACGACCGAGACATGCGCCGGCCCGACGAACCCGTCGAGCGACAGCCCCTCATCGGCGCCCGCCAGGATGCCCTGAATGGCCGACGGGGTGAGCACATGGTTGCAGAAGACGGAGAAGTTGGTCAGCCCCTGCGCCGCGGCGGCACGGACGGCCAGCGCGGTCGGCGGAGTCGTCGTCTCGAAGCCGATGGCGAGGAACACCACCTGCCGGTCCGGATTCTCGGCGGCGATGCGCACCGCCGCGTCGGCGGTCACCACCATCCGCACGTCGGCCCCCTGCGCCTTGGCCTTCAGCAGGCTGAGCCGCCCCGACCCCGGCACGCGCATCACATCGCCATAGGTGCACAGGGTGACCTCCGGCCGGCGGGCCAGCGCGATGGCGTCGTCGATCCGCCCGACCGGCAGGACGCAGACCGGGCAGCCCGGCCCGTGGATCATCCGCACATTGCCGGGCAGCAGGTCGGGGATACCATAGCGGGAGATGGCGTGGGTGTGGCCGCCGCAGAACTCCATCAGGTGATAGGAGCGGTCGGCCCGCACCTCCCGCGCGATGGCGGCGGCGACGTTGCGGGCCAGAACCGGATCGCGGAACTCTTCGACGTATTTCATGGTCGCTCCCTCTGCCCCGCCATTTCACCCGCAAGGCTGATCGTATGCGTTGATACGGATCAAGAGGGAAGCCCGGGAAATCGTCTCGCCCGGACCTCAACCACTCACACCTTGTAGGCCAGCCGCAGCCCGCCCCAATGGCGTCCGCGCACGGTGACGGGGGCGGAGACGTCCTTCATCAGCGCGAACTTCCCGCCGCCCATGTCGCGCCGGTAGGTCTGCAACAGGAAGGGCTTGGTGCTGCGGCCGGCGGCCAGCCCGACGCGGTCGTTGAAGATGCGGCGGTTGCGGCAGTTGGCGGCGTTCCAGACCGGGTCGCGGCCCTGGGGCTGGCTGAACTGCCGGTTGTGGGTGGGCAGATAGCCGTTCTCGTCCACCGCGACGCAGAAGACGATGCGGCCGTTGGCCGACAGCACCGGCTCCTGGATGCCGGGCAGTACGCGGTCGCACAGCTGGGTGTAGCGGGTCATCACCTGCTGCGGGTCCGATCCGGCGACCGGCTGGTACCGGCGGTCGAACAGGTCGGATTCGCTGATGTCGCCTCGGGCCAGCGCATCCTCGAAGGCGGCGGAGACCTTCGCGGCGGCATCCTTCACCGCGGCGATGAAGGGGGTGTCGACCGTCTCGATGTTCAGTTCGGCGGTGACGCCGATCAGCCGCTCGCTCATCCCGACCAGGCTGTTCACCCGGTCGCGCGCCTGGGCCAGATTCTCGCTGGACAGCTTCACGCCCACCGCCAGATCGGCGATCTCGCGCTCCAGTTCGCCGCAATTGCCGCCGATCTCGGCCGACGCGGCATCGATCTTGTCGGTCTCGCCGTTCAGCTCGCGCATGGCGCGGCCGACCGTCTCGATCACCGTGCCGATGGCGGAGGTCCCCTCGCTGACCGCGCGGGCCTTGGCGGCGCTGGCGGCGCTCTCCGCCATCAGGCGCTGGGCCTGCTCGTTCAGGGACTTCAGCGTCGCGTCGATCTCGGTCGTCGCCTCGCTGGTCTTGGTGGACAGCGACTTCACCTCGTTCGCCACCACGGCGAAGCCGCGCCCGGCATCGCCGGCGCGTGCCGCCTCGATGGTGGCGTTCAACGCCAGCAGGTTGGTCTGCTTGGCGATGGTGAAGATCTCCTTGGCGACCTTGCCGACGCGGTCGAGCGCGTCGCGCAGCCCGGCGATCTGCCCTTCGATCCCCGTCACCGACGACACCAGGGAATGGATGTCGGACAAGGATTTCTGCACGCGGTCGTGCGAACTGTCGACCTCCTGCCGCGCCTGTTCGGTGACCGAGCGCGCGATGGCGGAGGCCTGGGAAATCCGGTCCGTGCTGCGCGACATCTTGGCGCCAGTGTCGCGCAGTTGGATGAACACCTCCGACTGGTGGGTGACGCGGGCGTTCACATCCTCGATGTGGCCGGCGATATCCGCGATCTCGATACCGAGATTGCCAGCCTCTTCCGCGATGTCCGCGATCAGATGCGGACGAAGCCCAAAGCCACCATCCATCTTATCCACCATTTTTGCTGTTTTATAACTGAGCGCTTTCTCCCGAGAACTATTATTGCGCTTTTGATACAGATTCGCAACGAATGGGGAGACCGAGCCGAACCCAGTCCCCCTGTCCATTGGTAGGATACCTTAAGGAGAAGCTGCGCCCAGTGATTGTGCGGTAACAAAAGTTGGACGCGATATGCGGGTTATCCCGCAATGCGGATCCGCATCGCGGAGTGCCTTGCACAACCTCTCGGCCGTCAGCCGGCGATGCGGTGGTCCAGCCGTTCGTCGACCAGACCGGCGGGCTCCTGGTGGACCAGCACCTCGGCATTGGCGAAGGCGTCGCGCAGCCGCGTCTCCACCCGGTCGGCGATGTCGTGCGCGGCGGTCAGGGTCAGCCCGCCGTCCAGCTCCAGATGCAGCTCGATGAAGCAGCCGGTGCCGGCATTGCGCGTGCGCAGGTCATGCAGGCCGCGCACCCCCGGCTCGGCCAGTGCCAGCTCGGCGATGCGGCCGCGCTCCTCTTCCGCAAGTTCGCGGTCCATCAGAACGTCCAGCGCGTCGCGCGCCACGCCGCGCGCGCCGTTCAGCAGGAACAGGGCGATGCCGATGCCGAACAGCGGATCGACCACGGTCAGCCCGGTCGCCTCGGTCAGCAGGATGGCGACGATGACGGCACCGTTCATCAGCAGGTCGCCGGAATAATGCAGCCGATCCGCCCCGATGGCGACGGAGCCGGTGGCGGTCTGCACCCGGCGCTGGAAGGTGATCAGCCCGGCGGTCAGCAGGATCGACAGCAGCATCACCGCGATGCCCATCGTCCCCTCGGCAATGGGTTCCGGCCGGATCAGCCGCCGCACCGCCTCGATGCTCAGCAGCACGGCTGAACCGCCGATGAAGGCGGCCTGGGCAAGCGCCGCCAGCGCCTCCGCCTTGCCATGGCCGAACCGGTGGTTGGCATCGGCCGGGCGCAGGGCATGGCGCACGCCCAGCAGCGTCACCACCGAGGCCATCAGGTCGGTGCAGGAATCGATCAGCGAGGACAGGATGCTGACCGACTCGGTCAGCAGATAGGCGCCCAGCTTCGCCGCGATCAGGGTCGAGGCCACCGACACGCTGGCATAGGTGGCATAACGGCGCAGGCGGTCCGCCGATGCCGCGTTTTCAACATTGTCGCTCACTGGTTTCCCCCACTCCGCAAAGCCGGCCGGCGCGCGACCGTAGCGGCGCATCCTTACAGGTCGCTTACGGCCCGCACCGGCCTGACATCACCGACGTCTGCCAGCCCTTTACGGGAACAGATGCTCGGTCGTCCAACCCGGCGCATCGGCGTCGGTTCCCTCCGCCCGCCGGCCCTCCGCCCGCTGGTACACCAGCCGGTCGTGCAGGCGGAACGGACGGTCGCGCCAGAACTCGATCCGCGACGGCAGGACGCGGAAGCCGGTCCAGTGCGGCGGCCGCGGCACCGTGCCGATGGCGTATTTGGCGGCGAACTGGGCGACGCGCTTCTCCAGCTCCCACCGCCCTTCCAGCGGGCGCGACTGCTGGGATGCCCAGGCGCCGATCCGGCTGTCGCGCGGGCGGCTTTCGAAATAGGCGTCGGCCTCGGCATCGGTGACGATCTCCACCGGCCCCTCGACCCGCACCTGCCGGCGCAGGCTCTTCCAGTGGAAGCACAGGGCGGCGTTCCGATTCGCCAGCAGTTGCGTGCCCTTTCGGCTCTCGGTGTTGGTGTAGAAGACGAAACCGCGCGGATCGATTCCCTTCAACAGCACCATCCGCACCGACGGAATGCCGTTGGCGTCGGCGGTGGCCAGCGCCATGGCGTTGGGATCGTTGGGCTCGCTCTGCTCCGCCTCCTTCATCCATTCGGCGAAGAGATCGTAGGGGGAGCGGGGATTGCGGTCGTTGCTGTCCGTCATTCCTGGGGTCCTGTCTCGATGGGTCCCGCGCCGCCAAGCGGGTGGTGCGCGGCCGGTGCGGGAACGGGCTTTTGTGCAAAAGCGAAAGGGTCACAGCCTCATCACAATTCACAGCAAGCATAGGGTCGCTTATATCACTGTCCACCGCGAAGCCACCGATTGGCTGCCGCGGCAACCAACCTTTTCGAGGCGCAAGGATGTTCGTGAAGAAAGTCGTTCCGGCCGTGATCGTCGTGGGCCTGCTGGCCGGGTGCCAGACGGGCGGCCAGAAGGAAACGGTCGGCACGGTCGGCGGTGCGGTCGCCGGCGGCCTGATCGGTTCGCAGATCGGCGGCGGAACGGGCAAGCTGGTGGCGACCGGCGTCGGCACGCTGCTGGGCGCCTTCATCGGCAAGGAGATCGGCGGCTCGCTCGACAAGGCCGATGCCGGCTATGCCGAGACCGCTGCCCGTCAGGCCTATGCCGCTCCGGTCGGTGACCGCATCAACTGGAACAACCCGCAGTCGGGCAATTCCGGTACCATCGTGACCACCCGCGACGGCTACAGCAACAGCGGCACCTATTGCCGCGAGTTCCAGCAGACCATCGTGGTCAAGGGGCGGACGGAGCAGGCCTACGGAACCGCTTGCAAACAGGCCGACGGTACGTGGAAGATCATCGGCAACTCGTAACACCGCCGACCCGCAACCTTTGAGCCCCCCTGGGGCGGGAAATCTCTGCCCGTGGCTACGCGCGATCCCTATAGCGTTCTCGGCGTCAGCCGGTCCGCCAGTGCCGACGACATCAAGAAGGCATACCGCAAGCTCGCCAAGCAGCATCACCCGGACCTGAAGCCGGGCGACGCCGCCAACGAGGAACGGTTCAAGGAAATCTCGGCCGCCTACACGCTGCTGTCGGATGCCGAGAAGCGCGCCCGCTACGACCGCGGGGAGATCGACCCATCGGGGCAGGAACGGCACGCGGGTTTCGGCACGCGCGGCCGGACCGCCGGCAGCCGCGGCAAGGCCTACACCAGCACCGCCGACGACAGCTTCTTCGGCGGCGGCGACGACTGGTTCTCCGACCTGTTCGGTGGCGGCCGGCGCCGCCCCGGCGGGCCGGGTGCCGGAGCGGGAGCCGGGGCCGGCACGGGCGGCTCCACCGGGCCGAAGGTGCGGGGCAGCGACATCTCCTATTCCGTCACCGTCCCCTTCATCGAGGCGGCGAACGGGTCGAAGCGCCGCATCAACCTGTCCAACGGCAAGAGCATCGACGTCGCCATCCCGGCCGGAACGGAGAACGAGTCGAAGCTGCGGCTGAAGGGCCAGGGTCTGCCCGGCATGGGCGGCATGCCCAACGGCGACGCCATCGTCGAGGTGCATGTCGAATCCCACCCCTTCTTCACCCGGCAGGACGGCGACATCCATGTCGAGGTGCCGATCACCCTGAACGAGGCGGTTCTGGGCGCGACCGTCAATGTCCCGACGATCAGCGGCAAGGTCGCGGTGAAGGTGCCGCCGGGCGCCAACACCGGTTCCGTCCTGCGCCTGCGCGGCAAGGGCGTGGTCAACCAGGCCACCAAGCAGCCGGGCGACCAGTATGTGAAGCTGAAGGTCGTCCTGCCCGACCCGCCCGACGGTGAGCTGGTCAAGTTCGTCGAGGAATGGGCGAAGACCCGCAGCTACGACGTCCGCAAGAAGGCCGGGCTGGAGTAACCGCCGGCGCCGGGTTTCCCCCTCCCCTCGGGGCGCAGAACCGCTTCGGCCCGCCGCTGTTGCCTGCCCCCTATTTCTTCACCGCCCGCAGCGGCACCGGCCCGGCGCCTGCCTGCCCCATCCCTTGCCCTGCCGGCTGGCCTTCCGGCGGCGGATCGTCGTTCAACAGCGTCTTCAACGGCACGTTCAGCAGATCGCCCTGCCGCGCCTCGGCGGCGTCCAGCAGGCGGGCGGTGCGCTCCTGCCAGGGCAGATCCAGGCCGCCCAGCCCATGGACGGAGCCGCGCATGCCGATGCCCAGCGCCTTCATCAGCTCCAGCAGGGTCGCCTCGCCCATGTCGCGGGTGACCACCCAGGCGTCGCGGGTGGTGTGGGCCGCCCAATGGGCATCGCGCAGCTGTTCCAGGATGCCGTCGATCAGCAGCGTGCCCACCGGCACCCGCCCGACCAGCGTGCGGCGGCGCATGCCGACCCCGAGCCGGCTCGCCTCCATCAGCTCATGCAGGACGGCAAGCGCCAGCGCCAGCCGCTGGGCCGGCAGCAACCCATCCATGCCGCCGCGGGTGACCTTGCCCGCCCGCCATTCCGGCAGCGACGCGGCGACCACCGCGCCGAACAGCACCGTCGACCACGCGATGTAGAGCCAGAACAGGAAGATCGGCACCACCGACAGGGCGCCATAGATGGTCTGGTAGGCCGGATATTCGCGCATATACCAGCCGAAGATCGCCTTCGACCCTTCCAGCAGGATCGAGCCGATGGCGCCGCCGCACAGAGCGTCCAGCCAGAACACATCCCGATTCGGAATGATCAGATACAGCAGCGAGCATCCGACCAGCTGCAAGGCGAAGGGCAGCAGCATGCCGATCCCCGCCAGCGGATGGACGACCCCTTCCAGATGCGCCACCTCCAGCGCCGTCCACAGCGTGCTGGACAGCGACAGGCTAGCGCCGGCGAACAGCGGGGTCAGCGACACCACCGCCCAGAAGGACAGGATGCGCGTGACATAGGACCGCGGCTCGCGCACGCGCCAGACCGTGGCGAAGGACCCCTCGATGGTCCAGATCAGCAGCACCGCCGACACCGCCAGCCCGATCACACCGAAGATCGGCATCTGGCCGGCGTTCGCCATGAAGCGGCCGAGATATTCCAGGATTGCGTCGCCGATCTCCGGCACCAGATTCTTGACCAGAGCGGTCTGGATCCGCAGTTGCAGGGCACTGAAGGCCGGGAAGGCTGAGAAGATGGCGAAACCGATGGTCATCATCGGCACGATGGCCAGCAGCGAGGTGTAGGTCAGCGCCGCCGCGGTCTGGAAGCAGTTGTCGTTGTAGAAGCGCAGCATGGAATGGCCGAAGAAGCCGCCAAGCTCCCGCAGGCCGGTCAGAATGCGGCTGCGCTCCTCCTCCTCGCGGCCCGAATTCTCCTTACGGTGAGACATGCGACGCCTCCGGCGGCAAGACAGCCCGCGTCGGTTTGACCGTCGGGCGCTTTCGTGTAGGATGCGCCCCACTTTTCGCGGCTGGAGCCGCAGCACATCCGTCGTTCACGAGGTTCCGATGTCCAATCCGATGCCGCTCATGGCCGGCAAGCGTGGCCTGATCATGGGCGTGGCCAACGATCGTTCGATCGCCTGGGGGATCGCCTCCGCCCTGGCCCAGCACGGGGCGGAGCTTGCCTTCACCTATCAGGGCGACGCGCTGCTGAAGCGGGTGAAGCCGCTGGCCGAGCAGGTCGGCGCCAAGCTGGTCCTGCCCTGCGACGTCACGGACGAGGCCAGCATCGACGCGACCTTCGCCGCCATCGAGCAGGAGTGGGGCAAGCTGGACTTCGTGGTTCATGCCATTGCCTTTTCCGACAAGAACGAGCTGGACGGGCTGTACCTGGACACCACGCGGGCCAACTTCCTGCGCACCATGGACATCTCCTGCTACTCCTTCACCGCGGTGGCGCAGCGCGCCGTGCCACTGATGAAGGACGGCGGCAGCCTGCTTACCCTATCCTACTATGGCGCCGAGCGCGTCATGCCCCATTACAACGTGATGGGCGTCGCCAAGGCCGCGCTGGAAGCCAGCGTGCGCTATCTGGCAGTCGATCTGGGTGGCCGCAACATCCGTGTCAACGCCATCTCCGCCGGTCCGATCAAGACCCTGGCCGCCAGCGGCATCGGCGACTTCCGCTATATCCTGAAGTGGAACGAGCTGAACGCCCCGCTGAAGCGCAACGTCACCATCCAGGAGGTCGGCGGCGCCGGCCTGTTCCTGATGTCCGACCTGGGCAGCGGCGTCACCGGCGAGGTGATGCATGTCGACAGCGGTTACCACACCGTCGGCATGGTCGCGGTGGACGAGGCGGCCGAAGTCGCCAGCCTGCTCGGCTCGCTGGGCGGCACGCCGAAGGCCGGCTGAGGCCTGAGCGGCCCCAGTTGGTTGACCGATTTGGTTGAGCGGCCGCAAGGTGTGCGCAATCGCATGGTGAAGAGAGGGATCGGTCCGCCGATCCCTCTTTGCGTTTGCGAATGCGGCGTTTATGATTTGAGAAATATTCTCGGGATTGGGTAATATTCATGCGCGCT
Source organism: Azospirillum sp. A26 (assembly GCF_042604635.1). Classification (NCBI taxonomy): domain Bacteria; kingdom Pseudomonadati; phylum Pseudomonadota; class Alphaproteobacteria; order Rhodospirillales; family Azospirillaceae; genus Azospirillum; species Azospirillum sp. A26. Next base: position 448,154 of record NZ_CP170472.1, on the reverse strand, counting down.
CGCAAGAAAATGGACTCGGTTTCTCCGATCCTTGAGCAGATCCTTTATGGCGGGTCCAGCGTGTCGATGAATCTCATCGCCATCACGCGCGAGATCCCGGAAGAGCAGCGCATGTTCAAGGCTCAGGGCCTGAACAACTGCATCCTGTTCAAGTACCCGAACTTCGACGACCGCGACGACGACGGCGGCGATCCCATCGCCGAGGACGAGGAGCTGGAGGGCGGCGAGCGCCCGGTCGAAACCGGGATCTATGTGCCGCACAACGCCAGGGCGCCGGAGGGCGGCGGCGTCGCCGTCTATCTCCGCGGCCGCAACAGTGCCACCCTGCTGGAAGAGCAGTTCGGCATCAAGCATGGGCCGCAGGAAAACGGCATCATCGGCGACATGAAGATGCTCCAGATGATCGACGACGTGCCGTCGCTGGACGCCTTCCTGCTGAAGACCTGCTTCGAAGCGGAGAAGATCAACGTCGATGCGCGCCATTGGCTGATCTCCAACGAGGAGGACCACCAGCTCCGCCGCCTGATCCGCGCCCGCATCGAGCCGATCGTCCGCAAGGCGCTGTCGGGCAGCCAGGGCAGCGCCGGAAGCGTCGAACGCTTCCTGGAGGCGATCTGGAATCCCAACCTGGAAGAAGCCGGCCTGTTCGTCTCCGCCTTCGGCATCGAGCGGTCGGAGGCTGACACCATCTTCAGCGCCTGGAAGGGCACGACCTTCTACGAGTACCAGCTGCGCCGCATCGCGCCCCGCGCCCGCACCATCCTGACCTGGCTGAAGTCGCGCGAGTGCATCCCGGTCGACATCCGCATGCACAAGCCCTACGAGACCCAGCTGCTCATGCACATCGAGAAGGTGGGCAAGCTGCTGGAGACGACGCTGCTCGACATCCGCACCATCCTGTCGGATTACGAAACCTCCTTCAGCAGCTTCATGGCCGGCCAGCCGGAGCCGTTCCGCGACTATCTGCGCAGCATCCGGTCGCGCTACTGGCTGCTCGGCTACTGCGTGTCCGCCCTGACCAGCGTCGCCCATCTCGACGCCCGCTGCATGAAGAACACGCCGTCGCGCAAGCTGTACTTCGAGGGCATGCAGAAGCTGCTTCGCCAGTTCGATGTGGCGCTCGACCGCCGCCGCGAACAGAAGGGCGCGCTCTGACGGTTTCCGCCCACTTCGAAACCTGCTCAAGAAAAAAGGCGGCGCCTCGCAGCGCCGCCTTCTTCATTTCCGAACCCGGAACCCTCAGGTGCCCTGCGGTTCCGGACCCATGCCGCCGCTTTCCTGCCCGGTGCTGGGCGGAACGGAGGAGCGGCGGCCGGAGCCGGTGGTCGGACGCGGCGGGACGGCCATCGTCTCGCGGTCGTCGTCGCGCAGGATCGGTTCGCCGCGCAGCAGACGGTTGATCTCGTCGCCGCTCAGCGTCTCGTACTCCAGCAGGCCCTTGGCCAGGGTGTGCAGCTGGTCGATGTTCTCGGTCAGGATCGTCCGGGCGCGGTCGTAGCTCTCGTCCACGATGCGGCGGATTTCCTCGTCGACCAGCTGGGCCGTGCGGTCGGACATGTTCTTGTGCTGGGTCACCGAATGGCCCAGGAACACCTCCTGCGTCGGCTCACCGTAGAGCAGCGGGCCGAGCTTGTCGCTCATGCCCCACTCCGTCACCATCCGGCGCGACATCTCAGTCGCCATCTTGATGTCGCCCGAAGCGCCCGTGGTCACCCGCTCCTTGCCGAAGATCAGCTCCTCGGCGATGCGGCCGCCCATGGCGACGGTCAGGTCGGCCAGCAGCTTGGCCTGCGACAGGCTGATGCGGTCGCCTTCCGGCAGGCGCATCACCATGCCCAGCGCACGGCCGCGCGGGATGATGGTGGCCTTGTGGACCGGGTCGCTGTCGGCGCAGTGGATGGCGCAGATGGCGTGGCCGGCCTCATGGTAGGCGGTCAGCTTCTTCTCGTCCTCGGTCATCACCATGGAGCGGCGTTCCGCACCCATCATGACCTTGTCCTTGGCGTTCTCGAACTCGGACATGCCGACGACGCGCTTGCCGATGCGGGCGGCCAGCAGGGCAGCCTCGTTCACCAGGTTCGCCAGATCGGCGCCGGAAAAGCCGGGGGTGCCGCGGGCAATGACCTTGGCGTCGACGTCCGGCGACAGCGGGACCTTCCGCATGTGGACCTTGAGGATCTTCTCGCGGCCCAGCACGTCGGGGTTCGGCACCACGACCTGACGGTCGAAGCGGCCCGGACGCAGCAGAGCGGGGTCGAGAACGTCCGGACGGTTGGTCGCGGCGATCAGGATCACGCCCTCATTCGCCTCGAAGCCGTCCATCTCGACCAGCAGCTGGTTGAGGGTCTGCTCACGCTCGTCGTTGCCGCCGCCCAGGCCGGCACCGCGATGGCGGCCGACGGCGTCGATTTCGTCGATGAAGATGATGCAGGGAGCGTTCTTCTTGCCCTGTTCGAACATGTCGCGGACGCGGGACGCACCCACACCGACAAACATTTCGACGAAGTCCGAACCGGAGATGGTGAAGAACGGCACATTGGCTTCGCCGGCCACCGCGCGGGCGGTCAGCGTCTTGCCGGTGCCTGGAGGACCGACGAGCAGGCAGCCCTTCGGGATCTTGCCGCCCAGCCGCTGGAACTTCTGCGGGTCCTTCAGGAACTCGACGATCTCCGTCAGCTCCTGCTTGGCCTCGTCGATGCCGGCGACGTCGTCGAAGGTGACGCGGCCGACCTTCTCGGTCAGCAGGCGCGCCCGCGACTTGCCGAAGCCCATGGCCTTGCCGCCGCCGGACTGCATCTGGCGCATGAAGAAGATCCAGACGCCGATCAGCAGAAGCATCGGGAACCAGGACAGCAGCACCGAGAACAGCGACGGCACGTTGCTGTCGTCGGGGACCGCGTTGATCCGGACGTTCTTGTTGGTCAGGCGCTCCACCAGGCCCGCTTCGGGCGGGACATAGGTGCTGAAGGAGCGGCCGTCGGAGAAATGGCCCGAAACCTGGTTGCCCTTGATCGTCACGTCGGCGACCTGGCCCCGGTCCACTTCGGCGAGAAGCTCGCTGAACGGAACGGTCGTTTGCGGGCTGCGGGTGGAGGAACTCTGGAACAGGTTGAACAGGGCCACGAGGAGCAGCCCTATGATGATCCAGAGAGCGAGGTTCTTGCCGAAATTGTTCACGTCACACGCCTTTCTGCGAACCCATCGCCATGCGGTGCGCCGACAAGGCCGCACCCCGGTCTCCTACGGGCACGTTCCCTGATTAAATAATGCCGTCCCGGTCCGAAACAACCGTAAAAGCTGGTCTTCCCAACGACGAAAGTGGACAAAACCTTGCGCGGTCCACCGGGTGCTGTCCATCCGCGTCGAACCCGTAGCACATGCCGATCATCGGCACACCAAGCAAATCCGCGCCTGCCCAAAGGCTTGGCAGGGTTTCCCGCACCGGAACCGGCAGGTCGGGCACCCCCTTCGGGGCCTGCCGACCTGCCCATTCGCGCCAGCCGTCGGCCCCCAGCGCCGCGACCGTGACAGGGCGGCAATGGCTGGGCGACACCCTCAGGTCGAATCGGCCGTCCCACCGGATCGCCTCTCCGGGGGCCACGGTCGGCCGTTCCATCACCGCCACCGGTTCGCGCGCGACCATGACCGCGCCGCGCCGCATCCGAACGACGCAGCCGCCTAAAGTTCCGCCCTGCCCCTCCGCCAACCCGTCGAGCAGCCGTTCCAGCGCTTCGTCGCGCACCGGGTGCGCCGGCCCGCCGACCGCAGCCAGCGCAGCGCCCAGCGCCCGCAGCGCGATCTCCGGCGGTGCGGCGCGCAGAGGTGCCGGCGCCAGGGTGATCCAGCCCTCGGGATGAATGGTCGCGGCCTCCGCCAGCAGCGCGGCCGTCGCCTGTTCCAGCGCCGCCCGCGCGCGGCCCGCCCGCCGGGCGACCTCGCCCAACCGGCTGCCGTCGAGCCCCTCCCCGCCCAGGCTCTCGCGGGCGGCACGCAGCCGGGCACGGGCGAAGCGCGGGTTGCGGTTGGAGGGATCCTCGATCCAGTCCACGCCCTCGGCGCGGCAGGTCGCCAGCAGCCGGTCATGGGAAAAGCGCAGCAGCGGCCGGATCACCCGCACCGCCCCATCGGCGCGCACGGGCGCCATCCCGGCCAGCCCATCGATGCCGGACCCGCGGGCCAGCCGCAGCAGCACCGTTTCGGCCTGATCGTCGCGATGATGGGCGAGCGCCAGATGAAGGATGCCGGCCTCGGCGCAGGCCGCGCCGAGGAGCCGGTGCCGCGCCGTCCGGGCGGCCGCCTGCACCCCGGCCGACGGCTTCGCCCCGTCCCAGCGCAGGATGCGATGGGGAACGCCGAGCCGGCTCATCGCCCGCCCGACCGCTGCCGCCTCCCCGGCGGACTCGGGCCGCAGCCCATGATCGACGGTCAGCGCCAGCAGGCTCCCGCCCCGCTCCGCGACCCAATGCCGCAGCAGCAGGACCAGCGCCACGCTGTCGCCGCCACCGGAAACCCCGACGGCGACGGCCGGCGACGGCTCGAACCCGCCCAGCGCCGCCAGGGCGTGGGCGAACTCCTCCCGCGATACCGGCCTGCCGTCTCCGGAGTCGCCGCCCATCAGGCCGGGCAATTGATGCGCTTGCGCTCCGTATCGGCGCGGCGCTTCACGCTGGCCGAGGCTTCGGGGAACTTGGTCAGCAGCTGGCCGAAGGCGGTGCAGGCGTCCGACTTCTTGTTCATCTGCTGCAGGGTCATGCCCAGCTTCAGCAGGCTGTCGGCCGCCTTCGGGTTGGTGCGGTACTTGGACAGCACCTCGGCAAAGGCCTGGGCCGCTTCCGGGAACTTGTTGCGGACGTAATAGCTCTCGCCCAGCCAATACTGCGCGTTGCCGGCATAGGCGTGCGACTTGTTCTTGACGATGAACTCCTGCAACGCCTTTTCCGCCCGGTCATAGTCGGAGTTGCGCAGCAGTTCGAACGCCTGCTCATACTGCTTTTCCGGCGACAGGCCGGCGGTCGAGGGCGGATTGGCCGCCGCGGTCTGCGCCGGCTTGTCGGCCTTCCTGTCGTCCGAAGCGGCGGCCTTCGACGGCTTGGCCGGCGCGGCATCGGACATCGCGCCACCCATGGCGCCCCCGGCGGTCCCGCCGCCCTTCTCCAGCTCCTTCAACCGGAAATCGACGTCGGAATTGACCTTCTCCAGACGCTCGCGCAGCTGGGTGACCTGATAGCTCGACTCCTCGTACTTGCCGGTCAGATCCTGGATGCTGCGTTCGAGGTTTTGCAGGCGAATCTCGAAATCGGCGGCGACGGAGGGCGACAGCTGCGCCACCTCCACCGGACCGCCCAGCGCGGCGACCTGCGTTTCCAGCGATTGCAGCCGCTCGATCTGCCCCTTCGACTGGGCCAGGGCGGGAGTTGCCGCGAGCATGCCACCCAGCAGCAGGGCGGCGACGGGACGGATGTTGGTCATGCGCGTGGGATCCTGAGGAGATCTGATGCCGGGGGAGCACCCACGGCGACCATGGCGAACGATAAAGGCGACGCGATGGCCGCTGTTTAGCAGAACTTGCGCGTCCGCGCAAAGAACCGACCTCGCCGGATTTTCCCAGCCCCAAAAAACATGGTCCCAAAAAACATAGCGCCGAAAAGAGACCGCCAAAAAGAAAAGGCGCCACCCCCGGTTGCCCGGCGGCGGCGCCCTTCCCTGTTCCCCGTCAGGCGGGGACCGGCGTCATCAGTTGACGACGGTCACGCCACGGCGGTTCTGCGACCAGGCGGCCTCGTTCGAACCAACGACGGCCGGACGCTCCTTGCCATAGGAGACGACGTTGACGCGGTTCGGGGTGATGCCCTTGGCGGCCAGGTAGTTCTTCACCGAGTTGGCGCGACGCTCACCCAGGGCGAGGTTGTACTCGCGGGTGCCGCGCTCGTCGGCATGGCCTTCGACGGTGACGGTGACCGAGCCGTAGGTCTGCAGCCACTTGGCCTGACGGTCGAGGGTGGCGCGAGCCTCCGGCGACAGGTCGAAGCGGTCGAGGCCGAAGAAGACGCGGTCGCCGACGTTGACGACGAAATCTTCCGCCGAGCCCGGACGGACCGACGACTGCTGGGCACCGGTGTTGGCGCCGTTGGCGGCGTCGTTCGGAGTGGATTCGCAAGCGGCGAGCAGAGCGACCGCGGCGAGAGCGAGGAACTTCATACGCATGTTCAGGGACCCCTTGAACGAAACCTGTTTGATGGCCGAACTTTGTCTGCACAGGAGCCGCTTCTTTCCGCCAATCCCCGACGAAAAGACGACGTTCGACCTTTGTCTTGAGCATTGCTCCCGCGTGGCCGCAAAATAGGGCTACTCCACTAGGGAATCAAGGGCGACCACGCGGGGTCCGACGCGTCGACCGGGGTGCTCACGCGACGCTCGTTGGCGCCGGTGATGTCGATGCTGTACAGCTTCGCGTTGCGGCCACGCCCGTCACCCGACGGCAAGTCCTTGAAGAACATGATGACTCGGCCGTTGGGGGCCCAGGTCGGACCCTCGACGTGGAAGGCTTCGGTCAGGATCCGTTCCCCCGTCCCATCCGGACGGATTACGCCAACTGCAAAGCTGCTACCACGTTGGCGCGTGAATGCGATCAGGTCGCCGCGCGGCGACCATACCGGCGTACCGTAGCGGCCCTCGCCGAAGGTCAGCCGCTTCACGCCGGAGCCGTCGGCGCCCATGACATAGAGCTGCTGGGTGCCGCCGCGGTCCGACTCGAAGACGATGCGCTGGCCGTCCGGCGAATAGCTCGGGCCCGTGTCGATGCCCGGCGCGTCGGTCAGCTGGGTCTGGCGGCGGGTGCGCAGGTCCAGCGTATAGATGTCGGTGTTGCCGTTCTGGGCCATCGACATGATGACCTTGTTGCCGTCCGGCGAGAAGCGCGGGGCGAAGGTCATGCCGGGGAAGTCGCCCAGGACCTCCTGGCGGCCGGTGTCGATGTTGAACAGGTACACGCGCGGCTTCTTGTTGAAGTACGACATGTACGTGATTTCCTGGGACGTCGGCGAGAAGCGCGGCGTCAGGACCAGGGTCTGTCCGTCGGTCAGGAACTGATGGTTGGCGCTGTCCTGGTCCATGATGGCCAGCTGCTTCTTGCGCGCGTTCGCCGGGCCGGATTCGGCGACATAGACGATGCGCGTGTCGAAATAACCGTCCTCGCCGGTCAGGCGCTTATAGATGGCATCGGCCACGATGTGGGCGATGCGGCGCCATTCCTGCGGCGAGGCGCTGTAGCTCAGCCCTTGCATGTACTGGCCGGCGGCGACGTCCCACAGGCGGAAATCGACCTTCATGCGGCCGTCGGCGCCCGTGGTGGTGTTGCCGGCGACCAGGGCCTGGGCGCCCAGCGCCTTCCAGTCCTGATAGCGCGGCTCGCCGCTGCGCAGCTGGTCCGGCGTCTGCAGGAAGCCGCGCGGGTCCAGCGGCTTGAACAGGCCGGACCGCTCCAGGTCGTCGGAGATCACCTTGGAGATGTCGGCGCCCATCTGCACATCGCGCCCGCCCGATCCGGCGAAGCTGGTGATGGCGATGGGCAGCGGCTCGGACACGCCCCGCGTGATGTCGATGCGCAACTCGGCGCGCGCCTCCTGCGGAGCGGCAACGCCGAGGGAGAGGAGAAGCGCGCCGGTGGCCCCGGCCAGCTTCAACAGAAGCCTCGTCTTCGTCGTCATGGTCAGAACATGTCCCTCGGGTCGAAATTGAACACGATGAAGCGCCAATCTTCATAAGTCTGCGGCGTGAACTCGCTGGTCAGCAGCTCCAGGGGGCTGGACCGCTTGACCGCGCGCACCGCCGCGTCGGCCGACGCCCGGAAGGCGGCATCCGACATGTAGCGCGACCTGTACTTGTCGTCGATCCAGGCGCGAACCACGCTGTGGTCGCGGCCGACCTCCACATGGATCTCGATCTGCATCGAACCGGCGTCCTTGCGGCCGCTGTCGAAGTTCCAGTTCTTGCTCAGCTGGCCGCGGATGGCGTCGAGCGCACGGCCGGATGGCTTGAACGGCTTGTCGGGGCCGTTTGTTGCCTTGGCCGCCCCGGCCGGAGCCGCGGATGCGGTCTTCTGGCTGGGCTTGGCGTCGCTGTTGGCGCTGGCCGATGCCTTGCCGTCAGCCTTCGGGTTGTCCGACGGCTTGATCTTCCCGACGTTCGACAGCAGGTCTGACAGCGGGTCGGCCTTGGCCGACGGCTTCTCCGGCTGCTTGGCCGGCGCATCCGCCTTCTTCGCCTCGGCCTTCGCGACCTCCTTGGCAGGCTCCTTCGTCGGCTCCGGCTTCTTCGGCTCCGCCTTGGGCGGTTCCGGTTTCGGCGGTTCCGGCTTGGGAGGCTCGGGCTTTTTCGGCTCGGGCTTGGGCGGCTCCGGTTTCGGAGGCTCAGGCTTGGGCTCGTGCTTCGGCGGTTCCGGTTTGGGCGGTTCCGGCTTCGGCGGCTCGGGCTTGGGAGGCTCCGGCGGCTTCGGAGTCGGCGACGGCGCCGGATCCGGCGGCGGAGGGGGTGGCGGAGGAGGAGGCGGGGGCGTCGGAGCGGGCTTGGGCGGCGGCGTCGGCTCGCGCGGGGGCGGCGGCACCTGGGCGACCTTCGGCGGCTCCGGCGTCTTGGCAGGCGTCGGCGGGGGCGGAGGCGGCTCGTCCTCCTCGTCCGGCGGTTCCGGCGCCGGCGGGGCGGGCTTGGCCTCGGGCATCGGCGGACGCGCGGCGGCGGCCGGCTTCGGCTCGCCCTTCTCGACGCGGGCAGCCTGGGTGACTTCGCCGATGTCGACGATCTCGATCGGAATCGAGGAGGCGATTTCGAGCTTGCGATCGCTGGGCGGCATGCCGAGCACCATCAGCGCGACCAGCGCGACGTGCAGCACCGCCGAGGCGATCAGGGGCTTGCGCATGGGAGTTCCGCCCGCCTCAACGCGCCGGTTTGGGCGCGCCGACCCGCGCGCTGGACGCGGCCGGGCCGTTCGGCATCTCGGCGACCAGCCCGACCTTCTTGAAGCCGGCGGCGCTCATGGTGCCCATCACCTCCAGCATCTTGCCATAGGCGATCTTGGCATCGCCGCGAACCAGGATGCGGGCCTCGGGGTTGTTGTTGGTCACCGCGATCAGCAGCGGCACCATGTTGGTCAGCTCGACCGGCGTCTCCTGGACGAAGACGCGGCCGTCGGTCTGCACGGTGACGAACAGCGGGTCCTTCTGCTGCTCCAGCGGAGCGGCATTGGTCTTGGGCAGGTCGACCGGCACGCCGACGGTCAGCATCGGGGCGGCGACCATGAAGACGATCAGCAGGACCAACATGACGTCGATGAACGGCGTCATGTTGATCTCGGCCATCGCGCGATAGCCCCGGCGCTTGCCGCGCCCGTGGGATTTGCCTGCGAGTTGTCCGGCCATGGTTCAGGCGGCTCCCCGCTCCTCGAGGTGGCGGGACAGGATCGCCGAGAACTCGCCCGAGAAGGTGTCCAACCGGTCGGCGTAGCGGCCGAGGTCGGTGGAGAACTTGTTGTAGGAGAGCACCGCCGGGATGGCGGCCAGCAGGCCCATGGCGGTGGCGAACAGCGCCTCGGCGATGCCCGGCGCCACCACGGCGAGGCTGGTGTTGCCCGAGCCGGCGATCGAGGTGAAGGAGTTCATGATGCCCCACACCGTGCCGAACAGGCCGATGAAGGGCGCCGTCGAGCCGACCGAGGCCAGGAAGGTCATGTAGCGTTCGGCCCGCGCCATCTCGCGGCCGATGGTCACCGCCATCACCCGCTCCACCCGCTGTTGCAGCGAGCTTTTCATCGTGCCGCCGATGCCGCGGTCGGCGGCGTGGCGCCATTCGCGCATGCCGGCGGCGAAGGTCGCCGCCATCGGGTCGGCCGGGGTCTGGCCGATGCGGTCGTACAGCGCGTCGAGCGACCCGCCGGACCAGAAGGCTTCCTCGAACGAGTCGGCCTGGGCGTTCAGCCGGCGGATGCGCATCAGCTTTTCGATGATGATCGCCCAGCACCAGATCGAGGCGACGACGAGCATCATCATCACGATCTTGACGACCGCGTCGGCCTGCCAGAACAGGCCGAGGATCGTGATCTCATGTGCCGTCGTGGCGGCGGCATTGCCGGCCAGTTGGGCGGTTTGCAGGGCGTCCATCGCAGTCAGTCTCGCGTTTGCGCTGTTGGCACGGGGAGTGGAAGGAAACGGTCGATACGATCAGTCAGGCGGGTCAAGCGGGAGAAGAGGCGTTTTGCTTTGCATGCAGCGTCTCCATCGCCGCTTTCACCGGTTCGGGAAGGCGCACGGCCCGCCCGGCCCGGTTGATCGTCACCAGCTGCAGGTCGGCGCGCGCCAGCACGCGACCGTCACGGCGGATGACTTGTGCAAGTGCGAAGGAGGCACCGCGGATATCGACGATTCGGGTTTCCACTTCAAGCGTGTCCTCCAGCTTGGCAGGGGCGTCAAAATCGATGGTCAGGCGCCGTACCGCAAATGACACACCTGTGACATCGCCCAAACCCTCGGCCATCTCCCTCTGACGGAAGCCCATCAGGTACAGCATCTCTGTGCGCGCCCGCTCCGCGAATCGCAGGTAATTGGCGTGGTAGACGATGCCGCCGGCGTCGGTGTCCTCGTAATAGACCCGCAGCGGATACCGGTGCGTGCCGTCCTCGGCGAACCGGCCGGAGAGGCCGGAAAGGGTGGATGCGTCACTCATCGCCGTCCCCGTCCGTCGGGTCGGGGACGCGGTCCAGCAGGTCGAGCTGCCGGAGCGGCGCATTCGGCGGGTTGAGGCCGAGATAACGGAAGCCCTGGTCGGTCAGCATGCGCCCGCGCGGCGTGCGCTGCAAAAAGCCCTGCTGGATCAGGTAGGGTTCGACCACCTCCTCCAGCACGTCGCGCTGCTCGCCCAGCGCCGCGCCCAGCGTCTCGACGCCGACCGGCCCGCCGCCATAGTTGTTGGCGACCAGCCCGAGATAGCGGCGGTCCATGCTGTCAAGTCCCAGCCGGTCGACCTCCAGCCGGGTCAGCGCGGCGTCGGCGACGCGCTTGTCGACCTCCTCGACGCCGGCAACTGCGGCGAAATCACGCACCCGGCGCAACAGCCGGCCCGACACGCGCGGGGTGCCGCGCGCCCGGTTGGCGATCTCGCGGGCGCCCTCCGGCGTGATGCCCATGCCGAGCACCCCGGCGGCGCGGCGCACGATCAGCTCCAGCTCGTCCGGCTCGTAGAATTGCAGGCGCACGGGAATGCCGAAGCGTTCGCGCAACGGGCGCGTGATCAGGCCGCTGCGCGTCGTAGCGCCGACAAGGGTGAAGGGCGGCAGGTCGATCCGGATGGACCGTGCCGACGGGCCTTCGCCAATGATGAGGTCGAGCTGGAAATCCTCCATGGCGGGATAGAGCACCTCTTCCACGGCGGGATTAAGGCGATGAATCTCGTCGATGAAGAGGACGTCGTGCGGCTGCAGGTTGGTCAGCAGCGCCGCCAGATCGCCGGCCCGCGCGATGACCGGGCCGGAGGTGGCGCGGAAGCCGACGCCCAGCTCGCGCGCCACGATCTGCGCCAACGTGGTCTTGCCCAGGCCGGGCGGGCCGAACAGCAGCACATGGTCCAGCGCCTCGTTGCGGGAGCGGGCGGCCTGGATGAAGATCGACAGGTTCTCGCGCGCCTGCCGCTGGCCGATGAACTCGGCGAGCGACAGCGGACGGATCGACGCCTCGGCCGAATCGCCGTGGCCCTGGCCCGGCTGGACCAGACGGTCGCTATTGGGGTCGCTCATTGGCTCAGTTCCTTGAGGCCCTGGCGGATCAGATCGGACACGCCGGCGTCATCGCCCAGCACGCGCCCGGCGGCGACGACCGCGCCGAAGGCCTCCGACCGGCCATAGCCGAGATTGACCAGCGCCGACACCGCATCGGCCAGCGCCGGGGTGGCGCCCGGCACGGCGGCGGGAGCGCCCTTGCCGGCCGGCGCGCCCGCGGTCGCCGCGGGACCGAGCGCCAGATTGCCGACCTTGTCCTTGAGTTCGTTGAGGATGCGCGCCGCCACCTTCGGCCCGACGCCATCGGCGCGCACCAGCGCGGTCTTGTCCTGCGAGGCGATGGCGCGGGTCAGCTGGTCGGGGTCGAGCACGCCCAGGATCGACAGCGCCAGCCGGGCGCCGACGCCCTGGATGGTGGTCAGCAGCTTGAACCACTCCCGGTCCGCCTGATCGCCGAAGCCGTGCAGGACGATGCGTTCCTCGCGGATGAAGGTTTCCACCACCAGCGATGCCCGCTCTCCGACCGCCAGACGGGACAGCGTGCGGTTGGAACAGGACAGCAGGTAACCGACGCCGTTCACGTCGAGCACGACCCAGTCGGTGCCGGTGGAATCGACGATGCCGGTCAGCTTGGCGATCATGGGAACTCCCGGCCCGAGGGCTGGCTGCGAAGAATGGAGGTCTCTTCGAGACGCGCGCGGATGGTCTCCAGCACGCCATCAAGGTTGTCGATCACATCGGTGTTCCAGAAGCGCAGGATGCGGAAGCCGGCCTGCTCCAGCATGCGCGACCGCCTCTCGTCATGGGCGGCGCGCTGCTCGGCATGCTGGCCGCCGTCCAGTTCGACGATCAGGCGATGGTCATGGGCGACGAAGTCGGCGACGAAGCCCAGGATCGGCTCCTGCCGCCGGAATTTCGCGCCGAGCTGGGCATTGCGCAGCTTCTGCCAGACGATCTTTTCCACGTCCGTGGCGTTCATCCGCAGATCGCGTGCGCGCTCGGTTATGTAATCGGTGGGTTTGGTTTTCGCGACGCTTGCCATATTCCCCTCTCCCCCCCGGGGAGAGGGTCGGGGTGAGGGGGAGGCATCGCGTGGAGTCTTGGGAGAGGCACGCCGCGCGTCCCCCTCACCCTCCCCTCTCCCCGGGGGGGAGAGGGTATGTCGCGGCGCTTCGCCACCCCGCCGCCACATCGTCCAGCTGGCGCGGTGGTGCGCGTGGCAGATCGCTATGGCCAGCGCGTCGGCAGCGTCCGGCGAGGCGATCTCGCAGCCGGGCAGCAGCAGCCGCACCATCGTCTGGACCTGCGCCTTCTCGGCGCGGCCCTGGCCGACGACCGCCTTCTTGACCATGTTGTTGGCGTATTCCGCCACCGCCAGCCCGGCCTGGGCCGGCACCAGCAGGGCCACGGCGCGGGCCTGCCCCAGCTTGAGCGTCGAGACCGCGTTGTTGTTGACGAAGGTCTCCTCCACCGCCGCCTCGTCGGGGCGGTAGCGCTCCACCACCGCCGACAGCGCGTCGTGGAGCTGCACCAGACGCTCGGCCAGCGGACAGCGGTCGTCGGAATGCACCGCGCCGTCGGCGACGTGGCTCAGGCGGTTGCCCGCCACGTCGATGATGCCCCAGCCGGTGTGGCGCAAGCCGGGGTCGATCCCCAGCAGCCGCACCGGCGAAGGCACCGTCGCCTCACTTCGTCCTGCCCGCGCAAACACGGCACCCGCTCTCCGCCTGCAAGACCCGCGTTCAGCTTACGCGGTCAGCTTCTGCATCAGCTCGTCGGAGATGTCGAAGTTGCCTTCGACCACCTGGACGTCGTCGTTGTCCTCCAGCACGTCCAGCAGCTTCAGCAGGCTGGCCGCGGCATCCTCCGACGGCGCGACGGTGTTCAGCGGGCGCCAGGTCAGGCGCGCGCTCTCCGCACCGCCGAACTTGGCCTCCAGCGCATCGCGCACAATGCCGAAATTCTCCACCGTGGTGGTGACTTCGTGGCCGTTCTCGTCGGATTCGACGTTGTCGGCGCCGGCCTCCAGCGCCACCTCGAACACGGCGTCGGCATCCGCCGCGGCGGCCGGGTAGAAGATCGCGCCGATGCGGCTGAACATGAAGCTGACCGAGTTGGTCTCGCCCAGACTGCCGCCATACTTGGTGAAGCTGGAGCGCACTTCCGCGGCGGTGCGGTTGCGGTTGTCGGTCAGCGCCTCGACGATCAGGGCGACGCCGCCGGGGCCGTAGCCCTCGTACCGCACCTCTTCGTAGTTCGCGTCGTCGCCGCCGCCGGGCGTGCCCTGCTTGATGGCGCGGTCGATGCGGTCGCGCGGCATGTTCTGCGCGCGTCCGGCCAGGATGGCGGCGCGCAGGCGCGGGTTGGCCGCCGGGTCCGGCAGGCCGCTCTTGGCGGCGACGGTGATCTCGCGGGCGAGCTTGTTGAAGATCTTGGACCGCTTGGCGTCCTGCGCGCCCTTGCGGTGCATGATGTTCTTGAACTGGGAATGACCGGCCATGGGTCGAACGAGCCTCGAAACGGAATTGGTCAATCGGGCGGGGTTAAGCGCACGACACATGTAACAGGTCTGCCGCCCCACCGCACCTTTTCGGCGCGGGAGACGACACCCACGGGATTAGAAAGTCAATATGGCGAGATTGCGGCGCGACCGAAGCCGCAGCCGTGACGGCCTTACTGCATCCGTTCCGGCAAGGTCGGGCTCAGCCGCCCGCCGATGCGCAGCGGCTCGATGCGGACCGCCAGCCCGGTGCGGTCGTCGGTCTCGACGTAGCAGCCGCAGACGGTGCCCTCCCCTTCCGCCGGCGACAGCCGCTCGGTCGGCAGCTTCCGCACCATCTTGGCGAGCGCCACCTCCTTCTTCATGCCGATGGCGCTGTCGTAGTCGCCGCACATGCCGGCATCGGACTGGTAGGCGGTGCCCTTCGGCAGGACCATGTGGTCGGCGGTCGGCACATGGCTGTGGGTGCCGACCACCAGCGAGGCGCGGCCGTCGCAGAAATGGCCCATGATCATCTTCTCGCTGGTCGCCTCGCCATGCATGTCGATCAGCACGGCATCGACGCCGCCCGGCCCGAGGCGATGGGCCTTCAGCACCCGGTCCACCGCGGCGAACGGGTCGTCCATCGGCTCCATGAAAAGGCGCAGCAGCACGTTGACCACCAGCACCTTGCGCCCGCCGCGCGCCTGAAGCAGGACGAAGCCGCGGCCCGGCGTGCCCTCCGGGTAGTTCACCGGACGGACGATGCGCGGCTGCTGCTCGATGGTGGAGACCAGTTCCTTCTGGTCCCAGGTATGGTTGCCCAGCGTCACCACGTCGATGCCGGCCTCGAAGAACTCCTCGGCGATCTTGACCGTGACACCGTAGCCGCCGGCCGAATTCTCGCCGTTCACCACCGTCAGGTCGGGGTCCAGCTTCTCGCGCAGCATCGGCATATGCGCCAGCACAGCCTCGCGCCCGGACCGGCCCACCACATCGCCGAAGAACAGAATCCGCATCGCCCCAACCTTCCAGAAAAGCTCACTTATGAATGCGGAGCGTCTCGCGCTCCGTCACGATCCAGTCCAGCCGCTCGTCATGGCCGTCCACCGGCACCGCCGGCATCTCCTGCGCGGCGAAGGCCACGCCGACAGCGACCACTGCACCGCCGCCACGCAGGCCGTCCAGCGTCCGGTCGTAATAGCCGGCGCCATAGCCCAGCCGGTGGCCGGAGCGGTCGAAGGCCAGCAGCGGCACCAGCAGCAGCGACGGCAGCAGGACCGCACGCCCCTCCGCCGGTTCCTGGATGCCATAGCGGCCGGCCGCCATCGGCGCCTGCGGGTCCCAGTCGCGGAACATCAGCGCGGTGCCGCGCGGCCCCGAGACCGGCAGGCCGACCGGATGACCCAGATCTTTAAGATGGAGCAAAGCCGGCCGCGCGTCGAGTTCCGAGCCTAACGGCCAATATCCCCCGGCGGCACCGCGCGGCAGATGGCCGTCGCGCGCCAGTTCGGCGATGCGGTCACGCACGGCGGCGGAGGCGGTGGAGCGGTCACGGTCGGCGATGGCGTCGCGCCGGGCGCGCGCCTCGCGTCGGGCGGCGTCCTTGGCTTGCGGATCGGTCATCGCGGACTGCGTGCGGAGGGAAGAATAGGGTGGAAGGGGCCGCCTCGGCCGGTGGCCATATGCCTATCCTCCATGGCCTGCATGAGCAGGTGGGCGCCGTGTACCCGGCCCGATGGGCCGGACAGGGACAGCTCCCTAGAGTTCAAGGTTATCGGCCCTGGGGATTATTGCAGCCTGTCGAACCAGGCAGCGGTCCTTCCGTGTACCAATCTAGGCGCGCTCGAGCCGCGCGGCAACCTCTTCGATGCGTTTTGCGACACGATCGAGTTCGCCGGCCACCGCGGCCTCGTCGATTGCGGGGGCGATGCCCTTGCCGGACATCACGTCCTGCAACTCGTCGGCCAGCACCAGACAGGTCATCAGCATCATCTGCGCCTCCGACCCGCTGCGCCCGCCGCCGGTCAGCCGGCGCAGCCGGTCGTCCACATAGGCCGCCAGCTCGCGCAGCCTGCCCTCCTGCCCGTCCTCGCACAGCATGCGGTAGAAGCGACCGTTCACTTCGATGTCGACCTGCGCCATGGCGTCAGCTCTCCAGCACGTGTTGCAGGCGGGCGATGGCGACCTCCAGCCGCTGCGACACCGCTTCCGCGGTGGCCTGGGCGGTCGCCCGGTCGGCCCGCGCGGTTTCCAGCGCCTGCGACAGGTCCTGCTCACGCCGGACGACCCGCTCCTCGCGGGCGGCGGCGGCATGGTCGAGACGTTCCACGGCACGGCCGAGACGGTCGAGAGCAGCTTTCAGGGAATCCATGGACGTCAACCTCGACCTGTGGGCACGTCATGTTCGTTGGGCAGTGGACCCGGACCGGCGTTCCGCCAAGCCGAGCCGCTGCCTTATCGGAGCGCCTAGAGTTGGGCCGGCACGCCGACCGCGTCAACCGTCACGACGGACTCTTCCACCGAATGCCCATACTGAATACCGGGGCGTGACGGAACGCCGCAACCGATGCATCGGTGTCGAACCTTTAACCGGCGCGGGGCTTCCCACACGGACGAGAGGCCTCTGCCATGTCATTCGCTACCCCAATCCCATGTTGACCTGCGGACGGCGGTTCTGCATGGTGCGCCCGTTTCGCGGCGCCTTATCGGGGCGACCGCGCAACCACCGTTGCCGACGCCGCAACCGCGCCCGACCCGCAGGAAACGCCAGATGTCCGCTGACTCCGCCCAGCCCTCCCTCCACACGATGGCCAGCGCGATCCGCGCGCTCTCCATGGACGCGGTCGAGGCCGCGAAGTCCGGCCACCCCGGCATGCCGATGGGCATGGCCGACGTTGCGACGGTCCTGTTCACGCAGTTCCTGAAGTTCGATCCGAAGAACCCGACCTGGGCCGACCGCGACCGCTTCGTGCTGTCGGCCGGCCACGGCTCGATGCTGCTCTACTCGCTGGCCTACCTGACCGGCTACGAGCGGATGACCATCGACGAGATCAAGCGCTTCCGCCAGCTGCACAGCCTGACCCCCGGCCACCCGGAAGTCGACCCCAGCCTCGGCATCGAGATGACCACCGGCCCGCTGGGCCAGGGCGTCTCCACCGCCGTCGGCATGGCGCTGGCCGAGCGGATCACCAACGCCCGCTTCGGCGACGAGCTGATCGACCATTACACCTACGTCATCGCGTCCGACGGCGACCTGATGGAGGGCGTCAGCCACGAGGCCTGCTCGCTGGCCGGCCATCTCGGCCTGAACCGCCTGATCGTGCTGTGGGACGACAACCACATCTCCATCGACGGCACGACCGACCTCAGCTTCACCGACGACACCCAGGCGCGCTTCCGCTCCTACGGCTGGAACACCATCGCCGTCGACGGCCACGACACCGACGCCGTGTCGAAGGCCATCGCCCAGGCCCGCACCTCCACCGACAAGCCGACGCTGATCGCCTGCCGCACCATCATCGGCAAGGGTGCGCCGAACAAGGCCAACAGCCACGCCTGCCACGGCTCGCCGCTGGGCGCCGACGAGGTCGCCGCGACCCGCACCGCCATCGGCTGGACCCATGAGCCCTTCGTCGTTCCCGCCGAGGTGCTGTCCGCCTGGCGGGCCGCCGGCACCCGCAGCACCGAGGCCTACAACGCCTGGAGCAGCCGCCGCGCCACCCTGAGCGCCGAGGCCGGCAAGGCCTTCGACGAGGCGTTCAGCCATGGGGTGCCGAGCGCGCTGGCCGACACCATCGTCGCCTTCAAGCAGAAGATCAGCGCCGAGAAGCCGAGCTGGGCGACCCGCGTCGCCTCCGGCAACACGCTGGAAGTGCTGGTGCCGGCGATCCCGGAGATGGTCGGCGGCTCCGCCGACCTGACCCCGTCGAACAACACCAAGGTCAAGAACACCGCCGACGTGAAGGGCAAGGGCGAGTTCGCCGGCCGCTACGTCCGCTACGGCGTGCGCGAGCACGGCATGGCGACGCTGATGAACGGCATGACGCTGCATGGCGGCATCATCCCCTACGGCGGCACCTTCATGCAGTTCGCCGACTATTGCCGTCCGGCGATCCGTCTGGCCGCGCTGATGAAGCAGCGCACCGTCTTCGTGATGACCCACGACTCGATCGGTCTCGGCGAGGACGGCCCGACCCACCAGCCGGTCGAGCATCTGGCCGCTCTGCGCGCCATCCCGAACCTGCTGGTCCTGCGCCCGGCCGACGCGGTCGAGACCGCCGAATGCTGGCAGATCGCGCTGGAGGCCACCGGCGCCCCGTCGGTGCTGGCGCTGACCCGCCAGAACGTGCCTACGCTGCGCACCGAGCATACGCCTGAGAACCTGTCGGCCCGCGGCGCCTACGTGATCGTCGAGGCCGAGGGCGAGCGCAAGGCGACCATCCTCGCCACCGGCTCGGAAGTGTCGCTGGCGGTGGAGGCCCGCAAGGCCCTGCAGGCCCAGGGCATCGGCACCGCCGTTGTGTCTATGCCGAGTTGGGAACTGTTCGAGCGCCAGGACGATGCGTACAAGGCATCCGTGCTGGGCACCGGCGTGCGCGTCGGCGTCGAGGCGGCGATCCGTCTGGGCTGGGACCGCTGGCTGGGCGACAAGGGCGCCTTCGTCGGCATGACCGGCTTCGGCGAATCGGCCCCCTACCAGGAACTGTACAAGCACTTCGGCATCACCGCCGAAGCGGTCGTGGACGCCGTCAAAGCTCGTCTTTAAGGGCGCGTCTCTGAGAGAAGCCGAAGGGGCGTCCAGCCGAATTCGGGCGCCCCATATCCAACTGGAGGAAGTCATGGCTGTACGGGTAGCGATCAACGGTTTTGGCCGCATCGGCCGTCTGGTTCTGCGCGCCATCTACGAGAGCGGCCGCAAGGACGTGGAGGTCGTGGCGATCAACGACCTCGCCGATCTGAAGGCCAATGCGCACCTGCTGAAGTACGACAGCGTCCACGGCCGCTTCCCCGGCACCATCGAGACCGGCGACGGCGTCCTCATCGTCAACGGTCACTCCATCAAGGTCGTGCAGGAGCGTGACCCGGCCAAGCTGCCGTGGAAGGATCTGGGCGTCCAGATCGCCATGGAGTGCTCGGGCATCTTCACCAAGCGCGCCGACGCCGCCAAGCATCTGGAAGCCGGCGCCGAGAAGGTGCTGATCTCCGCTCCGGCGACCGACGAGGACATCACCGTCGTCTACGGCGTCAACCACGACAAGCTGACCGCCGAGCACCGGATCGTCTCCAACGCCTCCTGCACCACCAACTGCTTGGCCCCGGTGGCCTTCGTGCTGAACAACCTCGTCGGCATCGAAAAGGGCTTCATGACGACGATCCACTCCTACACGGGTGACCAGCGGATCGTCGACACCAACCACAAGGATCTGCACCGCGCCCGCGCTGCGGCCCTGAACATGATCCCGACCTCGACCGGTGCGGCCAAGGCGGTCGGCAAGGTGCTGCCGGAACTGAAGGGCAAGCTGGACGGCACCGCCATGCGCGTTCCGACCCCGAACGTGTCGGTCGTCGACTTCAAGTTCACCGCCAAGCGCAACACCTCGGTCGAAGAGATCACCAAGGCGATCTCCGATGCCGCCAACGGCCCGCTGAAGGGCGTGCTGGAAGCCTACACCGAGGATCTGGTCTCGACCGACTTCAACCACGACCCGCACAGCTCGATCTTCGCGCTGAACGAGACCAAGGTCATCGACGGCAACTTCGTCCGCATCATGACCTGGTACGACAACGAGTGGGGCTTCTCCAACCGCATGAGCGACACCGCCGTCGCCATGGCGAACGCCAAGTAAGCCTTGCTTCGGCAAGGAAAAGGCGCCTTCCCCGCGGAAGGCGCCTTTTTTCTTTGGGGCGACCTGCCCTCAGGCAGCCGTCAGGCCGCCCGCACCGTCGCCAGGAAGTCGCCGACCTGCGCGTTCAGCCCGGCGGCCTCGCTGGTCAGCTTGCCGAGCGCGTCGACCAGCTCGCGGGCAGTGCGGCCGCTCTCGTCGGACGCGGCGGTGACGCCGGAGATGCTGCTCGACACCTCGCCGGTGCCGGCGGCGGCCTGCTGGACCGAGCGGGTGATCTCCGCGGTTGCGGCGTTCTGCTGCTCGACCGCGGCGGAAATCGCCGTGGCGATGCCGCTCAGCCGCTCGATCACCGCTGCCACCTTCTGGATCTCCGTCACCGCCTGACCGGTCACCGTCTGGATGCCGCTCATCTGGCCGCCAATCTCGTCGGTGGCCTTGGCGGTCTGGTTGGCCAGGGCCTTCACCTCGCTGGCGACGACGGCGAAGCCCTTGCCGGCCTCCCCGGCCCGCGCCGCTTCGATGGTGGCGTTCAGCGCCAGCAGGTTGGTCTGGCCGGCGATGGAATTGATCAGCCCGACCACGGTGCCGATCCGCTCGACCGCCTCGGCCAGGCTGCCGATTCGGCCGGTGGCCTCCTGCGCCATGCCGACCGCCTCGCCGGCGACGCGGCTGGCTTCCGACACCTGCCGGCCGATCTCGACGATGGAGCCGGACAGCTCTTCCGACGCGGCGGCGACGGTCTGCACATTGGCGGCGGTGTCGTCGCTGGCGCTGGCGACGATACCGGCCAGCTGGCTGGTCTGCTCCGCCGCCTGCGACATCGCCCGCACCTTCTGCCCCAGCGCGTCGGTGGTGGTGGAGACGGAGCGGATCATGCCGCCCACCGTCCCCTCGAATTTCGCGGCCAGCCGGTCCATCGACTGGCGCTTCTCCTCCTCCACCCGGCGGGCGGCTTCGGCCTGCTCGGCCTCCAGCCGGCGGCTGGCCTCGGCATTGACCCGGAACACCTGCACCGCACGGCCCATGTCGCCCAGCTCGTCGCCGCTCTCCGTTTCCGGCACGGTGATGGAGAGATTGCCGTCGGCGAGCGCCCGCATGGCATCGGACAGGCGGCGGATGCGCCGGCTGATCGAGTTGCCGGCCAGCGCGATCAGCCCCACCACCGGCAGGGCGAGCCCGCCGACGATGGCCGCCATGGTCCACAGGCTACTGGCGAAGCGGGCATCC
Organism: Azospirillum sp. A26; assembly: GCF_042604635.1. Taxonomy (NCBI): domain Bacteria; kingdom Pseudomonadati; phylum Pseudomonadota; class Alphaproteobacteria; order Rhodospirillales; family Azospirillaceae; genus Azospirillum; species Azospirillum sp. A26. The sequence goes on along the minus strand of NZ_CP170472.1, from coordinate 426,838 downwards.
AGATCGTCGATGTAGACGCCGGTGCCGATCAGCAGTTGCCAGGGTTCGAACATCTTGACGTAGCTGAGCTTGGGCAGCGGCACTTCGCTGTTCGGCTTGGGGTACATGTAGTCCACGAACCCATCGCCCTTGGTCCGTGCGGTATCGACCAGCGAGCGGACGAAATACACGCCGTTGGCGTCCTTGTTGTCGCGCTGGTCCTTGCCGATGACGTCGGGCCGGACCGGGTGGATGACGGTCTGGTAATTCATGTTCTGGACGAAGATATAATCCTTGCCGTTGTAGAACATGGTGTTCAGGTTGGCCTTGAACCGCTCGAAGGCCTGTTCGCGCGTCAGGTGCCCCGCCTTGACTTCGGCTTCGTATCCAGCGGCCAATCCGTGAGCGGTCTGTACGACGGAGCGCAAGGTCTCCTTCCGCTCATCCAGCATGTTGCGCTGGTCGAGCCAAAGGGCGGCGGCGGCAATCGCGATGGACACGGCGCCGGCCAGCACGACCAAAGCCGACAGCTTGGCCCTCAGGGTCAGTTTCAGTGCGCTCATAGGCTATCCCCCCTTCGTTATAGAGGGGACCGAGCAAGGACGGTGCCAACCCGCAAAACGGGATGGACCCTTGACGCTGCCACGAAAAGGCGAAGGCGCACCGGGGCAATCCGCCATTCGTGCGAATGGCGGCTAGCAAGCTGCTTCGCATTCTGCGAAAAGTCAGCCGGCCTTGACGTCGGTGACCCCGGCGGCGCGGCCCAGGCACTCGGCGATCCAGGCGGACAGGCTTTTGCCCTCCCGCGCGGCGCAGTCGGCGACGGCGCGGTGCAGGATCGGGTTGATGCGGATGGCGAGACGGCCGGAGAAGGGCTGTTCGCCGTCGCCGCCCATATCGCAGGACAGATCGAGATAATCGTCCACCGCCCGCCGGAAAGACTCCCGCAGCTCGTCCACAGACCGGCCGGAAAAGGTGATGCCGTCGTGGGTGTTGATGACTTCGCCGACGAAGACGCCCGCTTCGTTGTCGAAGTCGATCTGGGCCTTGTAACCCTTGTATTCCATCATCGCGGCATTCCCGGGAGAGGTATTCCAATGAAACGGGCGCCGGCACTCCGGCCCCCACCCTCTGTGACTGACCATACTCCGGGACGGCGACCGCAGGGTTTGACCTGCCTCAATTCTCGCAACCGGTCGGGAGACGGCTGCGGACAGGCTGCGGAGTTGGAGCCCGGCGGCAGGCCCGGCTACAGTGGCCGCCTGCCCCTCCCCCATTGGCGCCCACCATGACCGCAACACCGCCCGTCCATCCGGTTCCGGCCCGGCCCATCCTGATCCGCAGCCTCGGCGACGCGCTGGCCGCGGCGCGGGCGGCCGAGTCGGCGGGCACGGCGCTGACCCTGATGGCGCCGTCGGCGGGGGGAGCGCTCTGGCTGCTCGGCGTGCTGGAGCGGGTGCGCCGCTCCCAACCCGGAGTGGCATCGACCGGACTGCTCGATTGCGGCGACCGGGCCGGCGAGGCGCAGGGGGCGCTGGCGGCCGGCGTGCCGGCCTTGCTGTTCACCGGCCATCCGCAGGCGGCGGACCGCCTGGCGGCAATCGCCGCGGCCCAGGGCGCCACCCTGCTGACCCGATGCCCGCCGCTGCTCGATCTCGCCGCCGAAGGTCGGGGGACCGACCGCGCCGAAAGGCTGGAGGCCCTATGCCGTGACTGGCTGGCGCGGGCCGAAGGATAGGGCCCGACTACCGCTTTTTCGCACAGCCTCTCCGCGCAAAGGTGGTGTAACGTCACCTTAGGATATTTTTGTGACACGCCGCCCTCCCTCCGATGCCGGATGACCCGCCCATGAGCATCACCTCCCTCACCACGCCGGATCAGACGATTGCGCAACCTCACCGTCCGGGGCAGGCCGCCGGCGGCCGGCACTCCGAACGGATGGGACACAGACCGGCTCCCGGACCGGAGAAGATGCGCGGCCTCAAGCTGGTTGCCGTCTGGGTCGGGCTGACCGTGGGGTCCTGGGCGGTGCTCGGCGGCGCCGGATACGGGCTCTACACGCTGGCAGGATCCCTTCTGCCCTAACCCCTTCGGACGGGTTCTGGTCCCCCGCAAGGGTCGTCCCCGACCGCAGGCCCTAGGCCGTTCAGGCGTGGCAAATGGCCGCTTTATGCCCCTCCCGCCGTTGCAAAGCGGCCCAATACGGGCTAAGACGGCGCCATTTCCAAGAATGCCCCAGGGGAAGAGCCACAATGAAGCTCACGCGCCGCGTCAAAGACATTCTCGCCAACTACGAGAGCGACAATCCCGGCACCAAGGCGAACCTCGCCCGCATCCTGATGGAAGGCAAGCTCGGCGGTACGGGCAAGCTGGTGATCCTGCCGGTCGACCAGGGCTTCGAGCACGGGCCCGCCCGCAGCTTCGGCCCGAACGATGCCGGTTATGACCCGCACTACCATTACCAGCTGGCCATCGACGCGGGCTGCAACGCCTACGCCGCTCCCCTGGGCTCGCTGGAAGCCGGCGCCGGCACCTTCGCCGGCTCGATCCCGCTGATCCTGAAGATGAACAGCGCCAACTCGCTGTCCACCCAGAAGGAAGCCGCCGACCAAGCCGTGACCGCCTCGGTCCAGGATGCGCTGCGCATCGGTGCGTCGGCCATCGGCTTCACCATCTATCCCGGCTCCGACGCCATGTACGCCCAGTACGAGGAGTTCCGCGAGCTGTCGAAGGAGGCCAAGTCCTACGGCCTCGCCACCGTGCTGTGGTCCTACCCGCGCGGCGGCGCCGTCACCAAGGACGGTGAGCTGGCCATCGACGTGATCGGCTATGCCGCCCACATGGCCGCTCTGCTGGGCGCCCACATCATCAAGGTCAAGCTGCCGTCGGCCACGCTGGAGCAGCAGGAAGCCAAGAAGATCTACGAGTCGAAGAACATCCCGATCGCCACCCAGGCGGAGCGGGTGAAGCACATCATGCAGTGCGCCTTCAACGGCCGCCGCATCGTGGTCTTCTCCGGCGGCGCCACCAAGGGCGAGGATGCAGTGTTCGAGGACGCCCGCGCCATCCGTGACGGCGGCGGCAACGGCTCGATCATTGGCCGCAACGCCTTCCAGCGCCCGCGCGAGGACGCCCTCAAGCTGCTCGACCGGATCATGAAGATCTACCAGGGCCGGGAGTAACACTTGGCCAAGGGAAAGCCGACGCAGGCGGAACCTGCCTGCCGACTGTACCTCGTGACGCCGCCGGCCCTGGAGCCGGCGGCGTTCGCGCCGATTCTGGCGGAAGCACTGGATGCGGGCGACGTCGCCTGCGTGCAGCTTCGCCTGAAGGACTGCTCCGAGGACGACATCCGCCGCGCCTGCGACGTGCTGCGCCCCATCGCGCAGGAGCGTGACGTCGCCTTCATCCTGAACGACCATCCGCGCCTGGCGCGGGAAGCCGGCTGCGACGGCGTGCATGTCGGCCAGACCGACACGCCCTATCGCGATGCCCGCAAGATCATGGGCAACGACGCCATCGTCGGCGTCACCTGCCACGACAGCCGCCATCTCGCCATGATCGCCGGCGAGGAAGGGGCGGATTACGTCGCCTTCGGTGCCTTCTTCCCCACCGCCACCAAGACGGCCGAATACAAGGCCGAGCCGGAGCTGCTGAGCTGGTGGTCGGAGCTGATGGAGGTTCCCTGCGTCGCCATCGGCGGCATCACCGCCGAAAACTGCGCGCCGCTGGTCACTGCGGGCGCCGATTTCCTGGCCGTTGTCAACGCCGTCTGGGGCCATCCCCAGGGTCCTGGCGCCGGGGTCCGGGCGCTGAACGCCGCTGTTGAGGCCGCACTCGCCGGCTGAACAGCCGGCCGATTACCTGGACGTTCCCAAGATCATGGACCTCCTGACGCCCGAGTCTCTGGGCATCCTGTTCGCCGTCGGCCTGCTGGCCGGCTTCGTCGATTCCATTGCCGGCGGCGGCGGCCTGCTGACCATTCCGGCCCTGCTGGCCGCCGGCCTGTCCCCCGCCGAGGCGCTGGCGACCGGCAAACTGCAATCCAGCTTCGGATCGCTGTCCGCCACCATCAAGTTCGTCCGCCGCGGCGAGGTCCATCCGGCGTCGATGCGGACGATGATCCTCTGCACCTTCGTCGGTGCCGGCGCCGGCGCGACGCTGGTGCAGATGCTCGACCCCAGCTTCCTGCGCGACGTCATCCCGATCCTGCTGATCGGCATCGCCCTCTATCTGCTGCTGTCGCCCAAGGCCGGCGACGTGGATGCCCACCAGCGCATCGGCGAGCATGCCTTCGCGCTCAGCATCGGCACCGGCATCGGCTTCTACGATGGCTTCTTCGGGCCGGGCACCGGCACCTTCTTCGCCATCGCCTTCGTCTCCCTGCTCGGCTACAACCTGCGCAAGGCGACCGCCCACACCAAGGTGCTGAACCTGACCAGCAATGTCGCGTCGCTGCTGTTCTTCATCGCCGGCGGCCATGTGCTGTGGACGGTCGGGCTGGTGATGGGCGTCGCGCAATATATCGGCGCCCAGGCCGGAGCCCATATGGTGATCCGCAACGGCGCCCGAGTCGTGCGCCCGATGCTGGTCGTCGCCTCCATCGTCATCACCGCCAAGCTGGTCTGGACCGACGAGCACAACATCCTGCGCGAACTGTTCAGCGCCGCCGCCGCCTGGGTCGCCTGACCGTCGCCTGAGGGGCAGCCTCCACCGCCCCTGAACCGCGTATCTCCGCCGATATCCGACCGTCTTGCGAACGCCGCCGTCGGGGTAAACCCCCATCCGGCGGCGTTCGCGCATGGGCGCTCGTCTTTTCCCCTTCCGATTTCCGTCAGGCTCCGCAAAGCTGTTCGTGTGGCCAACAAAAAGTGGTGCGAGCCCCTTTACGTAAGCGTCAGTTTGTGTATCATTGCGTCAATAACACAATTGGGGGAAGGAACGAATGTCTCCGACGACGCTCAAGACACGCCTGCTGACCGCCGCCGCCGCCATTGCGGTCACCGCGGCGACCGCCTCCACGGCCTTCGCCGCCGGCTTTGCGTTGAAGGAGCAGAGCGTATCGGGTCAGGGCACCGCCTATGCCGGCGTGACCGCCGGCGGCAACGGCGACGCCAGCTCGATGTTCTACAATCCGGCGACCATGGGGCTGGTGACCGGGATCGAGGCGGTGCAGACCGCCACCGGCGTCATCGTGAAGTCGAAGGTCGACAGCGCCAGCGCCAACCGCGCGCGGCGTCTGGGCGGCACCTCGATCAGCGGCAACGCCTCACCCGGCGACATCGCCCAGGACGCGCTGGTTCCCGCCGGCTACTTCGTCTATTCGATCGATGACGATCTGAAGGTCGGCATCTCGGCCAACGGCCCCTGGGGTCTGGTCACCGATTACGGCGACAGCTGGATCGGCCGCTATCACGGCATCCGTTCCGATCTGCGCACCTACAATTTTGCGCCGTCGGTGTCCTACCGCATCAACCCGATGATCACGCTGGGCGGCGGTGTCCAGATCCAGTATGCGAAGGCCAAGCTGTCGCAGTCGTCCGACTTCGGCGCCAGCCGCCTCGGCCGTCCCGGTTCGCTCGACGTGAAGAGCGACGTGACCGGCGACGACTGGGGCTGGGGCTTCACGCTCGGCGCCCTGATCGAGCCGGTGAAGGGCACCCGCGTCGGCCTCGCCTACCGCTCGGCGGTGAAGCACACGCTGACCGGCAGCATCTCCTTCACCGGACTGCCGGCGCCGCTTGCCGGCGCCCTGCCCGCCCAGAGCGCCAGCGCCGACCTGACCACGCCGGACATCGCCTCCATCGGCCTGTACCACGAGGTCAATGACCGCTGGGCGGTGATGGCCGACGTGCAGTGGACCAACTGGTCGCGCTTCCGCGAGCTGCGCGTGAACATCGCCAATCCGGCGCTCAACTCCGTGACGGAAGAGCACTGGAAGGACACCTGGTATTACGCGCTCGGCACTTCCTACAAGGTCACCGACAAGCTGACGCTGCGCGCCGGCGTCGCCTTCGACCAGGGTTCGGTCGACGTCGAATACCGCACGCCGCGCATTCCGGAGCAGAACCGCTACTGGCTGTCGGCCGGTGCCGGCTATCAGGTCACCGACAATCTGCGCGTCGATGCCGCCTACTCGCACGTCTTCATTCCGAAGACCTCGGTCGCCCTCACCGACGACCTGACCGGCCCCGAAGCCGGCCGCGGCAACCTGAATGTGGACTACAAGAGCAGCATCGACCTGATCGGCCTGCAGGCGAAGTTCACGTTCTAAGCGGCCCAGACGTCCCGTTCGCTCTTCCCACTCGCCCGCAAAGCCCCTCTCCTGTCACCGGAGAGGGGCTTTGTCATGTCACACCCCGGCGACCGGCAGCCACAGCACCTGCTCGATGCTCTCGGCGCCGCTGCACAGCATCGCCAGCCGGTCGAAGCCCATGGCGATTCCGCTGCTCTGCGGCATGCCGTGCTCCAGCGCCGCCAGGAAATCCTCGTCCACCGGGAAGCGCTCGCCATAGAGCCGCTCCTTCAGCGCCATGTCCGCCTCGAAGCGGGCGCGCTGCACCGCCGGATCGGTCAGTTCCCCGAAGGCGTTCGCCAGTTCCAGCCCGCAGGCATACAGCTCGAAGCGCTCCGCCAGCCGCGGGTCCTCCGGCTTCGGCCGCGACAGCGCCGCCATGCACAGCGGATAGTCGGTCAGCACGCAGGGCACGCCCTCGCCCAGATGCGGCTCGATCCGGTCGAACATGATGCGGAAGACGATGTCCTCCCAGCGGTCGCCCTCATGCGGCGCGATGCCGATGCGCGCCGCCTCCGCCGCCAGGGCGGCCGGGTCGGGATCGTGGCTGCCGTCATAGGTCGCCATCAGGTCGATGCCGGCATACTCGTGAAACGCCTCGGGCACGGTCAGAACACGCCAGGGCGCAAAGGGATCGCAGGTCATGCCGCGGAAGCCGAAGTTCCGCCGCCCGCCGGCCTCGGCCCCGGCGCACAGCAGTTCCCGGCAATCGTCGATCAGCGTGCGATAGCCCTCGCCTGCGCGATACCATTCCAGCATCGAGAATTCCGGCGCGTGCGTCCCCGACCGTTCGCCGTTGCGGTAGACATGCGCCAGTTGCCACAGCCGCGGCAGGCCCGCGACCAGCAGCTTCTTCATGGCGAATTCCGGGCTGGTGTGCAGGTAGAGCGGCCGGCTGTCGTCGGGGTGCGGTCCCCGCAGTTCGGTGGCGAAGGCCTGGAGATGCGGCTCCATCCCCGGCGACACCTGAAGGGCCGGCGTGTCGACCTCGATGAAGGCCAGCTCCTCGAACACGCGGCGGACGGCGTTCAGCACCCGGCCGCGCGCCGCCAGATAGGGCCGGCGGCGGGCCAGCGCCTCGGGATGCCAGGGGGGAAGTTCGGCGGATCGGATGGAGGCGGACATGTCGGCGCGCTCTTGATGGACGGTCGAAAGGGGTGCGGCCGCATCAGAGCACCCACGGCCGGCGTACTCAAGCCGGCTTGGGATTGGTCACAGCCGCTGCCTGTGATAAACTCCGCCCATCGGCGTCGAACCGCAGGGCCGGGCCGCAGGGTCGCGACGGATGGAACACTGAACAGGGTCGGCAAAAGCGTTTCAAACGTTCCAAACGTCGCATTGCTGGAGCCGTTCTAAACCCGGCGGGCCGGTTTGGCGAAGAATCGCCCGTCAATCGGCCGGATTGCGCGCGGTTATCGTTCCGCGCCGTTGCCTACCGGCGGTCAAGCTGGTAGGGTCCGCGCCGCCCATATTTCCGGAAGTCATGAGTAAGCCATGAAGGTCAATGCCAACACGATGCGCCCCGGCCATGTGCTGGAGCACAACGGTAAGCTCTGGGTCATCACCAAAACCGCCATCGTGCAGCCTGGCAAGGGCGGCGCCTTCATCCAGCTGGAAATGAAGGACGTTCGCACCGGCAACAAGTCGATCGAGCGGTTCCGCACCCAGGAGACCGTTGAGCGCGCTCGCCTGGACGAGCATGAGATGACCTTCCTCTTCGCCGAAGGTGACAGCTTCACCTTCATGGACAAGGAAAGCTTCGAGCAGGTCGCCATCCCGCGCGACATCATCGGCGAGCCGGCCGTCTTCCTCCAGGACGGCATGGAAGTCACCGTGCAGAGCCACGAAGGCTCGCCGCTGGGCGTCGAGATCCCCGGCAAGGTCACGCTGCTGATCACCGAGTCCGACCCGGTGGTGAAGGGCCAGACGGCCTCTTCGTCCTACAAGCCGGCCAAGCTGGAGAACGGCGTGTCGATCCTGGTTCCGCCGCATATCGAGGCCGGGACCCGCGTCGTCGTCGATACCGCCAGCGGCGAATACGTCGAGCGCGCCAAGGACTGATCCTTTCCAAGGTCCGTCCTGCCATCACCGGTCTTCGCCATGCGCGGAGGCCGGTGTATTGTTTTCTGGTTCCTGCTGCACGAAACGGTACACCAACACCCATGGCCACCCGCTCCGCTCTCATCAACGTCATGGTCCGCGCCGCCGAAAAGGCCGCGCGCGGTCTCGTCCGCGACTTCGGCGAGGTCGAACACCTCCAGGTGTCGCGCAAGGGGCCCGCGGACTTCGTGTCCGCCGCCGACCTGAAGGCCGAACGCACCCTGCGCGAGGAATTGCAGAAGGCGCGGCCCGAATTCGGCTTCCTGATGGAGGAGAGCGGCGCGTCCAAGGGCAGCGATGCCGAGGCGCGCTGGATCGTCGATCCGCTCGACGGCACCACCAACTTCCTGCACGGCCTGCCGCACTGGGCGATCTCCATCGGCGCCGAGCGCAACGGCGAGATCGTCGCCGGCGTGATCTACGCGCCCATCGTTGACGAGCTGTTCTGGACCGAGAAGGGTGCCGGCGCCTACGTCAACCACACCCGCCTGCGCGTGTCCGAACGCCGCAAGCTGGAGGATTGCGTGATCGCCACCGGCATCCCGTTCAAGGGGCGCGGCGACCACGCCACCTTCCTGAAGGAGCAGGAAGCGGTGATGAAGGAGGTCGCGGGCATCCGCCGCTTCGGCGCCGCCTCGCTCGACCTCGCCTACACCGCCGCCGGCCGATTCGACGCCTATTGGGAACGCGGCCTGGCTCCCTGGGACTGTGCGGCCGGCGTGCTGATGGTCACCGAGGCCGGCGGTTTCGTCGGCGAGATCGAGGGCGGCCGCAACCCGGTCTTCACCGGCAACGTGCTCGCCGCCAACAGCCACCTCCAGGTCCCGGTCGCCCGCCTGCTGAAGGGCGCCAAGGGCTGACCTCCGGCCCGCTCGTCCGCCGCCCTCCCGAACGGAGACGGCGGATGAGCGGTTGTGGCTGGAGCGATCGATAGGCTATGGTTTGCGGGACAAAGGTTTAACGGGACACATCGTTTTGCGCCGCTGGGGACACGCCGACCGCAAGCACCTTGCCGCCGCCGCTCTGTGCGCGGTCTGGACGCTCTCTCCGGCTGCCCTGTCGGCGGCTGCCCCAGCCACCGCCCCGGCCACCACTGCCGGCGCGACGCCCGCCGGCCTGACGCTGGAGAATGCGGTCCCCCTGTCGATCCCGCCGCGCCCCAGCCTGCGCACGCCGCCGCCGGTCAAGGCGCCGCCGCGCCTCACCCTGCCGCAGCCGCTCGAAGCCCCGCCGCCGCCGGCTTTGACCGAAGGTCCGGCCCAGCCGGCTCCGCGCTCCACCACCGCCAAGACCCAGCCTCCGGCCGCCGTTCCTGCCCAGCCGCCACAGCCCGCTGCCCAGGGGACGCCCGCCGTGCCGACGCCCGCCACTCCAGTTCCGGTCACGCCACGGACCGACACGGCTGCACTACCCCCTCCTCCGGAGGCGGCACCTCCTGCGGCTAGCCTGCCACCTTCGAGCGTTTTGAGCCTTGTGTTCCCGGCCGATGCCACCAATCTGCCGGATGCGGCGGACGCCGTGGTCGACCGGATCGTCGAACGGTTGCGCGCCAGCGACACCGCAAGGCTCCAGCTTCGCTCCTACGCCAGCGGCACGCCGGATACGGCGCGCGAGGCGCGGCAGCGGGCGCTGGCCCGGGCGCTGGCATTGCGCGAACGGCTGACCGCTTTCGGGATCCGCAGCACCCGCGTCGATGTCCGTGCGCTGGGCCTGGACGAGGGCGGTGGGGTTCCCGACCGCATCGACGCCGTCTTTCTGAACGAGTAGCAGCGCCCACACCGTGCGCGAGGTCTGATCGGAACACCCCTTCGGAGCATCATGACCGCCATAATCCCGACGACCCGACCGCAGGAGGTATCCGCCCTCATGACACGCCCGGAGCGGTTCCTGACCCGGATGATCCTGTTCCTGGTCGTGGTCTGCGCGGTGACCGGCCTGCTGTTCCCCGCCTTGCGCTCGGCCTTCCTCAACAACGCGCCGCTGAACGGCGTCATCCTGGCGACCTTGCTCGCCGGCATCGCCTTCATCTTCCGGCAGGTCCTGATGCTCCGCCCGGAAGTGGCGTGGCTGGAGCAGTACCAGAGCGGCGTCGCCCCGGCCACCCTGCAGGAGCCGGTGCTGCTGGCGCCGATGGCCCGCATGCTGGGCGAGCGGCGCGGCCGGCTGACCCTGTCGGCCCTGTCGATGCGCTCGATGCTGGACGGCATCGCCTCGCGCCTCGACGAGTCGCGGGAGTTGTCGCGCTATCTGATCGGCCTGCTGATTTTCCTCGGCCTGCTCGGCACCTTCTGGGGCCTGCTGCACACCGTGCAGTCGGTCGGCGGCGTCATCGGCAGCCTGTCGGTGCAGGGCGGCGATGTCGGCAGCATGTTCTCCCGTCTGCAACAGGGGCTGGAAGCGCCGCTGGTCGGCATGGGCACCGCCTTCTCCTCCTCGCTGTTCGGTCTGGCCGGATCGCTGGTGCTGGGCTTCCTCGAACTCCAGGCCAGCCAGGCCCACAACCGCTTCTTCCAAGATTTGGAGGACTGGCTGTCCAGCGCCACCCGCCTGTCGAGCGGGGCCGCCGGCGGGCTCGAGTCGGGCGACCATGCCGCGTCGGCCTATCTGACCGCCCTGCTGGAGCAGACCGCCGAGAACCTCGATTCGCTCCAGCGCACCGTCGCCACCGCCGAAGAAGGCCGCCGCGCCGCCAATGCCAATTTGATGGCGCTGACCGAGCGGCTGTCGAGCCTGACCGACCATATGCGGGCCGAACAGCAGCTCCTCCTGCGCCTTGGCGAGAACCAGCTGGAGGTGAAGGGACTGCTCGACCGGCTGGCGGAAAATTCCGGCGCCGGTTTCGACGACGCCTCGCGCCAGCATCTGCGCAATATGGACATCTACCTCGCCCGCATCGTCGAGGAATCGTCCAACGGCCGGGTCCAGGCGGTGCAGGAGATCCGCAGCGAGATCAAGCTGCTGGCCCGCACCATCGCCGCGCTTGCCGAAGAAGCCGACCAGCAGCCGCGCTGATACCCAGACCACCATAGGCCAACGCCGGGAGCACCCATGGCCAGCATCAGCCGCCGCAACGGCCACCGCGACGCCAGCGCATGGCCCGGCTGGGTCGACGCCCTCTCGTCGCTGGTGATGGTCGTCATCTTCCTGCTGATGGTCTTCGTCGTGGCGCAGTTCTATCTCGCCACCGCCCTGACCGGCCGCGACGAGCAGTTGACCGCGCTGAACCACAAGATCGCGGAGATGAACGACCTGCTGGCGATGGAGCGCGACGCCAACGCCGACCTGCGCGTCAACATCACCCAGCTGTCGACCGAGCTTCAGACCTCGGTCACCACCCGCGACGACATGACCCTGAAGCTGAGCCAGGTTCAGGAGGACCGCGACCGCACCGCCCGTACGCTGGAGGAACTCCAGCGCAACGTCCGCGTCGACCGCGAGACCCTGGACCTCAAGCTGAAGGAAATCCTCAGCCTCCAGGCCGACATCAAGGCCCTGCGCGACGCCCGGCAGAAACTGGAAGGCGAACTGGCCGCCGCCATGGCTGCGACCAAGCTGACCGAACAGCAGCGCCAAGCCCTGCTGGCCGAACTCGGCACCACCCGTGACCGGGCCAAGGCCCTGGAATCGGAGCTGGCATCGGCCACCGAGAAGACGATGCTGGCGCAGAAGGAGATCGACCAGCGCGACATCCGCCTGAAGGGGCTGGAGTCTCAGTTGGCCGGCAGCCGCACCCAGGCGCAGAAGGACCTGGAACAGCGCGATCTGCGCATCCGCGACCTGATGGCCTCCCTGACCGGCGAGCAGGCCGAAGGCACAAAGAGCAAGCAGCAGATCGACCTGCTGAACCAGCAGCTTCTGGCGCTCCGCGACCAGCTCGCCCGCATCGGTGCGGCGCTGGAGACGTCTGAGAAGGCGTCGGCGGAGCAGAAGGTGCAGATCGCCGAACTGGGCGCCCGGCTCAATCAGGCGCTCGCCGCCAAGGTCCAGGACCTCGCCCGCTACAAGTCGGAGTTCTTCGGCCGCGTCCGCGAGGCGCTGGGCAGCCGGCCCGACGTGCGGATCGTCGGCGACCGCTTCGTCTTCCAGTCGGAACTGCTGTTCCCGTCCGGGTCCGCCACGCTGGAGGAGGCCGGCAAGCAGCGGCTGGCCGACCTCGCCCGTACCCTGATCGAGATCGGCAAGGCGATCCCCTCCGACATCAACTGGGTCCTGCGGGTGGACGGCCATACCGACATCAAGCCGGTGCGCTTCCAGTTCGCTTCCAACTGGGAACTTTCTTCAGCCCGCGCGCTGTCGGTGGTCAAGTTCCTGATCGACCAGGGCATCCCGGCGGAGCGGCTGGCTGCCGCCGCTTTCGGTGAGTTCCAGCCCATCGATCCCGGCACCTCGGACGAGGCGCTGGCGAAGAATCGCCGCATCGAGATCAAGCTGGACCAGCGCTGAACGGAACCCCGCCGCGCGGATGGCTGTTTTCCTTCCATCGACGCTCGTGTCGACATGAGGAACCAGCCATGATGAAGACTGTCTTTGCCGCCTTGTTGGTCGCGGTCCTGGCCGGCGGCATCGCCGCCCTGCCCCACCCGGCCGAGGCGAAGGGATGCGTAAAGGGCGCCGCCGTCGGCGGCGTCGCCGGCCATATGGTCGGATCGGGCCATGGGGTGGCCGGCGCCGCGCTCGGCTGCGCGGTCGGCCACCACGAAGCCAAGAAGAAGGATGAGGCCACCAAGAAGCAGGCCGAGCAGCAGCAGGACCAGCACGGCAACAACCAGCCGTCGAAGTAAGCGCTGCCGAGCGGGATGGAGCGGCCCGGTCTAGGCCTGCCACTCCTCCCGCAGGATGGCGTAGAGGACATGGTCGCGCCATGCGCCGTCGATGCGCAGGTAACCGCGGGCATAGCCCTCGTGGGTGAAGCCGACCTTTTCCAACAGGCCGCGGCTCGGCAGGTTGGTCGGCAGGCAGGCGGCCTCGACCCGGTGCAGTCCGAGCTGGCCGAAGGCGAACTCCAGGGCCAGCCGGGTGCCGCCGGAGACATAGCCGTTGCGGGCGTAGGGCTGCCCGGCCCAGTAGCCGAGAGTCCCCATCTGCGCCACGCCGCGGCGGATGTTGGTGAGGCCGAGCCCGCCGACCAGCGCGTCGGTCCCCCGGTCGAAGATCAGGAAGCTGTAGCCGAGATCATCCCGCCATTCCTGCGCCTGCCGCCGCAGCCGCCGGGCGAAGGCGGTGCGGGTCAGGGCATCGGCCGGCCAAGTGGGTTCCCACGGCGTCAGGAATCCACGCGAGGTCGCACGGAGATCGGCCCACTCCCGCCAGTCGCGGGGCAAAGGCGGCCGGATGTAGCAATGCGATCCGTCGAGCCGGATCGCAGGAGGGCCGATGAGGCCGCTGCCGAGGAGGCGGATCATTGAGCGACCACCCTTCCCACCTTTCCATCCCCTCTCCCCCCTGGGGAGAGGGTTAGGGTGAGGGGGATCCGCCAGCCGAACGATCCACGCAATGCATCCCCCTCACCCCGACCCTCTCCCCGGGGGGGAGAGGGAGAAGAGTGCGGGTGGGAAGTGGGGACCGCCACCGTCTTCATCGTCAGGCGAGACGCTCCGCGATCCGGTCGTAGCTTTCCAGCTTGGCGATGGGACCGAGAGCGGCCACGGTTGGACGGCTGGCGCGCAGGCGGGACGCCGCCTTGACCACGGACTCGCGGTCGACGCCGTCGATCTTCGCCACGATCTCGTCCACCGGAACCGGGCGGTCGTAGATCAGGATCTGCTGACCCAGCTGCTCGCAGCGCGACATGGTGCTTTCCAGCGCCATCAGCGTGCCGGCCTTCAACTGAGCGCGGGCACGGGCGACTTCGTCCTCGGTGACGTCGGCGCCGACCTTGGCGATCTCGTCGCAGACGACGGGGACCAGCTCCGCCACCTCGTCCTCGCCGGTGCCGGCATAGACGCCGAAGAGGCCGCCGTCATGGTAGCCGCCGGTGAAGGTGTAGATGGAATAGACCAGCCCGCGCTTCTCCCGGACCTCCTGGAACAGGCGGGACGACATGCCGCCGCCCAGCAGGGTGGAGAGCACCGAGTGGGCGTAGAAGTCGGGGTCGTGCACCCCCACCCCGTCGAAGCCGAGCACGAGGTGCATCTGCTCCAGGTCGCGGTCCTCGCGGAAGTCGCCGCCGGTGTAGCGGGCGGTTTCCGGCTTGGGCGGGGCACCGCTCGGCAAGTCGCCGAAGGCCTTGAATGCGAGGTCGACCATCCGGTCATGCTCGATCCGGCCGGCGGCGCTCAGCACCATGCCGGGGGCGCCGTAATGGCCGGCGATGTAGTCGACCAGCGCCTCGCGCGGCAGGGATCCTACGATCTCCGCCGAGCCCAGCACCGGACGGCCGATGGCCTGGCCCGGATAGGCGGTGGACTGGAAATGGTCGAAGATGATGTCGTCGGGCGTGTCGGCGCTCTGGCCGATCTCCTGCAACACCACCGTGCGCTCGCGCACCAGCTCCTCGGCGTCCAGCATGGAGTGCTGGATCATGTCGGACAGGATGTCGAGCGCCAGCGGCGCATCCTCGTGCAGGACCTTGGCGTAATAGGCGGTCTGCTCGCGGGTGGTGTAGGCGTTCAGCTGGCCGCCGACATTCTCGATCTCCTCGGAGATGCGGAAGGCCGAACGGCGCCGGGTGCCCTTGAACAGCATATGCTCGACGAGGTGGGCGACGCCGTTGACGCTCGCCGCCTCGTTGCGGGTACCAACCCCGACCCAGCAGCCGAGCGAAACGGACTGCACGTCGGGCATGGTGTCGGTCGCGACGCGAAGCCCGTTGGGCAACGTCGTCACACGAATGGAACTCATGCGGCCTCCTGGGCGGCGCGGGCGCGCTTGGTGACGAAGTCCTGGACCGCCGCCAGATCGTTCGGCAGGTCGGACAGGCGCTCCTCGCGCACATAAAGATCGGACAGGCGCGGCGGCAGGTCCGGCCGGCGGCCGGTCGCCTTTTCCACCGCGTCGGGGAACTTGGCGGGATGGGCGGTGGCGAGAACCACCATGGGAACGGACGGATCGACACGGCCGGCGGCAACCGCCGCCTTGGCCGCCCCGATGCCGACCGCCGTGTGCGGGTCCAGCAGATACAGGCTGTCCTTCCACACCTCGGCGATGGTCGCCATGGTGGCGGCCTCGTCCACCCGGTGGCCGGAGAAGATGGCCAGCGCGCGGGCGAGCTGCGCGTCGGTCACCGCGAACTTGCCCTCGGTGCGGAAGCGGTTCAGCGCCTCCGTCACCGCGGTGCCGTCGCGGTCGAGCAGGTCGAACAGCAGCCGTTCGAAGTTGGAAGAGATCTGGATGTCCATGCTGGGAGACAAGGTAGGCACGACGGGCGTCGCGACCATGCTCCCACTGGCGAAAAAGCGCGCCAGGATGTCGTTGCTGTTGGAACCGACCACCAGCGTCTCGATCGGCAGCCCCATGGAGCGGGCGCCATAGGCGGCATAGACGTTGCCGAAATTGCCGGTCGGCACGGTGAAGTCGAGCTTGCGGTCCGGGGCGCCCAGCGCCACCGCGGCGGTGAAATAATAGACGATCTGGGCCATGATGCGGGCCCAGTTGATCGAGTTCACCGCCGACAGCCCCATCCGGTCGCGGAAGGCGCCGTCGTTGAACATCGCCTTCACGAGGTCCTGGCAGTCGTCGAAAGTGCCGTCCAGCGCGATGTTGTGGACGTTGGACGACAGCACGCTGGTCATCTGCCGGCGCTGCACCTCGGAGGTGCGGCCCTTGGGATGCAGGATGAAGATGTCGACGTTCTGGCGGTCGCGGCAGGCCTCGATGGCGGCCGAGCCGGTGTCGCCGGAGGTGGCGCCGACGATGGTCACCCGCTGCCCGCGCTTGGTCAGCACATGGTCGAACAGGCGGCCGAGCAGTTGCAGAGCCACGTCCTTGAAGGCGAGCGTGGGCCCGTGGAACAGCTCCAGCACCCAGGTGGCCGGATCGACCTGCACCAGCGGGGTCACCGCGGCATGGTCGAAGCTGGCATAGGCGTCACGGACGATGGCGCGGAATTCGTCCTCGGCAATGGAACCGCCCAGGAAGGGCAGCATCACCCGGACGGCGATCTCGCTGTAGGGCAGCCCGCGCATGGCGCGGATGTCGTCGGCCGTGAACTGCGGCCAGGTCTCCGGCACATAGAGGCCGCCGTCGCGCGCCAGCCCGGCAAGAAGGACGTCTTCGAAACCCAAGACCGGGGCCGCGCCCCGCGTGCTGACGTACCGCACCGCTTACACTCCGTCCGATGAAGTGGGCATAGTTAGCGAGGACCCCGCCCGCACGCAAGCGGTGCGGGACGCACGGCGCATATTCCCGATGGTGGGGGCGTCCGATGGCCGGGGATGGCAGGTTCGGAACATCGTGAAACAGGTTTCCGGAAACGTTCCATCCTGACCGACCCGTTCCCCGCCGGCTCCGGACGGACGGCATGGAACAACGTGAAACGGTTTTCCGGAAACGTTCCATCGTTCCAGCCCGACCGGCCTCTTCGCCGGCGGCTCCGGATGGACGGTGTGGAACAGCATGAAACGGTTTCCCGGAAACGTTCCATCCATCCCGGCCCGAACCTCTCACGCGGCCTCCTCGACCGCCTCGTCGGCACCACGGCGGCGCACCAGCGAGGCGGCATGCTCCAGGACCTCCGGACCGGCACCGGGGCGGTGGGCGTTCTCCGCGATGTGGCGGCGGTAGGCACGGGCGCCGGGCAGTCCCTGGAACAGGCCCAGCATGTGGCGGGTGATGCTGGACAGCGGCGTGCCGCGCGTCATCCGCGCCTCGATGTAGGGCAGCATCGCCCCGATCACCGCATGGCGGTCGGGTCCGGGCTCCCGGCCCATCAGGCGTCGGTCGGCGTCGGCCAGCAGATAGGGCGTCTCGTAGGCGGCGCGGCCGATCATCACGCTGTCGAGGGTGCAGAGATGCTCCTCGGCCTCGTCCAGCGTGCGGATGCCGCCGTTGATGGCGATGGTGAGATGCGGGTATTCCGCCTTCAGCCGGTGGACGAGGTCGTAGCGCAGCGGCGGGATGTCCCGGTTCTCCTTGGGGCTGAGGCCCTTCAGCCAGGCCTTGCGGGCATGGACGATGAAGTGGGTGCAGCCGGCGGCGGAGACGGTGCGGATGAAATGGTCGAGCGTCGGCCATTCCTCCATCTCGTCGATGGCGATGCGCGACTTGACGGTGACCGGGATCGACACGGCGTCGCGCATGGCGCCGACCAGCCGGGCGACCAGATCGGGCTCCGCCATCAGGCAGGCGCCGAAGCGGCCGGACTGCACGCGGTCGCTGGGGCAGCCGACGTTGAGGTTGACCTCGTCATAGCCCCACTCTTCCACGATGCGGGCGCAGGCGGCGAGATCCGCCGGGTCCGATCCGCCGAGCTGGAGCGCCACCGGATGCTCCTCCGCATCGAAGCCCAGCAGCCGCTCGCGGTCGCCATGCAGCACGGCGCCCGTGGTCACCATCTCGGTATAGAGCAGGGTCGAGCGCGACAGCAGACGGTGGAAGTACCGGCAATGCCGATCGGTCCAGTCCATCATCGGGGCGACGCTGAGGGGGATGGCGGGGGTGATGAGGTTCGGAGCGGTCATCGCGGTCAGCTCTGCTGCGGCCGGAAAAATCAGGATGGGCGAAACGGGATCGGCGGGCAACCGCCGGGCACAAATTCCGCCAAAAGCAAAAGGCCCGGCTATACAGCCGGGCCTTCTAAGCTTGTCGCGCATCTTCGAGAAGATGGCGTCCCCGACGGGAGTCGAACCCGTGTCGCCGCCGTGAAAGGGCGGTGTCCTAGGCCTCTAGACGACGGGGACGTCGTTCGCGGTGACGCGCTTTCTAAAGATCGGAGCCGCGCAGCGCAAGCGCTTTTTTGCATCCTCCGATACTTTTTGCGCCCTGCCCGCCCAACGCCTTGCCGACGCTCAGGCCGAGCGCGCCGGTGCCGCGTCGTCGATCAGCAGCTGGACCCCTTCCGAACCGTTCCAGCGGTCGATGCGCAGCACGCCGGCAAGGTGGAACGGGGTGCCGCGGCCGGTCAGCAGGGCCTGGCCCATGTCGCTGTCGAGCGCGCGGAAGGCGATGGCCTTCAGCCGGGCGCCGTCGTTGCCTTGCAGGATGCAGCGGACATGGTTGGCGCCCACCACGTCGGCGCGCACGACGCGGGCATCGGCGATGGCGAAGCGCGGTTCGGCGTTGCCGGTGCCGTAGGGACCGAGCTTGTCGAGCGTCGTCACCAGACCGACGCTGGCGCCGCCGACCGACAGGGCGCCGTCCAGTTCCAGCGTCGGCACCAGCGGGGCGGACGCCACCTGTTCGGAGATGCGGCTGTGCAGGAAGTCACGCAGCGCGTCGATCTTGTCACCGGCCACGGTGAAGCCCGCCGCCATGCGGTGGCCGCCGCCGGCCAGCAGCAGACCCTCCTGCCGGGCGGCGATGACCGCCGCGCCGAGATCGACGCCGCGCACCGAGCGGCCCGACGCCTTGCCGATGACGGTGCCGTCGGCGGTTTCCTCCAGCGCCACCACGCAGGCCGGGCGGCTGTAGCGCTCCTTCAGCCGGGCGGCGACGATGCCGATGACGCCGGGGTGCCAGCCGACACCGGTGACGAAGACCAGATCGGTCGTGCGCCCGGCCTCGGCGGCAACGCGCTCCAGCGCCTCGTCAAGGACCGCCTGCTCGATGGTCCGGCGCTCGGCGTTGTGGCCCTCAAGCCGCTGGGCCAGTTCCATCGCCTCGATGGGATCGTCGGTGGAGAGCAGGCGGGCGCCGAGGTCGGACGCCCCCACCCGGCCGCCGGCATTCACGCGGGGCCCCAGGACATAGCCGGCATGGTAGGCGTCCGGCTTCTCCTTCACCCCCGCCACGTCGGACAGGGCGGCGAGGCCGGGGTTGGCACGCCGCGCCATCACCTTCAGCCCCTGCGCCACCAGCGCGCGGTTCAAACCGGTCAGCGGCACCACGTCGCACACCGTGCCGAGCGCCACGATGTCGAGCCATTCCATCAGGTTGGGCTCCGCCCGGTCGCGGTAGAAACCGGACTGGCGAAGCACGCGGTTGATGGCGACGATGGTGATGAAGGTCACACCGGCGGCGCAGAGGGTACGGTAGGCGCCGTCTTCGTCCAGCCGGTTGGGGTTGACCAGCGCGACGGCGGGCGGCAGGCGCGGTTCGGCGGCATGGTGATCGAGCACGACGACATCCAGCCCGGCCTCGGCCGCCGCCTCCAGCGCCGCGAAGGCGGAAATGCCGCAATCGACCGTCACCACCAGCCGCACCCCCTCCCCTTTCAGGCGAAGCAGCGCCGGAGCGTTGGGGCCGTAGCCCTCGGTGATGCGGTCGGGGACATAGACGCGGATGTCGGCGCCGAGCGCGCGGAAGAAGCGGCGCAGCAGCGCGGCAGAGGTGGCGCCGTCGACATCGTAGTCGCCGAAGACGGCCACCGGCTCACCGTCGCGGATGGCCCGCGCAATGCGCTCGGCCGCCGGATCCATGTCGCGGAAGCGCGACGGATCGGGCAGCAGGGCCTTCAGCGTCGGGTTGAGGAAGGTTTCGCAACTCTCCTCGGTGACGCCGCGGGCGGCCAGCACCCGGCCGACGATCTCCGGCAACCCGCGACCCTGGGTGAGCGCCTGCGCCTGCCGCTCGTCGCAGGGCCGCGCCTGCCAGCGCTTGCCGGACAGGGAGGCGGCGACGTTGAGGAAGGCGGCGGGCTCGGTCATGGCGGTGCGGCACGGTCTCTCTGGGATGGGGGCACAGCCATAACAGAGATGGGCGCGCGGCGCACGGGTGGGTATGGGCAGGGGTGGGATGTGGGGGGTGTGGAAGCGGGTGGCTTACGCCGCCCGCATCCACACCGCGGTGTCGTGGAAGGCCGCACCGCCGGCCGGCGGCACCGGTTCCGGCGAGGTCAGGCTGTTGATGCCCATGCCCTCGACGAAGGCACTGTTGGGCCAGATGCCCTCGACGATCACCACGCCGCGCGGCACACCGGCGAAGGGCTTGGCATGGACCACCACGCTGCCCTGCTGGTTACCCAGCCGCACCGCGTCGCCGTCGGCCAGAGCCAGCCCGGCGGCATCGTCCGGGTGGATCAGCGCGGTGGGTCGGCCCTCGCGCTTCTGGGCGGTCAGCGTCTCGGTGAAGGAGGTGTTGAGGAACTGGCGCGCCGGGGCGGTGACGAGACGGAACGGATGCTCGGCATCGGCGTCGCGGGCGGGGGGCATGTGGTCCGGCAGCTCCGGCATGCCGCCATAGGGACCGAGCGCCGCCCAGTCGGGGGCAAAGCGGAACTTGGCGTCGGGATGGGCGAAGCCGTTGAGGAAATGCGAGGTCTCGAAATCGGGCTGGGCGTCGATCCAGCGGTCGGCGGTCAGGGTCGCCGCGTCGCCGAGGTCGGACGCCTTCAGCATGGCGTCGATGATCTCCAGCGCGGTCATGCCGAAACCGGTATGCTCGGCGCCGACCCGGCGGGCGAGTTCGCTAATGACCCAGTGGTTCTCGCGCGCCTCGAATTGCGGCTCGATCACCTTGCGGCCGATCAGGATGTGCATCTGGCCGCCGCCGCGGTAGATGTCGTCATGCTCCAGGAAGGTGGTGGCGGGGATCACCAGATCGGCCAGCTTGGCCGTGTCGGTCATGAACTGCTCATGCACAGCCACGAACAGATCCTCGCGCAGGAAGCCCTGGCGGACGCGGTTGGAATCCGGGCAGATCGTCACCGGGTTGGTGTTCTGGATCAGCATCGCCGTCACCGGCGGGCCGCTGGTCAGGTCGCGCGGGTCGCCGGTCAGCACCGCGCCGATGCGCGACTGGTCGAAGCTGCGCACCGACTTGTCGAGGCGGTCCAGCCCCTCCGACAGGGTCTTGTCCAGCTTGTAGATGCCGGACGAGCAGTAGAGCGCGCCGCCGCCCTTGTTCTGCCAGGCGCCGGTGACCACCGGCAGGCAGGACACGGCATGGACCTGCGCCGCGCCGTTGTGGGCGCGCGACAGGCCGTAGCCGACGCGCAGGTAGCTGCGCTTGGTGGTGCCGTAGAGGCGGGCGAACTCCTCGATCTCCGCCACCGTCAGGCCGGTGATGGCCGCCGCCCATTCCGGTGTGCGGCTGGCGAGATGCGTCTCCAGCGCCGTGGTGTCGCCGGCCAGCCGGGCCAGATAGGCGCGGTCGGCGTAACCGTCGCGGAACAGCACATGCATCACCGCGCAGGCCAGCGCCCCGTCGGTGCCCGGCCGCAGCATCAGGTGCAGGTCGGAGACTTCGGCGGTGCCGGTGCGGTAGGGGTCGATGGTGACCAGCTTTGCCCCGCGGCCTTTGCGGGCGCGGCTGACATGGGTCATCACGTTGACCTGGGTCGCCACCGGGTTGCCGCCCCAGTTGACGATCAGGTCGCTCTCCGCCATCTCGCGCGGGTCGGCGCCGCGGATGTCGCCATAGCCGGCGAGCCAGCCCATGTTGGCCGGCGTGTCGCACACCGTGCTGGTCTGGCGCGAATAGCCCTTGGCATGGCGCAGGCGCTGGATGCCGCCGCGCTGCACCAAACCCATGGTCCCGGCGTAGAAATAGGGCCAGACCGCTTCCGCGCCATGGGTGCGCTCGGCGGTCAGGAAGGCGTCGGCGATGCGGTCCAGCGCCTCGTCCCAGCCGATTTCTTTCCACTGGCCGGAGCCCTTGGGGCCGGTCCGCAGCAACGGGGTCTTCAGCCGGTCCGGCGCATGCACGCGCTCGGCATAGCGGCTGACCTTCGCGCAGATGACGCCGGCGGTGTAGCTGTTCTCGGCGGCACCGCGCACCTTGCCGATGCGGTCGGGGGCGAGGCGTTCCACCTCCAGCGCGCAGGTGCTGGGGCAATCGTGCGGACAGGCGGTGGGCAGAAACTGGGCCGACAAGGCTAACCTCTGGTCTGGCTGGCGGCGGGGAAGGCCGAAGTTTAGGCCCTGCCCCGCGCCGGCTTCAATGCGCAACAATGTATGGGTACAAAAAAGCGGGGCCGCGAAGTCCCTTGTCCGGACTTCGCGGCCCCTGCCGATTTTAGCGGGAGAACCCCCTGACGACTTGCGGCTTTACATGAAGCCGAGCAGGCGCGGGAACCACAGCGTGATCGCCGGGACATAGGTGATGAGGCCGAGGAAGATCAGCATCGTCAGCAGCCACGGCCACACCGCCACCGTCAGCTCGGTGATGCCCATCTTGGTGATGCCCGAGGCGACGTAGAGGTTCAGGCCCACCGGCGGGTGGCACATGCCGACTTCCATGTTCACGATGATCAGGATGCCGAAATGCACCGGGTCGATGCCCAGCTTCATGGCGACCGGGAACAGGATCGGCGCCATGATCAGGACGATGGACGACGGCTCCATGAAGTTGCCGGCGGCCAGCAGGATGATGTTCACCACCAGCAGGAAGACCCACACGCCCATGTTCTGGTCGAGGATCCAGGCCGCCATGTTCTGCGGGATCTGCTCCGACGTCATCAGGAAGGAGAAGAGCACCGCGTTGGTGATGATGTAGAGCAGCATCGCCGACATGCTGGCGCTGTCCAGCAGCACCTTCGGCACGCGGCGGAGCGGCATGTCCTTGTAGACGAAGACCGCGACGACGAAGGCATAGACCGCGGCCATCGCCGCCGCTTCCGTCGGGGTGAAGATGCCGCTGTAGATGCCGCCCATGACGACGATGATCAGCAGCAGGCCCCAGAAGCTTTCGCGCAGGGCATGCATGCGCTGGGCAAAGCTGGCCTTGGGCAGGCGCGGATAGCCGAACTTGCGGGCGCGGAACCAGGTGGTGAAGCCGAGGAAGCAGGCCAGCATGATGCCCGGCACCACGCCGGCGATGAACATCTGGCCGATGGAGGCGGCCTGCGGGTGGCCGGTGGTGGCGACGCAGTACATCACCATCACGATGGACGGCGGGATCAGGATGCCGAGCGCACCCGAGGTGGTGACGATGCCAGCGCCGAAATTCTTCGGGAAGCCCTGCGCCACCATGGCCGGCAGGATGATCGAGCCGATGGCGACCACCGTGGCCGGGCTGGAGCCCGACACCGCCGCGAACAGCGCGCAGGCCATCACGCCGGCAAGGCCGAGGCCGCCATGCCAGTGGCCGACCATCGAGGTGGCGAAGTTGATCATGCGGCGCGCCACGCCGCCATGGGTCAGGAAGTTGCCGGCCAGGATGAAGAACGGGATCGCCATGATCTCGAACTTCTCGATGCCGGTGAACAGCTTCAGGGCCACGGCGTCGATCGGCACGTCGGTCATGAAGAACAGGAAGGACAGAACCGTCAGGCCGAGCGAGATGGAGATCGGCATGCCGGTGAGCATGAGGGCCAGCAGCAGCCCGAAGATGATGGCGGCGTTCATGCCGGGCCTCCTTCCTTGGCGGCTTCGACCGGGTCGATGCCGTCGACCTGGGCATGGTCGTGGTGGGGCAGTTCACCGGTGCGGATGAAGGTCCAGGCGACCTGGAGGAAGCGGAAGCACATCAGGTAGGAGCCGAGCGGCACCGCCAGATAGATGATCCACATCGGCCATTCCAGATCGGCCGACACCTGCTCGGTCTCGGAGATGTGGTAGACGAAGCGGGCGCCGAGCGACCCGACGATGAAGGTGAACAGCGCTCCGGCACCCAGCCCGAACAGCACGAATTTGCTGCGCAGGTGCGGTTCCATCCGGTTGATGATGACGTCGACGCCCACATGGATGCCGGTGCGCACGCCATAGGCGGCACCGAACTTCGCCATCCACACGAACATGTAGATGCACAGCTCCTGCGCCCAGGCGAGGTTCCAGTGCAGCACATAGTCCTGGATGTAGGGAACGCCGGAGAAATAGCGGTGGACGACGGACGCGAAGATGACGAGCGTCGCCCCGGCCATGAGCGACGCGATCAGCGTCTCCTCAAGCCGGTCGAGAATTTTCATAAGCATGTCGGGGGAATCTCCCGGTCGGCGGAGATGATTTGGATTCACATACATTCTGCAACCGCGACCAGCCCTCTCTCCCCCGGGGAGAGGGAGGGGACCCGCCGCGTAGCGGTGGGGAGGGTGAGGGGGCCGGCGCGCGTTCGCGCGCCGCCAAGGGGCATGCTGCCCCTTGGCAATCCCCTGGCACAGACTTTCGCCTGCGCTACCCTCTCACCCTGACCCTCTCCCCGGAGGGGAGAGGGAATAGCCACCAGTCCGCAAACCCTTACATCTTGAAGCCGGCCGCGGCCGATTCCTTGTAGATCGCTTCGATCAGGTCCTTGCCGACGCGGGCTTCGGCGTCCTTGTGGACCGGCTTCAGGGCCTTGACCCAGGCCTCGCGCTCTTCCTTGGTCTGGGTGTGGAACTCGGTCTTGCCGGACGCCTTCATCTGGGCCAGCGCCACGTCGTTCTCGTTTTGGGCGATGTCGTTGGCGTAGTCGGTCGCCTCCTTCATCGCCTCCTCCAGCTTGCCGCGGACGTCGGCGGGCAGGCCTTCCCAGAACTTCTTGTTCACGATGACCGCATAGCCGAGATAGCCGTGGTCGGTCAGGGTCGCGTTCTTCTGAACCTCGTGCATCTTCTGGGTGTACATGTTGGACGGCGGGTTCTCCGTGCCGTCGACGACGCCGGTTTGCAGCGCCTGGTACACTTCGGAGAAGGCCATCACCTGCGGCAGGGCGCCCAGCGCCCGCATCTGGGCGTCCAGAACCTTGGACGACTGGATGCGCATCTTCAGGCCCTTCACGTCCTCCGGCTTGATGAGCGGCTTGTTGGCGCTCATGATCTTGAAGCCGTTGTCCCAATAGGCCAGACCGACGATGCCCTTGGACTCCAGCTTCTTGAACAGGCTCTTGCCGATCTCGCCCTTGGTGACGCGCTGGAGCACTTCCTTGCTGGGGAAGATGTAGGGCAGGTCGAAGACCTCGAATTCCTTGGCGCCCAGCGGGCCGAACTTGGCCAGCGACGGGGCCAGCATCTGCACGGCGCCCAGCTGAAGCGCCTCAAGCTCTTCCTTGTCCTTGTAGAGCTGGCTGTTCGGGTAGACCTCGATCTTCACCTTGCCGGCGGTCAGCTTCTCGGCCAGTTCCTTGAACTTCTCGGCACCCTTGCCCTTCGGCGTCTCCGGCGCGACGACGTGGCTGAACTTGATCACGATCTGGTCCTGGGCCCAGGCCGTCGAAATCGCCATCGGCGCCGACATCATGCAGCCGACCGCCGCCGCGCACAGAAGCTTCACGAGTTTCATAGGTGCGTCCCCCTCTGGTATTCATTGTAGACGAGACTGACTGTTCGGCCCCGTACTTGTTGCGCATTGTTCATGATCGGACGAATTGCGGCTATTGTGGATATCCGCAGAGTCGGCCTATTCCACTTTCGTACGGTCCCGCCATCCCCTGCCCCCACACTTTCGTGTCCACCCCGATGCCGAAGCCATCCCGCACATCCAGTCCTGCCGTCCGCATCGGGCGGGCGGTGCCGCACGCCATGCCGGTGGTGGCGATGGCGCTGGTCGTGGTGCTGCTGGGCGCCTTCCTGTGGCTGTTGCAGCGCAACGAGCGGGAGGAGGAGGCGCTGGCGCTGATCAAGGACGCGCTGTGGGTGGAGCAGAACCTGCACTTCCAGCTCGCGTCCGACGAGGACAAGCTGGAGAGGCTGGCGGAGACGCTGGGCCGGGTTGAGGTGGACCTGCGGCAGTTCGCCGCAATGGCCCGGCTGGTGGTGAACACCAATCCGGCGATCGAGCGGGTGCTGTGGCTCGACGCCCAGGGCCGCACCCTGCTGGCCGAGCCGCCGCTGCCGGGGAACGGCGGAACCGATGCACCTTCGGAGCCGGCCGGCGCGGAGGGGATGGCCCGCGACGACGCGGTGCGGATCGCGCGGTCCTCCGGCCTGCGGGCCTATGGCGCGCCCTACCGGATCGACGTCACCGACCGCGGCTTCGACGCCGCCTTCCCGCTGTTCCGCGACGGCACCTTCGCCGGCACGCTGGTCGGCGTCTTTTCCTTCGAGGCGATGCTGACCCACCATGTCCCCTGGTGGTTCGCCCAGCGCTACCAGTTGGAGGTGATCGACGCCACCGGCACGGTGCTGGGATCGAAGTCGCGCATGTCGGTGCCGGGGTCCATGGCAGGGCCGGCGCCCGATCCCGCGCGCAGCCACCTCATCCCGTTCGATCCGCCCGGCCATGGGATGGCGCTGGTCGCCACCGCCTACCCCACCGACTCCAACGTCACCCGCACCGTTCTGGTGGCGGCGATCTTCGCGCTGACCGGATCGGCCTTGTGGAGCCTGTGGTCGCTGCGCCGGCACATCGCCGGCCGCCTGCGCGCCGAGGAGGCGCTGCGCGAGGAGCATGCCTTCCGCAAGGCGATGGAGGACAGCCTGACCGTGGGCATGCGCGCCCGCGACCTGGAGGGGCGCATCACCTACGTCAACCCGGCCTTCTGCCGGATGGTCGGGCTGGAGGCGGAAGACTTGATCGGGCGCGGACCGCCGGCGCCCTACTGGCTGCCGGAGGAGATCGACCGGGCCGAGGCCGCCTTCCAGGACGTGCTGGCCGGCCGGGCGCCGGAAAGCGGGCTGGAGATGCGCTTCCAGCGCGCCGACGGCGAGCGGTTCGAGGCGCTGATCTACGAGGCGCCGCTGATCGACGCCAACGGCCGGCAGACCGGCTGGATGGGCTCCGTCCTCGACATCACCGAACGCAAGCGCGCCGAGGAGCTGGCCCGCCAGCAGCAGGAGCGGCTGCAACAGACCTCCCGCCTGATCACCATGGGCGAAATGGCCTCCACCCTGGCGCATGAGCTGAACCAGCCGCTGTCGGCCATCGCCAGCTATTGCACCGGCTGTCTGAACCGGCTGCGCTCCGACCGCTGCGACACGCAGGAGGTGGCGGCGGCGCTGGAGAAGCTGGCCGCCCAGGCCAAGCGGGCCGGGCTGGTGGTGCGCCGCATCCACGACTTCGTGCGCAAGCGCGACCCCAGGGTCGCCCCCTGCTCGCTGGCCGAGGTGCTGGAGGATTGCGTCGGGCTGGCCGGCAGCGACGCCGCAAGGCTGGGCGTGCGGGTGGAGCTGGATGCCCCGGCCGATCTGCCGCCGGTCACCGGCGACCGCATCCTGCTGCAACAGGTGGTGCTGAACCTGATGCGCAACGGGATCGAGGCGATGGCCCGCACCCCGCGCGCCGACCGCCGCCTGACCGTCACCGTCCGCCAGACCGAATGCGATGGCGGCGGGGACGGCAAGGACGGGGACAAGGATGGAGCCCGCCTGCTGCTGACGGAGATCCGCGACCATGGTTGCGGCGTCGCCCCCGACGTGGCCGACCGCCTGTTTTCCCCGTTCTTCACCACCAAGCGCGAAGGTATGGGCATGGGCCTGAACATCTGCCGGTCCATCGTCGAGCACCACCGCGGCCGGCTGTGGTTCGAGACGGTGGCGCCGGATGGGGATGGGGGCGGAGCGGCAACGGGGGCCACCGCCGCCGGCACCCGCTTCCTGTTCACCCTGCCCGTCCATGCCCGCACGCCGGACCGGACGACCGGCCCACATCCCGCTGGCCCTTTTTCCGATGACACTGCCGAGGCTGCCGAATGACCACGCTCCACATCGTCGATGACGACGAGGCCATCCGCGACGCGCTCGGCTGGCTGTTCCAGTCGCGCAACGTCCCGGTTGCGGGCTGGCCGTCGGCCGAAGCCTTCCTGGAATCCTGGCGTTCGGACACCGCCGGCTGCCTTCTGCTGGACATCCGCATGGAGGGCATGAGCGGGCTGGAGCTGTTCGACCGGCTGCTGTCCAAGGGCTGCCGCATGCCGGTGATCTTCCTGACCGGCCACGGCGACGTGCCCATCGCCGTCGGCGCCCTGAAGAAGGGGGCCCGCGATTTCGTGGAGAAGCCCTTCAACGACAACGAACTGGTCGACCGGGTGATCGACGCGCTGGCCTTCGACGCCGAACAGCGCGAGCGCGAAGCCGGTCAGGCCGGGCTGGCAGCCCGTCTGGCCACCCTGACCCAGCGCGAACGGCAGGTGATGGAGCTGGTCGTCGCCGGCCGCCTGAACAAGGTGATCGCCGACGAGCTGGGCATCAGCATGCGCACGGTGGAGGTTCACCGCAGCCATGTGTTCGAGAAGATGCGGGTGAAGACGGCGGTGGAGCTGACGCGGCTGCTGACGGGTGCCGCCTGATTGCCCCTTCCGATAAGAGAAAACCCAGGGGAATGACGGACGCGCCTGGAGTCGCCACCGGTCCCGTACTAGTCTGTTCGCACCACTCCGGTGGTCGTCCCCGACGGTCTGGAGCATCAGCGGTTGAGGTTTCGCTTACCCAGCTCCATCCTCGCCATCGGTCTGGCCGTGACAGCACCGTTGCTGCTGTTCGGCGCCGTGATGGTCTGGCAACTCGACGCCCGCGACCGGGCGGAGACGGAGGATGCGCTGCAATCGGTGGCGCAGTCGCTGTCGCTGGCGGTCGACCGTGAACTGGCGAGCCAGCTGCGGCCGCTGGAACTGCTGGCGTCGCTGCTCCAGCCCAATGCCGACGATCTGCGCACCCTGTATCAGGAGACCACCACCGCCACCCACAGCCAGCCCGGCTGGCTGGCGATGGGGATGGTCGACGCCGACACCGGCCGCTTCGTCTTCCACACCCATTACCCGCTGGGCGTCCAGCCGCTGCCGCCGCCCCGGCTGGACGAGATCACCCGCCATGTCATCGAGAGCCGCCGCGCGACCATCGGCGGCGTACTGCCGCCCGGCGGACCGCCGGGCCGGCCATCGCTGATCCTGCGGGCACCGATCCTCCAGTTCGACCCGGACCGCCAGAACGACCGGGTGCGCTACGTCCTGTCCCTGGCACTTGGGCTGGAAGGGCTGTCCAGCGCCCTGCGGACCCGCGACACCCCGCCGGAATGGACGGTCACCGTCATCGATCCGACCATGCTGATCGCCGCCCGCTCGCGCGATGCCGCTGCCTATCTGGGCCAGAAAGTGTATGCGTCGCTGGAGGCGCGGATCCGCACCGGCAGCAACCGCATGTTCGTCGGCCAGACCAAGGACGGGGTCGAGGTCCACTCCGTCATCCACCGCTCATCCGAAACCGGCTGGGCGGTGGTGCTGGGCGTGCCGTCGGCCATCGTGCAGCAGAAGCTGAACGCCACCCGCGTGACGGTGGTCGGCGGTGCTGCGGCGGCCTGTGCAGCGACGCTGATGCTGGCGCTGCTGGTGTCGCGCGCCTACCGCCGCCGCCGCAGTGCCGAGGAGGAGGTGCGCCGCGCCCGCGAGGCGGTGCTGATCGAGCAGCGCCGCCGGCTGCAATCGGAAAAGGAGCATGCGGAGGCGGCGAACCGGGCCAAGAGCGATTTCCTGGCCAACATGAGCCACGAGCTGCGCACGCCGCTGAACGCCATCATCGGCTTCGCCGAGGCCTTGATGTCCGGCATTTTCGGCCCCTCCCCGCCCAAGCATGTCGAATATCTGACCGCCATCCACCAGTCCGGGCGCCATCTGCTGGATCTGGTGAATGAGCTTCTGGACATGGCAAAGATCGAGGCCGGGCGGCTGGAGCTGTTCCCTGCCTGCGTCGCGCTGGAGGAACTGCTGGAGGATTGCCTGTCGCTGATGGAGGCGCTGGCACTGCGCAAGGGGGTGGTGCTGACCAGCGGCGCCATCGCGTCCGATCTTCAGGTCACCGTGGACGGGGTCCGCATGCGGCAGGCGGTGCTGAACGTCCTGTCCAATGCCATCAAATTCACCCCATCGGGCGGCGCCGTGCGGGTGGAGGCCAGACCCGGCCCCGGCGGCACCGGTGCCGTCATCGTGATCGCCGACACCGGCGTCGGCATGACCGCGGATGAGCTGGTGATCGCGATGGAGCCGTTCCGTCAGGTCCACAACTATCTGACCAAGGCGGAGGCCGGCACCGGCCTGGGCCTGCCGCTAGCCCGCCGCTTCGTCGAGGCCCATGGCGGCTCCCTGACCCTGGACAGTACGCCGGGCACCGGCACCACGGTGACGATCATCCTGCCGTGAGGGCTCTCGGAAGGCGGCGCTTCGCCTCAGCCCCGGCGGGGCGGACGGCCGGGGAGCGTGGCGCGCTGGAGCTTGGCGCCGGCCATGTCGGCACCGTCCATGTCGGCGCTGTCGAGATTGGCGTCGGACAGGTTCGCCTGGACCAGACAGGTGCCGACCAGCAGGGCACCGCGCATGTCGGCCCCCATCAGGTTGGCGGCCCAGGAGCGGCCGGTGGGGCGGCCCGACGGATCCTTGATCGCCGCCGGGCCGAGCCGCACCCGCGTCAGGTCGGCGCCGGTCAGCACGGCATAGCTGAGGTTGGCGCCGGACAGGTCGGCGCCCATCAGGTTGGCGCCCTCCAAATTGGCGCCGGACAAATCGGTCATCATCAGCCGCGCGCCGGTCAGCGCCGCCGCCGACAGGTTGGCCCCGCGCAAGCTTGCGGCGCTGAGGTTGACGCTGCGCAGGTCGGCGCGGCTGAGGTCGGCGCCGTCCAGGTCGGCCCGCTGGCCGCGCTGGCCGAAGCTGTCGATCCAGCGCTCATGGTCGAAGATGGCGCGCTGGATTTCCGATCCCATGCTGTCGATGGGGCGGGTCATCTGCGCCGTGGCGATGCGGGTGGAGGACAGGTCGCAGTCGGCCATCCGCGTGCCGACCATGTCGGCCTTGTCGAAGCGGGTGCCGTCCAGCGCCGCCCCCGACAGGTTGGCGCCGTTCAGCCGCGCGCCGGTCAGGTCCGCCCCGGTCAGCACCGCCCCCGACAGATCGGCGTTCTGCAGCATGGCGCCGCTGAGGTCGGCGTCGGACAGGTTGGCGCCGCGCAGCACCGCCCCGGTGAGGTCGGTGGGAATGCCGCCCTCCGCCGTCATGCCGTTCTGGAGACGGGCGAGTGCCGCCTTGTGGATCTGGCGGGCGCTTTCGGCGTCCTGCGCATCGGGGCCGGTGCCGCGGCGGGCGGTGCCGCCCGGTTCCAGCGTGCCGGCGCGCAGGTCGGCTCCCTTCAGGTTGGCATTCGAGAAATCGGCCGCGCGCAGCCGGGCGCCGCGCAGGTCGGTCTGCATCAGGTTGGCGCGGCTGATGTCGGCATCGCGCAGGTCGACGCCGAACAGGTCGGCGCCGGCCAAGTTGGTGCCGTTCAGCCGCCCGCGCGCCAGCCGCGCCCCGACCAGCCGGGCGCCGCGCAGGTCGCGCTGCGACAGGTCCACCCCCTCCAGATCGGCCATGGCGAGGTTGGCGCGGGCGCCGCCCGGCTGGCCCTTGATCCAGCGGGCGTGCCGCTCCAGCACCTCGGCCAGCTGGTCGGGCCGAAAGAAGGAGACGGACTGAGCGGTCGGGGTGGTGGCGGTTGGCACGGACAACTCGACGCCGTGAAATGGTTACATTGCGACAATCATGCGGTTCATTCCTTACCGAAGGCTGAATGAGTCCCCCTTTTGCGCACCCTCTTTCGGAGGATGCGGTTCGGCGGCCCGCCGGCCTGGCGCATCGGCGGGAAAACGGGGATTTCGGCCGGGATGGATAGGAAAAACGGAAGCTTGGCCATAGGCCTTAACACGTCCATCGACGTGACAGTACCGCAGCAGTCCCGAGTCGCGCACGTTACCGTTCTGTAATCGAACCGGCTGCGAACGGGTCGCGAACAGCCGCGACTCGGCTTCCCGCCCCTGTTCCGGGCGAGGCGGCGGAATCCCTCGACTCCTCCAAAAAACAGCATCGGTTAAGCAATGGTTTCTTGACAGAAAAGGCCACGGGCATCCTAAAAGTGTCCCACCTTTCGGATAAACGCACCGCAGCACGCCTTGACCTTAGCCAGGGTGTGACTTTGGCCGTAACCGGGACGATGGGTCCAGACGATGGATTCCGGCGGCTGGAGCGGAAAAACGGGATATGAAGGAAGAATGATGAAGGATGCGGACGCCCGGTCGATCACGACCGCACGCCCGAGCGTCGGCGAGAGCCACGCCACCGAACGCCGTCATCTTGATCGCCGCCATCTTCTGCGCGCCGGCCTCGGCCTCGCGGCGGTCGCCTCGGCCGGCGGGACCCTGCTCACCAGCGAAGAGGCGGAGGCTGCGGCGCTGCGTGCTCCGCCGCGGGTGCTGTCCCTGGTGAACCTGCACACCGGCGAGCGGATCAACGCCGAATACTGGTCGCGGGGCAAATATGTCCGCGACGCGATGCGGGCGCTGAACCGCGTTCTGCGCGACCACCACAACAATTCGGTCCATGCCATCGATCCGAAGCTGATCGATCTGGTCCACTCGTTGAGCCGCAAGATCAACCGCCGCGGCCCGATCGAGATCGTCTCGGGTTACCGCTCGCCGGAGACCAACGCGATGCTGCGGGAAGCCGACGGCAGCGGCGTGGCGCAGAACAGCTATCACATGCGCGGCATGGCAATCGACCTGCGGGTCCAGGGCCTGTCGACCCGCCAGCTCCAGCGTGCGGCGCTCAGCCTGCGCGGCGGCGGGGTCGGCTATTACCCGGACAGCAACTTCGTCCATGTCGACGTGGGACCGCTGCGCCACTGGTGAGTGGCCGGATCGCGGACGCCGGGTCCGTCCCCATCGCTTGAACGTTCGGTACGATGTGGCGCCAAGTCCAGACGGGCTTCGGCGCCACAGTCATTTTGGGGTCATTCCCCTTTCGCCCGGCCCTTCGGGCCTGCCGTGGAAGTCCCCCGGCGAATGCCCCTTCCGCAATTTTCGAACAAGACCAGTTGCGACTTGTTACCACACCCTGTGGTGGATTTCTGCAATTTCTTCGACCGTTAAATTGTATATCATCCACCCCTCACAATTTGTAAGCGCTCCGTTTTGCGAGTGGGGGACAAGCATATGGGATACCTGTTTGGTGGACTCGGCGACGACACGCTGCTTGGGGATTATGGCGACGACACGCTGGATGGCGGCGCCGGCAACGACATTCTGTTCGGCCGTGCGGGGAACGATGTCCTGATCGGCGGAGCAGGCAACGACACCCTGTACGGCGGTGACGGGGACGATGTCCTGATCGGCGGGGCCGGCAACAACGTCCTGTTCGGTGAGGACGGCAACGACAGCTTCTATATCGATACCCCGACAGCGGCCCGTCTCTTTGGCGGCAATGGCGACGACACGGTCCTTGTCCGCTACGCCAGCGGCGTCGATCTGAATATCTCCAACTCGATCGAGCATTTCATCGGCGGTGTCGGCAATGACACCGTGACGGCGGCCAACTCCTACTCGGCAGTGACGATGGCCGGCGAGGACGGCAACGATGTGCTGACCGGCGGTTCCGGCAACGACACGCTGTCCGGTGGAAGCGGCGACGACACGCTGCGGGGCGGCGGCGGTGACGACGTGCTGCAGGGCGGAGCCGGCGCCGACCTGTTCGATTTCTCGGCCGGCTTCGGCACCGGCAACGACCTCGTAGCCGATTTCAATGCCGCGGAAGGCGACAGGATCGGACTGCTCACGGACCAAAGCTACACGGTGAGCGCCAACGCCCAGGGCGAGGCTGTTCTCAACATTTCCGGCTTCGGCAGCGCGGCGACGGTCACTCTCTCCGGGGTGATGGCCCAGGACGTATCGAGTTCGTGGTTCACCACCGTCTGAAAACAGAAAGGCGCCGTCCCGCTGGAGACGGCGCCTTTTTCCATTCGGCCTCGGCGGATGAAGACCGCCCTACCCCACCTTCAGCTTGCGACGCAGCAGCGACAGCGGCGCGGTGTCGTCCAGGCTGGGCTGGAAGGCGATGGTGACCTCCTTCAGCGCGTTGTCCCAGCTGTCCGGATTGGTGCCCTCCGGCGCCTCGACCGAGGTGAAGCCGGTGCGGACCAGGAACAGATACTGGTCGGGGATAACATGGCCGACCGCGCGGATCTCGCCGGTGTAGCCGTAGCGCTCCCGCAGCTCGCGCGCGGTGGAGAAGCCGCGGCCGTCGCGGAACTTCGGGAACTCCAGCGCCACCAGCGAGAAGCGGTCGAGGTCGGCGGCGATGGCCCCCGCCAGCGTGCCGCTCTTCAGCCGCACGCCCAGCCGGGCATTGCGGCCCTCGAAGCTGTCACGCTCCGTCTGCCAGCGCTCGAAGCTGATGATGACCGGGCGGTCGTTGGGGACCGGCTCGCCATCGGGGATGAAGCTCCAGGCATCCTCGCCGATGCGCCCATTCTCAATCAGCGGCATAGATTCTCTCCTTGAACGGGGCATGGCCGACGCGGCGGAGCGTGTCGATGAAGCGTTCGCCCTCGCCCGTGCGGTTGGCGAGATAGACGTCGACGATGGCCTCGATGGCGTCCACCGCCTCGGTCTCGGTCACCGCCGGGCCGAGGATGTCGCCGATTTCCGTGGTCAGCGTCGGGTCGCCGCCGACGGTGATCTGGTAATATTCGGTGCCCTTCTTGTCGACGCCGAGGATGCCGATGGCGCCGACATGGTGATGGCCGCAGGCGTTGATGCAGCCGCTGATCTTGATGCCGAGTTCACCGATGGTGCGCTGGCGGATCGGGTCGGCGAAGCGGGCGGAGATCGCCTGCGCCAGCGGGATCGCGCGGGCATTGGCCAGCGCGCAGTAGTCTAGGCCCGGGCAGGCGATGATGTCGCCGATCAGCCCGGCATTGGCACTGCCGAGGCCGGCGGCGTCGAGCCGCTTCCACAAATCGTACAGCTCGTCCTTCTTCACATGCGCCAGGACGAGGTTCTGGACATGGGTGACGCGCAGCTCGCCGAAGCTGTGGCGCTCGGCCAGATCGGCGACGAGGTCCATCTGGTCGCAGGTGGCGTCACCGGGGATGCCGCCCGCCGGCTTCAGCGAGATGGTGGCGATGGCATAGCCCGGCGCCTTGTGCTCCGCGACATTCACCTCCAGCCAGTTGGCGAAGGCCGGGTCGGACGCCTTGGCGCGCTCCAGAGCTTCGGAATGGTCGGGCAGCTCCTCGAAGGGCGGCGGGGCGAAATGCTGGCGGACGCCCTCGACGATCTCCGGATCCAGGCGGTATTTGGGGCCGCGCAGCCGCGCGAACTCCTCCTCGACCTCCTGGGTGAACTTCTCCAGCCCCAACTCGTGCACCAGGATCTTGATGCGCGCCTTGTAGATGTTGTCGCGGCGTCCGTACTGGTTGTAGACGCGCAGGATGGCTTCCAGGTAGGCGACAAAATCCTCCTCGGCCACCCACTCGCGCACAAGCTTGCCGACGAAGGGCGAACGGCCGAGACCGCCGCCGACATAGAAGGAGAAGCCGGCCTCGCCCTTGTCGTTGCGACGGGCCAGCAGGCCGACGTCGTGGATGCGCACCGCGGCGCGGTCGCTCTCGGCACCGGAGATGGCGATCTTGAACTTGCGCGGCAGATAGGTGAACTCGGGATGCATCGTCGTCCACTGCCGCAGGATCTCGGCATAGACGCGGCCGTCCACCACCTCGTCCTTGGCGGCACCGACGAACGGGTCGGTGGTGACGTTGCGCACGCAGTTGCCGCTGGTCTGCAGCGCGTGCATGTCGACCTCGGCCAGCTCATGCAGGATGGCCGGGGTGTCCTCCAGCTTGATCCAGTTGTATTGCAGGTTCTGGCGGGTGGTGAAATGGCCGTAGCCGCGGTCGTACCGGCGCCCGATCTCCGCCAGCTTGCGCAGCTGGGTGGCCGACATCACGCCATAGGGCACGGCGATGCGCAGCATGTAGGCGTGAAGCTGGAGATAGAGGCCGTTCATCAGCCGGACCGGCTTGAACTCCTCCTCCGTCAGCTCGCCGGACAGCCGGCGCTCGACTTGTTTGCGGAACTGCTCGACGCGCTCGGCGACGAACTGCCGGTCGATCTCGTCGTAATGGTAGATGCCGGCACGGGCGCCGGGCGCGATGTGGTTCATGTCGATCAACCCTCAGAGCCGCCGGAACGGCCGACGTTCATTCACTCGAACAGCCACTCAGGCGGCCTGCTTGCCCAGATCCAGACGGACGGTCGGGCCGGCGGTGCGGATGCGCTCGCGCATCGTCGCAGGGACCGGGACGCCGTCCTCCTCCACCACCTCGAAGGCGTAGATGTCGACGCCGAACTGCTCGCGCTCCGCCGTCGCCTTGGCGTCCGCCAGCACGGCATCCGCCTCGGAGCGCTGGAACAGCGCAGCCTCGGCGAAGGACTCGACCCACACGCCATCCTTGCCCAGGAACACGACTTCCCCGTCGCGCAGGCGGTTGGCGGTGATGGCTTTCATCGATCCTTCCTTCGATCGATCCTTGGCCGACATCTGGCTCTCCTGGCTGGTCGTTCTCGAACGCGTTTGGTGTCTTAACCCGAACCGTCGGCGGTTCGGCAGTGAATTCGCCATCGATGGGTTTTGCGGGAGGCGGGCCGTTACGGCAGCCACTTCTCCCGGTCGATCAGGTCGCGGCTCTCGCGGGCGACCTCGGACATCGACGCCCCCTCCGCCCGGCGGCGGTTGCGAAGCTCGGCAATGGTACGCAGCCGCTCCGCCCACTCCTCCGGGAACAGGGCCTCAAGCCGCTGGCGCAGCAGGCTGGCGAGCGTCGGGCTGCGGCCGCCGGTCGAGACCGTCATCACCAGATCGCCACGCCGCACCACGGAGGGCGAGTGGAAATCGCACAAGGGGATGACGTCCTCGACATTCACCAGCACCCGGCGCTGCCGCGCCAAGTCCGCCAGCGCCGTCTCGATCGAAGGCCCCAGCCCCATCACATACAGCACGCCGACCTTGTCCAAATCGGCGACATCCGGCAGAGCCCGCACCAGACGGTCACCGGCGAGCGACGCCAATTCCCCATCCGGTTCCGGTGAAAAGACCTGCGGATCCGCCCCGCCCTCGCGGAGCTGCGTCAGACGACGCACCGCCAGCGGGCCGTTGCCGGCGAGCGCAATCGTCACCCGCGCCGGGTCGAGCGCCAGCGGAATCATGTCCGCCTCACCGAAACGGGCGAAATCGGGCGGGCATCTGCGGCGCCTATGACCGGGATCCTGTGCATGGCGGTATTTAGCCCGGCCGCCGCACGACAATCAACATATTTCACACAACGATTTGCAACGCAGCACAAACCTATTAAACAAGTAGAGAATGTATTTACGTTGCACGAGTTTTCCGCCGGTGTTAATGTGCAAACACAGTCATTAAAACTACATATTTAGTAGACTTAAAGGCCACCGCGAAAGGCAGCCGATGATGGACGCGGAAACACGGGTGAAGCATCTGACCGACGGCTACGGCACGCTGGAAGGCGCGTCCCTGCTCGCCGCCATGCATGAGGTGTTCGGCGGGCGGATCGCTCTGCTGTCGTCCTTCGGCGCCGAATCCGCGGTCCTGCTGGCGCTGGCCGCCGAAGCGACACCGGATTTCCCGGTTCTGTTTGTGAATACCGGCAAGCTGTTCGGCGAGACGCTGCGCTACCGCGACCAGCTGGTGAAGCGGCTGGGCCTCAGGGATGTGCGGGAAATCGGCCCGACCGCCGACGATCTCGCCGCCGGCGACAAGAGCGGCATGCTGTTCGCCCGCGATTACGACGCCTGCTGCAACCTGCGCAAGACGGTGCCGCTGGAGCGCGCGCTGACCACCGCCGGACTGGAGGCCTGGGTCACCGGCCGCAAGCGCTTCCAGTCCTCCACCCGCGCCGCCCTGCCCCTGTTCGAGACGGAGAACGGCCGCGTGAAGGTCAACCCGCTGGCCAACTGGGACAAGGACCGGCTGGAGGAAGAGTTCACCCGGCGCGACCTGCCGCGCCACCCGCTGGAAGCCGACGGGTACCTGTCCATCGGCTGTTACACCTGCACCGAGCGAGTGGCGCCCGGTGCCGACCCGCGTTCCGGCCGCTGGGCCGGCAGCGCCAAGACCGAATGCGGCATACACACCATGATTGGAACCGCCCGATGAGCGCCGATCTCGACCAGCTCGAAAACCAGAGCATCTATATTCTGCGCGAAGCCTACAACCGCATCGACAAGCTGGCGATGCTCTGGTCGATCGGCAAGGACAGCAACGCGCTGCTGTGGCTCTGCCGCAAGGCGTTCTTCGGCCGCATTCCCTTCCCCGTCGTGCAGCTCGACACCGCCATGGAGCTGCCGGAGGTCTACGAGTTCCGCGACCGCATCACCAAGGAATGGGACCTCGACCTCAAGGTGGAGCAGTGCCCGCCCGAGGAGGAGATGGACCAGACCCTGCCGCCGCTGACCCGCGCCGCCGCGCGCAAGACGGAAGGGCTGAAGAACCTGCTGCGCGACCATGCGTATCAGGGCGTGATGGTCGGGATCCGCCGCGACGAGCAGGCGACCCGCGCCAAGGAGCGCGTGTTCTCGCCGCGCTCGCTGGAAGGCGACTGGGACGTCAAGGACCAGCCGGCGGAGTTCTGGGACCATTACAAGACGCGCTTCCCCGAAGGCGTCCATGTCCGCATCCACCCGCTGCTGGCCTGGACCGAGCTGGACAT
Source organism: Azospirillum sp. A26 (assembly GCF_042604635.1). Lineage (NCBI taxonomy): Bacteria > Pseudomonadati > Pseudomonadota > Alphaproteobacteria > Rhodospirillales > Azospirillaceae > Azospirillum > Azospirillum sp. A26. The sequence goes on along the minus strand of NZ_CP170472.1, from coordinate 388,058 downwards.
CTGGCGCTATTCGCAGCGCGAGGGGATTCCCATCGTCCCGCTGTACTTCGCCCGCGACGGCAAGCGTTACCGCTCGCTGGGCGAGAAGAACATCACCTTCCCGGTCGACAGCACCGCGTCGACCATCGACGAGATCATCGCCGAGCTTCAGGTGACCCGCGTGCCGGAACGCGCCGGCCGCGCGATGGACAATGAATCCGAAGACAGCTTCGAGCGCCTGCGCAGCGTGGGGTACATGTAAGATGCCGCATTCTCAACTCCGCATCGTCATCGTCGGCCATGTCGACCATGGCAAGTCCACGCTGATCGGCCGCCTGCTGAACGACACCGGCAGCCTGCCCGACGGCAAGGTCGAACAGGTCCGCGAGATGAGCCGCAAGCGCGGCATGCCGTTCGAATGGGCCTTCGTCATGGACGCGCTCCAGGCCGAGCGTGACCAGGGCATCACCATCGACACCACGCAGATCCACTTCAAGACCAGGCAGCGCCCCTACGTCATCATCGACGCGCCGGGCCACACCGAGTTCCTGAAGAACATGGTGACCGGCGCCTCGCAGGCCGACGCCGCGCTGCTGGTGATCGACGCCGACGAGGGCGCGCTGGAACAGTCGCGCCGCCACGCCTTCCTGCTGCATCTGCTGGGCGTGCGTCAGGTGGCGGTGGTCGTCAACAAGATGGACAAGGTCGAGTTCTCCAGCCGCCGCTATGAGGTGGTGGCGCAGGAGATCAAGGACTATCTGGCCGAGCTGGGTCTCCAGCCCAAGGCGGTGATCCCGGTGTCCGCCCGCAACGGCGACAACATCGTCAGCCGCAGCGAGCAGTCCGACTGGTATCTCGGCCCCACGGTGATCGAGCAGCTGGACGCCTTCCGTCCGCAGCAGACCTCGCCCGACCAGCCGCTGCGCTTCCCGCTGCAGGACGTCTACAAGCCGGACGACCGCCGCATCCTGGCCGGCCGCATCGAGAGCGGGCGCCTGCGCGTCGGCGACACCCTGCACTTCTCGCCCACCGGCGCCAGCGCCAAGGTGGTCAGCATCGAAGCGTGGAACCATCCGGAGACCGTGCTGTCGGCCCAGGCTGGACAGAGCATCGGCATCACGCTGGACAAGCGCATCTTCGCCGAGCGCGGCCACATCGCCCACCACCAGTCCGACGCCCCGACGCTGGCCCACCGGCTGAGCGTGCGGCTGTTCTGGCTGGTGTCGGATCCGCTGGTGGTCGGCAAGACCTACACGCTGAAGATCGCCACCGGAGAGCACCGGGTGACGGTGGAGCAGGTGACGGCGGTCATCAATGTGGAGGATCTGTCCAGCACCCCCGGCAAGGCGGTCCGCCGCAACGAGGTGGCGGAGGTCGTCCTGCGCTCCCGCTCGCCCATCGCGCTCGATCTGGCGTCGGACCTGCCGCGCACCGGCCGCGGCGCGCTGATCGACGGCAACGACGTTGTCGGCGGCTGCCTGGTGGTGGAGATCGAGGACGCCGCCGCGGCCAACATCACCGAGGTCTCGCACACCGTCTCGCAGGAGGAACGCGCCCAGTCCAACGGCCACAAGGGCGGCATCGTCTGGCTGACCGGCCTGTCGGGTGCCGGCAAGTCGACGCTGGCGATGGCGCTGGAGCGTGCGCTGTTCGACCGCGGCTGGCAGACCTTCGTGCTGGACGGCGACAATGTCCGCAATGGCCTGAACGCCGGTCTGGGCTTCTCGTCGGATGACCGGGCGGAGAACATCCGCCGGGTGGCCGAAACGGCGAAGCTGTTCGCCGATGCCGGCATGGTGGTGATCGCCTCGCTGATCTCGCCGCTGAAGGCCGACCGGGCGCGGGCGCGGGTGATCGGCGGCGAGCGTTTCCACGAGGTGCATGTCGCCGCCGACCTCGCCACCTGCGAGGAGCGCGATCCGAAGGGCCTCTACAAGAAGGCGCGGGCCGGCGAGATCGCCGAGTTCACCGGCATCTCGGCCCCCTACGAGGCGCCGGACCAGCCCGAACTGGTGATCGACACCGACGCGCTGAGCCGCAGCGAGGCGCTGGCCCAACTGCTGGACTATGTGGATGAGACCCTGGGCAAGAACAGCCTGAAGTCGGAGAAAGAGCTGACCTATGTGATCTGAGGGCGTGATCCGAGGGTCGGCTTTCTATGAGGTGAGGCGTCGGGCGCGGGGGAAAGACCGCGCCCGTCGTATTTTCAGGCCGTCTTCCGCTCCGAACGATACAACGCCGTCGCGATCAGCGCCGCGGTCGCCAGCGCCAGCGGGACGAAGGAGATGCTCAGGACGGCATCCCAGCCGTAGCTCGTCAGCAGGCTGCCCGAGGCGAAGGAGCCGAAGGCCATGGTGCCGAAGACGATGAAATCGTTCAACGACTGCACCCGCGTCTTTTCCTCCGGCCGATGGCAGTCCAGCACCAGGGCGGAGGCGCCGAGGAAGCCGAAGTTCCACCCCACCCCCAGCAGGATCAGGCCGATCCAGAAATGCGCAATGTCCTGCCCGGCCAGCCCGACCGCGGAGGATGCGGCGATCAGCGCCAGACCGGCGGCGACGATCCGCGGCGCGCCGAAGCGGCCGATCAGCCGCCCGGTGAAGAAGCTGGGGGCGTACATGGCGATGACATGCCATTGCAGGCCGAGATTGGACGATTCCTGCGGCAGTCCGCACAGCCGCATCGCCAGCGGGGCGGCGGTCATGATGAAGTTCATCAGCAAATAGGACACCACCCCGCAGATCACCGCGGTGATGAAGCGGGGCTGGCGCAGGATGACAGCCAGCGGGCGACCGCCGGCGACTTCCGACGCTGTCGGCTTGGGCAGGCGGACGCCGAGCAGGACCAGCGCCGACAGCGCGGCGACGGCGGCCTGCGCCAGATAGGTCGCGGCGAACAGGTGCGGCGGCCACAAATTCATGGTGTGGGTGACGAGCTGCGGCCCGACGATGCCGGCAACCACACCCCCCGCCATCACGGCGGACATGGCGCGCGGCCGGCGCTCCGGACTGGTGCAGTCGGCGGCGGCGAAACGGAAGGACAGCACCACCGCGGCATAGGCTCCGCCGGGGATCATCGCTGCGCAGAACAGCCAGAACGAGCCGAGCAGGAGGGCCAGCGAGGACAGCAGCCCAACGAGGACACCGCATCCGGTCCCGCTCAGGAACGCCGTACGCCGGCCGAAGCGCCGGGCGATGCTGCCGGCCGGCAGGGTGCAGATCGCCATGCCGACCACGAAGATGGAGATCGGCAGCGTCGCCAGCGCCGGGCTGGGGGCCAGCGTGTTGCCGACGATGGCGCCGGTGGCATAGACGACCACCGCATTGGCACCGGCCAGCGCCTGCGCGACGACGAGCCGGGCAACGTTGCTCAGCTCATGCGCATGGGAGGCCGCGGACGCCGGTTCGGTCCTGGCAGTGGCTTCGGCTTGCGGCATGGGACTCCTTAGACGGGTTCGAGAGCGGATGGTTGAGCAAGGCTTAGCCTTGCCGCAGTATGAGCGGAAATGGTTTGTTCTCATGGTTCGATGAACAGGAGTCATGGATGCTCGATCGCCAGTTCCTCGCGATCCTGCGCGAGGTTGACCGGACGGGCAGCGTCACCGCCGCCGCTGGCCGGCTGAACTTGAGCCAGTCGGCGCTGAGCCACAGCATCCGCAAATTCGAGGAGCGCCACGGCATCGAGATCTGGATGAAGAAGGGGCGCAGCCTCCGCTTCACCCAGGCGGGGATGCATCTGCTGGCGCTGGCCCAGCGGGTGCTGCCGCAGTTCGAGCATGCGGAACGGGTGCTGGCCGATTTCGCGACGGGCCGGCGCGGCACCTTGAGGGTCGGGATGGAATGCCACCCCTGCGAGCGATGGCTGATGCGGAAGACCGGGGTGTATCTGACCCGTTGGCCCGAGGTGGATTTCGACCTGCGCACCGAATTCCGTTTCGACGGCGTCGCAGCGCTGGCGGACAACGAGATTGATCTGCTGATCACCCCCGACCCGGTCGACCGGCCGGACATCCTGTTCACCCCGGTCTTCGATTACCAGCTCGTGCTGGTGGTGCATGAGGCCCATCCGCTGGCCGCGCGCCGGATTGTGCAGCCGCAGGACCTGCTGGACGAGGAGCTGATCACCGTACCGGTCAGCCTGGACCGGCTGGACATCTACACGCGCTTCCTGGTCCCCGGCCGGTGCCGGCCGCGCCGCCACCGGACGGCGGAGACCACCGACCTGATGCTGCAACTGGTCGCCGCCGGGCGTGGGATCACCGTCCTGCCCGACTGGCTGGTGCGGGAGGACGGGGGCGGCCTGCCCGTCCGCACGTTGCGGCTCGGCGCCGACGGGATCGGCAAAAGCATCCATCTCGGCATCCGCCGCGGCGAGGAGGCCGTCGATTACATCGCCGGCTTCCTGGATCTCGCGCGGGAGAGCGGACGGTAGGAGAGAGGTTGGATCGATCAGGACTCTGCTGCGGCGCACATCCTGTGGCATAAGGGGCCGCCATCACACATTCGCGCATCACGCCCTAAGGACCCCTGCCGCCCATGATCCGCTTCGATAACGTCAGCAAGCAGAACGGCCACCGCATCCTGTTCCTGGAGGCCTCCGCGGCGCTCAACCGGGGTGAGAAGATCGGGCTGGTCGGTCCGAACGGTGCCGGCAAGACCACCCTGTTCCGCATGATCACCGGCGAGGAGCAGCCGGACGGCGGTCAGGTGGCGATCGAGAAGCAGGTCAGCATCGGCTATTTCAACCAGGATGTCGGCGAGATGTCCGGCCGCAGCGCGGTGGCGGAGGTGATGGACGGCGCCGGGCCGGTCAGCGTCGTCGCCGCCGAACTGGCGGAGCTTGAAGCTGCCATGGCCGACCCTGACCGCGCCGACGAGATGGACGCCATCATCGAACGCTACGGCGAGGTGCAGGCCCGTTTCGACGAGCTTGGCGGCTATGAGCTGGAGGGCAAGGCGCGCGAGGTGCTGGCGGGCCTCAGCTTCAGCCAGGAGATGATGGACGGCGACGTCGGCGGCCTGTCGGGCGGCTGGAAGATGCGCGTGGCGCTGGCCCGCATCCTTCTGATGCGCCCCGACGCCATGCTGCTCGACGAGCCGAGCAACCATCTGGACATCGAAAGCCTGATCTGGCTGGAAGGCTTCCTGAAGGGCTATGAGGGCGCCCTGCTGATGACCTCGCACGACCGCGAGTTCATGAACCGCATCGTCACCAAGATCATCGAGATCGATGGCGGCACGCTGACCAGCTATTCCGGCGACTACGGCTTCTACGAGAAGCAGCGGGCGCTGAAGGAGAAGCAGCAGGAGGCGCAGTTCGAACGCCAGCAGGCCATGCTGGCGAAGGAAATTAAGTTCATCGAGCGCTTCAAGGCCCGCGCCTCGCACGCCTCCCAGGTGCAGAGCCGGGTGAAGAAGCTGGACAAGATCGAGCGCTTCGAACCGCCCAAGCGCCGTCAGGTGGTGACCTTCGATTTCCCGCCGGCCCCGCGCTCCGGCGACGACGTGGCGGTGCTGAAGAACGTCCACAAGGGCTATGGCAGCCGGTCCATCTATGAAGGGCTGGACCTGACCATCCGCCGCAAGGAGCGCTGGTGCGTGATGGGCGTCAACGGCGCCGGCAAATCGACCCTGCTGAAGCTGATCGCCGGAACGACCGAGCCCGACAGCGGCACCGTCACCGTCGGCGGCAGCGTCAAGATGGGCTATTTCTCCCAGCATGCGATGGAATTGCTGGACGGCGACCAGACCATCTTCGAAGCGCTGGAGGCGCATTTCCCGCAGGCCAGCCAGGGCTCGCTGCGGGCGCTGGCCGGCTGCTTCGGCTTCTCCGGCGACGATGTGGAGAAGCGGTGCCGCGTGCTGTCGGGCGGGGAGAAGGCGCGGCTGGTGATGGCGATCATGCTGTTCAACCCGCCCAACTTCCTGGTGCTGGACGAGCCGACCAACCACCTGGACCTCGACACCAAGCAGATGCTGATCCAGGCGCTGGCGGCCTATGAGGGCACCATGCTGTTCGTGTCGCACGACCGCCATTTCCTGGCAGCCCTCTCCAACCGCGTGCTGGAGCTGACGCCGGAGGGCATTCACCAGTATGGCGGCGGCTACACCGAGTATGTCGAGCGCACCGGCCAGGAGGCGCCGGGGCTGCACAGCTGATCCCCTGCCCTTCCCATCACTCCAAGTGAATGGACCCTTCGGAACAAGTCATTGGTCGTGAAGTCCGCCGGGGCGTAGCATCGCCTGCGTTGTCGAGACAGCGGAGGCGGACATGCCCTCTCTCACGGAATCCCTTGAACGGCTGGGGCTGCGGTCGCCGGTGATCCAGGCGCCGATGGCGGGGGGCGGCGATACGCCGGCCCTGGTCGCTGCGGTCAACGAGGCCGGCGGGCTCGGCTTCGTCGGCGCCGCCTATCTGACCGGGGAGCAGATCGCCGAGCGAGGGCTCGCCATCCGTCAGCGCACCGCCCTGCCCTTCGGCATCAACCTGTTCGCGCCTACACCGGCTCCCGGGCCGGCCCCCGGACCGGCCCCAATGATGGCCGAGGCGATGGCCCGCCTGAGGCCCTTCCATGCCGAGCTTGGCCTGCCGGAAGCGGAGGAGCCCGCCTATGGCGGCGACGCCTTCGACCGGCAGGTCGCCGCCCTGCTGGACAGCGGAGCCGCCTTCTACAGCGTCACCTTCGGGCTGCCGCCGGCAGAGAGCGTGACGGCGGCCAAAGCGCGCGGCATGCGGGTGCTGGGCACCGCGACCACGGTGGCGGAGGCGGTGGCCCTGGAGCGGACCGGCGTCGATGCGGTGATCGCCCAGGGCAGCGAGGCCGGCGGGCATCGCGGCAGCTTCATCGGCGATCCGGCCGCCAATCTGGTCGGCACGATGGCGCTGGTGCCGCAGGTGGCCGATGCGGTGGGCGTGCCGGTGATCGCATCGGGCGGCATCATGGACGGGCGCGGCATCGCCGCGGCGCTGGCCCTGGGCGCGACCGCGGTGCAGATGGGCACGGTGTTCCTGACGACCGGCGAGGCCGGCATCCCCGAAGCGCACAAGGCCGCCATCCTGGCGGCGCGCGAGGACCAGACCCGCATCACCCGCGCCTTCTCCGGCCGGCCGGCACGCGGCATCGTCAACCGCTTCATGGAGACGGTGGAGGACCCGCAGGCGCTCGAGGCGGTGCTGCCCTTCCCCTTGCAGAACACGCTGACCCGGCCGCTGCGCACCGCCGCCGGCAAGGCCGGCCGGGCGGAGTTCCTGTCGCTGTGGGCCGGACAGGGTCTGACACTGGCGCAGCGGCGCCCGGCGGGGGAACTGGTGGCGGAGTTGCTGCGCGGGACGGAGGAGGTCCGGCGCAGGCTTGCCGTCTGACCGGATAGGGGGCCGGCCTGTTCAGACGGCCTCGGCCGTCACCCGGTTGCGGCCGCCGCGCTTGGCGGCGTAGAGCGCCTGATCGGCGCGGCGGACCAGCATCAAAGACGGTTCGCCGGGGCGGTACTGAGCGACGCCGACCGACAGCGCGACGGTGCCGTAATTGGCATTGCGCGCCTTGTTCACGATCTGGCGGCCACCGACGAAGGCCCGCACCTGCTCCGCCAGCTTGGTGGCGTTCTCCAGGCTGGTGCGCGGCAGGATGATCGCGAACTCCTCCCCGCCATAGCGGGTGGCGGTGTCGCGGCCCTTAATGCATTCGGTCAGCATGCGGGCGACCAGCTTCAGCACATGGTCGCCGACCAGATGGCCGTGGGTGTCGTTGAAGCTCTTGAAATGGTCGATGTCGACCATCAGCAGCGACAGCGGCTGCTCGTCACGGACGGCGGTCTCCATCGCCTCTTCCAGCATCAGGTCGAAGGCCTTGCGGTTGCCGATGCCGGTCAGCCCGTCGGTCAGCGCCTCGCGCCGCGCGCTGTCCAGGCTGACCCGCATCTCCGCCAGCTGCTGGCTCGATTCCTGAAGCTGCAGTTGGAGCGCCGTCTGGCGGTCGACGATCTCCTTGGTCTCCGCGGCGATGGCGGCGACCATGGCGCGCAGTTCCAACAGGCTGAGCGGCTGGTCCAACTCCTCCCGGAAGCCGGACAGGGCGTTGCCGTAACGCTCGGTCTCCGACCCGACATTGCCCAGCTGCTCCAATATGCGCCCCAGGGCATAACGGGCCTTGTCGGAGGTCTCACGGATCGCCTGGGCTTCGGCGTCCATGGTGAAGAAGCGCTTGTACAGCTCGTCGCACAGCGTTTGCGAGGCGGCCAGCCCATCGCGGCGCGCCAGATCGATGGCGCGGGTCAGATCTGGGTTGTTGCCGCTGTAATAGACATACCAAAGCGTGAAATTTTCCGGGGTGGCCGGCAGCCGGTCGGACAGCATCCGCTCCATGGCCTTCGCGGCAAGGCCGCTGGAACGCTCGAAATCCTCCGCAGTTGCCACGACCGTCGTCCGTCCAAAAATCATTCGGTTTCGAACGGTACGCGGCGCAAGCCCTTACGGCAAGAAGGTTTTTGGGAACAAAGCGAGATGTTACAACCGCTCTGGTTGTGCATTATCCGATTAATTGCATTGCCCGACGGAGCTCTCGGCACAGATATGCTTGCCGTCGGTCCAGCGTGCCCCAGACAGGTCGGCATGGCGCAGGTCGGTGCCGGACAGCTTCGCTCCCGTCAGGTCGGAACGCGCCAGCGACGCCCCCACCATCTTGGCATTGCGCAGGTCGGCCTCGCGGAAGCTGGCGCCGGTCAGGTCGGCACGGGTGAAATCGGCCTCGATCAGGCGGGCCTTGTCGAAGACCGCACCGGGGGCGGTGGCGCTGATGAACTTGGCACGGTAGCCGTCGGCATCGGTCAGCTTCGCCTCGCCCAGGCTGGCGCGCTGAAAGGTCGCATCGCGCAGCATGGCACCGCTGAGATCGACACCGGTCAGCGTCTGCCCCTCCAGCGAGCAGCGCCGCCAATTGACCTTCGGCTGTGCCGCCTCGGTGCAATCGGCCAGCGCCGGGCCCACGGAAAGGACGGTCAGCACGGCCACGGCGGCGGCGAGACTGGCGGAACGGATGCGCAAGCGAAGCGGCGGGACGGGTGCGGTTCTCATCCCTCGATAGATGGGGGCACCGCCGCTCAACTCAACCACCGGGCCGCCGCAAGCAGCGCTTGCGGTTATCCGGCGGTTCGGGAAGCGTCCAGCCGGGCAACCGCACGCCCCACCTGCGGCGGCCGGGGCAGGACGGCATGGGCAGCCGCCTGTCCGGCCAGCGCAGCCGCGACGGCCGGCGGGAAGGGGCCGGTCTTGCGTGTGCCGAGATCGACGTGCAGCAGCATGACCTCGGCCGTCGCCGCCAGCCAGCCCTCCTCGGCATGCCGCATTTCGTGGAACAGGTGCAGCCGCTTGGCGTCGGCGCCGAGCAGCAGCGAGTCGAACCGCAGCGGTGTCCCCTCGATCACCTCGCGGGCGTAGGTCAGGTGGGCATCGACGACGAAGACCGACCGGTTCTCCGCCGCGACATACGCCTTGCCGATCCCGAAGCGGTCCAGCACGGCATCCGTCGCGTGGTCGAAGGCCAGCAGGTAATAGGCGACGTTCATGTGCCCGTTGTAGTCGATCCACTCCGGACGCACGGTTTCGCGGTGGAGGGTCAGGGGGGCGGGGGCATCGGCAGTCATGGCATTCCAAGAAAGTGGATGATGTCGGTTCGCAGCGCCTCGATCTCCGCCAGCCAACCGGCGACCTCCGAAACCGGCAGGTCAGGGAGAGGGTCGTCGAAGATACCGGCTCCCGGATAACGCGGCGCACTGACGAAAGCGGTGAGATGAGCCAACGCGGCGATGCGCAGCGCCATCGGATGCCCGGTTGGAAGCCGGGCAACCAGACTGTCGATGTCGTGGGACTTGGGTGGCATCGTGCCGGCTGCCACGAGCAGGGTCTTGGCGAGCTTCTCGACCGCCTGCTGGCAGTGATAGGCCGCCATATTTGGCTCCGGTTCGGGACCATAGAGGTTGTTGCGGACCGCCTTCACGTCGCGCTCCACAACAACCAGCCATGCCTGGACCTCCCTACGCTCCATAAACCCGGAGCCCCCGGCGCTTAACCTCGTAGCTCAAGGTGCCCACGACATCTTTGGACGCTTCGTAATTGGTGCGCGTACAAGGAATGATGTCGGCGGGAATACCGGTGCCGACCTTGGACGCATAGGCATAGCGGATCGACCGCCGTTCCTTCGGCGCATCGTCCGGGACGATCACCAGCAGGTCGTAATCGCTGTCCTCGTCGAAATCGCCGCGCGCCCGGCTGCCGAACAGGTAGACGGCTTCCGGCTCCAGGGCCGGGACGATCCGGTCCAGCAGGATTTGCAGCTTCTCGTCGTTCCGCGTGTCGACCACAGCCATGGGATGATCCTCCGCCGCCCATCCTAACACGGAACGGGTGGCGGAGGATCATCCCATGGACCGGGGGCCATAGACCGGGGGCCTTACACCGAGAAGTACTTGGCCCGCGGGTGGTGCAGGACGATGGCCGAGGTGCTCTGCTCCGGATGGAGCTGGTCCTCGTCCGACATCTCGATGCCGATGCGGCCGGCGTCCAGCAGCTTCAGCAACTGCTCCTGGTCCTTCAGGTTCGGGCAGGCCGGATAGCCGAAGCTGTAGCGGCTGCCGCGGTAGGACTGCTGCAACAGCTTCTCCTTGTCGCGGCTGTCCTCGGCGCCATAGCCAAGCTCCGCACGGATGCGGGCATGGACATATTCCGCCATCGCCTCGGTCATCTCCACCGACAGGCCGTGCAGATAGAGATAGTCCTGATAGCGGTTCTCGGCGAACCACCCGCGCGCCACCTCGGCGCAATGCTGGCCCATGGTGACGACCTGGAGGCCGAGCACGTCACGCTCCGGATCGGTCACGTCGCGCAGGAAGTCGGCGATGCACTCACCATCCTCCTTGCCCTGGCGTGGCAGCGAGAAGCGGGCGGCCTCGGTGGTGCCGTCCTCCTCGAACAGGATGACGTCGTTGCCGTCGGCCGCCGCCTTCCAATAGCCGTAGAGGGCGGTCGGGCGCAGGATTTCCTCCTTCGCCGCGATCTGGAGAATGCGGTCGAGCACCGGCCGCAGCTCCTTCTTCGCCCACTCCTTGAACTCCTCGAAGGACTTGCCGTCCTTCCGGTAGCCCCATTGCAGCTGATAGAGCATCCGCTCGTTCAGGTAGGTGACCAGCGTCTTCAGCGGCACATGGTCGATCAGCTTCGGCCCCCAGAAGGGCGGGGTCGGCACCGGCACGCCCTCGGCCAGCCGGTGGCGGCGGGCGCGGACGGCGTCCTTGTCGACCGGGCCGGTGGCGGCGCTGGTCGCCTGCCCCAGCACGCGGCGGCGGTTGGTCGCCTTGCCGGCGCGCTTGGCCTGCTGGATGGCGAGCTGCTGGTCGAAGCTGCCCTCCACCACCTTGTCCATCAGGGTCAGTCCGTCGAAGGCGTCGCCGGCATAGGCGACGCGGCCCGAGCCGTAGGAGGCCACGCAGTCGCCCTCGACATAGGCGCGGGTCAGCGCCGCACCGCCGAGCAGGACCGGAACCTCCAGCCCCTCGCGGGTCATCTCCTCCAGGTTCTCGCGCATCACCACGGTGGACTTCACCAGCAGGCCGGACATGCCGATGGCGGTGGCCTTGTGCTCCTTGGCCGCCTGGATGATGGCGGTGACCGGCTGCTTGATGCCGAGATTGACCACCTTGTAGCCGTTGTTGGTCAGGATGATGTCGACGAGGTTCTTGCCGATGTCATGGACGTCGCCCTTGACGGTGGCGAGAACCAGCGTGCCTTTCTGCTGGCCCTCGATCTTCTCCATGTGCGGTTCCAGCCACGCCACGGCGGCCTTCATCGTCTCCGCCGACTGGAGCACGAAGGGAAGCTGCATCTTGCCGGCGCCGAACAGCTCGCCCACCACCTTCATGCCGTCGAGCAGGTAGGTGTTGATGATCTCCAGCGGCGGATGGCTCTTCATCGCCTCGGCGAGATCGTCCTCCAGCCCGGTGCGGTCGCCGTCGACGATGCGCTCCTTCAGCCGCTCCTCGACAGTCTCGGCGCGGGCCTTCTTCTTGGCGTCCGCTGCCTTCCGCCCCTCGAACAGGGCGATGAAGGCCTGGAGCGGGTCGTACCCTTCCGCACGGCGGTCGAAGATCAGATCCTCGGCGGTCTTGACCTCCGTCTCGGGGATCTGGTGCAGCGGCAGGATCTTGGAGACATGGACGATGGCGCCCGTCATCCCCCTCTTCACCGCATGGTCGAGGAAGACCGAGTTCAGCACATGGCGCGCCGCGGCGTTCAGGCCGAAGGAGACGTTGGACAGGCCGAGGATGATCTGGCAGCCGGGCATCTCGCGGGCGATGGCCTCGATCCCCTCCAAGGTCCAGATGGCGAGCTTGCGGTCGTCCTCGTTGCCGGTGGCGATGGTGAAGGTGAGCGGGTCGAACAGCAGGTCCGACGGGGCGAGGCCGTACTCGTTCACCGCCAGATCGTAGAGCCGCTTGGCGATCTCCAGCTTGCGGTCCGGCGTCTTCGCCATGCCCTCTTCATCGATGGTCAGCGCGATGACGGCGGCGCCGAACTTCTTGGCCAGCGCCAGACGCAGCCTTGCCGGCTCCTCGCCGTCCTCGAAGTTGATCGAGTTGAGGATCGCCTTGCCGCCATAGAGCGCCAGCGCCTGTTCCAGCACCTTGTACTCGGTCGAATCGATGACCAGCGGCGCCGTCACCGAGCCGGAGAAGCGGGAGATCACCGCGTTCATCTCCGCCACTTCGTCACGGCCGACGAAGGCGGTGCAGACGTCCAGCGAATGGCTGCCTTCCTTCACCTGCTCGCGCGCCATCTCGACGCAGCCGTCCCAGTCGTTCTTCTCCTGCAACTCGCGCCACTTCTTGGAGCCGTTGGCGTTGCAGCGCTCGCCGATGGCGAAGAAGGCGTTCTCCTGGCGCAGCGTCACCTGGGAGTAGAGCGAGGCCACCGCCGGCACCCAATGGACGGTGCGGCCCTTCGGCGCCGGACGGTGCGAGCCGGCCGGGGCCAGCTTGCGCAGCATCTGGTTCGCCGCCGCGATGTGCGGGACATTGGTGCCGCAGCAGCCGCCGACGAGGTTGACCCCGTCCTCACCGACGAAGCGCTCCAGCCAATGGGCGAAGTCGTCGGCGCGCAGCGGGTAGTGGGTCTTGCCGTCGACCAGTTCAGGCAGGCCGGCATTGGGCTGGACCGAGATCAGGCCCGGCCAGTTCTGCGACAGCCAGCGCACATGCTCGCTCATCTCCAGCGGGCCGGTGGCGCAGTTCAGCCCCATCAGCGGCACGTCGAGCGCCTGGATGACGGTGGCGGCGGCGGCGATGTCGGTGCCGACCAGCAGCGTGCCGGTGGTCTCCACCGTCACCTGGACGAAGACGGGGGTGTCGGACTTCGCTTCCAGCCGGGCCCGCTTGATGCCGTTGACGGCGGCCTTGATCTGCAAGGGGTCCTGGCAGGTCTCGACTAGGATGGCGTCAGCGCCGCCGGCGATCAGGCCGGCGGCCTGGACATAGAAGCTGTCCTCGGCCGGCTGATAGGCGATGTGGCCCAGGCTGGGCAGCTTGGTGCCCGGCCCGATGGAGCCGATGACGAAGCGCGGCTGGCCGTCCTTGAAGCTCTCCGCCGCCTCGCGCGCCAGCTCGACCGCGCGCTGGTTGATCTCGAAGGCCTTCTCGGAGATGCCGAACTCACCCAGCGTCACCGGAGAGGCGCCGAAGGTGTCGGTCTCCACCATGTCCGCCCCGGCCTCGAAATAGCCGCGGTGGATGTCGCGGACGATGTCCGGGCGCGACAGGGGCAGGATGTCGGTGCAGTTCTCGTGCCCCCAGTAATCCTTCTCGACGTCGAGGTCGAGCGCCTGGATGCGGCTGCCGAACCCACCGTCGCAAAGCAGAACACGGTCACGCAGGGTGTCGAGGATGTGGGGCATGGGAATGCGTCTTGTCCGTTATTTGGCGGGTTCGGGGCAGAAAAGGCAGGGTCAGGTCAGGCCGTGGCGGTTCAACGGCCACCAGTCCTCGTCGAGAAGCTGGTCCAGCGAATAGGTGCAGTCGGGCGGAAGCAGGTCAGCGGGTAGCCTATCCTGCTCAAGCCCTTCCATCGCATAGTCGCGGCCACGCCGGTAAGACTTGGCAAGGTCGATCTTGCTGCGCAGGCTGGGGCTGTCCCCCAGAGTATCGTTCGCCTGGTCGCGATGTTCACGGACGCTGCGGCGCCAGGTGCCGCGCGGATCGACCGCCGGGGAGTATTCCAGCTTCAGCAGATGCTCGATCACACGGACCAGCGCGCTTTCGACCGCGCGCAATTCCGACCGGCCCATGCTTTCGATCTCCTCCGCGACATTCTCCCAGTCGATGGGCGTGTTGATGCGCTCTCGCGACGCTTCGCGGAGCAGGCGCGCCTGCTCCTCGGTCCAGGCGAGGAAGTCGGTGTCGTATCCGATCCGGCTGTCCATGGCGCGATGCCCCCTTCCGCGGATGTGCGGCCAGTCTAGCATGAAACCGTGGCGGCCGGCGCCCTACCCCGCCACCGCTGCCGCAGCGGGAGCGGCCTTCGCCTTCACGCCCAACATGCGGCAGATGGCGATGGTCAGGTCCGACCGGTTGAGCGTGTAGAAGTGGAAGTCGTTCACGCCCTGAGCCTGCAAGGCCTGGCACTGCTCCGCCGCCACGGTCGCGGCGACGAGCTGGCGGGTTTCCGGATCGTCGTCCAGCCCCTCGAAGGTCTCGGCCAGCTTCGCCGGCATCGAGGCGCCGCACTTGCCGGCGAACTCCACCGCGCGGGCGAAGTTGGTGATCGGCAGTATGCCGGGGACGATCGGCACATGGATGCCGGCCGCGGCACAGCGGTCGAGGAAGCGGAAATAGGCGTCGTTGTCGAAGAAGAACTGGGTGATGGCCCGGGTGGCGCCGGCATCGACCTTGCGCTTCAGATTGTCCAGGTCGAACTGGGCGTTCGGCGCCTCCGGATGGCTTTCCGGATAGGCCGCCACCGAGATCTCGAAATCGGCGATGCGCTTCATCCCCGCCACCAGATCGGCGGCGTAGGCGTAGCCGCCGGGGAACGGCTCATACTGTCCGCCGACGCCGCCTGCGGTCTCCGGCGGATCGCCGCGCAGCGCCACCAGATGGCGGATGCCGGCATCCCAATAGGTGCGGGCAATGGCGTCGATCTCGTCGCGGGTGGCGCCGACGCAGGTGAAATGGGCGGCGGCCGGGATGCCGGTCTCGTCCTGGATGCGGCAGACGGTGGCGTGGGTGCGCTCGCGCGTCGATCCGCCGGCGCCGTAGGTCACCGACACGAAGCTGGGCGACAGCGGGGCCAGCCGCCGGATCGACTGCCACAGGCTCTGCTCCATCTTCTCCGACTTGGGCGGGAAGAACTCGAAGCTGATGGACGGCAGCGCAGAGGTGGGCGCGGTCATGACGGAACTCCGCTGAGCGAGTGGGCGGTCTTCGGGAAGGAAATGGCGGCGCCGGCGGCAAGGCGGTTGGCCGGCCAGACGGAAACGGTCAGCGGGTCGCCCGGCAGCTGCACCACCGGGCCGCAGTCGAGGCCGGACTGGCGGCACCAGCCGGCGACCTCGGCATCGGAGAAGCCCAGGCGGCGGTGCGCATGCTCCTCGCGCAGGGCTTCCAGATGATGCGGGGCGAAATCGACGATCAGCAGCAGCCCGCCGGGGCGCAGGACCCGCGCGGCCTCGGCCAGCACGCCGGCCGGCGATTCGGTGTAGTGCAGCACCTGATGGATCACCGCGGCATCGAAGGATCCGGACGGGAACGGCAGCTGGTACATGTCGGCCTGACGGACATGGCAGTGGCGCAGGCCCGCCTCCTCCAGCCGGTTGCGGGCGACGGCCAGCATCTCGCGCGACTGGTCTACCCCGATCGCGCGATGGACGCGCCCGGCGAGCACCTCCAGCATCCGTCCGGTGCCGGTGCCGATATCCAGCAGCTCCTCCACCCCCTCTTCCGGGAACAGGCGCAGCAGAGCGGCCTCGACCTCGCCTTCCGCAACGTGAAGGGAGCGGATTTCGTGCCAGCGCGCGGCATTCTCACGGAAATAGGTGGCGGCGCTTTCCGAGCGGGCCCGCTTGATGGCGTCCAGCCGCTCCAGATCGAGGATGAGGGTGGCGTCGTCCGCGGGGATGGCGTCGACCAGGACGCGCGCCAGCTCGGCCGACTGCCCCTTCTCGGCCAGCCGGTAGAAGGCGAAGGTCCCCTCGCGGAAGCGGTCAAGCAGGCCGGCGTCGCACAGGAGCTTCAGGTGGCGCGAGACGCGCGGCTGGCTCTGGCCCAGGATCTGGGTCAGTTCGGTCACCGTCAGCTCGCCATGCGCGCAGAGTGCCAGCAGCCGCAATCGCGTCGTTTCGGCCGCCGCCTTCAGCGTCGCAAGCAGATCGTCCATCGCCTCACGTCCGATTCGGGCCAGGAAAGGGTCCGGCCGGCCGGGACACCCCGCCCCGCCGGCCTGGATACAGATATAAAGATATCTTTATGCGTCGTAAACCGCTTTTCGCAGCCGGTTGCACCGACGCCTGCGACATGTCCACACCGGCCAAGCCCGGCACCGGCAGTCCGCGGCGGAAAGCGGCAAGATGCAAGCTCTCCCGCCTTATTGCGGCAAAGCCGACACAGTCGCCGCGGCCTCTCCGGCGACATGCCGGCGCATGCTGGTCAAAAGGCCAAGCCTGTGTTAGGTCAGGAAACGGTGGAAATTCTGCGATATCTCGCCCAATCTTCCTCCCGACCGCGTAGCCACCTTGCCAGGGTTGAGGACTCCAGCCATCGGGGTCTTCGGTTGTGGACAGGAGATGCGGCGACCCGCACCGAGTCGAGCCCACAGATAAAGAGCCGTCGCACATGAAGCTGGCCAGCCTTTCCCGCTCCCTCCTCCGTTCGGCCACCGTGGTGGCCTTCGCCCTGACGGCCACGGCCTGCGCGACCAACCCGGGCGACTCGGGTGCTGCGGATGCGGCCTATCAGGTCAGCGATCCGCTGGAAATCCCCAACCGCTTCGTCTTCGCCGCCAACGAGGCGGCCGACGTGCTGGTGATCCGCCCGGCTGCCGAGGTCTATGTGGGGGTCGTGCCCGATCCGGTGCGCGACGCCATCCACAACTTCATCGACAACCTGATGTCGCCGCTCTACATCGCCAACAACCTGTTGCAGGGCAATGTGGAGGGGGCGACCAACGCCACCGGCCGCTTCCTGACCAACACCATCCTCGGCGCCGGCGGCATCGCCGACGTCGCGACGCAGGCGGGCATCCCGCAGGCGCCGGAGGATTTCGGCCAGACGCTGGCGGTGTGGGGTGTGGGCGACGGGCCGTATCTGGTCCTGCCGCTGCTGGGTCCGTCGAACCTGCGCGACACCGCCGGCTACGCCGTCGACACCGTGGGCGACCCGATCCGCATCTGGGCCTACGCCAACGACCACAAGGGCGCCTACATGACGCGCGGCATCGTCAGCGCCGTCGACCGCCGGTCGGAGGTGCTGAAGGAGGTCGACGACCTGCGCCGCAACTCGCTGGACTTCTACGCCACCGTGCGCAGCCTGTACCAGCAGCAGCGCCGGGCGGCGATCAGCAACAACAAGGCCGGCACGACTCCGGAATTCCCGGACTTCACCACCGCGCCGAAGCCCTGATCCGTTCTTAGAAGACTCCGCGGCCTTGCCCATCGTGACCGCCGCACGCCACCCTCCGGGGATGGGTGCGGCGATCATTTCGGCGGGCCGACGGGCTGCGCCGGACATGGGGGCAGGACCGAAAGCCTCCTCCAAAAGCATCCGGCGGCAGCCCAAAGGCCAGATGACCGTTGACAAAGCCCCAGCAACAGCCACCTTTCGCCCCATCATGCTGACACGCCGCCAGTTTGTCGCGTCCGCTGCCCTGCTCGCGGTGAGCGGTTGGGCCGGGCACTCTCTCATCTCTCCCGCAGCCGCGCAAACCGCGGACCAGGGGGCAAGCGCGTTCATCCAGAAGCTGGGGAACGACGCCATCGCAACCTTCTCGGACAAGAGCCTGTCGCGCGATCAGGCGATCCAGCGCTTCCGCACGCTGCTGTACGCCGGCTTCGACGTCCCGTACATCGGCCGCTGGGTGCTGGGCCGCTACTGGAACAACGCCAACGAGGCGCAGCGGGCCGAATACCAGAAGCTGTTCGAACAGCTGATCGTCAACACCTATGCCGAGCGCTTCGTCGAGTATTCCGGCGAGACGTTCAAGATCACCGGCGTCGGCCCGGCCGGTGAAGCCGACAGCATGGTGACGACGCAGATCGTCCGCCCCAGCGGCCCGCCGGTGAATGTCAGCTGGCGTGTCCGCAAGGGCGCCGCCGACTACAAGATCATCGACGTGGTGGTGGAGAATGTCAGCATGGGCGTGACCCAGCGGCAGGAATTCGCCTCCGTCATCGAACAGAATAGCGGCCGCATCGACGGGTTGATCCAGGCGCTGCGCCAGAAGGTCGGCCGCACCGGCTGACCGGTCCACAGCAGCCTTACTTAGCGCGAAGCCCGGCCCCGTCATGGAGCCGGGCTTCGTCGTTTCAGGCTTCCGTTTCAGGCCTCGGATGCGGCTTTTGCGGCGTCGCCCGGTGCCATGTCGTCCTCACCGGCCTCAGTCGTGGCGACATTGCGGGTTTCCGGCAGAAGCAGCGCCGCGAGCAGCAGGGCCACGCCCGCGGCCCCGGCCAGCATCAGGAAGGCGGCGCTGTAGCCCTCCCGCACCACCATCTGTCCGGCGGCGGCTGTGCTGAGCGAGGCGCCGATGCCCTGGAGGGTGGCGATGGCGCCCTGGCTGACGTTGAAGCGCCCGGTCCCTTCGGTCAGGTCGGCGACCACCAGCGGGAACAGCGCGCCGAACAGCCCGGCGCCGACCCCGTCCAGCAGTTGGACGCCGACGAGCCAGGCGGAGTTGTCCGACAGGGTGTAGAGGACGCCGCGCACGGGCAGGACCAGGAAGGCAGCCAGCAGCAAAGGCTTGCGCCCCCAGCGGTCGGCCCTGGCGCCCACCAGCATCGCCATCGGCACCATGACCAGCTGCGCGGCGACGATGCAGAACGACATCAGGCTGGTGCCCAGCGCCGGATCCTTCATCGCCAGCTTCTGGCCGACCAGCGGCAGCATCGCCGCATTGGCGAAATGGAAGAGGGCGGCGCATCCGCCGAAGATCAGCAGCGGACGGCAGCTCAGGATGACGCGCAGACCGGACGGCGTCTCGCGCCCGCCACCATGGTTGGCGCCATGGTCGCCGCCATGCAGCCCGCGGGCGACCGCATGGTCGATGGCGTTCGCGGGAATGCCGGCCGTCGCGGCGATGCTGCACAGCGCCATCGCGGTCATCAGCCAGAACACCGCGATGGGTCCGAAGGCATAGGCCGCCAGACCGGCCAGCAGAGCCGCCACCGCATTGCCGGCATGGTTGAAGGACTCGTTGCGCCCGACCCGGCGGACGAAGGCGCGCGGCCCCAGCATCCCCAGCGTGATGGCCGCGATGGCCGGTGGGAAGACCGCCCCGGCGGCGCCCACCGCCGATTGCAGCACGGCGACGACGGTGAAGCTGTTCAGCCAGGGCAAGGTCAGCGACCCCACCGTCACCAGAAGCGCGGCGACGATGACCACCGCGCGCTTGTAGCGGGTGCCGTCGACCAGCGCCCCGGCCGGCACCTGCGCGGCGATCCCCGCCAGCCCGGCGAGCGTCATCACCAGCCCGATGTCCGCCTCGTTCCAATGCTGGACGGTCAGCAGATAGATTGCCAGATAAGGGCCGAGCCCATCCCGCACGTCGGCGAGGAAGAAGTTCAGCAGATCGAGAGAACGGTTCGGTCCGGCCACGTCGGTCATCCTGCAGGGAGTCCGCCCCGGATGGAGCTGCGGCAACAGAACGCCCGTTGAAGCGATTTGGTCCAGAGCCTTCAGAAGCAGTGACGCGCCTGTCCGAACGGGCTATCGTTGCGACGACAGCGCTGTCTTTCGTCATACGGTTGGATCCGGGAACCCGACGCCATGGCCGAACGCGATCCGAAAGAGATCGACGAACTCCGGACGATCATCCAGGCGCATCAGGCATGGCTGAAGCGGCCGTCCAGCGGGCGGCGTGCCGATCTCAGCTTCCGCGACCTCTCGCGGCTGAATCTGGAGCGGGTGTCGCTGGCCGGCGCCAAGCTGGCTGGGGCCAACCTCAGCAACACCCGCATGGTGAAGGCAAACCTGTCGCAGGCCGACCTGTTCGGCGCCGACATGGAGGCGGTCAACCTGACCGGCGCCGTCCTGACCGGCGCCGACCTGCGCGGCGCCAACCTGCACCGCGCCCTGCTGACCGATGCCAACCTGCGCGGCGCCGATTTCCGCGCGGGCGAGCTGGTGGACAGCGGCGGCCAGGAGGGTAACGGCCAGACCTCCACCCGCGGCACCGGCACCACCCGCCTGACCGAAGCGAAGATGGAGCGGTCGATCCTGGCCGGCGCCAACTTCTCCGGCTGCGACCTGACCGGCGCCGATCTGAACGACGCCGACCTGACGGGCGCGGAGCTGACCTCCGCCGTGCTGATGGGCACCGATTTCTGCGGCGCCAACCTGGACGGGGCGGTGTTCGGCAACACGGTGATGGACCACGCCACCCTGACCCGGACCTTCATTCCCTTCGCCCTGCCGCCCGACGCCATCGTCCGCCCCAGCTACAGCGCGATGCCGGTCGCCGAGTTCCTTGAGTTGGTGGAGCGGCACGAGCGCTGGGTCGACAGCGGCGGGGCGGAGGGGGCGCGGCTCGACCTCGACCTCGTGTCGGTGGCGGGGGCGGACCTGCATGGACGGACGCTGGCGGCGGCCCGGCTGCGCCGCTGCCGCCTGCCCGGCGCCCGGCTGACCAAGGCCAGCCTGGAGATGGCGGAGCTGTCCTACATCGACCTCGACGAGGCCGACCTGCGCGACGCGGTGCTGCGCGGGGCCACCCTGCGCCGCGCCTATCTGGCGCACACGCTGATGAGCGGGGTCGATGCCCGGCCGGTGCCGCTGGCCGGCGGCCGCGACTGGCCGGCCAATTTCGAGGGCGCCGACTTCTCCGACGCCGACCTGCGCGATTCCACCATGGGGCCGGCAATCGTGCGCGGCGCGGTGTTCACCAAGGCGCTGACCGACCGCTCCGGCATCGACATCGCCGGCGCCTCCAGCCCCTTCCCCCCGCCCCCGCCGGAAGAACGGCGGCGGCAGAAGCGCTTCGTCCGGCCCGGCATGGTCGTCCACACCGACCATGGCAGCTTCCCCGCCCGCAACTGGTCGGTCGGCGGACTGTGCCTGCTGGCGGTCAACCAGCCTTATCAGCGCGGCCAGACCTTCCAGGCCCGCGTCGTGCTGGCCGACCGGCAGGAGGTCGCCGCCGTCGCCAACCTCGTCGTCCTGCACCGCGACGAGGAGCGCGGACAGCTGTCCGTCCGCTTCCACCAGTATGGCGACGATCTGAAGGCGCTGCTGAAGACCGCCTTCCTGGAACACCAGAAGATGGCGGGCTGACCCGGCGGCCGTCCGGCACGCCGCCAAACAGTTTGATTACACAGGATCGTTGATTCCCCGAAACGAGAGCGGAACGATCCAAGGGACCTCCTGTTTGAAGGGAGCACACCGGACGGGGACGCAAACCCTCCGGTCCATCCCCGGAAGGAGGCTCCCATGGCAGACGAGCAGAAGCCCAGGAAAGTTGGCGTGTATGACGGCGCCGATGGCGGAGCCGGCAGTTCCGGCATGAACTGGATGTGGATCATCATCGGACTGATCGTGGTCGCGATCGTCCTCTATCTCCTGTTCCGCTGACCCGGCGGCAGCCGCCGCCATGACGGCCGACAACGGACCGCTTTCCGCCCGCAGCAGCGACGGCGGCGATGCGGTCATTCCCCTGCACGACGAGTCGGTGACCGTCGAAAAGCAGCGGGTGGAGCGAAGCCGCGTCCGCGTCACCACCCGTGTGGCCGAACGCGAGCAGATCGTCCGCGAAGCGCTGGAGCATGAAGAGGCCACCGTCACCCGCGTCCCCATCGACCGCGAGATCGACGCCCATCCCGGCATCCGCCAGGAGGGAGACGTCACGGTGATCCCGCTGGTGGAGGAGGTGCTGGTGGTGGAACGGCGCCTGGTGCTCCGCGAGGAGCTGCACATCCGCAAGAACCGGCGGACCGTCGAGGTCGAGCAGCCCGTCACCCTGCGTTCCGAAGACGCGGTGGTGGAGCGTGTGACCACCCCGCCCTCCCCCGTCCGATCCCCCAATCAGACTTCGCCCGAGGAGTGAGACCGATGACCAAAACCATCGTTGCCCTCTATGACCACCGATCCGACGCGGAAACCGCATCCCGCGATCTTCAGGCTGCCGGGTTCGAGTCCAGCGTCATCGAAATCCTGTCACACAGTGACCTGTCCAGCGGCGGCTGGGGCGACAGGGACTTGAGCGGCTCCCCCACCGGGACCGCCGCCGGCTCCCTGACCGGCGACAGCTCCATCGGTGCGGCGAGCGGCATGGCCCGCACCGACCTGTCCACCGGCTATGTCGCCTCGCCCAACACGGTGCCGGGCACCGGGCTCGGCATGGAAAGCGGCCTTGGTGCCGGAGCGGGCATGGGCACGATGGGATCCGGCGGCGTGATGACCGGCAGCGGAACCGGCGGCATGCTGGCCCGGCTGGCCGGCTGGGGCATTCCGAACCAGGATGCGCAGGTCTATGCCGAAGGCGTGCGCCGCGGAGGATCGCTGCTGAAGCTGCGGCTGGAAGAAGAGGATATCGACCGCGCCATGGACGTGCTGGAGCGCGGCAATGTGGTGGATGTCGAGGAACGCGGCAGCGCCTATCGCGACTCCGGCTGGGCCGGCTACGACGAGACCGCCGCTTACTATGATGAGCAGTCGGCGGAGGAGGAGCGCGTGCGCTACTCGCCGGGCCGCACCGCCATCGACACCACGGGCAGCACGACAGCCGGCACTGCGGCCAGCAACGGGCTGACCGGTGCCGCCGCCGCCATGCGCGACGCGAATGTTGACAGCACCCGGACCACCAGGACCGGCAGCGCCGAGCGGGAAGAGCAAATCCCGATTGTCGAGGAGCAGGTCAACATCGGCAAGCGCAGCGTCGAGCGCGGCGGCATCCGCGTCCGCAGCTATGTCGTGGAGACGCCGGTCGAGGAACAGGTCCGCCTGCGCGACGAGACCGTCACCGTCGAACGCCGCCCTGGCGGCATGGTCGGGGGCAGCAGCGAGGTTCCGGCCGACGCCTTCCGCGAGCGCACCATCGAGGTGACGGAGACCGACGAGGAAGCGGTGGTCAGCAAGACCGCCCATGTCCGCGAAACCGTCGTGGTCCGCAAGGATGTCGAGGAACGCGCCCAGAGCGTCCGCGACTCCGTCCGCCGCACCGAGGTGGAGATCGAGGACACGCGGGACAAGAGCACCCGCAATCCGCTCTCCGACCGGCCGCTCTCCGACCGGACGGATGACGACGTCACCCGCTAACCGGTTCGGCTGAAGGGCCCTGCCCGTTCGCGGGCATGAAAAAGGCCGCCCCCTCCGGCTGGAAGGGGCGGCCTTTTCCGTTCAGCCTACAGGATCAGCTGCGCACCAGAGGCTTGTACTTGATGCGGTGCGGCTGGTCGGCGTCGGCGCCCAGGCGACGCTTCTTGTCGACCTCGTAATCCTGGAAGTTGCCTTCGAACCATTCGACGTGGCTTTCGCCTTCGAAGGCCAGGATGTGGGTGGCGATGCGGTCGAGGAACCAGCGGTCGTGGCTGATGACCACGGCGCAGCCGGCGAAGCTCTGCAACGCGTCTTCCAGCGCCCGCAGCGTATCGACGTCGAGATCGTTGGTCGGTTCGTCGAGCAGCAGGACGTTGGCGCCGGACTTCAGCATCTTGGCGAGGTGGACGCGGTTGCGCTCACCGCCCGACAGCTGGCCGACCTTCTTCTGCTGGTCGGGACCGCGGAAGTTGAAGCTGGAGACATAGGCGCGGCTGGGCATGGTCTTCTTGCCCAGCTCGACCAGATCCAGCCCGTCGGAGATCTCCTCCCACACCGTCTTCTTGGCGTCGAGACTGTCGCGGCTCTGGTCGACGTAGCCGAGCTTCACCGTGTCGCCGACGCGGAAGGTGCCGGCATCCGGCCCGTCCTGCCCGGTGATCATGCGGAACAGCGTGGTCTTGCCGGCGCCGTTCGGGCCGATGACACCGACGATGCCGCCCGGCGGCAGGCGGAAGGACAGGCCGTCGATCAGCAGCCGGTCGCCGAAGCCCTTGGCGATGCTCTCCGCCTCGATGACGACGTTGCCGAGACGCGGCGGCACCGGGATGACGATCCGGGTCTCGCCGGACTGTTCCTTGCCGCTCTCGGCCAGCAAGGTCTCGTAGGCGGTGATGCGCGCCTTGCTCTTGGCCTGACGGGCGCGCGGGGACTGCCGGATCCACTCCAGTTCGGTGGCCAGCTGCTTCTGGCGCGACTCTTCCTGGCGGCCTTCCTGCTCCAAACGCTTCTGCTTCTGCTCCAGCCAGGACGAGTAGTTGCCTTCCCACGGAATCCCCGACCCACGGTCGAGTTCGAGGATCCAGCCGGTGACGCTGTCGAGGAAGTAGCGGTCGTGGGTGACCAGCACGACGGTGCCCTTGTAGTCCTCCAGATGCTTCTGGAGCCAGGCGACCGATTCGGCGTCGAGATGGTTGGTCGGCTCGTCGAGCAGCAGCAGGTCGGGCTTTTCCAGCAGCAGCTTGCACAGCGCGATGCGGCGCTTCTCGCCGCCCGACAGCTTGGTCACGTCGGCGTCGCCCGGCGGGCAGCGCAGCGCGTCCATGGCGATCTCGACCGTGCGGTCGATGTCCCAGGCGTCGGCCGCGTCGATCTTCTCCTGCAGCTCGCCCTGTTCGGCCAGCAGCGCGTCGAAGTCGGCGTCCGGATCGGCCATCAGGTTCGACACTTCGTTGAAGCGGTCGAGCAGCGCCTTGGTCTCGCCCAGCGCTTCCATGACGTTCTCATGGACGTTTTTGGTCGGATCGAGCTGCGGCTCCTGCGGCAGATAGCCGACCTTGGCGCCCTCGGCCACCCAGGCCTCGCCGGAGTAGTCCTTGTCCAGCCCGGCCATGATCTTCATCAGGGTCGACTTACCGGAACCGTTGACGCCGAGCACGCCGATCTTCACACCCGGCAGGAACGAGAGCCAGACGTTGTCGAGAACCTTCTTGCCGCCAGGATAGACCTTGGTCAGGCCCTTCATGACATAGACATACTGGTAGGACGCCATGCGCCGCTCCGACCTTCCGAAAAAATGTGAGAATTGGCGCCGCCCCATCCCGATGGTTCTACGGCACCCTGTCGCTAGGGACTGGTTTTAGCGCATAAGGGCCTTGCATGAAACCTTGTTGAGCCACCCGGCGGGGGCCGGGCGGCGACAGGAGGAACAGGATTGGTCAGTCCCAAGGTCGAAATCTACGTCGATGCCGACGCCTGCCCGGTCAAGGCCGAGGTCTACAAGGTCGCCGGCCGCACCGGCTCCAAGGTCTGGCTGGTCGCCAACGCGCCGCTGCGCCTGCCGACGGAGTGCATGGCGGAACTGGTGGTTGTCAGCGACGGCTTCGATGCCGCCGACAACTGGATCGCCGAGCATGCCGGCCCGACCGACGTCGTGGTGACGGCGGACATCCAGCTGGCCGACCGCTGCGTGAAGCGCAACGCGGTGGTGATCGGCCCGACCGGCCGCCCCTTCACGCCCGACAGCGTCGGCTCGGCGCTGGCGACCCGCGCCCTGATGCAGGATCTGCGCGACATGGGCGTGGTCAGCGGCGGCAACGCCCCGATGAGCCAGCGCGACAAGTCGCAGTTCCTCCAGACGCTGGACCAGGCGGTGCAGGCGCTGAAGGCGGGGCGGCGGCCGAAGTTCCGGTGAGGGGAAGGAGGGGGCCGAAGCCCCCTTACACCCGCACCACCTTGCCCGGATTCAACAGATTGTCCGGATCGAAGGCCCGTTTCAGGTCGCCCATGACGTTGAACGCTTCGCCGGTCTCCTGCTCCAGGAACGCCATCTTGCCATAGCCGATGCCGTGTTCGCCGGTGCAGGTGCCGCCCATCTCCAGGGCGCGGGTCACCATCTTGTCGGCAAGGCGCTGCGCCTCGGACAGTTCGGCCGGATTCTCCGGGTCGAGGACATAGACGAGGTGGAAGTTGCCGTCGCCGACATGGCCGACCATCGGGGCCAGCATGTTGGATTCCGACAGATCCTGCTTGGTCTCCAGGATGCAGTCGGCAAGCCGCGAGATCGGCACGCAGACGTCGGTCGGCCAGCCCTTCGACCCCGGACGCAGAGCGAGAGCGGCGTAATAGGCGTCGTGCCGGGCCTGCCACAGCTTCGAGCGGTCCTCCGGCCGGGTGGCCCAGGCGAACTCCATGCCGCCATGCTCGGCGGCGATGGCGGCCACCATCTCCGCCTGTTCCTTCACCCCAGCCTCGGTACCGTGGAATTCGAAGAACAGGGTCGGGGCGACGGCGTAGTCGAGCTTGGAGTATTTGTTGACGGCGTCGATCTGCACCTCGTCCAGCAGTTCGATGCGGGCGACGGGCACGCCGACCTGGATGGTCTGGATCACCGTGTCGACGGCGCCCTTGATGGTCGAAAAGGCGCAAACGGCGGACGAGATCGCTTCCGGGATGCCGTAGAGCTTCAGCGTCACCTCGGTGATGATGCCGAGCGTGCCTTCGGAACCGACGAACAGCCGGGTCAGGTCATAGCCGGCCGCCGATTTGCGCGCCCGCCCGCCGGTCTTGATGACGCGGCCGTCGGCCAGCACCACGGTCAGCCCCAGGACGTTCTCGCGCATGGTGCCGTAGCGCACGGCGTTGGTGCCGCTGGCCCTGGTCGCCGACATGCCGCCCAGCGAGGCGTTGGCGCCGGGATCGATGGGGAAGAACAGGCCGGTGTCGCGCAGATGCTCGTTCAGCTGCTTGCGGGTCACGCCGGCCTGGACGGTGACATCCAGATCCTCCGGGCTGACGCGCAGGATCTGCTGCATGCCCGACAGGTCGATGGTGATGCCGCCGGCCAGTGCCGCAATGCCGCCCTCCAGCGAGGTGCCGGTGCCGAAGGGGATGATCGGCAGCTTGTGCTTCGCGCAAATCCTGACGATTGCGCTGACCTCTTCGGTCGAATTGGCGAAGGCGACGCCGTCCGGCGGGAAGGGCGTGTGATAGGACTCGTCCTTGCCGTGATGCTCGCGCACCGGCAGGGAGGTGGTGAACCGGTCGCCCAGCAGAGCCGACAGCTCGGCCCGGGCCTCCTCGGTCAGGGCCGCGCGCGGCTGGGTGGTGGCGATGACGGTCATGGGTGTTGTCCTCCCCGGTCGATGAGACAGTCGAATGGTTCATTTGTATGACCAAGGGAGGCTAAAGCGGCAGGCAAGCCCTTGGCAAGACGGGCGCCGCGCAGGGGTGGAATGCCGGTCTGCGGCGGGTGAATACGGATGTGGGCCATTATTGACTCACACGCGAGTGGGCTCCATCATCACTCAATCGAATGGAGAGTGGCAGATGGCCGACCCGACGCTCACCGATGTGTTGAACGCGATTGCCGATATGGGACGGCATTTCAGCGTCAAGCTGGATGCCAACACCGAACGGCTGGAGCGGCTTGAGCGTGACGTGCTGTCCTTCCGGGAAGAGGTGCGCGAGAAGCATGTCGAACTGCGCACCGAGTTGAAGATCGTCAGCGCCCGGTTGGACGAACAGCGCCAGACCATCAATGCCATGATCCCCACGCGCATTGCCGCGGTCCCGCCTGCCGCGGAGTGAGGCCACACCTGTTGCACCGGCGGCGCAACAGTCCGTGCAACAGGTGTTGCACCGCCTCACCCCACCGCACCACCCCGAACCGTTGAAAATCAAGAAAATCCGCTGAACTGACCATCTGGCACGGCGGTTGCTCTTATCCCCTCGAACCGCGCGTCGATCAACGGCGCGCATCAGCGAGGGGGAGACGCCATCTTGGCTCCGGTCGTCGGCATCGTCGCCAATCCGGTTTCAGCCCGCGATATCCGCCGGGTCGTCGCCAACGCCACCAGCCTGCAGATCGCCGACCGGGCAAACATCCTGCTGCGGGTGCTGGCGGCGCTGCATGCCTGCGGCGTCCGCGACGTGCTGATGATGCCGGAGAATGGCGGCATCCGCGCCCATGTCGAACGCGGCCTGATGCGGGCCAGGGGGAATGGCGCCTCGCGCGGCGAGGACATCTACCCCGCCCTCCACACCGTCTCCATGCCGGTCACCGGCACCGTCGCCGACACCCACCGCGCCACCGCGGAGATGCGGCGGGCCGGCGTGTCGGCACTGGTGGTGCTGGGCGGCGACGGCACCCACCGGGCGGTGGCGGCCGAATGCGGGACGGTGCCCATCGCCGGCATCTCCACCGGGACCAACAACGCCTTCCCCGAACACCGCGAACCGACGATCACCGGGCTCGCCACCGGGCTGGCGGTCACCGGCCGGGTGCCGCCGCACATCACCTTCGCCGCCAACAAGCGCATCGACGTGTCCCTCGTCAACGGGGCGACCGGCGCCACCGTCACCGAGATGGCGCTGGTCGATGTCGCCCTGGTGACGGAACGCTACATCGGCGCCCGCGCCCTGTGGCGGACCGAGAATTTCCGCGAACTCTACGTCACCTTCGCCGACCCGGAGGTGATCGGCATGTCGGCCATCGCCGGCCTGCTGGAACCCGTCGGCCGCGACGAGAGCGGCGGCCTGATGGTGCGGCTGTCACCGGATGGCACCAGCCGCAAGGGCATCACCACCCTCAACGCTCCCATCGCGCCGGGAATGATGGCCCGGGTCGGCGTCACCGACTGGCGCCGCATGCCGGCCGGCGTGGCCTTCGTGCCGGAGGTCACCGCCGGCTCGGTCGCGCTGGATGGCGAGCGCGAGCTGTCCTTCAGCGAACGCGACCGTCTGTCCCTGACGCTCCGGGACGACGCCTTCCGCACGGTCAACGTCGCCGCAGTGATGCGGCACGCCGGCCAGAACCGGCTGCTGACCGGCACCCCGGTGCCCGTCACGGCCGCCTTCTAACCACCAAACACCAATCAGGGAGAAAACACCTCATGGCCCAGAATCCCTTCCCCCTCGGCAAGGACGAGCTGCTGAAGGCCTACCGCACCATGCGGACGATCCGCGAGTTCGAGGAGCGGCTGCACGTCGATTTCGCCAAGGGCGACATCCCCGGCTTCGTCCACCTCTATGCCGGCGAGGAGGCCTGCGCCACCGGCATCATGATGCATCTGAACGACAACGACCGCATCGCCTCCACCCACCGCGGCCACGGCCACTGCATCGCCAAGGGCGTCGACGTCCACGCGATGATGGCGGAGATCTACGGCCGCAGCACCGGCGCCTGCCGGGGCAAGGGCGGATCGATGCACATCGCCGACCTGTCCAAGGGCATGATGGGCGCCAACGGCATCCTCGGCGCCGGGGCGCCGCTGATCTGCGGGGCGGCGCTGGCGGCCAAGGTGCGCGGCGACCGTGGCGTCGGCATCACCTTCGTCGGCGACGGCGCGTCGAACCAGGGCACCTTCCTGGAAAGCCTGAACCTCGCTGCGGTGTGGAACCTGCCGGTGGTCTTCGTGGTGGAGAACAACGGCTATGCCGAATCCACGGCGATGGAATGGGCGGTGTCCTGCGACAGCTATGTCGACCGCGCCACCGGCTTCGGCATGCCGGGCGTCACGGTGGACGGCACCGACTTCTTCGCGGTGTACGAGGCGGCCGGCGAGATCATCCGCCGCGCCCGCGACGGCGGCGGCCCGGCCCTGCTGGAATGCAACATGGTCCGCTTCTACGGCCATTTCGAAGGCGACGCCCAGACCTACCGCGCCAAGGGCGAGCTGGAGGCGATCCGCGCGTCCCGCGACTGCCTGACCATCCTGTCGGAACGGGTGGTCGAGGCCGGGGTGATCGGCCGCGACGAGTTGCAGGCCATCGACCGCGAGGTCAACGCGCTGATCGAGGACGCCACGCGCGCCGCCAAGGCCGCCCCGCTGCCGGCGCCGGAAGACCTGCTGCGCGACGTCTACGTCGCCTACTGAGCCAACCCCAATCCAATAGACGCGAAACGCGCGGAGGAAACACATGTCCCGCAAGATCAGCATGAAGCAGGCGATCAACGAGGCCCTGGATCTGGAGATGCGCCGCGACCCCACCGTCATCGTCATGGGCGAGGACATCGTCGGCGGCACCGGCGCCCAGGGCGAGGACGACGCCTGGGGCGGCGTGCTGGGCGTCACCAAGGGGCTGTATGCCAAGCATGGCGACCGGCTGATGGACACGCCGCTGTCGGAATCCGCCTATATCGGCGCCGCCGTCGGCGCCGCCGCCTGCGGGCTGCGCCCGGTGGCGGAGCTGATGTTCCTCGACTTCATGGGCGTCTGCTTCGACCAGATCTTCAACCAGGCCGCCAAGTTCCGCTACATGTTCGGTGGCAAGGCGGAGACGCCGGTGGTGATCCGCGGCATGGTCGGCGCCGGCTTCCGTGCCGCCGCCCAGCATTCGCAGATGCTCACCCCGCTGTTCACCCACATTCCCGGCCTGAAGGTGGTCTGCCCCAGCAACGCCTATGACGCCAAGGGGTTGCTGATCCAGTCGATCCGCGACAACGATCCCGTGATCTTCTGCGAGCACAAGAACCTCTACGGCCTGGAATGCGAGGTTCCGGCCGAGAGCTACGCCATCCCCTTCGGCGAGGCGAACGTGCTGCGCGACGGCGACGACGTGACCATCGTCAGCTACGGCCTGACCGTCCACCGCGCGATGGAAGCCGCGGCGACGCTGGCGAAGGACGGCACCGAGGCCGAGGTGATCGATTTGCGCACCCTGTCGCCCATCGACTGGGACACCATCGTCGAGAGCGTCGAGCGCACCGGCCGTCTGGTGGTGGTGGACGAGGCGCATCCGCGCTGCAACCTCGCCACCGACATCGCCGCCTTCGTCGGCCAGAACGCCTTCGGCGCGCTGAAGGCCGGCATCCAGATGGTGACGGCGCCGCACACCCCGGTGCCCTTCGCGCCCTCGCTGGAGGATCTGTACGTTCCCAGCGCCGACAGCATCGCCAGCGCCGTGAAGCGCACCCTGTCGCCAAAGGGCGCGTCGCCGCGCATCGCGGCGTAACAGACCGGCCTCACGCCACACAGCACGCACGAGCTGCCCCGCTCCCTCATTTCCGCCTGCGCGGGAGTGACGGGAGGGGTGCGCGCCAAGCAAAAAAGCATTCCCAGGAGACCGAGTTCCATGTTGAACGAGCGCATCAAGCCCATCGTCATGCCGAAATGGGGCCTGTCCATGTCGGAGGGCAAGGTCACCGGCTGGCTGAAGCAGCCGGGATCCACCATCTCCATCGGCGATGAGCTGCTGGAGGTCGAGACCGACAAGATCACCAACGTGGTCGAGGCGGGCGAGACCGGCGTGCTGCGCCGCGTGCTGGGCGAGCCCGGCACAATCTATCCGGTCAAGGCGCTGATCGCCGTGCTGGCCGACCCCGATGTGCCCGACGACGACATCGACGCCTTCATCAGCGCCTATGCCGTCCCGGCCAGCGAAGACGACGGCGAGGCGGAGGCCGGCCCGCAATACCACACCGCCGACACTCCCGCCGGCACCATCCGCTACGCCAAACGGGGCGAGGCCGGGCCGACCGTCCTGCTGGTCCATGGCTTCGGCGGCGACCTCGACAACTGGCTGTTCACCATCGACGCGCTGGCGGAGAAGGCCATCGTCTACGCGCTCGACCTGCCCGGCCACGGCCAGTCGAACAAGCAGATCGCCGACCCCAGCCTGTCCGGCCTGTCGAAGGCGGTGCTGGACTTCCTCGATGCGGTCGGGGTGGAGCGTGCCCATTTCGTCGGCCATTCGATGGGCGGTGCGGTGTCGATGCGCACGGCGCTCGACGCGCCGGGCCGGGTGGCGTCGCTGTCGCTGATCGCGTCGGCCGGCCTCGGCGAGCAGATCGACCACGGCTACATCCAGGGTTTCGTCGGTGCGACATCGCGCCGCGACCTGAAACCGGTCCTGGAGACGCTGTTCGCCGACCGTGGCCTTGTCAGCCGCCAGATGGTTGACGACCTGCTGAAGTACAAGCGGCTGGACGGCGTGGACGAGGCGCTGCGGGCGCTGTCGGCCTCGCTGTTCGCAGACGGCCGGCAGGCCAGCGTGCTCGCCTCCGGCATCGCGGATGCCAGGACGCCGACGCTGGTGGTGTGGGGCGAGGAGGATCGCGTCATCCCCGCCGGCCACGCCCAGGCGCTGGCGAACACGGCCCAGGTCGCCGTCCTCCCCGGCGCCGGCCACATGGTGCAGATGGAGGCGGCCGGCAAAGTGAACGCGCTGCTGAAGGACCACATCGCCAAGGCGGAGTGAGGAGGTCAGCCCCCTTCCCGCCCCTTATCCCCGGTTCCCGACCCCCTCGCCACCGGCGCGCAGGCTGTCCGCCAGCGCGCCGGCAGGAGACCGTTCATGCCCGATCTCAAGGACAAGTGCATCATCGTCACCGGCGCCGGCCGCGGCATCGGCGCCACCATCGCCAAGGCGCTGGCCGCCGACGGTGCCAGGCTGACCATCGCCGACCGCACCGAAGCCGACGCCCAGCAGGTCGCCGAAGCCATCCGTGCGGCCGGCGGCAGCGCCATCGCCGTCACCGTCGATGTCCGCGACCGCGCCGCCGTCCGCCGCATGATCGACGAGACGGTGAAGGCCCATGGCCGGCTCGACGTCCTCTTCAACAATGCCGGCATCGCCCAGACCAAGCCCTTCCTCGACATCACCGAGGACGATTGGCACACGGTCAACGACGTCAACGCGCTGGGCGTGCTGATCGGCATGCAGGAAGCGATCAAGACGTTCCGCAAACAGGGCGGCGGCGGCAAGATCGTCAACACCGCCTCCATCGCCGGCAAGCAGGGCTACGAGCCGCTGGCCCATTACTCGGCCAGCAAGTTCGCCGTGGTGGCCCTGACCCAGGCCGCCGCCCGCGGCTTCGGCAAGGACGGCATCACCGCCAACGCCATCTGTCCCGGCGTGGTGGCGACCGAGATGTGGAAGATCATCGACCAGGGCTTCCGCGACACCGGCATCACCAAGTCGGAGAACGAGGCCTTTGACATGTTCGCCGCCGGCGCCGTGCTGGGCCGGCCATCGCGGCCCGACGATCTGGTCGGCGTCGCCCGCTTCCTCGCCTCGTCCGACAGCGACTTCATGACCGGCCAGTCCCTGCTGGTCGATGGCGGGATGGTCTTCGCCTGACCGTCCCGACCGCTCGCCGACAACAATAAATCCGGAGGAAAACACCATGAGTGCAACGTCGATGAAGGCCGCCGTCTGGCATGGCCGCAAGGACATCCGGGTCGAGGACGTGCCGCTGCCGGGCGCCCCGCCCGCCGGCTGGGTGCAGATCAAGGTGCATTGGTGCGGCATCTGCGGGTCCGACCTGCATGAGTATGTCGCCGGCCCGGTCTTCATCCCCGTCGACACCCCCCACCCGCTGACCGGCCTGAAGGGCCAGTGCATCCTCGGCCACGAGTTCAGCGGCGAGATCGCGACGCTGGGTGAGGGCGTGACCGGGTTCAGCGTCGGTGACCGGGTGGCGGCCGACGCCTGCCAGCATTGCGGCGAGTGCTATTACTGCAAGCACGGCATGTACAACATCTGCGAGAAGCTGGCCTTCACCGGCCTGATGAACAACGGCGCCTTCGCCAGCCTCGTCAACGTCCCGGCCGAACTGCTCTACAAGCTGCCCGACGGTTTCCCGACCGAGGCCGGCGCCCTGATCGAGCCGCTGGCGGTCGGCATGCATGCGGTGAAGAAGGCCGGCAGCATCGTCGGCGAGACCGTGGTGGTGGTCGGCGCCGGCACCATCGGCCTCTGCACCATCATGTGCGCGAAGGCGGCCGGCGCCGGCCGGATCATCGTCCTGGAGATGTCGGCCGCCCGCAAGGCCAAGGCGCTGGAGGTCGGCGCTTCCATCGTGCTCGACCCCAAGGAGTGCGACGCGGTGGCGGAGGTCAAGGCGCTGACCGGCGGTTACGGTGCCGACGTTTCGTTCGAATGCATTGGCCACCGCGACACCGCCAAGCTCGC
The DNA here is from genome assembly GCF_042604635.1 of Azospirillum sp. A26. Taxonomy (NCBI): domain Bacteria; kingdom Pseudomonadati; phylum Pseudomonadota; class Alphaproteobacteria; order Rhodospirillales; family Azospirillaceae; genus Azospirillum; species Azospirillum sp. A26. The sequence goes on along the minus strand of NZ_CP170472.1, from coordinate 353,946 downwards.
CATCGACGTGATCCGCAAGGCCGGCAAGACGGTGCTGGTCGGTATCTTCGAGGAGCCCAGCGCCTTCAACTTCTTCGAGATCGTCGCCACCGAGAAGCAGATCATCGGCTCGCTGGCCTACAATGGCGAGTTCGCCGACGTCATCCGCTTCATCGCGGACGGCCGCATCGACGTGCAGCCGCTGATCACCGGCCGCATCACCCTGAGCGACATCGTCAGGGGCGGCTTCGAGGAACTGGTCGCCCACAAGGACCGCAACGTGAAGATCATCGTGCAGCCGCAAGCAGTGACCGCGGCAGCCGAACAGCCGGAGCTTGTCCACTGATGGCCCTGCCCGCGCTGCATGCACCCCGCCCGGAACACCGGGCCGAGAAGCCGGCCTGGCTCCGCGCCCGCGCCCCCGCCGGTGCGGCGTTCGAGGACACGCAGTCGCTCGTCCGCCGCCACGGCCTGAACACGGTCTGCGAGGAAGCGGCCTGCCCCAACATCGGCGAGTGCTGGAGCAAGCGGCACGCCACGGTGATGATCCTGGGCAGCGTGTGCACGCGGGCCTGCGCCTTTTGCAACGTCGCCACCGGCCGGCCGGACGCGCTCGATCTCCACGAGCCGGACCGGCTGGCCGAGGCGGTCGGCGAGCTTGGCCTCGCCCATGTCGTCATCACCTCGGTCGACCGCGACGATCTGCCGGACGGCGGTGCCGCGCAGTTCGCCCACTGCATCCGCCGCCTGCGCGAGACCGCGCCGGCCACGACGGTGGAGGTGCTGACCCCCGATTTCCGCAACAAGCCGGGGGCGGTGGAGGCGGTCGCCGATGCCCGGCCCGACGTCTACAACCACAATCTGGAGACCGTGCCGCGGCTCTATGCCGATGTGCGGCCGGGCGCACGCTATTACGGCTCGCTCCGCCTGTTGGAGCGGGTGAAGGAGCGCGACCCGGCCATTTTCACCAAGTCCGGCATCATGGTCGGGCTGGGCGAGGAGCCGGCGGAGGTGTTGCAGGTGATGGACGATCTGCGGGCGGCGGGCGTCGATTTCCTGACCATCGGCCAGTATCTCCGCCCCACCCCCACCCACCACCCGGTCGCCCGCCACGTCACGCCCGAGGAGTTCGAGCGCTACGGCACGCTGGCGCGGGCCAAGGGGTTCCTGATGGTGTCGGCCACGCCGCTGACCCGCTCCTCCCACCATGCCGGCCGCGACTTCGAGGAATTGCGGCGGCGGGCGGCGGCGAAGAGCTGAGCATCACAGCGCGGTCTTTGGCCCGACCGCGACCCCATCCGGCTGTGGCGGCTTCATCAGCTTGCAATCCTTGACGCAAAAGGTCTGCTGCTCGATTCGGCCGCCACAGGACTTGAAGCACTGATCGTAATCGGAAGAGCAGTAGAGATTGCTGGAGCAGCTGATTTCCCGTTCGAAATCGCTGAGGGTCTTCATCTTTTTCTTGTTGTAATCCTTGGGCAATGACTTGAGATAGGCACGATAATCCGCATGCGCACGGGTCAGCCCCTCAGCCCGGCAGGTTTGCAAGGCCAACTCTTTCGCCGATTCGCACATGGACTGCACCTGCCTGCACTGGGCTACGCACAGTTTCCCGGCCTCGCTGACCGGCAGAAAATAGTTCGTCGTCGTCTCGAAGCGTGGACTTGGGACGCAACCGGCCAACCCGGCCGCCAGCAGGCAGCCAAGCACAATAAAACGCGTCATCATAGTGAATGCCCCGCCGTGGATTACTTTCAATCGACACGAACAGGGCGCCGATACGAAATAATCCACGTCATAGGCCGATTTCGCGAGGAAGGCACCCAGTCCAGCGACGGGCCGCCCGAAACGCGATAAGCAGCAACAGGCTACAGCTTCCAGGCTTTATGGAAACCCGCGCTTAGGTCAAATGCTGCCGTTGCAGGTAGTCCTCGCTCTGCATCTCCATCAGGCGGCTGACCGTGCGCTCGAACTCGAAGGCGTGGGTGCCTTCCGGGTAGAGACGCTCGGGCGGTCCTTCCGCGGCGATGACGACGTTGACCTTGTGCTCGTACAGCGCGTCGATCAGCGTCATGAAGCGCTTGGCCTCGTTGCGCAGCTCGTCCTTCATCGTGGGCACATGGTCGATCAGCACCGTGTGGAAATGGGTGGCGATCGCCAGATAGTCGGCGGCCCCCAGCGGCTTGCCGCACAAATCCCAGAAATCGACCCAGGCCACGCATTTGGCGGCACGCGCGATGTCCACCCGCCGTCCCTGCACCGTGAGGCTGCAAGGCTCGCCCGCCGCACCGCCGGTCAGGTCGGAGAAGGCTTTCGCAAGGGCGGCATCCGAGGCCGGCCCCAGCGGGTGATGGTAGATCGGCACGCCCTTCAACCGGTCCAGCCGGTAGTCGGTCGGGCCGTCCAGCGACAGGATGTCGAGCTTTTCCTTCAACAGGGCGATGAAGGGCAGGAACAGCTCGCGCTGGAGACCGTCCTTGTACAGCATGTCGGGCGGCCAGTTGGAGGTCGCCACCACCACCACGCCCAGATCGAACAGGTTGGTGAACAGCCGGCCCAGGATCATCGCGTCGACGATGTTGGTGACGTGGAACTCGTCGAAGCAGAGCAGCCACGCCTCGTCGGCCAGCGCGCGGGCCAGTTCGGGCAGCGCCTCGTCCGGGCCATCACCCTTGCCTTTGCCGGATTGACGGTGGTCGTGGATGCGCTGGTGGATCTCCAGCATGAATTCGTGGAAATGGACGCGCCGCTTCTTGTCGACCGGGGCGGTCTCGTAGAACAGGTCCATCAGCATCGACTTGCCGCGGCCGACGCTGCCGTAGATGTACAGCCCCTGCGGTGCGGTGGAGGCGATGTCCGGCGGCGGCGGGGCGGCGCGGCGGCGGCCCAGACCGAAGCGCTCCAGCCACCCGCCCCCTGGCGGCCTGTCGTCGCCGATGGGCTGCGGCCGATAGCCCTTCAACGCCTGATACAGGCTTTGGAACTTCTCCGCCGCCAGTTCCTGGTCGGGATCGGGGCGAAGAGTGCCGCTGCCGCGGCGGGCGCGGTAGAGCGAAAGCGGTCCGTCGGTCATGGGAATATGCGCGATCCGGCTGCCAAGATGGCTCCTTACCTAACGGATGGCGCCGGCTACGGCAACCGCCGACGGGAGGGCGAACAGGGCATGGCAGAGCGGCGTCCACACGCAAAGCACGGGGCATGAACGGCGCGGCATCTGCGCGCAGTGGAAAGCCCCGCATTTCCGTCCGGTTACACTTTCTTTAAGGTGCCGGCGCGATTAGAGTGTGATCGCTTCAAGCGGTATCGCTTGAAACGTGAATCACACGGGAAATCAAAAACTTAGAGTCCGTCTGGTGCTTCGATAAGCACCAGACGGACTCTAGACAAGGCAGGCCGCCCGGCCGCAACCGCCACAGGAAATCACGACGCCGATGCCTGTTCCCGGGTCCGCCTCCTCGCCGCTCCCCCGCTCCACCGCCGGTCTGGCGGGGGCGTTGTGTGGCCGGCTGGGATCGATGCGCTTCCTGATGACCGCGTCCGGCCTCGCCTTCATCCTGGTGGTGAACACGCTGATCGGCTACGGCATCCTCCAGGGCCGGCGCGAGGCGCTGGACGCCGGGGAGCGGGCGACCCGCGATCTTGCCCGCATGCTGGAATCGCAGACGCTGCGGACCGCCTTCGCAGTGGACCAGCTGCTGCGCGACCTGTCCTTCGCGCTCGACACGCTTCCCGACGGCTCCCACCGCGGCAGCACGGCGATCCACGACCATTTGCGCCAGCGGCGCGACAATTTCGCCGAACTGGCCGATCTGGTGGTGGTCGACGGCGACGGACTAGCCCTCCATCATTCGGCCGAAGTGCCGCTGCCGGCGGCTCCGTTGTCAGACCGCGCCTATTTCACCGGGCCGCGTGACGGCGGCCAGGATCTGCATGTCAGCGCCGCCATCACCAGCCGGGTGCGGCCCGGCACGCAGATCATCCCGTTCAGCAGGCGCTGGCTGGATACCGACGGCGGCTTCCGCGGCGTGCTGGTCGCCATGGTCGATCCGACACGTCTGGCGGCGACACTGGAATCGCGGGATATCGACCGCAAGGGCAGCGTGATCCTGGCGCTGGGGGACGGCACCATCCTGCTGGAGCGGCCGCAGCGGCATGATGGAAATCAGGGCGGACCGGGCCGGCTGACCGACTGGCCGGCGGTGTGGAGTGCGCTTGCCACGCATGACGAGGCCACCATCCGCGATGCGGTCCCCGGACCTGGGGGCACCACCGACAGCCTGGTCAGCGTGCGGCGGGTGCAGGGCTATCCCTTCGTGATCGTCGCGACCCTGCCGGTGGCGGCGGCACTGGCCGAATGGCGGCGCGACACGGCGGCCTGGACCTCCATCGGCACGGTGATGACCATCGCCATCGCCCTGCTGACCGCCTTCGTCATCCGCCAGCATGCCCGGCGGGACGAGGATCAGGCCCGGCTGGCCCGCGCTTCCCGCCGGATCCGGGGCATCCTCGATTCCATGCTGGATGCGGTGGTGACCTTCGACACCGCCGGGCGCATCGTCACCTTCAACCGCGCGGCGGAGATGATGTTCGCCGTGCCGGAGCGCGAGATGATCGGCCAGCCGATCGAGGCGCTGATCCCCGACGGGCGCGGCGGCGCCAACGACCGCGACCTGACCGCCCTGCGCCGCGACGGCCATGCCTTTCCGGTCGGCTTCACCGTCAGCGATCTGCGGCTGGGCGGCGGGACCGGTGCGGTGCGTCCGGACGAACCGCGCATCCATGTCGGCGTCATCCGCGACATGACGCGGCGCAAGCAGCAGGAGGCGGAGCTGATCGCCTCCAAGACCCAGGCCGAACTGGCGAACCGGGCGAAGAGCGAATTCCTGGCCAACATGAGCCATGAGCTGCGCACGCCGCTGAATGCCATCATCGGTTTCGCCGAGGTGCTGGACAGCGAATTCTTCGGCACCGTCAACGAGCGGCAGAAGTCCTGCATCACCGATATCCACGACAGCGGCCGGCACCTGCTGGACATCGTCAACGCCGTGCTGGACATGTCGAAGCTGGAAGCCGGCCAGTTCGAGCTGTGCGAGGAGGCGGTGGAGGTGCATGAGGCGGTCGGCCAATGCCTGATGATGGTGCGCGACCGCGCAGCCTCCGGCGGGGTCGCCATCCACAACGAGGTGACGGCCGCCATCGCCACCCTGTGGGTCGACCGCCGCGCCTTCAAGCAGGTGATCCTGAACCTGCTGTCCAACGCGGTGAAATTCACGCCCGGCGGCGGCAGCATCACCATAACGGCCGGGATGGAGCAGGATCGCGGCTTCGCGCTGGCGGTCGCCGACACCGGGATCGGCATCCCGCCCGACTTCATGGCCGACCTGTTCCAGCCCTTCCGTCAGGCGGAGAACGCCACCAACCGCCGGTACGAGGGCACCGGGCTGGGCCTGTCGATCTCGAAGAACTTCGTCGACCTGCATGGCGGCACGCTGACCTGCCGCAGCACGCCGGGCGCCGGCACCACGATGACGGTGCGGCTGCCGGCCATGCGGGTGATCGAACAGCCCAGCCAAGTCGGCAGCCGCAACCCGGCTCCGGCGGCCTGAGGCGGTTTTACCTCAGGCGCGTTGCCGAGAAGCGCCGGGGCGGATTGACGAACTCGTCCTGCGCGGCGATCAGCTGAAGCTCGCGCGTGCCCATCCGCCGCGTCGTCTCGAAGATGGCGAAGATCGCCGCCGCCGCCTTTTCCAGCGCATCGGCCGGGTCGAACGCGGTCAGGTAATGGGCAAGGAACAGGGCCGCCACCGCGTCGCCCGACCCGTTGGGCGGCGGATCGAAGGTCAGGCGCGGCGTCGACACCAGCCAGGCGCCGTCGGCGCCATCCACCAGCATCTCGATGCTGTCGGGATCGGCATCGCTGCGGGTCAGGCTGGTGACCAGGACCAGCCGCGGCCCGCGGGCACGCAGTGCCGCGGTGGCGGCCAGCGCGTCGTCCAGCGTCGCCACCTTGCGGTCGGTCAGATATTCCAGCTCGAACTGGTTCGGCGTCATCAGGTCGGCGGCGGGAACCGCATGGTCGCGGATGAACTCCGGCAGGCCGGGCCGCACGAAGAAACCGCGGCCGACATCGCCCATCACCGGATCGCAGCAGTAGATCGCCTTGGGATTGGCGGCCTTCACCCGCGCCGCCGTCTCGACGATGACCTGCCCCAGCTCGACGGCGCCCATATAGCCGGACAACACCGCATCCTGGGCCGGCAGCACGCCGCGGGCGGCGATGCCGTCGACGATGTCGGCGATATGCTCCGCCGTGAAGACCTGCCCGGTCCAGGCGCCGTAGCCGGTGTGGTTGGAGAACTGGACGGTGTTCACCGCCGTGGCGTCGATCCCCAGCCGCTGCAGCGGAAACACCGCGGCGCGGTTGCCGACATAGCCATAGGCGACGTGCGATTGGATGGTGAGGACGCTTTTCATGGGAGAAGCGTAAGCGACGCTCCGCCGGGCGTAAAGCCGCCGACTCCGCGGCAACCGGCGGGGGGCGCGGCATGGCTGCCATGCGCCGGGCCTCGCGAACGGGAGTGCTGCGGCGGTGTGGCACACGGGTGTCGCCCCATGGACAGCACCCATGGACAGGATCGGGGCGCGCGGCTAAAGCTGGCCCCTTCCATCATCCGCAGTTCCGGGATACCGCCATGGCCACCACAGTCCGCCCCCGCCGCAGCGTGCTCTACATGCCGGGCTCGAACGCCCGCGCCCTGGAGAAGGGACGCAGCCTGCCGGCGGACGGGCTGATCCTGGATCTGGAGGATGCGGTCGCCCCGGATGCCAAGGCGGCGGCGCGCGACACCATCGCCGGCGCGCTGGCCGCCGGCGGCTATGGCGGGCGGGAGCTGATCGTCCGGGTCAACGGGCTGAACACGCCCTGGGGCTACGACGACCTGCGCATGGCCGCGGCCAGCGGCGCCGACGCCGTGCTGCTGCCGAAGGTGGAGAGCGCCGACGCGGTGCGGCAGGCCGAGGCGGTTCTGCGTGCCGCCGGGGCGCCGGCCGGACAGACCATCTGGTGCATGATGGAGACGCCGCTCGGCATCCTGAACGCCAAGGAGATCGCAGGATCCTCCCCCGCCGTAGGCGGGCTGGTGCTCGGCACCTCGGACCTCGCCAAGGATCTGCACGCCGCCCACACGGCGCAGCGGCTGCCGATGATCACCAGCCTGGGGCTGTGCCTGCTGGCGGCGCGGGCCTATGGGCTGGCGGTGCTGGACGGCGTGCATCTGGACCTGAACGACGACGACGGCTTCGCCGCCTCCTGCCGGCAGGGGCGCGACCTTGGCTTCGACGGCAAGACGCTGATCCACCCCAAGACGATTGCCGCCTGCAACGCCGCCTTCGCCCCCGACGCCGAGGAGATCGCCCAGGCCCACCGCATCATCGCAGCCCATGCGGAGGCGGCAGCCGCCGGCAAGGGCGTGGTGCTGGTCGACGGCAAGCTGGTGGAGACCCTGCATGTCGAGAACGCCCGCCGGCTGGTGACGCTGGCCGAGGCCATCGCGACGCTGGAAACAGCAGGTTGAGCATAAGTTTTTCCTGATTTTTCCCCGATTCCAACCTTCCCTTCCAAGTGGGGAGGTTGGATGGGGGGATCCGCAGCCGACAGATTACCTCGTATTGCTTGCCCTACCGACAATACCGGTTGCAGAAATTGTCTGTTATTTGGAACCAACACTCGGCTGTCCGGTTGTCGATTCAGCAAGGCACAGTCGGAGGTTGGTTATGGCCTCGAAAGAGAGCAATCGTACGTCGGGCCGCGGCTTCGCGTCGATGGACCCGGATCGGCAACGCCAGATCGCCAGCAAAGGCGGTGAAAGCGTACCGGCCGACAAACGCAGCTTTTCAAAGAATCCGGAACTCGCGGCGGAGGCGGGACGCAAGGGTGGGCGCAGCGTGCCCGCATCCTCGCGCAGCTTCTCCAAGAACCCGTCCCTGGCGGCCGAAGCCGGCCGCAAGGGTGGGCAGGCAAGCCATGGCGGCCGCACGGCCGACCGGCCGGCCGGAGGCGATTGACCGGGGAGTTTGAAGAGTTGGGTATCGTGCAGACGAAAAAGCCCCCGTCCTTGCGGACGGGGGCTTTTTCTTTCAGCGCAATCGGCAGTGCTGCCGGGTACCGATCAGGAGGCCACCTTGTCCAGCTCGCGCAGGATCGAGTCGCCCATCACGGTGGTGGAGCAGCGCGCCATGCCCGGAGCCATGATGTCGGACGTGCGCATGCCGCCGCCCAGCACGTTCTGGATGGCCCGCTCGATCAGCTTGGCATCCTCGTCCAGGTTGAACGAGTAGCGCAGGCACATCGCGAAGGACAGCAGCGTGGCGCAGGGGTTGGCCAGATCGCGGCCGGCGATGTCCGGGGCGGAGCCATGCACCGGCTCGTAGAGCGCCTTGCGGTGGCCGTTGGCATCCGGAGCACCCAGCGAGGCCGACGGCAGCATGCCGAGCGAACCGGTCATCATCGCCGCCTCGTCCGACAGGATGTCGCCGAACAGGTTGTCGGTGACGATCACGTCGAACTGCTTCGGGTTCTTCAGCAGCTGCATGGCGCCGTTGTCGGCGTACATGTGGCTCAGCTCGACGTCCTGGAACTCTTCCCCGTGCAGCTTGGTCACTTCCTGCCGCCACAGCAGGCCGGACTCCATGACGTTCGCCTTTTCCATCGAGCAGAGCTTGTTGCCGCGCTTGCGGGCCAGCTCGAACGCGACGCGGGCGACGCGGCGGATTTCCGACGTGGTGTAGACCTGGGTGTTGACGCCGCGGCGCTCGCCGTCGCCGATGTCGGTGATGCCGCGCGGCTCACCGAAATAGACGCCGCCGGTCAGCTCGCGGACGATCAGGATGTCCAGCCCGCGGATGACGTCGGCCTTCAGGGTCGAGGCGTCGACCAGCGCGTCGAACACCACGGCCGGGCGCAGGTTGGCGAACAGGCCCAGTTCCTTGCGCAGGGTCAGCAGGCCGGCTTCCGGACGCTTGGTGTAGTCGGTCGGGTTGTCCCACTTCGGGCCGCCGACGGCACCCAGCATCACCGCGTCCACCGCCAGCGCCTCGGCCAGGGTGGCGTCGGACAGCGGAACGCCATGGGCGTCGATGGCCGCGCCGCCGACCAGCCCTTCGGACACGTCGAAGGTGATCTTGCGCTTGCGGTCCATCCAGTCGATGACCCGGCGAACCTGGCGCATCACCTCCGGGCCGATACCGTCGCCGGGGAGGAACAGAAGCTTCTTATTGGCGGCCATGGCGGGCGCACTCCCAAATGTCAGACGTCAAGAAGACAGAAGTTGAAGAGGATCGGGGGAGGATGGAGGCGCTCAGCCCCACATCCACGGCTGGCCCGCGCGCTGCTTGCCCTCATACCCGTCGATATGGGCCGACTGCTGCAGGGTCAGGCCGATGTCGTCCAGGCCGTTCAGCAGGCAATGCTTGCGGAAGGGGTCCAGCTCGAAGGAGATGGTGCCGCCATCCGGGCCGGTGATGGTCTGCTTCTCAAGGTCGACCGTGATGACGGCGTTCGACCCGCGCGACGCGTCGTCGAGCAGCAGGTCGACCTGCTCCTTCGGCAACTTGATCGGCAGGATGCCGTTCTTGAAACAGTTGTTGTAGAAGATGTCGGCGAAGCTGGGGGCGATGATGCAGCGGATGCCGAAATCGGCCAGCGCCCACGGCGCATGCTCGCGCGACGAGCCGCAGCCGAAATTGTCGCCCGCCACCATGATGCTGGACTTGCGGTAGGCCGGCTTGTTCAGGACGAAGTCCGGGATCTCCTGCCCGTCCGGGGTGTAACGCATCTCGTCGAACAGATGCTTGCCAAGCCCCGTCCGCTTGATGGTCTTCAGGAACTGCTTCGGGATGATCATGTCGGTATCGACGTTGATCATCGGCAGCGGCGCCGCAACGCCGGTGAGAACCGTGAACTTTTCCATCGCCAGAAATCCTGTCGCGCAAGAAAGCGCAAGCGTGCGCATGCAGAGCGTGGTGAATAGCAGACCGAACAAGCCATTGCCAGAGGAAGCTTGCCCTTTTCCCGGCACGCAGCGAGCGAACAGGCATGCGCGGATGCACCGGCACGCATTATTGTTGCGTATCAGGCGGCGTATCGACGCGGTCAGGCCCGTTTGCGGGGGCCGGAACGCAGCACCCGGATCGCAAGGGGGATCGCGGGGCGGGAATAGCGCCGAGGCCCCTGCTGTTCATCGGGCGGCGGATGGGCGACCACACCCTTGCGGCGGGCGCCCCACCCGCCTACCAAGTCGCCCAGCAAGCCGACATGCCCACCTGAACGGCCCACCCGAACGAATGAAGGCCCGCCCGATCCGATGCCGACACATGACGACGACCGCAGCGCCCGCCTGATCGGCATCGCCTTCCTGCTGCTGGCGCCGCTGGCCTATGGGCTGCTGACGCTGGCCTTCGGGATGGATGCGAACTGGGACCTGCGGAATTACCACTGGTACAACGGCTACGCGATGCTGACCGGGCGGATCGGGCGCGATCTGCTGGCCGCCCAGATGCCGACCTTCTACAGCCCGTTCCTGGACGTTCCCTTCTATTGGCTGGCGACCCATCTGCCGGCGCGGGCAGCCGGATTCCTGTGGGGAACGCTTCAGGGCATCAACCTGTCACTGCTGTATCTGCTGGCATCCTTTTCCCTCCGGAACGTTCCGGCCCTGAAACGGACACTGGTCGCCATGGCGCTGGCCGTCGCGGGCGGGCTGGGCGGCGGAACGCTGGGTCTGATCGGCACCACCTTCCAGGACAATGTGGTCAGCCTGGGCGTGCTGGGTGCCGCGGCGGTCATTGCCGGCAGCCTTCCCGGCATCCTCGACGGCCGGCCGCTGCCCAGCTTCGCGCGGGTCGCTGCGGCCGGGCTGCTGGCCGGGGCGGCGATGGGGCTGAAGAACCCGACGGTGATCTATGCGGTCGGGCTGTGCCTTGGCTTCCTGGCATTGCCGGCCCGGCCGTGGCGCCGTCTGTGGCTGGCCTTCTTCTTCGGCATCGGCGTGCTGGTTGGGCTGGGGCTGGGCGGCGGCGTCTGGATGGCGCATCTGTGGCACGATTACGGGAACCCGGTCTTCCCGCACATGAACCACATCTTCAAGTCGCCCTTCGCCGCGCTGTCCGACTACGTCAATGTCAGCTTCTTCCCGCCCGGCCTGTGGCAGCGGCTGTTCTTCCCCTTCGTCTTCACTTTCTCCCCCCTGACGGTGGGCGAGGTGCCGTTCTTCGATCTGCGGGTGCTGGCGCTGTTCGTTCTGATTCCGGTCGGAGTTATCTGCGCGGCCGTCACAGGGATGTTGGGGAAGCGGAACGACTGGCTGACCGCCGTGCCGGCGACGCGGTTCCTGCTGGCGGCGATGACCGTCACCTACGCGCTGTGGGTGGTCATGTTCTGCATCTACCGCTATCTGGTGCCGCTGGAGATGCTGGCGCCGCTGGCGCTGGTGATGGCGATCGGGCTGCTGCCGCTGGCGCGCCGGCTGCGCATCGGGCTGGCGGTGGCGCTGCTGGCCGTGGTGCAACTGACGGTGCAGCCTGCCGACTGGGGGCGGGTCGCCTGGCCAACGGGCGCCGATGATCGCTGGGTCGAGGCGGATGTCCCGGCCATCGAGAATCCGGACGACACCATGGTGCTGATGGCCGGCTACTGGGCCATCTCGCACGTCATCCCCTCCTTCCCGGCGCGGGTCACCTTCGTGCGCATCCAGTCCAACTTCCTGCAGCCGGATTCCGTCGGCAACGGCTATCTCGCCATCCTGAAGGACAAGGTGGCCTCCCACCGCGGCCCCTTCCTGATGCTGAGCACGATCCCCGACACGCCCGGCGCGGCGAAGGCCGCGGAGCTGCTCGGCCTGCGGCTCGACCCGCAACGCTGCCGGCCGATCCCCAACAATCTGGGGGAGACCCTGAACCTATGCGCCGTTGACCGCGAGGGCGGCAAAAGGGAGACAGTGGAATAATCGCGGCGTTTGTGCTGTTTATCGCCGCAGACAGCCCGATCTGCCGACAGCCCGATCTGTCCCGTCTCCAGCCAGAAGCCAGCGCCATGACCGTATCGACCCTCGGCCGCCCTGCCGACCGCCCCGCCCTCACCCCGGACGCCGGTGCTTCCGGAACGCCTTCGGCGGCCGCGGCGGTCGGCCCGGCTCCCACCATCGCGGTGCTGATCCCCTGCTACAACGAAGAGGCGGCGATCGGCAAGGTGGTGCAGGACTTCCGCGCGGCCCTGCCGGACGCCGTCGTCTATGTCTACGACAACAACTCGAAGGACCGGACGGTGGAGGTCGCGCGTGCCGCTGGCGCCGTGGTCCGGAGCGAGCCGTTGCAGGGCAAGGGCAACGTCATGCGCCGCATGTTCGCCGACATCGAGGCGGACGTGTATGTGCTGGTCGACGGCGACGACACCTATCACGCCGCCAGCGCGCCGGAACTGGTCAAGCGCCTGTGGGACGAGCAGCTGGACATGGTCAACGGCGCGCGGGTGACGGAGATCGTTGCCGCCTACCGCCCCGGCCACCGTTTCGGCAACCTCGTGCTGACCGGCATGGTCGCCAAGATCTTCGGCAGCCGCATCGGCGACATGCTGTCCGGCTACCGCGTCTTCTCCCGCCGCTTCGTGAAGTCCTTCCCGGCGCTGGCCAGCGGTTTCGAGACCGAAACGGAGCTGACCGTCCATGCGCTGGAGCTGCGCATGCCGATTGCCGAGGTGAAGACCCCCTATAAGGACCGTCCGCCCGGGTCGCACAGCAAGCTGAACACCATCCGCGACGGCATCCGCATCCTGCGCGCCATCGTCATGCTGGTGAAGGAGGAGCGGCCCCTGCCCTTCTTCTCCGCCGCCTTCGGGCTGCTGGCCCTGCTGTCGGTGATCCTGGGCGTGCCGGTGATCGCCACATATTTCCAGACCGGGCTGGTTCCGCGCTTCCCCACCGCCCTGCTCGCCACCGGGCTGATGCTGCTGGCCTTCCTCAGCCTGACCTGCGGCCTGATCCTCGACACCGTCACCCATGGCCGCCGCGAGGCCAAGCGCATGAGCTACCTGTCACTGCGCGCACCGGGCCACCACCGGCCGCTGGCGGCGGAGCGCGGGGCCGGCACCTGCGAGGACGGGCGCCGGTGATGGCATCGGTCGCGAGATTTCTGGACAGCCGGCTCGGCCGGCTCGGAGTGCAGTTCGCCAAGTTCGGCGCGGTCGGCATCGTCGGGCTGGTGGTGGACACGGTGGTGCTCTACGCCGGCCTGGCGCTGGGGCTGCAATTCTTCGCCGCCCGCGTCCCGTCCTTCTTCGCGGCGGCGACGGCGACCTGGGCGCTGAACCGCGCCTTCACCTTCCGTGGTGCTGTGGACGAACCGCTGCACCGCCAATGGGCCAAGTTCATCGCCGCCAACGCCATCGGCGGCGTGGTGAATTACGGCGTGTCGGTCGGGCTGGAATCGAGCGTGCAGATGGTCGCCGATCACCCGTTCCTGGCGGTGGCCGCCGGCTCCATCGCCGGCATGTTCTTCAACTTCGCGGCGTCGAAGCATCTGGTGTTCAAGGGGGCGTAGCAAAGAGCTTCGCCCTCCGGCGGCGCCCGCGATTCTGCCTTGCGTGGCGCCTTATGGACTTATCCCCGCGGCTCGCCATATAACGGCGGCCATGACCCGCGAATTCCTGAAGATGCACGGCCTCGGCAACGACTTCGTCGTGATCGACGCCCGTTCCGAATCCTACCGCCCCTCGGGAGCGGAGGTGCGCGCCATCGCCGACCGCCGGATGGGCGTCGGGTGCGACCAGTTCATCGTGCTGGAGAAGACCGACGCGCCGGGCGCCGACGCCTTCATGCGCATCCGCAACGCCGACGGCAGCGAAGCTGCGGCCTGCGGCAACGCGTCGCGCTGCGTCGGCTGGCTGCTGATGGAAGAGAGCGGGCGTGACCGTGCCAGCTTCCAGACCGCCGCGGGTCTGCTGCATGCAAGCCGTGCCGACAATGGCCGCATCACGGTCGACATGGGCGCGCCCCGCCTCGATTGGGCGGCGATTCCGCTGGCAGCGCCCAGCGACACGCTGCGGGTCGAGACGGTCGAGCATGGCGGTTTCGCCGCCCCGGTCGCGGTGAACATGGGCAACCCGCACGCCGTCTTCTTCGTCGACGATGCCGAAGCGGTGCCGCTGGACGAGGTCGGCCCGGTCTTCGAGAACCACCCGGCCTTCCCGGAGCGCGCCAACATCGAATTCGCCCAGGTGCTGTCGCCCACCGCCATCCGCATGCGGGTGTGGGAGCGGGGCGCCGGCATCACCCAGGCCTGCGGCTCGGGCTCCTGCGCCACGCTGGTCGCCGCTGTGCGCCGCGGCCTGACCGACCGCAAGGCCGACATCATCCTGGACGGCGGCACCCTGACCATCGAATGGACCGAGGACGACCGCGTCCTGATGACCGGCCCGGTGGCGCTGAGCTTCAGCGGCCGGCTGTCGGCCGAACTGGTTGCGCCCGAACTGGCTTCAATATGAGCGACAGCACCGATAGCACGACGCAGACCGGCCCCGAGATCGTCACCTTCGGCTGCCGCCTGAACACCTACGAATCCGAGGTGATGCGCAACCATGTGCGCAGCGCCGGGTTGGACGACGTGGTGATCGTCAACACCTGCGCCGTGACGTCGGAAGCCGAACGGCAGGCGCGGCAGACCATCCGCAAGCTGCGCCGCGAACGGCCGGACGCCCGCATCGTCGTTACCGGCTGCGCCGCGCAGATCGACCCGCAGCGCTTCGCGGCGATGCCGGAGGTCGATCAGGTCCTGGGCAACCAGGAAAAGCTCCAGCCGGAAAGCTGGGGTTTGCCGCCGGCCGAGAAGGTGCTGGTCAACGACATCATGTCGGTCAAGGAGACCGCCGGCCACCTGATCGGCGGGTTCGAGGACCGCGCCCGCGCCTTCGTCCAGGTCCAGCAGGGCTGCGACCACCGCTGCACCTTCTGCATCATCCCCTATGGCCGCGGTCCGTCGCGCTCGGTCCCCATCGGTGGCATCGTCGAGCAGGTCCAGGCGCTGGTGAAGGCCGGCTACAACGAGGTAGTGCTGTCCGGCGTCGACATCACCAGCTACGGCCCCGACCTGCCGGGTTCGCCGTCGCTGGGGCAGATGGTGCGCCGGCTGCTGGCGCTGGTGCCGGAGCTGCCGCGGCTGCGCCTGTCCTCCATCGACTGCATCGAGATGGACGACGATCTCTGGCGCCTGATCGAGAACGAGCCGCGCCTGATGCCGCACCTGCACCTGTCGCTCCAGGCCGGTGACGACATGGTGCTGAAGCGGATGAAGCGCCGCCATGGCCGCGCCGATTCCATCGCCTTCTGCGAGCGGGTCCGTTCGGTCCGCCCCGATGTGGTGTTCGGTGCCGACTTCATCGCCGGTTTCCCGACGGAGACCGAGGAGATGTTCCAGAACACCATGCGGTTGGTGGAGGAATGCGGCCTGACCTGGCTGCATGTCTTCCCCTACAGCCCGCGCCCCGGCACGCCGGCCGCCCGCATGCCGCAGGTCGACGGCGCCGTCCGCAAGGAGCGCGCCGCCCGCCTGCGCGCCGTCGGCGCAGCGGCGGAGGCCCGCACCCTGGCAGGCCTCGTCGGCCGCACCGCCACAGTGCTGGTGGAGAAGGACGATTTGGGCCGCACCGAGCATTTCGCCGCGATCCGCCTGGGCCGGATCTTTCCGCCCGGCTCGCTGGTGCCCGCCGCCATCACCGGCATCAAGGACGGCGTGCTGACCGGCACCCCGCTCTGACCCCTCTTATAGTGGACACTCCATGATTTTCCGCTGGTTCGGCCGCAAGAAGCCCGAAGAGACCGCACCCAAGGACGAGGCGGCAAAGGACGAATCGGTCACCCTGGAGTCTTCCACCCCCGCGCCGGAGCCAGAAAAGGCGCCGGAGCCGCCTGCCGCCACACCTGCGCCCAAGCCGGAAACCGAACCGGTGCCGGAACTGGCGCCTGCCCCGCCGGTTGCCGAACTTCGCCCCATGCAGCCGGCACCGGTCGCACCGACTCAGGTGACCCCGCCGCCGGTCACGGCGCCCGCCGCGCCGGTCGAACCGCCCGCACCGGTCACCCCTGCCCCAGCACCGGAGCCGGAGCCCGTTCCGGAACTGCCGCCTGCCCCGACTCCTGTTGCCATGGTTGAGCCTGCGGTCGCCGAAGAGGCGCCGCCAACCAAGAAGGGCTGGTTCACCAAGCTGAAGGAAGGGCTGTCCAAATCATCGTCCAAGCTGACCGACGGCATCACCAGCATCTTCACCAAGCGCAAGCTGGACGACGAGGCGCTGGAGGAGCTGGAGGAGCTGCTGATCACCGCCGACCTCGGCCCGGCCACCGCGGCGAAGGTAACGGCGGAACTGGCGCGCACCCGCTTCGGCAAGGAGGTCTCGCCGGAGGAGGTCAAGACCACGCTCGCGGCCGAGGTGTCGAAGATCGTCACCCCCGTGGCCAAGCCGCTGGTGCTCGATCCGGCGCTGAAGCCGCATGTCATCCTGGTCGTCGGCGTCAACGGCACCGGCAAGACCACGACCATCGGCAAGCTGGCCCGGCAGTTCAAGGCGGAGGGCAAGAGCGTGATGCTGGCCGCCGGCGACACCTTCCGCGCCGCCGCGGTCAGCCAGTTGAAGATCTGGGGCGAGCGCACCGGCTGCGCGGTCGTCGCCCGCGACACTGGGGCGGATGCCGCCGGCCTTGCCTATGACGCCCTGGAGCGGGCGAAGGCCGAGGGCGTCGACGTGCTGCTGGTCGACACCGCCGGCCGGCTGCAGAACAAGACCGGCCTGATGGAGGAGCTGCGCAAGATCGTCCGCGTCATCAAGAAGCTGGACGAGACGGCGCCGCACACCACCCTGCTGACGCTGGACGCCACCACCGGCCAGAACGCGCACAGCCAGGTCGAAATCTTCCGCGACATGGTGAACGTCAACGGGCTGATCCTGACCAAGCTGGACGGCTCCGCCCGCGGCGGCGTCCTGGTTTCGCTGGCCGAAAAGTTCAAGATTCCGGTCCATGCCATCGGCGTCGGCGAGGGCGTCTACGACCTGCGGCCGTTCGATGCCGATGCCTTCGCCAAGTCGCTGATGGGCTTGAGCGCCGACTGACCGGCGGGGGCCTCTCCGACGGGGCCTGAACGGCGCTGCATCGGCCTGAATGGGTACGCACCGGGGGTTGGCCGAAATTCGGCCTTCCCAGCCGGTCGTTCGTACCCCATCTTTGTCGACATGACTGATAAAGCCCCGTTCCAGCCCGGTTCGGCCGGGCGCTTCACCGATGCCAAAGCAGCACTGGCCTGCGTGCGCGACATTTACGAGCGCAACACCGCCTACCTGCGCGACCGCTTCGCCGCCTACACCCAGGGCGATGAGGAAGGCGGGCGGAACCGGGCCTATTACCCTTATGTCCGGCTGACCGCCGTTTCGGGGGCCGCGGTCGATACCCGGCTGTCCTACGGCTTCGTCGAGGGGGTGGGCGTCCATTCCACCACGGTGACGCGGCCCGACCTGTTCGAGCGCTATCTGCTGGAACAGTTCACGCTTTTGCTGCGCAACCACGGCGTCCCGCTGGAGGTCGGCGTCAGCGAGGAGGCGATCCCGATCCATTTCGCCTTTCCCAACGGCATGTATGTGGAAGGCGACCTGCCGCCGGACAGGCTGACCAAGCTGCCGGACCTGTTCGACCTGCCCGATCTGGCGCGGATGGACGACACCATCGTCAACGGCACCTTCGACGGCGGGCCGGACGCGGTGAAGCCGCTGGCGCTGTTCACCGCTCCCCGGGTGGATTTCTCGCTGCACCGGCTGCGCCACTACACGGCGACCGCGCCGGAGCATTTCCAAAACTTCGTCCTGTTCACCAACTACCAGTTCTATGTCGACGAGTTCATCCGGCTGTCGCGCGAGATCATGGAGCCGACCGGCGACGCCGATCTGGCGGCCTACCGGGCGCAGTATGACAGCTTCGTCGAGCCGGGCGACATCGTCACCACCAACCAGAATCTGGGTGGTTTCGCCGATGCCCCGGCGGCCAGGCTGATGCGGATGCCGCAGATGCCGGCCTACCACCTGAAACGGCCGGACGGCAACGGCATCACGCTGGTGAACATCGGCGTCGGTCCGTCGAACGCCAAGACGATCACCGACCACATCGCGGTGCTGCGCCCGCATGCCTGGCTGATGCTGGGCCACTGCGCCGGGCTGCGGCATACTCAGCGGTTGGGCGACTACGTGCTGGCGCACGGCTATGTCCGCGAGGACCATGTGCTGGACGCCGACCTGCCGCTCTGGGTGCCGGTGCCGGCCCTGGCCGAGGTCCAGCGTGCGCTGGAGACTGCGGTGGAGCGGGTGACCGGGCTGTCGGGTTTCGACCTGAAGAGCATCATGCGCACCGGCACGGTGGCGACCATCGACAATCGGAACTGGGAACTGCGCGACCACCGCGAGCCGCTGATGCGGTTCAGCCAGAGCCGCGCCATCGCGCTGGACATGGAAAGCGCGACAATCGCCGCCAACGGCTTCCGCTTCCGCGTGCCGTACGGGACGTTGCTGTGCGTGTCGGACAAGCCGATGCATGGGCAGTTGAAGCTGCCGGGCATGGCCGACCGCTTCTATCGCGAGCGGGTCGACCAGCATCTGAAGATCGGCGTGCTGGCGATGGAACTGCTGCGCGAGCACGGCATGGAAACGCTGCACTCCCGCAAGCTGCGCAGCTTGGCGGAAGTGGCGTTCCAGTAAGGAATGGGGGCGGGTGCGAGACTCGCCCCCCATCTCAGTTTTAGACTCAGGCCTCAGGCAGCGGCCAGCAGGCTCTCGATTTCCTTGGTCGCGGCGGCCAGCGCCTTGTCCTTGGCTTCCGGGCCCATGCTGACGCCCTCGGCGCGGATGAAGGTCACGTCGGTGATGCCGAAGAAGCCGAACACCGAGCGCAGATAGGCTTCCTGGTGGTCGAGGCCGGCCAGCGCCGGGTTGGTCGAATAGACGCCGCCGCGGCCCGAGGCCACGATCACGCGCTTGCCGCCGGCCAGACCCTCGGGACCCTTCTCGGTGTAGCGGAAGGTGCGGCCGGCCTGGGCGAGGCGGTCGATCCAGGCCTTCAGCTGGGTCGGGACCGAGAAGTTGTACATCGGCGCGCCGACCACGACGACGTCGGCGGCCAGGAACTCGTCGAGCAGGACATTGGTCAGGGCCAGCTCTTCGCGCTGACGCTCGCTCAGCCCATCGACAACGCCGAGCTTGAGGACCGGCAGCAGTTCGCCGTCGAGATGGGCCGGCGGGTTGGCGGCGACGTCGCGGGTGACGACGGTGGCGGCCGGGTCGGCCTTCACCAGGGTCTCGACGATGGAGGCGGTCAGCTGGCGGGTAACGGAGAAGGTGCCGAGCGGGCTGGAGTCGACATGCAGGATCGTAGTCATGACGGAAGGAGCCTCTTGGTTGTTGCGGCCGTCTCTCCGGCCGGGTTCTGACGCCCAAGATGCCCCTAACTTTTCCAGCGGTTAAGCCGGGTTCTGCGCGATAGATCGTCTCTGCCAAAGCAACAATCGGCGGCGAAGCGACAATCAACCGAGCCTCGCCCGGATCAGCGCGTCACCAGCGCCCCGCTGCGGAAGACCGCCATCTGGCCTGGCTGCATCACCGTCCAGGCCTCGTCCCTGGTCAGCGGCCGGGTGGCGATGACCGTGACCACGTCGTTGGGCGTCGTCTCCTGGGAGAAATCGACGCTCATATCGGCATCGAGCAGGGTCGCGGCGCCGAAGGGGGCCTTGCGGGTCAGCCAGGCGAGGTTGGTGGCGCAATGGCACCACAGATAGCGTCCGTCGCTGAGCAGCATGTTAAAGACGCCCAGCGTGCCCAGATCGGCGGCCAGATGGCGGATCAGCTTCATCAGCCCGGTGTTCGTCTTTGGCGGCTCCGGATACTGCATGCGGATCTGGTCGAGCAGCCAGCAGAAGGCATGCTCGCTGTCGGTGCTGCCGACCGGCTCGTAGAAGGTCAGGATGCGGTCCTTGATGCCCTTCAGCTGGCCGTTGTGGGCGAAGGTCCACATCCGTCCCCACAGCTCGCGGGTGAAGGGATGGGTGTTCTCCAGCGACACCCGGCCGCGGTTGGCCCGGCGGATGTGCGAGATCACCGTGCAGGACTTGATCGAATAACGGCTGACCAGCCGGGCGATCTCCGACTCGGCACTGGGGGCCGGGTCGTGGAAGCTGCGGCAGCCCTTCCCCTCATAGAAGGCGATGCCCCAGCCGTCGCGATGCGGCCCGGTCTGCCCGCCGCGGCGCATCAGGCCGGCGAAGCTGAAGCAGATGTCCGTGGGCACGTTGGCGCTCATGCCCAGGAGTTCGCACATGATGTCCTCGTCTGCCGCTTGTCGTCGCCCTAGGGAGCGACAAGCTACGACAGGCCGTGCGCAAGGTCACGCGCGGACATGGCCGGATGCGGCGCGCACGTCAGGGTTTTGGCCTTAAGGTTTCGGGCCTTATGGTTTTGGGCAGGGCGGCATGTCCGGCCGCAGGCACCCTTCCATCTTCTGTTCTAGGACATCGCCGCCCAGCCCGATCCAGGCATCGACCCGGTCGGTCTCGAATCCGCAGTCGCGGCGGTCGCCGACCTGCATCAGCGGGCGGCGGATCAGCAGCGGGCGCTCGACCATCGCGGCCAGCGCCGCGGTTTCGTCCATCGCCTCCGGCACCAACTCGCCGTTCTTCACCGTTGGAGCGGCGCGGTTGAACCAGTCGGCCACAGGGCGGTCGCCGAAGAAGGGGCGGAGCGTCTGGGGCGTCCAGGGCTCGCTCACCAGGTCGCGGGCGAGCACGCGGTGGCCGGCCTGCTCCAGCAGGGCCTTCTGCCGGGCATTGCCGCCGCAGCCGGGCTTTTCGAAGAAAATCACGTCGGCCATGGTCATGTCCCTCCGAACAACGGCGCGCGGGCCAGCAGCGCGTCGGTTTGCTGACAGATCTCGTCATGGACCTCGCGGTCCAGCTTGCGCAGCCAGCGCGGCGGGATCGACTCCACGCCATAGGTGGCACCGGCCAGCATGCCGGCGATGGCGCCGGTGGTGTCGGCGTCGCCGCCCTGGTTGACCGTCTCGACCACGCAGGATTCGACCGAATCGGTCTGGAAGTAATAGTGGAAGACGGTCTGCACCGTATCGACGATGAAGGCGGTCGACAGGCCGCGATAGGGCTCGAACTTGAACTGGCGATGCCTGGCGATCAGGGCATTCGCCTCTTCTCGCGCCGCAACGATGCCGCCGCCCAGCACCAGCCGCCGCACCATCCGGCCCAGCGCGATCACCGCGGAATCGGACAGCTGGTTGCAGTGGGTGATGTGCGACTGCTCGACCGACCAGCGTTCGAAGGCGGCATCGTCGCCCAGCGTCGCCAGCGCCACCGGCAGGTTGCGCATCGCCGCCCCGTTGCCGGCATGGTATTCCGACTCCGGCTCCTCCAGCGTGCCGTTCATGATGAAGCGGCGTATGCCGCGGCGTGTCGTGTCGCCGACATCGACCGGCACCGATTTCAGCCAGATGGCGAACTCCTCGGCGGCGCGGCGGGCCTCCCACTCCGGCCCGGACAGGATGGCGCGGCCGAGATGGAGCGACATCTCGGTGTCGTCCGTCACCTGTCCGGCCGCCAGCTTCAGCCAGCCGCCGCCCTTGATGTGCTTGTGGACGCCATACTGGTGGGCGATCTCGCCCTTGGTCAGGAACTCCACCGTCGCCCCCAGCGCATCGCCGCAGGCGAGGCCGAGATAGGCGCCGAGCGCCCTGGATCGAATCTCGGGGGATCGAATCTGGGGGGAGCGGATGTCAGGCGTCAGACTCGTCGGATCGGTCATGCCGTTGGGCACAGGGTCCGTCCCTTCCTGGTGCGCCCCGCGGACGGCCCGCAAGCCGCCGCCGGACGTGAGGTTGTCAGAGAAGCGACACACCCACGCGATAGTCCCCGCCGATCACCAGATATTCTCCTTCGCCCTGGAAAGGGTAGCGCGGCAGGATGTCGCGGAAGAAGACGATCTTGGGCAGCGGCACCCACGCATCGAGGATGTAGTCGCCGAACTGGCCGGCGATGTCGCGGTTGATGGAAAAGGAACACAGGTTGTTCAGCCGCAGCACCGCGGTGCGCTTGTCCGGCCGGGCAACGATGTGGTGCTCCTCGAAATCGTTGACGCCGCGGTAGAGCCGGATGTGCGAGGCCCAGTTGGGCATCGGCGCGTCGGGCCAGCCGCGGCGGATCGTCCACTGGCAGAACTCGTACAGAAGGTCGAGTTGCAGGTGGATGTTGTTGTTGTGGAAGCGGGTCGACTGCTTCTGCTCGCCATAGGCCGCCCAGGCCTCGGAGGCGAAGCGGCGGATCGGCTCGCCATGGAAGGTCGGCAGCAGGCCGAAGCGGCTCTCCACCCAGCCCTTCAGAACCGCCCCTTCCGCCCGGTTGCTGTCGAACATCCAGCCTTTCAGCAGGCGCAGATAGCTGGCGCGGAAACGCCGCCTGCCGTCCGGCCCTTCGGTCCCGGAGAAATCGGGGTTCACCCCGAACACAGCGGCCATATGGCGCTGGAAGATGTCGGAGGCCGTCGGCGCATCGCGGCACTCGTCCAACGCCTCGAACAGGGCGGCATGTTCGCTGCGGGTGGCGCCGATGCGCAGGCGCCGCGGTTCGTCATTGTAGGCTTCGCCGCACAGGAGAGCGGCCGGCACATTGACGAGGTTGGTTCGGTGGGCGTGCAACGCCAGCGGTAAATCGGGCGGCATGCTGGACTCTCGTGCCCGCCCCGTCGCATCGCTCGTCACCACCCCGTCCGCCACGCCGATCCGCTCCGCCGCAATGTCATTATTTCTTATATGGATATTGCATAAGCCGGCGCATGCCAAGCCTTCACCGCCGCAACCGGCGAAGGCGTGTCGCCGCATGTCGCAACATTGTCCATTTGAAGCCGAACGATCCGTCCCCATACTCTGTACAGCGACGCTTACGATCCGGCGGCACCCGCATGGCCTTCTGGCCGACCAAGTACGACGACAGCCGGCGCCGGCGCACTCCGCCGTTGCCCACCCAGACGCCTGTCCGCCCGCCTGCCGCAACGCCATCCCCCGCCATCCCCGGCACGGCTTCCGGCGCTCCGCCGCGTGGCGTGGCGGAGGCCCGGACCGCCCTGCGGCTGGCCCAGCTTCTGCGCGGCACGATCACCCCCCTGCGCGGCGACACGGTGCTGGAAATCCTGGAACCGCACCGGCCGCGTCTGGTGCCCAAGCCGGTCAACCCGCTGCCGGCATTGGTCGGCAAGCCGCAGGGGCAGATGGTCGACGCGCTGCTGCGGCCAATCGGGCAGATCGTCACCGACGTGCTGCTGCCGGGGGTGCGCGACCATCTGATCGACCGGCTGGTGGCCGGCCGCACCGACCATGAGGACAGCCTGCCGGGCGCCGTCGACCTTGCCGAAGCGATGCGGGCGCTGGTCGGCCGGATGCGCGGCGGCGGCAAGGGCCATCTCCAGGCCGTCATCTCCGCCATCGAGACCGATGCCCGCACCACCGCCGACACGCTGACCAGGGACACCCGCCCCATCGACGTCGGCGGCATCGACCGGCTGGCCCGCGCCCTGCTGCGCTTCGAGGTGCGGCGGATGGCGCTGGAAGCGCTGGGCGGCAGCGGTGCGCTGCTGACCGTCATCAATCAGTCGCGGCGGCTGGCCCGCTATTCCCTGCGCCGCGCCACCGAGGCGATCGAAGGCTTCGTCGCCGACCGCGGGCTGAAGACGCTGCATGCCAGCCTCGCCACCCTGGCCCAGGCCGACGGGCTGATCGTCATCGCGCTGCGCAACCTGGACGACCAGGAGGAGACGAAGGAGGAGTCCGGCCCCTTCGTCGAGCCGGCCGACCGCAAGGCGATGAACGACTGGCTGTCGGCGGCGTGGCGACTTTCCGACACACTGTTCGATCTTGTCGGCAAGGCGGCGGCCGGCGGCGAGCTGGACGATCTGCTGTTCGCAGCATTGCTGCGGCAACTGCGCAGCCTGCATCACTTCTGCGCCGACCTGACCCACGCCGGCCGCCCGGCTGCCGTGGACACCCTGAAACAGCGGCTGGTCGACCGCTGCGACGTGCTGGCCCGCCTGACCGGCGAACGTCTGGTCGAGGCGCTGCTGGCGAAGCCCGCCGATCCCGCCCTCGCCCGCCGGCTGTTGGCGCGCGGCCGACTGCTGGCCCAGCTGCTCTACGACATGAACCGCGACGAGGCGGTGGAGGAGCTGGCGCTCCGCATCGTCGTCGCGGCCGAGGCGCTGGGCGGGGAGCGCTGAAGCGCTGGATTCGGCCGGGTCCGCCTGCTTCCAAAGCCCCCCTGCTGTAAAGACCCGACAAAATGTCGGGCTTTGTCGTGTGTGTCGGGACCCCGACAAACCTCCGCACCCGTCGCGCCCCAAAATAATCTTATATTTATCAACGGCTTATTGAATAAGCGCGCTCTGGCACGGGTCGTGCAATCCATGGAATCCGAAGCGGCCACGAACCGGCCGCACCGGATCGAAACACAGTCCCACGACCCAAGCACAGGAGCGACCCACATGGCCAAAGCGCCTCTGCGTCAGATCGCCTTTTACGGCAAGGGCGGTATCGGCAAGTCCACCACCTCTCAGAACACGCTGGCCGCGCTGGTCGAGCTGGATCAGAGGATCCTGATCGTCGGCTGCGACCCGAAGGCCGACTCGACCCGCCTGATCCTGCACGCAAAGGCCCAGGACACCGTCCTGCATCTGGCCGCCGAGGCCGGCTCGGTCGAGGATCTGGAGCTCGAGGACGTTCTCAAGATCGGCTACAAGAACATCAAGTGCGTCGAGTCCGGCGGTCCGGAGCCAGGGGTCGGCTGCGCCGGCCGCGGCGTCATCACCTCGATCAACTTCCTGGAAGAGAACGGCGCCTACGACGACGTGGACTATGTGTCCTACGACGTGCTGGGCGACGTGGTGTGCGGCGGCTTCGCCATGCCGATCCGCGAGAACAAGGCCCAGGAAATCTACATCGTCATGTCCGGCGAGATGATGGCGCTGTACGCCGCCAACAACATCGCCAAGGGCATCCTGAAATACGCGCACAGCGGCGGCGTCCGTCTCGGCGGCCTGATCTGCAACGAGCGCCAGACCGACAAGGAATGGGATCTGGCCGACGCGCTGGCCAAGCGCCTGGGCTCCAAGCTGATCCACTTCGTGCCGCGCGACAACATCGTCCAGCACGCCGAGCTGCGCCGCATGACGGTCATCGAGTACGCCCCGGACAGCAAGCAGGCCGGCGAATACCGCGCGCTCGCCAACAAGATCCATGCGAATTCCGGCCAGGGTTGCATCCCGACCCCGATCACCATGGAAGAGCTGGAAGAGATGCTGATGGACTTCGGCATCATGAAGACCGAGGAGCAGCAGCTCGCCGAGCTGGCCGCCAAGGAAGCGGCGAAGGCCGGCGCCTGACCCCGGGCGTAGCGACGGTTGCCTACCGGCCCCCCTGCCTTCGCGCAGGGGGGACCGCCTGAACACTGGCCCCATCCCCAGCCCCGCACAACGCCGACCCAACCACCATAGGGGCGACGGCGTGGGAGGGAGGGGCTCGGTCACGCGCTGCAGTGGCGCGAATATTCAAGCAGGAGGCCGGCTATGAGCCTGTCCGAGAACACCACGGTCGACGTCAAGAACCTCGTCAACGAAGTCCTCGAAGCCTATCCTGAAAAATCCCGCAAGCGCCGCGCCAAGCACCTGAACGTGCTGGAGGCCGAGGCCAAGGACTGCGGCGTCAAGTCGAACGTCAAGTCCATCCCCGGCGTCATGACCATCCGCGGCTGCGCCTATGCCGGCTCCAAGGGCGTAGTGTGGGGTCCGATCAAGGACATGATCCACATCTCCCACGGTCCGGTCGGCTGCGGCTACTACTCCTGGTCCGGCCGCCGCAACTACTACATCGGCGACACCGGTGTGGACAGCTGGGGCACGATGCACTTCACCTCCGACTTCCAGGAGAAGGACATCGTCTTCGGCGGCGACAAGAAGCTGCACAAGGTCATCGAGGAAATCAACGAGCTGTTCCCGCTGGTGAACGGCATCTCGATCCAGTCGGAATGCCCGATCGGCCTGATCGGCGACGACATCGAGGCTGTCGCCCGCGCCAAGTCGGCGGAAATCGGCAAGCCGGTCATCCCCGTGCGCTGCGAAGGCTTCCGCGGCGTGTCCCAGTCGCTGGGCCACCACATCGCCAACGACGCCATCCGCGACTGGGTGTTCGAGAAGACGGAACCCAAGGCCGGCTTCGTCTCCACCCCCTATGACGTCACCATCATCGGCGACTACAACATCGGCGGCGACGCCTGGTCGTCCCGCATCCTGCTGGAGGAGATCGGCCTGCGCGTGATCGCCCAGTGGTCGGGCGACGGCACGCTCGCCGAGTTGGAGAACACGCCGAAGGCCAAGGTCAACCTGATCCACTGTTACCGCTCGATGAACTACATCGCGCGCCACATGGAAGAGAAGTTCAACATTCCTTGGATGGAATACAACTTCTTCGGCCCGAGCCAGATCGCCGAATCCCTGCGCAAGATCGCCGCTCTCTTCGACGACAAGATCAAGGAAAACGCCGAGAAGGTCATCGCCCGCTACCAGCCGATGGTCGATGCGGTCATCGCCAAGTACAAGCCGCGGCTCGAAGGCAAGAAGGTCATGATCTACGTCGGCGGCCTGCGTCCCCGCCACGTCGTCGATGCCTACCATGACCTCGGCATGGAGATCACCGGCACCGGCTACGAGTTCGCCCACAACGACGATTATCAGCGTACGCAGCACTATGTGAAGGAAGGCACGCTGATCTACGACGACGTCACCGCGTTCGAACTGGAGAAGTTCGTCGAGGCGATGCGTCCCGACCTCGTCGCGTCGGGCATCAAGGAAAAGTACGTGTTCCAGAAGATGGGCCTGCCGTTCCGCCAGATGCACAGCTGGGACTACTCCGGCCCGTACCACGGCTATGACGGTTTCGCGATCTTCGCCCGCGACATGGACCTGGCCATCAACAACCCCGTCTGGGGCGTGATGAAGGCCCCGTTCTGACCATCGGCCTCTGGAACAGGAGAATTTGAGAATGACCGACAAGCTTTCGCAGAGCGCCGACAAGGTCCTCGACCACTACACCCTCTTCCGGCAGCCCGAATACGCGGCGATGTTCGAGAAGAAGAAGACCGAGTTCGAATACGGCCATTCGGACGAGGAAGTCGCCCGCGTGTCCGAATGGACCAAGTCCGAGGACTACAAGGCGAAGAACTTCGCCCGTGAAGCGGTGGTCATCAACCCGACCAAGGCCTGCCAGCCGATCGGCGCGATGTTCGCCGCCCAGGGCTTCGAAGGCACCCTGCCCTTCGTCCACGGCTCCCAGGGCTGCGTCGCCTATTACCGCACCCACCTGACCCGTCACTTCAAGGAGCCGAACAGCGCGGTCTCCTCGTCGATGACGGAGGACGCGGCGGTGTTCGGCGGCCTGAACAACATGATCGACGGCTTGGCGAACGCCTATGCGCTCTACAAGCCGAAGATGATCGCGGTGATGACCACCTGCATGGCCGAAGTCATCGGCGACGATTTGCAGGGCTTCATCGCCAATGCGAAGACCAAGGACAGTGTCCCGGCCGACTTCCCGGTGCCCTACGCCCACACCCCGGCCTTCGTCGGCAGCCACATCGTCGGCTACGACAACATGATCAAGGGGATCCTGACCAACTTCTGGGGTACGTCGGAGAATTTCGACACGCCCAAGACCGAGCAGATCAACCTGATCCCGGGCTTCGACGGCTTCGCCGTCGGCAACAACCGCGAACTGAAGCGCATCGCCGGCGAATTCGGCGTGAAGCTGCAAATCCTGTCCGACGTGTCCGACAATTTCGACACGCCGATGGATGGCGAGTACCGCATGTATGACGGCGGCACCACCATCGAGGAGACCAAGGAGGCCCTGCACGCCAAGGCCACCATCTCCATGCAGGAGTACAACACGACCCAGACCCTGCAATTCTGCAAGGAGAAGGGCCAGGAAGTCGCCAAGTTCAACTACCCGATGGGCGTCACCGGCACCGACGAGCTGCTGCTGAAGCTCGCCGAACTGTCGGGCAAGCCGGTCCCGGCCAGCCTGAAGCTGGAGCGCGGCCGTCTGGTCGACGCCATCGCCGACAGCCACACCCACATGCACGGCAAGCGCTTCGCCGTCTATGGCGACCCGGACTTCTGCCTGGGCATGTCCAAGTTCCTGCTGGAGCTGGGTGCGGAGCCGGTGCACATCCTGTCGACCTCCGGCTCCAAGAAGTGGGAGAAGCAGGTCCAGAAGGTGCTGGACGGCTCGCCCTTCGGCGCCTCGGGCAAGGCCCATGGCGGCAAGGATCTGTGGCACCTGCGCTCGCTGATCTTCACCGACAAGGTGGACTACATCATCGGCAACAGCTACGGCAAGTATCTGGAGCGCGACACCAAGGTTCCGCTGATCCGCCTGACCTACCCGATCTTCGACCGCCACCACCACCACCGCTACCCGACCTGGGGCTACCAGGGCGCGCTGAACGTGCTGGTGCGAATCCTGGACCGAATCTTCGAGGACATCGACGCCAACACCAACATCGTCGGCCAGACCGACTACTCGTTCGACCTGATCCGCTGACCGGCACGCCGGTAGCACGTCAGGCATCGGTTCAGCCAAACCGCCGGGCCGGGATTTCCATCCCCCAGCCCGGCGGCAACCTCCCCAGCCCGGAGAGCGTCGGCAACGGCGCGCTCCGGGTATTTTTTGTCGATATGCTTCTTCTGTTCATAGGTCAGCCATCGCGCAGCGCGAGGCCGACCACCCGTTCCAGTGCACGGTCGGCCGCCGCCTGCCAGCCCTCGCCGCCCAGCTCGATCGAAGCCGGCGGCAGTCCGACCGACGGGGCGGCCATGCCGTCGCGGACCGGACGGGCGCGCAGCAGCAGACGGGGGCGGGCGCCGCCGCTCCAGTCCTGGCGGCCTTTGAGGACGACCAGCAGGATCGGGCCATCGACCGCAGGCGGCGTCTCCGCCGGTTCGGCATCGGGCGTTACCGCGCGCAGGCCGAGGCGAACCACCGCCTTGCCGTAACCGGCCGCTTTCCGGGCGACGAGATCGGCGGCGGCATCGCACAGCATCCCGGCCTCCGGTGGAACCGGACGTCGGTCGAGATCGAGGAAACGGCACGCGACGCCGATCTCACCCCCCGGTTCCTGGGCCAGCCGGATCACCGCGCCGTCCGGTGCCGCCGCGGCGGGGACTGCCGCCAACGCCGCCACCATCGCGGCCAGATATCGCCAGCGCCTGCCGATCCGTCGCATCGTTGCTTTCCACCCCGTTCGAACCGTCCTGATACGGCCGGCCCTCCCCGCCCCCTGCGCGACATGTGCGACACCCGACAAGCTCCCGGAGCGATGCTCCCGATTGTCAGCTATCGGACAGGGCCGGAAAACCAGACAATCGTTCTTTATCAAAGGCTTATCCTCTGGCACGCCCCCTGCATCACACCGATGCAGAGCCATTTCCGGCGCCAGGATGGGAGAGCGGGCATGCTCCAGGACAAGATCCAGGATGTCTTCAACGAACCGGGCTGCGCGACCAACCAAGCCAAATCGGCCAAGGAGAAGAAGAAGGGCTGCACCAAGTCGCTGAAACCGGGGGCGGCGGCCGGCGGCTGCGCCTATGACGGGGCGATGATCGTGCTCCAGCCGATCGCCGACGCCGCCCATCTGGTCCATGGCCCCATCGCCTGCCTCGGCAACAGTTGGGACAACCGCGGCTCCAAATCCTCCGGCTCGCAGCTCTACCGCACCGGCTTCACCACCGATCTGTCGGAACTGGACGTCATCGGCGGCGGCGAGAAGAAGCTCTACCGCGCCATCAAGGAGATCGTTCAGCAATACGACCCGCCGGCCGTCTTCGTCTATCAGACCTGCGTGCCCGCCATGACCGGCGACGACATCGCCGCGGTCTGCAAGTTCGCCACGCAGAAGCTGGGCAAGCCGGTGATCCCGGTGGACTCGCCGGGCTTCGTCGGGTCGAAGAATCTCGGCAACAAGCTGGCCGGCGAAGCCCTGCTGGAGCACGTCATCGGCACGGTCGAACCGGACTACACCACCCCGACCGACGTCTGCATCATCGGCGAATACAACCTTGCCGGCGAGCTATGGCTGGTCAAGCCGCTGCTGGACGAGATCGGCATCCGCCTCCTGTCCTGCATTTCCGGCGACGGCCGCTACAAGGAGGTGGCGCAGGCCCACCGCGCCCGCGTCACCATGATGGTGTGCAGCCAGGCGCTGGTGAATGTCGGCCGCAAGATGGAGGAGCGCTACGGCATCCCCTATTTCGAGGGGTCCTTCTACGGCGTCTCCGACATGTCGGACACCCTGCGCACCATGACCCGCATGCTGGTGGAGCGCGGCGCCGACAAGGGTCTGATCGACCGGGCTGAAGGCGTCATCGCCCGCGAGGAAAGCCGGGTCTGGCGCCGGCTGGAACCCTACAAGCCGCGCTTCGACGGCAAGCGCGTCCTTCTCTTCACCGGCGGCGTCAAGAGCTGGTCGATGGTCAGCGCCCTGGAGGGTGCGGGGCTGACCATCCTCGGCACCTCCACCAAGAAATCGACCAGGGAGGACAAGGAGCGCATCAAGAAGATGAAGGGCGATGAGTTCCACCAGTGGGACGATTTGAAGCCGCGCGACATCTACAGGATGCTGGCCAACGATCAGGCCGACATCATGATGTCAGGCGGCCGCTCGCAGTTCATCTCGCTGAAGGCCAAGGTTCCCTGGCTCGACATCAACCAGGAGCGCCACCACGCCTATGCCGGCTATGACGGCATCGTCAATCTCTGCGAGGAGATCGACAAGACGCTGTCGAATCCGATCTGGCGGCAGGTCCGCCAGCCGGCGCCGTGGGAGTCCGGCCCCACCTCCACCCTGATGGCATCCTCAATGGCGGCGGAGTGACGGCGATGTCCCACATCCAGCGCTTTCCCTCCGCCGCCAAAGCGGCCTCCACCAACCCGCTCAAGATGAGCCAGCCGCTGGGTGCGGCGCTGGCCTATCTCGGAATCGACCGCTGCCTGCCGCTGTTCCATGGCTCGCAGGGCTGCACCGCCTTCGGGCTGGTGCTGCTGGTGCGCCATTTCCGCGAGGCGATCCCGCTGCAGACCACGGCGATGGATCAGGTCGCGACCATCCTCGGAGGCTACGACAATCTGGAACAGGCGATCCGCACCATCGTCGAGCGCAACCAGCCCGCCATGATCGGCGTCGCCACCACCGGCGTCACCGAGACCAAGGGCGAGGATATGGCCGGACAGTACACGCTGTTCCGCCAGCGCAACCCCGACTTGGCCGACACGGCCCTGGTCTTCGCCAACACCCCCGACTTCGCCGGCGGCTTCGAGGACGGCTTCGCCGCCGCGGTCACCGCGATGGTCGAGCGGCTGGTCGAACCGTCGCCGGTGCGCATCCCGACCCAAGTCAATGTGCTGGCCGGCTGCCACCTGTCGCCCGGCGATGTGGAGGAACTGCGCGACATCATCGAGGGCTTCGGCCTGTCGCCGATCTTCCTGCCCGACCTGTCGCTGTCGATGGCGGGCCGCCAGCCGACGGACTTCACCGCCACCTCGCTGGGCGGCGTGACGGTCGATCAGATCCGCGCCATGGGCGCTTCGGCCCTCACCATCGTGGTCGGCGAGCATATGCGGGTGGCCGGCAACGCGCTGGAATTGAAGACCGACGTGCCCAGCCATTTCTTCAACCGCCTGACCGGGCTGGAGGCGACGGACAAGCTGGTCCGGCTGCTGATGGAGCTGTCGGGCAAGCCGGCGCCCGCCCGGCTGCGGCGCCAGCGCGAAAGCCTGGTCGACGCCATGCTGGACGGGCATTTCTTCTACAGCCGCAAGCGCATCGCCGTCGCGCTGGAGCCCGACCTGCTCTATGCCGTCACCGGTTTCCTCGCCGACATGGGGGCCGAGGTGATCGCCGCGGTGTCGCCGACGCAGAGCCCGGTGCTGGAGCGTCTGAAGGCCGCCACTATCATGGTCGGCGATCATTCCGACGTGGAGACGCTGGCCCGCGACGCCGACCTGATCGTCTCCAACTCGCACGGGCGGCAGGGAGCGGCGCGGATCGGCGTGGCTCTGCACCGCATGGGCCTGCCGCTGTTCGACCGGCTGGGGGCCGGCCTGCGCGTCCAGGTCGGCTACCGCGGCACGCGGGAACTGCTGTGCGACATCGGCAACCTGTTCCTCGCCCGCGAGATGGACCACGAGCACGGGCACGAGAGCCACGACCACGGGGAATCCCACGGCTGCGGAGGCGGATCATGCGGATGCAACGCCGTCTGAGCGTGGTGCAGGACCCACGCCCGACCAAAGGAGGATCGATGAAGGTCGCTTTCTGCACCCAGGACATGCAGCACGTCGATGCGCATTTCGGCTGGGCCAAGAACATCGCCGTCTATCAAGTCGACCGCCAGGGCCATGCCTTTCTGGAGACCTTCCAGTTCGGCGGCTCGATGTTCGAGGACGGCAACGAGGACAAGCTGGTGCCGAAGCTGGAGGCGCTGGCCGACGTCGCCATCCTCTATCTGTCGGCCATCGGCGCATCGGCCGCCGCCCGCGTGGTGGCGAAGAAGATCCATCCGGTGAAGGTCGAGGCCACCGACACCATTCCCGCCCTGCTCGACCGGCTGGTCCAGACGCTGAACGGCAATCCGCCGCCCTGGCTGCGCAAGGCGATGGGCGAAACGCCCGAATTCCATTTCGACGAGGAGGAGGTCTGAGCATGTCAGAGGTGGCTGAAGTGTCCGTCGCCGACCAGTTCGTGAAGACGCTGGTCCTGCTGTTCCGTGCCGAGGACAGCTATGGCGCCTGGGAAGGCAAGCCCGACGAGGCTCTGCTCGCCCCCTTCGTGCTGGACAAGGAGGCGCGGGCCGCCATCCCGATCATCGGCGATCCCGACCCGGACACGCTGTGGCGGCTGGAGCTGTTCTACAAGGCGGTCGGGCTGATGGTGGAGAAGCAGACCGGCCTGATGGCCTCGCCGATGATGAAGATGAGCCATGAGGGCTTCGGCCGCATGATCCTGACCACCGGCCGGCTGGTGGTGGTGTCGAAGTCGCTGCGCGACGTCCACCGTTTCGGCTTCCCCACCATCGAAAAGCTCGCCGCCGACGGCGCCAAGCTGGTCGAGGACGCGGTGGAGCTGATCAAGACCTACCCCGAGGTCGCGAACCTCTGAGCGGGAGCAGGACCATGAGCGAGATCGACGCCCTGAAGGACGAGATCAAGAAGCTGAACGCCCGCGCCACTCAAAAGAAAATGGATTTGCACGATCTGTCGGAAGAGCTTCCGCAGAACTGGCAGACCATCCTGACGGTGGCGCAGGAAACCTATGACGCCTTCAAGATCCTGACCGAGAAGCGGGCGGCGCTGAAGGCGCTGGAGACGGCGTAACCCCCCTTCCCAAAGAAGAGCTTAGGCGCACCCTTTCCCGAGAGGAGCATTCCCATGGCTGAGTTCCTGACCGGCACCACCCGCGGTGGTCAGAGCTGGACCCCGAAATTCGTCCAATCCATCGACCAGAAGCAGTGCATCGGCTGCGGCCGCTGCTTCAAGGTGTGCGGTCGCGGCGTGCTCGACATGATCGGCCTGACCGAGGACGGCGACATCGTCGACGCCTTCGACGACGAGGCCGAGAAAAAGATCATGACGGTCAAGGAAGCGGCCAACTGCATCGGCTGCGAAAGCTGTTCCAAGGTGTGCTCAAAGAGCTGCATCACCCATGCGCCGGTGGCGGCGTAAAGACGGGGGCTGACGCGCAAGCGCCGGCCCCCACCCGTCTCAGTATGCGTATTCCTTGAACACCGGATCGACGCTGCCGCCCCAGGGGCCGTTGAACTTCTCCAGAAGCTCATCGGCGGGGCTGCGGCCGGTCTCGGCGACGACCTGAAGCGTGTCGAGGAAGTGGGTCTCGTCGTCGCCCCAATTGTCGTTGCGGGCGCGGCGGGCCAGACCGTCGCGGGCAATCGCCAGCATCTCCAGCGCCACGTTCCGCACCGTTCCAGTGCGGAAGGTCGTGCGCAGGCCGGACCGCGGCACCTCGGCACGCAGATGCGCCCGCTCCGCCGTCGTCCAGTCCTTCACCAGATCCCAGGCGGCATCCAGCGCCACCTGATCGTAGAGCAGCCCGACCCACAGGGCCGGCAAGGCGCACAGGCTGCGCCACGGGCCGCCATCGGCGCCGCGCATCTCCAGATACTTCTTCAGGCGCGCTTCCGGGAAGGCCGTGGTGGTGTGATCGGCCCAGTCGGTGATCAGCGGCAGCTCGCCCGGCAGCGCCGGCAGCTTGCCATCCATGAAATCGCGGAAGGACTGGCCCGCCGCGTCGATGTAGGTGCCGTCGCGGTAGACGAAGTACATCGGCGTGTCGAGCAGATAGTCGACATAGCGTTCGAAGCCGAAGCCGTCCTCGAACACGAAGGGGATGTCGCCGGTGCGGTCCGCGTCGGTGTCGGTCCAGATGTGGCTGCGGAAGCTCTGGAAGCCGTTCGGCTTGCCCTCGGTGAAGGGGGACATGGCGAACAGGGCGGTGGCGATGGGCTGAAGGGCCAGCGACACGCGGAACTTCTTCACCATGTCGGCTTCGGAGGCGAAGTCGAGGTTCACCTGCACGGTGCAGGTCCGCGTCATCATGTCGAGGCCGAGCGAGCCGACCTTCGGCATGTAGTCGCGCATGATCTTGTAGCGGCCCTTCGGCATCCAGGGGATGTCGTCGCGCGTCCATTTCGGCTGGAAGCCCAGCCCCATCATGGCGATGCCCAGCTCGCCCCCGACCTCCTTCACCTGACGCAGGTGGCGATGCACCTCGGCGCAGGTCTGGTGCAGGGTCTCCAGCGGGGCGCCGGACAGTTCGACCTGCCCGCCGGGCTCCAGCGTGATGTTGGCCATGTCCTGGACCAACGCGATGATGTTGCCCTTCTCCTCCACCGGCTGCCAGCCGAAGCGGGTCATCCGGGTCAGCAGTTCGCGGATGCCGTCCGGCCCGTCATAGGGCAGCGGCCGCAGGTCGGAGGTGCGGTAGGCGAATTTCTCGTGCTCGGTCCCGATGCGCCAGTCGGGTGCCGGCTTGCAGCCGGATTCGAGATAGGCCGCAAGCTGGCGGCGGTCGGTGATGGGTTCGCCGCGCGTGGTCGGGGGTGCGGACATGAAGTCTCTCGCGGGAAGTGGACGGAGGATCGGCCGGGTGACGGCCTGTTATGGGATCGGCGCGCGGAAAGGCGGACGCCGGTCGCTTCCCCCGGCAGTCCAATCCCCGGCCAAGGACTGCCAGCAAGCCAACGCCGCCACCACCGCCGTGTCGGCCCGCAGAATGCGCGGACCCAATCCCACCGGAACAACAAAGGGAAGTTTGGCGAGTTCGTCAAGTTCCGACTGGTAGAAGCCGCCCTCCGGCCCGACCAGCAGTGCGGCCGGCCCCGGCGGCGCATCGCGCAGCACCTCGGCGACCGGACGGGCGGACCCGGCCTCCGCGCACAGATAGAGCCTGCGGTCGGCCGGCCAGCCGGCCAGCGCGCGGTCCAGCGGCACCGCCTCGCCCATCTCCGGCACGCTGAGGCGTTCGCACTGCTCGGCCGCCTCCACCGCGTTGGCGCGCAGCCGGTCGATGTTGACGCGGTTGGGATCGGTCCGACGGGTGAAGACCGGCCACAGGCGGGACACCCCCATCTCCGTCGCCTTTTCCGCGACGAAGTCGATGCGGCCCTTCTTCAGCGGGGCGAACAGCAGCCACAGGTCGGGGGTGGTGTCCTGCTGCCGCCGCTGCTCCGCCACGGTCAGCGAGCACCAGCCCTTGCCGAAGCCGTCGATGACCGCCCGCCATTCGCCGTCGCGGCCGTTGAAAACCGCGACGGAGTCGCCGCGGTCCAGCCGCAGGACGTGACGGAGGAAATGGGCGCGCTCATGGTCGAGCCCGACCGACTGGCCTTCGGCCAGCGGGCTGTCGACATACAGGCGGGTCTTGATCGGGTCGGCCATGGTATTCGTCTCCGCGGGGCGGTGGAGACTATAAAGCGGATCGCCTGAAACCGGACGAGATTTGACGCGCGAGGCAGCCCATCGAATACAGCGCCACAAGGTTCATGCGCGTCACGGCAGACGCACTGACGCTTCGGACGCGGGCCATCACCGGCCGAACCCGGTCTGGAGGCTGGCGTCAGCCGACGGCGATCAGGGAGTCGATCTGCCGGCGCAGGTCGTTGGGCTGAACCGGCTTGTGCAGGATGCGGATGCGGTCCGCCTTGGCCGCGGCCATCAGTTCGGCCCCGGTGTCGCCGGTCAGGATGATCGCGGGCACGGTGACGCCACAGGCCTCCCGCACCGCCCGCACGGCGGTGATGCCCGACCAGCCGTCGCGCAGCCGGTAGTCGGACAGGATCACGTTGGGCAGCGGGCAGCCGGGAAGCTTCGCCAGGACGGTTTCCACATCCTCGGCGGCAAGCACCTGATAGCCCCAGGTGTCCAGCATGATCTCCATCCCGGCCAGAATGATCGACTCATCGTCGATGACGACGGCGAAACGGTCCGGTGTTGCGCTCATGTCCATTTGCGATTGCAGGCCGCTGAGGTTATGACAAAGAAACAGTATTGGTACGATTTTGACGAGCGCAAGATCTCAGGCTGCAATTTTCCATGGCTTGGGCTCCGGTGTTTTGCCGCACCGCGCTTGCCGCACGGATGACAGCCCGATACCTTCCCCGTCATCCACGCCCTGATTGCCGCCCCGATTGGCTGGTCAGACATCCTCATAGCACAGCGGAACCGCCGCCGTCATGCCCACTGCCTCCACCGGCCCCACTCTGCCCGAGTCCGGCTTCACCGACATCCGCCAGGACGGCTGGATCGCCCGGAAGCTCCCGCCCCGCGTGCGCCCTTATGTCACGCTGGCGCGACTCGACCGTCCCATCGGGACATGGCTGCTGCTGTTCCCCTGCTGGTGGAGCGTGGCGCTGGCCATGCCGCAGCCCTTCCGCGACTGGCCGACGCTGCTCTGGCTGATGGCGCTGTTCGGCATCGGCGCGGTGCTGATGCGCGGCGCCGGCTGCACCGTCAACGACATCCTCGACCGCAAGTTCGACGCGATGGTGGAGCGCACCCGCTCCCGCCCGATCCCGTCGGGTCAGGTGTCGGTGCGTCAGGCCCTGGCCTTCCTCGTCGCCCAGCTTCTGGTGTCGCTGCTGATCCTGGTCCAGTTGGGAACGACGGCCATCGGGCTGGGGGTGCTGTCGCTGCTGCTGGTCTTCACCTACCCGCTGATGAAGCGCATCACCTGGTGGCCGCAGGCTTTCCTCGGGCTGACCTTCAACTGGGGCGCCCTGATGGGCTGGGCCACGGTTCAGAACGATGTCGGCTGGCCGGCCTTGGCGCTCTATGTGACGGGCGTCGCCTGGACGCTGGGCTATGACACCATCTACGCCCATCAGGACAAGGAGGACGATGCCCGCATCGGCGTGAAGTCCACCGCGCTGCGCCTGGGCGACCAGAGCAAGATCTGGATCTATGGCTTCTACACCCTGACCTATGTCGGCATCGGCATCGCCGGGCGTCTGGCGGGCTTGGGCGGGCTGTTCCTGCCGGTGCTGTCCTTGGCGGCGCTGCAGCTGGCTTGGCAGGTCGCCACATGGCGGCCGGACGATCAGGGCGACTGCCTGGAGAAATTCAAGTCCAACCGCTGGTTCGGCTGGCTGGTGCTGGCGGCGATCCTGGCGGGGAAGGTTTAGATCGGCTCCCCGGAGACCGGAACCGATTCGACGGGTGTACCGGTCCAATACCAATGGCCCTCGATCCTGCCCTGTCAGGATCGAGGGCTTGGGCGGCACGGGTCCCCGCGCCGCTCGCGCGGATGCCAGCGGCCATCATCGATGACCGCTGGTACATTAGGATTTCCGAACCCCTCCCACAGCTGGGCTGTGCCCGGAAATCCTTCGAAACCTGCTCAGAAGGGGAAAGAAGAACCGCAGCCTGCAACGCTCGCACTCTGAATGACGTCTTGGCGATCAACTTTGATCTTCACCCTGCACGCCGTATAGGTGCGCTCGGACTGGTAGGTTTCGACCGCGATCGGCCGCCCCTGCGAGGTGTCCACGTAACCGCCTGACGGGCGGGTCACGTCATAGTATCCCGTATCCCTCTGCCAAATATAGGTCGCACTCCCATCGGGATTCCGATCCATATCGGGAGGAAATGCATCGGCAATGATAGCGGGGGGAGGTCTGGGGAATATGGGCTCGCCCATGGTCGGATACAGCATCGCCTTGGCATCCGCCAGGGTTTTCCCCTTCAGTTTGTCCACCACATCACGTTCGTGGCTGCTGGCTACACAACCACTCAGGAGGACGAGAAAAAGAAGCAAGCTTTTCTTGAGCATCAGCTTGACCTCCACTAGGAAGATCGAAGGAATCCTCAGCGCTCGCTGGTGTCGGCCAGCTGCGCGACAGAGTTGCCGGAGCCGGGCTTGCGGCCGGGGGCGACGGTGCGGTGGCTGCCGGGGCCGGAAAGCTCGGCGACCGTGACCGGGGCGGATTGAGCGCTGGACGGCTTGCGCGACGGCAGCACGGCGACATCGATGCGCTGCGGCTTCTGCGGCGTCTGGGCGGCGACGGCGGTCGTGGACAAGCTCTGCGGCTTGCGGCCGGGAACCGAGACGCTGAGGTTCTTCTGCGGGTGCAGGGAGGCTTCCATCATGCGCGGGCCGTTGGCCTTGGCACGGCCGCGCGGGCTGCTGGCAAAGCCCTGATCCATGCCGCGGTCGCCGGCATCCAGCATCCGGCCGCCGCGCGAGTCATCGGACTCGCCTTCCGGCAGGATGAAGCCGTAGGCGGCATAGACGCGCAGGCCCATCTGGTCGGTCGGCTCGTGCCAGACGCGGACGGCGGACCAGTCGTTGTTGCGCGACACGTCGACCACCCGCATGCCGCGGCGCAGACCGTCGCCGTCGATCCAGCTGTGGTCGACCTCGATGGTGCGGCGGTCGATCACCGCGCTGACCAGCGAAACGTGGCCGCGGCGCATGTGGCCGGTGCGCTTGAAGACGAGGACGGAGCCGATGGCGGGGCGGTGTTCACGGTCATACTGGCCGGCGGCGTGATCCCACCAGGTCCAGGCGTCGCCGCGTATGGTGAAGTCGGAGATGGAGCGGACCGTCCGAACGCAATCGCCGTCTTGTGCGGCAGCCGTCGACACGGTAAGGGGGCTCAGCACGATCAAAGCCGCAAACGAAAGGCCGATGGCGGTTCCCCTCTGCCGCATGACTCCCCCAATCCCTCTGTTTTCCCCTGGTGGAAACGGGTAACACGGGTTGGCAGCTGTGTCTACACCGTTTGAATTATGTAACATTCATAAGCCGCCGCCGGCCTTCCTCCCAACAGCGGAGCCCCTTGGGAAACCTCGTATGAACAATGCATCCCCGCCAGATTTCGTCCGCGATAACACGACGCTGACGACCACGCCGCTGTTGCCGGAAATCCAGCTTCATCTTGCCACCGAAGTCACTCCACTCTGGCAGGCGACCGAGGAGACCTTGGCCGCCACGAATTTGCCACCGCCATACTGGGCTTTCGCTTGGCCGGGGGGACAGGCTGTGGCGCGGCTGGTGCTCGACCGGCCGGAGCTGGTGGCCGGCAGGTCGGTGCTCGATTTTGCCGCAGGCACCGGGCTGGTCGGCATCGCCGCGATGAAGGCGGGGGCAGCGCGGGTCCAGTCCTGCGACATCGACCGCTTCTCGCTGGCCGCCATCGCGCTGAACGCCGACGCCAACGGGGTGGAGGTCAAGCCGGTCAGCGCCGATCTGGTCGGCCGGCCGCTGCCGGGCATCGACGTGGTCCTGGCCGGCGACGTCTGTTACGAGCGGCCGATGGCGGAGCGGGTCACCGCATGGCTGCGCGAGGTGGCCGCCACCGGCACGCTGGTGCTGCTGGGCGATCCCGGCCGCGCCTATTTCCCGGCAAGCGGTGTCGAGAAGCTGGCGACCTACACCGTCCCGACCTCGCTGGAGCTGGAGGACCGGGAGGCGCGCGAAACCGCCATCTGGCGCCTGTTGCCTGACGCCTAACGATTGAGACGCGACACGGCCAGCCGCAGGTCGGCCAGGAAGGTCGGCTGCTCCACCAGCTGGCCGCGCAGCAGATAGCTGGGGTGGAAGGTCGGCACCACCTCCACCCCGTCCAGCAGGCGGCAGGGCAGCACCGTGCCGCGCAGCTGCAGGATGCCGTTCTCCCCGGTCAGCGCCCAGGTGGGCGTCCGGCCGAGCGCCACGATCACCGACGGGCGGTAGTCGGCCAGGGTGGCGCGCAGATGCTCGATCTCGCCGGCGAACTCGGCCAGCAGCCGGTCCGAGGTGCCGAAGGCGCCCCAGCTCTCGTCGATCTCCCGCCCCTCCTTGCGGGCGCGGGCGCGCGAGGAGAAGAAATGCCCCACCTTGTTGCCGGGCGGCTGGTAGCGGAAGACGTTGGCGACGAGACATTCCGCCCGTTCGATGCCGACGGCGGCCAGCGATTCGTCCAGCAGCTTGCCGCTGCGCCCGACGAAGGGGGTGCCCTGCCGCGCCTCCTCCGCCCCCGGCGCCTCGCCGACGATGGCGAGCCGCGGCCCGTCCACCGGCTTGGTCGGATACTGGTAGTCGGCGAAGGGCATGTCGGTGCGCAGGTCTGTCATCGGATCGGTTCCAAAAGTGCATCTGGCAAAAGTGCATCGCGAGGATGCAGGCAGGGTGCCGGGCTTGCCGAAGCACCGCCCGGAACCCAAGCTTCTAGGCGGTACGCTTCTAGCGCAGACCACCAGCCAAGGCCACCAACAGGGGAGAGACCGGGATGACACCACAGGCACCGACGACGCAGGAACTGGCAGCCAAGACCTGCGAACCCTGCCGCGGCGGGATCCCGCCGATGGACCGCGCGATGGCCGAGTCCTATCTGGTGCAGGTGCCGGGCTGGGTCCTGAAGGAAGGCCCCGACCGCATCGAGCGCGACTTCAGGTTCCCCGACTTCGTCCAGGCCCAGGCCTTCGCCACTCAGGTGGGCAACCTGTGCGAGGCGGAAGGCCACCATGCGGAGATCCATTACGGCTGGGGCCACTGCTCCGTCGCCTTCTGGACCCACAAGATCAAGGGCCTGCACGAGAACGACTTCGTCATGGCGGCGAAGGTCAACGGGCTGGC
The DNA here is from genome assembly GCF_042604635.1 of Azospirillum sp. A26. Taxonomy (NCBI): domain Bacteria; kingdom Pseudomonadati; phylum Pseudomonadota; class Alphaproteobacteria; order Rhodospirillales; family Azospirillaceae; genus Azospirillum; species Azospirillum sp. A26. The sequence goes on along the minus strand of NZ_CP170472.1, from coordinate 312,666 downwards.
CGACGCGCCCTATGTGCCGGCATCGGTCGGGACCCCGCCGCCGCCCTATGTGCAGGGGGCGTGAGAAGCACAGGTGGGGGCGAAGCGCCGCCCCCCTACCCCCACAGCTCCGCCGACGGCGGCTGCACCACCGCGCCGTCGTAGACCAGCCCCGGCGCGCGGTCGCGGGCGAGCAGCAGCGGACCGTCGAGGTCGACATAGCGCGCCCCCTGCCCCACCAGCATCGCCGGCGCCATCGCCAGCGACGTCGCCACCATGCAGCCGACCATCACCTCGAAGCCCATGGCATGGGCGGCGCTGGTCATCGCCAGCGCCTCGGTCAGGCCGCCGGTCTTGTCCAGCTTGACGTTCACCACCCGATAGAGCCCGCGCAGCCGCTCCAGCGACTCCAGCCCGTGGCAGGATTCGTCGGCACCGAGCGGCACCGGGCAATCGACCCCGCGCAACGCCTCGTCCTGGCCGGCGGGCAGCGGCTGCTCGATCATCTCGACGCCCAGCCCGGCCAGCACCGGGGCGAAGCGGTGCAACTGGTCCAGCGTCCAGCCCTCGTTGGCGTCGACCACCAGCCGGACGGCGGGAGCGGCGGCGCGGACGGCGGCGACACGGTCGAGATCGCCCTCTCCCGTCAGCTTCATCTTCAGCAGCGGATGCCGCGGCGCCCGTTCCCGCGCCGCGGCGGCCATCGCGGCGGGCTCGTCGACGCTCAGCGTGTAACAGGTGACGAGCGGCCCCGGCGGCTGGGCCAAGCCGGCGAGCGTCCAGGCCGGCACGCCGCTGCGCTTGGCCTCCATGTCCCACAGCGCGCAGTCCAGCGCGTTGCGGGCGGCACCCGGCGGCATCAGCCGGCCCAGCGTTTCTCTGTCGAGCCCGCCGGTGACCGCGTCGGCCATCGCCTCCAGCGCGGCGGCGACCCCGTCGACGCTTTCGCCATAGCGGGCGTAGGGCACACACTCACCGCGGCCGCGGTGGGGGCCGTCGGTCACCTCCGCCACCACCACCGCGGCTTCGGTCTTGGCCCCGCGCGAAATGCGGAAGGCGCCGCGGATGGGAAAACTCTCGCGACGGACGGTCAGCTGTTGGGCGGACATGCTCTGCAACCCCGAAACGGAACAGGGCCGGGAGTGTATCCCGGCCCTGTTCCATAAGGCGACAGGCTTGAAGCGTAAAGGTTGGCGGCCTCAGCGTTCCTGAAGGATGACGCCGTACCAGCCCAGCCCCTTGTAGGTCTCGTAACCCGGCGTCAGGGCGTAGCCGACCAGACGGTTCCTGTCGTCGATGTAATGGCCCATGGTGCCGGCGGCGCGGCGCAGCGGCACCGTCTCGGTCAGCATGCCGCGGCCGTCGGACGACGCGATGACGCGGTGGCGGGCGTCGAGCAGCAGGCACCGCGACTTCTCGCGCTCGCCGGCCTCCAGCCGCACGCCCTCGACCACCGCGGCGGCCTGCGGCTCCCAGTCGAAGAAGATGCCGAGCACGCCGATGGCATCGCCGTCCGCCTCGCCGTCGCGCCGGATGGCGGTGGCGTAGGTGGCGACGACGCGGTCGTCCAGGCTGCGGTTGCGGGCGACGTCGCCGACGGTGAACTCGCCGCCGTTGCGGGTGGCCAGCGCCTGACGGAACCACGGCTCGTCCGACACGTTGGCGCCGCGCGCACCGGGATAGCGGTCGGGCCGGCCGTTGGCGATGACGGTGCCGTTGCGGTCGGCAATCCAAAGGTCGAGATAGACGGTATAGGATTCCAGGATCACGCCCAGCCGGCGGGAAGCATGGCGGCGTGCCTCCTCCGTCGGATCGGCGGCGCAATCGACCACCGCGCTGTCGGTCGCCCACCAGCGCACGTCGCAGGACCGCTCATACAGGTTGCGGTCGATGATCTCGATCATGTTGAGCGACAGGTCGGCCAGCCGCTTGCCGTGCATCTCCTGCACCATGGCGCTGCCGGTGGTGGTCAGGTGATCGACGCGGGCGACGATCTCCGACCGCAGTTCCTTGGTGATGCTGTTGACCTGGGTCGAGATCTCCGACACCTCGTTGGCGACGACGGCGAAGCCGCGCCCGGCGTCGCCGGCCCGCGCCGCCTCGATCAGGGCATTCATGGCCAGCATCTTGGTGCGCCGGGTGATGTCCTCGATCAAGGACACCTTTTTCGACGCGACATCCAGCACGCCACGCGACAGTTCGAACAGATCGGTGCCCGCCATGCTCATCGTCTTGTCCCCCGTCATGACCGTCCCTGCAGTCTCCAAATCAAAAGCCGTGCCAACGGTCACCGGCGCTCCGTAAGCGGGCCACCCTCCCGGATTCCGCGGCACTTGGCCGCAGCGGACAGCCCTTCACCCGGTTCATCAGGGTTAGCATACGGTTAAGCTGCTGAAACATCGGGCATACTGGCGTCGGGTTGCGCAACAGATTGCGAACTTGCCATCGACGCGGCACTCATGTTGCGGAGACGTAACACGAATTCGCCACGAATTCGCAATAAAAATTCTTATTCGTGGTGCCAGACGCCAGATCAATTCCGCGTTGCAAAAAGACCATCCACATTCTGTGCACATTCGCCGGGCAGTCGATGCGGCGCGTACCGATGCACCATGCCATCCCCGTCAGGCGACGCGGTGCATCTCGTCCAGGAAAAGCTGGACTTCGCGGGTCAGGCGGTCCGCCTCCGCGGCCATGCGCCCCGATGCCGCGAACACCTCGTGCGCGGTGCCGCTGGTGCGGCCGGCGGCGTCGGTGACGTCGCGGATGTCGTCGGACACGGCACGGGTGCCGGCGGCGGCCTGTTCCATGTTCACGACGATCTCGCGCACGGCAGAGCCCTGCTGCTCGATCCCGGCACTGATGCCGGCGGCGATCCGGTTGATCGACTGGATGGTGTGACCGATGCCGACGATGGAGGTCACCGCCTCGTCGGTGGAGGACTGGATGGCGGAGATCTGCGCGGCGATGTCGCCGGTGGCCTTGGCGGTCTGATCGGCCAGCCGCTTCACCTCCTGCGCCACCACGGCGAAGCCCTTGCCCGCCTCGCCGGCACGCGCCGCCTCGATGGTGGCGTTGAGGGCCAGCAGGTTGGTCTGGCTGGCGATGTCGTTGATCAGGGTGACCACGTCGCCGACCGTGCGTGCGGCGCCGGACAGCGTGCCGACCAGCGCGTTGGAGCGTTCGGCCTCGCCGACCGCGGTCTCGGCGACACGGGCGACATCGCCGATCTGCCCGGCGATCTGGGCGATGGAGGCGGACAGCTCCTCCGTCGCGGCGGCGACGCTGCCGACATTGCTGCCGGTCTGTGCGGCGGAGGCCGCGACCGACGACGCCTTGCCGGTCGCCTGGGTCGCATCGGTCTCCATGGTCCGGGCGGAAACCTCCAGCCGGTGGGCGGTATCGGCCACCTCGCTGCACACGCTCTGGATCTGGCCTTCGAAACGCTGCGTCACGCCGGCGAAACCGGCAACCTTCCGCGAGATGCTCTCCGTCGCCGCGTTGATGGTGCGGCTGGCGTGCAGGAAGCCGCCCTGCATGCCGCGCAGCACGATGCGGCGGAAATACTTGTGTTCCGACACCGCATGCATCGAGGCGGTCGCCTCGCGCACGAAGGCGTCGGTGCGATCGATGGCGTCGTTGGTGGCGTGCATCAGCTCGCCCAGCGCCCCGCCCTCGCGGATGCCGATCACGCGCGCCTCGAAATCACCGGCGGCGACGGCGCGGTTCACTCGCGTCAGCTGATCGACCGCCGCGCCGGCACGGCGCAGGAACAGCAGCGCCCCGCCCAGCGCCGCCAGACCGGCAACCGCCAGACCGGCGCGCAGAGCCAGCCCGCCCATTTGCAGCAGATCGGCAGCCAGCAGCGCCGCCAGAGCCGTGCCGCCCAGCATGGCCAGCCCGCCGGCCCGCGCCAGCGACGATGGCCCGGAAGAGGAGGGCCCAGAGGAGGACGGCTTGGAGGACGGCTTGGAGGACGGCTTAGAGGGAGAAGACGAATTCGTCATACCCGATCCCCTTCTCCGCCAGCAGGGCGAGGACGGCGGCGAAGCCCGCCTCCATCCCCTGCTTGCGGTCGGCATGGCTGTTCTCGATGTCCAGAAGCTGGCGGTAGAGCGGGATGACCTTGTCCAGGGCCGCCCGTTCCGGCACCCGGCGGGAGGAGTGGTAGCCGATCACCCGCCCTTCGGCGTCGAAACTGGGCGTGACATGGGCGAAGACCCAGTAATGGTCGCCGTTGCGGGCACGGTTGACCACATAGGCGAAGATCTCCCTCCCCGCCGCCAGCGTGTCCCACAGCAGCTTGAAGACGCAGCGCGGCATGTCGGGATGGCGGACGATGGAATGGGGCGCCCCCATCAGGTCGGCCTCGTCATAGCCGGCGACCCGCTGGAACACCAGGTTCGCGTAGGTGATCCGCCCCTTCAGGTCGGTTTTGGAAACGATGACTTCATCCGGGTCGAAGAAGCGTTCCACCCCCGTCAGGGGGACGTCGCGTCGTGCCATGTGCCTTCCGGTCTCCCGCTTCCCAAACCCGCACGGTCTCAAGCGCCCGATTGCAGCAGGTTTCGGCGGCAGGAACGGAATATGTCCGGATCGGCATGCCGCACGATATCCCGCAATACGGGAGCCGCAACGAAATGCACTCTAATGTGACGGAAGGCGACAGGAAAGACCCTACCCATTGCGAGGCCGAAATATTTGGGTGACCATCATCCGAGTGGATGAAATTCCGCTCATTCCGGCGGGTAAGGAATGGTCAGCAGCCGGTCGGCCGGCGGGTTGTCCACCGTCACCACGGTGCCGTCGGGCCAGCGCACCTCGACCTGCTCCACCTCGTGCAGCGGCCCCAGCCCGAAATGGGCGACCGGTTCACCCTGGCACAGATAGCCAGACCCGGCGCAGACCGCCCGGCGCTGGCGCCGGCCACCGGCGATCAGGATGACGACGGCACCGCGGGCCGGAGCGCCGAAGGGGGTCAGCGGCTGGACACGCAGCCAGCCATTGTTGGAGGCCGCCGGGCGGTAGACCGACAGCGGCTGCCCGGCTCCGTCGTGGGTGCCATGGCTGTTGCCATGCGCCAGCACCAACTCCAGCCGGCCATCGCCGTCGATGTCGGCCGCGACCGCACCGGTGCCCAGCCCCTTCGGCTCGGCCGCGTCGCCAAGCTCCAGCTCCTGCCACTGGTCGTTGCGCCAGCCGAACAGGCGGTTGGGCTCGCCATGGGCGTGGAAGAACAGCTCCTCATAGCCGTCATTGTCGAAATCGGCGGCGACGACGGTGAAGATGCGGCCGGGCATCGACAGGTCGGCCCCGGCCGATTCGACGAAGGCTCCGCCCATGCGCTGATGGAAATGGCGTTGCGCCCCCTCCCAGGTGCCGACGACCAGATCGAATAGCCCGTCGCCATCGACATCCAGCGCCGCGACCGCACGGCCGGACGGACGCGAATCGGCGATGCCGCGCTCCTCGGCGATCTCTTCGAAATTGCCGTCGCCCAGGTTGCGGAACAGCTGGTTGGGGCCGCCGTCGTTGACCGTCACCACATCCATATGATCGGACACGATGGGCAGAACCGTGACGCCGCGCGCGGCACCGATGGAGTCGAGCCCCGCCTCCTCCGCGCCATCCTCCAGCCGGCCGCGCCGGGTCAGCTCATACAGGCGCAAGGGACCGCCGTCGGTCGCCACCAGGAAGCCGTAGCGGCCATGGCCCCAGCGGTCGATCGCCGCCACCGCGCCCGCGGCGGTGTGGTTGGCTGCCCCGGCATTCTCCGCCTGCGCGAACAGGTCGAGCCAATGCTTGCCGAAGCAGGCGAACAGCCGGTCGGCCATGTCCTTGGCTCCGGTGGCGCGGTCGGAATTGACGATGTACAGCTCCTCCCGCCCGTCGCCGTCGATGTCGGCGGCGGCCAGCCCGAGCGCCGGACCGGCGGGATCGGCGAGCAGCGGGTTGGCGATGTCGACCAGGCGGCCATCGACCCATTTCAGGACGAGGTTGGCGGAGCGGTAGCCGGCCACGACCAGCTCGAAGGCGCCGTCGCCGTCGATGTCCGTGACCGCAATCCCGTTCGACGGCCGCGGCGGGTTCTCGGCGATCAGCGACGAGCAATCGAGGAACATCGGCACCCTCTTGTCCCGTGGTCGGTCCGCCCCGTCGCCCAAGAGTCCGTTCAAGGCCGTTCAGGACAGACCTTTGGAGCCATTGGGCTTTCGTGCGGTGTATCCCTGTTGATACCCCGTCCCCGCCCGGCCGTAAACCCGGACGGAGGATCAGGGACGGCCTATGTCCGATGCCGCATCCCGAATCCGCGGCGGACGGCGGCGGGGCCGGAACGAAAAACCCCTCCGGCGCAAGGACGCCGGAGGGGTTCGAACCGTTCGAACGACGGGTTGGCTCAGATGCGCTTCTTCGCGCCGCCATTGCCGACGGCGCCGCCGGCCGGGCGTTTTGCCGCACCGGCGTCGTTGCCGGCCGACTTCTCCGCCGGCTTGGCCGCCGCGGCGGCCTTGGCCTGCTCGCGCGCCGGCAGCTCGATGTTGACCTCCAGCGTCGAACAGTCGCCGCCGCGGTCCAGCTTCACCTCGACCTTGTTCTCGTCGATGTTGACGTACTTGGCGATGACCGCCAGCAGCTCCTGCTGGAGCATCGGCAGATAGTCGGGGCCGCTGCGCCCGGCGCGCTCGTGCGCCATGACGATCTGCAGACGCTCCTTGGCCTGGACGGCCGACGCGCGGGGGGCCGCGCGGAAGAAGTTGAAGATGCTCATGCGCTCCTCCGCAGGAGCCGGCTGAACAGGCCCTTCTTCTGGGGGGTGACGAAGCGGTGCTCGATGTCCTCGCCAAGGAAGCGGCCGACCGCGTCCGAATAGGCCAGACCGGCGTTGGAAACCTCGTCCAGGATCACCGGCATGCCGACGTTGGAGGCGCGCAGCACCGCCTGGCTTTCCGGAATGACGCCGAGCAGCGGGATCGCCAGGATCTCCAGCACGTCGTCGACCTTCAGCATCTCGCCCTTCTCGACGCGCTCCGGGTCGTAGCGGGTCAGCAGCAGCTGCTGCGTCACCGGCTCCAGCCCCTGCTCCGCCCGGCGGGAGCGCGAGTTCAGCACGCCCAGGATGCGGTCGCTGTCGCGCACCGACGAGACTTCCGGGTTGGTGACGATGATCGCGTGGTCGGCGAAATAGAGCGACATCAGGGCGCCGCGCTCGATACCGGCCGGGCTGTCGCAGAGGATGTAGTCGAAGTCCTTCGACAGCTCGTTCAGCACCTTCTCCACGCCTTCGCGGGTCAGCGCGTCCTTGTCGCGCGTCTGCGAGGTCGGAAGGATGTACAGGTTCTCGATCCGCTTGTCCTTGATCAGCGCCTGGTTCAGCTTCGCTTCGCCGTTGATGACGTTGATGAAGTCGAAGACCACCCGGCGCTCGCACCCCATCACCAGGTCAAGGTTGCGCAGGCCAACGTCGAAATCGATGACGACCGTCTTGAAGCCGCGAAGCGCCAGCCCGGTTGCAAAGGCCGCGGACGAGGTCGTCTTGCCGACACCGCCCTTGCCGGAGGTCATGACGATGATCTTGCTCAACGGAGCCTCTCCCATAATCCCAAAGTTGCCGTCACCGATACCGAACACCGTCCGAAGATTGCCGCCTCCGGACAAGATTCCGCCGCTACACTCCTCAGGCGGTCTTCAGCATATCCATGCTGAGGACGCCGTCGCGCAGGAAAACCTGCACGGCTTTCTTATAAAAGTCACTGCCGATGTCTTCGCTGACGCGATAATTGCCTGCGACCGACAGCACCTCTGCCTCCAGGCTGTGGCAGAAGATGCGGGCGTTGGTGTCGCCGGAGAAACCGGCCAGCGCCCGGCCGCGCAGCGCGCCATAGACATGGATGTTGCCGTCGGCCAGCAGTTCCGCCCCCGGAGAGACGGCGCTCGTGACGATCAGGTCGGTCTTCTCGGCATAGACCCGCATGCCGGAGCGCACCGGCTCCGTCACCACCAGCGTCGGACGGTGGACGACCTCGATCAGCACCTGCGGAGCCGGGATCGGGGCCTGCTGATCCGGCTGGCGCGGATCGGGGGCCTTCACCACCTCTTCCAGCTTGGCGGCACGGCCCGACGGCATCGGCGTCAGCCCGACGGCCATCGCCGCCTCGCGCACCGGCTGCGGCCCGCCCTGGAAGCCGACCGGCAGCAGATGCAGCGCCTGCACCTGCGTCACGAAGGCACCCAGGTCGAAGACGATGCTCTCCGGCAGATCGTCGAAATCCAGCACGACCGGCGCGTTGTGGAAGAAGTTGGGCGCCTGGCGCACCTTGACGTTCAGCTGGGTGAAGAAATTCGGCGATGTCGGGGCGAAAACCTTCAGCACCATCATGGTGAAGGAGTTGCCACGCAACTGGAACGGCACATCCCGTTCGGCGACCTGACTGGCGCTGCTCACCGTAGCCTTCCCGTTCGTTCCTGCCGTCCCGTGCCGTGCATCGGGTTCACCGCATCCGGGTCACCCGAGTGCCCGGTCCCGCCCCGGAACCGCCATTGCGCAGTCCCGGCATCGAGCCAGCCAATCAGCGCCTTCTAGCCGTCCACACCGGTCCGATTCAAGAGATTCTCTGCCGGCACGGGTGACAATCCGAAGCCGTGCCGCCGCCTGCCCTTCGGCAAACACCCGCCGTCTCCGGCCATCGGCGGCCACGACGCCCGGAGACGCCAGGCACGACGACCTGAGATCGCAGCCCGCCCCGGAAGGGAACAGGCCAGGGTTGCAACATGTCTTTCGATTTCCCCCGTGGTCGACCATAGTAATGAAAGCCCGCGGCAGCGGCAAAGCCTTTCGGCCGCCTCAGTCGGAAGGCTAAGCCACCGGCCGGACCGGCTCGGCGGAAAGGGTTACCAAACCCGCTCTGGCGGCTTTCCTGCGGCACCCACACCACATCTGGTATGAATATTTTGCGTCGGCCGCAATTTTGCCTGACGCGCTGCGTTATGACCGGTACAGTCAGGTTGCGTGGCTTCCAACGACGACGAGGTTCTCTTGCACCTTGCTTCGCCCACCGAGCACCCTCCCAGTCGGCCCGCAGCCGTATGTCCGGTTCCGGCATGTTGGGATCCGGCACGGCGTCCGGCAGCAGCCCCCGGCGAAGCACTCATCAGCACGCATCCATGCGACCGGTCGAGCCTCCCCCTGCGGGAGGTTTTTTTGTGCCCAGACGTCTTGCTTGCGGAAATCGGCTCCACCCCCACCATTCGAGGAGATGCGACATGGCCAAGCGTTCGAGCAAAGGCATCGCTGCGACGGGCGACTCCACCGTTCACCCGCTCTTCCCCGGTATGAACGCCCCCGCCGCCTTCGGCTGGGACCCGCTCGGTGGGAGCGAGGATCGCCGCGACCAGAGCTATCTCCGCAAGGTGAAGCCGCAGAACCCCAACCAGCAACTCCTGATGGACGCCATCAAGACGCACAATCTGGTGGTGGCGCTGGGCCCGGCGGGAACCGGCAAGACCTACATCGCCATCTCGTCGGCGGTGGAGGCCCTGGAATCGGGCAGCGTCGACCGCATCGTCCTGTCCCGCCCGGCCATCGAGGCGGGGGAGAGCATCGGCTACCTGCCCGGCGACATGCACGAGAAGATGGCACCCTTCCTGCGCCCGCTCTACGACGCGCTGACCGACCGGCTGGGCTCCAAGCGGCTGCGCACCATGATGGCCGACGGCACCATCGAGATCGCCCCGGTCGGCTTCATGCGCGGCCGCACCCTGAACAACGCCTTCGTGGTGATCGACGAGGCGCAGAACTGCACCTATGCCCAGATCAAGATGCTGCTGACCCGGCTGGGCTGGCACTCCACCATGGTTGTGACCGGTGACCCCGACCAGACCGACCTGCTGGACAATCTGTCCGGGCTGGCCGACATCGCCCGCCGGCTGGAGGCGGTGGAGGGCATCGCCGTCGCCCGGCTGACCGAGAAGGACATCGTCCGCCATCCGCTGGTCGCCAGCATGTTGACGGTGCTCTGAGCGGCAGACTTCACCCTCGGCCTGCGTGCGGGGAGCGGTCGCCGCTCCTCGTGCGAGCCGTGGCGACGGAGTTCGCCGGACACACCCTGCTATGGTTGCAATTATGACATTTTGTTGAACCGAACATAGGATATACGAACAATAGGCCTTGACCTCCGGCATCGTCGCGGCAAAAGTCCTGAAAATTTTGGGGATATCGCCGTTTCGTTGCCGGAAGGGACCGCAGCCGTGACCGTTGCCTTGTTCGAACGCATCAGCATCAAGGGCAAGATCGCCCTGATCCTGGCCGCAGCCGGCCTTGGGCTGGCCCTGGTCGCCGCGGTCAGCCTGATGAGCCTGCGGGCCGAGATGATGGCCGACCGCCAGGACAAGACCCGCAACGTCGTCGAGGTCGCCCACAGCCTGATCGCCCATTTCGAGGCGCAGGAGCGCGCAGGATCCCTGCCCCGCGTCCAGGCCCAGGCGCAGGCCAAGGCGGCGCTGAAGTCCCTGCGGCACGATGGCGAGGAGTATTTCTTCGTCACCGACCTCGCCCCGCGCATGATCATGCACCCGATCAAGCCGGAGCTGGACGGCACCGACGTGTCGCGCAACGCCGACCCCAACGGCAAGCCGCTGTTCCAGGAGTTCGTCCGGGTGGTGAAGGCCGACGGCGCCGGATTCGTCGACTATCTCTGGCCGAAGCCGGGGTCGGCGCAGCCGGTGGCGAAGCTGTCCTACGTCAAGGGCTTCGCCCCCTGGGGCTGGCTGATCGGCTCCGGCATCTACATCGACGATGTCGACGTTGCGTTCCGCGAGGCCGCGCTGCGGCTGGCCGGAACCGGGCTGCTGATCGGGCTGGCCGCCGTGCTGCTGGCCCTGCTGGTCAGCCGGGCCATCGTCCGGCCGCTGGACGGGTTGGGCAGCGTCATGCAGGATCTGGCCGGCGGCGACAGCGCGGTCGCGGTTCCCGGGCTGGGCCGCGGCGACGAGATCGGCGCCATGGCCCGCACCGTCGAGATCTTCCGCGTCCAACAGATCGACCTCGCCCGCCACTGGGACCGGCAGAAGATCGAGCACCGGGTCACCGAGCAGCGCGCCGGTGCCTTGAAACGGCTGACCGACCGCTTCGACGCCACCATCGCCGAGACGATCCGCACCGTCGGGGCCGCCGTCGCCACGCTGGAAACCACTGCCCGCGCCCTGTCCGCCACCGCCGACCGCAACCGGCGCGAGGCCACCTCCGTCGCCGGCGCATCGCAGCAGGCGTCCAGCAGCGTGCAGACCGTCGCCTCGGCGGCGGAGCAGCTGACCGGCTCCATCGCGGTGATCGGCGAGCAGGTGGTAACGTCCTCGACCATCTCCACCCAGGCGGTGGAGGCGTCGCACAGGGCGGGCGAGCGGATCGACGGGCTGGGTCAGGCCGCCCAGAAGATCGGCGAGGTGGCCGACCTGATCGCCGGCATCGCCGGCCAGACCAACCTGCTGGCGCTGAACGCCACCATCGAGGCCGCCCGTGCCGGCGAGATGGGCAAGGGATTCGCCGTGGTGGCGGGCGAGGTGAAGATTCTGGCCAACCAGACCGCCAAGGCGACCGAGGAGATCGCCCGCCACATCGCCGACGTGCAGGAGGCGACGCGCGCCGCCGTGACGGCGATCCGCGAGATCGGCTCCATCGTCGCCCGCAGCGACGAGATCGGCACCTCCATCGCCGCCGCCGTCCAGCAGCAGGGGGCGGCCACCGGCGAGATCGCCCGCAGTGCCGGCGAGGCGGCGGAGGGCACCCGTCAGGTCTCCACCAGCATCGACGCCGTGTCCGACGCCGCCCGCGAGACCGAACGGTCGGCCGACGCCCTGCTCGATGCCGCGGGCGGCCTGTCGCGGCAGGCGCAGGGGCTGCGCGGCATGGTCGATTCCTTCCTGGTCAATGTCGGGGCGATCAACGCCGCCCCGCTCGCCGATCTGCACACCGCGCCGGCCCGCGGAGATTCGGCCGGAAACTCGGAAGGCTCCGCGATCTTCATGCCCTGGACCGATGCCCTGGTGGTGGGGGAAGAGGGCATCGACACCGACCATATGATCCTGATCGCCTTGATGAACGAAGCGGCATCGCTGGCCGGACAGGCCGGCCGGAGCGGCGGCGACCGCCGGTCGTCGGCCCGGGCGTTGGGCGATGCCGTTGGCCGGCTCCTTGCCTACACCGCCCTGCATTTCGAGGAGGAGGAGCGGCTGATGGAGCGGTGCGGCTATCCCGATGCCAGGGCCCACAAGGCGCAGCACGAGGCGCTGCGCGCCCGTGCCGGTGAGCTGCGCCGCCGCCTGGACGCTGGCGACTCCGTGGCGGACGAGCTGCTGGCGCTGGTACGCGAATGGCTGTTCGAGCACATCCAGCGTGCCGACAAACGCATCGGCGAGCATCTGGCAGCAAAGAGCGGAGTACGGGGCGGGGCACGGGGCGGAACTGTCGCGGCGCGTGCGGCCTGACCGGCACGGGCGGTGCGCGATGATGCCTCACCTCTTGACCTCGCCTCTTGACCTGGGCGGCGGGCAGCCCCATTCCTGACGGACCATGAAGACACGTCTCCTGCGCATCGCCGCCGCCTCCGTCCTCGCCATCGCCGTGTCCGCCGGTATCGCCTGGTGGCAGGTGCGCAGCGCCACCACCACGGTGGAAAGCGGCACGAAGTCCGCGGTTCCCATCGGCGGTCCCTTCACCCTGACCGACCATCAGGGCAAGACGGTCACCGACGCCGACTTCCGCGGCAAGTATATGCTGATCTATTTCGGCTATACCTATTGCCCCGACGTCTGCCCGACCGAACTGGGGGTGATGACCCAGGCGCTCGACCAGCTGGGGCCGAAAGCGGAGCAGGTCCGGCCGGTTTTCATCACAATCGACCCGGACCGCGACACTGTGGCGCACATGAAGGACTATGTGGCGCTGTTCCACCCGCGGATGGTCGGGCTGACCGGCACGCCGGAGCAGGTCCGCGACGCCGCGCGCGCCTATCGCGTCTATTATGCCAAGGCCCCGCAGAAGGATGGAAAACCGGACGAATACCTGATGGATCACTCCAGCTTTATTTACCTGATGGGCCCGGACGGGAAATTCGTCGGGGTGTATCCGGGCGGCACCGGCGCCGACAAGATCGTGCAGGATCTGTCCGGGCGCATCGCGGGCTGATCGGGGTGGACCGGCCGCGGACCGGGTGAAAAGCGGCGAAAAAACCCCGAAAAGCGGTCATACCACCGGGTTTTTTCGCATGCTGGAGCGGGACAACGCGCCGCAGCGCGGCAAAAACGATGACTTTTCCGCTCTTTTCTATTCTTTTCAATGACTTACACCACAGGTTTTGCGACTTGACAGGGTAACGCCCCGACCGTATGGTCTCGCCGCTTTCGCATGGCTGCGAGCCAAGCGTGATTGAGAGGCGGAATGACCGACAAATCGCCCCCCGATCCCTTGGATGACCTCGAAGCCCGGTTGCGTAAGGCGCGTGAGGGACAGCGCGGCTGGTCGGGCGGACCCGGTAGCAAATACCACCGTCCGCCGCAGGGCGCTCTCGGCACCGCCTGGCGCATCGGGACGGAGTTGGTTGCAGCCATGATCGTCGGCGTCGGCGGCGGGCTTCTGCTCGATCGCTGGCTCGGCACCGCGCCCTGGGGACTGATCGTCATGTTCTTCCTGGGGGCCGCGGCGGGAGTGCTGAACGTCTACCGGGCCGTCACCGGCTTCGGCATCGCCGCCGGCTACCGCCGGCCCCCTGGGGACGACAACGAGCGCCAAGACGGCGACGCACACTGAGCGAGGACGACCTTGGATCCGCTGCACCAGTTCCAAATCAACCCGTTGTTCCAGATCGTGCTCGGCGGCTACGACGTGTCCTTCACGAACTCGGCCTTCTTCATGGTCGTGGCCGTGGCGGCGATCTACGCCCTGCTGGTCATGGGCGTGGCGAACAAGTCGATGGTTCCGGGCCGTCTGCAGTCGCTGGCCGAGATGTTCTACGAGTTCGTCGCGAACCTGGTGCGCGACAACGCCGGCCACGATGCAAAGCCCTATTTCCCGTTCGTGTTCTCGATCTTCATGTTCGTGCTGATCGGCAACATGATCGGCATGATCCCGTACACCTTCACCTTCACCAGCCACATCATCGTGACCTTCGCGCTGGCGGCGACGGTGTTCGTGTTCGTGACCATCCTGGCCCTGCTGAAGCACGGCCTGCACTTCTTCTCCTTCTTCATGCCGCATGGCGCTCCGATCGCGCTCGCTCCGATCCTCATCCCGATCGAGGTGATCTCCTACGTGATGCGCCCCGTCAGCCTCTCGATCCGACTGTTCGCCAACATGATGGCCGGTCACACGATGCTGAAGGTCTTTGCCGGCTTCACGGTCATGATGATCAGCGGTCTCGGCGCGCTGGGCTTCGTCACCGGGCTCATCCCGCTGGCGATCAACGTCGCCCTGACCGGTTTCGAGTTCCTGGTGGCTTTCCTGCAAGCCTACGTCTTCTCGATCCTGACCTGCCTGTACATCCGCGACGCCCTGGAACTGCACTGAGCAGCGCCTGACAGTCGTCGGACCTAAGTCCACCAACAGTTCCAACAAGTTCACCCTTACCTAGAGGAAGAGAGTACTATGGATCCTCAAGCCGCCAAGTTCATCGGTGCCGGTCTTGCCGTTATCGCCCTCGCCGGTGTCGGCCTGGGTATCGGCAACATCTTCTCGACGCTGATCGGCTCGATCGCCCGCAACCCGGCCGTCCAGCCGAAGGTCTTCCCGATCGGCATTCTGGGCTTCGCGCTGACGGAAGCCGTCGCGCTGTTCGCCCTGCTGATCGCCTTCCTGATCCTGTTCGCCTAAGGCCAGAGCGGCTTTCAAAAAAAACAGCTCTGACGCGGCGCCGGGCTTCTTCATCGAAGTTTCGGCGCCGCTCCTTTGCCTAGGGGGACCGATCATGCCGAACCTGTTGGCCAAAGGCCGGCTGGCCCGCTGGTCGGGCGTGGCGGGCGCTTCGCTCGCTACCCTCACCACGATGGCCGGCACCGTCCTGGCGGCCGCGGCGGAGCACGCTCCGAACGCGGCGCACGGCGGCGAGCACGCTTCCGGCGGCCTGCCGCAGCTCAATCCCGCCAATTTCCCGACTCAGATCTTCTGGCTGGCTCTGACCTTCGGCGTTCTCTATTACCTCATGTCCAAGAAGGCGCTCCCGCGCGTGGCCGAGGTTCTGGAAGCGCGTCAGGAGCGCATCTCGCGCGATCTGGCGAAGGCCGCCCAGCTGAAGGAAGAGGCCGAGGCCATCCTGGCCCAGGTCGAGAAGTCCCTCGCCGGCGCCCGCGCCGAGGCCCAGGGCGTCATCGCCCAGGCTGCCGCCGGGATCGAAGCGAACAGCCAGGCCCGTCAGGCCCAGCTGAACGCCGACATCGCCGAACGCCTGCGCACCGCCGAGGCCTCCATCGCCACGGCGAAGGAACAGGCCCTGGCCAACATCCGCGCCGAATCGGCTGGCATCGTCCGCGACATCACCGGCCGTCTGGCCGGCGTCGACGTCGATCAGGCCCAGGCGGACGCCGCCGTCGCGGCCGTGCTTGAGGAGCGCCGGGGATGAACGCACCTGAATTTTGGGTCTTCGTCGCCTTCGTCATCTTCATGGCCCTGGTCTGGAAGAAGGCGTCCGCCACCATCGGCACCGCCCTGGACGGCCGCGCCGAGCGTATCCGCTCCGAACTGGACGAGGCCGAGCGTCTCCACAAGGACGCCCAGGCCCTGCTGAACGGCTATCAGAGCCGTCTGGCCGACGCCAAGAAGGAAGCGGAGGCCGTTCTGGCCCACGCCCGTGAGGAAGCCGCCCGTCTGCAGGCCCAGGCCGGTTCCGACCTGGAAGCGTCGCTGAAGCGTCGCGAGGCCCAGGCCATGGACCGCATCGCCCAGGCGGAAGCCGCGGCGCTGGCCGAGGTCCGCAACCTGACGGTCGACGTCGCCATCGGCGCCAGCCGGCGCGTCCTGGCCGGCGGCCTGCCCCCGGCCCAGGCCGACAAGCTGATCGAGCAGTCGATCGGCGAGCTGCCGAAGCACCTGCACTGATCGGTACGCTTGGCCCAACTCCGTCGCGACGATTGTTGCGGCGTGAGCAACGGACTTTAGAAAAACCCCGGCCTTGGCGCCGGGGTTTTTCTTTGGTCGAATGGAACGGTCCCGTCCTTCTCCCCCGCCTTCCCCCTTCGCCCGGCCGGAGTTCCGTTCACCGATGTCCGACACCGCCCCCTTCCCCTCCGTCTTCGTTTCCCACGGCGCGCCCACGCTGATCCTGGAAAACAGCGCCGGCCGCGACTTCCTCGCCGGACTGGGGCGCAAGCTCGGCCGGCCGAGCGCCATTCTGGCGGTGTCGGCCCATTGGACCACCCGGGTGCCGGCGGTCAGCGGGGCGACGGCGCCCGAGACGGTCCACGATTTCTACGGTTTCCCGGACGAACTCTACCGCATGCGCTACGCCGCTCCCGGCGCTCCGGCGCTGGCCGGCCGGGTGGCGGAGATGACCGGCGCCGTGGTCGATCCGTTGCAGGGGCTCGACCATGGCGCCTGGGTGCCGCTGATGCTGATGTATCCGGAGGCCGACATCCCGGTGGCGCAGCTGTCGGTGATGCCCTATCGCAGCGCCGCCGACCACATCGCGCTCGGCCGCCTGCTGGAGCCGCTGCGGCGCGACGGCGTCCTGATCCTCGCCAGCGGCGGCGCCGTCCATAACCTGCGGGAGTTCCGCTTCGGCGGCAACAGCGCCGCCCCCTGGGCCACCGGCTTCGCCGGCTGGCTGGATAGAACGCTTGAGGCCGGCGACGCCGATGCCGTTGGCAATTGGCTGGACGCCAGCCCCGACGCCCGCCGCGCCCATCCGACCGACGAGCATTTCCTGCCGCTGCCGGTGGCGCTGGGGGCCGCCGGGCCGCGGCCGAAGACCGAACGGCTGCATGCCGGCTTCGAGCACGGCAGCCTGGGCATGCACGCCTACGCCTTCACCGGCGCGCAAGCTGACGCAGAGGCCGATGCCGCCTGACCTTTGGCGGTACTCCGTCGCACACTTGTCTGTTTGCCTGGGGGGATAGCCAAGCTACAATCCGCGCGCGCGGCGACCGGCCGCTCAATGGTTGTGGCCGGTCGGATGCGGGAATCCTCAGGCAGCGCGAGCGGGAGTCGGTGTGAAGCGGAACGGCATTCTGTCCCGGAGCGGCCGCCGGACCCGATTCCGCGACATGACCGTGTCGGCGCGGGTGGGCGCCGGCTTCGGCATCGCCCTCGGGCTGGTGGTCCTGCTGGCCCTGGTCGGGCTCGGCTGGTTCTACGCGGTGTCGCGCGACATCGGCGCCTTCTCCGGCCGCGCCGACCTGTCGCAGGTGGCGGCCGACGCCGACGTCAGCCTGCGCGACATGGAAGTCGCCGTGCGCGACCATCTGACCTACGGCGACGACCAGAGCCTTCTCGACGCCTCCTGGCGGCACGACACGCTGCGCGACCGGCTCGACGCACTGTCGAAGACCGTGGTGGAAACCGCGGATCGCCAGGGCGTCGACAAGGCCCGCGCCGCGCTGCAGGATTACTGGGCGGCGGTGCAGAAGCTGATCGCGCTGCGCAGCGACCGCAACGGCCAGATGACCGGCGTTCTGGAACCGCTGGTCGCGGAAACCCGCCGCAAGCTCGACCAACTCAAGAACGCCGGCGGCGTCGATTCGACCGCACTCGCCAGCGATGCCGCCATCGCCACCCTGCTGATGCAGGAGCATCTGACCCGCTACGTCGACCGCCGCGATCCGCAGGACGCGGAGGCGATGCGCACCCAGCTTGCCGCCGCCCGCGACCGGCTGGCGGAGATGAACCGCTATCTTTGGGTCCCCGGCACCAAGCAGTCGATCGACGAGGTCACCGCCCTGCTGGCGAAGGCGGGTAGCGTTCTGTCCGCCATCGAAGGCTCGGTGGTCGAGGAGGACAATCTGCGCGCCGAGGCGATGGCCGCCAACGCCGCCGGCATCGCCGCCAATCTGGGCGAGATCCGCCGCCGGGCGGAGGCCGGAACCCAGGCGCTGCGTGTGTCTCTCACCGATGGTCTGTCGGGCTACACCAGCGTCGCGCTGTGGATCGGCGGGCTGGTCCTGCTGGCCGGGCTCGTGGCGCTGTGGCTTGTCCAGCGCAGCGTCGCCGGTCCGGTGAGGACGATGGCGACCGCCGTGACGGCGCTGGCGGCCGGCCGCACCGACCTGACGCTGCCGGCGCTGACCGGACAGGACGAGATCGCCACCATGGCCCGCGCGGTGGAGGCCCTGCGTGGCACCGCCGAGGACACCGAACGCGAGCGCCGCGAGGCGGAGGTCGAGCACACCCGCCTGCTGCGCGAGAAGGCGATGGCCGATGCCGCCAGCCGGGCCAAGAGCGATTTCCTCGTCAACATGGGCCATGAATTGCACGGTCCGCTGACCGAGATCGTCAATGCCAGCCAGGCGCTGATGACCGACCTGCACCGGCTGGGCGTCGATGAGCTGGCGACCGACGTCGAGCACATCCAGTGGACCGGCGAGCAGCTGACCGGTCTGGTCGACGCCATCCTCGACTATGCCAAGGTCGAGGCCGGAGCGATGGATGTCTGCCTGCAGGATTTCGACATCAACCGGCTGCTGACCGAGGCGCGCGAGCGGTCGATGCCGGCCGCCGACCTCTATGGCAACGCGCTCGAGCTGTCGGCGCCGGCCGCGCTCGGCCAGATGCATTCGGATTTCACCAAGGTCCGGCAGACGCTGCTGAACCTGCTGGACAATGCCTGCAAGTTCACCCAGGACGGCACCGTCACCCTGTCGGCCGAGCGGATGGAGCGCGACGGCGCTCGCTGGTATCGCTTCACCGTCGCCGACACCGGCCGCGGCTTTGCCACCGCGCAGACCGGCCGGCTGTTCCAGCCCTTCGTCCAGGGCGCCGGCAACGGCGCCGTGGCGACCCGCGGCCAGGGTAAGCCGCGCGGCGCCGGGCTGGGGCTGACGCTGGTCGGCCATTACACCGCCATGCTGGGCGGCGACATCGAGGTGGCGAGCGAACCCGGCCTGGGCACCCGCATCGCCATCGCCCTGCCCGCCGTCTATGAACCGCCGGCCGAAGAGCGCCCGCTTCAGGTCGAGGCGGTCGGCAACGCCAAGCCGCTGCTGCGGGTCGCAGCCCTCAAGCCGGCCGGGCATCTGGCCACCAGCACCTCGATGACGCAGATCGGCCCTTAAGGCCGAAGGATCGACAGCCGATCAGAGACGCGGGCGCGCCGTGTCCTCGGGCGCGTCGTTGTCGTCGATGGGTTGACCGTACTTCATCAGCCGCATCTTCTCCGCCACCCGCGCGATCTCGTCGGGCGGCAGGATCACCGGCTCGCCGAACTGCTGGGCATAGAGATACTGGCGGGCCAGCGTCTCGACTTCGACCGCGAGCCCCAGGGCCCCCGCCACGCTGCTCCCCAGCACAATCATGCCGTGATTGGCCAGCAGGCAGGCAAGCCGACCGTCCAACGCCGCCAGGGCGTGATCGGACAGGTCCTGCGTCCCGAAGGTGGCGTAAGGGGCACAGCGGATCGAATCGCCGCCGGCCAGCGCCACCATGTAATGGAAGGACGGGATGCCGCGGCCATGCACCGCCAACGCGGTGGCGAAGGCCGGATGGGCATGGAGGACGACCGTCACGTCGGTGCGCGCCCGCAGGATGTCGCGATGGATGCGCCATTCCGACGAGGGTCGGCGCTCGCCGAGATAGGTGCCGTCGAACCCCATCTCGACGATGTCGGCCGGGGTCATCGCGTCATAGGGCATGCTGGTCGGCGTGACCAGGAAGCCGCTGTCGATCCGGTGCGAAAGGTTGCCCGACATGCCCTGGTTGATGCCCAGCCGGTTCATGGCAAGGCAACCGTCGATGACGGCCTGGCGTTCGGAAAGATGGCTGGTCATGGCGGGCGCATCCGGAATGGCAGGAGCGCCCAAGGGGCCATGGAGTGCCGACAGGGTCAAGAGGGGAGCAGAGGGACGGGGCGGACGCATCCCCCCGCCCTTGTCCTACTCCGCCGGCGTCCCGTGGCGATGGCCGTGGTGCACCTTTTCGCCGGTCACCTCCTCGACCCACAGGGAATGGTGCTCGCGCGCCCATTGCAGTTCGACCTGCCCGTCGCCCATGGCGTCGAAGGCGCCCTCCATGCCGATGGAGCCGATGTAGATGTGCGCCAGGATGATGGCGATCATGATCACGGCAATCGCGGCATGGGCCAGCTGGTAGAGCTGCAGCTCCTCCAGCGTGGCGAAGCTGAAGGGGAAGATCAGCTGGACGCCGGTGAAGCCCAGCGCCGCACCGCCGACCACGGTGGACCAGAAGATCACCTTCTGGCCACCGTTGAACTTGTGCGCCGGCGGGTGGACGCCCTTGGAGAACAGGCCGCCCGCCTTCAGGAACCAGGTCAGGTCATGACGCGACGGGATGTTGTGGTGCACCCACAGGACGAAGATCAGCGCCACCCCCAGGATGAAGGCAAACCCCAAGAAATTGTGCGCCAGCTTGCCGTAATGGGTCAGTGCGGCGAAGGTCTCCGGCCCGATCAGCGGCAGCAGCGTGTGCCGGCCGTACAGCACATTCAGGCCGGAAATGGCGAGCACGACGAAGCTGCCGGCGGTCATCCAATGCACACCGCGCTCGAAGGCGTTGAAGCGCTGGATGGTGCGGCCGGTTTTCTCGCCGTCGATGCGGATGCGGCCACGGACCAGGAAGAACAGAGCCAGCAGGGCCAGAATGCCGCCGAGCACCCAGGACCCGTACTGGCTGAGCGGACCGTTGCGCACCGCGCGCCACGCCTCGCCCTCCGACTGGATCAGCACGCCGGCCTGCTTGTTGGGAATCGAGACGCTGCCCTGCTCGCCCAGGCGGATGGCGTGCCAGCTGTCGCCGCGGCTCTGGCCGGGGATTTGGGTCGGCACCATCGGACCGTCGCGGTCGACCTGCTGCTCTGCCGCCGGTCCGCCGATCCGGACGCTGGACTGGGCGGCGGCCGGCAGCGCGAGACCGCCGGCAAGTCCGATCCCGAGCAGCAGAGCGGCGACAGCCGACTTCATGCGATGACCTTCCATCGGACGCTCCCTATCGCACACCTTGATAGGCGGTGCGCTGTTGCAGCGCCCGCACCTGTTCGGCGCTCAACGGCGTGTCGGCCGCGCCCCGGTAGACGCCCTTGTCCAGATGGACCGGGCGCGGCGTCCCGTCCTCCTGGCAGCCGGCCAGCAGGATGACGGCGCCGAACGCCAGCAGAACCGTCCGAACGATGCTCAAGGCCACCGTCACAGCCCCTGCTTCTGCACAGGGATTCCGCCGGCCGGACCGCCGGTGCCCTGGAACAGCGAGCCGCCGGGCTGGCCGCGCTCCTGGCCCGATTTGGTCTGATAGGCGGTGCCCCAGCCCCAGGCGCCGGAGCCGAAACCGCGGGCGGCGACGCGCTCGCGGTAGATGTCCGACACCTTGTCGGCGTCGCCGGCCAGCAGCGCCTTGGTCGAGCACATCTCGGCGCAGAGCGGCAGCTTGCCCTCGGCCAGTCGGTTGCGACCGTACTTCTTGAACTCGGCCTCCGAATTGTCGGGCTCGGGACCGCCGGAGCAGAAGGTGCACTTGTCCATCTTGCCGCGGGTGCCGAAGTTGCCGGCCTGCGGATATTGCGGCGCGCCGAACGGGCAGGCATAGAAGCAATAGCCGCAGCCGATGCACAGGTCCTTGTTGTGCAGGACCACGCCTTCGGCGGTCTGGTAGAAGCAGTCGACCGGGCAGACCGCCTTGCAGGGCGCGTCGGAGCAATGCATGCAGGCGACCGAGATCGTCCTCTCCCCCGGCTTGCCGTCGTTGATGGTCACGACACGGCGGCGGTTGATGCCCCAGGGAACCTCGTTCTCGTTCTTGCAGGCGGTGACGCAGGCGTTGCACTCGATGCAGCGCTCGGCGTCGCACAGGAATTTCATCCGGGCCATGGTTCAAACTCCCGCGCGTCAGGCCGCCTGGATGCGGCAAAGGGTGGTCTTGGTTTCCTGCATCTGGGTCACCGAGTCGTAGCCGTAGGTGGTCGCCGTGTTGGCGGCCTCGCCCAGCACGATCGGGTCGGCCCCGGCCGGGTATTTGGAGCGCAGATCCTGCCCCTGATACACGCCGCCGAAATGGAAGGGCATGAAGGCGACGCCGCGGCCGACACGCTCGGTCACCAGCGCCTTGACCTTCACCTTGCCCTTTTCCGGGCCTTCGACCCAGACCAACTGGCCGTCCTTGACGCCGGCATTGTTGGCGTCGAACGGGTTGATCTCGACGAACATGTCCTGCTGCAACTCGGCCAGCCAGGGGTTGGAGCGCGTCTCGTCGCCGCCGCCCTCATATTCGACCAGACGGCCGGAGGTGAGGATGATCGGATACTCCTTCGACACGTCGCGGTCCTGGATGGACTTGTAGAGCGTCGGCACGCGCCAGGACTTGGTGTCCTTGTAGGTCGGATAGCTGGCGACCAGATCGCGGCGCGGGGTGTAGAGCGGCTCGCGGTGGATCGGAACCGGGTCCGGGAAGTTCCAGGCGACGCAGCGGGCCTTGGCGTTGCCCGGCGGATTCAGGCCGTGCTTGATCGCCACGCGCTGGATGCCGCCGGACAGGTCGGTGGTCCAGGACACCGCGCCAATCTTGTCGCCGCCGATCTTCTGGATGACCGCCAGCTCCTCCGGCGTCAGGTCGGCGTCGAAGCCCAGCTTCTGGAGCATCGCCATGGTGACTTCCGGATAGCCGTCCTTGATCTCCGACCCTTCCGGATAGGAGCCCTCGGCCAGCAGCGTCACGCCGTTGCGCTCGACGCCGAAGCGGGCGCGGAAGGCGCCGCCGCCCTCTGCCACCGGCAGCGAGGTGTCATAGAGGTTGGCGGAGCCCGGATGCTTCATCTCCGGCGTGCCCCAGCACGGCCAGGGCAGGCCGAAATAATCGCCGTCGCACGGGCCGCCGACGGCGCGCAGGGTCGTCTTGTCGAAGGTGGCCTGATGCTGCATGTGCAGTTTGAGGCGTTCCGGCGACTGGCCGGTGTAGCCGACCGACCACATGCCGCGGTTCCATTCGCGGGTGATGTCCTCAATCGACGGCTCGTTGCCGTTGACCTTCACGTTCTTGACCAGATCGTCCGCGAAGCCGAACTTCTTCGCGAAGAGATACATGATCTCGTGGTCGGTCTTCGATTCGAACAGCGGCTCCATGATCTTGTCGCGCCACTGGACCGAGCGGTTGGACGCGGTGGCGGAACCGGAGGTCTCGAACTGGGTCGCGGCCGGCAGCAGGTAGAAGTTGTCCTTACGGTCGGGCAGCACCGCCGTCATCGTCGGGTAGGGATCGACGACGACCAGCAGCTCCAGCGTCTCCATCGCCTTCTTCATGTCGGGCAGACGGACCTGGCTGTTCGGCGCGTGGCCCCAGAAGACCATGCCCTTGACCGGGTTCGGCTGGTCCAGATTCTCCTTGGCTTCCAGCACGCCGTCGAACCAGCGCGACACCGGGATGCCGGTGCTCTCCATCAGCGCCTTGGAACCGAAGCGCTTCAGGATGCTGTCATAGGGGAGATCCCAGACGCGCGCCCAGTGGCGCCATGCCCCTTCGGCCAGACCGTAATAGCCGGGCAGGCTGTCGGAGGTGACGCCGAAGTCGGTGGCACCCTGGACGTTGTCGTGGCCGCGGAAGATGTTGGTGCCGCCGCCCGACACGCCGACATTGCCCAGCGCCAGTTGAAGCACGCAATAAGCGCGGGTGTTGTTGTTGCCGATGTGATGCTGGGTGCCGCCCATGCACCAGACCAGCGTGCCCGGACGGTTGGAGGCCAGCGTGCGGGCGACGCGCTGCAACTGCGAGCCCGGAACGCCGGTGACGCGCTCCACCTCTTCCGGGGTCCACTTGGCGACCTCGGCGCGGATGTCGTCGAAGCCGTAGACGCGCTTGGCGATGTAGTCCTTGTCCTCCCAGCCGTTCTGCAGAACGTGCCAGAGGATGCCCCAGACCAGCGCCACGTCGGTGCCGGGACGGAAGCGGATATATTCGTTGGCGTGGGCGGCGGTGCGGGTGAAGCGCGGATCGGCGACGATCAGCGGAGCGGCGTTCTGCTCCTTCGCCTTCAGCACATGCATCATGGCGACGGGGTGCGCCTCGGCGGCGTTGGAGCCGATGAAGAACAGCGCCTTCGACTTCTGGATGTCGTTGTAGCTGTTCGTCATGGCGCCGTAGCCCCAGACGTTCGCCACGCCGGCCACGGTGGTGGAGTGGCAGATGCGCGCCTGATGGTCGACGTTGTTGGTGCCCCACAGCGCGGCGAACTTGCGGAACAGATAGGCCTGCTCGTTGCTGTGCTTGGCCGAGCCGAGCCAGAACACCGAATCCGGGCCGGACTGCTCGCGGATCGCCAGCAGCTTGGAGCCGACCTCCTCGATGGCCTGGTCCCAGCCGATCCGGGTCCACTTGCCGTCGACCATCTTCATCGGATAGCGCAGGCGGCGCTCGCCATGGGCGTGCTCACGCACCGAGGCGCCCTTGGCGCAGTGCGAGCCGAGGTTGATCGGGCTGTCGAAGCCGGGCTCCTGCCCGATCCAGACGCCGTTCTGCACCTCGGCCACCACCGTGCAGCCGACCGAGCAATGGGTGCAGACCGACTTGACCTGCTTGACCGGAGCCCCGGCGACGGCGGCCGCGGTGGCGGCATCGGCCTTCTTCACCATGCCGAAGGGCATGGCGGAGGCCAGCGCGGCGCCGCCGGCGGCGATGCCGGAGGTGCGCAGGAAGGCGCGGCGGTCAACGGTGACGCCGGTGGCGGAGGCCAGCGTCTGGGTCAGGGTACGGGCGAGGTGGCGGCCGCCGGAGGTGGCCGAGCTTTTCTTGATGAGCATCGGGGCGTTCCTCTTAGAAGCGGCTGACTTCGTAGACCTTCCGGACATGGTCGGTCTCGCGGTAGCCCGTGGAGGTCGTCTCTGCCGGCGCGGCCTCGGCCGGTCCGCCGGTGGCGGTCACGCCGGCCGCAACGGCACCCAGCGCGCCGACGCCGAGGCCGGCGGCGCGGAACAGGTCGCGGCGGGCAAGCCCGTTCTCCTTGCCCTGTTTGACAGCTTCCTCAGTGGCTTTGACCGCATTCCGCGTCATGGCTTCGCTCCTCACTTCAGGCCGCAAGGTCGAAGGCGCGCGCCTCGACCGCCAGAAAACTCCGTCCGACCGCACCGACCGCCCGATAGAAGCGGGCCGACGGCGAGGTCTCCAAATCCGCGAAGAACCGCCCGGCCCAGGAGCCGATGTGGCGGTCGAAGAAGGCACGCTGCCCATCGAGACCGACGGTGTCGCCGTCCTCCGGCGCGAACTCGCCGCCGATCAGGCCGGCCATCATCTCGCACAGGGCGGCGATGTGGTCCTCCGGCTCCGTCACTCCGTCGGCGCGGGCGATGCCCAGCCGCGCCATGGCGACGCGCAGCTCCGCCAGCGGCTTCTCGTTCAGGAAACCGGTCAGGTAGAAGGATCCGTAGGGGGTGCGCTCGCTGCCGCCGACGCCGATGAAGAGGGTGGTGAACTCCTCCTCCACCGCCGCCGGGTCACTGTCGCGTGCCGCTTCGGCCAGCCGGTCGAGCGCCGCGCCGAACTCGCCGCCCTCCCCCGCCAGTTCGCCCAGCGCGGTCAGGAACGCCGCATCGGGCGGGCGCGCGAACAGGCGCGCCAGCAGGGCATAGACCTGCGCGCGGAACAGTTCTTCCTCCGCCACCGCGGGGGGGACGATGTGATCGACGGCGCTGGACACGTGCCGCAAACTCCTCCCGGAAACGCAAGACAGGGGCGTCGGCGTCCGCGGTCCAGCCGCGCGCCGTACTTGGAACCGATCCCGCACCCCTTTTGATGCACCTGCGAAAAGCTGTTGCCTTACAGTGACTTAGCAATCCACAGACTGACAATAGAAGGACTGAACCTATCCTTTTGTCAACTAAGGACGCGCCCGGAAGTGGGGACAAATGAATCTTTGTCGTGCCGCTATGCTCGCGGTAACAGAGCGCCCCTCTGTTTTGAGGGGGTCCGTTCCGGTGCGACGATCCGTCGCATTTCGGGAGTGGATTTGCGAGGGGGACTTGCTTTGAGCAAGCCCCCTCTCCCCCCTGGGGAGAGGGTCGGGGTGAGGGGGATGCGTAGCGTGGAGAGATGGGGAGTTGGGGACTGTGCGCGGAAGAATAAGGTCTCGCTGCGCGTCCCCCTCACCCTAACCCTCTCCCCGGGGGGGAGAGGGGATTGGCGATTGGGAAGAAGGAGCGTCCTCCACGACGAGTTCAACTTCGACTTCGGCCCCCTCCGTCCCCTCGTCCAGCGTGTCGAGAAAGCCCTTGCCGACGCGGTAGAGGGTCTTTACCGGCACCCCGCCGGTGAACAGGCTGCCATAATCGTCGGCGTAGTCCTTCAGCCCGTCGTCGTTGGCGTAGATCGGGTCGGAGGTCCACAGCTTGCGCAGGGCCTGACGATGCAGATCCTCCGGCACCTCGGCACGCAGGAAGGGGGTGAAGTCGGACTCGCCGGTCAGGTCCTCGATCGACGGCAGGTCCTTCAGCGGATCGTCGGCCTCGGCTTCTGGTGAGGCCGCATCGGTCGGGCTCCCCTCGACGGCGACGACGGGAAGCTCCGCAGCCTCCTCCACCGGCGGCGCAACGGCCGGCGGCACTTCCAGCGGGACCGGCTCCGGCTTGACCGCGGTGCGTTTCAGGCGCGACCAGCGCGACAGGAAGGCTTCGCCGCTCACCGCCGCCCCTCCTCCTTCTCGAAGTGGCGCTTGCGCTCGCGCTTGTGGAAGGGGACGTCGACATGGTGCTGCTCGACGAAGTCGCGGACCAGCGCGATCACCTCCGCCGGCATCGGCACCGTCTCCACCACGTCGGCCCCGATCTGGTAGCCTTCCCCTTCATGGGCCGACGCGGTGACCGTGAAGGGCACCAGTTCCTCGCCATCGGCACCGGGACGCATCACCACCCACAGGCGCGGCGGGTCCTGCGACAGGTTCAGGCGATAGCCCTCGGTGTCGGTGCGGAACAGCTCCAGCGTCAGCGTGGCGGCGTGGCTGTGGCTCCAGCCTTCCCCCTCCATAAGCAGGCGGCCGGGCGGCTCGACCGGACCGGCGCCGGGAATGACCGAGACCGGGCGCCAGCTCCAGTCGGCCCAGGCGGTGACGCCGCGGCGGCGCTCCACCACGATGCCCAGCGGCATGGTCTCGATGCGCTCAAGGGCTTGGGGAACGGGGTTGTCCGTCATGACGCATGTCCCGACGCCAGCAGGCGTTCCGCCTCGGCCAGATCCTCCGGCCGGTTGGTGTTGAAGAAGGGATCGACAGGATCGACGGCGAAGTCGGCGACGGCCAGCCGGTGGCGGGCGGTCCAGGCATCGACCTTGCGAACGCCCTCCTCCACCATGGCGCGGCGCAGGTCGCCGGCCAGACGGATCGGCCACAGCCCGAAGACGGGATGCTCCTGCCCGCCCGACCGGGCGCAGGCGAGGTCGGCGCCCTCCTGCTCCAGCGCCGCCACCATGCGGGTGACGAGGTCGCGCGGGATGAAGGGAGCGTCGGTGGCGAAGCTGGCGACCCAGGCGATGCCGGGGGCGGTGCCGCGCATCCACTCCATGCCGGTCAACACGCCGGCGAGCGGGCCGGCATAGCCCTCCACCACATCGGCGGCGACCGGCAGATGGAGATGGGCGAAGCGGGCCGGGTCGCCGTTGGCGTTCAGCACCAGCGGCCCGACCTGCGGCCGGACGGTGGCGACGATGCGTTCCAGAATGCTGCGGTCGCCCAGCGGGCGCAGGCACTTGTCGCCGCCGCCCATCCGGCGCGACAGCCCGCCGGCCAGCAGGACGCCGCCGATATCCGGGTGAACTGAATTAGTCGTCATCGCGGCTTCCCTTGCGTCCATGACGGCGATCCTCGTCGTCGGCTCCCGCGGCATCGGTGTCGAAGACCAGCCGGTCGGTGCCGGCAAGCGCGATGAAGCGCCTGCCCTTGGCCCGGCCGACCAGCGTCAGGTTGGCCTGCCGCGCCAATTGCACGCCCCAGGCGGTGAAACCGGAGCGGGAGACCAGGATCGGAATGCCCATCTGAACCGTCTTGATGACCATCTCAGAGGTCAGGCGCCCGGTGGTGTAGAAAATCTTGTCCGACGCGGAGATGCCGTTCAGGTGCATGTAGCCGGCGACCTTGTCCACCGCATTGTGGCGGCCGACATCCTCCATATAGACCAGCGGCCGGTCCTCCTGGCACAGCACGCTGCCATGGATGGCGCCGGCCTCCAGATACAGGCTGGGCTGCAGGTTGATCTGCTTCGACAGCGCGTAGATCCACGAGGTGTGTAGCCGCACATCGGCCGGCAGATGGACGGATTCGAAGGTTTCCATGACATCGCCGAAGGCGGTGCCCTGGGCGCAGCCGGAGGTCAGCGTCTTCTTCTTCAGCTTGGCCTCGAAATCGGTCGCGCGCTCGGTACGGACGACGACGGTGTCGGTCTCCTCGTCCACGTCGATGCCGGTGATGCGGTCGTCGCGCCGCAGCATGTTCTGGTTCAGCAGATAGCCGACGGCCAGACAGTCGGGATAGTCGCCGATCGTCATCATGGTGACGATCTCCTGCCCGTTCAGGTACAGGGTCAGCGGCCGTTCCACCGTCACGGCGGTCTCGATCTCGCGGCCATCCTGGTCCAGGCCGCGGACGCGCTCGGTCAGCTTGGGATTCGCCGGGTCCGGCGCTATGGTGAAGGTCTTCAGGCTCATGGTCGGGCTCATGCGCGCGAGTGTGGGCGAGCGGCGTCCGTCGGACAAGCCCTCGCCGAAGTTATTCGAACAGTGATTTGGACTTCATGCAGGATTTTTCCCAAGCCCTGGCCGTGGCTTTTTCCATGATCCTGTCGATGGACGACGCGCTGATGCGGATCGTCGGCCTGTCGCTGCGGGTCAGCCTGTCCGCCGTCGCCATCGCCACGCTGATCGGCCTGCCGCTGGGCGCCGCCGTCGCGGCGCTCAGCTTTCCCGGCCGCCGCGCCGTCGCCGTCGCGCTGAACACCATGATGGGGCTGCCGCCGGTGGTGGTCGGGCTGGTGGTCTATCTGCTGCTGTCCCGCTCCGGCCCGTTCGGGGTGCTGGGCCTGCTGTTCACGCCGACGGCGATGATCGTCGCCCAGACGGTGATGATCGTGCCCATCGTCGCGTCGCTCGCCCGCCAGACGGTGGAGGATCTGCTGGCCGAATATGACGATTTGCTGCGCGTCACCGGTGCCGGCCCGCTGCGGCGCCTCGCCACCCTGCTGGCGGAGGCGCGCTGGAGCCTCGTCACCACGGTGCTGGCCGGTTTCGGCCGCGCCTCGGCGGAGGTCGGGGCGGTGATGATCGTCGGCGGTAACATCGAGCACGTCACCCGCGTCATGACCACCGCCATCGCGCTGGAGACCAGCAAGGGCGACCTGCCGATGGCGCTGGGACTGGGGCTGGTGCTGATGACCCTGTCGCTGGCGGTGAACCTCACGGCATCGCTGTTGAAGGAGACGGCGGCCAGACCGGCCTGAGCCCCGGCCCGCCAAGGCCATGGCCCGGCCCTGGATTGGAAAAGATCGGCCAGACCTTTGCACCCACGGCCCGACTGCGCTATGCCAGCGAGGCAACAACGATGTGGGAGGAGTTGAGGGATGCTGCGCCGTTCATTCGTGCTGGGCTTTGCCGCCGCCGTGGCGGTGGCCGGTCTTGTCCAGGTCGCCGCCCCGTCGGCAGCATCGGCCGCCGACCGCTTCATCACGGTGGCCTCCACCACCTCGACCGAGGATTCGGGCCTGTTCGGCTCGCTGCTGCCGAAATTCACCGCCAAGACCGGGATCGAGGTGCGGGTCGTCGCCAAGGGCACCGGTCAGGCCATCGACCTCGCCAAGCGCGGCGATGCCGACGTGCTGTTCGTCCACCACAAGCCGTCGGAGGACAAGTTCGTCGCCGAGGGCTTCGCCACCGTGCGCAAGCCGGTGATGTACAACGACTTCGTCATCGTCGGCCCGTCCAGCGACCCGGCCGGCGTCAAGGGCAGCAAGGACGTCGCCCAGTCGCTGTCGAAGATCGCCGGGGCCAAGGCGCCCTTCGTGTCGCGCGGTGACGACAGCGGCACGCACAAGGCCGAACTGTCCTTGTGGAAGACCGCCAACCTCGACCCGGCCAAGGCGGAAGGCGGCTGGTACCGCTCCATCGGCCAGGGCATGGGCCCGACGCTGAACACCGCCGCCGCGATGAACGGCTATGCCCTGACCGACCGCGGCACCTGGCTGAACTTCAAGAACCGCGGCCCGCTGACGGTGCTGGTCGAGGGCGACAAGCGGCTGTTCAACCAGTATGGCGTGATGCTGGTCAACCCGACCAAGTTCGCCCATGTCAAGGCGGCCGACGGCCAAGCCTTCGTCGACTGGCTGGTCTCCGCCGAGGGGCAGAAGGCCATCGCCGACTACCAGATCAACGGCGAGCAGCTGTTCTTCCCGAACGCCAACGAACCGGGGGCGTAAGGAGCGGCGCGTTCCTGCGATCCTGCCGTCCGGAAGGGTCGCAGGAACCGTCCAGCCAGCGTTTGTCCGGACCGTCCCTGACAAGATTCCCATTCCCATCGCCCTGCATTCCCCCATATGAGTGTCCTCAGGCCAGGGGCGTCAGCCCCAAGCGACAGGAGTTTTGGGGACGATGAAGATCGGCGAACGGACGGTGCTCGTCTGCGACTGCGCGCACAGCATCGCGCTGGACGGGCCGGCGCTGGGCAAGGCTTGCGGCGAGGGCGGCGCCCCCACCGTGCACACCCAGCTCTGCCGGGCGCAGCTCGACCGTTTCGAGACGGCGGTCGCCGCCGGCCAGCCGCTGCTGGTCGCCTGCACCCAGGAAGCCCCGCTGTTTGCCGAGATCGCGGCGGAGGTGGCGCCCGACACCTCCCTGACCTTCACCAACATCCGCGAGCGCGCCGGCTGGTCGGACGAGGGCGCCCAGGCGCTGCCGAAGATCGCGGCGTTGCTGGCCGAGGCCGCCCTGCCGATCCCGCCCACCGGTGCGCTGACCCTGACCTCCCAAGGCACCTGTCTGGTCTATGGCAACGACGAGCGCGCCATCGAGGCCGGGCGGGAACTGGCCAAGCGGCTGGACGTCACCATCCTACTGACCAGTGCCAGGGACATCCCGCCGCCGCCGGTGATGGATGCGGCGATCTTCCGCGGACGGATCCGCAGTGCCCGCGGCTGGGTCGGCGCCTTCGAGATCGTGGTGGACGACTACGCCCCGGCCCTGCCCTCCTCCCGCGGCGCTCTGGGCTTCGAGCCGGTGCGGCAGGGGGCGTCGGCCCGTTGCGACCTGATCCTCGATTTGACCGGCGGCACGCCGCTTTTCCCCGATCACAAGCGCCGCGACGGCTATCTGCGGCCCGATCCCAACAGCCCGGCGCAGGTCGCCAAGGCGCTGCTAGACATCGCCGATCTGGTCGGCGAGTTCGAGAAGCCGCGCTTCGTCGACTTCAAGGCCGACCTCTGTGCCCATTCGCGCAGCCGCAAGACCGGATGCACCCGCTGCCTGGACGTCTGCCCGACAGGGGCGATCACGCCGAACGGCGACCATGTCGCCATCGACCCGCATGTCTGCGCCGGCTGCGGCTCCTGCGCCGCGGTCTGCCCGACCGGTGCCGCGACCTACGCCCTGCCGCCGGCCGCCACCGTCTATGAGCGGCTGCGCACGCTGCTGGCCACCTACCGCAAGGCCGGCGGCGCGGCACCGGCGCTGCTGATCCACGATCCGCGCCATGGCGACGCGCTGGTCGGCATGATGGCACGGCATGGCCGCGGTCTGCCGGCCCGTGTGCTGCCCTTCGCGCTGAACGAGGTGACGCAGGTCGGTTTCGACCTGTTCGCCTTGGCGCTCGCCTATGGCTGCACCCATGTCCGCCTGCTGACCGGGCCGGAGAATGAGGGGGAGACCGCCGGCCTCGCCTCGCAGATCGGGCTGGCGGAGGCCGCCTTCAGCGGGCTCGGCTACGGCTCCGGCCGGGTGGCGGTGATCGACGCCGCCGATCCCGACGCGGTGGCGGACGAGCTGTGGGCCCTGCCGGCCGACGCGGTCGAGGCGGGGATGTTCCTGCCGATGGGGCCGAAGCGCACGGTCACCATGCTGGCGCTGCGCCATCTGCACAAGGCCGCCCCGGCCCCGGTGGAGGTTCTGCCGCTGCCGCCCGGCGCTCCCTTCGGCCGGGTGTCGGTGGCTGTCGAAGGCTGCACGCTGTGCCTGTCCTGCGTCGGCGCCTGCCCGACCGGGGCGCTGCTGGACAATGCCGACAAGCCGATGCTGTCCTTCGCCCAGGACGCCTGCGTTCAGTGCGGCCTGTGCAAGACGACCTGCCCGGAGAAGGTCATCTCCCTGGTGCCGGAGATCGACTTCCGCGACCAGGCCCGCGGTGCCGTGGTGGTGAAGGAGGAGGAGCCCTTCTGCTGCGTGTCCTGCGGGAAGCCCTTCGCAACCAAGTCCTCCATCGAGAAGATCGTGACGACGCTGGCGGGCAAGCACTGGATGTTCGCCACGCCGGAAGCCGCCAACCGCATCCGCATGTGCGAGGACTGCCGCGTCCGCGACCAGTTCGAACGCGGCAACGAGCCCTTCGCCCTGGGCCAGCGGCCGGTGCCGCGCACCACCGACGACGACCTGCGCGAACGCGAGGACGCCGAACGGAACGCACAACCGGCGGCGGTGCGGCAAAAGCTGATGTGACGCCGAGCCCCCTTGATCGTCGTCAAAGTCGGCATACCGTGATGTGGAATACGCTCCCGTCACCGTTGCACATGGTGCGTGTGACGAACATATACTGTGGTGGCCCGTCAGCGGCCGCCCCTGGAGTCCAGCGATGACCAACCCTGTGTCCGAAGCCTTGCCGTCAGCCGCCGTCGCTCCGCTGGTCGATCCGTTCGGCCGCAAGGTGGAGTATCTGCGCGTGTCGGTGACCGACCGCTGCGACCTTCGCTGCGTCTACTGCATGGCCGAGGACATGAGCTTCCTGCCGAAGGCGGAGGTGCTGACGCTGGAGGAACTGGACCGGCTGTGCAGCGCCTTCGTCAAGCTGGGCACGCGCAAGCTGCGGCTGACCGGGGGCGAGCCGCTGGTGCGGCGCGACGTGATGCGGCTGATCCATTCGCTGGGCCGCCACATCAAGTCGGGCGACCTGGACGAGTTGACGCTGACCACCAACGGCACCATGCTGTTCAAGCATGCCGCCGGGCTGTATGAGGCCGGGGTGCGGCGGATCAACGTGTCGCTGGACACGCTCGATCCGCACAAGTTCCAGGCCATCACGCGCTGGGGCAAGCTGGACAAGATCCTGGGCGGCATCCAGGCGGCCAAGGACGCCGGGCTGAAGATCAAGATCAACACGGTGGCGCTGAAGGGCGTCAACGACGACGAGATCCACCGCATGGTGGCGTGGTGCGGCGAGCAGGGCTTCGACCTGACCTTCATCGAGGTGATGCCGATGGGCGACATCGGCGAGGGTGCCCGGCTCGACCAGTATTGGCCGCTGACCATGCTGAAGGCCGAGTTGCAGACGCGCTGGACCCTGACCGAGAGCGACCACCGCACCGGCGGTCCCGCCCGCTATGTCCGGGTGGAGGAGACCGGCCAGCGCGTCGGCTTCATCACGCCGCTGACCCATAATTTCTGCGAAAGCTGCAACCGCGTTCGGCTGACCTGCACCGGCACGCTCTACATGTGCCTGGGGCAGGAGGACGCCGCCGACCTGCGCACGCCGCTGCGCGTCAGCGACGAGGACGGCCCGCTGATCGACGCGGTGCGCGAGGCGATCACCCGCAAGCCCAAGGGCCACGACTTCATCATCGACCGCCGCCACCAGGGGCCGGCCGTCGGGCGGCACATGAGCGTCACCGGGGGCTGACCGGACCATGCCCCTGCCCTTCCTGACCGGACTGCGCGTCATCGACCTCGGGCAATATCTGCCCGGCCCCTATGCGGCACAGCTTCTTGGCGACCTGGGCGCCACGGTGGTGAAGGTGGAGCCGCCGGGGGGCGATCCCCGCTGCGCCGGCTCGGACCCGCCGACAGCGACGGCACCACCGCCGCCTACAAGCTGCTGAACGCCGGCAAGACCGTCATCCGCATCGACCTGAAATCGGCCGAGGGACGCGCGGCGCTGGAAGGGCTGCTGGCGAAGGCCGACGCGCTGATCGAAAGCTACCGGCCGGGCGTAATGGACAAGCTGGGGCTGGGCCGCGGGCGGCTGCGGGAGATCAACCCGCGGCTGGTCCATGCCAGCCTGTCGGGCTGGGGCTATGACGGCCCCTATGCGACGCGGGCCGGGCACGACCTGAACTACATGGCGGTCGGCGGCGGGCTGGACGCCTCCGGGCTGCCGGACCGGCCGGTGATCAGCTACCTGCCGGTCGCCGATTTCGCCTCGGCCCAACAGACGGCGCTGGCGGTGGCGGGCGCGCTGCTGGGGCGGGAACGGACGGGAGAGGGCTGTTTCCTCGACCTGTCGATCATGGAATCGGTGCTGGGCTGGCAGGGCATGACCCTCACCGCGGCAGCGCGCGGCACCCAGCCGAAGCGCGGCGAGGCTCTGCTGTCGGGCGGGGCCGCCTGCTACCGCATCTACCGCACCGCCGACGGCCGCTTCATCACCCTGTCGGCGCTGGAGGCCAAGTTCTGGGCCGGCTTCTGCGAGGCGGTCGGCCGTCCCGACTGGATCGCCCGGCAGGAGGATCCCCTGCCCCAGACCGCCCTGACGGCGGAGCTGGAAGCGCTGTTCGCCGGCCGGACGCTGGCGGACTGGAAGGCGCTGCTCGATCCGGTCGACTGCTGTTTCGAGGCCGTGCCGGAACTGGCGGAGGTCCACGACCATCCGCACGTCGCCGCCCGCGGGCAGGTCCGCGTATCGGCCGGCCCGGAGCCGCTGGTGGAGACGCTGATGGGCCTGCGGGTCGACGGCGCCCCGCAGCCGTCCCGCGCGCCGGTGCAGGAAAGCGATGCCGCCGCGGTGCTTACCGACTGGGTGTGAGGATCAGCCTTCCCGCCGGTAGGGCGACAGCTCCTCGTCCAGCGCTTCGATTTCGGCTTCCACCGCCGGACGTTCCTGCTTGAGATAGCGGTCCACCGCGCGGCGGAAGCCGGGGTCTGCGATCCAGTGCGCGCTGTAGGTCGGCACCGGCAGATAGCCGCGCTGGATCTTGTGCTCGCCCTGCGCACCGGCCTCGACCCGCGCCAACCCGCGCTCGATGGCGAAATCCAGCGCACGGTAATAGCACGCCTCGAAATGCAGGAAGCGGTAGCTCCCGTCGGAGCCCCAGTTGCGGCCGTACAGCGCGTCGTCGCCCAGCAGGTTGAGCGCACCGGCCACCCAGTCCCCGCCATCCTCGCACATCACCAGAACCACCCGGTCGGCCATGGTGCGGCCGAGCAGGTCGAAGAAGCGGCGGTTGAGATAGCCGCCGCCCCATTTGCGGTCGGCTGTCTCCAGATAGAAGCGGTGGAAGGCATCCCAGTGCTCCGGCTTCAGGTCGTCGCCGGTCAGGGTGTGCAGCCGCACGCTGCTTTCGGCGACCTCGCGCCGCTCCTTGCGGATCGCCTTACGCTTGCGGGAGTTCAGCGCCTCCAGGAACTCGTCGAAATTGCCATAGCCGCGGTTGTGCCAGTGATACTGCACGCCAAGCCGTTGCAGCCATCCGGCCGTGCCCAGCCGGTCCCAGTCGGCCCGCTCCGGGAAGGTGACGTGGGCGGAGGAGACGCCATAGCGCTCCACCACCTGCTCCAGCGCCGCGACCAGCGCATCGGCGACGGCATCGGCCTGCGGCCCGGGCGCCACCAGAAGCCGCGGACCCGGCACCGGGGTAAAGGGCACCGCCACCTGCAGCTTGGGGTAATAGCTGCCGCCCGCCCGCTCGAAGGCATTGGCCCAGGCGTGGTCGAACACATACTCGCCGTAGGAATGACTTTTCAGATAGGCCGGGACCGCACCCACCATGCGGCCGGCCCCGTCATAGGCGGCGAGATGGCTGGGCTGCCAGCCGGACTTGCCGCACGCCGACCCCGAGTCCTCCAGCGCCAGGAGGAAGGCGTGGGAGAGGAACGGGTTGCCGGGACCGGCGCAGGCGTCCCAGCCCTGCTGGTCCGCCTCGTCGATCCCGGTCAGAACCTTGACGGTGATGGCATCGTTGCCGTCGGGCATGCATGCGTCTCCTTGAACGATGGCAAGGAGGTAGGCGTCATGCCGCAAGACAGCAAGGCACAGCCGCCGCCCTGGCCACCACCCCGGCGCCCATCGGGCCGCTGCCGTCAGGCCACCTCGATAATCGCATCGACCTCGACCGCGACGTTGCCGGGCAGCGACGGGGCGCCGACCGCGGCGCGGGCATGCTGACCGGCCTCGCCGAAGACGTCGCGCATCAGCTCGGACGCGCCGTTGATGACCAGCGGATGGTCGTGGAAGTCGGGGCCGGAATTGACGAAGCCGCCCAGCCGCAGCACGCGGGTGACGCGGTCGAGGTCGCCGCGCAGCGCGGCCTTGGCCTGGGCCAGGATGTTCAGCGCGCACAGGCGCGCGGCGTCCTTGCCCTGCTCCACCGTGAAGTCCTGGCCGACCTTGCCAACGAACTTGCGCTCGCCGTTCCAGACCGTCACCTGGCCCGAGATGTAAAGAGTGTTGCCCGAACGGGTGTAGGGCACATAGGCGGCCACCGGGGCGGCGGCCTGCGGCAACTCGATGCCCAGCTCCGCCAGGCGTGCGTCGATCCGACCGGTCATGATGCTTCTCCCTTCCCTGCTTTGGCCCCTGAAAGGGCCATGCGTTCGATGATTGGGACGTGGTTTGGAGCCCGACCATAGCCCTTGCCGGCGGGGCGGTGGGAAGATTCTTGCCGCCCGGCATCCCGGCAGAACCGTCCGTGAGCGGCAAAAGATTCCGGGAAAGTTTTTCGGACGCCCGGTCCGAACCTTTGGGCCCAACCCTGCCCTTTTTGCCGACCTATTTTTATTCCATAGCAAATTCAGTCACTTATGGCACATCGGAGCAGTTGGCACGGCGCTTGAAAGAGTGGTGTCAGGAAAACGCACGTTGCCTCGCCGGTCAAATGACCAGGGGCGGGGACAGCCTCAGAAGGAGACTAGGACCATGGCCGGAAATGTGACGCTGACCGCTTCGATGCGCACCAACCTGCTGCAGCTGCAGAGCACGCAGTCGCAGATCGACAAGAAGCAGAACATCCTGTCGACGGGTAACAAGATCAATTCGGCTCTCGATGGTCCCACCTCCTTCTTCGCTGCCAAGGGCCTGAACCAGCGCGCCGGCGACCTGTCCTCGCTGAAGGACGCGATGGGCCAGTCGATCAGCACCATCCAGGCCGCCGACAAGGGCCTGACCTCGATCGACTCGCTGGTCGACCAGGCCAAGGGCCTGACCACCGCCGCCTACGCGGCGCTCGGCAACGACGCCGCCTCCGTCGCCACCCGCAAGTCGCTGGCCGGCCAGTTCAACACGCTGAAGGATCAGATCGACAAGCTGGCCGCCGACAGCGGCTATCAGGGCAAGAACCTGATCAACGGCAACGGCATGAGCATGGACAGCACCAGCGCGTCCCGTGCCGCCGTCAACAGCATGACCGGCGTCGACAACGCCCGCGTCACCAACGTCATCTCGGCCGACACCTACTCGATCCGCGTCAAGGGCGACGGCTCGATCGAAGGCAAGACCGCGGACATCTCCAAGACCGAAAACGCGCACGGCTTCGTCGGCCTGAAGCTGTCGGGCACGATGTCCGGCTCGCTGGGCAGCTTCTCCGACGTCCAGATCGAGGTGCGCGGCGCCAACGGCCGGTCCCGCGACTTCATCGTGTCGGACGGCGACGAGAGCCGCACGATCTCCTACTTCGACAACACCCAGACCATCGAAGCGAAGCTGAAGACGGCTGCGAAGAGCGGTTCGGCCCAGGTGTCGACGGTGAATGTCGGCGGGACGATCGAAGAAGGCGATATCTTCACCATCACGGTGGAAGGCCAGTCCTTCAGCTACACCGCCACGTCGGGCGACGTCGCCGTCGGCCAGAACGCTTCGGCCAAGGTGGCCGCCCAGCTGCAGGCTTCGATCACCACGGCCCTCACCGGTAGCGGCCGCCTGGTCGGCAAGGACGTCGCCACCGCCTCCGTCACGGCGACCGGCACGATCACCCTCACCGGCAACGCCACGGCCGGCGCGGTGCGCGAAATGACGGTGACGACCAGCGCCACCAACGCACTGACCAAGAAGATTTCGGAAAGCTTCGCGTCGGGCACCATCGTGTCCTTCACGGTCGACCGCCGCCTGCTGGAATCGGCCAACAACCAGGGCAACGGCATCTCGGTCATCGAGAAGAAGGTCGACCTGCAAATCCAGGTCACCAACTCCAACGGCGCCCAGGTGACCCGCGACGCCACGAACGACAAGGGCGACGGCAAGCTGACGGGGGGTGAGCAGTCCTTCACCTTCGACAGCGGCACCGTCCGCATGGAAATCGACGCCAAGACGATCAAGAAGGCGGCGTCGGCCAACTGCTCGGCCAACATCGTCACCAAGCAGATTTCCGACGCCAACACGTCGAACGACATCACGGTCCAGCTGAACGAGCGCAACACCAACGCGATCACGGTGAACGCGGTCAACCTGTCGACCAGCGGCCAGGGCCTGCAGCTGGACGGCGCGCAGAACAGCTGGATGGACCGCGCCGACATCGACAAGGCGGTCGCCGGCCTGGATCACGCCAAGGCGACGATCCGCTCCGCCTCGCAGAATCTGTCGACCAACCTGAACATCATCACGACCCGCGAGAGCTTCACCAAGGAGTTCAGCGACGTGCTGACGGAAGGCGCCAGCAAGCTGACGCTGGCCGACCAGAACGAGGAAGGCGCCAGCCTGCTGATGCTGCAGACCCGCCAGCAGCTCGGCACCATCGCCCTCTCGCTCGCCAACCAGTCGCAGCAGTCGATCCTGCGTCTGTTCTGATCCGGGACAGCGATCCGACACATGGAAAGGGGCGCCCCCCGCCGGGGCGCCCCTTTCCGTTTCCGCGCTTTCCAACGCCGGCAGGCGCCGGTCACCGCGGGCGCAGGCTCTCCGCGATCAGCGCACGGGCATCGGCCGCCAGCGCGGCGCGGCCCTGGCTCCGCGTGTACATCATGTGGCCACCGGGATGCACCGTCACCGCAACCCGGCCGCGTTCGCCCTCCGGCAGTTCCAGCCTCGACGCCACCCAGCGCGAGGCCATGTAGGGCGTGATCAGGTCGGTGCGGCCATGGACGATCAGCACCCGCAGCGCCGGCTGAAGGGTCAGTGCCGTTTGCAACGCGTCCACCGCGCTCGGCACCGACATGCGCGGCCACTCCCAGTTCCGGTTCACCCGGTCGCTGAGCAGCCGGTAGGGAGACTCGGTCCGCACCGCCAGCGCATCGTGGGCATAGGCGGCGAAGGCCGTGGTATAGGTCGGCACCGTGCCCTTCAGGAAGGGATCGAACGGCACGCGCGGCGCACCCGGATCGGGATCGGGAGCGGTGAAGGTGCCGTCATAGATGCTGAGGATGCGGCCGCGGTCACGCAGAAGCTCACGGGTGAAGACACCCATCGGCACGCGCCCGCGCTGGCGCCGCACCGTCTCCACCGGCAGGCCGGTGATGCGCGCCACCTCGGCGAAGACGTCCCGAGCGTCATCGAGCCGTCCATAGTCGAGACCGGCCAGCCCGGTGAGATAGGGACCGAGGGCAAAGCGCTCCGCCGCCTCCGCCGCCTGTTCGGGCGTGCCGGGGGTGCGGCCGAGCGCGGCGGCGGAGGCCGCCATCGACGGCAGCTTCCAGGCCGGACCGAGGATGCCGTCCTCGTCGATGGCGGCGAAATCGACGACGGGGGATACCAGGATCAGCCCGTTCACCGCGAGCCCGACCTGATCGATCAGTTCGTCCGCCATCTTCGCGATGCGGAAACCGCCGTAGCTCTCCCCCGCCAGGAAGGTCGGCGAAGACCAGCGGCCATTCCGGGTCAGCCAGAGCCGGACGATCTCGGCCATCGACCGCGCATCGCCGTCCACCGACCAGAAGCGCTTTTCCGTCTCGTCGGGCTTCACCGCGCGGCTGTATCCGGTGCCGACCGGATCGATGAAGACCAGATCGGTGAAGGCCAGCCAGCTGTCGGGATTGTCGACCAGCGGGGCCGGCGACGGCGGCAGGGCCCCGTCGGGACCGAAGGCGACGACCTTCGGACCGGCGGCACCCAGATGCATGTAGGCCGACGCCGCCCCCGGCCCGCCGTTGAAGACGAAGGTGACCGGGCGCGGACCGGCGGCCGGCGTCTTGGGCTCGGCGGTGTAGGTCACCGTGAAGATGCGCGCCGCCAGCTCCTCCTTGGCGCCGTCGCGCAGCGGCAGGAACTCCGCCGTCGCGGTGTAGGCCAATGCACCGTCCGGCAGCGGCAGGCTGTGGCTGGTCACGCTGCGCTGCGGATCGAACCCCCGCAGCTCGTCCGCTTTCGAAGCATCGGCCTTTCCGGATTCAGGCTTGTTGCCGTCCGACTTGGCCCCTTCCGGCTTGGCAGCCGCCGATCCGGCATGCTCCGGCCGGTCCTGCTGGGCACCGCCATCCGCATCGGCGGCGGACGCGGTCACCAGCGGCGGAAACAGCAGGGCCGGGAGCAAGGCCATCGCCAGCAGACGTGGCAGGCTGCGGTTGCGGCGGGACATGGGCAGGGGCTGCATCGGCAAATCCAAGGCGGTTTTCCGGATCGGTCTCCGGGCCTCGCATATTGCGGCGGCGGCTTCGATCCGCAACCCGCACATTTTTGCGCGGGCCCGCGCCGGCCGCCTTGCCGGGCCGACGAAAAAGCGCATCTTGAGTAACCCAAAAAGGTAACGTCTTTTAGGATAAAGTCCGTTTATTGCCCATGCGGGCCAACTTTGACGGGATGCGCCGACATGTTCCTTCCACGGCACGCCACGATCCGCACACGTTTGTTTCTCGGCTTCGGCGTGGTTCTTGTCCTTCTGATCAGCCTGACCGTCATCGGCGTCCGCGAGGTGCGGAAAATCGACTCCGACCTCACCCGGATCAACGAGGTCAACAGCGTCAAGCAGCGCTATGCCATCAACTTCCGCGGCAGCGTCCA
Organism: Azospirillum sp. A26; assembly: GCF_042604635.1. Taxonomy (NCBI): domain Bacteria; kingdom Pseudomonadati; phylum Pseudomonadota; class Alphaproteobacteria; order Rhodospirillales; family Azospirillaceae; genus Azospirillum; species Azospirillum sp. A26. Next base: position 271,474 of record NZ_CP170472.1, on the reverse strand, counting down.
TGACCGGGCCATCGCCCTGCGCGACGTGGTGCTGACCACCGACCCGGCGACCCTGTCGCTGGTGCTGGCCGATATCGACCGGCTGGCGGCCTTCTACGAGGACTCCGCCAAGCCGCTCGACGCCATGTTCGCCGGCATGACCGACATCGAGCCGGAGGAACGGCAGCTTCTGGCGAGCATCAAGGAGATCGAGGCGAAGAGCCTGCCGGCGATCAAGACGGTCATCGCCGCCCGCAAGGCGAACGACATGGCCGCCGCGCAGAAGGGGCTGATGCAGGACGCCCGCCCGGCCTTCACCGAATGGCTGAAGCGCATCAACGCCTTCATCGACCTGCAGGAGCATAAGAACCAGACCATCGCCGCGCGTGCGCGCAACGTCGCCAAGGGCTTCCAGACGCTGATGCTGTCGCTGTGCGGTGTCGCCCTGCTGATGGCCGGTGCCTTCGGCCTGTGGACGGTGGCCGCCCTGCGCCCGCTGCGCCGCCTGACCAACGCCATGCTGACGCTGGCGCGAGGCGATCTGACCGTCACCGTCCCGGCATCGGATTCCAAGGACGAGATCGGGCAGATCACCGGTGCGGTCGAGGTGTTCAAGGCCAACGCGGTGGAAGCCGATGACTTCCGCCGCCGTCAGGCCGAGGCGGAACATGCCGCCGAGGAGCGCAAGCGGGCCGAGATGGCGGCGCTGGCCAACCGGTTCGAGAACGAGGTGAAGGGCGTGGTCGACAGCGTCGCCTCCTCCTCCACCGAGGTGCGGGCGCTGGCGAAGTCGCTGGCGACCACCGCCGACCATACCGAGACCCAGGCGACTACCGTCGCCGCCGCGTCGGAGCAGGCATCGGTCAACGTCCAGACCGTGGCCGCCGCCGCGGAGGAACTGGCCGCCTCCATCTCCGAGATCGGCCGCCAGATCGGCGAAAGCAGCCGCAAGGCAAAGCAGGCCGCCGACCAGGCCGACGGCACCAACCGCATCGTCGACGGCCTGTCGTCCAAGGCCAACCAGATCGGCGATGTGGTGAACCTCATCAACTCCATCGCCGGGCAGACGAACCTGCTGGCGCTGAACGCCACCATCGAGGCGGCGCGGGCCGGGGAGGCCGGCAAGGGCTTCGCCGTCGTCGCCAGCGAGGTGAAGAGCCTCGCCAACCAGACCGCCAAGGCGACCGGCGACATCTCGCAACAGATCGCCGAGATCCAGACGGCCACCGCCGACGCGGTGGAGGCGATCCAGAGCATCGCCGCCACCATCGGCGAGGTGAACGTCATCGTCGGCACCATCGCCCAGGCGGTCGACGGGCAGAACGCCGCCACCATGGAGATCGCCCGCAACGTCCAGCAGGCGGCGGCCGGCACCAACGAGGTCTCGTCCTCCATCGGCGGCGTGCTCCAGGCGGCGTCGGAAACCGGCAGCGGCGCATCGCGCCTGCTCTCCTCGTCCGGGGAGCTGTCGAAGCAGGCGGAGCTGCTGCACACCCAGGTTGACCGCTTCCTGGGCAGCGTGCGGGGCCAGGTCTGACGCAAGCGCGCGAACGGCCGGGCGTTCGCGCGACACCTCAAAAAAACCCCTATGGGACTCAGCATATGAAATTGCCTATCCTGCACGGATGATGCGTCAATCCATTCCGCGCACCAATGAAGGGTTGTGCAGATGTCCGTCCTGACCCTGTCCCGGAAATTGTCTCTGCTGCCTTTGTCCTTCGCTCTGGCCTTGCTGGTCGTGGGGGGCGTCGCCGTCTCGGCGCTCTCCATGGTCGATGGTGCGAACCGTCAGGTTCTGATCACGGGGGAAGCCCTGTCGAATCATCAGGCGGGCGACATGATGCACGACGCCCTGCGAGCCGACGTGCTCGCCGCTCTTCTGACCGGCCCGGACGGAGCGGAGGCGGAGCGGGACGAGGTTCGAAAGGATCTCAAGGAACATGCCGACACGTTTCGCGACGCGTTGAGCGCCAACCGGCACCTTGTCTTGAGTCCCGCCATCGGCAGGGGTCTGGATGACCTGCTGCCCGAGATGGAGGAGTACATCCGGGCGGCGGAGGGGCTGATCGAGGTGGCCCTGCGCGACAGGGCGAAGGCAAAGGACGGGCTTGCCGGCTTCCTGGAACTTTTCCATCGGTTGGAGGAGCGCAACGACGCCCTGTCCACCTTGATCCGGGCGGAAAACCAGGCGAGCAACGGCAACTCCGCCACCATCACGACCTACGCCTATGTGCTGATCGGCATGGTGACCGCCCTGGCCATCGGCGGATCGGCCCTGATGGCGCTGGTGATCGGCCGCTCGATCACCCGGCCGCTCGACCGGGCCGCGGACGGAATTGCCGAGATCGGGCGCGGACGACGCGATATTGCATTGAAGTATCCGGTGGACGATGCCATCGGCCGGGTGACCGCGGCGGTGATGCTGATGCAAAACCAGGCGAGCGATCTCGACCGCCGCCGGACCGAGGAAGAGACGCGGCGGGACGAGGAGCAGCGCAAGCTTGCCGCCCTGAACGACGCCACGGACCGCTTCACCCATCAGACCGAGATCATCCTGAGCGGGCTGGGCACCACCAGCGAACAGCTTCAATCCACCGCCGGCACGATGTCCGAGGACGCAGGGCGCGCGGCGGACGAGGTCGGTCATGTGCGCGGGCATGCGGACACCGCGAGCCGCATCGTGAGCGACGCCGCCACCGGAGCCGATGGGCTGGGAGCCCTCATCGACGAGGTGGGCCGCCACAGCGGGCAGGCCGCCCGGATGACCGCCGACGCCGTCCAGCGGACCGATGAAGCGGCGGGCCGCATCCGCGACCTTGCCGAGGCGTCGCGGCGGATCGGCGAAGTGGTCGGCCTGATCAATTCGATCGCCAGCCAGACCAACCTGCTGGCGCTGAACGCCACCATCGAGGCGGCACGTGCCGGGGAGGCCGGCAAGGGCTTCGCCGTGGTCGCCGGCGAGGTCAAGAGCCTGGCGGGGCAGACCGCGCGTGCAACCGATGACATCCAAAGCCAGATCGCCGGCATCCAGACCATCGTGGACGAAGCGGTCCATGCCATGGACGGGGTTTCCCGGACGGTCGACGGGGTCCGCGACAGCGGGGCGGCCATCGCGGATGCGGTGTCGCGGCAATCGGACGCGGCGGAGGGCATCCTACGGGCGATGAAGGACGGGTCGGGCGCGGTGACGGCGATGTCCGGCATGCTGGGCGGCGTCCACGACGTCATCCTGCGGACCGACCGCACCGCCGGCGAATTGGCCGGGGCCGCGGCCAAGCTGCGCCGGGAGATGCAGCAGCTGCGGACGGATGTCGACAGCTACACCCGCACCGTGCAGACGGCCTGACGGCGGATGCCCGGTTCCCGCCGGGATGAGCGAGGAAGGATGGTCGGGAATTGCGAATCGCGCCCTCCCCCGCTACACAATGGGCATCCGCGCGATGCCATCCCGTTTTCCGGAGCCCTTCTTCCATGTCGACCCTGCCCGATCAGGCCACCATCGCCGCCACCGCGGCCAAGATCCTGCTGGAGATCAAGGCGCTGCACTTCAACGCCGAGACGCCCTTCATCTTCACCTCGGGTTGGGCCAGCCCGGTCTACACCGACTGCCGCCGCATCGTCTCCTTCCCGCGCGCCCGCAAGGCGCTGATGGATTTCGCCGTCGCCACCATCGAGCGCGAGATCGGCTATGAGGCCATCGACGCGGTGGCGGGCGGCGAGACCGCCGGCATCCCCTTCGCCGCCTGGATCGCCGACCGGCTTGAACTGCCGATGCAGTATGTCCGCAAGAAGCCGAAGGGCTTCGGCCGCAACGCCCAGATCGAGGGCCTGCTGACCGAGGGGCAACGCGTCCTGCTGGTCGAGGATCTGGCGACCGACGGCAAGAGCAAGGAGAACTTCGTCACCGCGCTGCGCAATGGCGGCGCCCAGGTGACCGACACCTTCGTGATCTTCCACTACGGCATCTTCCCGCAGTCGAAGGTCAACATGGACGCCATCGGCGTGCGCCTGCACGCGCTGTGCACTTGGTGGGACGTGCTGAAGGTCGCCCGCGACAACCGCTATTTCGACGAGAACACCCTGTCGGAAGTCGAGAAGTTCCTGAACGACCCGGTCGGCTGGTCGTCCGCCCACGGCGGCAAGTCGAGCATGTGAGTTCGGCGGGGGGCGGTGGAACCGCCGTCCCCCCACGGATGTCAGGCCTGGGTGCCGTCCGCCGCCGCCTGTTCCGGCGTTGGGGCATGGGCGAAGCGAACCCGGACGATCTCCCAACGGTCCTGCGCCCCCTCGACGCACCCATCGCAAGGCCTGCGGTCCAGCACCTCGAAGGACAGCGAGGACAACCCGTCGCCGGCGGGAATCTTTCCTGCCGACCAGAGCTTTTGAAAATGGCGGCGGTTCACCAGGGAAATGGGGGACGGCGTCGCGTCCGGCGTGAAGCCGTCGTTGACATGGTCGAGCGGATGGAAGCGTCCCTTGCGCCGGCCGGTTGGGATTCGGCGCGCCCGGATGCGCAGCGAGAGGTCGAAATCCTCGTATCCCCAGCCCCAGAAGCCATTGGAATAGCCGTCGACCTGCCGCATCGCCGCGTTCGGCATCAGCAGCACCATGCCGAACGAGCTTTCCAGGTCGGTCGTCACCGTGCGGTCGGAAACCCCCGGCGCCACCGGCCGCCGCTCGGCCCCGTACCAGATGATCGGCGTCGGGCAATCGGCCCAGGAATAATCGGCATCGGCCGGCAGATAATCGATGTCGTGCAGGCAGACATAGTCGCTCTGCCCCTCGCCCAGCAGGAAGCCGGCATTCTTCAGCGCCCCGCGGTTGAAAGGAAGCCCGTCCTCCTGCTCCACGAAGGTGACGCGATAATCGATCGGTTGCGCCAGACGGTCGAAATAGGCGCTCACCCAGGGAACGAACTGCCGGAGATGGTCTTCGCGATCCCGGTAGGGGACGACGATGTGGAGCCGCGCTCCTGTGCTCTCGCCGGTGATCATGCGTTCTCCCCTCTTCCCTGTATGGCGGATGCCGGACCGCCGGCCTCCTCGGCCGCGACGGTGATCGGGCGCGGCTCCCCGCCGGCCCGGTGACTATCCCACATCGCCCGGTAGGCCGTCTCCAGATGCCGGGTGAAGCGCAGCGTGTCGAACAGCGGACAGACCGGCAGGTTGCGCGCCAGCCGCTGCCGCAGGTCGCGGAGCCGTCCGGGCGACCGGGCGAGCGCCACCGCCTCCGCCTCATAGGCCTCCTGCCCGTCGACGATCAGCTCGGGCAATCCGGCCGCCCGCAGCAGGCTGGCCGCCACGCGCCCGGCGAAGGTCGTCCCGCGCCGGGTCAGCACCGGCAGCCCCGCCCACAGCGCGTCGCTGGCCGTCGTGTGGGCGTTGTAGGGAAGCGTATCGAGGAACAGGTCGGCCAGCCGGTGCCGCGCGAGATGCTCCGCGTGCGGCAGAGGTTGGGCGAAGACGAACCGGTGGGGATCGAGACCGCGGGCCTCGCCCTCGCGGCGCAGGTTGACCGCAACCTGGGGATTGCCGGCATAGAGCCACAGAACGCTGCCCGGCACCGCCGCCAGGATGCGCGCCCAGCCGTCGAACAAAGCGGGCGTCAGCTTGTAGGCGCTGTTGAAGCAGCAGAAGACGAAACCGTCCTCGGGCAACCCGCAGTCCCTGCGCGTCGGCGTGGCCTCGGCGATGGTGCGGCGGCGGTCGTTGGGCTGGTAGCAGTCCGGCAGCCGCACAACCCGCTCGCTGAAGAAGCCGTCCTCGCCCGGCGCGATCACCGTGGGATCGGCGACGATGTAGTCGACATAGCCAGCCCCAAGCGTCCCGGGATAGCCCAGCCAATTGACCTGCACCGGGGCGGGCCGGGCCGCCAGGATCGAGGTGCGCGAGAAGGAGGTGAAGCCGGTCAGATCGACCAGGATGTCGATGCCGTCCGCCGCGATTGTCCGCGCCGCATCGGCGTCGGTGTGGCGGCGCAGGTCGACGAAGCGCTCGATCCCGCGCTGGAACCGCTGGCGCAGCGCGCTGCCGTCGTCGAGGCCGGTCGAATAGGCGGTGACGGCGAAGCGGGACCGATCATGGCTTTCCAGCGCATCGACCATCAAATGGCCCATGGCATGCTCACGGAAATCCGCGGACAGATAGCCGATCCGCAGCCGCCCATCGCCTGCGGCCGCCGCCGGCCGTGGGACGGTCCCGGCGCCGCGGGCCTTCGCCATCGCCCAGCGGGCCGCGGCGGATTGCTGGTCGGCGAGGGTCGAGGCGCAGGACAGGACGTCGAAGGGCGACACCCCCTCCGCCCCGGCGCGCACCTGCCGGAGAAGCTGCGCCTCCAGCGCGTCCAGATCGCGCCAGTCGCACAGAAGTCGCTGCTGATGCACGAGTTGGCCGAGGGCTGCGGCATGGCCGGGAACCAGCCGGAGGACCCGCCGGCAGGCATCCGCCGACTGCGTGCTCCAGCCGGCCATCGCGGCGGCCATCGCCAGATCGGCCTGGGCATCCGGCTCGCCGGGAGCCAGCGCCACCGCCTTGCGCAGAACGGCGACCGCGGCATCGGGGCGGACGGCCTCCGCCAGCACACTGCCCAGCCGCCGCCAGGCCTCGCCGTTCGCCGGCTGCCTCGCCAGCAGGGCCCGCAGGACCGCCAATGCACCGTCCGCTTCGCGCAGCCCCGACAGGGCCTGGGCCAGATTGATCTCGGCCACCGGAAAGTCTGGTTGCAGCTCCAGTGCCGCACGGTATTCGGCCACCGCTTCGCGCGAGCGTCCGAGGTCCTGCAAGGCGCTGGCAAGATTGTTGCGCGCCGCCGGGCTCGACGGCTCCAGCCGGGCTGCGGCCGACGTGGCGCGCCATGCCTCCTCCAGCTGCCGCACCGCACCGGCGGCATTGCCCAGGGCCAGCCAGTTGCGGGCGCTCCCCGGATCGAGCGCGACCGCAAGACGGCCGGCGGCGAGCGCCTCCGCCGGGCGACCGCCGGCATCGAGCAGGCAACTCAGGTTGTGCCAGCAGTCGGCATCCTGCGGCGCCAGGCCGGCCGCCTTGCGGAAGGCGGCTTCCGCCTCGGCTCCCTGTCCGATGGCATGGAGCGCCACGCCCAGCTTGGACCAGGACGCCGCGTCGGCGGGATCGATCCGCGCCGCCTCGCGATGAGCGGCGGCGGCCTCCGCGAAGCGGCCGAGGTCCTGAAGGGCGACGCCGAGGTTGTTGTGGACCTCTGCCAGATGGGAAAAGCTCGCCAGCACCTTGCGGTAATGGGGCTCGGCATCCTGCGGGCGCCCCTCCCGGTGCAGGGCCATCGCCAGACCGTAATGGGCGTCGGCCGATGCGGGGGCGACCCGCAGAGCGGCGGCATAGACCGTCGCCGCCGCATCCCAGCGGGCCATACCGGCCATCGCCGCTCCGAAATCGAGATAGACCTCCGGGTCCTTGGCGATGGCCAGCGACTTCTGGAACAGGACCACCGCGTCGCGCGGGTTGCCCAGCCGCAACTCCACCACCCCCAGCCGGTGCAGGGCCGCCGGGTTCTGCGGCTCGGTCCGCAGGACGTCGAGGTAGCGGGCCCTGGCCTCCTCCAGCCTGCCGGCGTTTTCCGCCGCCACGGCACGGGCAAAACTGGTCATGCGCTGCTGCCGATCGCCGCTGGCGGTTGAAGGGAATGGACCGGTCTTCTCTCTGCCACAGCCGGCCCTAGTCGCGCCAGCGCGTGTGTTCCATGATGCGGGGAATCCCGGGCGGACGGCGGGCATCGCCCCATTGCGAGATGTCGGGAATGGTTGTCACGCGATGGCGGCGGCCGAGCAGGCTGAGGATGCTCTGGTCGTGGCGATGGTCTCGGAACTCCGGATAGTTCGGCAGGCCACATTCGTTGGGTGCGTCGGTGAGCAGCCGGGCATCCTGGGCGAGCCGCAGCCATTGCGCGACGAAGTCCATGCTTTCGGGCCCGCGTTCGCACAGGACGAAGCTGCCCATGATCTGCGGCGCCTCGACGACATCGGGCCGGTCCAGCCCCATGAAATGGAAACAGTCGCGCTTGGTCCAGACGCCGTTGCGGTGATGGTCCTCCAGCGTGAACAGCAGGACCGGCAGATCCCGCCGCTGCCGGCAAATCTCGATCAGCGGATCGACGCTGTGGACGAAATGGGCGCCGCTGTCGCTGTAGAACAGGATGTCGCCGTCCTTCAGATGCTCGCGCAGCAAGCGGTCGATGAAGTAGGGCTTCCACAGCCAATAGCCGGCCCCGCGCGGTTGCTCCAGCACATGCCGGTTCCGCGATGCGAAAGCGGCATCGATGTGCTGGCGCCCCATCATCGCGACGCCGTCGAAACCGCCGGTCTCCAGGCCGGTCCTGCCATTGTATTTCTGCGCCGTCGTGAAGACCCCGTCGGCATAATTCAGCAGCACCCGTCTCATCGCCCATTCCTCCGCCGTTCAGAGACGGCTTTCGATCCATTCTGCCAGACGGTAGGCATCGAAGTGGAAATCCTCCGTGCCGAGAAAGGGCGGCGTGCTGCGATAGCGGCGGTAGGCGGCGTAATCGTCGTCGATGGCCAGGATGGCCTCGATGGCCTCCTCATCGGAGGAGTATCGCGACACGTCGATGAAGCTGCCGGCCGCGACATCGCGCAGGACGCCGGGATCGCCCCAATAGAGCGGCACCGCACCGGCCTGGAAAGCGTCCAGGATCTTCTCGGTCAGATAGCCGGGATGGCTCGCGTTCTCGAAGGCGAAGGCGAAGCGGTAACGGGAGAACACCCTGATCTTCGGCAGCCAGCCCATCTTCACCACGCTGCCGGTGTTGTTCAGCAGCCAGCCCACCGACTCGACATGGCGCCGGGCGCCGAGCATCTGGAAGAAGTCGTTGCGGCGGGCGCAGTTGGGATTCTTGTAGAGGAAGGCGCAGAATTTCCGATTTGCGGCGTCCTCCCGCGTCGGCGGCACCGGCGGCAGGACGGAATGGCAGAAATACGGCGCCGCCCCTTCGCGCAGATGGTCGTAGGCATGGATGACGTAGAGCGGCAGGCGGAAATGACGGGGATCGTCGATGCGGTCGAACGACACCGACATGTCGACGGCATCGAGCGGCGGCCGCACATTCTCGCCGGTGAAGAACATCGACCGGGACGCCCGTATTTCCTGGTGGCGGGTGCCGAACACCGAGACGATGGCGAGGTCGCTGTCGTTCTCGACCACGGACACCTCGAAGCGGGCGGACAGGATTTCCACGAAGAAGTTCGCGGAGGGATCGAACTCCGGCCAGAAATCGAAGAAGGCGACTTTCAGGCGCGGCTTCGCCCCGCGCCGTCCACCGTCCGGCCCTTGCAGAAGAAAGCGATCGAGAACCGCCGGATCCCTGTTGGGGGTGTCGAGGAATTCTGACAGGAAGCCGCTGGTCCGTTGGTCGATCATGCCGAAGACGCTCCCGCACCTGCTGACTGCCGCGAGCGGCCCGCGCCCCGGACAAGCTCGGCGGACACACCGTAATTTTGCCCCCGCCGGGTTGCCAGCGGTAATTTCGGGAGCCGGCGCCGAGGGGACTTCCCCCCGGCGAAACCGGTTCGCGGTTGCACACGGCGCATGTGAGCGGTCCTTGACCGCACGGCCCGCGCCGCTAATATCCGGCGCCATGGACGTCTCCTTGCGGATCCCGATGATGATGCGCGCCCCTGCGCATCGCGCGCGAATTACCGGCCCGGCTCTCTGAGGAGGGCCGGGATAGAGACCTGCTGTGTACCGGGTGGCCTCATCGCCGCCCGACGGTAATGCTTTCCCCCAGGGATCCGATATGACCCGCGATTACAAACCGACCGTCTTCCTGCCCCGCACCGACTTCCCCATGCGCGGCGGCCTGCCGACCAAGGAGCCCGAGCTGCTGAAGCGCTGGGCCGAGATGGACCTGTTCGGCAAGCTGCGCGCCGGCGCCAAGGGCCGCAAGAAGTTCGTGCTGCATGACGGCCCGCCCTATGCCAACGGCAACATCCACATCGGCCATGCCGTCAACAAGATCCTGAAGGACGTCATCGTCCGTTTCCGCCAGATGCAGGGCTTCGACGCCGACTATGTCCCCGGCTGGGACTGCCACGGCCTGCCCATCGAGTGGAAGATCGAGGAGAAGTACCGCAAGGCCGGCAAGAACAAGGATGACGTGCCGCTTATCCAGTTCCGCGCCGAATGCCGCCAGTTCGCCGAGGAGTGGGTCGGCATCCAGGCCGCCGAGTTCCGCCGCCTGGGCGTGGAAGGCGACTGGAAGCAGCCCTACGCCACCATGACCTTCCCGGCCGAGGCGCAGATCGTCCGCGAAATCCACAAGTTCGCGGTCAACGGCGGCCTCTACAAGGGCTTCAAGCCGGTGATGTGGTCGGTGGTCGAAAAGACCGCGCTGGCCGACGCCGAGGTGGAATACCACGACCACACCTCCACCACCGTCTTCGCCCGCTTCCCCGTCTGGGGCTCGTCGGCACCGGAAGTGGACGAGGCCAGCATCGTCATCTGGACGACCACCCCCTGGACCCTGCCGGGCAACCGCGCCATCGCCTATGGCGACGAGATCGAATACGCGACCTTCAAGGTCACGGCGGTCGCCGAGGGCAGCAAGGCGGTGGTCGGCGAGCGCCTCGTGCTCGCCACCGCGCTGGCCGAGAGCGTGCTGAAGGAGACCGGCATCACCGAGTGGAAGCAGCTGCACCGCTTCCCCGGCTCGCGGCTCGCCGGCACCTATTGCCGCCACCCGCTGAACGGCAAGGGCTACGACTTCAAGGTGCCGCTGCTGGCCGGCGACTTCGTGACGACCGATGCCGGTTCGGGCTTCGTCCACATCGCCCCCGGCCATGGCGAGGATGACTTCCGCCTGGGCCAGGCCAACGGCATCGAGGTGCCGCAGACGGTGGGCGAGGACGGGCGCTATTACGCCCATGTACCGCTGTTCGCCGGGCTGGCCGTCTACACCGACCAGGGCAAGACCGGCCCCGCCAACAAGGCGGTGCTGGAGGCGTTCGAGGAATGCGGGTCGCTGCTGGCCAGCAACCGCATCAAGCACAGCTATCCGCACAGCTGGCGCTCCAAGGCGCCGCTGATCTTCCGCACCACGCCGCAGTGGTTCATCTCGATGGAGACGAACGACCTGCGCAAGGTGGCCTTGCAGGCGATCTCCGACACCCGCTGGGTCCCGGCGCAGGGCGAGAACCGCATCCGCTCGATGATCGAGAGCCGTCCGGACTGGTGCATCAGCCGCCAGCGCGCCTGGGGCGTGCCGATCGCGCTGTTCGTCCGCAAGTCGACCGGCGAGATCCTGCGCGACGAGGCGGTGTTCGCCCGCATCGCCGACATCTTCCAGCAGGAGGGCGCCGACGCCTGGTTCGCCCGCGACCCGCAGGACTTCCTCGGCAATAGCTACTCCGCCGAGGATTTCGAGCAGGTCAAGGACATCGTCGACGTCTGGTTCGAGTCGGGCTCCTCGCACGCCTTCGTTCTGGAACAGCGGCTGGAGGAGCTGGCCTGGCCGGCCGACCTCTATCTGGAAGGCTCCGACCAGCATCGCGGCTGGTTCCACTCCTCGCTGCTGGAAAGCTGCGGCACGCGCGGCCGGGCGCCCTACAACGCGGTGCTGACCCACGGCTTCGTGCTCGACGAGCAGGGCCGCAAGATGTCCAAGTCCCTGGGCAACGTGGTGGCCCCGCAGGAGGTCTGCGACCAGTACGGCGCCGACATCCTGCGCCTGTGGATCATCAACTCCGACTATTCGGAGGATCTCCGCATCGGCAAGGAGATCATCAAGACCCAGGCCGACCTCTACCGCCGCCTGCGCAACACGCTGCGCTACCTGCTGGGCGCGCTCGCCGACTACAGCCCGGCCGAGCGGATCGACGCCGCCGAGATGCCGGAGCTGGAGCGCTGGGTCCTGCACCGCCTGTCGGAGCTGGACACGCTGGTCCGCGAGAAGGTCGAGGCCTACGACTTCCACGCCCTGTTCGTGGCCCTGCACAATTTCTGTGCGGTGGAGCTGTCGGCCTTCTACTTCGACGTCCGCAAGGACAGCCTCTATTGCGACGCCGTCGACTCGGTGCGCCGCCGGTCGGTGCGGACGGTGATGGAGCATCTGTTCTCCAACCTGACCGCCTGGCTCGCGCCCATCCTCTGCTTCACCGCGGAAGAGGCGTGGCTCGCCCGGCCGGAAGGCCTGACGCAGGGGGCGGGCTGGACCGACGAGAGCGTGCATCTGCGCGGCTTCCCGGAGGTGCCGGGCGACTGGCGCAACGACGCGCTGGCATCCAAGTGGGAGGCGGTGCGCACCGTCCGCCGCGTCGTCACCGGCGCCCTGGAGCTGGAGCGCGCCAACAAGACCATCGGCTCGTCCCTCCAGGCCGATCCGACCGTCTTCGTCGACGCCGCGACCAAGGCCCTGCTGGCCGATGTCGATTTCCAGGACGTCTGCATCACCTCGGCCATCGAGGTGACGGACGCCGCAGCGCCGGAGGGGGCCTTCACCCTGCCCGACGTCCCCGGCATCGCCGTCGCCCCGGCTCTGGCCGACGGCGGGAAGTGCGAGCGCTGCTGGAAGGTCCTGGAGGAAGTCGGCACAGTCCACGACCATCCGACGCTCTGCATCCGCTGCTCCGACGCGGTGGCATGAGGAAAGTCGTCACAACCGCGGTCCTGTCCCCTCTCCCCCCCGGGGAGAGGGTTAGGATGAGGGGGGTCCGCTTGCCGGACGCTCCTCGCCGCGCTTCCCCCTCACCCCGACCCTCTCCCCGGGGGGGAGAGGGAGAACGTGCGGTCACATGAACGCCTTCGTCGCCAACCAATCCCGGTCCTACTGGCTGTTCGGGCTGATCGTCGCCGTGCTGGTGGTGGTCCTCGACCAGGGCAGCAAGTGGTGGATCCTCGAGCAGGTCATGCAGCCGGTGCCGCATGTCATCGAGGTGACCCCCTTCTTCAACCTCGTGCTGGTGTGGAACTACGGCGTCAGCTTCGGCACCTTCGCCAGCGGCGGGGCGCTGATGCCCTACATCCTGAGCGCCATCGCCGCGGTGATCGCCGTCTGCCTGATCTTCTGGCTGCGGCAGGCGGAACGCCGTCTGATCGCCCTGGCGCTGGGCTTCATCATCGGCGGGGCGATCGGCAACGTGGCCGACCGGATGCTGCACGGGGCGGTGGTCGATTTCCTCGATTTCCATGTCGGCGGCTGGCATTTCTGGGCCTTCAACGTGGCCGACAGCGGAATCAGCGTCGGCGTCGTGCTGCTGCTGATCGACGGACTGTTCGCGGGCCGCGAAAAGTCGTAAGAGTTCCGTCGCCGGTGGCGTTATAACCACCGGCGAGCGCTGACCCAAGCGGCCTCGACCTTCGGGCCGGGTCGCTACGACGTGACAGACGACGGGATCCTCCGAACGTGACCAGCATCTCCTCCGCCCTCTCCTTCCCCCGGACCCGGCTTCCTTTGGCGCGGCTCCCGCTCATCGGGCTGGCGCTTGCGGCGTTGACGCTCGCCGGCTGCTCGGATGTGCGCCGGTCCATCGGTCTCGACCGCCAGAGCCCCGACGAGTTCTCCGTCGTTTCCCGCGCTCCGCTGACCCTGCCGCCCAGCATGCAGGACCTGCCGAAGCCGCGCCCGGGTGCTGCCCGTCCGCAGGACAGCACCCCGACCCAGATGGCCGCCGGCGCCGTGTTCGGCGGTTCCTCGCGCGGTGCCAAGGCTGCGGCGGGCGCAACGGCGGGCGAGAAGTCGCTGGTCGCGCAGGCTTCGGCCCGCGACGGCATCGACCCGAACATCCGCGCCAAGGTCGATCAGGAAACCACCCAGCTGATCGTCGCCGACAAGAGCTGGATCGATTCGCTCCTGTTCTGGCAGACGCAGCAGCCGCCCGTCTCCGTCGTCGATCCCGGCAAGGAGCAGCAGCGCCTGCGCGAGGCCCAGGCCCAGGGCAAGGCGCTGGACGGTGCCGCTACCCCGACGATCGAGCGCAAGCGCAAGGCGCCGCTGGAAGGCCTGTTCTAAGCCCGACCAGTTCCTTCGGTCTTGTCCAACACGCGACATCACACCAGTTTCCGGGGGCGTCCTTCCCAGCGAAGGGCGCCCTTTCGATTCGGTCCTCCTGATCCGGGAGCCCTCATGCCCGCCTTCATTCCAGCCCGCCGCCTCGCCGCGGCAGGACTTCTCGCCTTGACGATGACCGTCGCGGCCCCCCTGGCACCGATTCCGCTCGGGTTCCAGCCCGCCCACGCGGCGGAAAAGGGGGTGTTCTTCCCCGAGAGCTTCACCCTGTCCAACGGCATGCAGGTGGTGGTGATCCCGAACCACCGCGTGCCGGTCGTGACCCATATGGTCTGGTACAAGGTGGGCGCCGCCGACGAGGAGCGCGGCCAGTCCGGCATCGCCCATTTCCTCGAACATCTGATGTTCAAGGGGACCGATGCGATCCAGCCCGGCGAGTTCAGCCGGATCATCGCCAAGAACGGCGGGCGCGACAACGCCTTCACCAGCTACGACTACACCGCCTATTACCAGAACGTCGCCCGCGACCGGCTGGAGATGGTGATGCGGATGGAGTCGGACCGCATGTCGAACCTCAAGCTGACCGATGCGGTGGTCTATCCCGAACGCGACGTCATCATCGAGGAGCGGCGCCAGCGCATCGAGAACGAGCCGGCCGACCGCATCGGCGAGCAGATCAACGCCACCCTCTTCGTCCACCACCCCTACGGCACCCCGGTGATCGGCTGGCCGCAGGAGATGTCGGCGCTGACGCGGGAGATGGCGGAGCGCTTCTACAAGACGTGGTACACGCCCAACAACGCCATCCTGGTGGTGTCCGGCGACGTGACCGCGGCGGAGCTGAAACCGCTGGCCGAGCGCTATTACGGTGCCATTGCCGCCCGCCCGGTGCCGGAGCGCAAGCGGGTCACCGAACCGCCGCTGACCTCCTCCCGTCAGGTCGTCCTGCGTGACGACGAGGTGCGCCAGCCCTCGGTCCGCCGCATCTGGACCGCCCCGTCCTACCGCCTTGACCAGACCGGCCAGGCCTATGCCTTGCAGGTGCTGGCCGAGATCATGAGCGGCGGCACCACCTCGCGCCTCTACCGCAGTCTGGTGGTGGACCAGAAGCTCGCCACCTCGGCCTGGCTCGGCTATGGGCCGACCGCCTGGGACATGGCGACGCTCAGCGTCGGCGCCAGCCCGGCCGCCGGCGTGCCGATGGACAAGCTCGAATCGGCTCTGTGGGCCGAGGTCGACAAGTTGCTGAAATCCGGCGTGACGGAGGAAGAGGTCGCCACCGCGCGCAAGCGCATGCTGGCCTCGGCTGCCTATGCCCGCGACAGCCTGACCGGACCGGCCCAGACGCTGGGTGCGGCGCTCGCCACCGGCCAGAGCATCGACGACGTGGAGAACTGGCCGGTGCGCATCGACGCCGTCACCGCCGATCAGGTCAACGCCGCCGCCCGCGCCGTGCTGAGCCAGACCAACCACGTCACCGGCCTGCTGCTGCCCCCGACCGGAAAGGACAGTTGAGGATGAGCGTGTTTCACGATGTTTCATCCGCCCGCGGACTTCCCTCCGTCCGCCTCGCGGTCGTGGCGTTCTTCCTGACGGCCGCCGCCCTTCTCTCGCCCGCCCAGGCCATGGACATCAAGCGGGTGGTCAGCCCCGGCGGGATCGAGGCGTGGCTGGTCGAGGACCACAAGGTGCCGGTCCTGGCGCTGGAATGGGTCTTCGAGGGAGCCGGCGGCACCGACCCCAAGGGCAAGGAAGGGCTGGCGAACATCGCCTCCACCATGCTGGACGAGGGTGCCGGGCCGTACGACTCCCAGACCTTCCAGGCCCGTTTGCAGGACAAGGCCATCGCGCTCGGCTTCGAGTCCGGGCGCGACGGCTTCGGCGGCTCGATGCGCACCCTGGCCGACAACCGTGACGAGGCGCTGGAACTGACCCGGCTCGCCCTGACCGAGCCGCATTTCGCGCCCGAGGCGCTGGATCGCATGCGGGCCTCCGTCATGGCCAGCCTCAGGCGCGACCTCGCCGACCCCAACTATGTCGCGCGGCGCCAGTTCTACGCCACCGCCTTCCCCGGCCACCCCTATGGCGGCGAGAGTCGCGGCAGCCTGGAAAGCCTGCCGGCCATCACGCCCGACGACCTGCGCGCCTTCGTGAAGGGGCAGTTCGGCCGCGACCGGCTGGTGGTGGCGGCGACCGGCGACATCTCGCCGGAGGATCTGGGCAAGGCGCTCGACACAGTGTTCGGTGGGCTGCCGGCCAAGACCGAGGCGAAGCCGATCCCCGACGTGACGATGGCCGGGCTGGGCCAGACCATCCTGCTGCCGCGCCCGACGGCGCAGACCGTCATGCTGATGGGGCAGCCCGGCGTGAAGCGCGACGATCCCGACTGGTACGCCGCGACGGTGATGAACTATGTGCTGGGCGGCGGCGGCTTCGGTTCGCGCCTGATGGAAGAGGTGCGCGAGAAGCGCGGGCTCAGCTATGGCGTCTACAGCTACCTGATCCCGATGGACCATACCGCGCTGGTGATGGCGGGCGGCTCCACCGTCAACGCCAAGGCGGGTCAGGCGCTGGACATCATCCGCCAGGAATGGGCGCGCATGGCCAAGGACGGGCTGACCGACCAGGAGATGGCCGACGCCAAGACCTACCTGACCGGCTCCTTCCCACTGCAACTCGGCTCGACCCAGGCCATCGCCCGCATCCTGTTGCAGGTGAAGCGCGACAAGCTGGGCATCGACTACCTGAACCAGCGCGACCGCTACATCAACGCGGTGAGCCAGGAGGACATCAAGCGCGTCGCCCGCCGCCTGCTCGACCCGGCCAAGCTGCTGACCGTCCTGGTCGGCAAGCCGGAGGGCGTGACGCCGACGCGGACCATCGAAGGCGGAAGCTGAGTGAACCGGGGGCGCCGGCCGACGGCGCCCCCAGCCTTCCCTCACGCCAAATCCGGCTGGCTCCCCGGAAAGCGCGGATCGCTCGGATCGACCGGGCTGCCCGGCACTTTGCCGGGAATGATCCCGACCTGATCCGGCCGTGCGGCATCGTCGCGGTCGCGTTGCTCTTCGCGCTCTTCCAATGGCGGGGCAACGGGCTTGTCCGACATGTTGTCCTCCTGTCGCAGTTCCTCAAAGACCACAACACCCGACCGCCCCGCCGGGTTGCACCCTGGCCGCCCCGCATAGGCCGATCAGCAGCGCCGACCGTCGCGTTTTGGCCCGTGGCCGCGGCCGGCGGTCGGTGTTAGGCTCCGCACGCCCCGCAAGATGGGCCGCGTCAAAGGACCGCTGACGTCAAGGAGTCCAAAGCATCATGACCGCGCTGACCCGTTCCCCCGCCTGGACCGCTCTCGCCCAACACCGCCAGGACATGGCCGGCACGCACATGCGTGACCTGTTCGCCGCCGATCCAGGCCGGTTCAAAGCCTTCTCCATGGAAGCCGCGGGGCTGTTCCTCGACTATTCGAAGAACCGCATCACCCAGGACACGGTCCGCCTGCTGCTCGACCTCGCCCGCCAGCAGGATGTCGAGGGCGCGCGTGCCCGCATGTTCGGCGGCGAGCCGATCAACCTGACGGAAAAGCGCGCGGTCCTGCACACCGCCCTGCGCAACCGCTCCGACCGCGCCGTCACCGTCGATGGCCGCGACGTCATGCCGGGCGTGCGCGCGGTGCTGGAGCGGATGGACGCCTTCGCCACTTCGGTGCGCGACGGCGAATGGCGCGGCTACACCGGCCAGCCGATCACCGACGTGGTGAACATCGGCATCGGCGGTTCCGACCTCGGTCCCGTCATGGCGACGGAGGCGCTGAAGCCCTTTGCCCACGCCCATGTGGCGCTGCATTACGTCTCCAACGTCGACGGCACCCATCTGGCCGAACAGCTGAAGTGGCTGGACCCGGAAACGACGCTGTTCGTCATCGCCTCCAAGACCTTCACGACGCAGGAGACGCTGACCAACGCCCACTCCGCCCGCCGCTGGTTCCTGGAGACCGCGCAGGACGAGGCGCATGTCGCCAAGCATTTCGTCGCCGTCTCCACCAACGAGGCGGAGGTGCGCAAGTTCGGCATCGACCCGGCCAACATGTTCGGCTTCTGGGACTGGGTCGGCGGCCGTTATTCGCTGTGGTCGGCCATCGGCCTGCCGATCATGATCGCCATCGGCCCGGAACGCTTCGCCGAGATGCTGGCCGGCGCCCATGCGATGGACGAGCATTTCCAGACCGCGCCGATTGAGCGCAACATGCCGGTGCTGCTGGCCCTGCTGGGCGTCTGGTACCGCAATTTCTGGGACGCCTCGTCCTACGCGGTGCTGCCCTACGACCAGTATCTGCACCGCTTCCCCGCCTATCTCCAGCAGTTGGACATGGAGAGCAACGGCAAGTCGGTGACCCGCGGCGGCGAGCCGGTGGATTACCAGACCGGCCCGGTGCTGTTCGGCGAGCCCGGCACCAACGGCCAGCACGCCTTCTACCAGCTGATCCACCAGGGCACCTCGCTGATCCCCTGCGACTTCGTGGCGGCGGCGACCAGCCACAACCCGATCGGGGCGGAGGCCGGCGCGCATCACCGCATCCTGCTGTCCAACGTCTTCGCCCAGGCCGAGGCGCTGATGCGCGGCAAGACCGCCGACGAGGTGCGGGCGGAGATGACCAAGGCCGGCAAGCCGGCGGATGAGGTCGAGGCGCTGGTCCCCCACCGCGTCTTCCCCGGCAACCGTCCGTCCAACACCCTCCTGATGGAAAGCCTGACCCCGGCGACGCTGGGCGCCCTGATCGCGCTGTACGAACACAAGGTCTTCGTCCAGGGCATCGTCTGGGACATCAACAGCTTCGATCAGTGGGGCGTCGAGCTGGGCAAGCAGTTGGCCAACACCATCCTGCCGGAGATGGAAGCCGGTCCGGCCGAGGGCGCCCATGACAGCTCCACCACCGGCCTGATGGCATGGTGGCGGGCGCACCAGTAAGGGCAAACTCGCGTCACGCCCAGTAATTGTATGTATACGAACGCTATCGGGCGGAGCAGACTCCCTCCGATGGCGTTCGGAACATTGCGGCCTCGCCCCGGTTGAAGAGGGAAACGGTCTATGCACCATCCAACTTCAGCGGAGCAGTCCCATGTCCACCCGTTTACGCCTCGCCATCCTGATCTACGGCATGATCCAGGGTGTGGTCTTCGGCATCGGCACCGTCCTGGTCCTGGGCATCCCCAGCTTTTCCGAACAGGCGATGACGCTGATGCCGACCGTGGTCATTCTCAGCGTCATCCTTGCCGCTCCCATCGCCTGGTTCATGGCGCCGCGGCTGCGGCTGCGCTTCTGGCAGCAGCGGGAGCGGCAGCAGGCCCCGCGCCGCGTCACCTTGTCCTGACCGCTCAGCCTGCCGTCTCTTCCGCGACCATGGCGAACAGCCAGTCGCGGAAGAGGTGCGCGCCCTTGAGTCTGCCCAAATAAGTCTGCGCAAACATATTGCGAACCCATCTTTCCGCGCATATTATTTCGATAATGCACGTGGAAGGTGTGATATGACGAAGATCGTTGGGTCGCAGACCCTGCTCGATGCGACCACCGGCATGGTCAAATCCACCGGAACATTTGCGCGTCCTGCCTCCCTCACCGTCTCCCAAGATCCACCGCGCCCGCCCCCTACAGTTATTGTGGATCTGTCCGATGCCGCGCGCCGGACGATGGGGCGTGAACAGCCAACGGCCCTGTCGGCTGAACGCGATCAGGAAATCAGACGCACCGGCGCCGCGATTCCGGCAATGACGGACTGGGCCAATGCGACAAGCGACTATATGGGAAAGGCCGCCAACGCATTCCGCGCTGCGTTCGGCTTATCCGACAGTGTCTCGATCACCACTGGCGGGGCTGGGACGGCCATGATGGACGCCATTGCCGCCAGCAAGGGAATCGCCAAGCCCAAACCGCCGTCCATACTGGTTGAAGCTGGTGAGAGCGAGGTCGGAGCAACTGCAGAGGATCGCAAGGCTGGCACAGGCCTCATCGGGTTGAGCATCACCGATCGGCAGGATTCACGGTTTGGCCAAAAGCTCGATATTGCGTTCAATCACGGCACCGGGATCGCATCGGATGCGATGGCACTGGTGCGGTTGGATGATCGGCAGGGTGCCGGCGCGCTGGCCCGAAGCGCTGGTGCTGGATCGTTGGCCAAGCTGCTGTCGTCCGACAGCGGAGATGATGCCAGCCTGTTTGTGATTACCGATGGCGGCTCAGGGCCGAAAGCAAAAGTTGCGGCGGCGATCCGTTCCGCCGGCATGGACGATGCGGCGACTTCAGCACTTGCGATCATCAAGGCGGTCGGCCGTTACCTGCCCGGCTCGGCCGGTGACGGCACCGGCAGCCGATAAAAGGGGCAAGTCGGGAAGAGCAACGGCGAGCGGAGCTCCATCTCCTGCCAGCAGCTTGCCCATTCAGGCCACCGCCTCTTCCGCGACCATGGCAAACAGCCAGTCGCGGAAGGCGCGCATGGTCGGCGTCTCCGGCCGCGATTTCAGCGAGGTCAGCCAATAGGCGCCCTTGCAGACGGTGACGGCGAAGGGCTGCTCGATCAGCCCCACGGCCGGCGGCCGGCGGAACATCGCCACCGGAGCCAGCGCCACCCCGGCCCCCTGGATTGCCGCCTCCACCATCAGCGAGGAGGAGTCGAAGACCGGCCCCTTGACCGGCGGCATCGCCGCCGGCTCCATTCCGGCGGCGGCGAACCAGCCCGGCCATTCGTCGGACCGGTAGGAGCGCAGCAGGGTCTCGCGCCCGACATCGGCGGGCTCACGCAGCCGCCGGGCGATCTCCGGTGCGCACAGCACCGACAACGGCGCGTTGAACAGATGAACGGCCTCGGTGCCGTGCCACGCGCCGTCACCGAAGCGGATGGCGTAGTCCAGCCCCTCCGCCGCGATGTCGACGCGGTTGTTGTTGGTGGACAGGCGCAAATCGACGAAGGGATGCGCCTCGCGGAAGCGCGTCAGTCGCGGCAACAGCCAGCCGACGGCGAAGGTGCCGACGGCGCCGACAGTCAGAACCTCGCGGAACCGCCCGCCCTCGAACTGGTCGAGCAGCCCGCCGATGCGGTCGAACGCCTCCTCCAGAGTCGGCAGCAGCGCCCTTCCCTCGTCGGTCAGGGCGAGGCCGCGCGGCAGGCGATGGAACAGGCTGGCGCCCAGCCGCTCCTCCAGCAGCTTGACCTGATGGCTGACGGCGGCCTGGGTCACGCACAGCTCGATGGCCGCGCGGGTGAAGCTGAGATGCCGCGCCGACGCCTCGAAGGCACGCAGGGCGTTCAGCGGCAGATAGGGGCGGACCACGGGTTCCCCCGGACGATGCTTGATGCCGGTGGGCGTGCTAGCACCGAATGGGGGGCAAGCTCCAGGGGGATGTGGGGGGCGTCAGCCGGCGCCGCCCCCGCACAAATCGCTCACCGCCCGGTCAGCACCTTGCGGGTGTGCAGCGCAATCATCCGTTCCTCGTCGGTCGGGATGACATAGACCGGCAGGCGGCTGCCGGGGGTCGAGATCTTCGTCGCATTGGCTTCGTTGGCCGCCGCGTCGATGTCCACCCCCATCCAGGCCAGCTTGTCGCCGACCCGCGCCCGCACCGGGGCAGAGCGCTCGCCGATGCCGGCGGTGAACACCAGCGCATCGACACCGCCCATCGAGGCGGACAGCGCGCCGGTCTCCTTGGCGATGCGGAAGCAGAACAGCTCGACCGCCTCCTGGGCATGCGGGTCGCTGCTGTCGAGCAGGGCACGCATGTCGTTGGAGATGCCGGACACGCCGAGCAGGCCGGACTTGTTGTACAGCAACTTCTCGATGGCGCCGGCATCCATGCCCTTGCGCATCAGGTAGATCAGCACGCCGGGATCGATGGTGCCGCAACGGGTGCCCATCGGCAGGCCGTCCAGCGCGGTGAAGCCCATGGTGCTGTCGACGCTGCGCCCGCCATGGATGGCGCACATGCTGGCGCCGCTGCCGAGATGGGCGACGACCACCCGCGAATCGCCCAATTCCGGGGCGATTTCCGGCAGGCGGCGGGCGATATACTCGTAGGACAGGCCGTGGAAGCCGTAGCGCCGCACGCCCTCCTCGGTCAGCTCCCGCGGAATGGCGAAGGTTTGGGCCTGCCAGGGCTGGTTGCGGTGGAAGGCGGTGTCGAAGCAGGCGACCTGCGGCAGCTCCGGATGCGCCTCGGCCAGCGCGCGGATGGCGGCGAGGTTGTGCGGCTGGTGCAGCGGGGCGAGCGGGACCAGACCGTCCAGCTCGTCCAGCACGGCGGGGGTCAGCAGCACCGGGGTGGCATGGCGGACACCGCCATGCACCACCCGGTGGCCGGCGGCGATCAGCGTCGCCCCGTCAAGCCGCTCCTCGATCCAGTCGAGCAGGTAGGACAGCAGGGCGGTGCGGTCGCTGGCCTCACCGGCCCCCCAGCTCTTTTCGGCGAGCGGACGGCGCTGGGCGTCCTTGGCCTCGAACACCGGCTGGGTGCCGATGCCCGAGATCTGGCCGTTGATGGTGACCACCGGATCCCCGTCGCCATGATCCCGGAAGACCGAGAATTTCAGGCTGGAAGAGCCGGCATTGATGACGAGGATCGCGTTGGACATTGCCCCTGCCCTCCTTACTCGGCCGCCGACGCGGCACCGCGGCGGCGGGCGGCGGCCGACAGGACGGCCACGGCGCAGGACGCCAGACGGGTGCGCACATTGTCGGCGCGGCTGGTCAGGATGATCGGCACGCGGGCGCCGAGCACGATGCCGGCGGCGTCGGCATGGGCCAGGAAGGACAGCTGCTTGGCCAGCATGTTGCCGGCCTCCAAGTCGGGAACCAGCAGGATGTCGGCCTGACCGGCCACCTCGGACTTGATGCCCTTGGTGATGGCGGCCTCGCGGCTGATGGCGTTGTCGAAGGCCAGCGGGCCGTCGAGGATGCCGCCGGTGATCTGGCCGCGGTCGGCCATCTTGCAGAGTGCCGCCGCCTCCAGCGTCGAGGCGATCTTGGTGTTGATGGTCTCGACCGCCGACAGGATGGCGACGCGCGGCACCTCGGTGCCCAGCACCTTGGCGAGGTCGATGGCGTTCTGGACGATGCTGACCTTGTCCTCCAGCGTCGGGTAGATGTTGATCGCCGCATCGGTGATCAGCAGCGGACGCGGGTAGGTCGGGACGTTCATGACGAAGACGTGGCTCAGGCGGCGGCCGGTGCGCAGGCCGGTCTCCTTCCTCACCACCTCGCCCATCAACTCGTCGGTGTGCAGGCTGCCCTTCATCACCGCCTCGCACTCGCCGGTACGGGCAAGCCGCACGCCGGTCTCGGCCGAGGCATGGCTGTGGGCGACGTCGACGATGCGGTAGCGCGAGATGTCGAGGCCACAGGCGTCGGCGACCGACCGGATCTTCGATTCCGGACCGACCAGCACCGGGTCGATCAGGTTCGCTTCGGCAGCCTCGACGGCGCCGCGCAGCGAGCTTTCGTCGCAGGGATGGACGACGGCGGTCGGCACCGGCGGCAGCGACTCGCACTTCTTCAGCATCAGCTCGTGGCCGTCATGGCGGATCACCTGCACCTGCGGCAGTTCCGCCGCGGCGCGGCACACCTTCTCGGTCGGGGCGATCACCTCAGCCACGCCGGTCGCGACCGTCCGGCCGTCCTGGTTGAGGCACAGGCAGTCGAAGACCACCGTCTTGCGCGCCGCGTCCTTCGACTTGGCGGTGACGGTCACGGTGACGATGTCGCCCAGCAGGACCGGACGTTCGAACCGCAGATCCTGGCCGACATAGACGGTGCCGGGGCCGGGCAGCAGGGTGCCGAGGACGGCGGAGATCAGCGAGCCCGACCACATGCCGTGGCCGACAACTTTATGGTCGACGGCGTAATCCTCGTCCACATGGGACGGGTTGAGGTCGCCGGACACCGTCGCGAACAGCTCGATGTCGGACATGGTCAGACGGCGCGACAGGCTCGCCTGCTGGCCGATGCGGATTTCCTCGAACGTGACGTTTTCGATCATGGGGCTGCCGTTCTTGCCGGTCGGAACGATGCCGCTGCGACCCGCCGGGGCGGCGGAGGGGGCGGCGATGGCGGTGTCCATACTAGAATGCTCCTGAAAAGGATCGCGGCGCCCGACCAACGGACCCCGCCGGAATGGCGAAGCCCCGAATGCCGGTGACCGGACCGGATGCCCGTTGTGCCGGGGCATCCGTCGCGGCGGCAGGCCGTATCCTCCCAAGTCCGGTTCCCGTCGCCGCCGGCGCCCTTGCCGGGCAGGCCATGGCGACCGGCCGAACTCCGTCTTGTTGGGTTCCTTAGAAACGGAACCTTCGCTTTCCAAGCTTTTCCAAAGGACTGTGCTTGTGCGGAAGCAATAGCCCCTATGGCGAAGGGGCCCAATGACCTACATCAATAAAGTTTCCAAGCCATTGTTGCAGTTGGGTTACTGGGATCGTTTCGGTCCAGTGAGCAGACGCAGCATAACCGAAACTTGCGCGGGCCAGGACGGGAAAAGCGGACCGGCCGGCGGAACTGCCACCATTGCGCGCTGCGGAATGGAAAAGGACGGCGGGCTGCTCAGTCGGCGGCGGCGCAGCAGGAGCATTGCTGTTCCACGACCGGAATGCTGACGGCGAACATGGTGCCGCGCCCTACCCGCGACCGCACGGTGACGGGATGGTCCAGCATCTCGGCCATGCGGCGGACGATCGACAGTCCCAGGCCGAGCCCGCGGCCGCTGTCGCGCTGGTCGGTGCCGCAGCGGTAGAAATCCTCGAAAATCGCGGCCATTTCCGCCTCGGCGATGCCGGGACCGGTGTCCCACACCTCGATGGACAGGCGCATCCCGCCATCGGCGGTGGACCGGCGCCGGCAGCCCAGCAGGATCCGCCCTTCTGTGGTGTAGCGCAGGGCGTTGACCAGCAGGTTGCGCACCATCCGCTCCAGCAGGATCGGATCGCTCTTCACGCGGACGGAACAGGGAACCATCCGCAGCAGAAGCCCGCGGTCGATGGCCTGATCGCCGATCTCCACCGCCAGACGGCTCAGGATGTCCTGCACGTCGAATTCGACGACCCGCGGCTTGACGTTGCCGACCTCCAGCGCGGAGGTGTCGAGCAGGGTTGACAGCAGCGTGTTGCCGGCGGTCAGCGCCTCTCCCAGCTTGTTCGCCACCTCCACCTGATGGGGATCGTCCAGCTTGGACATCAGGATGTGGTGGAACAGGCTCATCGCCTGGAAGGGCTGGCGCAGGTCGTGGCTGGCGGCGGCCAGGAAGCGGCTCTTGGCCTGGTTGGCCCGCTCCGCCTCGGCATGGGCGCGGGCCAGCGCCTCGCGGATGTCGGCCGACTCAGTCACGTCGATGGCGGCGCAGATGACGCCGGCCACCGCCCCCGTCTCGTCCCGCATCGGCTCCACCGACAGGTCGAGCACCCGGCGGTAGCCGCAATAGGTCAGCTCCAGCTCGCACCGCGTCCCGACCCCGCTGTCCATCACCGACCGCTTGAGAGCGACCGTCCGCGCCGCCTCCTCCGGCGGGAACAGATCGCCGTCGGTGCGGCCGATCATGCGCTCCGGATTCAGATCCATGCGCGGGCAGTAGATCCACAGGTGCCGCAGATCCCGGTCCTGGCTGAACAGCGTCACCTTGGAATAGCGCAGAGCCATCCGGAACCGCTCCTCGCTCTCACGCAGGGCACGGGCCATGGCGGCGCGGGCGCGCGCCTCGGTCTGGAGCAGACGCCGGGTCCTCGCCTCGCGCAGGACATAGGCAGCGCCGCCGGCAGTCAGCAGCAGCCCGCCGATCAGCATCGTCCAGGCCAGCCGGTCCTCCACGCCGAACAGCCGCGCCGGGGTCGGAACCACATAGAGCCGCCAAACCCGGCCGCCATAGGCGATGTCGCGGACGATGGAGTACGGCGCCACCGGGCCGGTCAGCTGCTCCACGGTGAGGGCATCGACCGGCGGGTGCGGCAGTTCGCCGGGACGGCCGAACGCCCCTTCGGCGGCCAGCAGCCGCGGTGTTCCCAATGTTCCGGAGGTCGTCCGGCCCGGCGGCTCCAGCAGATAGGCGTCGCCGACGGTCAGCCCGACCCGGCGGACCGAATCGCGCAGCAGTTGCCCGACATCGAAGCTGGTCCACAGGAAGCCGGTCAGCACATCGCAGACGAGGCGTCCACCGGCGTAGGGACGGCCGTCGTCGGGATCGACCTCGCGGGAATAGACCGGCAGATAGATCAGCACGGACCTTCTGCCCAGCTCATACCTCAGCGGCTCGCCGCCGGCCGCGACGATGCGATTGGCGGTGCAGGAACGCGCCAGCACGTCGCGCTGGCCGGGAAGGGTGGCCATGTCCAACCCGATCAGCCCGATGGCGGACCGCGGTTCGGCCAGCACAGTGACGAACCGGTCGGCGGCGAGCTGCCCGGCGGAAGAATCGCCGGCTCCCCCCTCGGACTCCGCGCTCCCTCCGCCACCGGCGGTGCGGACGGCGAAGGAACTGCGGCCGGCCGCGCGCATGGCGCGCTCCAGCAGCGGCACGTCCCGGTCGGCGATCCGGCGTGCCCAGGCGACGGCATGCAGGTTCGGATAGAGCGGCAGCAGCGGCTCGACGGCCGACGCGAAGCTTGCCTCCGTGACCGGAGCGGGACCGGCCATCGGACCGCTGAGCGCGCGCAGAAGCACGCTCTGATCCTCGAAATCCGACTTCAGCTGGTCATGGAGCTGGATGGCCTGACGGTCGGCCAGAGCAAGCTCAGCTCCGCGGGTGGCACTCCTGATCATCAGGAAGGCCGAAAAGGACAGGAACATCCCGGCGATAATGATCACCGCCAGTTTCCCGGTCCGTCCCCCTTCCCGATAACGCCGGTTCATCCGAACGCCCTCCACCCAATCCGTTCGAACAGCGAGTGCCCAAACCAATCATAGCGAAGGCAAGACATAAAATGGTATGCGAAACTTGAAGTTCAAACGAAAGGAGGATGGCGGCCTAACCATTGGTGGATAAAAGGACTGTTGCACTGAGGGAAATGGGCGAAACTTTGTTGCACTTCGCCGTATCCTTCGGCCTCTGTTTCAGAAATGTCATTGCACCGCACAAAACCTCAACGGTTTCGACTCTCCATCTTTCGCTTACTTACTCCGAATCGATTCAACTGGCATTCTGGTCTTTGTTATCAAAGCGGATCATGACCGAGCAGGCGGACGACGGCGGCACGCAGGGCAAGCGGGGCCACCGGCTTGTGCAGCAGCGGATAGCCGGACAGCCGCGCCTCGCGCAGCCGCTTGGGGTCGGTGTCGCCGGTCAGGATCATTCCCGGAACCGGACGGTCGAACAGCTTGACGATCTGCCGGATCGCGACGATGCCGTTGGCGGCTCCCTTCAGCCGCAGATCGGAAATGATCAGATGGAAATGTTCGGGAGCCGGACCGAGCCGCTCGACCGCCATGTCGTAGGAGTCCGCGCCGACCACGCTGCACCCCCATTGCCCGAGCAGCGCCTCCAGCGCCGCCAGCACCATGGGGTCGTCCTCGATCACCAGGATGCGGGTGCGGCTGATGTCGGTGGCGCCGCCGGCCGACGCCGGTGACCCGGTTGCCGCGCTCTCAGCCTGGGCGGAGGCGTCCGCCCCTTCGGCACCCTGTTCGACGGATATCGGGACAAGGACGGCGAAGACGGTGCCCCGCCCCTCCTCCGCGCAGACCTCCAGCCCGAGGCCGAGTTTGCGGGCGAGGCCACGCACGAGGGTCAGGTCGAGGCCGAGCGCCCCTGCCCCCTCCCCGACCGGCTTGGCCAGTTCGGTCCGCAGGGCTGCCAGCCGCTGCGACGACAGGCCACGGCCGCTGTCCCACACCTCGACGCGCAGGCGGTCGCCGCGCAGGCGGCAGCCCAGCAGCACACGGCCACGCACCGTGCCGCGCAGGGCATTGGCGACCAGCCCATGCAGCAGACGCTCCAGCAGTGCGGAGTCGGTCCGCACCATCGCCGAACAGGGCATCACGGAGAAGCGCAGACCGCGGTCTGCGAAGCGCGGCGCCACCTCCAGCGCCAGACGCATCAGAACGCCGTTCACCGCGTGGGTGCGGATGTCCGGCTCCATCAGGCCGCTTTCCAGACGCACAAGGTCGAAATGGCCATCGACCATGCTGCGCATCGATTCCACCGCCTGGGCCATCGAGTGCAGCAGGTCGCGCCCTTCCCCGAACCGGCTATCCGCCACTCTTTTTTCCGCCATTCCGGCATCCAGCCGGCCGTCCAGCGTACCGATCAGCAGCGAGAGCGCGGCCAGAGGCTGGCGCAGGTCATGGCTCGCCGCCGCGAACAGCCTGTCGGCCGGATCGGGCATCCGCCGGACCGCAGGGGGGCCGGCATTCGAAGAAACGGACGGGGGCGACGCGTCGAACCGCCACACCGCCCCCCCGCCGGCAAGCCGATGCACCTGGCGGTCGGGCACCATGTGCGGTCCGGCGGACGGGAGCAGGCTGGCCTCAAGCTCGTCGGCCGGCATGCCGGCGCTCAGGCGTCCGGCCAGCGGCGGGAGGGCTGCGGCGGCCGGCGTCCAGTCGGCGAGCCGTCCGTCGGTCCCGAACACCAGAAGGGCCGGCCCCGCGCTGCCGGCGTCGTCATGGCTGCCGTTCACCGTCACACCTGCATCCCAAACCTCATGCTCCGATAAGACCAGAGACTATGGAAGGTACGGCCCGTTGCAAAGCCCGCCATTGGGCAGATGGAACGCGAAGATCATAACGGCCACCTCAATCAAACCTTTCGTTGCTTTTTCGGTAAACTCTATACATTGAGAGGACTCTCCCTCTGACTTGTTACAATTCGACAAATATTCGATGACATATTGGGCTCGGCCTTCAGCGTTTTTTAGGAATAGGCCGTAATGATCGCCGGATGGATTGCGATACGCAGACTTGCGCCGATGCCGGGCGGGGCGGGACCGCGGCCAGGGAACTCCCGCCTGCCGATCCTCTGCCGATCGCCATGCTGCATCTGCCCGACGCGGTTGCATTGCTCAAGGCGCACCACGACTGTACGGGCGCGCTGACCGACCTGGAATGGCTGTCCGCCAACCCGGCGGCGGAGCGGCTGATGGGCATCGCCCCGCTGGCGGGCCGGCGGCTGCGCGGCGGCGGCATCGATGCCGCCTGCCCCGGCCTGTTCGCCGCGTTGGCCGATGGCCTGCACGGCCCGGTGGAGCGCACGGTCGCGGCGCGGCGCGGCACGACGCCGGTGCGCTGGCGGGTATCGGCCGGCCCCGTGGCCGGCGGGTTGTGCGCCGTGCTGACCGATCTTGGCCCCGAAGCGCCGACGGTGGCCGAGGTGCTGGCCGAAAGCCTGACCGCAGCGCTCGAGCACAGTGCGGAGAGCTTCGCCCTGTTCGACCATGAGGACCGTCTGGTCCATGCCAACGGACGGCTGAAGAGGGATCTGCCCGATGTGGCCGACCGGCTGGTTCCCGGCGTTCCGTTCGAGGAGCTGGCCAACCGCTTCGCCCTGACCGACCCGCGCCTGACCACCGAGGAGGAGCGCCGCGCCTGGGTGGCGGCGCGGCTGGAGCGCCATCGCCGCCTGGAACCGCCGGTGGTGGTGCCGCTGCCCGACGGACGCTGGCTGCTCAGCCGCGAACATGCGGTGCCGGGCGGCGTGCTGGTCCACTACACCGACGTCACCACGCTGAAGCTGAACGAGGAGCGGCTGCGCATCCGCGAGGCGGAGGCCCGAACCGCCCGCGCCGAGGCGGAAAGCGCCAGCCGCGCCAAAAGCGCCTTCCTGGCCCAGATGAGCCACGAGCTGCGGACCCCGCTGAACGCCGTCCTCGGCTTTTCGGAGATGCTGCTGTCCGAGGCGTTCGGGCCGCTGGGCAACCCCCGCTACCGCAGCTATGCCGGCGACATCCGCGATGCGGGAAGCCATCTGCTGGCGCTGATCGACGACATTCTGGAGCTGTCGCGTCTGGATGGCGGCGGCATGCCGATGGCCGAGGAGGGGGTGGACCTTGACATGCTGTCGCTGCGCGTCGTCTCCGCCCTGCACGAGGTGGCGAAGGAAGGCGACGTCCAATTGCGCCGCGAGGTGCCGGCCGACCTGCCACTCCTGCAGGGCGACGCCCAGGCGCTGACCCAGATGCTGACCAATCTGCTGTCGAACGCCGTCACCCACACCCGTCCCGGCGGCGAGGTGATGCTGACCGCGCATCTGATGCCGGACGGCGGCATCGGGCTGATGGTGGCCGACACCGGCGTGGGCATCCCGAGCGCCGAGCTTCCGCGCATCCTCCACCCGTTCGAACCGCCGGACTCCACCATCGCCCGCAACTCCCGCGGCACCGGGCTGGGGCTGCCCATCGTCAAGCGGCTGGTCGAGATGCATGGCGGACGGATGGAGCTGAGCAGCCAGCCCGGCGTCGGCACCGCGGTCGTGCTGGTCTTCCCCGCCGACCGCAGCCTGCCGCGCGACCGCTGCCGCCCGGCGCCCCTGCCTCCGGTCATTCTGCCGTCCGGCTGATTCTTCTGGGCTGATTCCGCTGAACCGATTTCGTTGCGCCGATTGCCGGCATCCACCTTTTGCCCCTTGGCGGGGACGGGACGACAGGTCATTGTGGGCCTCATGTTCCCTACACGTTCCTGTTTCAATGGTGGCACCGCGTCATGAGCGACGACATTGCCGTTCCGGTTTCCAACACCGAGGCCAGCGTCCCGGCTGTGGGCGCGCCGCCGATCTTCCGCGGCGTCCGGCGAGCGCTGGCGGCGCGCGGCTATGCCAGCTTGACCGAATTCCGCTTGGCGAGCGGCCGGCGGGCCGACGTGCTCGCCATCGACGAGGCCGGCAACATCCTGATCGTCGAGGTGAAGAGCGGTGTGCCCGATTTCCGCTCCGACCAGAAATGGCAGGAGTATCGCGAATGGTGCGACGCTTTCTATTTCGCGGTGGATGATGGCTTCCCGACCGAACTGATCCCGGAGGATTGCGGCTTGATCGTCGCCGACGCCTATGGCGCCGAAGTCCTGCGCGAGGCTCCGGTCGCCAAGCTGGCCGCCGCCCGCCGCAAGACCCTGCTGCTGCGCGCCGCGATGACGGGCGCCGGCCGTCTGCACCGGATCGAGGATCCAATGTTTACCCAATCCTCGCCGACCGTGTGACCCGGCCACCCGACCGCGGGGATGCGGAGGGGCGCGGAACCGGCTAGACTGCGGCCACCACATCAACCGGGAAGAGCGGACCGGCATGCCGGCGGACCAGATGGGCGCAGCACATTCCTTGCACATTCTGCTGGCGGAGGACGAGACGGTCACCCGCCTTGCCGCCCGCGTCCTGCTGGAGCGCGCCGGCCATCGGGTGGTGGCGGTGGAAGACGGACCGGCAGCCGTCGCCGCCGCGTCGGCCGCTGCCTTCGACCTGATCCTGATGGATCTCGGCCTGCCCGGCCTGCCGGGCGACGAGGCGGTCCGCGCCATCCGGCATCAGCCCGGCGGCGGCGGCCCCCGCATCCTGATGCTGACCGCCAGCGCCACCAGCGAAGGCCAGGACCGCTGTGACGGCTGCGGCGCCGATGGCACGCTGATCAAGCCGCTGCGGCTCGACGCCCTGCTGGCGGCACTGAGTCGGGGAGCGGAGGCCAGGACGCCGGCAGCCGAGCCGGCTTCCGAACCGGCATTCGACGAGCGCGCCATCGGGACGATGCAGGAGATGCTGCCCGCTGCCCGCGTCGCCGAACTGATCGACAAGACGGTGGCGGTGCTGCGCCAGCATGGACAGACGCTGGACGAGGCGCTGAAGAACGGGGACCGGACGACCGCCGGGGCGATGGCCCACAAGATCGCCGGCGTGTCGGGACAATATGGCTGCGTCGCCCTGCGGCAGGCCGCGCGCGCTCTGGAGAAGGACCTGGAGGAACCGGGCGCCGATACGGGCGGTCAGGGCGGTGAATTGGCCGGCATGCTGACGCCCGCGCTTGAATTCCTCGAACGCTGCGCTGCCGCGGCGCGGGGATAACTGATCCCGGCCGGCGGCAGTCAGCCCATTCTTCAGCCCCGCTCGCCGGGCGAAACGGCGACGCAGTGATGACCGTGCTTGGTCAGGACGGCGCAGGCCTTGCGGGCATCCTTCTCGTCCAGTCCGGTCAGGCGGGCACGATAGACGGTGTCCTTGCCGGTCTTGGCCTGGACCACGCTGGCCTTGGCGGTGCGCAGCAGGAAGGGCGCCTGCTTGACGGCCTGCGACACCGCCTTGTTGCCAGCCGCCTTGCTGGAGAAGGCGCCGACCTGGACACCCCAATGCGAGGCGTCGCCGCCACGGGTGGACTTCTCCTCACGGGCCGGCGCGGCGGGGATCGCCGCCGGAACCGCCGCGGCCTGCAGCGAGGCGCGGACGACCGGCTTGGCCTTGACCTCGACCTCCTCGTCGTCATCGTCCCCTTCGCCATCGATGGCGTCCGACCGGGTGGTGTCGAGGCTCGCCATCACCGGCGCATCGTCGCGGCCCCGGTTGGGCCGGCCGAAGGCCTGATCGAGCAGCGCCGCCATCCTGTTGTCGCGCGATACGGCAGACTTGCCGCCCAGCACGACGCCGACCAGACGCCGCCCGTCCCGCACCGCCGAGGCGGCGAGGTTGAAGCCGGACGCCACGGTATAGCCGGTCTTGATGCCGTCCATGCCCTCGTAGCGGGACATCAGGTGGTTGTGGTTGGCCAGGGTGCGGCCGCCATAGACGAAGTTGCGGCGGCTGAAATAGGGGTAGTACTTCGCATGGTCCCGCATCAGCGCGCGGGACAGGTAGGAATAGTCGCGGGCGGTCGTCACCTGCTCCATGTTCGGCAGGCCGGAGGCGTTGCGGTAGACGGTGTGGCGCATGCCCAGTTCGCGGGCCTTGCGCGTCATCATCTCGGCGAAGCGCGACTCGGTGCCGCCCAGCGCCTCCGCCAGCACCACGGCGGCGTCGTTGGCCGACTTGGTGACGAGGCCGAGGATCGCCGTCTCCACCTTCAGCGTCTGCCCGGCGCGCAGGCCGAGCTTGGTCGGCGTCATGCTCTCCGCCCAGGACGAGACCGGCAACTGCTGGTCGAGGGTCAGGCGACCGTCCTCCAGCGCGTCGAAGGTCAAATAGAGCGTCATCATCTTGGTCAGCGACGCCGGATGGGTGATCGCATCGGCGTCCTGGTCGATCAGCACCTGCCCGGTGCGGGCATCGACGACGATGGCGGCGGCCTTGGCCGCCAGCGCCTCGGCCGCGGACAGGCCGGACCCGACGGCAACCATCCCCAGCAGCGCGGCCGCCGCGAGCAGATGGCGACCCATACCCGCCGAACTCCGCCCGCCGGCCGTATCCGCCGCGCGAAAGGCGAACGGAAACAATCCGTTACGAACGGTGTTGCGCGTTACACTCATGATGGCCCCGCCAACCGCTAGATCTTGGTGCTTGGTTCAATGGTAAATTCGTGCGAAATCAGTGTCTAGCATGAATTCGTTAATTTACTGCTTTGGCTTTTCGCAGTTTCTGTGGCCAAAATGCTGGTCCTGCATGTAGAGGGTAAGGAACGGCGGAGACGGCACGGCGGAAGGGGTGCGGCACGGCGCGAACGGAAGGGGCAAACGGATTACCGGCGCCCTCCGGCAGGCCAAAGCCCACCGGTGTCCGGAGATCGGGTCTTGCCGCCACGTCCTTCGTTCTCCACCTACCAGGGGCCGCCGACGCGAGGCAAGCGACAATGAGCCGTGGTCATCAAAGAACCGTTCGGGCCGCCTTTTTTTCCCGCGGGGGTGACCGCCGGGCCATGGTCCGCGCAACCGCCAGGATGGCGGGGCTTGCCGCCATGGCGGCCACGCTGTTCACCCTCGCCGGTTGCAGCTCCGTCGGGCCGACCGACAACCCGGTGGCGCGCAAGCTGACCTGGTTCAGCTATCTTAACGGCGACGACCTGCGGTCCAGTTGCGGCAAGGACAGCGCCGACCGCTACCGGCTGATCTTCAACGCCGACTACAATCGGCATGTCCGCACCTACGACATCGTTGGCGACCCGGACCGCGGCGGCGCCGCGGTCGAAGCCCACGTGATCGAGGCGACCGACCTCACCCGCCTGACGCTGGCCGATCCGTTCTCCGCCGCGCGCGGCAACACGGCGACCCTGCAACTGAGCGCCGCCCAGTTCGACAGCTTCGTCGGCCGCCTGCGCGAGGACGGGGTCTTCGACCCGCCGCCCCAGGGGTTGCGGTTGCCGTCCAACGGCTTTTACTGGCTGATCAACGGCTGCCGGGCCGGGCAATGGTTCTTCACCGCCTACCCCTATCCGTCCAGCCGCTTCACCGACGCCCGGTTCCCGGAGCTTCTGCGCAGCATCGACCCGACCGGCATCGCCTATCCCGGCCTGCCGGCTCCCGACGAGGCTCCGCGCACCCTGCCCTCCTCCGGCCAGCTGGCGGACGGCGGCGTGTTCTTCGAGGTGCAGATCGGGCGCGACGGGCTAGGCCGCTATGGACTGGTCGGCCCGACCGCCCCCTTCGGGGCGCTGCTGCTGAGCGCCCTTCCGGGGAAATAAGCCAAACCAAAAGTGGCGATCACAAGTGACCGCCGGGGTTCAGACGGTCTCTTCGGCCGGCTGGCGCGGACGCATGTCTTCCGGGACCAGTGTCTCGACCCAGGGGCCGTCCGGCATGCGCCGGGCCAGTTCGGTCAGGTTGCGGTTCCACCACTGGCGCTGTTCGGCGAGGTCGTCATAGTCGTAGTTCGACTGGCGCCAGCTGCGCGATTCGGCATGGTAGGACACCATGTCGATGGGGAAACCGACATCGTTGCTGGAGAAGCGCGTGCTGTCGAAGGACAGGTAGGCCAGCTTCAGCGCCGTCTGCATGTCGGTGCCGTAGGTCAGCGCGCGGTCCAGGATCGGCTTGCCGTAGGCGGTGGCGCCGATCGACAGATAGGGCGTGCGCTCGTCCACCTCGATCCAGTTGCCCTCCGGATAGACCAGGAACATGTAGGGTTCGCGGTCTTCGGCCAGCTGGCCGCCGATGATGGCGTGCAGGTTGAAGTGCAGCTTCGACCCCTCCAGCGACTCCTTGTCCTCCGCGGCGACTTGCCGCAGGCAGGCGGTGAAGGCCGAAACCGCGTCCAGCATGGTCGAATAGGACTCGCCCCGGCGCTTCTGCATGTCGCGGCGCAGATAGGCCAGCGTCTTGTCGCGCACGCTGCGCAGGCCGGAGTTC
The DNA here is from genome assembly GCF_042604635.1 of Azospirillum sp. A26. NCBI lineage: Bacteria > Pseudomonadati > Pseudomonadota > Alphaproteobacteria > Rhodospirillales > Azospirillaceae > Azospirillum > Azospirillum sp. A26. The sequence goes on along the minus strand of NZ_CP170472.1, from coordinate 236,303 downwards.
ATGATGAAGAAGCGGTCGCCGCCGCTGCCCATCATCGTCACCTTGCGGGCCGACGAGAGCTGCGATCCGCTGGTGATCCGGCCGTCCGACAGACCGATCAGGCCGTCGCGGGTCTTGATGCCAAGGCAATAGGTCATGATCGAAATTGTCCCGAAGATGCGGCCTGAAGAGCGGATGGTCCGGCACGCCGCGTCCAAGCGCCGCACCTGACCTATGGCCGAGGCGAGTCCCGCCCGCGGCCAAGCTACACTTGTCCCAGCGCCGGTAAAGCCTTCGTTAAGGACATCCGCCATCAGGGGCGCTTTCAAGGACTTGCCGGCGGTTCCGCGTGGCGGGCGCCGGCCGGCAACGGAAGCGACGCGGCTGTCATCGGAGCTTCACGCCGTGGGGGTATGGTGCGGCGCAAGGGAGTAAGCCGGATACCCGCCGAACGGACTGTTGACACCGCGCTGTGCTTAGTCCATAAAACCCTTATATTGCAGTGCAGCATTTCCTGCGCCGTTTCGCGGCTTGGGAAATCGAGCGGTTGACGGCTGCACAACGTAAAAATGCAACGCACACCGCTGCCGGCAGGCTCCTCGCCACGCTTTGCGGCGGACGGGTCTCCCAACCAAACGCCGGCATCAGCCAGGAAGGAACGCACGCCATGAACCAGTTTACGCCGAAGTCGCTCGAAAACGTCGCCACCCAGGCCAAGGAGCAGTATGAGGGCCTGGTGAAGGCCGGCCAGGAGCAGACGGTCAAGCAGTTCGAACAGACCGCGACCGCTGCCAAGGAGCAGTTCGAGAAGACTGCCGCCCAGCTGCTGAAGAGCTACGAGGACCTGCAGGCCACCGGCAAGGCCAATGTCGAGGCGCTGATCGCCAGCAGCACCATCGCCGCCAAGGGCGCCGAGGATCTGGGCCGCGAAGTCGTCGCCTACGGCCAGTCGGCCCTGGATAAGTCCATCACCACCGGCAAGGCGCTGCTGACCGCCCGGACCATCCAGGAAGTGGTGGAGCTGCAGAACGACTTCCTGAAGTCCAGCTTCGACTCGCTGCTGGCCGAGACCACCCGCCTGCAGGAGCTGTCGACCAAGGTGACCAACGAGGCCCTGGCCCCGCTGAACGCCCGCGTCACCGCGACGGTCGAGACCTTCTCCAAGCCGATCGTCAAGCCGATCGCCGCCTGAGCTGCCCCATCGGATGGCAGGTGACGGCCGGGGTTCAGCCATGGACCCCGGCATCGCAAACGGCCCGGCAACCTCCACGCGGTTGCCGGGCCGTCTTGCGTTCGGGCCGCCGACGCGCCAGCCGGATTCTCGCGCGGAAGTTTTTTGTGCAGCGCACAATACGGATTGACTCCGCCCGGCGGCTTCCTTATCTTCAGGTCATGTTGCAGTGCAGCATACTTCGGGCGCCCGCTCTGCCGGGGTCCGAGGGTTTCAACCCACTCCGCAACCGGCCGCCGCACCGTCGGGGCCGCGCGGTTGACCCCTTATAGAGCGCGAGGAGCATAGCCATGTCCGACCAGATCGCCGCCGTCACCAAGTCCGTCGAAGACGCCATCGCCACTGCCAAGCAGAACCTGGAAGGCTTGGTCAAGGCCCAGCAGGAGCAGATCGAAAAGGCCTCCGCCAAGGTGCTAAAGAGCTATGACGAGCTGACCGTTCTCACCAAGGAGAATGTCGATGCGCTCGTGAAGTCCGGCACCGTCGTCGCCAAGGGCGCGGAAGAGGCCGGCAAGCAGGTTGCCGCCTTCACCCAGTCCTCGCTGGAGAAGAGCGTGTCGAACGCCAAGGCCCTGATGGCGGTGAAGACGATCCAGGAACTGGTCGAATTGCAGAAGGCCTACACCAAGGCCAGCCTCGACGCATTCGTGTCGGAAAGCACCAAGCTGCAGGAGCTGACCGTCAAGGTCGCCAACGAGGCGCTGGCCCCGCTGAACGCCCGTGTCAACGCCACGGTCGAGGTTCTGTCGAAGAAGCCGGTCGCCGCCTGACCGGTTCGACTTCCCTGCTTTCTTGACCGGTGGGCAGCCAATGCCCACCTGATGGACCGCATCGCAGCGGCCCGGTATCCCGCCATGGGATGCCGGGCCGTTTTGCGTTTCCGGCCGCCCTCTTCCACCAACGGTCGGAAGGCCCCTTGATCGGGGTAGGGTTTTCCGCCGATTGCGGCCATTTCCGAAGCGGTGTCTCCTATTACGGAGTAGCGGAAGGGCCTGCGGTCCAAAGGAGGGTCTGCCAAATGGAGGTCAGCTGAAAACGGCCCCTTCCCACCGCGCCCGAAATGACCATATCATTCCCAGTGAAAGTGCATCGCGATGACATTCGACTGGGACCATGGCCGACTCTGACAAGCAGGGCAACGACGGCACTAACAGCGGCGTGGTCGTCAAGGCCAAGCCGAAGACCAAGAAGCCGTCGATGTACAAGGTGTTGATGCTGAACGACGATTACACTCCCATGGAGTTCGTCGTTCTCGTTCTCGAACGCTTCTTCAGCAAATCGCGGGAGGAAGCGACACAGATCATGCTGCATGTGCACCGGCGGGGTGTGGGGTTGTGCGGCGTGTTCACCTACGAGGTGGCGGAGACGAAAGTCACGCAGGTGATGGACTTTGCGCGCCAGAACCAGCACCCGCTGCAATGCACGTTAGAAAAGGATTAGACCCACACATGCTGTCGCGTAACCTGGAACAGACGCTGCACCGAGCCCTGGCCCACGCGAACGAGCGCAGGCATGAATACGCGACGCTCGAACATCTGCTTCTCGCGTTGACCGAAGACTCCGATGCTACCGCCGTCTTGCGCGCTTGCGGGATCGATCTCGACCGACTGCGCGCGGAACTGTCGGATTACCTCGACAATGAACTGGCGAACCTTATCACGAACAGGCCCGATGATGCCAAGCCGACGGCTGGTTTCCAGCGGGTTCTGCAGCGTGCGGCCATCCACGTCCAGTCGTCGGGACGTGAGGAGGTGACGGGAGCAAATGTGCTCGTTGCCTTGTTCTCTGAACGCGAGAGCCACGCGGTTTACTTCCTGCAAGAGCAGGAGATGACCAGGTTCGATGCGGTCAACTACATCTCTCACGGAATCGCGAAGGCTCCGGGCCGCTCGGAAACAAAGCGTGTCTCGGGCGCTGACGACGAGGCGGCGGCGGAGAAGGTCGTGAAAAAAGGCAGCGAAGCGCTAGACGCATATTGCGTCAACCTGAACAAGAAGGCGTCCGGCGGGAAGATCGATCCGCTGATCGGCCGGGAGCAGGAGGTCGAACGGACCATCCAGATCCTGTGCCGGCGGTCGAAGAACAACCCGCTCTACGTCGGCGACCCCGGTGTCGGCAAGACCGCCATCGCAGAGGGCCTTGCCCGCCGCATCGTCCAGCAGGAAGTGCCGGAGGTGCTGCGCAACGCCACCATCTTCGCACTCGACATGGGCTCGCTGCTGGCCGGCACGCGCTACCGCGGCGACTTCGAGGAGCGGCTGAAGGCCGTCGTGTCCGAACTCGAGGCGACGGAGGGGGCTATCCTCTTCATCGACGAGATCCACACGGTGATCGGCGCCGGCGCCACCTCGGGCGGTGCGATGGATGCCTCGAACCTGCTGAAGCCGGCGCTGGCGTCCGGTTCGCTGCGCTGCATCGGTTCGACCACCTACAAGGAATACCGCAGCTACTTCGAGAAGGACCGGGCGCTGGTCCGCCGCTTCCAGAAGATCGACGTCAACGAGCCGTCGGTCGAGGATGCGATCAAGATCCTCCAGGGCCTGAAGCCTTATTACGAGAAGCACCACAAGGTCACCTACACCAACGACGCCATCCGCGTCGCGGTGGAGCTGTCGGCCAAGTATATCGGCGACCGCAAGCTGCCCGACAAAGCCATCGACATCATCGACGAAGTCGGTGCGGCGCAGATGCTGCTGCCGGAGAATAAGCGCCGCAAGAAGATCGGCGTGAAGGACGTGGAGGCGGTGGTCGCCAAGATCGCCCGCATCCCGCCGAAGTCGGTCAGCCGCGACGACAAGGAAACGCTGCTGAACCTGGAGCGCGACCTGAAGACCATGGTCTTCGGTCAGAACAAGGCGATCGACGCGCTGGTCTCCGCGATCAAGCTGGCGAGGGCCGGCCTGCGCGAGCCGGAGAAGCCCATCGGCAACTACCTGTTCACCGGCCCGACCGGTGTCGGCAAGACCGAGGTGGCCCGCCAGCTCGCCATGACGCTGGGCATCGAGCTGACCCGCTTCGACATGTCCGAGTACATGGAACGGCACACGGTGTCGCGCCTGATCGGCGCCCCTCCGGGCTATGTCGGCTTCGACCAGGGCGGCATGCTGACCGACGCCATCGACCAGCACCCGCACTGCGTCCTGCTGCTGGACGAGATCGAGAAGGCCCATCCGGATCTGTTCAACATCCTGTTGCAGATCATGGACCACGGCAAGCTGACCGATCACAACGGCAAGATCGTCGATTTCCGCAACGTCATCCTGATCATGACCTCGAACGCCGGGGCCGCCGACATGGCCAAGCCCGCCATCGGCTTCGAGCGTGACCGCCGGGTCGGCGAGGACATCGAAGCGGTCGAGAAGATGTTCACGCCGGAGTTCCGCAACCGTCTCGACGCGATCATCCCGTTCGCGCCGCTGACGCAGGAGGTCATCAACCGCGTCGTCGACAAGTTCATCATGCAGATGGAAGCGCAGCTAGAAGACCGCGGCGTGTCCATCGAGCTGAACGAAGAGGCGCGCGAGTGGCTGGGCAAGAAGGGCTACGACCCGCTCTATGGCGCCCGCCCGCTCGGCCGCGTGATCCAGGAGTACATCAAGAAGCCGCTGGCGGAAGAGCTGCTGTTCGGCAAGCTCAGCAAGGGCGGTCTGGTCAAGGTCACCGTAAAGGACGACAAGCCGGCCTTCGACTATACCGAAGGCAACCGGCCGAAGCGCACCTCCGGCGACGATGACGAGGAGATGGTGTCGGAGATGGTCGAGTAAGGTCGGCCGATCCGGGTCACCAACCCGTTCCGCATCGTAAAAAAGGGGACCGTCCGCGGTCCCCTTTTTCGTTGTGCGGCCAATGGGTGCGGCCGACGGATGCGCTCTTTTGCATCGGGTCGTCACCGCGCGATACTTTTGCGCGAGGGCCGGACTGCGGTATGGTCGCGCCATGACCGAATCCGCCGCCACGCCGCCCGCCGCCGATTCCGCCGGCCTTGTCCAGTCCGCAGATGCGCAGGCGCCGCTGATGCCGGCACCCGATGCGCTGCGCATCGCGTTTTCCTGCGCCGACACGGACGAGGCGCGGGCCGCCCGCACCCGGCTGGTCCACCGCTACGGCAATGCCTTGCCGGACGAAGCCGACGTGATCGTGGCGCTGGGCGGCGACGGCTTCCTGCTGGAAACCCTGCACCGGGCGTTGACCCGCAACCGGGAACGGCCGACTCCGGTCTATGGAATGAACCGCGGTTCGGTCGGCTTCCTGCTGAACGCCTACCGCGAGGAGGATCTGGCCGAGCGGATCGTGGAGTCCCAGCATGTCCGCCTGCATCCGCTGCGCATGGTGGCGACGCGGGTGAACGGCGAGCGGGTCGAGGCGCTGGGCATCAACGAGGTTTCCCTTCTGCGCGAAACGCGGCAGGCGGCCAAGCTGCGCATCACCATCGACGGGGTGATCCGGCTGCCGGAGCTGATCTGCGACGGCGCGCTGGTGGCGACGCCAGCCGGCAGCACCGCCTACAACCTGTCGGCCCACGGCCCCATCGTGCCGCTGAATGCCGGCGTTCTGGCCCTGACCCCGATCAGCGCCTTCCGCCCGCGGCGCTGGCGCGGCGCGCTTTTGCCGCACACCGCCAAGATCACCTTCGACGTGCTGGAGGAAGGCAAGCGCCCGGTCAGCGCCGTCGCCGACTTCACCGAGGTGCGCGAGGTTCTGCGGGTCGAGGTCCAGGAATGCCGCGAGGTCGGCCTGACCCTGCTGTTCGACCCGGAGCTGAACTTCGAAGAGCGCATCCTGAAGGAACAGTTCGCGCCGTAAGGCTCGCGCCCCTCCGTCACGCCCGCCCCTATGCTCGCCGGGCGACCCACACCGCGGTCAGGTCGTCGCGCAGCGGCAAGCTGGTGCGGGCATAGAAGCTGTCCATCATCGGCCGCAGCGGGTGCTGGCGGTCGCGGGCCAGCGCGTCGCGGACGAAATCGGGCACGGCGCCCTGCCCCAGCGGGGCATGCTCGTCGCTGCCGCATTCGATCAGGGCATCGCTGTACAGGAACAGGAAGCCGCCGCGCGGCAGGCGGTGGCTCTGGTCGACATACTGCGCCCGGCGCGAGGCGCCGAGCACCAGCCCGGCCGAATCGAGCAGGCGGATATCCGGCCCGTTTCCCTTCGCGCCGGCCGGCGTTCCCAGCACCGGGTTGGGCGAGCCCGCCGCGGCGAAGGTCAGCGTGTCGATGGCGAGGTCGAGGATGCCGAAGAAGGCGGTGGCGAACTGCCCCGTCGGCAGCACGTCCTTCAGCGCGCCGTTCAACTGGGTCAGCCATTGCGACGGCGCCATATGCTGCATCGGAAAGCGGTCGATCAGCGTGTGCAGGCGGAAGGTGTTGATCGCCGCGGTGATGCCGTGCCCGGCGAAATCGATCATCAGCAGCCCCAGCCGGCGGTCGCCCAGCGGATAGAGGCCCCAGAAATCGCCGCCCAACTCCGACGAGGTCTCGAAATGGGCGTCCAGCGTCAGGCCGTAGCGGTCCGCCACCTCGGCAAGCTTGCGGGTCTCCGGTAGAAGCGAGGTCTGCATGGCGCGGGCATGCGACAGCTCGCGCTGGACCCGCTCGCGGAAGGCGGCGAGATCGTTGAACAGCTTGCGCTTTTCCAGCTGGTGGCGGACACGCGCCACGCACTCGCCGGGCTTGATCGGCTTGGAGATGAAGTCGCTGCCGCCGGCCTCGAAACAGCGCACCTGCTCCTCGTCGCTGTCCAGCGCGGTCTGGAACAGCACGGGAAGCTGCTCGTGCGTTGCGTTGCGGCGCAAAGCCTCGCACATCTCCCAGCCGTTCATCACCGGCATGTCGACGTCCAGCAGGACGAGGTCGGGGCGGAAACGGTCGACCGCCGCCAGCCCTTCCCGGCCGTTCTCGGCAAAGGCGATCTCGGCGATGCCGGCGCGGCGGATCACCAGGGCGAGCGATTTGCGGTTGAATTCGTTGTCGTCGACGATCAGGACGCGGCAGTCCGACAGCGACAGGGCGGGCGCGGCCATGGACGCTCCGTCAGCGGTCGAACTGCAGGACGGTGCAGCGCCCGCCGTCGGTCACCGTCACCCGAGAGGCCAGCGTCCGCATGAAGACGAAGCCGCGGCCCGACCGCGCCTTGTTGCCGGTGGTCGCCGGGGCCAGCGCGGTGTCGAAGCCGCCGCCCTGGTCCACCACCGCGATGGCGATGCAGCGCCCGTTCCAGCGGCAGAAGATGTCCAGCCGCCGCCGCGTCACGGCGGGATCGCCCAGCCGGTCGCGCATCATCTCGCTGAACCGGCGATAGCCGCCCGGCTCCCCCTTCACCGCGCTGGACAGGCCCAGATTGCCGTGGACGATGGCATTGGCGACGGCCTCATGCAGGCAAAGCTCCACATTGGACCGGCGTTGCGGATCGAGGACGCCGCGCCGCACCAGCTCGTCGCAGACCAGCACCGGGCATTGCAGGCCATAGGCGGTGCCGGTGGTCAGCGACAGGTAGAATCCGGGAAGCTCGGGATCGTCGGCCGCCGGTGCCCCCGACCAGTCGTCGAGCGGCGCCGCCGCCTCGTCGGCGCCCTCCCCCAGCTCGACCGTCAGAAAGGGGCTGCGGTCGAGGGCTTCGCGCAGACGGTCTCGGTCGGCCCGCTCCATCAGCAGCGTTTCGACCGCCCGGTCCGGCAGCCCCCGCCCGGTCGCCACGGCATCGTCCCGCTGGTCCTGCACCGTCCCGGCGAAGCGCAACGCGACGCGGGCGGCCATGTCGGCGGGCACGCGGTCGCGCAACAGGCTGAAGCCGCGGAGTGCCGGTTCGGCCGGGCGGTCGTGATGAGCGGCGTCCATGCGGCAAACTCCCCTGGGACAAGGACCGGCAGGTCAGGACTCGGCAGTTCGGAATTCGGCTGGTCAGGACTCGATGGTGATGATCTCGCCCAGCCGCGCCAGGTCGATCGACCGCTTCACGTCACCCAGAGGATGGCGAACGATCATCTTGATGTTGCGGCTCTCGGTCTCCTCCTGGAGGATCAGCAACATCCCGAGCCCGGCGGAGTCGATGAAGTCCAGCTTCGACATGTCGATGACGAAGCGCCGCGCACGGGACTGCTCGACCAGTTCGACGATGTCTCTGAGCCGGTCATGGTCGGTGAACTCGAGGCGGCCCGTCAGCCACACCTCCGTCGCATCGACTGTGTTGGTCGTCTTGAAATCCATAGATCCTCTCAAGATCCTCTCATCCGGTCCGCAACCCTGGCCGCACCCATACAAATGCGCGCGAAACCAAAGCCTTCCGCTTATGCACAGTAGTGCAAGCACTCGGCCAACCTCAAGCTTCGATACTGGAATGGGACAACCGCTCTCCTCAGGCGCGACACTTTTCCTCCGCTTCCCGCCCCTGGGACTCAACCCGCATGGACGGGCGGCGGACGACGAGGTAGAACGTCCTTGGGGAGGTGCGCGCTCCGCGTGCCGCATCGCCGCCCTACAACGAACCTCCGGAACGGCAAGGCATGACCAGGATCGTTGAGGCATGGCGGCGCATACCGACGGTATCGGCCAAGTTCCTGCTGATCCTGGTGCCCAGCCTCGTGGTCGCGGTTTCGCTGTTTTCGGCGCTGTTCTTCTATGACCGCTACAAGGATTTGCAGGCGGCGCTGCGGGAGAAGGTGGCGACCATCGCCGACATCAACGCGGCGGCGCTGTCCAACAATCTGTGGACCTTCGACGTCCAGGCGATCCGCAACGTCATCCAGGCCATCGGCGCCAACCGGGAGCTTGTCTGCGTCGAGGTGAGCGACGATCTGGCCGACGGGCTGTTCGCCTGGCCGGGGCCGAACTGTCCCTTGAGCAGCGACGCCAACATCGAACGGCGGCCGGTCCGGGTCCAGAACCTCCAGGTCGGCACCATCACCCTGCATTACAGCCACGACGTGGTGCGCGAACAGCTGCGGCAGGAGGTGGTGAACACCGCGGTGCTGCTTCTGCTGATGCTGGCCGGCACCATCGCGGCGGCGCTGGCGGCACTGCGGCTGACGGTGGGCCGGCCGCTGGGGCGATTGATCGCCTCCATCCTGGAATCGGAACGGGGCGGCGGGCACCAGCCGGTGGACTGGCGCGCCGCCGACGAGCTTGGGCGGGTGATCCAGGCCCACAACGCCATGCTCGCCCGGCTGGGACAGGAGGAGGCCGCCCTGCGCAAGAGCGAGCAGCGGCTGGCGCTGGCCATCACCGCCACCCGGTCCTCCGTCTGGGATTACGACCTGCGCAGCGGGCAATATTGGTGGTCGAAGGAGTTCCCCGCCCTGCTCGGCTATGGTCCGAACGAGCTGCGGATGACGGCGGAGACCTGGTCCTCGCTGCTGCATCCGGACGAGGCGGAGCGGGTGATGGCGGAGTCGCGGCGCCGGGTGCGCGACCGTGCCATGGCCTATACCGCCGTCTACCGCATGCGCCGGCGCGACGGCCGGTGGGCCTGGATCGAGGACCGCGCCACCGCCCAGCGCGATCCCGACGGCTGCGCCCGCCGCCTGACCGGGACCATGTCCGACGTCACCGAACGGGTGCGTGCCGAGCTGGATCTGGCCCATGAGCGCAACGTGCTGCAGGTCACGCTGGACAACACCGACCAGGGCATCATCAAGGTCGACGGCGACGGGCGGGTGGTGACGGCGAACCGCCGCGCCGCCGAGCTGCTGAACATCCCGCCCGAGGTGCTGGCCGGAAACCCGCGCTTCGCCGACGTGGTGGCGCTCCAGCGCCGCCAGGGCGAGTTCGGCGAGATGGGCGACGACCCCGATCTCTATCTCAGCTACGGCATCGGCGCGGGGGGCCGCGGACGCGGCTCCGACGCCGGTATGGATGGCGGCTTCGGGATGCCGCCGGGCGAGCCGATGGAGGAGCCGGCGGGGATGATCGACCAGCCCTTCACCTTCAAGCGCCGCCGTCCCGACGGCCGCATCGTCGAGGTGCGCACCAACCCGCTGCCGGAGGGCGGATTCGTCCGCACCCTGACCGACGTGACGGTTGAAGCCCGGTCGGCCGAGGAGATCTTCAATGCGATGCAGGAGCTGGAACGCGCCTATGCCGATTTGAAGGAGACGCAGGCCAATCTGGTCCAGGCGGAGAAGATGGCCTCGCTCGCCCTGCTGGTCGCCGGGGTCGCCCACGAGATCAACACCCCGATCGGCATCGCCTTCGGCTGCGCTACCCACCTGTCGGGCCGGACCGGCATGCTGGTCGAGGGGTTCGAGCGCGGGACGATGAAAAAGTCGGAGCTTGCCGCCTATGTCGCCACCGCCAGCGAATCCTCCCGCCTGATCGAACAGAACCTGACCCGCGCCGCCGAACTGATCCAGAGCTTCAAGCGCGTCGCCGTCGACCAGACCAGCGAGGAGCGCCGCCGCTTCGACCTGCTGGCCTATCTGGAGGAGGTGGTGACCTCGCTCGGCCCCACCCTGCGCAAGAGCCGCCACCGCGTCGCCATCGCCTGCTCGCCCGGCATCCTGATGGACAGCTTCCCCGGCGCGCTGAGCCAGGTGGTGACCAATCTGGTGATGAACGCGCTGACCCACGCCTTCCCGGCGGACAGCAAGGGGCACATGGTCATCGACGTGGACGAGGTGGCCGAGGGCGAGGTGGAGATCCGCTTCGCCGACGATGGCGTCGGCATCGCCGCGGAAAACCTGCCCAAGGTGTTCGAGCCCTTTTTCACCACCCGGCGCGGGGCGGGCGGCAGCGGCCTGGGGCTGCACATCGTGTTCAATCTGGTCACCCAGTCGCTGGGCGGGCGGATCTCGGTTGACAGCGTTCCCGGCGATGGAACTACCTTCACCCTGCGCATTCCGAAGACCACCGCCACCCCCGCTGTCCCCCCCAACCCCGCGCCGACGTCTACAGCGCTGGAGACCGAATCCGCATGAGCATCGGCGCCTACGACGACGACGAGATCCTGTTCGCCGACGAGGAAGCTGACGGCGCCGCGCGCGAGCCCAGCGAGGCAGCCGCACGCTTGGCGGTGATCGACCCGGCGGCCCCGCCCTGGGTGATCCTGGTGGTGGACGACGAGTCCGACGTCCATTCCATGACCGGGCTTTTGCTTGCCGATGTCGCCTTCCAGCGGCGGCGGCTGGACCTCGTCAGCTGCTTCACCGCGGCGGACGCCCGCACCGTGCTGGAAAGCCGGCACGACATCGCCGTGATCCTGCTCGACGTGGTGATGGAGGAGGACGATTCCGGCCTGAAGCTGGTGCGCTGGATCAGGGACGGGCTGGGCAACCGCGATGTCCGCATCATCCTGCGCACCGGCCAGCCGGGTCAGGCGCCGCAGCGCGACGTGATCGTCGATTACGACATCAACGACTACAAGCCGAAGGCCGACCTGTCGGCGGAAAGCCTGTTCACCGCGGTGATCGCGGCGCTGCGCGCCTTCGACCAGATCCAGTCCATCGAAACCCGGGTGGCGGAGCGCACGCGCGAGCTGCGCGAAAGCCGCGAACAGGCGGAAGAGGCGACCAAGGCCAAATCCGCCTTCCTCGCCACCATGAGCCACGAGATCCGCACGCCGATGAACGGGGTGCTGGGCATGCTGGGCCTCTTGGAGCGGACCGAGCTGGACGACCACCAGCGCGACACCGTCGGCACCATGCGCGAGTCGGCCCACGCGCTGCTGCGGATCATCGACGACATCCTGGACTTCTCGAAGATCGAAGCCGGGAAGATGGATCTGGAACGGGTGGCGCTGTCGGTCCCGGCGCTGGTGGAGGGGGTGGCGGAAACGCTGGCCCCCGCCGCCGGGGCCAAGGGGCTGGCGCTGCTGACCTATGTCGACCCGGCGATCCCGCAGACTTTGCTGGGCGATCCGGTGCGGCTGCGCCAGATCCTGTTCAATCTGGCCGGCAACGCCATCAAGTTCACCGAGGCCGGACGCGTCGTGCTGCGCGCCGAGCTGGAGTCGCCCCCGACGGGCACGGAGACGCTGCTGCGCATCGCCGTCTGCGACACCGGCATTGGCATCGCCGAGCCGACGCGCCAGCGCCTGTTCCAGCCCTTCACCCAGGCGGAAAGCTCCACCACCCGCCGCTTCGGCGGCACCGGGCTCGGCCTGTCGATCAGCCGGCGGCTGGCCGCCCTTATGGGCGGCGAGATCGGGGTGGAGAGCGAGGCGGGCCTCGGCTCCACCTTCTGGCTGCGCCTCCCCCTGGCCAGCACCGCCGCGCTGGTTTCGGCGGAAGACGGTCCCGAGGCCGTCGATCTGGACGGGCTGACCGTCCTGCTGGGCGTGCCCGACGACACGGAGCGCGGTTTCCTCGCCCGCTATCTGGAGCAGGCCGGCGCCCGTGTGCTGCCCGCCGCCTCCCCACATGAACTGGCGGCCCAGGCCCGCATCGCGCGCGAAGCCGGCTGCGCGGTCGGCGTCGTCACCATTGACGAGGCGCTGCACGTGCCCGCCGCCGCCTGCGCGCCGGAGGAGCTTGGCCGCCGCAGCGGCGAGGCCCGGCCACCGGTGGTCCTGCTCTGCCATGAGACCGGCGGCATGCCCGGCCCGGCCTCCCATCCCGCGACGCGCGGGGCGGAAGCCGGCACCGTGGTGCTGAGCCGCCCGCTGCGCCGGCTGGTCCTGCTGCGCGCGGTGGCCATCGCCGCCGGCAGGCTGCATCCCCAGCCGGTCCACCCCCAGCCCCAGTCCCCCGCCCTACCGTCACCTGACGGTGCGAAGACCGCAACAGGCCCTGCCCCCGGCGCCCCCGGCGTTGAGGAGGCAGAAGCCCAGGGGCGCCTGATCCTGGTGGCCGAAGACAATCCGGTGAACCGCAAGGTTCTGCTGATGCAGTTGCAGGCGCTGGGCTATGCCGCGGAGATGGCACCCGGCGGGGCCGAGGCGCTGGAAGCGCTCGACGCCATGCGGCGGGGCCGGCGGCGTTTCGCCCTGCTGCTGACGGACGTGCAGATGCCGGAGATCGACGGGTTCGAGCTGACCCGCCGGATCCGCGGCGATGAACCGTCGGCGGACCGCCTCCCGATTGTCGCCATCACCGCCAATGCCGCCCCGGCCGACATCGACCGCTACCGCGCCGCCGGCATGGACGATGTGCTGAGCAAGCCGCTGGAGCTGTCGCAATTGGGGGTGACGCTCGCCCGCTGGATGCCGCCGGTCCCCACCGAGTCAGCCGAAGTTCCGGCACAGCCGTTGCCGGAGCCGGCGCCCGAGACATTGCACGAACCTCTAATCGAACTCGCCGGCCTGCGCGCGCTGTGCGGCGGCGATGCGGAGATGCTGGCGGAACTGCTGGGCGATTTCATCGCCATCGGCCGCGGGGTGATCGCCGATCTGGACAAGGCTCTCGACATCGGCGACCGCGACCGGATGCGGGCGTGCGCCCACAATCTGAAGGGGTCCTCCCGCAATGCCGGCGCTAGGCCGCTGGCCGAGGCCGCCCGCGTGCTGGAGCAGTCGGCCACCGAAGGCGCGCCGCTCCCTCGGCTCAGGGAGGAGGCCGGCCGGCTGCGCGACAGCTTTGCCGCGACCTGCACCGCCGTCGAACGGGAACTGGCTCTCGAGGAGCGGTCGACGGCATGAGCGACCCGACGGATTTCCACCCCGACCGGCGGCAAGCCCTTGGCCTGCTGCTGGGGGCCGCCGCCTCTGCCGCCACCGCCCGCGGCGCTCTGGCCCAAAGCGCCCCGGCCCCAGGCACTCCGGCCCCGAGCGCCCCAGCCCAAAGCGCCCCGGCCGATGTCGGCGTGCCGCGGCTGGGCGAGGAACTGACGCCCTTCGGGGCGGTGCGCGCCGGCAACCGCACGCGGGCGATCCCGCCCTGGACCGGCGGGCTGACCGAGGCGCCGCGCGGCTATGTGCCGGATCGCCCCTCGCCCGATCCCTATATCGAGGACGTGCGCTGGTTCACCGTCGGCGCCGCCGATGTCGAGCGTTACAAGGTCCGGCTGACTGCCGGACAGCAGGCCCTGCTTGAGAAGTTTCCGGACAGCTTCGAATTGGCGTTGTTTCCCAGCCGCCGTAGCGCCGCGGCACCGCAGCGCATTTACGACGCCTCGCTCGCCAACGCCGACCGCGCCAGGCTGGGCGAGAACGGGCTGGCCCTGCGTGATGCGTCAGTGGGGGTGCCCTTCCCGATTCCGGCGAACGGCGTGCAGGCGATGTGGAACCACAAGCTGCGCTGGCGTGGCGGCACCCTGTCGCGCACCAGCCTGACGGTGGTGCAGTCCGGCGACGGAACCCGGTCGATGACCCGGCTGCGTGAGGATTTCGCCTCGCCCTATGCCGCCGGGGATGCCGCCGCCCCGCCCCTGCTCTACCGCCGCACGATCCTGGACCCCAAGGAACAGGCGGGCAGCAGCCTGATCGTCCAGGGGACGCTCGACCCCATTGCCGCCCGCACCCGCGCCTGGGTGCGCGAGGGGGAACGCGGGCGCGTCGTTCCGGCATCGGACTTCGCCTATGACACGCCCGACCCGGTGACCGGCGGGATCTGTACCGCCGACATGCTGGACATGTTCAGCGGCGCGCTCGACCGCTTCGACTACACGCTGGTGACGCGGCGCGAGATGTACATGCCGTACAACGCCCACCGGCTGATCAACCCCAGCCTGACGATGCGGGACATCCTGTGGCCGCACCATCCCAACCCGCAGTTCCTGCGCTATGAGATGCACCGGGTCTGGGTGGTCGATGCCCGGCTGAAGCCGAACTTCAAGCATTCGCTGCCCGACCGCACCTTTTACCTGGACGAGGACAGCTGGCAGATCCTGGCGTCGGAGCATTACAACGGCAAGGGGGAGCTTCTGCGCTACGCCGAAGCACACCCGTTGCCGGACTGGCAGGTGCCGGCCCTGGTGCCGACGATGGAGTTCGCCTTCGACCTGACGGCCGACCGGTACACCGCTCGCGGCGTCGAAAACGGCCTGCCCCCACCGCGCTACGATGCCCCGCTGAAGCCGGAGGACTTCACCCCCGACGCGCTGGTCCGCCGCGGACGGCGAGGATAGCCGGGGCGGGGGTGAAGCGGCGGCGGATCGTCACATCGATCCGGTCTGCCTGACCTCGTGCGTCTCGGCCGGCCGGGTGGCGTGGCGGTTCAGGATCTCCAGCGCGATGCGTTCGCGGGCGGCGTCGCCGACATTGACCCACAGCAGGATGCCGCCCTTGTCGAGGTGTTGCAGCATCGGCTCGTTGCGCTTGTCGGTGATCCATTGCGACAGGAAGGACCCGGCCGCCCCGCTGCCGACACCCGCCGCTGCGGCAGCGGCAGCCGCGGCCAGAGCGGTGCCGCCGGTGGCGAGCACGGCGCCGGTGGCGATGATGGCGCCGACATAGGCGGGGAAACCGACCGCGGCACCCTTGCCGCTGCCGACATCCTCCGGCGAGATGTAGGCCTGCCGCGGTGCGTCGGGATCGTGGGCGAGGCTGCCGACGTCGCCCGGCACATCGCCCAGCCGCTCGCGGATCGTCTCGTCATTGGCCAGCAGGCTCAACTCGTGGCGCTGGAAGCCGGCGAGCGTCAGGTCGTCGATGGCGTTCTGCAGGGCATCGCGGCTGTCGAAGACCGCCACGGCCTCGCGCACCGTCGCATCGGTGCTGCCGGCATCGGTGCCGGCGGTCCCGGCGTCTCCCGTCCAGGCACTGGAATCGATCGTGGTCGGGTTCTGGTCGCGGCTCTCGATCATGCCTCCACCCCTTCGCTTGGCAGGAAATCCGAACAATCCGAATCCAACCGGAAAGCAGGGGCAAGGTTCCGCTGGAGAGCGCGATGCGGCGGGCGAGCGGATTGCGGACCATGGGCTCAACCTGTCGATGCGGACCTGCCGGGCCATGGTCTGGCGATGAAGGCCGATCTGGCAAAAGCACCGGTGTTCTGGCTAGTATCCGGCACCCATGCTGTCAAGGAAGGATACCCGCCATGAAGCGGCTCCTGCTCGCCACCCTGTTCGCCCCTCTGCTTGCAGCCGGCCTGTCCGTCGGCTCCGCCGCCCCGGCCCTCGCCCAGATCAGCCTGTTCCAGGACACGGGCCTGATGCAGGCGGTCAATGACGGCGACGTCACCAAGACAAAGGGCGCCCTGTTGCGGGGCGAGAACCCCAACCAGGCGGACATCCATGGCAAGACCGCCCTGCTGGCTGCCGTCGACCGCTCCAGTCCGGCCATCGCCGCCCTGCTGCTGGACAGCGGCGCCAACGTGAACCGCGCCGACAAGGCCGGCGTCACCCCGCTGCTGGCCGCGGCCGAGAGCGGCAATCCGGAACTGATCGACCTGCTGCTGAAGAAGGGCGCCAAGGTCGACATGGAGAACCGCGAAGGGATGACCCCGCTGATGGTCGCCGCCCGCAACGGCCGGGCCGACGTGGTGGACAAACTGCTGAAGGCCGGGGCCAAGGTCGACCGCTCCGACTTCACCGGACGGACCGCGCTGAACTGGGCGCAGGAAAGCCGCAACCCCCGCGTTGGTACGTTGCTGCGCCAGGCCGGCGCCCGCTGACGCCCCTCCGCTGATCCTCTGCCCCGGAGACTCCATGTTCGGTTCGGCCTTCGGCGGTCCCGGCCCGCTGCTGCTTCTGCTGCTGGCGCTGGGGATCGACGCGCTGTTCGGCGACTGGCTGGACCGCATCCTGCCCGACCCGGCGGGGCTGGCGCGGCGCTTCTGCAACGCCGCCGATGCCCGGCTGAACCGGGCGGAGCGGGGCAAG
Organism: Azospirillum sp. A26; assembly: GCF_042604635.1. Classification (NCBI taxonomy): domain Bacteria; kingdom Pseudomonadati; phylum Pseudomonadota; class Alphaproteobacteria; order Rhodospirillales; family Azospirillaceae; genus Azospirillum; species Azospirillum sp. A26. The sequence continues at coordinate 219,407 of NZ_CP170472.1, read as the reverse complement.
CCGGCCCAGCTGTTCCGCGGGGCGCTGGTGGTGCTGGCGCTGGTGTTGATCGCCGCCGCCGCCGGGCTGCTGGTGGAGTGGATCGGCTCCATCGGCCGCGGCTGGATGGTGGAGTTGCTGGCCCTGCTCTGCGGTCTGCGCGGCCGGGCGGCCTGGACCCGCGTTCGGGCGGTGCGCCGGGCGCTGGAAAGCGGCGGAGTCGTCGCCGGGCAGGAGGCGATCCAGTCGCTGACCCGCCGCCATGTCTATGGGCTGGACGAGCATGGCATCGCCCGCGCGGCGGTGGAGGCAGCCGCCCGCGCCTTCGACCGCAAGCTGGTGGCGCCGGTCTTCGGCTATGCCCTGCTCGGCGTGCCGGGACTGTTCGTCTGGACCGCGATGGACGGCGCCGACGCCGCGCTCGGCAGCCCCGGCGTCCGCCATGGCCGCTTCGGATCGACCGCGGCGACGCTGGACGATGCGCTGAACGCCCTGCCCGCCCGTCTGGCCGGCCTGCTGCTGGCGCTGGCCGCCCCTTTCATCGGCACCGCCAAGGCCGGCGGCGCATTGCGCACTCTCGGCCGCGACGCGCGCAAGCATCCGTCGCTGAACATGGGCTGGCCCATCGCCGCGATGGCCGGCGCGCTGGGGCTGGCGCTGGGCGGCCCGCACCGCGACGGCGGGGTGGTCATCACCGAGAACTGGATCGGCGACGGCCGCGCCCGCGTCACCCCCGCCGACATCGGGCGGGCGCTCGCTCTGTCCGCCGTCGCTTCCCTGCTGCTGGTCGGGCTGGTGGCGCTGCTGCTGTGGGGCGTGGCCGGCATCTGAGGTGCCGCAGCCCTGCGCCCCGGACACGGCAATGTCCCGCCCTTGTCAGGCCACCGCCCGCATCCCGTCCATATACTAGTATGGCGAGGCAGGGAAAGCGGGGGCGATGAGTACGGGAGAGAGTGCGCCGGCTGCGGCTGAGGCTGCGCGGGCGGAAGCGACATTGGCGGACAATGTTTTGGCCGAGCGGGCCCAGGCGGAACGGCGGTCGGGCCAGGCCGGCATTTTCTGGATGATGCTGACGACGCTGCTGTTCGTCACCCAGGACGCCACCATCCGGGTCCTGACCAAGAGCTATCCGGTGGTGGAAGTCGCCTGGGCGCGCTTCGCCGTGCACATGCTGCTGGTGGGCACGGTCGTCGCATGGCGCAGCCCGCATCTGATGGTGTCGCACCGGCTGCCGCTGCAACTCGTCCGCTCCTGCCTGCTGCTGGCGACCACGCTGTTCGCCGTCCTCGCCCTGCGCAGCATCCCCTTCGCCGAGGTGCAGGCGATTGCCGCCGCCGTCCCGGTCCTGATCACGGCGCTGTCGGTGCCCTTGCTGGGCGAGAAGGTCGGCTGGCGGCGCTGGGTTGGCGTGCTGGTCGGGATGGCTGGCGCCCTGATCATCGTCGGGCCGGTGGGCGGCACCTTCCAATGGGCGCTGGCCCTGCCGCTGGCCGCGGCCTTCAGCAACGCGCTGTACCAGATCGCCACCCGCAAGCTGCGGGGCGCGGATTCGCCGACGACCACCATCTTCTACACCGGCATGGCCGGGACGGTCGCCTGCACGCTGGCCCTGCCCTTCAACTGGGTGACGCCCGACCTGACGGGTGCGGCGCTGATGATCCTGCTGGGGACGCTGGGCGGCATCAGCCATTTCTGCCTGATCCGCGCCTACAGCGCCGCCCCCGCCGCCACCGTGGCGCCCTTCGGCTACACCACGCTGGTGTGGGCGGCGGTCTATTCGCTGATGCTGTTCGGCGAGGAGTTGCGCCTGTCGACGATCCTCGGCACCGTCGTCATCGTCGGCAGCGGCGTCTACATCTTCTATCGCGAACAGATGCGGTCGCGGCAGTCCTCCTGAACCGTCGGGCCGGCAGCCGTCAGACGGCCTGCGGCCCGACATCCTCCACCATGTAGAATGGTCCGCGCCGGTCGCGCTCGACCCACAGGATGAAGCGGCTGACCCCGCCGGCCTTGATGGTCCAGAGATCGCCACCGCCGTCCAGCGGGCGAAGCTCCAGCTCGTCCGGCACCGGCGTCTCGCCCAGCCGTTTCAGGATGCGGTCGGCGCGGGTGCGGTCGATGCCGGGAAGGCTCTCGGCGGCGCGGGCGTCGAAGCGGTCGCTCTTCACATAGCGGGTGCCGGCGCCCTGGATCGGGCTGGACGGCCGGCCGGGCTGCATCCGCGCCCGCGCCGCCATCAGCCGCCAGCGGGCGGTGCCGCAGGCGTGGATCGCGGCGGCATGAACGGCGGCCACCCGCTCGATCAGGTCGGGGAACAGCGGCATCAGCTCGCGACGCTTGTAGGCCACGCGGCTCATCAGCTCATGAATCGAGCGCTCGCTCGCCGCGGCGGCGTCCGGCAACTCGACCGTCTCCGCCGCCAGCAGGGCCGGGATGGCGTCGAGCGCCGCCTCCGCCACCAGTGCCTCGATGCGGGCCAGCGCCGCCGCCCCTGCCGCACCGGTGCGGGCGATGGCATCGGCGACCACCGGCCGGGCACGGTCGAGCGCCTCCGTCCTCGGCACCTCGTCGGACAGGGCGGACAGCCAGCCGGCGTCGAACAGGGTGTCGTCGGGAAAAGAAAGAAGGGCGCTCAATCGCTCGAAACCCGGTCGGTGACGCTCAGCCGTCCGCCCGCATGCGGGCGACGATCGCCTCCAGTACCTCTTCGGCCCGGTCGTTGTCGACCTGGCACGTGCCGGCCGCCTGATGGCCGCCGCCGCCATACTGGAGCATCAGCGGGCCGATGTCCGTCTTCGAACTGCGGTCCAGGATCGACTTGCCGCAGGCCAGCACGGTGTTCTGCTGCTTCAGGCCCCACAGCACATGGATCGACACGTTGGTGTCGGGGAACAGCGCGTAGATCATGAAGCGGTTGCCGGCATAGATCGTCTCCTCCTTGCGGAGGTCGAGCACGACGACGTTGCCGTGCACGGTGGCGCAGCGCTTCAGCTGGTCGACGAACAGCTCGGCATGCTGGGTGTAAAGCTCCACCCGCTCCTTCACGTCGGGCAGATCCAGGATCTGCTCGATGGTATGGCTGCGGCAGTAGTCGATCAGGTCCATCATCAGCTGGTAGTTCGACACCCGGAACTCGCGGAAGCGGCCCAGGCCGGTCCGCGCGTCCATGATGAAGTTCAGCAGGGTCCAGCCGGTCGGGTTCAGGATGTCCTCGCGCTGGTACTGCGCCGAGTCGGCCTGATCGACCGCTTCCATCATCTCGTCGGAGATGGTGGGGAAGCGCTCCTTCCCGCCGTAATAATCATAGACGACGCGGGCGGCCGACGGCGCCTTGGGGTCGATGATGTAGTTGGGCTTCTCGCCGACGCGCATGGTTTCCGACAGGTGATGGTCGAACACCAGATGGGCGCCGTCGACATAGGGCAGGTTGGTGGTGATGTCGCGGTCGGTGATCTCGATCTTGCCGTCCTGCATGTCCTTGGGATGGACAAACTTGATCTCGTCGAGAATGCCCAGCTCCTTCAACAGGACGGCGCAGACGAGCCCGTCGAAATCGGACCGGGTGACAAGGCGGTACTTCGCGGCGTCGGACATGCAAGAAATCCCCTGGCGACCGTCATGATTGAGCGCGTGCCGGAAGGGTAGTCGTCTACCCCTTCGGCGCGCAATCCTTTACCAGAGACCCGCTTGAGAGATCAGCCCCAGATCAGCCCCAGGGGCCGCGGCGGTTCTGCGGCATGAAGCCGCCCTGACCGCCCTGCGGCGGCGCTCCCCAGGGCGAGCGGCCGTCGCGCGGCGGGGTCCGGCCGCCCCCAAAGCCACCACTGCCGAACCCGCCGCTGAAACTGCCGGTCTGGGCCGCCATGTTGCGGAGTCGCGCCACCCGCTCGCCCATGTCGGGGTGGGTGGAGAACAGGCTGGCCATGCTGGCGCCGCTGAGCGGGTTGGCGATGAACAGGTGGGCGGTCGCCGGATGCGCCTCCGCCTGATAATTGGGAATGTGGGTGGCGCTGTTGTGGATGTTGGTCAGCGCGTCGGCCAGCCAGTTGGGACGGCCGCAGATCTCGGCGCCGATGCGGTCGGCCTCGAACTCGCGGGTGCGGCTGATCGCCATCTGCACCAGCGTCGCGGCGATGGGGGCGAGGATGGCGGCCAGGATCGCCCCGACCATGCCCAGCGGGTTGCCGCCGCGCTCGTCGTTGCTGGAACCGCCGAAGAACAGGCCGAAATTGGCCAGCATCGACACCGCGCCGGCAATGGTCGCGGTGATCGTCATGATCAGGGTGTCGCGGTTCTTCACATGGGCCAGCTCATGCGCCATCACGCCGGCGATCTCCTCCGGCGTCAGGCGCTGCAACAGGCCGGTGGTGGCGGCGACCGCCGCATGGTCCGGGTCGCGGCCGGTGGCGAAGGCGTTGGGCTGGTCGTTCTGGATGATGTAGACGCGCGGCATCGGCAGGCCGGCGCGCTCCGCCAGCCGGGCGACGATGCCGTGGAACTCGGGGGCGGAATAGGCGTCGACCTCGCGGGCGCCATACATCGACAGCACCATGTCGCCCGAATTCCAGTAGCTGAACAAATTCATGCCCAGCGCCATGACGAAGGCGATGATCAGGCCGGTCTTGCCGCCCAGCAGGAAGCCGACCGCCATGAAGATCGCCGTCAGGCCGGCAAGGAGGATGGTGGTCTTCAGATAGCTGGTCATAATCGCCATATCGGTTCAGGATGGGCCGAAGCGGGGTAACCCGCTCCGATCCCGGACATGATCCAGATATGGGTCCGGGGCTCGCCCGCGTTCAAGATCCCTGCCAGGATGCCCACAGTTTCGCGATGGACATGATGACCGAACCGACCAAGCCGCAGCAGGACGCCACCGAGGCGGTGGCCGAAACCACGGAAGCCAAGGGTCCGGAACAGAAGCCGGGCGAGATCGGCGGCCCGAAGGGGCCGGAGCCGACCCGCTACGGCGACTGGGAGTTCAAGGGACGCTGTTCGGACTTCTGATCGGAGAGCGACCGCGCCCGGTCACTCCATCCGCCGGCCGGTCACCGCGTCGAACAGGTGCAGGGCGCCGTCCTGCGGGGTGACCGTCAGCCGGTCGCGCTCGCGCACGGTGGGGATGCCGGCCATGCGGACCAGCAGGCTCTCGCCGTCCGGCAGACGGCCATAGACCACGGTGTCGGCGCCCAGCGCCTCGACCAGTTCGACCTCGATGGAGAAACCGCCGGAGACCCCCTCTGCGGCGATGGCCATGTGCTCCGGCCGGATGCCCAGCTTCACCGGACGGCCGGCGTCGGTCGGGCGCGCCTGCGGCAGGGCAAGGCGCTGGCCGCCGGGCAGCAGCACCGCCTCGCCACGGTCGTCGATGCGGCCGTCCAGCACATTCATCGGCGGCGAGCCGATGAAGCCGGCGACGAACAGGCTGGCCGGGCGCTGGTAGACCTCCAGCGGCGTGCCGATCTGCTCGGCCACGCCATGGTTCATCACCAGGATGCGGTCGGCCAGCGTCATCGCCTCCACCTGATCGTGGGTGACGTAGAGGCTGGTGATGCCGAGCCGGTCCTGAAGCCGCTTGATCTCCACCCGCATCTGGGTGCGCAGCTTGGCGTCCAGGTTCGACAGCGGTTCGTCGAACAGGAAGGCGGCCGGCTCGCGCACGATGGCGCGCCCCATGGCGACCCGCTGGCGCTGGCCGCCCGACAGCTGGCTCGGCCGGCGGTCGAGGAAGCGGCCGAGTTCGAGGATGGTCGCCGCCTTGTCGACGCGCGCCCGGATTTCCGCCTTCGGAATGCCGCGGATCTTCAGGCCGTAGGCCATGTTGTCGAAGACCGTCATGTGCGGATAGAGCGCGTAGTTCTGGAACACCATCGCGATGTCGCGATCCTTGGGGTCCAGATGGTTGACCACGCGCCCGCCGATGGCGATCTCGCCGCCGGTGATGCCTTCCAGCCCGGCGACCATGCGCAGCAGGGTGGACTTGCCGCAGCCCGACGGGCCGAGCAGGACCAGGAATTCCCCGTCCTGGATCGCGATGTCGATGCCCTTGATCGCTTCGACCGGGCCGTAGGACTTGCGGACGTTGCGGATTTCAACGGTTGCCATTGTTCTTCTTTCCCTTCGCCCGCGCTTACTTTTCGCTGTCCACAAGACCTTTGACGAACCAGCGCTGCATGAACACCACTACCGCCACCGGCGGAAGCATCGCCAGCACCGTGGTCGCCATGATGATGTGCCAGTCGTTGGCCGATTCGCCGGTGCCGATCATCTTGGTGATGCCGGTCACGATGGTTTCCATGTCGCCGCTGCTGGTGACCAGAAGCGGCCAGAGATACTGGTTCCAGCCATAGATGAAGAGGATGACGAAGAGCGCGGCGATGTTGGTGCGCGACAGCGGCAGCACCACGTCGATGAAGAAGCGCACCGGCCCGGCGCCGTCGATCTTCGCCGCCTCCAGCAGTTCGTCCGGAATGGTCAGGAAGAACTGGCGGAACAGCAGGGTCGCGGTGGCCGACGCGATCAGCGGGATGGCGAGCCCGGCATAGGTGTTGATCAGGCCCAGATCGGCGACGACCTTGTAGGTCGGGATGATCCGCACCTCCACCGGCAGCATCAGCGTGATGAAGATCAGCCAGAAGAAGGCCATGCGCAGCGGAAAGCGGAAGAAGGCCACCGCATAGGCTGACAGGATGGAGATGGCGATCTTGCCCAGCGCGATGGACAGCGCCATCACCAAGCTGTTCAGCATCATGGTGCGGACGGGCGTGTACATGGCGCGGTCGCCGGCCTCGCCCACCCAGGCCTGGGCGTAGTTGGTCACCCCCTGCCCGCCTGGCCACAGCGGCAGGCCGCCGCGGCCGATGGTGCCGGAATCCCAGGTGGAGCCGATCAGCGTCACATAGATCGGATAGGCGAAGATCAGGACGCCGACGATCAGGACGATGTGCGGCAGCAGATCGATGAAACGGGTCGGCTTCATGAGTAGTGGACCTTGCGCTCGACGAAGCGGAACTGCACCGCGGTCAGCGCGATGACGATCACCATCAGGATCACCGACTGCGCCGACGACCCGCCGAGGTCGTTGTTGACGACGCCGTCCTGATAGACGCGGAAGATCAACGTCTCCGTCGCCTTGCCCGGCCCGCCCTGGGTCAGGGCATGGATGGTGCCGAAGGTTTCGAAGAAGGCGTAGACCATGTCGACCACCAGCAGGAAGAAGGTGGTCGGCGACAGCAGCGGGAAGGTGATGGTCCAGAACCGCCGCACCGGACCGGCGCCGTCGATGCTGGCCGCCTCCATCACCGAGCGCGGGATCGCCTGCAATCCGGCCAGGAAGAAGATGAAATTGTAGGACACCTGCTTCCAGCTGGCGGCCATGATCACCATCGTCAGCGCCTGCCCGCCGTTCAGCCGGTAATCCCAATCATAGCCCAGCGCCCGCAGCGCCCGGCCGAAGGACCCGATGTCGGGGTTGAAGATGAACATCCACAGCACCGCCGCGACGGCCGGGGCCAGCGCGTAGGGCCAGATCAGCATCGTCTTGTAGGCCCGCGCTCCCTTGATCTTCGAATCGGCCAGCACCGCCAGCAGCAGGGCCAGCCCCATCGCCAGCACGGTCACCGCCAGGCTGAAGACGACGGTGACCTTCAACGTGTCGAGATAGTTCGGGTCGCCCAGCACATTGGTGAAGTTCTCGAACCAGACGAACTCGCTGCGGATGCCGAAGGCGTCCTGCAGGTGTACCGACTGCCAGATCGCGTTGGCTGCCGGCCAGATGAAGAACACCAGCGTCACGGCCACCTGCGGCGCCAGCAGCAGGTAGGGCAACAGCCGGTTGTCGAAGGTGACGCGACGCTGCAAAGGATGGTCTTTCGTGAATGGTAAACGGCGCGATCCTTCCCCCGCCTGCGGACGGGGGAAGGATGTTGCAGACTGGGTCAGCCCTTGTTGGCGCGCTCGAAGTTGCGCAGCACGGTGTTGCCGCGCTTGATCGAGGCGTCGAGCGCCTGCTTGGCGTCCTGCTGGCCCTGGAAGGCCTTCTCAAGCTCTTCCTGGATGATGTTGCGGATTTCCGGCAGGTTGCCCAGCCGCAGGCCCATGCTGTTCTCGGTGGTCGGCGTCCGGGTCAGCTGGGCGGCCGGCACGTCGGCGCCGGGGTTCTTCTCGTAATAGCCCTGCGCCTTGGCCAGTTCGAAGCCCTTCATCGTCACCGGGACGTAGCCGGTGTCCATGTGCCACTTGGCATCGACCTCGGGCCGGGCGAGGTAGGTGAAGAACTGCGACACCGCCTTGTATTCGGCCGGCGTGCGCTTGGGCGAGGTCATCACCCAGAAGGCGGCGCCGCCGATGATGCTGTTCTTCGGACCGTCCTTGGCGAATTCAGGCCAGTAGGGCAGCGGAGCGGCACCCCAGGCGAAGGTCGCCTCCTTCAGGATGCGGCTGCGCAGGCCCGACGACGCGTGGATCATCGCGCATTCGCCCGACGGGAACAGGGCGTCGGGCTTGTTGTCGCGGCCGCCATACTTGAACAGGCCGTCCTTCTGCATGTCGATCAGCGTCTGGACATGCTTGACGTAGAGCGGGGCGTCGATCTTCAGCTCGGCGTTCAGGCCGCCGAAGCCGTTGGCCTGGCTGGCGAAGGGCGTGTTGTGGATGGCGCCCAGCTGTTCGAACTGCGCCCACACAGGCCAGGCGGTGGTCAGCGGGCAGGTGGAGCCCGACGCCTTCAGCTTCTTCGTCGCCTCGATCATCTCCGGCCAGGTCGCCGGCGGCTTGTTGGGATCGAGGCCGGCCTTCTGGAAGGCGTCCTTGTTGTAGAACATGATGGTGCTGGAGCTGTTGAACGGCAGCGCCATCATCTTCCCGTCCTTGGACGAGTAGTACCCCTTCACCGCCGGGATGTAGGCGTCGGCGTCGAAGGACGCACCCGTCTCCTGCATCAGCTGGTAGACCGGCTTCACCGCCGGACCGGCGGCCATCATGGTGGCGGTCCCGACCTCGAACATCTGCACGATGTGCGGCGCGTTGCCGGCGCGGAAGGCGGCGATGGCCGCCTGCATCGTCTCCGGATAGCTGCCCTTGTAGGAGGCGTTGACCTGGACCGCCTGCTGGCTGTCGTTGAAGTCCTTGGCGATCTGCTCCAGCTGGCCGCCCAGCGGCTGCGGCAGGCCGTGCCAGAAATCGATCACGGTCTTCTGCTGCGCGAGAGCCGAGCCCGGCAGGGCCGCGGCGAACAGCAGGGCCGAGGTGGTGGCGGCGCCCGACAGGAGGGCAAGCTTGCGGCGGGTCAACATGCGGTGGGTCTCCCTATCCCGGTATGGTTCGCGGTTGTCATGAGGGCAACGGGTTGCCGTCCCGCGACGCTTTCGTGAAGTTTTGGTGGCAATCGCCGACGCCGCTGCACACGACAATGTGTGCGGCGTTGTGTGCGATTGCGAAAAAGGCCGGCAGCGAGATGATCGCTTTCGAAACTGTTTGGTTGCTCTAACCGTCACACTGCGCACGCATACGCGGGTCTGTCAAGACGTCGCATTACAGTTTTATGACGTGAAAATCGCCGCGATGGAATGTTGCAGAGCGAAAACGCGCATGTGCGGAACGGCTAACGCGGGCAGGCGGCATCCGGCCGGCGGGCGGACGGCAGGGAACCGGCTCGTCCGGCCATCAGGCTGCGGCTCAGCAGGCGGCGCAGGGCGGTCGGATCGCAGGGTTTGTGGACCAGGGGAAAGCCGCTGCGGTCGACGCTGCGCAGCCGGTCGGGATCGGTGTCGCCGGTGACGATGACCCCTGGCACCCGCCGGCCGCAGCGGGCACGGACCGCCTGGATGGCGTCGATGCCGGTCTCCGGCCCCGACAGGCGCAGGTCGGACAGCACGAGGTCGGGCGCCGCCGCACCGCCCCCCAGCCCGGCACAGGCTTCGTCGATGCCGCGGGCGGGGATGACCGCATAACCCCAGCCGCGCAACAGCAGCCCGATCCCCTCAAGCTGCACCGCGTCGTCCTCGATCACCAGCACCGTGCCGGATTCCATGGATGTGGCAGCGGCGAAGGACGACTGGCCCGCCGCCGGCTCCGGCTCGCTGTCGCCGGAGTCGTCGCCCGAGCGGTCGCCGTCGTTGCCGGCCAGCGGCACCTCCACCGCGAAGACGGAGCCCTTGCCGAGCCTGGAGCGCACCGTCACCGGATGCCCCAGCACCTGCCCCAGCCGCCGCACGATGGCGAGGCCGAGGCCCAGCCCCTGCTTGCGGTCGCGCCCCGGATTGCCGAGCTGGTGGAAATCCTCGAAGATCACGGCATGGTTGGACGGGTCGATGCCGACACCGGTGTCCCACACCTCGATGCGCAGGAACTCGCCGCGCCGCCGCGCCGCAAGCAGGACGCCGCCCTTCAGCGTGTAGCGCAGGGCATTGGCCATGATCGGCCGCAGCAGCCGTTCCATCAGCGCCGGGTCGCTGGTGATCTGGGCGTCGAACGGGTGGATGTTCAGGCGCAGGCCCTTCGCCTCCGCCTCCGGGCCGAACTCCTCCAGCATCTTGGCGAACAGGTCGTCGACCGGGAAGGTCTGCGGCTTGGCGGTGACCAGCCCGGCCTCCAGCGCCGAGACCTCCAGCAGGGCACGCAGCAGCGCCTCGCCACCGAGGATCGCCTGCTCCAGCTTGTTCGCCAGCTCGATGGAGGCCGGATCGGTCAGCCGGCCGCTCAGCAGATGGTGGAACAGGTGCATCGCCTGGAAAGGCTGGCGCAGGTCGTGGCTGGCCGCCGACAGGAACTTGCCCTTGGCGGTGCGGGCGCGCTCGGCATCGGCGCGGGCCTGTGCCGCCTCCGCCCTTGCTTCCGCCAGGGCGGAGGCCCCGGCATCGGCGACAAGAGCCACCGCGCCGGTGCGGCCATCGGCGTCCGTGACGGGCGTCAGCGCCAGCATGCAGGGAAAGCCGGGGAGCGGTCCGGTGGTGGAGGCAGGCGTGCCGGTCGCCATCACCCGCCGCCGCAGCCCGTCGATCCCTTCGGCCGTTTCGGCCGGCAGCCCGGCCTCTGCCAGCGTCAGCCCCTCCACCCTGCCCGGCGCATGGCCGATCAGGGCGGCGAAGGCCGGATTCGCCACCAGCACGCGCCCGTCCTCGCCAAGCAGGGCCTGGGGAGAACCGTTGGCCGACAGCAGGGCGTCCAGCCAATCCTCACGTGTCGGAGTCTTTCCAGGGATGAGGGGCATGGCATGTACTCGGCAATGCTAAGGGGCAAGGCTAGGGGGTGACCATAAGCAAACGAACATGTGAACCGGCGGCAAATGGGAGGTCTGGAGACCACCGCGTTACCTCTGCTTTATCTTGTGCCCCGATCGATCGTGTCAAATGTGACCTCAGTCGACCCCATAGGCAGGGATCGTTCGAAAGCCCTAATGCTTTAAGCCGAAACTGGGCCGCGGCACCATTCCGACAAAGGGCGGAGGATGCTTCCGCAGCCGGCGCCGGCCGCGCTATAAGACGGCATGGTGCAACGCCTCCCCGCCCTTTTACGTCGCCGCAAGCGGTCCGCCGCCCGGCCGCCCCAGCCGCCCCGCGCGCTGGAGATATCCGGCCTGCCGATTCCGCTGGAGCTGCGGGAAAGCGCGCGTGCGACCCGCATGACCCTGCGTGTCGATGCCGGGCGCGGGCTGGTCCAAGTGGTGGTGCCGGTCGGCGTGTCGGAAACCGATGCCCGCCAGTTCGTCGGCCGGCATGACGGCTGGCTGCGGGCGCGGCTGGCGGCGATGCCGCCGTCCCTGCCTTTCGCCGACGGCGCCAGCGTGCCCTATCTCGGCATCGAGCATGTCATCCGCCACGACCCTGCCATGCGCGGCCCGACGCGGATCGAGGACGGCGCCCTGCTGGTCGGCGGTCAGCCGGACCATCTCGCCCGCCGCGTCCGCGATTTCCTGACGGCGGAGGCCAAGCGCGAGTTGGCGACCCGTGCCCGGCTGAAGGCCGCGACCATCGGCGCCCGCGTGGCGGCGGTGACGATCCGCGATACCAAAAGCCGCTGGGGCAGCTGTTCGTCCACCGGCCGGCTGTCCTTCTCCTGGCGGCTGATCCTGACGCCGGAGCCGGTGCTGGATTATGTGGTCGGGCACGAGGTGGCCCATCTGCGCGAGATGAACCACTCGCCGCGCTTCTGGGCGCTGTGCGCCAGCCTGACGGACGGCAGCGGCGTGGACTGGCCGCGGGCCTGGCTGAAGGCGAACGGCACGCGGTTGCTGCGGTACGGCTGACGCCCGCCACCCGATCCAACGCCTAACCCACCGGTTCGGCCACCCGCGGCTCGGCTGCGGCGGCATCGCGCCGGACGAACTCCAGGAAATCCTCGTAGGGCATCGGACGGCCCAGCAGATAGCCCTGACACTGGTCGCAGCCCATTTCGGCGAGGCAGCCGTACTGCTCCTCCGTCTCCACCCCTTCGGCCAGCGTCTGCATGCGCAAGGACCGCGCCATGCCGATGATCGCCTCGGCGATGGCGCCGCTGTCCGGGTTGCCGGCGCGCAGGCCGCTGACGAAGCTGCGGTCGATCTTCAGCTTGTCGACGCGGAAGCGCTTCAGATAGGCCAGCGAGGAATAGCCGGTGCCGAAATCGTCGATGGCGACCGGCACCCCCAACTCGCGCAGCCGGGAGAAGGTTTCCGACACCACGTCGGACTCGTCCATCAGGACGCTTTCCGTGACCTCCAACTCCAGGGCCGAGGGCGGGATGCCGTAGGCCGACAGCCAGCCGGCCACCCGCTCCGCCAGTCCCGGACGGCGCACCTGCACCGCCGACAGGTTGACGGCGATCAGCAGATCGTGGTGGCGCAGCAGTTCGGCCGCGCGGCGGCAGGCCTCGCCCAGAACCCAATCGCCCAGCGGCAGGATCAGGCCGGTATCCTCGGCCACAGGAATGAACTGGCCGGGCATGATCAGCGTGCCGTCGGGCTGGCGCCAGCGCACCAGCGCCTCCGCCCCGATCAGCCGGCGGCCGTCCATGGAGAACTGCGGCTGGAAATGCAGCTCCAGCTCGTTGTTGGCGAGCGCCCGGCGCAGGTTGCTTTCGGTCCACATCCGGTCGGAGGCACGGCGGTTCAGCTCCGGCGTGAAGAACTGGTAGGTGGCGCGCCCGGCCTCCTTCGCGGCATACATCGCCATGTCGGCGCTTTTCAGCAGCCCGTCGATGCCGGTGCCGTCGTCGGGGTAGATGGCGATGCCGATGGAGGGCGTGACCTGCAACTCGTGCCCGTCGATCAGGTAGGGTTCAGACAGGGTGTGCAGGACCTTGCGCGCGACGATGCCGGCGGCGTCGGGATTGTCGATGTCGCTGATCAGGATGACGAACTCGTCGCCGCCCTGGCGGCTGACGGTATCGCTCGCCCGCACGGTCGCGGTCAGCCGCCCGGCCACCGCGCGCAGCAGGTCGTCGCCGACCTGATGGCCCAGGCTGTCGTTGATCGTCTTGAAGCGGTCGAGATCGACGAACAGCAGCCCGACCCTGGTGCCGTGACGCCCGGCGGCCAGCATGGCGCGCTCCAGCCGGTCGCGCAGCAGGAAGCGGTTGGGCAGGTCGGTCAGGAAATCGAACTGCGCCAGATGGCGGATACGCTCCTCCTGCGCGCGGGTCGCGGTGATGTCGCTGAAGGCGGCGATGTAGTTGGCGACGGCGCCGTCCTCGTTGCGGACCAGCTTGACGCTCAGCCACTCCGGAAACACCTCGCCGTTCTTGCGGGTGCTCCAGATCTCGCCGGCCCAATGGCCGTTTTCGCGCAGCTGCACCCACAGGTCATCGTAGAATCCCGACGGGTTGCGGTCGGAGCGCAGGAATTCGGGACTGCGGCCCAGGACCTCGTCGCGATCATAGCCGGTGATGCGGGAGAAAGCGTCGTTGGCGGCGACGATCTCCAGCTCTTCGTTGGCGACGAACATGCCCTCCGCCGCGTTGTCGAACACCTTGGCCGACAGGCGCAGCTGCCATTCCGCCCGCTTGCGCTCGCTGATGTCGCGGGCGATGGCCGAGTAATAGACGTCGCCCTCGTAGGTGATGCGGCTGGCGGTGACCTCCAGCTCCAGCGTGCGGCCGTCGGCGGTGCGGTAGGCGGTCTCGTAATGGCTGGCCGCGTCCTCCCCCTCGGCGGCGAAGCGCTTCAGCAGGTCGGCCTGCCCCATCACGAGGTCTTCCAGCGTCCCGCCCATGGCCCGGCAGCCGAAGGGATTGATGTAGGCGATGCGCAGACCGGCGTCGGCCAGCACGACGATCTCCGACACATGGTCGACGAAGAAGTTGGCGAGATACAGCTGGCGCGCCCGTTCGCGCAGCATGCTGTCGCTGTGCCTGACCCGCAGCTGATAGCCGCCGACGATGCGCCGGATCCAGCCGGTGACCAGCCATGACACGCCGACCGACGCGGCCAGCGCCACGGCCAGCACCGCCACCGTGGTCCAGACCCGCTGGTTGACGCCGCGGCTGATCTCCGCCCGGCGGGCCTCCATCTCCTTGCCGACATCGTCGATGTAGAAGCCGGCGACCAGGATCCAGCCCCAGACGCTGGGGGCCGAGACATAGGCCATCTTCGGCGTCGGCCGCGCGGTGACCGGGTGGATCCAGTCGTAGCGCAGCTCGCCGCCGCCCTGGCGTCCGAGTTCCAGCAGCCGGGTGACGAGGTCGCGCTCGGTCGTCCACGGCAGGTCGCGGGCGTTCATCCCCTCCGACGCCGGGGCGGTGGGCGACAGCAGCACCTGCCCGTCTTGGCGCAGCACGCCGACATAGCCGGTTTCCCCGAAGCGGAAGGCGCGCAGACGCTCCAGCGATTCGTGCTGCAACCGCGCCTCCACCGCGCCCAGGGAGTCGCTGGCGCCGATCACCCAGTCATAGGGTTCGAAACGGCGGACGAAGGCCAGCTTGTCAACCGCCGATCTGTCGCCGGTTTGGGCCGGATCGTCCGGCATGCGCCAGCGATAGCGGGCGAAGCCGCGCAGGCTGGGATCCTGGACGGCCCGCATCAGCTCGCGCATCACCGCGGCCCCCTGCGGATCGGGGGCGGAGAAGGGAGAGGTCCCCTCCCGCGCCGGGTCGACCGGCATCAGCACCGATTCGCCGTTCAGGTCGTTGATGAAGTAATAGCCGCGCCCGCCGGAAAAGCGCAGCGGCCGCAGCGTCTGCTTGATCGACTCCTTCACCGACGCTTCGGGCAGGATGTCCTTTTCCCGGTCATGGACGCTGCGGGCGATGGAATAGGCCTCGTCGACCTGGGCGCGCAGCTGTTCCTTCAGCAGCGGTTCGACGCGCGAGCGCATGTAGGCGAGGTAGGACTGCGCGTTCTCCACCTCCTGCACCAGGGCCTGATGCTGCTCCTCGACATAGCGCGCCTCGCTCTGCTGGAGGTCGTGCTCCAGGTCGGCCCAATGCTGCCAGACGAAATAGAAGCCGAGCCCGAGGACGAGCGCCGACACCAGCGCCATCGACGCCAGGAATTGCAGGCGGTAGAGCCGGGCCTCGTCGGACGAGCGCGACGGCGCACGGACCAGCTCGGCGACGGGGTCGGACAAGAAGGGCTCCCTTCGGATGGCCTGTTCGGTGGAACTCGCGGGAACCGGCTGTGGCCGGCCCCGATGCGCCGTGTAAGTGTTGCTTAATGCTCGCGCGGATTCAACCGCAAGCAAATCAAATCCACCTGGGCGCGACTCTTTGACTGTTTTCCTCGCGCCTGGATGGACGGCGGCATGCAGATCCGCATATTGACAGGGAATTGACGAAAAGTCCGCCCTGGCAACGTTAGGCGCGGATTCCCTTAGGCTGGCAAGGATTTGTCCGTGAAGATTAATGCCGCCAACAGCGGAGCGGACAGACAAGCCGGTTGGGCGGACGGATCGGGCCATCGCGAGGCTTTAAAACGCCCCCCAGCACCGCTATGGTCGCGCGCGCGTGCTATAAGACCCGCAGCCGCTCCTTTTCCAGCACCAGCATCCTCCGGAGAGTGCCGATGATCCCCCGCTATACCCGCCACGAAATGGCCCGCATCTGGGAGCCGGAAAACCGCTTCCGCATCTGGTTCGAGATCGAGGCGCACGCCTGCGACGCGCAGGCCGAGCTGGGCGTGATCCCGAAGGAGGCCGCCAAGGCGGTGTGGGAACGCGGCAAGTGGGAGATCGACCGCATCGACGAGATCGAGCGCGAGACCCGGCACGACGTCATCGCCTTCCTGACCAACCTCGCCGAATATGTCGGTCCGGAAGCCCGCTTCGTCCACCAGGGCATGACCTCGTCGGACGTGCTGGACACCTGCCTCGCCGTCCAGCTGACCCAGGCCGCCGACCTGCTGCTGGCCGACATGGACGCCCTGCTGGCCGCGCTGAAGCGCCGGGCCTATGAGCACAAGAACACCGTCACCATCGGCCGCAGCCACGGCATCCATGCCGAGCCGACGACCTTCGGCCTGAAGCTGGCCGGCCACTACGCCGCCTTCGCCCGCGGGCGCGAGCGTCTGGTCCAGGCGCGTGCCGATATCGCCACCTGCGCCATCTCCGGCGCCGTCGGCACCTTCGCCAACATCGACCCGCGGGTGGAGGAGCATGTCGCCGCCAAGCTCGGCCTGTCGGTGGAGCCGGTGTCGACCCAGGTCATCCCGCGCGACCGCCACGCCTTCTTCTTCTCCGTGCTGGGCGTGATCGCGTCGAGCGTCGAGAATCTGGCCACGGAAATCCGCCACCTCCAGCGCACCGAAGTGCGCGAGGCGGAGGAGTATTTCCACCCCGGCCAGAAGGGCTCGTCGGCGATGCCGCACAAGCGCAACCCGGTCCTGTCGGAGAACCTGACCGGCCTGGCCCGCATCGTGCGCTCCGCCGTCGTCCCGGCGCTGGAGAACGTCGCGCTGTGGCACGAGCGCGACATCTCGCACAGCTCGGTCGAGCGGATGATCGGTCCCGACGCCACCGTCACCCTGGACTTCGCCCTGGTGCGCCTGACCGGCATGATGGAAAAGCTGGTGGTCTATCCCGAGCGCATGCAGAAGAACCTGGACGATCTGGGCGGGCTGGTCTTCTCGCAGCGCGTCCTGCTGGCCCTGACCCAGGCCGGCATGAGCCGCGAGGACAGCTACAAGGCAGTGCAGCGCAACGCCATGCAGGTGTGGGAGAAGGGCGGCAACTATCTGGACCTGCTGTCGAACGACGCCGACATCGCCAAGCACATCGGCCGCGACAAGCTGGAGCCGATGTTCGACATGTCCTACCACACCAAGCATGTCGACACGGTGTTCAAGCGCGTGTTCGGCGAATAACGGGCATTTCCTGTTGAATGAGGGGCGTCCGGGCCGTTACGGCGTCTTCCGCAGGGCGGCAAAGACTTGCCGGTGGATGACAAACGGCCCGGTCGCACCTACTCTATTCCGATAAGCGTGTGCCCGGGCGGGGCAATCCTGAACAGAGCGAGGACCAGACCCATGGCGATGGAAGCCGCCACGATCGAAAAGCTCATCAAGGAGGGCATCCCGGACGCGGTCGTCGAGATCGCGGACCTGCGCGGCGACGGCGACCACTATGCCGCGCTCGTCACCTCCGCCGCCTTCAAGGGCAAGAGCCGGGTGCAGCAGCACCAGATGGTCTACGCATCCCTCCAGGGAAAGATGGGCGGCGAACTGCACGCCCTGGCGCTGACCACTGCGGTGCCAGAAGGCGCCTGAGTACAGATGCCGGAAGGCGCCTGACGCAAGGTGCCGGAAGGCGCCTGATCAAAGTTGCAACGGACGAGGCCCCGGCGCCGCCGGGCCTTAATCGGAAGGGTTATCAGGTCATGGTCGATCAGAACGTCGTCGAGCGCATCGAGCAGGACATCAAGAACAACGATGTCGTGCTCTACATGAAGGGGACCCCGGTGTTCCCGCAGTGCGGCTTCTCCGCCGCCGTCGTCCAGGTGCTGAGCCACACCGGCGTCAAGTTCAAGGGCGTCAACATCCTGGAGGATCCGGGCCTGCGCCAGGGCCTGAAGGAATACTCGAACTGGCCGACCTTCCCGCAGCTCTACGTCAAGGGCGAGCTGGTCGGCGGCTGCGACATCGTCCGCGAGATGTACGAGTCGGGCGAGCTGCAGACGCTGATGGCCGACAAGGGCGTCGCCACCGCCGCGTGACCGCATCGCCGGTCCGGTAAGAACGGAAAAGCCCCGCTCCGGCGGGGCTTTTTCATGCCCGGCGCCTTTTCCAGGCTGGGAACATTCGTTGCCCGATACCAGGATGACGTGCAGCGATGCCGGCCGCGCAGCCCGGCCATGCCCGGCGGCCCGCTGCCGGATTGCACAAACAATGTGCTAAACGGACGGTATGGCTCAGACCCCGCCGCCCGCCCAGGCCCCGACCTCCACAACCGCCGCGTTCGTCGCGGCGCTTGCCTCCTACCTGATCTGGGGGCTGGTCAATCCGGTCTTCTTCAAGTCCCTGGGCGATGTCGGCGCGGTGGAGATCGTCGCCCACCGCGTGGTGTGGACCGTGGTGCTGGTCGGCATCGGCGTGCTGGCGACCCGCGGGCCGGCGGCCGTCGTCGCCGCGGTCGGCAACTGGCGCCGGCTGGGCATTCTGGTGGTCACCACCCTGCTGGTCACCGTCAACTGGACCGTCTTCATCTGGGCGGTGGTGAACAGCCGGCTGGTCGAGGCCAGTTTGGGATATTTCATCAACCCGCTGGTCAATGTGCTGCTGGGCGTGCTGTTCCTGAACGAACGGCTCAGCCGCGGCCGGATGCTGGCGGTCGCCATCGCCGGGGCCGGCGTCGGCAGCCTCGTCGTCAGCTATGGCGCCGTACCCTGGGTCGCGCTGTCGCTGGCGCTGTCCTTCGGCTTCTACGCCCTGGTGCGCAAGAAGGCGGCGATCGATCCGGTGATCGGCCTGCTGGTGGAAACCGCGCTGCTGCTGCCGGCGGCGCTGGGCTACCTGTTGTGGCTGGGCAGCGACGGCGCCTTCGGCCATGGCTGGGGGGAGAGCACCCTGCTGGTGCTGGCCGGACCGATGACGGCGGTGCCGCTGGTGCTGTTCATGATCGGCGCGAGCCGTCTGACCATGACCACCCTCGGTCTGCTGCAATATGTCGGGCCGACCGGGCAGTTGCTGCTGGGTGTGCTGGTCTATGGCGAGGCCTTCACAAGCAACCACGCCATCACCTTCGCCTGCATCTGGGTGGCCCTGGCCGTCTTCACCGCCGACGCGGTGCACAGCCACCGCGCCACCACCCGCGCCGCAGCAGCCGCAGAGTAGATATCGGCGCGGAATAGGCGTCAGCGCGGCGTCAGGCCATGGGCGATGGTGTGGGCCAGCGTGCCGACCATCGCACAGATGCCGGCGTCGTCGCGGCCGAACACCACCTGATCGAGGAAGCCGAGCCCGAAGCTGAGCGTCGCGATGCCGGCCGCCACATTGGCGAGGTCGGCGTCGGCGGCGATGGCGCCGCGCTCGCGATAGCCCTCCAGCCGTTTCATCAGGCAGGGGATGCGGCTCTCCGACAGGGTGCGCGCCATCTCGTCCGCCACCGCCTGATCGACCAGGGCGCGGGCCAGCACGACGCGGGTGAAGTCGCGGCATTTCCAGCTGTGCTTCAGCTGCGCGTGCAGGAAGCGGCCGAGGTCGGTTTCCAGATCGTCGTCCGGCGGCGGCAGGTCGCAGCCGCCCGCTTCCTCGCGCCAATAGCGCTCCACCACCGCCAGCAGCAGTCCGCTCTTCCCTGAGAAATAGCGCTGGATCAGCTGTTCGTTGACCCCGGCCCGCCCGGAGATCTCGCGCGTCGTCGCCGCGTCGAAGCCACGCTCGGCGAACACCACCTTGGCGGCGTCGAGCAGCGCGCTTTCCGTCGCGG
Organism: Azospirillum sp. A26; assembly: GCF_042604635.1. Classification (NCBI taxonomy): domain Bacteria; kingdom Pseudomonadati; phylum Pseudomonadota; class Alphaproteobacteria; order Rhodospirillales; family Azospirillaceae; genus Azospirillum; species Azospirillum sp. A26. The sequence goes on along the minus strand of NZ_CP170472.1, from coordinate 199,602 downwards.
CACGGTCGCGCTTGCGCGCCCCGCCCTCGCAGGCGCCCTCGGTGCCGTTTCCGGGGCAACAGCCGTCGGCGTCAGTGCTTGCGTCCAAGACCCGTCCCTCTCCAGTCCGCCCCATCCGCTTCACGATGGGCAGCGTCATAATAAGTATGCAGATACATACTTGACAAGCGGGGGCCGTCGGTTCAAGTATGTACTCACATACATACAAGACCTCGCCCCAAAAGCCTATTGCCCAACAGGGGGTATTCCCGCCATGCCGCACAGCAATAACACGCACAGCACCGCCACTCCGGATCTGTTCACCCCGCTGCGTCTCGGCGCAATCGAACTGCCGAACCGCGTCGTCATGGCGCCGATGACCCGCAGCCGCGCCGGCGACGGCAACTGCCCGACCGCGCTCACCGCCGAATATTATGCGCAGCGCGCGTCCGCCGGCCTGATCATCACCGAGGCGACGCAGGTCTGCGACACCGCCCAGGGTTACCCCAACACGCCGGGCATCCACACCGACGCCCAGACCCTGGCATGGCGCGCGGTGGCCGATGCCGTGCACACGGCCGGCGGGCGAATCGTCACCCAGCTCTGGCATGTCGGCCGGATTTCCCACCCGCGCTTCCAGCCGAACGGTGCCGCCCCGGTCGCCCCTTCGGCCATCGCGGCGAAGGGCCAGCTCTACACCGGCGCCGGCATGGAGCCCTTCCCGGTTCCGCGCGCCCTTGAAACCGCCGAGATTCCCGCTCTGGTCCGGCATTTCGCCGATGCCGCCAAGCGCGCCGTCTTCGATGCCGGCCTGGACGGCGTCGAGATCCACGCAGCCAACGGTTATCTGATCGACCAGTTCCTGCGCGACCGCACCAACACCCGCACCGACCAGTATGGCGGAACGGTGGAGAACCGCTGCCGCTTCCTGCTGGAGATCCTGGAGGCGACGGCCCATGCCGTCGGCGCCGACCGCATCGGCGTCCGCCTGTCGCCGACCGGCGTGTTCAACGACATGAAGGACAGCGACCCGCTGCCGCACTTCCTGGCGATCACCAAGGCGCTGAACCCCTTCAATCTCGCCTATCTGCATGTGATCGAGGGCAAGCCCGGCCACCATATGGCCCCGCCGGAGGGCGCGCCGCACGTGGCGTCGACCCTGCGCGCCGCCTACAAGGGTCCGTTCATCCTGAATGGCGGCTACAGCCGCGGTGACGCCGACGCAGCGCTCGCCAACGGCGAGGCCGATGCGGTCAGCTTCGGCGAGGCCTTCATCTCCAACCCGGACCTGCCGGTGCGTTTCCGTGCCGGCGCCTCGCTGGCCGAACCGGACCGCACCACCTATTACGGCGGCGACGCCAAGGGTTACACCGATTACCCGGCGCTGGAATCCATCGCCGCCTGACAGGTTTGCGGCCCCGAATTCCGCCCCCTGGAATCCCCAATCGGGGCCGCAATTCCTCTCGACGTGAGAGAGCGCGTCGTGAGCGCGTCGTGAGACGCAAATCCCCCCTGCCCCCGGCCCGGTTCCCCCCTGGGCCGGGGGCTTTTTTTGTGGGGCCGCCTTATCGGGCTGGGGCGCTCACGCCGCCCCGCCCTCTCCCTCCAACCCGCGGGCAAGTGCCGCGATGGTGCCGTAGCCGACCTGATCGACCGGGTCGATCTCCGCCATCTTGGTGAGGATCGCCAGCGCCTTGTCGCGGTTGTGGCGGCGCAGTTCTATGAAGGCCAGCGCCTTCATGGTGAACAGGAAGAAGCGCGCCGGTCCGGCCGCCGTCCAGTCGGTGGAACCGGCGGTCAGCTGCGACCAGTCGGCCGGAAAGCCACCCTGGAGAGCTGCGGCATCCAGCCCGATGCGGGCCACCCGCTCCGCCTCCCCCAGCTTCTTGCGGTTGAAGTAGAATTTGTAGAGCGCGTAGAAGACCGGCAGCACCCGCGGTCCCTTGCGGTGGGCCTCCCACAGCAACGCCTCGCAGGCGTCGGGCACGTCGCGGGCCTTCACCGCCTCCTGCAAAAGCTCATCGATCTGTTCGGGTACGTCGCCGAAGGCCATGCGGCCGTTCGACATCCGGAGTTCGATCGGTTCGTCGCTCATCGCTTCCCTCACCTGTATTTTCCGCTGCTGCAATCAACCATCCGACGCACCGACGACGCCCCCATGGTACGCGTGGGGACACCGGGAAAGACCACATTATTTTTGTGCGGCGAAGTGTCGCGGCTGTCACGAATCCGACACGCGCCAAACCCGACAAAACCGTTGGCAGGCGAAACATTGTCGGACTTTCGCCACGCCGACCTGACCAAACAATCCTTTTAAATCAATGATATGTGTTTCTGGCACACCCCTTGCTTATGTCTCGTCAGATTGGCCGGCACCCCGGCAACGCGGCTTGAGGAGGCGGGACATGGTGACTCTGACGGATGCGGCGGTTTCCACCCTGGAGCAGGTCCTGGCGAAGTCCGGCGGTACGGCCGCCGGCTTGCGGATCGCGGTGACCGACGGCGGCTGCGCCGGCCTGAAATACCAGATGGGGCTGGAGGCGACGGCCGGCGACGACGACACGGTGCTCAGCTTCGGCCCCGTCACCATTTTCGTCGATGCCAACAGCCAGCCCTTCCTCAGCGGCGTGGTGGTCGATTTCGTCGAGGGCATCGAGGGCTCTGGCTTCAAGTTCGACAACCCGAACGCGACGAGCAGCTGCGGCTGCGGCAAGTCCTTCTCGGCCGGTGAAGGCGGCGGGGGCTCCTGCTCGACGTCGTCGTCGGGCTGCGGATCGTCCGCTCCCTACTCGACCCACTGAACGTCCCCCGGACAGCTCTTCCAAGACAGCTCTTCCCCTAGGCGCGCCCCCACGGAAAGGCAGCAGCGACATGTGGAACTACACCGACAAGGTCAAGGAACACTTCTTCAACCCGAAGAACTCCGGTGTCCTGGACAGCGCCAACGCGGTCGGCGAGGTCGGCTCCATCACCTGCGGCGACGCGCTGCGTCTGATGCTGAAGGTCGATCCCGACACCCAGATCATCCTTGACGCAAAGTTCCAGACCTTCGGCTGCGGATCGGCCATCGCGTCCTCCTCGGCACTGACCGAGATGATCATCGGCAAGACGGTGGACGAGGCGCTGACGCTGACCAACCGCGACATCGCCGAGTATCTCGGCGGCCTGCCGCCGGAGAAGATGCACTGCTCCGTCATGGGCGCCGAGGCCCTGCGCGCCGCCATCGCCAACTACAAGGGCGAGGAGTGGGTCGACGACCACGAGGAAGGCGAGCTGATCTGCAAGTGCTTCGGCATCGACGCCGCCATGATCGAGCGCGCGGTGACCGTCAACGGCCTGACCTCGCTGGAGGAGGTCACCCACTACACCAAGGCAGGCGGCTCCTGCCAGACCTGCCACGAGAAGATCGAAGAGGTGCTGGAAGCGGTGATGGCCAAGACCGGCGCGCTGAAACCCGCCGCCAAGCACACCCCCGGCACCGTCGGCCTCGACGCCATCAAGCCGCTGCCGGCCAAGCCGGAACCGGCCGCCGCACCCAAGCTGACCAACGTGCAGCGAATGCAGGCGATCATGGGTGCGATCGAGGAGATGCGTCCGCAAATCCAGCGCGACGGCGGCGACGTGGAACTGGTCGACATCGACGGCAAGGACATCTACGTCCGGCTGACCGGCGCCTGCTCCGGCTGTTCGCAGTCGGCGGGCACCATGATGGGCGTGCAGATGAAGCTGGTCGAGGCGCTCGGCGAGTTCGTGCGGGTCAAGCCCGCGTCCCTCATTCCAGCCCATGCGGGCTAAGGGGAGGAACCGGCGATGACCATTCCGAACGTGACCATTCCCAACCGGGGCGTCTATCTCGACAACAACGCCACCACCCGCGTCGATCCCGACGTGCTGGCGGAAATGCTGCCGCTCTTCACCGAACATTTCGGCAACCCGTCTTCGATGCACGCCTTCGGCGCCGCGGTCGGCGGCAAGATCGAATGGGCGCGCAAGCAGGTCCAGGCCCTGCTGGGCGCGGCGCATGACAGCGAGATCATCTTCACCTCGGGCGGCACGGAAAGCGACAACACCGCGATCCTGTCGATCATCGAGGCCTATCCGAAGAAGCGCGAGATCGTCACCAGCGTGGTCGAGCACCCCGCGGTGCTGGCGCTCTGCGACTATCTGGAGAAGAAGCGCGACTACAAGATCCACCGCATCCCGGTGGACAACAAGGGCAACCTCGACATCGACGCCTACCGGGCGGCCCTGTCGGATCAGGTCGCCATCGTGTCGATCATGTGGGCCAACAACGAGACCGGGACGATCTTCCCGATCGAGGAGCTGGCGCAAATGGCCAAGGCGGTCGGCGCCGTCTTCCACACCGACGCCGTCCAGGCGGTCGGCAAAATCCCGATGAAGCTCGCCGACAGCGCCGTCGACATGCTGTCGCTGTCCGGCCACAAGCTGCACGCCCCCAAGGGCATCGGCGCGCTGTACGTCAAGCGCGGCCTGCGCTTCCGTCCGATGCTGCGCGGCGGCCACCAGGAACGCTCGCGCCGCGCCGGCACCGAGAACGCGCCGGCCATCGTCGGCCTAGGCGCCGCCGCCCACCTCGCCCTCACCCACATGGGCGAGGAGAACACGCGGGTGAAGGCGCAGCGCGACCGGCTGGAACAGGCGATCCTGGCCGCGGTGCCGGCCTGCTTCGTCACCGGCAACCCGGACCACCGGCTGCCCAACACCTGCAACATCGCCTTCGAGTTCATCGAGGGCGAGGCCATTCTGCTGCTGCTGAACGAGCAGGGCATCGCCGCCTCCTCCGGATCGGCCTGCACCTCGGGGTCGCTGGAGCCGAGCCACGTCATGCGTGCCATGGGCGTGCCCTACACGGCCGCGCACGGCGCCACCCGCTTCTCGCTGTCGCGCGACACCACCGACGCCGAGATCGACCACGTCATCGCCGTGGTGCCGGGCATCATCGCCAAGCTGCGCAGCCTGTCGCCCTACTGGCAGCAGGAGGCCGGCAAGCCCAAAGAGTTCGCACCCGTTTATTCCTAACACCGGAATCGCAGGCCGGGTCGGTGGCCCGTCCCGGCACCCCGCCCGACGACACCCCGTCGGGGCGGGTCCCCGGCCCGGCCTGCGACACTTTTCAAAGGGGACAGGTCTTCCCCGCGCGCGAGGTGCCCCCATGCCCATCACCTTCGCCACCATCAACGACACCACGCTGCGCGACGGCGAGCAGACCGCCGGCGTCGCCTTCACGCTCGACGAGAAGATCGCCATCGCCAAGGCGCTCGACGCCGCCGGCGTGCCGGAGCAGGAAATCGGCATTCCCGCCATGGGCGAGGAGGAGCGCGAGGGCATCCGCGCCGTGGCGTCGCTGGGGCTGAAAGGCCGGCTGATGGTGTGGTGCCGGATGCACGACGCCGACCTGAAGGCGGCGCTGTCCTGCAACGTCGGCTTCGTCAATCTGTCGATGCCGGTGTCGGACATCCACATCACCAGGAAGCTGAAGCGCAGCCGCGCCTGGGCGTTGGCCGAGATCGAGCGCCGGGTCAAACAGGCGCGCGACCAGGGGATGGAGGTCAGCGTCGGCGGCGAGGATTCGTCGCGCGCCGACATGGATTTCCTGATCGCCGCCGCCACGGTGGCGCAGGAGGCCGGCGCGCGGCGCTTCCGCTTCGCCGACACGCTGGGCGTGCTCGACCCCTTCCAGACGCGCGCCTGCATCGAGCGGCTGCGCCGGGCCACCGACCTGGAGATCGAGATCCACGCCCATGACGATCTGGGCCTCGCCAACGCCAATTCGCTGGCGGCGGTGCTGGGCGGCGCCACCCACGTCAACACCACGGTGAACGGGCTGGGCGAGCGCGCCGGCAACGCGCCGCTGGAGGAGGTGGTGGTGTCGCTGAAGCACCTCTACCACATCGACACCGGCGTCGAGACGCGGTCGCTCGGCACCATCAGCGATCTGGTGGAACGGGCCTCCAACCGGCCGGTGGCGGTCAACAAATCCATCGTCGGCGCCGCCGTCTTCACCCACGAGGCCGGCATCCATGTCGACGGGCTGCTGCGCGACCGCAGCACCTACCAGAATTTCGACCCGGCCGAGGTCGGGCGCGAACACCGCATCGTGTTGGGCAAGCATTCCGGCACCGCGGCGGTGAAGCTGGCCTATGAGCGGCTCGGCATCGTCTGCGACGACGCCACCGCGCAGGCGGTGCTGCCGCGCGTCCGCGCGCTTGCCACCCGCGCCAAGCGGCCGCCGACTCCTGAGGAACTGCACGCCTTTCTGGAGGCGGCGACATGACGAAGGCCGAAAATCCTCCGGGTATCCTCGCCCTGCTGCGCGAGGACGTCGCCTGCGTGTTCGACCGCGATCCGGCGGCGCGCAACGTCCTCGACGTGCTGACCTGCTATCCCGGCATCCACGCGCTGGTGATCCACCGCGTCGCCAACGCGGCTTGGCGGCGGGGGCTGCGCTGGCCGGCGCGTTTCCTGTCCTATGTCGCCCGCGCGGTGACCAACATCGACATCCATCCCGGCGCCCGCATCGGCCGCCGTTTCTTCATCGACCATGGCGCCGGCGTGGTGATCGGCGAGACGGCGGAGATCGGCGACGACGTGACGCTCTATCACGGCGTGACGCTGGGCGGCACCTCCTGGACCAAGGGCAAGCGGCACCCGACGCTGATGGACGGCGTGCTGGTCGGTGCCGGCGCCAAGATCCTGGGGCCGATCATCGTCGGCGCCAACGCGCGGGTCGGCGCCAATTCGGTGGTGACCAAGCCGGTGCCGGAGGGCATGACCGTGGTCGGCATCCCCGGCCGGGTGGTGCGACCGGAAGCCTATCGCAAGCTGTCCGATCCCCATCTTTCCAATCACGGCATCGACCTGGAGCATCACCTGATGCCCGATCCGGTCGGCAAGGCCATCGCCTGCCTGATCGACCACATAAACCGCATCGAAGCCCGGCTCGAGGCCCACACCGCAGCGGAAACGTCACAGTTTCCTGCTAAAGGCATCCGCCTGTCTGAATTTCGCCTGAACGATATACATGGCGATATACGCTTGGACGGTATGGCCTGCAGTTCCTGCGGCAACATTTGCGACCAGGAGGGGTGCGCCCCCTCGCCTTCCACCCAGCAGCACGCGTGAGGAGCCTTCGACGATGAGCGATTTCACCGACGACCTCGACGATCTGGAAACCGCGGAAGACTTCCTGCGCTTCTTCCACGTCATCTACGACCAGCGTGTTGTGAACGTGAACCGTCTGCACATCCTGCAGCGCTTCCACGATTACCTGTCCGACGACATCGGCATGGAAGGTCTGGACGACGAAGGCACGGCGGCGCGCTACCGTTTCCATCTGGAACGCGCGTACCAGGATTTCGTCGTCTCCAACGCCATCGCGGAGAAGACCTTCAAGGTCCACAAGGAAGAGGCGCGCAAGATGGCCGACCGCTTCGTCCCGCTGGACAGCCTGCTGGGCACGCCGGTCGGCTGAACGCCGGCGCCGTCTGAGCGAACAGGTGGGGGCGCTTGGTGCGCCCCCTTTGTCGTCAGTGGATTTTGCTCTCGTTCGGGCTGCCGTCGCGCCGGTAGACATGGACGTGGTAGGCCGCCATCGGATTTTCATCGAGATAGCGGAGCAGCTCCTGCTCCGTGCGCGGCGTGGCGCCGCGGATCAGCACCTGCCAGGCGGGCTCCATCGTCGCGCGCATGGTCTCGCTGTGCGGCAGCATGATGAAGCCGGCCCATTCCGGGTCGAAATCGGCCAGATAGCTCTTGGTGTAGTGCTTCATCATCGCCGCGTCGTTGACGTTGACGCTTTCCATGTTCTCGAAACAGACACGCAGATCCATCGCCGGTCTCCTCATGCAAAAAGGCCGCAAACCCGCCGATAGCCCCCGCCCAACAGTCTGCAAGGGACGGGTGCAGGTCCGCGATGCTCGCTCGTGAAAACAGCCGTAACAGTGAGATGGTACGCCACAGGTGTGAAAAACAAGGGATCGTCGACAGCCCAGGCGACGCTTTTCCATCGTCACCCATGCAAGGGGCGCAGGCTGCACCATTGGTCATAACCCGGCGTTTTCAGGTTCGCCGATGGCATGACTCCTGTAAAATCGTTGTGACACTCCTCGTGCGATCATGATGACCGACCCTTCGCCTGCCTCCGACACTCCCATCCGCATCCTAATCGTCGAAGACGAAAGCCTCGCCGCCATGGCTTTGGAGGAGGTTCTGGGCATGCTCGGCTTCGCCGTCGTCGGGATCGAGGACAATGCGGACGACGCGGTCGCGGCGGCGGAACGGCTGCGTCCGGACATCGTGATGATGGACATCCGCCTGCTGGGGCCGCGCGACGGGATCGAGGCCGCAGCGGCGATCCGCAAACGGACCGGCATCCGCTGTATCTTCACCTCCGCTTTCGGCGACCCCGAAACCCGCCACCGCGCCGCCGAATGCGATCCCTTCGGCTTCGTCCGCAAGCCCTACTTCCCGGCCGAGCTGCAACGGGCGCTGGGTCAGGCGACGGAAGCGTTGCAGGGCCGGGTTTAGAAAAGCGTCGGCATAAGCCCTCTCCCCAAACACAAACCGGCCCCCGCGCGTCGCCGCGCGGAGGCCAACCGGTTCCGGGGAAAGACAACGAAAGACCGGATCAGCCGAACTTGTAGCTGATGCCGTAGCCGCCGCGCGGATAATCCCAGGCGATGTTGCCCTTGTCCTGGCAGACCACGCGGCAGGTGCCGCATTCCAGGCAGCCGTCGGTCACCAGCGTCACGCCGCCGGTCTCGTTCGTGCTGTAGCAGGCCGCCGGGCAGCAGAAGGTGCAGGCCTGCCGATCGCAGCTCTTGCACGCCTCCTCGCTCTTGATCTGGATGTGCGGGCGGCTCTCATCGACGATGTAGCGGTTCTGATAGAGCTTCTCTTCGACCTTGACCACGATGCTCATCGCACGGCCCTCACCAGCTTGATTGCGTCACCGACCAGACCCATCACCGAGCGGCGCTTGACGAAGGCCTTCATGATCGCCTTCTCCTTCGTCTTCTTGTCGACGCTGTCGACGGTGAACCAGTTGTGGGCAGCCGCAGTGATCTCGTCGGGATAGGCGCCGAAAAACTGCTTGTTGCCGTGCATGATGCCGGGCAGTTCGCGATACTTCTTCAGGTCCTTCATGATGAAGCTGTCGTCCAGCTTCTTTTTGTAGGCAGCGAGGTTCGGTGCGGTGAAGCCCTTGCCGGCGGCCTTCAGCTCCAGCACCGTCTCCGCCGCCATGCGGCCCGAGGCCATGGCAAGGTTGGAGCCTTCGCGGTGGGCGGCATTGTTGAAGTGGGCGGCATCGCCGACCACCATCCAGCCATCGCCGTAGAGCTGCGGGATCGCCTTGTAGCCGCCTTCCGGGATCATGTGGGCGGCGTATTCCTTCATCTCGGCGCCTTCGATCAGCGGCCGGATGACCGGGTGCTTCTTCAGCTCCTCCAGCATCCGGTAGGGCGGGCAGTCGCCGTTTTTGAAGTCGGAGATCAGGCAGCCGATGCCGATCGTCAGCGATTCCTTGTTGGTGTAGAGGAAGGCGGTGCCGACCATCCCCTTGGTCACCTTGCCCATGATCTCGATGACGACGCCTTCGTCCTCCTTGATGCCGAAGCGCTGCTGGATCAGCTCCGGATCGATGAAGAGGATTTCCTTGACCGCCAGCGCCACATTCTCCGGCGCGGCCTCGTCCTGCAACCCGGCGCGCTTGGCGAGCAGGGCGTTGACGCCGTCGGCCATGATGACGACGTCGGCGTGAATCTCGCCGCCTTCGCGGTCGGTGCGGACGCCGATGACCTTGCCCGACGCATCGCGGATCAGCTCGGTCACCGTCGTCTCGCAGATCTGGAGACCGCCGACCTTGCGGATCTGCTCGCCCCACCATTTGTCGATGTTGGCGCGGATGATGGTGTAGCGGTTCGGCTTGTCGCTGTTGAAGGCTTCCGAGCGGTAGTTGGTGCCGACGTAATTGTCGTCGCCCAACAGCCAGACGCGCTGTTCGATGATGTGGCGCTCGGTCGGGCAATCGTCCCGGAAGTCCGGGATGATCTTCTCCAGCTCATGGGCGTACATGATGCCGCCCTGGACGTTCTTGGCGCCGGGATATTCGCCGCGCTCAAGCTGGAGCACCTTCAGCCCCTGCTTGGCCAGGGTGTAGGTGGCGGCGTTGCCGGACGGGCCGGCACCGATGACGATGGCGTCGAACTTTTCGACCATGTCGACAGGCTCCTTTCTCGTCCGGCGGTCAGCCGGCCATGCGGTTGACGGAGAGCCGGCGGCCGAAGGCATCGGTCAGCGCCGGCAGGATCTTCAGCGCATCGCCGACCAGCCCGAGATGGGCGAAGTCGAAGATCGTCGCGTTGGGATCGGTGTTGATCGCCAGGATCAGGTCCGACTTCTCCATGCCCACCCGATGCTGGATGGCGCCGGAGATGCCGGCGGCGATGTAGAGCTTCGGCCGCACCGTCTTGCCGGTCTGCCCGACCTGACGGTCGTTGGTCGCCCAGCCGGCCTGGACCAGCGGGCGGGTCACCCCGACCTCGGCACCCAGGACCTTGGCGAGGTCGAAGACCAGCTTCATGTTCTCGACCTTGCCCAGCCCCTTGCCGGCCGACACGATGATGTCGGCGAAGGCCAGCTGCGCCTCGTTCTGCTCGCGGTCGGCGATGAAGTTCAGGACCTTGGTGACGATGTCCTCCTCGCGGAGATCCGGCTGGATTTCGATGACGCGGCCGGTGCGGGCATCGTCGCGCTCCGGCATCGCCATCACGCGCGGCCGCACCGTCGCCATCTGCGGCCGGTAGGCCAGCGTCTGGATGGTGCAGAGCAGCGTGCCGCCGAAGGTCGGCCGGGTGGCGGCCAGCGAGCGGTTGTCGGCGTAGATGTCCAACTCGGTGCAGTCGGCGGTCAGGCCGGTCGCCAGCGTGGTGGCGATGGCGCCGGCCAGATCGCGGCCCAGCGTGGTGGCGCCCAGCAGCACGATCTCCGGCTTGTGGGTGTTCACCACGTCGGTCATGACGCGGCAATAGGGGTCGGTGCGGTAGTCGGCCAGCGCCGGGTCGGTCACCTTGTAGACGATGTCGGCGCCATAGCCGATGGCGTCGCCGCAGATGCGGTTCAGGTCGGGGCTCTCGGCGCCCAGCACCACGGCACCGACCTCCACCCCCAGCTTGTCGGCCAGCTTGCGGGCTTCGCCCAGCAGCTCCAGCGACACGGAATGGACGGTGCCGCGCTCCTGCTCCACGATCACCCAGACGTTCTGGTAAACCTTGAGGTGTTCGGGAAGCTGGAACTTGCGGCCCTGGGGCTTGCTCGGTTCGCTCATCGTCGGGTCTCCCGCGGATGGATCGTCAAAGCCCGGCCGCGGCGCGGGCGAGCAGGTCGCCGGCCAGCTTGGGCTGGGCGGAGAAGATGGCGTCGATGGCGGCGGCCGCCATCGCGTCGGGGGTGTCGGTGTCGGCGACGATCATCTTCGCCTTCTCCGCCCGCGGCTTCGGCACGAACACCTTCGACACCACGGTCGGCGAGCCCTTCAGGCCGACGCGGCCCTCCTCGGCGCCGGTGAAGTCGCGGCTCCAGGTCTTCAGCTCGTAGCGGGCGGCGCGGAACAGATCGTCCATCTTGCCGAAGCGGATGGTGTTGGTGCCCTCCAGCATGGTGATCATGCAGGGGAGCTTCGTCTTCAGCACCTGCACCCCGCCTTCGGAGCGGCGCTGCACCACGATCTCCTTGGACGCGATGTCCAGATCCTCGATCCTGGTGATGTAGGTCAGCTGCTCGAAGCCGAGGCGGGTGGCGATGCCGGGGCCGACCTGGGCGGTGTCGCCGTCCACCGTCTGCTTGCCGCAGAAGACGATGTCGACCGGATCCTCCTCAGCCAGCTTCTGGATGGCCGAGGTCAGGGCGTAGGAGGTCGCCAGCGTGTCGGACCCGGCGAACTTGCGGTCGGTCAGCAGCACCGCGTCGTCGGCCCCCAGCGACAGCGCCTTGCGCAGCGAGGTCTCCGCCATCGGCGGCCCCATGGTCAGCACGGTAACGCGGGCACCCACCTTGTCCTTCAGCCGCAACGCCTCTTCCAGCGAGAACAGGTCGAAGGGGTTGATGATGGCGGGCACGCCCTGCCGCATGATGGTGTTGGTGACGGGATGGATGCGGATCTGGGCGCTGTCGGGCACCTGTTTGATACAGACGACGATGTGCATCCCGTTCTCCTTGGCTTCCGCTCTCGCTGTGACGCGCATGTGGGTTTGGGGCCGGCACCGGGCCGGGATACACCCCAGACAGCAAGCAGCGTGCCAGCCGGGCGAGACCGGCCAAGCCACGGGAAACACTGGAGATTTTTAAAAGTCGGAAAGCGCCATCCCCGTGTCGCAAAGGCGACAAGGGGACGCGCATGTCGGTTTCGCTACAGCCCCGGCGGGTGCGGACTCAGACCGTCTCGATGTGGGCGACGACCCGGTCCAGCTCCACGCCGACGCGGGCGACCATGTCGGCGATGCCGTCCAGCCGGTGGTCGATCACCGCCAGTTCCACCGCATCGGCGGCGGCGGCAAGGTCGCGGGCGCCGACGGTGCGCGAGGACCCCGCCAGCTTGTGGGCGGCCTGCCGCACCTCGTCCCAGATCTCGCCGGCCAGCGCGTCGACCAGCCAATGGTGCGAGGCGCTGTTGGAGGTCACGAACTCGCCCAGCAGATGCCGGACGAACTCGCTGTCGCCGTCGAACAGCGCGGTCAGCGCCTCGAGGTCGAGCGGCGGCAGGTCGGCGATGGCGGGAGCGGGGGCGAGAGCGGGCCGGGGCGAGGGCTGAGGTGCCGGTTGCTGCAACCCGCCGGTCACCGGCTCCGTGTTATGCAACGGATCGTCCAAGTCCTCTCCCTCCCCGGTTTCGCCGTCCGCTGGCGGCAGGAAACGGTCCACCACCCGGCGCAGGTCGGCAAGGCTGACCGGTTTCGCCAGCGTGTCGTCCATGCCCGCGAGAAGGCAAAGCTGGGCCTCGTTCTCCGTCGCGTTGGCGGTGATGGCGACGATGGGCAGGCGAACGCCGCTTTCCCCCTCTGCGGCGCGGATGCTGCGGGCCAGCTCCATGCCGTCCATCTCCGGCATCTGGCAGTCGGTCAGCAGCAGGCCATGGCCGCCGGCCCGCCACAGGGCCAGCGCCTGGGCGCCGTCCTCCGCCGTCTCCATCACATGGCCGAGCAGGGTCAGCTGGCGCTGGATGACCTGACGGTTGGTCGGATGGTCTTCCGCCACCAGGATCAGCCGGCCCTGTGCCCGCGCCTCCTCAACCGTGGGCAGGCGGCGGCGGCCGGCGGCCGGGGCGGCGGGCTCCGGCGCGGGTTGCCGGTCGGCGCGCCCACCCTCCCCCGCCGCCATCCGGCCGGCGGCGGCCAGGACGGCACGGACCAGCCCGACCCGCCGCACCGGCCGGCCGAGCACCACGGTGCCGGCACCGGAGGCCCCCAGTTCCGCCGCATCGCCGGAACTCAGCGCGTCGCCGCCGATCACCACGCGCCCGCGCACCCGGCCACGCGGGTCGCGGTCCAGCGCCGCGGTGTCGGTGCCGAGCGTCGAGACCAGCACGTCGCAGGCGGCGGTCGGCAACAGGGTGCGCAAGGCGGCGTCGGCGTCGGCCGCCTCCACCACCTGGGCGCCGTCGGCATTCAGGTAGCGGGCGAGAAAGCCACGCTCCTGCGCATCCGCCGCCAGGAGCAGGACGGTCACCCCCTGAAGCGGCGCCCGCTGCGTCATGGCCTGCTCGTCCACCGCAACCAGATCGGCGGCGAAGGTGAACCAGAAGGTGGAGCCGACATTGACCTCGCTGTTGACGCCGATGTCGCCACCCATCAGCTCGGCCAGACGCCGGCAGATCGACAGCCCCAGCCCGGTGCCGCCGAAGCGGCGGGTGGTCGACGCCTCCGCCTGGGTGAAGGGGCGGAACAGGCGGGTCTGGTTTTCCCTGGAGATGCCGATGCCGGTGTCGGTCACCGCGACGCGGATGATGACGCGGTCGCCGTCGAAATGCGCCAACTCCACCCGCACGGTGACCGAGCCCGACTGGGTGAACTTCACCGCGTTGCCGGCGATGTTGAACAGCACCTGCCGGATGCGGACCGGATCGCCGACGACTTCCGCCGGCAGGTCGGGGTCGATGTAGGTGACCAGTGACAGCCCCTTGGCCCTGGCCCCCGGCGCCAGCGTGTCGGCTACCCCCTCCACCACATTGGCGAGCGCCACCGGTACCCGCTCCAGGTCGAGCCGGCCGGCCTCGATCTTAGAGAAGTCGAGGATGTCGTTGATGATGGTCAGCAGGGCGCCGGCCGATTCCCGCACCACGCTGACCAGTTCGCGCTGGTCGCCGGTCAGGCTGGTGTGCTCCAGCAGTTCCAGCATGCCCTGGATGCCGTTCATCGGCGTGCGGATCTCGTGGCTCATCGTCGCCAGGAACAGCGACTTCGCCTGGTTGGCCGCCTCGGCTTCCGACCGCGCCGCCTCGGCCACCACGCGCGCCGCAACCAGATCCTGCGTGCGCTCCGCCACCTGCCGTTCCAGGCTGCGGTTCAGCTCGGTCAGTTCCTCGTAGAGGTGGACGTTGTCGAAGCCGATGGCGACCTTGGCGCAGAACACCTCCAGCAGCCGCCGCTCGTCGGCCGTCAGGGCGCGGCCATGCCCGAGATAGACCACGGTGTCGTGCCGGCGGGTGGCGGAGCGGAAGACCAGAACGCTGTGCCCGCGCTCATAGCGGTTGCGGCCATCGGCCAGCACCGCGGTCACCGCCTGTGCCGCGTCGGGCGGCAGCGCCAGGAACAGCGGGATGCCTTCCATCCCGACATGGCAGCCGGCACCGCCCAGCACCAGCGGCTCCGCAGGCCGCGGCCCGTCGCACAGGCGGCTGACCAGCGCCACCCCGCCCGCCCCCCCGCCCGAAGTCGGTCCATGGGCGGGCGGGCAGACGCCGACGATCTGCTCCACCGCATGGCGGACGAACTCCGCCATCGTCCGCTTGCCCAGCAGGGTGGAGGAGGAGTCCAGGATGCGCTCCAGCCCCTCCCGGTGATCCTCGATGGCGGTGATGTCCTGATAGCCGCGCAGCGCGGCGACGACGGAGGTGAACAGCTTCTGCGCCGTCAGCTCGGTCTTCGATTTGTAGTCGTTGATGTCGTAGCTGAGGATGACGTCGCGTTCCGGCGCCTGCCCGGGCTGGCCGGTGCGCAGGATGATGCGCACACGGCGGTTGCTCAGCTCGCTGCGGATGTAGCGGACCAGCCGCAGGCCGGCGTCGTCGGATTCCATCACGACGTCCAGCAGGATCACCGCGATGGCCGGGTTGTCGCGCAGCACCCCGCGCGCCTCCGCCGCGGTGGCGGCCGACAGGAACTGCGCCGGGCGTCCTTCGAAGGTGAAGCCGCGCAGCACCATCTTGGTGGTGGCATGGATGGCCGGGTCGTCGTCGACGATCAGGATCAGCCAGGGTTCGACCGGCTCCGCAGCCTCGGCAACCGCCTCGACGGCGGGCTCCTCCTCCGCGAACAGGAATTCGTCGCTCATCACGGTCCCCCGGCGAACTTGCCGCGCTTTTTCCACCCCGATGCGCGGCCCAAAGCGCGCCCCAACGCGCTGGCGACCTTAGCATATGTCGGGGAATGACCGCCAGTCGGCCCCCTTCCGGCGGTCATCGGACTGAAAGGGTGGATTTGCCGGGCGGCAGCCGCCATGGTGGCGCCGTTTTCCATCGCGCATGTGCCGTCATGAATCTGCTCGCCTGCATCCACGACAAGGCCCCGCTGATCGAGGCGCGGGATCCCGACCTGGGCGACCTGTTCCCGCCCGGCTTCCTCGACCTGTACGAGGTGCACAGCTACCGCAACGCCGCGCGCATCCTGGCCCATGCCTGCACCGCCGAGTTCCGCGAGATCACCGAACGGCTGATGGATTTCCGCATCCGCACCGAGGACATCGTGGCGTCCGGCGGCAACAAATCGCAGATCGCCAAGACGATGGAGCGGATGCTGAACCCGCTGGGCTGGAACGAGACGCGCATCCGCGGCGACCTGTTCATCACCAAGATGATCGTGACGCATGAGGAGAAGCGCCGCATCGCCGGGAAGAACCGCGGCCAGACCGTCACCGAACAGCGCCAGCACGAGGAGCTGTACAAGGTCAACGGCTTCATCGACGGTCACAAGATCGACTTCGTGAAAGGGCGGGTGTCCTTCGACCTGGAATGGAACAGCAAGGACCAGACCTTCGACCGCGACCTTTATGCCGCCCGCACCTTCTACGAATGCGGCATCATCAATGCCGGCGTCCTGCTGACCCGCAGCGCCGAGCTGATCCCGCTGTTCACCGAGGTGGCGCGGCGGGTCGAGATGAAGAACTTCCAGAACAAGTACGGCGCCAGCACCACCTGGATGAAGAAGCTGCTCTACCGGCTGGATGCTGGCCGGGGCGGCGGCTGCCCGGTGCTGGCGCTCGGCATCCGCCCGGCGCTGGTGTCGGATTTCGACGACTGGAAGGACAGCCACCCGGTGGTGCGGCAGACCGCGACCTTCGATGTCGACACCGGGGTGGAGGACGAGGACGATCTGTGGTGAGGGCGCCGGGGAGCCCCGACCAGGGCCCTCACCGGCCTTCTCACGCGAACTTGCGGTCGGTCAGCAGCAGCCGCACCGCGAACCCAAGGAACAGCACACCGGCGATGCCGTCCAGCGCCGTGCGGACCCGCGGGCTGGACAGGACGCGCCGCGCGGCCCCGGCGCTGAGTGCGGCGATGCCAACCAGATAGAGGCCGCCCAGCACCGAGATGATGTTGCCGAGGATGAAGGTCTGCAACGCCACATGGCCCAGGTCCGGAGCGATGAACTGGGGCACGAAGGCCAGTTGGAACAGGATGATCTTCGGGTTCAACAGGTTGGTCAGCAGCGCCTGGACGAAGACGCGGCCCGTGCCAGCCGGGGCCGGGGCCTCGATGGACGGGGCGGGCTCGGCACCGCGGCTGGTCCAGACGCTCCACAGCGAGCGCAGGCCGATCCAGGCGAGATAGGCGCCGCCGGCATAGCGCAGCAGGTCGAACAGCGACGCCGACGCCGCGATCAGGGCGGAGATGCCGGCGGCGGCCAGCAGCGAATGGACGGTGTTGCCGACACAGATGCCAACCGTCGCCACCACGCCCGCCTGCCGGCCATCGGCGATGCTGCGGGTCAGCACCAGAAGCGAGTCCGGCCCCGGTGCCAGGACCAGCACACAGACGGCGACCATATAGAGTTGCAGCAGGTGGAGATCGAGCGGCAGGGTCATGGCGGGACGGGCCTTCGGGCAAGAGGCTCAGGCAGGGGTTCGGGTGCTCAGTCGGGCCAGCGGCGGTGGATCCACAGCCATTGAGCCGGCTTGTCGCGGATCCAATCCTCCAACAGCCGGTTCAGCCTTTCCATAAGAATTCGCGCATCCGCATTGCGGTCGCCGCTGGTCGGGTATTCCTCCGGCGGCAGGACGGTGACGCGGAAATTGGCACCCTCCAGCCGCTCGGTCCGTGTGGCGCACAGCGGCAGCTTCATCTTCAAGCCGAGAACGGCCGCCGCCGGGGCAGTCATGGCGTCGCGGCCGAAGAAGGGCACGGGGATGCCGTCATTCATCTTCTGGTCGATCAGCATGCCGACATGGCCACCCCTGGTCAGGTGGCGCAACAGGATCTTGGCACCGTCCGGCCCCTTGGGGATCTGGGTGCCGGTCGCCGCCCCGCGCAGCTTCACCAGCAGTGCGCCGACCATCGGATTGTTCGGCGCGCGGTAAACCACCCCCAGTGCCATCCCGCGCAGGCGGGCCGCGACCGGCAGCACCTCCCAGTTCGCCAGATGGCCGGAAACCAGGATGCCGGCCTTGCCGTCCTCAAGCAATGCGTCGACATGTTCGATGCCGACCACCTCGATCCGCTCGCGGCCGATCTGCTCCAGATGCGGGTATTCGGCGATAGTGCGGCCGAGATTGTCCCACATGCCGCGAACGATCGCCTCGATCTCCGCCCCGCCCTTCTCGGGAAAGGCACGGGCCAGGTTGCGCCGGGCACGGGCGCTGTTGGGCAGCCTCGGCCCCACCGTCCGGCCGATCCAACCGCCGAGTGCCGATGCACGGTCGAGCGGCAGAGCGCGGAACAGGGCGCAGACGCCATGGACCAGCAGCGCCTCGACCGGATAGCCGATGCGGCGCGTCAGCCATTTCTGCAACGGGCTACGCGGCTTGGCCATCGGGGCTTCCTTTCAGCGAAACAGGAGTCAGCAACGCGGCGAGCGCGCTCTCGTCCGCCCAGCGCACCGACACCGGCAGGACGGCGATTTTCGCCCGCACCTCCGGCGGCAGGCGGACGGCGTCCTTGGCGGTGGTGACGGGCAAGGCGCCCAGCGCCGCGGCGCGGTCGATCAGCGCCGCCACCTCGGCCGGGCGGTAGGGATGGTGGTCGGCGAAGGGCACCCGCTCCGCGATCCGGGCACCGAACGCCTCCAGCGTCGCGAAGAACTTCTCCGGTCGGCCGATGCCGGCGAAGGCCAGCACGTCGCGGCCAACCAGACGCGCGGCGGCCTCCGGATCGGGCTCCAGCCGGGCCGCCAGCACCGGGCGTCCGCCGGCCAGCCCCGCCAGACCGTGGTGGTCCTCGCCCAGTATCACCAGCGCATCGGCACGGGCGAGTCCGTCGGCCACCCGTTCCCGCAGCGGCCCCGCCGGCACCAGCCGGCCGTTGCCGAAGCCGACCGCGCCGTCGGCGACGATCAGCGACAGATCCTTGTGCAGGGCCGGGTTCTGGAACCCGTCATCCATGACGATGGCTCCGGCACCGGCGGCAACCGCGCGCTCCGCCCCAGCCAGCCGGTCGCGGGCCACCCAGCAGGGCGCCGCCCCGGCCAGCAGCAGCGCCTCGTCACCGACATCGGCGGCGGTATGGCGGCCGGGATCGACCGCCAGCGGACCGGCCGCCCGCCCGCCATGACCGCGGGTCAGCGCATGGACGGCGACGCCGCGGGCCTGCAAGGCCGCGATCAGGGACAGCCCAACCGGCGTCTTGCCGGCGCCGCCCGCCACCAGATTGCCGACGCAGACCACCGGAACGCCGACCTCGCGCGGAACGGTCCCGGCGATGCGCCGCCGCCCGGCCAGCCCATACAGCGCCCCCAGCGGCGCCAGCAGGGTGGAGGCGAGGCCCGGCGGCCGGTACCAGAAGGCGGGGGTCTTCACGGCGGCGCGTCCCCTCAGGCAGCCGTCCGGATGCCGGCGGCACCCAGCACCGGGGCCAGCGCCGCCAGCGCCCGGTCGATGATCCGCCGGTTGTCCGCGGTCACCCGTGCCGCACCCGCGACGATGCGCTCGCGCGCCCGGTCATCGGTCAGCAGCCGGCGCGCCTCGCGGGTCAGCGCCTCGCCGTCCGCCACCGGCAGGGCGCCGCCGGCAGCCTCCAGCATGTGGGTGATCTCGCCGAAATTGAACATGTGTGGGCCGTACAGCACGGCACAGCCCAGCTGCGCCGGCTCCACCGGGTTCTGTCCGCCATGGGGGATGAAGGACCCGCCCATGCACACCACCGGTGCCGCACGGTAGAACAGCCCAAGCTCGCCCATGGTGTCGGCGACATAGACGGCATGCTCCGGACCCGGCAGGCGATGCCCGGACGTCCGTTGAAGAACCGAGAGGCCGCGGGCCCGCATCAGCTCCGCGATGGCGTCGCCGCGATGGGCATGGCGCGGGGCGACGACCGTCAGCAGGCCGGGCAGCACCGGGGCCAGCGCGGCATGGACCGCCGCGGCGATCTCGTCCTCTCCGGGGTGGGAGCTGGCGAGCAGCCAGACCGGCCGGCCGGCCAGGGCGACGCGCAACGGCTCCATCGCGTCGGCAACGGCGGGGGGAGGCTCGGCGGAGAATTTCAGGTTGCCGACGCTGGCGACGCCGGAGGCGCCGAGCCGGCGCAGCCGCTCCGCATCGCCTTCGGTCTGGGCAAGCGTCACCTGGAAAGTCGACAGCAGGTCGCCGATCAACCCCGGCACGTTGCGCCAGCGCGAGAAGCTGCGTTCGGACATGCGGGCATTGACCAGCGCGGCGGGGATCGAACGGGCGCGGATGCCGGCCAGCAGGTTCGGCCAGATCTCCGATTCCGTCCACAACACGGCGTCGGGCCGCCAATGGTCGAGGAAACGGTCGACCGCGCCCGGCAGATCGACCGGCACATATTGATGGATGGCGCGCTGCGGCAGCCGCCGGCCCATCAGCTCGGCCGAGGTGACGGTGCCGGTGGTCATCAGCACGGTCAGGTCGGGCGCGCCGTCCTGCAGGCGGCCGACGAGCACAAGGACCGAGTTCGCCTCCCCCACGCTGGCCGCGTGAATCCAGACCAGCGGGCCGGTCGGCCGGGCTTGCGATGCCACGCCGAACCGCTCCGCCTGACGCGCGGGGTCTTCCTTGCCGGCGGCACGGCGCCGGTCGAGATAAAGGCGCACCGCCGGCCCGGCAACGGTCGTCAGGCCACGGTAGAGGGAATGCAGCATCAAGGTCCGGAACAGGAGACGTACGACAACGGGCGCGTTGCCGGTGCCCCTGATACGGACCACCGGCGACGCGCCCGGCGGCACCTTAGCACGCGGCAACGGTTCCGTAACAGGGGCCGGTGCGACGCAGCCCCCTCACCGCCACACACCCCGTTCAGGCAAACGGCCGCAGGTTCGACAGGAACTGTTCGGCCGAGCGGCGCCAGGAATAGCCCAGCGCATAGTCGCGGCAGGTCTGCGCCGGGATCGCCAGCGCCCCTTCGACCGCGCGCTTCAGATCCTCGTCCAGGCAGCCGGCGCCGGAGCCGTCGACCACGTCCAGCGGTCCGGGCACCGGATAGGCCGCCACCGGCACGCCGGATGCCAGCGCCTCCAGCAGCACCAACCCGAAGGTGTCGGTGCGCGACGGGAAGACGAAGACGTCGGCAGCGGCATAATGCCTCGCCAGCTCCTCGCCATGCTTGGCACCGACCCAATGGGCGGACGGGTATCTGCGCTGCAACTCCTCCCGCGCCGGGCCGTCGCCGACCACCACCTTGGTGCCGGGCAGATCGAGGCGCAGGAAATCCTCCAGGTTCTTTTCCACCGCCACGCGCCCGACATACATCGACACCGGGCGCGGCAGATCGAGGAAGTCCTTGTCGCGGGGCCGGAACAGCTCGGTGTCGACGCCGCGGGTCCAGCGGCGGATGTTGGCGAAGCCGCGGGTCGTCAGCGCGTCCTCGATGGTCTGGGTCGCCACCATCACCGCCGAGGACGGCTTGTGGAAGCGGCGCACCACCGCATAGGACAGCGCCAGCGGGATCGGCGCGCGGTCGCGCACATATTCGGGAAAGCGGGTGTGGTAGGCGGTGGTGAAGGGCTTACCGTGCTTCAGGCAATAGGAGCGCGCGGCAAAGCCGAGCGGCCCTTCGGTGGCGATGTGGATGCAGTCGGGCCGCAGGCCGTCGATCATCGCCCACAGCCGCCTCTTCGCCCCCAGCGCCAGCCGGATTTCCGGATATGTCGGCATCGGCAGGGTGCGGAAGCGGTCGGGGCCGATCACCTCGACGCTGTGGCCCATCGCCTCCAGTTCCGCGCGCACGGTGCCGATGGTGCGCACGACGCCGTTCACCTGCGGGTGCCAGGCGTCGCTGACGATCAGGATGTTCACGCCGCTTCCCGTTCCTTCGCCGTGAGTTCCTTCGCCATGACCTTGCCACCGTTGGGGCTGCTGCTGGGACCGGCGGTGGCAAGCCGCTGCGCCATGACCTCCGTCCAGTGGATGATTTCCAGCGCGCCACTGTCGTGCTCGACCAAGGCGGTGCAGGACTCGACCCAATCGCCGTCGTTGCAATAGAGGATTCCTTCGATGTCGCGCATCTCGGCGGTGTGGATGTGGCCGCAGACGACACCGTCGACCTTGCGGCGGCGGGCTTCCTCGCCCAGGGCTTCTTCGTATTTTCCGATGAATTCGACCGCGGTCTTCGCCTTGTGTTTCAGGTAGGCCGACAGCGACCAGTAATTGAAGCCGAGCTTGCGGCGCACCCAGTTGAACAGGGTGTTGACGTGCAGCAGCGTGACGTAGGCGTGGTCGCCGAGCAGGGCCAGCCACTTGGCGTAGCGCACGACCGCGTCGAACTTGTCGCCGTGGGTGATCAGCAGGCGGCGGCCGTCGGCGGTGGTGTGGACCCATTCGTCCACCACATGCACGCCGCCGAATTGCAGCCCGACATAATCGCGCGCCGCCTCGTCATGGTTGCCGGGGATGTAATAGACCTCCACCCCCTTGCGGGCACGGCGCATGATCTTCTGCACCACGTCATTGTGGGCCTGCGGCCAGTACCAGCTTTTCTTCAGCCGCCAGCCGTCGACGATGTCGCCGACCAGGAACAGGTGATCCGATTCGGTGTGCTTCAGGAAATCGAGAAGCATTTCCGCCTGACAGCCGCGCGTTCCAAGATGAACGTCGGATATCCAAATGCTGCGGTAACGCTTGACCGCTGGGACGGCGTCCATCTTCCGCTCCGTCGTCGCCCTGGCCGATGGCCATCAAGACAACTGCCGTATAAAGGAAAGAGGCATGCCTTGACAACGATTTGAAACAGCCGCACCTATTCGTCACAACGATTTGGGCTATCGTCATACCGTCGCAGTTTTACTGTAATGGAACCGCCGCAAGCCCTTCACTGTTCTGCAACAGAAGGCGCACTACGCGCCGGTCAGGGAGAGCGAATCGGTGCGCGACACGGTTCTGGTGGGCGAAAGCCCGGCGGTTGGCACAGGCAGCGGCGAGGATGCGGCCATCGACGTGCGGCGGCTGCTGGTGATCCACAACCCGACCGCCGGCGGGCGGCGGGCACGGCGGCTTCGCGCGGTGGTCGCCCGGCTGGAGGCGCGCGGCATAGGCGTCACCGTCAGGCCGACCGGCAGGCGCGGCGACGCCGAGGCGTTCGCCCGCGCGGCCGATCCCGCCGAGGTGGATGCGGTGGTGGCGGCCGGCGGCGACGGCACCATCAACGAGGTCATCAACGGGCTGGCCGCCCATGCCGAGGCGGGCCGGCCGCTGCCGCTCGGCATCGTGCCGATGGGCACCGCCAATGTGCTGGCGGCCGAACTGGGCCTGACGATGGATGCGGAGCGCATCGCGACGGCGATTTCCGGCGGAAAGCGGACGATGATCTGGCCGGCGCAGGCCAACGGGCGGGTGTTTTCGCTGATGGCTGGGGTCGGGCTGGACGCGCGGGTGGTGGAGCGGGTCGATCCCAGAGTGAAGCGGCTGATCGGCAAGGGTGCCTATGTCGCCGAGACGCTGGTGCAGTTGGCGACCCGGCCCGACCACCGCTATCGGGTCACTCTGGACGACGGGGAAACACAGGAACTGGCGTCGGTCATCGTCGCCAAAGGGCATTTCTACGGCGGCCGGTTCATCTGCGCGCCCGATGCGCGGCTGACGGAGCCGGAACTGCATGTCTGCCTGTTCCCGCGCGGCGGGCGGCTGAACGCGCTGCGCTATGTCTGGGGCGTCACCGCCGGGCGGCTGGCGCGCTTTCCGGATTATCGGGTGGTGACGGCCAGGCGCGTGCGGATCGAGGGACCGGCCGGAGACGGGCTGTTCGCCGACGCGGTGCAGGGCGACGGCGACGTGCTGGCGCGGCTGCCGGTGGAGATCACGCTGGCGGGGTGGCGGCTGCCGGTGCTGGCAGGGTGAGGTTTTCCGATCACCGCGATGGCGGCAGCCCCCGCGCCGCCCTCGCCTGCTCCTGCAACGCCACGTAATGGTGCCAGACCAGCCGCGCCGCCAGCGAGCGATGGGGCCGCCAGGGCTCCGCCACCTCGATCAGCTGCTTGGCATTCGGCTTGTCCGCCCAACCCTTCAGCCGCTGGACGCCCAGCTGGATCGCCAGATCGCCGATGGGCCAGATGTCCGGCCGGTCGAGTGTGGTCATCAGATAGACCTCCGCACTCCAGCGGCCGATGCCTTTCAGCGCGACGAGTTGGGCAATCGCCTCCTCGTCGGGCAGGTCATGGATGATGTCGAAATCGAGCCGGCCGCTCGCCACCGCCTCGGCAAGGCCGCGGGCATAGCCGATCTTCTGGCGGGAGAAACCGCAGGCGCGCAAGCTGTCGTCGTCCAGCGCCAGGATGGCGTCGGGGGTGACGGTGCCGCCCAGCCGGTCCTGCAGCTTGGCCCAGAGCACCAGCGCCACCGTGGTGGAGAGTTGCTGCTCCATCACCATGCGCAGCAGGCCGACGAAGCCGGTCGGCCGGGTGAAGTCACGGATCACCGGGCCGCCGACGCGCAGGCATTCGGCGAAAATGGGGTCGAGCGCGGCCAGATGTTCAACGCTCATCTGCCGCACTCCACTCCAGCAAACCGCTCAATCAAGGCTGCCGGTGGATCAGGCCACCAGCTCGATGGCGTAGTCCTCGATCACTGTGTTGGCGAGCAGCTTGCTGCACATCGCCTCGACCTCCTTGCGGGCGGTCGCCTCGTCGGTGCTCTTGAGCTGCAGCTCGATCACCTTGCCGGCGCGGACGTCCTCGACGCCGTCGAAGCCCAGCGTGTGCAGCGCGTGCGCAATGGCCTTGCCCTGGGGGTCGAGAACGCCGCGCTTGAGGGTGACGTGAACCTTGGCCTTCATCGGATGTCCGCTCGCTTTACGGTGTTGGGTGGAGGGGTGGTTACTGGATGGCGGTCACTGGATCGTCTTGGGACCCTTGACGTCGCTCGGCCCGCCTTCCGGCAGGATGCCGAGGCGCCGCGCGACCTCCTGATAGGCTTCCTCGACACGGCCCAGATCCTGACGGAACCGGTCCTTGTCCAGCTTCTCGTTGGTCTTCACGTCCCACAGGCGGCAGTTGTCGGGGCTGATCTCGTCCGCCAGGACGATCCGCATCTCCTCGTTCTCCCACAGCCGGCCGAACTCCAGCTTGAAGTCGACCAGCTTGAGCCCGATGCCGAGGAAGAGGCCGGACAGATAGTCGTTCACGCGCAAGCTGAGCGCGACCATGTCGTCGAGATCCTGGGGAGCCGCCCAGCCGAAGGCGGTGATGTGCTCTTCCGAGACCATCGGGTCGTTCAGCTCGTCCGACTTGTAGTAGTATTCGATGATCGACCGCGGCAGCGGCGTGCCTTCGGGAATGCCGAAGCGGCGCGACAGGCTGCCGGCGGCGACGTTGCGGACGACGACCTCGATCGGGATGATCTCCACCTCGCGCACCAGCTGCTCGCGCATATTCAGGCGGCGCATGAAGTGCGTGGGCACGCCGATCTCGGACAGACGGCTCATCAGATACTCGGAGATGCGGTTGTTCAGCACCCCCTTGCCGGTGATGACGCCCTTCTTCTGGTTGTTGAAGGCGGTGGCATCGTCCTTGAAGTACTGCACCAGGGTGCCCGGCTCCGGCCCTTCGAAGAGTACCTTGGCCTTGCCTTCGTAGATGCGCCGGCGTCGTGTCATCGCGTCTTCGTCCAAATACGTAAGGACCGGTCAAGCGAGCTTGCCGGCCCAGGAATGTGCCTGAGTGATATAGCAAGCCGGGTGCGCGAACACAACGACGGGGGCTGGAGGGCAGGATTGTGCCGCCGGTTGACAGGTCCGCGGCCTCACAACTCCACCGGCGCATAGTCCACCGCATGCGGGCGGCCGGGGGCGAATTGCCAGATCGGGTTCAGGTCGGGACGCTCCACCTGCGGCACCGCCAGAAGCGAGCTGGACGAGGTGCCGAAGCCGCTGGGCAGCAGGAAATCCATGGCGCCGCGCTCGTCCGGCGTGCCCTCCCAGATGCGGCTGCCCATCAGCTCCGGCCAGCCGCCCCAGGCGAAGGTCTCCGCGTCGAGCGCGTCGAGGGTCGGCGGAATGGCATGCTCGAACAGCGGGCGGTAGAAGGCGGTGCGCGGGTCCTGCGGGTCGTCCAGCTCGAAGGCGGTCAGCATGTGGACGCCGGCGGGGATCGACGACACCTCCGGCCGGTGGCGCGGGTTGGCGCCGCGATGGACGACCAGGAAAGCGTCGCGGTTGTCGGCGATCACCAGATTGAACGGGCGATAGGCGCGGATGTCGAGGTCGGCGAAGCTGCGCGCCGCATCGGCGGCGTCGGCATGGTCGAGCGCATCCAGCACCAGTTCGCCGCGCGACCGCTTGCCGGCCTCCGGCCCCAGCGTGCCGAAGCGGTTGAGGATGACTGCCACCACCCCCTCGTCGTTCAGCCCCATCCAGGAGCCGCCCGCCAACTCGTCCAACCCGGCGACCACGTTGGGGCGGTCGGGCCAGTGGCGGGCCGGGGGCAGCCAGGGGCGCCCCACCATCTCGTCACGGTTTCCGGCAACGACCAGCGGCCAGGTTGCATCGGGTCGCCGCAGGAGGATCACACTGCACATGCCTTGCCCTGTCTTCGGTTGCGTCTTTGAGGGGTGCGTCTGTGGGGGTTGCGTCTCTGGGGATGCCGGTCTTCAGCGTCGTCGGTATTCGGTGGTGACAGCCCTGGATGTCGCTTGGGGGTATCCCGCCATCCGGGGAGGACACTGCAGAATATCCGCGGGTGCGACGCGGCGGGGCAGTGACGACAGCCGCCTTCGGGCTATATTATCCTTATATAAGGGAGCGAAACCAATAAAGGAGCCTGGGTCCCCATGACGACCTTCGACGACCGCGAAAAGGCCTTCGAGAACAAGTTCCAGCACGACGAGGACCTGCTCTTCCGCATCCGCGCCCGGCGCGACCGGCTGGCCGGCGAATGGGCCGCCGACCTGATGGGGCTGTCCGGTGCCGACGCCGAGGCCTATGCCCGCCAGATCGTGGACACCGACATCGCTACCCCCGGCCCGCACGACATCCGGGACAAGCTGAGCGCCGACCTGCACGCCCGCGGGGTCGATATCTCCGACCACCGCGTCGAAAAGCAGATGGCGCATTTCCTGGACATCGCGCGCCAGCAGGTGACGCAAGCCTGATCGGATCGGGCCTGACAGTGTCCTTCGCGGCCCCGCCGACCCGACGGCGGGGCGCCTACTCCGCTGCGCGGTGCAGGACGCGCTGGCCAGCATAGTCGGCGATGCGGCGGATCAGCGTGTCGATATCGCCCTTCAGCCGGGCGAAGCCATCGTGGCGCTCCAGCGTCTCCTCGTTCATGTAGAGGCGGCGGTTGATCTCCAGCTGGATCGAATGGCGGCCGCGCGCCGGCTCGCCATAACGCGCCAGCAGTTCCACGCCCTTATAGGGATCGTTGATCGCCACCCGATGGCCGAGGCCGCGCAGGGTTTCCGCCACCAGCCGGACGAAACCCGGCTCGCTGGTGGTGCCGTCGCGGTCGCCGATGACGAAATCCACCGCCAGCGGATCGCGCCCGTCCGGCCGCAGCGACGACGGCATGGAATGGCAGTTGACGTGCCACACGGCGCCGAACCGCTCCGCCAGACCATCCAGCGCCATCTGCATCTGGGCGTGGTAGGGGCGGTAATAACGGTCGATGCGGTCGGCAACCACCGATGCCGGCAGCTTCCCGTCATAGAGCGGCACGCCCGGCCGCAGCATGGCCCGGATCAGCCCCATGCCCAGCGTGCTGCGCGGGGTCGGACGCAGCCTTAGCGGCAGGTCGCCGTCGATCATCGCCGGGTCGATGTCGTCGACGGCGCGGTTCACGTCGATGCAGGTTCGCGGGAACAGCGCGCACAGCAGGGTGGCGCCATGGTCGGGCGCCGTGGCGAACAGCTCCTCGACATGGGTGTCCTCGGCCTGACGCAGCAGCGGATGCGGGCAGATCACCCGGAAATCGTCGGGATAGATGCGGCCGCTGTGCGGCGAATCGAACAGCACCGGAAGGCGCGGGCCGACCGGATCGTTGCGGACCAGAACGTCATCGATCACGAAGCTCATCGACCGGTCCCGACCAGATAACCCGAATGGAACAACCGCCAGTTCAAGTGCCGCAACGTCCACCGCCGCCTTTATCGATCCGACGGATCCTATAACCCATGCGTCAACCCGCAGTCGACGGCAATTCGTCATGATGCTGCCATGCCGCCGCAACATCGCGCCAGACGCATCAGCCAAAAAAACCGCGGCGGCGCACCGGCCCCCACTGGCGTGGAGTCGCTTGGTTCGCCATACTGTTCGGAGCGCCCACCGCTGGCGAGCTTGCCGCTTGACCGACCCGCTCTTCGCCCCCGTAGAACTGACGCCGCCGGACATCGCGCCCTACCGGCGCGGCAACACCGGCATCGACCACGTCACCAGCCTGTCGGCGGCAGAGCCCGGGCCGCATGTGGTGCTGAACGCGCTCGTCCACGGCAACGAACTGTGCGGGGCAATAGCGCTGGATGCCCTGCTGCGCATGGGATTGCGGCCGACACGCGGACGGCTGACCTTCGCCTTCGCCAACACCGCGGCCTACGCCACCTTCGACCGCCACAACCCCTACGCGTCGCGCTATCTGGACGAGGATTTCAACCGGCTGTGGTCGCCGGAGCATCTCGACGGCCGGCGCGACAGCATCGAGCTTCGGCGCGCCCGCGCCCTGCGGCCGGTCTATGAATCGGCGGATCTGCTGCTCGATCTCCATTCGATGACGGCCGACACGGCACCGCTGACCCTGTGCGGACGGACCACGCGCGGGCGCGATCTGGCGCTCGGCCTCGGCTATCCGGCCTGGGTGGTGGCGGACGGCGGTCATGCCGGGGGCAAAAGGCTGATCGATTACGGCAACTTCGCCAAGCCCGAGGGGTCGCACACCGCCATCCTGACCGAATGCGGACAGCATTGGCGGACGGAGACCGCGACGGTGGCGCTGGAAAGCTGCCTGCGCCTGCTTCTCGGGCTGGAGATGATAGAGCAACCGGCGAACGGCCCGCGCATGCGCCCGCGAACCGACCCCCAGCGGGTGGTCGAGGTCACCGAGGCCATCACCGCCGCCAGCGAGCGCTTCCGCTTCACCGCTCCCTTCGTCGGGATGGAGGTGATCGGCCGCGCCGGCACCGTCATCGGTTGGGACGATGCCCGCGCGATCCAGACCCCCTACAACGACTGCGTGCTCATCATGCCCGCCCGCCGCGTGAAATCCGGCCAGACGGCGGTGCGGCTGGGGCGGATCGTCGGGTGAGTTCGGTCGACCCTTGGGTTATCCTTAATGTGCGGGCAAGATCTCCACGGATTTCACGGATGTGACGTCGCCAAAACCCTCACCTCCTTGAGAAGCCGGGGCTTAGCCGCGATCAAGAAAAATCCGTGTAATCCGTGTCTAAATCCGTGACATCCGTGTCAATGTTGCTCCCGGATCAGAGCCCTACAAAGTCGCCGGAAACCACTCACTTCACGGCCGGCTTGCCCTTCGTCCAGGTCGCGTTCGCGCTGAACAGCGGCACGGTGGAGATCGAGGTCTTGGCCGAGGCGTCCTTCACCTGTCGGCTGTACACCACATAAACCAGCGTGTCGTTCGGCCGGTCATAGATGCGGCGGATGGCGATCGACTTGAAGATCAGGCTTTTCCGTTCGGAGAAGACCTCCTCCCCCTTCTGCGACAGGTCGATGTCGCCGACGGTGACCGCCCCGGTCTGGCGGCAGGCGATGGAGGCGTTGGACGGATCCTCGAACCAGTTGCCCTTGCTCAGCCGGTCGATCAGGCTGCGGTCGAAATCGACCAGATGGCAGGTGATCCCCTTAACCTTGGGGTCCTCGATGGCCTGGACCTGCAGGCCGTTGCCGGTCCAGTCGTTGGAGAAGCGGCCGATCACATCGTCCGCCAGCGCCGCCGAGGGCAGAGCGAGCCCGGCGGTCAGCAGGCCCAGAACCAAAAGGCCGGCGGAAACGTTCATCAGGGGAAACGGGCTGCGCATCGCGACTGGGTCTCCGGCAAGGACGGGCGGGGACCGCGGGCCGCGCGGTCCGGCAAAACACTCCCCTAGATCGGAGGATCGGGCGCCACCGTCAAGCGCCCACCTTCGGAGGTCCGGCCACCGCGATGACAGACCGCAGCCAGTTCGCCTCGATTCCCCCTGCGCATCCCCCTGCGCCGGAGGCTCCGCTCGCCGGAACGCCGGAACCGGCGACCGAGCCCCTGCCCCCGCCCGGTCATCGCCGCAATCCGCAAACCATCGCCACCGTCGGCCTGTTCGTCATCGCCCTGCTGTTCGCGCTGTATTTCGGGCGCGACGTGCTGCTGCCGATCATGCTGGCGCTGATCCTGAGTTTCCTGCTGCGGCCGCTGGTCCGCGCCCTCTACCGCGTCCGCGTGCCGGAGGGCATCGGCGCCGCCATCATGGTGGTGTCGCTGTTCGGCGGCGTGCTGCTGGCGGTCTACACCCTGTCGGGCCCGGCGGCGGAGTGGGTCAACCGCATGCCCCGGGTCATGCACGAGCTGGAGTTCAAGCTGGGCGACATCCGTGCCGGCATCGACCGCGCCCGCGAAGCGTCGCGCCAGATCGAGCAGATCACCAAGGAGACCGGCAACGAGGCGGGACCGGCGCGCGAGGTGGTGGTGCGCGGCCCGACGCTGATGGAGCAGGCGGTCAGCCAGGTCGAAACGGTTCTGGCCAATGTCGTGATCCTGCTGGTGCTGCTCTACTTCTTCCTCGCCCGCGGCCGGCATTCGCTGGAGGCGCTGATCGGCACCATGCGCAATATCGACGACCGGGTGCATTACGCCATGGTCGCCGCGACGCTGCAGCAGAACATCGCCGCCTATCTGCTGACCATCACGGCCATCAATGCCATCCTGGGGCTGGCGACCGGCCTGCTGATGTGGCTGTGGGGGCTGCCCAACCCGGCGCTGTGGGGGGTGATGGTGGCGCTGGCCAACTACATCCCCTTCATCGGCCCGGCGGTGATGACCGGCGTGCTCTTCCTGGTGTCGGTCCTGACCTTCGACGGCCTCGGCACCATCATCCTGCCGCCGCTGTCCTTCGTGGCGCTGACGACGATCGAGGGCAATTTCCTTACCCCGATGATCGTCGGCCGCCGGCTGTCGCTGAACCCCATCGCGGTGTTCGTGTCGATCCTGTTCTGGGGCTGGCTGTGGGGCATTCCGGGCGCGCTGCTGGCCGTGCCGATCCTGGCGATCCTGAAGATCCTGTTCGACGCGCACGAGCCGCTGAAGCCGGTCGGTGCCCTGCTGGGGGACTGAGGGGGTTTCGAAGCCCCCTCGTCCCCTTAAGCCACCGAAGCCAGCGGCAGGTTCACCAGCAGGTTCTGCGGCTTCAGCTTCAGCCGCCGCCCCTCCGTCATCGCCAGCCCCAGATAGACCGGCCGGCTGGCGAGGTCGGGGCGCATGGCGGCGGGGTCGGCGAAGTCCAGGCGGAACAAAGCGAGGATGCGGGCCAGCCGCTCCTCCCCCACCTCAACCCCGTTGTAGAGGTCGTTGAGGATCGCGGTGGCGGCGCTGTCCAGCCCGACATGCCAGACCCAACGGTCGTCGCGGATGTTCTGCACCGGCTGGATGCTGACGGTCACGCCGAGGAAATGCCCGACCCAGGCCTCCAGCACCCGGGCCAGCGCGTCCAGCCCGGCGGCGGCGAAGGTGATGTCCAGCACCGTGTCGTGCCTGGCGTCACGGCCCCAATAAAGCGGGTGGTTGGTCTCGTCCAGAATGTCCAGCTCGACGCTGCGCGGGGCGGTGCCGGCCTCCACGACGAGACGGCCGAGCGAGCCGAAGCCGCCGGACGCCGCCATCGTCTCCACGATCTCGGCATCGGCGACGCGGACACGGCCATCCTCCACCGACACCGTCTGCTCGCGGAAGAACAGTTCCCCCGCCCGCGCCCGCAGGCCGGACGGCGTTTCGTCGAGGATGCCGCGCAGGATGGCGTGGACCAGCTGGTCGATGAACAGGCCGGGCACGCCGCGGGCACCCTCGCGGAACAGGCGGATGTAGCAGCCCTCCAGCGTGCCGGCGGCGAGCAGCCGGTCGCGGAAGGCCAGCCAGACCTGGAAATTCTCCCGTGCGTCCGCATCGGCGATGGCGTCGATCAACGGAGCCGGCACGATCCGCGCCGGATCGTCCAGCAGGGCGGCGTGCAGCGTGCGCTCGGCGTCGCAGGCCTCCTCCGGTGGGCGCATCTCGGGCCGGAGCAGGTAGGCGCGCAGAAAATCGGGCGTCACCGCCAGATGGTTGTCGGCATCGCGGGTCAACAGGTGGAAACCGGACGCCGTCCAGAAATCGGTCATGCTGCTGGGCACCTTTGGTCCTGAAGGCGCCTATCCGACGACAGAGCCGCCGGCCGGCGCAAGTGTCTTGTGCCCGGTCCCGGTGCCGAGGGTTCTGTCGAGAAAGGCGTCGATGTCCGCCCACACACGGTCGCGGATGGCGTTGCCTTCCATCAGCAGCTCGTGCCGTGCGCCGGGATAGCCAACGAGATGGGCGTTGCCGAGCCGGGCGGCCACCATGCCGTGGGCCTCCGCCCGCACCACCCGGTCCTCCGGCGCGCTCAGCAGCAGCACCGGCGTGCGCACCCGTTCCAGCGGCAGGACGCGACGCAGCGCATCCTCCGCATCCAGGGCGGCGGCGACCCAGGCGAAGCTGACGCCGCCGACGCGCAGCTCCGGCCGCTCGGCATAGGGGGTGTGGAAGGCGGCGTAGCGTCGCGGGTCGGCGGTGATCTTGTTGTCCGGACCGAAGCGTCCCTCCGCCGGGTCGTAATCGCCCTGGCCCAGCGCATAGCGGGCCCCCCAGCCACAGGCGAGCCCGAGGCTGGCCAGCACCCGCACCAGCCAGCGCGGCAGCGGCCCGCTGTGGATGGCGTACATCGGCGCCGCCAGCACGACGGCGGCGTAGCGGTCCGGATCGTCATCGGCATGACGGACAAGCGCCAGCGTCGCCACCAGCCCGCCCATCGAGTGGGCCAGTACGATCACCGGGCCACCCGTCTCCGCCGCGACCGGCGCAACCACCTGCCGATGGAGTTCGTCGAGATCGTCCACCAGCGTCGCGAAATCGGTCAAATGATGGATCTGCCGGTTCGGCAAAGGCCGGTCGGACAGGCCCTGGTTGCGCCAGTCGAACGCCACGACGCGGAAGCCGCGGGCGGTCAGCGCCTCCGCAGTTTCGGCATATTTCTCGATGAACTCCGCCCGGCCGGTCAGCACCAGCGCCGTGCCGCGGGCCCGCTCCGGCACCGGCCAGACGGCGACGCGCAGCCGAACCCCGTCGGGCATCGCCACGTGACGCATCTCGACCGGAGCGGAAACACCATTGGCGAAGCGATCCGCCGCAAATTCGGATGCAGTCCAGGCGGCATCATCGGCCATGCTTTCTCCCCTGACCGTTGTGTTGCGGACCGGAAGGGCACCCCCGAGGGCAACCCACTCCGAATTCGTCAAGATATTAGAAACCAGAAATAGTGGCGATATCTTGTATCGACTCTGCGAGGGAACTCTTTTCCTTGAATGGCGTTGGTCCGCCGTTGGAGGTGTACAGATGAAGACAACACACATCATCGTCCTGGCGCTGACCGCCGCGACCCTGAGCGGGACTGCCGTCCCTGTGCTGGCGAACGAGAAGGCCAAGGTTCCGCCCGTGCATGTAGAGCATGAGGATGGCGAGGAGATCCTTGTCCACAAGGGGGAAGCGTCGTTCTACAGCCAGAAGTTCCACGGCCGCACCACGGCGAACGGCGAAACGATGAACCAGAACAAGGCGACCGCCGCCTCGCGCACCCTGCCGCTGGGTTCCAAGGCCACCGTCACCAATCAGGAAAACGGCAAGAGCGTCGACGTCATCGTCAACGACCGCGGCCCCTATGTCGACGGCCGCGTCATCGACCTGTCGCGTTCCGCCGCCAAGAAGCTGGACATGATCGAGGACGGCACCGCCCCGGTGAAAGTCGAGGTCAAGCCGTCGGAGCAGCCGACCGACACCGCCCGCGAAAAGGTGGAGGAGAAAGTCGACCAGCTGACCCCCGGCAATCAGGTCGCCCAGGGCGAGGGCAACCGGAACAGCGGAAACAGCGGCGGGAGCAGAAGCGACACAGTGTCGCACTCCGGCTCCGGCAAGTAATGCTGCGGCGCGGCGAAAAGGGCTTCCGATTCGCCGCGCCCACCGCCCCATTTTTATTGCATCGCTGAACCAACAGTCACCATACGGTCAAACCGCTGAAAAGAACGGGACTTCGCCATCGGCGCCATGGCCGGTGGCGAAACAGTCGCACCCATGGCGCCACATCGGCCGGAACGGCCCGAGATTTTGCGGTAAACCCATGATCCGCCGCGGTTTCTCCGGCAATACCTCGGCCGGTAAGTAATCCCTTACCGCCACGCCGGCTTCCATTGCGGCAAAGCCTGCCGGAGGGAGCAGCCGGCTTCCTCGCGGACTTGTGCGGGACGTTAGAGATTTTTTTGCATTTTTGGAGGAGACGTGGTGCCATTCCCATCGCTGCGGTGCACACGACGCATTGCAGCGAACGGCACGGCGCCCAGGCGTCAGATGCCGGAACAGGCACCGAGAGAAAGAGGAATTGCTGCGATGGACGACGTGCGTCAGGTCCGCAAGGATACCGAAGGCTACTGCATCGAAGACCTGTCCGTCGGCATGACGGCCAGCTTCGCCAAGACGGTGACGGAAGCCGACATCGTCCTGTTCGCGGGCATTTCCGGCGACACCAACCCGGTCCACATCAACCAGGAATATGCCGCCACCACCATGTTCCAGGGCCGCATCGCCCACGGCATGCTGACGGTCGGCTTCATCTCGGCCGTTCTGGGCACCAAGCTGCCGGGGCCGGGCTGCATCTACATGAGCCAGACCCTGAAGTTCAAGGCGCCGGTCCGCGCCGGCGACACCGTCACCGCCCGCGCCACCATCACCGAGCTGATCCCGGAAAAGCGCCGCTGCGTCATCAAGACGGTGTGCACCGTCGGCGAGACCGTGGTGGTCGAGGGCGAAGCGCTGCTGATGGTTCCGTCCCGCGGCTGATCGCATAACGGCCAACACCTAGGCCAATCGGCCTGCCTGCGAGCGTAAAACACGCCGGCGCGTTTACCCCGCGCCGGCGTCGGTCTATATAGACGCCCGAGCAAGCGGACCCGCCGGGGTCCGCCCACAGCACCGGGGCGCGCATGCGACTGTACAGACACACCGCCGACCTGCCGGCCGAAGAGCGGGGAGCCGTCGTGGCGCTCGGCAATTTCGACGGCGTCCATCGCGGGCATCAGACGGTCATCGGCACCGCCCAGCGCCTTGCCGCGGAGCTGGGGGCGCCGTCCGCCGTCGTCACCTTCGAACCGCACCCGCGCAGCGTCTTCCGTCCCGACGACCCGCCCTTTCGCCTGACGCCCTTCCGCGTCAAGACCCGCCACATCGAGGCGCTGGGCGTCGACCAGCTGATCGTCTGCCATTTCGACGACGGCTTCCGCCACAAGACCGCGCAGGCCTTCGTCGACGAAATCCTGGTCGGCGGGCTGGGCGTGCGGCATGTCGTCTGCGGCTATGACTTCCTGTTCGGGCACAAGCGGTCGGGCGATCCCGCCTTCCTGCTGCAGGCCGGGCGCACCCAGGGCTTCGGCGTGACCGAGGTCGGGCCGGTATCCGACGAGCAGGGCGGCGTCTATTCCTCCACCCGCGTGCGCGATGCGCTGACCGCCGGCCGGCCGCGCGAGGCCGCCCATGTGCTGGGCCATCCGTGGGAGATCGAGGGACGCGTCGTCCATGGCGACCAGCGCGGCCGCACCATCGGCTTCCCCACCGCCAACATCGAACTGGGCGAGTATTTGCGACCGGCCTTCGGCGTCTATGCGGTGTGCGCCGGCATCGACCGTGCCGGCGAGACGGTCTGGCTGCCCGGCGTCGCCAATCTCGGCGCCCGTCCTACGGTGGACGGCACGGTGGCACGGCTGGAGGCCCACCTGTTCGATGTCGATCTCGACCTGTACGATCTGCATCTGCGCGTCCAGATGATCGATTTCCTGCGGCCGGAGATGAAGTTCCCCAGCTTCGATGCGCTGAAGGACCAGATCGTGCAGGATGCCGCCGCCGCCCGCGCCGTGCTGGCGGCCGGCTGACCGGGAGGGAAATCGGATGGAGCGGGTCCTGATGCTGCTGTTCATGCTGAACCAGGGCGGCCCGACCACGCTGGAGTTCGCCAGCATGGAGCAGTGCAAGGCCGCCGAGCCGATCATCATCCAGAATTACCGCGAGATGACCGGCAACACCGTGCTTTCGCGCTGCATCCGCATGACGCTGCCGGCCAAGTGACCGGGCTGAACGCGCGACAGGCTTGGCAACGGCATTGAACGGCCGGCCGGCGATCCGCGCTGGCGGCGGTGGTTTCCTCTGATACAGTGCGGCCCTGCCCCCGCTTCCCGCCGCAAGCCGTCCCGAATCCCCCCCGAATCCCCATGCCCCGTCCAGACTCCCTGCCCATCCGCATCCTGCTGACGGCGCTCGTCGCCTTCGGCCCGCTGTCCACCGACCTGTATCTGCCGTCGCTGCCGACGCTGGTGCGGGTGTTCGGCACCGACGTCGCCACGGTGCAGCTGACCCTGTCGATCTTCCTGGTCGGCTTCGCGGTGTCGCAGCTGGTCTATGGCCCGATGTCGGACCGGTTCGGCCGGCGCCCCACCCTGCTGGTGGGGGTGACGATCTATCTGGCGGCCAGCGCCGTCTGCGCCATGACCAGCAGCATCGATGCGCTGATCGCCGCCCGATTCTTCCAGGCGCTCGGCGCCTGCTGCGGCCCGGTGGTGGCGCGCGCGGTGGTGCGCGACGTGTTCGGGCGCGACCGGGCGGCGACGGTGCTGGCCTATATGTCGATGGCGATGGCGCTGGCCCCGGCGGTGGGGCCGATGCTGGGCGGCGTGCTGACGGAATGGTTCGGCTGGCGCGCCAACTTCGTTCTGCTGACCGTCTTCGCCTGCGGCATCCTGGCCGCCGTGTGGTCGATGCTGGGCGAGACCAACGCGCATCGCGACGAGGACGCCCTGAGGCCAAGCCGGCTGGCGGCCAACTATCTGCTTCTGCTGCGCAACCGCGGCTTCCTCGGCTATGTGCTGGTGGTCGCCTTTTCCTACAGCGGCATCTTCTCCTTCATCTCCGGCTCCTCCTTCGTGCTGATCGAGCAGATGCACCTGACGCCGGCCCAGTATGGCGCCAGCTTCGGCGCGGTGGTGCTGGGCTACATGCTCGGCACCTTCCTGGCCGGGCGGCTGACGCCGCGGCTGGGCGGGGCGCGGATGATCCGGATCGGCACGCTGCTGTCGATGGTCGGCGGGCTGGTCGGCGGGGTGCTGGCGCTGGCCGGGGTGCTGCACCTGCTGGCCATTGTGGTGCCGGTCTTCCTGTTCATCCTGGGCACCGGGCTGACCCTGCCGAATGCCAGCGCCAACGCCGTCGGTCCCTACGCCACCATGGCCGGGCTGGCCTCCTCGCTGCTGGGCTTCGCGCAGATGGCCATCGCCGCGGTCATCGGCATCGTCGTCGGCCACATGAACGACGGCACCGCCCTGCCGATGATGGGGGCCATCGGTCTGGTCTCCCTGGGTGCCCTGCTGGCACACCGGCTGCTGGTCATCCCCGCGGCGACGAGCGGGCGATCCGCCTGATCCGGCCCTGTTGGGAGGCGTGACGGGAGGTGCCGCGGCGCTTCCGAGCCTTCCCATCGTCGCCGCCGTCCTCTTTGCCCAACTGCGGGAAGCGATCCAGCAGAAAGGTGAACAGGATCGTCACCAGCAGACAGAGACCCAGCGTCATCCCCGCCAGCAGGTAGTATCCGGCACCGCAGGCAATCCCCAGCGCGCCGGCCACCCAGATCACCGCCGCGGTGGTCGCCCCGCGCACGGTGTCGCCCGAGCGGAACATCACGCCGGCGCTGATAAAGCCGACCGCCTGGGCCACCCCCTGGATGACGCGCACGGGATCGCTCGGCCGCTCGTCCCCCGTCGCCTGCAGCCCAGCGTAAAGCTCCAATGCAACCAGCGTGGTCAGCGCACAGCTGATGGATATCAGCGTATGCGTGCGCAGCCCCGCCGCTTTGCCCCGCATCTCGCGGTCGAGTCCAAGCAAAGCGCCGCACAGGGCCGCCGCCAGCAGCCGCAGCCCGATTTCCCCGGCGGTCAGAACACTGTCCAAGCCCATGAAATTGCTCCGGTTTTTCTGCCCTCCAAACGGTCTGCCACTTTTTTGGGGCAGACGGCATTTTTCACTTTGCAATCGTTCGCGTTGGATCTATGTAACGCGAACTCGCAAGCGCACGTGCCGCTGGCCCGCCCCTCGGCGTCTCCGAGATGTGGTTATGCAACGACGTAACGCGTGATCCCCGACCGTCCCTTAAACAAGGCGGCGACTTGGAGGTTACGATGGTTGATGTTGTTGTGGGTGGGCGCGTGCTCACCCGTCTCCGAAATTTGCCGCTCCTGGACCATACGGACAGAACAGGGTTCTGTACGGGGAAATCCAGTATTGGCGGCTTGAGCGCCTGATCAGCTTTTTCAGTTGCTGATCGGCCCGCTCGGCCGCTCCGTCCCCCCGACTTCGCCCGTTCCGTTCCATCATCTTGCGTCCCAGGAGACCTCGATGACCCAGAAGATTGCGCGCTTTTTCGAAGAGCAGCGCCCGCAGACCCCTTGCCTCGTCATCGATCTGGATGTCGTCGAGCAGAACTACAACGATCTGCACGACGCCCTGCCCGACGCCCGCATCTTCTATGCGGTGAAGGCGAACCCGGCCGCGGAAATCCTCAGCCTGCTGGCCCGTCTCGGCTCGGCCTTCGACTGCGCCTCGGTCCCGGAAATCCAGATGGCGCTGGCCGCCGGCGCCACCCCGGACCGCATCTCCTTCGGCAACACCATCAAGAAGGAAAGCGACGTCCGCCGCGCCTTCGAGCTGGGCGTGCGCCTGTTCGCCTTCGACAGCGAGCCGGAACTGGAGAAGATCGAGCGCGCCGCCCCCGGTGCCCGCGTCTTCTGCCGCATCCTGACCTCGGGCGAGGGCGCCGAATGGCCGCTGTCGCGCAAGTTCGGCTGCGACCTGAAGATGGCGCGCGAGCTGCTGCTGAAGGCCCGCGACATGAACGTGCAGCCCTATGGCGTGTCGTTCCATGTCGGCTCGCAGCAGAAGGACCTGATGCAGTGGGACCACGCCATCTTCCAGGTGGCGCAGCTGTTCCGCGAGCTTGAGGTGCTGGGCGTCGACCTCGGCATGATCAACCTGGGCGGCGGCTTCCCTACCCGCTACCGCACCGACGTGCCGGAATGCACCGCCTACGGCCAGGCGATCTTCGACTCGCTGCGCACCCACTTCGGCAACCACCTGCCGGAGACCATCGTCGAGCCCGGCCGCGGCATGGTCGGCAGCGCCGGCGTCATCGAGAGCGAAGTGGTCCTGGTGTCGCGCAAGTCGGCCGAGGATCCGAAGCGCTGGGTCTATCTCGACATCGGCAAGTTCGGCGGTCTGGCCGAGACGATGGACGAGGCGATCCAGTATCCGATCGAGGTGCTGGGCGATGATCTGGAGAGCGACCGCGAGGCGGTGATCCTGGCCGGACCGACCTGCGACAGCGCCGACGTGCTGTACGAGCGTGCCGACTACAAGATGCCGGTGGACCTGAAGTGCGGCGACCGCGTGCGCATCCACGCCACCGGCGCCTACACCACGACCTACTCGGCCGTCTGCTTCAACGGCTTCGAGCCGCTCAAGCACTACTGCATCTGAGGATACGGCGGGGAGTTGCCCTGCCCGTCTTCGGTCCGCCAAGAGAAAGCCCGCCTGCCGGTTCACCCGACGGCGGGCTTTCTCTTTTGCGGCCGGCTGTTTTTTGTGCAGCTCAATTTTTGAGCAGCCCCAAGTATCGAACAAAGAAAAAGGCCGCCTCCGATCAACGGAAGCGGCCTTTTTCAGTGCGTTCGCCGGCCGGCGTACAGGCGCTCATTCGCGCCAGAACGGCTTCGACATCTCGCGCTCGGCATCCAGGCGGCTGAAGCCGATGTCCTGGAGCATGCGGTCGTCCAGATAGCCCAGCTCGCGGCGGGTGACGACGCGCTGGCGCCACAGGCCCAGCAGGTTCGAAGCGATTTCGACGACATGGCCGAAGGTGGTGTTGGCGTGGCCGGTCTCGGCGGAGTGCAGAAGGGTTGCCATGATGGAGATTCCTGAGATGTCTTGTTTTGGAGGGTCCGCCGGTCGGCGATCACGTCCTCCTTGTGTGGAAATATAATTATGCTTCTTTGAGCCATGTTGCCACCCCCGACGGCAACATGCCCGCTTTGCAGGCAGCGAAGAACTCGCCATGGAATGTCACCGATCTGTGGCAAATTCGTCATTGCGGATACTTACCGTTCGCCAGACTGACAATAAAGGACCCCCACACCGGCACCCCCTGGACAAGACAGACCGACTTGAGCGATGTATTGTTTTACTTACGGATCAATTCTGCGGACCAGTGGACAGGCTTATGAGCAGCATCCCCAGCCCCGTGGGCACCTCCGCCGGCCAGCAGTTCGAGACCATCGGCTTCGATGGCGACGACACGCTCTGGCACAATGAATCGCTGTTTTCGATGACGCAGGACCGCTTCCGCGCCCTGCTGGCCCACGCCGCCGACCCGACCGACCTGGACCGCCGCCTGCTGGAGGCGGAGCGGGCGAACCTCAGCGTCTATGGCTACGGCATCAAGGGCTTCGTGCTGTCGATGATCGAGACGGCGATCGCCGTCACCGACGGCCATGTCCCAGCCCGCGACCTGCAAAGCCTGATCGACTTCGGCAAGGCGATGCTGGAGCATCCGGTGGAGTTGCTGCCCGGCGTGAAGGACGTGGTGGAGACGCTGGCCGGCCGCCACCGGCTGGTGCTGATCACCAAAGGCGACCTGTTCGACCAGGAAAGCAAGATCGCGCGCTCCGGCCTGTCGGACCTCTTCCACGCGGTGGAGATCGTCAGCGAGAAGGACCCGGCCACCTACCGCCGGGTGATGGACCGCCACGGCATCGACCCAACCCGTTTCCTGATGGTCGGCAACTCGGTGCGTTCCGACATCCTGCCGGTGCTGGCGACCGGCGCCCATGCCGTCCATATCCCCTATGCCATCACCTGGGCGCATGAAGAGGCCGAGGTGCCCGATGAGCATTACCGCCGGCTGGAGTCGGTCCGCGACTTGCCGGCATTGCTGGCTGACTGGTAGGAGCCCTGACGATGACCCTGTCCACTCCCCTGTCGCTCTTGGCCGAGCTCGACGGAATCACGCCCGAATCGGGCGTGCCGGCTGCCGGGCGCATCCTGTCGGGGGCACCGGTCTTCACCACCTGGAACGGCTACGAATCTCCCGACGGCAAGCGGTTCGCCGGCACATGGCGCTCGACGCCCGGTTCCTGGCGCATCGTCTATGACGAGTGGGAATATTGCGAGATTCTGGAAGGCGAAAGCATCGTCGCCCATGACGATGGCCGGTCATGGACCTTGAAGGCCGGGGACCGCTTCGTCATCGAACCGGGTTTCCAGGGAAGCTGGACGGTTATCGAGACCACCACCAAACGCTATGTGGTGATCTTGTCCTGACCCTAACCGGTGATCTCGACGGACTGCTGGGCGGTGTTGTGGCTGAGGATGGTGACGGCCTTGCGCCCGATCTCCACCGCCAGCACGCCCAGGACGAGGATGGAGGCGACCAGCATCAGGCGGGCGATGTCGCGGGACCAGCCGCGCTTGCGGGCATTGGCACGGCGATGCGCGCGGAGCACGGCCCGCGCAGCGCGACCGGGCAGACGCTGTCCCATCCAGGCGGTGGCGGCCATAATGCGCTCCCTCACCATCCTAAACAATCGATATGCTTTTATATAAAATTTTATCTTGTTCGGCAAGAGACGAGTCCCGCAGCCGATTGCCGCAGGACTCGCTCAGCAGAGGCGACGAAAGAGCCGGCGCTTACTCCTTGAAGGCCACCTCGCGCTGGCGGCGGAAAGCCGGCAGCAGGATCAGGGCCAGCAGGCCGGCGGCCACCGCCATCAGGCCGGCGCTGATCGGCCGGGAGACGAAGATGCCCAGGTCGCCATGCGACAGCAGCATCGCCCGGCTGAGATTCTCCTCCAGCAGCGGGCCGAGGACGAAGCCGAGCAGCAGCGGCGCCGGTTCGCAGTCCAGCTTTTTCAGCACATAGCCGAACAGGCCGAAGCCGGCCATCATCACC
Organism: Azospirillum sp. A26; assembly: GCF_042604635.1. NCBI lineage: Bacteria > Pseudomonadati > Pseudomonadota > Alphaproteobacteria > Rhodospirillales > Azospirillaceae > Azospirillum > Azospirillum sp. A26. The sequence goes on along the minus strand of NZ_CP170472.1, from coordinate 157,500 downwards.
ACGTCGAAGACGTCGTTGCGCAGGCTGTAGGTGCCGATGCAGCAGAAGACCAGGATGGCGGGAAACAGGTAGGCGTAGGGAACGCGCAGAAGCCGCACCCAGATGCCGATCAGCGGCAGGTTCAGCACCACCAGCATGATGTTGCCGACCAGCATGCTGGCGATCATCCCCCAGAACAGGTCGGGCTGCTTGGTCATGATCTGCGGCCCCGGCGTGATGCCGTGGATCATCATCGCGCCGATCATCAGCGCCATCACCGCGTTGGACGGAATGCCGAGGCTGAGCATCGGGATGAAGCTGGCCTGGGCACCGGCATTGTTGGCGGCCTCCGGTCCGGCGACGCCCTGGATGGCGCCCTTGCCGAAGGCGGCCGGATCGCGCGCCACCTTCTTTTCCAGCGCATAGGAGGAAAAGGCGCTCAGCGTCGCCCCGCCGCCCGGCAGGATGCCGAGGAAGGCGCCGAGAGCCGTGCCGCGCACGGCGGCCGGCCAGGCGTCCTTGAAGTCCTGCCAGCTCGGCCACAGCCGGTGGATCGGCGACGGTTCGATGCCGCGCCCCTCCGTCTCCTCCAGATTGATGATGATGTCGGCCAGCCCGAACAGCCCCATGGCGAGCGGCACGAAGTCCAGCCCGTCGTAGAGCTGCGGGATGTCGAAGGTGAAGCGCATCTGGCCGGAATTGACGTCGGTGCCGACCATGGAGAGCAGCAGCCCGATCAGGATCATCGCCACCGCCTTGACGACGGATCCATGGGCGAGGATCACCGCACCGATCAGGCCGACCAGCATCAGCGCCACATATTCCGAGGGACCAAAGGCCAGCGCCACCCCGGCCAGCGGCGGCCCGGCAACCGCAATGACCAGGGTTGTGACGATACCGGCGAACAGCGAGGCCAATGCCGCGGTCGCCAGCGCCACGCCGCCGCGGCCCTGGCGCGCCATGGCGTTGCCGTCCAGGCAGGTCATGACGGACGAGGATTCGCCCGGCAGCTTCACCAGGATGGCGGTGGTCGAGCCGCCATACTGGGCGCCGTAGAAGATGCCGGCCAGCATGATCAGCGCGCCGACCGGCGGCAGATAGAAGGTGATCGGCAGCAGCAGCGCCACCGTCGCCGTCGGCCCCAGCCCTGGCAGAACGCCGATCAGCGTGCCGATCAGGGCGCCGAGAAAGCAGTAGAGCAGGTTCATCGGCTCGACCGACACGCCCAGCCCGAGCCAGAGATTGGCGAAGACGTCCATCATGGCCAGATCTGGAGCGGCAGGCCCAGTCCCCAGGAGAAGATGGCGACGCAGGCGGAGGCCAGCGTGGCCCACAGCGCGGTGAAGGGGCCCGGACGCAGCGGCCGGCCGGCCAGTCCGCCGATGCCGATCAGCGCCAGGATGGCGAGCACCAGCCCCAGCTTGTCGAGCAGGGCGGCGAAGGCCACCACCGCGACGGTGATGGCGACCGATGGCCGCCATGCCCAGGCCAGCGCCGTCGGCGCATCGGCAGTCAGGGCGCGAAACATCGTCGCGAGCCCCGACACCAGCAGGAAATAGCAGACGAGCCGCGGGAAGAAGCCGGCCTGCATCATGGCCAGCGACCCGGCCTCCCAATTGCGCGCCAGCCACAGCCCGCCGAGCGCGATGGCGGCGAGCAGCAGCCCGGCCGCAAGGTCCTGGGGCGATCTCAGCCGGAAGGCAGCCGGCCGTGGCGATCTCAGGGTATGTGTCATTGGATGGATGTCCGCTCTCTCAGGCACGCGACGGCGAGTAGGCCGGGTGCAGCGCTCTCGCTTCGTGGAACGAGTTCATCGGACAAGGGGCACGGGAGGAAGCGGGCCCGCTCCCAACCGGGCGCAGTCCACACTGGCCGTTCCGAATCCTCGGCACCCGAATCCGCGGGTTGCATTATCGTCGCACGCCGCATCTGCGTCGAGTGTCATATGCATGCTGTTACACGTTTTGATTCGTTAAATAAGGACATTTTCAAATTTGCCCGCGGCGTTTTGCTCCGGGACACCCTTTTCGATATCGATAAATCTAGTTAATGCACGCACAAAAGCCGGTGTGCCGATTCGGGTGCCGGTGTGAGCGGGGCCGGCGCCGGACGCAGCGGCACAAAAGAAGGGATGGAACGATGACAGCAGCGACCCGATTTCCGCGCACGGCCGGCAGCCGTGCCGCATCCCTTCTCGGCACGGCACTGGCGGCGCTGGTTCTGTGCGCCGCAGCCGGCCCGATGGCACAGGCCGCCTATCCGGAGAAGGCGATCACCATGATCGTGGCCTATGGGGCCGGCGGCTCGACCGACGTGACGGCCCGCATGCTGGCGCCCTATATCGAGCGGTATCTGAGAGGCGCCCGGATCGTCATCCTGAACCGCCCAGGCGCGGGGGGAGAGATCGGCTTCGCCGCCATCGCTGCCGAGCTGAAGCAGTTGGACGGCGAGTTCCGCAGCCTGTAGACCGAAATGCCCTGGAAGTGACGGCCTGGATGTGAGAACCGATTGCGAAACGATCCCGTCTTTTATGACTTTGTTCCGGTATCGTAACTGATTGGATCGGTCATTCCGGCTTCGGAAAAGCCCTTGAGACGCAGCAGGCAGCTGTCACAGGCGCCGCAGGACAACCCCTCCGGCGTCGGGTCGTAGCAGGAGTGGGTGAGGCTGTAGTCCACCCCCAGCTCCAGCCCGCGGCGGACGATGGCCGCCTTGTCCAGCGTCATCAGCGGCGCATGGATCTTGAAGCGGCTGGTGCCTTCGACCCCGGCCTTGGTGGCGAGGTTGGCGAGTGTTTCGAAGGCCGCGATGTATTCGGGGCGGCAGTCGGGATAGCCGGAGTAATCCAGCGCATTGACGCCGATGAACAGGTCGGATGCCCCCAGCGTTTCCGCCCAGGCCAGCGCGAAGGACAGGAAGACGGTGTTGCGCGCCGGGACATAGGTGACGGGGATGCCCTCGCCCAGCCCTTCTTGCAGGTCGGCGGCGCTGTCGTGCTTCGGCACGGCGATGGAGTCGGTCAGGGCCGAGCCGCCGAAGGCGCGCAGGTCGATGTCGGCGATCACGTGCCGTTCCACCCCCATCGCCGCGACCACCCGCCGCGCCGCTTCCAGTTCCACCGCATGGCGCTGACCGTAGCGGAAGCTGAGCGCATTGACCCGATAACCCTCGGCCTTGGCGATGGCGAGCACCGTCGTCGAGTCGAGCCCGCCGCTGACCAGCACCACCGCGTCCCTGACACCGCTCCGATCCGCCATCGCACACCTGCCTTTCCGAAACCGTCCGCCGACAGGGCGGACATCCTGCGACAGCTTCTGGCACATCCGGGCGGCACAGGCCAGATCAGGACATCGACGCCAGCAACTCCGCGATGGTCATGATGCGCGAGGGCGGCAGCCGGATGGTGGCGGTGCAGCCCTCTCCCGGCGCGCTGTCCAACGTCAGCGTGCCGCCATGCGCCTCCACCAGACGCAGCGTCAGCGGGAGGCCGAGGCCAATGCCTTCGTGACGGCGGGTGACGGTCTGGTCGATCTGGCCGAAGGGGGTGAGCGCCTTCGCGACGTCCTCCTGCCGCATGCCGACGCCGCGGTCGCGCACCGTCAACTCCACCCAGCCATCGGCGGCGAGCCCGGCGGACAGGCTGACCGGACCACCCGGATGGCTGAATTTGATGGCGTTGGACAGCAGGTTCCCCAAGGCCTGCCCGAGGCGGCGGTCGTCGCCGCGGATCGGCGGCAGGTCGCCATCGGCCACCACTTCGACCGTCACGCCCTGACGGGTGGCGTGGAAGCGAAGATCCGCCACCACGCGCTCAATCGACGCCGACAGGTTCAACGATCCTTCGACCAGCGACAACCCGCCGGCATCGACGCGCGCCATGTCGAGAATGTTGTCGATGATCGCCAGAAGCTGTTCGCCGGCCTGCCGGATCGCCCCGACGCAGTCAGCCACCAAGTCATTCTGCCGCCCACCCGAGGCGGCAGTCCCCGCTTGCGTTTCCAACAGTTGGGAGAAGCCGATCACTGCGTTCAGCGGGGTGCGCAACTCGTGGCTCATCGCCGCGATGAAGGTCGATTTCGCGTGGTTCCCGGCCTCCGCCGCCTCTTTGGCGGCCAGAAGCTCGGCTTCGACCCGCCGACGCTCGGTCACGTCGCGAAGAATGGCGGTGTAGAGCCGCCGCCCCTCCACCTCGCTGGCGCTGACCGACAGCTCGACAGGAAAGCGGGTGCCGTCGGCACGCTCCGCCTCCGCCGCACGGTCGCGAGCGACCAGGGCGGTGGTCTGGCCGGGAGCGAACTCCAGCCGGATGCCACCCTCCTCCCGCAAATCGGCCAACGGGATCAGGCGGTCGAGCGGGCGCCACAGCAGGTCGCCCGCCGCAACGCCGAACATGGCCTCCGCCGCACGATTGAAGCTGAGCAGCACGCCCGCCTCGTCGACGGTCAGGATCGCGTCGGCGGCGGTGTCGAGAACCGCCTCGTTACGCGCCTCCGACAGGCGGAGCGCGTTGGCGGTGAGTACATATTCGCTGACGTCGGTGATGGTGGCGATGGTGCCGCCACCCTCCAGGCGGATGCGCTGGCACAGTACCCGGCGGTCGGCACCCGTCCCGTCCGGATCGTGGAAGCGGAAATCGGTCGCCGCGGCATCGCCGCCCGTGTCCAGCCGCCAATCCACCGCCACCCGCTCCCGGTCTTCCGGATGCACGGCATCGAGCCACCCCTTGCCGAGCAACCGGTCGGGCTCCAGCCCGGTGATCCCGGCCAGACGGGCATTGGCGAACTGCACCTGCCCGGTGGAGTCGGCCTGCAAAATGCCGACCGGCACCGCCTCCGCCAGGGTGCGGTAACGCGCCTCGCTGGCGCGCAGCCGCTCCGACAGGGCGATGTGGTCGCTGATGTCGCGGATGTTCAACACCAGCCCACCGATGGCCGGATCGGCCAGCGCGTTGCGGGTGGTGACCTCCAGCCAGCGCCAGCCGCCATCGGCATGGCGGAAGCGGAAAACGGCGCGGCCGCTGCTGCCCGCGGGAGCGTTCACGCGGAGGTGCAGCCGGTGCTGCGCCTCCTCCACATCGTCGGGGTGGATATGCTCGCCGAGCGACGCGCCGGTCAGGGTCTCCGGCGGATAGCCCAGCAGGTCGCCCGCGGACTCGCCGATGTGGCGCACGCGCCCGTCCGGCGACAGCACCGCGACAAGCTCGCGGCGATCCTGGAACAGACCGCCGATCCTGAGTTCCCTGGACAGGCCATCCTGCAAGACGACACCCCCGACCCTGATGCGGACAGCGGGATTGCGCTCGATCCCGCTGTCCGCAGGGTAATCAGAGGGCGTTAACGGTTCATGTCAGGATTAACCCCACTCCGGTTGCATGATTTCCGCGTTGAAACTCCTATCCCCGCCGCAGGGACAGGAAGGATGTCAATGCTTCCAGCACCGCATCGGGGGACTCGGTCATCACCATATGCCCGGTCTGCGGCAGGACGACGACCTGCGATGTCTTGACGCGGGTGGCCAGTGACCGTCCAGCCTTCGCCGGGGTCATCTTGTCGAGCGCGCCCAGCAGGAACAGCGCCGGACAGGCGACCGTCGCCGCGGCATCGGCCCCCTGCCCATAGTCGTTGCAGGCGGCGAGATCGACGCCCAGCACGCCCGGACGCACCGAAGCCATCAGCCGGCGCCCGCCGGGGATCAGCGCCAGCCCCGGCGTCGGGCAGCCGCCGCCCTGGGCACCGCCATGGCCGCGCGGGCCGGAGCCCCAGCCGATCACCATCTCGATGGCCGACTGCTCCCCGGCATGGGCGGCGGCCAGCAGGTCGGGATGAACCGGCATCCGCTCCGCCACGCCCAGCAATGCCACCGCCTCGACCCGGCCTCCATGGCGGGCGGCGGCGTCCAGCGCCACCAGCGCGCCCATGGAGTGGCCGACGAGCGCCGCCCGCTCCAGCCCGGCGGCGTCGAGCAGGGCGATCACCCAGTCGGCGATGGCGGCGATGCTGTCCAGCGGCTCGCCGCCGGAACGGCCATGGCCGGGCAGATCGACCGCAAGGACGGAGCGGCCATGGTGGGCGAGATAACGGCTTTGCAGGCTCCACACGCTGTGGTCCATGCCGGCGCCGTGGATCAGCACGACAGCCGGACGCGCGGGGTCGATGTCCCGGCCGCCGGTGTGGACGAAGACGGGGTTTCCGTTGACGGTCAGCTGCATGGCGCGGCCCTCAGCCCTTGGTGGCGGCGCGCAGCGCCTGCTTCAGATCGTCGATCAGGTCTTCGCAATCCTCCAGCCCGATGGACAGGCGGATCATGTCCTCCCCCACCCCGGAGGCGGCGAGCGCCTCGGCATCGAGCTGAGCGTGGGTGGTGCTGGCCGGATGGATCACCAGCGACTTGGCGTCGCCGACATTGGCGAGGTGCGAGAACAGCGTCAGCGACTCGATGAAGCGACGCCCGGCCTCACGGCCGCCGCCCTGCGCCCCGGCCCGGATGCCGAAGGAGATGATCGAACCGGCGCCATGCGGCAGCAGCCGGGCGGCCAGCGCATGGTCGGGATGGTCGACAAGCTCCGGATAGGAGACCCAGGCGACCGCACCCTTCTCCGAATTCAGCTCCCCTTCCAGGAAGCAGACGACCTTGCGGGCATTGTGGATGTGGCACTTCATCCGCAGCGGCAGCGTCTCCACCCCCTGCAGGATCTGGAAGGCGTTCATCGGGCTCATGCAGGCGCCGAAATCGCGCAGGCCCTCGGCACGGGCACGGGCGATGAAAGCGGCCGGGCCGTATTCCTCGGCGAAATCGATGCCGTGATAGCCGGCATAGGGCTCGGTCAGGGTCGGGAACTTGCCCGACGCCTCCCAGTCGAAGCGGCCGCCGTCGATCACCACGCCGCCGATGGCGGTGCCGTGCCCGCTCAGCCATTTGGTGCAGGAATGCATGACCAGATCGGCGCCATGCTCGAACGGCCGGCAGAGATAGGGGGTGGTGAAGGTCGAGTCGATCAGCAGCGGGATGCCGGCCTCATGCGCGATGGCCGCGACCTTCGCCACGTCCAGCACCTCCAGCCCCGGATTGCCCAGCACCTCGCCGAAGACCAGCCGGGTTTCCGGACGGATCGCGGCGCGGATGCCGTCGAAGTCGCGCGGATGGACGAAGGTCGTCGTGATGCCGAAGCGCGGCAAGGTATAGGCCAGCAGATTGCGGCTGCCGCCATAGATGGAGGAGGAGGCGACGATGTGCCCGCCCGCCCCCATCAGCGTCATGATGGCGAGCGTCAGCGCCGCCTGTCCGCTGGCGGTGCAGACTGCGCCCACCCCGCCTTCCAGCGTCGCCAGCCGCTCTTCCAGCACTGCGACGGTGGGGTTGGAGATGCGCGAATAGATGTGGCCGGGCCGCTCCAAGTTGAACAGCGCAGCCGCCTGATCGACGTCGCTGAAGACGTAGGAGGAGGTCAGGTGGATCGGAACCGCCCGCGCCCCGGTGGCCGGATCGGGCTTCTGCCCCGCATGCAGGCTCTGCGTATCGAACTTCAGGAACTTGGCGCCCGCCATGCTCCCCCCTCCCCTCGACGTTGGCACCGAAAATTAAAAAGAGGGCCGCCTGCGATGGAGCGGCCCTCTTTGCTTTTCAGCGTCTTATTTGCCAGCCCTGTTCAACCCGCATTCCTGCGGCATCGACGGTGCGGAAGCGTATGGAGACGTGACGCGCGCGTCAAGGCGGTTGGATCGACGAAAAAGCCGGCCGCCGGACAAGTTTGCGCGAATGAGAACAAGTTGCAACAAGTGCCGGGAGGGACTAAAAGGCGGCGATGGCTCTTGCCCACCGGGCTTGGCCCCCAAGGCCCGGCCTGTCCGAAGAAGAGGTTGGAATGAAGATCTCCCGCTCCCGGTTCGTCCGGTCGCTCGCCCTTGCCTCCGCTCTCGCCGCCCTGCCGGTCGTGGCCCTCACCGGCACGGCTTCTGCCCAAGCGACGCCGAGTGCCGACGGCATCACGGTCTACAACGCCCAGCACGCCAGCCTGACCAAGGAGTGGGTGGAACGCTTCACCCGCGAGACCGGCATCAAGGTGACCGTGCGCAACGGCAGCGACATGGAGCTGGGGAACCAGATCGTGCAGGAGGGCGCAGCCTCCCCCGCCGACGTTTTCCTGACGGAGAACTCCCCGGCGATGGCCCTGGTCGACAATGCCGGGCTGTTCGCGCCGCTCGGCGCCGAAACGCTGGCCCCGGTGCCCGAGAGCTTCCGCCCGGCCAACGGCCATTGGGTCGGCATCGCCGCCCGCTCGACCGTCTTCGCCTACAACACCGCCAAGCTGACGCAGGACAAGCTGCCGAAGTCGCTGCTCGACCTCGCCAATCCGGAGTGGAAGGGCCGCTGGGCCGCCTCGCCCGCCGGGGCCGATTTCCAGGCCATCGTCGGCGCGCTCCTCCAGTTGAAGGGCGAGGCGGCCACCGCCTCCTGGCTGAAGGCGATGAAGGAGAACGCCAAGCCCTACCGTGGCAACAGCGTCGCCATGAAGGCGGTGAATGCCGGCGAGGTCGAGGGCGCGGTGATCTACCATTATTATTACATCGGCGATCAGGCCCGCACCGGCGGCGAGAACAGCAAGAATGTCGCCCTGCACTATTTCCGCAATGGCGATCCGGGCGCCTTCGTCAGCATCTCCGGCGCCGGCATGCTGGCATCCAGCAAGAACAAGCGCGAGGCCGAGGCCTTCGTGAAGTTCCTGACCGGCAAGGGCGGGCAGGAAGTGCTGCGCGACGGCGATTCCTATGAGTATGCCGTTGCCAGCGGCATCGCCTCCAATGCCAAGCTGGAGCCGCTCGACAAGCTGCAGGCGCCGAAGGTCAAGCCGGAGGCCCTCAACAATAAGGCCGTCACCGACTTGATGACCGCGGCCGGCCTGCTGTAATCCAATCTGCCGTCGCCCGCGGCATCGAACCCGCGGGCGGCGGCAGTTCAGGCCCGTCCATCCGGACGGACCCGGAGCCGGTTCCGGAGTTCACCGTCATCGCTCTTCACCCGCACTCTTCCCAGCCGCAGGCGGATCGCGACCGCCCAACGCTCCACGCAGCGGCCTCTCTCGTCATCGCACGCCGTTCGAGACCGACGGGGCTGCCTGTCCTGGCCGTCACCTCGGTGGTCGCGGCGCTTGCGCTGATGCCGCTCGCCTTCGTCGTCTGGATCACCATCCAGACCGGATGGGACACGGTGGTCGAACTGGTGTTCCGCCGCCGGGTCGGCGAATTGCTGGTGAACACGCTGCTGCTGGTCCTGCTGACCCTGCCGCTTTCCATTGTGGTGGCGGTCACGCTGGCCTGGCTGACCGAGCGCTCGGACTTGCCGGGACGGCGGTTCTGGGCCTGGCTGGCTGTGGCGCCGCTGGCGGTTCCTGCCTTCGTCCACAGCTATGCCTGGGTCACCGTTGCGCCCGGCCTGCATGGGCTGGCGGCGGCGGTGCTGGTCTCTGTGCTCGCCTACTCGCCCTTCCTCTATTTGCCGGTGGCCGCCCAGCTGCGCCGGCTCGATCCGACGATGGAGGATGTCGCCGCCTCGCTCGGCCACGGACCGTGGCGGGTGTTCCTGACGGTGGTGCTGCCGCAGCTGCGGCTGGCCGTCTGCGGCGGCTCGCTGCTGATCGGCCTGCATCTGCTGGCCGAATACGGCCTCTACGTCATGATCCAGTTCGACACCTTCACCACCGCCATCGTCGACCAGTTCCAGTCGGCCTACAACGGCCCAGCGGCGAACATGCTGGCCGGCGTGCTCGTGCTGCTCTGCATGGGGCTGATGGGCGGCGAGGTGCTGCTGCGCGGCCAGGAACGCTACGCCCGTGTCGGCAGCGGTGCCGCAAGGCGGGCGGCACCGACCGAACTCGGCCGCGCCACCCTGCTTTGCCTGCTGATTCCGCTGCTGTTCGCTGCGCTCTCGCTCGGCGTCCCGCTGCTGACGCTCGGCCGCTGGCTCGCCATCGGCGGTTCCCGCATCTGGCAGGGTGCCGACATCGGCGGCGCCATCGTCCAGACCGTCGCCCTGGCGCTGGCCGGCGCGCTGCTGACCACGCTGGCCGCCGCACCGATGGCCTGGCTGTCGGTGCGCGCCCCCGGCCGGCTCCAGCGGGTTCTCGAAGCCTGCCATTACTATGTCGGCTCGCTGCCGGGCGTGGTCGTCGCGCTGTCGCTGGTGACGATCACCGTGCGGGTCGCGCTGCCGCTCTACCAGACCGTCGGCACGGTGCTGCTGGCCTACATGCTGCTGTTCCTGCCGCGGGCCCTGGTCGGACTGCGGGCCAGCCTCGCCCAGGCGCCGGTCGAGTTGGAGCGGGCGGCCATGGCGCTGGGCCGGACGCCGTTGCAGGCGGTGCGCCAGATCACCTTCCGGCTCGCCGCCCCCGGTGCGGCGGCCAGCATGGCGATGGTGGCGCTCGGCATCACCAACGAGCTGACGGCGACCCTGATGCTCGCCCCCAGCGGCACGCGCACGCTCGCCACCGAATTCTGGTCGCTGACCAGCGAGATCGACTATGCGGGGGCCGCCCCCTATGCGGTGATGATGGTCGCCGCATCGCTGCCGATGACGATCCTTCTCCACATCCAATCGAAACGGGCCGCCGGACGATGAGCTTCCTTCAGGTTCAGGGACTGGGAAAACGGTATGGCGAGGCGGTGGCGCTGGAGGATGTCGACCTCTCGGTGCATGCCGGCAGCCGCACCGCCATCGTCGGACGCTCCGGATCGGGGAAGACCACGCTTCTGCGCATCGTCGCCGGCTTCGAGTCCGCCGACAGCGGCCGGATTCTACTCGACGGGCACCCGCTGGTGGATGGCGCCGGCGTCGTGCCGGCCCACCGCCGAGGCATCGGCTATGTGCCGCAGGACGGCGCGCTGTTCCCGCACCTCAGCATCGCCGACAACATCGGCTTCGGGCTGGAGCGCGGCGATGCCGGCCGGCGCAGCCGTATCCTGGAACTGCTGGATGCGGTGGAACTCGATCCGCAGATGCTGGAGCGCCGGCCGCACGAGCTGTCCGGCGGCCAGCAGCAGCGTGTGGCGCTCGCCCGCGCGCTCGCCCGCAAACCGGCGCTGATGCTGCTGGACGAGCCCTTCTCCGCGCTCGACACCGGCTTGCGCGACTCCCTGCGCCGCACCGTCGCCCGGGTGCTCTGCGAAGCCGGAATCGCGACGATCCTCGTCACCCACGACCAGGCCGAAGCGCTGTCCTTCGCCGATCAGGTGGCGGTGATGCGCGAAGGCCGCCTGACGCAGGTCGGCTCACCCCAGGAGCTGTATCGACGGCCGCGCGACCGCGAGACGGCGGCGTTCCTCGGCGATGCGATCATCCTGCCGGCGGACGTCGAAAACGGCTGGGCGAGTTGCAGTCTCGGCCGGCTGGCGGTGACCGCCGGCTCCCGCCGCGGCGCGGGCGAGATCATGCTGCGCCCCGAGCAGCTCCGGCTGGTGGTCGACGACCGCGACGCCCCGCCGAACGCCCCATCAAAAACCGGGGAGAGCGCTGCCGAAAGCTGGGGCCGGGTCATCGACGTCGAGTTCGGCGGCTCCGTCTGCAAGGTCGCCGTGGCGCTCGGCAATGTGCCGGGGCAGCGCAACCCGCTGCTCCTGCGCCATTCCGGCCTGGACCTGCCGAGGATCGGCAGCCGCGTCCGCATCCATGTCGAGGGCGAGGCGCATCTCTTCGAAACGCCCCTGCGCTGACAACTCTGTGGACGCCGGGGGGCGGATCAGGCGGTGACACCGGCCGGTGAGGGCTCGCCCCGCACCCCCACCATCGTCTCCTCCGCCAGCCAGTCCACCACCCGGCGCAAAGCCTCGTCCTCGCTGGCGCCGTCGGCGAGCGCCGTCTGGAAGATCTCGATCTGCCGGTGCGCGCTGGTGCCGCGCCTGAGGATGTCGCGCGCCCGCCCGACCTCGGCGGTGCAGCCGAAATGCTCGGCATCCTCGCGGGTCAGGTCGATGATCTCGTCCAGCAGGTCGGCATAGGGCACGATGCGGCCCTGGCCGAAATCGACCAACCCGCTGTCCAGCCCGTAACGCTGGGCGCGCCAGCGGTTTTCCTCGATCAGCAGGTTCTTGTAGGGCCGCCATGTCACGTTGCGCAGCTTCAGCCGCCACAGCATGCGCAGCAGGCAGCGATACAGCGCCGCCACCGTCACCGCATCGTCCAGCCGGGTGCAGATGTCGGTGATGCGCATCTCCAGCGTCGGAAAGCGCGAGGATGGACGGATGTCCCACCACAGCTTGCTGGCGTCCTCGATCACCCCGGCATTCACCAGCACCGCGACATGGCTCTGATACTCGCCATAGCTCTGAAAACCGGCAGGCATGCCGGTGCGCGGCAGCTCGTGCCAGACGCTCAGCCGGTAGGAACGGCGCTCCATGTCGCGCCCGCGCCAGAAGGGCGAGGAGGTCGACAGCGCCAGCAGGTGCGGCAGGAAATAGCGGACCTGATTCATCAGGTCGATGCGCAGGTCGTCATCCTCGATCCCGACATGGACATGCATGCCGCAGATCATCAGCCGGCGGGCGGGCGCACCGAGGTCGCGGGCCAGCATGTTGTAGCGGTCGCGGTTGGTGTGCTTCTGCGGCTCCCATGCGGCGAAGGGATGGGTGGAGGCGGCGATCGGCGCCAGCCCGTAGCGGTCGGCCACCCCGGCCACCGTGCCGCGCAGCGCCGCCAGTTCGGCCCGCGCCTCGTCCAGCGTCTTGCAGACCGGCGTTCCCACCTCGATCTGGCAGCGCAGGAATTCCGGATGGATGCGGCCGGGCGCCTGTTCCTGGCAGGCTTCCAGCATCTCGTCCGGCGGGCTGGGCACGATGTCGCGCGTGCCGCGGTCGACCAGCAGATATTCCTCTTCCAGGCCGAGGGTGAAGGAGGGTTCGGTCACGGTGCTTTCCATGCGGTGTCAGGCCCGGGGATAATGGTGGACGACCGTCAGCGACGGCAGGGAGAGCAGAGGTTCCAGCGCATCGCCAATCACCTGCGCCCAGAGATCGGCGCCCTCTGGCGTGGCGATCAGATCCTGCCGCACCTCCAGCAGGACATTGGGGTAACCGGCGGGGGTCGCATGGGTCTCCACCGTGCCGCCCAGCGTGCCGCGGCCGGAATAGGGCTGGTTGTCGCCGACGCACCAGCGGCCGTCGGCCTTCAGCGCGTCGATCAGCGGCACCGGCAGGCGCGGATCGTTGTCCCACAGCACGCCGATGTGCCAGGGCCGCGCCACCCCACGCATGGCCGGGGTGAAGCTGTGCACCGAAACCAGCACCGGCACCTGCCCGCGGGCACGGATCGAGGCGACCGCAGCCGCGACCGCGGCGTGGTAGGGCTTGAACAGCGCCTCCACCCGCTGCGCCTGGGCCTTGGCATCGAGCGCACGGTTGCCGGGGATCACCACGTCGTCGCTGACCACCGGGATGGCGGTCGGATCCTCAAGCGCCCGGTTCGGATCGATCACCAGCCGCGAAAATCCGGAGAGCACCGCAGTGGCGCCGAACCGCTCCGCCAGACGCCGCGTCACCTCCGCCGCACCGATGTCGTAGGCGATGTGGCGGCAAAGCTGCTCCTCCGGCAGACCGAGGTCACCCAGCGACCGCGGGACCGTGCGCGTTGCGTGGTCGCACAGCAGCAGCAGCGGTCCCCCGGCATCCGGATTCAGCGTGGTCGCCGGCAGCGGATCGTCGGGTCCCAGCAGCGGAGTGGCGCCGCGCGGTGCCGGTGCGGGCGCGGTGACGGGCTGGCGATGTTCGGAAGGTGATGTGGCCATATGCCACACTAACGCAACCGCCACGCCGGGCGGAAGCGCGGCCGATGGTGGTAGCCCGAACGGCAAGCTGCTAGGCTGTCCTTCCCTCTCCGCGCGAACCCACCCGGAAGACGACCCGCATGCTTCGCCTGCTTTCCCTCTGCCTTGCCGTGATGGCGCTGCTCAGCGCTTGCGGACCCGTTTACGAGACGCAGTACAGCCTCGTCCCGCCAAGCTCGGCCGAAGGTCGGCTCTGCGTCAACCAATGCCAGCAGAACCGCAACTATTGCCGCCAGAATTGCGGCATGTCGCAGCAGGCCTGCGTGAACGAGGCGCGGTCGCGCGCCCTCTATGAATATCAGGCCTACGTCAACCGCCAGCAGGCGGAGAAAAAGCCGATCAAGAAGTCGGTCGGCGATTTCGACCGCTCCTACTCCTGCGGCAACAGCAGCTGCGAAGCGCGCTGCGAATCCGACTATCGCGACTGTTTCGGCGGAAGCTGCGGCGGGCAGGTGGTCGCCAAGCGCGTCTGCACCGCCTTCTGCGACCAGGAAAAGCCGGCGCCCGCCGCACCGATGCTGAGCCCGGTGCCGCCGGGCGGCGTCCAGGCGCCGATGATGCAGGCGCCGATGGGGGCTGCTCCGATGTCCAGCAACGGTGGCTATGCCGCCGGTTCGTCGCTGTGCCAGCCCGGCATGCGGGTGTCGGTCGAATGGAAGGGCGACTGGTACCCCGCCACCGTCAAGGACCATCCCCGTAAGGATGGCCGCTGCCCGGTCCACTATGACGATTTCGGCTCGGAGGACGATGAGTCGGTCGCGCTGCGCCGCATCCGTCCGCGCTGATCCGCCGTTTCCTTATCGCCGCCGGCAGCCTCCGGGAGAGTCCCGGAGCTGCACGGCAGCCATGACTTGCGTCGCGCTGGTCCGGTGACCGGGCGGCCGTTATAAGCGGTCCATGCCAGACGCCAGTGCCTTCCCAGCCGATCATGCGGACCGGACCCAGCGCATCGCCCTGATCGCGCTGCTGGTCGGCGCTTTGGGCATCGCTTTTGCCCCCATCTTCGTCCGGCTGTCGGAGGTCGGACCGGTCGCCACCGGTTTCTGGCGGACCGCACTGGCGATGCCGGCACTGGGGCTGTGGATGGCCGCCGAGTCGCGGCAGCGGGGCGGGCGCTCCAGCCGCCGCCCCTCCACGGTCTCCGACTATGCCCGCCTGTCGCTGGCCGGCCTGTTCTTCGCCGGCGATCTTGCGATCTGGCACACCTCGATTCGCTACACTTCGGTCGCCAACTCCACGCTGCTGGCGAACTTCGCCCCGCTTTACGTGGCGCCGGCCGCCTGGTTCCTGTTCAAGGAGCGGATCACCCGCCGCTTCGTCATGGGCATGCTGCTGGCGCTGGCCGGCGCCATCGTGCTGATGGGCGAGAGCTTCCAGCTCGACGCCGACCATCTGTTCGGCGATGGGCTGGCCCTGCTCACCGCCGCCTTCTATGCCGGCTACATCCTGTCGGTCGGGCGGCTGCGCGCGGAATTCTCCACCGCCACCATCATGACCTGGAGCGGCGCGATATCCGCCTTGGTTCTGTTGCCGATCGGCCTCTATGACGGAGAGGCGATGCTGCCGGCGAGCGCATCCGGCTGGGCGGTGCTGGCGGGCCTCGCCCTATTCAGCCATGCCTGCGGCCAGAGCCTGATTGCTTACGCCCTGGCGCATCTGCCGGCGTCCTTCTCGTCGGTCAGCCTGCTGCTTCAACCGGCGGCGGCGGCCATTCTCGCCTGGATTCTCCTGAGCGAGCCGCTGGGTCCGTTGCAGGCACTGGGCGCCGCGGTGATCCTGATAGGCATCCTGCTGGCCCGTCCCGGCGGCCGCTGACGCCCAGGCCCGGGCGGTTGCCCATCGCCATCGCCGCCATAGTTTTCCATCCCGTGGGCAAGGCGCCGCAGCGTGGCGGTCGGCCATTGACCGCACCCGCCGGGACCTTTACCGGTATGACCATCCAGCAATGAACCGCCTTCCGACCAAAGGGGAACAACCCGTGCCCGGCACCGACGACAGCGCTCACGTCCCCTCCTCTTCCCAGCGCATTTCGGAGTGGGTGGCGCAACAGCTCCTCGACCGCATCGCGCGAGGCGAGCTAGTGCCGGGAGAGCGTCTGCCGGGGGAACGCCAACTGGCGGAACAGCTGCATGTCAGCCGGGTCTCCGTCCGCGCCGCGTTGCAGAAGCTGAAGACGCAAGGATTCCTGACCGCCGTTCAGGGCGGCGGCACCCGTGTCGTCTCATCGGCCGGCATGATGGACGGCGCATTGACCGCCATGGTCCGCAGCACCCACCAGAACCTCTGCGACCTCGTCGAAATCCGCATGGCGTTGGAGAGCTGGGCAGCCCGCCGTGCGGCCGAGCGTGCGACACGGGAGCAGATCGACACCATCGGACGCATTCTGGCGGCGATGACCGAGACCAACCGCGACGGCGGTCGCGCTGCTGACGATATGGATTTCCACGTCGCCGTTGCCCAGGCGTCGGGCAGTCCGGTCTACCTCCACCTGCTGTCGACCATCCGCGACATCCTCGGCAACATGGTCGAGATGAAGCACACCGAACCCTTCATGGAAAACCATGAAGCGCTGATGATCGAGCATCACCGTGCCATCCATCAGGCCCTCGCCCGCCGCGACCCGGACGGCGCCGCGAACGCCGTGACCGCCCATCTCGGCTGGATCCTGGCGCGCTACCGCACGATGTCGGACCATTCCACCGGCGGCACCGACAGCGCGACCGACGCCCCGCCCTCCCCCAGCGCCGGCTGACGCCGGCAGCTCTCTCCAAAGCCGGCCAAAAGAAAGGCCGCAGCCTCCGAACGGAGACTGCGGCCTTTTCCTATCCGACCGGTGACGATCCTCAGCTGGCGAGGATCGTCCCGATCTGTTTGGTAACCTCATCGATGTCGGCCATGCCGTCCACCACCTTCAAAACGCCGCGGCCCTGGTAATAGGGCAGGATCGGCGCGGTCTGCTGGTGGTACTGGCCCAGGCGGGTGGTCACCGTCTCCGCATTGTCGTCGGCGCGCCGCTTGAATTCGGTGCTGCCGCAGACATCGCAGACGCCCTCGACCTTCGGCTTCTCGAAGCTGTCGTGATAGCCCTTGCCGCACTTGGCGCAGGTGTAACGGCCAGTGATGCGCTCCACCAGCACGTCGTCCACAACCCGCATCTCGATCACGTGATCGAGCTTCAGGCCCTTCTCGTCCAGCATCCGATCAAGCGCCTCGGCCTGGGCGACCGTGCGCGGGAACCCGTCGAGGATGAAGCCGTTCTTCACGTCGGGCTTCGAAATGCGTTCGGCGATCATGCTGACCATCAGCTCGTCCGGCATCAGCTTGCCGGCGGCCATGATCTCCTTCGCCTGCTGCCCGAGCGGCCCGCCTTCCGCCACCATGGCGCGGAGCATGTCGCCGGTCGACAACTGCACCAGACCACGAGTGTCTTCCAGACGGCGCGCCTGGGTCCCCTTCCCGGCGCCCGGCGGACCGAGCAGTATGAGGTTCATTACTTTCTCCCCCGAAGCTTCGATTTCTTGATCAATCCCTCATACTGGTGGGCCAGCAGGTGGGAATGAATCTGCGCAACCGTGTCCATCGTGACGGTGACCACGATCAGCAGGCTGGTGCCGCCAAAATAAAACGGAACCGAGTGCTGGGATATCAGGATTTCGGGGAGGAGACAAACCGCCACAAGGTAGGCGGAGCCGATGACCGTCAGCCGCGTCAGAACATAGTCGATGTGGTCGGCGGTGTTCTTGCCCGGACGGATGCCGGGGATGAAGCCGCCATACTTACGCAGGTTGTCGGCCGTCTCCGTCGGGTTGAAGACGATGGCGGTGTAGAAGAAACAGAAAAACACGATCAGCGAGGCGTACAGCAGCATATAGAGCGGCGTGCCGTGCGCGACGTAGCGCGACACCGCCTGCAGCCACTCCGGCCCTTCGCCGCCGGCGAAGCCGACCGCAGTCAGCGGCAGCAGCAGCAGCGACGAGGCGAAGATCGGCGGAATGACGCCGGCCGTGTTCATCTTCAGCGGCAGGTGCGACGCTTCGCCGCCGAATACCCGGTTGCCGACCTGACGCTTCGGGTACTGCACCAGCAGGCGGCGCTGGGCGCGTTCCATGAAGACGATGAAGAATACGACGCCAACCGCCATCACCAGCATCAGGATGATGAAGACGGTGGACAGCGCGCCCTGACGGCCGAGTTCCAACGTATTGACCAGCGCGCGCGGCAGTTCCGCGACGATGCCGGCGAAGATGATCAGCGAGGTGCCGTTGCCGATGCCGCGGGCGGTGATCTGCTCGCCCAGCCACATCAGGAACATGGTGCCGCCGACCAGCGTGATGACCGTGGCGATGCGGAAGAACAGGCCGGGGTCGATGACCGCGGCACCGGTGGAACCGCGCATCGACTCAAGCCCGACCGCGAGGCCGTAGGCCTGGACGGTGGCGAGAACGACGGTGCCGAATCGGGTATACTGGTTCAGCTTTTTGCGCCCGGCCTCGCCTTCCTTCTTCATGGCCTCCATCTGCGGCGACACGGCGGTCAGCAGCTGCACGATGATGGACGCCGAGATGTACGGCATGATGTTGAGCGCGAAGATGGTCATGCGGTGGAGCGCACCGCCGGCCAGCATGTCGAACATCCCGAGGATGCCGCTGCCCTGCTGCTTGAAGACGTCCTGCAGGATGTGCGGATCGATGCCCGGAATCGGGATGTAAGTGCCCAGCCGATAGACGATCAGGGCCGCCAAGGTGAACCAAATCCGCTTTTTCAGCTCGGTCGCCTTGGAGAAAGCCCCGAAATTGATGTTGGCGGCAAGCTGCTCGGCCGCTGATGCCATGGTCCAATCCCTGTCCCGTAAGCGCGAACGGGGCGGCACTGCATGACGCAGGCCGCCCCTCGCGACTTCGCTTTTTGTAGTGCCCCGAAAGCCCGCGCGCAAGCGCGGGCTTATCGTGGAACTTTACTCGGCGGCTTCGGCGGCGGGAGCGGTCAGCGTGACGCTGCCACCCGCCTTCTCGACGGCTTCGATCGCCGACTTGGACGCGCCGGCGACCGTGAAGGAAACCTTCGCGGTCAGCTCGCCCTTGCCCAGCAGACGGACACCGTCCTTCTTCACCTTGCCGGTGACACCGGCGGCGTTGAGCGCCGCGGCATCGATAGTCTCGGCGGCGTTCAGCTTGCCCAGGTCGATGGCCTTTTGGACCATGCCCAGGTTAACCACCGAGTATTCCTTGGCGAAGATGTTCCGGAAACCGCGCTTCGGCAGGCGGCGGTGCAGAGGCATCTGCCCGCCTTCGAAGCCGTTGATCGCCACGCCGGTGCGCGAGGTCTGACCCTTCACGCCGCGGCCAGCGGTCTTGCCCTTGCCCGAACCGATACCGCGACCGACGCGCATGCGCGCCTTGCGGGCACCGGCGTTGTCACGCAGGTCATTAAGCTTGGTCATGATCTCAGCCCTCGTTCTCGACGCGGACCAGGTGCGCGACCTTGGCGATCATGCCCCGCACGGCCGGAGTGTCCTCCAGCTCGCGGGTCCGGTGCAGCTTGTTGAGACCCAGACCGACCAGCGTTTCACGCTGGTCGTGCTTGCGGCCGATCGGGCTGCCGATCTGGGTCACGACGACGGTCTTCTTCTCGCTCATGATCAGGCCTCCTGACCGGCGCCGGCCTCGCGACGACCGAGGATGTCGCTCACGCGACGACCACGGCGCGCCGCGACGGACCGCGGGCTGGTGACCTGGGTCAGGGCGTCGAAGGTCGCCTTGATCATGTTGTGCGGGTTCGACGTGCCGATCGACTTGGTCACGACGTCAGCGACGCCGAGAGCCTCGAAGATCGCGCGCATCGGACCACCGGCGATGATGCCGGTACCGGCCGGAGCGGCCCGCAGCACGACCTTGCCGGCACCGAAGTGGCCGTTGGTGTCATGATGCAGCGTACGGCCTTCGCGCAGCGGGACGCGGATCATGCCGCGCTTGGCCTGATCGGTCGCCTTGCGAATGGCTTCCGGGACCTCGCGGGCCTTGCCCGAGCCGACGCCGACACGACCCTTGCCATCGCCAACGACGACCAGAGCGGCGAAGCCGAAGCGACGACCACCCTTGACCACCTTGGCAACGCGGTTGATGCCGACGAGCTTTTCGATCAGCTCGCTTTCTTCCCGCTCGCGCGGCTGCCGGTCGCGGTTGTCCCGCTCCCCACGTTCACGTGCCATATCCGGGCCTCCTTAGAACGACAGCCCGCCCTCACGGGCGGCGTCGGCCAGGGCCTTGACCCGGCCATGGTAAATGTAACCACCGCGGTCGAACACGACCTCGGTAATCCCAGCGGCCTTGGCGCGCTCGGCGATCAGCTCGCCGATGCGCTTGGCAGCATCGACGTTGCCGCCGTGCTTGAGCTGCTCGCGCAGCTCCTTCTCGAGCGACGAGGCCGACGCGAGCGTCTGGCCATTCACGTCGTCGATGATCTGGGCGTAGATGTGCAGATTGGACCGGAAGACCGAGAGGCGAACGCGCCCGCCGGCCTTCTTGGCAATCTGCGCGCGCACGCGCTGCTTGCGGCGCTCGTGGAGTTGCTTTGGCTTCAGCATGGCGGTTACTTCTTCTTACCTTCCTTGCGCAGGACGGTTTCGGTCTCGTACTTGATGCCCTTGCCCTTGTAGGGCTCCGGCTTCTTCCAACCGCGGATCTCGGCGGCCACCTGGCCGACCTTGTGCTTGTCGTAGCCGCTGACCGAGATGGCCGTCGGCTTGTCGCACTTGATCGTGATGCCTTCCGGGATCGGGTACTTCACGTCGTGCGAGAAGCCGAGCTGGAGAACCAGCTCCTTGCCCTGCACGGCCGCGCGGTAACCGACGCCGTTGATTTCCAGGTTGATCGTGTAGCCCTGGCTGACACCGGTGACCATGTTGTTGATCAGGGTGCGCGAGGTTGCCCACATGACGCGGGCGCGCTTGCTGTCGTTTGCCGGCTTCACCACCACCTTGCCGTCTTCCAGCGAGGCGGTGATGTCGTCGATCAGGGTCATGCTGAGTTGCCCCAGCTTGCCCTTGGCCGTGACCTGCTGACCGTCGACCTTTACGTCGACGCCAGCCGGGACCGGCACGGGATGCTTGCCAATGCGCGACATCTGCCAATCCCCCTTAGAACACGCGGCAGAGGACTTCACCGCCAACGTTGGCGGAGCGGGCCTCATTGTCCGACATCACGCCGCGCGGGGTCGACAGGATCGACAGACCGAGCCCGTTGTAGACACGGGGCAGGTCGGCGATCTTCGAGTAGACGCGACGGCCGGGCTTCGACACACGGGCGATCTGCTTAATGACAGGCTCGCCTTCGTGGTACTTCAGCTCGATCTTCAGGTTCTTGACGCCCGGACGCAGTTCTTCCTCGGACCAGCCGCGGATGAAGCCTTCACGCTTCAGAACTTCCAGGACGTTGACGCGCAGCTTAGACGCCGGGGAAACCACAACGGACATGCGGGCGTGCTGACCGTTGCGGATGCGGGTCAGCATATCGCCGAGCGGATCGCTCAAAGACATTCTCGGACCCTCCTTACCAGCTCGACTTCGTCATGCCCGGAATCTGGCCGGTAGAGGCCAGTTCGCGGAGCGTGACGCGGGACAGCTTGAACTTGCGATAGAACGCGCGCGGACGCCCGGTCATTTCGCAGCGGTTCCGGATGCGCACCTTCGAGGAGTTGCGCGGCAGTTCGGCCAGCTTGAGGCGGGCAGCGAATTGCTCTTCCGGCGGGAGGGCCTTGTCGTTCGCGATTGCCTTCAGGCGCGCACGCTTGTTCGCGTACTGCTTGGCCAGCTTGGCGCGACGCTTGTTCTTTTCGATGGCACTGGTCTTAGCCATGGTCGTGCTCCAGCCTCAGCTCACGAACGGCATGTCGAAGCCCTTCAGGAGAGCCTTGGCTTCCTGATCGGTCTTCGCCGAAGTGACGATGATGATGTCCATGCCGCGGATCTGATCGATCTTGTCGTAATCGATCTCCGGGAAAATGATCTGCTCCTTGACACCCATGGCGTAGTTGCCACGGCCGTCAAAGCTGTCACCCGGGATACCGCGGAAGTCACGGACGCGCGGCAACGCAATCGTCACCAGGCGATCCAGGAACTCGTACATGCGGTCGCGACGGAGCGTGACCTTGCAGCCGATCGCCATGCCTTCGCGCAGCTTGAACTGGGCGATGGACTTGCGCGACTTGGTCACCACCGGCTTCTGACCGGTGATGGCGGCCATCTCGGCCACGGCGAGCTGGATCTTCTTGGAGTCGGCGACAGCCTCGCCGACACCCATGTTGACCACGATCTTCTCGATCCGCGGAACTTCCAGGTCGTTCTTGTAGCCGAATTCCGACTTCAGAGCGGCGCGGATCTTGGAATCGTAAACTTCTTTCAAACGTGCGGTCATGCCCGGGTCCTCACAGGTCAATGACTTCGCCGGACCGCTTGGCGACACGCACCTTGCGGCCATCCTCAAGGATCTTGAAACCGACGCGGGTCGGCTTGCCATCCTTGGGATCGACGTGAGCGAGATTGGAGACGTTGATCGGTGCCTCCATCTCGATGATGCCACCCTGCGAGCGGGCGCTGGCACGCTGGTGCTTCTTCACCACGTTCACGCCCTGCACAACGGCACGGTTCTCCTTGGGGAAAACCTTCAACACCTCGCCGGTCTTGCCTTTGTCGCGGCCGGTCAGGACAACGACCTTGTCCTTGGTCTTGATCTTGGCGGCCATTACAGCACCTCCGGCGCCAGCGAGATGATCTTCATGAACTTCTTGCCGCGCAGCTCGCGAGTGACCGGCCCGAAAATACGGGTGCCGATCGGCTCGCCCTGCTTGTTGATCAGCACGGCGGCATTCCGGTCGAAACGGATCGCCGACCCGTCCTCCCGACGCAGTTCCTTCGCGGTGCGGACGATGACGGCGCGATGCACGTCACCCTTCTTGACGCGGCCCTTCGGAATGGCCTCCTTGACCGAGACGACGATGACGTCGCCCACGGTCGCGACCTTCCGCTTGGACCCGCCAAGCACCTTGATGCACTGCACCCGGCGCGCCCCGCTGTTATCGGCGACTTCCAGGTTGGTTTGCATCTGGATCATTGTTTACGACCTTTCGTTATCACGCGGCGCCGCTGTCGGCGGCGGACTCCGTCACGACCGTCCAACGCTTGGACTTCGAGATCGGGCGGCATTCGATGATCGAAACGGTATCGCCGACCTTGAACAGGTTGCCCTCGTCGTGGGCGGCGTACTTCTTCGACTGACGAATGAACTTCTTGTACACGGGGTGCATGACACGGCGCTCGACAAGAACCGTAACGGTCTTGTCGCACTTGTCGCTGACCACCGTGCCCTGCAGAACGCGGCGAGGCATGGATGATCCCCCTTACTTGCCGGCGTCGGCGGAGCGGGCACGCTCGCCGAGGATGGTCTTGATGCGGGCGATGTCGCGGCGCACCGTGTTCACCCGCGCGGTGTTCTCCAGCTGGCCGGAGGCCCTCTGGAAACGCAGGTTGAACTGTTCCTTCTTGAGCTGGATGAGCTGATCGTTCAGCTCATCCGCGCTCTTCGTACGAATGTCTACGGCCTTCATGCCGCGGTCTCCTCGACACCGCCCAGGCGGGTCACCAGCTTCACCTTGATCGGCAGCTTCGCGGCCGCCAGAGCGAAGGCGGTTTTTGCCACATCTGCCGGCACGCCGTCCAGCTCAAACAGGATGCGGCCCGGCTTCACGCGAGCCGCCCAGTACTCCGGCGAACCCTTACCGGAACCCATGCGGACTTCGGCGGGCTTGGTGGAGACGGGGAGGTCCGGGAAAATGCGGATCCAGACGCGGCCCTGACGCTTCATCGCACGGGTGATCGCGCGGCGGGCCGCTTCGATCTGACGGGCGGTGATGCGCTCCGGCTCCAGGGCCTTGAGGCCGAAGGAGCCGAAGTTCAGGGCGGTGCCGCCCTTGGCGTTGCCGTGGATGCGGCCCTTGTGGGCCTTACGGAATTTCGTGCGCTTGGGAGAAAGCATCGCTCGGCCCCTTTACTCGCGTTCGGAGCGCTCGGAGCGCTCGCGACGGTCGCGGCGATCATGCCGATCACGGCGCGGCTCGCCGTCGGTCGACACCGGCTCGGTACCCATGCGCTTGTCCTGCGCCATCGGGTCGTGAGCCATGACCTCGCCCTTGAACACCCACACCTTGACACCGCAGGTGCCGTAGGTGGTCTTGGCGGTGCCCACACCGTAATCGATGTCGGCGCGCAGGGTGTGCAGCGGAACGCGGCCTTCGCGGTACCACTCCATACGGGCGATTTCCGCACCGCCGAGACGGCCCGAGCAGTTGATCCGGATGCCCTGGGCGCCCAGACGCATGGCGGACTGCACGGCGCGCTTCATGGCGCGACGAAATGCCACACGACGCTCGAGCTGGCTGGCGATGTTCTCGGCGATGAGGCGAGCGTCGATTTCCGGCTTGCGGATCTCGACGATGTTCAGGCTCACCTCGCTGCCGGTCATCTTCGACAGCTCAAGACGCAGCTTCTCGATGTCCGCGCCCTTCTTGCCGATCACCACGCCCGGACGAGCCGAGTGAATGGTGATGCGGGCCTTCTTGGCCGGACGTTCGATGACGACGCGCGAGCAACCGGCCTGCTGCAGGCGACCCTGCAGATAGCCACGCAGCTTCAGGTCCTGGTGCAGCAGATTGGCGTAGTCGCGCTTGGCGAACCAACGGCTGTCCCAGGTCCGGTTGATGCCGAGGCGCAGCCCGATCGGATTGATTTTCTGACCCATTACTCGGCCCCCTCGGCAACGGCGGCGTCACGCTCGCGGACGATGATCGTCAGGTTGCTGAACAGCTTCTCGACCCGGGCGCCGCGACCGCGGGCACGGGCGTGGAAGCGCTTCATCACCAGAGCGCGACCGACCGTCGCCGACGACACGTACAGACGGTCGACGTCGAGCTGGTGGTTGTTCTCGGCGTTCGCGATCGCGGCCTGCAGGACCTTCTTCACTTCGCCGGCGATGCGGCGCTTGGAGAAGGTCAGCTCGGCCACGGCACGGCTGGCATCCATGTTCCGGATGAGCTGGGCGACGAGGTTGAGCTTCCGCGGGCTGGTGCGGATCATCGGATTGCGGGCCAGAGCCTCGTTCTCCGCGATCCGGCTGGGATTGGCAGACTTGCCCATGGCTTACTTCCTCTTCGCCTTCTTGTCCGCCGCGTGGCCATAGAAGGTCCGCGTCGGAGCGAACTCGCCGAACTTGTGACCGATCATGTGCTCGGTAACCAGAACCGGCAGGAACTTGTGGCCGTTGTAGACGCCGAACGTCAGACCGACGAACTGCGGCAGGATGGTCGAACGACGCGACCAGATCTTGATGATCTCGTTGCGGCCCGAAGCCCGGCTCTTGTCCGCCTTCTTCAGCAGATAGCCGTCGACGAACGGGCCCTTCCAAACGGAGCGTGCCATCGTTCGACCTCCTTACTTCGAATGACGGCGGCGCAGGATCAGGCCATCCGTCTTCTTGTTGTGACGAGTCTTCTTGCCCTTGGTCGGCTTGCCCCACGGCGTGACCGGATGACGGCCGCCCGAGGTGCGACCCTCACCACCACCGTGCGGGTGGTCGATCGGGTTCATGGCGACGCCACGGACCGACGGACGCTTGCCCAGCCAGCGGTTGCGACCGGCCTTGCCAAGGTTGGTGTTCATCTGGTCCGGGTTGGATACGGCACCCAGGGTGGCCATGCACTCGCCACGAACCATGCGAAGCTCGCCGGACGGCAGCTTCAGCTGGGCGTAGCCACCGTCGCGGCCGACCAGCTGCAGGTAGGTGCCGGCGGAACGAGCCACCTGACCACCCTTGCCGGCCTTCAGCTCGACGTTGTGCACGATCGAACCGACCGGGATGTTCTTCAGCGGCATCGCGTTGCCGGGCTTCACGTCGGTGCGCTCGCCGGAGATCACGGTGTCGCCGACCTTCAGGCGCTGCGGTGCCAGGATGTAGGACAGGGTCCCATCCTGGTACTTGATCAGCGCAATGAAGGCCGTGCGGTTCGGATCGTATTCCAGCCGCTCGACGGTGGCCGGAACGTCGAACTTGCGACGCTTGAAGTCCACCAGACGGTAGGTACGCTTGTGACCGCCACCCATGCGGCGCGCAGTGATGCGGCCGGTGTTGTTGCGGCCACCAGACTTGGTCAGGCCCTCGGTGAGGGTCTTGACCGGCTTGCCCTTCCACAGCTCCGAGCGGTCAACAATGACCAGCTGGCGGAGCGAGGGAGTAATCGGGCGGTATTGCTTCAGAGCCATCGGATCACACTCCCGCTCAGATGCCCGTGGTCACGTCGATCTTGTTACCCTCGGCGAGGGTGACGACGGCCTTCTTAAAGTCCGAGCGACGGCCGATGGTGCCGCGGAACCGCTTGGTCTTGCCCTTGGAAACCAGGGTGTTGACCGCGGTCACCTTGACGTTGAAGAGACCTTCAACGGCGGCCTTGATCTCCGGCTTGGAGGCCGTGAGCGGCACGCGGAACGTGACCTGGTTATGCTCCGACACCAACGTCGACTTCTCGGTGATGACGGGAGCGAGGATCAGGTCGTACATCCGCTCCTGGCTCACCGCAGGTTTCGACTGCTTGCTCATTTCAGGCGAGCCTCCAGTTGCTCGACCGCGTTGCGGGTCAGGACCAGCGTGTCGCGGCGGAGAATGTCGTAGACGTTCGCACCCTGCTCCGGCAGCACGTCGATCAGCGGGATGTTGCGCGAAGCCTTGGCGAAGTTGTCGTCCAGGTTCGAGCCATCGATGATCAGCGCCGAAGTCAGGCCGAGGGTGGCGAGACGGGCCGCCAGTTCCTTGGTCTTGTGCGTCTCGGCGGCCGCGGCCTCCAGGACGATCAGCTTGCCCTCGGCGGCCTTGGCCGACAGGGCGGTCTTGAGCGCCAGCTTGCGGACCTTCTTGGTCAGGTCGTGGGCATGCGAACGCACCACCGGCCCGAAGATGGTCGCACCGCCGCGGAACTGCGGCGAACGGATGGAGCCCTGACGAGCGCGGCCGGTGCCCTTCTGCCCATAGGGCTTCTTGGTCGTGCCGCTGATCTCGCTGATGCCCTTGGTCTTGTGGTTGCCGGAGCGGCGCTTGGCCAGCTGCCAGTTCACCATGCGGGCCAGCAGGTCGTTGCGGGTCGGCAGACCGAACACGGCGTCCGACAGCTCGATCTCGCCGACGGCTTCGTTGTTCAGATTCTTGATCGTGGCCTTCATGGCGCTCACTCCTGCGTCTCGGCCGGGGCTTCCGCCGCCGGAGCAGTCTTGATGCCGGCCGGGAAGGGCAGGCCTTCCGGAGCCTTCTTCTTGACGGCGTCACGGATGCGCAGCCAACCGCCCTCGGCGCCGGGGACGGCACCCTTGAGCAGGATCAGACCACGGGCTTCGTCGACGGACACGACCTGAAGGTTCAGGACCGTGACCCGCTCGTCACCGAGATGACCGGCCATCTTCTTGTTCTTGAAGACCTTGCCGGGATCCTGGCGGTTACCCGTCGAACCGTGCGAGCGGTGCGACACCGACACGCCGTGCGTGGCGCGCAGACCACCGAAGTTCCAGCGCTTCATCGCACCGGCAAAGCCCTTGCCGATGGAGGTGCCGGTGACGTCGACGAACTGGCCGGCGACGAAGTGCGACACCGACAGCTCGGCACCGACCTCGATCAGGGCATCGGCATCGACGCGGAACTCGACAAGCTTGCGCTTGGGCTCCACACGCGCCTTGGCGAAATGCCCGCGCTCAGGCTTGTTGACGTTCTTGACCTTGATGGCGCCCGCGCCGAGCTGGACGGCGGTGTAGCCATCCTTTTCCTCGGTGCGAACGGCGACGACCTGGCAGCTGTCGACTTTCAGCACAGTGACCGGAACATGCTGGCCGTCGTCCGTGAAGACGCGGGTCATGCCGACCTTCTGCGCGATCAAACCGGATCGCATTGTTCTTTATCTCCTGACCAGGGACATCCGATTACCGGAGAGGTCCCTTACCAACCAAAATCAGAGCTTGATCTCGACGTCGACACCGGCGGCGAGGTCGAGCTTCATGAGCGCATCCACGGTCTGCGGCGTCGGATCGACGATGTCGAGCAGGCGCTTGTGGGTGCGGATCTCGAACTGCTCGCGCGACTTCTTGTCGATGTGCGGCGAACGGTTCACGGTGAACTTTTCGATGTGCGTCGGCAGGGGGATCGGGCCCCGCACGCGCGCGCCGGTCCGCTTGGCGGTGTTGACGATCTCGCTGGTCGACTGGTCGAGCACGCGATGATCGAACGCCTTCAGACGGATGCGGATGTTCTGGCTGTCCATGTCCAAACGTCCCTTGCACCTTCTAGCGATGACGCGGACGCGTCACCGGAACTCCACGAGCTTGCTTCGGGGCATCGCCGACAGCGCAAGGCCGCGCGCCGAACCACCGAAACGGGGGCCGACGGGCGACGCTGTGACCGATGCGACGGGCCGATACGAAAAAGAACATCCCCTGCGCGGGAAGCGCGGAGGGGATGTTCCGATCAGCAGACGGCGCGCCTCCCATGGAGGCGCGCCGTGCCGTTCGTCTCGGGCTGCGTCTAGGCCGAAGCTGCCTACCACCAACCCAAAATCCAGAGGGCGTATTCTCTAGGCGTTCAGCGCCTGCGTGTCAATCCTGAATCTCCCTCCGGATCGGAGGAAGCTGGGTTGACAGGCCGACGGGTCCGAACACCAACGCCCGATGGCTAGAACCGGGCGGGCCGCACTTCCCGCTCGCGCAGGCAAGACGGCCCGTCTCTCACATCCGGCAGCCGGATCGCTCCGGCCGCCCTACCCCGCCCTCTCCGGCGACCGCCTTGCGGCGGCTGCCGGAAGGGTCATCACTCGACGATCTTGGCAACGACGCCGGCACCGACAGTGCGGCCGCCTTCGCGGATGGCGAAGCGCAGGCCTTCGTCCATGGCGATCGGGGCGATCAGCGTCACTTCCATGGCGACGTTGTCGCCCGGCATCACCATCTCGACGCCTTCCGGCAGCGCAACCATGCCCGTCACGTCCGTCGTCCGGAAGTAGAACTGCGGACGGTAGTTCGTGAAGAACGGGGTGTGGCGGCCGCCCTCTTCCTTCGTCAGGATGTAGGCTTCGGCCTTGAACTTGGTGTGCGGGGTGATCGAACCCGGCTTGGCCAGAACCTGGCCGCGCTCGACGTCCTCGCGCTTCGTGCCGCGCAGCAGCGCGCCGATGTTGTCGCCGGCTTGCCCGGAGTCGAGCAGCTTGCGGAACATTTCGACGCCGGTCACCGTCGTCTTCACCGTCGCCTTCAGGCCGACGATCTCGACTTCCTCGCCGACCTTCACGATGCCACGCTCGACGCGGCCGGTCACAACCGTGCCACGGCCCGAGATCGAGAACACGTCTTCGATCGGCATCAGGAACGGACGATCGACCGGACGCTCCGGCTGCGGGATGTACTCGTCCACCGTCTTCATCAGCGCCAGGACGGCGTCACGGCCGATCTCCGGCTGACGGTCTTCCAGAGCGCACAGCGCCGAACCCTTGGTGATCGGAATGTCGTCGCCAGGGAACTGGTAGGACGACAGAAGCTCGCGAACTTCCAGCTCGACCAGCTCCAGCAGCTCCGGATCGTCGACCATGTCGACCTTGTTCATGAACACCACCAGCGCCGGAACGCCAACCTGGCGCGCCAGCAGGATGTGCTCGCGGGTCTGCGGCATCGGGCCGTCGGCGGCCGACACGACCAGGATCGCCCCGTCCATCTGGGCGGCGCCCGTGATCATGTTCTTCACGTAGTCGGCGTGGCCCGGGCAGTCGACGTGCGCGTAGTGGCGGTTCTGCGTCTCGTACTCGACGTGCGCCGTCGAGATCGTGATGCCGCGCGCCTTCTCTTCCGGCGCCTTGTCGATCTGGTCGTAAGCGGTGAAGGTCGCGCCGCCGGACTCCGCCAGCACCTTCGTGATCGCCGCCGTCAGCGACGTCTTGCCGTGGTCGACGTGGCCGATCGTGCCAACGTTGCAGTGCGGCTTGTTCCGCTCGAACTTTGCCTTCGCCATGGGGTGGTCTCTCCGTTTCTCAATCGTTCCAGCGGTCTTCAGGCCACCTTGGCGCGGACGCCGTCCGCGATGGCCTGTGGCACCGGCTCATAATGGTCGAACTGCATGCTGTACTGCGCACGGCCCTGACTCATGGAGCGCAGGGAGTTCACATAACCGAACATGGCGGCCAAGGGAACCAGTCCCGTGACGATTCGCGCGTTGCCACGCTGGTCCATGCCGGTGATTTGTCCCCGGCGACCGTTCAGGTCGCCGATGACGTCGCCCATATAGTCGTCCGGCGTGATGATTTCGACCCGCATCAGCGGTTCCAACAGCGCCGGAGCGGCTTTTGTCATAGCCTCGCGGAAGGCGGCCCGCGCCGCAAGTTCAAAGGCAAGCGGCGACGAGTCGACATCGTGCGCCTCGCCACCGGTCAGAGTCGCCTTGACGTCCACCACCGGGTAGCCGGCGACGACACCGCTGTCCTTTGCAGCCTCCAGGCCCTTCTGCACGCCCGCGACGAACTCGCGCGACAGGCCAGCCGCCCGGTTCTCGAAGACGAAGCCAGCACCGCGGTCCAGCGCCTCCAGTTTCAGCGTCACGCGCGCGAACTGGGCGCGGTCGCCGGTCTGCCGGGCGTGGACATGGTCGACCTCGGCCGAGCGCAGCACGGTCTCCCGATAGGCGACCTTCGGCGCGCCGACAGCCGCATCGACGCGGAACTCGCGCCTCATGCGGTCGACGATGATGTCGAGATGCAGTTCGCCCATACCGCGGATCACGGTCTGGCCGCTTTCGCGGTCGACGGTGACCTGCAAAGAGGGATCCTCGTGGCCGAGGCGGTTCAATGCCGCCGCCATCCTGTCGTGGTCGGCGTCGGTGCGCGGCTCGACGACGATCTCGATCACCGGTTCCGGAACGTCGAGACGTTCCAGCACGATCGGCTTGGCGGTGTCGCATAGCGTGTCGCCGGTTGCCGTGTGTTCCAGGCCGGCGAAGGCCACGATGTCGCCGGTGTGGGCGCGCTCGATCTCTTCACGGCTGTTGGCGTGCATCAACAGCATGCGGCCGATCTTCTCGCGCTCACCCTTGACCGGGTTCAGCAGCGAATCGCCGACGCTGACGGTGCCGGAATAGATGCGGCAGAAGGTGAGCGTCCCGACATAGGGATCGTTCATCACCTTGAAGGCGAGACCCGAGAAGGGCGCACTGTCATTGGCGGCGCGTTCCTCGGCCCGGTCGCCACCCACCGCATGGCCCGTCACCGCACCGATGTCGTTCGGTGCCGGCAGATAGTCGACCACGGCGTCCAGCATCGGCTGGATGCCCTTGTTGCGGAAGGCGGACCCGCACAGCACGGGAACCATGACGCCGGCAATCGTGCCCTTGCGGATCAATGCGCGCAGCGCGTCGGGAGTCGGCTCCTCGCCGCGCTCGAGATAGGCGGCCATCGCCGCCTCGTCGAGGTCGAGCACGGCGTCCAGCAGCGCCTGATGGGCGCTTGCAGCCGGTCCGGCCAGATCCTCGGGAATTTCGGTGTGCTGGAATTCTGCGCCGAGCGTTTCGGCCTTCCAGATCGTGGCGCGCATCGCAACCAGATCGACGATGCCGGAGAAGCCGGCCTCGCTGCCGATGGGAAGCTGAACGATCAGCGGCTTGACGCCCAGGCGGTCCGCCATCATGGCGACGCAGCCGTCGAAGTCCGCGCCGATGCGGTCCATCTTGTTGACGAAGGCCATGCGCGGCACGCCGTACTTGTCGGCCTGCCGCCACACGGTCTCGGTCTGGGGCTCGACGCCCGCAACCGCGTCGAAGATGGCAACGGCGCCATCCAGAACGCGCAGCGACCGCTCGACCTCAATGGTGAAATCCACGTGGCCGGGCGTATCGATGATGTTGATGCGGTGGTCGCGCCAGAAACAGGTCGTTGCCGCCGAGGTGATGGTGATGCCCCGCTCCTGCTCCTGCTCCATCCAGTCCATGACGGCGGTGCCGTCATTGACCTCGCCCATGCGATAGGACTTGCCGGTATAGAACAGGATGCGCTCGGTCGTCGTCGT
The DNA here is from genome assembly GCF_042604635.1 of Azospirillum sp. A26. Taxonomy (NCBI): domain Bacteria; kingdom Pseudomonadati; phylum Pseudomonadota; class Alphaproteobacteria; order Rhodospirillales; family Azospirillaceae; genus Azospirillum; species Azospirillum sp. A26. The sequence goes on along the minus strand of NZ_CP170472.1, from coordinate 125,593 downwards.
CTTGCCGGCATCGATGTGAGCCATGATGCCGATGTTGCGATAACGGTCGAGGGCGTGCGAGCGGGGCATGCAAAATCACCAGGACAGGCGTTAACCTTACCAGCGGTAGTGCGAGAACGCCTTGTTGGCTTCCGCCATACGGTGCGTATCTTCGCGCTTCTTCACGGCAGTGCCGCGCTGGCTGGCGGCGTCGAGCAACTCACCCGACAGACGCTCGGTCATGGTGTTTTCCGAGCGGGCGCGGGCGGCGCTGATCAGCCAACGGATGGCCAGGGCCTGGGCGCGGTCCGAACGGACCTCGACCGGAACCTGATAGGTCGCACCACCGACGCGACGCGAACGCACTTCGAGGTGCGGCTTCACGTTGGCGAGGGCATCGTGGAAGACCTGAACGGGGTCGTTCTTGGTCTTGACCTCGATACGACCCAGCGCACCGTAGACGATGCTTTCAGCCGACGACTTCTTGCCGTCAAACATCAGGCAGTTCATGAACTTCGTCAGGACGCGGTCGCCATACTTGGCGTCCGGCAGGACTTCACGCTTCTCGGCGCGATGACGACGGGACATCGTGAGTTCTCCTTACTTCGGACGCTTCGCGCCGTACTTCGAACGACGCTGCTTACGATCCTTGACGCCCTGGGTATCCAGCGTGCCGCGAATGATGTGGTAGCGAACGCCGGGAAGATCCTTCACACGACCGCCGCGGATCATGACCACCGAGTGTTCCTGGAGGTTGTGGCCCTCACCAGGGATGTAGCTCGTCACCTCGAAGCCGTTCGTCAGACGAACGCGGGCGACCTTACGGAGCGCCGAGTTCGGCTTCTTCGGGGTGGTGGTGTAAACGCGAGTGCAGACGCCACGCTTCTGCGGGCAGGCCTCCATCGCGGGAACCTTGTTGCGCGCGGCCAACGGCTCGCGCGGCTTACGGATCAACTGGTTGATCGTCGGCATATCTGCCCTTCATCCCTTCAAGATCACTCGGCCGGACGAGCCGGACGAAGCAAAAGCCCGCCTGCGAAACGTTGCCGTTCCGAGCGGGCTGAATGAGCGAAAGCCGACCGGAGGACTCCGATCGGCGGGATCGGTGGATTCAAGCGGACGCACGGAGAGCCCCGGCGTCCTTTGAAGTTCGCGGACTTTAGGGAAAGGCCGGGAGAGAGTCAAGGACGGTATTTGCGGCTTGCAGGCGCCCCAACTCCCAATCGGTAAGGCCCCAAGAAAAAGGGCGCGTCCCCTGCGGAACGCGCCCCCCTTCTCTACTCGATCATCCCGACGGATCAGGCCGCGGAGCTTTCCTCGCCCGGGGTCGGCAGGGCCGGAGTTTCCTCCGGTGCGCCGGCTTCCAGGGCCGCTTCGCGGTCACGCTCGGCGGCGATCAGCTTCAGGCGGTTCACCACGGAGCCCGTGCCGGCCGGGATCAGACGGCCGACAATGACGTTCTCCTTCAGGCCTTCCAGGTTGTCGACCTTGCCGCCGACGGCCGCTTCCGTGAGGACGCGGGTGGTTTCCTGGAACGACGCGGCCGAGATGAAGGAGCGCGTCTGCAGGCTGGCTTTGGTGATGCCCTGGAGAACCGGGTGGCCGTGCGCCGGCTGAAGGCCTTCCGCAACGGTCTTCTCGTTCTCTTCGTCGAACTCCTGACGGTCGACCTGCTCGCCCACCAGGAAGGTGGTCTCGCCGGCGTCGGTGATCTCGACCTTCTGCAGCATCTGGCGAACGATCACCTCGATGTGCTTGTCGTTGATCTTCACGCCCTGCAGTCGATAGACGTCCTGGATTTCGTTGATCAGGTAGTCGGCCAAGGCCTCCACACCCATCACCGCCAGGATGTCGTGCGGCACCGGGTTGCCGTCCATCAGCAGATCGCCGCGTTCGACATAGTCACCCTCCTGCACGGAGATGTGCTTGCCCTTCGGGATCAGATACTCCTTCTCGTCACCGCTCTCGTCGTTGCGGACGACGATGCGGCGCTTGGTCTTGTAGTCCTTACCGAATTCGACGCGACCGCTCATCTCCGAGATGATGGCGAAGTCCTTCGGACGACGCGCCTCGAACAGCTCGGCCACGCGCGGCAGACCGCCGGTGATGTCGCGGGTCTTGGACGACTCGCGCGGGATACGCGCCAGCACGTCGCCGGCCCGGACCTCAGCACCGTTCTCCACCGACAGGATGGCGTCCACCGACATGAAGTAGCGGGCTTCCAGGCCGTTCGGCAGGGTGATCAGCTCGCCCCGCTCGTCCACCAGCGCGATGCGCGGCTTCAGATCGGCACCGCGCGGCTGCTGGCGCCAGTCGACCACCACCTTGGAGCTGATGCCGGTGGCCTCGTCCATCACCTCGCGCATGGAGATACCCTCCACGAGGTCGATGTAGCGGGCGGTACCGGCGCGCTCGGTGATGATCGGCAGGGTGTAGGGGTCCCACTCGGCCAGCTTGGCGCCGCGCTCGACCTTCACGCCCTCGTCGGCCAGCAGCTTGGCACCGTACGGCACGCGGTGACGCGCCCGCTCGCGGCCCTGCTCGTCGAGCAGGATCACTTCGGTGCTGCGGCCCATGACGACCGGGATGCCCGAGGAGTTCATGACGACGTTGCGGTTGTTGATCCGCACCGTCGCTTCGAACGCCGCCTCGATCTGGCTCTGCTCGGCACCGCGCTGCGCCGCACCACCGATGTGGAAGGTGCGCATCGTCAGCTGGGTGCCCGGCTCGCCGATCGACTGGGCGGCGATGACGCCGACCGCTTCGCCGGTGTTCACCAGCGTGCCGCGGGCCAGATCACGGCCGTAGCACTTGGCGCAGACGCCGTCACGGGTTTCGCAGGTCAGGACCGAGCGGATCTTGACCGAGTCGATGCCCGACCGCTCGATGCGGTCGACCGTCGGCTCGTCGATCAGGCCACCGTCCTCGACGAGCAGCTCGCCGTTCAGCGGGTCGATCACCGCCCCGACCACAGTTCGGCCGAGGATGCGGTCGCCCAACGGGCTGATTACTTCACCGCCGTCGATCACCGCCTTGACGGTGATGCCGCGCTCGGTGCCGCAATCATGCTCGACGATGATGGCGTCCTGCGCCACGTCGACCAGACGGCGGGTGAGGTAACCGGAGTTCGCCGTCTTCAAGGCGGTGTCGGCCAGACCCTTGCGGGCGCCGTGGGTGGAGTTGAAGTACTCCAGCACGGTCAGGCCTTCCTTGAAGTTCGAGATGATCGGCGTCTCGATGATCTCGCCCGACGGCTTGGCCATCAGGCCGCGCATGCCGGCCAGCTGACGGATCTGCGCGGCGGAACCACGCGCACCGGAGTGGGCCATCATGTACACCGAGTTGACCGGCTTACCGGCTTCGGTGGTCGAGATCGCCTTCATCATCTCGGAGGCGACCTTCTCGGTGCACTCCGACCAGACGTCGACGACCTTGTTGTACTTCTCGCCCTGCGTGATCAGGCCGTCGAGATACTGCTGCTCGAACTCCTTCACCCGCTCCTTCGACTCGTTGACCAGCTTCTCCTTGGCGGCGGGGATGACCATGTCGTCCTTACCGAAGGAAATGCCGGCGCGGCAGGCGTGGCCGAAGCCGAGCTTCATCAGGCGATCGGCGAAGATCACCGTCTCCTTCTGACCGCAATGGCGGTAGACGGCGTCGATGACGTTGCCGACGTCCTTCTTGGTCAGGACGCGGTTGATCAGCGAGAAAGGCACCTTCGGGTGACGCGGCAGCAGCTCCGACAGGAGCATGCGGCCCGGCGTCGTCTCGACGATGCTGATCAGCTCGTTGCCCTCGTCGTCCACACCGACATAGCGCGCCTTGATCTTCGCATGGATCGACAGAACCTTGGCGTTCAGCGCCTGCTCGATTTCCGAGACGTTGGCGAACACCATGTTCTCGCCCTTTTCAGCCGGGCGATCCATGGAGATGTAGTAGATGCCGAGCACGATGTCCTGAGACGGCACGATGATCGGCTTGCCGTTGGCGGGCGACAGGATGTTGTTGGTCGACATCATCAGGACGCGCGCTTCCAGCTGGGCCTCAAGGCTCAGCGGGACGTGCACGGCCATCTGGTCGCCGTCGAAGTCGGCGTTGAAGGCGGTGCAGACCAGCGGGTGCAGTTGGATCGCCTTGCCCTCGATCAGCGTCGGCTCGAACGCCTGGATGCCGAGACGGTGCAGCGTCGGCGCACGGTTCAGCATCACCGGATGCTCGCGGATGACCTCTTCCAGGATGTCCCACACCTCGGGACGCTCCTTCTCGACCATCCGCTTCGCGGCCTTGATGGTGGAGGCGAGGCCGTACAGCTCCAGCTTGGCGTAGATGAAGGGCTTGAACAGCTCCAGCGCCATCTTCTTCGGCAGGCCGCACTGGTGCAGCTTCAGTTCCGGACCGACGACGATGACCGAACGGCCGGAATAGTCGACGCGCTTGCCGAGCAGGTTCTGACGGAAGCGGCCCTGCTTGCCCTTCAGCATGTCCGACAGCGACTTCAGCGGACGCTTGTTGGCGCCGGTGATGACGCGGCCACGGCGGCCATTGTCGAACAGAGCGTCGACGGCCTCCTGAAGCATGCGCTTCTCGTTACGGACGATGATGTCCGGCGCCTTCAGCTCGATCAGCCGCTTCAGACGGTTGTTGCGGTTGATGACGCGGCGGTACAGGTCGTTCAGGTCGGACGTGGCGAAACGGCCGCCGTCGAGCGGCACCAGCGGACGCAGTTCGGGCGGGATCACCGGAATCACTTCCAGGATCATCCACTCGGGGCGCGACTGCGAGGCCAGGAAGGCGTCGATCAGCTTCAGGCGCTTGACCAGCTTCTTGCGCTTGGCTTCGGAGTTGGTGTCGCGGAGATCCTCACGGCAGCGCTTCTTCTCCTCGTCGAGGTCGAGCGCGGACAGCATGATGCGCAGCGCTTCGGCACCGATCGACGCGGTGAAGGCGTCCTCGCCGTACTCGTCCTGAGCGTTCATGAACTCTTCCTCGCTCAGCAGCGAATGCAGCTTGAGCGGGGTGAGGCCGGGCTCGATGACGACGTAGTTTTCGAAATAGAGGATGCGCTCCAGATCCTTGAGCGTCATATCGAGCAGCAGGCCGATGCGGCTCGGCAGCGACTTCAGGAACCAGATGTGGGCGACCGGGGACGCCAGCTCGATGTGGCCCATGCGCTCGCGCCGGACCTTCGACAGCGTGACCTCGACGCCGCACTTCTCGCAGATGATGCCGCGATACTTCATGCGCTTGTACTTGCCGCACAAGCACTCGTAGTCCTTGATCGGGCCGAAGATGCGGGCGCAGAACAGGCCATCGCGCTCCGGCTTGAAGGTGCGGTAGTTGATGGTTTCCGGCTTCTTGATCTCGCCGTAGGACCAGGACCGGATCCGCTCGGGGCTCGCGATCTGGATGCGGATCTGATCGAAGCTCTGCGGCCCCTGAACCTGGCCGAAAATGTTCATCAACTCATTCATGACCGTCTCCCGCTGGCATCGCCGCGTTGTCGGTTAAAAGCAGTGCAATGCCCCGGAGCGGTGCGCACGCACCGATCCGGGGCTTGGGTCACGTCAGACCGGCTCAGTAGTCCCGCTGGTTCAGCTCGACGTTCAGGCCGAGCGAGCGCAGCTCCTTGACCAGCACGTTGAACGACTCCGGAATGCCGGCCTCGAAGTTGTCGTCGCCGCGGACGATGGCCTCGTAGACCTTGGTACGGCCGGACACGTCGTCCGACTTCACCGTCAGCATTTCCTGCAGCGTGTAGGCGGCACCGTAGGCTTCGAGCGCCCAGACCTCCATCTCACCGAAGCGCTGACCGCCGAACTGGGCCTTGCCGCCCAGCGGCTGCTGCGTGACCAGCGAGTAGGGACCGATCGACCGGGCGTGGATCTTGTCGTCCACGAGGTGGTGCAGCTTCAGCATGTAGATGTAGCCGACGGTCACCTTGCGATCGAAGGTCTCGCCGGTGCGGCCGTCCACCAGCGTCGACTGGCCCGACCGGTCGAAGCCGGCCCGTTCCAGATGGACGCAGATGTCCTCCTCGCGGGCGCCGTCGAAGACCGGCGTCGCGAAGGGCACGCCCTTGCGCAGGTTCCCGCCCAGCTCCAGCAGCTCGCCGTCGGTCATATCGGCGATGTCCTCGTTGTAGGTCACCTCGCCGTACGCCGACTTCAGCGTGCCGCGCAGGGCCTCCAGCTGGGGAGCGCCTTCGGCCTTCTGGCGGATCGCCAGACGGTACTGGTCGACCGCACGGCCGATCTGCTTGCCGAGACCCGAGGCCGCCCAGCCGAGGTGGGTTTCCAGGATCTGACCGACGTTCATGCGCGACGGCACGCCCAGCGGGTTCAGCACCAGATCGACGGGGGTCCCGTCCTCCAGGTAGGGCATGTCCTCCTGCGGGATGATGCGCGAGACGACACCCTTGTTGCCGTGACGGCCGGCCATCTTGTCGCCCGGCTGCAGCTTGCGCTTCACCGCGACGAAGACCTTGACCATCTTCATGACGCCCGGCGGCAGCTCGTCACCGCGCTGCAGCTTGTCGACCTTGTTCTCGAAGCGGTCCTGCAGGGCCTTGATCGAGTCGTCGAACACCTTCGCCAGGTTCTCGACGGTCTCCATCACCTGCTCGTCGGCGATGGCGATCTGGCGCCACAGGCCCTTCGACAGGCCGGCCAGCACCTCGTCGGTCAGCACCGTGCCGCCCTTCATGCCCTTCGGGCCGGACTGAGCGGTCTGGCCGATCAGCACTTCCTTCAGGCGGGTGTAGAAGCTGCGCTCCAGGATGCCGCGCTCGTCGTCGCGGTCCTTGGCCAGCTTCTCGATCTCGGCGCGTTCGATGGCGAGCGCGCGCTCGTCCTTGTCGACGCCGCGGCGGCTGAACACGCGGACCTCGACGATGGTGCCGACCACACCCGGCGGCAGGCGCAGCGAGGTGTCGCGGACGTCGGAGGCCTTCTCGCCGAAGATGGCGCGCAGCAGCTTCTCTTCCGGCGTCATCGGGCTTTCGCCCTTCGGCGTGACCTTGCCAACCAGGATGTCGCCCGGACGGACCTCGGCGCCGATATAGACGATGCCGGCCTCGTCGAGGTTCTTCAGAGCTTCTTCACCCACGTTCGGAATGTCGCGGGTGATTTCCTCCTGGCCCAGCTTGGTGTCGCGGGCCATGACCTCGAATTCCTCGATGTGGATCGAGGTGAAGACGTCGTCCTTGACGATGCGCTCGTTGATGAGGATCGAGTCCTCGAAGTTGTAGCCGTTCCACGGCATGAACGCGACGAGCACGTTCCGGCCGAGCGCCAGCTCGCCCAGATCGGTCGACGGACCGTCGGCCACGATGTCGCCGGCGTTCACCCGGTCACCGACCTTCACCAGCGGACGCTGGGTGATGCAGGTGTTCTGGTTGGAACGCTGGAACTTCAGCAGATTGTAGATGTCGACGCCCGGCGCCGTGCTGTCCGAGCTGTCGGTCGCACGGACGACGATGCGGGTGGCGTCGACCTGGTCGACGATGCCCGAGCGCTTGGCGACGATGGTCACGCCGCTGTCGCGGGCGACGGTCGCCTCCATGCCGGTGCCGACCAGTGGAGCGTCGGCCTTGACCAGCGGCACCGCCTGACGCTGCATGTTCGAGCCCATCAGCGCGCGGTTGGCGTCGTCGTTCTCCAGGAACGGGATCAGCGCCGCGGCGACAGACACCAGCTGCTTCGGCGACACGTCAATCAGGTCGATGGCTTCCGGCCGGAACATCAGGTATTCGCCGCCCTGGCGGCACGACACCAGATCGGCAGCGAAGCTGTTGTCCGTGTTCAGTTCGGCGTTGGCCTGGGCGACGACGTAGCGGCCCTCCTCCATCGCCGACAGATAGACCACCTCGTTGGTGACCTTGCCGTCGATGACCTTGCGGTAGGGGCTCTCGATGAAGCCGTACTGGTTCACGCGGGCGTAGGTCGCCAGCGAGTTGATCAGACCGATGTTCGGGCCTTCCGGCGTCTCAATCGGGCAGATGCGGCCATAGTGCGTCGGGTGCACGTCGCGCACCTCGAAGCCAGCGCGCTCGCGGGTCAGACCACCCGGGCCGAGGGCCGAAAGACGACGCTTGTGCGTGATCTCGGACAGCGGGTTGGTCTGGTCCATGAACTGCGACAGCTGCGACGAGCCGAAGAACTCGCGCACGGCGGCGGCGGCCGGCTTGGCGTTGATCAGGTCGTGCGGCATCACCGTGTCGATCTCGACCGAGCTCATGCGCTCGCGGATCGCACGCTCCATGCGCAGCAGGCCGACGCGGTACTGGTTCTCCATCAGCTCGCCGACCGAGCGGACGCGGCGGTTGCCGAGATGGTCGATGTCGTCGATCTCGCCGCGGCCGTCCTTCAGGTTCACCAGAACCTTCAGAATCTCCAGGATGTCCTCCTTGCGGAGCACACGCATCTGGTCGTCGGTCTGGAAGTTCAGACGGGCGTTCATCTTGACGCGGCCGACGGCCGACAGGTCGTAGCGCTCGCTGTCGAAGAACAGGCCGGAGAACAGCGCCTCGGCCGACTCCAGGGTCGGCGGCTCGCCCGGACGCATGACGCGGTAGATGTCGATCAGCGCGTCTTCGCGGCTGGCGTTGCGGTCCGCGTTCATCGTGTTGCGGATGTAGGCGCCGACGTTCAGATGGTCGATGGCCAGCACCGGCAGCTCGTCGACGCCGGTCTTCTCCAGCTTGTCGAGGTCGCTCGCCGACAGCTCGTCACCGGCTTCGAACAGGACTTCGCCCGTGCGCTCGTTGATGATGTCGACGGCGAGGTAGCGGCCGGTCAGCTCCTCGGTGGAAACCTGCTGCTCGGTCAGGCCGGCCTCGACCAGCTTCTTGATGACGCGCGGGGTCATCTTGGTCCCGGCCTCGGCGACGATGGCGCCGGTGGCGGCATCCACGAGGTCGGAGATCAGCTTGACGCCCTTCATCCGATCAACGTTGAACGGGGTCTTCCAACCGCCGGCCGACCGGGTGTAGGTGATGGTGTCGTAGAAGTAGTTGAGGATCTCTTCCTTGGCCATGCCCTGCGCCTCGTAGGGCAGCAGGTCCTTGCGGTTGGCCTTGCGCTCGGCGCGCAGCGCCTCGGTCTCCGCGCCGTCCAGAGCGAACAGCAGCGTGGTGGCCGGCAGCTTGCGGCGGCGGTCGATGCGGACGTAGACGAGATCCTTGGCGTCGAACTCGAAGTCGAGCCAGGACCCGCGGTAGGGGATGACGCGGGCGGCGAACAGATACTTGCCCGACGCGTGGGTCTTGCCCTTGTCATGGTCGAAGAAGACGCCCGGGCTGCGGTGCATCTGCGAGACGATGACGCGCTCGGTGCCGTTGATGACGAAGGTGCCGTTGGCCGTCATCAGGGGCATGTCGCCCATGTAGACGTCCTGCTCCTTGATGTCGCGGATCGAACGGAGGCCGGTGTCCTCCTCGACGTCGAACACGGACAGACGCAGGGTCACCTTCAGCGGGGCGGCGAAGGTCATGCCGCGCTGCTGGCATTCCTCGACGTCGTATTTCGGCTGCTCAAGCTCGTACTTGACGAAATCCAGCACCGCGCGGTCGGAGAAGTCCTTGATCGGGAAGACCGACTTGAAGACTTCCTGCAGGCCCAGGTTCGCCCGCTTTTCCGGGGCGACGTCCATTTGCAGGAAGTGATCGTAGGAGCTGCGCTGCACCTCGATGAGGTTGGGCATCTGGGTGACTTCCGGGATGCGCCCGAAGCTCTTCCGAACACGTTTACGACCCGTAAAGGATTTGGCCATGGATGTCCCCAAACGTCTGTACGTGATGCGCGTTATACCGACCGTTCAACCGACCGTAGGATCGAGCCGACTGGTGTCGACCGGTCCCGAGGGCGCCCGCGCGGGCCATCCCCATGATGGGGACGGAAAGAGCCGGGCCGGGCAAGCCCGGTCCGGCGGAAGGCAGAAAATGCCGTGCGGCGGCCGGTCCCCTAGGGAACCGACCGCCGTCCGGCTTGGTACTGTGTGATCCGTACGCAACAAGGTCTTACTTAATATCGACCTTGGCGCCGGCTTCTTCAAGCTGCTTCTTGATCTTGGCGGCCTCGTCCTTCGTGGCGCCTTCCTTGACCGGCTTCGGAGCGCCCTCGACCAGGTCCTTGGCTTCCTTCAGGCCCAGGCCGGTGATCGCACGGACTTCCTTAATCACGTTGATCTTCTTGTCGCCGGCATCGGCGAGGATCACCGTGAACTCGGTCTGCTCTTCGGCCGGAGCGGCAGCGGCAGCGGCCGGGCCGGCGGCGGCAACGGCCACCGGAGCGGCGGCGGAGACGCCCCACTTCTCTTCGAGGAGCTTCGACAGCTCGGCGGCTTCCAGGACGGTCAGGGCCGACAGATCGTCGACGAGCTTCTGCAGATCAGCCATGTTACTACTCCAAACGACTTGAGTTCTGGGGATGTAAAAAACGAGTGACTAGGCCTGGTTAGGCCGCCGCCTCGTCGTCCTTCTTCGCGTAGGCAGCAAGCACGCGGGCGACCTGGCCGCCCGGAGCCTGGAGAACACCGGCGATACGGGTCGCCGGGGTCTGGATCATGCCCACGAGGCGGCCACGCAGTTCGTCCAGCGACGGGAGCGAGGCGAGGGCCTTGACCCCCTCCGCGTCCAGAATCTGGGTGCCGAGGCTGGCGCCGACGATCTTGAGCTTCTCGTTGGTCTTCGCGTAGTCGGCCACCACCTTGGCAGCCGCAACGGGATCCTTCGAGTAAGCGATCGCCGTCGGTCCCTTGAAGAGACCGTCCAGACCTTCGAACTGCGTCCCCTGAAGGGAACGACGGGCGAGCCGGTTCTTCGTCACTTTGAAGCTGGCGCCAGCAGCCCGAACCTTCGCACGCAGGTCGGTGACTTCCTTCACCGTCAGGCCCAGATGGTGGGTGACCACCACCAGGCCCGTGTCCTGGAGCTTCGATTGCAGAGCCGCGATCGTCGCTTCTTTTTGTGTACGATCCACGGATCGCCTCCTTGTACAGAGGTTTACATGAACCCCCTGCCCTTGCGGGTCGGAGGTCCGGCGAACCTGTCCCAGAAGTTCAAGCCGTTCCTGGTCCGGCGTCCCCACCTCGGCGGGGACCGGACTGGTCAACGGGTTCAACTCCTGTCTGCGCCGGTGAATTTTAAGCCCTCGCCTTCCGAAGAAGGGGCGGACACCTGCGGTCTCGGACAGGGGTGGGCGGGTGTTCCGCCGGGGCGAAGCCCCCTTGGTTCATCCACCCGGTCGCCGCCGACACCCGAAGGAACCGGCAGCGAAAGACGTTCGATTACGCCGCGGTGCCGGCCGCGGCCGACACGCTGGCGAGGTCGAGCTTCAGGCCCGGACCCATCGTCGACGAGAGCGAAACCTTCAGCAGGTACTGGCCCTTGGCGCCGGTCGGCTTGGCACGGGTGATGGCATCGACGAAGGCGCGGATGTTCTGGACCAGCGCCTCTTCCGAGAAGCTGACCTTGCCGACGCCGGCGTGGATGATGCCGGTCTTCTCCGCACGGAACTCCACCGCGCCGGCCTTGGCGGCCTTGACGGCGCCGGCCACGTCGGGGGTCACGGTGCCCAGCTTCGGGTTCGGCATCAGGCCGCGCGGGCCGAGCACCTTACCGAGCTTGCCGACCACGCCCATCATGTCGGGCGAGGCGATGCAGCGGTCGAAGTTGATGTTGCCGGCCAGGATCTGTTCGGCCAGATCGTCGCCGCCGACAACGTCGGCGCCAGCGGCCAGAGCCTCATCGACCTTGGCGCCACGGGCGAACACCGCCACGCGGACGGTCTTGCCGGTGCCGTTCGGCAGGTTCACGACGCCGCGGACCATCTGGTCGGCGTGGCGCGGATCGATGCCGAGGTTCATCGCGATTTCGATGGTCTCGTCGAACTTGGCCTTGGCGGCACCCTTCACCAGGGTAACGGCCTCTTCCAGCCCGTAGAAGGAGTCGCGGTTGACGCTCTTGTAGGCGTCGGTCAGACGCTTGCCCAGCTTCGCCATAGGATCAGCCCTCCACCACTTCGAGGCCCATCGAACGGGCGGAGCCGGCGATCATGCTCGCGGCGGCTTCGACGTCGTGTGCGTTCAGGTCGACCATCTTCTTCTGGGCGATCTCGCGGATCTGCGAGGTCGTGACCTGGCCGACGAAACCGCCCTTGCCGGGGGTCGTCGAACCCTTGTCCTTGCCCGAAGCCTTCTTGAGGAAGTAGCTGACCGGCGGGGTCTTGGTCACGAAGGTGAAGGTGCGGTCGCCGTAGGCGGTGATGACCACGGGAATCGGCATGCCGACTTCCATGTCCGCCGTCTTGGCGTTGAACGCCTTGCAGAACTCCATGATGTTCAGGCCGCGCTGACCGAGCGCCGGGCCGATGGGCGGCGACGGGTTGGCCTTGCCGGCCGGGACCTGCAGCTTGATGTAACCGACGATTTTCTTCGCCATCTCACAACCTCCTGGGACGACGCCTCACGCCCTATGACCGGATGGCCCGGCGCGGCGTCGCGGGGTTTTGCGGTTCGGCCATGGCGAGCCTCCCGCAACAGAATGGAGCCACCGATGCAAGCACCGGCAGCTCCGACTCATAAAATTTGGAACCTTGCGATCAGATCTTTTCGACCTGCGTGTATTCCAGCTCGACCGGCGTGGAGCGACCGAAGATCGAAACCGCCACTTTGAGGCGGGACTTCTCTTCGTCGACTTCCTCGACGACACCATTGAACGAGGTGAAGGGACCGTCGCTCACTCGCACCTGCTCGCCCACCTCGAAGGTGATCGAGGGCTTGGGGCGCTCAAAGCCTTCCTGCACCTGATGGATGATCCGCTCGGCCTCGCGCTGGGAAATCGGCTGCGGCTTGCCGCCACCACCCAGAAAGTCCGTGACCTTCGGCGTGTTCTTCACCAGCGACCAGGATTCGTCGGTCAGGTCCATCTTGACGAGGACATAGCCGGGGAAGAACTTGCGTTCTGTGTTGATCTTGGAACCCCGGCGCACTTCGACCACTTCTTCGGTCGGGACCAGGATTTCCTCGAACTTGTCTTCCAGACCCTTCTGAGCCGCCTTTTCGCGGATGGCCTGGGAGACCTTCTTCTCGAAACCCGAATAAACGTGAACGACGTACCAGCGTGCAGCCATGTCTCAGCCCCCCAGCCCAAGGATCAAGCGAACGGCAACCGCCAGCACCTGATCGACGACGAGGAAGAACAGGGCGGCGAGCACGACCATGACGAACACCATGGCGGTCGTGATGCCGGTTTCCTTGCGGGTCGGCCAGGTGACCCTGGCTACCTCGCGGCGGACCTCGCGCGCGAATTCTGCGGGATTGACTTTAGCCATCGTGCGAACCGTGCGAGCTCCGGAGCGACTGTGAGGGCGTCGCTTTTGCCCTAACCGTTATTGGGACGGGATGGCAGGAGTGGAGGGGATCGAACCCCCAACCCCCGGTTTTGGAGACCGGTGCTCTACCAATTGAGCTACACTCCTATCTCCGTCCGGCCACACCTTTCGGCGTGGGAGGCCGCTTAAACCATTCTTTAGGCGGCGGTGTCAAGGCCTTTCGACCCGACTTTCGGAATAACTTTCAGAACGGCTTTCCGGAAGCCCAACCGTACTCTTCAGACAGACAACCTCCCCCGCCGGACCTTGGGCCCAGCGGGGGAGGCAGGCTTATAGCATCACTCGACGATCTTGGCAACGACGCCGGCACCGACGGTGCGGCCGCCTTCGCGGATGGCGAAGCGCAGGCCTTCGTCCATGGCGATCGGGGCGATCAGCGTCACTTCCATGGCGACGTTGTCGCCCGGCATCACCATCTCGACGCCTTCCGGCAGCGCAACCATGCCCGTCACGTCCGTCGTCCGGAAGTAGAACTGCGGACGGTAGTTCGTGAAGAACGGGGTGTGGCGGCCGCCCTCTTCCTTCGTCAGGATGTAGGCTTCGGCCTTGAACTTGGTGTGCGGGGTGATCGAACCCGGCTTGGCCAGAACCTGGCCGCGCTCGACGTCCTCGCGCTTCGTGCCGCGCAGCAGCGCGCCGATGTTGTCGCCGGCTTGCCCGGAGTCGAGCAGCTTGCGGAACATCTCAACGCCGGTCACCGTCGTCTTCACCGTCGCCTTCAGGCCGACGATCTCGACTTCCTCGCCGACCTTCACGATGCCACGCTCGACGCGGCCGGTCACAACCGTGCCACGGCCCGAGATCGAGAACACGTCTTCGATCGGCATCAGGAACGGACGGTCGACCGGACGCTCCGGCTGCGGGATGTACTCGTCGACCGTCTTCATCAGCGCCAGGACGGCGTCACGGCCGATCTCCGGCTGACGGTCTTCCAGAGCGCACAGCGCCGAACCCTTGGTGATCGGAATGTCGTCGCCAGGGAACTGGTAGGACGACAGAAGCTCGCGAACTTCCAGCTCGACCAGCTCCAGCAGCTCCGGATCGTCGACCATGTCGACCTTGTTCATGAACACCACCAGCGCCGGAACGCCAACCTGGCGCGCCAGCAGGATGTGCTCGCGGGTCTGCGGCATCGGGCCGTCGGCGGCCGACACGACCAGGATCGCCCCGTCCATCTGGGCGGCGCCCGTGATCATGTTCTTCACGTAGTCGGCGTGGCCCGGGCAGTCGACATGCGCGTAGTGGCGGTTCTGCGTCTCGTACTCGACGTGCGCCGTCGAGATCGTGATGCCGCGCGCCTTCTCTTCCGGCGCCTTGTCGATCTGGTCGTAAGCGGTGAAGGTCGCGCCGCCGGACTCCGCCAGCACCTTCGTGATCGCCGCCGTCAGCGACGTCTTGCCGTGGTCGACGTGGCCGATCGTGCCAACGTTGCAGTGCGGCTTGTTCCGCTCAAACTTTGCCTTCGCCATCGCTTTGGTCTTTCGTTCCCGACGTTCCGGACGCACACAATGGCCCGGCCGAGATCGGTTTTCCGTGGCGCACGCGGGATTGGAGCGGGTGAGGGGAATCGAACCCCCGTCGTAAGCTTGGAAGGCTTCTGCTCTACCATTGAGCTACACCCGCAAGCATCCCGCCGGCGCGACCGTCCGGGGCAAACGCGATCACGGACAAGCCGTGGAAAGTAATGGTGGAAGGGGCTGGATTCGAACCAGCGTACGCGTACGCGGGCAGATTTACAGTCTGCTGCCTTTAACCACTCGGCCACCCTTCCAGTCCGCGGCCTGGCGATGCCCGCCGCGGAGTTCGGCAATATGCGAATTTTTCAGGCCTTGTCAACACGGGTTAAGCGGTTCACACCAGAAAAAATTCGGCCGCAGTCCGCTGCGGCCCCCTCCCCTTCTTCGTGGGTATCATGACGCGCTCCAGACATCCCGGTTCCGGCCCCTCCTCCGCCCGTCCCGCAGACCGCAACACCGACCGGTCCGGCGGCAGGCCGCAGCAAGGCGCGTCTCCGCGGCAGGACGACGGAGACGAGGGATCGCGCGGCGGCCGCAAGGCGGCAAAGGGAGGACGGGGGCCGGCGGCACGCGGCGTGCTTCTTTACGGACTGCATCCGGTGGCCGCTGCCTTGACCAACCCCGAACGGCGCATCCACCGCCTGATGGTGACCGACTCGGGCCGCGCTGCGCTGGAGCCGGCTATCGCCGCCGCCCGCGCCCAAGGGCTGCAAAGGCCGGAGGCGTCGCCGGCCGACCGGATGGAACTCGACAGGATGCTGCCGCCGGGTGCGGTGCATCAGGGCGTCGTCGTCGATGCGTCTCCCCTGCCCGATCTGGGCATTGAGGATCTGTGCAACGAGTTGGCCGGGGAAACCTCGGCGGTCATCGTGGCGCTCGATCAGGTGACGGACCCGCACAATGTCGGCGCTATCCTGCGGTCCGCCGCCGCGTTCGGCGCCCGCGCCGTCGTGGTGACCGAACGCCATGCTCCGGAGACGACAGGCGTTCTCGCCAAGAGCGCTTCGGGCGCCTTGGAGGCGGTGCCGCTGATCCGCGTCACCAATCTGGCCCGGGCGCTGACGGATCTGCAACAGAACGGCTTCTGGTCGGTCGGGCTCGCCGAATCGGGTCCGTCGACGCTGGCCAAGCTGAATTTGACCGGCAAGACGGTGCTGGTGATGGGGGCGGAGGGAAGCGGCCTGCGCCGGCTGACCATGGAGCGCTGCGACGCCATCGCCCGGCTGCCGACCGGCGGCCCCGTCGGCAGCCTCAACGTCTCAAACGCCGCCGCAGTGGCGCTGTATGAGGTTGCCCGCCTGCGCGAGTGACCGAACCGCGAGGCTGTCTCGGTCAAGTGCTTGTTTACGCGGAAAAGGGACGCTAAGGTGTGCGTCCCGCAAGCGGCGGGCGCGCCGGATTAGCTCAGCTGGTAGAGCAGCTGATTTGTAATCAGAAGGTCACGGGTTCGATTCCTGTATCCGGCACCAGATTTTTCAACGGCTTAGCGCATATCGCGCTAGGCCGTTTTGCGTTTCGGGAAAATGCTGGTCGGCTGTCGGTCTATTGAGGCGGGTTCAATCCACCGACATGGCAAGTTTATCGGACTTGGGAGCCGTCCAGTCGCTTGGAGTCCTGCGCGGGGAAGTCTTCTTATCTGTCACGCATCGCCCCAGCATACTGACGCGTCTGCCGAGCATCGCGCCCATCCGGTCCCAACCAGAGGGCTTTCCGACCCTTTGCAGTCGCCTGCAAGGCCGCGCTCGCCGGAAAGCTCCGCAGGCCTGTCGCCGTAGGGTTGCACTGTTCCGGCATAGGTCTGGATACGGCATCCGATCTGGGTTATACCCCATGCCGCTCTGGACCGAAATGCCGCTTGAATTTGGAGTTCCGGAACCATAGGCGCGCAGCAGGTATAGAATAAGGGTGGATGATGGTTTTCAGCTCTATCGTATTCATCTTTTATTTTTTGCCAATTTTTATCTTTTGCTATTATTCCCTGCCGCTGAAGCACGGAACGCTGCTTTTCTTCAGCTTGGTTTTCTATGCGTATGGCGAGGTGATCTACACCTACGTCATGCTGTTGTCGATCCTCGTCAATTATGCCTTCGGGCTGTGGATCGCCAGCCAGGAGGGACGGGGCCGCAAGCTCGCCATGGGGGCCGGCGTCGTCGTCAATCTGGGTATTCTCGTCTATTTCAAATATCTGGGCTTCTTCTACGAGATGGTGGCCGCGCTGTTGCCCAACCTGTTCTCGGGGCCACCGCAAGTGCATCTGCCGCTCGGCATCTCGTTCTTCACCTTCCACGCGCTGTCCTACCTGATCGACGTCTACCGCCGGCAGGTTCCGGTCGAGCGCAGCCTGATCTATGTCGCCGTCTACATCACCATGTTCCCGCAGCTCGTGGCGGGACCGATCATCCGCTTCCATGACATCCGCGACGAAATCCACAACCGCAGGGTCAGCGCCGGGCTGTTTGCCGAGGGCATTCAGATCTTCGTGATCGGCCTCGCGCAGAAGGTGCTGATCGCCAACACGGTGGCGGTGGCGGCGGACCAGATCTTCGCGCTCGACCCGACGGGGCTGAGCCTGCTGATCGCCTGGCTGGGAATCGTCTGCTACACCCTGCAGATCTTCTTCGATTTCTGCGGCTATTCGACCATGGCCATCGGGCTGGGGCTGATGATCGGCTTCCATTTCCCGCTGAACTTCAACTTTCCCTACATCGCCCAGTCGATCACCGAATTCTGGCGCCGCTGGCACATCTCGCTGTCGATGTGGTTCCGCGACTATCTCTACATCCCGCTGGGCGGCAACCGCGCCGGTCCGCTGGCCACCTACCGCAACCTGCTGATCGTCTTCTTCCTGTGCGGCCTGTGGCATGGCGCCAGTTGGACCTTCGTGGTCTGGGGCCTGTGGCACGGCGCCTTCCTGGTGTTCGAACGGCTGGGCATCGCCCGGATGCTCGACCGGTCGGTGCCGGCGGTCCGCCATGTCTACACGCTGCTGGTGGTGATGATCGGCTGGGTCTTCTTCCGCGCCGACACGCTGGGCCATGCCTGGATCTTCCTGAAGGCCATGGCCGGTGCCGGCCATCCCAGCCCTCTGGCGCCGCATGTCCTACAGTTCCTGACGCCGGAAACCGTCACCGCCCTGGTCATCGGCGCAGTCGCCGCGACGCCGCTGCTCGGCCGGCTGGTGCGGGGCGGGCTGGATGCGGTGCGGACCGCGGCCGGCGGGCGCCTGCTGGTCGGCACCGGCGAAGCCCTGTATCTTGCCGGCCTGCTCGGCATGTTCGCACTGGCCGTCATGAGCCTCGCGGCCGGCACCTACAACCCGTTCATCTACTTCCGGTTCTGACCATGCGAGCGATGTCTCTCGGGATCGTGCACAGCACGCTTTTGCAGAAGCTGTGCATCGGGATTTTCCTGGCGCTCCTCCTGCTGCCCATGATCGGCCAGACGCTGTCGGTCGGGACGGGCGTGACGGCGACCGAAATGCGGGCACCGAACGAGCTGCCCGGCCTGCCCGCCACCTTCGATGAGTTTTCCGTCCTGCCGCAGCGCTTCGAGGCGTGGCTGAAGGATCATTTCGGCTTCCGCAACGATCTCGTCCTCGCCAACAACTTCATCCGGGTCAAGGTGTTCGGGCAGAGCACCTCGCCACTGGTCGTGCTCGGCCGGAACGGCTGGCTGTTCTACACAGGCGAGCATGCGCTCGAGCAGACGCGCGGCATCGACCGCTTCTCGCCCGAGGAGCTGGACCGCTGGATCGACGTGATGGAGCGGCGGCAGGCATGGCTGGCGGAGCGCGGCATCCCCATGCTGATGGTCGCGATCCCCAACAAAGAGCGCATCTATCTCGAGGACCTGCCGGCCTGGGCCACCCAGGTGAACCCGGAAAGCCGGATGGACCAGATCGTGCGGCGGCTGGCGGAGCGTCGCTCGCCGCTGGTGTTCAAGGACATGACCGCCGACCTCGTCGCCGCGAAGAAGGACATGAAGGTTTACCTCCAGGCCGACACGCACTGGACGGGCGATGCCGCCTTCGCCATCGGCTATCGGCGGATCGTGGAGTGGATCAAGACGGTCCGCCCGGATTTCACGCCGCTGACGACGGCCGACATGAAGCAGGTCCATGTCATGCGCCAGGGCGTCGATCTCGACCTCGCCCGCATGCTGGGACTGGCCGCGGTTTATCGGGAAGAGGAAGTCCGCTACGAGTCCCTGAGACCGCCCAAGCTGCACGCCAACGACGTCTCGATGCCGAACGGCATCGTCCAGAACATCCTGCGCGCCGATCTGCCGACGGCCCCCAGCGTGGTGTGGTTCCGCGACTCCTTCACCATCCCGATGTTCCCGTACATCGCCGAAAGCTTCAGCAAGGCGGTGGTCACGGAGCACAAGGGACTGCGCTTCGACAAGGCGTTGATCGAGGAGCAGAAGCCGGATGTCGTCGTCTACCAGTTCGTCGAGCGCTCGCTCAACAACCCCGTCCCGGCGGAGTGAACGGGGGGTAGGCCGGGACCCTACCCTCGCCAGCTTGCGCCCCGGCGCTGACGCAGACGGGCCCTGCCCACGACGATGATCAGGCCGAGCAGGGCCTCGCCACATCCCACGAATGCCAGCATCAGTCCGGCTCCGAAGATCGGCGGCATTTCTCCGCTGATGGAGCCGTCGGGCAGCACAGTCGGAGGCAGGCAGCACAGGGCACTGGCCGCCCCTGCACTGCCGCCGGCGATCAGGATCGCGCAGCAGGCCCAATAAAGCCGCCGCCATCCGCGGACACGGACCGTCAGGACCGTCGCCGCAAGCAACAGGGTCACCGCAATCGCCGAGATGCCGAATGCCAACAGCGTCAGGCCGGTGTCGGGCATCGGGCACTCCCATGGCTTGAGTCGTTTGCCCGCGTCTTGCGATTGCCGACAAGTCCACGGATGTTTCGCGGCGGGGAACCCCCGGCAGGACGCGGCGGTTGGAGAAGGCATCGGAATGCCACTCACGGCAGTTTGCGCGAAAGGCCGACCATGACCAAGCCCCATCCCGAGTCGGACGACCGGACGCCCACCACCCCCAGCGCGGAGGCGAATCGGATGCGCGCGGACATCGACCGCGGCCTGACCGGCGACAAGGTTCCCGCCACCGATCCTGCCGCAGCGCCGCTCGGCACCGATGACGAAGCCGCCGGCACCACCCCGCCGCACGGCATCTCCCGCGATGCGGTCGTTCCCAGCAGCCAGCGCATGCCGCCGGGGCAGAAGAAGGGCGGTGACACGCTCGACACCTGATCGGACATCCCGATCCGCAGACGGCAGAAAGCCCGGCCGGGTGTTCCCCGGCCGGGCTTTCGTGCAATCCGGCGGCGCCTTGCCGCCGGCCCTGGAAAGCAATGCTTAGAAATAGCGCTCCGGAATGCGGACCACGTCGTCCGGCATCACCGAGGTGGTGATCGGGGCCTTGCGGATTTCCTTCTTGGGATCGCTGCCGCGGGTGATGAGGATGTAGTCCTCCTTGGCGCGGTAGGTGTAGCCGCCGGCCATCGCCACCGCCGACAGGGCGGTCATGCCGTTGACATACTGGTACTGGCCGGGATTGCGAACCTCGCCCAGGATGAAGAAGGGGCGGTGGTTCAGCACCTCGACGCTGACCTTCGGGTCCTTCACATAGCCGGCGGACAGCCGGGTGGCGATTTCCTTCTCCAGGTCCCGGGTGTTGCGGTCCTTGGCCGAAACCTCGCCGATCAGCGGCATGGCGACCTTGCCGGTGCCGTCGACGCGGAATTCGCCGGACAGCTGCTCTTCGCCGAACACGATGACGCGCAGCGCGTCACCCGGGCCGAGACGGTATTCGCCGATCTGACCGGCGCTGGCGGTCTCCATCGGCGCGTCGTTGCCGCCGGCGCAGCCGACCATGGCAACGGCGAGCGCGGCCAACCCGATCCCCTGGCCCAGCGCACGGATCACCTGACGTCGATTCATCCCTAAACCCTTTCCCTGGCTGGTGGATGCCTGCCACAGCGCCGGTCCGGCCCAATGACGGGTCGGTTCCGAGGAACCGTCCCATCCGCCGGCCGCCTTGCAGCGGCGCCCTTTGGTCACGCACCTGAATTCGGGTGGAGACTAGCAACTCGCAAGCGCTTGGGAAAAAGTGGAGAGGAATTACCGCCTTCGGATCTGTTCAGTACATCGCCATCGATCATAAGAGCAGGCATAAGAAAAGGGCGCCCGTCATAGGACGGACGCCCTGCCCTGTTCAGCGGAACCTTTAGGACCTTCGGCCGGGACTTTCCCGGTCGGCCAACCCGATTCCGCCGGATTACCTGCTGGCTTACATCTGGGCGCCGAGTCGCAGATAGATCAGGTTGTCGCTGTATTCGGCGGAGCTGATGTTGGAATTGCGCTTTTCGTAGGTGTAGCCGCCGGTCAGATACAGGTTGCGGTTCATCTGATACGTGCCGCCGACGCCGGCCGTATAGACCTTGTCGTTGCGGTCGTTGCCGTTGAAGTCGTCCTGGCGGTATTGCAGGCGGCCGTTCAGCACCAGCGAGCGCAGCAGCTCGTGGTCGACGCCCAGGGCGACCAGGGTGCGGGTGTAGCTGGAGGCGGTGCCGAAGCCGGGGCTGGCCGACGTCTCGCGCACCTGGCGGCTGGCGGTGGCGCTGATGCCGGTCAGCTGGGTGACCGCCCAGTTGACGCGCCCGCCGAAGGACAGGCCGCTGAAGTCCTCCAGCCGCGAATCCTTGTAATTGCGGACGAGATAGCCGGCGAAGACCTCGCCGGTGATCAGGCCGGTCAGGTCGGTGGCCAGACCGCCCACCACCTCGTAGCCGTCCGAGTCGCGGTCGAGGCCGAAGGAGTCGCGGTCGTTCTTGTGGCGGGTCCAGGAATAGGTGCCCTGGACGAAGGCCTCGTAGCCTTCGATGAACTCATAGCCGACGCGGCCGACCGACGCGTATTCCCAGCGGTCGCGGTCGCCCTGGCGGGCGACGCCGCCGCCGATCAGATCGACGTCGTCGTAGGAGATGTACTGGGCCGAACCGGAAACGCGGGCGCGCAGGCGGTTGAAGCGCTGGGTGTAGCCGGCCTCGCCGCCGCTGGTGAGGAAGGTTACCGGCTCGGCATAGCCCTGCAGGCTGTTGATGTCGCCGCGGCCTTCGTGATTGCGGCGGTGGAACAGCTGGCCGTCCAGCGCTCCGCCCTTGTTCACGTCGAAGCGGCCGTCGGCCTGCACGGCGTAGTCGGTGTAGTTCTCGCCGGAATGGTCGCTGTAGCGGCCGGCATCGGCCGAGGCCGAGAAGTTCAGCGCGTGGGCCGAGAAGTCCGACTTGATGTCCAGCCGCGGCCGGACCGTCCAGATGACGTCGTCCTCATGGTTGTCGCGGGTGGCGTAGACGTTGGTGTCATAGGTGGCACCGGCTTCCACCCGCGGCAGGAACAGGAAGGAGCCGGCGCGCAGCCCAAGCTGCTCCAGCTCCGGCCGGCGGCGCTCCAGCACGGTTTCGCCACGCTGCAGGTCGTCCTGGGCGGCGGCGGGAAGCGACGTCAGCCCGGTCGAGGCGAGAGCGAGGGCGAGAAGGGAAAGGGTGCTGGTCTTCATGGAGTCACCGCGCTTGGCTGGGTTCGGTCGGCTCACTGGGCCGGGGGTCCGGCTCCTTGGTGGGAGGCGCGCCGCCACCGGTCTTCGGCCAGAACCCCGGCCGGGACCGCTGCGGACGCATCCTCGGCAAAGACACAACAAACCGTGCTTCCTACGCAACAGTGAAGCCCAGGCGCCGTTGCTTTTGCCGGGTCCTGTGGTGTGGCCGCAACAAAAAGCTGCCGGCCGGTCGATGGCGCCCGAAGCGATGACCCGCTTGATTTCAGCGCATTTTTAAAATGGTCCTAAGATCAAGGTCATAGCCCGACGAGGTGAAACCGGCACCACCACAGGGCTCCTGCTTTGGAACCGCCCGCCCGGCATCGGGTTGTTCATCACGTTTCTTGATCCGCAAAGGTGCCGCATGACACGCCGACTCGACACACCGCCCCCGCCGCCCTCGACCAAGCGCCCGCCCGACGCCACCACCCCGCCCTATACGCCGGGCGGCGTCGCTCCCCCCGAAAAGGACGATGCCGCCAGCCCGGCTGAAAAGACCGCTCCGCCCGACAGCTACCCACCCAAACGGACGCCTTGACCAAAAGCAGCCGGTGAAATGCGGCGGCAGCGAAGGCGTATCGCGCCGCCGCGGTCATGAATCGGCGGTGCAGACACGTCGAATTGCGACAGAATCCGTTCGCAGCTTATTTTCAGGCTTGCGGCGCTTCTTTTGTTGCGCAAGCGATGACATTCGCATTCCTGTGGCTCTATGCCGCATCTGCGAAGATTGCACTGTGCCCATTGTGTTTTCTACCCTTTCCATGAGGAACGCATGATGGACGCATCGGATGGTGACAGGCGGGAAACGCCGCGCCATCCCTGCCCACGCAGCCGGGAGCGGCGGTCCGTGTCCGCCCCAGCCTTCGCCCCGGACCGAAGGCGGGCGCGAACCACGGGCCCGTTGACATGGACGACTTCGGACGACTGCCTCCCGACGATTACCAGTTGGCCGGCCAGGTTCACCACCGCCTTCGCCGCGCCCATCAGCGTGCCTCGGCGATCTTCATAGACCTGATCGGCGATCAGCTGCTGACCCCCACCCAATGGGGGGCGCTGGCCACGCTGCATGCCGAAGGTCCGCTGTCGCAGAACCAGCTCGGCCGCCTGACCTACATGGATCCCGCCACCACCCAGGGCGTGATCCTGCGGCTGGTGGAACGCAATCTGGTGGAACGCCAGCCCGACCCGCAGGACCGCCGCCGCACCAGCGTCCGGCTGACCCGGATCGGTCAGGCGCTGGTCATCGATTTGATGGCGAACGCCGCCGCCGCCCACGAACAGACGCTGACCCCGCTGAGCGAGGAGGAGCGGGTGCAGTTCATGTCGCTGCTGGCCCGCCTGATGTAGGCGGCACCCGAGACGGCAACTGCAGGAGGGGCACGGACGGGAGGAGCACCTGCGGGAAAACCCCGATCAGTCGGTGACTTTTGCGCCGGGTTTGCTATGAACGCGGTGTGTTGCGTCGCACCGCGACCGGACACGCCGCTGGTCTCTTACGAACCGGGGTCCCCGCAGGATGAAGCACCGCCACCCGACCGCCTCGCCGCTGGCGAAGCTCCTCCGCCCCGCCGCTCTGGGCGCCACCCTGTCCGTCGCACTTGCAGCGGCGGCTCTCACTGCCGGCCCCGCCGCGGCTCAGTCAGCGAAGGAACCGGTGAAATTCTCCGGCGCACCCGTGCGGGTCGGCGAGATCAACAGCTACACCGGCCTGCCCGCCTTCACCATTCCCTATCGCCAGGGCTGGCAGCTGGCGCTGGAGGAGATCAACGCCGAAGGCGGCGTGATCGGCTGCTGCGAGCTTCAGGTCGTCTCGCGCGACGATGCCGGCAAGCCCGACGACGCGGTGCGCGTCGCGCAGGAGCTGGTGACGAACGAGGCGGTCGACGTGCTGGCCGGCACCTACTTCTCCCACATCGGGCTGGCGGTCGCCGATTTCGCCGCACGCAACAAGATGCCCTTCGTCGCGGCCGAGCCGTTGACCGACGCCATCACCTGGTCGAAGGGCAACCGCTACACCTTCCGCCTGCGCCCCAGCACCTACATGCAGGCGGCCATGCTGGTGGAGGAGGCGGCGAAGCTGCCGGCCAAGCGCTGGGCCACCGTCGCCCCCAACTACGAATACGGCCAGTCGGCGGTGGCGTGGTTCAAGCAGCTGCTGAAGGAAAAGCGCCCGGACGTCGAGTTCGTCGCCGAGCAGTGGCCGGTGCAGGGCAAGCTGGAGGCCGGACCGACGGTGCAGGCTCTGGCCGCCGCCAAGCCCGACGCCATCTTCAACGTCACCTTCGGCGCCGACCTCGCCAAGTTCGTGCGCGAGGGCGAGGGCCGCGGCCTGTTCCGCAACCGCAAAGTCGTCAGCCTGCTGACCGGTGAACCGGAATATCTGGAGCCGATGAAGGACGAGGCGCCGGAGGGCTGGATCGTCACCGGCTATCCCTGGGACCAGATCGACACGCCCGCCCACAAGGCCTTCGTCGCCGCCTACACCGCGCGCTTCAAGGACTCGCCCAAGGCGGGGTCCATCGTCGGCTACATCACGATGAAGGCGGTCGCCGCCGCGATCACCAAGGCCAAGTCGGCCAATTCCGAGCCGATCGTCGATGCGCTGGCCGGCCTGACCATCGACAGCCCGGTCGGCCCGGTGACCTTCCGCGCGTCCGACCATCAGGCGACCATGGGCGCCTATGTCGGCACCACGACCGTGAAGGACGGCCGCGGCACCATGAAGGACTGGCACTACGCCGACGGTGCCAACTACCTGCCGCCCGACGACGCGGCGCGCAAGATGCGGCCGGCGGAGTAAGGCGCCGGGCTTCCGGCGCCTCACCCCCATGTCCTTCCTGCTTGTCCAGGCCCTCAGCGGGCTTGCGACCGCGGCGACGCTGTTTCTGGTGTCGTCGGGGCTGACCATCGTGTTCGGCGTGACGCGGATCGTGAATTTCGCGCACGGCTCCTTCTACATGGTCGGTGCCTATGCCGGCTGGTCGCTGATCGAACGGTTCGGCGGCACGCCGGCCGGCTTCTGGGGTTCGGTCGCCGCCGCGGCGCTGGCGATGGGCGTGCTGGGCGCGGCAATGGAGATCGGGCTGCTGCGCCGGCTCTACCGCTCGCCGGAGCTGTTCCAACTGCTGGGCACCTTCGGTGTCGTGCTGGTGGTGCAGGATCTGACCGCCTGGGCCTGGGGGCCGGAGGATCTGCTGGGCCGCCGCGCGCCGGGGCTGAAAGGCTCCGTCGACATTCTGGACCAGCCCTTCCCGCTCTACGACCTGATGCTGATCGGGCTCGGGCCGCTGGTGCTCGGGCTGTTGTGGCTGCTGTTCAACCGCACCCGCTGGGGCACCCTGGTGCGGGCGGCGACGCAGGACCGCGAGATGACCAGCGCGCTCGGCGTCGATCCGGCGCGGCTGTTCACCGGCGTGCTGTTCCTGGGCTGCGCGCTGGCCGGGCTGGGCGGCGCCCTGCAGGTCCCGCGTGAGTCGGTGACCCTGCAGATGGACATGGCCATCGTGGTGGAAGCTTTCGTCGTCGTCGTGGTCGGCGGCATGGGCAGCCTGACCGGCGCCTTCCTCGCCTCGCTGCTGATCGGGCAGTTGCAGGCCTTCGGCATCCTGGTCTTCCCGCAGATCACGCTGGTGCTGGTCTTCCTGTTCATGGCGGTGGTTCTGGTCCTGCGCCCGCACGGCCTGCTCGGCCGAGCCGAGGAGGTGCCGCCGACCGCACCGGCCGCGGTGACCGTGCCGCTGTCGGCCGGGCGCCATGCCGGGCCGTGGGCACTCGCCCTGCTGGCGCTGTTGGCCGCGGCACCGCTGGTCGCCGGCGACTACGCGCTGATCCTGCTGACCGAGGTGGTGATCCTCGCTTTGTTCGCCGCCAGCCTGCATCTGCTGATCGGGCTGGGCGGGCTGGTGTCCTTCGGCCATGCGGCATGGTTCGGGCTGGGCGCCTACGGTTCGGCCCTGCTGGTCAAGCATCTGGGGGCGCCGATGCCGCTGGCGCTGGCCGGAGCGCCGGTTCTGGCCGGGCTGGGGGCGCTGGTGGCCGGCTGGTTCTGCGTGCGGCGGTCGGGGCTGTATTTCGCCATGCTGACGCTGGCCTTCGCCCAGATCGTCTGGTCGATCGCTTTCCAATGGTATGCGGTGACCGGCGGCGACAACGGCATCCTCGGTGTCTGGCCGCCGGGCTGGGCGGCGGGCAAGGCGACCTATTACTGGCTGACGCTGGGCTTGTGCGGCGGCGCACTGTGGCTGCTGCGCCGGGCGGCCTTCGCCCCCTTCGGCTACGCGCTGCGCGCCGGCCGCGACTCGGGATTGCGGGCGGAATCGGTGGGCATCGACGTGCGCCACTTCCAATGGATGGCCTTCGTGCTGGCCGGCACCGCGGCGGGGCTGGCCGGCGGCCTCTACGCCTTCGCCAAGGGCAGCGTCTTCCCCACTCTTTTGGCGGTGCCGCAGTCGGTCGACGCGCTGGTGATGGTGCTGATGGGCGGCATCCAGACCGTCGCCGGGCCGCTTGCCGGCGCGGTGGCATTCCACCTGCTGGAGTCGGAGGTCATGAGCCTGACCGACTGGTGGCGGCTGGTGCTGGGCCTGATCATCGTCGCGCTGGTGCTGGTCTTCCCCAAGGGGATCGTCGGCTTCCTGTCCGGCCTACGTTCTTCCTTGGGGGGGAGGCGGGCATGAGCGAACTGGTGGTGCGCGACCTGCAACGCTCCTTCGGCGGGGTGCAGGCGGTCGGCGGCGTGTCCTTCACCCTGCGGTCCGGCGACCTGCTGGCGCTGATCGGCCCGAACGGCGCCGGGAAGAGCACCTGCTTCAACCTGCTGAACGGCCAGCTGCGCCCCGACTCGGGCTCGGTCAGGCTGGACGGCACCGAGCTGGTCGGGCTGCCGCCCCGGCGCATCTGGGCACTGGGGGTCGGCCGCACCTTCCAGATCACCGCGACCTTCGCCTCGATGACGGTGGCGGAGAATGTGCAGATGGTCCTGCTGTCGCGTGCCCGCCGGCTGTTCGGGCTGTGGCGCCCGGCCGCCGCCCAGTTCCGCGAACCGGCGCTGGCCCTGCTGGAGCGCGTCGGCATGGGACCCCAAGCCGACCGGCCCTGCGGCGTGCTGGCCTATGGCGACGTGAAGCGGGTCGAGCTGGCGATGGCGCTGGCGAGCGAGCCGACGGTACTGCTGATGGATGAGCCGACCGCCGGCATGGCCCCGGCCGAACGGCTCGTCCTGATGGCGCTGACGGCGGAACTGGTGCGCGAGCGCGGCCTCGCCGTTCTGTTCACCGAGCATGACATGGACGCCGTCTTCGGCCATGCCACCCGCGTGCTGGTGCTCGACCGCGGCCGGCTGATCGCGGAGGGCTCGCCGGATCAGGTGCGCGCCGACCCCCGCGTGCAGTCCGTCTATCTGGGAGGCGAGGCGTGAGCGAACCCCTGCTGACGGTCGACGGCCTCCAGGCCTGGTATGGCCGCGCCCATATCCTCGACGGCATCGCCCTGACCATGGGCCGCGGCGAGGTGGTGGCGCTGATGGGCCGCAACGGTGCCGGCAAGACCACCACGCTGAAGGCGATCATGGGGCTGGTCGAGCGCCGCGCCACGACCCTGCGTTTCGATGGCCGCGACCTGTCGGCCCTGCCCGCCCACCGCATCGCCCGGCTCGGAGTCGGCTATGTGCCGGAGGACCGCCGCATCTTCGCCGACCTGACGGTGGAGGAAAACCTGGAGGTCGGCCGCCAGCCGCCCCGCCCCGGCGCGCCGGCCTGGACGCCGGAGAAACTCTTCGCCCTGTTCCCCAACCTCGCGGAGATGCGCGGACGCCGCGGCACCCGGATGAGCGGCGGCGAGCAGCAGATGCTGACCCTGGCCCGCACGTTGATGGGCAACCCATCGCTGCTGCTGCTGGACGAACCGTCGGAGGGGCTGGCGCCGCTGATCGTCAAGCAGATGGCCGAGGCGGTGCGGCGGCTGAAGGCGGAGGGGCTGTCGGTGCTGCTGTCCGAACAGAGCCTGTCCTTCGCCTCGGCGGTCGCCGACCGCGCCTGCGTCATCGAAACCGGCCGCCCGCGCTGGACCGGCACGATGACGCAGCTGATGGCGGACGATGGGGTGAGGGCGGCCTATCTGGCGGTGTGACCGCCCGTCCCCCCGCTCGTCACTGCCCGGCGACGCTGAGGTCCATCACCGACTTCGGATCCAGCGCCTTGTCGACCTGACCTTCCGACTGCCAGAACTTCACCTGATTGACGACGTCGTCCACCAGCAGGCGGGCCTGCGGGTCGACATAGGGCAGGCCGGCGGCAGCGATGTCGGGCTTCTGCTTGGTGGCGTCGGCAATGATGGTCAGCAACTCGTCATAGCCGGGGCCCTTGACCAGATTGCCGGCGGCGTCCTTGCCGTTGAAGGCGGCGTGGTATTCGGCCAGCGCGGTCTTGTAGGCGCGGACGAACTTCTCGACCAGCGGACGGCGGTCCTTCATCGTCTTCGGCGCGGTGAACAGGGCGCCGAGCTGCCAGGGCGTCTCGTCGCCGACCCAGCCCAGCATCTTGCCGGCGCCGTCGGCCACCAGCTGCCGCGACACGGTGGACGGCGCGATGATGGCGTCGACCTGCCCGCCCTTGAAGGCGGCGACCATCTTCGGCACGTCCTGCAACGGCACCATGGTCACGTCCTTGACCGTGAAGCCGTGCTTCTGCGCCAGCAGCCCGATCATGTAGTGGAAGGTCGAGCCGACGGTGGTGATGGCGACCCGCTTGCCCTTCAGGTCGGCCGGCGTCTTCAACCCGGCATCGTAGGCGGCGTTGGTCGCGAGATAGGCGCTGAGGGGGAAGCCCGGCTCGTCGCGGCTCTGCGCCGCGATGATGG
The DNA here is from genome assembly GCF_042604635.1 of Azospirillum sp. A26. Lineage (NCBI taxonomy): Bacteria > Pseudomonadati > Pseudomonadota > Alphaproteobacteria > Rhodospirillales > Azospirillaceae > Azospirillum > Azospirillum sp. A26. Next base: position 96,240 of record NZ_CP170472.1, on the reverse strand, counting down.
TGACCGCTCCCTTGGAGGCGAGATTGTAGAAGCCGGCGGTCAGGCCGGTGACACCGAAATCGACATCGCCCGAGGTCACGGCGACCGGGACCTGCTGGGCCGAGGTGAACATCTTCAGATCGACGTCCAGCCCTTCCTTCTCGAAATAGCCCTTGGCCTTGGCGATGAAGATCGGCCCGGAAGAGGACAGCGCCAGCACGCCGACCGTCGCCTTCTCCAGCGGCTGCGCCAGCGCGGCGGACATCAGGGTGCCGGCGGCGAAGGCGGCGCCAGTGGTGGCGATCAGGGCACGCCGGGTGAGGCGGGCCAGGGTCATGGCGGCGGTCATGGACGGAAATCCTCCCGATGGATGGTTCAGGTTTCTTGGGTAAAGGTCGCTCAGCGCCAGTTCAGCAGGCGCCGCTCCAACTGCGACAGCACGGTGCCGATGGCGAGACCGAGCAGCGACAGCACCAGCACGCCGGCCAGCAGCGTGTCGGTCTGCATCAGGTTGCCGGCCATCAGCACAAAGGCGCCGATGCCATATTCGGCGCCGATCATCTCCGCTGCCACCACCAGGATCAGCGCGATGGATGCGGTGATGCGGAAGCCGGCCAGGATGCCCGGCAAGGCGCCCGGCAGGACGATGGAGCGCAGGATCGACCGCCAGGGCAGGCCGAAGCTCTGCGCCATGCGGATCAGGTTGCGCGGCACCGAATCGATGGCGCTGTAGGTGGCGATAACGGTGGGGAAGAAGACGCCGAAGCCGATGGTGGCGAATTTCGACGGCTCGCCGATGCCGAACCACAGGATGAACAGCGGCAGAAGCGCGATCTTCGGGATCGGGAAGAAGGCCGACACCAGCGGCACGCCGACCGCGCGGGCGGTGGAGAAGATGCCCATGGCGAAGCCGACCAGCATGCCGCCCGCCGTGCCCAGCACCCAGCCGACGGCGATGCGCCCCAGCGACGCCTTCAGGTTCACCCACAGCGATCCGTCCGTCACCATGCCGGACAGGGCATGGGCGACGGCGCTCGGCGGCGGCAGGAACAGCGGGCTGGCGAGGCCGAGGCGGCTCACCCCCTCCCATACCGCGATCAGCACGGCGAAAGCAGCCAGCGCCGCCCAGGGATGGCGTTTTACGGTAAAACCGCCGCCACGGAAGCGGACGGGCTGGCCCATCGTGGAGGCAGCGGCTACGGTGGTTGGGTTCAGGCTGTCAGGCACGGGCGATCTCCCGGTCGGCCATCTGGGCTTCGGCCTTCATCAGGTGCCACAGACGGTCGCGCACTTCGGCAAGATGGGCCTGGGCCGACGGCTCCTGCCGGCGCTCCCGCGGCTCCTCGATGGTGACCAGTTCGCGGATGCGGCCCGGACGGCGGCTCAGCACGCAGACGCGGTCGGCCAGCCGCAGCGCCTCGTCCAGATTGTGGGTGACATAAAGCGCGGTGGTCTTCTCCCGCCGCCAAAGCTCCAGGAAATCGTCCATCAGCAGCTCGCGCGTCTGGGCGTCCAGCGCCGACAGCGGCTCATCCAGCAGCAGCATCGCCGGGCGCACCGCCAGCGCGCGGGCGATGCCGACCCGCTGGCGCATGCCGCCGGACAGCTGTTTGGGCAGCGCCTTGCGGAACTCCCACAGCCCCATGCGGCGCAGGCCGCTGTCGATGCGCTCGCGCCGCTCGGCGGATGAGAGCGGGTGATGCTCCAGCACCAGGGCAACATTGTCCTCCACCGTACGCCAGGGCAGCAGGGCAAAGTCCTGGAAGATGAAGGTGATCGGGTTGAGGCAGCCGTCCGGCACCTCCCCCTCCACCCGGATGCTGCCGGAGGTCGGGGAGACGATGCCGCCGGCGATGCCGAGCAAGGTCGACTTGCCGCAGCCGCTGGGGCCGATCACCGCCAGGATTTCCCCCTCCGCCAGGGTCAGGTCGATGCCGTCCAGCACGGTCAGATCGTCATAGCGGTGGGTCAGATCGGAAACGAGAAGCCTCATCGCGCCCTTATCAAGCCTGCAGCTTTGTCGGTGGAGTCCGACTGTTCGTTGGGCCTGCCACTATAGCGCGGCGATCCGGCGGCGGAGAGGGGAAAGGCGTTCCGCATCCCAGCCATACGGCAGTATGGTAGTGGCCGGAAGGCGTCAAGCCGCTGTCGGCTTCGCGACAGCAGTCGTCGTCAGGCGGTTCCGCTGACCGGGTCACCACCAACCGGCAGGTCGAGCACACGTAATGCGGCGGCACAGCGGCCGACCGCCGCTTCCGCCAAGGCATGGCGTTCGCTCAGTCCCGCCTCGTCCACCTCGTCGGGGGTCATCGCCTGCAACAGGACGCGCAGAGTGCGGACATAGGTGCGCAGAAGCGTGGCTTCCTCGGCATGGTCGCCCAGCAGACCGGCCTGTCCGGCGGTGCGCAGGGCGACAAGCTCGCCATCCAGCGACGCGGCGGCCATCTCGATGGCGAGCAGGGCCCGCGTCAGGCGGACATGCTTCAGAACGACGATATCGGCCATGCCCACCTCCCTTGCCGGCTGGAATGGCCGGGTGAAAGCAATGGCCGTGCCAGCGGCTTCGCGAGGCCCGTCAGCGCCCCCGCATCGACGGATGCCAGGCCGTGGTCGCCCGCTCCAGCACTGCCAGCGCGCCATACAGGCCAGAGCCGGTCAGCGCCGCCACGGCGATGGTGGCCCAGACGATGTCGAGACTCATCCGCGCCACTTCGGTCGAGATGCGGAACCCCATGCCGACCACCGGCGTGCCGAAAAATTCGGCAACGATGGCGCCGATCAGGGCCAGGGTGGAGTTGATCTTCAAGCCGTTGAACAGGAAGGGCAGTGCATTGGGCAGCCGCAGCTTAATCAGCGTACGGCCATAGCCGGCGGCGTAGCTGCGCATCAGGTCGAGCTGGATGCGCTCCGAATTGCCGAGGCCGGCCAGCGTGTTGATCAGCATCGGGAAGAAGGTCATGACGACGATGACCGCGGCCTTCGACTGCCAGTCGAAGCCGAACCACATCACCATGATGGGCGCAATGCCGACCACCGGGATGGCACTGGCAAGATTGCCGAGCGGCAGCAATCCGCGGGCAAGAAACGGCACGCGGTCGGCAAGGATTGCCACCAGGAAGCCGGCACCGCAGCCCATGACATAGCCGCGCAGGACGGAGGTCAGCACGGTCTGGCGGAAATCGTCCCACAGCACCGGCGCGTTGGCGGCCAGCGCCGCGGCGATGCGGCTGGGCGGCGGCAGCAGGATCGCCGGCACCTGGAAGCCGCGGACCAGCACCTCCCACCCCACCAGCAGGCCGAGCCCGAACAGGCCGGGCACGATGACGGAACGGGTCCAGCCCGGCACGCCGGCCAGCACCCCCATCACCCGCCACAGCAGCAGCGTCGCGGCGGCGAGGAACAGCCAGAGCCCCCAGCCGGCGGACAGGTCCAGCCCCTCGTTCAGCAGATGCAGCGGCAGGAGCCAGGCCAGCGCCACGCCGGCCAACTCCGCCCAGGCGCCCCAGACCCGCTTCGGTGCCGACGCGCCTGCAATGACGGCCAGCACCACACCGATCAGGAACAGCGGCGCCATCGTTCCGCCGAACCAGCCAAGGACAGCGCCATTCCGGACACCCACCGGCAGGGCCAGTGCCGCCAGCGCCGGCAGGGCGATGGCGACCAGCCCCCAATCGGCGGCGGTGCGCAGGCTGGTGCGGTAGGGAGTCGTCGCCGTATCGCTCGCCGAATCGCTCATCGCAACCCCGCCCGGCCCAGCAGGACCAATTCAAGCCCGCGCACCACCGCGATCAGCGCCACCGACAGCAGCGAGGCCATAATCAGCGCCGCCCAGATCTGCACGGTCTGTCCGTAATAGGAGCCCGACAGCAGCCGCGCGCCCAGCCCGGCCTGCCCGCCGGTCGGCAGCTCGCCGACGATGGCGCCGACCACGCTGATGGCGACCGACACCTTGAGGCTGGCGAACAGGAACGGCATGGAGGCCGGAAGCCGCAGCGACCAGAAGGCGCGCAGCCCGCTCGCCGAATAGGTCCGCATCAGGTCGAGCCACAGCGGATCGGCGGAGCGCAGCCCCTTCACCATGCCGACCGTGATCGGGAAGAAGCAGAGATACATGCAGATCACAGCCTTCGGCAGCAGCCCGGTCAGCCCGATGTTGCCGAGGATGACGACGATCATCGGGGCAATCGCCAGGATCGGGATGGTCTGCGACGCGATCACCCAGGGCAGCAGGCTTGCCTCCAGCGTCCGGGTATAGACGATGCCGGCGGCCAGCAGGATGCCGAGCCCCAGCCCCATCGCCAGCCCGGTCAGCGCCGCCTCCGCCGTCACCCAGGCATGGAACAGCAGGTTGCGCGGGCTGGTCGGCGCGTAGCCGGTCAGGGAGTTCCACAGTTCCACCACCACCTGATCGGGGGTGGGCAGGATCGGCCGCTTCATCGCATAGGCCTGGGTCAGCACATCTGCGAAGCCGGCCGACTTGTTCGCTCGGGTCAGCGTCTCCGCCGCCTGCGGCCAGTTCAGCCACGCCGCCCCGATGTACCAGGCCGCCAGCAGAAGCAGCGTCATCACGGTGACGGGAAGCGCACGCTTAGTCATCGTAGCTGTGCCCTTCCTTCAGCCCCTCGCGCACACGGTGGGCGATGGCGGCGAATTCCGGCGACTCCCGGATGTCCAGCCTGCGCTCGCGCGGCAGGCTGTTGCAGTCGATGACGTCGAGGATACGGCCCGGCCGCGGGCTCATCACCACGATGCGGGTGGAGAGGAACACCGCCTCGGCAATCGAATGGGTGACGAAGACGCAGGTCTTGCCGGTCGCCCGCCACAGCTGGGTCAGATGCAGGTTCAGGTGGTCGCGGGTGATCTCGTCCAGCGCGCCGAACGGCTCGTCCATCAGCAGCAGGTCCGGCTGGAGCGCCAGCGCGCGGGCGATGGAGACGCGCTGCTGCATGCCGCCCGACAGCTGCCAGGGGAACTTGCGCTCGAAGCCCGACAGACCGACGCGCTCCAGCTGCTCGCGGGCCCGTGCCTGCCGGTCGGCACGGGCGATCCCCATGATCTCCAGCGGCAGCATCACGTTGCGCTCCACCGTCCGCCAAGGATAGAGCGCCGGCACCTGGAAGACGTAGCCGTAGAGCCGTTTCAGCCGCGCCTGCTCCGGCGTCATGCCGTCGATGGCGATCCGGCCGGAGGTCGGACGCTCCAGATCGGCGATCACGCGCAGCAGCGTGGTCTTGCCGCAGCCGCTGGGACCGATCAGCGAGACGAAATCGCCCCTGGCGATGGTCAGGTCGACCTCGCTCAGCGCCATAACCGGCTTGTCCGCCGTGGGATAGACAAGAGAGAGCTTGCGTGCCTCGACAACCACCGGGGACTTGGCCGAAGAAGCGGCCCTGTCCGAGCCTTGCCTGGAAGCGGTCGCCTCCCGGACATCGAGCGGATTTGGGAAGGTCACGGGCGGCGGTCCTTCACAGGGCGGATATGGGGCGGATTTGGAAAACGGACCTGACGGTTTGGTCAGAAATCATCCACCCTGCAAACTATCACCACCCCGACCAAGGCACCAGGGTTGCAAAAGCCCAGCCCTCTCGCCCAACGGCATCGGAACGCAACTTTGAGGAAAATTTTCGCCAGAGCGCAATTGGCATGCACATGCATGCCCTGCATTCTCGCGCCGCCGGACGCGCGCCATGCGCCGATGGCAACCGGAAGGAGGTGACGCGAGTGAGAAAATTCCTAAAGTGGCTCGGCCGCTTCTGGTTCAAGCTGAAGTTCGAGTTCGAAGCGGGCTTCAACACGGACCAGGACAGGTAAGCCAACATTGGCGGGGCTGGGAAACCGGTCCCGCCATTCAGGAAGCGGCTCGCGTCACCTCCTGCCCCGCAGATTACCATGCCCCCCGCCATTTTCAAGGCATGGGCGAGGGGGCGACCCACCCGGACACGCAGCGCGGGTGCGGATACCGCGTAATCGGGACAGGGCGAAAGAACTGGACGGGCGGCACCCCGCCGGAACAGGATCACGCCCCGTTCACGACCGCGCCAGCGACATGCCCGCCGCCAAGCCGCCCCCCAGTCTGGAAGTCACGCGCGAAGACAGCGCGGCCGGCGCCGTGTTCGTGGCAACGCCGGTGCTGACGCCGGTGATCCGCACGCGCTACCTGCTGATCGCGGGACTTCTGGCGACCGGCTTCATCGCCGGGGCCGGGCTGGCGCCCGACGAGCTTTCCCGCATGCTGCAATGGCTGGCCGCTTTCTGCGCGGTGCCGGTGCTGCTGCTGTGGGTGGTGACCCTGTCGGAGACGGTGCAGCGCCGCGCCGTACGGCTCGGCGTGACGGAACGCGGGTTGACGGTGGACGGCGCGCGCATCCATCCGCACGAGACGATCCGGGACCTGGCGCTTTATCCAATGGTGGGCGGCAAGCCGCTGTTCGTCGCCTGGATCGATCCGGCGCACGACTACCGTCACAAGGTGGAGATGACTCTCGTCGCCGGCAATATGGCGCCCAACGATGCGGTGAAGGCGGAATTGAAGGCTGCCGGCAGTCGAAATGTACGGCTGGTCATGCACCGGCGCGGCGGCCACAAGGCGATTGTCCTCGTCCGCGGCCTGACCCTGTCGGGCGGGCAGACCCTGCTGGCCGCCCTGGCATCGGAGCTTCGCGCTCGCAGCCGCTAGAGTGTGATCGCTTCGAGCGGAATCGCTTGAAGCGTGAATCCGATCGCCGAACATAAAACCATAGCGTCGTGCATTTCATATCAAACGCACGACGCTATGGGGCGCCCCAGGGCGAGAGACTGGAAAAGACCGGGAAATCAGCGGCGCGGAATGGCCGGTGGCTCCGGCAGGTCCTCCTCCAGGATGACGACGTTCAGGGCATAGGACACCTCGCCCTCGTCCTCGTCACGGTTCAGCGTGCCGAAAAACTCGCCATCCACCGTCACTTCGGCCGACTGGCCGGGCTTGGCCGGCGGCTCGATCACGATCTTGGGATTGCCCAGCGTCTTGCGCAGGTACATCTGCACGCGGGCGATTTCGGTGTCGGACATCCGGACGGCGGACGGCTTGGCGGGCGGCATGGCGAACCTCGTTGTCTGCGAAGGAGCGTCATATAGGCGGCTTCGCCGCGAAGGGAAAGCGATACATCTCCGGATCTCCCGCTGCCACCGCAGGTGTGGCGCGTGCGCCAGAGCCGCCCCCACCTACGCCCTCGCCCACGCGGGGTAACGCCGGCACAGTCCGACGCTCCGAATGAGCGGCGCTCCCGGCTGGCGGAAAAGGCTATGCTCCCCGCGGCGGTACGCTTCCCGGCAAAGGGCGGCGCCCAGGGGCATGGCCGTGGGGTCATGGCTGTGGGTTCATGGCTGTGGGTTCATGCCCATTGCCCTGGCAACAGGCTGCCGCGATTACGCAAGGATGGAACGCCGTGACGAAGACCGCACTCCCGACCGCAAGCCATGCAGACCGCCGCCCGGCCGGCCGGCGGAGGCGCCGGCTCGAGGCGACCGTCCTGACGGCGGCACTGCTGGCCGCCCTGCCCTTCGGCGGCATGCAGGCGGGCAGCGCCTGGGCGGAGACCGGCAAGCGCGTGGCGCTGGTCATCGACAACGGCCGCTACACCGCGCTCGACGGCCGGTCCGATCAGGCGGTCGCCAACGCCTCGGCCATGGCGTCGGCCTTGCGCAGCGCCGGCTTTTCGGTGACGCGGGCCGACAATGTCGGACGGGTCGCCATGGAATCGGCGCTGGAGCGTTTCCGCGAGGCGCTGTCGGGGGCCGACCTCGGCTTCGTCTATTACACCGGCCTCGCCGTCGGGCTGGGGGAGCGGGAATTCCTGTTGCCCGCCGATGCCGCCCCCACCGGAGCCGACGACCTGCCGCGCAACGCCCTCGACCTCGACGGCGTGCTGAGCGACCTGCGCGACAGCGGGCGCAAGTCCATCGTGGTGATCGATCCCGGCGTCGCCGAGGCGCTGGCCCAGCGGGTCGGTGGCGGTGCGCTGGGCACGCCGATGGAGGCCGACGGCCTGTTCGTCGTCTATGCCCACCGTCCGGGCGTGCCGCCGGTGCCGCCGAAATCGGGCAAGGGACCCGATGCCTTCACCGCCGCGCTGGCGCGCGAGATGGTCAGGCCCGGCGTCGCCTTCCGCGATTCGCTGGCCGAGGTCGCACGTTCGGTCGCCGAACGCAGCGACGGCCGGCAGCTGCCCTGGCTGCAGGACCGGCTGGGCAGCACTCTTGTGCTGGTGCCGGCGGTTGCCGCCGCCCCTGCCAAGTCGCCGGCCACCCCGCCAGCCACGCCAGCCACGCCAGCCACGCCTCCGGCGAAAGAACCGCCAGCGGTGACCAGCTCCAGCCTTCCGCCCGGCAATTATGAAATGGCGAAGTCGGGCGTCCTGTTCGACCGGCCGGCGGTCGGCGCCCGCGGTGTCGCCCAGTTGGCAGCGGGCAGCGCCGTGACGGTGCTGGACTCCGTGCCGGAAGGAAGCTGGCTGCGCGTGCGCGACTCGGCCGGGCGAACCGGCTATCTCACCGCAGGGGCGCTGTCGGCCCGCTGGGCCGACCCATCGCCGCAGGCTGCCCGTGCCCGTGGCCCGGTGGAGGCCGGACCGTCCTTCGGCGATCCCGGTTTGGACCAGGGCGTCGAACCGCCCGCCGCCGGCACCTCCGACCCGGTCCAGACCGAGCAGCGCAGCTTCCCCAGTGCACCGCCCGGAACCGGCTTCTCGACCCCTGACGGCCCGGCGGTGGAGGCGGAGCAGCAGGCGATGCGTGCACTGGGCGATGCCCGCACCGCGGCGGAGCGGGCGCGCAGCCGCCCCGACAGCCGGTTCTGGAGCTACGGCTTTTCCGGCGGCGACCGCTATGAGGGCGGCTGGACCCAACCTTCGTCGAATTCAGGTCTCGGGCGGCCGATCCGCCAGGGAACCGGCGTCTACCATTTCGCCAATGGGCAGACTTATGAAGGGGAATGGTCGGGCGATCTGATGTCCGGCTTCGGCGTGATGACCTTCAACGACGGCAGCCGCTTCGCCGGACGGTTCCGCAACGGCCAGCCGGACGGCCCCGGCATCTTCCACTACGCCAATGGCGGACAGAGCGCCGGGATGTGGCGCGGCTCCGTCCGCCTCGACCAGTAGAACCTACCCGGCACATCCGCCGGTAGGATCAACCCGGCTTCGATCAGCGCGGCTTCAGGGCTTCCACCACCTGCACATGCCCCTGCAACGCGCCCAGCGTCAGGGCGGAGTTGCCGTTGGCATCCATGCGGTAGGGGTTCGCCCCGCTGTCGAGCAGCAGCTTCGCCACCGCCTCGTGCCCGTTGTTGGCGGCGTACATCAGGGCCGACCAGCCATAGGCGGTGGTGCGGTCGACCATCACCCCGCGCTGGATCAGCGTGCGCGCCACCTCCTGGTGGCCGCGGGCGGCGGCGGCCATCAGCGCGGTCTTGCCGTCGCTGTTGGTGGTGTCGAGGTCGGCACCGCCCTCTGCCAGCGCCCGGACCACCGCATCATGTCCGCCCCAGGCGGCATACATCACCGCGGTGGCGCCGTCGGAGGTGCGCAGGTCGGTGCGGGCGTGGCGGTCCAGCAGCACGCGCACCGCGTCGGCCAACCCCTGTTCGGCGGCGATCATCAGCAGGGTCTTGCCGTTGTCCAGCCGCGTGTCGGCGCTGGCGCCCGCCTGGAGCGTGCGCGCCAGCTCCGCCGGGTTGCGCAGCAGGGCCAGAACCGATTCGCGGTCGCCCAGCCCCGGCGTCGCCTTCACCGGCGCCGCGGAGCTTGCGGGCGCGGCGCTGCCGGCATTGCCGATAGCGGTCCCGGTGGCGGGGCCGACGGAGGGACCGGTATAGACCCGCTGTTCGCTCGCGGCACGGATGCGCTCGGCCAGATCGGGGCTTTCCGGCGAGATCATCTGCGCCCGCTCGTAGAAGCGCTTCGTCTCCGACCAGTCGCCGTCCCGTTCGGCCAGCATCGCCCAGCGGCGGTAGGTGTCCGTCATGGTGGTCAGCAGGTCCGCCGCCTCAGGCGACGACGGCGCGATCTGGCGGATGCGCTGCACCGTCTCATAGGCGTTGTCGCCCGGCGGGGTGGTCAAGCGCTTGCCGGCGATCTGGCGGCGGGCCTGATCGACCATCGTCCGCACGCGCTGGGCGGCGTCGGCATCCGGAGCGGCAGGCTGGGGAGCGGCGGGAACCGCGGCGGTCGTCGACGGGTCCTCCAGCGGCGGCAGCGAGGCGACGCCCGGCGCCGCTTCCGTGTTGCCGGTCGCGGGGGCCTTGGCTGCGGGCGGCTGCGCCTGGGCCGGCGGCAACGCCGCGGTTTCTACCGGAGCCGACGCTGTCGGCACAGCCGTCGAAACAGGCGTCGCCGGCTTCGACACTGTCTGGGTGCCGGTGGCGACGGGTGGCAGCGCGGCGGGCGGCTGGGCAGCCGTCTGCGTCGTCGGTGCGGTGGAGGGAACAACGCCGGCAGAGGCGGTCACGTCGGAAGCCGGTGCGACCGGCACCGTGACGGCATGCTGCCGCTCGGCGGGCGCCGCAGCCCCGGTCAGGCCCTGCACGGTCCGCTCGACCGCATCGCGCGCCTTGGCCCAGCCCTCCTCGACCATGGCCAGAGCACGGTCGGGGAAGGCGTCCGGCACGGCGGTGGCGATGGCGGCACCGGCGGCCCCCAGCAGGACCAGCGTGGTCAGCGCCGCCCCGGCATAGAGCGCGGTCCGCCGCGGCGCCCGCATGGCACCGGCCTGACCGCCGTCCGGCGGCCAGCCCTGGCCCTCTGCGCCGGCCATTGGCCCGGCGCCGCGGTCGGTCCAGCTCTGGTCGCCCTGCCAGCGCTCCTCCTGCGTCGGATGTTCCCGACGCTGCCCCACCGACCAATCGTTCGCCGGCGGAATCGCGGCGGACTGCACCGGAACCTGCTGTGGTTGGGGCTGGGGCGGTACCGCCAGCATCGGCGCAGGCCGGGGTACGGGCTGCGGCGTAGGAGCAGACTCCCGCACGTCGTCGACAAAGCCGCCGCCCGCCGTCATCCGGTAGATCACGCCCATGTCGCGCAACTCGTCGGTCAGACCGGCGCGCGCCAATGTGCCTTCCAGTTCGGGCGTGCCGCAGAGCAGCACCTGCATGAAGCGGCCGGCCGGCGTCTCCGCCCGCGTCAGATCGACCAGATCGGCCAGCACCGGCGGCGCCAGCACGGCGGCGTTGTCCACCGCCAGCAGCCCAGACCCGGCAAGCTCCAGCCGCTCTTCCAGCGCCGCGATCAGCGCGTCGAAATCGGTCTCGCCGTCCTCCCCCGGAACCAGATCGGGCAGGGCGCCACTGCCGGCGGCAGCGACCAGATCCTCCACCTCCGATCCGACCGATGCCGCGACCGGCAGCGCCATGGCACCGTCGGCCTCGACATGCTCGACCAGTTGGCGGAACAGGGCGGGACGGCCAGAGCCGGCGTCGCCCACGAGCACCAGCAGCCTTTTGCGCGCCAGGAAGGCGAGCACCAGTCCATCGCGAATCTCGGCCGCCGTGACACCGGCGGACTCGGAAACGGGATCGTGGTGGCCCGGAGCAGCGCGGCGGGCGCGCGAGGAATGTTTCGGGGCAGAACGGTCCATGGACATCTCAAGACGCCGATCAGTGAAGGATGCGCTGATGAGACTCTAGTGATGCGCCCCCCAAGCCCCGACGGAGCAAAGGGCGGTTGCCCCCTCTCTTCCGGGGTGGGTGGACTGACCCTTCCGGCGCGAAAGCAACCCTGGTCCGCCGGACGGGGGAGGCGTATAGGGTTGCCGCCGAAATTCGGTCATATCCCACCATCCGGACAGCGACATTCATGCGAGTCGGAATCGATTTGGGCGGCACCAAGATCGCCGCCGTGGCGCTGGACCGCGACGGGACGGAACTCGCCCGCCACCGCCGTCCGACCCCCCGCGGCTACGACGCCACGCTGGACGCCCTGGCGGAGACGGTAAACGCCCTCGATCCGGCTGGAGCCGGCGGTGTCGGCATCAGCCTGCCCGGTCTGGTCGACGTCGCCGCAGGGCGGGTGCGTGCGGTCAATTTGCCCTGGCTGGAGGGCCATGGCTTCGTCGCGGACGCAACGCGGCGGATCGGGCGGCCGGTGCGGATCGCCAACGATGCCAACTGCTTCACTCTGTCGGAGGCGACCGATGGGACGGGGGCCGGCGGAGGTCCGGTGGTGTTCGGCGTCATCCTCGGCACCGGGGTCGGCGGCGGCATCGTCGTGGATGGCCGCATCCTGCCCGGCGCCAACGGGTTGGCCGGCGAATGGGGCCATGCGCCGCTGCCCTGGCGCGAGGAGGCCGACGGCCCGCCGGTGCCCTGCGGCTGCGGCAGGATCGGCTGCCTGGAAACCATGCTGTGCGGGGCCGGGCTGTCGCGCCTGCACCGCCATCTGACCGGCGAGGCGCTGGACCCGCCGGAGATCGCCGCCCGCGCCCAGGCCGGCGATGCCGCCGCGGCCGGAACGCTGGCCCGGCATGCCGATGCCCTGGCCCGCGCGCTGGCGCCGGTGCTGAACCTGCTGGACCCCGACATGGTGGTGGTCGGCGGCGGCCTGTCCGCCCTGCCCGGCCTGTGCGAGGCGGTGACGCGGCGCTGGGGCGCCTGGACACTGGCTGCCGATCCGCGCACCCGGATGGCCGTCGCCCGCCATGGCGGGGAAAGCGGCATGCGCGGTGCCGCCCGCCTGTGGCCGGACTGACCGGCATTCCGGCCACAGCACCACTTTCGAGACAGCAGCCGCAACCAACGGTCACGGGTGGCACGAGACTTGCGCATTCTCCGCTCAGACCGAACGGGGGACATGCCCATGATGCGGAAGAAATTGGGGACGCGAGCCACGGGCAGCAGCGTTCATTTGCATTTTGCAAACCGGAACGCGACGCGGGCCGGAAAACCGACTGCGCGTTTGCATTCTGCAAATGATCCTGGGGCTCGCGATCAGCAAGCCGTCCTGGGCACCGGCCTCCATCTGGAGCATGCCTGTGCACGTTTGCAGGACGCGGCGGTCGAACTGGAAACGGTGCTGGCGGCCCTGCCCGGCGACGAGCAGGCCGACCTGCACGAGGCCATCGGCTCGATCATGGAGACGCTGCAACTGATCGCGTCGGCCCATGCCCGGCTGGAACCGCCCATCGCCGCCGACTGAGGCGCCATTCCGCCGATTGGCCGCATGGAATTGGCGACATGGAAAAAGGGCGGCCCGATGGGACCGCCCCTTCCGTTCGCCTGACCGTCGGATGCCGGTTCGGTCGGCAATGCGCTCAGTCGGTGATCGTCTGCCAGAAGAAGAACGCGACGGCGAGAACCATGATGGCGATGTCCATGGGAACGGCTCCTGTGGATGACGGCGGATAAGTGTTTCGCTTCGATCTATACGACAGTTCGCCGGCCGGCGGCAGTGCCTCCGTTCCCCCTGCGGCGGTTTTTCGCTCCCCTACCCGCTCCGCACAAAAAAAATCTGTGGGCACATGCTGGCCAACGATGCCGACAAAGTTGGGGACGCGGCCTTCCTGCTGGCGCCCGCCGCCCGGCGGTCCGGACCGAAGAGCCGACAAACTCCGCTTCATCTATTTGTAAACAAAAGAAATTTCGAAGTCGCCGGACCCGTGCCGCCGCAATGGCCCCGTCCGGCCCTCGCGCCGACCTGCCGGCTCCAGACCGGAAGATCGCAGCGCTATGACTTTTGTCAGGGGTTGCCTTCCCAGGGGGCTTTCTGGCAAGAAAAAGGCCGCTGGAAACAGCGGCCTTGAGTTTAGGGAGGAAACGCCCAAGAAGGGCGAAGCAGCAATCGCTTGCTGCACTGCAACAGTACCAGAAGCGGGGGGCGCTGCAACCCCCAAAGCCGGCCCCCGCGTGGGGCCGCAGCTTTTGGAGGGGTCTGTTGCGCATCGGCCACAGCCGGGTCATTCCTTGTTCTGAAACGGAGGCCACTCCGGCAGTCCGGCCGTTACACCAACGCGGCGTGCCGGCATCGGTCGGCCGCTGCATTCCGACCGGCAGCGGCGCTGATGAGGACCCAGCCTTGACCCTCCTTCCCCCCTCCGCCTTGGCGGAATTCGATGCCTTCACCGCATCCCTGGGCAGCCGCACCCCCGCCCTGTTCCTCGATTATGACGGAACGCTGGCCGCCATCGCGCCACGGCCCGAACTGGCGGCGATGCCCGACGAGGCGCGCGCGGTGGTGCAGCGGCTGTCGGCGCTCTGCCCGGTCGCCTTCGTCAGCGGCCGCGACCTGGACGATCTGACCGCGATGGTGGCGGTGGATGGCTTGGTCTATGCCGGCAGCCACGGCTTCGACCTGCGCGGTCCGGACCTGCGGAGGCAGGTGGGGGTGGAGTATGTCCCCGACCTCGACATCGCCGACGGCAATCTGCGCGACCGGCTCGGCGGCATTGCTGGCGCGCTGGTGGAGCGCAAGCGCTTCGCCATCGCCATCCACACCCGGCAGGTCGCGCCGCCGGAGAAGCCGCGGGTCGCCGACGCCGTCCGCGCGGTGGTGGAAGCCCAGCCGCGCCTGCGCATGACCGGCGGCAAGGAACTGTTCGAGCTTCGCCCCAACCTGCCCTGGGACAAGGGCCGCGCCGTGCTCGCCCTGCTGGAGGCTCTGGGGTTGGAGGGGGCCGGCACCATGCCGATCTATCTCGGCGACGACGAAACCGACGAGGATGCCTTCCGGGCCCTGGCAAGCCGGGGGGACGGCAACGGGATCGGCATCCGGGTGATGGACGGCCCGGCGGAGACGGCGGCGACCTGGAGCCTGCACGACCCGGCGGAGGCCGCGGCCTTCCTGGGACGGCTGGCGGGCTGGCTGGCACAGGGGTAACGGCGAACGGTTGATGATTTGGGGAAGCGGCTCCCCCATTCACCAACCCTAAACCCCCGCCGCCTTATGCTGGCCGCTCAACCAGCCGGACAGCGCGTCATGGACATCGGATCGGCCACCACCGCCACGCCCTATCGTCCGCAGGCCAGCGCCGTCGACGGCCTGCAGGACGCGCAGGCCCGCACCGAAGCGGCGTCGGAACAGATCGCCGCCGGCAACCTGGACCCCGCCGTGGTGCTGGAACTGACCTCGGCCCAGGTGGATTTCGCCGCGAACGCCAAGGTGCTCCAGGCGACGCAGGAAAACAGCCGGCGCCTGCTCGACATGCTGGCCTGACCTTGGCCTGAGCCCTGCCGCCGGATCAGCGCGGCTTGTTGGGGCCGTAGATTTTGGGCTGGCTGAAATTCAGGTGGTCGAGAAGGCCCTGGGTGGCGCAGCCGTCCACCGGCAGCTTGGCCGCGCGCTGGTAGGAGCGGATCGCCGTCCGGGTGCGCGATCCCATCTGGCCATCGACCGAACCGGCGTTGAAACCGTGGTCGTTCAACGCCTCCTGGGCGCCCGAGATGAAGGCACGGCGCATCTCGTCGGGCAGATTGTCGGTTTCGCAGGCGGCAAAGGCCGGGGTCGCCAGCAGCATGGCGCCGCACAGCGCGGCACCGCTCAGGGCCGGAAGAAGACGTCTGTTCATGGATCGGTCGCTCCGCATCGTTGGAGTAGCAGTCTGTTGAAACAGCCGAGCCCACCCTTCCATTCCATGGATGGGCATTCCAAAAACGCCTCGAATCGAAAAGGGCGGCCGCAAGCGACCGCCCTTTTTCCCGTCCGACCGGTCAGCCCCCGGCGGCGTGCGCGTCGTCGCTCTGCCCCTTGATCCGGGAGGCGAGTGCGGCCTCCAGGAAGGGATCGAGCGCACCGTCCAGCACCGCTTGGCTCTGCGAGGTTTCCACCTCCGTCCGCAGATCCTTCACCATCTGGTAGGGGTGCAGGACATAGGAACGGATCTGGTGGCCCCAGCCGATGTCGGTCTTGGTGGCTTCCAGCGCGGCGGCGGCGTCCTCGCGGATCTTCAGCTCGCGCTCGTACAGGCGGGCACGCAGCATGTCCCACGCCTTGGCGCGGTTCTTATGCTGCGACCGTTCCTGCTGGCAGCTCACCACGATGTTCGTCGGGATGTGCGTGATGCGCACCGCCGAGTCCGTCTTGTTGATGTGCTGGCCGCCGGCGCCCGACGCCCGGTAGGTGTCGATGCGGCAGTCCTTCTCGTTGATCTCGATGTCGATCTTGTCGTCGATCACCGGGGAAATCGAGACGGCCGAGAAGCTGGTCTGGCGCCGCGCCTGGCTGTCGAACGGGCTGATGCGCACCAGACGGTGCACGCCGGCCTCTGTCTTCAGCCAGCCATAGGCGTTGTGGCCCTTGATCTGAACGGTCGCGGACTTGATGCCGGCCTCTTCGCCCGGCGTCTCGTCCAGCCATTCCGTCTTGTAGCCGTGCTGTTCCGCCCAGCGGGTGTACATGCGCATCAGCATCAGCGCCCAGTCCTGGGCCTCCGTGCCGCCGGCGCCGGCATTCACCTCGACGAAGCAGTCGTTGGCATCGGCCTCGCCCGACAGCAGGCTTTCGATCTGAAGCTTGTTGGCGCGGTCGCGCAGGCCGTAGAGCTGGGCCTCCGCATCGGCGACGACGGTGGCATCCCCCTCAAGCTCGCCCATCTCGATCAGTTCCAGGCTGTCGGACAGGTCACGCTCCAGCGCGCGGTAGCCGGCGACGGAGGTGTCGAGCTGGGTGCGCTCGCGCATGATGGTCTGGGCCCGCGTCGGGTCGTCCCAAAGCTTGGGATCCTCGGCGAGGTTGTTCAGTTCGTCGAGACGCCGCAGTGCATTGTCCCAGTCAAAGATGCCTCCTCAGCAGCGCCAGCGATTCTCTGATCTCGCCGGCGGCCGCTTCGATCTCGGCCCGCATGGCGGTGCCTCCTCGTCAGCCAGAGTTGAAGGGTGTGTCGGCTGCATATGTAGCCGCTCGCCCCCCGCCTTGCACCCCCTTAATGAGCAGCGCCGTCCCGGGCCGCGCCGCCGCACCGGGACGGCTTGCCACTTTCGAGTATGGCCGAGCCCCTGCTTGGCGGTCCTATCCGTTTGGAATCATCGGACCGGTTCATTTCAGAGTACGTCCCATATCCGGCCGCACAACCCTACCGCGGCGGCCGGGATTCCCCGAAATCGAGCTTATCTTCTGCGTCGTTCCTTACCTTTCTTGCGCGATTCCGCCGGGCATCCCTGGCGCGGTCCGCGCAGGGCATTCCTTGCGCGAACGCCTGGACGCGCGACACCTCTGCCGGGGGCACGATGAGCTTCACCAGCCTGAACTTCCTGCTGTTCATCACCGTGTTCAGCGCCGGCTTCATGGCGCTGGCCCGCACGCGCGCCTTCACGCCCTTCCTGCTGGTGGCCAGCTATATCTTCTACGGCTATTGGGATTACCGGTTCTGCGGGCTGCTGGCGCTCAGCACCTTCATCGACTTCTATTGCGGGTTGAAGATCGCTGACTCGCCCGACCGCAGCACGAAGAAGATGTACCTGTTCATCAGCCTGGGCGCCAACCTGGGCATGCTGTTCTTCTTCAAATACTACAATTTCTTCGCCGACAGCGCCGAGATCGCGCTGGCCTCGCTGGGGGTGGAGATCGGACGGCGGACGCTGGACATCCTGCTGCCGGTCGGCATCTCCTTCTACACCTTCCAGAACCTCAGCTACGGCATCGACCTCTACACCGGCGAGGTGAAGGAGCCGGAGCGCTCGCTGATGCGCTATGCCACCTTCGTCGCCTTCTTCCCGCAGCTGGTGGCCGGCCCGATCGTGCGGGCGCGCGACCTGCTGCCGCAAATCCAGCAGCGCCCGCGCGAGATCCCGTTCGAGGAGCGCTTCGCCGGGCTGGAAAAGGTGATCTGGGGCTATTTCCTGAAGATCGGACTGGCCGACAACGCCGCCGTGGTGGTCGACGCCCGCTTCCATCAGCCGGAGTTCTTCAACGCGCTCCAGCATGTGATCGGGCTGGTCTGCTTCTCCCTGCAGATCTACGGCGACTTCGCCGGCTACTCGCTGATCGCCATCGGGCTGGCGCAGATCTTCGGCTACACCATGTGCGAGAATTTCGCCCGCCCCTACTTCGCCACCGGCATGCGCGATTTCTGGCGGCGCTGGCACATCTCGCTGTCCACTTGGTTCCGCGACTATCTCTATGTGCCGATGGGCGGCAGCCGCACGCGCTGGCTGCGCATCCGCAACGTCGTCATCACCATGCTGATCTCCGGCCTGTGGCACGGCGCCAACTGGACCTTCGTGCTGTGGGGCGCGATGCATGGCGGCCTGATGCTGGTTGAGGATGGCGCCCGCCGGCTGGCCGCCGCCAGCCCGGTGCGCCTCAGCGGCCCGATGCTGGCCGCTGGGCGGCTGGTGATGATCGGCCTCGTCTTCATGGTGGTGACGCTGACCTGGCTGCCCTTCCGCGCCGATAACCTGCAAACCGTCTGGACCATCCTCGGCATCATCGGCCATGGCGATTTCGGCCTCCAGCAGGGCAACCAGCAGGCCAGCACGCTGATCCGCGTCGCCGTCGCCGGCATGATCGTTCTGCTGGTCGACATGATGGTCGAGCGCGGCGCCGGCCGCCGCTATGCCGGGACCAATGTGGTGGCCCGCTCGATGGCCTGCTCGGCCCTGATCCTGGTGATGCTGCTGTTCGGCAGCTTCGCCAACCACGCCTTCATCTACTTCCAGTTCTGACCGGACGGAGACCTCCCCATGTACCGCCTTCTGGCTTGCATCGCGCTGATCCTCGCCACCGTCACCGCGATGGACCGGGTTCTGGCCTCGGCGCTGGGCGATCTGCTGCTGCGCTCCAGCGATCGCTTCATGACGGTCTACCGCCCGTTCGAGGCGGAGGCGCAGCCCGCCATCGGCCCAGGGACCAATCCGGGCATCAAGCCCGGTATCAAGCCGCCCGCCGGCCAGGAGGAGCAGCCGAACGCCCTGCTGGTGAAGGCCGCCCTGACGACGCAGCCGCGGCCGGCCAACGCGCCGGCGACCGGCCCGGTCGCCAAACCCGCCAGCGGTCCCGCCGACGTGCTGGTGCTCGGCAACTCGCGGGCGGACAACCACTTCCCCGTGTCGGCACTTCAGGACATGACCTGCGGCCGGGCGCTGAACCTCGGCATGGGCGGGGCGCCGACCGTCCTGTCGGCCCTGCTGTGGGACGATTACGTCGAGCGGCATGGCGCGCCGCGCCTGCTGGTGCTGGAGCCGACCGGCCTGGTCGACAACCCCCACGATCTGGCCGACCTGCCGCTGCTGGCCTACTACTCGCAGCGGATCGACGCCTTCGTCCGTCAGGAAAACCGGGAGCTGTGGATGGCCAACCACGCCTTCAACCTGATGACCTTCAACAACAACCAGACCATGCGGCTG
The DNA here is from genome assembly GCF_042604635.1 of Azospirillum sp. A26. Classification (NCBI taxonomy): domain Bacteria; kingdom Pseudomonadati; phylum Pseudomonadota; class Alphaproteobacteria; order Rhodospirillales; family Azospirillaceae; genus Azospirillum; species Azospirillum sp. A26. Next base: position 76,958 of record NZ_CP170472.1, on the reverse strand, counting down.
ATCGCCGGGCTGGTGAAGCCCGCCGCCGACCGCACCCTGGTGGGCGCCATCCCGGACCCGATGAAGGCGCAACTCGCCGCCGCACCGGAGGAGACGATGACCGCCGATGCCGCCAACTGGCAGGCGCTGGACCACATCATCACCAGCGCCCAGGCGCAGGGCACCCGGGTGGCGGTGGTCATCACCCCCTATTTCCCGACCTATGCCGGCAAGCTGAAGAATTTCGACGCCTTCTTCGCCGACCTGAAGGGCCGCCTGCCCACCGGCGTCACCGTGATCGACGCCCGCCGCGCGGTGGACAAGGACGAGTTGTTCATGGACGCCCTGCATGTCAACGAGGATGGCGTGCGCGCGATGTTCGCGGCGATGGAACCCGACCTGCGCCCGCTCGGCAGCTGCCCGGTCGATGCGATGGCGTCGCTGTCGGGAACCGGAAACACGACGCACTGATCGCCTGAGCGCCGTCACTGTAGCCAACGAAAAAGGGGCGCCCGCGGTGGGCGCCCCTTTCTCTTTTCGGCTCAGTACAGCCCGCCGGTTCCCAGCGTCGCCGCGGCGGGCGGGGCCGGTATCCCCGGCTGCTGGGCCCCAAAACCGGCGTTCGGGTCGCCGCCCATCATGGCGCCGGCACCCTGCGAGGACCCGTCCAGAACCATCTGCGGCTGGTCCGGGTTGGGCTCGGTGCCCGGCAGGAAGGCTTCCCAGATGGCGCGGCTGTCGCCGAACTGGGCCAGCTGGCCGTTGGCCGGGTTGACGCGGACGAGGCGCAGGCCGGGCGGGACGCGGAACGGCGTCGCCGGCTTGTCCTTCAGCGCCACCTGCATGACCTCCTTGAACACCGGCACGGCGGCGGACCCGCCGGTCTCGTGGCTGCCCAGCGAGCGCGGCTGGTCGAAGCCGATGTAGGTGCCGACCACCAGATCGGGCGAGAAGCCCATGAACCAGGCGTCGTGGCTGTCGTTGGTGGTGCCGGTCTTGCCGGCCAGCGGCTTGCCCAGCGACTTCAACGTCGCTGCGGTGCCGCGCTGGACCACGCCTTCCAGGATCGAAACGATCTGGTAGGTGGTGCGCGGGTCGTTCACCTGCTCGCGGGTGTCGGGCACGGCGGGCACCGCCATGCCGTCCTTCCAGCTGACGTTGGTGCAGCCCTCGCACGCGCGGTTGTCGTGGCGGAAGACCGTCTTGCCGTTGCGGTCCTGCACACGGTCGATGAAGGTCGGCACCACCCGCTTGCCGCCATTGTCCAGCATGGCGTAGGCGGTGGCGAGCCGCAGCACCGTCGTCTCGCCGGCACCCAGCGACATCGGCAGATAGGGCTGGAGATTGTCGACGATGCCGAACTTCTCGACCAACGCCTTGACCTTGTCCATGCCGATCTGCTGGGCGAGGCGGACGGTCATGACGTTGCGCGACTTCTCGATGCCGACGCGCAGGGGGGTCGGGCCGTAGAATTCGTGGCTGTAGTTCTCGGGCCGCCAGACCGGCTGCCCGCCGCCCGGATCGAAGGAGAAGGGCGCGTCCATCACCAGCGACGACGGGGTGAAGCCCTGGTTCAGCGCGGTCAGGTAGACGAAGGGCTTGAAAGACGACCCGGGCTGGCGCAGCGCCTGGGTGGCGCGGTTGAACACGCTCATCGCCGGAGAGAAGCCGCCGACCATCGCCAGCACGCGGCCGGTGTGCGGGTCGAGCGCCACCAGACCGCCCTGCACCTGCGGGATCTGGCGCAGGCCGTAGCTGCCCGGCGGCAGCTCCTTCGCGGCGGACTTGTCATTCTTCCTGGCCGGCTTCTCGTCCTCGTCCTTGGCCGGCGGACCGCTCACCGCCTCGACCAGCAGGATGTCGCCCAGCTTGGCGACGTCGGACGGCTTGCGGATCGCCGGACCGGCGACGTCGCCATCCTTTGAGGCGCGGGCCCAGCGCAGCTCGGACAGCGGGATGCGGCCGCGGGTGCCGTCGGCCACCCCGATGTCCAGCCCGTCCGACTGGTCGTCCTTCAGCACGACCGCCAGCTTCCAGCCCTCGGAGCCCGCGGGCGGCGGCATGGCGGCCAGCTTCTTCGGCCAGTTGTCGAAATTCTCCATCTTGGCGACCGGGCCGCGCCAGCCATGGCGGCGGTCGTAGGCGATCAGCCCGTCGCGCAGCGACTTGGTGGCGGTGGCCTGCAACACCGGGTCCATCGAGGCGCGGACCGACAGCCCGCCCTCATACAGCGCCTGCTCGCCATAGAGCTTCACCAGCTCGCGCCGGATCTCCTCGGCGAAATATTCGGAGGTCACGACCTCCTGCTCGTCGCGCTTGCGGGTGACCAGCGGGCGCCCCTGGGCGGCCTTCGCCTCCTCCGGCGTGATGTAGCCGTCCTCCGCCATACGGCCGATCACCCAGTTGCGGCGGGCGATGGCGGCGTCATGCTGGCGGTCGGGGTTGTAGTTGGACGGCGCCTTGGGCAGGGCCGCCAGGAAGGCGACCTCCTCGATGCTCAGCTCGTCCAGCGCCTTGTTGAAATAGTTCAGCGCCGCCGCTGCCACGCCGTAGGAGCGGTTACCCAGGAAGATCTCGTTCAGGTACAGCTCGATGATCCGGTCCTTGGTGAAGGCCCGCTCGATGCGGACCGCCAGGATCGCTTCCTTGATCTTGCGGGCGAACGACACCTCGTTGGTCAGCAGCATGTTCTTGGCGACCTGCTGCGTGATCGTGCTGGCGCCCACCGGCCGGCGCTCGCGTCCGAAATTCTCGATGTTGGTCAGGATCGCGCGCAGGATGCCGATGGGGTCGACGCCCTGGTGGCCATAGAAATTCTTGTCCTCGGCCGCCATGAAAGCGTTCATCACCTGCCGCGGCATGGCGTCGATGGGCACGAAGATGCGCCGTTCCGACGCGAACTCGGCCATCAGGCGCCCGTCGCCGGCATAGATGCGCGTGGTCACCGGCGGCTCGTAGTTGGCCAGCTTGGTGTAGTCGGGTAGGTCGTGGTCGTAATGCTCGAACAGGAAGACCAGCCCTCCGGCGCCGGCAAGAACCAGCATCACGAAGGCCATCAGCAAGGACAGAAGGAGACGCATGACCAATCCCGCAAGAAACGACGAAGAGCGTGGCTGAAGCCCGCCCTTTTCCGGGTTGGGGCCGCGAGCCATGCCTGACAGGGCGGCGCATCCTACACCGCCGCGCCGCGAAGCGCCGCCCCCGTTCCCGTCATGTCAGGAAAATGTGACGCGCAGAGGGCGCGAACAAGAAATCGCCGGCGCAGAAGGGGTAAGCCGTCCCTCGCTGCCGCGCCTCAGCTGCGCTGCGAGCCGTGCAGCCAGCGGAAATAGCTGTCGATGGTCCGGGCCAGCGACTTGCCCAGCCGCTCGCGGTGCGCACCGGAGGTCAGCAGACCGACATCCTGCCGGTTCGACAGATAGCCCATCTCGATCAGCGCCGACGGCACGTCGGGCGCGGTCAGCACGGCGAAGCCGGCCTGCCGGTGCGGCCGGCTGGAGATCAGCGGCACGTCGCGGCCCAGGGTCTGCAACGCCAGCGTCGCGAAGCGCTTGGAATGGTTCATCGTGTCGCGCTGGGCCAGATCGATCAGGATGTTGGCGACCAGCTGGTTCTCGCCCGACAGGTCGAGCCCGACCAGGGCGTCGGCCTTGTTCTCCTTGGCCGCCAGCATCTCCGCCTCGCGGTCGGACGCCTTGTCGGACAGGGTGTAGATCGACAGGCCGCGCATGTCGCCGCTGCTGATGCTGTCGGCATGCAGCGAGATGAACAGGTCGGCCCCGGCCTCGCGCCCGATGGCGACGCGGTCGCGCAGGCGGATGAACACGTCGCTGTCGCGGGTCAGCTTCACCCGGTAGCGGCCGGTCGCCTCCAGCTGGCGCTTCACCTCCCTGGCGGTGGCGAGCGTGATGTCCTTCTCATAGATGCCGCCGACGCCGATGGCGCCGGGGTCCTGGCCGCCATGGCCGGGGTCGAGCACGATCAGCGGCTTTTCCGCCACCGTCGGCGGCTTGTTGTCCGGCAGCGGCGGGGCGACGGGCAGAGCGGCCGGGATCAGCTGGGCCGGCGGGATCGGCGGCAGCGGGGCGAAGGGCGGCGGAGCCGGAACCGTGCTGGCGGGATCGGCGGGCGGCGACGGCTGCGGGGCCGGAACCGGCGCCGGAACCGCCATCGCCGACGAGACGATGGAGGACATCGTCAGTTGTCCCTTGCCGCCGACCTCCTTCGCATCCCTGCCGGCCGCGGCGAGCTGCCGGAATTCGGCCGGCGTCGTCTTTTCCAGGTCGAGGACGAGACGCGGCTGATGGCCGTCGCGCGCCGGGATCATGTAGCCCTCGCGCAGCCGGGCCGGACCGACCGTCTCGAAGGTCAACCGCGTGCCGCGCGGGCCTCCGGCATGGTGATAGCGCGCGACCACCCCCTTGCCCTCCACCGGCAGCGACCCGCCGGGCCAGATCAGGTCGGGCAGATCGACGACGATGCGGTAGGGATCGGCGGCGACCGACACGGTGAAGGACACCGGGTCGCTCAGCTCCAGCACGAAGCGGGTCTTGTCCGGATGGATGCCCAGCCGGGCATCGACCACCGCCGTGCGCGGCGGCGCCGACGGCAGCGCCGCCGTGGTCTGCGCCATCGCCGGCCCGGCCGTCATCCCGGCCGACCCGAAGCCCAGCAGCAACAGCGCCAGCAGAAGCACCCCGAGGACACAGCCAACCGATCTCCGCGGCGAACGGGCGGAATGCGGATGGCGGTCGGGCGCGGCGGCGGGCAGGCTGGGCGGCCGTGGCATCAAATCTCCTCGGCGGCAGAGGGTGTGCGGCAATGGGCAAGCGGCGGAAACAGGCGCCGGATGACCAGCTATAGCCCAGCCAATTCAACGCTCTCAACGCGGATCGTCAGATCCCGAGTCAATTCCCACCAGGGGTGCCGTTCCTGCAACAGTGAGCAGGACGGTTGCCTTGGCGCGGCCGGATCGTACCCCGGACGGGTTGCCCCGGTGGAAGGTGGCAGCCCGGCTTCCCCGCGACGAACTTGTTCGCCGAATCGGCGCATTTCCGCGTTGTGCAAGAGGGATCGCTTGTCTATGGTATCTTTGCGACAGACCGCAATTCGCCAGACCAGGGTCGGACTCCCAAGGTGAGCGCCGATTCGCTGATCCCCGGACATCGATTCCATCGAGCCGAAGGTCAGCCGATCGCCGGTCACGGGGCTTACCCAAGGGGCTGCGGCGTCGCCCTCGACACCGCCTGTCCGGCCATCCGCGCCGGAGGGACGTCGCAGGGTGGCGCGTTCGGGTTGGCGGTAAGAGGACGAAACCTCGAAGCTGGCTGTGGCCGCAAGGCGGCAGCCCGGCGCGTGTCGACCGGGCCGTCCTGGCTGCTCTCGTCAGCGCCGTTCGGCGGTTCCGGTCCGTCGTGCCGTATGCTTCGCCCACAACAGACGCTGCGTCCAGGCGGCCCGACCGGTCGCGCGGGTTCCCTGGGTCGCGCCGTTGAGGATCGTATATGGCCAAGCGCATGCTGGTGGACGCCACGCACCCGGAAGAAACCCGGGTCGCCGTGGTCAATGGCAACCGGCTGGAAGAACTCGATTTCGAGATCGCCAGCCGCAAGCAGCTGAAGGGCAACATCTACCTGGCGAAGGTGACGCGGGTCGAGCCTTCGCTCCAGGCGGCCTTCGTGGAGTATGGCGGGAACCGCCACGGCTTCCTCGCCTTCTCCGAAATCCATCCCGACTATTACCGCATTCCGATGGCCGACCGCGAGGCCCTGCTGGCCGAGGAACGCCGGCTGGAGGAGCAGGCGGAAGCCCGGGCCGAGGCCGCCGCCGACGGCGCCGTGATGGCCGAGCCGATCCGCCCCGAGCAGGTGGTCGAGGAATGGTCGCCGATGCCCTCCCCCATCGCGCCCGAGGCGTCCGATGAGGAAGACGGCGACGACAGCGGCGAAGACGCCGAGGCCGGCGACGAGCAGGCCGCCCCGTCCGAGGGCGCCGCTCCCGACACGCTCGGCGGCGACGAGGACGAGGAGGCGGAGACCCAGCGCCGCCGCTCGCGCCCGCTGCGCTCCTACAAGATCCAGGAAGTGGTGAAGCGCCGGCAGGTCATGCTGGTGCAGGTGACGAAGGAGGAGCGCGGCAACAAGGGTGCGGCGCTGACCACCTACCTGTCGCTGCCCGGCCGCTACTGCGTCCTGATGCCCAACACCGGCCGTGGCGGCGGGATTTCCCGCAAGATCACCAACCCGGCCGACCGCAAGCGCCTGAAGGAGATCCTGTCGGATCTCGACATTCCCGACGGCATGGCGGTGATCCTGCGCACCGCCGGGCTGGAGCGTTCCAAGCCTGAGATCAAGCGCGACCTGGAATATCTCCTGCGCCTGTGGGACGACATCCGCGAACAGACGCTGAAGTCGTCGGCGCCCTGCCTCATCTATGAAGAGGCGAACCTGATCAAGCGGTCGATCCGCGATCTCTACGCCAACGACATCGACGAGATCTGGGTCGAGGGCGAGGCCGGCTTCCGCACGGCGCGCGAGTTCATGGACATGCTGATGCCGGGCCATTCCCAGCGCGTCCAGCTGTACCGCGACAGCCAGATCCCCCTGTTCCACCGCTATCAGGTGGAAACGCAGATCGACGCCATCCACAGCCCGGTGGTGCAGCTGCGTTCCGGCGGCTACATCGTCATCAACCCGACCGAGGCGCTGGTCTCCATCGACGTCAACTCCGGCAAGTCGACCCGCGAGCGCAACATCGAGGAAACCGCCTACAAGACCAACCTGGAGGCCGCCGACGAGGTGGCGCGCCAGCTGCGTCTGCGCGATCTGGCCGGCCTGATCGTCATCGACTTCATCGACATGGAGGAGCCGCGGAACAACGCCGCCGTCGAGCGCCGCATGAAGGAGGCGATGAAGAACGACCGGGCGCGCATCCAGCTCGGCCGCATCTCCGCCTTCGGCCTGCTGGAGCTGTCGCGCCAGCGTCTGCGTCCGTCGCTCTTGGAGACCAACTTCGAGCGCTGCCCGCACTGCTCGGGCACCGGCGTCGTCCGGTCGGTCGAATCCGCCTCGCTGCACGTCCTGCGCGCCATCGAGGAAGAGGGCATCCGCAAGCGCTCGGCCGAGATCACCATCTTCGTCCCGACTTCCATCGCGCTCTACATCCTCAACCAGAAGCGCGGTGAACTGGCCAAGATCGAAGAGCGTCACGCCTTCAGCGTGATGGTCCAGGCCGATGACGGTCTGATCGCCCCGGATCACCGTCTGGAGCGCAACAAGGCCCGCCTGCCCGACGACGACGCCCCACTGGTCAGCGCCGACCGCGTGATGGCCGAGACCGACCGTGCGCTCGCCGCCGAACCGGTCGAGATGGTGGAAGAGCCGGAAGCCGAGACCGAGGCCGTCCAGGTCGAGGAGACCGGCGAGCGCGCCGAAGCCAACGGCGACGGCAATGGCGAGGATCGCCGCCGCCGCCGCCGCCGTCGCCGCGGCCGTGGCCGTGACCGCGAGGAAGGCCGGACCGACGGCGACAGCGCCGAGGGCGATGCCGAGACGGACGAGGGCGATCAGGATGCCGGCCAGGACGCCGGTCAGGACGCCGATGAGAGCGTTCTGCCGGTTGCCGCCGAAGCCATCCCCGGTGCCGCCATCTCCGAACCTGCGGCCGACTCCGCCGACGCCGACGCTGAAGGCGACGACGAGGATGAGGACGACGGCGAGGACGAGACCGGTGCCGATGCCGGCGAACGCAACGGCGATGGCCGCAAGAAGCGCCGCCGCGGCAAGCGCGGTGGCCGTCGCCGGTCGCGCCGCGAGGGTGCGGAAGGCCTGGAGGGCGGTGAGGATGCCGCCGACCAGCAGCCCGCCGCCGCTCCGGGTCAGGATACTCCGGTCCAGGCAGCACAGGCTCCGGCCGAGGCGAGCGATCTCGACTGGATCCTGGCCGGCGAAGCCGCTCCGGCGGTCGAGGAAGCTCCGGTTCCGGTGACCGCGCCGGCCCCGGCTCAGGCCGAGACCGCCGCCAAGGCGCCCGCCAGGAAGGCCTCGCGCAAGCGCAAGGCCGCTGCCGAGGCTCCGGTCGAAGCTGCCCCCGAGCCCACTCCGGCGGTCGTCGCCGAAGCTCCGGCCAAGGGCCGCAAGCGCAAGGCCGCTGCCGCGGTCGAGGCGCCGGTTGAAGCCGTTGCCGAGACCGCGCCGAAGAAGGCGTCGCGCAAGCGCAAGGCCGCCGCCGAGGCTCCGGTCGAAGCCGCGCCCGAGCCCACTCCGGCGGTCGCTGCCGAAGCTCCGGCCAAGGGCCGCAAGCGCAAGGCCGCCGCTGCGGTCGAGGCGCCGGCGGAGACCGTTGCCGAAGCCACGCCGGCCAAGAAGGCGTCGCCGCGTAAGCGCAAGGCTGCTGCCGAGGCCCCGGCCGAAGCCGCCGCCAAGCCCGCGGCCGCCACGCCGGCCCCGGCTCCCGAGCCGGCTGCGGCTGACAACGACGCCGACGCCGATGCAAAGCCGCGCCGCGGCTGGTGGAAGCGGTAAGCCCAACGGCCCAACCGGGACCTCTGGAAAAGGAAAAGGCGCCGCAAGGCGCCTTTTCCTTTTCCCGGACGTTATCACCCCTGCCACAGGACAGGTCGGACCATGAGCAAGGCCTTCACCCGCGAGAACGACACGCAGGACGACGACGACCTCGACGATCCGGCACCGTTGCCGCAGGGCTTCAAGAACTACATGACCCCGCCCGGCTTCCAGCGCCTGCAGGAGGAGCTGCGCCGCCTGCTGCGGGTGGAGCGGCCGAAGGTGGTGGAGGTGGTGTCCTGGGCCGCCGGCAACGGCGACCGCTCGGAGAATGGCGACTATCTCTACGGCAAGAAGCGGCTGCGCGAGATCGACCGCCGCATCCGCTTCCTGAACAAGCGGCTGGAATCGGCGGTGGTGGTCAATCCGCAGGACCAGAAGAACCGCGAACAGGTCTTCTTCGGCGCCACCGTCACCTATGCCCGCGAGGATGGGGCGGAGAACACGATCACCATCGTCGGCGCCGACGAGGTCGACCCCGACCGCGGCCATGTCAGCTGGATTTCCCCCATGGCCCGCGCCCTGCTGAAGGCGCGGCAGGGCGATCTGGTGGATGTCCGCACCCCGGCCGGACTGGAACAGGTCGAGGTGCTGGAGATCCGCTACGCGGACTGACGGAGGGGGCGGCAACCCGCCCCCTGTCAGGCCTCACTCCGCCAGACCTTACTCCGCCGCCGGCTGGTAGATTTCCCCGCCCGACTGGCGGAACTTCTCCGACATCTCGGCCATGCCGGACTCCGCGGCGTCGCGGATTTCCTGCGTGATCTTCATCGAGCAGAATTTCGGCCCGCACATCGAACAGAAATGCGCGGTCTTGGCGCCTTCCGCCGGCAGGGTCTCGTCGTGATAGGCCATCGCCGTGTCGGGATCGAGCGACAGGGCGAACTGGTCGCGCCAGCGGAAGGAGAAGCGGGCGCGCGACATGGCGTCGTCGCGCAACCGCGCCGCCGGATGCCCCTTGGCGAGGTCGGCGGCGTGGGCGGCGATCTTGTAGGCGATGACGCCGGCCTTCACGTCGTCGCGGTCGGGCAGGCCCAGATGCTCCTTCGGCGTGACGTAGCAGAGCATCGCCGTGCCGAACCAGCCGATCATCGCCGCGCCGATGGCGCTGGTGATGTGGTCGTACCCCGGCGCGATGTCGGTCACCAACGGCCCCAGCGTGTAGAAGGGCGCCTCGCCGCACAGCGCCAGCTGCTTCTCGACATTGTGCTTGATCTTGTGCATCGGCACATGGCCCGGCCCTTCGATCATCACCTGCACGTCGCGCGCCCAGGCGATCTTCGTCAGCTCGCCCAGCGTCTCCAGCTCGGCGAACTGGGCGGCGTCGTTGGCGTCGGCCTGGCTGCCCGGCCGCAGCCCGTCGCCCATCGACAGCGCCACGTCATAGGTCCGGCAGATCTCGACGATGTCGGCGAAATGGTCGTAGAGGAAATTCTCGCGGTGATGCGCCAAGCACCATTTGGCGATGATCGAGCCGCCGCGCGAGACGATGCCGGTCACCCGCTTGGCCGTCAGCGGAATGTGGGCCAGCCGCAGGCCGGCATGGATGGTGAAGTAATCGACACCCTGTTCCGCCTGTTCGATCAGCGTGTCGCGGAACAGCTCCCAGGTCAGATCCTCGGCCTTGCCATTCACCTTCTCCAAAGCCTGATAGATCGGCACGGTGCCGATGGGAACCGGAGAGTTGCGCAGGATCCATTCGCGCGTCTGATGGATGTCGGCGCCGGTGGACAGGTCCATCACGGTGTCGGCGCCCCAGCGGATCGACCAGACCATCTTCTCCACCTCCTCCTCGATGGAGGAGGTCACGGCGGAGTTGCCGATGTTGGCGTTGATCTTGGTCAGGAAGTTCCGGCCGATGATCATCGGCTCCGACTCGGGGTGGTTGACGTTGGACGGGATGATCGCCCGCCCGCGCGCCACCTCGTCGCGGACGAATTCCGGGGTGATGAAGTCGGGGATCTCGGCGCCGAAATCCTCGCCGTCGCGGGTAGCCTCAAGTGCTGCAGCGCGGCCGAGATTCTCACGGACGGCGATGTACTCCATCTCCGCGGTGACGATGCCGGCGCGGGCGTAGGCCATCTGGGTCACCGCGCCGCCGCCCTTGGAGCGCAGCACGCCGTTGTCGGCGGCCTCGACATCGCCGCGCTCCAGGATCCAGTCGCGGCGGTGCTTGGACAGGCCGGCCCGCACATCGATGGCGACCGACTCATCGGTGTAGGGGCCGGAGGCATCATAGACGGTCAGCGGCGGCTCGCCGCCCGACAGCGCGATCTCGCGCAGGGCGACGCGCAGGTCGGGAAAGCGCGTGCCGGGCACATGGATTTTCCGCGACGACGGCAGCGGGCCGGTCGAAATGCGGATGGCGTTCTCGTTGAAGTCCTTAGGCATTGGGTTTCTCCGTCGGAGTTGGGCGGACAAACCCGGGACTGCGGACGGAGGTGCGGTATCTTCGTGCGGGCCGTTTCGGAATGGCTTCCCCGGCATGGCGGGGCCGATACGGCCGGACGGGGCGAGAATCGGCCCGTCACGAGGTCCCTCCCTTCGCCGGTATGACCCGGATCAGGTTCGAAGGGTCACCACGCTGCCGGCTTGCGCAGTGCGCCGTCCGGCTGTTGGTATCTCAGCCCCCTGTCGGGACCCCCCTGGAATGCGGCCCATCCTGCCGCCGACGGACGGTCGTGTCAAAAGGAAAGCGCTGCGGACGATCCGCCTGCCATATTGTGGAAATTCGCTACATCCAGCGTTTCGACCGCACATAGACCATCGGCAGCAAGGCCGACAGCAGCATCAGCCCCAAGGCGCTGGCATAGCCGAAGGGCGATTGGCTGCCGGGCATGTCGGTGAAGTTCATGCCGCCGATGCTGGCGACCAGGGTCGGCGGATAGAGCAGGACGGTCAGAACCGACACGATCTTGACGATCTCATTCTGCTCGACATTGATCTGCCCCAGCGCGGTGTCGAGCGCCAGGGCGACCTTGCCGGACAGGAAGCGGGCATACTGGTCCAGCCCGCGCAGATCCTGCAGCGTGGTCTTGGCCCAGCGCCGCGTCGCCTTGCCGGCGTTCCATCCGTCGCCGCGCGCCAGGAAGTCGGTCATCCGGGTGAGGCTGGCCAGACTGATCCGCGCCTTGCCGATTAGGTGACCGGCATGGCCGATGCGCTTCAGCGTCTGGGCGTCGTCCAGCGTCTCGCCGCGGGAGCGCAGCTTGCGCCCGCGGAAATAGCGGCGGTTCAGCGCATCCATCTCCACCCCGGTCCGCCGCAGCACGACCGACGTGCGGTCGATCATCCCGTCCACCAGCGCCGCCAGCACCAGCTCGCCGCGAGACGCGGAGACCTGCCCATGGGTGGCACGGCGGCGGAAGGCCAGCAGGGCCTGCGGATCGATGTCGTGGATGGTCACCAGCCGCCGGCCGGCCAACACGAAGCTGACGGTGGCGATGCGCGGCTCGTCGGTGTCGGCCCAGACCAGCGCGGTGACGGTCATGGTCAGCGCACCGCCGGCCACGCGCAGACGGCTCGACTCCTCGATCTCCGCCATCTGCTCACGGGTGGGCAGGCCGCTGCCGATCAGCGCCTCCGCCCGCGCCAGTTCGTCGGGCGTCGGGTTGATCAGGTCCAGCCATACGGCGGACTCAGGGAACGGGACCGACTCGTCCGCGGCCTCCCTGTCCCAGCGCAGCAGACCGCCGTCATTGACGAAAACATGCAGCAAGGCTGTGCTCCTTGCATGGGCGCGGTTCAGGCGCCCAACCTAGGTCACCCGGCCACCGCGCCGCGGCTTCGCCGGGGGCGGCGCCTTCTCCCCATCGAGGTCGAGCGACGCGCCCTCGTCCTTCAGCGCCTGTTCCAGCTTGCGGCGGAAGGCACCGCCGTCCCGCTTGGCGTCGAGGAAATGGCCGACCGCCTCCTTCGCCGCGTCGCTGTCATAGGGGACCTTGCCCAGAGCGGCCAGTCTGGCACGCTCCATCAGCTTCGGGTCCATCCTCTCCCGGATGGCCTTCATCTGGCGGAGCAATTCCTTGCGCAGATCGCTCATCGGTCCCCCCTTTGGCGGTCCCCTTCCGTGGCGTCAGGCCTTGCCGATCAGGGTGCCGGCGCCGCCTTCGGTGAAGATCTCCAGCAGCAGCGCATGCGGCACACGGCCATCCAGGATAACAGCGGCATCGACGCCCTGCTCCACCGCGCCGATGCAGGTCTCGATCTTCGGGATCATGCCGCCCGAGGCGGTGCCGTCGGCGATGGCCTTGTGGGCATCCTCCAGCGACATCTTCTCGATCAGCTTCTTTTCCTTGTCGAGCACACCGGCGACGTCGGTCAGCAGGAAGAAGCGCGCCGCCTTCACCGCCGCCGCGACCGCGCCGGCCGCCGTGTCGGCGTTGATGTTGTAGGTGTCGCCGTTCACGTCGAAGCCGACCGGCGCGATCACCGGGATGATGTCCGACTGGGCGAGCGCGTGCAGAATCTGCGGGTTCACCTTGTAGGGCTCGCCGACGAAGCCGAGGTCCAGCACCCGTTCGATGTTGCTGTCGGGATCGCGCTGCACGCGCTCCAGACGGCGGGCGGTGATCAGGTTGCTGTCCTTGCCCGACAGGCCGACGGCCCGGCCGCCGGCGCTGTTGATGGCGGCGACGATCTGCTTGTTGATGGAGCCGGCCAGCACCATCTCGACCACCTCGACCGTCTCCTTGTCGGTGACGCGCAGGCCGTCGATGAAGCTGGACTTGATCTTCAGCCGTTCCAGCATCTGGCCGATCTGCGGGCCGCCACCGTGGACGACCACCGGGTTGATGCCGACCTGCTTCAGCAGGACGATGTCGCGCGCGAACAGCTCCGCCAGGCTGGCATCGCCCATGGCGTGGCCGCCGTACTTGATGACGAAGGTGCTCCCGGCATAACGGCGCATGTAGGGCAGCGCTTCGGACAGGGTACGGGCCTTGGCGAGCCACTCGTCACGGGTGGGAGTCTGCACGGGAGGATGCCCTTTGTCGGGGTGGAGTGTCGGGCTTCTTTAACGGAAAGGCCGGCCGGTTGCCTAGGGGGCAATTTAACGGTCACACACCCCCGTGACGGCCTCCCGCGGCTGCGGCCACCGTGCCGCCGGCCGGACGCCACAATCCGGCCAGCCGGGTCATCGGCTGCGTCAGCGCCGTGACCGCCACCGCCATCAGCACCATCGCCGAGAAACAGGCGCCGGACAGCACGCCCGCCTCCAGCAGAAGGGTCAGGACGATGACCTCCATCAGCCCCTTGCACGGCATCAGCGTGCCGAGCCGGAGGGCATCAGGCCAGGACTCCCCGGCCCAGCGGGCGGGCAGTGTGGTGCCGGCCATCTTGCCGGCGATGGTGGCGAGGCTGGCAAGCGCGAAGACGGTCCATTGCGCCGGATCGTCCAGCGTCAGGTTCACCTTCAGCCCGGTCAGGGTGAAGAAGAAGGGCAGCAGGATCAGCGTGGCGAAATGCTCCAGCCGGTCGAGGATCGCCGCCGCATAGCGGCGCGGCATCGCGCTGCCGGCGATGAAGGCGCCCAGGATGTAATGCAGCCCGATCAACTCGGTCACCGCGGCCGAGGCCAGCAGCGCCGCACAGGTCACCACCACCGCGGTGTCGCCCATCCGCCCGTCCGGCGCCACCTGCTCCAGCAAGCGGTCGAGCAGCGGGCGCACGAGCAGGACCGTCGCCCCGACATAGGCGAAGCCCAAGAGGCCAACCTTCGCCACCGCCCAGGCATCGCCGCCGCCGTTCCCCCCGTCGGCGGTCGACCAGGCCAGCACCGCGGTGATCAGCAGCCAGAGCAGCGCGTCGTTCACCGCGGCATAGCCCAGCGCCAGCCGCCCCACCCGGTCGCCCAGCAAATCCATCTCGCGCAGGATGGCGCCCAGCACCGGCAGGGCGGTGACGCCAACGCAGATGCCGAAGCCGGCGGCGAACAGGCCGGGGGTGGCGTGCTTTCCGGTCATGGCGGGAAAGGCGCCGGCCAGCCACCAGCCCAGGGCTCCGCCCAGCAGGGTCGGCACCAGCATGCTGGACAGCGCCACCGTGACGAAGGCCCCACCCCGCCCGCGGAACTCGGCGGGATCGAGATGCAGGCCAGTCAGGAAGGCGAAGAACACCACGGCCATCAAGGCCAGCCCGGACAAGGGCGCAAGCGCCGCCGGCGCAAACAGGACGCCCCACAGATCGGGAACCAGCCGGCCGAGCAGCGACGGCCCCAGCGCCACCCCGAACAGGATCTGGACCACCACCATCGGGGCGATGTGACGGCCGCCGCCGAGCCGCCACAGCAGAAACGGCCCGGCGATCAGCAGCAGGGCCTGCATCAGGAACAGCAGCGCGGGAGACAGACCACCCATCGCTGCCGCCCCTTACTCGGCGCCGAGGGCGAGCGCCGCCAGACTGGCGCGCAGCTCCGCGATGCCGGTGCCCTTCTCGGAACTGGTGACGTGGATGTCCGGGAAGGCGGCGGGGTGCTTCTTCAGCCCGGCCTGGGTTTCACGGCGGATCCTGTCGAGATCCGCAGCCTTGACCTTGTCCGCCTTGGTCAGCACGACGACGTAGGGCACCGCCGTGCGGTCGAGCATCTCCATGATCTCATGGTCGTGGGGCTTCATCCCATGGCGCGAATCGATCAGCACCAGCGCCCGGCGCAGGGTGACCCGGCCGCGCAGGAAGCGGCGGACCATGTCGTTCCACGCCTCCACCTTCTCCTTCGATTCCTTGGCATAGCCGTAGCCGGGCATGTCCACCAGCTTCAGACGATTGCCGAGGTTGAAGAAGTTGAGCTGCTGGGTGCGGCCCGGCGTGTTGGAGGTGCGGGCCAGCGTCTTGCGCCCGGTCAGCGCGTTGACGAGGCTCGACTTGCCGACATTCGAGCGGCCGGCGAAGGCGACCTCCGGCAGGTCGGCCTCGGGCAGCTGGTTCAGCGCGTTGGCGCCCCAGACGAAGTCGCACTCCTTGGCGAACAGCAGCCGGCCGGCCTCCAGCGCGGCCTCGTCGAAGCCGGAAACGATGCTGGGGGTGTCGGGGGTCGGCGTGGCGGGGCTGGTCATGGCGGTGCGCTTTCGTTCTGGTCGGCTAAAAAACATACCGCCGGCAGAGGCCCGTCAAGGGTCTTTGCCGGCGGCAGGTCTCAGACATTCGGCAGAGGCTGAAGGATCAGGCCTTCACGCCCATGCGCTTCATGATGGTCCACTGCTGCAGGACCGACAGTGTGTTGTTCCAGGCCCAGTAGATCACCAGACCGGCCGGGAAGCCGGCGAGCATGAAGGTGAAGACGATGGGCAGGAACTGGAACACCTTCTGCTGGATCGGGTCCGGCGGTGCCGGGTTCATCTTCTGCTGGAACCACATCGTCACGCCCATGATCAGCGGCCACAGGCCGAGATGCAGCATGGCGGGCGGGTCCCAGGGGATCAGGCCGAACAGGTTGAAGATGGTCGTCGGATCGGGCGAGGACAGGTCGTGGATCCAGCCGAAGAACGGCGCATGCCGCATTTCGATGGTCACGAACAGCACCTTGTAGAGCGAGAAGAACACCGGGATCTGGATCAGGATCGGCAGGCAGCCCGACACCGGGGAGACCTTCTCGCGCTTGTACAGCGCCATCAGCTCCTGGTTCATGCGCGCCTGATCGTCGCTGAACTTCTCGCGCAGCTCCTGCATCTTGGGTTGCAGGGCCTTCATCTTGCTCATCGCCTGATAGGATTTGTTGGCGAGCGGGAAGAAGACAGCCTTGACGCAGACGGTCAGCACCAGGATGGCGATGCCAAAGTTCCCGATGATGCGGCCCAGGAAATCCAGCGCGTAGAAGAACGGCTTGGTCAGGAAATAGAACCAGCCGAAGTCGATCGCCAGATCGAAGTTCTTGATGTTCAGCTTCTCGGAGTAGCTGTCGAGCAGCTTCACCTGCTTGGCACCGGCGAACAGGCGACCGGTGTTCTCGGCCGAGGCGCCCGGCGCCACCGTGACCGGCGCACCCATGGTGTCGGTCTGGTAACGGTCGGTGTTGGCGACCTGATTGTAGAGGAAGCGCGCCGTGACCTTCTCGTTCGGGTCGGGCACCAGCGACACCAGCCAGTACTTGTCGGTGATGCCGACCCAGCCGCCGGTGGTGTCCTTGGCGATCGAACCGGCCTTGCGGACGTCGTCGTATTTCTCTTCGGTCAGCGAGCCGTTGAAGACGCCGAGCGGACCCTCATGCAGGATGTAGTAGCCGGACGTGTGCGGCGTGCCGCTGCGCGACACCAGGCTGTAGGGCAGCAGGGTGACCGGGGCGGCGCCGGTGTTGCGGACGGTCTGCGTCACCGTGAACATGAAGTCCGGGTCGACGGCAATCTTGCGCTCGAACACCAGCCCCTGGCCGTTGTCCCAGGTCAGGGTCAGCGGCTTGTCCGGCGTCAGCGCGGCGCCGTCGGCGGTCCAGCGGGTGGTCGCGGTCGGGGCGGCGATGCCGGCGCCCTGCGGGACCCAGCCGAACTCGGCATAATAGGCGGCGGGCGTGCCGGCCGGGGCCAGCAGCACGATCTCCGGGCTCTTGGGGTCCGGCGTCTCGTGGTACTGGGCCAGCGTCAGGTCGTCGATGCGGCCGCCGACGAGGTTGACGGAGCCGTGCAGGGCCGGCGTGTCGATCTTCACGCGGGTGCCGGCCGCCAGCTGCTCGGCGAGCAGGACGGGGCGCTCCTTCGCGACCTCAGCCGTGGCCGGAGGCTGCTGGGCGGGCACGCCGGGGGCCGGCACCGGCACCGACTGCTCCGTCTGGGCGGCCTGCTGGGCGGCGAGTTGCTTCTGCTGCTCCACCCGCGGCTTCTCGTAGAAAAACTGGAAGCCCAGAAGGATGGCGATCGACAGGGCAATCGCGATGATGAGGTTGCGTTGGTCGGTCATGGCGTCCCGGTTGCCGTGGGGCCTTTGGAAGAAGGGCGGCGTGTGCGCGGCCTTGTTACGGGTTTTCGCCGGGCTGGGCAACCGCCGCATGCCCCTTTTCCCGCAGTCCGCAGCGATGCGGCGCCATGGGCGCCGGCCGCGGGACGGGATCGGGCACGGGATCCCAGCCAGACCCGCCCCAGGGATGGCAACGCCCGAGCCGGCGCACAGTCAGCCATCCCCCCCGGATGGCCCCATGCTTTTCCAGCGATTCGATGGCATAGCAGGAGCAGGTCGGCTGGAAACGGCACTGCCAGCCCACGAAGGGCGACAAGGTCCAGCGATAGAGATAGACGAGCGCGCGGAGCAGGTGCGCGAGCGGGCTGAGGCCGGCGATGCGAAACATGACGTCGCGAGCCTCCTACCCTTCCGCCTCGCGCCACAGGCCGAGGCGCTTCAACCCGGCGGCAAGGTCGCCGAGCAGGTCGGTCCACGGCCGTTCGGCCGTACCGCCGCGGGCGACCAGCACGAAATCGTGGCCGGGCGCCGCATGAACGGTCAGAATCTGCCGCGCGGCCTCACGCAAACGGCGGCGGGCGCGATTGCGCACCACCGCGTTGCCGACCTTGCGGCTCGCCGTCAAACCGAGACGGATCGGCGGACCGCCTTCGGCGGGCCGCTGCTTGTCGTCGTGCCGGCGCACCTGGAGGATCAGGCCGGGAGCCACATGCTTTCGCCGTGTCCCGGCCACGGCCAGAAATTCCGGCCGCCGCATCAGGCGCCCGACCTCGTGGCCCGGCGCCGCCATAGCGGGGATCAGGCGCTCAGAACCTTGCGGCCGCGGGCGCGGCGACGGGCGATGACCTTGCGGCCGCCGACAGTCGACATGCGGTGGCGGAAGCCATGACGACGCTTACGCACGATTTTGGACGGCTGGAACGTGCGCTTCATGGCGCCTACTCCTTAAGCTTTTCTGATGGTGACGGGAAGAAGACGCCCAGCCGATCGGCCGGGCGCCGGATCTATGAACCTGAACCGAACCGAAAGGCGCCTTACTCGGCAGCCCGGCGGCCGTTGACCATGCCGCGGCCGGTGGTGCGCTCGGAGATGCGGGCAGCCTTGCCGCGCAGATCGCGCAGATAGTACAGCTTGGCGCGACGGACGGCGCCCTTGCGGACCAGCTCGATCGAGTCGATGCGCGGGGAGTAGAGCGGGAACACGCGCTCCACGCCCTCGCCGTAGCTGATCTTGCGGACGGTGAACGAGGAGTTCACGCCAGCGTTCTTGCGGGCGATCACGACGCCCTCATAGGCCTGGACGCGCTCGCGCGTGCCCTCGACGACCTTCACGTTCACGCGGACGGTATCGCCCGAGGAGAACTCCGGGATCGTCTTGCCACCGAGGGCCTTCTCGATCTGCTCCTGCTCGAGCTGCTGCAACAGGTTCATAGCACTACCCCTTTTCTATCGGCGCGCCTCGCGGCGGACCGTCACTCCGGTTTCGGGTCGCGCCGGCGAGCCTGCCGCCGACCCTTGTTCGTAACAGTTACTGCCGGACGGCTTGCCTGGTAGAGCGACCACAGGTCCGGCCGTCGGGCCTCCGTGATCTTCTCCGCCTCGGCCAGCCGCCAGGCCTTGACCTTCCCATGGTGACCGGACAGCAGAACCTCCGGCACCGCGCGCTCCACACCCTGTCCGTCGGTCCAGACCGCCGGCCGGGTGTAGTGGGGGTATTCGAGCAACCCCCGTTCGAAACTCTCTTCGCCCGCCGTCTCAACGTTGCCCATGACGCCGGGGAGCAAGCGCACCACGGCATCCATCAGGCTGAGCGCGGCGAGTTCCCCGCCGGACAGCACGAAATCCCCGAGGCTGACCTCTTCGAGGCCGTGCGCATCGAGGACCCGCTGGTCCACCCCTTCGTACCGGCCGCAGAGCAGCGTCACCACCGGGGTGGCGGCCAGCTCCTTGACCAGTTCCTGGTTCAGCACCCGTCCGCGAGGCGACAGATAAATCGCCCGGCTGCGTCCCGGTGCCCCCACAGGTCCCGCCGTCGCAGTCAAAGCCGCGTCCAGCACGTCGGGCCGCATGACCATGCCGGCCCCTCCGCCGAAGGGGGTCTCGTCGACGGAGCGGTGTTTATCGCGCGCGAACGAGCGAATGTCCACCGATTCCAGCGCCCAGACTCCATTTTCCAACGCCTTGCCGGCCAGCGAGTGGCCGAGCGGCCCCGGAAACATTTCCGGGAACAGCGTCAGAACCTTGGCCGTCCAGACCCGCGGACCGTCGGCGCCGTGATTCACGGCCCCTCCTCCCCGCTCCGGTCTCCGTCCTCTTCACCCCCGGCCTCCTCCGCCTCGTCACCGGAGCCCTCGCGGGCCTCGATCACGGCGGGAAGGTCGACGACGATGCGACCGCCCCGGACATCGACCGCCGGCACGCAGGCCTTGGAGAAGGGAAGCATCTCCAGCGGCCCGCCTGCGGTCCTGATCTCCAGCACGTCGCCGGCGCCGAAGTCGTAGATCGCCTTCACCGTGCCGTAGACGGTCCCGTCGGCGAGTTCCGCACGCAGGCCGATCAGATCGGCATGGTAGAACTCGTCCTCGTCCTCCGTCGCCGGCAGGGCACCGCGCTCCACATAGAGCCGCAAGCCTGCCAGGGCCTGCGCCTGTTCGCGGCTGGTCACTCCGTCGACCTTGGCAAGGAAGTTGTCCTTGACCATGCCCTGGAGCGTCACCGTGAACCGGCGGGTCCCCGTCTCGTCCGACAGCGGGCCGTAGGTCATGATGTCGGCGGGTTCGGCGGTGAAGCTTCGCAGCTTCACCAGCCCCCGCACGCCGTGCGATCCCGCGAACTGGCCGACACAGATTTTGGCGGTCATCGAAGGAGCACCCGGCACGTCGTCACAACCTCAACCCTGCGGGCCGGATGGCCCACATTCACCCGTATCAGCCCCAAGGTCAGCCTTCTGCGGCCGCCGCGGCAGCGGCGGCCTCGGCCTTCAGACGCTCCTGCGCCTTGGCCTTCGGAGCCGACTTCTTCGGGGTCTCGCGGACGGCGGGCTTCTCGACCAGGCCGGCAGTGGCCAGGAAGTGAACGACGCGGTCCGTCGGCTGGGCGCCGACCGACAGCCAGTGCTTGGCGCGCTCGGCGTTCAGGATGATGCGCTGCTCGTGCTCGCGCGGCAGCATCGGGTTGTAGGTGCCGATCTTCTCGATGAAGCGGCCGTCACGCGGGCTGCGGGCGTCCGCGATGACGATCGAGTAGAACGGACGCTTCTTCGCACCACCGCGAGCCAGACGAATCTTCAAAGCCATTGGTCGAAACTTTCTCTTCTCAAGTCAAACAGGTATCGGGTGATTTCGAGAGGCGGTCGGGTCAGCCGAAAGGCCCCTTCCCGCCAAAGCCGCCGAGTCCCTTCGGCAGCAGATTTCCGAGGCCGCCGCGCAGCATCCCCTTCTTCCCAAGCTTCTGCACCTGCTTCATCATTCCGCGCATGGTCTCGAACTGCTTCAGCAGCTTGTTGACCTCCTGCACCGAGGTGCCGGAACCGGCGGCGATGCGCTTGCGGCGCGAAGCCTTGATAAGGTCGGGGTTCTTGCGCTCCGCCTTGGTCATCGAGGAGATGATCGCCTCCTGGCGCTTGATCATCCCGTCGTCGACGTTGGCGTCCTTCAGCTGGTCCTTGATCTTGCCGATGCCCGGCAGCATTCCCATCAGGCCGGACATGCCGCCCATCTTGCGGAGCTGCTTCAGCTGCATCGCCATGTCGTCGAGGTCGAAGCCCTGGCCCTTCTCCATCTTGCGGGCGAGCTTTTCGGCCTCGTCCTTGTCGATGGTCTCGACGGCCTTCTCCACCAGCGACACCACGTCACCCATGCCGAGGATTCGGCCGGCGATGCGGTCGGGGTGGAAGGGCTCCAGCGCGTCGATCTTCTCGCCGACGCCCAGCAGCTTGATCGGCTTGCCGGTGATCTGGCGCATCGACAGGGCCGCACCGCCGCGGGCGTCGCCGTCGATGCGGGTCAGCACGATGCCGGTGATGCCGACCTTGTCGTTGAAATTGGTGGCGACGGTGACGGCGTCCTGGCCGGTCATCGCGTCGGCGACCAGCAGGGTTTCCACCGGCTTCGTCGCGTCGCGGACGGCCGCGACCTCCGCCATCAGCTCCTCGTCGATGGCGAGGCGGCCGGCGGTGTCGAGCATGACGACGTCGTAGCCTTCGAGACGGCCGGTCTCGATGGCGCGCCTGGCGATGGCGACCGGGTCCTGGCCCGGCACGATCGGCAGCGTGGCGACGCCGGTCTGCTCGCCGAGAACCTTCAGCTGCTCCTGGGCGGCCGGACGGCGGACGTCCAGCGAGGCCATCAGGACCTTCTTGCGGTCCTTCGTCTTCAGGCGCAGCGCGATCTTGGCGGTGCTGGTGGTCTTGCCCGAGCCCTGGAGGCCGACCATCAGGATCGGCACCGGGGCGGCGGCGTTCAGGTTGATCTCGGCGCCTTCGCCCAGCATCTCCACGAGGTTGTCGTGGACGATCTTGATGACCTGCTGGCCGGGGGTGACCGACTTCAGCACCTCCTGCCCGACGGCGCGTTCCTTCACCTGGGTGACGAACTGCTTGACGACGGGCAGGGCGACGTCAGCCTCCAGCAACGCCACGCGAACTTCGCGCAGTGCGGCGGAGACGTCCTCCTCGGTCAGCGCGCCACGGCGGCGCAGCTTGTCGAAGATGTCGCCCAGGCGTCCGGTCAGGCCTTCGAACATGCGTTACTCGTTCCCCAGTTCCGGGTCCAGCGTCAGAGCCGCCACCCGCACAAGCACGAAAGCGCCAGTGCGCGAATTTCGCGGACTGGCGGAGATACCCGGCGTTGGGCCGGGGTACCCGGTCTATCGACTTTGCGGAAGACAGGTCGGCGGACCATAGAGAAGCCGGCAGGCCGAGTCAACCGCCGCAGTCGGTCTTTTGCCGTTATCCTTACGTCTGCCTTGCCCCGCGGCGGTTATCGGTCCCAAGCTTGTCACAAGCCATCAACCCTTAACCAAATTTTGGCGACTCTTTCGGATTATGAGTCACCAAATAGAGAAGGTATGCCGGCGATGTCGTCCGCCCAGGGCTTTGGCTCCAACAGCCCGCGAACCAAGCTGACCCAGAGCCAGCTCAACGCGATCCTGTTGCGGCACCAGGCATTCCGCAAAAGCCAGCCCGGCGGCGTGCGCGCCAACCTGAAGATGCGCGACCTGTCGCATCTCGATCTCTCCGGCATCGACCTGTCCGACGCCGACCTGTCGGGAGCGAAGCTGTTCAGCGCCCGGCTGACCGGCGCCAACCTCGCCAACGCCAACCTCTATGCCGCCGACCTGCGGCTCGCCAATCTGGAGAAGGCCGATCTGCGCCGGGCCGATCTGCGCGGCGCCTGCCTGCGCGGTGCCGTGCTGAGCGAGGCGACGCTGGTGGAGGTCGACCTGCGCGACGGCACGCTGCTGCATTACGACTCCAGCGGCGGGATGTACGCCCACGAGTATGAGGATTCCGTCCTGACGTCGGAACTGACGGCGGCGACCATCCGCGGCGCCGACCTGTCGCGGGCCAAGATCGCCAACGCCTTCGTCATGCAGACCGACCTGACCGACGCCGTCCTGCGCGGCACCAAGTTCATGCGCGCCAACCTGACCGGCTCCAACCTGACCGGCTGCGACCTGACCGACGCCGACCTGACGGAGGCGAACCTGTCGGGCGCCCGGCTGTCGGGGGCGGTGATGACCGGCTGCGCCATCAACCGCACCAATTTCAGCGGCGCCACGCTGATCGGCGCCATCCTGGACGCGGCGCAGATGCGTTCGCCCAACCTTCAGGCGGCGGTGCTGGCCAAGACGCTGGAGAACCCGGAAGACGACCTGCGCGAGATGCTGATGGAGCATCTGAGCTGGATCGACAGCGGCGGCAAGTCCGGCAAGCGCGCCGACCTGTCGGCGCTGGACCTGTCGGGGCGCAAGCTGGACGGCATCAACCTGTCGGCGGCGATCCTGCAATGCATCGCGCTGCGCGGCGCCAACCTGTCCGGTGCAGCGATGGCGATAGCCGACATGTCGCTGGCCGACCTGCGCAAGGCCGACCTGTCGAAGGCCGATCTGCGCGGGGTGAATTTCGAACGTGCTACCCTGACCGGCGCCAACCTGACCGGCGCCCAGCTCGGCCCCGTCCATATCCAGACGATGAGCGGCCATGTCTGGCGCGCCAACCTGCAACGCGCGCGGCTGGGCATGGCGCTGCTGTGCAAGGCCGACCTGCGCAAGGCCAACCTTTCCGGCGCCAACCTCGCCGGTGCCGACCTCACCGGCGCCAACCTCAGCGAGGCCGACCTCACCGGCGCCGACCTGACCGGTGCGGTGCTGGACGGCGCGACGATGGATCAGGCGATCGTCGAGGAAGCGATCGGGCTGGCCAGCTGAGCTGGTCGGTTCAGGGTTTCGGTTTCAGGCGGCCAAAGTTTTAAACGGACGGCCCGCCCCGCCGGGCCATCCAGTCGCCGGAACCGTAGACACTGCGAACATGGTGGACCAGCAGGTTGCGGGCATCGATCAGCTGGCCCATCCGCTCGCGGCAGGCGACGATGCCGGTGTCCGGGTGATAGACCGGCGCCAGTTCGCGGAAGCGCCGCCGCACCTGATCCTCGTCGAAGCACCATTCATTGACGAAGCCGAACAGCTGGGCGGCGTCGCGCACCTGCGTGATGCGACCGTCGAGCGGCTGGAAGGACAGGCGTTGCAGCGCATGGGCCAAAGTCTTGTTGCGGTAGCCCAGCGTCTCCACCGCGGCTTCGAGCCGGCGGACATCCTCGCCCGGCAGGATTCGGGCGCCGGGATCGGCAAGCGCCAGGGCGGCGGCCAGCGCCTTGCGGATCTCACCGTCGCTGGCGTCGGTCTCTCCCACCTCCAGCAGCGCCTCCCCCTCCGGATCGCGCGGGCCCGGATCGGCACCCGCCTTCAGCGCCAGCAGCAGGGCTGCGGCGACAAGCATCGGCACCCCTGCCCCGCGGGTGGCGGCCAGCTCCAGAACGGCGGCACGGAACCGGGCGCCGCAGGGCACGGCCCGGCCGGGGGTGGATGAGGAAACGGTCTCTTCCGGTGCGGTCATCGTCGGCGCCAACACTTGGTGGAAGCGGGCGCGAGTCTACGCAATCGCCGGAGTCGCCGCAATCGCACCGATGGACGCGGGACCAGGGATAAAAGAGGCTGGATAAAAGAGGCTGGATGACGGGGATGGAGGATCCGCTTCCGGATCACTGCGCCTTCATCGCTCCCGGCTTGGCCGGCAACCGGTCGAGCAGTTCGCCGATATAGGCGGTCTCGTCCTTGCCGGCCATGGCGGCGAAGCCCTTCAGCATCTGGCTGCCGAAGGTGAAGACGCTGGCAAGGTCGATGCGCCACGCCCCGCCCTCGCGGACGAAATCGGCAGGGACCAGCGCCGGCCGGTTGTCGACCATCAGCAGGCCCGACGCCCGGTCGCCCTTGACCCGCACCGGCCCCAGCGCACTGCGGGAGATGACGTTGGGTCCGAGCCAGCCGGCTTTCAGCGCATGGTTGGCGATGTCGCCGACCGACATGCGCCGCAATTCCGCCGGACCGAGATAGCGGCGCAGCCCCATGGCGGCGAAGCGCTCCGCCGGCTCCAGCCGTTGCAGGGGCGCATCGCCGGGCTGGCGGGCGGCGTCGCGCACCGACTCCAGCGCCTTGACCGAATTGCGGGTGAGCAGCGGAATCACCGCCGCCCCCCGCTTCTCGGACAGCGCCGTGCGGGCGGCGTCGAACGTGGCGGCGACCTCGCGCTCCTCCGGCGTTTCGCGCGGCGGGGCGGCGAAGCTGGTGGCGGCGGCGATCAGGACGACGAAGAAGGCGAGAAAGGCGACACGCATACCGGAGAGAACCCGAAAACGGAGGGAAACGTCACGCCTTCTCCTCGACACCGAAGAATTCGAGCTGCCAGCGCATCTCTTCATCGGTCATCGGATAGTGCGTGCCGTCCCGAGCATTAAGCGCTGTTTTTGGCGGAATCTGGGCGAGCCGCAGCTGCACCTGCCGGGCGAAGCGCATGGTCAGCCCGGCGCGCCACACCAGGGCGGTAACGGCGCGCGGCGCATGGGTGGCGACGATGCGGTCGACCACCGGCAGCGGGATCTGCGAAAGCTCCGCGAGCGCGGCCATGACGAAGCCACGGTCACCTTCGACCATCGAGCCCTCGATCAGCTTCTCGGTCAGCTTGCCTTCCTTGTTCAGGCGTGCCGCCTTGTCGCTGGGACGCTCGACCGGCTTCTCCGGTCCGGCAGCGGCGGCGACCGCCTCCTCGCCGAAATCGACAGGGCCGAGCGGCAGGCCGGGTGCCGCGCCGCCCGCCGCCTGTCCCACCCGCTGGCGCACCGCCTCCACCAGCCCGCGCGCGGCAGCCGGGTCGAGGTCGTCGCGGTCCTGCAGGACCTTCAGCAGATTGTCGGCGACGAAGCTGGCCAGCCGCGCCACCGCGCGGGCCGGCAGCCGCGGGCGGCGGACCAACGGCGAATGCCAGGGCTCGTGCTGCGGCGCCTGATCGAGGATGCGGTCGAGCGTCTCTTCGCGGATCTGGGCCGACGGGTTGCCGAGCAGTGCCGTCACCGCCGCCTCGTCGTCCGAGCGCGCGATGGCGTCGGCGACGGAGGCGGTGACATTGTGCCGGCTGGCGATGGCGGTCATCGCGCCGCGCACCGGCCCCTTCATGATGATGTCGGTCAGATCCTCTTCGGTGAGGATCGGCGAATGCTGCAACACGGGCGCGCAGACCGACAGCTCGACGTCGCGGGCCAGCCGGTTGATCACGCCGTGCGGGGCGTTGGGCAGGTCCTTCAGCGCTTCGGCCAGGATGCCGCGCACCTCCGTCGCCTGATCGCGGGCCAGCGTTTCCAGGCATTCCACCGTCAGCCGCTCGATCTGCATCGCCTGGTCGGCCGACAGTTCCGGCAGCAGGCGGGCGATCTTGCGCGCCACCGCCTGCCGCACCATGACCTCGCGGTCCTTGGCCAGCAGCAGGTCGGCCTGCCGCGGCGTGCCGGCATTGGTGGCGATGGCGCGCCGCACCTCGGCTGCAGCATCGGCGGCGAGGAAATACAGCAGCTCCGGCCGGGTCTTGGGATGCTCGGCGACCTTCCGGCGAACCGCCGGATCCTCGCTCTGCACCATCCGCTTGGCGGATTCGTAGTCGGCGGGGTCGAGGGTCTCGGGACGCGGATTGGCAGGCGGGGTCACGGGATAGGCTCCGCGGCGGAAACATCGGAGGAAGGTGGCTGAGCGGCCGCCCGATAGGCGGGGGCCAGGGCGAAATGGCCCTTGCCGCTCTTCTTGGCGTCGTACATGGCGGCATCGGACCGGTCGGTCAACTCCCGCACCGATTCGCCGCGGCCGGGGGTGTGGACGGCGATGCCGATCGACAGGCCCAGCGGCTTCTCGGGACTGGCCGACAGGTGGGCCAGATCGCGCATGCCGTTCAGCAGCCGTTCGGCGACGATGCGGGCCTTCGCCTCGTCGGTGCGGCCCAGCCACAGCACGAATTCGTCACCGCCGAGGCGACCCGGCAGGTCGCCCGGCCGCACCCCGGTGCTCAGCAGCGTGCCGATGGCCTTCAACACCGCGTCGCCCTGCTGGTGGCCGTGCAGATCGTTGACCGCCTTGAAATTGTCGAGGTCGACATAGAGCAGGGCCGACGGCCCGCTGTCCGGCCGGGAGATCGACTCCTCCAGCCGTTCGAAAAAGGTGCGGCGGTTGAACAGGCCGGTCAGCCCGTCGCGCTCCGACAGGCGGCGCAGCCGTTCCTGGTAGGCGAGATGGGCGTGCGCGATGCCGATATGGTCGGCCACGCCCGACATCAGATGGCGGTCGTCTTCGTCCCACGGCTCGGAATCGCCGGTGCGCCAGACCAGCAGCGCGCCGTTCGCCGCCTGCCGGTACTCCGTCCGCTCGCCGATCAGCTGCACGTCGCCCAGCCGGTCGGTCACCAGCCCTTCGCTGTTGGCGATGCGGTCGAGCAGGGCGGTGCCGACCTCCGGCAGTTTTGCGCCGAACTCCGCCACCAGCGACAGGACGACACGGCCGCCGGCCGCGCCCTCCTCCGCCCGATAGATGCGGCAGCCGTCGGCGCTGAGCGCCCGCGCCGTTTCGGTCGCGGCAACGGCCAGCGCTTCCGCGGCGTCGAGCCGGTCACGCAGGGTGTGGACGATGTGACCGAGCAGCCGTTCGCGGTTCCGGATGCGCGCCAGCTCGTTGGAGCGCAGCACCTGTTCGGTCACGTCGCGGCAGACACCGCGGGCACCGATCCAGTCGCCCTGCACCCCGAACAGCGGCAGGGCGGAGGCGACGACGCAGGCCGGCGTGCCGTCGGCGCTCTTCAGCCACAGCTCGGTCTGGTCGACCGCCCGGCGGCAGTCGAACGGCATCGGCAAATCTTCCGCCTCCTCCAGCGCCAGGCTGCGCGGGTCGCGGCCGATCAGCGCGTCGGCCGGATAGCCCAGCGCGCCCTTGTGGCTGACGAAGACGAAGGTGCCGTCCGGCCCGGTCTCCCAGGCGAAGTCGGAGGAGACCTCCACCAGATCCTTGTAGCGCCGCCGCGATTCGGTCAGCGTGTGGCGCAGCTGGCGCTCCAGCGTGTCGTCGCGGCCCAGCAGCAGGAACCCGCCGTCGGGCAGCGGCACGCCGGCCCATTCGACGATCATGATCCCGCGCAGCGATTCCACCGGCACCGACCGCAGCCCCGGCGCCACGCTGGACGCCGACAGCCAGTTGCGCAGCTCCGGCAGCCAGCGCGGATCGCTGTCCATCATGTCTTCCGCCTCGGCATTCGCTTCGGCGACGGCCAGCGCCGAATCCAGCCGCAGGGCCGGGCCGGGATACAGCGCGACCAGCGTCACGGGGCCGGTCTGGCCGCCGGTGGAGGCGGAAGCGGTGGCGAAGGTACCGGTGGTCAGAAGAAGGTCCACGGCAATCCCAGAGGGCAATCCACGAGGCTTGCGGGCCACGAGGCAGGCGGAGCGGAAACCTTTGGCTGTAAACCATTACAAGGTCTGGTCCATGCTACCTCTTTAGGGGTTAATCTTCAATCAACCAACGACGCGGGGAACTCCCCATAGCGGCGGCTTGGCCAAAGGGCGGCTGCGCGCCTGCGACTATGTGAAGCGCCTTGCGGCCGGCCGGCGGCGGCCCCATTCTTGGGGGATGACCGTCCCGACCTCCCCCCAGGACAAGGCCGCCGCACCGGCGCCCAGTTCCACGACCGGCTCCGTTTCCGGCCCTGCGACCGCTCCGCCCGCCGCCCTGCGCGACCGCGCCGTGTGGATCTTCGACCTCGACAACACACTCTATCCGGCGTCCTGCAACCTGTTCGCCCAGGTCGACCGCCGGATCAACGAGTTCATCGCCGACCATTTCAACATCGGCATGGACGAGGCGCGGGTGCGGCAGAAACAGTTCTTCCGCGACTACGGCACCACGCTGCGCGGCCTGATGATGGAGCATGACGTCGATCCGGTCGCCTACATGGATTATGTCCACGACATCGACGTGACCGGGGTCCAGCCCTCCGCCCTGCTGGCCGACGCGCTGGCGCGGCTGCCCGGCCGCAAGATCATCTACACCAACGGCTCGGTCCGCCATGCCGAGAACGTCGCCGGCCGGCTCGGCATCCTCGACCGGTTCGACGCGGTGTTCGACATCGCCGCCGGCGGCTTCGTGCCGAAGCCCGATCCCCGCCCCTATGCCACGCTGGTCGAGCGCCACGGCGTCGATCCCGCCGACGCCTGCATGGTGGAGGACATCGCCCGCAACCTCGCCCCCGCCCATGCGCTGGGCATGACCACCGTCTGGGTCCGCGGCGAGCAGGAGTACGAGAAGGCCGGCGTCGGCGCCGGGGTCCACATCGACCACACCGTCGACGACCTGCCCTCCTGGCTGGCGGCGGTGGCTGGAGTTTAAGGGGCGCGTCCGGGGGCTTTGTCGCAAACCGGCCGACGCCGGCCGCGGGTATGGTTGGCAGCGGTATGGTTGACAGCGGCCGCGATGCGGCTCCATGGTGCCGTCCCTTGGACAATCGACAGCAGAACGACCGCGCCATGAGCCACGCCAGCCTGCAAGCCACCATCGACGCCGCCTGGGAAAACCGCGCCGATCTCACCACCGCCACCACCGGTTCGGTCCGCGACGCCGTGAATTCGGCGCTGGACGCGCTGGACGCCGGCGACCTGCGCGTCGCGGAGAAGACCGCGGACGGCTGGACGGTCAACCAGTGGCTGAAGAAGGCGGTGCTGCTGTCCTTCCGCCTGAACGCCAACGAGATGATCCCCGGCGGCCCCGGCGGCTCCTCCTGGTACGACAAGGTGCCGCCGAAGTTCGAGGGCTGGAGCGAAGGCCAGTTCCAGAACGCCGGTTTCCGCGCCCTGCCCGGCGCCATCGCCCGCAAGTCGTCCTACGTCGCCCCCGGCGTCATCCTGATGCCGAGTTTCGTCAATGTCGGCGCCTACGTCGACAGCGGCACCATGGTCGACACCTGGGTCACCGTCGGCTCCTGCGCCCAGATCGGCAAGAACGTCCACCTGTCGGGTGGCGTCGGCATCGGCGGCGTGCTGGAGCCGTTGCAGGCCGATCCGGTCATCATCGAGGACAACTGCTTCATCGGCGCCCGCTCGGAGATCGTCGAGGGCGTGATCGTCGAGGAAGGTGCGGTCATCTCCATGGGCTGCTACATCGGCGCCTCGACCAAGATCATCGACCGCCACACCGGCGAGATCTTCATGGGCCGCGTCCCGGCCTATTCGGTCGTCGTCCCCGGCTCGCTGCCCGGCAAGCCGTTGCCCGACGGCACCCCGGGCCCGAGCCTGTACTGCTGCGTCATCATCAAGCGCGTCGACGAGAAGACCCGCTCCAAGACCGCGATCAACGACCTGCTGCGGGATTGATCCGACAGCAGGTCCAGCGTCACCCCCGCGAAGGCGGGGGTCCAGGCGTCGCATACAGCACTCCGGCCCCGGCACCTGGATCCCCGCCTTCGCGGGGATGACGACCGGCGGAGGCCGGGCCGGTTGGAAAAGAGCCGCATGACCATCGACCCCGTCGCCCTCGCCCAGGATCTGATCCGCTGCCCCAGCGTCACGCCGCGCGACGACGGTGCGCTGGGCGTGCTGGAGGCGGCGCTGGCGCCGATGGGCTTCACCTGCCACCGCCTGCGCTTCCAGCAGGAGGGGACCGAGCCGGTCGAGAACCTCTATGCCCGGCTCGGCACCGCGGGGCCGAACTTCTGCTTCGCCGGCCACACCGACGTGGTGCCGCCGGGCGACCGGGGCTGGACGGTCGATCCCTTCGCCGGCGAGGTGATGGGCGGGCGCCTGTTCGGCCGCGGTGCGGTGGACATGAAGGGCGCCATCGCCGCCTTCGTCGCCGCCGTGTCGCGCCGGCTGGAGGACGGGCCGCCTGCCGGCTCGATCAGCCTGCTGATCACCGGCGACGAGGAGGGGGTGGCGATCAACGGCACCCGCAAGGTGCTGGACTGGCTGGCCGAGCGCGGCGAGCGCATCGATGCCTGCGTGGTCGGCGAGCCGACCAACCCCAAGGCGCTGGGCGACATGATCAAGATCGGCCGGCGCGGCAGCCTGACCGGCTTCCTGACCGTGTTCGGCGCGCAGGGCCACGTCGCTTATCCGCATCTGGCCGACAACCCGCTGCCGCGGCTGGTCCGCATGCTGGCCGCCATCACCGAAGACCCGATGGACGAGGGCACGGCGCATTTCCAGCCCTCCACCCTGGCGCTGACCACCATCGACGTCGACAACACGGCGACCAACGTCATCCCGGCCCAGGGCAAGGCGACCTTCAACATCCGCTTCAACGACGCCCACACCCCGGCCGGCATCGAGGCGTGGCTGCGCCAAACCTTCGATGCCGTCGGCGGCGCCTATGAGCTGGAGGTCTACTGCTCCGGCGACAGCTTCGTCACCCCGCCGGGTCCGCTGACCGAGCTGGTGGCCGAGGCGGTGGAGGGGGTAACCGGGCGCCGTCCGGAATACTCGACCACCGGCGGCACGTCGGACGCGCGCTTCATCAAGACTGTTTGCCCGGTGGTGGAATTCGGGCTGGTTGGCCAGACCATGCACAAGGTGGACGAATATTGTTCGGTGGAGGATCTGCGCCAGCTGACCGCCATCTACGAGTCGATCCTGAAGGGCGTGTTCACGCGCCTTGCCGGGTGAGAGGTCTGACCGGGACACCACGATGCCGCTGACCACGCCCGCCATCCTGTCCGCGCTGAACGGCGCCTGGCGGCTGGCCCGCTTCGACCGGACGGGGATGGAATTCTTCGACCGCACGCCGGACGGCGCGCTGAACTCCTTCTACGCCGCCCTGGTGGTGTTGCCGGCCTATGCGCTGCTGCTGGCGATCCGCCTGTGGGACCAGCTGGACGGCACGCCGGTCCTGCAGCTGGTGACGGTGGAGGGCATCGCCTACGTCGTCAGCTGGACCGCCTTCCCGCTCGCCCTGTTCCGCATAGCGGCACTGCTGGGCAAGGAGCAGCTCTATCCCGGTGCGCTGACCGCCTACAACTGGTCGGCGGTGGTGCAGATGGGGATTTATCTGCCGGCCATCCTGCTGTCCGCCAGCGGCCTGCTGCCGTCCGGCGTGTCCGAAGCGCTGGTCTTCGGCGTCATGATGGCAATGCTGACCTACCAATGGTTCGTCCTGCGCACCGCCCTGTCGCTGTCGGGTCTGGCCGCCGCGGCCCTGGTGATGCTGGACCTGTTCCTGTCTGCCGCGATCAGCGATCTGGCGGACGGGATGCTGTGATCGGGATGTCGTGAGGGCCAGGAAATCCCTCACGACACCCTGACCCACCATTACCCCTGCGTGCTGACGCCCGCGTCGGCGAAGGTCGCCATGCCGGCGTGGCATGCGACGGCCGACTTGACGATGTTGATCGCCAGCGCCGCACCGGACCCCTCGCCCAGCCGCATGCCGAGATCGAGCAGCGGCTCCTTGCCGATCAGTTGCATCAGGCGGGTGTGCCCCGGCTCGACCGAGCGGTGGGCGACCATGCAATGGTCGAGCGCCCGGCGGTCGGCCTTGTAGAGCACCGCGGCGGCGGCGGTGCAGGCGAAGCCGTCGAGCAGGACCGGAACGCGGGCAACGCGGGCGGCCAGGATGGCGCCGGCAATGGCGGCGAACTCGTAGCCGCCCAGGCAGCGCAGCGCCTCGAACGGGTCGTCCTTGGCCTGCGGGTTGGCGGCGACGCCGGCCTCCACCGCGGCGATCTTGCGGGC
Source organism: Azospirillum sp. A26 (assembly GCF_042604635.1). Lineage (NCBI taxonomy): Bacteria > Pseudomonadati > Pseudomonadota > Alphaproteobacteria > Rhodospirillales > Azospirillaceae > Azospirillum > Azospirillum sp. A26. Next base: position 44,237 of record NZ_CP170472.1, on the reverse strand, counting down.
AAGGCCCTCGTCGTCGATGCCGGTGCCACGGCCGGTCCAGTCGGCCGCCTCGCCGCCGAACAGGGCGAGGCAGAGCGCCGCCGCCGAGGTCGAGTTGGCGATGCCCATCTCGCCCAGCGCCAGCAGCTGGACGCCCATCTCCACCGCCATCATGCCGTAGGCCATGGTGCGGCAGCATTCCTCCTCACCCATGGCCGGGCCCTGGGTGAAGTCGGCGGTCGGGTTTTCCAGGTCCAGCTCATAGACGCGCAGGTCGGCGTCGGCCACCTCGCAGAGCTGGTTGACCGCCGCCCCGCCATTCTGGAAGTTGGCGACCATCTGCACCGTCACCTCGGCCGGATAGGCCGAGACGCCGCGGGCGGCCACGCCATGGTTGCCGGCGAAGACGGCGACGCGCGGACGGCGGGCTTCGGCCGGGTGCTGGCCCTGCCAGGTCGCCATCCACTGCGCGATCTCCTCCAGCCGGCCGAGCGACCCGGCCGGCTTGGTCAGCTGCCGTTCGCGCTGGAGGGCCGCGGTGCCGGCCTCCAGATCGGGGCCGGGCAGGTTGCGCACGAGCGCGCGGATTTCCTCGAAGGTGACGGCGGGCTGCTGGTTGCTCATGATCGGTCCTGAGGGGTGAGCGCCAAAAACGGCGCGACCTTGCACCCATCCGGCCGTCAAGTCAAAGCGCCAGCGTAGGGCATTATGCCGCCTTGGAGACCGCGTCGGTTCCGGCAGCGCCCGCCGTGGCGGACGCCACCGGCGTCGCCGACTCAGAGCCGACGATGCGGCCCAGACCGAGGCCGAAGCCCACGGCGACGCCGGTGCCCGACGACTGGTCGGTCCGCACCGGCTCGTCACGCATGCGGCGATGCTCCTTATCGCGCAGGCGGGCCGGGCGGCCGCTGACGCTGTCGACCTCGTCCGGCGTCTCCAGCGCGTTCAGCGCCAGCACCTGATAGATCGACAGCGGCGTGCCGTTCAGCGCCTTGGCCGGGGCCGTCGGCACCTGGGTGGTGAAGCCGTCCGGCATGTCCTGCTTGCGCACCGCGTCGTTCGCCACCTGGGCCGGGGCGAAATTCGCCATCGGGTTTTCGGAGAATTTGGAGGCGAAGCGGTCGTAGATCTCCTTCAGCGACTTCGCCTTGCCGGTGGCCTTGTCGTAGAAGACGTTCTTGTTGGCGGCGGCGGCATCGGGGAAGACGTCGCGGGCGGTGCGGCCGGGGTTCTCCTGCATCGCGTTCAGGAACTTCGAGGCACCGCCGGCGCCCAGGAAATGCGCCATATACAGCTCGGTCGAGCCGATCTTGCCGTCGACCGTCTCCTCCAGATACTCCTTGTTGTCGCGGGTGTATTCCGCGGCCATCAGGGCCGACGCGGTCGGATCCTTGCGCAGATCCAGGATCTCCTTCTTCATCTCCGGGTCGGAGACATAGGGCCGGCCGTCGCCGCGGGTCTGGATGGCGTTGGCGTATTTGCCGTAGCCATGGTCGGCGCCATGCTCCTTCATCGTCTGCAGCCAGGTGCTGTCGATGAACTGGTAGAGCCCCGTCGCCGAAGAGGAGGAGGACTTTACGTCCGTGCGGTACCCGCTCTCCACGGCAGCTTTTTCCATGAGGTAGGAAAAATCGACCCCCGTCTTCGCGCTGGCATTGCGCACGGCAGCCTCCACAGTGGCCGGCCCGCGCGAGGCGGCGGCGGCTTGGGCGGCGGCGTTGCTGGGATTGCCGAGGGCGGAAGCGTAGGTCATGGGTCGATCCCCGTGTGAAGGCCCCGATAGGGGGCAGCCTCTCTTATGCAGACGCCGTGCCAGTCGGCTGGAGGGTTGATGCTGCCCCATGGCTGGCCTAGCCTTGACGATGGGGATGGACGCGGCATCCCACCCTCTCGCCAAGCGCCATCCGATGCTGTATGTTAACCTATAGGTAAACCAAACAATTCGCCCTGGGAGAACCGCCCCGCCATGACCTACACCGCTCCGGTCGACGATCTGCGCTTCGTCCTGAACGAGGTGGTCGGCCTCGACGCCATCGCCGCCCTGCCCCAGTGCGACAGCGCCGCCCCCGATCTGGTCGACGCCATCCTCGAAGAGGCCGGAAAATTCGCTTCCGGCGTGCTCGCCCCGCTGAACCGGGTGGGCGACAAGGAAGGGGCCAAGCTGGAGAACGGCGTCGTCCGCACCGCCACCGGCTGGAAGGAGGCCTATGGCCAGTTCACGCAAGCCGGCTGGAACAGCCTGCCCTTCGAGCCGGAGTATGGCGGGCAGGGCCTGCCCTGGACGGTCTCCTTCGCGGTCAACGAGATGTGGCAGGCCGCCAACCTGTCCTTCGGCCTGTGCCCGCTGCTGACCCAGGGCGCCGTCGACCTGCTGACCGAGCATGCGAGCGACGAGCAGAAGGCGGTCTACCTGTCGAAGATGATCTCCGGCGAATGGACCGGGACGATGAACCTGACCGAACCGCAGGCGGGCAGCGACCTCGCCGCGGTGCGGACCAAGGCGGTGCGGGCCGGCGACGGCAGCTATCGCATCACCGGGCAGAAGATCTTCATCACCTATGGCGAGCATGACCTGACGGAGAACATCGTCCATCTGGTGCTGGCCCGACTGCCCGACGCCCCGGCCGGCATCAAGGGCATCAGCCTGTTCATCGTGCCGAAATTCCTGCCCAACGCCGACGGCACGCCAGGCCAGCGCAACGACCTGCGCTGCGCCAGCCTGGAGCACAAGCTGGGCATCATGGCCAGCCCGACCGCCGTCATGGCCTATGGCGACGACGAGGGCGCCATCGGTTACCTCGTCGGCGAGGAGAACCGCGGCATCGAATACATGTTCACGATGATGAACAACGCCCGGCTCGGCGTCGGCATCCAGGGTGTGGCGATTGCCGAGCGCGCCTACCAGCAGGCCCGCGACTATGCGAAGAGCCGCGTGCAGAGCAAGGATCTGGCCGATCCCAAGGGCTCCGGCGTCGCCATCATCAAGCATCCGGACGTGCGCCGCATGCTGCTGGACATGCGCGCCAAGACCGAGGCGGCCCGCGCCCTGGCGCTCTATGCCGGCACGCAGCTCGACATCTCCCGCCACCACGAGGATGCGGCGGTGCGTGCCGTGGCCACGGCGCGGGTCGATGTGCTGACCCCCATCGTCAAGGCGTGGTCGACCGACATCGGCTGCGAGGTCGCCTCCACCGGCGTGCAGATCCATGGCGGCATGGGCTTCATCGAGGAGACGGGAGCGGCCCAACATTACCGCGACGCCCGCATCACCCCGATCTATGAGGGCACCAACGGCATCCACGGCAACGACCTGACCTTCCGCAAGACCGGCCGCGACAAGGGTGCGGCGGCCCGTGCCTTCGTCGCCGACATGCGGGCGACCGTGGACGAGCTGGGTGCCGCCCCCGGCGACGACCTCGCGGTGATCCGGACCGAGCTGTCGGCCGGGCTGGACGCGCTGGACCGCGCCATCGACTGGATGGTGGCGACCCAGGCCGAGGGTGACCTGCAAGGGGCTGCCGCCGGCGCGGTGGCCTATCTGAAGCTGTGGGGCACGGTTGCCGGCGGCTGGATGCTCGCCCGCTCGGCGATGAAGGCAATGGAGGGCCTGCGCCAGCCCGGCGCCAACGCCTCCTTCCTGGAAACCAAGCTGATCGTCGCACGCTTCTACGCCGAGCAGGTCCTGGCGACCGCCCCCGCCCTGCTGCCGACCATCGCCAGCGCCCGCAACACGGTGATGGCACTGAGCGAAGAGCAGTTCTGAGGTCTGCACCCCTGTTTTGCGGGGGTGGATGGAACGTTTGAAACGCCGTGAAACGGTTTTCCGGCCCCTGTTCAGGTGTTCCACGCCAACCGCGCGAGGGCGGCGGGGAGCGGTGAACGGGGCGGGAAACCGGGCAACGGGGGACATGGGGACTCCGCGGGAAAACAGGACGTTAATCCTATATCCAGCAGATGCTTCAGACAACGTTCCGCCGAAAATCGGGCCGGACGGCGTTCGCCCTCAAGATGGCATTTTGCCAAAGCCAGCGCGGCTTTCCCTCTCCCGGGGCGGGAGAGGGCGTTTGTCAGCGCGCCAAGCCCCTCTCTCCCAGGGGAGAGGGGCTTTCCCTGTGTCGCTTCACCCTATACTTCCGTCGGCTTCCGACAGCCCCGCTTTTTCGGGGAGCTTTGTTATCGCCTATCGAATGAGCATGGTCCGAATGGCCAACTGAACATCCTTGTTATCGGTGATAGCGTCCCATTGTTCGCGTCACCAACAAAGATGAAGTCGAAAGCCATGACAAGCACGGAGACCCATACAGAGACGCATACGGGCCGCTGCTTTTGCGGTGCGGTCGAGGTGGAGGTCACCGGCTCGCCGGAGGCCATGGGCTATTGCCACTGCCGGTCCTGCCGCTCCTGGTCCGGCGGCCCGGTCAATGCCTTCACCCTGTGGAAGCCCGACGCGGTGCGCGTCACCGCAGGCGCCGAACATCTCGCGACCTTCCAGAAGACGCCGGTCAGCCAGCGCCAGTATTGCGCGAAGTGCGGCGGGCATCTGATGACCAATCACCCGCCGCTCGGCCTCGTGGACGTCTTCTCCGCGACCCTGCCGACCCTGCCCTTCGCCCCCGCCGTCCATGTCAACTATGCCGAGACCGTGCTGCCGATGCGGGACGGCCTGCCGAAACTGAAGGACTTCCCTGTGGAGTTCGGCGGTTCCGGCGAAACGATGGCGGAATAGCGATTCCGCTCACCAGTAGCGCATCGCATCCGCGTACAGCCCGCGCAGATCGTCCTCCGACACCGGGCGCGGGGCGATGGTCAGCAGGCGTTGCTGGGCGGCGGCGCCCCTGACCAGCCCCGGAATGTCGGCCTCGCCATAGCCGAGCGCCGACAGCCCGTTCGGCAGGCCGGTCGCCCGCATCATGCCGATCAGCCGGGCCGCCAGCAGTTCGCCGCCATCCTCCGACGCCGCACCGCGCACATCCGCCCCCAGCGCCTCGGCGGCGCGCAGATGGGCCTCGGGCGCGGCCGGGCCGGTGAAGCGGAAGGCGGCGGGAGCATTCAGCACCACCGAGATGCCGTGCGGCACCATCGGATCCACCGTCTCGTAGCCGGTGGCGGTGAAGCTGTGGTTCATCCCGGCCACCGAATAGGACATGGCGTGCGGGATGTGCACCCCGGCATTGCCGAAGGCCAGACCGGCCAGCGTCGCCGCGAACATCAGGGCGTCGCGGGCTTCCGCACAGTCGGGGTCGTTGACCGCCCGTTCAAGCCACTGTCCACCCAGCCGGATCGCCTGCAGGCTGCCGATGTCCGACCACGGGTTGGCGCCCTGGTAGGGCGGGCGGGCCGTCGGCGACTCCGGCTTTGGGCGGGAGCGGAAGGGGCGCGCGGTGTGGCTCTCGATGGCGTGGGTCAGCACGTCGAAGCCGGTGGCGGCGATGGCGCCGGGCGGCAGGCTGTCGATGGTGCGCGGATCGACGACGGCGAGGCTCGGCCGCAGGTAACGCGACGAGATGCCGGTCTTCACCTGCTTTTCCACATGGTCGAAGATGGCGACGCCGGTGGTCTCGCTGCCGGTGCCGCAGGTGGTCGGGCAGGCGATGTGCGGCTTGACCGGACCGGGAACCGGGATCCCCTCCCCCAGCGGCTTGTTGACGTAGGCGAGGAAGTCGGCCGGATAAGTGGCATAGAGGTTCGCCGCCTTGGCGGTGTCGATCACCGATCCGCCGCCGATGGAGACGTAGCCGTCGAAACCGCCGTCCCGCGCGAAATCGGCGGCGTCGAGGAAGGAGGCGCTGGTCGGCTCCACCCGGCAGCGGTCGAACACCACCGGATCGACGCCGGCCCGCTTCAACCCATCGAGCGCCATGGCGAAAGGCGCCGTCGTCGCCACCCGCGGGTCGGTGAACAGCGCCACCCGCGTCATGCCCAGCGACAGCGCGTCGCCACCCAGCTCCGCCAGCATGCCGGGGCCGAACTTCATCCGCGCCGCCTCGACGGTGAAGCCCTCCTCGCCGTCGGGCAGGATGGGATAGGCGTTGCCGTGCGTGTCGCTTGCCATGAGCGCTGCTCCTCCGGTGGCGGGGGCCGGATTTCCGCTCCGGCCCATCCTTCACCGTATGGGAGCGTCCCCCGCCCGGCCTGTCAATGCGTCCGTTGGTCCAACAGAGTGTCCGTGGGCAGATCATCTGTCGGCGGTGGCGGCTCCGGCGGCGTGCCGGCCGCGGGCGGACGCAGCAGCCGCTGATAGAGCCAGCCGGTGCCGACCAGACAGAGGCCGAGGCCGAGGAAGGAGGCGACGCGGTACATCCCCTCCAGGTCCGCCATGTCGCTGAGGAACACCTTGGCGACCACCGCCAGCACAAGCACAAGCCCGGCATGGCGCATCCAGCCCCAGCCGAAGCGGATGCCCACCACCAGCATCGCCACCGCGAACAGCAGGAAGCCGGCCGAATAGCTGTACCATTCGGCGTCCGACATCTCGTAGCCAGACAGGACCGGCCCCTGGAACGAGCGGCGGATCTCCAGCGCCAGATTGGTGGCGATCAGCAGCAGCGGCAGCACCGGGGCGGCACTGCGCAGGGCCGTCGACGGCGGCGGATCGTACCAGAGATAGACCAGCCCCAGCAGGGCCGGCGCGCCATAGGCCAGCAACAGCCGGTTGACCACCGGCCAAGTTCCAACCCACTCGTCGTTCCACAGCGGGTTCAGCGCCATCAGATGCAGGAACAGGGCAGCCGTGGCCGCCATCAGCACCAGGAAACGCCGGCCCCACACCGCGACGGGCCGCGCGCTCCACCGCCGGTCGGCCGCCAGCAGCAGGGCAAGGCCGAGCCAGGACAGGGTGTGCAGAGCCACCTCCGCCAGGCTGGACGGCGCCTCCTGCAGGCTGCCGGCCATCCAGCGATGGATGCCCAGCGACAGCATCAGGGTGGTGAAGATCAGGGCGCCGGCCTCCAGCACCATCACCACCAGATCGTCGCCCTTCCCGCCGGGAGCGGTCCGCATCCAGCGCGCCGCCACGAGGAAGCCCAGCGCCGGCAGGCCATAGCCGTAGGCGATCCAGCCATAGCCCTCGTAATCCAGCACGGAGGGGTTGATCGCCAGCCGGACCAGCACGGCGACCGCCACCAGCAGGGCAACGCCGCGCAGCTCGCGCAAGTTCAGCTGCCGCTCCAGCCACGCCAGCACCGGCACCTGCATCGCCAGCGCGACGGTCAACCACGCCTCCTGCAGGACCATGGTGGCGCCGAGCGCGATGGCGCCGGTGGCCCCGGCAGCGAAGGCGGCCAGCCCCAGCGAGGCGCCCGGCCGGTGGCGATGACGGCCCAGCGGCGTGGTGGCGCCGACCAGCAGCGCCGCCAGACCCAGCGCCGCCGCCGGCCAGCCGATGGCGGTCTCCGGCGGCTCCACCAGCGCATAGGCCAGCGTCAGCAGGGCGAGCGGCACCAGCGCCGAGATCGAGGCCCACAGCGCCGCCCGCCGCGCGTCCCACAGCGCAATGAAGCCGCCGACCCCGAACAGGGTGGCGAATCCGCCCGCCACCCACAGGAAATGCGCGACCGCCGCCGGATAGCCGGCCGGATCGACGACGATCAGCGGCTGACCATCGGCATTCAGCGGCGGCGGGCTGGCCGGCACATAGGGCAGGCTCCAGGGCGCCAGCGACAGCAGCACGCTCAGCGCCGCGATCCAGGCGACGCCGGCGATCCGCTCGGTCCGCCGCCCGCCGACCATCGCCAGCAGGGCGAACAGCCCGAGGACGATCAGCGAGACCGAGCCGTGCGAGTCGATCCAGGTGACCGCGGCGACCAGCACCCCGAACACCACCGTCGCCGTCATCGCCAGCCGGTCGGCGGGATGGCGCTGCTTGCGCCGGGCCCAGTCGGGCAGCGCCGTGCGCCATCCGGTGGCAGGGGCCGGCTCCGGCAGCGTGTGGTCCAGCACGCCGCGCACCGCCGGCACCAGGAACAGCGCCGAGGTCACCAGCAGATAGAGGCCGGTCGGCAGCTCGTCGCCGCTGCGCCAGGGATCGATCATCCACAGCAGCGGCCACAGCGCGGCACCGGCCAGCGCCCCCCAGCCGAGCCAGCGCCAGCCGCGATACAGCACCACCCCCATCCCGGCGCCGTTCAGTGCCAGCAGATAGGCGAACAGGCTCCAGGCGTCCGGGTTGCCGGTGGACACCAGAAGGGGCGAGACATAGCCGGCCAGCAGCCCCAGCGCGGCGATGAGCGGCCCTTGCAGCAGCGACAGGCCGATGGCGGCCAGCGACAGGCCGGCCAGCAGCGCGAAGGCGACCAGCGGGGTGAACAGGCCGAACAGGGCGAAGCCGCCATAGACGCTGATGAAGGCGGTGAACAGGCCGGCGGCGGTCAGGGCCGGCGGCACGTAGTCCGGCTGCACGGCGGCGACGGCGCGCTGCATCGGCCGGCGGCGCAGCCACTCGCCCCCCACCATCAGCCCCAGGCCGGCGAGCAGCCCCAGCGCGACGCGGACCGACGGCCCGAGCCAGCCATGGTCGACCGACAGCTTGATGAAGAAGGCCGCCGCCAGCGCCATGGTGCCGCCGCCGAGCCAGATCAGCCAGCGCGAGGCCAGCGATTCCTCCAGCTCGCGCCATCCCGTCCGCGCCGGGGCCGGAGCCGCGGGTTGCGCGGTGGTCTGCGGGGTTGGTGGCGGCAGCGGCTCTTCCGCCTCGGATGCGAAGACCGGTTCGCCGACCGCCTCCGGCGGCGCCTCGACCTCCGGGACCGCGGCCTCGGCGGGTGCGGCTTCCGCTGCCGCTTGCGGTGGCAGGCCCCCGCTCAGCGCCTTGTCCAGCCTGCCGCGCAGAAGGGCGATCTCCGCCGCCTGCGCCTTCAGCCGCCGGTCGAGCCGGTGGGTGAGGAAGCCGAAAATCAGCAGTAGGACAACGAACTCCATGACCGCACCGCCTGCACGCCGTTGCCCCGACTTCGGGGACGTTTCGTGGCAGGATAGCTGTGCAACAATGCACTGTCTCGGTCGTGCTAGAGGCTCCCCCAATGGAGAGTCCCGCCGATGAACGGCAACCGGTTCAGATCTGGAGCGCTTGCAACCGTGCCACCGTCGCCAGCGCGTCGTCGACGGCATGGAAGTCGGCGGTGTTGTCGAAGACGCACCAGACCGGCCGCAGCGCCGCCTCCGCCGCCAGCCTCTCGGCCAGCGCATCCAGCACCGCCGGTTCGTAGGCCGAACGGTACATCACCGGCGATCCGTGCAGCCGCCAGTAGCGCAGGCCGTCCCAACCGCCCGGCTCGCCCGCCCCGGCCACCGGAGCGGGGTCGGCGGCGACACGGGCGACACGGTGGGCGACCAGCAACGCCTCGGCCGCGTCGGTGAACCAAGTGGCGTGGCGCGGCTCGCACACGACGTCACCTTCGAATCGGGCGCGCAGCAGCGTGAAGAAATCCTCCGCCACCGCCCGGTCGAAGCGCAGGCTGGGCGGCAGTTGCACCAGCAGCGGACCGAAACGGTCGCCCAGCATGCCCGCCTCGGCCAGGAAACGGTCGAGCGCCGCCTCCGCGCCGACCAGCCGGGCGTCGTGGCTGATCGCCTTGGGCAGCTTCACCGCGAAGCGGAACCCCAGCGGGGTGGAGGCCGCCCAGCGTGCCCAGGTTTCCGGCTTGTGCGGGCGGTAGAAGCTGCTGTTCACCTCGGTCATCGGCATGACGCGGGCGGTGCGCTCCAGATGGGTGCCCTCCACGGGAAAGGCGTGGGCCGAGAGCTTGGGAATGCTCCAGCCCGCGGTGCCGATCCGGATCGGGTGCCCGGCCGGTTGCGCCATCACTCGGCCGGGAGTCCCTGGGGCGGGGCGGCTCCGTCAGCGTCACGACCGCGGCGCGCGCGCAGCGACTCGGCCTCCACGAAGATGCGGCGGATGATCGGGTACTGGCTGCGGATGCGGCTTTCCAGCGAACAGACGGCGTCCTCCACCTCGCGGGCGTTCAGGCTGTCCTGAAACTCCACCGACAGGTTCAGCAGCACGTCGTCCGGCCCCATATGCATGGTCAGCACGTCGAGCGGGCGCTTCACCCGCGCCTCCTCGCCGACGATGCGGCGGATGCCCTCGACGACGCGGCGGTCGGCCGACTCGCCGATCAGCAGCCCCTTCGACTCGTAGGCCAGCAGCGCCGCGACAACCGCCAGCACCACGCCGATGGCGATGGAGGCGTAGGCGTCGAAGATCGGGTTGCCGGTCACCTCGCCCAGCGTCAGGCCGATGCCGGCCAGCAGCAGGCCGATCAGCGCCGCGGTGTCCTCCAGCAGCACGACGAAGACCGACGGGTTCTTCGAACGGTGGACGGCGGACAGGATGCCGACACCGCTCTGGCCGCGGCGGAACTCGCGCAGCGCGACGACCCAGGAAAAGCCTTCGAACAGCACGGCGAAGCCCAGGACGGCGAAATTCACCCAGGGGCTTTCGACCGGCTCCGGATGGGACAGCGCGTGCCAGCCGTCATAGATGGACAGGCCGGCGCCGATGCCGAACAGCAGGACCGCGACGACGAAGGACCAGAAATACACCTCGCGCCCATGGCCGAAGGGATGCTGGGGCGTCGGCGGGCGGCGGGCGCGGCGGATGCCGTAGAGCAGCAGAAGCTGGTTGCCGCTGTCGACGACGGAATGGATCGCCTCGCTGAACATGGCGGCGCTGCCGGTCATCGCGGCGGCGACGAACTTGGTCAGCGCGATCATCAGGTTGCCGCCGAGCGCTGCGAGCACGACCTTGGTGGAGCCTTCGGCCAAAACGGGACCCCTTCGCTGAAGCGGACGGACTTGCGCATGAGCAACGTCCATCCGCCGCGGCGGTTCCCTAAGGGGTCGTCAAGGACCGCGCAGCGTCCGCCAGGCGCAGACCGCGGCGTAATAGACCGAGGTCGCCAGCCACAGGCCGAACAGCCAGCCCGGCCGCGCCGGCTCCAGCACCACCAGCGCGATGCAGCAGAGCAGCCAGACCGTGGTCACCGCGATGTTCAGCGCCATCAGCGCCTTGACGCGGAAGGGATGCAGGAACTTGACCGTGGTGAAGGTCAGCAGCCCCAGCGCCACCACCACCGCCGCGTTGAACCAGGGATTGAGGTCGAGCAGCCAGAGATAGAGGGCCACGACGTTCCAGATCGCCGGGAAGCCGACGAAATAATTGTCGCCGCTCTTCATTCCGACATTGGCGAAGCAGTAGAGCGCCGTCAGCAGGACCCAGGCGGCAAGCGCGATGCTGACCAGCCCCTCCGGCAGCAGGCCGAAGCGGTGCATGAACACCGCCGGCACCACGACATAGGTCAGGTAGTCGATCACCAGATCCAGCGCCGAGCCGTCGATGCCCGGCAGCACCTGCTTGACCGAGACGCGCCGGGCCAGCGTGCCGTCGACGCCGTCGACGACCAGGGCGATGCCCAGCCACATCAGGCACAGCTTCGCATCGCCCGCCGCCGCCGCGAGAAGGCCGAGCAGCCCCAGCACGGCGCCGCTGGCCGTGAAGATGTGAACGCCCCAGGCCGACAGGCGGTGGGTGATTCCGTAGGCGGCGCTCATGCCGATGTTTTCCGTGGGTGGCGAGGACAAGGCGATGACCTGGACGGGGCGGGGGCTGGAACGATAGGCGGTGAGGCGGGCGGATTTTCTGACACAGATGGACGCAGATAAACACAGAATTGTGGGGGTACGAAACCCCCCGGTTCCGCCCACGCCGACCTGCGCGCCCTCTTCTCCCCGCCCCGATGGTCAGGCCGCCCGCACCCCGCCCTGCCGGAAGGCCGGGCGTCCGGCCAGCGCCTCGGGCAGCGGGCCGCCGGTCGCCCAGTCCAGCAGCTCCACCGTGTGGACCACCGGCAGTCCCGTCCCGCCGGCAATCTGGGTGATGCAGCCGAGATTGCCCGCCGCCACCGCCTGGGCCTGGGTGCTCTCGATGGCCGCGACCTTGCGGGCCCGCAGCTCTCCCGCCAGTTCCGGCTGCAGCATGTTGTAGGTGCCGGCCGACCCGCAGCAGAGATGCGCGTCGGGAATCTCCTTGACCAGGAAGCCGGCGGCGCGCAGCAGGGCGCGCGGCGGCTCCTTGATGCGCTGGCCGTGCTGCATGGAACAGGCGGAGTGGTAGGCGACCGCCTGCCCGGTCTCCACCACCGGCCGGGCCAGCCCGATCTCGTCCATCAGCTCGGTGACATCCCGAGCGAGACCGGCCACCCGCGCCGCCTTGGCGGCGTAGGTGGCATCCTCGCGGAACATGTGGCCGTAATCCTTCACGCTGGTGCCGCAGCCCGACGCATTGATGACGATGGCGTCGAGCCCGCCGCCCTCGATCTCTGTCGTCCAGGCGTCGATGGTCTTCTTCGCGGCGGCGTGGGCGAGGTCCTCCTTGCCCATATGGTGCGTCAAGGCGCCGCAGCAGTCGGCGCCCTTCGACACCACCACCTCGACCCCGTGGCGGGTCAGCAGGCGGATGGTCGCCTCGTTGATCTGCGGCGCCAGCACCTGCTGGGCGCAGCCGATCAGCAGGGCGACCCGCTTCTTCCGCGGCCCCTCGGCCGGATGAACGCCGGGCCGGTCGCTGTAGCTCGGCGCCGGGACGCTGGACGGGGTCAGCGCCAGCATGGCGGACAGCCGCTTGGGCAGCAGGACGCGGAAGGGCCGGCCGATGGACGCCCCCAGCAGGGCCATGCGGAACAGCCGCGGGTTGGGAAGCACCCGCGCGATCAGGTCGCGCACCGCCCGGTCGGCCGGCGGGCGGCTGTGCGTCGCCTCGATATGGGCGCGGGCGTGATCGACCAGATGCATGTAATGGACGCCCGACGGGCAGGTCGTCATGCAGGACAGGCAGGACAGGCAGCGGTCGATGTGCTTGACCGTGGTTTCGGGCGGCGGGCCGCCCTTCTCCAGCATGTCCTTGATCTGGTAGATGCGGCCGCGCGGGCTGTCCAGCTCGTCACCCAGGATGGTGTAGGTCGGGCAGGTCGCGGTGCAGAAGCCGCAATGCACGCATTTGCGCAGGATCTGCTCCGAGTCGCGGATCGCGGCGTCGGCCAGCTGGGCCAGCGAGAAGTTGGTTTGCATCGAGATCGGTCTTCCCGTTACAGACCCGCATACATGCGGCCGGGGTTGAGGATGCCCTTGGGGTCGAAGCTTTCCTTGACCCGGCGGCTGAGCGCCATCAGCGCTTCGGGCAAGGGCTGGAACACATCCGTCGCCGCGCGCACCGACTCGGGCGCCCGCACCAGCATGGCATGGCCGCCGGCGGAGAGCGCGCCGCGGATCGCCGCCGCCGAGTCGGGCGGTGCCGAATCGGATCGAAGCGCCAGCCAGACCAGCCCGCCGCCCCAGTCATAGAAGGCTTCGACATCAAGCGTTCGGCGGATGGCCTCGACGGTGGCGGGACCGGCCGACGGGGGAACCGAGAGTTTCCAGAGATGGGCGTCGTTGCCCGCCCCCAAGCAGTCTCCGTCCCGAACCTCGCGCCAGACCGCCAGCGACAGGTCGCGACCGAGCACGGCGTCGGCCCGCAGCTCCTCGCGCAGCATGGCGACGCGCGCGGCGACCGACGGGCCGAACCCCTCCAGCCGCACCAGCGTCACCGCCCCGCCCGCCCCCGACACCGCGGACACGCCCGACCGCGCGGCGATCCCCGCCGGCAGATGGGCGGCTCCCGACACCTCGTAGGGGCTGCGCAGCGCGCGGTCGAGCATCGCCACGGCTGCCTGGTCGTCCAGCCCGGACAGCAGCAGGGTCGCGCTGTCCTCCGGCGCCGGCAGCACCTTCACCGTGATCTCGGTCAGCGCGGTCAGTGTGCCGAAGGATCCCGCCATCAGCTTCGGCACGTCATAGCCGGTGACGTTCTTCACCACCTTGCCGCCGCCCTTGTAGGCCTCGCCCCGGCCGCTGACCCCGGCGATCCCAAGCGTATGGTCGCGGGCCGACCCGGCGGAGATGCGGCGCGGCCCGGCCAGACCGCTGGCGACCAGCCCGCCGAGCGTCCCTCCCTCCGGCGGCTCGAAGGCGAGATGCTGCCCGCGGTCCGCCAGCATGGCGCGGATCATGTCCATCGGCGTGCCGGACAGTGCCGTCAGCACCAGCTCCTCCGGCTCATAGGCGATGACGCCGGACAGGCCCGACAGGTCGAGCGCGTGACCGGCCTGCACCGGGCGCCCCAGCCCGCGGCGGCTGCCGCTGCCGAGAATCTCCAGCGGCTCACCGGCCGACAGCGCCCAGCGCACCGCGTCGGTCACCTGCGCGGCGGTTTCCGGCTTCAAGGTGGTGATGGTCATGGCGAGCGGCGGCCCCTCAGAAGCGCGGAATGTCGGGGAAGCGCAGTTCCCCCTGGTGGACGTGCAGCCGGCCAAGCTCGGCGCAGCGGTGCAGCGTCGGAAAGACCTTGCCGGGGTTCAGCAGACCGTCGGGGTCGAAGGCGCATTTCAGCCGCTGCTGCTGCTGCAAATCGGCCTCGTCGAACTGGTCGGTCATCAGGTCGCGCTTCTCGACGCCGACGCCATGCTCGCCCGTCAGCACGCCGCCGACCTCGACGCACAGGCGCAGGATGTTGTTGCCGAACTCCTCCGCCGCCTCCAGCTCGCCCGGCTTGTTGGCATCGTAGAGGATCAGCGGATGCAAATTGCCATCGCCGGCATGGAAGACGTTGGCGACGCGCAGGCCGCAGCGGTCCGACATCTCCTGCATCCGTTGCAGCACCAGCGGCAGCGCCTTGCGCGGGATGGTGCCGTCCATGCAGTAGTAATCGGGGCTGATCCGCCCCACCGCCGGGAAGGCGGCCTTGCGCCCGGCCCAGAAGGCCAGCCGCTCCTCCTCGCTTTTCGACACGCGGGCATAGCAGGCGCCCTTGTCGCGCGCGATGGCCTCGACCCGGTCGATCAGATGGTCGACCTCCGCCGCCGGCCCGTCCAGCTCGACGATCAGCAGCGCCTCGACGTCCAGCGGATAGCCGGCATGGACGAAGGCCTCCGCCGCATGGATGGCCGGGCGGTCCATCATCTCCATGCCGCCGGGGATGATGCCGGCGGCGATGATCGCCGCCACGCAGTCGCCGCCCTGCTCGCTGCTGGGAAAGCCGAGCAGCACCGCACGGGCGGTCGCCGGCTTCTTCAGGATGCGCACCGTGACCTCGGTCACGACGCCGAGCAGCCCTTCCGACCCGGTGACGATGCCCATCAGGTCGTAGCCGCCGGCGTCGAGATGCTTGCCGCCCAGCCGGATGATGGTGCCGTCGATCAGCACCATCTCCAGCCCCAGCACGTTGTTGGTGGTCAGCCCGTATTTCAGGCAGTGCACGCCGCCGGAATTCTCGGCGATGTTGCCGCCGATGGTGCAGGCGATCTGGCTGGACGGATCGGGGGCGTAATAGAAGCCCTCATGCGCGACCGCGTTGGAGATGCCGAGGTTGGTCACCCCCGGCTGCACGGTGACGCACCGATTCGCATAGTCGATGTCGAGGATGCGCTTGAACTTGCCCATGCCGAGCAGGACGCCATCGGCCAGCGGCAGGGCGCCGCCCGACAGCGAGGTGCCGGCGCCGCGCGGCACCACCTTCACCCCCATCGCCTTGCAGGCTTTGAGGACCTGCGATACCTGCTCCACCGTGCTGGGCAGCACGGCGACCATCGGCAGCTGGCGGTAGGCGGTCAGCCCGTCGCATTCGTAGGCGCGCAGTTCGTTCTCGTCGACGATCACGCCTTCGCCGGGAACGATGGCGCGCAACGCCTCCACGATCTCCCGGCGGCGGGTGATCACCCCGCTGTCCGGCACCGGCATCTTCATGGCGGGCGGTCCTTATCCCGTTGCGGCGAACTCGTCCGCCACACGTACCATCCGCCGCAACCGTAAGACAAGACGATGCCGCTTCCGACCCATCCGGCCGGAACCGTCCCGCGGAAAGCGCAGGCCACAAAACGCAAGAGCCGCACCCGAAGGCGCGGCTCTTGCGTAAACACCCGATGACGGGAGGCTGGGCGCGATGCCCGGCCTCGCAGTCGATCGACCCTTGCGGATCGATCAGCCCTGGCGGGCCTTGAAACGGGGGTTCTGCTTGTTGATGACGTAGACGCGGCCCTTGCGGCGGATCACGCGGCAGGCCTTATGGCGCGTCTTCATCGACTTCAGGGAGTTGACGATTTTCATGATGCTGTTCCTGAACGCTCGGCGGCTCGATTGAAGGCGCGCACCATAGTGCGGTGCCCACCGACTGTCAACGCTCGGGAACGCTCCGAAAAAGACCTCCCTGCCGCTCAGCCTTTCCCACCCCACCCGCCCCCGCCGGACCGACAGATGCGGGAGAGCAGATGGACAAAGCATACTTATAAGGCACAATGGAGAAACGATCTCTCCAATAAAGAGAAATCCATGGGACGGTCCGACAAACCGTATGGAAGATATACAACTTCGCGTTAGCGGCTGCCGATGGGCGGCGGGCCGGAAATGACTGTCCGCCCACGATTCTCGACTTCTCCCTTCCCGAAAAATCCCAACAAGAACCGTCATGCAATCGAGCTGATACACAGTATTTACTTATGACACCCTGATAATTTCATCAAGCCTTCGCAATATTATGCGGTGTATTGACGCGACGATCCGAAATCGTATGCTGCGGAGTTGAAGACATGTTCTTGCTGATGTAGGAACATCCTCAGATATTCAGCGGCATCCGGACCGCCATCGCGCATGATTACAGCCGGTCCCGTCGGAAAGGCTGTCGATTCGTGCCGGATCGGCCCGGACTCCGTGCCGTTCCGCGCATGGCATGCCGCATGCGGCCGTCTGCGCAGCGCATCATCGATGGGGGGATCATGAAGTTCTGGAAAGCTCTCTCTCTGGCAGCCGCGGCCGGCGCGCTGTTCATGTCGGCCACGAACGCCGAGGCGGCCTATCCGGAGAAGCCGGTCACGATGATCGTGGCCTTCGGCGCCGGCGGCGGCACCGATCTGCTGATTCGCGCCCTGGCACCCTTCCTGGAAAAGCAGCTGGGTGAGGGCAGCCGGGTCGAGGTGGTGAACAAGCCCGGCGCCGGCGGCGAGATCGGCTTCGCCGCCATCGCCGACGCCGCCCCCGACGGCTACACCATTGGCGCCATCAACTCGCCGAACGTCAACGCCATCCCGATCGAGCGCCAGGCCCGCTATTCGCTGGACCGGCTCGACCCGCTCTACAATCTGGTCGACGATCCCAGCTCCTTCGCGGTCAACAACGAAGGTCAGTTCAAGACGCTGACCGACGTCGTCACCTTCGCCAAGGCCAACCCGAACAGCGTGACGGTGGGCACCACCGGCATCGGCTCCGACGACCATCTGGCGATGCTGGTGTTCCAGCGCCAAGCCGGCGTGACCTTCACCCATGTGCCCTTCCAGGGCTCCGCCGCCAACGAGGCGGCGCTGGCCAACAAGAAGATCATGCTGAGCGCCGTGAACATCGGCGAGGCGATGCAGTACAAGCAGAAGGACCCGATCACCGTCCTGGGCGTGATGGCCGAGAAGAAGGTGGAGCAGGCTCCCGGCGTCGGCACCTTCAAGGAGCAGGGCTTCAACGCGCTGATGTCGTCGCTGCGCGGCATCGCGGCGCCGAAGGGTCTGCCGCCGGAGGTGCGGACCAAGCTGGTCGATGCGCTGGGCAAGGCTGCCAACGATCCGGGCTTCCAGGCCAAGGCGAAGGAGCTGTACCAGCCGATCCGCCTGCTGGCGCCGGACCAGTACGCCGCCGAACTGGCCGAGTCGACGAAGGAACTGCGCGAGCTGTGGGCCACCAACCCGTGGCTGAAGTAAGAATCCCCGCAGGGTTCGGGCGATAAGGAAAGGGCGCCGGCTTGCACCGGCGCCCTTTTTCCGTCCAACGATCCCTCTGGTCAGCCCCTCACTTCAGCCAGGGCGTCTCCTTCCAGATGGTGCGGAAGGTCGCCTCCTGGGTCTTCAGCTCCGCCGCATACTGGTCGGAGGGCAGCAGGCGCAGCGGCTGGTAGGCCTTGCGGGCGATGTCCTGGAACTCCGGATGCTGGACCGCCTTGGCGATGGCGTCGACCAGCTTGGTCCGCACCTCCGGCGGCAGGCCCATCGGGGCGGCAAGGCCGCGCAGCGACGACATCTTCACGTCGAAGCCGAGTTCCTTGAAGGTCGGCACGTCGGCGGCCTGCTCCGACCGCTTTTCCGTCATCACGCCCAGGATGCGGATCGGGTCGCCTTCGCGGGCCCGCGCCGATTCGCCGATGTTCATCGAGGTGACCTGGATGTGCCGGCCCAGCAGGGCGCGGTGGGCGTCGGCGCTGCCCGGGAAGGGCACATGGGTCAGCTGGGTCTGGGTCAGGCGCTGGAACATCAGCATCGCCAGATGGTCGTCGGAGCCGATGCCGGTGGTGCCGACCGTCACATTGTTGGGGTTGGCCTTGGCGAAGGCGGCGACGTCGGCCAGCGTCTGGAACGGGCTGTCCTTGTGGACGACGAAGGAGCCGGGATCGTCGACCAGATTGTAGAGCGGGTCGAGCCGGTCGAGCGAGAAGCGCGCATGCCGCTCGATCGGAATGGTCACGACGTTGGGTGAGTTGATGAGGCCGATGGTGTAGCCGTCGGGGGTGGCGTCGGCGATGGCGGCGAAGCCGATCTCGCCGCCCGCACCCGGACGGTTCATCACGATCACCCGGGCGCTGCCGCCCAGTTCCTTCTCGATGAAGGGGGCGAGCGACCGGACGATGAAATCGGACCCGCCGCCGGCGGCATAGCCAACGATCAGGCTGATCGGCTTCTCCGGATAGGCGGCCAGGGCCGCGCCCGGCGCCGCCAGCGCGATGGCCGCCGCCAGCCCGGCGGCGGCCCCAGTGGCGGCCCCAATGGCGAGAGTCCCGATGGCCGCCGACAGCCGCACCAACCCTCCCGACAGGATCCGTCGCGACAAGGCGCCGAACCGGCCGATCCCGGCCACAGGGGCGGCGGGGCCTGTCGATCCATCCTGAACGGTGGAATGCGCCTTCATATCCATACATCGCCTCCTTCGGTTCGCATCCGCGCCACGGCCGGGACCACGATCCAGCGTTGTGCCTGGAACCGCCCCAGGAACCGCCATGCCTGCGGATGCGGCATCTTTCAATTGCTTTTTATCGACCGGCAGACGCCGTTCCGACGCCTTCTTGCGGCAAGCCCCATCGTAAAGGCGATTTTCCAGCAATCAACCTCCGTTTCGTTGTTTTCAGCTACAGGCAAATATTCTAATACTTGTTCATCTGTCGTGATTCACCCGTCATAAGGATCATCCGGGGCACACCGCACCGGATGCCGCTCATTCGCGAAAGGCTGTTCCCGGCATGACCGTTCACAAGGATTTCGCCCGCCCCGACGCCGCCACGCTGGAGGCGCTGCGTGCCCAGTCCCCCGCCACCCTGCACGAGGCGATGGGCAAGAAGGGCGCCATGGGCTACCCGATCAAGCCGCTGTTCCCCGGCATGCGGCTGTGCGGTCCGGCGCTGACCGTGTCCTGCGGGCCGACCGACAACCTGATGATCCACATCGCGGTGGCGCTGGCCAAGCCGGGCGACGTGCTGGTGGTGGATTTCAAGGGCATGACCGATGCCGGCCCCTGGGGCGACATCCTGACCGCGTCGGCCATCGCGCGCGGGTTGGGCGGGCTGGTGATCGACGGCTGCGTGCGCGACGCCACCGCCATCCGCGACATGGGTTTCCCCGTCTTCTGCCGCGGCACCAACATGAAGGGCACCAACAAGACCGACGCCAAGGGCGACGTCAACACGACCGTCGTGGTCGGCGGCGTGATGGTCTCGCCGGGCGACATCGTGGTCGCCGACGACGACGGCGTGGTGGTGGTGCCGCAAGGTCTGGCTGCCGACACGCTTGAGAAGGCCGCCGCCCGCGAGGCCGCGGAAGAGGCCTACCGCCACAAGCTGGAGGCCGGCGAGACGACCATCGAGCTTCTGAACCTGAAGCCCTATCTCGACGCCGCCAACATCGCGCTCTGATCCACCCGCCGACCGCCCCCTCCAGCGAAGTCCCCCCGACATGCCCGACATCATCATTTCCGAGTTCATGCAGCCCAGCGCCGTGGACGAGCTGCGCCGCGACTTCGACGTCCATTACGACGAGACCCTCTACAAGCGCCTGGACGAGCTGTATGCGATGGGCCGCGACGCCCGCGCCATCTGCATCCGCAACGAGACGGAGATCCGCGGCGCCTTCTTCGACGCCTTCCCCAACCTGAAGGCGGTGGGCCGGCTGGGCGTCGGGCTCGACAACATCGACGTGCCGGCCTGCCGGGAGCGCGGCATCGCCGTCCTGCCGGCCACCGGCGCCAACGAGGTGTCGGTGGCGGAGCTGGCGATTGCCGGCCTGATGATGCTGGTGCGCGGCACCACCTATTTCGCGACGCCGGACGTGGCCGCCGGCAAATGGCCGCGCGGCCGGCTGATCGGGCGCGAGGTGTCGGGCAAGACGCTCGGCATCGTCGGCTTCGGCCGCATCGGCCGCCATGTCGCCCGCCGCGCCCAGGGGCTGGACATGACGGTGATCGCCGCCGACCCGCATGTGCCGGCCGACGATCCGGTCTGGGCCCGCATGGGCGTGGAGAAGGTGTCGTTCGACCGCATCTGGGACAGCGCCGACGCGCTGTCGCTTCACCTGCCCTACACGCCGGACACCCACAATCTGGTCAGCGCCGAGGTGATCGCCCGGCTGAAGCCCGGCACCATCCTGGTCAACGTCGCCCGCGGCGGCATCGTCGACGAGGCGGCGCTGGCGGCGGCGCTGAACAGCGGCCATCTCGGCGGCGCCCTGCTGGACGTCTATGCGACGGAGCCGCTGCCTGCCGACAACCCGTTCCGGGGCGTGCCGAACCTGATCCTGACCCCGCACATCGGCGCCACCACCGACGAGGCGCGCATCCGCACCGGCCACATGATCGCCGACAACGTCCGCGCCGTGCTGACCGGCACCATCCCGGACACCGCCATCGTGTGAAGATCGCCCTCTCTCGCCCCGGGAGAGGGAAGAAAGACTGACATCCCTGCCCGGCTTGCAGCCGCGCGGCAAAAGGCGGAGAGTCGCGGCCACCCGCCCACCGGTTCCGGAATCCCTCCTTTGCGGCTGCTGCTGATCGAAGACAACCGCCGGCTGGCCGCCCTGACCGCCGAAGGGCTGGGCAAGGCCGGTTTCGCCGTCGACCTCGTCCACAGCGCGGAGGATGCGTCGGCCGCCCTGGCCGTCGCCGGCTTCGATGCCGTGCTGCTCGATCTCGGGCTGCCCGATGCCGATGGGCTGACGCTGCTGTCGGGCTTGCGCGCCCGCGACGACGCCACCCCGGTGCTGATCCTGACCGCCCGCGACGGGGTCGATGACCGGGTCAAGGGGCTGAACCTGGGGGCCGACGACTATCTGGTGAAGCCCTTCGCGCTGGAGGAGCTGGTCGCCCGCATCCGCGCCCTGCTGCGCCGGCCGGGGGCGGCGCTGGGCATGGTGCTGCAACAGGGGAACCTCGCCTTCGATTCGGCGGCCCGTCTGGCCAGCGTCGCCGGCAGGCCGCTGGACCTCAGCCGGCGCGAGCTGGACGCGCTGGAACTGCTGCTGCGCCGCGCCGGCCGGGTGGTGTCGAAGGCGGCGCTGGAGAACGGCCTCTACGGCTTCGGCGAGGAGGTCGGGTCGAACGCGGTCGAGGTGCTGATCCACCGGCTGCGCAAGCGGCTGCAGGCCGCGGGCGCCACCGCCGGCGTCCAGACCCTGCGCGGCATCGGCTATATCCTGGCTGAAGTGCCAGCGGAGAAAGGGGCGGAGAAGGGGGCGGAGGCCGGCGCCGAGAGCAGGCAATGAGCGGCGGAGCGGACAAAGGGCGCCCGCCGTCGCTGCTGGCGTCCATCGCGCGCTGGCTGGTGCTGGTCACGCTGTTGGCGGTCGCCACCACGGCGCTGCTGCTCTATGTCGAGTTCAAGGGCACCCACGACCGGATGCGCCAGCGCACCCTGTCCGGCGTCGCCCGCGTGATCGAAAAGGCGGTGCGCGGCCCCGACGGCACGGTGAACACTGGCCTGTCAGAGCCGGTCCAGGCGATGCTGCGGGTGAATGCCGCCTCTTTCGCCCTGGTCGATGGCGAGGGCCGGCTGCTGCTCGGCTCCAGCGGAGTCGACGGTCCGCTCGACCCGACGGCGACCGAACGGCCGCGCAGCGTCTTCCGCGTGCCGGCGCAGAACGGCGAGCCGCCGCTCTACGGCCTCAGCCACCGCATCGAGGTCGGCGGCCGGCCCTATTGGATCCAGGTCGCCTCCGGCGAGGAAGAGCTGCACATCGAATGGCTGCTGGAGGAGTTCGTCGAGCATTTCGGCTGGATCTGGCTGCCCTTCGCGCTGGTGCTGATCCTGGTCAATCTGGTCATCATCCACCGCGGCCTGCGCCCGTTGCGCCGTGCGTCGGCCCGTGCCGCCGCCATCGGGCCGGACAGCGTGTCCGAACGGCTGCCGGAACAGGGCATGCCGCGCGAGGTGCTGCCGCTGGTCCGCGCCGTCAATCAGGCGCTCGACCGGCTGGAGGCCGGCTACGAGGCGCAACGCGGCTTCATCGCCGACGCCGCGCACGAGCTGCGCACGCCGCTGGCGGTGCTGGACGCCCATCTCGCCCTGATCGGCGCCGCGGGAGCCCCGATTCGCGAGGATGTCGCCGGCATGGCGCGGCTGGTCGACCAGTTGCTCGATCTGGCACGGCTGGACGCCCTGCGCATCGCTCCCGACGAGTCGGTCGATCTGGCGCAGCTGGCGGTGGAGGCCGCCGCCCATCTGGCACCGCTGGCGCTCGGCAAGGGCCGCCTGATCGAGGTGATCGGCGACGAACGGCCGCTGCCGGTGCGCGGCGCCCATGACCCGCTGTTCCGCGCCCTGCGCAATCTGGTGGAGAACGCCGTCTGCCACGCCCCAGCCGGCAGCACGGTCAGCGTGGAGCTGGCGCAGTCCGCAGACGGCGGGCCGCTGCTGCGGGTGATCGACCGCGGCCCCGGCATCCCGCCGGTCCAGCGGACCCGCGTGTTCGAACGTTTCTGGCAGGGCGGGCGTGACAGCCGCCATGGCGCTGGAACGGATGGTAGCGGAGCTGGTGGTGCCGGGCTGGGCCTGTCCATCGTCGCCCGCACCATGGCGGCGCATGGCGGCAGCATCGCGGTCGAGGACACCGCCGGCGGCGGCGCCACCTTCACCCTGCGCTTCCCGACCATGCCGCGACAGACCGACGCAGTGCGGCCGATTCGGGCTGCTACCGGCGTCCCGTAAGCCCCCTGTAAGCTTGGCAGGCTAGACCGGTGGGAACTCTTCGCCCTTGCCAGGATGACCGCCGATGCTGTCCGCCACTTCCTCGACCGCCCTGCCGACGATGCCGTCACCGCTCCAGAGCCGCCCGTCCGCAACGGCGACGGCCACAGCCGGGATCGACAGCGACGGCGACCGCGACAACGACAGCCGCGAGAGCCCCGCCGCCCAGGCCGCCGAGCAGCGCAGCACCACCCCCAGCCTGCCGACGGACCCCAACCGCGGCCGCACGCTCAACATCACCGCCTGACCGGAGGCGCGTTCCAGATGCCCACCACCTACAGCACCACCCAGAAGACCCTGCACTGGCTGATCGCCCTGCTGATCGTCGGCCTCTATCTGCTGACCTTCGGCGAGGATTTCTATGAGCGCGGGCACCCGATGCGGGCGACGATCTGGTGGCTGCACATCTCCTTCGGCCTGGGCCTGCTCGGGCTGGTGCTGGCGCGGATCGTGCTGCGCCTGACCCGCGGCACCCCCGCCCTGCCGCCGGAGATGACGCCGGTCGAACGCGGCGCCTCGCACCTCGTCCATTTCGGCCTCTACGCCCTGATGCTGGCGATCCCGCTGGTGGGTGTGGTGCTGACCTGGCTGCGCGGCGACACGCTGACCTTCTTCGGCCTGTTCACCATCCCTTCCCCCTTCGAGGCGGACCGCACGCTTGGCCGCTCGGTGAAGGATATCCATGAGCTTGGCGCCAACCTGATCCTTGTGCTTGCCTCCCTGCATGCGGCGGCGGCGCTGTGGCACCATTTCGTCCGCCGCGACGGCGTGCTGGCCCGCATGCTGCCGGGCCGTCATGGACGCAACCAGCCCGGCCTCGCCGACTGATCCCGCGACCTTCTTTCTCCACCGATGCGAGCGCCGCCCCTGTGCGCTCGCGCATCCAGACGCTATAGTCTTTGCCATACATATGCATGGCGATGGGCGATGGCAGAACGCAAGACGACAGGACGCGGCCGGAAGACCGGACGTGCGGCAGGCGGAACGGAAATGGACGATGCTGGCCAAAGCGCCGGCCTCCTGCCCTTCCCCGACCTGCCGGCATCGAGCGCCGGTCCCGCCCCCAATCCCGACACCGATCCCGCCCCCAATCCGGCCGGCGACGCCGACGATGAGGCTGCCGCCGAGGATCCCCATTATCTCGACCATCGCGAACGGCTGCGCCGCCGCTTCCTCGACCGCGGTCCCGACGCGCTGGAGGATTACGAACTGCTGGAGATGGTGCTGTTCGCCGTCAGCCTGCGGCGCAATGTGAGGCCGCTGGCCAAGCTGCTGATCCGCACCTTCGGCGACCTGTGGGGGGTGGTCAACGCCCCGCCGGAACGGCTGCGCGGCCTGAAGGCGGACGGCGTGTCGCTCGGCACCGACAATGCCGTCGCCACCGTGCGCATCGTCGGGGCGGCGGCCCTGCGCGCCTTGCAGCAGCGGGTGATCGACCAGCCGGTGCTGGCCTCGTGGCAGGCGCTGATCGACTATTGCGCCGCCGCCATGGCGCATGAGCCGACCGAGCAGTTCCGCCTGCTGTTCCTCGACCGCAAGAACAAGCTGATCGCCGACGAGGTGCAGCAGCGCGGCACCATCGACCACACCCCGGTCTATCCGCGCGAGGTGGTGAAGCGCGCGCTGGAGCTGTCGGCCGCCGCCGTGATCCTGGTGCACAACCACCCCTCGGGCGATCCCACCCCCAGCCGAGCCGACATCGAGATGACCAAGGAGATCGTCCGCGCCGCCAACGCCGTGGGGCTTGTCGTGCACGACCATCTGGTGATCGGCAAGGGCGGCCGGCACACCAGCTTCAAGGCGCAGCGCCTGCTGTAGCCGGTTCCTCATCCCCTGCTTGCCATGCAGCCGCGCCATGCGCCGCCACTTTGCATTTGCGAATCGGTCGCCATTTTGTTGACCTGACGATGCCCCGCCGAAAGATCGACCGACCGCATGTCCTCCTCGCCCCTCTCCCTGAAGCGCCGCAGCCTGCTGATCGGGTGCGGAGCACTGGTGCTGATGTCCGACCGCGCGATGGCCGCCCCGGCCGCCCCGCGCCGCCTGACCCTGACGAACCAGCACACCGGGGAGACCTTCGACGGCCCCTACCGCGACGCCGACGGCCCGCTGCCCGACGCGATGGCCGACCTCGGCAAATTCCTGCGCGACCACCGCGCCAACAAGGAGGGGCCGGTCGACGTCGGCACGCTCGATTTCCTGGCCGATATCCTGGAGGCGGTGGGACAGTCCAAGGCGACCATCCTGTCGGCCTTCCGCACGCCGGAAACCAACGCCATGCTGGCCGCCCGCAGCCTGGGCGTGGCGGAGCACAGCCAGCATCTGCTGGGCCGGGCGCTGGACGTCACCCTGCCATCGCGCCTGCCCGACGCGCACCGCAGCGCGCTCGACCTGAAGCGCGGCGGGGTGGGCTGGTATCCGCGCTCCCACTTCCTGCACATCGACACCGGCCCGCTGCGCAGCTGGGAAATGTTCGGCCAGAATTTGGACGGGCTGTTCGCCCCCGGCGCCCGCAGCACCCGCCTGCGCACGGTGTCGCAGCGCATGCAGCTGCACCGGGCCATCGCCCGCCGCCAGATGCTTGGGCGGAAGTGACCGTCCAAGGCTGGATCTTTCCCTCACACCGGTGTAGGGAGTGCGCCATGACCGACCGCATCGCCCTCACTGCCCCGATGTATTATCCGCCGCTCCCATAGCGCGGCGTCGATCGGTCATACCCGAAACCATGCCGTCGCAAGTCCGGCGGCCATGGTTCTCTCCCCATACAGAGACAGTCTCCGGACGGCCCGGCCAACCGTAGAGACGTCTTCCATGCCGACCCAGTCCAATGCAGCCGACTTCCTGCGCATCCTGCGCGAGCGCGGCTTCCTCCATCACTGCAGCGATCCGGCCGACGACCTGTCGGGTCTCGCCGCCGAGGCACCGGGTGGGGTGCTGACCGCCTATGTCGGCTACGACGCCACGGCGGCCAGCCTGCATGTCGGGCACCTGCTGTCGATCATGGCGCTGCGCTGGCTTCAGCGCACCGGCAACCGCCCCATCGTCTTGATCGGCGGCGGCACCACCCGGATCGGCGATCCCAGCTTCCGCGACACCAGCCGCCCGATGCTGGACGAGGCGCAGATCGCCGCGAACGCCGCCGGCCTGCGCAGCGTCTTCGGCCAATACCTGACCTTCGGGGACGGCCCGGCCGACGCCGTCATGGTCGACAATGCCGACTGGCTGGACGGGCTGGACTACGTGCCCTTCCTGCGCGACGTCGGCCGCCATTTCACCATCAACCGCATGCTGAGCTTCGAGTCGGTGCGCCAGCGGATGGAGCGCGAGCAGCCGCTGACCTTCCTGGAATTCAACTACATGATCCTCCAGGCCTATGATTTCCTGGAGCTGTCGCGCCGCCACGGCTGCCTGTTGCAGATGGGCGGGTCCGACCAGTGGGGCAACATCGTCAACGGCATCGAGCTGGCCCGCCGGGTCGAGCGGCGCGAGCTGTTCGGCCTGACCACGCCGCTGCTGACCACGGCGTCGGGCACCAAGATGGGCAAGACCGCCGGCGGTGCGGTGTGGCTGAACGCCGACGCGCGCAGCCCCTTCGACTTCTGGCAGTTCTGGCGCAACACCGAGGACGCCGATGTTGGCCGCTTCCTGCGCCTGTTCACCGAACTGCCGCTCGACGAGATCGCCCGGCTGGAGCGGCTGGGGGGCGCGGAGATCAACGAGGCGAAGATCGTGCTGGCGACGGAGGCGACCCGCCTGTGCCATGGCACCGCGGAGGCGGAACGGGCGGCGTCCGCTGCCGGCAGCCCCTTCGCCCCCGGCGGCGACGGCCTGCCGGAGGTCACATTGCGGCTTGCGGAGGGAACCGGCGGCGTGCCGCTGGTCGATGCGCTGGTGGCCGCCGGCCTGTCGGCCTCCAAGGGGGCGGCGCGCCGCCTGATCCGCGAGGGCGGCGCCCGGCTGGACGGCCAGCCGGTAACCGACGAGGCGGCGACGCTCACCGCACCGGCCGTGCTGTCGGCCGGCCGCAAGCGCCATGTCCGCCTGATCGTCACCGCGTGACGATGGAGAGAGGGTGGCGTCAGCCCTCCAGCTGGCGCCACATCTCCATGTCGCGCTCGGCGGTCCAGATGCGGGGATCGACGTGGCCGGTCGCCTCGTCATAGGCGCGGGTGACGTTGAACGGCATGCAATGGTCGAAGATCACCCAATGGCTGAACTTCGGCTTCAGCGCGGCATAGGTGTCCTTGTAGATGGCGCGCAGGTCCTTCCCCGCCGCGACACCCTGCTTAACCAGCTCGAACAGTTCGCTGGTGAAGGCGCGGGTGCCGCGCAGCCCCTCCTGCACCTGCTCCGCCGTGGTCAGGGCGGCACCGCGGCCGGGCACCAGCTTCTCCGGCTTCAGCGCGGCGAGGGCATCCAGCGTCGCCGGCCAGTTGGTGAAGTAGGCGTCGCCGCAATAGGGGGTGGCGCCATATTCGACGAGGTCGCCGGAGAACAGGATCTTCTGCTGCGGCAGCCACACCACCGTGTCGCCCTTGCTGTGGCCACGGCCGAGTTGCAGCAACTGCACCTCCAGCGAGCCCAGCCATAGCGTCATGTGGCCGCGGAAGGTGATGGTCGGCCAGGTCAGGCCGGGGACGGATTCGACGGCGCGGAACAGGCGCGGGAAGCGGCCGATCTCGCTCGCCATGTCGGCCTCGCCACGCTCGACGATCAGGTCGCGGGTGTCCTCGCTGGCGATGATCTGCTCCGGCGCATAGCCCGAGGCGCCCAGCACGCGCACCGCGTGGTAATGCGACAGCACCACATGGCGGATCGGCTTGTCGGTGACCTCGCGGATGCGGCGGATGACGTCCTGCGCCATCACCGGCGTCGCCTGGGTGTCGATCACCATCACAGCATCGTCGCCGATGACGATGCCGGTGTTGGGGTCGCCCTCCGCCGTGTAGGCATAGGCGTTGTCCGACAGCTTGTCGAAACTGACGGTCTTTTCGTCCAGGTCGGCGTGCGAAGCGAAGTTCTTGGACATCCGTTTTCTCCACAGGCGCGGCCGATCCCCCCAACCCTCCAGGGAAGCACGGCCGTCATTGATCGGTTGGGCAAACCATATCGTTTCACTTGAAACCATGCAACGCGTTTGAATTAACCGGTTGTTAGCGGGCGCCGCCGCTTCCTGTCTGCGTCGGGTCGCCGGGGGAGGCATCGGGTGAAGCGGTGGGTGCGTTTCGATTTTGCCGGACTGCCGGCCAGAATGCCGGCCGCACTGCTGGCATCCGCCCTGCTGGTTGCCGCAACCCCGGCACTGGCCGACCGCGCGCCGAAGGGCATCGCCGCCGTCCCGCCGCACTGCCTGGACATGGCGGCGGTGGAATGGCAGGTGCCGGCCGATGCGCTGCGGCTGATCCTGGCGGTCGAACAGGGCACGCCCGGCGCCTGCTCCGCCAACAGCAACGGCACCAAGGATTGCGGGCCGGGGCAGATCAACAGCATCTGGTTCCCGGTGATCGCCGCCGGCCGCGTCCCGCCGGAGGTGGTGCAGCAGGCGCTGACCTTCGACCCCTGCTACAACATCCGGGTCACCGCCTGGATCCTGCGGCGGGAGATCGACGCCGTCGGCTGGGAGAATTTCTGGACCGCCGTCGGCAACTACCACAGCCGCACGCCGGAGTTCCACGCCCGCTACCTGCGGCGCGTCATAGAGGCCGCCAAGTCGCTGTCCAGCCAGCCCAAATAAGCCCCACTAGAGCGCCTTGCGCGTCAGCTCCACCTGCATGCTGACCTTTCCATTCGGGCCGCCAGGGGAGCCGCCGGGACCGCAGGACAGCCCCATGCAGAAATAGGACAGCGTCATGTCCGGGCAGAAGGCCAGCAGGCCCGACGCGTCGGTCAGCGAGGTCCGCTGGTCGACCGCGTCCGGCAGCGTGACGCGCAGCCCCTCCGGCGTCACCGTCAGTTCCCCGCCCATCCGGCGGGCGGCCCCCAGGCAGACACCGTCCGACCGGCTGCCGCCCTCGGCCACCGCCTCGCCCAGCAGATAGCTGCGGACATGCAGGGCCGCCCCAACCCCGGCGAACAGGACGCCGCAGACCGACAGGGCGATGCAGGTTGTGCAGACCGATCCGGGGGCGAAGAGGGGGCCGGGCATGGCGGTGGAGTTTCCTCGGCTCAAAAGGGTTGCCGCGCGATGTGCTCGGCGAGTTGCAGGATCGGCACGATGGTAAGCCCGAACATGACGATGCCGGCCACCCCGACCACCACCACGGACAGGCCGCGCAGCACCGGTTCCGCCACTGCGACGGCGTGCAGATAGAGGTCGCGGTACTGCTCGGCCAGCGCCGACAGGCTCTGCGCCAGTTCCACCCGGTTCTCCGCCGCGGCGATGGAGGCGCGGTCGGTGCCGGGCAGCGCCCGCATGGCGTCGGTCCAGGGCAGCCCGGCGGCAACCGCCCGCGTCGCATCAATAAGGTCGGCAGCCAGCGCACCGGCGGGAGCGCCGTCGGCGGTCAGCCGCAGCGCCCGGTCGATCGGCACGCCGCCGGCCACCAGCAGCGACAGCTCGCGGAAGATGACATGGTGCTGGATGCCCAGCGCGATGTCGCGGTAGAGCGGGATCCCCATCACCAGCCGGTCGACCCGCTCGGGCGCCGCCCGCCGGCCGGCCGTCGCCAGCCCGCCCAGCACGGCCAGCGCGACCAGCACGATCGCGACCAGCCCGGTGGTCAGGTTCGACAGCAGATAGACCCAGTCGACATTCACCTCCTCCCCCGCCCGCCGGAACACCTCGGTCTCGAGCAGGAGCGGCGTCAGGACGAAGGAGGTGCCGACCATCACCACGCCCGACGTCACGACATAGAGCACCGCCAGCGCCAGCCCGGAGCGGAAGCCCTGGCGCGCCCCGGCAAGCTGCCGTTCGAACTCGGCGGCGGTGCGGAGCGCAGCCGGCGTGCCCTCGCCGAAGCCGCCGGCCCGCACCAGCGCCACCAGCACCGGCGGGAAGCTGCGCGGCTGGCGCAGCATGGCGTCGGCAAGATCGTCGCCCAGCTCCACCGCGTCGGCCATGCGTTCTGCCGTGCGGCGGATGCGCCCGCGGAAGGCGGCGGCGATGCGGCGCAGCGCCTCTGCCAGCCCGACCCGTGAGTCGAGCATCGCCGCCAGCCGGATGAACAGGATGTGCCGTTCGTTGCGGTCGAGCGGCCGGCCCCAGCCGCCGACCTTGAGCCGACGGCGGAT
Organism: Azospirillum sp. A26; assembly: GCF_042604635.1. NCBI lineage: Bacteria > Pseudomonadati > Pseudomonadota > Alphaproteobacteria > Rhodospirillales > Azospirillaceae > Azospirillum > Azospirillum sp. A26. The sequence continues at coordinate 13,744 of NZ_CP170472.1, read as the reverse complement.
CGACAGCACGCGGCCCCGGCCGCTGATGGCGTCACGGGCGCGGCGTTCGTCGGCAGCCTCCACCTCGATGGAGCGGGCGCGGCCGCCGGCGAGCAGCCTGACCTCGAACCACGCCATCGCCGCCGTCCCGTCAGCGCGCCGCCGGACGGAAGACCGTCACGGTCGGCCGCAGGATCAGGAAAAGCGCGTCCTTGCTGATGTCCTGCGCCTGCTTGCCGATCACCCCCTTGTCGATTGCTCCGCGGGTCACCGTCGGCTGGTTGCCGCTGAAACCGCGGCTGTCGGTCTGCAAGCCGCCCAGCACCACCGTGTTGCCGGCCACCACCCGGACGATGTCGTTCAGTGCCTGCTCCTGCGTCACCGGCTGTGTCAGGATGCCGACCTGATTGCCGGCGTTCAGGTCGCGGAACTCGATCAGATTGTTCAGCAGCAGGTTCAGGTCGATGGTGACGATCTGGTTGTCGGCGTCGAAATGCGGCGTCAGCTTGATCGTCAGCCCGGTCTGGACCGTGCCGGTCTGCGCCGACCCCACCACGCCCGGCGAATTCAGCGCGGCGTTGCCGGTCGCCGTGGTGGCGGTGCCGAGCCCGCCGACGGCGGTGACGCCGACCCCGGTGACGTAGGGGATGGTCTGGCCACTGCGCAGCGTCACCTCCGCCCCCGACAGGGTGTGCACCTCGACATTCTGGCGGGTGTCGGTGTTGCCGAACTTCGACAGGAAGGAGATGGCGCCCGCCACATTGAACACGCCGCTGACCCCCAGCAGCGTGCCGGGGTTGGAAATGTTGACGGAGATCGGCGCCTGGGCCGCCGAAACCGTACCGGCGAGGCCGCCATTGACCGTCGTCGTCCCGTTGGTGGTCGTGGTGGTGCCCGATTGCAGCCGGTTGAACTGCAAGGCCAGCGCGTTCCAGTCGAAGCCGCTGGCCGACTGGTCGGTCAGGCCCAGGCTGACCACCGCCAGCTGGATGCGCACCATCGCCATGTTGCGGTGCAGCCGGTCGATGTAGGGCTGGATCACCTCGCTGTAGACAGTGGGCGAGGCGGAGAAGACCACCTGTCCGCCGCGCAGCGACTGGGTGATGTCGGTGGCGCCCAGCGTCTTCAGATCGGTCATCACCGAATCGATGACCGCCTGGTTCTGCGGCACGGTGAAGGCGAAACGGTCGCGGTTGCTGAGGAACAGCGTGCCGTTCTGCCACCACGCCACCACGCCCATGCCGGTCTCCAGCACGCCTGCCAGATCGGTGAAGCTGCCGGTGAAGGCGCGGATCGGCAGGGTCTGGCGCAGCATCGCCGCCCCGTCGGTGCCCTCGAACCGGGTGGCGACCGGCACGCCGGAATAGGTCATCATGCTGGTCAGCCGGTCCAGCGTGTTCTCGCCCGACGGGAAGCTGACCGAGATCTGGCGCGCCGCGAGGCTGGCCGGCAGCGGCTGGCGCAGGGATTGGGCGACCAGCATGCCGCGGCCCACCGGCACCTCGGTCACCGCCGGGGAGTTGTCCTCGGTCAGGCGCTGCTCGGCGGCGGCGACCACCGTCTCGCGCTTCGGCAGCTCGGCCACCTCCGGCAGGGAGCAGGAGGCCAAAGAACCCGCCGCCAGCAGCCCCACCATGGCGGGCAGCAGAAAGCCGGTCCGGATTGAGCCGCTCTTGCGGGCAACGGTCATCTTGCGCATGTGGCGGGTCCCCCGCCCGTCGCCGGGAAGGCGCGCGGGTCGATCAGGAACGGCGTGCCGGCGCGGTCCTGGAAAAAGGCGCGGCCGTCGAGACAGCCGACGAAGGTGGCGCCCGACGGCACCAGATCGGCGGCCGACATGGCGGCCCCCGGCATGTTGGGCAGCGGCGGCAGTGGCGGCGCCCCCGGCGGGCTTCCGGCCAGAGCCGCCCCCTGGCGGCGTCCGCCCGGCGCCATCGCCCCGGCGGAGGCACCACCGGGCAAGGCCCCGCCCGGCGCCGCCATCCGGCGGGCCAGCGCATCCTCGACCGCCCGCGGCAAGGCGCCGTCGCGCGCCCGTCCGTCGAGGGCATCGACCATCGCCTTGGCGACCCGCTCCTCCAGCCCGGACACCGCGGTGTCGATGCGCTGTTGCAGGCGCCGCTCCAGAGTGTCCTGGCGCGCCGCTGGCGGCAGGAACGGGCTCTCCTCCGCCAATGCCGCGGCAGGGAGCAGTGGGCCGGCCGACAGCGACGCCGCCAGCAAGACCGCTCCCACCCTCCGTCTCATCATCCCGGAAACCCGGTCCACCATCGTTCCCGCCCGCCGGTTGCGACCATCAGGTCCGGCGGCAATAGTCCCAGCGCTATGCTTGAGAATGGGTAAATCGGCAACCGTCAGCGCCATCAACGGGCACCCGCGGTCTGGCCTGCGCTTGGAGCCGCAATCGGGCCGGCAACCTCGATGGTCCATTTGCCGTCGCGGTATTCCAGCTTGCTGACATAATTGTCCGGACCGATGGCGGCCAGCGCCGCCTCCCACTGCCGGTGTGGCATCTGCTCCAGCGTCAGGGCCTGCGGCTGCGGTACACGGTGCGGCGACCAGTAATACAGCCCGCCGCCGGTGGTCAGCAGCCCCAGCCCGGCGGCGAAGCCGACCGAAGACAATGCCAGCGGCACCGAGACCGGAGCCGCCACCCGCCGCATCCGCCGCGTCGCCCGGATGGTGCGCAGCCTGACCTGATCGGCGGTCACCCAGGGCGGGATCACCACGCCATAGGCCTTGCCGTCGACCGGCACCGTCGGCCGGATCGCCGCCATCTGAAGCTGGACCTGCCGGCTCTTGGCCTCGGGCAGCAGCCCGCCGACCGGACGCCCGTTGCGCACCGTCAGCTCGAACACCCGCCGCCCCGACGGAACCAGCGCGATGCCGCCGGGATTGGCGTCGAGTTCCGTCACCAGATCGGGCAGAAAGGACCGGCCGGGGCCGCCCTCGTGGATTTCATAGAGGAAGCCGGTCCACAGCGGTTCGACCGCGTACCAGCAGCGTTCGGAGCTTCCCACCGTGCGCCGCGCGAACGAGCGCGCATAGGCGAGGGCGTCGCGGCGCTCCACACCTTCCAGGAAGCCGTACATGACATTGGTCGCGAGACCGCCGCTGCCCAAGAACGCCCCTGCCTTCCCGACTCGACCGAAAGAGGTGGCGACAGTCCGTCCAAGTTACCACGTGCGGACAGGGCGCCGCAGCATCTCTATGCCCGCCGACGCCCCGCGGTCAATGGCCGGGGCTGAAACAACGTCATGACCACGGCCAAGCCCCCCTATCGCGCCGTCCGCTGCATCCACAGGGTGGCGGCCACGGTTCCTGACGGCTCTCCCCCCGTCCCGCCGCAACTGCGCGTCACCTCGTACAGCCCCTCCGGCCGCCGGGTGGCGAGCGAAGTAAGCGCCCCCGTCACCGGATCGCCGGCAGAGCCGCCGGACAGCGGTCCGGACAGGCAGAACCAGGTTCCCTCCGCCTGCACGCCATAGGACCAGGACAGCCCCGACACCGCCGCCGGCATCGTGCCGAAGGCCGGGAACAGCGCCGCCTGCCACCCATCGGCGGCCGGCACCGCGGCACCGCTGGCCTGCCGGCTGCGGTAGGCGCCCTCCAGCACGGAAAAGCCGGAATCGGCCTGCGAGGCGACGCGGCTCTTCGCCATGGCCGACGGGTTGACGTACTGGATGCCACCCGCCACCACCATGCCCATCAGGGCAAGGGCGAAGATCGCCTGGATGATGTTCATCGCCCGGAGGATCTCGGGGTTTTTGCGTTTTCGTGAGGCGCTTCTCGGCCGTCATTCCCGCGCAGGCGGGAATCCAGCCACCGCAAAGACCTGGATGCGGAGACGTCTGGATCCCCGCCTTCGCGGGGATGACGACCGACAGGAACGTCTGGAAGCGCGAAACTTTTCATGTCTTCGACCTTACTTTTTCGGCCGCGGCGCCGGCATGCGCTGCTCCACACCCTTGGCCTCGCTGCCGAAGACGCGGCGCAGTTCGGCCGCCGTGGTGACGCCGGCATGGAATTTGGCGACCGCATCCTCATACAGCGACCGCCAGTTCCGCGCGCCCTTCGCCGCGGCGACCACGGCGGCGGGCTCGTCGAACACCGCGCATTCGCTGACTGCCGTCCGCCCGGCATAGCCGGCATTGCCGCAAGCCTCGCAGCCGGCGCCATGGCAGGCCCGACAGAGGGTGCGGACCAGCGACTGGACCAGAACGCCGCGCAGCAGCGACTTGATGTCGTGGGCCGGCACGCCGAGATGGCGCAGCCGGTCGATGGCCCCGTTCACCGATCCCGTGTGCAGGGTGGTCAGCACCATATGGCCGGTGTCGGCGGCGCGCACCGCGATCTGCGCCGTCTCCTCGTCGCGCACCTCGCCCAGCACGATCACGTCGGGATCGGCGCGCATGAAGGTGCGGACGACCCGCGCGAAGTCCAGCTTCACCGCCGGGTTGACGTTGACCTGCCCGGTATAGGCCATGCGGTATTCCACCGGATCCTCGATGCTGTAGATGGCGCGGCCCAGCCGGTCCATCTCGCGCACGGTCGCGGTCAGGGTGGTCGATTTTCCGGACCCGGTCGGTCCGCAGACCAGGCACAGCCCATGGCGCCGGTCCACCGCGCGGCGCCAGTCGCCGACATGGCTGATGCCCAGCCGGTCCAGGTTCGGCTGCACCCGCTCCACATCCAGAATGCGCATGACGATGATCTCGCCATCCACCGACGGCACGGTGGTCACGCGCAGATCGACCGGCCGCCCGCGATGCTCGACCTCGAACCGTCCTTCCTGCGGCAGCCGCCGTTCCGCCAGATCCATGCCGGAGCGGTCCTTGATCCGGGCGACGATGGTGGCGGCGGTGGCCGCCGCCGTCTCGTCCATCAGGCGGCGGATGCCGTCCACCCGCAGGAAGATGCTGCAGGTCTTGCGGCGCGGCAGGATGTGGATGTCCGATGCCCCGGCCTCAACCGCGCGCGACACCAGCTGCTCCACCGGATCGCTGTCCTCCATCCCGGACTGGGCACGGCGGACGCGGTCGAGAAACTCGTCGAACTGGTCGGGGACGAAGCTGCTGAAACGCACCGTCCGGCCGGGGTAGTAGCGGGCCGCCACCCGGCCGGCCACCGATTCGTCGTGCAGCGTCGCCACATGCACCGCATCGTCGCTGAGCCCGGTGACGATGATCGCGTGACGCTCCAGCAGCGGCAGTGGGATCGGCGTGCCGCCCATCGCCTCCGGCGTCTCCAGGGCGGTTTCATGGCTGATCTTCGCCTCGTCCAGGTCGGCGCGGGCAAGGAAGCCGTTGCGCACCAGGATGGCGCCCAGCGACTCGCCGGTCACCCGCTGCTCCGCCATCGCGGCGTCGAGGATGCCGCGCGTCACCAGCCCCTTGCGCAGCAGGTAGCCGGCAAGTTCCTCGCGGAACGCCGCGGACGGCTTCAGGACCGGCATGTCCAGCTCGCCCGGTTGGCGACCGACGGCAGCACCGCGCCCGCTGCGGCGGCCCCGGAAACGGCGCGCCCCCCCTCCCCCGCGACAGCCTGCTGGGAAAACAGCGCCCCCTGGGCGCAGCGGCCGCCGGGCGCCGACCAGATGTGGCTGTTGGGATCCGCCACCGCATGCGACCCGCCGAGGTCGAGGACACCGGCACTGCCCGGCCGCGCCGTCGGCCCGCCGATGACAGAGGACTTCATCTCCAGCTGCCCGTTCTCGATGACGATGCCGAAGGGCGTGCCGTTGTCGACGGCAACGTCGGTCCGGTCGAGGATGGCCTGGCCGCCGCCGCTGCGCAGCGCCGCCATCGGCAGTCCCCTGCCATGGACTTGCAAAGACGGGCGCCGCGACTCGGCCGTGAAGGTGACGCCGGCCCCCAGTGAGGACACCAGCGCACTGCGGCCGGCCCCGACCGTGACCTCGACAGCAGCGTCGCGGAACAGGGCGGTGCCGCCATCGACCAGCACACCGTCGCCGCCGGGCGCCGTCACCGTCAGTTTCCCGCCCGCAACATCCAGCCGCGCATGGGCCACCCGCAGCCCGGCGGCCCGGTTGGTCGAAATGGCGTTGTTACCAGCAAAGGTCAGCCGGGTGCCGGGAAGCGCCTCGACCGGCATCTCGAAGCCGATATTCTCGATCCGGGTATCGGTCGGCAGCCGCAGCGCCATGTCCGGCGGGTTGGTCGACACCACGACTCCGGGCCCCTCCGCCTTCAGCACCAGCCGCACCGCCCGGCCACCGTCCTGATCGGCCGCCAATGCCTGCACCTGCGCCACCGGAAGCTCGTGCCGGCCGGGGGCGAGGCGCAGGATCATGGTCGAGGGCCGGGTCGCCTGCCAATGGCCGAGCGCGGCCGACAGGGTCATGGCGTCGGCCGCGCTGGTCCCGGTCGCATCGCCCTGCGCGGTCGGTGCCACATGGCGCGTGACGGTCGCCGAGGCGGCCAGTGCTGCGAGATCGGCCGAGGCCCCGCGGGTGACGGCGACGGCGCTGCCCTCGGCGACCTCGATCCGGCCGTCGCGGAAGGTCAGGGCCGTGCAGTCCGGCAAGGTCGTTGAGCCGATGGGCGGCGCCACGATGGCGGCGATCACCCCGGCACGGGCCAGTTCCGCCGGAGCAGCGGGTGCGGCCGCCACATAGCTGCGCCCAGCGCTGGCCGCCCCCGCCGGCCAGGATGCCGTGCGGAGCTGCGCCGCCGCCCGGTCCGATGACGGAGCAAAGACGCAATAGCCGTAGACCGCTCCCCAGGGTGTCCGGGTGCCCGGCATCAGCCAGCGCGGCAGGGTGCCGGCCGGTTGCACCGGCTCCTTGGCCGCAGCCTTGCCGGTCGACGCCTGCGCCTTTGCGGACGCGGCAGTTGCTGGACGTGGGGGCGGATCCTCGGGCGCCGGCGGGCTGGCGACTCCGTCATTGTCGAGAACGCGCAGGTTCGCCTCGACCAGTGCCGCCAGCCGATGCATGTCGGCGGCACTTCGCTGGGCTTGGCTGATCCGGTTCGAGGCGTCGACCATGGTGTAGGCGGTGTAGCCGGTCGTCGCCACCAGCGAGATGGCCATGATCGTCATCAGGATCAGCGATGTCATGGCATGGCCTCCAAATCGGGCCCACTCTATCTCGCCGCCGGGTCGCGGACCAATCCCGTTGCCGTACTTTCCGGAAAAAGACCCGGAAAATCACAAGAAAGCGCCCCGGCCGCAGGGGTCGGGGCGCTTCGGTCAGCAACAGGGCGTTTCGGACGACGCTTAGAACTTGTAGTAGGCGACGTACTTGTTGTTGTCACCGGCGATGCCGGTCACGTTGTTGAAGGTCAGCGCCGTCGCCGTGGTGATCTGGACGCAGCCGAACTTGTAGCCGGTGAAGGCGGTGTTGAAGGCTGCCGGGGTGGCGACGGCCAGCGTCAGACCGGTGCCGGGAACGGCCAGCGTGCCGGTGGCAGAGATCTGACCGCCGGCACGGGCGATTTCCGTGCACTGCGACAGGGCCGTGGTGCCCAGCACCAGGAAGATGCCGCCGTTGGCAAAGCTGCCGAACTGGGTGACGCCGGTGGCCGTCGCGGTGTTGGTCAGGTCGAGCGTGTAGGCACCGGCGACGCCGTTCCAGGTGGCGGAAATCGTCGGAGCGGTCGGCACGGCGGCGAGATAGCCGGTGTTGATCAAGTCGGTCTGCGTCGCCGCACCGGACATGGTCGGGAAGGTCGCGCCCGCCGCACCGAGCGTTGTGGTGTTGCCGTTACTGCCATACAGCGTCCAGGCCGCATCGACCTGCGACAGCGCCTGGACGATGCCGACGGCGGCGGCCTTCGGACCGGCGGTGGTGAAGGCGCTACCGACATAGAACACGCCGGCGGCTCCCATCACCGCCGTGAGGGCGACCGAAATAATAACGGTCAAAATATTGAACATTTATGTCTCCTGGGGAGGCCGGCACACGGCTGGTGGTCGCGCGACAGGAGATCGACCCGCCAGCCCCTTCCCGGCCCGGCGACCTTCCCTCTGCCTTGCTTTTGTCTAAAATAGGTTCGTCGGGAAGGCGTTTATGAGAGGTTAATTTCGCGCGTGCGTTGATTTGAACGCCGGCTGCAAAGCTTCAACTTTGCCGTGCTGCACAGCCGTTTTGAAGAGCGCAGGGTCCGCACAGCGCGACAACCCACCGCACTCTCTCATCAAAGCCGTCCGTTCTGCGGATGAAGTTCTGCGGATGAAGGGGCGCGGACGGAAAGGACCGGAAACAGCAAGAAGCCCGCCGTGCGTGAGCGCGGCGGGCTTCTTATTGATTTGGTTGCGGGGGCAGGATTTGAACCTGCGGCCTTCAGGTTATGAGCCTGACGAGCTACCGGGCTGCTCCACCCCGCGGATGTCTGTTCTGTCGGATGATGGATTTGGTGAAGATGCAAGCATGTGCGCTTTTGGATTGGAGCGTCTCTTGTGCCTGAGCGACCTGGCGGCGACCTACTCTCCCACGTCTTAAGACGCAGTACCATTGGCGCGGAGGCTTTTCACGGCCGAGTTCGGGATGGGATCGGGTGTTTGACACCTCGCCATGACCACCAGGTCACCGAGGCACAAGACCGACGCCGTTACCGAAAGCGCTGTATGCTTGTTCGTGCAAGTGAGTCGAGGATGGGATCGAACGGCTGTGCGCTGGTCAAGCACTGCTTTGGAGCAGGCTTGCTGCTGCGCATGGCGCGGTTTGTGGTGTCGAGATCAAGCCGATCGAGCGATTAGTAAGGCTTAGCTTCAGGCATTGCTGCCGGTCCACATGCCTCCTATCGACGTGATGGTCTGTCACGGCTCTCAAGGGAGCTCTGGTTTAGAGGTGGGTTTCCCGCTTAGATGCTTTCAGCGGTTATCCCGTCCATACTTAGCTACCCGGCCATGCCACTGGCGTGACAACCGGTGCACCAGAGGTATGTCCATCCCGGTCCTCTCGTACTAGGGACAAATCCTCGCAAAACTCCGACACCCACGGCAGATAGGGACCGAACTGTCTCACGACGTTCTAAACCCAGCTCACGTACCACTTTAATCGGCGAACAGCCGAACCCTTGGGACCTGCTCCAGCCCCAGGATGTGATGAGCCGACATCGAGGTGCCAAACGACTCCGTCGATATGGACTCTTGGGAGTCATCAGCCTGTTATCCCCGGCGTACCTTTTATCCGTTGAGCGATGGCCCGTCCACGTGGAGCCACCGGATCACTATGGCCGACTTTCGTCTCTGCTCGACTTGTCAGTCTTGCAGTCAGGCGGGCTTATGCCATTGCACTCGTCGAGCGATTTCCGACCGCTCTGAGCCCACCATCGCGCGCCTCCGTTACACTTTGGGAGGCGACCGCCCCAGTCAAACTACCCGCCATGCAGGGTCCCGGACCCGGATCACGGGCCACGGTTAGATGCCAGAGACTTCAAGGGTGGTATTTCAAGGTTGGCTCCACACGAGCTGGCGCCCATGTTTCCAAGCCTCCCACCTATCCTACACATGAAGTCCCTAGCACCACTGCAAAGCTGTAGTAAAGGTGCACGGGGTCTTTCCGTCTGACCGCGGGAACTCCGCATCTTCACGGAGAGTTCAATTTCGCTGAGTTGGTGTTGGAGACAGCGGGGAAGTCGTTACGCCATTCGTGCAGGTCGGAACTTACCCGACAAGGAATTTCGCTACCTTAGGACCGTTATAGTTACGGCCGCCGTTTACCGGGGCTTCAATTCAGAGCTTGCACTCCTCCTCTTAACCTTCCGGCACCGGGCAGGCGTCAGACCCTATACGTCGCCTTGTGTGGCTTCGCAGAGCCCTGTGTTTTTAGTAAACAGTCGCTACCCCCTGGTCTGTGCCCCCCGCCTGCGCTTGCGCACAAACGGGGCCCTCTTCTTCCGAAGTTACGAGGGCAATTTGCCGAGTTCCTTCAACACCATTCTCTCAAGCGCCTGGGTATACTCTACCAGTCCACCTGTGTCGGTTTGGGGTACGGTCTATAAGGCGGGGCTATTTCCTGGAACCGGTCCACAGCACGATCAATCCGATAAGATCGTACACGCTTTCCAATCCGTCACCTCCGCCAGGCCCACGAATATTAACGTGGTTCCCATCGACTACGCCTTTCGGCCTCGCCTTAGGGGCCGGCTCACCCTGCGTGGATTAACCTTGCGCAGGAACCCTTGGACTTTCGGCGACAGTGTTTCTCACACTGTTTGTCGCTACTCATGTCAGCATTCTCACTTCCGATACCTCCAGGCGGCCTCACGGACACCCTTCGCAGGCTTACGGAACGCTCCGCTACCACGTGATCTGAAAGATCACATCCGCAGCTTCGGTACACGGCTTGAGCCCCGATACATTTTCGGCGCAGGCCGGCTTAACTAGACCAGTGAGCTATTACGCTTTCTTTAAAGGATGGCTGCTTCTAAGCCAACCTCCTGGTTGTCATGGCCTTCCCACATCCTTTCCCACTTAGCCGTGATTTGGGGACCTTAGCTGGCGGTCTGGGCTGTTTCCCTCTCGACGATGGACCTTAGCACCCACCGTCTGTCTGCCGGACTGCACTCTGCGGTATTCGGAGTTTGGTTAGGTTTGGTAAGGCTCGCGCCCCCCTAGCCCATCCAGTGCTCTACCCCCGCAGGTGATATCCGACGCGCTACCTAAATAGCTTTCGCGGAGAACCAGCTATTTCCTGATTTGATTGGCCTTTCACCCCTAGCCACAGGTCATCTCCGACTTTTTCAACAGGCGTGAGTTCGGTCCTCCAGTGCGTGTTACCGCACCTTCAACCTGCCCATGGCTAGATCATCAGGTTTCGGGTCTAAAGCATGCAACTCGGTCGCCCTATTCAGACTCGCTTTCGCTGCGCCTCCACCTACCGGCTTAAGCTCGCTGCATACTCTAAGTCGCTGACCCATTATACAAAAGGTACGCCGTCACCCCATGAAGAGGCTCCGACTGCTTGTAGGCATCCGGTTTCAGGAACTGTTTCACTCCCCTTGTCGGGGTGCTTTTCACCTTTCCCTCACGGTACTGGTGCACTATCGGTCACTGAGGAGTACTTAGGCTTGGAGGGTGGTCCCCCCACATTCAGACAGGGTTTCACGTGCCCCGCCCTACTCGAGCATTCGATCCGGTTTATCCGTACGGGGCTATCACCCGCTATGGCCCGACTTTCCAGACGGTTCCGGTTATGTAGATCGAATGACTGGCCTGGTCCGCGTTCGCTCGCCACTACTAGCGGAGTCTCGGTTGATGTCCTTTCCTCCGGCTACTTAGATGTTTCAGTTCGCCGGG